>CAWJAJ010000014.1:0-31555 GCA_963840805.1 uncultured beta proteobacterium | reverse complement strand
TGCCAGGCGCTGATCTCGCTGTCGTCGGCCAGCCAATGCCCGCGCCACTGCAGGCGGTCCGCGAATTGCAGGCTGTGCGCGCCGGCCAGCAGCAGCCTTGGGATCTGCGAGGTCTCGACCTCGGTCGCGCGGCATTCGACCACATGGGCCCAGTCGCGCCGCCAGGCGGTGAACTGCGGGTAGCGTCCCGGCAACTGGTCGAAGCGGCCGGCGACCATCAGCAAGCTGCGCCCGGGCAGACGCGCCCACGCAGCCAGCGCGTCCAGCACTGCGTGATCTTCGAGCGGCCAGGCGTCGAAGTCGGGGTCGACAAAACACATTTCCCGGGCCCGCTCAGGTGCGGCCTGCGACAACGCCAGCCGCACGGCCGCCGTGAACTGGCTGCGACCGTCGATGAGGGCCGTGCCGGGGGCAATCGGGGGCACGGGTCTCTCCAGTGGCGGGGTGCAGCCAGCCGTTGCGCAGCCACTCATCGAGCAGTGCACGCGCGTCGCGGCTGGCTGCGCTCACGGCTCGGGCGTCGAGCCGGCACTGGTCGCCCAGCGTGCGCAGCAGCCGCGCGTCGCGGCCCCCGGCGCGCAGCGACTCGCCGTTGATGAAGACATGCGCGGTCGTAGGCCATGCGCGTGCGGCGGTCGAGCAGCACGCCGCCGCCGGCATCGTCGCCCGCGCGACAGGCTCGAACCACACCTGCGGCTTGGGTTCGGTGAGCCATTCGCCGAGCGCGCGCCAGCGATGCCGGGTCCGCCACGGCCCGGGCGACGCCGCTCGGGCGAAGCGCTGCAAGGCCTCGGGCACGGCGCCGGCAGTGACGGTGGCCGGCTGCCGCGCGTCGCGGTACCGCGACTGCTCCGCATCGGCCGCATCGGCCAGGCGCGCGAGCAGCGCCTGCGCCAGCTCGTCGGCCCGCGGCGCACGAAAGCCGACCGAGGCCGTCATGCATCCCGCCCACAGCCACGCCGTCGTGCGCCCAGCCGGGCGGCAGGTAGAGCATGTCGCCGGGCTCGAGCAGCCAGTCCTGCTCGGCCTCGAAGTGGCGCAGCATCTTCAGCGGCACGTCTTCGCGCACCTCACTGCGGCCTGCGCGCCACCTGCCAGCGCCGCCGGCCCTGCACCTGCATCAGGAACACATCGTAGGAGTCGAGGTGCGGGCCCGACGCCGCCCCGGTCGCTGGCATAGGACAGCATCAGGTCGTCCAGGCGCGCGGCGGGCACGAAGCGAAAGCGCGACAGCAATTCGTGCGCCGCGTCGACATGCAGGTCCAGGCCCTGCACCAGCAACGTCCAGCCGGGTTGCGCCAGCGGCGGCAGCGCGCGCCGCGGCAACGGGCCGTGGCGCAGCCGCCATCGTCCTGCGTCCCGCAGCAACCAGGCGCGATTCGACATCGTCGCGCGCGGCCAGCGCGAACATCTCGGCACGCGTCACCGGCGGCTGCACGCCCGGCATCGCCTGGCGCACCAGCAGCGGCTTCTTGTGCCAATGGCGGCGCATGAACTGCGCCGGCGACAGGCCGCCGAGCAGCGGCTGGCTCGGTCGACGTCCATCGGAGGATTGTCGCGCTGTGCCATCATCGCTCAATGTTGATCGAAAAACCCTGCGTGGTGGCCCTCACCTGGCAACTGTCCGATGCGCAGGACCAGGCCATCGACGAGTTGGCCGACCCTGTGGAGTTCTTCTTCGGCGGCGACGACCTGCTGCCCAAGGTCGAGGAGGCGCTGGCTGGCCAGGCGGTCGGCTTCGAGGCCCACCTGCACCTCGAGCCCGAGCATGCCTTCGGCGAGTACGACAGCGCCTGGTGTGCTTCGAGGACCGCGCGCTGTTCCCCGACGAGGTGGAGCCCGGCATGCAGTTCGAGGGCCTGCCGGAGGGCAGCGTGACGCCCGACATGCCGCCCGACGTGCTCTACACCGTGACCGAGGTCTACCCGTCGCATGTGGTGCTCGACGGCAACCACCCGCTGGCCGGCATGGCACTGCGCCTGCACCTGACGGTGCGCGATGTGCGCGAAGCGACGGCGGCGGAGATCGAAGCCGGCAGCGTCGGTGGCCGGCGTGCTCGATGTGCTGGAGGTGCTGCCCGCCGCACGCGGCGTGCATTGACCCCCCCCTACCCCTCCGACCTCTCCCTCGGAGCGGCACGCCGCGCTCGAGGCTCAGCGCTTGCCGGTCGAGCCGAAGCCGCCCTCGCCGCGGTCCGATGCGGCAAAGCTGTCGACACGGCGAAACGTCGCCTGCACCACCGGCACGATCACCATCTGCGCGATGCGCTCCATCGGCTCGATCGTGAACGGCGCGCTGCCGCGGTTCCAGCAGCTGACCATCAACGGGCCCTGGTAGTCGCTGTCGATCAGCCCGACCAGGTTGCCGAGCACGATGCCGTGCTTGTGGCCCAGGCCCGAGCGCGGCAGCAGCATCGCGCCAAGCCCGGGATCGCCGATGTGGATCGACAGGCCGGTCGGGATCAATTGCGTCTGGCCGGGCGCGAGCACCAGCGCTTCGTCGAGGCAGGCGCGCAGGTCCAGCCCGGCGCTGCCCGGCGTGGCGTAGTGCGGCAGGTACGCGGCCATGCGCGCATCGAGCACCTTGATGTCGATGGCGCTCATGCGGCGATCCGCTTCGCGATCTCGGCCATCAGCTGCCGCGCCAGCACCAGCTTGTCGGCACGCCGGCCACCGCCGGGCAATTCGCGTTCGCCCTGGGCATCGACCAGCAGCAGCGCGTTGTCGTCGCGGCCGAAAGTGGCCGGCCCGAGGTTGCCGACGATCAGCGGCACGTTCTTGCGCACGAGCTTTTCGCGCGCGTGGCGCGCCACGTCGCGGCTCTCGGCCGCAAAGCCGACGCAGAACGGCCGCTCGGGCAGCGCCGCCACGGCCGCCAGGATGTCGGGGTTCTCGGTCAGCTCGAAGCTCGGCAGCTCGCGGCCGGCCGCCTTCTTGATCTTCTGCGCCGCGGCCTGCACCGGCCGCCAGTCGGCCACCGCGGCGGTGGCCACGAACACTCGTGCGCCGGCCGCCACGGCAGCACGGCATCGTGCATCTGCTGCGCGCTGCGCACGTCGATGCGCGTCACGCCGCGCGGCGTGGGCAGGGCCACCGGGCCGGCAACCAGCGTCACGCGCGCGCCGGCCTCGGCGCAGCGCGCGCGATCGCAAAACCCATCTTGCCGCTCGACAGGTTGGTGATGCCGCGCACCGGGTCGATGGCCTCGTAGGTCGGGCCTGCGGTGACCAGCACCGACCGGCCGGCCAACACCTTGGGCTGGAAGAACGCGATCAGTTCGTCGCGCAGTTCGTCGGCCTCGAGCATGCGGCCGTCGCCGACTTCGCCGCAGGCCTGGTCGCCGGCATCGGGGCCGAGCATGGTGGCGCCGTCGGCAATGACCTGCGCCACGTTGCGCTGCGTCGCCGGGTGGGCCCACATCTCGCGGTTCATCGCCGGCGCCACCAGCAACGGGCACGTCGCGATCGGCCGCGCCAGGCAGGCCAGGCTCAGCAGCTCGTCGGCGCGGCCCTGCGCCAGCTTGGCGATGAAGTCGGCGCTGGCCGGCGCGACCAGCACCGCGTCGGCCTCGCGCGTCAGGTTGATGTGGGCCATGTTGTTGGCCTCGCGCGCATCCCACTGGCTGGTGAACACCGGGCGGTTCGACAGCGCCTGCATCGTCACCGCACTGATGAAGTGCTCGGCCGCCTCGGTCATCACCACCTGCACCGTGGCGCCGGCCTTGACCAGCTCGCGCGTCAGTTCGGCCGCCTTGTAGCAGGCGATGCCGCCGGTCAGGCCGAGCACGATGTGGCGCCCGGCAAGGTCTTGTCGATCGCTCATGGGCGCGACTCTAGCAGCGGCGCACGGCGTGATGGCATCAGCCATCGCCGCTGTCAGACACGCTCGGCCACCCAGCCCGCCACCGACGCCAGCGCCTTGGGCAGCGCGGCCGCGTCGGTGCCGCCGGCCATGGCCAGGTCGGCCTTGCCGCCGCCCTTGCCGCCGACCTGCTGGGCGACGAAGTTGACCAGCTCGCCGGCCTTGACCTGACCCATGCGGTCGGCCGTCACCCCGGCGGCGAGTTGCACCTTGCCGCCTTCGACCGCGGCCAGCACGATGGCGGCGCTCTTCAACTTGTCCTTCAACTTGTCCATCGTCTCGCGCAGCGTCTTGGCGTCGGCGCCGTGCAACATCGCGGCCAGCACCTTCAGGCCCTTGACGTCGACCGCCTGCGCCAGCAGCTCGTCGCCCTGCGACGAGGCCAGCTTGCCCTTCAGCGCAGCGACTTCCTTCTCCAGCGTGCGCACCTGCTCGAGCGTCGCGCAACGCGCGCCGGCACCTCGGCCGGCGTGACCTTCAGCGCGCCGGCCACGCCGCCGAGCGTGCCTTCGAGCTGCTGCAGGTAGGCCAGCGCGTTGTCGCCGGTGACCGCCTCGACGCGCCGGATGCCGGCGGCCACGCCGCCCTCGGCGACGATCTTGAACAGGCCGATGTCGCCGCTGCGCTGCACATGCGTGCCGCCGCAGAGTTCGCGGCTGAACTGCCGATGTCGAGCACGCGCACTTCTCGCCGTACTTCTCGCCGAACAGCATCATCGCGCCCAGCTTCTGCGCCTCGTCGATCGGCATCACGCGGGCCTGCGTCGCGGCGTTGGCGAGCACCTCGGCGTTGACCAGGGCCTCGACCTTGCGGATCTGCGCGTCGGTCACCGGCGCGTTGTGGGCGAAGTCGAAGCGCGTGCGCTCGGCATTCACCAGCGAGCCCTTCTGCTGCACATGCGCGCCCAGCACTTCGCGCAGCGCCTTGTGCATCAGGTGCGTGGCGCTGTGGTTGCGCACCGTCCTTGCACGCCGCTCGCCATCGACGCGGGCGACGAAAGCGTCGCCGACTTCGATCTCACCTTCGACGATGCGGCCCTGGTGGCCAAGCACCGCGGCCTGGATCTTGGTCGTGTCTTCGACGATCACGCGGGCACGGGCGTTGCGCAGCTCGCCGGCATCGCCGACCTGGCCGCCGCTCTCGGCATAGAACGGCGTGTGGTCGAGCACGATCACCACGTCGTCGCCGGCACGCGCGCGGTTGACCGGCGCACCGTCGATGTACATCGCCGTGACCTTGCTGTGCTCGCAGACCAGGTGCTCGTAGCCGTGGAAGGCCGTGTCGACGCCGCTGTAGGCCAGGCCCTGCGCCAACTTGAACTTGCCCGCGGCACGGGCCTGTTCGCGCTGGCGGTCCATCGCGGCATTGAAACCGGCCTCGTCGACCGTGACACCGCGCTCGCGGCAGACGTCGGCGGTGAGGTCGAGCGGGAAGCCGAAGGTGTCGTGCAGCTTGAAGGCCAAGTCGCCGTCGATCTGCTTCGCGCCCCTGGCCAGTGTGCTCTCGAGGATCTCCATGCCATTGGCGATGGTCTGGAAGAAGCGCTCCTCCTCCTGCTTCAACACCTCGGTGACGCGCGCCATCTCGCGGCGCAGTTCCGGGTAGGCCTCGCCCATCTCGGCGGCCAGCGGCGCCACCAGCGTGTGGAAGAAGGGCTTGCGCGCACCGAGCTTGTAGCCGTGGCGGATGGCGCGGCGTGCGATCCGGCGCAGCACATAGCCGCGGCCTTCGTTGCCGGGGATCACGCCATCGGCGACGGTGAAGGCGCAGGCGCGGATGTGGTCGGCGATGACCTTGAGCGACGGCGATTCGCGGTCGCACCCAACGCCGTCGCCGGCGGCGGTTCCCGCCCCTCTGCCGCCGACGGCGTCGACGGCCTGCTTCGCCGCGTCGAGCAGGCGCATGAACAAGTCGACCTGGAACACCGTGTGCACGCCCTGCAGCACCGTCGACAGCCGCTCCAGGCCCATGCCGGTATCGACGCTCGGCTTGGGCAGCAGGTGCATCACGCCGTCGTCGGTGCGGTTGAACTGCATGAACACGTTGTTCCAGATCTCGACGTAGCGGTCGCCGTCCTGCTCGGGGCTGCCCGGCGGGCCCCCGGCAACGGCCGGGCCATGGTCGTAGAAGATCTCGCTGCACGGGCCGCACGGCCCGGTGTCGCCCATCATCCAGAAGTTGTCGGACGCGTAACGCGCACCCTTGTTGTCGCCGATGCGAACGATGCGCTCGGCGGGCAGCCCGATGACCTCGAGCCAGATGTCGTAGGCCTCGTCGTCCTCGGCATACACCGTGGCCCAGAGCTTTTCCTTGGGCAGCTTGAAGTGCTCGGTCAGCAGCTCCCACGCGTAGACGATCGCATCGTGCTTGAAGTAGTCGCCGAACGAGAAGTTGCCGAGCATCTCGAAGAACGTCAGGTGCCGCGCGGTGTAGCCGACGTTCTCGAGGTCGTTGTGCTTGCCGCCGGCACGGATGCACTTCTGGCTCGTCGCCGCACGCGAGTACGGCCGCTTGTCGAAGCCGAGGAACACGTCCTTGAACTGATTCATGCCGGCGTTCGTGAACAGCAGCGTCGGGTCGTCGCCGGGCACGACCGGGCTCGAAGCGACGATCTGGTGCCCCTTGCTCTCGAAGAACCTGAGGAACGTGGAACGGATCTCGGCAGCTTTCATCGCGGCGTCGCGCACCGACGCGCGATCGCGTAAGTGCTTGATTGGAAAAAGATTTTCATTATAGGAGGGGCATCGTCGCCGGCCCGCTCGCCCGACGCCTCGGACCGCCCCGGGCGACGCGCGAACTTGCTATCGTGTGCGCTGTATCGGAGGACATCATGGACATGAAATCATCGCCACTGGCCGCCCTGAACGACGACACGCTGCTGAAGACCGACGCCCTCGTCGATGGCCGCTGGATCGCCGGCGTATCGCGCTTCGCGGTCAACGATCCGGCCACCGGCGCGAAGCTGGCCGAGGTCGCCAACCTCGGCGCCGAAGACGCCGCCGCGGCAGTTGCCGCCGCCAACCGCGCCTGGCCGGGCTGGCGCGGCAAGACCGCGAAGGAGCGCAGCGCGATCCTGATGAAGTGGTTCCAACTACTGCACCAGCATGCCGACGACCTGGCGCGCATCATGACCGCCGAACAGGGCAAGCCGCTGGCCGAGGCCAAGGGCGAGGTCGCCTACGGCGCCAGTTTCATCGAGTGGTTCGCCGAAGAGGCCAAGCGCGTCTACGGCGAGACGATCCCGTCGACCGACAACAACAAGCGCTTCCTGGTCATCAAGCAGCCGGTCGGTGTCTGCGCGGCGATCACGCCGTGGAACTTCCCGATCGCGATGATCACGCGCAAGGTGGCACCCGCGCTGGCCGCCGGCTGCCCGGTGGTGATCAAGCCGGCCGAGCAGACACCGCTATCGGCACTGGCGGTGGCCGAGCTGGCCCAGCGCGCCGGCATGCCGCCCGGCGTGCTCAACGTCCTGACTGCCGACGGCGAGCGCTCGATCGCCATCGGCAAGGTGCTGTGCGACAGCGATGTCGTGCGCCACCTGTCGTTCACCGGCTCGACCGAGGTCGGCCGCATCCTGACGCGCCAGTGCGCGCCGACGATCAAGAAGCTGAGCCTCGAGCTCGGCGGCAATGCGCCGTTCATCGTCTTCGACGACGCCGATCTCGACAGCGCGGTCGAGGGCGCGATGATCAGCAAGTACCGCAACGCCGGCCAGACCTGCGTCTGCGCCAACCGGCTGTATGTGCAGGCGGGTGTCTACGACGCCTTCGTCGCCAAGCTGGCCGAGAAGGCGCGCGGCATCAAGGTCGGCAGCGGCTTCGAGGCCGGCGTGCAGCAGGGGCCGCTGATCGACGACGCGGCGCTGGTCAAGGTCCAGGCGCATGTCGCCGACGCGCTGGCCAAGGGCGCGCGAATCGTCGTCGGCGGCGGGCCGGTGCCGGGTCTGGGCCAGCGCTTCTACACCCCCACCGTGCTGGCCGACGTGACCTCGGCGATGCTGTGCGCGCGCGAGGAAACCTTCGGCCCGGTGGCGCCGGTGTTTCGCTTCGACACCGAGGCCGAGGTCATTGCGCTGGCCAACGCCACCGAGTTCGGCCTGGCCAGCTACTTCTACAGCCGCGACATCGGCCGCATCTGGCGCGTCGGCGAGGCCCTCGAATACGGCATGGTCGGCATCAACACCGGCCTGATCTCGACGGCCGAGGTGCCGTTTGGCGGCGTCAAGCAATCCGGCCTCGGCCGCGAGGGCTCGCACCACGGCATCGACGACTACGTCGAGATCAAGTACCTGTGCATCGGCGACGTGCTGAAGTGAGCGTTGCCCGGCCGACCGGTCAGGACTCTTCGTCGTTGGCCGCCGCGACCGGGCCGCGCTCGATGCGATTGGCAAAACCGGCGCGGCCGACACTGGCCATGCCCGACGCCTGACCGATCGAACGTCGCAGCAACGCATCGGCACTCTTGCCGTGCTCCGGGTACAGGGCCAGGCCGATACTCACCGCGAGCGCCAGATCGCTGCCGGCGACATTGAACGGCTGACGCAGCCCTTGCAGCAGCTTGGCCGCGACGCGCTCGCCGTCGCCGGGGGCGTCGATCCAGGCCAGCAAGACCAGGAACGCATCGTTGCCGATCGAAGCCACGACGTCACTGGCGCGAAGCGATGCCCGCAGCCGAACTGCCATCTTGCGCCGCAGTACGTTGGCCGACTCGACACCGAGGGACGCCTGTACCGTCGCCAACCCTTCGACGCGAAGCGCGATCACCGCCATCGGCGCCGGCTCGCGCTCGCGCAGCGCCAGCAAGTGCGTCATGTGCTCCAGCAGCTGTGCGTGGTTGGGCAGCCCGGTGGCCAGATCGGTGGCGAAGGCCTTGCTCGTCGCGCGGTCCAGCGCCTTGCGTCGCACGGCGATTTCCATGCGCCGCCGCAGCGCGTCGGCCGCGTTGTCGGACTGCACCACGATGTCCTGCACGCCAAGCTCGAGCAAGCGGCCGAGCATCGCGTCGTCCGGCAGCGCCGCCAACAGCGCCACGACGGCGGTATCGAGCACGGCGTGCGACAGCGCCGGCCAATGCAGCAGGGCCTCCGCCGGAGCCGCCACGACCATGACCTCGTAACTCACCTCGCACAGGCGCTGCGCCGCCTCGTCGAGGCTGGCGCAGCAAGCCGCACCAGGCACCTCCAGGCCCACGCACAACAGCGTAGCGGTGGGCTTGGACGGTGCGCTGGAAGTCATCGGTGGATGGACAAAGGGCCCCGCAGGGGGCCCACAACGATTGGAGCGGGTGAAGGGAATCGAACCCTCGTATGAAGCTTGGGAAGCTGCCGTTCTGCCATTGAACTACACCCGCGATCACTGCGAATTCTACTGTGGAGCAAGCGTCGCCTTCGACGGTAGGGCACTGTGATGGGGACGATACCGGTCGTGGCGCTCAGGGTCACTCCTTTCTCCGTCAGGATGAGGTGTCCGCGAAACGGGGTCAACTCCATCGTCGAGGGGCTCACCGAGTTCCTGCCGATTTCGTCGACGGGACATCTGATTCTCACAGCGTCGTTGCTCGACTTCAGCGGCGCCGGGGGCCAAGGTTTTCGAGATCGCGATCCAGACCGGCGCGATGCTGGCGGTGATCTGGGAATATCGCAAACGCCTGCTACGCACCGTGGCCGGTCTGACGGGAACCGACCAGGCACAGCGCTTCGCACGCAATGTGTTGATCGCCTTTCTGCCTGCCGTGGTCTTCGGCCTGGCGCTGGGCAGCGCCATCAAGGCGCATCTGTTCCGCCCGGTGCCGGTCGCGCTGGCCTTCGTGCTCGGCGGCGTCATCATCCTGTGGGTCGAGAAGCGTCACCGCGATACCTACGGCGAGCGCGACTTGCAGGGCACGCGCCACGCCCGCGTCGAGAGCGTCGACGACATGAGTGCGCTGGATGCATTGAAGGTCGGGCTGATGCAATGCCTGGCGCTGATTCCCGGCACCAGCCGCTCGGGCGCGACCATCATCGGCGCCATGGTGTTTGGTTTCTCGCGCAAGGCCGCCACCGAGTTCAGCTTCTACCTCGCGATCCCGACACTGATCGGCGCCGGCGCCTATTCGGTGTGGAAGGAGCGCTCCGCGTTGTCTGCGGCCGACCTGCCAGTACTTGTGGTCGGCGCGGTGTTCGCGTTCTTCAGCGCCTGGCTGTGCATTCGCTGGCTGATCCGCTTCGTGTCGACCCACGATTTCACCGGGTTCGCCTGGTACCGCATCGTCTTCGGCGGCCTGGTACTGCTGACCGCCTATACCGGCCGGGTCGACTGGCGTGCATGACGACGATGGCAAACTGACACCGGTCATAAGGCGGTTCGTAGGCAACCATCCCCCCGGCAAAGCCGGCGAATGGTTACCGCAACATCACGTCGTCAATCGGAACACACTGGCGCATTCGCGCGAATCGCGCAAATAGTCGGCCTTCGGCGGCTCGGTCCACCAATTCACCGCCATCGTGACACGCAACTTCGTGGCCCTGACTGGACGCCACATGCGCCCGATGACCCCGTGGTACAGATGGCCGGGGAAGACCGCATACAGATTTCTGCGCGGACGGATAAACACCATGTCCTTCGGCTGCCTCGGACGGGCGCCCTTGTCTGTCAGCACCTGGTCGGTGACGACCAGCTCGCCGTAGGGCACGGCGTTGAGGAACAGGACGCTCGATTTCTCCGGATGCGTCAGCTTGTCGAGGTCCGTCTCCTCGAGATCGTTGCGATCGAAGTGGCACGGCAAGAGCCACTGCGGCGTTGCGTTCGTCAGCAGCACGCTGAACCACCACTCGACACCGACCACCTTCGACGACGGGCTCGCCAGTGGCTTCAGATTGCGGACGATCGACTCGAAGATGTTCTCCGGTCTGCGGTCGAGCGGGTACCAGAACGTCGTGTGATAGAAGCGAAAATGGTCCTTCAGCAAGCGCTCGAAATGGCTTTGCGGGAACACCCGCTTGAGCTCGTTGAACTGCTGGCCCGGGGCGCCCGGCGTGAATAGTTTGACGGTGGTCAGTTCGGTATTCATTTTCGCTGCGCTTGCTGAGGCGCGCATCCGCGCCGCGGCAGGTTCTTTCGCTGTCCGTCACGCTGCAGCGGCCAGATCTGCCGCCGACTCGTCCAGCGACGGACCTTTCGCGCTTTTGCGCTCGGTGCTCCGGAAGTTTTCGTAGGCCGCAGCGTCGAGAACATAGTCGAGCGTGGGTACGAGCGCGATTTCGACACCGCCGAACTTGCGCTTGAAAGCGCTGAGGTGTTGCCATGAGTGGTCGGGTCGTTCCGGCGGTGCAATGCCCCACAAGTCACACCACTCGCAGCCCGCGGCTTTTGCCTTGCGCATGATCTCGAATATCAGCAGGTCTGGCGCCTTGACATGCCGGTGGATCGCGAGCGATCCACCAAAGAAGTAAGTCGCGCGCCGGCCGAAGGTGACAACCAGCGCAGTGGCCACGCGCCGGCCTCCGAATTCCGCGAAGAAGAGGGACACCATTCCCTGCATTTCAAGCTCGGACAGCATCATGCGGAAGTAGCTTCGTGGCTTGCGATCGATGGCCTGGCGAATTGCGGTTCGTCGCTGAATGCGCAGGAAGTCCTCGACGCCCCGTGGCGAGTTGTCCTCAACAACGACCACGTCATGCTTGCGCGCGAGGCGGATGTTATAGCGACCATTCTTTCGCATCTGGGCCTGGATGTCGTCCTCCGACGGGCGCAGGTCGATGCACCGCGTATTGCGTGGCTCGCGGAAACAGTCGGAAAACGTCGGCTGCCGGAAGCCGCGTACGAACTCAGGCAGGCGGTGCCAGCGCGGCTCGATACGCAGGTGGCTGACGGTTTCGCCTTCAGCTTGGGCATGTCGCTCGACGCTTTCCAGCACGGCGGCGAACACGTCAGCGGCAGTCGCCTCATCCGCAGGAAGCACGGGGCCTTCCTGGATGTAATAGAAGCAATGGCCCTTCATCGTAGGTCCACTTGCCGACCACGGCGCCGCCGACGATCGCGTCACCGTCCTTCAGCGTGACGGCGAAATGCTCGAAGCCGACGCGGGAACGGAACTTCGCCCAAGGCGACGACTGCATGAAGCCGGCCTCGGGTACTGCCTCGACGAAGCGGTCCCAGGCATGCCAGCGCTCGGCGTCGGCAACGCGGCCGTCATGTCGAGCCGATCTGCGCCGCAGGTCCCGGCATGTCCCAAGGCGGCCAGCCCGCCGCCTGGGAGCGCGGCCAGGTGGGCGACGCCGGCGCGGCCGCCGATTCGTCGAGGCTGATCACGCGATCGGCCGTGCGGATCGTCTCCGGCCGATGGGCGACGATGATGCGCGTCAGCTTCGTCGCCCGGACCGCAGCGCTGACGAGTCTTTCGTTCGCCACGTCCAGATGACTAGTCGCCTCATCGAGCAACAGCACGCCAGGCTGGCGGTACAGCGCGCGCGCGATCAGCAGCCGTTGCTTCTGGCCGCCGGACAGCACCGTGCCCATGTCACCGATCAGCGTGTGGTAGCCCATCGGCATCGCGGCGATCTCCTCGTGCAATGCGGCCAGGCGCGCGCACTCCTCGATGCGCCGCGAGTCGGGTCGGTCGGCGAAGAAGCAGATGTTGTCGGCCACCGATCCCGCAAACAGTTTGTCGTCCTGCATCACGACGCCGATCATCGAGCGCCAGCGTGTGACGCCCAGCGGGTCAGCGAATGTCCATCGACCAGAACGTCGCCTTCGGTCGGCGGCAACAGGCTGGCCAGGATCTTGAGCATTGTGGTCTTGCCACATCCTGATGCGCCGACGATGGCCACAGTCTCGCCCGGCTCGACCCGGAAACTCACGCCGTCGAGGACCCAGGGGTCGGTGTCGCTGTAGCGAAAGCGCAGGTTGCGAACCTCGATCGCCACAGGTCGGCCAGGACCTCGGTTTCGTCGAGGGCGCCGCGCGGCTCGGGCTTCGTGAGCGCGATATCGGCCAGCCGCTCGGCATGCAGCCGCAGCATCGTCAGATCGACCGCGCGGTCGATCAGGTTGCTGACACGGCTGAGGAACTGGTCCTTGTAGGCAATGAAGGCCAGCAGCATGCCGATCGACATCTGCTTTTCGAGCACGCGATTCGCGCCCAGCCAGACCACCAGGATCACCAGCGTGCCGATCAGCAGCGAATTGGCGATGCGGAACAGCAGGCGCAGCTTCTGCGTCGTCAACTGCCGATTCACCGTTTCGACCAGCAGGTTCATCCAGTGCGCGCGGCGCCCTTCCTGGCCGTTGAACAGCTTGATCGTCTTGATGCCACGCATCGTCTCGAGCAGATGGCTGTCGCGCCGCGCACCCCAGACGATGGCCTCGGCCGAGGCGTGGCGCAGCGGCGTGTATAGAGCCCAACGCAGCACGCCGTAGAGCAGGGCACCCACGACCACCACCCAGGCCAGCGCCGGTGCGAACAGGAACATGATGGCCAAGCGTCAGGCTCGCGAGCAGGCCGTCGAGGATCGTCTCGACCACGTCGGTGGTGATCGCCTGCAGGATGCTGTCCTGCGAACCGAAGCGCGACATCACGTCGCCAAGGTGACGCGACTCGAAGTACGCCGTTGGCAGGTTGACCAGGTGGCTGAACAGGTTGGAGCGGCCCTGCACCTTGAGCGACGCGCCGAGCACGATGACGATCCAGCCGCGCATCGCCGAGACGATGATGCGCAACAGCATCAGCAGGCCAAAGCCGAGCGCCAGCACGAGCAGCAGGTCGCGGTCGGCCGTGACCAGCGCATGGTCGACCACCCATTGCATGAACAGCGGGCTCACGACCGCGAACACCTCGATCGCCAGCGCCAGCAGGAACAACTGGCCGAGCGACCGCCGCAGGCCGACCATGTGGCCGAGCACCGAACGCATGCGCACGCGCGGCGGCGCCTGCGCCGGCTGCATCTCGCCGACCGGCGTCAGTTCCAGCGCGACCCCGGTGAAATGCTTGGACACCACGCGCCATCGGCAGCCGGCGCACGCCGACGGCCGGGTCGTGGATCACGAGCGTGTCGCTGCCGACACTCTTCGAGCACGACGAAATGATTCAGGTCCCAATGCAGGATGCACGGCGTGTTGAGCAGGCGCAGCTCATCGAGTTCGAGGCTCACCGGGCGCGACGCGAAGCCCAGGCGCTCGGCCATGCCGACCAGGTGCTTCAGGTTCACGCCCTTGAGCGAAACCGACAGGCGCCGCCGCAGCTCGGCGATCTCGCACGGCTGGCCGTGGTAGCCGGCGATCATCGCCAGGCAGGCCAGGCCGCATTCGGCGGCCTCGGTCTGCGTGACCATCGGCAGCTGCGCACCCCAGCCGAATGCGAGCTTGTCGAGCGGGCTCATCCGGGTTGCCCGGTCACGGCGTACAGCGGATCGAGCACCCATTCGAACAGGCGCCGCCGTTCGAGCGCCACGTCGGCCTCCAGCGCCATGCCCGGCTGCAGCGGCACCGGTGCGCCGTAGGCCGTGACGGTCTGGCTGGCGAGGCTGACCGTGATGCGGTAGATCGGCTCGGTTGCGGCACCAGCGACCGAGCCCGGTCAGACTCGTCAGGCCAGCAAGCTGCGGCGGCAATTCACCGGGGCTCAATGCCGCGCGCGAAACGCTCATCACCACGCCCTCGTAGTGGCCGAAGCGCTGGTACGGGTAGGCCTGGTAGCGCAACAGCACCCGCTGTCCCGGGCGCACGAAACCGACCGCGCGGCTCGGGCCGTACAGGTGCGCCTCGAGCTGGCGTCGGCGGCACGATCGACATCAGCGGCGCGCCGATATCGGCGCGCGCCCCCAGCACCGCGTGGATCGCCGTCACCGTGCCGTCCTGCGGCGCGACGCACGACGATCTCGCGCCGTGCCTCGGCTTCGGCGCGCTCCTGTTGCAGTTGCGCGATGCTGCGCTCGAGAATCGCGATCTCCTTTCCGGCCTTCATAGGCAGGTCGGCGCGCTCGGCCTCGACGCCCATGCGTTCGCGAATCGCAGTGAGCCGGTTGCGCTCGAGCGCACCGAGGCGCGCACGCTGTTCGAGCACTTCCGACTGAACCTGCTGCAGACGCATTTCGGAGATGAAGCCGGTCTGGTACTGCTCGCGGTGCAACGCCTCCGCGCGGCTGGCGATCGCCACGCGCGCTCGAAGCAGGTCGATCTCGCGCTCGATCTGCGCCTCTTCGGAGTGCAGCGCAGCGATGCGATCGGCGAACGCCCTGTTTTGCTGCAAAAGCAAGCGCTGCTGCTGGCCGCGCTCTTCGGCCAGGCTGGCGCGCCGCTCGGCCAGCTGTTTCATGACCTCCACCTGCGTCGCACCGAGTGCCGTGCTTTGCAACTCGTCGGAGAGCGTGAGCAGTCGATCGCCCTTGCGGATGGCCGCGCCTTCCTTGACATGCAAGCCGCTGACCACGCCGGGGCGCGGCGCAAACACGCGTACCACGCCTTCCTGCGGCAACAGCCAGCCGTTGACGCGCGCGGTGCGAGTGAAGTCCATGAAGAACAGCAGCGCCAGGATCGCCGCCATGGCGAGCACACCGATCATCGCGAACAGCCGGTGCGACGCGCGCGGCGCGAGCATCACCGTGCCCAGCCACTGGGTCTGGCGCTCGGCCATCACTTCGGAGCGAAAGAGACGAAGGTTTGCGTCGGCGCGATCGGCGGCGGTGGACGTTGCGACGGCGGGCCTCCACTGACCGGCGTTGCCGTCGGTCGTGCGCTCGTTGGCCGGTTGCAGGTGCCGCGGGGTCATCGCAATCGTCTATTCGGTGACGAGGTAGTCCTTGATCTCGAAATTGACCTCGATGTGTCGCGTGCGCTCGCGGATCGGCAGCAGTTTGCGAATCCTCGGGTCGAAGAAATCGCGCAGCAGCGGCGGGCGTGCCGACTCGAAGTAGAGCTCGGGTTCGTCGGCGACGCGGCTCCTGACCGATATCTGCAATTCGTCCACCCGCGATGCGGTCTGGATGATGCACGGGGCGTGCGTGATGCCAAGCGCGCGCAGCGCGACGGCGCGGTGATAGCCGTTGTTGAGCAGCACTCGATTGCCGACGCGCACTGCATTGAGGAAATTCGAGCCGAAACCGACCACCAGGCCGACGACACCCGCGATCGCGCCCAGGCTGTCGTAGCCCGTCATCTGCTCGCCGCGCAGCAATACCGGCTCGTGGAAGCGGAAGTCGGTGGACTTGCTGCGGAACACGTAGCGCCGGGAACCGACTTTCTGGATCTGCACCGGGGCTTCAGGCTCGCCGAGCGGCATGCACAAGCGGAACAGGGTTTCGGGGTCGGGTGCGCTACCGATGCGCGCCATGCGCGCGTCGACGAAGTTGCGTGTGACGTGGCGCTGGTAGACGATCAGGCTGTCGAGTTCGACCATGCCGAATGTGGTTGGCAGCTTGTCGAATGTGCGCCGGAAACGCGGATTGACTGACACCTCGTCGGCCAGCGCGGCCAGACGCGGATCGAGGTCGCGGTGCGTGCCCTGGTTGGCGATGCCCGCCTCGGTCTTCTCGAGCTCCATGTAGTAGTCGTTGGCGACTCGCCATTCGGTTGCCAGCGCGGCGCGATCGACCTTGTCGGCGTCGATGGCGGTGTCCTCGACGAATTCGAGCAATCGACTCAGCGGCGGCTGACCGAGCAGCCAGAGTTCCTCGAGGCCTTGGCTTGGCGGCCATGGGGTTCGCACTTCCGTCGCGTTCTGCGGTATCGAACGCACTTGCGATTCGGCTGGTGCGTCGGTTGTCGACATGAGCATCGGTCGAGTCCTTGTATCGTCGGCGCCGGTTCAGCGCCTTGGAGGTCGGGGCCCCGGTCCTTTGTCCGGGGCCCATCCAGTCGAGCGCGCCTACTTGCTGCCGCTGTGGCTGCCGCAGCTGCCGCCGCTCTTGCCGCTCTTGCCGCTCTTTGCGCTCTTGGCGCTCTTGGCGCTCTTGGCGCTCTTGCCGCTCTTGCCGCTGCCACTGCCGCCGCCTTTGCTGCCGCCACCGCACTTGGAGCCGCCCCCGTAGACGAGCTTCAGTTCTTCAGTGTTTAGCTTTCTCATACTTCACCTTCTTCTTGAACATCCACGACACTTAAGAAGCCTCGCGAGGCAGCGAGGGAGCTGCCCTGCCGAGGCGTCGAACGGCACCGTGTCGCGTTGAGTGCCGACGATTCATTGAGACCGAATCAACTAAGACGTCAGCTGGCGGTTCATTGCCTCGGGAAACGGGATGTCGTTGTCGTCGCCGCGCAGCCCGGCCTCGACATGGCCCAGCGGGATCTGGTGGTAGAACGCGGCCGGCGCCAGCATCGCCGCGCTCGAGGGTTCGCTGTGCACCAGCGCGGCGCGCGGCTTATGCGGCTCCAGCTCGTTCTGGGACTTCGTCAGCAGTACCGCATGCGGGTGCGCGAGCGTGCCGCCACCGCGCTCCACCGCCATGGCGTGGGGCGTCGGCATCTCGAAGAAGTCATGCAACGACCACGCCATCGAATCTTGCTGGCCGTCGGGCAGAACCTGGACGTCCGTGCCTGCCGCACGCATGGCGCGACAGGCCGCCGCCATCTTGATTGGCTCGGCCCACGTGTCCATGCCGAGCAGGATCGGATGACTCACGAAGTGGCGCTCCCATGGTTCGCTGCGAACCCACCCCGAAAGAACTCAATCCGTGACGGCGGCGCGGCCTGCGCTGCGTCGCCGAACTCTCGTGGTGGTGATAACGAACAGAGAGGCGAGCCGGGTGGCTGATACTCCGCTAAGGGTTTGTCTGGGTGCGATCAGTCGCGCCGCGGGTCGCAGCCGGGCTTGTTGCGCACGGCCTCGTCGAGGAGTACGGCCAAGGCGTCGAGTTCCTTCGTCGGCGTGCCGCATAGCCGGCTGCCGCGATCCTTCAGCCGCTTCACGACGCCGTCGGCCGACAGGCTGCGGTCGACCGACCGCAGCAACGCTGCCGTGCCGGCGACGAGGGGTGCGGCCATCGAGGTGCCGCTCCAGGTCTCGTAGCCGCCCCCGGGGATCGCGCTGGTAATGTCTTGGGCGGGAGCGGCGAGCTTGACCCAGCCGTAGTTGCTGAAGCCGGCCAGCCACCCGTTTCTGTCGCTGCCGGCGACCGCCACCAGCGCGGAGGACGCCTCGGCAGCGGGGTACTCACGGATCTTGTCGTTGCCGCGGTTGCCGGCAGCCGCGACGACAACCGCACCTCCGAAGCCACTGCAGCGTACCTTGTCGCTGAACGGCACGGCAACGTCATCATCATCATCGTCGTCGTCGGCATCCTTGCCGCCGAGCCCGCGCTTCTTGCAGGATACGAGCTTGGCGACGGTCTTGAAGAGATCGGTCTTGGCCAGCGAACTGACGCTCAGGTTGATGACATGGGCACCGTCGTCGGTGGTCGGGTTGCCGTCAGGGTCCACGGCGTACAGCATCGCCTCGGCCAGCACCCAGGCGTTGCCGACGCCATCGGCGTCGAGGATGCGCAGCGGCACGATGCGCGCGTCGGGTGCGACCAGAGCCACCAGGCCGGCCACGTGAGTGCCGTGGCCGAAGCTGCGATTGGCCACGCTGCCCACGTCGGACGGATCGGCGTCGAAATCGACAAAATCGAATCCGGGCAACAGCTTGCCGGCCAGCGCCGGGTGCTGCCGGTCCACGCCGGTGTCGAGCACGGCGACGCGGATGCCGGCTCCGGTGGAAATACGATGGGCATCGGCCAGATGGATCGCCTGCGCGGCCCACTGCGTCGCAAGAGGTTGCGGGTCGCCGATCGCCCAGCCGACGTTCTTGCCCGGTTCGAGCCCCTCGTAGGTGGCGTTCGGCTCGGCCGACTTGACGTCGTATTCACGCCGAAGTGCGTCGACCTTGGCGTCCACCTTGGCGTCGCCGATCACCTTCAGGCGAAAGATCGGCCGCGAGCCGAAGCGCCCGATGAGGCTCAACTGGTGCTTCACGAGCAAAGGCGCAATCTCGCCTTGTTCACGCAAGCGCACGATGATCTCGCCGTCGACCGCACCCTTGCCCAGTGCGATGCCATGCACGCACAGCACAAGCAATGCGCAGGCCAAGCGCGCAGGCCACGCACCATGCAGGCGCGGGTATCCAGTGTCGGCATTCATCGTTGCTCCCCGTCCACCCGGTTTCCGTGCCGGCGAATTCGACGCAGGCCCTTGCGGTAGTGAGTGCGCCATTCTTGGCCGCATCCTTGGCGATGCAACCCCTAGTTCGGCGGTTATCACCAGCGGCCCATCAGTGAAAACGACGCCCAGTAGAAAGGATGGGCGACGCCGCTGTCTGGCGGCCAGTTGCGCCTGGCGCAGCGCTGCGGCTGGCGGCTGGCCATGGCGCAGGCCGGCGTAGAAGTCGAACATCAACTCGGCGGTCGTCGCGTCATCCACGGGCCACAGGGCAGCCAATACCCGTGAAGCTCCGGCAACGAGGAAGGCACGTGTCAGCCCGAACATCTCGTCGCCGCTGCCGACGTCGCTGAGCGCGGTCTCGCAGCCGCTGAGCACGACGATTGCGCCGGGCAGACGCAGGGATTCAATCGCCTCGGCGGTGAGCGCGCCGTCGTGCAGGTGCAGCGCCGAGAACATCGGGTTGTCGGTGCGGAACTGGGCGTGGCAGGCGAGGTGGATCACATCGGCGCTGCCGCCATGGGCCATGCAAGTTCTCGATCGTCGCCTCCTCGCCGACGAAAGCCTGCCCCTGCGGCAGCAGCCGGCGACCGAACTCGCTTCGCGTGCGCTGCGGTAGTCGCGTCGATTCGCCCAGGGCCAGCACCCGGACTGCGGCCTGGGCTCGCGCGCAAGAGCGCGCAGCACGAAGCGCGCGCTCGGGGCGAAGGCGATCTGCGAGCTGCTCGGCAACGCAGCGCTCGCCATCGTGCAGCGCCGCAAAGGGGACCGATCCGAGCTGCGCGTGCGGGACGATCAGCACGCGTTGCGGATCGCCCAGCAGCGGCTCCAGCGGCTGCCACACCAGCGCGTGCAGCCGCTGAAGATGGGCGTGGACCCGCAGCTCGAGCGTCGGCAGGTGGCGCTGCACGGGCGCGCTGCCGTGGCGCAGCGTTTCGACCTGGAATCGCACGGAACGCACTGCGTCGATGACCTGCGGCCACGCGGCCAGGCGGCGCTTGACCTGCACGCCCGCGCGGGTGACGCACGCAGGCGAACAACTCGTCGCCCTGCACGCCGTACTCGACCAATGCGTCGCCGGGCTCGAGCGCGTGCTGCAGCGACCGGATGTCCAGCTCGGCATGCTCGCGCACCGGGGTTGCGGCCTCGCGCAGCAAGGCGGATCCTGCGCGTGCGTTCGAGCAGCTCGCGTTCGGTCGCCCGCAGCTCGGCGGTCACCGTCGGTCGATGCGCCGGCCTCGTCGTGCAGTCGATGCAGGCGCCGGTAGAGCCACGCCAGGTGCGCGCGCAGATCCTGCGTCCCGGCCTGCTGCGCCTCGCCTTCGTCGTGGTCACGGTCGGCCATGCCGAGGCGATCAGCCAGCGTGCGCGCACGGAAGCGATCGAGCTGCGCCAAGACGTCGGCCGCGTCGGCCCCGCCCTCTGCATGGGCCTCGAGCTCGAGGCGCAGAAGCTCCTGGAAGGGCAACAAGTGGTCGCACTGGAAGGCGCTGCGCACCTCGTCGCCCGGCAGCGTGCGGCGCTGGTCTTCGAACAGATCGGCCGCGGCCTCCAGATCCTCTCGCGCAGCCTGCCGGTCGCCAGCGGCCCGCGCAGCCATGGCGCGCCCGGTGAGGCAGCGCAGCTGCACGGGCAGCAGCTGATGTTTGCGCGCCGCGTCCAGCGTCGCATCGAACAGCGACCGCGCGAGCGCGACGTCGCCCAGGTGCAGCAGCGCCTGCGCCTGCACCGACTCGGCGCGCAGTTGACGCTCCATCAACCCCGCGCGCTGGAAGCGGCCCGCGGCCTCGCGCGCGAGCGCCAGGGCTTGCGCGCCATCGGCGCCGGCGAGCGCGAGTTCGGCCTGCGCGAGCGCGACGGCTGCCGCGCCGGCGGTGTTGTCCAGCGCGACAAAGAGTGGCGCCGCTTCGGCCAGCGACGCGGCGGCCGCCGCGCGTTGGCCGGCAAGCGCCAGCGCTCGCCCGCGCTGAACCAGCGTCCAGGCGCGATCGACCTGCATGTCCAAGGTCTTGAAACGTTCGAGCGCGGCCTCGTAGCCGGCCAGCGATTCCGGCAGCAGGCGCAGCTCGAGGTAGGCGTCGGCGAGCTGCTTCTCTGCGATCGCCAGGTGCTGCGGCATCTCGAGTTCGGCGTAGCGCCGCCGTGACCCCTCCAGGCCGGCGAGTGCGTCGCGATAGCGGCCGCGCACGAGGTCGAGCAGCGCCACCGATTCTTCCACCAAGGCCTCAAGCACCGAGAACGCGTGGGTGCAGGCCCGCAAGCGGGCGCGGGCGTAGGTCCGAGCCGCTTCGTCGAGGTCACCCAAGGCGGTGAGTGCATCGGCCAGGCCGTTGTCGGCCATCACCGAATGCTCGGAGTCGCCGACGCGTTCGAACAAGACCGCGGCCTCGCGGAAGCGCTCGGCTGCCGCGCTGTAGCGATCTGCACGCAGGTGCAGGTTGCCCAGGTTGAGCGAGACCTTGCTCGCGGCATGCAAATCCCCGTTCTCGAGCAGCGCGCGCTGCGCGGCTTCGGCACAGTGCGCCGCGTCGTCGTGACGGCCGAGCATGGCCAGCGCCATGATCTTGGGCACCTGCGTCTGCGCGGCATGGCGCGGCTGGCCCAACTCGGCGAAGGCCGCGGCGGCGGCATCGAGCGAAGCGGTCGCGGCTTCCATTTCGCCCTGGATCACGCGGGCGATGCCGTCGGTCCAGGCCACCAACGCGTCGACTTCGGGCAAGGCCGCGGGCACCGCAGCGGCTCGTGCCGCGTCGCGCAGGCGGCGCAGGGCGCCTGCCACGTGCACGGCGCGCTGAGGCTCGCTGCTCCAGGATGAGTAGCACAGATCCTTCAAGGCCCAGCCCAGCGCGCAGGTGGTTTCGGCCGTCAACTCGGCCGGTGGCGGCAACGCGCCGCCAACGACGAGGTGATTCGCCTGTTCCATCCGCAGTGCGACCTGCTGCAGGCTCACGGTCCGCCCGCATCCCGCGGCGGCCGACGTCGATCGGAGGCAGCACGATCTCATCGCTGCCCAGGCGCAACGTGATCAGGTAGGTGCCGCTGCTTACGCCGTCGACCCTGAATTCGCTCAGCGCGTCGAGCGCGACGCTGCGCCGCAGCGGTCCCTCGCCACCGCGATCGAGCGCGGTGAGCTCGACGCTGCCTTCGGCGCCGGGTCCGAGCAGTTGCCCGCTCAGCGCGAATCCTTCGGCCACTGGCGCGATGCGCAGATCGATATCGCAACCCTCTGCCGCAAACAACATCTGGCGAACCTCGGAGGGCAGCGCCCGCATGCCGGCGGCCGACCGGCGCGCCGGCCCAGCTGTCGAAAGTGAGCACGGCCACCCAGCGCTGCAGCAACGGTTGCGCGCGCTGCGGCGGCCGGTGCAGGCGCCAGAGCTCGAGCGCATCCTGCACCAGCTGCGGCGGCGCGTCGGGCATCGCGATGGCGCGCTGCACGAGCGCCAGCCACTCGTCGTCGGAAAGGCTGTCGATGGGCTTCATGGGCAGGGCAGATGTCAATTACAGAGGAGGATGGCGTCGCACTGATACTCCGACGCCGGTCAATCGATCAATCGACGCAGTCTGGCCAGGCAGCGGGCTCGCGTCGGGCCGATGCTTCCGATCGGCATGCTCCAGGCGCAAAGCCACATCGTCGTAGCCGATGCTCTCGCTTCCGAACAGGGCCTGCAGCAGCTGCCGGCAGCGGTCGTCCAGACCGCTCGAGCCCGCGCTGCACCTGCGCGAGCTGCTGCCAATGCGCCACCGCCTCCTCTGGCCCCAGCGCGCTGTCGGCGATGGCCCAGGCCTCGTCGTCGGCCCCATCTGGCTCGGCGACGGTCATCGACACCATGCGTTCGCCGCGCTGGCGCTGCAGCCACGCCTCGCGCTTGGCGGTGGTGACGATCCACGCCTGCAGCCGTGCGGGCTCGGCGATGCGCGGCAGGTGTTGCAGCAGCCGCAGGAAGACCGTCTGGAAAACGTCGGCCAAAGCCTGTTCGTCCAGACCGGCGCGCCGCACGATCGCATAGACCAGGCGTTGGTAGCGCCGCACCAGCACCACCCACGCCGAGGCGTCGCCCTCGCGGCAGCGGGCGACAAGCGTCGTATCGTCGGTAACAGTGGGCTCGGGAATTGACATAACAGCGGCACCATGTCGCGCGGCAAGGACGTACCAGGGTCGCGGCGCGCGCCGCATGGCCAGCGCTCCTGGCCACCGCCATCGTTCATCGTTTATAGACAATTATGTCGGTCGCGTCGCCTCACATCGCCGCTCATTCAGGGGGGCCCTCTGCGCTTTGGCCGGCCCGCCATCACCGCTTCTCGCAAAGCTCATGACGTAGCGTCATCGAGCGAGGGAACATGCGGTGGACAACGGCTCGCCTTCAAGGTGGGCCGATTCTTGTGACTGGTCATCGGGTCATCCACCGTTGGCGATGTCGATAAATACGTCCAGGAGGACGATCGACATGAACGGATGGAACAAACTGCTTGCGCTTCTCGATGCGATGTTCGGATTCCCGAACAAGGAAGGATCGAAGGTCAAGAAGGTGCAGCAAGCGTTCGACAACCGAACGCAAGAACACGTGATCTGGATCGAGTACCGAGTCCGGGTCAACAACGCGCAACCGCCGAAGCCCGATGCGACGCTGGTTAAGGCGACCAGCGACCGAACGATGGCTCTGATGCGCGAACTGCTTGCTCGGGCCAATCGCCCCAGGTCATCGGCGCAGACGCTGCTCCACCGTGCCTAATGTCATCCCAAACTGGCAACCGGGCAACGGCATGACCTCGCGATATGGTTCGACGATCGCGATCTGCGTACCCGAATCCAGTCCGAAGTTGGCATCGTGACCGCTGATCGACTCGATCGATCTCGTGCTGACATCCGATTCGGACTTCCGGTTGCAACCTCGAGGTCGATCTCAGGCTGGAATCCACGTTCGCATCGTGCGCCGGTAGTCAGACGCCATCGCAGCAGCGGTCGGCGGTTCTACAGCCGATCTACAGCGTCTGAAAGCAGGTTCGAAGCAGTGGGGGTGACGGTCAAGGCGATCACCGTGGCGGCGACTGCGAACTGACCTTGATCGAACCGGGTGTGGGACCCGAAAGAGGTCACGGTGACGGCGATCTGGCGAAGCCAGTCGCCGATCAACGGGGCCCGTGACGGGCTCGATGCGATGGCGACCTACATCAGCTTTTTGGGGAGCTGCCGTTCTGCCATTGAACTACACCCGCAGTATCAAACCTATTTTACCGCGGCGCGTGCTCGACGACGATCGACGCACCACCGCGACGGCGCCAGGCGGTCATGACCGATGGATGGGAAAGGGCCGCGGTCAGACTTCCGCGGCCTCGAGCGCAGTGCCGCGGGCAGCAACGGTGCGGCGCACGAACCGATCGAATCCCTCGGCCGGCTGCGGTCGGCTGATCAGGTAACCCTGCAGCAACCCGCAGCCGATGCCGTGCAGGAATCCACGCTGCGCCTCGGTCTCGACGCCCTCGGCAACGACGCGGATCCCCAGTGCCCTGGTCAATTGCACGATGGCTTGCACCAGCACACGGTCGTCGTCGTCACCCGGCAGGTCGCGCACGAAACTGCGGTCGATCTTGATCTTGGACGGACGCAGCCGCTTCAGGTACGCCAGCGACGAGTAGCCGGTGCCGAAATCGTCCACCACCAACGACAACCCCAATGCGTGCAGGCGCTCGACAGTGACCTGCGTGGCGTCGGTGTCGGTCATCAGCACGCTTTCGGTGAGCTCGATCTCCAGTTCCTGCGCTTGCACGCCGAACTCCGCCATCGCGGACGTCAGCGTATCGACCAGGCGGCGGCCGCGGAACTCGAGCGCCGACACGTTCACCGCAACGCTGCCAAAGCGAACACCGGCGCCCTTCCAGCGCGCGATCTGTGCGCAGGCGGCGCGGATGGCCCAGGCGCCGACGTCGCTGATCAAGCCGCACCGCTCGGCCGCGGCGATGAACTCCAACGGCGGCACCAGACCACGTTGCGGATGCTGCCAGCGGATCAGCGCTTCGCAACCCAGCAACTCGCCGCTGCCTGCGTCGACTTGCGGCTGATAGTGCAAGACGAACTCGTCGCGTTCCAGCGCCTGCTGCAGCTCCTGCTCCAGCAGCAGGTTGGCCTGCAGCTGCGTATTGAACTCGGCACGGAAGAAGCTGCAATTCCCGCGGCCCTGGTTCTTGGCGGCATACATCGCCGTATCGGCGTGACTCACCAGCGTCTCGTGGTCCGTGGCATCGTCCGGAAACAGGGCGACGCCGACGCTGGCCGACACGTTGACCAAGTCCGCACCGATGCGCACCGGCAGTTCCATCTCCTTCAGGACCCGGTCCGCGGTGGCGGCCACCTCGTCCCACTCGCTGGCATCGCGCAGCAGCACGGTGAACTCGTCGCCGCTGTGGCGGCAGACCACGTCCGACGCGCGTACCGTGGCGCGCAACCGCTCCGCCAGTGCGATCAGCAAGGCATCGCCTGCGGCGTGGCCCAAGGTGTCGTTCACCGCCTTGAAACGGTCGAGGTCGATGAACAACAAAGCCAGGCGGCCGCCGTCGCGCTGCGCGGCGGCCACCGCGGCACGCGTCAACTCGCGAAAGAGGGTGCGGTTGGGCAACCCGGTCAGCGTGTCGTGCAGGGCAATCTTTTCCAGCTCGGCCTTCTGCGCTTCGAGCTGACCAAACAGTTCGTCGATCTGTGCATGGACCTCGTTGAGATGCGCCCCGAGCTGACCCAGTTCGTCGCGCCGATCCCAATGGACGGGCGCGACATCGGCACGCGACGCAATCTCACTGGCCTGGCGTTTCAGCCGTTGGATCGGTGCCAGAAGCCGCCGGTACAACACCGCCAGCAGCACGACGACGCTGAGAAAGACCTGAAGGGCCGCCAGCTCGATCGTGGCTTTGCGCCGGTCAGCCAGTGCGCGGTCGATCTGTCCAGGATCGAACCAGACTTCCAGTTCGCCCAGCGGTTCGCCCTCTCGCGTGATCGAGGTCTTCAGCGGGACGCCACGGCCCGCCACGAAGCCGGGCCTCGACAACACGACCGGTTCGACCATCGGCCGCCTCTCGGTGAACCGCAGGCTGTGCACCGACGGTTCGTCCAGCGTCCGATGCAGCGCCAGGCGGGTGAGCCTCTCGTCCAGCGTCCACAGCGGTTCGACCAACCCGGCGGCGCTCATCATCAGCACGGCCTGCCGGTTCTGCGCGATCAGAGGCTCCTGCGCAGCCCGGGTCAGTCGCTCGTCGAGCTGCCAGAGCGTCACGGTCGGCGCAACCACCGCCATCGCAATGCCCAGCAGCACGGTACTGCGGATGGACAACACGGGCCAGCGCACGGTGAAACGTCGCACGGGGATCAAGGCTCCGCGCCGGGCCGGCCAGACAGCCGGGTCGCGAGGGGGCCGTCGGGCCGGAATTCGGGCGGGTCAGATTGCATGGGCCATGCCAATGATCGGGACGCCGGCAAACGGGCGCCGGCGCTGATGGTGGATATCGGCATCGTGCCGGGCAATCGGCAGGTACCGCCGCATCGACGCGCACGGCGCCGTGACAGATCACCGCATCTGGCGCGGCACACGCAAAGCGACGACTGCCTGCCATTGGGCCCACGCACTTCCACCATCGCCTGCGTAGGCGGATGGGTTGGGGCAGATTGCAGGAACTGCGGGCGGCGCCGAAGCGCCCCGCGTCAGCGCCAGTCCAGGCGCACCTGCGTCGCGCCGGCCGCGGCGAGCCGCTCGCGCAGGCGGCGCGTCGGTTCCACCAGTTCGGGCACGCGGCGGTCGTGCACTTCCACGAAGGCCTGATCGATGCTGCCGAGCAGCCCCTCGTCGGCCAGGTCGTTGAGCACCTCGACCTCGGCACCCTCGATGTCCATCTTCAGCAACTTCACGCGGCCACCCGCCACGTTGCGGATGAAGTCGGCAAGCCGCATGCCTTCGACGTCGACATAGTCGTCGTTCGAGACATTGCTCTTGGATGCCAGCAGCGACGAGCTTTCCGAGTACAGCACCGGATCACGATGCGCGCGCTTGTGCATGAACAGCCGCACGCTGCCCGGATGCGCCGTGACCGCAGCCTGGTACAGCGTCACCTGGGGCAGATCGGCGGTCTGGCGCTGCAGTTCGGCGAACGCATGCGGATTCGGCTCGAAGGCGTACACGCGAGCGCCGTTGCGCGCCATCGGCAGCGTGAACTTGCCCACGTTGGCTCCGCAGTCGATGGCCACGTCGTGCGGGCCCAAGCGAGAGACGGCATCGCCGAACGCATCGAGTTCGGGCCGCGATTGGCGGTCGCCGCGGCGGCGCGACAGGCGCCTGAAGGCAGAGTGAGATCCATCGTTGACGAGGCAGTCTAGCAGGCGGGCCGATCAGCATCACGGCGCCCGGTGCGACGGTTTCGAGGGCCACGACATGGGCCGCGGGCACCTGGACGGACGCCGGCAGTGCCGCCCGCGTGTACGGCATGGCCATGGGCGCCATCGGCGTTGCGGCGAGGCCGAGAGCAGACCGGCGATCGCGGTCGTCGTCACCGTCGTCACCGGGACGTTGGCGCTGACCGTCGCGGGTTCGGTCTTGCGGCGCCGCAGGCTGTCGATCGCACGGTTGCGCGCGATGCCGGTCAGCCAGGTCATCGGCTGGCTCCGCGCGGCGTCGAAGCCCTGCGCTGCGCGCCAGATGTTGACGAACACGTCCTGCAAGATGTCCTCGGCTTGGGCTCGATCGGCATCGATACGCAGGATCACGCCGAAGAGATGCGCACCCGACGCGCGGTAGACGGTCGCAAACGCTGCACGGCCGCCCAGCGCGACGCGCGCCAGCGCATCGGCCAGCGCTTCGCTGCGCTCGGACCAGTGGCCTCTCGAATCACCCATGCACGCGTCGGTCTCGGCACTCGAATGGAACCAGTATGCCCAAGCGCCCCCGAGCCCGCGCACGACAGGGCCATCCGCAGCGGCGGCGGGCTCGCAGGCAGCGTCGCACGCGAAGTCACGCCCTCCGGCGATGTCGCCACGGGCTTTGCGACAATCGGCTCGCCATGCAGCCTGTTGTTCCCAGCGACGATGCCACGCCGCGCCGCGGATCCGCAGTTATGTGCTGCGCGCCGGCCGCATGGGCAGTGGCCAGCAGCGGGCGCTGGTCGAACTGGCGCCGCGTTTCGTGCTGCCGTTCCAGCCGACGCCGCTCGACGCCACGGCGGTGTTCAACCGCCACGCGCCGCTGGTGCCGAAATCGGCTTCGGCATGGGCCAGGCCACGGCGGTGATCGCTGCGGCTTGGCCGGACATCGACTTCATCGGCATCGAGGTCCACGACCCCGGGGTCGGCGCGCTGTTGAAGCGCATCGACGAAGCGCGCTCAGCAACCTGCGCATCGTGCAACACGACGCGGTGCCGGTGCTCGAACAGATGATCGCGCCCGCTTCGCTGGCCGGCGTCAACGTCTTCTTCCCCGACCCGTGGCACAAGAAGAAGCATCACAAGCGGCGACTGGTCCAGCCAGACTTCGTCGCGCTGCTCGCATCGCGCCTGGCGCCGGGCGGCAGGCTGCACTGCGCCACCGACTGGCAGCCGTACGCCGAGCAGATGCTCGCCGTGCTGTCGGCCGAACCGCCGCTGGTCAACACGGCCGACGGCTACGCGCCGCGGCCCGCCCACCGCCCGCTGACCAAGTTCGAGCAGCGCGGCCTGGCGCTGGGCCATGACGTATGGGACCTGGTCTTCCGCCGGCGCTGACGCGGCGCGCCAGCCTCAGCGGGCGCTTCGGTATGGTCTCTTCGGCGATGAATCGTGCTCGGCCAGTGCGTCGGTGACCCACGCCGACACGCCGGGCGAAGCCCACAACCTCTCGACATAGGCGCGCGCGGCCTCCGACAACGGCAACCCATAGCTGCGCAGCGCGGGCCACCGGCGCATAGAAGGCATCGACGGCGCCGAACTCGCCGAACAGGAACGGCCCGCCACTGAGGCTCAGCTGCTCGCTCCACAGGGCATCGATGCGAGCCAGGTCGCCGCGCGCCGCGGGCTCGCTGTCCAGCACGCGCTGGCCGATTTGTGGCAGCTGCACCTCGATGTTCATCGGGCAATGATTGCGCAGTGCAGGAAAGCCGGCGTGCATCTCGGCGGCGAGGCTGCGCGCGCGGGCCCGTTGTTGCCGATCACGTGGCCAGATCGGCAGTGACGGGTGCAGATCGGCCAGGCCTCGGCGATGGCCAGCGTGTCCCACACCGCGAAGCCGTCGACCAGCAACACCGGCACCCTGCCCGCCGGCGTGTAGCGCGCCAGTTCGCGATAGAAGGCCGAGCCGGGTGTGAGGTCGAAGCGCAGCCTGATTTCGTCGAAGGCGATGCCGTGGTGGCGCATCAGCACCCATGCCCGCATCGACCATGACGAGTAGTTCTTGTTGCCGATCACCAGTTGCAGCATGCGATGGCTCCTTGAACGACCGTCGATGCTAGCGGCCGCGGCGCGCACGGTCGATGCAATTTGCTGATCGACGCTATGCGTGCCACGCAACCCAGCCGGTGCCGGCCGTCAGCAGCACCAGCCCGCCGAAGACGATGCGGTACCACGCGAACGCGGTGAAATCGTGGGTGGAAACATAACGGATCAACCAGCGGATGCACAGCCAGGCGCTGCCGAAGGCGAACACGGTGCCGACGGCAAACTGCGGCAGGTCGGCGATCGACAGCGCGGCCCGTTCCTTCCACACCGAGTACGCGCCGGCGCCGATCAGCGTCGGGATCGCCAGGTAGAAACTGAACTCGGTGGCCGCCGGCGCGAGAAGCCGAACACCATTGCACCGATGATCGTCGCGCCGGAACGGCTGGTGCCGGGAATCAGCGCCAGGCATTGCACGAGGCCGACCTTCAGTGCGTCCAGCGCCGTCATGTCGTCGACAGTCTCGACGCGCGCGTGGCGCTGCCCCTGCAAGTCGATCTCGCCGTAGCGCGCTGGTGGCGCCGTTCGACCCACAGGATCACGACGCCGCCGAGCACGAAGGCCAGCGCCACCGGCACCGGATGGAACAGGTGCGCCTTGATCGCGCTGCCCAGCGCCAGGCCGAAGACCACCGCCGGCATGAACGCGATCAGCACGTTGCGCGCAAAGCGCTGCGCCACCGCATCGTGGCCGATCCCTGCGACCGTGCGCGCAGCCGGGCGCGGTATTCCCAGATCACCGCCAGCATCGCGCCGGTCTGGATCGCCACCTCGAAGACCTTCACGCTGGCGCCGGTGTAGTCGAGCAGCGACGCAGTGAGGATCAGGTGCCCCGTCGACGAGATCGGCAGGAACTCGGTCAGGCCCTCGACGATGCCCATCACCGCGGCCTTGGCCAGCACGATCCATCCACAGCGGCTCCTGTCACGACGGCCGCGGCACAGCGCAACGGCAAAGGGGCGGATCATAGCGGCGCTCGCCGCCGCAACCGGTCAGCGCGCTTCGGCGAAACGCACCTCGATGCCGCGCGCCGTGACGGTTATGTCAGCGGCATCGACGCCGGCGCGCTGCAGCAGCCGCAACCGCTCCGCATCGGCGTGCCAGATGGCGACGTCATCGAGCAGGCGTTCGGCGAGCAGGGCCCCGATGCGCGCCGCCGACGCCGACAGCGAGCCACTGCCGAGATCGAGCGTGACCTCCTGCACGCGCACCTGCGTCAGGCGCACGCTGGCGTCGGACGGCTCGTAGCGCAACGCGTACTCCAGCGCCAGGCTGCCGCGCACACGGCGCCCCGACAACCGCTCGCTGGCGCTGAGGTCGAGATCGGTGGCGACGCGGTTGCGCTCGGGCAACAGGCGCACCACAGGGCGCGCGATGTCGACGTCGATCACCTCGAGCACGCGCCGCTGGCGCGGGAACTGGCGTTCGAGACGGGCCTGCAGGTCGGCGTGCGACAGCGTCACGGTGCGCGCGCCGCCCAGGCCGGCGCAACCGGCCAGCCATGCCGGCGCAACCACCGCGGCAGCCAGCATCGTGGTCCAGAGACGGCGACTCATCGCGCCGATTCTAGGAGCCGCTCACGTTTGACCGACACGGACGGGCTCGCATACATTACTGACCCGTCAGTCATTAATAGGATGTCCGCGATCGACAAACCCGAACACCGCCCGCCGCTGCGCCAGCGCCGCAAGGACGCGCGCCCGCATGAATTGCTCGAAGCCGCACTGGCCCTGTTCGTCGAGAAGGGCTTCGCCGCCACGCGCGCCGAAGAAGTGGCGCAGCGGGCCGGCGTGTCCAAGGGAACGCTGTATCTGTACTACCCGAGCAAGGAAGAACTGCTCAAGGCCGTGATCGCACATTACCTGTCGGCACGCATTGCCGCCACCGCGCAGGAGGTGCGCCGGATCGAGGGGCCGATGGCGCCGGTGCTGCGCGAGATGCTGGTCGAGTGGTGGCAGCAGACCTACGCCAGCCCGGGCTCGGGCGCGTTCAAGTTGATCATCACCGAGGTGCGCAATTTCCCCGATATCGCCGAGTTCTACGTGCGCGAAGTCATCGAGCCCGGCCACCAACTCGTCGCCACGATCCTGCGGCGCGGCAATCGCGAGCGGCGAATTCCGAGCCGTCGATGTCGAGAGTGCGGTGCACTCGCTGCT
>CAWJAJ010000013.1:0-6962 GCA_963840805.1 uncultured beta proteobacterium | reverse complement strand
GGGGGCCAAATAAAAGTCACCAAAGCAAAGGCCCTCAATGCAAAACCTCTCATGCGTTCTGCACGCTGCGGCGCCCCGGCCCAGCGGGCCACTTGGAGAGAATGCGTCCCCTCGGACCAGCCGCGCACTCGACGGCGCGGGCCTCGCCAAGCCTCGCCCGCGCTATTTCGCTGGACCCCAGGCCAAAGCGAAGCGAGGCCTCGTCGAGTGCGCCGACGCATCGATTTGCGGCGGTGTCTCCAGGTGGCCCGCCGGGCCGGGTGGGCAAGGGGCGAAGAACGAGCTGAGAGGTGTTGCATTCAGCCCCTTTGCTTTGGTGACTTTCATTTGGGGCCGCAAATGAAAGTTACCCGCCCGCCGGGGCGGGACCCGGCAATGGAAGCAGTCAGCAAAAGTCGCAGGCACAGCCCCCGCCCGCACAGGGCAAGACCCGGACCGCGAGCGCCACCACAGCCGGCGACGACAGGCAATGCAAGAGGCGAGGGGACGGCTCATCCTTGAGCTCATCATGTTTACGCCAACGTGGCGACCAGCAACGCCTTGATCGTGTGCAGGCGGTTCTCCGCCTGGTCGAACACCACCGAGGCCGGCGATTCGAACACCTCGTCGGTGACCTCCAGGCCATCCATGCCGAACCGGCGGTAGATCTCTTCGCCCTTGCGCGTGTGGCGATCGTGCAGCGACGGCAGGCAGTGCAGGAACTTCACCGCCGGGTTGCCGGTCATGCGCATCAACTCGGCGTTGACCTGGTACGGCCGCAACTGCGCGATGCGCTCGCCCCACACGCTCTCGGGCTCGCCCATCGAGACCCAGACATCGGTGTAGACGAAGTCGACGTCCTGCACCGCCTCGTCGGGCGATTCGCACAGCCGCAGCCAGGCGCCGCTGGCGTGGGCCTTGTGCTGGGAGGCGTCGATCAATGCCTGCGGCGGCCACAGCGCGCGCGGCGCGCCGATGCGAAAGTCCAGCCCCATCAGCGCCGCGCCCTGCAGCAGCGAGTCGCCGATGTTGCGGCGCGCGTCGCCGAGGTAGGCCAGCCGCATCTGCGACAACGGCCTGGCCGGGCAGTGCTCCTGCATCGTCATGTAGTCGGCCAGGATCTGCGTCGGGTGGAACTGGTGGGTCAGGCCGTTGTAGACCGGTACGCCGGCGTGGCGCGCCAGTTCCTGCACCGCGGCCTGCTCGCAGCCGCGGTACTCGATCGCGTCGTACAGCCGGCCCAGCACGCGCGCGGTGTCCTTGATGCTCTCCTTGTCACCGAGCGGTGAATCGCCGGGGCCGATGAACGACACGTTGGCGCCCTGGTCGAAGGCCGCCACCTCGAACGCGCAGCGCGTGCGCGTGGAGGCCTTCTCGAACAGCAGCGCGATGTTCTTGCCGCGCAACTGCGGCTGCTCGGTGCCGGCATTCTTGGCGCGCTTGAATTCGTGCGCCATTTCGAGCAGGAACCCGATGTCGCGCGCGCTCAGTTCGTCGAGCGACAGCAGGCCCCGGTTCTTCAGGTTGTAGCTCACTGGAGCCCCTATCGGTAGCTGACCGCGTCGCGCGCGATCGGGCAGCTCAGGCAATGCGCGCCGCCGCGGCCGCGCCCGAGCTCCCCGCCCGGGATCTCGATGACTTCGATGCCGGCCTGGCGCAGGCGGCGGTTGGTGGTGATGTTGCGGTCGTAGCCGATGACCACGCCGGGCTCGAGCGCGAGTACGTTGTTGCCGTCGTCCCATTGCTCGCGCTCGGCCTCGAAGGTGTCGCCGCCGGTGGCGATCGCCCGCAGCGTCGGCACGTCGAGCGTCTCTGCCAGCACGTCGAGCAGGTGCTTGCCGGCGTGCGAGCGCAACTGCAGGTCGCGGCCCTTCGACGACAGCCGCAACTCATGGCAGACGATCTTGTCGACGACCTCGGGAAAGTAGGTCACGACGTCGGGCGCGCATTGCGTGAATACCGTGTCCAGGTGCATCGCCGCCCGCGAGCGCGGCAATTGCGCGGCGATCACGGTGGTGGCCGCGCCCTCGCCGAGCAGCGCGTGGCCCAGTTGCACCACGGCCTGCGGGCTGGTGCGTTCGCCCATGCCGATGAGCACGACACCGTCACCGATGGGCATCACATCGCCGCCTTCGAGCGTGGCCAGGCCGTGGTCCGCGCCGAGATCGCCGCCCCACCAGAGGCGGGCGCCGGCGCCGCCGAAGCGCGGGTGGAAGCGCAGCACCGCCGCCATCAGCAGCGTTTCGCCGCGCCGCGCGGGCCAGTGCATCGGGCCCAGGCACACGCCCGGGCCGATCCAGCAGGCCGCATCGCGCGTGAACAGCGCGTTGGGCAGCGGCGCGAGCACGAAGTCGTCGATCTCGAGGTAGGCCGCGAGCAGGCCGGTCGGCTCGAACGGCAGGTCGGCCTTGGTCAGGCCGCCGATCAGCAACTCGGCCAGCCGGTCATTCGGCAGTTCGGCCAGCGCCGCGCGCAAGTCGTCGACCAAGCCGAGGCCGACGCTGTCGGCCACCACCTTGCGTTCGAGCAGCCAGCGCTTGGCCTCGGGCTGGGCGAGCGTCTGTGCCAGCAAGTCGTGCAACTCGAGCACCTCGATACCGCGCCCGCTCATCTCGCGCACGAACTGCGCGAAGTCGTGCTGCGCGCGCTCGACCCACAGCACGTCGTCGAACAGCAGGGCACGGCAATTGGCCGGCGTCAGCCGCAGATGGGCCAGGCCAGGGCGACAGACCAGCACCGTGCGCAACGCGCCGACTTCCGAATACACGCCGTAGCGCATCGGCCCCGCTCCTCGGCGCGTGTTGGCTCGCGCCATGGTCCGTCTCTTCGGGCACCGGGTCAGGTGCCGGGACCAGACTAGCCAACCCCGCCGTGCGGGTGTTGATGGCCATCAACACGCGGGCCGCGCCCGTTGCGCTGGCTCAGTTCGCGCCGTCCGGCAGGCAATGCGCGATCGCGTACGCCAGGTCGTGGCGCGTATAGGGCTTGCGCAGCACCGGCCAGCGCATCGGCATGCCGACGTGGCCGCTGTCGGCCACGTGGCGCGAGTAGCCCGACGTCAGCAGCACGGCCAGCGCCGGGTAGCGCGCATTGACGCGCCGCGCCAGCTCGTGGCCGTCGATGCCGGCCGCCAGCGTGATGTCGCTGAACAGCAGGTCGAAGCGGCGGCCGCGCTCGAGTTCGGCCAGCGCCATCTCGGCGCTGTCGCACGCCACCACCTCGCAAGCCATCGACTGCAAGAACGCCCGTGCCACGCTGCGCACGTCGGCGTCGTCCTCGACCAGCAGCACGCGCAGGCCCTGCGGCAGCGATGCGGCCGACACCGCCGCGGCCTCGTCCTCGAACTCGTCGCCGGCGAGTGCGGGCAGGTAGAGCGTGACCTTGGTACCGAGCCCGGGCGCGCTGTCGAGTTCGACGTGGCCACGCGACTGCTTGATGAAGCCGTACACGGTCGACAGCCCCAGGCCGGTGCCGCGGCCGGCTTCCTTGGTCGTGAAGAACGGCTCGAAGGCGCGGTCGAGCACCTCCGGGGTCATGCCGACGCCGTTGTCCTGCATGCTGATCCAGACCCAATCCTGCGCGGTGTCGCGGTGGTCGGTGTCGCCGTCGAGCGCGCCCGGCGTGGTGGTCGCGCCGTCGACGTCCGGCCGCTTGCCGCTGCCGCAGCGCAGCGCCAGCGCGCCGCCGAGCGGCATCGCATCGCGCGCGTTGACCGCCACGTTGAGCAGCGCCGATTCGAGTTGCACGGCGTCGGCCAGGCAGCGCGGGCAATGGTCCGGTGTCTGCACCGTGATGCGCATGTTCTCGCCCAGCGTGCGGCGCAGCATGTCGCCCAGCGAATGCAGCATCGCACGGGCATCCACCGGGGTCGGCTCGAGCGTCTGGCGGCGCGCGAAGGCGAGCAGCTTGCCGGTCAGGTCGGCGCCGCGCTGCCCGGCGCGCGCGGCGGCGGCCACCAGTTGGCGTGCCAACGGGTCGTTGCGAATCGCGGGCTGGTCTTCGAGCAGCTGCAGATTGCCCTGGATCACCGTCAGCAGGTTGTTGAAGTCGTGCGCAATGCCGCCGGTCAGCTGGCCGACGGTTTCCATGCGCTGCGCGTGGCGCAACTGCGATTCGGCGTCGGCCCGCTGCAGGCTGGTCGACAGCAGCGTGGCCAAGGCGACGAAGAAAGCCACTTCGTCGTCGCCGAAGCGGTGCAGTTGGCTCGACCACGCGCAGAGCGCGCCGATCACCTTGCCGCGATCGATCAGCGGCACCGCCACGACGCTGCGGGCGCCCGCCTGCAGCAGCCGCGTGGCCACCTCGAACCGGTGCTCGCGCGCGCAGTTGGCGACGACCAGCGGCACGCGCTGCGCGACCACGTAGCCCATCAGCGTGTCGGGGCGGTTCGGGTAGACGATCGGCCGGCCGTCGTCGGGCATCACGCCGCTGAAGCTGGCGGCGCGCAGCTCGAGCTGGTTGGGCGTGAGCAGGAACACCGACACCGCTTCGACCTCGAGCGCCTGGCGCACCACGGCAGGCATGCTCTGCAGCAGTTCGTCGGGGTCCAGCGTGTCGACGGCGACGCGGCCGAGTTGCACGACGAATTCGTTGTAGCGCGCGCGCCGCATCGCGCGCTTGACGCGCGGGTAGGCGCCGATGCCGCGCAGCGTGGCCACCACGTAGTCGGCGCCACCGGCGCGCAACGGGCTCAGCGCGATCTCGACGATCACCTCGCTGCCATCGGCGCGCCTGGCGGTCAGTTCGAGTTCGGTGCCCATCGGGCGCGACTTCGGTGCCAGCGCGTAGCCGTGTCGGTGGGCGACATGGCGCGGTGCAACGCGGTCGGGCACCAGGCGGTCCACCGCCATGCCTTGAAGTTCGTCGATGCCGTAGCCGAGCAGCGTCGCGGCAGCGGGGTTGGCCAGCACGATCAGGCCCTGGCCATCGACCAGCAGCACGCCGTCGGGATCGGCGTCGAAGACCTGCCGGAAGATCAGCGGCTCGTGGTCCGTGATGTTCATTCGGGCGACCCTGCAGCCGGTGCCGCCGAGCGGGCGCACTCGCCCTTGGCACGGCCCGGCGGGCTCATCCGGAGTGCACCGGTGCCACCAGCACGTAACCCGCGCCGCGCACCGACTTGAGGATCTGCGGGTCCTGCGGGTCGGCTTCGAGTTTCTTGCGCAGGCGGCCGATCTGCACGTCGATCGTGCGGTCGAACGGCGCGGCTTCGCGTCCGCGCGTCTGCTCGAGCAGGAAATCGCGCGACAGTACATGGCCCGGGTGCAACGCGAACACCGCCAGCAGGTCGAACTCGCCGCCGGTCAGCACGATTTCGCAGCCATCCCGGCCCCGCAGCTGGCGCGCCGCGCGGTCGAGCGTGAAGCCGGCGAAGTGGAGGCGGTCGTGGTTCGCGCCGCGGTCGGCCGCCGCCCTTGCGCCGCCGCCGGTCGTTGCGGCCTCGATCAGCCGCAGCACCGCCTTGACGCGCGCCAGCAGTTCGCGCAGGTCGAACGGCTTGGTGATGTAGTCGTCGGCGCCGATCTCCAGGCCGACCACGCGATCCACCGCATCGCCGCGACCGCTGACGATGATCAGGCCGAGCCGCCCGATGGCACCGATCTCGCGCAACTGGCGCGCGATGGTCAGGCCGTCTTCGCCGGGCAGGCCGAGGTCGAGCAGGACCAGGTTGGGCGTGTCCTGCTGCATCAGTGCCATCAGTTCGCTGCCCTGGTGCAGTTCGCTGACCCGGTAGCCGTGGCTGCGCAGGTAGGTGCCGAGCAGTGCGGTGATGTCGGGCTCGTCGTCGAGGATGGCGATGTGGGCGAGGGACACGGGGGTGGCGGGCAGGCGCGCGGCGGCAATACCGCAGTATGCCGCCCTGGCGCAATGCACCGGAGGGCGCCCGCGAGCGGGGGCCAGGGAGCCGTCAGCCGGTCTTCAATGCGCCATCAGCACCGGCAGCGTCATCGCTTGCAGCACCGAGCGCGTGACCCCGCCGAGCAGCCATTCGCGCGCCCGGCCGTGGCCGTAGCAGCCCATCACCAGCAGGTCGGCCTGCAGATCGGCCGCCAGCGACAGCAGCAACCCGCCCAGATCGTGCCCAGCACGACCGCCGCGGTGCACGATCGGGGCGATGCCGTGGCTGCGCAGGTAGGGTTCGATGGCCACCGTGGGTGATGGCGTGTCGGGTTCGGTCGCTTCGTCCCACACCGTCACGTAGACCTTCTGTGCGCGCTGCAGCAGCGGCAGCGCGGCGGTCACGGCGCGGGCCGATTCGGCGGTCGGCTTCCAGGCCACCAGCACGGTCTGGCCGAGCGACGGCCCGGCGCCGACGTAGGGCATCACCAGGGCGGGCTTGCCACTGTCGATCAGCACCGCCGCGGCGAAGTCGGGCGTGACGCCGGCATAGGCCTTCGGGTCGGGGTCGTGCTGGGCCAGCAGCAGCAAGTCGGCGCCCCAGGCGAGTTGCTTCATCGCGCGCACCGGTTCGTCGGTGGACGCGTGCCAATGCGCCTCGGCGAGGCCGGGGCCGGTGGCGGCCTGGCGCTCGCGCTCGAACGCCGCGTGGGCACGTTCGCGCTGCTCGGTCTCGAAGCTCATCAACATCGACATGGCCTGGGCGTCGCCCGCGAAGGCGTAAGGAAATTGCAGCACCGCGGGCAGCACCGCATACAGCACTTCGACGCGGGCACGATGCATCTGCGCCAGCCGCTGGGCCAGCTCCAGCCGCTGCGCGATGTTCGGCGCGGCATCCACGTGCACCAGGATGGTCTTCAGTTCGTTCATGGCGAGCCTCCCGAGCTGACGAAAACAGCCTAGGCCAGCCGCCGCCAGCGCTGGTTGATATCGCGCAAGCAGGGCCGCCGGCGCCTGTCCAGAATGATCGACATGAGACTCCCGATCCGCACGGGAATGGGTTGGCCCTTGTCGACACTGGGCGCGTCTTGCCTTTGTCTGTCTGACTGCGGTGCCAGCCGGGTCCCGCCCCGGCGGGCGGGCAC
>CAWJAJ010000012.1:0-32697 GCA_963840805.1 uncultured beta proteobacterium | reverse complement strand
AAGCTGCCGTTCTGCCATTGAACTACACCCGCGTATCAAAACTATTTTACCGCGGCGCGTGCTCGACGACGATCGACGCACCACCGCGACGGCGCCAGGCGGTCATGACCGATCGATGGGAAAGGGCCGCGGTCGACTTCCGCGGCCTCGAGCGCAGTGCCGCGGGCAGCAACGGTGCGGCGCACGAACCGATCGAATCCCTCGGCCGGCTGCGGTCGGCTGATCAGGTAACCCTGCAGCAACCCGCAGCCGATGCCGTGCAGGAATCCACGCTGCGCCTCGGTCTCGACGCCCTCGGCAACGACGCGGATCCCCAGTGCCCTGGTCAATTGCACGATGGCTTGCACCAGCACACGGTCGTCGTCGTCACCCGGCAGGTCGCGCACGAAACTGCGGTCGATCTTGATCTTGGACGGACGCAGCCGCTTCAGGTACGCCAGCGACGAGTAGCCGGTGCCGAAATCGTCCACCACCAACGACAACCCCAATGCGTGCAGGCGCTCGACAGTGACCTGCGTGGCGTCGGTGTCGGTCATCAGCACGCTTTCGGTGAGCTCGATCTCCAGTTCCTGCGCTTGCACGCCGAACTCCGCCATCGCGGACGTCAGCGTATCGACCAGGCGGCGGCCGCGGAACTCGAGCGCCGACACGTTCACCGCAACGCTGCCAAAGCGAACACCGGCGCCCTTCCAGCGCGCGATCTGTGCGCAGGCGGCGCGGATGGCCCAGGCGCCGACGTCGCTGATCAAGCCGCACCGCTCGGCCGCGGCGATGAACTCCAACGGCGGCACCAGACCACGTTGCGGATGCTGCCAGCGGATCAGCGCTTCGCAACCCAGCAACTCGCCGCTGCCTGCGTCGACTTGCGGCTGATAGTGCAAGACGAACTCGTCGCGTTCCAGCGCCTGCTGCAGCTCCTGCTCCAGCAGCAGGTTGGCCTGCAGCTGCGTATTGAACTCGGCACGGAAGAAGCTGCAATTCCCGCGGCCCTGGTTCTTGGCGGCATACATCGCCGTATCGGCGTGACTCACCAGCGTCTCGTGGTCCGTGGCATCGTCCGGAAACAGGGCGACGCCGACGCTGGCCGACACGTTGACCAAGTCCGCACCGATGCGCACCGGCAGTTCCATCTCCTTCAGGACCCGGTCCGCGGTGGCGGCCACCTCGTCCCACTCGCTGGCATCGCGCAGCAGCACGGTGAACTCGTCGCCGCTGTGGCGGCAGACCACGTCCGACGCGCGTACCGTGGCGCGCAACCGCTCCGCCAGTGCGATCAGCAAGGCATCGCCTGCGGCGTGGCCCAAGGTGTCGTTCACCGCCTTGAAACGGTCGAGGTCGATGAACAACAAAGCCAGGCGGCCGCCGTCGCGCTGCGCGGCGGCCACCGCGGCACGCGTCAACTCGCGAAAGAGGGTGCGGTTGGGCAACCCGGTCAGCGTGTCGTGCAGGGCAATCTTTTCCAGCTCGGCCTTCTGCGCTTCGAGCTGACCAAACAGTTCGTCGATCTGTGCATGGACCTCGTTGAGATGCGCCCCGAGCTGACCCAGTTCGTCGCGCCGATCCCAATGGACGGGCGCGACATCGGCACGCGACGCAATCTCACTGGCCTGGCGTTTCAGCCGTTGGATCGGTGCCAGAAGCCGCCGGTACAACACCGCCAGCAGCACGACGACGCTGAGAAAGACCTGAAGGGCCGCCAGCTCGATCGTGGCTTTGCGCCGGTCAGCCAGTGCGCGGTCGATCTGTCCAGGATCGAACCAGACTTCCAGTTCGCCCAGCGGTTCGCCCTCTCGCGTGATCGAGGTCTTCAGCGGGACGCCACGGCCCGCCACGAAGCCGGGCCTCGACAACACGACCGGTTCGACCATCGGCCGCCTCTCGGTGAACCGCAGGCTGTGCACCGACGGTTCGTCCAGCGTCCGATGCAGCGCCAGGCGGGTGAGCCTCTCGTCCAGCGTCCACAGCGGTTCGACCAACCCGGCGGCGCTCATCATCAGCACGGCCTGCCGGTTCTGCGCGATCAGAGGCTCCTGCGCAGCCCGGGTCAGTCGCTCGTCGAGCTGCCAGAGCGTCACGGTCGGCGCAACCACCGCCATCGCAATGCCCAGCAGCACGGTACTGCGGATGGACAACACGGGCCAGCGCACGGTGAAACGTCGCACGGGGATCAAGGCTCCGCGCCGGGCCGGCCAGACAGCCGGGTCGCGAGGGGGCCGTCGGGCCGGTATTCGGGCGGGTCAGATTGCATGGGCCATGCCAATGATCGGGACGCCGGCAAACGGGCGCCGGCGCTGATGGTGGATATCGGCATCGTGCCGGGCAATCGGCAGGTACCGCCGCATCGACGCGCACGGCGCCGTGACAGATCACCGCATCTGGCGCGGCACACGCAAAGCGACGACTGCCTGCCTATTGGGCCCACGCACTTCCACCATCGCCTGCGCCGGCGGGTGGGTTGGGGCAGATTGCAGGAACTGCGGGCGGCGCCGAAGCGCCCCGCGTCAGCGCCAGTCCAGGCGCACCTGCGTCGCGCCGGCCGCGGCGAGCCGCTCGCGCAGGCGGCGCGTCGGTTCCACCAGTTCGGGCACGCGGCGGTCGTGCACTTCCACGAAGGCCTGATCGATGCTGCCGAGCAGCCCCTCGTCGGCCAGGTCGTTGAGCACCTCGACCTCGGCACCCTCGATGTCCATCTTCAGCAACTTCACGCGGCCACCCGCCACGTTGCGGATGAAGTCGGCAAGCCGGATGCCCTCGACGTCGACATAGTCGTCGTTCGAGACATTGCTCTTGGATGCCAGCAGCGACGAGCTTTCCGAGTACAGCACCGGATCACGATGCGCGCGCTTGTGCATGAACAGCCGCACGCTGCCCGGACGCGCCGTGACCGCAGCCTGGTACAGCGTCACCTGGGGCAGATCGGCGGTCTGGCGCTGCAGTTCGGCGAACGCATGCGGATTCGGCTCGAAGGCGTACACGCGAGCGCCGTTGCGCGCCATCGGCAGCGTGAACTTGCCCACGTTGGCTCCGCAGTCGATGGCCACGTCGTGCGGGCCCAAGCGAGAGACGGCATCGCCGAACGCATCGAGTTCGGGCCGCGATTGGCGGTCGCCGCGGCGGCGCGACAGGCGCCTGAAGGCAGAGATGAGATCCATCGTTGACGAGGCAGTCTAGCAGGCGGGCCGATCAGCATCACGGCGCCCGGTGCGACGGTTTCGAGGGCCACGACATGGGCCGCGGGCACCTGGACGGACGCCGGCAGTGCCGCCCGCGTGTACGGCATGGCCATGGGCGCCATCGGCGTTGCGGCGCAGGCCGATAGCAGACCGGCGATCGCGGTCGTCGTCACCGTCGTCACCGGGCACGTTGGCGCTGACCGTCGCGGGTTCGGTCTTGCGGCGCCGCAGGCTGTCGATCGCACGGTTGCGCGCGATGCCGGTCAGCCAGGTCATCGGCTGGCTCCGCGCGGCGTCGAAGCCCTGCGCTGCGCGCCAGATGTTGACGAACACGTCCTGCAAGATGTCCTCGGCTTGGGCTCGATCGGCATCGATACGCAGGATCACGCCGAAGAGATGCGCACCCGACGCGCGGTAGACGGTGGCAAACGCTGCACGGTCGCCCAGCGCGACGCGCGCCAGCGCATCGGCCAGCGCTTCGCTGCGCTCGGACCAGTGGCCTCTCGAATCACCCATGCACGCGTCGGTCTCGGCACTCGAATGGAACCAGTATGCCCAAGCGCCCCCGAGCCCGCGCACGACAGGGCCATCCGCAGCGGCGGCGGGCTCGCAGGCAGCGTCGCACGCGAAGTCACGCCCTCCGGCGATGTCGCCACGGGCTTTGCGACAATCGGCTCGCCATGCAGCCTGTTGTTCCCAGCGACGATGCCACGCCGCGCCGCGCGATCCGCAGTTATGTGCTGCGCGCCGGCCGCATGGGCAGTGGTCAGCAGCGGGCGCTGGTCGAACTGGCGCCGCGTTTCGTGCTGCCGTTCCAGCCGACGCCGCTCGACGCCACGGCGGTGTTCAACCGCCACGCGCCGCTGGTGCTCGAAATCGGCTTCGGCATGGGCCAGGCCACGGCGGCAATCGCTGCGGCTTGGCCGGGCGTCGACTTCATCGGCATCGAGGTCCACGAACCCGGTGTCGGCGCGCTGTTGAAGCGCATCGACGAAGCGCGCTTGAACAACCTGCGCATCGTGCAACACGACGCGGTGCCGGTGCTCGAACAGATGATCGCGCCCGCTTCGCTGGCCGGCGTGAACGTCTTCTTCCCCGACCCGTGGCACAAGAAGAAGCATCACAAGCGGCGACTGGTCCAGCCAGACTTCGTCGCGCTGCTCGCATCGCGCCTGGCGCCGGGCGGCACGCTGCACTGCGCCACCGACTGGCAGCCCTACGCCGAGCAGATGCTCGCCGTGCTGTCGGCCGAACCGCTGCTGGTCAACACGGCCGACGGCTATGCGCCGCGGCCCGCCCACCGCCCGCTGACCAAGTTCGAGCAGCGCGGCCTGGCGCTGGGCCATGACGTGTGGGACCTGGTCTTCCGCCGGCGCTGACGCGGCGCGCCAGCCTCAGCGGGCGCTTCGGTATGGTTCGTCTTCGGCGATGAAATCGTGTTCGGCCAGTGCGTCGGTGACCCACGCCGACACGCCGGGCGAAGCCCACAACCGCTCGACATAGGCGCGCGCGGCCTCCGACAACGGCAACCCATAGCTGCGCACGCGCGCGGCCACCGGCGCATAGAAGGCATCGACGGCGCCGAACTCGCCGAACAGGAAGGGCCCGCCACTGAGGCTCAGCTGCTCGCTCCACAGGGCATCGATGCGAGCCAGGTCGCCGCGCGCCGCGGGCTCGCTGTCCAGCACGCGCTGGCCGATCTGTGGCAGCTGCACCTCGATGTTCATCGGGCAATGATTGCGCAGTGCAGGGAAACCGGCGTGCATCTCGGCGGCGAGGCTGCGCGCGCGGGCCCGTTGTTGCCGATCGCGTGGCCAGATCGGCAGCGACGGGTGCAGATCGGCCAGTGCCTCGGCGATGGCCAACGTGTCCCACACCGCGAAGCCGTCGATCAGCAGCACCGGCACCCTGCCCGCCGGCGTGTAGCGCGCCAGTTCGCGATAGAAGGCCGAGCCGGGTGTGAGGTCGAAGCGCAGCTTGATTTCGTCGAAGGCGATGCCGTGGTGGCGCATCAGCACCCATGCCCGCATCGACCATGACGAGTAGTTCTTGTTGCCGATCACCAGTTGCAGCATGCGAGGGTCCTTCGATGAGCCGTCGATGCTAGCGGCCGCGGCGCGCGCGGTCGATGCAAGTTGCTGATCGACGCTATGCGCGCCACGCAACCCAGCCGGTGCCGGCCGTCAGCAGCACCAGCCCGCCGAATACGATGCGGTACCACGCGAACGCGGTGAAATCGTGGGTGGCAACGTAGCGGATCAACCAGCGGATGCACAGCCAGGCGCTGCCGAAGGCGAACACGGTGCCGACGGCAAACTGAGGCAGGTCGGCGATCGACAGCGCGTCCCGTTCCTTCCACACCGAGTACGCGCCGGCGCCGATCAGCGTCGGGATCGCCAGGTAGAAACTGAACTCGGTGGCCGCCCGGCGCGAGAACCCGAACACCATTGCACCGATGATCGTCGCGCCGGAGCGGCTGGTGCCGGGAATCAGCGCCAGGCATTGCACGAGGCCGACCTTCAATGCGTCCAGCGCCGTCATGTCGTCGACAGTCTCGACGCGCGCGTGGCGCTGCCCCTGCAGGTCGAGCTCGCCGTAGCGCGCATGGTGGCGCCGTTCGACCCACAGGATCACGACACCGCCGAGCACGAAGGCCAGCGCCACCGGCACCGGATGGAACAGGTGCGCCTTGATCGCGCTGCCCAGCGCCAGGCCGAAGGCCACCGCGGGCATGAACGCGATCAGCACGTTGCGCGCAAAGCGCTGCGCCACCGCATCGTGGCCGATCCCTGCGACCGTGCGCGCCAGCCGGGCGCGGTATTCCCAGATCACCGCCAGCATCGCGCCGGTCTGGATCGCCACCTCGAAGACCTTCACGCTGGCGCCGGTGTAGTCGAGCAGCGACGCAGTGAGGATCAGGTGCCCCGTCGACGAGATCGGCAGGAACTCGGTCAGGCCCTCGACGATGCCCATCACCGCGGCCTTGGCCAGCACGATCCCATCCACAGCGGCTCCTGTCACGACGGCCGCGGCACAGCGCAACGGCAAAGGGGCGGATCATAGCGGCGCTCGCCGCCGCAACCGGTCAGCGCGCTTCGGCGAAACGCACCTCGATGCCGCGCGCCGTGACGGTTATGTCAGCGGCATCGACGCCGGCGCGCTGCAGCAGCCGCAACCGCTCCGCATCGGCGTGCCAGATGGCGACGTCATCGAGCAGGCGTTCGGCGAGCAGGGCCCCGATGCGCGCCGCCGACGCCGACAGCGAGCCACTGCCGAGATCGAGCGTGACCTCCTGCACGCGCACCTGCGTCAGGCGCACGCTGGCGTCGGACGGCTCGTAGCGCAACGCGTACTCCAGCGCCAGGCTGCCGCGCACACGGCGCCCCGACAACCGCTCGCTGGCGCTGAGGTCGAGATCGGTGGCGACGCGGTTGCGCTCGGGCAACAGGCGCACCACAGGGCGCGCGATGTCGACGTCGATCACCTCGAGCACGCGCCGCTGGCGCGGGAACTGGCGTTCGAGACGGGCCTGCAGGTCGGCGTGCGACAGCGTCACGGTGCGCGCGCCGCCCAGGCCGGCGCAACCGGCCAGCCATGCCGGCGCAACCACCGCGGCAGCCAGCATCGTGGTCCAGAGACGGCGACTCATCGCGCCGATTCTAGGAGCCGCTCACGTTTGACCGACACGGACGGGCTCGCATACATTACTGACCCGTCAGTCATTAATAGGATGTCCGCGATCGACAAACCCGAACACCGCCCGCCGCTGCGCCAGCGCCGCAAGGACGCGCGCCCGCATGAATTGCTCGAAGCCGCACTGGCCCTGTTCGTCGAGAAGGGCTTCGCCGCCACGCGCGCCGAAGAAGTGGCGCAGCGGGCCGGCGTGTCCAAGGGAACGCTGTATCTGTACTACCCGAGCAAGGAAGAACTGCTCAAGGCCGTGATCGCACATTACCTGTCGGCACGCATTGCCGCCACCGCGCAGGAGGTGCGCCGGATCGAGGGGCCGATGGCGCCGGTGCTGCGCGAGATGCTGGTCGAGTGGTGGCAGCAGACCTACGCCAGCCCGGGCTCGGGCGCGTTCAAGTTGATCATCACCGAGGTGCGCAATTTCCCCGATATCGCCGAGTTCTACGTGCGCGAAGTCATCGAGCCCGGCCACCAACTCGTCGCCACGATCCTGCGGCGCGGCATCGCGAGCGGCGAATTCCGAGCCGTCGATGTCGAGAGTGCGGTGCACTCGCTGCTGCTGCCGATGGTCATGCTTTGCACGCACAAGCACGCGCTGGGTGCCTGCACGCAGCACTCGATCGACGCGCCGAGGTTCATCGCCGATCATGTCGAACTGGTACTGCATGGGTTGCTGCAGGCGCCCCTCCAAGCCGACCGCAAGGCACGGCCCATAAAATCGGCGCGTCTTCAGAGCAAGCAACCATGAACTTCGAACAAGCCCGCTTCAACATGATCGAGCAGCAGATCCGGCCCTGGGACGTGCTGGACCAGGGCGTGTTGTCGCTGCTGGCGGTGGTCAGGCGCGAGGATTTCGTGCCGCCCGCGCACCGCGCACTGGCCTTCGTCGACACCGAGGTGCCCTTGCCGGACGGGCAGGTGATGCTGGCGCCGAAGGTGGAGGCGCGCCTGTTGCAGGAATTGCACGTCGCCCGCCACGAGCGTGTGCTCGAGGTCGGTGCCGGCTCGGGCCACATGGCCGCCCTGCTGGCGCACAAGGCACAGCAGGTGATCACGCTGGAGATCCGCCCCGTGCTGGCGGCGATGGCGGCAGCCAATCTGCGCCGCGCCGGCATCGTCAACGCGAGCGTGCGCGAGGCCGACGGTTCACGCGGCCTGCCCGGCGAAGCGCCGTTCGATGCCATCGTGCTGTCGGGCTCGGTGGCCGAAGTGCCGCAGCGCCTGCTCGAGCAGCTCAAGCTCGGCGGGCGGCTGGTGGCCATCGTTGGCCAGGAGCCGGTGATGCATGCACTGTTGATGACCCGCGTGGCCGAGCAGCAGTGGAAGCGCGTCGCGTTGTTCGATACTGTCGCGCCGCGGCTGCAAGGGTTCCCCGAACCGGCGCTGTTCCGCTTCTGATGCACGTGAAGCAATTGACGCCTGGGGCAGGCCGGCCGTCGCACTGCTGCGGCGATCGGCGACACTCGCCTCGATCACGAATAACACGCGCTGTTCTGCGCGACGCGAATTCACCGTGGAAGGATCCCTCATGCGCCGTTTGACTCAACTGATGCTGGCCACCCTTGCGCTGGTCGCTGCCGATGGCAGCCGCGCTCAGAGCCTGCAGGATCTCTACGAGGCCGCGCGTGCGTACGACGCCGCCTACCTGGCTGCCCGCGCCCAGGCCGACTCGGCACAGCATCGCGCCGCGCAGAGCCAGGCGTTGCGTCTGCCCAGCGTCAGCGCCACCGGCAGCGCCACGTACGCGGACACCAATCCGCCGTCGAGCCTTTCCAATCCGAGCGGTGACCGCTTCAGCAACACCACCGGGGCGCTCGCCATCAACGGCCGCCAGCCGCTGTTCAACCGGGCCAACGCAGCCACCATCAGCCAGGCCGACAAGTCGCTCGAAGTGGCGCAGGCCGACCTGCAGACCGCCGAGCAGGAGCTGATCGTGCGCGTGGCGCAGACCTATTTCGACGTGCTGGTGGCACAGGACACGCTGGCCGCTGCGCAGGCGAGCAAGAAAGCCATCGGCGAGCAACTGGCATCGGCCAAACGCAACTTCGAGGTCGGCACCGCCACGATCACCGACACCCGCGAGGCGCAGGCGCGCTTCGACCTCGCCACCGCCACCGAAATCGCGGCCGAGAACGATCTGCGCACCAAGGGCATCGCGCTCGATCAGCTGGTCGGCCGCAACAGTGTCACACCGAAGCCGCTGGCCACGCCGGTGGCCCTGCCGGCGCTGACGCCGGCGGCTGTCGACGACTGGGTCGGTCTCGCACAGTCGGGTCACCCGGCGGTGCGCAAGGCCGATCTCGGCCTCGCGATCGCCCGCCTGGAAACCGACAAGGCCCGTGCCGGCCACCTGCCGACAGTCGATGCGGTGGCCAGTGTCGGTGCCAACCGCGTCACGGGCGGCGGCAGCGTCGGCAGCACCACCAGCGCCAGCCTCGGCGTGCAACTGGCCGTGCCGCTGTTCTCGGGCTTCGCCGTGCAAAACCGCATCAAGGAAACGCTGTCGCTGGAAGAGAAGTCGCGCAACGACCTCGATGCCGCGCGCCGCGGCGTGGCGCAGGGCACCCGGCAGGCCTTCTTCGGCGTACCAGTCGGGCCAGGCCCAGGTGCTGGCGCTGGAGGCCGCAGAATCATCGAGCAAGCTGGCGCTGGAGGCCACGCAGCTCGGCTACCGTGTCGGCGTGCGCGTCAACCTCGATGTGCTGAACGCGCAGACGCAACTCTTCAATACCCAGCGCGACCTGGCCAAGCGCCCGCTACGACGTGCTGCTCGGCGGCCTGCGACTGCGCCAGGCCTCGGGCTCGCTGCAACCCGACGACGTGGGCGCGGTCAACACGCTGCTGGTCAAGTAGAGCTCGGTTGACCGCATTGCGCCGCACAGGCGCCGCGCACTGCGCCGCGCCCGACCGCTACGCCGAATCGAGCCCCGTCAGCAACATCGCAATGCGCTGTGCCATGCGCTCGGTGGCGCCGCGGTGGCTGCCGGCGAATGCCAGCGCCGCCTCGACCCAGTCATTGCGGCGCGGGTCGTTGGCCAGCGCCACCGCACGGCGCACCGCACCGTGGAGATCGGGCATGCGCACGGCCGCGCCGGCCTCGATCGCCAAGTGCGCCGCATCCTCGAAATTGAAGGTGTGCGGGCCCATCACGAGCGGGCAACCGCAGGCGGCGGCCTCGATCAGGTTCTGCCCACCCACCGGCGCGAAACTGCCGCCGAGCAACGCCACGTCGGCGCAGGCATAGTACGTCGGCATCTCGCCGATCGAGTCGCCGAGCCAGACGTCGGCATCGGTGGCATCGGGTGGCGGCTGCTCGAGCCAGGTGCTGCGCCGCCGCAGCGAAAAACCGTTGCGCTCGATCAGCGCCGCCACCTCGTCGAAGCGCTGCGGATGGCGCGGCACGATCACCAGCAGCGGCCGCGGCTCGGGCAACTCGCGCCACGCGTCGAGCAGCGGCTGTTCCTCGCCCTCGCGGCTGACGGCCATCAACACCACGGGGCGCGGCAGGGAGTGGCGCCACTGATGGCCGCGCGCCAGCACCTTGGCCGGCGGCGTGATGTCGAATTTGGTATTGCCGCACACCTCGACCGGTTTGGCCCCCGATTCACGCAGGCGCTGGGCGTCGCGCGCAGTCTGCGCCAGCACGCGCGTGAACGCTGCCAGTGCCGGCCGCATCAGCAGATCGAGCCGGCGCCCCTTGCGCTGGCTCTTGGCCGAGAGGCGCGCATTGGCCAGCACCATCGGCACCTGCGCTTCGCGCGCGGCGTGCATCACGTTGGGCCAAACCTCGGTTTCCATGATCACGCCGACCGCCGGACGGTAGCGCTTGAGGAAGCGCCGCACCGCCGCGGGCGTGTCGTAAGGCAACCAGGTCTGGTCGTCCTCGGGTTGCAGCAACTCGTGCCCGGCCATCACGCCGGTGGCGGTGCTGCAGGTCAGCAGCATGCGCATGCTGCGGCAATTCCTGGCGCAACGCAGCCACCAACGGGGCCGCGGCGCGGGTCTCGCCGAGCGACACCGCATGCACCCAGACCACCCCGCCCTGCCCGCGTCGCGGCGGCAGCTTGTAGCGGCCGAAGCGCTCACCGATGCGCTTGCGATAAGCCGGCTCGGCACGCCCGCGCCACCACAGCCGCGCCACGTACAGCGGCGTCAACAGCCACAGCAGGAACGAGTAGAGCCAGCGGGCCAGCAGCGAGAACATCAATGCGCCGCCGCGGCGATCTTGGCGTCGGGCTTGACGCTCTTCAGCGCAGCCATCATCACGCCCTCGATGCGGTGCAGCGCCGCTGCGGTGTGGCCCTCGAAGCGCAGCACCAGCACCGGCGTGGTGTTGGAGCCGCGGATCAGGCCGAAGCCATCGGGCCAGTCGACGCGCAGGCCGTCGATGGTGTTGACCTCTGCGCCGGCGAACTGACAGCCGGCCGTCGGCCACGCGGGCCTGCAACTCGGCCACCAGGCGGTGGTGCTCGCCCTCGGCGCAGGGCACGTTCAGCTCGGGCGTGCTGAAGCTCGTCGGCAGCGCATTCGAGCACCGCGCTCGGGTCGTTGCTGCGCGACAGGATCTCGAGCAGCCGCGCCGCGGTGTAGGTGGCGTCGTCGAAGCCGTACCAGCGCTCGCCGAAGAAGATGTGGCCGCTCATCTCGCCGGCGATCGGCGCACCGATCTCGGCCATCTTGGCCTTGATCAGCGAGTGGCCGGTCTTGTAGATCATCGGCACGCCGCCGGCCGCACGGATCGCCGGCGCCAGGCGCTGCGTGCACTTGACGTCGTAGATCACCGTGGCGCCCGGGTTGCGCGACAGCACGTCGCTGGCGAGCAGCATCAGCTGCCGGTCGGGGTAGATGATGTGGCCGTCCTTGGTGACGATGCCGAGCCGGTCGCCGTCGCCGTCGAACGCGAGGCCGAGTTCGGCATCGGTGGTCTTCACGCGCTGGATCAGGTCGGCCAGGTTCTCGGGCTTGCTCGGGTCCGGGTGGTGGTTGGGGAAGTCGCCGTCGACCTCGGAGTACATCTCGTCACCTCGCAGCCCAGCGCGCGCAGGATGCCCGGCGCCGACGCGCCGGGAATGCCGTTGCCCGAATCGACGACGATCTTCATCGGCCGCGCGAGCTTCGCGTCGCTGACGATGCGGTGCGCGGTACTCGGCGACACGATGTCCATGCGGCCGATGCGCCCGCGGCCCTGCGCATAGCGCTCGGCCTCCATGCGCTCGCGCAGGCGCTGGATCTCCTCGCCGTAGATCGCGCGGCCGGCCAGCACCATCTTGAAGCCGTTGTAGTCCTTGGGGTTGTGGCTGCCGGTGACCTGGATGCCCGAGCGGCAGCCGTGCGCACCGCGCGTGGCGGCCACGTAGTACAGCATCGGCGTCGTCACGGGGCCGAGGTCGACGACGTCCAGCCCGGTCGACGCCAGCCCGCGCGTCAGTGCGGCCACCAGACCGGGGCCCGACAGGCGACCGTCGCGCCCGACCGCTACCGCGCGCTCGCCCGCGGCCACCGCCTCGGAGCCGAAGGCACGCCCCAGGTGCTCGGCAAAGGTCTCGTCGATGGTCTGGCCGACGACGCCGCGGATGTCGTAGGCCTTGAAGATCGAGGCGTTGGTCTGCATCGGGGGCTCCTGCTGTTGATGGGATTGTAGGTAGCGCCCGCGCGCGCCACACCGGGCCCGCGAGGCACAGGTCCGAAAACGGCGATTGGCGGCCGCCGCGCAGCCTAAGATGCCGGCATGGTCCTCGACCCCGACGCCGCCTACCGCGTACTCCAAGCGCACGACGCCCGCTTCGACGGCCGCCTGTTCGTCGGCGTCACCTCGACCGGCATCTACTGCCGGCCGGTGTGCCGCGTGCGGCTGCCGCGACGCGAGAACTGCCGTTTCTTCGCCAACGCGGCCAGCGCCGAGCACGGCGGCTTCCGGCCGTGCCTGCGCTGCCGGCCCGAGCAAGCGCCCGGGCTCGCGCTGATCGATTCGCCGCAGGTGCTGGCGCAGCACGCGGCGCGCATGCTCGAGCAGGCCGCGCGCGATGGCGACGAGGTCTCGCTGCCCGCCGTCGCCGCCCGGCTCGGCGTCACCGACCGCCACCTGCGGCGGACCTTCGTCGCCGCGCACGGTGTCACGCCGATCGACTACCTGACGACGCAGCGCCTGCTGCTGGCCAAGCAGTTGCTGACCGACACCCGCCTGAGCGTCGCCGACGTGGCCTTCGCCGCCGGCTTCGGCAGCCAGCGGCGCTTCCACGCGGCGTTCGCCGAACGCTACCGCCTGAGCCCGACCGCACTGCGCCGCGACCCCGCCGCGCAGGGGCCGGCGCCGCGCGACGCCACGATCGGCGCGACGGTGCGGCTGGCCTACCGACCGCCGTACGACATCGAAGGCGTGGTCGGCTTCCTTGCCGCGCGCTGCGTGGCCGGCGTTGAGGCCGTCGACGCAGCGGCGCTCACGCTGCGCCGCACGCTGCCTGGACCCACCAGGGCCGGCCGATCGCCGGCTGGCTGGCCTGCCGCTTCCAGCCGGCGCGCTGCGAGGTCGAGGCAGTGATCTCGGCGTCGCTCGCACCGGCGCTCGGCGCCGTCGTGCAACGGCTGCGCCAGGGCCTCGATCTCGATGCCGACCCGGCCCCGATCGACGCCGTGCTCGCCGCGCTGCCCGGCGCGGCGGGCACGCACGTGCCGGCAGCGGGCCCGGGGACCCGCGTGCCCGGCGGGCTGGACGGCTTCGAGACCGCCGTGCGCGTGATCCTCGGCCAGCAGGTGACGGTGGCCGCGGCGCGCACGTTGACGCGGCGCCTGGTCGAGGCACTCGGCCAGCCGATCGACACGCCCTTCGCCGACCTCACGCGGCTGTTCCCGTCACCGGCCCGCATCGCCACGGCCGACCCCGCACAGATCGGCCGCCTGGGCATCGTGCGCCAGCGCGTCAGGGCGCTGCAGGCGCTGGCCGCCGAAGTCGCCGCCGGGCGCCTGGCCCTCAACCGCGGCGCACCGCTGGCCGCCACGCTCGATGGGTTGCGTGCGCTACCGGGCATCGGCGAGTGGACGGTGCAACTGATCGCGATGCGCGCGCTGGCCTGGCCCGATGCGTTCCCCGCCCGCGACATCGGTGTGATGAACGCGCTCGGCACGCGCGACGCGAAGGCCGTCGCCGGGCAATCCGAAGCCTGGCGGCCCTGGCGTTCGTATGCCGTGATGCGGCTTTGGCAATCCCTGGAGACCGGCACATGACGACGACGATGACGACAACGAAGAGCTCGCTGACGACGATCCGCCAGGCTTTCGACGGCGTCCCGCTGGTGGCGCAGGCGGTGATCGACTCGCCGATCGGGCCCCTCACCGCACTGGCCACCGCGCGTGGCATTGCCGGCCTGTGGTTCGACGACCAGACGCACCACCCCGGCGCGCTCGACGCGCCGGTGGACCCGCGCAACCCGCATATCGTGGCGATGAAGCGCTGGCTCGATATCTATTGGAAAGCGAAGCCGGGGCGCGACCCGTCGCCGTGCGAGGTACCGCTCGACCTGCACGGCACGCGGTTCCAGCGCGCGGTGTGGAAGGCGCTGCTGACGATCCCCTTCGGCCGCACCAAGACCTATGGCGAAGTCGCGGCGCAGGTCGGCGGTGGCGCCGTGCCGCGCGCCACCGGCGCCGCAGTGGGCCGCAACCCCGTGTCGATCCTGGTGCCCTGCCACCGCGTGATTGGCGCCAACGGTTCGCTCACCGGTTATGCGGGCGGCCTGCCGCGCAAGGAAACCTTGTTGCGCCACGAAGGCGTGCTGTTGACGTGAAGCCGCGCGACCTGATCGAACTGTTGACGCTGGCCGCGCTGTGGGGCGCGTCGTTCCTGTTCATGCGCCTGGGCGCGGCCGAGTTCGGCCCGGTGGCGCTGTCGGCGCTGCGCGTCGGCGCGGCCGCGCTCGCGTTGCTGCCGCTGCTGCTATGGCACGGCCACGCATCGTCGCTGCGCACGCACTGGCGCGCGATCGCGCTGGTCGGCGTGGTCAATTCGGCATTGCCGTTCGTGCTGTTCTCGATCGCCGCGCTGGCCCTCAACGCCGGGCTGTCGTCGATCTTCAACGCCACCGCGCCGTTGTGGGGCGCGTTGATCGCCTGGGTCTGGCTCGGCGACCGGCCCACGCCCTCGCGCGTGACCGGCCTGGCGGTCGGCTTTGCCGGCGTGCTGTGGCTGGCCTGGGACAAGGCCAGCTTTCAGCCGGGCGAGCACGGCGTCAGCGCGGGCGTCGCGATCGTCGCCTGCCTGGCCGCGACGTTGTGCTACGGCTTTGCTGCCAACTACGCCAAGCGCAGGCTGGGTGGCGTCGCGCCGCTGGCGGTGGCCACCGGCAGCCAACTCGCCGCCGCGCTGACGCTGACCTTGCCGGCGGCCGCACTGTGGCCGGCCGCCGCGCCGAGCGCGCGGGCCTGGCTCGCGCTGGCCGCGCTGGCACTGTTGTGCACGGCGCTGGCTTACCTGCTGTACTTCCGCCTGATCGCGAACCTCGGCGCCGCGCGCGCGATCGCGGTCACCTACCTGATCCCGTTGTTCGGCGTGCTGTGGGGCGCACTCTTTCTCGGCGAAGCCGTGACACCCGCGATGGGGCTCGGCGCGGCGGTGATCCTGCTCGGCACCGCGCTGGCGACCGGCGTGCTGCGCTGGCCGCTGCGACCGGTGGCCTGACGGCACGCCGTTGTGGTGGACACTGGCCGCCTATGCCAGAGCCATTGCGCGCCCATGCCTGACGCCCACGCCCGCCGCAGCCGCCATGCGCTTTGGGCGGCGCTGGTGCTGATCGTCGTCTGGGGCGCCAACTTCAGCGTGCAGAAGGCCGTCTTCCCGGTTCTGCAGCCGGGTGGCTTCCTGTTCGTGCGCTACCTGATCATGCCGGTCGCGGCGGCGCTGCTGCTGTGCGCGCACCACGGCCTGCGCTGGCCGCGCGTGCCGCGCAGCGACCTGCTGGCGCTGCTCAGACTCGGCATTGCCGGCCACTTGATCCATGTCGGCATGGTGACCTACGGCATCCACTGGTCGACCGCGTTCTCGAGCTCGTTGATCCTGGCTTGTGGCCCGGTGTTCACGCTGCTGATCCTGCGCTGGTACGGGCTGGAGACCTTGAGCCGCGCCCAGGTGGCGGGTGTCGCCATCGCGCTGGCCGGCGTGCTGGTGTTCCTGTCCGACAAGCTGCTCGGCGGCCAATGGCGTGCCAGCGGCGGTGACTTGTTCCTGCTCGTCGCGGCATCGTTCTTCTCCTACTACACCGTGGCCGCCAAGCCACTGATCGAGCGCCATGGCGGCGTGCTGGTGATGACCTACGCCACGCTGCTCGGCAGTGCGCCGGTGGTCGCGCTCAGCCTGCCTGCCGGACTGCAGGTCGACTGGGCCCAGGTGCCGCTGCCGATCTGGGCCGCCACGCTATGGGCGGTGCTGGTGTCAGCGTTTCTCGGCTGGCTGGTGTGGGGCTGGGCCAACGCGGTGCGCGGCGTCGCGCGCACCGCGCCGCTGATGTACCTGATGCCGCCGGTGGCCGGGCTGGTGGCCTGGCTGGTGACCGGCGAGCGCTACACCGCGGTCAAGCTGGCCGGCGCAGCGCTGGCGCTCGGCGGCGTCGCGCTGGCGCAGTTCGCGTCGCCGCCGCGCGATGCGGTGCGCGAGGCGCCGGCGCCGGTCGATTAAGGCTGCGCCAGACGCCGGTTTGCGCGTAATCTCGCAAGCAGCCGCCCGACGCGGACCGCGCCCGCCACGTCGCTCTTCCTTGCCCCCTGGAGCCCCACATGAGCCTGAATCCCCCCTTCCGCGCCGACCACGTCGGCAGCTTCCTGCGCCCGAAATTCCTGCTCGACGCCCGCGAGCAGAAGGCGCGTGGCGAGATCACAGCCGCGCAGTTGCGCGGCGTCGAGGACAAGGCGATCGCCGATGTCGTCAAGATGCAGCAGGAGGTGGGCCTGCAAAGCATCACCGACGGCGAGTTCCGCCGCACCTACTTCCATATCGATTTCCTCGAGCAGTTGGGCGGCGTGAAGACCGACATCCCGGTCACGATCAAGAAGCCCGACGGCAGCGAGGAGCTGGCGCCGCCGGTGATGCGCGTGATCGGCAAGGTGCGCCACGTGAGGGACATCCAGCGCGCCGACTTCGAATTCCTGAAGCGCCAGGTCAGCCAGACCGGCACACCGAAGGTGACGATCCCGTCGCCGACGATGCTGCACTTCCGCGGTGGCCGCGCCGGCATCAGCCAGGAGCACTATCCCGAACTCGAGCCCGCGTTCTACGACGATGTCGCCGAGGCCTACGGCGAAGAACTGCGCTCGCTGTACAACGCCGGCTGCCGCTACGTGCAGATGGACGACACCAACATGGCCTACCTGTGCGACGAGAAGATGCGCGAGGCAGCGCGCCAACGCGGCGACGACCCGAACGAGCTGCCGCACCGCTACGCCGGCTTCATCAACAAGGTGGTCGCGCGCAAGCCGCCGGGCATGGTGCTGGCGATGCACCTGTGCCGCGGCAATTTCAAGAGCACCCATGCCGCGGCCGGCAACTACGAGCCGGTGGCCGAAGCGCTGTTGTCGGAGATGAACCTCGACGCCTACTTCATGGAGTACGACGACGAACGCTCGGGCGACTTCCGCCCGCTGCGCTTCCTCAAGCCCGGCAAGACCGTCGTGCTCGGCCTGGTGACGACCAAGGTCGGCACCATGGAAAGCAAGGACGCGCTGAAACGCCGCATCGACGAAGCGGCCCGGTATGCGCCGCTCGACCAGCTCGCGCTGAGCCCGCAGTGCGGGTTTTCCTCTACGGTGCATGGCAATAACATCGCGTTAGAGGCCCAGCGAGCCAAACTGCGGCTGGTCGTCGAAACCGCCGCCGAAGTCTGGCGCTGAATGCCACCATCCATCCACCGGAGACAAGCCATGAATGCACCGATCCGCACCCTGCTCGCCGTCGTCGCGGCCGCAGCCGCCCTGCCCGCCGTGGCGCAGGAAGTGACGCTGAAGTTCCATCACATCTGGAATCCGCAGGCGATGGCCTCGGTGCAGGTGATCGTGCCGTGGTGCGACAAGGTCGCCAAGGAGTCGGCCGGCAAGCTGAAGTGCCAGATCCTGCCGGCGATGAGCGGCGGCGGCACGCCGCCGCAGTTGGTCGACCGCGTGAAGGACGGCGTCGACGACGTGGTCATCACGCTGCCCGGCTACACCGCCGGCCGCTTCCCGACCACCGAGGTGTTCGAGCTGCCGTTCATGACCAACTCGGCCGAGGTCGGCGCGCGCGCCACCTGGGACTACATGACCAAGTACTCGCTGAAGGAGTTCCCGGGCACGAAGCTGCTCGCCACCTGGGTGCACGACGAAGGCTACGTGCACACCAACGGTCACCCGGTGAAGACGCTGGCCGACTTCAAGGGCCTGAAGATGCGCGCGCCGACACGGCAGACCAACAAGCTGCTGGCCGCGCTCGGCGCGAGCCCGGTCGGCATGCCGCTGCCCGCGATCCCCGACGCGGTGAGCAAGGGCACGATCGACGGTTTCCTGCTGCCGTGGGAGGTGATGCCCTCGCTGAAGCTGCAGGAGATGGTCAAGTTCCACAGCGAGACCGATCCGTCGCGCCCGGCGCTGTACAGCGCGGTGTTCGTGTTCGCGATGAACCAGGCCAAGTACGACAGCCTGCCGGCCGACCTGAAGAAGGTCATCGACAACAACAGCGGTGCGGCCCTCAGCCAGCAGATCGGCAAGATCTGGGACGGCAGCCAGGCCGCCGGGCGCAAGGCGGCGCAGGAGCGCGGCAACACCTTCTACATGGTGCCGGCGAGCGAACTCGACAACTGGGTCAAGGCCTCGGCGCCGCTGTACGACGACTGGGTGGCCGACATGGACAAGCGCGGCAACAACGGCAAGGCCATGCTGGCCGAGGCCCGCGAGTTGCTCGTGAAGTACAAGAAGTGATCGCGACGCCACGCCGCGCGGATACCGCGGCGTGATCACCGCCGCGCTGCGCCGCCTGGCCTACGCCTTCGCACTGATCGGCGCCGCGGCCGCACTGGGGGCGGCCGTGATGACGGTGAGCAGCGTCGCGCTGCGCGCGCTGACCTCGCGGCCGATCCAGGGTGATGTCGAACTCACGCAGTTCGCGATCGCGCTGTCGATCTCGCTGTGCCTGCCGTGGTGCCAGCTGCGCGGCGCCAACATCATCGTCGACTTCTTCACGCAGCGGCTGGCGGCCGCACGCATCCGCACACTCGACGGCATCGGCGCGCTGCTGCTGGCGGTGATGTTCGCGCTGCTGTCGTGGCGCACTGGCATCGGCGCCTTTGCGGTGTATGCCGCCGGCGAGACCTCGATGATCCGCGGCCTGCCGATGTGGTGGGTGTACGCGTCGCTCGCCCCCGGCCTGGCCGTCGCTGCGCTGATCGCGCTGCTGCAGGCCTGGCTGCACCTGCGCGGCCTGCCGCTCGATGCGCTGCACGGCGGCCCGCCGCGATGACGCCGACGCTGATCGGCCTGGCGATGTTCGCCGGCATGCTGGTGATGATGGCGCTGCGCGTGCCGATCGCTGCGGCCATGTTCATCCCTGGCGCGCTCGGCTACTGGGCCATGACCAACGACGCCGCGCTGCTCAACCAGTTGAAGGGCAGCGCGGTGGCGCGGCTGACGGTCTACGACCTCTCGGTCATCCCGCTGTTCCTGCTGATGGGTCAGTTCGCGACGCAGGGAGGTCTGAGCCGCGCGCTGTTCAAGGCCGCGGCCTCCTTCGTCGGCCACATCCGCGGCGGCCTGGCCATGGCTTCGGTGCTGTCGGCCGGTGCCTTCGGCGCGGTGTGCGGCTCTTCGGTGGCCACCTCGGCCACGATCACGCAGGTGGCCTATCCGGAGATGAAGGCGCACGGCTACCACGGCCGGCTCTCCACCGCGGCGCTGGCCGCCGGCGGCACGCTCGGCATCCTGATTCCGCCGTCGGTGCCGCTGGTCGTGTATGCCATCCTGACCGAGCAGAACATCGCCAAGCTGTTCGCCGCCGCGATGATCCCCGGCCTGATGGCGATGTTCGGCTACGTGATGGTGATCGCGTTGTACTGCCGCGCGCGGCCGCAACTGGCACCGCCCAGTCAGGCCACGCCTTGGCGCGAGCGCGGGCGGGCGCTGGTCGGCATCTGGCCGATCGTGGTGATCTTCACGATCGTCTTCGGCGGCATCTACGGCGGCCTGTTCTCGCCGACCGAGGGGGCCGCCGTCGGTGCGGTGGCCACGCTGATCGCTGGCCTGGCGCAGCGCGAACTCGATCTGCCGGCCATCGGGCGCAGCTTCCTCGGCACCGCCGAGACCACCGCGATGGTGTTCCTGATCTTCCTCGGCGCCGACATGATGAACGCGTCGCTCGCGCTCACCGCGATGCCCGCCGCGCTCGCCGATTGGGTCGGCCACCTGCACGTGCCGCCGCTGGCCATCGTCGCCAGCATCCTCGTGTTCTACGTGCTGCTCGGCTGCGTGATGGACGAGCTATCGATGTTGCTGCTGACGATCCCGGTGATCTTCCCGGCCGTGATGGCGCTGGACCTGTGGGGTCTGGCCGCCGAACCCAAGGCCATCTGGTTCGGCATCCTGGTGCTGGTGACGGTGGGCATCGGCCTGATCGCCCCGCCGGTGGGCCTGAACGTCTACGTCGTCAACAACATCGCGCGCGACGTGCCGATGGCCGAGACCTACAAAGGCGTGTTCCCGTTCCTGGCCTGGGATGCGTTGCGGGTGACGCTGCTGCTGGCGTTCCCGGTGCTGAGCCTGGGCCTGGTGCGGCTGCTGTACGACTGACGGACTGGAGGCCGCCGATGGGTTTGCGTGAACGCTTCGGCCGGCCCCTGCGGCTGGCCGTCATCGGCGGCGGCCCCGATTCCTGGATCGGCCAGATGCACCGCGGCGCGGCCGAGTTCGACGGCTGGTTTCGCGTCACCGCGGGCGTGTTCTCCAGCGACCCGGCCCGCTCGCGCGCCGCGGGCGCCCTCTTCGGCCTCGACCCGGCACGAAGCTACGGTGACGTGAACGGGATGTTCGAGGCCGAAGCACGACGCCCCGACCGCGTCGACGCAGTGGCGATCATGACACCCAACGACACGCACTACGCGTACGCCGCGGCAGCACTCGATGCCGGCCTGGACGTGGTGTGCGACAAGCCCGTCACCGAGAACCACGCGCAGGCCCTGGACCTCGTGGCGCGCACCCACACCAGGCAGCGCATCTTCGCGATCGCCCACGCCTACTCGGCGTACCCGATGACGCGCCATGCCAGGCAGCTCGTGCGCGACGGCGCGATCGGGACCGTGCGACTGGTGCAGGTGGAATACATCCAGAGCGGCCTGGCCACGCGGCTCGAAGACGGGCCGCTGAACGACCGCCTGCGCTGGATTCTCGACCCCGCGCGCAGCGGCCAGGCGCTGGTGATGAGCGCGATCGGCTGCCACGCGCAGCATCTGGCCTGCTTCGTGGCCGGCCTGCCGGTGGCGCGCGTGGCAGCCGACGTCGGCGCGCTGATGCCGGGGCGCAAGGTGGTCGACCATGTGTCGGCGCTGCTCGAATTTGCCGGCGGCGCCCGCGGCACCTTCACCGTGACACAGGCCGCGGCCGGCGGCGAGAACGACATTCGCCTGCGCGTCTACGGTGAGAAAGGCATGCTCGACTGGTGGCACCGCGAGCCGAGCTACCTCAAGCTCGCGCTGCAGGGCGAACCGGTGCGCACCATCGGCCGCGGCGATGCCACCTTGCCGGCCGCGATCATCGCCGCCGGTCGCACGCCGCGCGGCCACCCCGAGGGTTTGCGCGAGGCCTTCGCCAACCTGTACGCCGACGTGGCGCAGGTGCGCATGGCGCGCGAGCTGGGCGAGCCGTTGGACGAACGGCCCTACCCGCGCATCGAAGACGGCGCCCACACGATGGCCTTCATCGAGGCCTGCCTTGCCTCGCAGGCGCGCGGCACCTGGGTCGACGTGGCGGGCGCGGCGCACGGCGACGGTTCGCATTGAGCGTGTCGATGCGCGGCGCGAGCAGAGCCGCACCGAGATTGCCCGGCTGCGATGGCAGCCCAGCTAAGGGGCCCGCCTCCGATGCGAACCTTTCCCCAGCCAGCCGATGAGCAGGACGACGAGCACGATCGTCACGAGCGAGCTCGCGGCCATTGCCATTGCCGACGGAGGCGGTGGCGCAACGGTCATGCCTGCGATGGTGAAGGCGAGGATGAGCAGGCTCAGCACGCCGATGCCCGCCTGCTTGGCACGCGACAGCCCGGGCGCAGGGAAGAACACATACCCGCCTGCCGCGACGAGGGCGGACTCGAGGGCCAGGGCCACCGGCAGGTCGTTCCACAGCCCGACGCCCACGGTCGGCGACATCGCCCCGCCCAGCGGCAGTTCCGGGCGGTGAACCAGTGCGTCGAGAAGCCAGTGCGAGAACACGACGGCCGCGGCCAGCACCGACGCGCGCCACCGGGCCTCCCTGCGGCGCGGGCAAAGCAGGAACACGCATGCGCCGGCCAGCGCGGACCACGCGACACTGGCCAACAGGCCATGCGAGTACGGAAAAACGAACTCCGGCTGATGCGTCTGGGGAAAGTGGGCTGGAATCGTGACCGACTCCCAGCCGAGGAGGATGAACAGCCAGAGCAGCACATCGAGCAGCAACGACGCCGCCACGAAGACGCCGACATTCACGCGGGGCTCGGCGCGGCTTGCTGCGAGGGCGACTCCGATGTGGCCGGCGAACACGGTGGCTCTTACTGCGCTGCGGGCCTATCGGGCTGTCGTGGCATGAGGCCGCGAGGCCGGGCCGTTCATCCTCGGCCTCGCGGCGCCATGCCGTGCCGCGCCCGCACGAGCGAGCGTCGAGCCGTCGGACTCACTGCAGCGGCTGCATCGTCCGGGCCATCTGCAGCAGCGCGAGCCGCCCCTGAACGGCCGGCGAGTAGCCCAGCGCCGGCGAGGATGACTGCCGTGGGGTGCATTCGCGTTTACCGACGGTCGGACAAGATGGCTTCGTGAGGCCTGGGCGCCACTTTGCAGTGCCTCAACTTGGTTGTGGCGTGCTGTGCCACCAGAGCCGTGCTTTCGCGCATCGGCCGGCGGAGAAGGTCGCGTGCAGCACGCCGTCGAGAATCATTCTGGGCAGAGGATCGCCCGGTTGGCGAGCCGGCAAGCCCGTCCCGGTTGCCTTGGCCCAGATCTGGAACAGTTCCTCGGACGCGACCTGGTACGTGGTGTGCCAGTGCGCAATGCCGGAGGTCGGTGTGGCGGCAAGGATCTCGAACGTGACTCGAACGTCCTCCTGCAGCTTGACCCGCTTCCAGTACTCCGCCAGTTGCGCGCTTCCGCGCTGCACTTGAAAGGGCGTGTTGTGGTACTGGCCGTCCGGCAGGAAGAGCGCGGCGAACATCGATTCGTCGCGCTGCTCCCAGGCAGCCTTGTAGCCATGCATGAACTGTTCGATGTTCATTTGCAGCCTCACGAGAGTGATTCTTGTGGTGCCCAACGAATGAGTTCGCCTGCGCGCTGAAGCTGGCACAGCCCGTTTTGTAGCACGTCAGGTGGAATGATGAGCTGCGATCGTCGCCCCCTGCGGGCGCTGGCGGGCCCGGTGCTGGCGGTGGTCGGATGACACCATCAGGCCGATCAACGCAAGCAGCAAGCTACCTCGGAAGCCCGATCACCGTGCCTTCGCGGCGCGCATCGGCTGCGCCGTATTGCTGGCCGGTCTGCGGGTCGATCCGCACCGCCTGCACCGCGCCGATCGCGGCGATGCCGACGTGGTAGCCCAGCGCGGCCAGGCCGTCGACGGTCGCCGCCGGGAAGCCGTTCTCGAGCGTCACCGCGCTGGCGGCGCTGGTCGCCGACACGCGCGGCGCGTCGATCGCGTCCTGCAGCGTCATCTGGTGGTCGATCAGGTTCAGCGTGACGTTGAGCACCGAGTTGATGATCGTCGCACCGCCGGGTGATCCGTAGGCGATCAGCGGCCGGCCGCCAGGCGTGAAGATCATCGTCGGCGTCATGCTGCTGCGCGGGCGCTTGCCGGGCTGCACGTCGTTGAAGCCGGCGCCGCCGGTGAACGGATGGGTCGTCGGCGCGGTGTTGAAGTCGGTCAGCTCGTTGTTGAGCAGGAAGCCGTGGCTCCTGAACGAGCCATCGGCGTTGCGGTAGCCGGCGAGCACGCCGATGCCGTGCGGCGACTCGATGGTGTTGGTGTACGAGACCACGTTGCCCCACCGATCCGCCACCACGAAGTGCGTCGTCGTCTCGCCCGGGCCGGTGACGGGCTCGGCCACCGCCAGGCGCATGCCGGCCTCGAGGCCGGCCGTCTGGTAGGGCCGCGGGTCGCCGGGCAGCGGGTTCGGCTCGATGCGCGCGCCGGGCACGATCGCCGCGCCGCGCAGGCCGACGTAGGCCGGGTGCAGCAGGCCCTTCACCGGCACCGGCACGACATCGGCGTCGCCCATCCATACCGAGCGGTCGGCAAATGCGACGCGCATCGCGTCGGCCATCACGTTGACGGTCTTCGCGCTGCCGAAGCCGTAACCCTGGCTCGCATCGCCGAGCGGAAAGCGTTCGAGCATGCCGAGCATCTGCAGCAGCGCCAGGCCACCCGACGACGGCGGCGGCATGGCCTTGATCCGGTAGCCGCGGTAGCTGCCCTCGATCGGCGTGCGGATCGCGGCACGGTAGTTCGCGAGGTCGGCATAGTGCAGGCTGCCGCCCTTGCCGCCAGGCGCCTGCGGCCGGTCGAACCGCTGGCCTTCGACGATGCCCTTGGCGATGTCGCAGCCCTTGTCGGGCATCACGACGTAGAAGCAATCGGGGCCGTTGGCGGCGATCAGGCGCAAGGTCTCGGCCAATGCCTTGTTCTGCACCCGCGAGCCCACCACCGGCGCCGCGCCACCCGGGCAGAACATCGCCGCGGCCTCGGGCGAGTTTTGCGAGCGGGGGCTGCAACTCACCGCGGCGTAGCGCGGCGTGGCGGCAAAGCCTGCGTCGGCGAGCCGGATGGCCGGCTGCAGCACCGTGGCGAGCGGCAGCGTGCCGTGTTGTTCGAGCGCCAGCGCGGTGCCTCGGACCATGCCGGGCACGCCGACGGCCACGCCCTGCAGCGACGGCTCCGGTACACCGACGAACATCGCGGGCGTCGCGCCCGCGGGCGCCGTCTCGCGCGAATCGATGGCCAGCGTCTGCCCGCTTCGGGCCCGGTGGATCATCATGAAACCGCCGCCACCGATACCGGCCGATTGCGGCTCGACGACGTTCAGCGCATAGGCGATGGCGACGGCCGCGTCGATCGCGTTGCCGCCTTGCTCGAGCACCTGCGCGCCGGCTTCGGCGCCGTAGGGGTTGGCAACCGCCACCACGCCCTGCCGATAGGCGTTGCCGGCACGCGCCTGGCCGAGCGTGTGATCACGATCGCCGACATGCGCGCAGCCGACGACGGCGCAGGCGAGCAGCGCCGCAACGCATTGCATCAGCGGCAGGCGGGCACGGGTCGCGGCGCCAGCCCCGCACCGCGGCACGCCGCGCAGCATCACGGCGGATTCGGCGCCTTCACGCCGTCGACGCGGGTTCCTGCGATCGCAGCGATGGTGGACATGCCGCCATCGCCGGGCAACCACCGCACCCGCGCGCCCTGACTCACTGCGCTTCGATCTTCGCCTCGCGAATGGCCTTCTCCCACTTGGCCGTCTCCACCTTGTTGCGCTGGGCCAGGGCTTCGGGCGTGCCGGGCTCCACCGCGAAACCATTGGGCTCGAACTTGTCCTGGATGTCCTTGCTGCCGGCGGCGGCGTTGATGGCCTGGTTCAGCCTGGCGATCACGTCCGGCGGCGTGCCCGCGGGCGCGAAGACGGCGAAGTAGGCGATCAGCTCGTAGTCCTTCAATCCCAGTGCTTCGTTGACGGTGGGCAGATCGGGCACCGCCGCGGCACGCTTCGTCGACGTGACGGCCAGGCCGCGGATCTTGCCGGCCTTGTGCTGCGGCACGGTGACGGCGAAGTCGGCGCAGAACATCATCACCTGGCCGCCGATCAGATCGGTCATCGCCGCCGGACCGCTCTTGTAGGGGATCGGATTCATCTTGACGCCAGCCATCGTGGACAGCATCTCCGACGACACCTGCTGCGAGGTGCTGGCGTAGGCGAAGCTCACCTGGCCGGGCTTGGCCCTGGCCAGCTCGACGAACTCCTTCAGCGTCTTCGCCGGCACGTCGTTGTTCACCGCCACCATCAGCGGCACCGAACCGATGTAGCCCACGGGCGCGAAGGCGGTGTCCTGGTCGTAGGGCAGCTTCTTCATCAGGAACTTCAGCGCCGCGTTGGTGCTGTTGGTGCCGACGAGGATGGTGTAGCCGTCGGCCGGTGCCTTGGCCACGATGTCGGCGCCCAGCATGCCGTTGGCGCCGGGCTTGTTGTCGATGACGATGGGCTGGCCCAGTGTCTGCGACATCTTCTCGGCGAAGGCGCGGCCGATCTGGTCGGTGGCGCTACCGGCGGCAAACGGCACGATGGCGCGGATCGGCTTGCTGGGGTAGGACTGGGCCAGCGCGGCGCCGCTGCAGAGCAGCGCGGCGGTGAGCAGAGCGAGGCGGCGGTTCACGGCATGCACGGTGGAGTCTCCTTCGTTGGGGCTGGGGTGCGGAAGTGCAGCATTGTCAACCGCGCGCGGCGGCGTCGAGTTCGATGTCCAGCAGCGCGGCGCTCAGCGTCTTGCCGTGCGCGTCCAGCGCCAGCGAGCGCGTGACGCCGCCGCCCAGCGCCTCGTGCATCACGAAGTGCACGGCCCCCAGGTGCGGCAGCGCGTATCGCTCGACGCTGCCGTGCACGATGCCGCGGAAATGCGCGCGCACGCGCTCGACCGTCAGCACGCGTTCTAGCAGCGGGTAGTGCGCGGCGTCGCGAGCGATGACGCTGAGGGTGGCGCGGTTGCCCTTGTCGCCGGAACGGGCGATGGCGATGTCTTGCAGCTTCATGTCACAGGCTCAGGATGTGCACGGCGGTACGTGCTGCGTCGCGCGGCACCAGCGCCGAAGCGGCGGCGATGACCTCGCGCACCGATTGCGTGACGCCGCCGCCGCCGGCCGGGCCGTTGAGGTACAGCGCCTCGACTTCCTGGCCCACATGCTCGGCCTGCTCGCGCGTGGCGCAGCGCACGGCCAGGCGCAGCCGCACTTCGTAGGGCGCGCGGTCGGCCCCCAGCAACGGGCCGTGCATGGCGTCGACGCCGATCAGCTCGGCGCGGTGTTCCAGCGTGGCCAGGCCGAGCCGGCGCAGCCGGTGTTCCAGCACCTGCAGCGCCAGCGCGCCGCGCTCGCGTGCGCCGGGGCCCGCGTACGAGATCTGGCCTTCGCCGATCCAGCCGTCGCGGTAGCCCAGCGTGGCCTTCAGCAGCGCGGGCCGCGCCGTGCCGCTGGCGCCGCCGACCTGCACGCGGTCGGCGCCGAGCTCCTGCAGGCGCACCTGCGAGAAGTCGGCCACCACGTCGGGTTGCAGATAACGGGTGGGGTCCTCGATCTCGTAGAGCAGCTGCGCCGTGCAGCTGAGGCGGTCGACGCGCCCGCCGGTGCCGGCGAGCTTGGTGATGACTGCCGTGCCGTCGGGCTGCACCTCGGCCAGCGGGAAGCCGACGTCGTGCAGGTCGGGCACGTCGTAGTGGCCGGGATCGGCGATGTAGCCGCCGCTGACCTGGGCCGCGCATTCCAGCAGATGGCCCACCAGCACGCCCCGGCCCAGTTGCGGCCAATCGTCGGCACGCCAGCCGAAGCGGTGCATCAGCGGCGCAAGGAACAGCGCCGGATCGGCGACACGCCCGGTGATGACGACGTCGGCGCCGCTGGCCAGCGCCGGCAGCAGCGCGTCGGCGCCCAGGTACGCATTCGCCGAGATCAGGCGCGCGCCGAGATCGGATGCGCGCAGCGTGCTGTCCAGCAGCGCCGCGTCGTGCGCGCGCACCCAGGGCAGCACGTCGTCGCCGGTGACGACGGCCACGCGCAAGCGCGGCATGCCGAGTTCGCGCGCCACCGCCAGCACCGCGGCCCCGGCGGCCTCGGGATGTGCGGCGCCCATGTTGCTGAGGATGGTGACACCCTGGCGCACGCAGGCCGGCAGCACGGCGCGCATGCGCGCTTCCAGCAGGGGATCGTAGCCCTCGCGGGCATCGCGGCTGCGGCGCAACTGCGCCAGCGCGATGGTGCGCTCGGCCAGGCATTCGAAGACCAGGGCATCGAGTTCGCCGCGCTCGGCCAGCGCCTGCGCGGGATCGATGCGGTCGCCGGCATAGCCTGCACCCGAGCCGATGCGAAACGGTTTCATGGGGCGCAAGCATTGCACCGGTGCCGTGCCGGCGCCAGCCTGATCGACCCTGAACGGCGCGTCGGCGGACCAGGCGCAGGCGCGCTGCCCCGGGATCAGGCGAGGACGAACCGGCGGGTCGCCTCGAGATCGATCACCCGGCTCGTCGGGGCTCCTCCGCGCGCCGGCGCAGCCACGGGCTGACGCGGTAGCGCTCGCCGCGGTAGTGCGCATCGAGCGCATCGAGCAGCGCGACGACCTCGGCCGCTTTCCACTGCGCCAGCCACTCGAACGGGCCGGCCGGATAGTTGACACCGAGCTTCATCGCCGCATCGGCGCCATCGGGCGTGCACACGCCCTGTTGCACCGCGTCGGCGGCTTCGTTGATCAGCATCGCCACCGTGCGGGCGATGACGAGGCCGGGCGCGTCGGCCACGCGCAGCGGCGAGAAGCCGAGCGCGGCGAGCCAGGCCGCCGCCTGCGTGCGCCAGGCGTCGCTGGCGGCGCCGGCCACGGCAAAGGCCAACGCGGTGCCGGCGGGCACCGGCAGCGCCAGCGGTCGATCGACGACGGCGATGTCGGGCGTGCCCAGCGTGGCCACCAGCTCGCCGGCGCAGCGGCCGTCGGTGAGCACGAGGCGCGCGCCGTCGATGGCCAGGCCGGTCCAGCCACTGCCGCGCTCGCGCGCCGGGCCCCAGCCCTGCGCTTCGAGCGCCGCGGCAGCGGCCTGCTCGAGGTGATCGGCGATGGCGTTGTCGCCATGCACCGTGACTGCGCGCGCGGTGGCCGGTGCCTCATGCACGGCCACCGGCAACGGCGTCACGCCCGCGCCTTCACCCTGGTAGCGGTAGAAGCCGCGACCGCTCTTGCGACCGAGCAGCCCGCCCGAGACCATCTCTCGCTGCAACAGCGACGGCATGTAGCGCTTATCGAAGAAGTTGGCTTCGTAGACCGACCTCGTCACCGCGAAATTGGTGTCGTGGCCGATCAGGTCCATCAGTTCGCACGGCCCCATGCGAAAGCCCGCGGCGCGCAGGCAGGCGTCGAGCACCTGCGGCGTGGCGGCCTGCTCGAGCAGCAGCGCCAGTGTCTCGGCGTAGTACGGACGCGCAATGCGGTTGACGATGAAGCCCGGCGTCGAGCGCGCATGCACCGGCATCTTGCCCAGGCCTGGCTCAACTCGAAGACGGCCTGCGCGACATCGGCCTCGGTGTGCAGGCCAGACACCACCTCCACCAGCTTCATCAGCGGCACCGGATTGAAGAAGTGCATGCCGACGAGCCGGCCCGGATGTTGCAGGCCATTGGCAATCGCCGTCACCGAGATCGACGACGTGTTGGTGGCCAACACGCAACGCGCGCCCACCAGGGCCTCGAGCTGCTGGAACAGCGCGCGCTTGGCATCGAGGTTCTCGACGATGGCCTCGACCACCAGGCGAACATCGTGGACTTCCTCCAGCGCCGGCAACGTCTCGATGCGCGCCAACACCGTATCGGCCGCGTCCTCGGTGAGCTTGCCCTTGGCAACGAGGCCGTCGAGCGTGGCCGCGAGCTTGGCCACGGCCTCTGTCGCGGCACCCTCACGGGCATCGAACAGCAGCACGCGGTGGCCGGCCTGCGCGGCCACCTGCGCGATGCCGACACCCATGATCCCGGCGCCGATCACCAGCACCGGCGCACCGTGGAGAGACGAGATGGTCATGGTTTCACCCAATCGGCAGGCCGCTTGGCCAGGAATGCGGCGAAGCCTTCGCGGGCTTCGTCGCTGCCGCGCACGCGGCTGATGGTTTGCGCGGTCAGTTCGCGCACGTCGGGCGAGATCGGGCCGACGTCGAGTTGTGCGAACAGTTGCTTGATTTCGCGCTGGGCCTGCGGCCCGCCGGCGAGCAGATCGGCCACCGCCGCATCGACGGCCGCATCGAGCGCGTCGAGCGGGGCCACCGCCTGCACCAGGCCGATGGCCTGGGCTTCGGCGGCGGCGATGCGCGCGGTGGTCAGCGCCAGTCGCCGCGCCTGTCGCTTGCCGACCGCATTGACCACGTAGGGGCCGATCACCGCCGGCAGGATGCCGAAGCGGGCTTCGCTGATCGAGAAGGACGCGTTGTCGGCGGCGATCGCCAGATCGCACGCACAGGCGAGCCCGACGCCGCCGCCGAGCGCCGCGCCCTGCACGCGTGCCACGGTCGGTTTCGGGCAACCATCGATGCACGCCAGCATCGCCGCGAAGCGACGCGCATCGTCGAGGTTCCACGCCTGCGACGCCATGCTGGCGCGCTGCATCCACTGCAGGTCGGCGCCGGCGCTGAAGTGCTTGCCCTCGCCGGCCAGCACGATCACGCGCACCTCGGCATCGTCGCCGAGCGCGGCAAAGGCCGCGTCGAGCTCGCCGATCATCGCTTCGTCGAACGCGTTGAACACCGCCGGTCGCGACATCGTGACCTGCGCAACGCCGGTTCGCCGTTGCGAGATCGAGACGCTGGGCATCTCAGTACCCGCCCGGCCGCGCGAGGGGCACTGTGCGCCCCGTTGGCGGGCAGCGAACGCAGTGAGCGTGGGGGCTCATCAATAGGTCTCCAGATGCAGCCGGCCTTCGCGCTTCAACGCCGCACCGACGCTGTCCCACGACAGGCCGGCCTTCTGCACCACATCGCGCAGCGCCAGCACCACGCCTTCTTCCATGCTCTTCAGGCCGCAGACGTAGAAATAGGTGTTCGGGTCGGCCAGCAGCTTGGCCAGATCGGCGGCACGTTCGCGCATCACGTCCTGCACGTAGCGCTTGGGCTGGCCGGGCGTGCGGCCGAAAGCGAAGTTGATGTCGATGAAATCCTTGGGCAGGCTTTGCAACGGGCCGAAATAGGGCAGTTCTTCCTTGGTGCGCGCACCGAAGAACAGCATCAGTTTGCCGCTCTCGAACTTGCCCGAGGCGCGCAGGCGGCGCCGCCATTCGGTCATCGCACGCATCGGCGCGCTGCCGGTGCCGGTGCAGATCATCACGATGTGACCGCGGGTGGTTGGGCATCAGGAAGCTGGCGCCGAAGGGGCCGACCACCTGCACCTTGTCGCCGACCTTCAGATCGCACATGTAGTTGCTCGCGACGCCGCGCACCGGATTTCCCTGGTGGTCCTCGAGCACGCGCTTGATGGTCAGCGAGAGGTTGTTGTAGCCCGGCCGCTCGCCGTTGCGCGGGCTGGCGATCGAGTACTGGCGCGGGTGGTGGGTGCGGCCCTTGTCGTCGCTGCCCGGCGGGATGATGCCGATCGACTGCCCTTCGAGCACCGGAAAGGGCATCCGTGCCGAAGTCCAGCATGATGTGGTGGGTGTCGTACTCCTTGCCGACCTGTGGTGACACGCACGTTGCCGACGACCGTCGCGGTGATCGACTTCTCGGCCGCCTTGGGCCCGTACAGATTGGTGTAGGCATGCGCTGCCGACCAAGGCGGCTGCGTCGCGCCGTAGTGGGCGCTGTTGGGCTCGCTTCATCGCCCATCGCCGCGGCCGGCGACGGTGCGGCCGGCAGCGGTTCGGGCGCGGCGTCGGCCGTCACGCCGGCATCGGCGAGTCGCTCGGAGGTCAGCTCCGAGGGCAGTTCATCCCAGCCGAGTTGCGCCTCCAGGCTGTAGGCGTCGATCACCGGCACCGTGCGCCAGTTGTCGATCGAACCGGTCGGGCACGGCGAGATGCAATCCATGCAGAAGTTGCACTTGCTCGCATCGACGACGTAGTTGCGCGAATCGTGCGTGATCGCCTTGACCGGGCAGATCGCCTCGCAGGTATTGCAGCGGATGCAGATCTCGGGGTCGATCAGGTGCTGCTTGATGACGCCGGGGCGGCCATGTCCATGTCGTGCCTCGGTTGACTCCCTCTCCCTCGTGGGAGAGGGTTGGGCGAGGGCCGCAGTCCGCCCGCCCTCACCCTGACCCTCTCCCGCAGCGAGAGGGAACGAACGAGATCAATTGAATCGGACGTACTCGAAGTCCACCGGCTGGCGGTTGATGCCCATCACCGGCGGCGCGATCCAGTTGGCGAACTTGCCCGGTTCCACCACGCGGCCCATCAGGCTGGCCACGTAGGCGCGGTCCTGGCTGAAGGCAGCCACTTGTCGACATTGGCGTTCCACTCGGCATCGCTGACCACGCGGCCATCCGGCGACACCTTGACGCCCGACAGCGCGCCGATGTTGCGGTGGAAGGCCTTGTGCGGCACCGTCAGCCTGAACGGGATCCCGGCCTTCTCGATGACCTTGTTCCAGCGGCTCGACGCCGGCCACCGAGTCCCTGATGTAGTCGTCGCGCAGCACTTCGTTGAGCGCGTTCAGCATCGGCACTTCCTTCTCGACCAGCGTCCCGCCTTGACGTCCAGCACCTTGTAGGTCTGGCCGCGCAGCTGGTGGTCGTCGTCGCGCTTGCCTTCCTCGAAGCGGCCCTTCAGCCCCGAGCGGTAGAAGGTCGCGGCATTGCTCGACTCGTCGGCACCGAACAGGTCGACCGTGACCGCTGTAGTGGAAGTTCAGGTAGCGCTGGATCGTCGGCAGGTCGATCACCCCGGCGG
>CAWJAJ010000011.1:0-701823 GCA_963840805.1 uncultured beta proteobacterium | reverse complement strand
CACCAGGGTGGCGGCGTTGAAAGTGGCCGCGCTGTCGACGTCGGAGATGCTCAGCGAGCCGCTGGCGGTGAGCACCGCATTGGTCTCGGTCAGGGCCACCGTGGCCGAGCTGAGCACGGCCGCGTCGTTGGTGCCCAGGATGTTGACGGTGACGGTGGAGGTGGTGCCGTCGGCGCTGGTGACCGTGAACAGGTCTCGGTAGGTGGTGCCGGCGACGAACTCGTCGTGCGCCGAGCTGGCGGTGTAGGTCCAGGTGCCGGCCGCATCGATGGCTCAGGCTGCCGTAGGTGCCCACGAGGGTGGCGGCGTTGAAAGTGGCCGCGCTGTCGACGTCGCTGATGGTCAGCGTGCCGCTGGCGGTGAGCACCGCATCGGTCTCGGTCAGGGCCGCCGTGGCCGAGCTGAGCACGGCCGCGTCGTTGGTGCCCAGGATGTTGACGGTGACGGTGGAGGAGGTGCCGTCGGCGCTGGTGACGGTGAACAGGTCTTGGTAGGTGGTGCCGGCGACGAACGCGTCGTGCGCCGAGCTGGCGGTGTAGGTCCAGGCGCCGGCCGCATCCAGGCTCAGGCTGCCGTAGGTGCCCACGAGGGTGGCGGCGTTGAAAGTGGCCGCGCTGTCGACGTCGGAGATGCTCAGCGAGCCGCTGGCGGTGAGCACCGCATCGGTCTCGGTCAGGGCCACCGTGGCCGAGCTGAGCACGGCCGCGTCGTTGCTGCCCAGGATGTTGACGGTGACGGTGGAGGAGGTGCCGTCGGCGCTGGTGACGGTGAACAGGTCTTGGTAGGTGGTGCCGGCGACGAACGCGTCGTGCGCCGAGCTGGCGGTGTAGGTCCAGGCGCCGGCCGCATCCAGGCTCAGGCTGCCGTAGGTGCCCACGAGGGTGGCGGCGTTGAAAGTGGCCGCGCTGTCGACGTCGGAGATGCTCAGCGAGCCGCTGGCGGTGAGCACCGCATCGGTCTCGGTCAGGGCCACCGTGGCCGAGCTGAGCACGGCCGCGTCGTTGCTGCCCAGGATGTTGACGGTGACGGTGGAGGAGGTGCCGTCGGCGCTGGTGACGGTGAACAGGTCTTGGTAGGTGGTGCCGGCGACGAACGCGTCGTGCGCCGAGCTGGCGGTGTAGGTCCAGGCGCCGGCCGCATCCAGGCTCAGGCTGCCGTAGGTGCCCACGAGGGTGGCGGCGTTGAAAGTGGCCGCGCTGTCGACGTCGGAGATGCTCAGCGAGCCGCTGGCGGTGAGCACCGCATCGGTCTCGGTCAGGGCCACCGTGGCCGAGCTGAGCACGGCCGCGTCGTTGCTGCCCAGGATGTTGACGGTGACGGTGGAGGAGGTGCCGTCGGCGCTGGTGACGGTGAACAGGTCTTGGTAGGTGGTGCCGGCGACGAACGCGTCGTGCGCCGAGCTGGCGGTGTAGGTCCAGGCGCCGGCCGCATCCAGGCTCAGGCTGCCGTAGGTGCCCACGAGGGTGGCGGCGTTGAAAGTGGCCGCGCTGTCGACGTCGGAGATGCTCAGCGAGCCGCTGGCGGTGAGCACCGCATCGGTCTCGGTCAGGGCCACCGTGGCCGAGCTGAGCACGGCCGCGTCGTTGCTGCCCAGGATGTTGACGGTGACGGTGGAGGAGGTGCCGTCGGCGCTGGTGACGGTGAACAGGTCTTGGTAGGTGGTGCCGGCGACGAACGCGTCGTGCGCCGAGCTGGCGGTGTAGGTCCAGGCGCCGGCCGCATCCAGGCTCAGGCTGCCGTAGGTGCCCACGAGGGTGGCGGCGTTGAAAGTGGCCGCGCTGTCGACGTCGGAGATGCTCAGCGAGCCGCTGGCGGTGAGCACCGCATCGGTCTCGGTCAGGGCCACCGTGGCCGAGCTGAGCACGGCCGCGTCGTTGCTGCCCAGGATGTTGACGGTGACGGTGGAGGAGGTGCCGTCGGCGCTGGTGACGGTGAACAGGTCTTGGTAGGTGGTGCCGGCGACGAACGCGTCGTGCGCCGAGCTGGCGGTGTAGGTCCAGGCGCCGGCCGCATCCAGGCTCAGGCTGCCGTAGGTGCCCACGAGGGTGGCGGCGTTGAAAGTGGCCGCGCTGTCGACGTCGGAGATGCTCAGCGAGCCGCTGGCGGTGAGCACCGCATCGGTCTCGGTCAGGGCCACCGTGGCCGAGCTGAGCACGGCCGCGTCGTTGCTGCCCAGGATGTTGACGGTGACGGTGGAGGAGGTGCCGTCGGCGCTGGTGACGGTGAACAGGTCTTGGTAGGTGGTGCCGGCGACGAACGCGTCGTGCGCCGAGCTGGCGGTGTAGGTCCAGGCGCCGGCCGCATCCAGGCTCAGGCTGCCGTAGGTGCCCACCAGGGTGGCGGCGTTGAAAGTGGCCGCGCTGTCGACGTCGGAGATGCTCAGCGAGCCGCTGGCGGTGAGCACCGCATCGGTCTCGGTCAGGGCCACCGTGGCCGAGCTGAGCACGGCCGCGTCGTTGCTGCCCAGGATGTTGACGGTGACGGTGGAGGAGGTGCCGTCGGCGCTGGTGACGGTGAACAGGTCTTGGTAGGTGGTGCCGGCGACGAACGCGTCGTGCGCCGAGCTGGCGGTGTAGGTCCAGGCGCCGGCCGCATCCAGGCTCAGGCTGCCGTAGGTGCCCACGAGGGTGGCGGCGTTGAAAGTGGCCGCGCTGTCGACGTCGGAGATGCTCAGCGAGCCGCTGGCGGTGAGCACCGCATCGGTCTCGGTCAGGGCCACCGTGGCCGAGCTGAGCACGGCCGCGTCGTTGCTGCCCAGGATGTTGACGGTGACGGTGGAGGAGGTGCCGTCGGCGCTGGTGACGGTGAACAGGTCTTGGTAGGTGGTGCCGGCGACGAACGCGTCGTGCGCCGAGCTGGCGGTGTAGGTCCAGGCGCCGGCCGCATCCAGGCTCAGGCTGCCGTAGGTGCCCACCAGGGTGGCGGCGTTGAAAGTGGCCGCGCTGTCGACGTCGGAGATGCTCAGCGAGCCGCTGGCGGTGAGCACCGCATCGGTCTCGGTCAGGGCCACCGTGGCCGAGCTGAGCACGGCCGCGTCGTTGCTGCCCAGGATGTTGACGGTGACGGTGGAGGAGGTGCCGTCGGCGCTGGTGACGGTGAACAGGTCTTGGTAGGTGGTGCCGGCGACGAACGCGTCGTGCGCCGAGCTGGCGGTGTAGGTCCAGGCGCCGGCCGCATCCAGGCTCAGGCTGCCGTAGGTGCCCACCAGGGTGGCGGCGTTGAAAGTGGCCGCGCTGTCGACGTCGGAGATGCTCAGCGAGCCGCTGGCGGTGAGCACCGCATCGGTCTCGGTCAGGGCCACCGTGGCCGAGCTGAGCACGGCCGCGTCGTTGCTGCCCAGGATGTTGACGGTGACGGTGGAGGAGGTGCCGTCGGCGCTGGTGACGGTGAACAGGTCTTGGTAGGTGGTGCCGGCGACGAACGCGTCGTGCGCCGAGCTGGCGGTGTAGGTCCAGGCGCCGGCCGCATCCAGGCTCAGGCTGCCGTAGGTGCCCACCAGGGTGGCGGCGTTGAAAGTGGCCGCGCTGTCGACGTCGGAGATGCTCAGCGAGCCGCTGGCGGTGAGCACCGCATCGGTCTCGGTCAGGGCCACCGTGGCCGAGCTGAGCACGGCCGCGTCGTTGCTGCCCAGGATGTTGACGGTGACGGTGGAGGAGGTGCCGTCGGCGCTGGTGACGGTGAACAGGTCTTGGTAGGTGGTGCCGGCGACGAACGCGTCGTGCGCCGAGCTGGCGGTGTAGGTCCAGGCGCCGGCCGCATCCAGGCTCAGGCTGCCGTAGGTGCCCACCAGGGTGGCGGCGTTGAAAGTGGCCGCGCTGTCGACGTCGGTGATGGTCAGCGAGCCGCTGGCGGTGAGCACCGCATCGGTCTCGGTCAGGGCCACCGTGGCCGAGCTGAGCACGGCCGCGTCGTTGGTGCCCAGGATGTTGACGGTGACGGTGGAGGAGGTGCCGTCGGCGCTGGTGACGGTGAACAGGTCTCGGTAGGTGGTGCCGGCGACGAACGCGTCGTGCGCCGAGCTGGCGGTGTAGGTCCAGGCGCCGGCCGCATCGAGGCTCAGGCTGCCGTAGGTGCCCACGAGGGTGGCGGCGTTGAAAGTGGCCGCGCTGTCGACGTCGGTGATGGTCAGCGTGCCGCTGGCGGTGAGCACCGCATCGGTCTCGGTCAGGGCCACCGTGGCCGAGCTGAGCACGGCGGCGTCGTTGGTGCCCAGGATGTTGACGGTGACCGTGGAGGAGGTGCCGTCGGCGCTGGTGACGGTGAACAGGTCTCGGTAGGTGGTGCCGGCGACGAACTCGTCGTGCGCCGAGCTGGCGGTGTAGGTCCAGGCGCCGGCCGCATCGAGGCTCAGGCTGCCGTAGGTGCCGACGAGGGTGGCGGCGTTGAAAGTGGCCGCGCTGTCGACGTCGCTGATCGTCAGCGTGCCGCTGGCGGTGAGCACCGCATCGGTCTCGGTCAGGTCCACCGTGGCCGAGCTGAGCACGGCCGCGTCGTTGGTGCCCAGGATGTTGACGGTGACGGTGGAGGTGGTGCCGTCGGCGCTGGTGACCGTGAACAGGTCTCGGTAGGTGGTGCCGGCGACGAACTCGTCGTGCGCCGAGCTGGCGGTGTAGGTCCAGGCGCCGGCCGCATCGAGGCTCAGGCTGCCGTAGGTGCCCACGAGGGTGGCGGCGTTGAAAGTGGCCGCGCTGTCGACGTCGCTGATGGTCAGCGTGCCGCTGGCGGTGAGCACCGCATCGGTCTCGGTCAGGGCCACCGTGGCCGAGCTGAGCACGGCCGCGTCGTTGCTGCCCAGGATGTTGACGGTGACGGTGGAGGAGGTGCCGTCGGCGCTGGTGACGGTGAACAGGTCTTGGTAGGTGGTGCCGGCGACGAACGCGTCGTGCGCCGAGCTGGCGGTGTAGGTCCAGGCGCCGGCCGCATCCAGGCTCAGGCTGCCGTAGGTGCCCACCAGGGTGGCGGCGTTGAAAGTGGCCGCGCTGTCGACGTCGCTGATGGTCAGCGAGCCGCTGGCGGTGAGCACCGCATCGGTCTCGGTCAGGGCCACCGTGGCCGAGCTGAGCACGGCCGCGTCGTTGGTGCCCAGGATGTTGACGGTGACGGTGGAGGAGGTGCCGTCGGCGCTGGTGACGGTGAACAGGTCTTGGTAGGTGGTGCCGGCGACGAACGCGTCGTGCGCCGAGCTGGCGGTGTAGGTCCAGGCGCCGGCCGCATCCAGGCTCAGGCTGCCGTAGGTGCCCACCAGGGTGGCGGCGTTGAAAGTGGCCGCGCTGTCGACGTCGGTGATGGTCAGCGTGCCGCTGGCGGTGAGCACCGCATCGGTCTCGGTCAGGGCCACCGTGGCCGAGCTGAGCACGGCCGCGTCGTTGCTGCCCAGGATGTTGACGGTGACGGTGGAGGAGGTGCCGTCGGCGCTGGTGACGGTGAACAGGTCTTGGTAGGTGGTGCCGGCGACGAACGCGTCGTGCGCCGAGCTGGCGGTGTAGGTCCAGGCGCCGGCCGCATCCAGGCTCAGGCTGCCGTAGGTGCCCACCAGGGTGGCGGCGTTGAAAGTGGCCGCGCTGTCGACGTCGGTGATGGTCAGCGAGCCGCTGGCGGTGAGCACCGCATCGGTCTCGGTCAGGGCCACCGTGGCCGAGCTGAGCACGGCCGCGTCGTTGCTGCCCAGGATGTTGACGGTGACGGTGGAGGAGGTGCCGTCGGCGCTGGTGACGGTGAACAGGTCTCGGTAGGTGGTGCCGGCGACGAACGCGTCGTGCGCCGAGCTGGCGGTGTAGGTCCAGGCGCCGGCCGCATCCAGGCTCAGGCTGCCGTAGGTGCCCACCAGGGTGGCGGCGTTGAAAGTGGCCGCGCTGTCGACGTCGGAGATGCTCAGCGAGCCGCTGGCGGTGAGCACCGCATCGGTCTCGGTCAGGGCCACCGTGGCCGAGCTGAGCACGGCCGCGTCGTTGCTGCCCAGGATGTTGACGGTGACGGTGGAGGAGGTGCCGTCGGCGCTGGTGACGGTGAACAGGTCTTGGTAGGTGGTGCCGGCGACGAACGCGTCGTGCGCCGAGCTGGCGGTGTAGGTCCAGGCGCCGGCCGCATCCAGGCTCAGGCTGCCGTAGGTGCCCACCAGGGTGGCGGCGTTGAAAGTGGCCGCGCTGTCGACGTCGGAGATGCTCAGCGAGCCGCTGGCGGTGAGCACCGCATCGGTCTCGGTCAGGGCCACCGTGGCCGAGCTGAGCACGGCCGCGTCGTTGCTGCCCAGGATGTTGACGGTGACGGTGGAGGAGGTGCCGTCGGCGCTGGTGACGGTGAACAGGTCTTGGTAGGTGGTGCCGGCGACGAACGCGTCGTGCGCCGAGCTGGCGGTGTAGGTCCAGGCGCCGGCCGCATCCAGGCTCAGGCTGCCGTAGGTGCCCACCAGGGTGGCGGCGTTGAAAGTGGCCGCGCTGTCGACGTCGGAGATGCTCAGCGAGCCGCTGGCGGTGAGCACCGCATCGGTCTCGGTCAGGGCCACCGTGGCCGAGCTGAGCACGGCCGCGTCGTTGCTGCCCAGGATGTTGACGGTGACGGTGGAGGAGGTGCCGTCGGCGCTGGTGACGGTGAACAGGTCTTGGTAGGTGGTGCCGGCGACGAACGCGTCGTGCGCCGAGCTGGCGGTGTAGGTCCAGGCGCCGGCCGCATCCAGGCTCAGGCTGCCGTAGGTGCCCACCAGGGTGGCGGCGTTGAAAGTGGCCGCGCTGTCGACGTCGGAGATGCTCAGCGAGCCGCTGGCGGTGAGCACCGCATCGGTCTCGGTCAGGGCCACCGTGGCCGAGCTGAGCACGGCCGCGTCGTTGCTGCCCAGGATGTTGACGGTGACGGTGGAGGAGGTGCCGTCGGCGCTGGTGACGGTGAACAGGTCTTGGTAGGTGGTGCCGGCGACGAACGCGTCGTGCGCCGAGCTGGCGGTGTAGGTCCAGGCGCCGGCCGCATCCAGGCTCAGGCTGCCGTAGGTGCCCACCAGGGTGGCGGCGTTGAAAGTGGCCGCGCTGTCGACGTCGGAGATGCTCAGCGAGCCGCTGGCGGTGAGCACCGCATCGGTCTCGGTCAGGGCCACCGTGGCCGAGCTGAGCACGGCCGCGTCGTTGCTGCCCAGGATGTTGACGGTGACGGTGGAGGAGGTGCCGTCGGCGCTGGTGACGGTGAACAGGTCTTGGTAGGTGGTGCCGGCGACGAACGCGTCGTGCGCCGAGCTGGCGGTGTAGGTCCAGGCGCCGGCCGCATCCAGGCTCAGGCTGCCGTAGGTGCCCACCAGGGTGGCGGCGTTGAAAGTGGCCGCGCTGTCGACGTCGGAGATGCTCAGCGAGCCGCTGGCGGTGAGCACCGCATCGGTCTCGGTCAGGGCCACCGTGGCCGAGCTGAGCACGGCCGCGTCGTTGCTGCCCAGGATGTTGACGGTGACGGTGGAGGAGGTGCCGTCGGCGCTGGTGACGGTGAACAGGTCTTGGTAGGTGGTGCCGGCGACGAACGCGTCGTGCGCCGAGCTGGCGGTGTAGGTCCAGGCGCCGGCCGCATCCAGGCTCAGGCTGCCGTAGGTGCCCACCAGGGTGGCGGCGTTGAAAGTGGCCGCGCTGTCGACGTCGGAGATGCTCAGCGAGCCGCTGGCGGTGAGCACCGCATCGGTCTCGGTCAGGGCCACCGTGGCCGAGCTGAGCACGGCCGCGTCGTTGCTGCCCAGGATGTTGACGGTGACGGTGGAGGAGGTGCCGTCGGCGCTGGTGACGGTGAACAGGTCTTGGTAGGTGGTGCCGGCGACGAACGCGTCGTGCGCCGAGCTGGCGGTGTAGGTCCAGGCGCCGGCCGCATCCAGGCTCAGGCTGCCGTAGGTGCCCACCAGGGTGGCGGCGTTGAAAGTGGCCGCGCTGTCGACGTCGGAGATGCTCAGCGAGCCGCTGGCGGTGAGCACCGCATCGGTCTCGGTCAGGGCCACCGTGGCCGAGCTGAGCACGGCCGCGTCGTTGCTGCCGGTGACGGTGATCGTCACCGTGGCGGGCGCGCTGACGCCGCCGTTGTTGTCGGTGGCGGTGTAGGTGAAGTCGGCCGTGCCGTTGAAGTCGGCGTTGGGTGTGAACGTGACCGTACCATCGGCGTTGCGTACTGCGCTGCCGCCGGTGCCGCTGGTGACGCCGGCGATGGCCAGCGGGCTGCCCTCGGCGTCGGTGTCGTTGCCCAGCAGCTGCGCGGCGGTGTAGGTCACCGGGGTGTCTTCGGTGGCGGTCAGCGTGTCGGGGTTGGCCACCGGCGGGTCGTTCGCGGCGCCGACGAGGACGTTGACGGTGGCCGTCGAACTGCCGCCGTTGCCGTCGCCGATGGTGTAAGTGAAGCTCGCCGGGCCGGTGTAATTGGCCGTGGGTGTGAACACGATGTCTCCGCCCACCAACGCGACGCTGCCGTTCACGGCGCTCTGGACGGTGGTGATCGTCAGCCCATCGCCATCGACGTCGGTGTCGTTGACGAGCAGGGCGGCCGGGTCGAGCGTCAGTGCCGTGTCTTCGGCGGCGGCAACGTTGTCGCCGGCGGCGACAGGCGCGTCATTGACGGCATTGACAGTGAGGTTGACGGTGGCCGTGGAAGTGCCGCCGTTGCCGTCGTTGAGGGTGTAGGTGAAGCTCGCTGGACCGTTGAAGTTGGCCGCGGGTGTGAAGACGATATCGCCGCCCACCAGCGCCACGCTGCCGTTGACGGCGTCCTGCACGCTGGCAATCGATAGTGCGTTGCCGTCGACATCACTGTCGTTGGCCAGCAGCGTGGCCGGGGCGATCGTCAGCGCGGTGTCTTCGCTCATCGACAGCGCGTCGTCGTGTGCCACCGGCGCGTCGTTCACTGGATTGACGGTGATGTTGACCGTTGCCGTCGCCGTGATGCCGATGGCGTCGCTGGCCGTGTAGGTGAAACTGGCCGGGCCGCTGTAATTCGTGGCGGGCGTGAACACCACGTCGCCACCCACGAGCGCCACGGTGCCATTGACAGCACCCTGCACGGACGTGATCGTCAGCGCGTCGCCATCGGTGTCGCTGGCGTTGGCCAGCAGCGCGGCCACCGTCATAGTAAGCGGCGTGTCCTCGTCGGTCGACGCGGCGTCGTTCGCCAGAGCCGGGACATCATTGACGGGGGCGACGCCGATCGTCACCGTGGCGTTCGACACCGAGCCGTCAGCGTCCGTGATGCTGTAGCCGAAGCTGTCGGCACCGTTGTAGTTGGTGGCCGGGGTGTAAATGAAGCTGCCGTCGGCGCTGAACGCGAGGGTGCCGTGTGCGGGCGCGCCCGTCAGTGCCCAGACGTTGCCGCCGTCGGCGGATGGTGTGTCGTTGCCGGCCACCGAGCCGAAGAACTGGACGTCCTCGCTCATGTTGAGCGCATCGTTTGCTGCACTCGGTACGCCGCCCGTGGACGGGGGCACGTTGAATGCTGTCGATCCGCCAGGTTGTACGGCAAACGATGCAGAGGCGAAGTCGCCGTCGGCATCGCGCATCGTGTAGTTGAACTGGTCGATGTGGTTCGATGTCGAGCGCGCGTATTCCACCGACGCCAGCGCGTAGCCCTGGCCGCCGGACTCCGTATTGGACAGCCGCAGGTACGTGAACGGCGTTGCGCTGAGGATGGTCTGGAGCGACGTCGAACCGTTTGATGTCCCAGGGCCGAAGATGCCGCTGGCCACGAGCAGGCCGCCTGCGTCGTAGGTGGACCAGGTCGCTGTGGGCTGCGATAAGTTGAGCGCGTTCAGCGCCAGCGTGGCCTGCGTTGTCGATTCGGGCAGGCGCAGGATCAGGCTCTCGCCGAACACGATGCCGGCGTTGCCGACCTCGAGGCCGGGCTTGCTGCCGCCCTGGAAATTGATCAGGTCGGGTTGGGCCGCGAGCGCAGCGGCACTCAGGTTCTGGCCACTCGCCCAGGCCGTATCCGTGAATCCCCACAAGCCGTCGAGGCTGGCGCGGAACGTGGCTTCGTTGTTGCCGGTGGCCGTCGCCGTGGCGGAAACCGTTGAGGTGTACGTGAACGAGCCATCGGCGGCGGCGACCAGGATGCCGTTGGCTGTCGTGATCGTTGTCGTGCCGGACGCGGCGATCGGCGTGCCGTTGATGCTCAACAGGGCCTTCGGTGCATCGACGGCGGTGTCGTTGGCGAGCAGGTTGCCCGTCAGTGCCGTGCTCCAGGCGACGGTGCCGTTTTCGTTGGCTGCGATCGGCGTCGTGTCGTTCAGGTTCAGTGTGACGGTGGTCCAGGCGCTGCTGTCCGTGCCGTCGCTCGCGCGGTAGACGAAGGTGTCGACGACCGGCGTGTTGGCCGCGTCGTGCGTGACCACCGGTGCCGTGTAGCTGAACGAGCCGTCGGTGTTCATCGTCACCGTGCCGCCGAGTGCGGTGGTGACCGTGTTGATCCCATTGACGGCGACCACCGTGCCTGCCGGGCTGGCAGCAAAGCTGACAGCCGAGAGCGGCGAACCTTCGACATCGCTGTCGTTGGCAAGCACCGCGCTCAACGCCGAAGTGGCGCCTTCGACGACGCCGCGCGCATCGGCCACCGCGGTCGGCGCGTCATTGACCGGCGTGACGTTGATCGTCGTCGTGACGGCTGGCGATGTGGTGCCGTCGTCGTCGGTGACCGTGAACTGCAGGCTGACGCTGCCGCTCGCGTTCACGCCGGGTGTGTAGACCAGGCTGGCCGCTTGCGCGGGGGTGAGTGCGCTGCCAGCCACGACCGGCGTGATGCCGTCGGCCAGGAACAGCGTGCCGGTGATCGGCAGGCCCGTGACCGTCACGCTGGCGATCGTGCCGTCGACGTCGGTACCGGCGAGGTTGACGCCGACCGATGTGTCTTCGGGCGTGGTCAATGCACCCGCAATCGCCGCCGGTGCATCGTTCACTGGCGTGACGGTGATGTTCACCGATGCCGTCGAGTTGCCGCCATTGCCGTCGGCGACCGTGTACGTGAATGACGCCGGGCCGTTGTAGTTGCCTGCCGGGGTGAACACGACGTTGCCACCGACGAGCGCCACGGTGCCGTTGACGGCACCTTGCACACTCGTGATGCTGAGCGTGCCACCGTCGATGTCGGTGTCGTTGCCCAGCAGCGTGGCCGCAGGAATCGTCAGGGCGCTGTCTTCGCTGGTGAACAGCGCGTCTGCAGTCGCCACCGGCCCATCGTTGGTGCCGGTGACGGTGATCGTCACCGTGGCCGGCGCACTCGACGCCGCCGTTGTTGTCGGTGGCGGTGTAGGTGAAGGTGACGTCGCGCGTGGCGCCGGCGGCCAGGTCGTCGAAGGCCGCACCGGGGTTGAACGAGTAGGTGCCGTCGGGGTTGAACGTGAGCGAGCCGCTGGCGGGGCCGCTGAGCAGCGCGTAGCTGGCGATGGTGCCGTCGGCATCGGTCGCGGCAGGCACGCTGGAGGCCAGCACGGCGTTCTCGCCGGTACCAACGGTCGTGTCGCTCGCGATCGGCAGGTCGTTGGTGCCGGTCACGGTGATCGTCACCGTGGCCGGCGCACTCACGCCGCCGTTGTTGTCGGTGGCGGTGTAGGTGAAGCTGACGTCGACGCGTGGCGCCGGCGGCCAGGTCGTCGAAGGCCGCGCCGGGGTTGAACGAGTAGGTGCCGTCGGGGTTGAACGCTGAGCGAGCCGCTGGCCGGACCCGTGACGAGAGAGTAGCTGGCGATGGTGCCGTCGACATCGGTCGCCGCGGGCACGCTGGTGGCCAGCACGGCGTTCTCGCCGGTGCCGGCGGTCGTGTCGCTCGCGATCGGCAGGTCGTTGGTGCCGGTCACGGTGATCGTCACCGTGGCCGGGGTGCTGACACCGCCGTTGTTGTCGGTGGCGGTGTAGGTGAAGCTGACGTCGCGCGTGGCGCCGACGGCCAGGTCGTCGAAGGCCGCGCCCGGGTTGAACGAGTAGGTGCCGTCGGGGTTGAAGGTGAGCGAGCCGCTGGCCGGACCCGTGACCAGAGAGTAGCTCGCGATGGTGCCGTCGACATCGGTCGCGGCAGGCACGCTGGAGGCAAGCACGGCGTTCTCGCCGGTGCCGGCGGTCGTGTCGCTCGCGATCGGCAGGTCGTTGGTGCCGGTCACGGTGATCGTCACCGTGGCCGGGGCCTGACACCGCCGTTGTTGTCGGTGGCGGTGTAGGTGAAGCTGACGTCGCGCGTGGCGCCGACCGCCAAGTCGTCGAAGGCCGCGCCCGGGTTGAACGAGTAGGTGCCGTCGGGGTTGAACGTGAGCGAGCCGCTGGCCGGACCCGTGACCAGGGCGTAGCTCGCGACCGTGCCGTCGACATCCGAGCCTGCAGGCACGCTGGAGGCCAGCACGGCGTTCTCGCCGGTGCCGGCCAAGGCGTTGCTCGCGATCGGCAGGTCGTTGGTGCCGGTCACGGTGATCGTCACCGTGGCCGGCGCACTCACGCCGCCGTTGTTGTCGGTGGCGGTGTAGGTGAAGCTGACTTGGCGCGTGGCGCCGGCGGCCAGGTCGTCGAAGGCCGCGCCCGGGTTGAACGAGTAGGTGCCGTCGGGGTTGAAGCTCAGCGAGCCGCTGGCGGGGCCGGAGACCAGCGCGTAGCTGGCGATGGTGCCGTCGACATCGGTCGCGGCAGGCACGCTACTGGCCAGCACGGTGTTCTCGCCGGTGCCGGCGGTGGCATCGGTGGTGATCGGCAGGTCATTGACCGCGGCCACGCTGACCGTGACCGTGGTGGCGCTGGAAACCAGCGTGCCGTCGGTGACCGTGTAGCTGAAGTCGGCCGTTCCGTTGAAATCGGCATTCGGCGTGAACGTGACCGTGCCATCACCGTTGAGCACGGCGGTGCCGCCGGTGCCACTGGTCACGCTGGCGATCGAAAGCGCATTGCCGTCGGCGTCGCTGTCATTGCCCAGCAGCTGCGCGGCGCCGTAGGTCGCGGCCGTGTCTTCGGTGGCCAGCAGGGCGTCGGCGTTGGCCACGGGTGGGAAGTTGACCAGGTAGTCGCGTGTCGTGGTGGCCGTGGTGGCATTGCCGGCAGCATCGGCGGTCGTGACCGAGGCGTCGATGCGGCGGTCGGCATCGGCCAGCAGGTCGGCGCCTGCGACGTCGATGGCGAACCGGTTGCCGGCCAGCACCGTGCCGCTGGTCGGGTTGCCGTTGACGATCAGCGTCACGGTGTCGCCGATCCGGACATCGCCGCTTACCGTGCCGGTGATCGTGATGCTCGCGGTGGCCTCGCCGGGATTGACGGTGTTGTCGGCGGTGACGGCGTCGAGCGTCAGGCCGGCGGCAGGCGGGGTGACGTCGATGGCGCCGCTGTCGTTGGCATTGGCGCTGCTGCCGGCCGCGCTGGTGATCGTCGCGTCGACCGTGTAGGTGCCTTCGGCAAGGGCCGTGGGCACGTCGACGCTGTAGGTGCCGCCGGGCTGCACGGTGGCACTGAGGGTCTGCACGGCACCGAGCGCGTCGGTGACGGTGATCGTCACCGTCGAGCCGCTGGGTTGGTCGGTCGTGCCGCTGATCGTCGGCGTGCTGTCATTGGTCAGGGCCGGCGCATCGATGCTCAGCGACGGTGCGTTGGTATCGATTGCGCCGCTGGCATTGGCGTCGGCGTTGTTGCCCGCAGGGTCGGTGGCTGTCGCCGCCACGCTGTAGCTGCCTTGGGCCAGCGCGCTGGGCACGTCGGCACTGAAGGTGCCGCCCACCTGCACGATGGCGGTAAAGACCTGCACCAAGCCATTCGCATCGGTGACGGCAAGCGTGACGATCGATCCGGCGGGCAGGTCGGTGGTGCCGGTGATCGTCGGTGTGCTGTCGTTGGTCACCGCAGGGGCGGCGACGCTCAGCGTCGGCGGCGTCAGGTCGATCACGCCGCTGTCGCTGGCGGCCGCGCCGTTGCCGGCCGCGTCGGTGGCCGAGGCCACGACCGTGTAAGACCCTTCGGCGAGCGCCGCGGGCACGTCGGCACGGTAGGTGCCGTCGGCCTGCACGCTGGCAGAGACGGTTTGCACCGCACCGAGCACGTCGGTGATGGTGAGCGTGACGGTCGCGCCGGCGGGCAGATCGGTGGTGCCGGTGATCGTCGGCGTGTTGTCGTTGCCGAGTGCGGGCGCATCGACCGTCAAGGCCGGTGCGACGGTGTCGACCGTGCCGTCGTCGCTGGCGCTGGCGGTGTTGCCGGCGGCGTCGCTGGCGGTGGCGACGACGCTGTAATTGCCTTGCGCGAGCGCGGCCGGCACATCGGCACTGAAGCCGCCGCCGGGCTGCACGCTCGCGCTGAAGTTCTGCACCGCGCCGTTGGCATCGGTCACGGTCAGCATGACGGTCGCGCCGGCGGGCAGGTCGCTGGTGCCGGTGATGGTCGGTGTCGCGTCGTTGTCGAGGCCCGGTGCGTCGACCGTCAACGCCGGTGCATTGGTGTCGATGCTGCCGCCGTCCGTGGCCGAGGCGCTGCCGCCGGCCGGCGGCGTGACGCTGGCAGTGACGCTGTACGGGCCGTCGACCAAGGCGGCCGGCACTGCGGCGCCGTAGCTGCCATCGGCCTGGACGGTGGCGGTGAAGGTCTGCACGGCGCCATTGCCATCGGTGACGGTGAGCGTCACGCTCGAGCCCGGCGGCAGGTTGGTGCTGCCGGTGATCAGTGGCGTGCTGTCGTTGCTGAGCGCCGGCGCATCGACGCTGATGCTGGCCGCAAGCGCGACGGCGACCGTCAGCGTGCCCGTGGCGCTGCCACCCTGGCCATCGCTCACGGAGTAGGTGATTGCGACATTGCCGCTGACGCCGGGCGCAGCGGTAAAGGTCAGGCTGCCATCGGCATTGACGACCACGCTGCCGAGCGCAGCGCCGACGCTGGCACCGGCCAGCGACAGGGCATTGCCTTCCAAGTCGCTGTCGTTGACCAGCACGGCGACGGTCACCGGTGCCGTGGCGACCGTGCTGACGTTGTCGGCCACCGCCACCGGCGCATCGTTGATCGCGGCGACCGCGATCACCAGCGTCGCCGGTGCGGAGCTTGCACCGCCGTCGTCGGTGACGGTGAAGCTGAAGCCGTCGGCGCCGTTGAAGTCGGCCGCCGGGCGGAACAGCAGCGTCGCCGCCTGGGCCGGCGTGAGTGCTTGGTCGGCCCGCACGACGGTCACGCCATCGGCCAGCAGCAACGTGCCATTGGCGGGCAGCGTGGTCACGCTGTAGCTGACGACGTTGCCGTCGATGTCGGAGGCGCCGAGGGCCACTGCGATCGTCGCGTCTTCGTTACCGCTGGCCGTACCCGGCTGGGCCACGGGGGCGTCGTTGGTCGCCGCCAGGCTGATCAGCGTGCTGCCGCTGGCGCTGGATGTGCCGTTGTTCACACTGTAGGTGAACGGCGCAATGGGCGTCTGGCCGTCATAGTCGGCCGGCGGCACGTAGCTCAGCCCCGGCAGGTCGTCGGGCGCAAGCACGCTGCCGGCCACCACCACGGCACCGGCCGCCGACACCACCTGGCCGATCGACGGCACCTGGGTCACCACCACCTGCAGCGTCCCGCCGCCGGTCGGTGCCGACAGCCCGAGGGCCACGCTGCCGCCCTCCTCGACAGCGGCGATGCTCGACGAGGCGGCCGTCAGGGCCGCGGGGGTGATCGTCTCGGTTGCGTCACTGCGTGTGATGCGCCCGGCTTCCGCCGCCAAGGCGGCCAAGGTCGCCGTCAGCGAGACTGCGTCGACACCCTCGACCACGCGCTCGACGCGCAGGCCGGCCTCGAGCGCGCCACCGCCACCACCGGCCAGGCCCGCTGCCGTCGCGGCCTGCGGGTCGTTGCTGTCGAGCGAGGCGATGACGCGATCGACATCGGTCGGCACGGCGGTCATGGCGCGCAACTCGCCCTGATCGTTGCTCATCAGCACGATCGAATCCTGCTCGGTCAGCAGCGCGTCGGTCGAGTTCACCAACTCGCCGAGCTTCAGGGGTCGCCATTGACCGTCCGCGCCGCGGATATAGGCCTTGCCCCAGATGTTGAGGACGATGCCGCGGGGGGTGATGTGGGTGCTGGCCATGGACGGGCTTTCAAAGGGGATTCAATGTGCTCTTCGAGGATACCGGCGGTGTTGCGCCTGGCGCGGTACACAGGACGCGCGCACCGTGAACGGCTTCACTCGATGCAACTGTTTGTGACGCTGCGCGCGTGCCGCTGATCGCCGTGGGCAAGTTGGTGGCCGTCGGTGTATCGGCCGACGCGCCGTGAACTTGAGCCCGGCTTGCGCGGAGGGACTTGTGCGACAGATCAGCGCTCGCGCATGGCGTACGCCTGCACCTTGAGCACCGGCTTGAGCAGGTACGACAGCACGGACTTCTTGCCCGTCAGCACATCCACCTCGGCGGTCATGCCGGGGATGATCGGCAGCTTGTCGTTGAAGCCGGCGTGCCTGGTGCGCACCCGCACCAGGTAGAACGCATTGCCGCGTTCGTCGACCACGGTGTCGGGGCTGATGTTCTCGACGTTGGCATCGAGGCCGCCGTAGATCGCGAAATCGTAGGCGGTGAACTTGACCGTTGCGCCCTGGCCGGGTCGGATGAAGGCGATGTCCTTCGGCGCCACACGCGCCTCGAGCACCAGGGTGTCGTCCAGTGGCACGATCTCGACAATGTCCTTGCCCGGCTGCACCACGCCGCCGACGGTATTGGCCAGCAGGCGCTGCACGCGGCCGCGCACCGGGCTCTTGACCTGCGCCTTCGAAACGCGGTCGGCAAGCGCCACCGCGCCCTCGTTCAACGCGTTCAACTTGCCCATCGACTCCGCCAACTCGCGCCGCGCCTCGTTGCGAAAGGTCAGCTCGGTTTCCTGCGCTTTGCGCTGCGATTCGCCGATGGCGGCCTGCACGCGCGCGATCTGCGCGCTGGCCTGCTCCGCATCCCCGCGATTCTTGGACACATCGCGCTCCAGGCGCAGGATGTCGACCTGCGACACCGCGCCGGTCGCGAGCAGCGGGCGCGTCTGCGCCAACTCCTGTTGCGCCAGTTCGAGTCCACGCAGCGCTGCAAAACGGCGCGCCTGCATCTCGGTCAATTCCTGTTGTCGCTGCGCCAGCTGCTGGCGGTTGATCGACAGTTGCGTCGACAGCTCCGACAGCCGCGACTCGTAGAGCTGGCGCTCCTCCTGGATGGTGCGCTTCTCATCGTCGTCGCGCGCGGTCGGCGGCTGGAACGGCTTGCCTTCGGCCAGCGCGCGCAGCCGTGCCGCGCGTGCGCGCAGCGCCACGCCCTGTGCTTCGCTCTCGCGCATGCCCGAGGTGGCCCGTGTCTCGTCCACCCGCAGCAGCAACTGGCCGGCCTCGACCAGTTGACCTTCCGTGACCAGGATCTCGGCCACCACGCCGCCGTCGAGCGACTGCACCACCTGCAGCTGGCGCGACGGGATCACCCGCGCATCACCACGCGTGACTTCGTCGACGCGTGCCAGTGCCGCCCATAGCAGCAACGCCGCGACGACCAGCAACGCGGCACGCACGATCGTCTGGGCACGGAAGGTGCGCTGGCGCGAAATCAATGCGTCGGCCTCGAGCTCGAACGGCGCCAGGCCGACCTCGGCAGCCTGGGCATCGTCGAGCGGGCTGCCGAACCAGCGGCGTGTCAACGGCTCGAGCGCGACGCGCACGCTTTCGAGCGCCGCATGCACTCGCCCGCCGAACGATGTCACCCAGGCCATCTCATGCCGCCTTCGAAATGCGGCCGCTTTGCAGCGCTTGCATGATGCGTTCGCGCGGCCCGTCGGCCACCACGCGGCCGTGGTCGATCACGATCACACGATCGACCATGCTGAGCAGCGAAGTGCGGTGAGTCACCAGCAACACGGTCTTGCCGCGGGCGAAGGCCGACAGCCGCTCCGTCAGGTACGACTCGCTGGAGAAATCCATCGCGCTGGTCGGCTCGTCGAGCAGCAGCATCGGTGCGTTGTGCAGCACTGCGCGGGCGATGCCCACGGCCTGGCGCTGGCCGCCCGACAGCGACTCGCCGCGCTCGCCGACCGCCATGTCGAAGCCGCGCGGATGGCGATTGACGAACTCATGCAGCCCGGCCACTTCCGCCGCCGCGACGACGGCCGCATCGTCGGCAAACGGCAATCCGAACGCGATGTTGCTGCGCAGCGAGCCGTGGAACAGCAGCACGTCCTGCGACACGTAGCCGATGTTGCGGCGCACGTCGGCCGGATCGAGCTGGCGCACGTCGACACCGTCGAGCAGCACTTCGCCCTCGCTCGGTGCGTACAGGCCCATGACCAGGCGCTGGATGGTCGACTTGCCCGAACCGACGCGGCCGATCAGCGCTACGCGTTCGCCCGGCGCGACGCGAAAGCTGACACCGTCGAGCGCGGCATCGTCGCGCTGCGGATAAGCGAATCGCACGTTGCGCAATTCGATTTCGCCCTTCAGCTCACGGCGCTGGATGAAAGGGGTGGCGCCTTCGGCTGCACTCGGCCGCTCGACGGGTTGCGCCATCAGCTTGTCGAGCGACTCGAGCGCCGTGCGGGCGCCCTGGTACTGCATCAGCAGCCCGACCACCTGGCCGGCCGGGGCCAGCGCGCGGCCGGCCAGCATCGACGCGGCGATCAGCGCGCCCATCGTCAGCTCGCGCTCGCCGATCAGGTACACGCCGATCACGATCACCGCCACGCTGACGCCCTGGGTCAGCCATGCCGTGCCGTACATCGCGCTCGACGACAGCGCGCGCATGCGAATGTTCATGCGTGCGAGAAAGAGATTGTTGCGTTCCCAGCGGGCCTGGATCGCGCCCTCGGCGCCCTGGGTCTTGATCGTCTCCAGCCCGGTCAGGCTCTCGATCAAGGTCGCATTGCGTTGCGCCGAGGCCTGCCAGGTGGTCTCCGACAACTGGTGCAGGCGGTGCTGGAGCACCCAGCCGATGACGATGATCAATGCGAACGCCAGGACCACCGGGATGGCCAGCCAGGGCGACAGCCATACCATGACCGCGATGAACAGCAGCGTGAACGGCAGGTCGATCAGTGCCGTGACGGTGCCCGAGGCGATGAAGTCGCGCACCTGCTCGAAGCCGCGCAACTGGCTGGCGAACGATCCCACCGATTCCGGCCGGTGGGCCAGCTTCAGCCCCAGCACGCGCTCCATCAGCGTGGCCGACAGCGCGACGTCGATGCGCGCGCTGGCCTCGTCGACGAAGCGGCTGCGCAGCGAGCGCAGCCACAGGTCGGCGCACAGCACCAGCACGATGCCGATCGCCAGCGCCCACAGCGTCTCGATGGCGTGGTTGGGCACCACGCGGTCGTAGACGTTCATCGTGAAGATCGGGAACGCCAATGCGAACAGGTTGATCAGTGCCGCGGCGGCAAGCACGTCGCGGTAGACGAAGCGCTGTGTCGCGAGCGCGTTCCAGAACCAGTGGCCGCGCCGCGTCGCCGGCACGGGCTGGGTGCGGCTGTCGAAGCGGAAGTGCGGCCGCACGAACAGCGTGACGCCGGCATAGCGCGCCGCCAGGTCGTCGCGCGCCAACGTCACCGCGCCCTGGCCGGTCTCCGGCAGCAGCACCCGGGCCTGGCCGTCGGTGCCCCAGCCGAGCAGCACACAGGCCTGGTTGCCGGCCAGCACCAGGATCGTCGGCAATGCCGCGGCGTCGATCCGCTCCAGCGGCAGCCGCTGCAGGCGCGCGGCCATGCCGGCGCGCGCCGCGGCGCGTTCGGTCAGTTCGAGGCTGAGCCGGCCCTGCACCAGCGGCAGCCCGGCCGCCAGCGATGCGCGCGACGCCGCCTGGCCATGCAAGCGGCAGACCTCGACCAGGCAGTCGAGCAGCGGGTCGGGGTGGATCAGGTCCTCACGCAGGCGAGTGACCGGGGCCGGATCGGCGGCAAAAGGCTTGGTGGGTGTGGTCATGTTCGGCAATCGGCTGTCAGCCTATATCGGCGCAGTGCATGCCGAACTTGCCGCGCCGTCGATCGTCGAAGAAAAAGCGCAAGGTTTCACGAACGGTGCGAAAAGCGATCTCATCCCACGGCACTTCGTCTTCGCGGAACAACCGTGCCTCGAGGGTTTCGCTGCCCGGGTCGAGTGCCGGCGAGGTCATTGTTGCCAGATAGAAGAAGTGCACCTGGCCGACGCGCACGACATTCAGCACCGAGAACAACGCGCCGAGTTCGACCTGCGCGCCGGCCTCTTCGTCGGTTTCGCGCAGCGCGCCCTGGGCCGTCGTTTCCCCGAGTTCGAGAAACCCCGCCGGTAGCGTCCACAGGCCACGGCGCGGCTCGATCGCGCGCTTGCACAGCAGGACCTGCTCGCCCCACACCGGCACGGTGCCGACCACGTTGAGCGGGTTCTCGTAGTGCACCATGCCGCAGGCCGGGCACACCGCGCGCTCACGGTTGTCGTCGACGGGGATGAGGTACGCCACGCGCGCGCCGCAAGCGCGGCAATACTGGATCCTGGCGCGCTCGGTCAACAGCATGGCGCCCGAGTTTAGCGGTGGCATCATGCCCGCCAGCAACGTCAAGGAGAGCGCTAGATGGCAACCGTGATTCCCGCCCCTCCCGTGCCCTGCGTTCCGGTCGCCGGCGGAGGCGTGTTCCCGGTGCGACGCATCTACTGTGTCGGCCGCAACTATGTCGAGCATGCGCAGGAGATGGGCTTCACCGGTCGTGAGCCCCCGTTCTTCTTCATGAAGCCCGGCGACGCGGTGGTGCCGGTGGCCGAGGGCGAGACCGGCGTCATCGACTACCCGTCGCTGACGAAGAACCTGCACCACGAGATCGAACTGGTGGTTGCCATCGGCCGGGGCGGCCGCAGCATCGCGGCGGTCGATGCCTTCAAGCACATCTACGGCTATGCCGTCGGCCTGGACATGACGCGGCGTGACCTGCAGGCTGAGGCCAAGAAGCTGGGCCGGCCCTGGTGCATCGGCAAGGGCTTCGATCAATCGGCACCGATCGGCCCGATCCACCCCGCGGCCGTGACCGGTGAACTCACCCGTGGCGCGATCACGCTGGCGGTCAACGGCCAGTTGCGCCAGTCCGGTGACTTGAGCCAGCTCATCTGGAACGTCGCCGAGACGATCGAACATCTGAGCGCGGCCTGGACGCTGGCGCCGGGTGATCTCGTGTTCACCGGCACGCCCGCGGGCGTTGCCGCGGTGGTGGCCGGCGACGTGATGGAAGGCGCCATCGCCGGCCTGGGTACCTTGCGCGTGGTCGTGCGCTGACAGCGGGAGATTGCCGATGATGGAGCTCTACAACTACTTTCGTTCCTCGGCCTCGTACCGGGTGCGCATCGCGCTGGCACTGAAGGGCCTGCCCTACGACTACAAGTCGGTGCACCTGACCCGGGACGAGCAGTTCAAGGAGTCGTATGCCGCGGTCTCGGCTTCGCGCCTGGTGCCGTTGCTCAAGGACGGCGATGCCGTGGTGACGCAGTCGCTGGCGATCATCGAGTACCTCGAGGAAACCTACCCCGCGCCGCCGTTGCTGCCGCCCGACGCGCTCGGTCGCGCCCGCGTGCGCGCGCTGGCCTACGACGTCGCATGCGAGATCCATCCACTGAACAACCTGCGCGTGCTGCGCTACCTCGTGCGTGACCTGAAGCTGAGCGAAGACGACAAGAACCGCTGGTACCGGCATTGGGTCGAAACCGGCCTCGAGACGCTGGAGCGCCAGCTGACCGATCGGCGCACCGGCCGCTTCTGCCACGGCGACTCGCCGACGCTGGCCGACGTCACGCTGGCGCCGCAGATCTTCAACGCCCGACGCTACGACTGCCGGCTCGACCATGTGCCCAACGTGATGCGCGTGTTCGAGGCCTGCATGAAGCTCGACGCCTTCGAACAGACGCGCCCGGAGAAATGCCCGGATGCCGCTTGATGGCAGGCTCGACGGCGCTCTGGAAGGGGCGCTCGACGGCGCGCTGATCCCGTCCTGGCCGGCCGGCGCTGGCGTCGGCGCGCTGATGAGCACTCGCGCCGGCGGCGTCAGCGCCGGGCCATGGCACTCGCTCAACCTCGGTACGTCCGTCGGTGACGAGCCGCACGCGGTGGCGGAGAACCGCTGCCGCTTCGAGGCCGCGCTCGGTGTGCCGGCGGTCTATCTGCGCCAGGTCCACGGCGCGCGCGTGGTGCACCTTTCCGCGGCCGACGCGCAGCGCGCGGAAGCGATCGAAGCCGACGCCGCCATCGCCACCGCGCCCGGCATCGCCTGCACGGTGCAGGTCGCCGATTGCCTGCCGGTACTGTTCGCCGCACCCGACGGCCGCGGCGTCGGCGCGGCCCACGCCGGCTGGCGCGGGCTGGCCGGCGGCGTGCTCGAGGCCACGGTCACGGCGCTGTGTGCCGCTGCGGCGTGCGAGCCGCGGGCCTTGCTGGCCTGGCTCGGGCCCTGCATCGGCCCACGCCAGTTCGAGGTCGGCGCCGACGTGGTCGGCGTCTTCGGCGACGGCCCGCATTTCGTGCCGCGGCGACGCGGCGATGGGTCGCTGCGCTGGCTGGCCGATCTGCCGGGTCTTGCGCGCGAGCGGCTGCGTGCCGCCGGCGTGATGCAGGTCAGCGCCAGCGAAGGGTGCACCGTAGAAGACGCGTCACGGTTCTTCTCGTTTCGCCGCGACCGCGTCACCGGACGCATGGCTGCCGCCGTCTGGCTGCGCGGCTGATGCGTCGGCGGCCAGACGCGCACGCCGCCGCGCCGGCGCGCTGCCGAGGTACAACACGATCGCCAGCGGCAACGCGCCGTAGAGGACGAAGGTGAAGAGGGCGCCCAGCGCGGTGCCGTTCGGTGCCAATGCTTCGGCTGCCGTCATCGTCAGCACGACGTACATCCAAGCAATGGCAATCACGTAGAGCACGATGACGTCATCCCCTGCATCTCAAAGGTCAAAAGGCAATGTCATGATGCGGTAAGCGGTGCCGCATACAACGTGGCATTGTTCACAATATCGCCCCCGCCCAGGAGACGAGGCAGCCATGAGCAAGAACACCCCTCGCGTGCCCCACAGCGAACACGTTGAAGCCTTCGGCCACGCCGTTGGTGAAATCTGGAAGTCGATGCAGGGTCTGTCGCTACCGCTGCCGGCGGTGAGCACGCTGCAAGCGGAGTATCTGAAGGAAGCCACTGCGCTGTGGAACGGTGCGGTCGAGCGCGCGCCCGGCGACAAGTCTGCGAGCGCGCCCGCGATCGGCGACCGGCGCTTCGCCGCAAATGATTGGGCCGGCAACGCAGCGGCGGCCTTCACCGCGCAGACCTACCTGCTCAACGCACGCACGCTGATGAAGCTGGCCGAGGCCGTCGAGGGCGATGCCAAGACCAAGGCCCGCATCCGCTTCGCGGTGCAGCAGTGGATCGACGCGGCCAGCCCGAGCAACTACCTGGCGCTCAACCCCGAGGCGCAGCGCAAGGCGCTCGAGACCAAGGGCGAAAGCATCGCGCAGGGCCTGAAGCACCTGTGGCAGGACATCCAGCAGGGCCACGTGTCGCAAACCGACGAGAGCGTGTTCGAGGTCGGCCGCAATGTGGCCACCAGCGAGGGGGCGGTGGTGTTCGAGCACGAGCTGTTCCAGCTGCTCGAGTACAAGCCGTTGACGGCCAAGGTGCACGAGCGGCCGATGCTGTTCGTGCCGCCCTGCATCAACAAGTACTACATCCTCGACCTGCAACCCGACAACTCGGTGATCCGCTACACCGTGGCCCAGGGCCACCGCGTGTTCGTGATCAGCTGGCGCAACCCCGACATGTCGATCGCCGACAGGACCTGGGACGACTACATCGAGGACGCCGCGATCCGCGCGATCCGCGAGGTGCAGGCCATCAGCGGGCAGGACACCATCGACACGCTGGGTTTTTGCGTCGGCGGCACGATCCTGGCCACGGCGCTGGCGGTGCTGGCCGCACGCGGCGAGCATCCGGCGGCCAGCATGACCCTGCTGACCACGCTGCTCGATTTCTCCGACACCGGCGTGCTCGACATCTTCATCGACGAAGCCGCGGTGCGATTGCGCGAGATGACGCTCGGCGCCCAGGCACCGCACGGCCCGGGGCTGCTCAAGGGCAGCGAACTGGCCAGCACCTTCAGCTTCCTGCGCCCGAACGACCTGGTCTGGAATTACGTCGTCGGCAATTACCTGAAGGGTGACAAGCCGCCGCCGTTCGACCTGCTGTACTGGAACAGTGATTCGACCAACCTGCCGGGGCCGATGTTCTGCTGGTACCTGCGCCACACCTACCTGCAGAACGAATTGCGCCAGCCCGGCAAGCTCACGGTGTGCGGCGAGAAGATCGATCTCGGCAAGATCAAGGCGCCGGTGTTCGTGTACGCCTCGCGCGAAGACCACATCGTGCCGTGGCAGGCGGCGTTCGAGAGCACCCGCATCCTGAACGGCAAGGTGCGCTTCGTGCTCGGTGCCTCGGGCCACATCGCCGGCGTCATCAATCCGCCGGCGGCGAACAAGCGCAGCCACTGGATCGACGGCAAGCTCGGCGGCACGGCCCGGCAGTGGTTCGAATCGGCCAAGGAAGTGCCGGGCAGCTGGTGGGGCGACTGGGCCGCCTGGCTCAAGCCGCATGCCGGCAAGCTGGTGCCGGCACCGAAGGGCTACGGCGACCGCGCACACAAGGCCAGCGAACCGGCGCCCGGCCGCTACGTCAAAGCCAAGGCCTGAGCGCCGACGCGTCGAGGGTTTTTGCCGGTTTCGTATTGGGGGTGGCACGGGTGCAGCCCCGAGTGCCGCGCGTTAGAGTCCGGCTGCAACTACGAAGGAGCGAGCAATGGCACAGAAAGTGGCGTACGTGACGGGTGGCATGGGCGGCATCGGCACCGCCATCTGCCAGCGCTTGTCGAAGGAAGGATTCAAGGTCATCGCCGGCTGCGGCCCGAGCCGCGACCATGCCAAATGGCTGGGCGAACAGAAGGCGCTGGGCCACACCTTCTATGCGTCGGTCGGCAACGTCGCCGATTGGCAATCGACGGTGGATGCCTTCTCCAAGGCCACCGCCGAGCACGGCACGATCGACGTGCTGGTCAACAACGCCGGCATCACCAAGGACCGCATGTTCCTGAAGATGACGCCCGACGACTGGAAGGCGGTCATCGACACCAACCTGAACAGCATGTTCAACGTCACCAAGCAGGTGGTGCCGGGCATGGTCGAGAAGGGCTGGGGCCGCATCGTGCAGATCTCGTCGGTGAATGGCGAGAAGGGCCAGGCCGGCCAGACCAACTACTCGGCGGCCAAGGCCGGCATGCACGGCTTCACGATGGCGCTGGCGCAGGAAGTGGCGGCCAAGGGGGTCACGGTCAACACCGTGAGCCCGGGCTACATCGGCACCGACATGGTCAAGGCCATCAAGCCCGAGATCCTGGAGAAGATCATCGCGACGATCCCGGTCAAGCGCCTGGGCACGCCGGAAGAAATCGGTTCGGTGGTGGCCTGGCTGGCGGGCGAGGATTCGGGCTTCACGACCGGTGCCGACTTCTCCTGCAACGGTGGGCTCCATATGGGTTGAGCGGGGCTCAACCCATATGGGCCCTGCGGGTGAACGTTGCGCTCCCCCGGCCCCCTCCGGGAGGGGGTTCCAGCACGAATGACGAGCCGGCCTTGGCCGGCTTGTTTCATTCCAGCAACCCATCGCGCCGAGGCGGCGCCCGCGAGGCATGAACCCGACGACTCCATGCAACCGCCGCGGATCCGGCTTTGCCGGTCCGCCAGCGGTGCCCCCTTGAGGGGGAGCGCCGAAGGTGCTTCGGGGGTGGTCTCATTCCAGCGCCGGGATCACGAAGCGGCGCTCGATCAGGTCGGCGTCGTCGAAGTGTCGCCGGCCGACGAAGGCCGTCGCATGGTGGCCCCACTGGCGCATCGCGCCGGCGCTGGCAATGCCCATCGGCCAGAACAGCCAGCGCTCGCCGCGTTCGCTGCCCGCGACCAGGCCGTCGGGGCCGAACGCGCTCTTCGACACACCGTCCGGCGTGGGCAGCGTGCGCAGCACCTGATCGTCGCGCAGCAGCGTAAGGCGTCCCGGGGGCGCCGCCGTCGCGCATCACCCCGACGACATCGTGCGTGGCCGATGCCAGCCGCACCACGATGCGCTCGCCGGGCCGTAGCGCCGGCAGCGTCGTTGGCGTGAAGGCCCATTCGACGGCGGCCGGTGCGCCCGGCCGCGGCGCGAGTTCGACGCTCGGGATGAACAGGTGGTAGCAGCCGCAGCCATGGATCGTGTCGACCAGCAGCGGGCGGCCATCGTCGGGGGCCAGCGTGATGCGCAGCACGACCGCATCGAGCGCGCCGGCCAGCAGGTCGAAGCGGCCCAGCGGCGGCCGTTCGGGGAACCACAGGCCGTACACCAGTTGCACCAGAACATGGCCGCCATAGCGCGTGTAGGCGATGCGTCGATACGCCTGCGGCGGGCGCGCCGTGTCCACGGCCGGCAGCGCACCACCGCGCCAGGCGAGAGCGCCGAAGCGATCGGCGTTGCCATGCGTCTCGATCTCCAGCGCGGGCGCATGGGCGGCGAGCAGCGCGGCGGCCTCGCTGTCGGAGAACTGTGGCACGCCGAGTGCATCGCGTGGCCGGACTGGCCACGGCGGCGCATTCGGCACCGCGGTGCGGGCGGGCACGTAGCGCAGCGTCGGCGGCGGCGCACTGGCCCATTGCGACATGGCCTCCTCGTGGCGGCGCTGCCAGGCCTGAACGCCGGCAAAGAACGGCCAGCGCACGAGCGGGTACAGGCCCACGGCGCGTTGCCAGCTGGCGTAGCGGTCGGGGACCTCGGCACGCTCCAGCAACGCGTTGCGCAACGCCGGGTCGCTTCGCAGTGGGCCGTGCCACGCCTGCACGCAGCGCTGCGTTTGCGTGCGTGCCGCGGCCGCATCGGCTGCGGCGCCGATCGGGAACGCCGCCGGCGGCAGGTTCGCGATTTCGACCGCGCGGCCGTCGCGTTCCAAGCCTTGCAGACGGGCCAGCCAGGTCTCGAAGGCCGCCGTGCCCCCCTCGGCACGCCCGCGCAGCGACGCGGTGAAGCGATCGACACGCAGGCCGGCAAAGCCGGCGATGCGCTCGGCCTCGGCGTCGCGCACGCCGGCCTGGTCGATCGCGGCATCGAGTTGTTCGAACCAGCGTGCGCACGCCGCCGTCTCGGCGCTTGCCGACGCCGGCGTGCTCGGCGTGGCGAGGCTTGCGCAGCCGGCCAGCAGCGCCGTCGCCAGCAGCGCCGCGAGCGCCTTCACGCCGTGCGGATGACCGAGATGTGCTCGGTGCCGCTTTCAGGCAGCCACACCTCGCCGCGCCGGCCGAGGATCTGCCGGATGCTGGTGGCCTCGCGCGGGAAGCCGAAGCGCTCGAAGCGCTCGGTTGCCGGGTCGAAGCGGAACACGGCATTGCCGCCGAAATCGCTGCACCAGACCTGGTCGCGCTCGTCGACGTACACCGCGTAGCAGCGCGGCGATTCTCCGGGTAGCCGCCACGCCCGCCAGGCCTGCGTCGACGTCTTTGCAGCCGGGTCGTGCACAGACAAGTTGCCGCTGTTCCATTCGCTGACCCAGATGCGGCCGCGGCTGTCGCTCCAGACGCGGCGCGCGCCCTGGTCCTTCGTCGGTGGTTCGACGAGCACCGAGTCGCCTGTCCTGCGGTCGATTCTGGCGATGAACGAGCCGGCCAGCGAGCACCACCACACCTCGCCGGCCGGCGTGGCGCAGATCCCGTACGGGCCGCGGCCGCGCGGTGCGTCTTTCACGCTGACCACACCGGTCTTCACCGCGACCTTGCCGACCACGCCGCTCTGGCCGGTGAACCACAGGTCACCGTCGCCGTCGAAGGCGGCCGTGTTGAGGTTGGCGTAGGCGCTGCGCTCGGGCAGTGCAAAGACGCGCAGGCCGCGGTCGGGCCAGCCGACGCGCACGATCGCGTTCAGGCCGCTGTCGGTGATCCACGCCGCCTTGTCCGGCCCCTGGATCACGCCATGCGGCGATGACCCGCGGCCGAGCGACACCAATTCGGTGCGGCCGCTCGCCGGGTCGAACCAGCCGAGGTGGCCGCTGCGCTGCGCGGTGAGCCAGACGCCGCCGTCCGGCGCGGGCGCCACGTCGTGGATGCCGGTGCGGCTCGGCGTGTTCAGCGGCCATGATTGCAGGCGCGCAGGCTGGGCGAAAGCGGCAGGCAGGCGGGCCGCGAGGGCCGCGGCGCCGGCGCTGCGCAGCAGGTCACGGCGAGTCGTGTGAGACATCGTGGGCTCCTGGTTCACGCGGCGGCGCGCACCGTCGCGCCGCTATCATCGCGCGCTTCGGGAATCCAGCCGACCCGTCGTGGTTTTCGGCACGGAGGTGGCGATGTCCGGACTCAAGTGGGCGCTGTTGGTGGCCGGCGTGCTGGTTGCAGCGGCGTTCGTCGTTGCCGGTTACGGCGCGTCGCGCTGGGCCCAGGGCACGCGTGCGTTGCTGGTGCGGCTGGAGGCCACGCGGGTGGCCTCGCCGGTGCGCGTGTTCGATGCCACGGAACTCGACGGCCAGCCGCCACCGGTGCAGCGCTACTTCCGCGCCGTGCTGAAGGACGGCCAGCCGATCGTGGCCGCCGCCAGCGTCGAGCATCGCGGCAGCTTCAACATGAGCACGAGCGGCGAGCAGTGGAAGTCGTTCGCGTCGACGCAGCGTGTCGTCACGCAGCGGCCAGGCTTCGTCTGGGACGCGCGCATCGCGATGCTGCCGGGGCTGGTGGTGCATGTGCACGATGCGTACGTGGCCGGCGAGGGCATCCTGCATGCAGCCATCCTCGGCCTGTTCACGCTGGCCGACCTGCGCGGCGGCGAGGCGGTCGCCGAGGGGGAACTGATGCGCTTCTTGGCCGAGGCGGCGTGGTACCCGACCGCGCTGCTGCCGAGCCAGGGCGTGCAGTGGGAGCCCGTCGACGATCGCTCGGCCCGCGCCACGCTGGTCGACGGCCCGCTCGGCCTGACGCTGCTGTTTCGCTTCAACGACGAAGGCCTGGTCGAATCGGTGCGCGCCGAGGCCCGCGGCCGCACGGTCGGCGGCCGCGTCGTGATGACGCCGTGGCAGGGCCGCTGGTCGGATTACCGCGACCACGGCGGCATGCGGGTGCCGTTCAGTGGCGAGGTGGCGTGGCTGCTGCCCGAAGGTGCCAAGCCCTACTGGCGGGGAACGATCACCGCGATGTCGTACGAGTTCGCGCGCTGACGATCGGGGTGCCGATCAGGTGCCGATCAGGCGCCGGCGATGAACCACTTGATCACTCCCTTGGCGGCGAAGCCGACGAGCCCGAAGCCGAGCGCGAGGAAGAGCACGAAGGTGCCGAAGCGGCCGGCCTTCGACTCGCGTGCGAGCTGGAAGATGATGAACACCATGTAGAGCATGAACGCGCCGACGCCGAAGCTCAGGCCGAAGCCGGCGATCTCCTCTTCGCTGAAGCCGAACATGGCGCGAGGCCTCAGTGCGGCGGCGTCGCTGCAGGCGCGAGGCAGTCGCGGTAGGCATGCCAGCTGGCATGAGCCAGCCACGGCACGACGGGTACCAGCCCGATCAGCAGCGTGGCCATGCCGATCGCAGTCAGCACCATGATCAGCAACGCCCACAGCGCCATCGGCAGCGGGTTGGCCAGCACCACGCGCCAGCTGGCGAGCACCGCGGCCATCACGCCGACGGGACGGTCGAGCAGCAGCGGGATCGCCACCACGCTGCTGGCGAACACCGGTGCGGCGAGCACGCCGCCGAGCAGCACCCAACCCTCGAACAGCCAGCCCGTTTCGGCCAGCACGACCTGGCGCACGAAATCGGCCGGGTTGTTGACGACTTGCGGCGCGAACCAGGTCACCAGCGAGGCCGAAGTGAGCACCCAGCCGGTGCCGGCCAGCGCGAGCAGGGCACCGAAGCGCATCAGTCGCCGCGCCGTTGCGCCGCGCGGCCACCAGGCGCGCACTGCCACGCCCATCATCGAGGCCAGCGTTGAAGGTTCGCCGCGCTCGAGTGCGCGGCTGACCGCATACAGCCCGGTGGCCAGCACCGGCGCCACCAGCAGGAAGCCGCTGAAGGCGCCGGCCAGCAGCCAGAAGTGGCGATGCGCAGCGACGAACAGCGCGCCGCCGAACAGCGCCAGCGTCAGCCCGTGCGACAGCCCCGGGCCGGGCGCGCGGGCGAGGTCGCGTGCGCCCAGGGCCAGCCATCGCAACGGCCGCGCGAGGCCGATCGGGCGCACGTCGGCAGCGCGGTGGTCCGGGTCAACGGAAGCTTCGGAGGGGGCCATCGGGCTCCATCATGCCGCGGGCTGGAGCTTCGGCGCTTGACCGGGATCGACCGGCAAGGCCAGCAGGTGGGCAATCGAATTCGCGTAGTAGCGCAGCAGCGGTGCCTCGCTGGCGCGGGCCCGGTACAGGCCGTCCTGCGCGTCGACCAGGTGGCGCAGCGTCAGCATGCGCAGGCCGGCGCTGACGGCGTAGTCCCAGTCGCCGCGCGGCAAGTACAGCCGGGCGTTGCGGGCCTCGAGGCGGCGTACCAGATCGGCCACCGCGGATTTCAACTCCAGCTCGCCGATGCCCGTGTCATCCGTGACATCGGCTCGCTGCAGCAGCACCGTGGCCACCAACGGCACCGGCAGCACCGGGATCAGCTGCCCGACCTGATCCATCAGGTGCCGGCCGAGTGCGGCCACCTCGGCCTGGCGCTGCTCGCGAGGCAGGTGCTCGAAATCGACACCGCGCGCTGCTGCCCATTGGCGCACCGACACCGGCGTGCCGAAGTTGACGCAGGCGTAGCCCAGCCGGTGCCAGCGGCTGCGCAGCAGCAACCCCAACTGGTCGCCGACGAACGCCAGCGTGCGCACGGCGGCGCGCAGCCGGCCCGCCTTGGCGGCGCCGGCGTCGCCGGCGCGCAACTGCGTGCGGTCCTCGAGCACGCGGTCGTAGTTCAGGCCCAGCGGCACGAACACCAGGTCGCGCTCGCCGTGGGCGTGGAAGCCGCGCAGCATGTAGTCGAGCACGCCGAAGCGTGGCTCGCGCATCAGGCCGTCGCGCGTCAGCCCGCCTTCGGGGTAGACCGCCTGCGTCACGCCGGCCTCGGTGGCCATCGCGATGTAGCGCTCGAGCACGCGGCGGTACAGCTCGTCCTTCGAATTGCGGCGCACGAAGTAGGCGCCCATCGCGCGGATCAGCTGCTGCAGCCCCCACACGCGCGCCCATTCGCCGACCGCGTAGGACAGCGCGGCGCGCTCGGCGGCCAGGTACGAGGCGATGATGTAGTCCATGTTGCTGCGGTGGTTCATCACGAACACCACCGTGGCCTCGGCGGGAATGGCGTTCAGTCCGGCGTCGTCGGTGTAGCCGATGCGCACGCGGTACAGCGAGCGCGACAGCTGCTTGCCGATCCAGTAGCCGACGCGGAAGTACACGTAGGCATTGAAGGCCGGCACGATCTCGCGCGCGTAGCGCTGCACCTGGTCCAGCGCGACCTCGCGCGGCATGCCGCGGGCATCGGCAAAGGCCTGCGCCGCCTGCTGCACCTTGTCGTCGAAGATCAGGCGGTCGATCAGCGCCTGGCGCCGCACCTGCTGGAACGGCCGGATGCCGATCGCGAGCCGCCGGCCGACTTCGTCGAGCACGCGGTTGGCGCGGCTCCTGACGAACCAGCGCGCGCTCGGCATCAACAGCCGATCCAGCAACGCCCAGGCCGCGAGCGCGCCGATCACCAGCGCCAGCCACAGAGGCAGGGTGATGCTTGCCGACATGCGTCTCCTCCCGGCGCGGATGCTACGCCCCTGGCGATCCTGCCGATGGTGCGCCGGGCGCGTTGTGCCTACCATGTCGGCGCAGTCCTCCGCCGCGAGGGCCGGACTGCGACAGAACCGGGGAGGCAGGGGTGCAGGGCAGTGTCCGCTTCGGCCGCTTTGAAGTGCAGCGCACGCAACGCAAATTGCTGTGCGATGGCCGGGTGCTTGCCGTCGGTGCGCGTGCGTTCGATCTGCTGCTGGCATTGATCGATCGCCCCGATCGGCTGGTCACCAAATCCGAACTGCTCGACTTCGTCTGGCCCGGGCTGGTCGTCGAGGAAGCGAACATCCAGGTGCAGGTGTCGGCATTGCGCCGCCTGCTCGGCGCCGACGCCATCGCGACGGTGCCCGGCTTCGGCTATCGCTTTGCCCTCGCCGCCGAGACACCGATCGAGGCCCCGGCGCGCAGCGGCGCACCGGCGCCGGCCGAGGCCGCCGTGGCGTGGCACAACCTGCCTGCGGCCGTGGCCAGCCTGATCGGGCGCGACGACGATGTGGCGGCCCTGGCCGCGGCATTGGCCACCCAGCGCCTGGTCACCGTGCTCGGGCCTGGCGGGATCGGCAAGACACGCGTGGCGCAAGAGGTGGCGCGCGGGCAGGTCGGCTTGCATGCGAATGGCGTGTGGTGGGTCGACCTGGCCGGATTGGCTGGCGCGGACCACCTGGTCGCGGCCGTCGCCAACGCCGCCAACCTGACGCTCGGCGACGGACGCAGTGACTTGTCCGAAATGTTGGCGCGCTCGCTGGCGCCGCGTCGCACGCTGCTCGTGCTCGACAACTGCGAACGGCTGGTCGACGCCGTCGGCCAACTCTCGGCGACGTTGCTGCGCGCGGCGCCCGGCGTGCGCCTGCTGGTCACGTCGCAGGAGGTGCTGCACGTGCTCGGTGAGCTGGTCTACCGCCTCGAGCCGCTGGCCGTGCCGCCGCCGCACACGCCGCTGGGGGAAGCGCGTCGATTCAGTGCCGTGCAGTTGCTCGAGCAGCGCGCACAGGCCGCGGACCGGCACTTCGCCGTCGGCACGGCCAATGTCGACAGCGTGATCACGTTGCTCGGCCGGCTCGATGGCTTGCCACTGGCCATCGAGATGGCCGCGGCGCGCATCCCGCTGCTGGGCCTGACATCGCTGTCCGAGCGATTCGACGAATGGTCGCGCCTGCTGCGCCAAAGCGGCCAGGGCGTACCGATGCGCCAGCAGACGTTGCAGTCGATGCTCGAGTGGAGCCACTCGCTGCTCGCGCCGCAGGAGCAATCGGTGCTGCGACAACTGGCTGCGTTTGCCGGCAGTTTTTGCGTCGATACCGCCCAGCAAGCGCTGGCCGGCCCCGGGCTCGACGAGTGGGCCGTGCTCGAGGCGCTGTCGGCGTTGGTCGACAAGTCGCTGGTGCAAGTCGAGCGATCCGAGCCGCCGCGCTACCGCCTGCTCGAAACCACGCGCCGATTCGCCGGCGAGCAACTCGCGCTGCACCACGAGACGGCGCCGGCGCTGCAGCGGCACGGCCAGGCGATGGCGTCGCTGGCCGATCAGATCGAGCGCGCGTTCTGGTCCATGGGCGATCGACCCTGGTTGGCCCGCCATGCGCCCGACTACGACGACCTGCAGGCCGCTTTCGATCGCGCCTGCCAGCAACGCGACGCCGATATCGCCGCGCGCACCGGCCTGGCACTGATGCGGCTGGACCACCTGCGCAGCCTCAACGCACCGCGGCGCCGCCGCGCGGAGGCGCTGCATGCCCTGCTGCCAGACGCATCGCAGCACGCCCAAGCCTGCATCTGGACCTGCATCGCATCGCACGGCCTGATCGCGCTCGACGTGGTGTCGCGCCTGGAGGCTTCCGGCCAGGCCGTGGCGGCCTGGCGCCGGCTCGGCGACCGTGCGCGGCTGCACTTTGCCCTCGGCTTTCATGCCGCCGAGTGCGCGCGCGGCGGCAATTTCGATGCTGCGGAGCGTGCGCTGGCCGAAGTGCGCGCGCTCGAAGAGCCCACCTGGCCGCCGCGGCAGCGCGCCTGGACCGCCGCCGCGCACGCCGGTGTCGCCATCCACCGTGGCGACGCCGCCGGCTACCGTACCGCCTGCCGCGACGAGTTGTCGCTGGCCGAACGCGGCGGTGCCGAACGCACCGCGGCGTGGGCGCGGTTGAAGCTCGCCGATGCGGCGCTGATGGCCGGTGACCTCGATGAATCGATTGCGCTCGGCCGCATCGCCGTGGCGACGCTGAGCCAACTCGACCAACCGTCCAACCTGGGTTTGGCCTTGACCAACCTCTGCGCGGCCTGGATCTTGAAGGGGCACGACGCACCCGCGCGCGAGGCGGCCGCGCAGGCGCTGCCGCTGATGTGGCGCAATGGCTGGGGCTATCTGCTGCTCGATGCCTTGGCCCTGCTGGCGGTGCGCGCGGGCTTGGCGGTGCAGGCCGCGACGCTGCTGGGCCACGCCGATGCCTGGTATGCCCGGCACGGCGACGTGCGACAGCCCAACGAGGCCACGCTGGCAGCGCATTGCGCCAGTGCCTTGGCCGGCGCGCTGAGCGCAGCCGAAGGCGAGCACTGCCGCGCGGCCGGCGCGCAGCTGGACGACGACGCGGCCGAGGCGCTGGCCGGCGAGGTCGCGCAGCGGTTGATGGCACTGCCTGGCGCCGTTTTTTGAACGCTTTGGGGCGTCTAAGGACGCCGGAGCAGGCCGGGTCGGACAGTGGAGACCCTCCCGCCGCAAGCGGCCTTCGGGCCTCACGCAGCGGCTTCTCCACCCCGACCCGAGGATCCCTCCATGACGCCGAACCTTCGCAACACCTCCCTGAGCCCTGCCTGGTCTGCTCTGCTGTGGCTGCTGACCGTGGTGCTGTCGCTGTCGATGCTGATGCTGGCGAGCTTCGTCAGCTGGCCGCTGCAGGCCCAGCCGGCACACGACGATCGGCAGGCCGACGCCGTGCCGCCGGCGAGCGTCGGCGCCGAATGGGGCATCGACCACGGCCGCGTCGACTGGGACGCGGTCGAGGTGTCGCCCGATCCGTCCCCACTGTCGGTGGCGGCCTATGGCCAATGAGCTGCTCCTTCGCCCAGAGGCAGGCATGCGACGCACACGATGCCAACGGCGCACGCCGCGCTGGCCGATTGCACTGCTCGTGATGGCGCTGGCGGCCGGTGCGGCCCACGCTTCGGAGGAGGCGTTCGCGGCGGCGATGCTGCGCTACGAGCGCAATCAGTGGGCGGCAGCGTATGCCGAGCTGACTGCGCTGGCCGACCAGGGCCACCCCGAGGCGGCACGCATCGCGTGGCAGATGTGGCGCTACGGTCCGCAGCTGTACGGCACCGAGTTCGCCGCCACCGCCCGGCAACTCGAGCGCTGGGCGCAACGGTGGCGCTGCGGCGGCGACGCGACCATGGCAGGCTGCACGCACGCGCTGCGCTCGCCGTGACCCGCGTGCGCGGGGCGGGCGCTCAGCGCAGGATCGCCCGCGCCCGCTCGCCGGCACCGCGGCCGACGCTGCCGACGATGGCTGCCGAGGGCCCGGCGGCGAGCATGCGTTCGAAGGCGGCGCGCACCTCTTCGGCGGTGACGCTCAACAGGCGCGCCAGCATCTCGCTGCGCGAACGGATGCCACCCTGCACGAACAGCTCGAGCGCCGCATCCTCGAGGCGGCGCAGCGGCTTCTCGGCCTCGTGCAGGCGCCGCACCGCGATCTGGTTGCGTGCCCGGTCGAGGTCGACCGGATCGATCGCGCTGGCATGCGCCCCCAGCAGCGCCGTGACTTCGCGCAGGTACTCGTCGGCCTGCGCCGGCGCCGTCGAGGCCTCGATCACCAGCTGGCCGCACATGTCGAACATGTCGGCGGTGCACGATGCGTGGTAAGCCAGCCCGCGCTGTTCGCGCACGCGGTCGAGCAGCGGCGAGCTCATGCCCTCGCCGAACACGGCGGCGGCAACCAGGGCGGCCAGGTCATCGTCACGCAGCGACGGGATCGGGTAGCCGAGCACCACGTGCGTCTGGCTGCTGCCGGCCAGCGCCCGTGCGCGAATGGCGCCGGCATAGACCGGTGCGGCGACGACGTTCGGCGCGCCCGGCCGCAGGCCGCCGAACGCGGCCTCGACGGCGCGAAAGATCGCATCCGGATCGATCTGGCCGGCTGCGCCGACGATGAGGTTGGCGCCGCTGTACTGGCGCTCGACATAGCGCACCAGGTCGTCGCGCTGGAAGCGCTCGATGTTGCGGCGCGCGCCGATCACCGGCTGCGCCGCCGGATGCAGGCCATAGCAGGCACGGTCGAACAGTTTGTAGCCGGTCGAGACGGGGTCGTCGTCGTCTTCGGCGAATTCCTGCAGGATCACCTGCCGTTCGCGCTCGAGTTCCGCGGCGGGGAAGGTGGGCGCCAGCACGATGTCGCCGAGCATGCGCACGAACTCGCCGGCGTGCCGCGCCAACCCGCGCATCTGGTAGGCGGTGTGGTCCTTGTCGGTGTGGGCATTGACCTCGGCGCCCAGGCGCTCGGCATCCAGGTTGATGCGCCGCACATCGCGCTCGTGCGTGCCCTTGAACGCCATGTGCTCGACGACATGGCTGATGCCGCTCAACGCCGCCGACTCATGGGCACTGCCGCTGCGCACGAACACGCTGACCGCGGCGGTGTGCAGGTGCGACATCGGCATCGCGATGACGCGCACACCGTTGGGCAGCGTGGCGACGAAGGTATCGGGATCGGTGCCGGCGAGCGCCATAGGGTTCGAAGTCACAAAGGCGGCAGGCTGCCGTTGTCGGCAGCCACCGCAGCGGGCTCGCTCTTCAGCAAGGTCGTTGCTGCCTCGCGCAGGGCCGTGTCCCCGCCATTGCGCAGCAGCAAGGTGCGTGGCGGGTCGACCTGCGCGTAATTGCGCTGCATCGACTTCAGGTACAGCGGGTCGTAGTGGCTGCGCATCAGGTCGGCGAAGACCTCGGCCCAGTGGCCCGCGCGGGCCAGTGCCTGCCAGTGCTTCACGGTCTCGCGGCCACGCAGATCGACCAGCGTGTCGAGGTGGCCGCAGAAGCGCTCGAGCTGTTCGGCGAAGAAGCCGTACTCCTCCAGCAGCAGTTGAATGCGCGCCTCGTCGGGCATCGTCACCATCACCACGCGGCCCGCGCTGCGCATGCGCTCGAGCAGCACGGTGGGCAGCTGCAGCGCACCGATCTTGCGGCTCTCGCTTTCGACGTAGACCGGGCGCGCGGGGTCGAATCGCGACAACGTGTGCCAGAGCTGGGTCTCGAAGGCCTTCTGCGTCGGCTGCGGCTCGTCGGCCAGGCCGCCGAGCACCGAGCCGCGATGCCGGGCCAGGCCTTCGAGGTCGAGCACCTGCGCGCCGGCGTCGGCCAGCGCGTTCAGCAGGCGTGTCTTGCCGCTGCCGGTGCGCCCGGCGACGACGGTGAATTCGCAGCGCAGCGGCAGCGTCGCCAGCTGCTCGCGCACGAGTGTTCGAAAGGCCTTGTAGCCGCCCTGCAGCAGCGTGGTGCGAAAGCCGATCTGGTCGAGAAACCAGGCCAGCGTGCCGCTGCGCTTGCCGCCGCGCCAGCAGTAGACCAGCGGTTGCCAGTCGCGCGCCTTGTCCTGCACGTGGGCCTCGAGCAGTTCGCCGATGCGCCGGGCCACCATCGCCGCGCCGAGCTTCTTGGCATCGAAGCCCGAGACCTGCACGTACTCGGTGCCGACGACGCGGCGTTCGTCGTCGTCGAGCACCGGCCAGTTGACGGCGCCGGGCAGGCAGTCGTCGGCAAACTCGGCCGGCGAACGGGCATCGATGATGGTGTCGAAACACGCGAGTCGCGCCGCGGCATCGGCCGCCGTGATCGAACGCAAGCTCATGCTGGCGCGCCTTCGGGCGCCAATGCGTCGAGCAGTTCGCTTTCGATCGCGAGCTGCGCACGGTTGTGCTGCAGCTCCGCGCCGTCGATCAGGAAGGTGTCTTCGACGCGCTCGCCGAGCGTGCTGATCTTGGCCAGCTGCAGGTTGATGCGGTGGCGGGCCAGCACGCGGGCGATGCCGTAGAGCAGGCCGGTGCGGTCGCTCGCGCTGACCGACAGGATCCAGCGTTGTGCGCGTTCGTCGGGCCGCAGCGCGACACGGGGGGTGACCGGAAAGCTGCGCACGCGGCGCGAGACGCGGCCGCGGCGCGGCTCGGGTAGCGCGCCCTGCGCCGCCAGCACCTTGGCCAGTTGCGTTTCCACCAGCGAAATCAGGTCGCGGTAGCCGCTCTGGTCGCCGGCGTCGATGTTCGGATGCACCAGCTGGAAGGTGTCCAGCGCGTAGCGGTGCCGCGTCGTATGGACCTTGGCGTCGAGCACCGAAAAGCCCGCGCCGTCGAAGTAGCCGCAGATGCGCGCGAACAGGTCCGGCACGTCGGGGGTGTAGACCAGCACCTGCAGTCCCTCGCCGACCGACGACGCGCGCGCCCGCACGACGGGCACGGCGGTCTTGACGTGGCGCCACAGCACACGCGCGTGCCAGGCGATGTCGGCCGGGTCGTGGCGCGCGAAGTAACCGACGTCGAGCGTGTCCCACAGCGGCTTTTCGGTGTCGGGCAGTTGCGAGGCCAGCGCCAGCATCGCGCGCGCCTCGGCCTTGCGGGTTTCGAGTTCCGCTTCCGGCGCCGGATGGGTGCCACCGAGGGCACGCAGCGTCAGGCGGTACAGGTCCTCGAGCAACTTGCCCTTCCAGGCGTTCCAGACTTTCGGGCTGGTGCCGCGGATGTCGGCCACCGTCAGCAGGTACAGCGCGGTCAGCGTGCGCTCGTCGCGCACCTGGGCCGCGAAGGCGCTGATCACGCCGGCGTCCGACAGGTCTTCCTTTTGCGCGATGTGGCTCATCGTCAGGTGATGGCGCACCAGGAACTCGATCAGGCGCGCGTCTTCGCGTGGGATCGCGTGCTCGCGGCAGAAACGCCGCGCGTCCGTGCCGCCGAGCACCGAGTGGTCGCCGCCGCGGCCCTTGGCGACGTCGTGGAACAGCGCCGCCACGTACAGCACGTAGGGCCGCTCGAACTGCGCCCCGAGTTGCGAGCAGAACGGGTACTCGTGGGCGTGCTCGGGGATGAAGAAGCGGCGCATGTTGCGCACCACCATCAGGATGTGCTGGTCGACGGTGTAGACGTGGAACAGGTCGTGCTGCATCTGGCCGACGATGCGGCGGAACACCCACAGGTAGCGGCCGAGCACCGAGGTCTGGTTCATCAAGCGCAATGCGTGGGTCTGGCCGACGGGCTGGCGCAGGATCTCGATGAAGCGCGCGCGGTTGACCGGATCGCGCCGGAAGGCGGCGTCCATCACGTGGCGGGCGTTGTAGAGCGCGCGCAACGTGCGCGCCGACAGGCCCTTGATGCCCACCGTCTGCTGATAGACCAGGAAGGTCTCGAGGATCGCGTGCGGCTCGCGCAGGTAGAGGTCGTCGCTGGCCACCTCGAGCATGCCGGCGCGGTCGAGAAAGCGCTCGTTGATCGGCCGCATCGGCTGCGCTTCGTTGCCCGCCACGCGCGCCTCGATGTTGAGCAGCACGATCTGGTTCAGTTGCACCACCGCCTTGGCCGCCCAGTAATAGCGCCGCATCAGCAGTTCGGAGACGCGCTGCCCCTTGCTCGCGGGCAGGCCGAAGCCCTCGGCCACCGCGGTCTGCAGATCGAACACCAGGCGGTCCTCGCGCCGCCGGGCCACCATGTGCAGGCGCGCGCGGATCAGCTTCAGCTGGCCCTCGTTGCGCTGCAGCTGCTTGGCTTCGAACGGTGTCACGATGCCGTTGGCGGCGAGCTCGGCCCACGAGCGGCCGAGCCCGGCGCCGCGCGCCACCCACAGCAGCACCTGCAGGTCGCGCAGGCCACCGGGGCTCTCCTTGCAGTTGGGCTCGAGCGCGTACGGCGTGTCTTCGTACTTGGTGTGGCGCTGGCTCATCTCGAGTGTCTTGGCGCGCAGGAACGCGCGCGGATCCATGTCGGCGGCCAGGCGCTTGTGCAGCGCGGCAAACAGCTTGCGCGGTCCGTGCACGAGACGGCTCTCGAGCAGCGCGGTCTGTACCGTCACGTCGCGTGCCGCTTCGGCAGCGCACTCTTCGATGTTGCGCACCGACGAGCCGATCTCCAGGCCGATGTCCCAGCAGGCCGTGATGAAGCGTTCGACGGCCGGCCGCGCGCTCTCGGCCGTCAGGTCGTCGGGCAGCAGCACCAGCACGTCGACATCGGAGAACGGGAACAGTTCGCCGCGGCCGTAGCCGCCCGCTGCCACCAGCGCCGCGCCGGCGGGCATGACGCTGGCGAACCACAGCTCCGTCAACGTCGCATCGACCAGGCGGGCCAGCCCGCGGATCAGCGTCGTGGCCGCGGTGGCCGTCGGCCGTGCCGCGGCAAAGTGCTCGACCAGCCCCGATTTCTCGCTGGCCAGTCGCAGCCGCAGCCGCGCCACGCCAAGGGCCACGCCACTCGCGGGCTGTGCTGCAACGGTCATGGTGTCAGGCCAGCGTCGGGCCGCCCCAAGCGGCCTGAACGCCCCTCGGGGGCCGACGCCGCAGGCGTCTTGGGGTTGTCATGTCAAGCCGCCACGGGGGCGGCAGCGCTGGACGCGGCGGGAACGAAAGCCGGCAGCGGCGGGCTGCCGGCCGACAGCGTCAGCACTTCGTAGCCGCGTGTCGGTGACCAGCACCGTGTGCTCCCACTGCGCCGACAGCGAACGGTCGCGCGTGACGATGGTCCAGCCGTCGTAGGTGCCGCCCTTGCGGTCTTCGCGGATGTCGCGCCGGCCGGCGTTGATCATCGGCTCGATCGTGAAGACCATGCCGGGCACCAGTTCTTCGAGCGTGCCCGGGCGGCCGTAATGCAGCACCTGCGGTTCTTCGTGAAAGCGCTTGCCGATGCCGTGGCCGCAGAACTCGCGCACCACCGAGAAGCCGGCGTTCTCGGCGTAGGTCTGGATGGCATGGCCGACGTCGCCCAGGCGGGCCCCCGGGCGCACCTTGAGGATGCCCTTCCACATGGCTTCGAACGTCACCTGGCACAGGCGCCGGGCGGCGATGCTGCCCTCGCCGACGATGTACATGCGGCTGTTGTCGCCGTGCCAGCCCTCCGGCGTGATCACGGTGACGTCGATGTTGACGATGTCGCCGTTCCGCAGCGGCTTGGCATTCGGGATGCCGTGGCAGACCTCGTGGTTGATCGAGGCGCACAGCGACGCCGGGTAGGGCGGGTAGCCGGGCGGCGCGTAGTTCAGCGTCGCCGGCACGGTGCCCTGCACCTTGACCATGTGCTCGTGCGCCAGGCGGTCGATCTCCAGCGTGGTCACGCCGGGCTTGATGTGCAGCGTCAGCAGGTCCAGCACCTCGGAGGCCAGCCGGCCGGCCACGCGCATACCTTCGATGTCGGCCGCGGACTTGATGGTCATCGTCATGGGCGCGAATTATCCCACCCGGCCCGTAAAATCGCGGCCTTCGCCCCGATGCCCCGACGGTTGGGGCTGGCTTCCATCCCCCCACGCTCCGATGTCCGCTTCGCCCAAGCATCTGCTGCATTTCGAGGGCGGCAATGCCCTGTCTGCCTTCCGCGCGCAAGCCCTGCTGTCGCGCCTGGCCGAGGCCTGCCCGCGCATCAGCGGCATCAGCGCCCGCCACGTGCACTGGGCCTGGAGCGACGCGCCGCTCGATGCGGCGGCGCGCGACAAGCTGGCGGCGCTGCTGGCCTACGGCGAGCCGGCGCAGGCTGACGCTGGCGGCACGCTGGTGGTGGTGATGCCGCGGCTGGGCACCGTATCGCCGTGGGCCAGCAAGGCCACCGACATCGCGCACAACTGCGGCCTGGCGCTGCACCGCGTCGAGCGCGTCATCGAGTTCCACCTGCAGCTGAGAGCCGGCCTGCTCGGGGCCAAGCCGCTCGATGCCGATGAGTTGCAGGCCGCAGCGGCCTTGCTGCATGACCGCATGACCGAGAGCGTGGCCTTCGAGCGCGGCGCCGCACGGCACCTGTTCGACGGGCGCGAAGGGGTGCCGATGGCGCACGTCGACCTGCTCGGCCAAGGCCGTTCCGCACTCGAAGCAGCCAACGTCGAGTGGGGCCTGGCGCTGTCGGCCGACGAGATCGACTACCTCGCAGCGGCCTTCGCCCGGCTCGGCCGCAACCCGACCGATGTCGAGCTGATGATGTTCGCGCAGGCCAACAGCGAACACTGCCGGCACAAGATCTTCAACGCCGACTTCGTCATTGACGGCCAGCCAGAGCCGCTGTCGATGTTCGGCATGATCCGTCACACCGAGAAGACCTCGCCACAACGCACGGTGATCGCCTACAACGACAACGCCGCGGTGATGGAGGGCGGGCCCGTCGAGCGCTGGCTGCCGCAGGGTTTCACCAACGCGCCGCAGTACGGCGCACGCGAAGAGACCGCGCATGTGCTGATGAAGGTCGAGACGCACAACCACCCGACCGCGATCTCGCCGTTCCCGGGGGCCTCGACCGGGGCCGGCGGCGAGTTGCGCGACGAAGGCGCGACCGGCCGCGGCGCGCGGCCGAAGGCCGGCCTGACCGGCTTTTCGGTCAGCAACCTGCACCTGCCTGGCACCGACGAGCCGTGGGAGCGGGCGCCGATCGGCAAGCCCGGCCATATCGCGTCGGCGCTGCAGATCATGACCGAGGGCCCGCTCGGCGGCGCAGCCTTCAACAACGAGTTCGGCCGGCCCAACCTCGGTGGCTACTTCCGCGTCTACGAACAGGCCGTCGCCGGTGTCCAGCGCGGCTATCACAAGCCGATCATGATCGCCGGCGGCATCGGCACGATCAGCGACACGCAGACGCACAAGAAGACTTTTGCCGCCGGCACGCTGCTGCTGCAGCTCGGCGGGCCGGGCATGCGCATCGGCATGGGTGGCGGTGCGGCCAGTTCGATGGCCGCAGGCAGCAACATCACCGCGCTCGATTTCGATTCGGTGCAGCGCGGCAACCCGGAGATCCAGCGCCGCGCGCAGGAGGTCATCAACCATTGCTGGGCGCTGGGCGAGAACAACCCGATCCTGGCGATCCACGATGTCGGTGCCGGCGGCATCAGCAACGCCTTCCCCGAACTCGTCGACGGCGCCGGCCGCGGCGCGGTGTTCGACCTGCGCAAGGTGCCGCTCGAGGAGAGCGGGCTGGCGCCCAAGGAGATCTGGTGCAACGAGAGCCAGGAGCGTTACGTCGTCGCGCTGGACCCGGATCTGCTGCCGCTGTTCGAGCAGATGTGCGCGCGTGAGCGCTGCCCGTTCGCGGTCGTCGGTGTGGCCAGCGAAGCGACGCAACTGGTACTGGAAGACGGCCCCGGCGGCGAGCGCGTGATCGACATGCCGCTGGACGTGCTGCTCGGCAAGCCGCCGAAAATGCTGCGCGACGTGCAGCGCATCGCGCGCGCCGAGCGGCCGCTGCAGCTCACCGGCGTCAAGCTCGAGCAGGTCGCCCTCGACGTGCTGCGCCACCCGACGGTGGCCAGCAAGCGCTTCCTGGTCACGATCGGCGACCGCACGGTGGGGGGGCTGTCGCACCGCGACCCGATGGTCGGCCCATGGCAGGTGCCGGTGGCCGACTGCGCGGTGACGCTGGCCGACTACCGCGGGTATCGAGGCGAGGCGATGGCCATCGGCGAACGCACGCCGCTGGCGGCGCTCGATGCCCCGGCGTCGGGCCGCATGGCGGTGGCCGAGGCCGTCACCAACCTGCTCGCGGCGCCGATCGAGCTGTCACGCGTGAAGCTGAGCTGCAACTGGATGGCGGCCTGCGGCGAACCCGGCGAGGACGCGGCGCTGTACGACACCGTGCGCGCCGTCGGCCTCGAGCTGTGCCCGGCGCTCGGCATCGGCGTGCCGGTCGGCAAGGATTCGCTGTCGATGCGCACGCGCTGGAGCGATGGCGGCACGGCCAAGCAGGTGACGGCACCGGTGTCGCTGATCGCCACCGCATTCGTCACGCTGGACGACGTGCGCGGCACGCTGACGCCGCAACTGCAGCCGGGCGACACCACGCTGATCCTCGTCGACCTCGGCGGCGGGCGCATGCGCCTGGCGGGCTCGATGCTGGCGCAGGTGCTGGGACAGTTCGGCTGCCGCGAGCAGGACGGCGTGCCCGACCTCGACGACGCGCAAAGGCTCCAGTCGCTGGTGGCTGCGATCAACCAACTGCGCCGCGACGGCCGCCTGCTGGCCTACCACGACCGCAGCGACGGCGGCCTGTGGGCGACGGTGTGCGAAATGGCCTTTGCCGGCCACCGCGGCGTGAGCCTGAACGTCGATCTGCTGGTGACCGAGGGCGACGGCATCGCCGACAGCCGCGCCGAGGTCGGCGACTCGAAGAACTGGGCCGGCCAGGTCGGCGAGCGGCGCAACGAGCGCACGCTCGCTGCGCTGTTCAACGAGGAGCTCGGCGTCGTGATCCAGGTGCCCACCGCCGAGCGCGATGCCGTGATGTCGGTGTTGCGTGCGCATGGCCTGTCCCGGCATTCGCACGCCATCGGCAAGCCCAACGACCGCGGTGTCGTCGAGGTCTGGCGCGATGCCAAACCGGTGTTCGCGGCGCCGCTCGCCGCGCTGCACCAGGCCTGGGACGAAGTCAGCTGGCGCATCGCCCGCCAGCGCGACAACCCGGCTTGCGCCGATGCCGAGCACGCCGCGGCCGGGCGCGCGGACGATTCGGGCCTGCACCTGCACCTGACCTTCGACCCGCTCGAGGCGCCCGCCGTGCACCGCACGCGCCCCAAGCTCGCGATCCTGCGCGAGCAGGGCGTCAACTCGCAGGTCGAAATGAGCTATGCCCTGGCGCAGGCCGGCTTCGACACCTTCGACGTGCACATGAGCGACCTGCAGGCGGGCCGCGCGAGGTTGGATGCGTTCATCGGTTTCGTCGCCTGCGGCGGCTTCTCGTACGGCGACACGCTCGGCGCCGGCGAGGGCTGGGCGCGCTCGGTGTTGTTCAACCCGGCGCTGGCCGAGCAGTTCGCGGCCTTCTTCAATCGCCCCGACACCTTCGCGCTGGGCGTCTGCAATGGCTGCCAGATGATGGCGGCGCTGGCGCCGATCATCCCTGGCGCCGCGGCGTGGCCGAAGTTCACGCGCAACAAGAGCGAGCAGTTCGAGGCGCGGCTGTCGCTGGTCGAGGTGCTGGACAGCCCGAGCCTGTTCTTCGCCGGCATGGCGGGCAGCCGCATCCCGATCGCGGTCGCACATGGCGAAGGATTTGCCGATTTCTCTCAGCGCGGCGATGCCGTGGCCGTGCGCCGCGCGATGCGCTTCGTCGATCATCAAGGCCTGGCCACCGCCAGCTACCCGGCCAACCCGAATGGCAGCCCCGATGGCCTGACGGCCGTGACCACGGCCGACGGCCGCTTCACGGTGTTGATGCCGCACCCCGAGCGCGTGTTCCGCAACGTGCAGATGAGCTGGACCGGCGGCGACGTGAGTGCGCCGAGCCCGTGGCTGCGCATGTTCCACAACGCGCGACGCTGGGTGGGTTGACGCGGGGCGGACCGTCGCCGCGGCGCCGCCCTGCCGCATCGGCCGGGCGGCGGTCGCTATTCGCCGCTGGCCAGCACCACGCTCTGTTTGCGCGTCTGGCCGTTGCGCCAGACAGTCAGCGTGACGCTCTCGCCGGGCTGGCGCTTCTCCAGCGCGGCCAGCATGTCGTCGAGGTCGGCCACCGGCTCGTCGTTGATCGCGGTGATGACGTCGCCGCCGATCACGTCGCCGTTGGCACCGCGCCGGAACGCCTGCAGCCCGGCGCGTGCCGCCGGCGTGTTGGCCGCCACCTGCACCAGCGCGACACCCTTGGGCAGATTCAAGGCCCGCTGCAAACCCACCGGGCCCGCGGTGACGCCGATCGCCGGGCGCAGGTAGCGGCCATCGCGGATCAGCCGCGGCACGATGCGGTTGACCTCATCGGCCGGGATCGCGAAACCGATACCGGCGCTGGCGCCGCTCGGGCTGGCGATCTGGGTGTTGACACCGATCAATCGGCCGGCCGAATCGAGCAGCGGACCGCCGGAGTTGCCGGGGTTGATCGCGGCGTCGGTCTGGATCACGCCGCGGATCGTGCGCTGATTGAACGACTCGATCTCGCGGTTGAGTGCGCTGACGATGCCGGTGGTCAGTGATTGGTCGAGGCCGAACGGGTTGCCGATGGCGTAGACGCGCTGGCCGACCTGCAACTCGCGGCTGCTGCCCAGCGCGATCGGTGGCAGCTTGGCCGCCGGCGCGTCGATCTTCAGGACCGCCAGGTCGCGGTCGGGGAAGGCGCCGACCAGCTTGGCCGGGTAGCTGCTCTGGTCGGCCAGCGTCACGCGGGCGCCGCTGCCGCCCTGGATGACGTGAAAGTTGGTGACGATGTGGCCCCGTTCGTCCCAGATGAAGCCGGTGCCGGTGCCGCGCGGCACCTGCTGCACGTTCATCGAGAAGATGTCGCGCTGCGTCTCCAGCGTCGTGATGTGCACCACCGACGGCGACGTGCGGCGAAAGACGTCGATGTGGGCCAGTTCCTCGGCACCCAGTGCCGCGCGCGGCACGACGGCGCGCGGCGCGGCATCGCTGCGGCCGTGCGCCGGGCGCGGCAGCGCCAGCAGCGCGGTGACGGTGAGCAGCGCCGCGGCACCGAGGGCGACCCACAGGCGTTGGCTTGGATGTCTTTGCAGGTTCATGACGCGGCCAGGCGAAGGCGGAAGAGGTTTGCAATTGGGGACAATTGCCCCGGCCTCAAGTGGCCGGAGGTTCGCATGGAGGCTGCCAAAATGGCGCCATGACCATGCAGCAGATAACGCCCGAGCTGCGCCAGTGGATCATCGCCCAGGCCCAGTCCGGCCACAAACCCGAGGCCGTGCTCGACGCCATGCGCGCCAGTGGTTGGCAGCAGGACGTGGCGATCCAGGCGATGGAAGACACGCTGAGTGGCTTTCTGGCCGAACATGCCCAGGCCGCAGGGCTACCCGCGCCGGTGCCGGTGCCTGAACCCGACCTGACCGACTCGCCGTCGTGGCTGGATGCCGGCGACCGCCGCGTGCAGGTGCTGACGACAATGCGCAATCCGCGCGTGGTGGTGTTCGGCGGCCTGCTGTCGGACGAGGAGTGCGATGGCATCGTGGCGCTGGCGGGCCCGCGCATGAGCCGCTCTGAAACCGTGCAGACCGATACCGGCGGCAGCGAGGTCAACATCGCGCGCACCAGTTCCGGCATGTTCTTCGGCCGCGAGGAGAACGCGCTGTGCGCGCGCATCGAGGCCCGCATTGCGCGGATCGTGAACTGGCCGCTCGAAAACGGCGAGGGCTTGCAGGTGCTGCATTACCTGCCCGGCGCTGAGTACAAGCCCCATCACGACTATTTCGATCCGGCGAAGGCCGGCACGCCGGCGATCGTCAAGCGCGGCGGCCAGCGCGTGGGCACGGTGGTGATGTACCTGAACACGCCCGAGCAGGGCGGCGCGACGACTTTTCCCGACGTGGCGCTGGAGGTGGCCCCGATCAAGGGCAACGCGGTGTTCTTCAGTTACAACCGCCCCCACCCGATGACCCGCACGCTGCACGGCGGGGCGCCGGTGATTGCCGGGGAAAAATGGGTCGCCACCAAGTGGCTGCGCGAGGGCCGGTTCGAGTAGGTCGCCGAGGCTGTCAACCGCCCGGCTGGGGTGGCCGTTGACGGCTGCGAGCGACTTGCTCAGTACTCATTCGATCGAAACCATATGAACAAGCTCCTGACCGCCCTGGCCGCCCTGGCCTTCGTTGCCGCCGCCCAAGCCCAGACCGCCGCCCCGGCCGCTCCGGCCAAGCCGGCGGCCCCGGCTGCCGCTGCGACCCCCGCCACGCCGGCGGCTCCGGCTGCCGCCGCGACCCCGGCTGCCAAGCCCGAAGCCAAGCCGATGGCTGCCGCCCCGGCTGCCTCGGCCGCCAAGGCCGACGCGAAGAAGGCCGAGAAGAAGACCGCCAAGAAGACCAAGAAGGCCAAGGCCGAAGAGAAGAAGGCCTAAGCAGCGCTTCGGCTCTGCTCGAGAAAAACCCGGCTTCGGCCGGGTTTTCTCTTTTCGGTGGCGCGATTCAGCGGCGCGGTGCGGCTGCCGGCGGCAGCAGCCGGCTGCGCACGATGTGCACCCACTTGCGCTGCTCCCAGCTCTGCGGCCCCTCGAGCGGCCACTGCTCGATCACGCCAGCCAGCTCCGCGTGCGGCAAGCGTACATAGCCGGGGTCGTTCCGACGCAACAGCCACACGCCCGGCAGCAGCCGCCGCGGCAGTGGCGCACGTCTGTCGTCGACCCAGTACACGCACGGGCGCTGCATCCAGAAACTCTGGCGTTCGAAGTGCACACGCCCGGCGATGCCACTCGCGGCGGGCAGCAACACATGGTCGGCGGTGGTCTCGACCACCGCGAAGCGCAGATCGCTCGGCGAATCACTGCCACGACAGACCAGGATCACGCGGTGGATTTCTCGCGAGGCAATACGGTCGACTTCTTTTTCGTTGCGCAGCACCAGCAGGTCGGTGCCGTCCCAGCGGGTGTCGACGGAGGGTTGGCGCATGGCGGACTCAAGAAACTTGGATCCGCGACCTTATGCGCAATGCGGCCTGGCGGCTGTGAGCAGGCACAACAAACTGCAAGCAGATCGGCGCGCCGGCAGCGCGCAATGCCGCCCGTGAGCGCACGATCGCCAGGGCCTCAGTGCCGCAGCAACAACACGGCCCACGCAGCCAGTGTCGACACCACCAGCACAGCGCCGACGCGCCCGCCGAAGCGCCGGCCGCCGGCGAGCGTGGCCACCAGGCAGCGGCTGGCCGTGTTGACGCTGATCGCCAGCAATGCGGTGCGCAGCGCCTCGCCGGCTGCCAGCGTGCCGGCGTTTTGCAGCGCGAAGGCGGTGGCGATCGGTGCGTGCGCATCGGCCAGTGCGGCCAGAGCGGTGCCGGCTGCCAGGCCACTGCTGCCATAGCGGGCCTGTGCCCAAGCCACTGCGGCCGATACGGCCAGCAGCAGCGCGGCCACGGTGACGGCTTCGCGCAGCCGCAGCGGCCGGCGCGCGGCCGCGTCGTTGCCGGGCGGCGGCGCGGCCTGCCCGGCATGCTGGCCGGTGAGCAGGCCACCGGCCAGCGCGGCGAGCAGGCCTGCCACGGCTGGCGGCGCCAGTGCAGGCAACAGTGCGGGGCTGGCCACGGCGCATAGCGCCAGCGCCTGCAACCAGGTGGCCGCACCCGACAGCGCCGCGGCGCCGGCCAGCGCGCGCTGCGTCACGGCCGCTTCGCTGCGCGCCTGCGCGCCGAGCGCGCCGATGGTGGCGGTGCTCGAAACGAAACCACCGAGCAGCCCCGCCAGGGGCAGTGCCTGCCGGTCGCCCAGCAAACGCCCGGCCACGTGAGCGGCGGCCTGCATCAGCAGGATCACCAACACCAGCCAGGCCGCAGTGCGCGGCGCAAGGCCGCCGAGCCAGGGCAATGGGGTGGACGGTGCCAACGGCATGATCACGAGGGCCACGGCAGCCAACACCAGTGCGTCTCGCAATTCCAGATCGCTCAGCCACTCGGTGGCGAAGCGGTGCATGTTGTCGCGCGCGGCGAGCAGCCCGGCGAGCACCGCGCCACAGGCGGCGCCGAGCGCGGGTTGCACGGCGCACTGCACGCCGACGAGGTAGGCCACCAGCAGCGCCACTTCGGTGGTCAGGCCCGGATCGGCGGCGGTCGGCCCGCTGCTGCGCCAGTAGGCCAGCGTGGCGAGCGCCGCGACCCCGACGGCACCGGCCACGACGAGCGCGCCGGGCGCGAGTGATTGCGCCATCGCACCGGCCACCGTGACCAGCGTGAAGCTGCGCATCCCGGCGGCGCTTCGCTGCGGCCCGCGGCCCTTGCGGCGTTCACGCTCGACGCCGACCAGCAGGCCGCAGCCCAGCGCCACCAGCAGGCCGATCCCGGCGTCGGGCAGGCCGGCCGGCATCGTTCAGATCTCGACGGTCTGCGCGTGCGGAGGCACGCTGGCGCGCCAGCCCAGTTCGTGCCCGATGCGAAAGCGCAGCCGATCGGTGGCATCGGGGTCGCCATGGATCACGAAGGTGTGGCGCGGCGCACGCTCGAAACCGCGCACCCACTGCATCAACTCATCGGCATCGGCGTGGCCCGAGAAACCTTCGAGGTGGCTGACCTCGGCACGCACCGGCACCATCTCGCCGAAGATCTTGATCTCGCGCTCGCCGGCCACCATGCGCGCGCCGCGCGTGCCGGCCACCTGGAAGCCGGGGAAGACGATGTGGTGGCGCTCGTCCGGCGCCATCGTGCGCAGGTGGTGCAGCACGCGACCCCCGGTGGCCATGCCGCTCGCGGAGATGATCACCGACGGGTAACGCGAGCGCGACAGGCGCTGCGACTGCGCGCCGGTCTCGATGAAGTGCACGCCATCGGTCAGGGTCTCGATCTCGCGCCGCGGCACGGCCAGCAGCTTGCGATGGCGCAGCGTCACGTCAGTCGCGGCGATCGCCATCGGGCTGTCGAGAAAGATCGGCAACGACGGCGGGATGTCGCCCGCGCGCTTGAGGCGCTGCAGCACCAGCATCAGCGCCTGTGCGCGGCCGACCGCGAAGGCGGGCAGCAGCACGCTGCCGCCGCGCTGCACGGTGCGGCGGACGAGGTTGCCGAGGGCCGCCTGCACGTCTTCGCGGGGGTGGATCCGATTGCCGTAGGTGGCCTCGACGAGCAGCACGTCGGCGCGCGCGATGCGTTCGGGCGGTGGCAGCAACAGGTCGTGCTGGCGGCCGAGGTCGCCCGAGTAGACGACGCGCTCGCGGCCGGCCGCGAGCGTGACCGCGCCGGCACCGAGCAGGTGGCCGACCGGTGTCAAGAACACCTCGACACGGCCGACCTCGACGCTGCGGCCCGCCGCCAGCGGCCTGATCTGCTGCACCGCGCGCACCGCATCGGCGCCGGTGTACAGCGGCAGCGCCTTGCCGTGCTTGGAGATGCCGTAGCGGTTGACGCGCCGCGCGTCTTCCTCCTGCAGGTGCGCGCTGTCGCGCAACAGCACGTCGGCGAGGTCGCGCGTGGCCGCGCTGGCATAGATCGGGCCGCGGTAGCCGTGCTTGACCAGCACCGGCAGCCAGCCGCTGTGGTCGAGATGGGCGTGGCTCAGCACCACGGCGTCGAGGCTGGCGAGGTCGAATGGCAGGGGCTGCCAGTTGCGCTCGCGGTGCAGCTTCAGGCCCTGGAACAGGCCGCAGTCGAGCAGGATGCGCGATCCCGCGAATTCGATCAGATGCTTGGAGCCGGTGACGCCGTCGGCGGCGCCGTAACTGGTCAGTTTCATGGCGGGTGCCCGAGCTCTTGCAACTCGGCCGAGTCGATGATCTGGATCGCCGGCCCGTCGCGACGCAGTGCCGTGCGCATCGCACGCGCGACGACCGCGGCGTCGATCGGGCGCAGGCGCGCGGGCAACAGGCCGCCGATGGGCGCGATCAAGGCAAGCGCCAGTTGCTCGCCCCGGCGCGACGGTTGCCCGAGGCGGGTCCGTGACCCGGCGAGCAGCGACGGTCGTGCGATCACCAGCCGTGCGAAGCCGAGCGCTGCGAGCTGCGCTTCCATCGCGCCCTTGATGCGGTTGTAGAACACGCTCGAGGCGGCGTCGGCACCGAGCGCCGAGACGACGGCGACGCGCTTCACGCCGGCCTGCTGCGCCGCGCGCGCGACGTTGGCCACGGCATCGAGATCGACCGCGCGAAACGCCGCCTGCGAACCGGCGTTCTTGAGCGTGGTGCCGAGCGCGATGTACAGCTCATGCGCGGAGGGCAGGGCGCATGGTCGCGCGAAGTCGATGCGGTGGTGCAGGAGGCGCGGAGAGGCTGGCAGGTCCGGCACGTCGCGGCGCAGCAGCGCGTGCACCGTGGTGCCGTCTTCGGCCAGCAACTGCGCCAGCAACTCGCGGCCGACCAGGCCGCTGGCGCCGGCCAGCAGCACGCTGCGCGATGCGTTGGGTGTCGACATGCAGGGGACTTTAGCCCGCGCAGGGCACTCGGTGCCTGGACTGCGGCAACTAGCTCCTGCTGCCGTACTTGGCCAGCACACCCGGCATCGCGTGCCGAATGTGCAGCGAAACGCCGAGCGCCGCCATGTGGTTGCTGTCGCGGCCGAGGATGTTTTGCGACATCGGCAGGAACACCTGCTCCTCGTAGGTCGCATGGGCCCGGTACGCCGCCACCAACGATGCCACCGACGTCGGGTCGAGGTGGGCGTCGTGGCCATGGGCCACCTGCTTGAGGGCCGGTTCGAGCTGGGACCACAGCACCTCGACTTGTCGATGCTCCTCGGTCAGTCGGTCGACGATGCGTTGCACGGATTGACGCTCGTCGCCCGCGCTGGTGCTCGCCAGCACGGCGGGAAAGAGTTCGCGCTCCTCTTGTGCGTGGTGCTCGAAGACGGCGTCGCGGAAGAACGTCAGCATGTCCGTCGCGATCTGCCGCGCCTTGGCCGCCGGCTCGAGCAGGGCCGGCAATTCGCCGAAGCGCTGCAGGTTCGACAGGATCCCCGCATGGCATTGCGAGAAGGTCTCGAGCGGCGCGTCCGCAGGATCCGTCGCGGGCGTCCGGGCTATCGGGGTCGTCACGGCCATTCTCCAATGAAGTGCCGATGCAGCCTACGCGGACGCTTGGCGCCGAGCCTTGACGCCGATCATGCAGAGCCGCCGGGCGAGCGCACTGCGCCCGCCCGGCGTGCAGTCGTCAGCGCTTGGGCGGGCCGGATCGAGTGCCGGGCCGCGAGCCACCGGGGGCGCTGCCCTGTGGCCGCCGCCCCTGCGGCGCCGGTTGCGCACGGCCGCCACTGCCGCCGCTGCCGGGCCTGCCGGCGCGACCACCACCGCCGCCGCCACCACCGCCGTTACGGCGCGTACCGCCGACGCCGATGGTCATGCGGCCGAGCACGATCGGCTCGGCCTTTTCGTTCGCCGGCGGCTCGAAGCCGGGCACGACCTCGCGCGGGATGCTGCGCTTGATCAGGCGCTCGATGTCGCGCAGGAAGATGTCTTCGTCGACGCAGGCCAGCGAGATCGCTTCGCCGCTGGCGCCCGCGCGGCCGGTGCGGCCGATGCGGTGCACGTAGTCTTCGGGCACGTTGGGCAGCTCGAAGTTGACGACGTGCGGCAACTGGTCGATGTCGATGCCGCGCGCGGCGATATCGGTCGCCACCAGCACCTGCAGGTCGCCCTTCTTGAAGTCGGCCAGCGCCTTGGTGCGTGCGGTCTGGCTCTTGTTGCCGTGGATCGCCATCGCGCTGATGCCGTTGTCGTTCAGGAAGTCCGTGAGCCGGTTGGCGCCGTGCTTCATGCGCGTGAAGACCAGCACCTGGTGCCAGTCGCCGCTCCTGATCAGGTGCGCGAGCAGGTCCTTCTTGCGCTCGCGGCCCACCGGGTGGACCTTCTGCACGATGGCTTCGACGGTCGAATTGCGGCGCGCCACTTCGATCAGCGCCGGCTGGTTCAGCAGCTTGTCGGCCAGGGCCTTGATCTCGTCGCTGAAGGTGGCCGAGAACAGCAGGCTCTGCTTCTTCGCCGGCACGATGGCCAGCACCTTCTTGATGTCGTGGATGAAGCCCATGTCGAGCATGCGGTCGGCTTCGTCGAGCACGAAGATCTCGACGTGCGATCAGATCCAGCGTGCGCTGGCCATGGTGGTCGAGCAGCCGGCCCGGCGTGGCGACGAGGATGTCGACGCCCTTCCGCAGGCGGTCGATCTGCGGCTGCATGCCGACGCCGCCGAACATCACCATGCTCGTCAGCGGCACGTGCTTGCCGTAGGTGCGCACGCTTTCTTCGACCTGCGCCGCGAGTTCGCGGGTCGGGGTCAGGATCAGCGCGCGGATGGCGACGCGGCCGCGCGCATCGCGTTTGGACGGCACGGCCATCAGGCGCTGCAGCATCGGCAGCACGAAGCCGGCGGTCTTGCCGGTGCCGGTCTGCGCGCCGGCCAGCAGGTCGCCGCCCTTCAAGCACGGCGGGAATGGCCTGCGCCTGGATCGGGGTGGGGGTGTCGTAGCCCTGTTCGCGAACAGCGCGCAGGAGCGGCTCGGCCAGGCCGAGGTCGGTGAAGTGCATTTTTTGAGGCCCCGTGTTTGTGGTGCGGGGCCGTGGTTCGCTGCCTGCGGTCACCCGTTGCGGGTGCACCAGTCGCCAGGCGCGAGAGATTTAAGGCGTCGGAATCGACCGCGCCGCGATGACTGGAAGCCGCGGCACAGCCTGCATTGTACCGGCTGCGTGGCTACGCGGGCATCGGCTGGTGTGCATTCAGTCGCAGCCAGCCGCGCGCGATGCGGTAGATGGCCCACACGCCGAGCAGGAAGATGCCGACCACCCAGGTGCCGAAACCGACGATCACCAGTGTCAGCGGGATCGACACGATCGCCACCAGTGCCGCCCAAGCCAGCGCGTACCAGAAGGTGCGAATCTGCCAGGCGAAGTGCGATTCGAGCCAGCTGCCGCGCGCATCGCCGCGGTAGATGTAGTTGACGATCACCGCGATGATCGACGGCCAGCCGAACAGGAACGAGCCGACCACGCTGGCCGCGCCGAACGCGCCGAGCGCCAGGCCGACGGCATGCAATGCATAGACGATGTGCGTGATGCGCACCAGCGACGGCGTGGCTTCGACGGTCATCACCGGGTTGTTCATGCTGCGCGCTCCTGGGTGGCGGTTGCCGATGGCCGTGAAGTGTGGCCGAACCCCAGCAATGCAAGGCCCGCTGCGACGAACGGCACGCCGGCCCAGGCCAGCAGCACCATCGGCGCCGGCAGCGCCGTCGAGAGCGCATAGGCAGTCATCGCCTGGCCGGCCACCGGCACGCCGATGCCGAGGTCATGTGCCAGTGGCGCAGGATGCCTCCGATGACGAAGGCCCCGGTGCCGACGACCAAGTTGACGAGGGAAAACAGCCAGAGCGGGCGCGGCGTGGCCACGATTGTGGGCGCAACCGCCCATGCCTGCAGGTGCGGGTGGAAGCGGTGACAATAGCGGCTGTTGCGGGCGAGAGGCCCGCGTTCTCGTTTTTCGCGCAAGAAAGCCCATGGCCCAGTACGTTTTGGCGAAACGCATTGGCGCCTTCGGCGCTACTCGCTCGCTTCGCTCACTCATTCGCATGTAAACATGGCTCAATACGTTTTCACGATGAACCGCGTCGGCAAGATCGTTCCGCCGAAGCGCCAGATCCTCAAGAACATTTCGCTGTCGTTCTTTCCCGGCGCCAAGATCGGCGTGCTCGGCGTCAACGGCTCGGGCAAGAGCACGCTGCTGAAGATCATGGCCGGCCTGGACAAGGACATCGAGGGCGAAGCCACGCCGATGCCCGACCTGAAAATCGGCTACCTGCCGCAGGAGCCGCAACTCGACCCCGGCCAGACCGTGCGCGAGGCGGTGGAGCAGGGCATCGGCGGCGTGCTGGCGGCGAAGAAGCGGCTGGACGAGGTCTACGCCGAATATGCCGAGCCCGACGCCGACTTCGACAAGCTGGCCGCCGAGCAGCACGAACTCGAAGCCGTCATCGCCGCGGCCGGCAGCGAGAACACCGACCTGCAGCTCGAACTCGCTGCCGACGCACTGCGCCTGCCACCCTGGGACGCGCAGATCGGCGTGCTGTCGGGCGGTGAGAAACGCCGCGTCGCGCTGTGCCGCTTGCTGCTGTCCAAGCCCGACATGCTGCTGCTCGACGAGCCGACCAACCACCTGGATGCCGAGAGCGTCGACTGGCTCGAGCAGTTCCTGCAGCGCTTCCCCGGCACCGTGGTGGCGATCACCCACGACCGCTACTTCCTCGACAACGCGGCCGAGTGGATCCTCGAACTCGACCGCGGCTCGGGCATCCCGTGGAAGGGCAACTACTCCGACTGGCTCGACCAGAAAGAACAGCGCCTGGAGCAGGAGCAGAAGACCGAAGACGCGCGCATGAAGGCGATGAAGGAGGAGCTGAAATGGGTGCGCTCCAACGCCAAGGCACGGCAGACCAAGAGCAAGGCGCGGCTGGCGCGCTTCGAGGAACTGTCCGACGTCGAATACCAGAAGCGCAACGAGACCAACGAGATCTTCATCCCGGTAGCCGAGCGGCTGGGCAACGAGGTCATCGAGTTCAAGGACGTCAGCAAGGGCTACGCCGACCGTCTGCTGATCGACAACCTCAGCTTCAAGGTGCCCGCGGGTGCCATCGTCGGCATCATCGGCCCCAACGGCGCCGGCAAGTCGACGCTGTTCCGCATGCTCCAGGGCGTCGAGAAACCCGACGCGGGCGAGGTGCTGATCGGCAAGACCGCGCAACTGGCGTTCGTCGACCAGAGCCGGCAGATGCTGGCCGATGACAAGACAGTGTGGGAAGACGTGTCGGGCGGCCTCGACAACATCGTGGTCGGCAAGTTCGTGATGCCCAGCCGCGCCTACCTGGGGCGCTTCAACTTCAAGGGCAACGACCAGCAGAAACGGGTCGGCAGCCTGTCGGGCGGCGAGCGCGGCCGCCTGCACCTGGCCAAGACGCTGGCCAAGGGCGGCAACGTGCTGATGCTCGACGAGCCGTCCAACGACCTCGACGTCGAAACCCTACGCGCGCTCGAGGAAGCGCTGCTCGAGTTCGCCGGCAGCGCGATGGTGATCAGCCACGATCGCTGGTTCCTCGACCGCATCTGCACCCACATCCTGGCCTGCGAGGGCGACTCGCAGTGGAACTTCTTCAACGGCAACTACCAGGAGTACGAAGCCGACAAGAAGAAGCGCCTGGGCGAAGAGGGCGCACGGCCGAAACGGGTGCGCTTCAAACCGATCCACTAACGCCTGGCACTCGCGCCGAAGTCCGTCCATGCGTCGCCAAACCGCCATCGAAATCGACGCCACGCGCCGCGAGCTGATGCGCGAAGCCACCTGCGTGGCCGGCGCGCTGGCAGCCGCGGCGGGGCTGCCGGTGCTGGCGGCACAGGGGATCGAAGCGCGGCGCTACACGCGCACGCTGCTGGTCGACAAGCTCGGAGACCCGTTCCACGCGAGCAGCCTGGTCACTGGCGAGCCACAGCTGTTCAACTACCCCTTCGTCGCCTCGCCCGTCTTTCTGCTTCAACTCGATCGCGCTGTCGGCGCCTCGGACCAGCAGACCGAGGCGCGGCAAGCCTACAGCGCACCGGCCGGCGTGGGCCCCAGGCGTGCCATCGTCGCGTTCTCGGCCATCTGCGCGCACAAGCTGATGTACCCGACACCGCAGATCAGCTTCATCGGCGTGCGCAAAGGTGTCGACGGCGAGCCGCCGCGCGTGATTCACTGTTGCGGCGACAACTCGCGCTACGACCCGGCGCAGGGCGCTCGCGTCCTCGCCGGCCCCGCCCCGCAGCCGTTGGCGGCCGTGCTGCTGGAGTGGGAGGCCAAGAGCGATCGGTTGTATGCGACGGGCATCCTCGGTGGCGAGATGTTCCCGGCATTCTTCGAGAAGTACGGCTTCAAACTCGAAACCGAGTTGGGCGCCAAGGCGCGCGCGCCGGTCGGCGGCACTGCCGTCGTGCAGCCGGCAACGGACTACAGCCGCCAGTGGCAGACTTGCCGCGCCTAGGGCCTGTTCACACTACGGATGGCAGATCTCCTAGCGGCACGACGCAGCGACGAAGTGCCGGAACCATAGGCCCAACGCCGGCTCAAACCGCCCGCCTTTGGGCGGATCCCCATGGCGGGCGGGCATGCCCGCTTCAATAATCAACGCCGTTCGATGGACACCTTGCAGGACACCATGCACCGTCACGATTCCCGCCGCCCGATTTGGTCGAGCTCCGGCCTGGCACTCTTGTCGCTGGTACTTGCGGGGTGCGCCACGGTGGCAGCCGCGCCCACGACGACGGCAAAAGTCGCCGCGCCTGCCGCAGCACCGAGCGCGCCACCGGGCACATCGGCGGCGGCCGCGCCCGCGGCACCCCCCGCTGCGCGCGGTGCCAGCGCGCCCGCAGCGGCGGCCTCCGGGCCGTCACCGGCGGCCGTGCCACCCGCCGGCCAGCCGCCGGCGTTTGCCACCGTGATCAAGGACGCCAAGCAGTCCGAAGGCCTGATCGCCTTCTGGCAGAAGGACGAAAAGGTCTGGCTCGAACTCAAGCCGGAGGATTTCAACAAGCCGTTCTTCCTGTCGCCCAAATTGGCGCGCGGCATCGGCGAGGCCGGCCTCTTCGGTGGATCGATTTCCGTGCCCGGCAGCCGAGTCGACGAGCGCATCGTCGAATTCCGGCGTGTGCACAACCTGATCCAGTTGATCGCCGTGAACAGCGACTTCATCGCCCGCGATCCGAAAGCGCCCGAAGCGCGTGCCGTGGCCGCTGGTTTTGCGCCGAGCCTGCTCGCCAGCACGACCGTCGCGAGCCAGCCCCATCCCGAACGCAAGACGGTGCTGGTCGATGCCGGGCCGCTGTTCCTCAACGACATGCTCGGGCTGGGTACGGCATTGCAGCGCGCCTACCGCCAGGGCTATGCGCTGGACAGCCGCAATACCTATTTCACGACGGTGCGCGCGGCGGCCGACCACCTGGTGCTCAACGTCAACGCACACTTCTACACCGCCAACATCGCGGTACCACAGCCAGGGACGCCGCCAGGGGCGCCGGTACCGACCGTGCCCCGTACGGTGCCGGATCCGCGCAGCATCGTGCTCGGCCTGTACTACGCGATCAGCAAACTGCCCGAGCAGCCGATGGCGCCGCGCCCGGCCGATGCGCGCATCGGCTACTTCACGACGACGGTCGATGACTTCAGCGACGACCTGGCCCGGTCGCCGCGCCAGCGCTTCGTCAATCGCTGGCGGCTGGAGAAGAAGGATCCGGCGGCCGCCATGTCGGAGCCGGTCAAGCCCATCACGTTCTGGCTCGACAAGACCGTGCCGCTGAAGTACCGCGACGCGATCAGCCGCGGGGTGCTCGAATGGAACAAGGCCTTCGAGAAGATCGGCTTCAAGGACGCGCTCGCCGTCAAGGTGCAACCCGACGACGCCGATTTCGACACGCTCGATGTCGGCACCGCGTCGATCCGCTGGATGACGAACGCGCGGCCGAACTTCGGCGCGATCGGCCCGAGCCAGATCGACCCGCGCAGCGGCGAAATCCTCGATGCCGACATCGCCGTCGAGAGCCTGTCGTCGCGCGCCTTGCGTGCGCTGCGGGCGCAGATCCTCAGCGGCCGCGCGGCCGCCGACTGGCCGGCCTTGATGCAGTCGCCCGATGCCGACCCTCAGGGCGGTTCGGCCAGCGAGCAGCGCCTGGGCGAGTCGACCCGCGCACGTCACGTCGGCGACGTCTGCCAGTACGCCGACTTCGCGGCCGAGCAGTTGACGTATGCGCTCGACGTGCTCGATGCGCGCGGCGAGATCGATCCGGCGAGCCCCGAGGCGCAGCAGTTCGTGCTCGACTACCTGACCGACTTGACCATGCATGAGGTCGGCCACACGCTGGGCCTGCGCCACAATTTCCGTTCGTCGCGCGTCTACACCGACCGGCAGCTCTCCGACCGCGACTTCACGGCCAGGAACGGCCTCGCAGGTTCGGTGATGGAGTACGCCCCGATCAACCTGCCACGGCCTGGCGAGACCGGCGGCGCACCGTTCCAGACCGCGCTCGGCCCCTACGACTACTGGGCCATCGAATACGGCTACAAGCCGCTTGCCGCGGCCGACGAGCCGGCCGAGTTGCAGCGCATTGCCGCGCGCAGCGCCGAGCCGCAGCTGGCCTACGGCACCGACGAAGACAACTTCCTCGGCATCGATCCCGAATCGCTGCACTTCGACCTCGGTGAGGACGTCGTCGCCTTTGCCAAGAAGCGCATCGACATCGCGCGCGATGTGATCGCGCGACAGGAGGCGCGTGTGCTCAAGCCAGAGGCCGACTACTCGGTGCTGCGGCGCTCGGTGAGTTACGCGGTGCGTGATGCCGCGCGCGCGGCCGGGATCCTGGCGCGCCAGATCGGTGGCGTGCGAACGCTGCGTGACCATCCGGGCAGCGGCCGCGACCCGCTCATGCCGGTGGCCGGGGCCGTACAACGGGACGCGCTCGATGCACTGGCGCGCGGTGTGCTCGGCGCCGACAGCTTCCGCCTCTCACCGGCGCTGCAGCGCAAGCTCGCGCCCGACTTCAACGAGCGCGGCGAGGCCTTGTTCGGTGGTGACGGTCCGGTGGCCACCGACTACTCGATCATCGGCACCGTGCTCGACATGCAGCGTTCGCTGCTCGGGCAACTGATGAGCGAAGGCGTCGCCAGTCGGCTGCTCGACAGCGAAGGCAAGGTCGAACGCGGCGCCGGTGGGAAGCCGGGCGACAGCTTCCGCCTGTCGGAGTTGTACACGCGACTGACGCGGGAGGTCTGGAGCGAACTCGGTTCTGCCGGGGACATTCCGGCGCCCCGCCGTGAGTTGCAGCGCGAGCATGCGAATCGCCTGGCGGCGATGCTGCTGCGGCCCAGCGGCAGCGTTCGGGCCGATGCCAAGAGCCTGTTGCGTGAACAGGCGCGGGAATTGCTTGCGCGCATCCAGGGCGCATCGCGCCGCACCGGATTGAGCGCGGAGGCGCGCGCGCACCTGACCGACAACGCCGAGACGCTGTCCCAGTCGCTGGCCGCCAGATTGCAGCGCGCAGGCGTCTGAGTCACCGGCCCAGGCGCGCGGCGCTGGGGCAGTGCCGCCGTCCGGCCCCGCCAAACCGTGCTTCGTCGTGCCGGGCGGGCTCTCGCGCACCACGCGGTGGTCGACGGCGCTATCGTGCGGCGCCATGACGGCTGACCCGCACCCTGCCCAGATCGGGCACCCCGCTTTCTGGCCCGGCTTCTTCGCCGCGCTGTCCGGACGTCGCGTGGCCTGGGCCATTGCGTTGGCGGCGTTGGTCACATTGGCCATCGCGCCGATCTTCATGCCGCCCTGGCCGATCCTCTTCGGGCGCACGCTGTTCATCGCCATCGTGCTGTTGCTGGCCTTCACCGCGGCCGGGCTGTGGCGCCAGGCGCTGTTGCCGCGCTGGGTGGTGCAACTGCTGGCCGTGGGGCTGACGGCGCCCGTCGCCACGTTGGCGGTTTACCTGTTGTCCACCGGTGGCGACTGGTGGGCACTGTTCGGCAACGAGGCCCGCGTTACCGGCCTGGTGCTGATCGGCGGCTCGGCACTGGGTTCGGGCCTGGTGCTGGCGCTCGGCGCGCTGTACCGCGAGCGCGATGCCCAGGCCAATGCGCAAGCGCTGCAATTTGCCCTTGAACGCGAAACGCTGCAGCGGCAGGCGGCCGACGCAAAGCTGGCGGTGCTGCAGTCGCAGATCGAACCGCACTTCCTGTTCAACACGCTGGCCAACGTGCAGGCGCTGGTCGAGAGTGGATCGCCGCGCGCCGCGCCGGTGCTCGGCAGCTTGATCGCGTACCTGCGTTGTGCGATGCCGCAATTGAATGGGGGGGCGCCGACGCTGGGCCAGGAGGAGGCCCTGGTGCGCTCTTACCTCGAACTGATGCAGATGCGCATGCCCGATCGCCTGGCGTTCGCGATCGACGTCGATCCGAGGCTGCACCGGCTGCGGCTGCCACCGATGACCTTGCTGACCTTGGTCGAGAACGCCGTTCGCCACGGTATCGATCCGAGCGAGAGCGGCGGCCGTATCGCCGTCGGTGCGCGGCGCGATGTCGCCACCGGTGCGGTCAGGCTGTGGGTCGCCGACAGCGGCTGCGGCATCGATGAATCGCAGGCACCAGGCACGGGGCTGGCCAACCTGCGCGAGCGTCTCGCCGCGACTTACGGCGCGGATGCAACGCTCGGCCTGCACGCGTTGTCGCCGCATGGCGTGTGCGCCGAAATTACCCTGCCAGGCGACCCGGCGTGACGCAACGATGAGCGCACCGACCGCCTTGATTGCCGACGACGAGCCGCTGCTGCGCGAGCGCCTGGCCACACACCTGTCGCGGCTGTGGCCGGAGCTGGTGATCGTTGGCCAGGCACGCAACGGCCGCGAGGCGGTGGAGCTGTTCGAGGACCACGCGCCGCAAGTGGTGTTTCTCGACGTGCACATGCCGGGGCTGTCGGGCATCGACGCGGCGCGCAGCATGGCGCGGCGCACGCAGATCGTCTTCGTTACCGCCTACGAGCAGTACGCGTTGCAGGCGTTCGAGCAGGGCGCGATCGACTACCTGGTCAAGCCGTTCGACGAAGCCCGCCTGGCCGACACGGTGCAGCGCCTGAAGGAGCGGCTGCGACCGCACGCGGCGACGGCCGAGGCGACCGACGGCGCGCTCGAGGCGGTGCTCGAGCGCCTGGCTGCCGACCTGCGCGGCCGTGGACAGCCACGGCGCTGGCTGCAATGGATCAAGGCTTCGGTCGGTACCACGTTGCGGTTGATACCGGTCGAGCAGGTCGTGTTCCTGCGCTCCGACGAGAAATACACGATGGTGGTGTGGGATGGCGGCGAGGCCCTGATCAGGAAGACCATCCGCGAGCTCGCCGACGAGCTGGATCCCGACCGCTTTGCGCAAGTCCACCGTTCGGTGATCGTCAACCTGGGCCGTGTCGCTCAGGTCACCCGCGGCCTCAACGAAACCGCCGACGTACACCTGAGCGGTCGCAGCGAAGTGCTACCGGTCAGCCGCAGCTACCTGCACCTGTTTCGCCAGATGTAGCGACGGCCGACGACGAAGGTCGGCGGTGGTGCTATAGCGGCTGCGTGCGCGCCAGCAGCCAGGCCAGCGCTTCGCCATGCACTCTTGGCACGAGGCGTTCCCGCACCGTCGCGTGGTAGGTATCGAGCCAGGCCACCTCGTCGGCGCGCAGCAGCGAGGCGTCGATGCAGCGCGTGTCGATCGGGCACAGCGTCAGCGTTTCGAAGTCGAGGAATTCGCCGAACTCGGTGGACGGCCCGGCCACGTTCATCACCAGGTTCTCGATGCGAACGCCCCACTGGCCCGGCCGGTAAAGGCCGGGTTCGATCGACGTGATCATGCCCGGCTCCATGGCCATCGCGGGTTCGGGGATTGCCTTGCTGATGCTTTGCGGCCCCTCGTGCACGGCCAGGAAGTAGCCGACGCCATGGCCGGTACCGTGGCCGAACTCGATGCCCTCGGCCCACAGCGGCGCGCGCGCGATGGCGTCGAGCGTGGGCGACAGCGTGCCGCGCGGGAAGCGCGTGCGGGACAGGGCGATGGTGCCTTTCAGCACCAACGTGTAGTCGCGCTTCATGGCTGCACTCACGGTGCCGATCGGCCATACGCGGGTGATGTCGGTGGTGCCGCCGAGATACTGGCCGCCGGAGTCGATCAGCAGCAGGCCGTCGCCCTCGATCGCGGCGTGCGAGGCCGGCGTGGCGCGGTAGTGCGGCATCGCACCGTTGGCGTTGAAGCCGGCAATGACCGGAAACGACAGGCCGACGAAATCCTTGCGCCGGGCGCGCTCGGCGCTGAGCTTCTCGTCGATCGTGAGCTCGGTGAGGGGTTCGCCGCGCGCCAGCGCGGCTTCGAACCAGGCATAGAAATGGCACATCGCCGCGCCGTCTTCGGCCATCGCGTCGCGGATGAACTGCGCCTCCTCGGCGGTCTTGCGGCTCTTCGCGAGCGTGCTCGGGTTGATCGCTTCGACCACCGGCACGCCGGCCGCCACGCGCTCGCGAAACGCCAAGGTGATGCGGCGCGGGTCGATCAGCAGCGTGCTGCCGGCCGGCAGCGCGCGCGAGCGCCGCCGCCGCCTGGTCGTAGTCGGCCAGGCGCGATGCCGTCGGCCGCCAGCTCGCGCGCCAATGCGTCATCGATCTTGCCGTTGCCGACGAACAGCGTTGCTCGCGTGGCGTCGATCAGCAGGTGCGCCAGGAACACCGGGTTGTAATCGACATCGCTGCCACGCAGGTTGGTGATCCAGGCCACGTCGTCGACCGTCGAGACGAAATGGTGCGTGGCACCGTGGCGGGTCATCGCCTCGCGCACCGCGGCCAGCTTGGCCGTGCGCGCGACGGTCGCCTGCGGCGCTCGGTGGGCATAGACGGCCGCGCGCGGCAGCGCCGGACGCTCGGGCCAGACGTCGCCCACCAGGTCGACGTCGGTGCGCAGCGCGACGCCGGCCTTATCGAGCCCGCTCTTCAGCGCCTGCGCGGCGGCCAGTCCGATCACCTGACCATCGACAGCCACCGTGCCGCCCCGGGCGACGTTGTGGGCCAGCCAGTCGATGTGGTGCGTGGCGGCGCCGGTCGGGATCTTGACCAGGTCGATGCCGCTGCCGCGCAATTCGGCCTCGGCCTGCACCCAGTAGCGGCTGTCGGCAAACAGCGCGGCGCGGTCGGCAGTGATGGCCAGCGTGGCCATCGAGCCGGTGAATCCGGACAACCAGACGCGGCCCTGCCAGCGTTCCGGCAAGTACTCCGACAGGTGCGGGTCGCTCGATGGCACCAGCAGCGCAGCCAGGCCTTGCGCGGCAAGGGCGTCACGCACACGCGCGAGGCGCAGCGGAATCGGCGAGGTGCGGGTGTCCATCGTGCGGTGCTCCGGCTCAAGGGGCTGCGGGCGTCGTGGGCCGGCAACCGGACGGTCTTTCGGGTGGGCGGATTCTAGGCGGCCAGCGTCCGTTCGCACCGCCGCCGGTCGTGGGAACAGCGCCTATTTCGCGGCGGCCTCGGACCACGCGCCGTCGATCGTTACACGCTTGCTGCCCGCGGGGGCTGTCCACATCAGGCACCAGTCGTTGTGCTGGTCGATCAGGTGCTCGCCGCTGTCGCTTCGCACCGCCTTGCGCTCGATGGGCATGCGCACCTCCGCGTCGACGTGATGATGCAAATTGAAATCGACCGTGGTGCTGGCTTTGAAGCGCCAGCGCAGCGTCTGGCCTTGGGCCAACGGCATGCACACCTCGCCGATCCTGCCCGGGGCGATGGCAAGACGGATCGGGCGGTCGTTCGTCGCAGCCGCTGCCGCTGCCGCTGCCGCAGCTGCGGCCATGCCGAGCAGAGCTGGCGCGAGCAGGGCGAGGCATCGGCGCTTGCGCATCGGGGTGGTTTCCGGTTGCAGAATGCGCCACGATACCTCAGCCCCCGGGACCCTGCAGCGCCATGCAAGACCACAACGAGACCCTCGACGAAGCCCTGGCCCGCAATGTGCGCGACGCACTCGCCGAAGACATCGGCCGGGGCGACTGGACGGCGATGCTGGTGCCCGCCGGCCGCCGCGCGAACGCGCATGTGCTGGCCAAGGAGGGCGCCGTGCTTTGCGGCCGGCGTTGGTTCGACGCCTGCTTGCACTCACTCGATGCCAGCGCCGTGGTGGATTGGGCCGCTGCCGAAGGCGCGGTGTTCGGCAAGGGCACCGTGTTGTGCCGTATCGAGGCCGATGCACGGGCCCTGCTGTCGGCCGAGCGTCCGGCGCTGAACTTCCTGCAATTGCTGTGCGCAGTGGCCAGCGTCACGCGCCTTTACGTCGAGGCCATCGCCGGCCTGTCGCCCAACCCGAGGGGCTGTGCGATCCTCGACACGCGCAAGACGCTGCCCGGCCTGCGCCAGGCGCAGAAGTACGCCGTGCGCGTCGGCGGCGGCCAGAACCAGCGCCTGGCGTTGTGGGATGGCATCCTGATCAAGGAGAACCACATCGCCGCGGCGGGGGGCATCCGGCCGGCGCTCGAAGCTGCACGTGCGCTCGGTGCCGGTGTCGCGGTACAGATCGAGGTCGAAAGCCTGGCCGAGTTGGACGAGGCACTGGCGGCCGGCGCCACCAGCGTGCTGCTCGATGACTTCGCGCTGGCCGACATGCACCGTGCCTACGCCGTCACCCGCGGCCGCGCGCTGCTCGAGGCCTCCGGCGGCGTCGATCTCGACACCGTGCGCGACATCGCGCGCACCGGCGTCGATCGCATCTCGATCGGCAAGTTGACCAAGGATGTGCGGGCAGTCGACCTGTCGATGCGCGTGACGGGCTGACGTCGGCGCGTCCCTCCTCCTGCCCGTGAAGGGGTGCACGACCGCGCGGCCCCGGCGCGTCGCGCTTGTGTCCATTTGTGAATTCCGGCCGGGCCCGTTGGGCGGGCCCTGCCGACAATGCGCCGGTCGTGATCCACCCACACACAACCTCGTTGCGACGGCGCGTACTGCAGGATCCCCGCTGCAGACGCGGTCTGACGCTCATCGAACTGGCGGTTGCGCTCGGCATCGTGGCGGTGCTGTCGGCGATCGCCCTGCCCAGTTGGGGTCAGTACCAGCAGCGGGTCAAAGTGGCGCAGGCGCGCCAGGAGATCGTGCAGATGGCCGCCGTGCTGTCGCGCTACTGGGACGACGCGCGTGCCTACCCCGACAGCCTGGTCCAGGTCGGGCTGGGCAATCGCCGCGATCCCTGGGGCAATGCGTACCAGTACACCAACCTCGGCGATGCGGGCACACGCGGGCGGGCGCGCAAGGACCACTCGTTGGTGCCGATCAACACCGACTTCGACCTCTACAGCCTCGGAGCCGACGGCCGTTCCGCACCGCCGCTGACCGCCCGGATGAGCCGAGACGACATCGTGCGCGCCAACAACGGTGCCTTCGTCGGCCTGGCGAGCGAATACTGAGCGGACCGGCGCATGAAGATCGAAGGTCTCTTCCTCACCAGTCGCGCCGGTCGGCGCGTGTTCTGGTCGATGTTGCTGGCTGCGGCGGTGCCGATCGCCCTGTTCGGCGCGCTGGCCTATGACGCGCTGCAGGATCACTTCGGCGAGGAAGCACGCCGCCAGCGCCAGCAGGTGACCAAGTACGCGGGTCTGGGTGTGCTCGACAACCTGCTCGCCGCGCGTACCGTGCTGGGCATCTTCGCGCACACGGGCACGGTCGACCCCGACACGGGCCTGGGCAACCGGCGCGGCCGCGTGCTCAAGGAGGTGGCCAGCGTGTCCGCGGACGGTCAGTGGCTCTCCGGCAGCACGACGCTGTGGGATCGCTGGCGCGACACACGCCTTGACTGGCCGTCGGATCGCAATGGCGAGGCCGAGGAGGCGCTGCTCGTCAGCGGGTTCCACCTCCATGGCAGCGACGACGGCGTGCCGCTGCTGATGGCACTGCGCCGGCGCGACCAACCCTACCAATGGTGGATCGCGGAGGTCGACCGCACCTACCTGTTCGGCGAACTCGCGCCCGAGGCGATGGGTGCGCGGATCTGCGTGCTCGATGCGCAGCAGCGGCCGCTGTCGTGCCCCGGCGGCGGCTTCGTGCGGGACGACGCGCACGACGTGCGCTGGAATCTGTTTCTGCGCTCCGACTTTGGCGCCGGTGACTGGGTCGTCGTCAACACGGGCGACACGCGTGCCAACATGCTCGAGTCCGTGCCGCTCGCGCGCACGGTTGCGCTCGGCACGCTGGCGACGCTCCTCTTCGTCACGGTGCTCAGCCTGATGCAGGTGCGGCGCGTGATGGTCCCGCTGGAGCGCCTGATCCACGGCACCCGCAGGCTGTCCGCGCGCGACTTCAGCACGCGCGTCGAGCACCGCAAGGACGACGAGTTCGGCGAGCTGGCGCAATCCTTCAACCAGATGGCCGAGCGACTGGGGCAGCAGGTCGAGGCGATGCAGGTCCGCGCCTCGATCGATCGCGAGATTCTCGGCGGGCTCGACATGTCGCAGATCCTGCAACAGGTGGTGCGTCGCATTGCGCAACTCCTGCCCGACGCGCAGGCCAGCATCATCGAGTTCGACCGCGGCCAGCACTTGCTGGCGCGCGTGCACCACGCCGACGGTCCCTTCACGGTGACCAGCCTGACGCGGGCCGACGCTCTTTGCCGTCAAGTCGCGGCGCGCGGTGGGCTGCAGCGCTGCCCGGAACCACCGATCTGGCTCGTGCGCGCGCTGCGCCGGCCGGTGCGGCGCATCCTGGTGCAAGTCGCGCGAGCGGGCGACGAGCCGCTGGCCCTGCTGGTGCTGGGGCTGGACAGGGGCCGCGTCGGCGACAAGGCCGTGCTGCGTGAGATCAGCGAACTCTGCGACCGCATTGCCGTGAGCCTGACCGCCGCCGACCGTGAGCGTCGACTTGTCGAGCGCGCGGTGCGCGACAGCCTGACCGGCTTGGCCAATCGTGCCGGCCTGTTCGAGCACCTCGAGCAGTGCCTGGCCGCGCGTGGGCCCAAGGCGTTCTCGATGATGTTCGTCGACCTCGACGGCTTCAAGAACGTGAACGACGCACTCGGCCACGAGGCCGGCGACGAAGTGCTGCGTAGGATGGCGCGGCGGCTGCTCGACAGCGTGCCGCCCGGCGTGCTGGTGGCGCGACCGGGCGGCGACGAGTTCGCGCTGGTCGTGCCCGGTACGCGCGCCGACGCCGATGCCGTCGCGGCGCGGCTCGCGGCGCAGTTGCTGGCGCCCGTGCGCGTGATGGGCCGCGAGGTCACGGTGGGGGCAAGCATCGGGCTGGCGCATTGCCCGGAGCACGGCGTGACGACGTCCGATCTGATGCGACGCGCCGACATGGCGATGTACAGCGCCAAGTCTCTTGGGCCTGGCCAGGTGGCCTGGTTCGAGGCCGCGCTCGAGGCGCGCACGGCCGAGCGCTCGGCGCTGCTGGGTGACTTGCGGTCGGCGCTGGGACGCGGCGAGTTCACGCTGCACTACCAGCCCCGCGTGCATGCCCGCACCGGTGCGGTCAGGTCGGCCGAGGCGCTACTGCGCTGGGCGCACCCGGAGCGCGGCCTGCTGATGCCCGGCGCGTTCATCGACCTGCTCGAGGACAGCGGACTGATCGACGAAGTGGGACAGTGGGCCATCGACGAAGCCTGCCGACAACTGTCGCAGTGGCAGCGCGACCGGGTGCCGCTGCGGGGGGTGGCGGTCAATGTGTCGACGCGGCAGTTGCACCTGCCGGACTTCGCCGAGCGCGTCCTGGCGGCCCTGGCGGCGCACGGCCTGAGCCCGACCGCGCTCGAACTCGAGATCACCGAAAGCATCTTCGTCGGTGACACCACGATCCCGATTGCCACGCTCAACCGGCTGCGCGACGCAGGCGTGCGCATCGCACTGGACGACTTCGGCACGGGCTATTCGTCGCTGTCGTACCTGCACAAGCTGCCGATCGGCATCCTCAAGGTCGATCGCAGCTTCGTCGCCGACCTGGGGCAGCGCGACAGCGCGCTCGCCCTCACGCGCTCGATCGTTGCGCTGGCGCGCGCGCTGCGCTTGCAGGTCGTGGCCGAGGGTGTCGAGTCGCGTCAGCAAGCGGAGCTGCTCGAAGACCTGGGCTGCGACGAACTGCAGGGCTACCTGTTCGAGCGTCCGTTGCCGGCCACCGGGCTGGCCGACTTCGCCGTGCGCCGAGCCGAGGCGTCGGAGGCCGTGACGCGCTGACCCGCGATGGCGGCTCAGGCGCCCTGCAGGCGGCGCCGCACGAACTGAATGTGGCTCTTCAGGGCGTAGAGCTCGTCGGCGTAGGACAGCGGCAACTGAACTTCGTTGACCTTCGCTTCGATGTCGTCGAGCGCCGCCAACAGCGACGCGCCGGGCTTCGTGGCCGATGCCGCCTCGATCTCGCGCAGCTGGCCGTACCAGCGGAACACCCGCGAGCGGATGCGCAACTCGACCAGCGGCGGCACCACGCGCGTCAGCGGGATCAGCACGGCGACGATCGACAGCAGCGCCAGCCACATGCGGTCGATCAGATTGGCGAGCCAGAATGGCAGGTAGCGCTGCAGCCAAGGCACGCCGCTGCGGTAGAAGCGCTGGGCCTCCGCGTCGAGTTCGCGCTCACCGTCGCGGGCGTTCGGGAAGTCGCCCTTGCGCTGGAACCAGCCGGGCTCGCCGTGGATTTGCTGCGCCGCCTGCACGAACAACTGCGCCAGTGCCGGGTGCAGGTTGTCGCGGGCGACGAGGGTGGCGGTCGGTGCCACCATGTGCACGTCGGCAGCGGGCTGGTCGCGCGCCAGGTCGACGACGCCGCGCGGCAGCGTCACCGCGGTGAGGAAACCGAAGCGGCGCGTGTAGGCGTCGGCCTGCGCGAAGTCGAACAACTGCACGCCGGGCGTCTGCAGCAGCATCTGCACCATCAGCGATTCGGGCGCGGACGCCAGCACGATGGCGTCGAGCTTGCCCTCGAGCAGATCGGCCACGGCCGGCGTCAACGGCTGCTGCAGCAGCGTGATGGTGGCCGGATCGATGCGGTTGGCATCGAGCAGGCGCCGCGCCAGGTTGGGCACGCCGCTGCCGGCTGCCCCGATGTTGACGCGCCAGCCGGCCAGTTGCGCCAAGCTGTCGAGCGGCTTCTTCTTCAGCAAGCGCTCGGCGCTGTCGGCGCGGTAGAACAACCACACCGGCTCATAGAACATGCTGCCCAACGAGGCCAGCATGGCATCGGTGCCGTCGCCGGTGCCGCGCTCGTCACCGGCGCCGCCTTGCACGAAAGCCAGGTCGATGCCGGAGTGCGGGTCGCGCAGCAACGCCAGGTTCTCGGCTGCGCCCTGCGTGGCACGCAGCTCGACGCGGATGCCGTGGCGGGCCAGGCGCTCGGCATAGCGCTTGCCGAATTCGCTGTAGGCGCCCTGGTCGACGCCGGTGGCCAGCACCACACGCTTCGGCGGCGTCGGATCCAGCCACCAATAAGCCAGCGCCAGCAGCCCCAGCGCAAACAGCACGAAAGGCAGCGAGGTGCTGGTGAGGACGCGCCAGGCGGGCAGCGTGCCCTCGTCGGCATCGGGTGCGGCAGACGGAGTGGGTCTGGTCATCGGTGCCGCAGGGCCATCAGAGCGCCGTGCGCAGCGTCCAGATCTCGGGGAACAACACCACGTCGAGCATCTTGCGCAGGTAGCCGACGCCGCTGGTGCCACCGGTGCCACGCTTGAAGCCGATCACGCGCTCGACGGTGGTGACATGTCGGAAGCGCCACAGGCGGAATGCATCTTCGAGGTCGGTGAGTTCTTCGCCGAGTTGGTACAGATCCCAGTGATGCGCGGGGTCGCGGTAGACGGTGAGCCAGGCCGCCTCGACGGCCGGGCTGGCGGCGTAGGGCTGGGTCCAGTCGCGCTCGACATGACTGGGCGGCACCGCGATACCGCGGCGCGCCAGCAAGCGCAGGGCTTCGTCGTACAGCGACGGTGCATCGTAGGCCGCTTGCACCTGCGCCAGCAGGTCGGCGCGGTGCCGGTGCGGTGACAGCATCGCGACGTTCTTGTTGCCCAGCCGGAACTCGATACAGCGGTACTGCCAGCTCTGGAAACCGCTGCTGCTGGCCAGGAACGGCCGGATCGCGGAGTACTCCGGCGGCGTCATCGTTGCCAGCACGTCCCACGCGTGCACCAGCTGCTCCATGATGCGGGACACCCGGGCGAGCATCTTGAACGCGGTACCGAGTTCGTCGCGCGCGACTGCCGCGATCGCGGCGTGCAGTTCGTGCAGCATCAGCTTCATCCACAACTCGCTGGTCTGGTGCTGCACGATGAACAGCATCTCGTTGTGGTCGGGCGAGCGCGGGTGCTGCGCGCTCAGTACGGCATCGAGGTGCAGGTAGTCGCCGTAACTCATGTCCTGCGAAAAGTCGAGCTTGGCGTGCTCGTCGTGGACGATCTTCTCTGTACTCATCTCATGTCACGGCTGCTTTGCGGCTGAAGCGGGCTTCGCGCCATTCACCATCGGCGAGCACCTGCTGCAGATGCTCGACGGCGTCCCACACATCGACAAAGCGCAAATACAGCGGCGTGAAGCCGAAGCGCAGCACGTCGGGAGCGCGGAAATCGCCGACCACGCCGCGCGCGATCAATGCCTGCACGATGGCGTAGGCCCCATCGGGCTGCGACAGCGCGACCTGGCTGCCGCGCAGGCCATGCTCGCGCGGGGTGATGACGGTCAGGCCGTGCCCCACGCAACGGCCCTCGACCAGCGCGATGAACAGGTCGGTCAGCGCCAGCGACTTGCGGCGCAGCGCCGCCATGCCGCCGAACGGCTCTGCGGCCAGCACGCTGTCGACGCCGCACTCGAGCGCGGCCATCGACAGCAGCGGCGGCGTGCCGCACAGGTAGCGCGCGATACCGGCCGCGGGTCGGTAGGTGGGCGTGAACTCGAACGGCGCGGCATGCCCCATCCAGCCCGCCAGCGGTTGCCAGAAGCGCTCGGCATGGCGCGGATGCACCCAGACGAAGGCCGGGGCACCGGGCCCACCATTGAGGTACTTGTAGCCGCAGCCGACGGCGAAGTCGGCGCCGTCGGCCTTCAGCGACACCGGCAGCGCGCCGGCCGAGTGGGCCAGGTCCCACACCGCCAGCGTGCCGTGGCGGTGCGCCGTGCGCGTCACCGCGGCCATGTCGTGCAGGCGGCCGCTCTTGTAGTTCACCTGCGTCAGCATCAGCACCGCCACACGGCCGCCGGCCAACTGCGTGTCGATCTCGTCGGGTGCGTCGACCAGCACCAGCTCGCAGCCGCGCTCGCGGGCCACGGCTTCGGCGATGTAGAGGTCGGTCGGGAAGTTGCCGCGTTCGGACAGGATCACGCGCCGCTCGGGTGCGTCGGCGTTGGCGATGGTCAGCGCCGCGGTCAGCACCTTGAACAGATTGACCGAGGTCGAATCGGCCGCCACCAGTTCACCGGCATCGGCACCGACCAGCCGCGCGATCTTGTCGCCGATGCGCTGCGGCAGGTCGATCCAGCCGGCCTTGTTCCAGCTTTCGATCAGGTCGTTGCCCCACTCCTGCTGCAGCATCTCGCCGACGCGCTGCGGCGTTGCGCGCGGCAACACGCCGAGCGAGTTGCCGTCGAGGTAGATCGTGCCGGGCGGCAGCGCAAACCGCTCGCGCAGCGGTGCCAGCGGGTCCGATGCATCGAGCGCCAGACAGTCTTGTCTCGTCGTCATCGCAGCGTCCTCAGCACGGCGCGCACCGGCGAGGCGTCGGCGGTGGTCAGTTTCAGGGGCAGGGCGATCAGCTCGTAGTCGCCCTCGGGGACTTCGTCGAGCACCAGGTTCTCCAGCACGCGCAGGTTGCGCCGGCGAATCACCTGGTGCGCATCGAGCGTCTTGCTGTCGGCGGGGTCGATGCTGGCGGTGTCGATGCCGATCAGCAGCACGCCGTGATCGGCCAGCCGTTCGACGGTCGCGGGCGCGAGTCCGGCCAGCGCGCCGTCCCATTGGGCGACCGGCATGCGTTCGTAGGTGCGCACCAGCACGCGCGGTGGCAGCGCGCCGTCGATCGCCCTGGCGATGTGGTGCCACTCGACCAGCGCGCCGCAGCCGATGGCATGCACGACGCGGCACGGGCCGAGGTACGGCGCGAGGTCGAGCGCACCGATCGGCGCGCCGTCGGCGTCATAGTGCAACGGTGCATCGGCGTGGGCCCCGGTGTGCGGCGACAGCGTGAGCGTGCTGACATTGACCGGGCAACCCGGGCCCAGCGTTGCCGCCCAGTGCTGCTGGAAGCACGCGTCGCCGGGGAACACCGGCGAGCCGCCGTGCACCGGCGGCGAGATGTCCCACAGGCGTGCCATGGCCCTGGACCATCAGGGCGGCGACTGCCGCTTGCGGCGCAACAGGGCGCGGTATTCGGCACTGCCGCGCAGGCGCGCCACGCGGGCGTCGATCGCCGCACGGTCGATCGACTCCCGTTGCCGCGCGAGGCAGGCACTGACGAAAGCACGGCCATCGCCGTACTTCTTGACCGACCAGCCGATGCCGCTGGTCTGCGCGCAGCCGGGCCAGAACGCGACCCAGCGCCAGTCCGGGTAGGCATGGCCGTTGCGCACACGCGTTGCGTTGGCGAGCCGCACACCGACGACGCCTGAGGTGTTCCGCGAAGTCTTCAGGCCTTTGCGCGCAATCGGCGCGGGCAACCGCGGCAGCGTCGCGTCGACCCAAGCCCTCGCCGCGGCCTTGGCCTTGCGCCACGAGCCGTATTGGCGCAATGTGAAATTGGCCTGGTGGCGCACGCGTTGACGCGTGATGCGCGCCATCACGCAGTTCTCGGTCTCGTTGATCGTCAGATACATGCTGCCGGTGATGATAGAACCGTTCGCGCCACCGGGGTTGCACCGACGCATTGCGCCGCGGTCAGCGCTACAGTGGACCGACGCGACTTGCACGAACATGAGCCTTCCGCCCTTCGATCCGTTCGCGCGCGACAGATTGCCGCCACCCGAGCAACTGCCGCGAATGATCTTCGAACTGCCCGAGCTTCAGTTCGACGCGCGACTCAACTGTGCCACTGAACTGCTCGACCGCCGTGTCGCGCGCGGGGACGGTGAGCGCATCGCCGTGCTCGGCGCGGCGCCGGATGGCGCGCCGATCCGCTGGAGCTACGCCGAGTTGCAGCGTCAGGCCAATCGCATCGCGAGCGTGCTCGTCGAGGACATGGGCCTGGTGCCCGGCAACCGGGTGCTGCTGCGCGGTGCCAACAGCGCGATGCTGGCTGCCTGCTGGTTCGCCGTCGTCAAAGCCGGTGGCATTGCGGTCGGCACGATGCCGTTGCTGCGGGCGCGCGAGTTGACGGCCATCGTGACCAAGGCCGAGATCACGCACGCCCTCGTCGATGCGCGCCTGGCAGACGAACTCGAATCGGCCCTGCCGCAGTGCCCGACGCTGACGCACCTGCGGCTGTTCAACGGCGCGGCCGGCAGCGGGCTCGAGGCCGCGGCGGCGGCCAAGCCGGCCCACTTCGACAACGTGGACACGGCCGGCGACGACACCTGCATCATCGCCTTCACGTCCGGCACCACCGGCCAACCCAAGGCGGCGATGCATTTCCATCGCGACGTGATGGCGGCCTGCGCTTGCTGGCCGCGGCATGTGTTGCGCGCGGTGCCGAGCGACGTATTCATTGGCAGCCCGCCGCTGGCATTCACCTTCGGGCTCGGCGGTCTGCTGTTGTTCCCGATGAGCATCGGTGCCGCCTGTGCGCTGGTGGAGAAGGCGAACCCGGAAGCACTGGCGGCGGCGATTGGTTCTTACCGCGCCACCGTGTGCTTCACCTCGCCGACCGCCTACCGCGCCATCGCGATGCAGGCGGCGCAGCACGATCTGTCGAGCCTGCGCAAGTGCGTGTCGGCCGGCGAGGCTCTGCCGGCGGCCACGCGCACGCTGTGGCACGACGTCACCGGCATCCGCATCATCGACGGCATCGGCTCGACCGAAATGCTGCACATCTTCATCTCCGCGACTGAGGACCAGGCCCGCGGTGGCGCGACCGGTTATGTGGTGCCGGGCTACGAGGCGTGTGTTCTCGACGACGACGGCCGGCCGCTGCCGCCGGGCCAGGTCGGGCGATTGGCGGTACGCGGGCCGACCGGCTGCAAGTACCTCGCAGACGAACGACAGCAGACCTATGTGCGGGATGGCTGGAACCTGACCGGCGATGCCTACCTGATCGATCCGGCCGACGGCCAGTTCGTCTACCAGGCGCGCACCGACGACATGATCATCAGCGGCGGCTACAACATTGCGGGGCCGGAGGTCGAGAGCGCATTGCTGCTGCACCCGGCGGTTGCGGAGTGCGGCGTGGTCGGTGTCGCCGACGAGGAGCGCGGCCAGATCGTCAAGGCCTTCGTCGTGCTCAAGGCCGGCCATGCCGCAGACGCGGCGATGGCCAAGACGCTGCAGGACTTCGTCAAACAGTCCGTCGCGCCGTACAAGTACCCGCGCGCCGTCGAGTTCCGCACTGCGTTGCCGCGCACGGAAACCGGCAAACTGCAGCGGTTTCGACTGCGTCAGGGCACTTGATCGCCGCCGCGGTGTCCGCAGGCGAGGCGATGGCGCGTCTGGGCCGATGCGACGCGGCCCGGCCGGTCAGCCGATGCGGCCCAGCAGCAGGTACTCCATCAGCGCCTTCTGCACATGCATCCTGTTTTCCGCCTCGTCCCAGACGACCGACTGCGGGCCGTCGATCACCGCCGCCGAGACCTCCTCGCCGCGGTGCGCCGGCAGGCAGTGCATGAACAAGGCGTCGCTGCGCGCGGCCGCCATCAGGCGCTCGTCGACGCACCAGTTCGCGAACGCTTCCAGGCGCGCAGCGTTCTCGGCCTCGTAGCCCATGCTGGTCCAGACGTCGGTGGTCACCAGGTGCGCGCCGCGACACGCCTCCAGCGGATCGGCGAAGACCTGGTAGCAATCGGTGCGCGAAATGCCGGCCACCGCCGGATCGACCTCGTAGCCGCCGGGCGTGCTGACATGCACCTTGAAGCCGAGGATTTCCGCGGCCTGCAGCCAGGTGTTGGCCATGTTGTTGCCGTCGCCGACCCAGGCCACCACCTTGCCCTGGATCGCGCCGCGATGCTCGATGAAGGTGAAGACATCGGCCAGGATCTGGCACGGGTGGTACTCGTTGGTCAGGCCGTTGATGACCGGCACGCGCGAGTGCGCGGCGAAGCCTTCGATCTTCTTCTGCGCGAAGGTGCGGATCATCACGATGTCGACCATGCGGCTGATCACACGCGCCGAGTCCTCCACCGGTTCGGCGCGGCCGAGCTGGCTGTCGCCGCTGGTGAGATGGACCACCGAGCCACCCATCTGGTACATGCCCGCCTCGAAGCTGACGCGGGTGCGCGTGCTGGCCTTCTCGAAGATCATCGCCAGCGTGCGATCGACGAGCGGTTGGTACTTCTCGTAGTTCTTGAAGCGCGTCTTGATGATGCGCGCACGCTCGAACAAGTAGGCGTACTCCTCGGCACGCAGATCCTTGAACTGCAGATAGTGCTTCATCAGCGCATCACCGGGTTTCATGGTCTGGGCGCGGCGAGGAATTGCCGCACCAGCGGCACGAGCCGCGCGACGATCTCTGCGGCCTCGTCGTCGGAGAGGATCAGCGGCGGCACCAGCCGGATCACGCGATCGGCCGTCACGCTGATCAACAGGCCGGCCTCGCAGGCGCGGCCGAGCAATTCGCCACAGGGCCGGTCGAGCTCGATGCCGATCATCAGCCCGGCACCGCGGATGTCCACGACACCCGCCAGCCCCGACAACTCGCGTTCGAGGCCGGCCCGCAAGGCGGCACCGATGTCGTGGGCGTTGGCCAGCAAGCCGTCCTCTTCCATGATCCTCAGCGTCTCGACGCCGGCCCGCATCGCCAATGGATTGCCACCGAACGTGGTGCCGTGGTTGCCCGGGCCGAGCACGCCGGCGGCTTTCGGGCCGCAGACGACAGCGCCGATCGGCACGCCCGAGCCCAGGCCCTTGGCCAGCGGCATCACATCGGGCCGGATGCCGGCCCACTGGTGCGCGAACCACTTGCCGGTGCGGCCGATGCCGCATTGCACCTCGTCGAGCATCAGCAGCCAGTCCTGCTCGTCGCAGACGCGACGCAGCCCCTCGAGGTACTCCCAGCGTGCGGGGTTGATGCCACCTTCTCCCTGGATCGTCTCCAGGAAGACGGCGACGACGTTGGTCCGTGTTTCGCACACCTCGTTGATCGCCGCGAGGTCATTCAGCGGGACGCGCACGAAGCCCTCGACGAGCGGGCCGAAGCCGGCCTGGATCTTCGGGTTACCGGTCGCCGACAGTGTCGCAATCGAGCGGCCGTGGAACGCCTTCTCGTAGACGATGATCTCGGGCCGCTCGATGCCGCGGTCATGCCCGTACTTGCGCGCGATCTTCAGCGCCGCTTCGTTGGCCTCCAGCCCGCTGTTGCAGAAGAACGCGTTGGTCAGCCCGGACAGCGCGGTGAGCTTGGCAGCGAGCTGTTCCTGCAGCGGCACGTGGTAGTAGTTGCTGGTATGGATCAGCTTGGCCACCTGATCCTGCAGCGCCGGAACCAGGCGGGGGTGGGCGTGGCCCAGCGTATTGACGGCAATGCCGCCCAGCGCATCGAGGTACTCGCGGCCGTCGGTGTCCCACACGCGGCAACCGCGGCCGTGAGACAGCGCGATCGGCAGGCGCCCGTAAGTCTTCATCACGTGCGGCTCGGCGGGGGCGGTCATGGCGGGCTCCACGTCAACGACATCGGTTGCGAGAAATACAAAGGCCGGCAGCGTCACTTTTCTCACGCGCCGGCTCTTGAGCATTCTACGGTTCGGCCTCTATGGGCCGAGATGGCGGTCAAGGACCGCTGGCGAACGACCACGATGCTTGCTGCACTGCAACAACCCCAAGGCACAATAGGCCCCGCGCCGCAGCGGCGACCTGCATTGGTGCTGGTCGCCGTGGCCTACGACGCCGCGGCGCGCGCCAGCACTGCATCACTCGCTGCCCAGAGCATGACCGTCCCGTCCAGCCCCGCGCGTTCGCGCGAGTTCGTCATCCAAGGCATCACCAAGGATGGCCGCACGTTTCGGCCCAGCGACTGGGCCGAGCGGCTGGCCAGCGCGATGTCGTGCTTTCGACCCGAAGGCGGCGGCGGGATCGGCGCGTTCATCGGTTACTCGCCGTACTGCGTGCCGACGGTTGTCGGCCATGTCAAGTGCGTGATCGTCAACGAGGCGCTGCGCGGCATCGAGCCGATGGCCTGGGACTTCGTGATGAACTTCGCCCGAGACAACGAGCTGCAACTCGGCGAGGTTTGCGTGTTGCCGGAGGCGCCGCCGACCGAGAAATGACGAGGCCCGCCGAAGCGGGCCTTGCGTAGGGGGCGTCGCGGTCAGGCGGCTGTCGCGAGCGCCTTGACCTTCGCGGCCAGCCGGCTCTTGTGGCGGGCAGCCTTGTTCTTGTGGAACATGCCTTTGTCGGCCACCGAGTCGATCACGCTCTGGGCGAGTTGGAACAACTCGCCGGCCTTGCCTTTGTCTCCGGTGGCCACGGCCTTCTGCACGTTCTTGACGACGGTGCGGAACTTGGAGCGCAACGCCGTGTTGCCGGCATTGAGCTTGACGTCCTGGCGCGCACGCTTGCGGCCCGAGGCGAGGCGAACGGTCTTCTTCTTGGCTTTGGTCGAGGTGGCCATGCTGGAAAGGGTGGCAGTTAAAGCAAACGCAAAGTATAGCATCAAGAGCAGTCTGGGCACCGTCTTGCAGTCAGGACGTTAGTGGTCGCTATCTATAATCCCGCTGCATCGGCCTTGCACGGCCAGACGTCTTGCGTGCAACCACCACCGCATGAACCTGCTCAAGGCCGCATCCACCGTTTCCCTGTTGACCCTGGCGTCGCGCATCACCGGCCTCGTTCGCGAGTTGCTGGTGGCGGCGACCTTCGGTGCGAGTGCCGCCACCGACGCCTTCAACGTCGCCTTCCGCATCCCCAACCTGCTACGCAGGCTGTTTGCGGAGGGCGCTTTCTCACAGGCGTTCGTGCCGATCCTGGCTGCCAGCCGCACACGCGACGGTGAGATCGTCACGCACCGATTGATCGACGCCGTGGCCACTGTCCTGGCCTGGGCGCTGCTGGTCACCTGCGCGGCAGGCGTCGTTGCCGCGCCGGTGATCGTGTGGCTGATGGCGTCGGGCCTCGCACGTTTCGACGATGCGGTGCTGATGACACGCTGGATGTTCCCCTACATCGCGTGCATGTCGCTGGTGGCACTGGCCGCCGGCATCCTCAATACCTGGAAGCGATTTGCCGTACCGGCCGCCACACCGGTGCTTCTGAACCTGGCCGTCATTGCCGCAGCGTGGTGGGGCGTGCCCTGGTTCACGGCCTGGGGTATCGCGCCGATCTATGCGCTGGCGGCCGGCGTGATGACCGGTGGCGTGCTGCAGTTGGCCGTACAGGTGCCAGCGCTGGCGCGCATCGGCTGCTTTCCGCGCATCGGGCTGTCGCCTGCCCGCGTGCGTGCGGCTTGGCACCACCCCGGTGTCGGCGGCGTGCTCAGGCAGATGGCCCCGGCGCTGCTCGGCGTGTCAGTGGCGCAGATCTCGCTGCTGATCAACACGCAGATCGCATCCCATGTGGGCGTCGGCGCCGTGTCCTGGCTGACATACGCCGACCGCCTGATGGAATTCCCGACCGCGCTGCTCGGTGTGGCGCTCGGCGTGGTCCTGCTGCCACAACTGTCTGCGTCGCAAGCGCAAGACGATGCCAGCCGCTATGCCGGCCTGCTCGACTGGGGCCTGCGCTTGGTGCTGTTGCTGGCCTTGCCCTGCGCGGCGGCGCTGATCGTCTTCCCCGAGCCGCTGGTGGCGGTGCTCTACCACTATGGCGCATTCAGCCCCCGTGACGTTGCCCAGACCGTGGCGGCACTGCGCGGCTATGGTGTCGGCTTGATCGGGCTGGTCGCCGTGAAGGTGCTTGCGCCAGGTTTCTACGCCCGCCAGGACATCCGCACGCCGGTGAAGATCGCCGTGGCCGTGCTGCTGGCCACGCAGCTGATGAACGCGATGTTCGTGCCCTGGCTCGGCCACGCGGGCTTGGCCTTGTCGATCGGACTCGGGGCGCTGGTCAATGCGGGCTGCCTGCTCATCGGCCTGCGCCGCGGCGGCCACTACACGCCGTCGCCGGGATGGGGTGGCTTCATCGCGCGCCTGGCGCTGGCCACGGCGGTGCTGACGGCCTGGCTGGGCTGGGCAGCCTGGCGCATCGACTGGATCGCCTTGGCCCCGCGCTGGGGCTGGCGCATCGTGGTGCTGACGGCGGTGCTGGCCGGCGCGGCGCTGTTGTACTTCGCGCTGCTCGCGCTGTGCGGCATGCGGCCGCGGCAGTTCATGCGCCACGGCTGACCTACACTGAAGCACATGAGCTCGCTGCGCTTCGAGGCGCCCACGGTGCTGGATTACTTCGCGACCCTGGTCGCCGACGACCGACACTTCTCGCAACTCGAAGCCGCCATCGCCATTGCACAGGACGACGATCCGGCGCTCGATGTACAGACCGTGCTGGCGCAGATCGACGCCCTGGCGGTCAAGCTCAAGCAGCGCATCGCGGCCGACACCGGTGCTTTGCAGCGACTGCGCTACCTGAACCGCTACTTCTTTCAGGAGCTGGGTTTCGCCGGCAACGTGAATGACTACTACGACCCGGACAACAGCTACCTGCACCGCGTACTGGCATCACGTCGCGGCATCCCGATCTCTCTGGCGTTGCTCTACATCGAGATCGCGCAGCAGATCGGCCTCGACGCACGGCCGGTCTCGTTTCCGGGCCACTTCCTGGTCAAGCTGAAGATGCCGCAGGGCGAGGTGGTCATCGATCCATTCACGGGCCAGTCCTTGTCGCGCGAGACGCTCGAGGAGCGCCTGATGCCCTACCGCCATCGTCAGGGGCTGACCGGCGAGTTCGAGGCACCGCTGGGCCTGTTCCTGCAGGCCGCGAGTGGGCGCGACGTGCTGGCGCGCATGTTGCGCAATCTCAAAGAGATCCATCGCACGGCAGAAGACTGGCCGCGCTTGCTTGCCGTGCAGCACCGGCTGATCGTGTTGTTGCCCGACGCATGGGACGAGCGCCGCGACCGCGCCCTGGTGCTCGCCGAGCTGGGGGACCATGCCGCGGCCGCCGTCGACCTCAGTGCCTACCTCGAGAACCGCGCCAGCGCTGACGACGCGCAAGCGCTTGGCGCGCGCCTCACCGAGCTGCGGCGGGCCGGGCGGCGGCTGCATTGAGCCAGTCACGTCTTTCGATGGTGCTCGACCCCACCCAACGACGCAGCCTGGCCTGGGCCGCGCTCGCGCTGGGTGCCGCGCTGCTGCTGTGGTTGCTGGCGCCGGTGCTGACACCGTTCATCGTCGCGGCCGTATTGGCCTACGCGTTGCATCCGGCGGTCGAGGCGTTGGCAGCGCGGCGCGTGCCGCGGCTGGTGGCCGTGGTCGTCGTCGAAGTGCTGGCCATCGCAGCGTTGCTGGCGCTGCTCTTGCTGGTGGTGCCTATCATCTCGAAGGAGCTGCCGCTGCTGCGCGAGCAGATACCCTTGCTGGCCGACCAGGTGAATCGCCGCCTCTCGCCTTGGCTGTCGCAGTTCGGGGTCGTGGTGTCGCTTGACAGCGCCAGCATCAAGGCTTTCGCGGCCAAGGTGCTCGACGCCAACCTGGAGGACTGGATCGGCACGGTGCTCAGTTCGGCGCGCATCGGCGGCAGCGTGTTGCTGGCGTTCGTCGGCAATGCCTTCCTGATGCCTGTGGTGCTGTTCTACCTGCTGATCGACTGGCCACGCATGGTCGAGCGTGTGCAGGCCTTCATTCCACCGCGGGGGCGTGTGGCCGTCCTCGGCTTTCTCGACGAATGCGACACCGTGCTCGGCCAGTACCTGCGCGGCCAGTTGCTGGTGATGCTGGCGCTGGCGGTCTACTACAGCGTTGCCTTGGCCATTGCCGGGTTCGATCTGGCGTTGCCGGTAGGTGTGTTCACCGGGCTTGCGGTGTTCATCCCGTACCTCGGCTTCGGCCTCGGGCTGGCGCTGGCGCTGCTCGCCGGCGCACTGCAGTTCGCAAGTTGGTACGGCATCATCGCCGTGGCCGTGGTCTACGGCGTCGGCCAAGTCGGCGAGAGCCTGTTTCTGACGCCGCGCCTGGTGGGTGAGCGCATCGGCCTGAACCCGCTGGCCGTGATCTTTGCGTTGCTGGCCTTCGGCCACCTGTTCGGGTTCGTCGGCGTACTGGTCGCGCTGCCGGTCAGTGCGCTGATCCTGGTGGCGTTGCGCCGCGCGCGTGCGGCGTACCTCGAGAGCCGCCTGTACCTGGGCTGATGCCATGCGCCAGATCCCTTTGGCCATCGGCCCCGCGCCATTGCACACCTTTGACGGCTATGTGCCGGGCGCCAACGCTGCCGCAGTGGCGCACCTGCGCGCGCTGGCGCCTGCGCTGCCGCAGGCATTGGCACCCGTCTACCTGTGGGGGCCGCGCGGTTGCGGCAAGACGCACCTGTTGCGGGCGCTGGCGCAGGCAGCGCACGAGCGCGGCTTGCGCGTCGGTTGGTTCGACACGCGAAGCGTTACGCCATGGCCGTTCGATGAGCACTGCGCGCTGCTGCTGTTCGATGATTGCGAGGACTTTGACGACACCCAGCAGCAAGCCGCATTCGCCCTGTTCATCGAGGCCGGCGTGCATGGCGTGCAGATCGCGGCGGCAGGCAGCGTGCCACCGGTCGACCTGCCGCTGCGCGACGATCTGCGCAGCCGACTCGGCTGGGGCCATGTCTTCGCGCTCGAACCGTTGGGCGAAAACGATGCCCGCGCGGCACTGCGGCGCGAGGCCGATCGTCGCGGCGTGTTTCTGTCCGACGAGGTGATGGACTACCTGCTCACGCGCTTCTCGCGGGACTTGCAGCACCTCATGGCGCTGCTCGATCGCCTCGACGAGTTCTCGCTGTCCCAGCGCCGTGCGGTGACCGTGCCGCTGCTCAGGCGCATGTTCGAGGAAGAGGGCGCCACGTTGTGAACCTGACGTTGTTCGACCTCGACGGTACGCTGATCGAGACCGATTCCGACCACGCTTTCGGCGAATTCATGGTGGCGATCGGCTGGGCCGATGGCGACGCTTTCCGCCGCCGCAACGATGCCTTCTATGAGGATTACCAGGCGGCGCGGCTCGACATCGACGCCTACATCGACTTCGCCACCGCGGCCTGGCGGGGTCGCCCCGAGCGCGAAGCGCTCGAGATGCGGCATCGCTTCATGCGCGAAGTGATGCACCCGGTGTTCGATGAACGCGCATTGGCACTGGTGCGCGGCCATCAGGCGGCGGGCGACCTGGTGGCCATCGTCACCGCGACCAACGAGTTCATCACGCGACCGATCGCCGACGCCTTTGGCGTGGTGGAACTGATCGCCGTGGAACTGGTGCGCGACGGCGATGGCCGCTACACCGGTACCGTGCGCGGCGTGCCCTCGTTTCGCGAAGGCAAGATCGTGCGCGTGGAGCAGTGGCTGGCGATGCGGGGCCGCCGACACGCCGACTTCGATCGTGTCACCGTCTACAGCGACTCCACCAACGACCTGCCCTTGCTCGAGTGGGCGACGCACCCCGTGGCCACCAACGCCAGCCCCGATCTGGCCATCGTTGCGCGCGAGCGCGGCTGGCCCATCCTGAACCTCTTCAAAGAAGAACAAACATGATCCGCAAGCTCATCGACAAGCTGCTCGGCAAGGCACCGGCAGGTACCGGCAAGGTGGCACGCATTCCCCTCGGCAGGCGCGTGGAAGTGCCGGCCTCCGAGCACGGCATCGACCCCGGATTGCTCGACGAGCGCGCCGTGAGGGTGGTGCGCACGTTGCAGGAGGCCGGCCATGCGGCCTACATCGTCGGTGGCGCGGTTCGCGACCTGCTGGTCGGACGCCGGCCGAAGGACTTCGACGTGGCCACCGACGCCACTCCCGAGCAGGTGAAGAGCCTGTTCCGCCGTGCCTTCATCATCGGCCGACGCTTTCGCATCGTGCACGTGATCTTTGGCCGCGGCCGTGACCACGAGGTGGTGGAGGTGTCGACGTTCCGCGCCTACCTCGAGGCCGAACAGGCCGAACAGGTCGAAGGCAACGAGAAGACGTCCAGGAGCGATCTTGCCGGCAAGAGCCATGTCGTCGACGCGGCCGGCCGCGTGCTGCGTGACAACGTCTGGGGGCCGCAGATCGAGGACGCCGCGCGGCGCGACTTCACGATCAATGCGATGTACTACGACCCGGTGACACAGCTCGTCATCGACTACCACGGCGGCATCAAGGACATCAGGAAGCGCGCGCTGCGCATGATCGGCGATCCGGCCACCCGCTACCGCGAGGATCCGGTGCGCATCGTGCGGGCGGTGCGATTCGCCGCCAAGCTCGGCTTCGACATCGAGCCGGCCACGCGGGCGCCGATTCGCGAGATGGCCGCGTTGCTCGACAACGTGCCGGCGTCGCGGCTGTTCGACGAGTTGTTCAAACTGCTGCAGACGGGCCATGCACTGGCCAGCGTGGCCGAACTGCGCAAGCAGGGCCTGCAGCGGCTGTTCCCGCTGCTCGAGCCGCTGATGGCCGATGGCGTGAAGCACAAGAACCAGCGCGTGCAGTTCATCGAGGCGGCCCTGGCCGATACCGATGCGCGCGTCGAACAGGACAAGGGTGTGGCGCCAAGTTACCTGCTCGCTTGCCTGCTGTGGCATGAAGTGCGCGAACGCTGGCAGGCCGCGCGGCACGCCGGGGCGCACGCCGGCCCCGCACTGCAGCAGGCCATCGATGCGGTGTTCGATGCCCGCATCGGCGACATCTCGGGCCGCGGCAAGCTGGGCACCGATATGCGCGAGATCTGGCTGATGCAACCGCGCTTCGAGCGCCGCACCGGCACGACGCCGTATGCGGTTATCGAGCAACCGCGCTACCGTGCCGCCTATGACTTCCTGCGGTTGCGCGCCGACACGGGCGAAATCGACGAAGAGTCGGCCGACTGGTGGGAGGACTTCGCCCTCGGTTCAACGGAGGACCGCGAGGCCTTGATCGCTGCGGCACGCGAAGTGCACCGGCGTGACGGGCGAGAGACCCACGAGCCCCGCGAGCCGCGCCAGGCAAGGGAACCGCGCGAACCGCGCGAACGAAGCGACAGCGGACCGGCTGCGCCTGCAACCGAGGGCGGTGGCAGCGAGGTGCCAGCCAGGAAACGCCGCCGGCGGCGCCGCAAGCCGTCCACGGAAGGCGCGGCAGCCCCACCGAGCGACTCGCGCTGAAGCGCCCGGCCATCGATGGGCGACGCGGAACGGGTCTTTGTCGGCCTCGGGGCCAACGTCGGTGACGCCCTGGCCAACGTCCGCGACGCGTTGCACCGGCTCGGCGACCCGCCGCGGATCCGGGTCGTCGCGGTTTCGTCGCTTTATCGCAGCGCGCCCGTGGATGCAGCGGGCCCGGACTACGTCAATGCCGTTGCCGAATTGCGCACGCGGCTGACACCGCCGGCCCTGCTCGCGCAGTTGCAGGCGATCGAGCGGCGCGCTGGCCGCGAGCGGCCGTACCACCACGCGCCGCGTACGCTCGATCTCGACTTGCTGCTGTTCGGCGGCCGCGCGATCGCATCGCCCAGCCTGACGGTGCCGCACCCGCGTCTCGCGCTGCGTGCATTCGTGCTGATGCCGCTGGCCGAACTCGCGCCGCAACTGCGTCTGGCCGACGGCCGCAGCGTGGCCCAGGCCCTGGCGGCGCTTGGCGTCCAGCGCATCGAGAAGATCGAGGAATGAATCACTTGCCATTGCCAGTGCAGACGTGCGGCCTGCTCGTGCCGTCCGCAGTGGCCCACATGCAGCAGCCGCTGAAGCTCGACTGCCTCTGGGCGGCACTCTGTCTGCCGGGAGCGGTGTACCTCGTCTTCCGGCCCTGACCCAGGCAGGGCGACGATTACACTCGCGCAGCCCGATGGAGCGCAAGCGCCCATCGGCGATCGGAGGCCTCCATGTTGTTTGGCAAACTGTTGCCGCGTGACGGAAATTTTTTTGCGCTGTTCAACGAACATGCCGCGCACATTGCCGAAGGGGCACGCGCGTTCATGTCGATGATCAACCACTACGCCGATCCGGTGCTGCGCCAGAAGCATGCCGACGAGGTCGATGCGGCCGAACGGCATGCAGACAAGATCACCGCGGAGGTCAATCGCCAGCTGCACAGGACCTTCATCACGCCGATCGATCGCGAGCAGATCCACGGCCTGATCAATGCGATGGACGATGTGCTCGACCTATTGCAGGACGCCACCGAGACGATGTCGTTGTACGACGTGCGCGAGATCACGACGGAGGTCGTGCGGCTCGGCGAATTGGCGGTGCGGTGCTGCGAGCGCGTGGCGCACGTGGTGGCGCTGCTGCCCAAGCTCGGTCAGGCCGAGACCAGCGAGGCCGCACTGAAGACCTGCGAGGAGATCGATCAGCTCGAATCGGATGCCGACCGCGTCATGCGCGCGGCGATGAGTCGCCTGTTCCGTGAGCAGGACGACGTGCGCGAACTGATCAAGTTGAAGGCCATCTACGAGCAGCTGGAGTCGATTACCGACCGCTGCGAGGACGTGGCCAACCTGATCGAGGGCGTGGTCCTCGAGATCTCCTGAATCGTTGCGGCGCCGGCGTGGAAGCAGTCCAGGTTTCCTTCGGTGTGATTGCCCTGCTGGTGTTGCTGGCAGTGGCGTTCGATTTCATGAACGGCTTCCACGACGCAGCCAATTCGATCGCCACCGTCGTCTCCACCGGCGTGCTCAAGCCGCACCAGGCGGTGGCCTTTGCCGCGTTCTTCAACTTCGTGGCGCTCTTCGTGTTCCAGTTGAAGGTGGCAGCGACGGTTGGCAAGGGCATCGTGATGCCCGATGTCGTCGACCACTATGTGGTCTTCGGCGCGCTGATCGGCGCCATCATCTGGAATGTCGTGACCTGGTGGTACGGCATTCCATCGTCGAGCTCCCACGCGCTGATCGGCGGCATCGTCGGCGCGGTCATGGCCAAGGCCGGGGCCGGTGCCTTGGTGGCCGCCGGCGTCTGGAAGACCGTCGCCTTCATCCTGGTCTCGCCACTGCTCGGCTTCCTGCTCGGGTCGCTGCTGATGGTGGCCGTGGCCTGGCTCTTCCGCGACACGCGGCCACAGCGTGTGGACAGCAGCTTCCGGCGGCTGCAACTGGTGTCGGCCGGCATGTACAGCCTGGGACACGGCGGCAACGACGCGCAGAAGACCATCGGCATCATCTGGATGCTGCTGATCGCCACCGGTTACGCGAGCGCCGCCGACAAACTGCCGCCGGCCTGGGTGATCTGGAGCTGCTACATCGCGATCGCGCTGGGCACGATGTTCGGCGGCTGGCGCATCGTCAAGACGATGGGGCAGAAGATCACCAAGTTGAAGCCGGTGGGCGGCTTCTGCGCCGAGACCGGCGGCGCGATCACGCTGTTCCTGGCCTCGGGTCTGGGCATCCCGGTCTCCACCACGCACACCATCACCGGCGCGATCGTGGGCGTCGGCTCGACGCGCCGCGCCTCGGCGGTGCGCTGGGGCGTGGCCGGCAATATCGTCTGGGCCTGGGTGTTCACGATTCCGGCGTCGGCGTTGATGGCCGCCGTGGCCTACTGGGCCGGCCGCGTGCTGCTCTGATGCCGCACGCTAACGGCTGATCTTGCGTGCCTCGTCGACCTGCCACTCGAAGTAGCGCTGCCCGCTGAACGCGATCGTGGCCATCAACGCGGTGGCGCCGACCATCAGCGCCAGGATCACACCGAGCACCGGGCCCCAGCCGGTCGGGTGCACCGGCGCGCCGGGGTTGTGCCGTTTGTCCCACCGCGCGTCGGGTGTCAGGCCGTAGAGGATCGCAAACAGCGCGGCCTGCGCCAGCATCAGGCCCAGCAGCGGCAGCAGCAACCACGACCATCGGTCATCCTGGCCGAGATCGAGCACGCGGCGCACGCCGATCAGCCCGGCCAGCGTCGGCAGCGCGTGCAGCCAGCCGAGCGCATCGCGCCAGCCATGGAGGTACAGACGGTGCCATCCGAGGCTGCCGCCAAGCAGTGCGATCCACGTCGCCAGCGTCTTGGACTTGTAATGCATCAGGCGTCGGCCGGCGCTGTGCTGCCACCGTCGCCGAGGCTCTTCTGCATCAGCACCACGTCCAGCCAGCGGTCAAACTTCCAGCCCGCGGCCTTGAACACACCGGTATCCTCGAAGCCACAAGCGCGGTGCACGCCGATCGAGCCGGTGTTGGCCGAATCGCCGATCACCGCCAGCATCTGCCGTGCGCCGCGGGCCTCGCATTGCGCCAGCAACTCGGCCAGCAGCACCCGCCCCACGCCCTGACCTTGCGCAGCGGGGTCGAGGTAGATCGAGTCTTCCAGGCAGAAGCGGTAGGCGCGGCGCGGCCGAAAGTGGTTGGCGTAGGCATAGCCAAGCACATGGCCGGCGCATGTGGCCACGAGCCATGGCAGGCCCTTGGACAGCACATCTTCGCGCCGACGCGCCATCTCGGCGGGCTCGGGGATCTCGAGTTCGAAGGTGCCGGTGCCGTGAGCGACCGCGTGGCCGTAGATGCGGGTCACGTCCGGCAGGTCGGCTGCGCTACTGGGGCGGATGATCAGCGGCGGTGTCATGGCGGGTGGCCGTCCGAAACGGCAAGTCTATAATGCGCGGTTTTCGGCGGCGGCTGGTCGGGTGACCGGCGTATCTACGGCGCCGAGCCGCGCGCGCTGCCGCAGCTCTCGGTGGGCGACGCACAAACGATCTCGCCGGCCTGCGAGTCTCCTGGCGCGGCGGACGAACGAGCTGAAGTTTCAAGGAATCGCCATGGTTGTCATCCGTCTGTCCCGCTCCGGCGCCAAGAAGCGCCCCTTCTACAACATCGTCGTTGCCGATTCGCACGAGCGCCGCGACGGCCGCTTCATCGAGCGCGTGGGCTTCTACAACCCGGTGGCGGCCGGCGGCGAACAGCCGTTGCGCGTCGCGACCGACCGCGTCGCTTACTGGACCGGCGTCGGTGCCCAGGTGTCGCCGACCGTGGCGCGCCTGATCGGCCAGGCCAAGGCGAGCGCCTGAGGCAGCGCGACGCCGCCGCGGTCGCATGGCGACGCAGCCGCCGCTGAGCGCCGACAGCGCGGCCGCCGACGCGCCGGCGCTGCCGGTCGATGCGATCGAGGTGGGTTGGGTCGTCGGCGCCTGGGGAGTGAAGGGTGGCTTCAAGGTTCAGCCCCATGCCAGCGACCCACAGGCCCTATTCTCGTCGCGACGCTGGTTCCTGCAGCCCCCCGCCTCGACGCGCAAGCCGGCCTTGCCGCCGCTGCTGCGCATCACCGAGGCGCGCGAGCATGGCGGCTTGGTCGTCGCGATGGCACAGGAGGTGGCCGACCGCACCGCTGCCGAAGCGCTGCACGGTGCGCGAGTCTTCGTCTCGCGCGCGAGTTTTCCAACCGTCGGTGACGACGAGTACTACTGGATCGACCTCATCGGCCTGTCGGTCGTCAACCGCGACGGCGTGCTGCTCGGCCGGGTGACCGACCTGATCGATACCGGCGCGCACAGCGTGCTGCGCGTTTGCCCACCCGACACAGCCGCCGATACGGCGCCGGAGCAGGCCGAGCGGCTGATTCCTTTCGTGGCCGCCTACATCGACGCCGTTGACCTGGCCGCAAAGCAGATCCGGGTCGACTGGGGCCTGGACTACTGATTCGATGCGCTTCGACGTGCTGACCCTGTTTCCGGAGCTGTTCGCGCCGCACCTGACGCTCGGCGTGACCCGGCGTGCCTTCGAGTCGCGCCAGGTCGACGTGCGGCTGTGGCCGCTGCGCGACTTCGGTGAAGGCGCATACCGACGCATCGACGACCGGCCGTTCGGCGGCGGGCCCGGCATGGTGCTGCTGGCCGAGCCGCTCGAGCGTGCTTTGGCGGCCGCGCTCCACGATCGCGGGGGTATCGCGCCCCCCGTGATCGACTTCACGCCGACCGGGCGGCGGCTCGACCAGGCGCTGGTGCGCGAGTTCGCCGCCGGCCCCGGCGCGGTGCTGCTGTGCGGCCGCTACGAGGGCATCGACCAGCGTTTCCTCGACCGCCACGTCACGCACTCACTGAGCCTGGGCGACTTCGTCCTGTCGGGCGGCGAACTGCCCGCGCTGGCGCTGCTCGACGCGGTGGCGCGGTTGCAGCCTGGCGTGCTCGGCGACGCGCAATCGCACCAGCAAGACAGCTTCGGTGAAGATGGACTGCTCGATTGCCCGCACTACAGCCGACCAGAGACCCTGGCGTCCGACCTGGGCGGCGCGGCGGTGCCGTCGGTGCTGCTTTCGGGGCATCATGCCGAGATCGAGCGCTGGCGCCGCGAGCGTTCGCTCGAACTGACGGCGCGGCAGCGGCCCGACCTGATTGCCGCGGCGCGTGCTGCTGGCCGCCTCGGCTCCGACGACGAGCGCCTGCTGGCCTCGCTCGGGCTATAATTTCCGGCTTTTCGATCCTCTGCCGGGAATCGCACGCCGCCAATGCAACGCATGGCGTGTTGCAGCAGTCTCCCAACAAATCGCCGGCACGATCATCAGGAGAACCTCAAGTGGATCTGATCCAAACCCTCGAGCAGGAAGAAATTGCTCGCCTGGGCAAGAAAATCCCGGTCTTTGCCCCCGGCGACACGGTGATCGTCAGCGTCAACGTCGTCGAAGGCACGCGCAAGCGCGTGCAGGCCTACGAAGGCGTGGTAATTGCCAGGCGCAACCGCGGCCTCAATTCCAGCTTCATCGTGCGCAAGATCTCGAGCGGCGAAGGCGTCGAGCGCACCTTCCAGCTGTACAGCCCGCTGATCGCCGGCATCGAAGTCAAGCGCCGCGGCGACGTGCGTCGGGCCAAGCTCTATTACCTGCGCGATCGCTCGGGCAAGTCTGCACGCATCAAGGAAAAGCTGGGCTGACGACGTCCGTGCGCCGCGCGACAGCGTGCGCCAGTGCGGGCAGGTTTCGCGGGCACGCAAGGCTCGCCCGAGCCACCGTCGGTTCACTGTCACAAAGCCGCCGCGAGGGCGGCTTTGTCGTTTGCGTTCTATGCTTGGCTCCATGGTTGCTGCCACGACTTCCCGCCCGCCGATCCTGAACCCGCGCGCCGTCCCGGTGCTGGGCCGCGACCACCACCTGCCGGCGGTCGATGCGAGCCGGCTCGATGCACGTGCGTTGCGGCAGCGTTTCGCGTCGCCGCCGCGCTGGGAGCCGGAAACGCAGGGCGATGGCCGCATCCTCGAGGGCCGTGACAGCGCGGCCGCATCGGTGCTGGTACCGTTGGTCGAGCGCAACGAGGGCCTGACGGTGCTGCTGACGCAGCGAACCGCCCACCTGCGCGACCACGCCGGCCAGATCAGCTTCCCCGGTGGCCGCGCCGAGCCCGGCGATGCAGATGCGGTGGCGACGGCGCTGCGCGAAGCCGAGGAGGAAGTCGGTCTGGCGCGACAGCACGTCGAGGTGATCGGCTCATTGCCCGAGTACCGCACGGTGACGCACTACATCATCACGCCGGTGGTTGCGCTGGTGCGGCCGCCGTTCACGCTGGCGTTGGATGCGCACGAGGTGGCCGATGCGTTCGAAGTGCCGCTGTCGTTCCTGATGACGCCGGCGCACCATCAGCGCCACTCGTTCGAGTTCGCCGGCCATCGACGCGAGTTCCTTTCGATGCCGTGGCCGCGGCCGGACGGCGGCGGTGAGCCGTACTTCATATGGGGTGCGACCGCCGCGATGCTGCGCAACCTCTACCGCTTCCTGTCGGCGTAGGGGCTTGCGTCCGGGCCTGCGTATCATCGTGCACGATGAGTTTCTTCGCCGTTCTCTTTGCGCTGCTGATCGAACAACTCAAGCCGCTGCCGCGTGACAACTGGGTGCACGATGCGCTGGTCTCGTGGGTCGGCTGGACCGGACGCAACTTCGATGCGGGGCAAGAGCGGCATGCCGTCGTTGTCTGGTGCATCACCGTGCTGGCGCCAGCGCTGGCGGCGGCTGCGGTGTACGTCGCGCTGGCGCGGCATGGCCTGCTGCTGGCACTGGCCTTTGAAGTGCTGGTGTTGTACCTGACGCTGGGTTTTCGCCAGTTCAGCCACTATTTCACCGACATCCGCGACGCGCTCGATCGGGGCGACGACGACTTGGCGCGCCGCCTGCTCGGCCAGTGGTGCCATCTTGACGCCAGCGAGTTGCCGCGTACTGAATTGCTGCGCCATGTCATCGAGCACGCGCTGCTGGAGGCGCACCGGCATGTGTTCGGTGTGTTCTTCTGCTTTGTCGTGCTGTCGGCGCTCGGTCTCGGGCCGGCCGGTGCGGTGGTTTACCGCATGGCCGAGTTCACCAGCCGCTACTGGGCCTTCAAGAGCCACACCGTCGACGCACCGGCCAACGAGCGTCTGACGCGGCTGTCGCAACGGTTGTTCTCGCTGATCGATCACCTGCCAGCACGACTGACGGCATTCGGCTTCGCGGTGGTCGGCAATTTCGAGGAGGCAGTCAATGGCTGGCGGCGCGACGCGCGCCTCTGGCTGCACCACAACGAAGGCATCCTGCTCGCGGCTGCGGCCGGTGCCATCGGCGTCCAGTTGGGCGGCCAGGCGGCGCCGGGCGTGACGCCCGACCGCACCAAGACTTTCGATCGCGGCAGCGACCCGGAGGCTGCCGGCGCGTCGGGCTCGACGCCAGGCGCATCGCCCCAGGTGGGCCATCTGCAAAGCATCGTCGGCCTGGTGTGGCGCTCGGTGGTGCTTTGGATGCTGCTGGCCGCGCTGCTCTCGCTGGCCAACCTGCTCGGCTGATCGAACGGCCGTCAGCGCACTCTTGGGCTCCGGTCGCCGGCCGCTCACCAATGCTGGCGCGCCAGTTCGTCGCAGATTTCGCCGTAGATGCGCCAGCGCGAGGCGCTGATGTCACCGCGCTTGACGGCGGCGATGACGCCGCAGCCGGGCTCCTGGCGGTGCGTGCAGTTGTAGAAACGGCAGGCGCCGACGTGCGCCCGCAGGTCCGGCATCAGCAGCGGCAGTTGCTGAGGATCGACTTGCCGCAGGCCGAACTCCTGGAACCCGGGCGAGTCGATCAGTGCGCCGCTGCGTGCGGCGTCGAGCCAGTACCAGCGAGTGGTGGTCGTGGTGTGCCGGCCCGAGTTGAGGGCGACCGAGACCTCGCCGACCTGCGCCGTGGCGTCGGGCACCATCAGGTTGATCAGGGTGCTCTTGCCTGTGCCGCTCGGACCCAGCACCAGCGTCGTACGCGCGGCCAACTGCGGCGCCATCAGGGCCAACGCTTCATCGGGTCGTGCTTTCAACGCCGCCTCGATGACCTGCACGCCCATTGCCCGGTATGGCTGCAGGCGTTCACGGGCTGTCGCGGCCTGGGGCAGATCGATCTTGTTCAGCAGGACTTGCACCGAAATGCCCGCACTGTCGGCGGCGATCAGTGCGCGAGCCAACTGGGATTCCGAGAACATGGGCTCGCCCGCCACCATGATCAGGATCTGGTCGAGGTTGGCGGCGAACGACTTGGTGCGCCAGTCGTCCTGGCGAAACAGCAGGTTGCGGCGCGGCTCGATGTGCTCGATGACACCCTCGTCGCCGCTGGCCTGCCAACGAACGAGGTCGCCGACCACGCAGTCGCTCTTCTTGCCGCGCGGATGGCAGGTGATGCGCTCGCCCTCGGGGGTCTCGACGATGAAATGGCGGCCGTGCGCAGCCACCACGCGGCCGAGATCGAGCGCCGCGAACTTGGTCAATGCCACACCCTGGTGCCGCGCGCAATCCCGCCGGGCGGGCACGAGCCCATGTTCGGGCGGCCGGGCGATGGGCTCACGCGTTCAACGCATCCACTTTGGCCGCGCAGATGAAGTCGTTGAGCGAAATGCCGCCCACCGAATGGGTGGCAAAGCGCAGCGTGCAGCTGTCGTAGTCGAAGGCGACATCGGGGTGGTGGTCCTCGCGGTGCGCGATCCAGGCCACGGCGTTCACGAACGCCACCGTGCGGTAATGATCGGCGAAGCGAAACGTCTTCTCGATCGCGTCGCCAACCCGCGACCAGCCTTCGACCAGCAGCAGGTGTGCCGCGACCTCGGCCGCGCTCATCGCGGCATGGCCTTCGAGGGGCCGGCAGTGCAGGGAGGCCAGATCGCTCATGCCGGCTCCAGCTTCAATGCGGCGAGCCGCTCGCTCGCCGCCGGGTGCGTGTAGTAGAACGCCACGTAGACTGGATCGGGCGTCAGCGTGCCGGCGTTGTCTTCGTGCAGCTTGAGCAGGGCGCTGGCCAGATCGCGTCCGTCGGCTTGCGCGCAGGCGTAGGCGTCGGCCTCGAACTCGTGACGGCGCGACACGCGCGCGGCCAGCGGCATCAGCAGGAAGCCCAACGGGGGCAATGCGAGCAGGAACAACAGCAATGCGAGAGCGTCGTTGGGGGCGCCGAGGTTGGGCGTGACGCCGAGCCCGGTGTAGAACCACTGCTGCCGTGACAGCCCGCCCAGCAGCGCCAGCGCGGCCAGGCTCACGGCAAAGATCGTGACCATGCGCTTGGGGACGTGACGCAGCTTGAAGTGGCCGAGTTCATGCGCCAGCACGGCCTCCACTTCGCCCGGCGTCAGGCGGGCCAGCAGTGTGTCGAAGAACACCACCCGCTTGGCGGCGCCGAGGCCGGTGAAATAGGCATTGGCGTGGGCCGAGCGGCGGCTGCCGTCCATCACGAACAGGCCCTTGACGGCGAAGCCGCAGCGGGCCATCAGTGCCTGCACACGCTGTTTCAGCGATTCATCGGGCAGCGGCTCGAACTTGTTGAACAGCGGTGCGATCAGTGTCGGATAGATCACCAGCATCAGCAACTGAAACGCGACCCACGCCAACCACGCGGCGAGCCACCACCAGGCACCGGTGCTGGCCATCAGCCACAGCACCAGCGCCGCCAACGGCAAGCCGATCAGCGCGCCGAGCAGCAGGCCCTTGGCGGCGTCGGCCAGGTACAGGCGCCAGGTCATGCGGTTGAAGCCGAACCGCTGCTCGATGCGAAACGTGTTGTAGATCTCGAGCGGTGCGTCGAGCAGCCCGCCGATCAGCACGAAGGCCGCCAGCAGGACGAGTTGATAGGCCATGTCGCCGAAACGAGGTTGGACTGCATCGCGCACGGCCGTGTTCAATGCGTCCAGGCCGCCGAGCAGCGTCCAGCCCAGCAACACGGCGCTGCCGATAGCCAGCGTGAGCAGCCCGAAGCGCGAGCGAACCAGCGTGTAGTCGGCAGCTTTCTGGTGTGCGGCCAACGGTACCGTCGCGGCAAACGCCGCTGGGACCGCGGCGCGGTGCGCCGCGACGTGGCGCATCTGTCGCGTCGCCAGCCAGAATTTCAGGGCGACCGTTGTCAGCAGCGCAGCAGCGAAGGTCGCGGAGAGCCAGAGGGATTGCATGGGGGCGCAGTGTAGGGCGGACGTGCGGGCGGCGCTGGGCTGCGACAATCGAGCCAACGCAATCCACACGTTTGACCATGACCGAAACCGTGCTCGCCAAGGACGACGGCAATCTGATCTGGATCGACCTCGAGATGACGGGCCTGTATCCCGCCCACGACCGCATCATCGAGATCGCGGTCGTCGTCACCGATGCGCAGGTCGCCACCCGCGTCGAGGGCCCGGTGTTCGCGATCCACCAGAGCGACGCCACGCTCGACGCGATGGACGCCTGGAACAAGGGCACGCACGGCCGCAGCGGGCTGATCGAGCGCGTCAAGGCCTCGGAGATCGACGAGGCGCACGCCCAGGCCCAGGTCATCGAATGGCTGGCCCAGTACGTGAAGGCCGGCAAGAGCCCGATGTGCGGCAACTCGATCTGCCAGGACCGGCGCTTCCTGGCCAACCACATGCCGGCGCTGGAGGCGTTTTTCCATTACCGCAACCTCGACGTCAGCACGCTGAAGGAGCTGGCGCGGCGCTGGAAGCCGGCCGCGCTCGAGGGCATCAAGAAGGCGCAAGCCCATACCGCGCTGGCCGACGTGCACGAGTCGATCGACGAACTGCTGCACTACCGTCAGCACCTCTTGGCGGTCTGAACGCGCGCGCCGCGGGGAAACCCCAGTCTGCGCTACAATGCGCCCGCGGTTTCGATGGATTTCGTCGAAGCCGTTCGTTCATCCCCTCTGGCCTGGTGCACCCGCCTTCTTGGCGTTCGGTGCGTGCCGCTCGAACTCGAAGCGGACGTTGGTTGGCGGCGATGCCGTCGCTTGGACCCGTCCGTTGTCGGTGCCGCACCTTTGGCACCCACGTTCAGCCTGCCGCGACTTGACCTGAAGCGCTGCCCGTGCCGCGCCGGTGTGTGTTTGTGCGCGCGCTGAACCTACAGAGAGCCATGATGTTTACCGAGAACCTGAACCTGCAAGAACCCCAAGATGCGGCGCTGGCGCCGAACAGCGCCGCGCCGAGCGGCTTCGCCGCGCTCGCGCTGCACGCCGTGTTGCATCGGGCGCTGGCCGACGCCGGCTACACGACGCCGACCGATGTGCAGTCGCGCGCCATCCCGCCCGCGCTGGGCGGCCGTGATCTGCGTGTCGCATCGTCCACCGGCAGCGGCAAGACCGCGTCGTTCGTGCTGCCGGCGCTGCAAGGCGTGCTCGACGTGCGCGCCAGCGGGTTGCGGCGCGACAAGGGCGTCGTCTACGGCCCGCGCGTGTTGGTGCTGGCGCCCACGCGCGAGCTGGCGATCCAGGTGGCCAAGGCGACCGACACCTACGGCCGCCATGTGCAAGGCCTGCGCGTGGCCACCGTGGTCGGCGGTGTGCCTTACGGCGCGCAACTGAAGGCGATGCGCGGCCCGCTGGATGTGCTGATCGCGACACCCGGCCGCCTGATCGACCATGTCAAGAGCGGCAAGCTGGTGCTCGACAACGTGGCCATGCTGGTGCTCGACGAGGCCGACCGCATGCTCGACATGGGCTTCATCGACGATATCCGCTTCATCGCCGAGTGCACGCCGAAAGCGCGCCAGACGATGATGTACAGCGCCACGTTCGCCGGCAGCGTCGGCCGCCTGGCCGCCGAACTGCTCAAGCCCGACGCGCAGAACATTGCCGTCACGTCGCACACCGACACCCACGAGCACATCGAACAGCGTCTGCACTGGGCCGACGACGGCCGCCACAAGCAGGCCCTGCTGGATCACCTGCTGACGACGCGCGAAGTCGACCAGGCGCTGGTCTTCACCAGCACCCAGCGCGATGCCGATTGGCTGGCCGACCGACTGGCCGACATGGGCCACGCGGTCGCGTCGCTGCACGGCGGCCTGCCGCAGGGCCGGCGCAACCACGTGCTCCAAGGGCTGCGTTCGCGCAAATTGCGCGTGCTGGTGGCCACCGACGTCGCCGCACGCGGCATCGACGTGCCGACCATCAGCCACGTCATCAACTTCGGCCTGCCGATGAAGGCCGAGGACTACGTGCACCGCATCGGCCGCACCGGCCGCGCCGGCCGCCAGGGCCTCGCGGTCACGCTGGCCGAGGCCGGCGACGCCGGCATGATCCGCCGCATCCAGCAGTTCACGACGCAGAACATCCCGGTGGCCACGATCACCGGCCTGGAGCCGAAGAAGGCCGCGCCGCGCACCACGGGTGGCGGCGGCTTTCGCAGCGAAGGCGGGTTTGGCGGCGGCAAGCCGTTCGACCGCAGGCCGCGCTTCGGTGCTCCGAGCGGCGCGCGCAAGCCGGCTGGCGCATTCAAGCCCAAGCGACCGGGTGCCTTCAGCCGCTGAGCGTCGCTGACCGTCACCGACCGGCGAGCCCCTGTGTTGCACAGGGGCTCGTTTCGTTGGGGCCCCGATGATTGCCGCCTGCCGATAATGGCTCGGCTGTAAGGAGCGGCTCGGCAACGGCGACCACTGCGGCTGACCCAAGGAGCATGGCATGGCGAATGAACTCATCACCCTCGGCGGTGGCTGTTTCTGGTGCATCGAGGCGGTGTACGAACAAGTCGATGGCGTCATCGAGGTCGAATCGGGCTATAGCAACGGCCATGCCCTCGCGCCGAGCTACGAACAGGTCTGCACCGGCGAGACCGGCCACAACGAGGTGGTGCGCATCACGTTCGACAACGCGCGCATCTCGCTGCGCGAGATGCTGGAGATCTTCTTCCACATTCACGAACCGACCACGCTGAACCGCCAAGGCAACGACGTCGGCACCCAGTACCGCTCGGGCATCTATGTCCACGCGCCCGAGCAGGAGCGCATCGCGCGCGAGGTGCTGGCCGAGGCCAATGCGGCGCACGGCGGCCGCGTGGTCACCGAGGTCGAGCCGGTGGCCAATTACTCGCGCGCGGAGGACTACCACCAGCACTACTTCGCCAACCATCCCGGGCAGGGCTACTGCGCGTTCGTCGTTGCGCCGAAGGTGGAGAAGTTCAGGCGCACGTTTGCCGCGCGCCTGAAAAAGGCATAGGCCAGCAGGTGCCGTCAGGGCGCCAGGCGCTCGCGCACCCAGGCCTCGCCGGCCGGTTCGCCGCGACGGTAGCGCAGGCGGTCGTGCAGCCGGCTCTTGCGCCCCTGCCAGAACTCCCAGCTGTCGGGCGCCAGCCTGAAACCGCCCCAATGAGGCGGACGCGGCGGGTGGAGCGCGTACCGCGCCGCCACTTTGGCCGCATTGGCCACCAGCACGGCGCGCGAGGTGATCACCTCGCTTTGCGGCGACGCCCACGCACCGATGCGCGAGTCGAGCGGGCGCGTCGCGAAGTAGGCATCGCTGTCGGCAGTACTGACGCGTTCGACGCGGCCCTCGATTCGCACCACACGCTCGAGCTCGACCCAGTGGAATTGCAGCGCGGCGACCGGGTGGACGGCCAGGTCCCGGGCCTTGCGACTCTGGTAGTTCGTGTACCAAACGATGCCACGCTCGTCATAGCCCTTGATCAGCACGACACGCGTCGAGGGCCGGCCGTCGGCGCCGACGGTGGCCAGCGTCATCGCGTTGGGTTCGGGCAGCGCGGCATCGATCGCTTCGTGCAGCCAGCGTTCGAACTGCTGCAGCGGATCGCGATGCGAGGCGGCTTCGTCGAGTTCGGCGCGTTCGTATGCCTTGCGCAGCGCCGCGATGTCCTTGCCTGGTGATCTGTCCATGCGCACAGCATAAGCGCGCCGCGCACCTTCGGCGGCACGCGGCGAGGATGCGTCCGGCTCTGCCTACCCACTACTGCTTAAGTGGAAGGCCTTAGGTGATGGCCCCACTTACGGGCCGCCCGGCGTAGGCCGATTCTTGATGGCATCACCGCCCCCCGACTCTTGATGCCTAGGCGCAACGCAGCCGTCGCTCGACGACCATGAGATCCGCCCCCACCGTGATCGTGCTTGCCGCCGGGCTGGGCAGCCGCTTCAGCGGCGCGGGCCATAAGCTGGCGCAGCCCCTGGAGGGCAACGACGACGCGGGCACGGTCCTCAGTGTCACATTGCGCAACGCGATCGCCAGCCGCCTGCCCGTGAAGGTGGTTACCACCGCTGAGCTCGCACCTCTGATCTTCCAGCAGGTTGCCGCCTGCGATGTCGTGATCGTGCCGGCGCAGGCTCCCGGTCGCGGCATGGGCGACTCGATTGCCGCGGGTGTGTCGGCCAGCGCCGATGCGCCGGGCTGGCTGGTGCTGCCGGCCGACATGCCGCGGGTGCGGGATGCGACGCTGCAAAGGGTTGCCGAGGCGTTGCGCATGAACGCCGTGGCCTTTGCGCAGTACAACGGCCGGCGCGGCCACCCGGTCGGCTTCGCCGCGGAGTTGTACTCGGAACTGGTGGCGCTGAGCGGTGACGAAGGCGCGCGTCGCCTGATCGCACGCTACCCGGCGCAGGCCGTTGAGGTCGACGACGCCGGTGTGTTGATCGACATCGATACCGTGCAGGATCTGACGGCGCTGCGTGCGGTGCACGGCGGCGGCGGCAACCCGGCCCGCCCGCCGCCCGCGCACTGAATCGCCGAGAGGCAGCACGGAACAAGTCCGCGCCGCGCGCGGCAGGGACTTGTTCCGTGCTTGCCTAAGTCAGGCGATGGCGTCGGGCCAGCGCGACCATGCGCTCGACCTCGCGGTCGCGCACGCCGCGTTCGTGCAGGGCGCGCGCGGTTTCGAGCAGGTACTCCAGCGTGGTGCCGAAGCGGCCGCGCGAGTACCGCAGGATCTCGAGCAACTGGGCATCGGAGAGGCGGCCGGTGTGCTGCGGGCTGCGTCGCGACAGCGTGAACGCGAGCGCCTGGACGAGGCCGCGCGGGGTGCGGCAGGCCAGCCATCGCGGGTCGTAGACGCCGGTCGGCATTTCTCGCTGCCACAGGCGATCGAGTTCGTCGGTAGCGCGTGACCGCGCGATGCGGTAGACCGTGCCATGGCACGATCCACCGGGCATCAGCGCGAACACCAGGCCGGGCCGCTCGGGGGTGCCACGGTTGATGCGCGACGCCATCCGCAGCGCCCGGTGCCAGCCGTGCACTTGCGCGGGGCGATGCTCGACGGCCTCGAACTCCGGCCGCCACAGCAGCGATGCATAGCCGAAGACCCAGAGATCGCCGCGGCCGCCCCATTCATGCCGCGTGCGCACGAGCAGCGCCTGCGGGTCGCGCAGGGGCGGCACGCGGATCGTGGCGTCGGGGGCCGGCTCCATGCGCTCAAATCATGACATCCGCAGGGATTGACGATGTAACCAAATTACCTGAAAATTAGAAATATAGTTACATCCCCGGCTCGTGCAATGAACCCCGTCCTGATCGCCGTCACCGAACGCATCCGCGGGCGCAGCGCGCCGCTGCGCCGCGCCTACCTGGCGCAGGTGCAAGCCATGGCGGCGCGGCCGCGCGGGAGCGACCGCATGGGGTGCGCCAACGTGGCTCATGCGGTGGCTGCGCTGCCGGCTGCCGACAAGTTGAAGATCGTCGCCGAGCGCGCACCGCATATCGGTGTCGTGACGGCCTACAACGACATGTTGTCGGCACACCAGCCCTACGAAGGCTACCCCGCGCTGATCCGCGACGAAGCGAGGAAGCTGGGTGCCACGGTTCAGGTGGCTGGCGGCGTGCCGGCGATGTGCGACGGCGTGACACAGGGCCTGCCCGGCATGGAACTGAGCCTGTTTTCGCGCGACGCGATTGCGATGGGCACGGCGATCGCGCTGACCCACGACGTGTTCGATGCCGCGCTGCTGCTCGGCGTTTGCGACAAGATCGTTCCCGGCCTGCTGATCGGCGCGCTGCACTTCGGCCACTTGCCGTGCGTGTTCGTGCCCGCCGGGCCGATGAGTACCGGCTTGTCGAACACCGCCAAGTCCAAGGTGCGCGAGCAGCATGCGCAGGGGCTGGTCGGCCGCGACCAGCTGCTGCAGGCCGAGAGCGCGGCTTACCACGGTGCCGGCACCTGCACCTTCTACGGCACCGCCAACAGCAACCAGATGCTGCTCGAAGCGATGGGCCTGCACGTGCCGGGCGCGGCTTTCGTGCACCCGCATGCCGCGTTGCGCGACGCGCTGACACGCGAGGCGGTGCGCACGGCGCTCGCGATCGCCAAGCACCCCGCCGAGCGGTCGGGCGGCGGCCGATTCGTGCCGATCGGCCAGCTCGTCGACGAGCGCTGCATCGTCAATGCCATGGTCGCGTTGCTGGCCACGGGCGGCTCGACCAACCACCTGATCCACTGGGTGGCCGTGGCGCGCGCGGCGGGCATCGTGATCGATTGGACGGACTTCTCGGACCTGTCGGCAGCGGTGCCGCTGCTGGCGCGCGTGTACCCCAACGGCAATGCCGACGTGAACCAGTTCCAGGCGGCTGGCGGCCCCGGCTTCGTGCTTCGCGAGCTGCTCGATGCCGGCTTCCTGCACGCTGATGCGATGACAGTCAGCGAGCGCGGCCTGCGCGGCTACTGCGACGAGCCGGCGCTCGAACACGGCACGCCCCACCTGGTCTGGCGCGCCTGGCCGACGGCCCCCGGCGACGACAGCATCGTGCGCCCTGCGGACCGGCCGTTCAGTCAGAGCGGCGGCCTGCGGCTGCTCGAGGGCAACCTCGGTCGCGCCGTGATCAAGACCAGCGCGGTACCCGACGACCGCTGGGTCATCGAGGCGCCGGCCATTGTCTTCGACGCGCAGGAGGCGCTGCTGGCGGCGTTCAACGCCGGCCAACTCGAACGCGACTTCGTTGCCGTCGTGCGCTTCCAGGGCCCACGCGCCAATGGCATGCCCGAGCTGCACAAGCTGACACCGCCGCTGGCGGTGCTGCAGGGCAAGGGTTTCCAGGTCGCGCTGGTGACCGACGGCCGCATGAGCGGCGCCTCGGGCAAGGTGCCGGCGGCGATCCATGTCAGCCCCGAGGCGCTGGCCGGCGGCGCGTTGGCCAAGGTCGTCACCGGCGACCGCATCCGCCTCGACGCCGTGGCCGGCACGCTCGACGCCCTGGTGGATGAGGCGATCTGGGATGCACGTCAGGTGGCGCATCTGAGCCCCGAGCGCGCTGCGATCAACGCCCACGGTCTCGGCCGCGAACTCTTCGGCGGCCTGCGCAAGACCGTCACCAGCGCCGAGCAGGGCGCCTGCACCTGGCTGTAAGGAGCTTTCACATGATTCACAACACGCTCGAACTCGCGGCCCTCGGCCCGGTGATCCCGGTGATCGTGCTGCAGGACGTCGAACACGCCGTGCCGATGGCGCGTGCGTTGGTCGAGGGCGGCGTGCGTGTGCTCGAAGTGACGTTGCGCACGCCGGTGGCCCTGGCGTGCATGGAGGCGATCGCGCGCAACGTGCCCGAGGCCATCGTCGGCGCCGGTACGTTGCGTACGGTGGCCGACGTGCGCGCGGCGCGCGATGCCGGTTGCCGCTTCGGCGTCAGCCCGGGCTACACGCTGGAGATCGGTGCGGCGTGCCGCGAGGCGCAATTGCCGCTGCTGCCTGGCGTGGCCAGCGCCAGCGAGGTGATGGCGGCCAACGCCGATGGTCTGTTCTTCCTGAAGTTCTTTCCGGCCACGGCCGCTGGCGGCGTGCCGATGTTGAAAGCACTCGCGGGGCCGTTTCCCGACGTCGCGTTCTGTCCCACCGGGGGCATCACGGTCGACACCGCATCGCAGTTCCTCGCACTGCCGAACGTCAAGGTCTGCGGCGGCTCGTGGCTGACGCCGGCCGATGCGCTGGCGGCCGGCGACTGGGCCCGCATCACGCGGCTGGCGCGCGAGGCCGCTGCGCTACGTTGACGCCGGCGCGCCGCGCACCAGCGCAGCCATCGGGTGCGGCCCCAGCCCGTCGGCGACGCCCTGGCGATCCGTCGCGCTGCGGTTCTGGCTGACCTTCCACTTGCCGATCAGCGTGCCGAGCGGGATCTCGATGCCGACGATCGAGCGCAGCATCTGTTGCAGGTAGTCGGCGGGCGCATCGTCGACGGCCCATGGCGAGCGCTGTGGGGTCTCATGGCGATCGGTCAACCGGCCCACCAGCGCGCGCAGCCATGGCGCGTCGTCCACCGCGCGCAACGTGCCACGCGCCTGCACCATCGCGTAGTTCCAGGTCGGCACGACCTTGCCGTGCTCGCGCTTGCTCGGATACCAGTTCGGCGAGACGTAGGCCTCGGGGCCCTGGAACACCGCCAGCGCCATGCCACCGGCGTGGCGCCACAGCGGGTTGGCGCGCGCGACATGGCCGCGCAGCGTGCCGTGCGGTCCGATGCCCGCATGGAATTCGAGCGGGATCAGGTCGGCGGTGGGCCCGTCGGGCGTCGCGACGACGAGCATGGCCAGCGGGTGGTCGTGCATCAGCGCCGCCAGAGCGGTCGGGTCGGTCTGCTCGAAATGCTTGGGCAGGTACATCGCCGATGCCACTACCAGGCGCCGACGTTGGGCATCGACTGCCACGGCTCCGCCGGTGCCAGGGCCGCGCCGGCCTGCAACAGTTCGACCGAAATGTTGTCGGGCGAGCGCACGAAAGCCATGCGGCCGTCGCGCGGCGGCCGGTTGATGGTCACGCCATGGTCCTGCAAGCGCTGGCAGGCGGCGTAGATGTCGTCGACGGCATAGGCCAGGTGGCCGAAATTGCGGCCGCCCGTGTAGACCTCGCCCACCCCACCATTGGGCCAGTTGTAGGTCAGTTCGACCTGCGCCGTGGGGTCCCCCGGCGCGGCCAGGAACACCAGCGTGAAGCGGCCGGCCTCGTTGTCGCGCCGAGACAGCAGTTCGAGACCGAGTGCGTCCCGGTAAAAGCGCAGCGATTGTTCGATGTCCGTGACCCGGACCATGGTGTGGAGGTATTTCATGGCAAGCGATTGTCGCGCGGGCGTCAGCCGCCGGCGCGCGACGGCAAGTCGAAGATCAGGCAGGTGGTGGTGGCATGGGCGTAGAGCTTGCCGTCGGGGCCGATCAGGCGGCCCTCGGCCGTCGCGACCTGGCGGCCGACATTGATCGTGCGGCCTTCGGCGCGCACCAGCGGCACGTCGGGCCCGAGTGCGCGCACCAGGTTCAATTTCAATTCGAGCGTGGTGTAGCCCCGGCCGGGTGGCATCGTCGTGTGCACCGCGCAGCCGACAGCCGAGTCGAGCAGGGTGGCGTACCAGCCGCCGTGCACGGTGCCCATCGGGTTGAAGAATCGCGGTCCGGGTCGGCCCTGAAACACGGCTTTGCCGTGTCCGACGTGCACCAACAGGAAGTCGAGCGTCTCGGCCATCGGTGCGGCCGGCAGGCGGCCGGCGAGCATGTCGTGCAGCACGTCGAGGCCCGATCGGCCGAGCGCCTGGGCGGGTGGGATCGCACCGGCGGGCTGTGCGCGGTGCGCACGCACGGCAGCCTCGTCGGCCTGCCATTGCGCCAGGCGGTCGGCGCTCACCGGCGGGCACCTTCGTGCTGCGCAACCCGGCATCCGCCCGTGGGGCGCCCCTGCGGTCTCATGGCGAGCTCCTCACAGCGGCGAGCCCGGGTTCGACTCCTTCGCCATAGGCCTCGCGCCAGCGCTGCGCAATGCGTTCGTTGCTGTCGAGGCGCGATTCGGGCAGGCCGTCGCGGGCATGCCATGCAGCAATGCGCGACTCGACGGCGAAGTGCTCGGTGGGTTTCATCGCCGACGGGTCGTCGAGGCTGCCGACCGAGAGGTCCATGCGGTCGTTGTCGAGAAACTCGAACGACAGCGGCGTGCCGCAGTGGCTGCAGAAACCGCGGCGGGCGATCTTCGACGACGCATAGTAGGCCGGCGCGCCGAGCCATTGCACCTCGCTCTTGCGCAGGTTGAAGTAGGCGGCGCGCGTGTTGCCGAAGGCCAGCTGGCACATGCGGCAGTGGCAGTAGTAGCCGTCGCGGTGGTCGGGCGTGGCACGGTAGCGCACGCGGCCGCACAGGCAGCCGCCCTCGAGGGTGGGTAGAGGAGTTGTGTCGCTCATGCATCAAGAATAGGCCTAAGTGCCCACGCCGGCCAGCACGGCTACGCCGATCGCGGCGAACACCACCGCAGCGATGCGGTGCACCCAGACGATCGGCACGAACTTCACGGCCCGGTCGCCCAGCAGCACCGCGGGTACGTTGGCGATCATCATGCCCAGCGTGGTGCCGGCGGTCACGGTGACGACGTCGTCGTAGCGGGCCGCGAGCATCACGGTGGCGATCTGCGTCTTGTCGCCCATCTCGGCGAGAAAGAATGCGATGACGGTGACGCCGAACACGCCGAGCCGATGGCTGCCGCGGCCTTCGGATTCGCCATCGACGCGGTCGGGAATCAACATCCAGAGCGCCACGCCGATGAACGAGGCGCCGAGGCCCCAGCGCATCCAGTGCGGCGCGATTACCTGCGTGAGCCAGGCGCCGAGCGCGCTGGCCGCTGCATGGTTGGCCAGCGTCGCCACCAGGATGCCGAGGATGATCGGCCGCGGTGCGCGATAGCGTGCGGCCAGCAGCAGGGCCAGCAGTTGCGTCTTGTCGCCCATCTCGCCGAGCGCGACGACGCCGACGCTGACCGCGTACGCCTCGAAGCTCAGTGGTGCCCCCTACGCGCTGCGCGCGGTCCCCCCTGGGCCCGCAGGGGCCACGCCGTGGCCCTTGGGGAACGTTCGCTCTTGGGGCGGCCCGGCGAGCTCACACGGTGTAGTTCAAAGTCATGCGGCCGCCGTCGACGAGAACGGTTTCGCCGGTCATGTAGCTGGCCGCGTCGCTGAGCAGGAAGGCCACCACGCTGGCGACTTCGGCCGGCTCGCCGAGCCGCTTCATCGGCGTGCGGCTCAGGATGCGGGCCTTGGCGTCCTCGCTGGTCAGCACCGCCTTGGCGGCCAGCTCGGTGGCGATCGTGCCCGGGGCGACGCCGTTGACGCGGATGCCGTGCTCGGCCAGCGCCAGCGCCATCACACGCGTCAACTGGTCGATGCCGCCCTTGCTGGCGTTGTAGCTGGCGATCGACGCAATGGTGAGCCGCGCGTTGACCGAACTCATGTTCACGATGGCCCCGCCACCCCCCTGGTCGACCATCTGCCGCGCCACAGCCTGGCCGACCAGGAAGTGACCTTTCAGGTTGACGTCGATCACCGCGTCCCAATCGGCCTCGGCGATGTCGAGAAACGATGCCGCCTTGAAGATGCCGGCGTTGTTGAACAAGCCGTCGACGCGCCCGAACGCGGCCAATGTCGCCGCCATCGCGGCATCGACATCGGCCTTGCTGGCGACGTTGCAGCGCTGGTATGCGACGCGAACACCGTCGCTCGCCAGCACCGCGGCCAGCGCCTGGCCGCGCGCATCGTCCACGTCCCACAGCGCCACCGCGGCGCCGTCGGCGACCAGGCGGCGCACGCAAGCCTCGCCGATACCCTGCGCGCCGCCGGTGACGACGACGACGCGGCCGGCGAGGCCGAAACGGATGTCGCTGCTCATGCCATGCCTTCCTTGCGTTCCTTGGCCGGGCGGTCGAGCCAGACGGCGATGCCCTGCGCATTGAGTTCGATGTCAATCGCCAACAGATCGAGCATCGGCGCGGTCGGGTCGATCCCATGCTCGGCCAGGGCGGATGCGTACAACTGCGTCAGGTCGCGCTTGAGCGCGTGGTGGCGATCCGTCACGCTGCGCAGGCGCTCGCCGATCGCCACCATGCCGTCGAGAACCCTGAGCAGCCGCATCGCCAGCCGCGGCACGTCGCCGACCCGGCTGTAGTGGGTGAGGTACACGCACGTCGGTGCGAACGACATCAGCCGTTGCACCGATGCACGCAGTGGTGCCGGATCGAACTGCACCGGCACGGTCGTGGGGAAGATCCACGCGCCGTTCGCGGTGTCGAATTCGCGGTACGACGAGCCGAAGGTGTCGCCGGTGAACCAGCCGCGCGTGGCCGCGTCCCAGATGCAGTGGTGATGGCGGGCGTGGCCCGGCGTGTGGATCAGGTGCAGCACGCGCTCGCCGCCGAGCACCAGATCCATGCCGTCATCGCTGACACGGACCCGCGCCTCATCGACGCCGACCAGGCTGCCATACGATCGCGCCATCTCGTCAGGCCCGTACACCGCCAGCGCGCCCTGCATCAATGCCGTCGGGTCGATCATGTGGCGCGCGCCGCGCGGGTGCACGACCATCGTCGCGCGCGGCAGGTGCGTCATCAACAGGCCCGCGCCGCCGGCATGGTCGAGGTGCACATGGGTCGGGATGACGTACTCGACCGCGTCGCGCGTCAGGCCGAGCGCGTCGAGCGCCGCCAGCAGGCGCGGCACGCCGTGGTTGGTGCCGGTGTCGATGAACGCCGCGCGGCCGTTGTGGATCACGAGGTAGGCGGCATCGAAGCGCGGACGCACGAAGCCGGTATCGACCGCGAAGACGCCCATGCCGAGCGGTTCGACGAAGGCGGGCAGGGTGGCGGGCATGGCGGGGATTCTAGGCAGCCGCCTGCCCGGCACCCGACGGCTCTCAGCTCTGCTGCTGCACCACCACTGCGTAGAGCTTCGCCACGTCGGCCGTGCCATCCGTGCCACCGATGGCGCGCAGCATCTGCAGGCCCTTGGCGCGGGTTTTCGGTGACTGCGCGAGTGCGAGCGCGAGACGCAGTTTGGCGTCGTCGGGCCGCTTCAGGCCACCCTTGGCAACGCCCTTGTCGATCAGTTCGACTGCCTTGTCGGTCTGGCCCATCGACGCATAGACGGTGCCGACCCTGACCAGGTCGTTGCCGTCCTTCTTTGCGGTGGCCTCGCTCGCAGCCTGGTCGATGCCGGAGGCGCTCTCGGCCTGCTGCTTGGCCACCAGATCGCTCAGCCGCTTGTGACGCTCGGCCTCGGCGCCGGTGCCGAGCGCGCCGGCGGCGTAGCCCTTGTCGACGATGCTCTTGGCCTCGACCGGCAAGCCGGCCTGCAGCGCCAGTTGCGCCATTTCCATGAAGTCCTCGGTCTTCGTGACGAGGCCATTGGCGAGTTTCAGTCGCATCACGTCCAGGCCCAGGCGGTCGGCAAAGCCGGGCTTGCGTTGCAGGCTGGAAAGGTGCGCGCTCCAGTACTCCTTCTTGGCGTAGTACAGCACCAGCTTCTCGAGCGCATTGGAGTAGGCCGCGTTGTTGTTCAGGCGGCGCGCCGCATCGGCCAGGCGCAGCAGGTCGTCCTCGGCCGGCCGGCGGCCGGCCTGCTCGGCTGCGTGCACCTGGGCCTGCGCGTCCCTGAAGATTTGTGAGTAGTCGCCGCTTTGCGATTGCACGTACGCGATCAACTGGTTCAGCGAGGCGGTGTTGCCGCCAGCGGTGCGCGCGCGATTCGCCCACTCGGTGGTCTTGGTCCAGTTCTTCTGCTGCGAGTACGCAAATGCCAGCGACTCGGCGATCTGCGCCTGCTCGTTGCCAGACAGGCGGCCGGAGGCCATCGCTGATTCGAATGCAGCGATCGCGGTGCCGTTGTCGCCGGCGCGTTGCGCCGCGGCGCCCTTCATGCGGTCGATCATCACCTGCTCGGCCGCGTTCTTGCCCCCGACGGCGTCGGCCTCGCGCGCTTTCGCTAGCGCTTCCCTGGCCTTGCCGGCCTTGAGCAGGTCGCTGGCCTGCTGCAGCGGCTTGCCGACTTCGGGGCGGATGCCCTGCGCGATGGCGGCACTCATGAGGCCGGCGGCGAGCAGGGCGATAGTGAGGACACGGATCGATTTCATGGTCGGGATGCTCTCGCTGCTGGCCTTGTGGGAGTCGCGGTGAAGATGAAAACGGGGATCGGCCGCTTGCTGGCAACGATCCCCGCGAGACGGGCGTTGACGCCGCTGCCGTGGTCAGTTCATGAACTGTTCGTTGCCGACCAGGCCGATCTTGACCACGCCCAGGCGTTGGGCGTTGGCCATCACGGCGGCGACATGTTTGTACGTCACCAGCTTGTTGGGGCGCAGGTGCACCTCCTGCTGGTCGGGCTCGGCGGCCACCTCGACAAACCTGGACTGCAATTCACCCATCGTGACGGCCACACCGTTCCAGCCGATGGTGCCGTCGAAATCGACGTCGATGCGGATCGGCGGGCGTGGCTCCTTGGGCTGCACGTTGCTCGGAATCGGCATGTTCATCTTGACCGCGTGAGTCTGGATCGGGATCGTGATGATGAACATGATCAACAGCACCAGCATGACGTCGATCAGCGGCGTCATGTTCATCTCGATCATCGGGGCGTCGTCACCGCCACCGCCGCCAACTTGCATGGCCATCTTCGTTGCTCCTTACCGCGACACCACGCCGGCGGGTGGTTCGGTGATGAATCCCACCTTCAGGATGCCGGCGCGCTGGCAGGCCACGACGACGCGGCCCACCGATTCGTAGCGCACTTCGGCATCGCCGCGGATGTGCACCTCGGGCTGCGGCTCCTTGACCGCTTCGGTCTTCAGGCGCGTGACCAGAGTCTCGATATCCGGCAGCCGTTCCATGCCCCAGTGCACCTCGCCGTCGCGGTTGACCGCAATCACGATGTTCTCGGGCTTGGTCTGCGTCGGGACGTTGCGCTCCTTCGGCAACTCGAGCTGGATGCTTTGCGTGACCACCGGAATGGTGATCAGGAAGATGATCAGCAGCACCAGCATCACGTCCACCAGGGGCGTGGTGTTGATGGTCGAGTTCATCTCGTCTTCGTCGCCGTCGGCCGACGCGATGTTCATGGCCATGAGCCGTCTCCTCGCTGCTCGTCGCGGTGAACGATCAGCGCTTGCCCGCCAGCAGCACGTTGTGCACGTCGCCCGAGAACGCGCGCACGCGTTCCATCGCGCTCTTGTTGCGGCGGATGAGCCAGTTGTAGCCCATCACCGCTGGCACTGCGACGGCCAGGCCGAAGGCGGTCATGATCAGTGCCTCGCCGACCGGGCCGGCGACCTTGTCGATCGAGGCCTGGCCGGAGACGCCGATGGCGGTCAGCGCGTGGTAGATGCCCCAGACCGTGCCGAACAGGCCGACAAACGGGGCCGTCGAGCCGACGGTGGCCAGGAACGCGAGGCCGTCCTGCAGGCGGCTCTGGATGTTCTCGACCGAGCGTTGGATGCTCATGCCGATCCAGGTGTGCTTGTCGATCGTCTCGACCAGCGTGCCTTCGTGGTGATCGCTGGCCTTCAGCCCGCTCTCGGCGATGTAGCGGAACGCGCTGTTCTCGGCGAGGCCCTCGGCGCCTTTCTTGATGGAACCGGCGGCCCAGAAGTCCTCGGCTGCCTTGGCACTGCGCATCAACTTGCTCTGCTCGTACACCTTGGTGAAGATGATGTACCAGCTGCCCATCGACATGATGACCATGATGATCAGCGTGCCGCGGGCAACGAAGTCGCCCTGGCTCCACAGCGCTTCCAGGCCATAGGGGTTGGCGACCGCCTCCTTGGTCACCGTCGCGGTGGGGGCCGCCGCTGCCGCGGGCGCCACTGCCTGCGCAGGCGGCGGGGCTTCGGCGGCCGGTGCAGAAGCGGCCTGGGCCAGTGCCGGTGTGGGCAAGCCCAGTGCCACGGCGGCCACGGCGATCAACGCGGCGGCAAGCGGCGCGCGCAGGTGTTGAGTCAATGACATGTTTCCTCCAATGAACGAACGCGCATGGTGGCCTGGGCCGCGCTGGTACCAAACAAAGAATTGACTGTCGCCAGCGCGTCAGCCGGCCAGCTTCCAGACGTACTCGACGTCGAAGGTGCCGCCGACGGCCTTGCCGTTCTCGTCGATGCCGGGCCGGAAGGTGCACTCACTGAGCTTCTGCACCGCGACCCGATCGAGCGCCTTGTGCGCGCGTGACGCGCCGGCGGATCTCACGACCTCCGCGCCGGCCAGCTTGCCCGTGGCATCGACGGTGAAGCGGACTCTTGTTGTTCCGGTGGCTTCTTCCTTGATGGCGACGGCCGGATAGTCGTCGCCCTTGGGCGCACAACTGCTGACGTTGCCGATCGCCGGCCGGGCAGCCACACGCGGCGGGGCGGGCGGTGCCTCGACCACCGGGGGCGCCGCTGGCGCGATCGCCACCGGCGGCGCCGGTGGCGGGGCAATGGTCGTCGTCGTGATCGTCGGCGCCGGCGTCGGCGGCGCGTTGACGATGACCTCCGGCGGCGGCACGAAGCTCGGCGGCGGCGGGGCGAACTTCGGCGGCGGCGGCAGGTTCTCCGGCGGCGGCGGCGCGGGCTTGGTCTCTTCGATGATCTTGGTTTCGATCGGGCCCTTGATGACCTCGATCACCGTGCGCGCCAGGCCATTCACCAGAGCCCAGCCCAGCAGGATGTGCATCACGATCACGATGCCGATCCCGATGGCATGCTTGCCAGGATCGCGTTGTTGCTCGGCGTAGTTCAATCCAGTCCTCCAGACGTCCCGGTGCAAGGACGCTGCATCTGCACACCCATGGCCTTGTGGGCCGGCGCAACGACAGGCGCTGCAAAACGTCGAAATATAGCCGCAAACGACCAAGCGACCCGTCGGGGCAATACCTTAGGGGCCGTCATGCCGGGTCGTGGGCCGAACGTTCGCGTACATCGCAGCGGCGCAGGAATCGCAGCAACGCTGCCAGAGTCGCGGCCGGTTGTTCTTCCGGTACGAAGTGGCCACTGTCGATGGCCTGGCCGGTGACGTCTTCGGCCACGGCCTGCCAGTCGGCCAGGCAATCGAACATCTTGCCGACCACGCCACGTCGACCCCACAGCGCCAGCAGCGGTGTCGACAGCTTTCGATCCGCATCGGCACGGTCGTGCTCGAGGTCGATCGTTGCCGCGGCACGGTAATCCTCGCAGGTCGCGTGAATCGTTCGCTCGTCGAAGCAGCGGCGGTACTCGGCGAGCGCGAGAGGGCCGAAGCGGCCTTTGTCGCCGGTGGCCGCGGCGAGGCGGCCGAACACGCCGTCCCAGCCGACGGCCGCGATCATCTTCTCGGGCAGCGGCGCCGGCTGGATCAACAGGAACCAGTGGTAGTAGGCCGTGGCAAAGGCCATGTCGGTGCGCTCGTACATCGTGAGCGTCGGCGAGATGTCGATCACCGTCAGCGACCGCACGCGATCACCGTGATCGCGCGCGAGGCGGTGCCCGACGCGCGCACCGCGGTCGTGGCCGACGACGTGAAAGCGCTCGTGACCGAGGCGACGCATCACCGCGACCATGTCCGCGGCCATCACCCGCTTGCTGTAGTTGCTGTGGTCGCGCAGGCCTTTGGGTTTGGCAGAGTCGCCGTAGCCGCGCAAGTCGGGGCAGACCACGCAGTGGCGTTCGGCCAGTCGCGGCGCGATCGCATGCCACATCACGTGCGTCTGCGGGTAGCCGTGCAGCAGCAACACCGGTGAACCGCTGCCGCCGTGGCACAGGTTGATCGTCACGCCATTCACGCGCAGGCGCTGGCGCCGGAATCCAGGCAGCAGATCGGTCATGTTCTTTCAGTCGTTCGGCTGTGCCGCGGCCGGCGTCCCTGGCAGCGCAATGAGAAGGGCCTGGCCGAAGCCAAGCCCTTGATGTTCATGGTGGAGACGAGGAGGATCGAACTCCCGACCTTCGCATTGCGAACGCGACGCTCTCCCAGCTGAGCTACGTCCCCACGGCAGAAAAGAATTCTAGCAGCCGGCCTTGACGCCGCAGGGCGCAGCGTGAGAGCGTCGCGCCAGCGGGAGGGCACATCCATGAGCGGCATTGGCGCGGTCGGCAGCCTGACGGACACGGCTTGGCTGGACGCGCAATACGACAACCGCAAACGCGTGCCGGCGTTCGCGCAGCACATCGAACGCTGGCGCGAAGCGTCGGCACGGGCGCGGGCGCGCCTGTCCTGCCACATCGATCTGCCGTTCACCCCGGATGCGGCGGTAACGCTCGACGTCTTCCCGGCATCAACACCCGCGGCGCCGGTCCTGGTGTTCATCCACGGCGGCTACTGGCGCGCGCTCGACAAGGCGGATTTCTCATTCGTGGCGCCGCCCTTCGTCGCGTCCGGCGCGATGGTCGTCGTGCCCAATTACACGTTGTGCCCGGCAGTGCCGGTCGACACCATCGCGCTGCAGATGGCTCACGCGCTGGCTTGGGTGCACCGCAACGCCAGCCGCTTTGGTGGCGACGCGGCGCGCAATGTCGTCGTCGGACACTCGGCGGGGGGCCATCTGGCAGCGATGCTGCTCGCCTGCGATGGCAAACGGCTGGCCCCCGACCTGCCCGCGCGACTGACGCACCGGGCGGTGTCGATCTCGGGGCTTTACGACCTGGCGCCGATCGCCGCCACGCCGTCGCTGCAGGTCGATCTGCGCCTGACGCCCGCCGTGGTGCGCCGCGCCAGCCCGGCGCGCTTCGCGGCGCCGTCGGGCGCCATGTTGTGCAGCGTCGTCGGCGCGCTCGAGAGCGACGAGTTCCTGCGCCACAACCGCCTGATTCGTGAGCGTTGGGGTGAGGCCGTGGTGCCGGTTTGCGACGAGATCACCGGCCGCGATCACTTCAGCATCCTCGATGAACTCGTCGACCCGCAGGCTGCACTGCACCGCCGTGTGCAGCAGTGGCTGTCCGCGTGAGCGCTTCCCGCAAGCACGTTTTCACCTATCCTTGATCGCCAGCAATTAGGCGACTGCTATTTTGTGGATAGTCGCTTTGAATTGGCACCAGTCCCGCACGTGGGATACCTTTGCAGGGTGTTGAGCGGGCGCGCGCAGCCCCTCAACCGTCCACGCCGATTGCAATCACAGGAGAGTGACATGGGCTTGAAAGGATCGAAGACCGAGCAGAACCTGAAGGACGCCTTCGCAGGCGAGTCGCAGGCCAATCGCCGTTATCTCTATTTCGCAAACAAGGCCGACGTCGAGGGTCAGAACGACGTGTCCGCGCTGTTCCGCTCCACGGCGGAAGGCGAGACCGGCCACGCGCACGGCCACCTCGAATTCCTCGAGGCCGTGGGCGACCCGGCCACCGGGTTGCCGATCGGTACCAGCCGCCAGAACCTGAAGGCGGCGGTGGCCGGTGAGACGCACGAGTACACCGACATGTACCCGGGCATGGCCAAGACGGCCCGTGACGAAGGCTTCGACGAGATCGCCGACTGGTTCGAAACACTCGCCAAGGCCGAGCGCTCGCACGCCAATCGCTACCAGAAGGCGCTCGACGCGCTGGTGGACTGAGGCCGACATTCATCAACCTTGACAAGGGGCCTCGTGCCCCTTGTTCTCCATCTGGCGAAGCGTTCCATGCGCGAAGGCAATCTCGAAGCCCCGACCCGGCACCCGATCGACTGGAAGAACCCCGACTTCTACGACGAGGCCTCGGCCTTCAAGGAGATGGAGCGGGTGTTCGACATCTGCCATGGCTGCCGCCGTTGCGTGAGCCTGTGCCAGAGCTTTCCGAACTTGTTCGACCTGGTCGACGCGACCGACGACGGCGAAGTCCACGGTGTCAAGAAGGAAGCCTACTGGGGCGTGGTCGACCAGTGCTACCTGTGCGACCTGTGCTACATGACCAAGTGCCCGTACACGCCGCCGCACGTCTGGAACCTCGATTTCCCCCACCTGATGCTGCGTGCCAAGGCGATCAAGTACAAGAAGGGCGAAGTCGGCGTCGCCCAGAAGTTGCTCGCTTCCACCGACGTGCATGGGCAGTTCGCCGGCATCCCAGTCGTCGTGCAGATGGTGAACGCGGTGAATCGCACGAAGGCCGCGCGCAAGGTGATGGATAGCGCGCTTGGCGTGCACCCGGACGCCTGGATGCCCGAACTCGCGACGCAGCGCTTCCGCTGGGGCGCGGCGAAGAGCAAGGCGACGGTCGTCACGAACGGTGAGCGCACGCCGGGCAAGGTGGCAATCTTCTCGACCTGCTTCATCAACTACAACGAGCCCGGCATCGGCCACGACCTGCTGAAGGTGCTGGCCCACAACGACATCCCCTACGTGATCGTGGACAAGGAGAAGTGCTGCGGCATGCCCAAGCTCGAACTCGGCGATCTCGACTCGGTGGCCGCGCACAAGGCCGCCAACATGCCGGTGCTGGCGAAGTATGCGAAGGACGGCTACGCCATCCTCACCGCGGTGCCGAGTTGCACGCTGATGTTCAAGAAGGAGCTGCCGCTGATGTTCCCGGACTGCGCCGATACGAAGGCCGTCAGCCAGGCGATGTTCGACCCGTTCGAGTACCTGGTCGCGCGCCACAAGGACGGCCTGCTGAAGACCGACTTCAAGACTGCGCTCGGCAAGGTCAGCTATCACATCCCCTGCCACGGCCGGGTACAGAACATCGGCCGGAAAACCGAAGAGATGCTCAAGCTGATCGGCAACAAGGTCGAGGTCACGCTGACCACGGTCGAGCGTTGCTCCGGTCACGCCGGCATCTACGGCGTGAAGACCGCCACCCACCCGGTGGCCATGAAGATCGGCAAACCGGTGTTCAAGGCGATGGCCAAAGACGAGCCCGACTTCATCGGCAGCGACTGCCCGATGGCCGGCCACCACATCGCGCAAGGCATGCAGCAGGCAGGGACGCCTGCGAAAGCCGTACGGCACCCGCTGAGCCTCGTGCGCATCGCCTACGGCATGGAGTGAATGAAGTGACCATCAACCGCGACAACCTCCTGACGCTGGAGGGCTACTCGAAGATCCGCCAATCCAGCAAGCCGCAGGCGATCGCGCACCGCCGCCTGCGCAGCGTGCGTCTGGGCGAACATGTCTCGCTGCAGTTCGAGGACGAGCAGACGATCCGCCGGCAGATCCAGGAGATGCTGCACATCGAGAAGATCTTCGACGAGGAAGGCATCCAGAGCGAGATCGAAGCCTATGCAGCGCTGGTGCCCGACGGTGGCAACTGGAAGGCGACGATGCTGATCGAGTACCCCGACGTGCACGAGCGCAAGCGCGAACTGGCGCGCTTGATCGGCATCGAGGACCGCATGTTCGTCGAGGTCGAAGGGCACCCGCGCGTGTACGCCATCGCCGACGAAGACCTCGATCGGGAGAACGAAGAGAAGACCTCGGCGGTGCACTTCGTGCGCTTCGAGTTCAATCCGGCGCAGCGCGCGGCGATCCGCGCTGGTGCGGCGGTGAAGATCGGCTGCGACCACACCCACTATCCGGCGCACGTCACGGTGGCGCCGGAAACGCTGGCCAACCTGGCCGGCGACCTGGCATGAGCCGGCGTCGACGATGGTCGAGTTGACGCCGGGTGGGCTGCTCCTGTCACCGGTGATCGCCGGTGCCTGGCGCATGGCATCCTGGCAGTGGGACGTCACGGCGCGTCAGCGCTGGATCGAGCAATGCCTCGAGTTGGGTGTCAGCACCTTCGACCATGCCGACATCTATGGCGATTACGGCGTCGAATCGCTGTTCGGCCAGGCGCTGGCCGCCGCGCCGGGCCTGCGCGAGCGCATCCAGATCGTCACCAAATGCGGCATCAAGCTGGTCTCGCCGGCACGACCTGCGCATGCGATCAAGTCCTACGACAGTTCACGCCGGCACGTGACCGCTGCCGTGGAGGCGTCGCTGCGTGCACTGCACACCGACCGCATCGACCTGCTGCTGATTCATCGCCCCGATGCCCTGATGGACCCTGACGAGTTGGCCGACACCTTTCGTGCCCTGCGCACCGCGGGCAAGGTGCTGCACTTCGGCGTCTCCAACCACGCGCCTTCGCAATTCGCGCTGCTCAATCGCCGCCACCCCCTGGCAACCCACCAGATCGAGTTTTCACCGCTGCAACTGCAGCCCTTGAGCGATGGCACGTTCGACCAATGCGTGGATCTCGGTGTGCGGCCGATGGCCTGGTCGCCGCTGGCCGGTGGCCGACTCTTCACCGGTGGCGACGAACGCGCCCGCCGCGTGCGCGACGTGCTCGAGGCGCTGGGCCAGACCCACGGTGTGAGTGCGGCGACGCTGGCCTACGCGTGGATCTTGCGCCATCCGGCACGGCCGCTGCCGATCACCGGCTCGTCGCGCATCGAGGCCGTGGCCGAAGCGGTGGCGGCGTATTCAATGCGGCTCGATGCCGAGACGTGGTACCGCATCTGGTGCGCCAGCACCGGCCACGACGTGCCCTGACGGCCGGCGCCGGCCCGCCTGACGCTGGCGCGGTGCATTTCCCCTGCAGCAGCCATGGCCCGCGTTGCCTTCACGGCCGATTCATGCCGAGCGCTTCGGCCGACCTGCCGGGCCGACCCGGCCCGCTGCACGGGCTGTGGCTTGAATCGCACAGTGCACCCCTTGTTGTAGGGAGACACACCTCGACAGGGGAATGACAAGTGCTTGCGCTGGCCGAAAGATCCTTGTCACACGCCGCCGCGATGATGACGGCGTCGAAGACGATGGGAGTGCAGGCCATGCCGCAAACCTTCAATGTCGGATCACGCTCGCTGTTCGTCACGCTGACCGCCTGGGTGTTCCTGAGCCTGGCCGGGCTGGCGAGCGTCTCTGCACTGCTGCAAAACGCCATGTTGGCCTCCTGGCTGCCCGGGCTTCAGGGCCTCGGCGCCTTGCAGCCCCTGCCGTTGCTGACCGGCCTGCTCGTCGGTTACCTGCCTTGGGTGGTGGGGACGGGCTTGGTGGTGTCGCTGGCGACGATGGCCAGCGCCGTGGGCCTGCTGCTCAGGCTCGATTGGGCACGGCGTTGCTTTATCGGCCTGCTCGGGCTGGCGATCGCCGCCAACCTGCTCGGCTTGTGGCTGCAGCAGGAGGTCGTGCAATCGGTGGTCGAGGCGACGCTGGCGCGCGCGCCGTTGCCGCCGACGGCCGCCGACGTTTTCGGCGGTTTCGTCACCGCTGCGCGGTCGATGGCGGTGGTGGTGACGCTGGCGACTTGCGCGCTGCTGGGTTGGATCATGCGCCGGCTGATGTCGCCGGCCGTGCGTCAGGAGTTTGCTTGACGTCAGCCGACGCTTCCATCGACGTCGTATCAGCGGCAGGCCTCGCGGATGAACCGGCTCACCTCGTGCAGCTGCTCGGCGCGGCCGCCGCACTTGAAGCGCGCGACGAACTCGACGTGGGCAAGTTCGGCGTCAAAAAGCCGCATGGCCCCGCGACACGGGGCCATGCGATTGCCAATGGCTGGGCGATGGGCCTACTTGATGCTCAGCACCCAGACCACGAGTTGCTTGGCTTCGGCCTCGTTGACCTGCGGGTTGGCGGGCATCGGTACCGCACCCCAGACACCCGAGCCGCCCTTCTGGATCTTCACGGCGAGCTTGTCGGCGGCGTCCTTCTGGCCGGCGTACTTGGCCGCCACGTCCTTGTAGGATGGGCCGATCACCTTCTTGTCGGTGGCGTGGCAGGCCATGCAGTTCTTCTTCTGCGCCAGATCGGCGCTGGCGAAGGCCGGGGACGCGATGACGGCGCCGATGGCGACGCCCAGGGCGAGCAGGGATTTCATGACTTCCTTCCGCGGGAGGGGGTGAAATGGATGCGATTGACGTTTCCGCAACGCTATTCTAGGCAGGCGGGTTGACACCTGCGGCCTGTCTCGGGAGATCACCATGTGGTTCGTACTGCTCGGTTTGTTGCTGATTGCGCTCAAGTTCGCGGAAGTCGGTCCCGTCGCGGCCTGGAGTTGGTGGGTCGTGTTGTCGCCGTTCGCCGTGGCGGCCGTCTGGTGGGCGTTTGCGGACGCCAGCGGGCTGACCAAGAAGCGCGAGATGAACAAGCTCGATGACCGCAAGGCCGAGCGGCGGCGCAAGAGCCTCGAGGCGCTGGGCATCAGCCGTGATCGACAGCGCGTCGACGACGCGGCGACCCGAGCGCGTCGCGCGGCCGCGCAGCGTGCCGAAGAGGACCGTACGGGCAAGCGCAAGCACAACGAACAGGTGATCAAGGACAGCGTGTTCGACAGCAATGTCAGTACCGGCTTCGACGAGTTGCAGCCGGGCAAGAAGAAGTCGTGAGTGCCGCACGGGCGCCGAACCACGCGCACAGCGGCATCAGGCGAAGCGGTCGAGCACCGCGCCCGCGCTCGCACTGGCGGCGTTGAACGCGAACTTCGCCAGCACGCCCCGCGTGTAGCGCGGCGCTGGCCGCACCCAGGCGGCACGGCGGCGCGACAACTCAACGTCGCCGACGTTGAGTTGCAGCAGCAGACGGTGGGCGTCGATCGTGATCGTGTCGCCTTCGTGCACCAGCGCGATCGTGCCGCCTTCGTAGGCCTCGGGCGCGACATGGCCGACCACCATGCCCCAGGTGCCGCCGGAGAAGCGGCCGTCGGTGATCAGGCCGACGCTCTCGCCCAGGCCCTGGCCGATCAGCGCGCCGGTGGGTGCGAGCATTTCGGGCATGCCGGGCCCGCCCTTGGGGCCGAGGTAGCGCAGCACCATCACGTCGCCGGCCCGGATCCGGCCCGCCATGATCGCGGCCAGCGCCGATTGCTCGTCGTCGAACACCCGCGCCGGGCCGGTGATAACCGGGTTCTTCAGGCCGGTGATCTTGGCTACGCAGCCCTCGGGGGACAAGTTGCCCTTGAGGATCGCCAGGTGCCCCTCGGCGTACATCGGATTGCCGATCGGACGGATCACGTCCTGGTCGGCGCGCAGCGGTGGCACGTCGGCCAGGTTTTGTGCCACCGTCTTGCCGGTGATCGTGATGCAGTCACCGTGCAGCAGACCGGCGTCCAACAAGACCTTCATCACCGCGGGAATGCCGCCGGCGCGGTGCAGGTCGATCGCCAGGTACTTGCCGCTGGGCTTCAGGTCGCACAGCACCGGCACCTTGGTCCGCACGCGTTCGAAGTCGTCGATCGTCCATGGCACGCCGGCCGCGTGGGCAATCGCCAGGAAGTGCAGCACGGCATTGGTCGATCCGCCGGTGGCCATGATCACCGCCACCGCGTTCTCGATGCTCTCGCGCGTGACGATGTCGCGCGGCTTCAGGTCGGCCTTGACTGCTTCGACGAGCACGCGCGCGGCCTGGCGGGTGTGCTCGACGATCGGGTCTTCGACGTTGGCCATCGTCGACGCGAACGGCAGGCTCATGCCCAGCGCCTCGAAGGCGGAGCTCATCGTGTTGGCGGTGTACATGCCACCGCACGAGCCGCTGCCGGGAATGGCGCGGCGCTCGATCTGGCAGAAGTCTTCTTCGCTCATCTTGCCGGCGGAGAACTGGCCGACGGCCTCGAACACGCTGACGATGTTCAGGTCCTGGCCCTTGTAGTGGCCGGGCAGGATCGTGCCCCCGTAGACGTAGATCGCCGGCACGTTGGCGCGCAGCATGCCCATCATGCCGCCGGGCATGTTCTTGTCGCAGCCGCCGATCACCAGCACGCCGTCCATCCATTGGCCGCCGACGCAGGTCTCGACGCAGTCGGCGATCACCTCGCGTGAGACCAGGCTGTACTTCATGCCTTCGGTGCCCATCGCCATGCCGTCGCTGATGGTCGGCGTGCCGAAGATCTGCGGGTTGGCGCCGGCATCCTGCAGGGCCTCGACGGCGGCGTCGGCCAGCTTCTGCAGGCCCGAGTTGCACGGCGTGATGGTCGAGTGGCCGTTGGCCACGCCGATCATCGGTTTGCTGAAGTCGCTCGGCTGGTAGCCCATGGCGTAGTACATCGAGCGGTTCGGTGCGCGGGCGACGCCTTCGGTGATGTGCTTGGAGCGGCGATTGGCTTCGGTCATGACATGTTCCTCCACGGTGCGCGGGCCGCCAAAGTATCGCCACAGGGCGGGTTCGGGTCCAATATATTTGTCACCCATGTTTGATAGGCGAGGCGAATCAATGATCGAGTTGCGGCCGTTGCGCCAGTTCGTTGCCGTGGCCGAGGAACTGCACTTCGGCCGTGCCGCGCAACGCCTGGCGATGACCCAGCCGCCGCTGACGCAGGCGGTACAGGCCCTCGAGCGCACGCTCGGGGTGACGCTGCTCGAGCGCACACGACGCTCGGTGGCGCTGACGCCGGCCGGCCGCGCCTTGCTGGACGAGGCGCGACGACTGTTGCGTGCAGCCGAGGCATTGCCGGCGGTGGTGCGTGCCGCTGCCACGGGCCGTACCGGGCGCCTGCGGCTGGCCTTCGTCTCGAGCATCGCCTACGGAGCCCTGCCGCTGTGGCTGCGGGCATTCCGCGAAAGCCATCCCGACGTGCAGTTGCAGTTGCGCGAAGCCACCCTCGATGTGCAGTTGGACGCGTTCGCCGCCGACGAGATCGACGCCGGCTTCGTGCTGCACGCGCCCGGCGCCGCGCCGGCCGGCTTCGCCGCGCTGTCGGTGCTGGTCGAGCCGATGTGGCTGGCGCTGCCCGAGGGCCACCCGGCGGCCGTGCGCAAGGCCGTGCGCGGAGCCGACATTGCCGATGCACCGCTGGTGATCTTTCCGCGAGCGGTGACGCCCTCGCTGTACGACGCCGTGCTCGCCACGCAGCGCGCGCGTGGCCTGACGCCGCAGGTGGCGCAGGAGGCGATCCAGATGCAGACCATCGTCAACCTCGTTTCGGCCGGCATGGGCATGGCCTGGGTGCCCGAGACGGTGACGCGCCTGCAGAGGCCCGGCGTCGTCTACCGCCGTCTGGCCGGCGCGGCGCTGATGGCCGAGACCAGCCTGATCTGGCGCGAACCGGCGTTGCCGGTGGTGCAGCGCTTCGTCGAGCACGTGCGGGGCCGGCTTTCGCCGCGGCCGAAGCGGCGACAATCGCGGCTCCTTTGACGGAGCTTCATCGATGCTGGTGCATCCGCAGTTCGATCCGATCGCCGTGCAACTCGGCCCGGTGGGCATCCACTGGTATGGCCTGACCTATCTGGTGGCGTTCGGCCTGTTTCTCTGGCTGGCGGCGCTGCGCACGCGCCAGCCGCAGTGGGCCCAGGCCGGTTGGACGCGCCGCGATGTCGAGGACATGCTGTTCTGGGGCGTGCTCGGCGTGATCATCGGCGGCCGCCTGGGCTATGTGCTGTTCTACAAGCCCGGCTATTACGCGGCGCACCCGCTCGAGGCGCTGATGGTGTGGAAGGGGGGCATGTCGTTCCACGGCGGGTTGCTCGGTGTGATCGGCGCGCTGGCCCTTTACGCGCGGCAGCGCGGCTGGCGGTTCCTGGACGTGATGGACCTGATCGCGCCGTGCGTGCCGCATCGGCCTGGCTTCCGGGCGTGTCGGCAACTTCATCAACGGCGAGTTGTGGGGCAGGGCGGCCGATCCGTCGCTGCCCTGGGCGATGGTGTTCCCGCAGTCGGGCAGTGCCATCGCGCGCCATCCGTCGCAGTTGTACCAGGTGGCGCTCGAAGGCCTGTTGCTGTTCGTGCTGCTGTGGATGTATGCGCGCCGCCCCCGCCTGCCGGGGCAGGTGTCGGGCGTGTTCCTGATGGGCTACGGCGGGCTGCGTTTCGTTGCCGAATTCTTCCGCGAACCCGACAGCTTCCTCGGCCCGCTGGCATTGGGCATGAGCATGGGCCAATGGCTGTGCGTGCCGATGGTGCTGGCGGGCGCCTGGCTGTGGCTGCGTGCGCGGCCTCATCAATGAACGGGGGTGCCCATGAGACAGGTCTTCCTCGACACCGAAACCACCGGCCTGAGCCCCGACGGCGGCGACCGCGTTATCGAGATCGGCTGCATCGAGATGGTCAATCGGCGCCTCAGCGGTCACAGCAAGCACTTCTACCTGAACCCCGAGCGGCCGAGCAGCGAAGATGCGATCAAGGTGCACGGATTGACCGACGCGTTCCTCGCCGACAAACCACGCTTTGCCGAAGTCGCCGACGAGCTGCTCGACTGGCTTGCCGGTGCGGAGATCGTGATCCACAACGCCGCTTTCGACGTCGGTTTTCTCGACGCCGAGTTGCGGCGCCTCTCGCGGCCACGTTTTACCAGCCACGTGGCGCGTGTGATCGATTCGCTGCAGATGGCCCGCAACCAGTTTCCCGGCAAGTCCAACTCGCTGGATGCGTTGTGCAGGCGTCTGGAGGTCGACAACACCGGCCGCACGCTACACGGCGCGCTGCTCGATGCGGGCCTGCTCGCCGAGGTCTACCTGCGCATGACGCGTGGCCAGGACTCGCTGGTCATCGAGGCGCAGGAAAGCCACCCTGGCGCGGTCGGCGTGCCGGCGATCGATCTCGCCAGTTACACGCTGGCCGCGGTCGCGGTGCCTGCTGACGAGCGGGCGGCGCACGAGGCCGTGCTGGCCGAGCTTGACAAGGCCAGCGGCGGCAAGACGCAGTGGCGCCGTCTGGCATAATCGCGCGCTTTCCGGCGCCCCGGAAGCCAACCCGAACGGCAAGATTCGGGCGGTTAGCTCAGCGGTAGAGCACTGCCTTCACACGGCAGGGGTCGCAGGTTCGAACCCTGCACCGCCCACCAAGCACCAAGCCCCGCAATTCACTGACTTGCGGGGCTTTCACTTTCACGTCGTGAAAGTGACCTCGCGGACACGGGGACGCATCATCGCGGCAAGCGCCGCTTGCGCATCGGCACGGTCTCGTCGATCAGGCGTGCCCCGTCGCTGAGCAGGAAGTGCCGGAACGCCTGCGCCACCGGCGGCAGGCGTTTCTGGCGACGATGCACGACGTACCAGTTCAGCATCAACGGCAATCCCTGCACATCGAGCACGGCCAGGCTGCCGGCGCTCAACTCGCGGCTCACGGTATGCGCCGACATGAAGCTGATGCCCATGCCGGCGATCACCGCCTGCTTGATCGTTTCGGTGCTCTTGATCTCCATCGCGATGTTGAGCCGCGCGAGATGGCGCCCGAAGCCCTCGGCCATCGACTGCCAGGTATCCGAGCCCTTTTCCCGCACCACGAACGGCTCGCGTACCAGGCGCGACATCGGGATGCGCTTTTCCTGCACCAGCGGGTGCCCGGCATTGGCGACGATGACATAGGGATGCGGCGCGAAGGCCTCGTTGATGGTGTCGGCGCCTTCGGGCGGCCGCACCATCACCGCCAGATCGGTCAGGTTGTCGGCCAATTGCTCCAGCAGGCCTTCACGGTTGTGCACCGACAGGTTCAGCGTCACACCGCCATGGCGGCTGGCGAAGTCGACGAGCAGGCGCGGCATGAAGTAGTCGCCGGCACTGATCACGGCCACGTTGAGCTTGCCCCCTGCGACCCCTTTGAACTGCGTCATCGCGGCCTCGGCGTCCTCGAACTGCCGGATGATCAAGCGGCCGTGGTGCAGCAACTCGGTGCCGGCGGGGGTGAGGAAGATCTTCTTGCCGAGTTGTTCGAACAGCGGCAGGCCGGCATGTTCTTCGAGCTTCCTGACCTGCGTCGAAACCGCCGGTTGCGTCAGGTGCAACTCTTCGGCGGCCCGCGAGTAGCTCGTCAGCCGCGCCACCGCCTCGAAGACCTTGAGCTGCCGCAGCGTGGCGTGCTTCATCGCGCCGCCCTGTCGGATCGCGGAAGTGCTGCGGTCGTCTCAGTGCATAAGCGATAAGGAATGGTATGCATCATTTAGTTTAATTTTACGTTATTTAAGTCGGGACTTAATATGGCCCCGTTGCTTGATCGATCGCCTTTCATCACACCGCCAAGGAGCCCTGCGATGCCCACCGCCATGCCAGCACACGAGACTATCGATGCCATCGAAATCGAACGCAGCGCCTTCAACGCGGCGTTCTACGAGTTGGGCCTGCGCTGGCACTGGGACAGCGATACCTACGAGGCCCTTGCTGCCAACCCCTGCGAACGTGCCCGCGTCAAGGATTACCTCGCCGCCGAGCAGTCGCATCTGCTGCGCGCCTACGATGCCGACTTCCTGACCGAGGCGATCCTGGCCGCCAAGCGGCGCCGCCAGACCGAAATTGCCTGTCGCGTGCCGCACGCGATGCAGCGTTTCAACTGGACCGACCCTCGCTGGGGCGAGATCGGCATCTGAGCCCGCTGCACGACGAGACCACGATGCCGCACTGGATCCGCTTCGCCGTTGACAGCACGACTCGCTTCGGCACGCTCGAAGGCGATGACGTCCGGGAGTTCGACGGCGACATGTATCGCATGGCGCGCCCGACCGGGCGGGTGCTGCGGCTGTCTGACGTTGACCTGCTGACACCGTGCCAGCCGAGCAAGGTCATCGCGATGTACAACAACTTCAACGCGCTGTTCACGAAGATGGAGCAGCGGGCGCCGGCCGAACCGCAATACCTGCTGAAGCCACCGAATACCTACCTCGGCCACGGCGGCGTGATCCGCAAGCCGGCGTGCGACAGCCGGATCATCTTCGAGGGCGAGTTGGCCATCGTGATCGGTCGCACCTGCAAGAACGTGCCGAAGGAAGAGGCGCTGTCGTGCGTGTTCGGCTACACCTGTGCCAACGATGTGACGGCTGCTGACATCCTGACGCGTGACCCGTCTTTCCCGCACTGGGCGCGGGCCAAGGGTTTCGACGGCTTCTGCCCGTTCGGTCCGGCCATCGCGACCGGCCTCGAGCCGGATCGTCTGGTCGTGCGAACGATCCTCAACGGCAGCGTGCGGCAGGAGTTCCCGGTTGCCGACATGCTGTTCGCGGTGCCGGAACTCGTCAGCCGGCTGTCCAGGGACATGACGCTGAACCCCGGCGACCTTATCCTGTGCGGCACCTCGGTCGGCGTCGGCGTGATGAAGCCCGGCAGCACGATCGAGGTCGAGATCGCAGGCATCGGCAAGCTCAGTAACCGCTTCGAGTGACGCGCAACATGACAAACACAACGACTTGGGTGCGCTTCCACCACCACGCAGGCGCCGGCTTCGGCACCCTCGCCGGCGATCGCGTCGACGTCTTCGAGGGCGACATGTTCGCGCAGCCCGCTGCAACCGGGCGCCAGCTGGCGCTCGCCGATGTCAAGCTGCTGATGCCGACGCGGCCGAGCAAGGTGCTGGCGCTGTGGAACAACTTCGGGCAACTGGCGGCCAAGCTGAACCTGGCCCGGCCACCCGAACCGCTGTACCTGATCAAGTCGCCCAACAGCTATCTCGATCCGGGTGAGGCGATCCACACGCCGCCGGGCGGCGGCAAGATGGTGTTCGAGGGGGAACTCGGCATCGTCATCGGCAAGCGCGCCAAGGCCGTGACGGTCGAGCAGGCGATGGACCATGTCTTCGGCTTCACGTGCGCCAACGATGTCACGGTGGCAGACATCATCCACCGCGACGCGTCGTTCGCGCAGTGGGTCCGTGCCAAGGGCTTCGACACCTTCTGTCCGTTCGGTCCGGCCATCGTCACGGGGCTCGACCCCGCGACACTGACCGTCCGGACCCTTCTCGACGGCGTGGTGCGCCAGGAATATCCGATCAGCGACATGCGCTTTACGGTCGAACAACTCGTCAGCATGATCTCCCACGACATGACGCTCTTGCCCGGTGACATCATCCTGTGCGGCACCTCGGTGGGTGTCGGCTCGATGAAGCCGGGCAGCACGGTCGAGGTCGAGATCGCCGGCATCGGCAAGCTCGGCAATCGTGTCGAGTGAGGCCGCCAAACGTTTCCAACTCTCCAGATCGACATCATGAAAATTGCCATCATCGGCGCCGGGGCCATCGGCGGCTACGTCGGCGTCAAGCTCGCCCTGGCAGGCGAAGACGTCACCTTCATCGTGCGCGGCGCCAACCTCGACGGCGATCCGCGACAACGGCATGAAGCTGGTCATGCACGACGGCATCGAGCACGTGGCGCGCAACGTGAAGGCCACCAACGACTACGCCGAGGCCGGGGTGCAGGACATCGTGGTGCTGGCGATGAAGGCCCATCAGGTGGAAGCCGTCGCGCGGGACCTGCCGCGGCTGCTCGGGCCGCAGACCGTGGTCGTGACGATGCAGAACGGCATCCCGTTCTGGTACTTCCACGGTGTCGGCGGCGCGTTCGACGGCACCCCGGTCAGAAGCGTCGACCCGACCGGTCTGCTCAGCGAGACGATCCCGGCCAGCCAGATCATCGGTTGCGTGGTCTACCCGGCCTCCGAGTTGACCGCGCCGGGCGTCGTCAGGCACATCGAGGGCGATCGCTTCCCGATCGGCGAGCTCGACGGCCGCACCACCGAGCGCGTGACGCGGGTGTCGGAGTGCTTCACCGCATGCCGGTTTCAAGGCCCCGGTGCTCGACAACATCCGCGCCGAGATCTGGCTCAAGCTGTGGGGCAACCTGACCTTCAACCCGATCAGCGCCCTCGCGCACTCCACGCTGGTCGACATCTGCCAGTACCCGCTGACGCGCGAGCTGGCGGCCAACATGATGCGCGAGGCGCAGACCGTCGCGAACAAGCTCGGCATCGAATTCCGCGTCTCGCTCGACAAGCGCATCGCCGGCGCCGAGAAGGTCGGCAAGCACAAGACGTCGATGCTGCAGGACATCGAAGCCGGCCGCGCGCCGGAGATCGACGCGCTGGTCGGCTCGGTGGTCGAACTCGGACGCCTGACCGACACCGCCACGCCGCACATCGATACCGTCTATGCGCTGGTCAAGCTGCTGGCCAAGACGATGGAAGAGGACAAGGGCCGTGTGAGGATGCAGCCCGTGGGCTGAGCTTCCGGCAGCGGCCGCGCGAAATCCGCGCGGCCGCGCCGCGTCGTTGCGCCAACAGCGCCGGCACCGTGGCGTGCCCGGCACAGTGAGTGCCGAGGTGAGCGGGTTTTTGCCGGGGACGTGCCGTGCGGTGACGTGGACAATTCGCCTGGGATGAGAAGTCGCCGCAAGCCGGGTCCTGGCCCTGAAGCGCCAGCACGCGCGCCCTGGCGGGAACCAACAAAGACGGGTGGGTGAAATGGACACCATGGCATGGCTGGCCGTTGCGGTCTTCGCGGTCACGATCATCGCGGTCATCTCCAACGTCGTCGACAGTGCGGTGGCCGCGCTGATCGGCGTCGTCGTAATGATCTGGATCGGCGTGATGAGCGACGTCGACGCCTTCGGGCTGGTCGACTGGAACGTGATGGCGATCCTGGTCAGCGTCTGGATCATTGCGTCCTACTTCGGCAAGACCGGCGTGCCCAGTTGGCTGTCGGTGCAGGCCCTGCGCCTGTCGGGCGGGCGGCCCGGCCTGCTGGTGATGATCCTGTCGATGCTGGCCGGCGTGATCTCGATGTTCGTCGACAACGTGGTCGTGATCCTGATGATGGCGCCGGTGGCGCTGCCGCTGGCCCGGGCGCTGAAGCTGCCGGTGACGCCGCTGGTGCTGATGATCGGCTTTGCGGCCAACTTCATGGGCTCGGCGATGCTGCTGGGCGACCTGCCGCCGCAGATGCTGCACAGTGTGGCCGGTGCGGAGTTCATGGACTTCTTCTGGCAGTTCGGGCGCCCGTCGTCGTTCCCGATCCTGATCGTCACCTTCGTGATCACGCTGGCAGCGATGTATGCCTACGGCTTTCGCGGCTATGGCCGGCAGGCGGTGGATCTCGACAAGTTGGGCATCGAGACACGCATCCCGAACAAGCTCTTCGCCACCATCGTCGTCGGCTGGTTCCTGCTGACCGTACTCGGCATGGCGATGCGCCAGGTCCTGGGCGTCAAGCTCGGCTTCATCGCGATGACCGGCGCCATCACGCTGGTGCTGCTGCTCGAACTGCTGGGCGATCGCGTCAAGGCGCCCGACTTCGAGAAGATCCTCGAAGGACTCGACTGGCGTGCGATCTTCTTCTACATCGCCCTGTTCGCGCTGGTCGGTGGCCTGGAGCGGATGCACATCCTCGACGCGCTGGTCGAGCCAGCTGCGCCCGGTTTTCACCGAGAATTACGCGCTCGGCGCGACGCTGATGTACTGGCTCACCGTTCCGATCGTCGGCATCGTCGAGCACGATGCCTACATCCTGACCTTCCTGCACACCATCAAGGACCTGCAGGCCGACGGCGTCGAGCCCTGGCCGCTGTGGTGGATGCTGCTGTGGTCGGGCACGCTGGGCAGCAACCTCACCGTGGCGGGTGCGCCGGCGCTGTATGCCGCGCTCAACATCTGCCAGCGCGAGGAGAACCGCAAGGTCTCGCTGCGCGAGTTCCTGGCCTGGAGCGTGCCGTTCACGCTCGTCGCGGCCGGGGTCTGTTATGCGCTGGGCATGCTGATCTGGGTGCTGCCCTACGTGAAGTGATGGTCCGACACTGGAGGCTGCCATGTACAAGCACATCCTGATTCCGACCGATGGTTCGACGCTGTCCGGCCATGCCGTGGTGCAGGGCATCGAGTTGGCCAAGGCAATCGGCGCCCGGGTGACGGGGCTCTTTGTTGCGCCGGCACCGACGCCGGTGGTCTTCGAGGGCATGGTTCCCGTCGCGCTGATGCAGCCCGACGAACACGCGGCCCTGACCGCGCGTGCCGCGGCGCGTTACCTCGGCGTGATCGAGAAGGCCGCACAACAGGCCGGTATCGCCTACGAAGGCGTGACTGTCACCGACGAGTTCCCGGCCGAGACCATCCTGAAGGTTGCCGCGCAACGCAAGTGCGACCTGATCGTGATGGCCTCGCACGGCCGTCGCGGCCTGGCAGGGGTGCTGCTGGGCAGCGAGACGCAGAAGGTGCTGACGCACACGAAGGTGCCGGTGCTCGTCTGCCGATAGGCGGGCCGGGCGCGCGAGCCCGTCACCTCACCAGCAGGACAGGCACGCTGGCATGCTCGAGCGTGCTCTGCGCCACCGACCCGACAAGTGCCGCCGTGTGTGAACCCAGGCCGCGGGTGCCCATCACGATCATGTCGCAGCCTTCGCTGCGTGCGAGTTCGGCGATGGTCGCTCCCGGGATACCGATGCTTCGATGCTCCTTGACGATCGCACCGGCACCCTGGAGCAGGCCGCGTGCCGATTGCAGCGCGGCCTCGCTGCGTTCGTCGTAGTACTCTTGCAGCGATTGCTTGGCGACGAAGGAAGAGACATCTCCCGAGACCGGTCGCTGCACGTTGACCACGTGCAGCTCGATGCCCGCCGGGTCGCGCAGTTCGCCACGCATCGCCAGTACCTGTTGCACCGCCTTCTGCGAGGCCTCGGAGCCATCCACGGCCAGCAGGATGCGCCGCAGGCGGCCGGCCACAGCGGCGGGCTGCCGCAACGGCGGCTGGCACCGCTTGCCGGGCATGGCGTGCAGTCAGGAACCTGCCGATGGCCAGCACCAGCAACGCGCCTGCAAGACCGGCGCCGTAGCGGACCGCGTCGCTGGCGACGATCTTGGGCAGCTGCGGCAGCACGTCGGGGTTGACCAGCGCCGGGTCGGTGACGGTCATCGTGCCGGCGATCCAGCCCAGCAGCATGCCGCCCAGCGTGATGATGGCGGGGAAGCGGTCCATCAGCTTGATCACCATCTGGCTGCCCCAGACGATGATCGGGATGCTGACCAGCACGCCGAAGATCACCAGCGCCATGCCGTGGCCGCTGCCCGACGCCTCGGCGGCGCCGGCGATCGCGATGACGTTGTCCACGCTCATCACGAAGTCGGCCACGATCACGGTCTTGACGGCGCCCCACAGCTTGTCGCTGCCTTCGATGTTGGCGTGCCCGTCCTCGTGCTCGGGCACCAGCAGCTTGACACCGATCCAGACCAGCAGCAGCGCGCCGACGATCTTCAGGAACGGGATCGCCAGCAACTGCAGCGCAAAGAAGATCAGGATGATGCGCAGCACGATCGCGCCGGCGGTGCCCCACAGGATGCCCTGGGTGCGCTGCTTGGGCGGCAGCTTGCGGCAGGCCAGCGCGATCACCACGGCGTTGTCGCCACCCAGCAGGATGTCGATCATGATGATCTGGCCGACGGCGATCCAGAATTCCGGGGTCGAGAGCATCTCCATCTTGCTTGTTCCGTGTGCGTGCGTCTGGGGTGGGGCCGGCCGCTATTAGAGACCAGAGTGTCCGCGGCCGGCCTGCGTAGAAACCGACGGCGGACGCGGCACGATCAGCTCAGGGCCGGGGCGCGGCGAGGATCTGCCCGCCGCCGTAGCTGCCTTGGCGCGGCGGCTCGCCTCCCGAGCGGACGCGGATCGCACAGTACTTGAACTCCGGGATCTTCGCGAACGGGTCGAGTGCCGCGTTGGTCAGCCTGTTGATCGCGGCCTCGTAGTAGCAGAAGGGCACGAACACGGCGCCGCGCGGCGTGCCTTCCTCTGCACGCGCGAACAGCGAAACGGCGCCGCGCCGCGATTCGATCGTCAGCAGGTCGCCGGCCTTCGCACCCAGGGCCTCGAGATCGAGCGGATGGACCAGCGCCGTCGGGTCCGGTTCGATCGCATCGAGCACCGAGGCCCGTCGCGTCATGCTGCCGGTGTGCCAATGTTCGAGCTGGCGGCCGGTGATCAGCACCATCGGGTACTCGGCGTCGGGGCGCTCGGCGGCCGGGATGATGTCGGCCGGCACGAAACGCGCCTTGCCGCCTTCGCGCGGGAACTGTTCGGTGAACACGACCGGGTCGCCGGGGTCGCCTTCCTTGACGCAGGGGTAGGTCACGGCGTGTTCGCGCTCGAGGCGTTCCCAGGTGATGCCGCCGATGCTGGGCATGGTGCGGCGCATCTCGTCGAACACTTCGGACACGTGGCCGTAGTGTCCAGCCGCAGCCGAGCTGATTGGCGATCTGCTCGATGATCCACAGGTCCTGGCGCGCATCGCCCGGCGGATCGATCGCCTGGCGGCCCATCTGCACCAGCCGGTCGGTGTTGGTGAAGCTGCCGGTCTTCTCGGGGAAGGCGCTCGCCGGCAGGATCACGTCGGCCAGGTAGGCGGTCTCGGTCAGGAAGATGTCCTGCACCACCAGGTGCTCGAGCGCGGCCAGCGCCTCGCGCGCGTGGTTCGCGTCGGGGTCGGACATCGCCGGGTTCTCGCCCTGCACGTACATGCCGCGGATGCTGCCGTGCTTGATCGCGTGCATCACCTCGACCACGGTCAGGCCGACCTGGTCGTCGAGCGTGCCGGGGGCGAGCTTCCACGCGTGCTCGAAGCGCTGGCGCACCTCCGGCTTCGTGACGTGCTGGTAATCGGGCAGCATCATCGGGATCAGGCCGGCGTCGGACGCGCCCTGCACGTTGTTCTGGCCGCGCAGCGGGTGCAGGCCGGTGCCGGGGCGGCCGATCTGGCCGGTCATCAGCGCCAGCGCGATCAGGCAGCGCGCGTTGTCGGTGCCGTGCACATGCTGGCTGACGCCCATGCCCCACAGGATCATCGAGGCCTTGGACTTGGCGTACAGCCGCGCCACCTCGCGCAGCGTGTCGGCGTCGATGCCGCAGATCGGCGCCATCGCCTCCGGCGTGTAGCCCTCGACGTTCTTGCGCAATTCGTCGTAGCCGATGGTGCGGCTGGCGATGAAGCCTTCGTCGACCAGGCCCTCGGTGACGATGACGTTCATCATCGCGTTCAACATCGCCACGTCGGTGTCGGGCTTGAACTGCAGGAAGCGGTGGGCGACGCGCGCGAGATCGGAGCGGCGCGGGTCGAGCACGACCAGCTTGGTGCCGTTGTCGACCGCGTTCTTGATCCAGGTGGCGGCGACCGGGTGGTTCACCGTCGGGTTGGCGCCGATCAGGATCACCACCTCGGCCTGGGTCACGTCCATCACCGGGTTGCTGACCGCGCCCGAGCCGATGCCTTCGAGCAGGGCCACCACCGACGAGGCGTGGCACAGCCGGGTGCAGTGGTCGACGTTGTTGCTGCCGAACCCCGTGCGCACCAGCTTCTGGAACAGGTAGGCCTCTTCGTTGCTGCCCTTGGCCGAACCGAAGCCGGCCAGCGCCTTCTTGCCGTGGCGGTCGCGGAGGGCCTTGAGCTTGCCGCCGGCACACGCGATCGCCTCGTCCCACGTGGCCTCGCGGAAGATGTCCATCACGCGGTCCGGGTCCATCGCGAAGTCGCCGCCCAGCATGTCGCGTTTCGGCGGCGCATCGGTACGCCGGATCAGCGGCCGGGTCAGGCGCTGCGGGTGGTGCGCGTAGTCGAAGCCGTAGCGCCCCTTGACGCACAGCCGGCCGTGGTTGGCCGGGCCGTCGCGCCCTTCGACGAACAGGATCCGGTTGTCCTTGACGTTGTAGGTGAGCTGGCAGCCGACACCGCAATACGGGCACACCGACTCGACCTGCTTGTCGGGCACCGCCAGCGCCGCATCGCGCGCCGGCATCAGCGCCCCGGTCGGGCAGGCCTGCACGCACTCGCCACAGGCCACGCAGGTGGAGGCGCCCATCGGGTCGTCCATGTCGAACACTATTCTTGCGTGCTCGCCGCGGAAGGCCAGGCCGATGACGTCGTTGACCTGTTCGTCGCGGCAGGCGCGCAGGCAGCGCGTGCACTGGATGCAGGCGTCGAGGTTGACGGCGATGGCGGGGTGCGACAGATCCGGTGCCGGCTGTGCGCGCGCGGCGAAACGTGGCTTGCCGACGCCGAGCTTCGCGGCCCAGTCGTCGAGCTCGTTGTGGCGCGTGTAGTCGCGCTCGGGCATGTCGGCCAGCAGCAGCTCGAGCACCAGCTTCTGCGACTTGAGGGCGCGTTCACTGTCGGTCGTGACCTTCATGCCGGCCTGCGGCGAGCGGCAGCACGATGGCGCCAGCACGCGCTCGCCGCCGATCTCGACCACGCAGGCGCGGCAGTTGCCGACCGATTCGAGCCCGGGCTCGTAGCACAGGTGCGGGATCGCGATGCCTTCACGGCGGGCAATTTCGATGATCGTCTCGTCGGCGCGGCCGCTGACCGCGCGGCCGTTGAGCTCGAAGCTCACCGTCGGCGCATCGAGCGCGGCGGCTTCCTTGCGCGTGACCGCGTTCATGCCAGTTCCCCGGGAAAGTACTTGACGACGCAGTCGATCGGGTTCGGCGCCGCCTGGCCGAGGCCGCAGATCGACGCGTCGCGCATCACCGCCGACAGGTCTTCGAGCAAGCGGCAGGTCCCACTTCGGCTGCTCGATCAGTGCCGAGGCCTTGGCCGTGCCGTTGCGGCAGGGCGTGCACTGGCCGCAGGACTCGTGGGCGAAGAAGCGCATCAGGTTGCGCGCCGCGCCGACGGCGCGTGTCCTTGTCGGACAGCACGACGACCGCCGCCGAGCCGATGAAGCAGCCATACGGCTGCAGCGTGTCGAAGTCGAGCGGGATGTCGCCGAGCGACGCCGGCAGGATGCCGCCCGACGCACCGCCCGGCAGGTAGGCGTAGAAGGCGTGCCCGTCCTGCATGCCGCCGCAGTACTCGTCGATCAGTTCGCGGATCGTGATGCCGGCGGGCGCCAGCTTGACGCCCGGGCTCCTGACGCGTCCCGAGACCGAGAACGAGCGCAGCCCCTTGCGGCCGTTGCGCCCGTGCGAGCTGAACCACGCGCCGCCCTTCTCGAGAATCTCGCGCACCCAGTACAGCGTCTCGAAGTTGTGCTCCAGCGTCGGCCGGCCGAACAGGCCCACCTGGGCGACGTACGGCGGGCGCAGGCGCGGCATGCCGCGCTTGCCTTCGATCGATTCGATCATCGCCGACTCTTCGCCGCAGATGTAGGCGCCGGCACCGCGCCGCAGCACGATCTCGGGCATGCCGGGGTAGGGCGGATGCGCCCGCAGCCGGGCCAGCTCGGCCTCGAGCATCCGGCGCGGCAGCCGTGGTATTCGTCGCGCAGGTAGACATAGATGCGTGCGATGCCCACGGCCCAGGCCGCGATCAGCATGCCTTCGAGGAAACGGTGCGGATCGCGCTCGAGGTAGACGCGGTCCTTGAAGGTGCCGGGCTCGCCTTCGTCGATGTTCACCGCCATCAGGCGCGGCGCGGCCTCGTTGCGCACGATGCGCCACTTGCGGCCGGCCGGGAAGCCCGCGCCGCCGAGCCCGCGCAACCCGGAGTCCTCCATCGCCTGAATCACCATTTCGACCTCGAGCTCGCCGGCGATGCACTGCCTGAGCAAGCGGTAGCCGCCCTGCGGCCTCGTAGGCGGCACGGTCGACGAAGCCTTCGCTGCTCGGTGCCGGCGCGGCGCCGCTGGCCGCCGCCTGGGCCGACTCGCGCACCGATTCGCAGGTGGCGCGCGCCACCGCACGCTGGCCGACCGCCACCGCCGGCGCCTGTTCGCAGCGGCCGATGCACGGCGCCGCGATGACGCGCACGTCCGGGCCCAGGATCGCCGGCAGGCGCTGCAGCAGGCCTTGCGCGCCGGCCATCTCGCACGACAGGCCGTCGCAGACGCGCACCGTCAGCGCGGCCGGCGCCGCCTCGCCTTCCCTGACCACGTCGAAGTGGTGATAGAAGGTGGCGACCTCGTAGACCTCGGTCTGCGCCAGGTTCATCTCTGCCGCGAGCGCCGCGAGGTGGGCGGCCGACAGCTGGCCGAAGTGATCCTGGAGCCGGTGCAGGTGCTCGATCAGCAGGTCGCGCTGGCGCGGCGCGTCGCCGAGCAGCGCGCGCACCGCATCGCGCGCCGCGGCGTCGACGCGCGCGGCCCTTCGGCGCCTCGCGCTTGCGCTGGCGGCTCGGCGCTTGCAGCGTGATCGGGATGGTTCTCGGGTTCATGCTGCGAGCGCGGAGGTGTCGACTATCTCAAAGCAGGCCCTGCGCCGCGCGCCCATTGGTACTTCGCACCGAGCACCGCGACCGGGATCTCGGTCGAATAGGCATAGGCCGGGATGCCGTGCTCGTACAGGTACTGCGCCGCCTCCTCGACCTGCACGTCGCCGGCCAGCGAGGCCACCATCGGCTTTTCGATGCCCTTGGCGCGCATCTCCTCGCGACCTCGACCATGATCTTCGCGAACACCATCGGCGGCGTGACGATGGTGTGCCAGTAGCCGAGGATCAGCGCGTGGATGCGCGGGTCCGACAGACCCAGCCGCACCGTGTTCTTGTAGGTCTGCGGCGGCTCGCCGCCGGTGATGTCGACCGGGTTGCCGGCGGCACCGAAGGGCGGGATGAACTTGCGGAACGCCGCGTCGAGGTCGGCCGGCATCGGCATCAGCGGTCAGGCCCGTTGTCGACGCAGGCGTCCGACAGCAGCACGCCGGAGCCGCCGGCGCCGGTGATGATGACCACGTTCTCGCCCTTGGGCGTCGGCAGGATCGGCACGCCGCGCGCGAAGTCGAGCAGGTCGCGCAGCGAGCGGGCGCGGATCACGCCCGACTGGCGCAGCACGTCCTCGTAGATCTTGTCGTTGCCGGCCAGCGCGCCGGTGTGCGAGCTGGCCGCCTTGGCGCCGGCCGAGGTGCGGCCGGCCTTGAGCATGATGACCGGCTTCTTCTTCGACACGCGCTTGGCCACCTCGGCGAAGGCGCGGCCGTCCTTCAGGTCTTCGCAGTGCTGCGCGATGACCTTGGTGTTGGGATCCTGTTCGAAGAACAGCAGCAGGTCGTCTTCGTCGATGTCGGACTTGTTGCCCAGGCCGACGATCGCCGAGACGCCCATCTTGGCCGAGCGCGAGAAGCCGATGATCGCCATGCCGATGCCGCCCGATTGCGACGACAGCGCGGCCGAGCCCTTGACGTCGTAGGCGGTACAGAAGGTGGCGCACAGGTTGGCCGGCGTGTAGTAGAAGCCGTAGATGTTCGGCCCCATCAGGCGGATGTTGTACTTGCGGCCGATCTCGACCAGTTCGGCCTGCATCTCGTGCTGGCCGGTCTCGGCAAACCCGGACGGGATCAGCACCGCGCCGGCGATGTCCTTCTCGCCGCACTCGGTCAGCGCGCCGGCCACCAGCTTGGCCGGGATCGCGAACACCGCCGTGTCGATCTCGCCCGGCACGTCCTTGACGCTCTTGTAGGCCTTGTAGCCCATGACTTCGGTGGACTTCGGGTGGATCGGGATGATCTGGCCCTTGTAGCCGCCGTTGATCAGGTTCTTCATCACCGAGTTGCCGATCTTGCCGGCCTCGTCGGAGGCGCCGATCACCGCCACCGACTTCGGCTGCATGATGCGGTTCATCGACTTGACGACATCGGCCTCCGCCGGGCGGTGGCGTGCCGGCTTCGGATGGAAGTCGACGACGATGCGCACGTCGGCAGCGATCGCGCTCGATGGCGTCGCGAACACCGGGTTCAGGTCCATCTCGGCGATTTCGGGGAAATCGCTGACCAGTTCGCTGACGCCGACGATCAGCCGAGCCAGCGCCTCGCGATCGACCGCTTCGCCGCCGCGCACGCCCTTGAGCATTTCGGCGGCCTGGATGCCGTCGAGCATCGACAGCGCGTCTTCGCGCGTTGCCGGGGCCAGGCGGAAGGTGATGTCCTTCAGCACCTCGACCAGCACACCGCCGAGCCCGAAGGCCACCAGCTTGCCGAAGCTGCCGTCGGTCACGGCACCGACGATCACCTCCTGCCCGCCCTTGAGCATCTGCTGCACCTGCACGCCCACCACCCGGGCGTCGGCCTTGTACTTCTTCGCATTCGCCAGGATCGTGTCGTAGGCCTTGGCGGCTTCGTCGGCGCTCATCACGCCGACGATCACGCCGCCGGCCTCGGTCTTGTGCAGGATGTCGGGCGAGACGATCTTCATCACCACCGGGTAGCCCATGCCGCTGGCCAGTTGCGACGCCTGTGCGGCACTGCCGGCCACGCCTTCCTGCGGCACCGCGATGCCATAGGCGTCGCAGACGAGTTTGCCCTCGGGGGCGGTGAGTGAATCGCGTCCGGCTGCCTTGACGGCGTCCAGGATCTGGCGGACCTTGGCCTTGTCTTTGTTCATGCTGTCCTCTTGGATGGGTTCGGGTCTCAGATCACGCGCTCGGCGCGCAGGCCGGCAATGGCATCGGCGCTGAAGCCGAGCTCGGCCAGCACCTCTTCGGTGTGCTCGCCCAGCAGCGGCGAGCGCGTCACCTCGGTCGCGCTGTCGGACATCTTGATCGGGTTGCCCACGGTCAGGTACTTGCCGCGCGTCGGGTGGTCGACCTCGACCACCGTGCCGGTGGCGCGCAGTGCCGGTTCCTCGGCGATCTCCTTCATCGACAGGATCGGGCCGCAGGGAATGTCGTACTTGTTGAGGATGTCCATCGCCTCGAATTTGGTCTTGGTCATCGTCCACTGCTCGATGCGCGCGAAGATCGGCTTCAGGTGCAGCAGCCGTGCCGCCGGCGTGGCATACGCTTCGTCGGTGATCCAGCCTTCCTCGCCGATGACCTTGCACACCGCCGGCCACACCGCGGCCTGGGTGATGAAGTAGAGGTAGGCGTTGGGGTCGGTCTCCCAACCCTTGCACTTGAGGATCCAGCCCGGCTGGCCGCCGCCCGACGAGTTGCCGGCGCGCGGCACGGCGTCACCGAAATGGCCATCGGGATACTGCGGGTACTCGTGCATGGTGTGCGTGCGATCGAGCCGCTGCTGGTCGCGCAGCTTCACGCGGCACAGGTTCAGCACCGCGTCCTGCATCGGCGCCAGCACCTTCTGGCCGCGGCCGGTGGCATTGCGCTGGTACAGCGCCGCGACGATGCCGAGCGCCAGGTGCAGCCCGGTGCCGCTGTCGCCGATCTGGGCGCCGGTGACCAGCGGCGGGCCGTCGTCGAAGCCGGTGGTCGACGCCGCGCCGCCGGCGCACTGGGCGACGTTTTCGTAGACCTTGCAATCCTCGTAGGGTCCGGGGCCGAAGCCCTTGACCGAGGCCATGATCATGCGCGGGTTGAGCTGCTGGATGCGCTCCCAGGTGTAGCCCATGCGATCCAGCGCGCCGGGCGCGAAGTTCTCGACCAGCACGTCGCACTTCTTGATCAGCCGGTCGAGCACTTCCTTGCCGCTCTTGCTCTTGGTGTCGAGCGTGATCGAGCGCTTGTTGTGGTTCAGCATCGTGAAGTACAGGCTGTCGACGCCGGGGATGTCGCGCAACTGCCCGCGCGTGGCGTCGCCTTCGCCGGCCTTCTCGACCTTGATCACGTCGGCGCCGAACCAGGCCAGCAGTTGGGTGCAGGTCGGGCCTGACTGCACGTGCGTGAAATCGAGAATGCGGACACCGTCGAGTGCTTTGCTCATGATCTGGATCCTTGGTGGGCGTGAGTTACTTCTTTCTGGCCGCGCTTTGCGGGTTCAGGCTGGTGATGCGGCCGCTTTCGGTGCCTGCCGTTTCGTCGATCACGGCGTTGATCAGCGTCGGCCGGCCGGACGCGAGGGCCGCGTCCAGCGCCTTGGTCAGCTCCTGCGGCGTCGTGGCGTGCACGCCGACACCGCCGAAGGCCTCCATCATCTTGTCGTAGCGGGCCCCCTTGACGAACACGGTGGGTGCGACGTCGGGGCCGCCGGCCGCGTTGACATCGGTGCCGCGATAGACGCCATTGTTGTTGAAGACGATCACGCAGACCGGCAGGTTGTAGCGGCAGATCGTTTCGACCTCCATGCCGCTGAATCCGAAAGCGCTGTCGCCTTCGATCGCGATCACGGGCTTGCCGGTCGTCACCGCTGCGGCGACGGCAAATCCCATGCCGATGCCCATGATGCCCCAGGTGCCGACGTCCAGGCGCTTGCGCGGCTCGTACATGTCGACGATGCTGCGCGCGAAGTCCAGCGTGTTGGCGCCTTCGTTGACGACGATGGCATCCGGACGGGCCTTGACCGCGTCGCGGATCACCGCCAGCGCGCTCTGGAAGCTCATCGGCGACGGATTCAGCGCCAGCGTGGCCGCCATCTTCGACAGGTTCTTGTCCTTGCGCTCGGCGATCGCGCCGGTCCATTCGGCCGGCGGCTGGGGCCAGTGGGTGCCCATGCCGGCCACCAGCGCCGATGCGCAGGAGCCGATGTCACCGACCAACGGCGCGGCGATGGGCACGTTGCTGTCCATCTCGGTCGGCGCGATGTCGATCTGGATGAACTGCTTCGCGTTCGGGGCGCCCCAGGTCTTGCCCTTGCCGTGCGACAGCAGCCAGTTCAGCCGCGCCCCGACCAGCATCACGACGTCGGCCTCGGCCAGCACGTACGAGCGCGCCGCCGACGCCGATTGCGCGTGGTTGTCAGGCAGCAGGCCCTTGGCCATCGACATCGGCAGATAGGGGATGCCGGTCTTCTCGACGAGCGCGCGGATGTCGGCATCGGCCTGGGCGTAGGACGCGCCCTTGCCGAGCACGATCAGCGGGCGCTTGGCACCTTTCAGCAACGCGAGCGCGCGCTGCACCGCGTCCGGCGCCGGGATCTGGCGCGGCGCCGGATCGACCACCTTGATCAGCGACCGTTTGCCCGCGGCAGCGTCCATCGTCTGTGCGAACAGCTTGGCCGGGAGGTCGAGATAGACACCGCCGGGCCGGCCCGACAGGGCCGCGCGGATCGCTCGCGCAATGCCGACGCCGATGTCTTCGGCGTGGAGCACCCGGTAGGCTGCCTTGCACAGCGGCTTGGCGATGGCGAGTTGGTCCATCTCTTCGTAATCGCCCTGCTGCAGGTCGACGATCTCGCGCTCGGAGGAGCCGCTGATCAGGATCATCGGGAAGCAGTTGGTCGTGGCGTTGGCCAGCGCCGTCAGGCCGTTCAGGAAGCCGGGCGCGGACACCGTCAGGCAGATGCCGGGCTTGCCGGTCAGGTAGCCCGCGGCCGCGGCGGCGTTGCCGGCGTGCTGCTCGTGGCGGAACGAGATCACGCGCATGCCCTCGGCCTGCGCCATGCGCGTGAGATCGGTGATCGGGATGCCGGGCAGGCCGAAGATCGTGTCGATGCCGTTGAGCTTCAGCGCATCGATGACCAGGTGGAACCCGTCGGTCAGTTCTTGCGCGTGCGTTTCGCTGGCCATCGGGGCGGGGCGCTTGGGTGCGTCATCGGCCCTGGTGCTGGCCGGCGCGGCCTTGACTTCTGACGACATGGTGATCTCCTACGGGTCAGGGTGGCTTGGGGCGCTCGGCAAACGTGCGCGAGGCTGGCAGGTCATTGCGCTCAGGGACGACAACCAGTGGGACTTATCATAGAAATTCGGCATCATTTTTCGCCGTTGACCGCAGTCAAGAATCGCAGATTCTCAGGACCACCGTTCCGATGATCACCACCCCGATCGAGAAGCACCCGGAACGCAATGTCATCCGCCTCGAGTTGCGGCAGAACGTCGTTCTGAAGGAGATGACTGACGGCGAGCGCGACGAACTCGAGCCGCACCTGGCGATCGTCGACTGCAGCAAGGGCGACAACCTGCTGCACCAGGGCGTACACGAGATGGAGCAGTACTTCGTGCTCGACGGCATTCTCAAGCGCGTGGTCACCAACGCGGATGCCAAGGAGATGATCCTGCGCTTTGCCGGCGAGCGCGACATGGAGACCAGCTATGCCGCCTGGCGCCTGAACACGCCGACGCCCTACAGCATCGTGTGCCTGACCAAGGCCAGGGTGGCCAAATTGCCGATGCCGATCTGGGTCGAGTTCCTCGATCAGCATCCGAAGTTCAAGTCGGCGTTCGAGTACCAGGTGATGCGCCTGATGAGCGAGATCATGGCGCACACGATCACGCTGCACCTGCTGGACGGGCCCGGCCGCGTGCACCGCTTCGAGCGCAAGCACCCGGATTTCGCCGAGCGGATCCCCAAGAAGGAACTGGCCGCGTACCTGAACCTTCGGCCGAAACGCTCAGCCGGTTGAAGCAACGCGGCAAGATCTGAGGCGCACGCAGCGGCGGTGCCGCTGTGCACGCGGCCGTTCAGGCCCTGGCCGAGGGGAACAGGCGCGACGTCGCCATCACGCGCAGCTGGTTGTCCACTCCCTTCACACCGGGTACCGCAGCGGTCACCTGCACGGCTGCAGCCCTTTCGCCTTCGTTGAGCACGATGCCGCGCAACGTGACCTGAGCGTCGGCGCTCTCGATCGTGACATCCACGCCGCTCGTCTCCTGGTGCGCCCGCAACGCCGCGCGGACGTGGGCGCTCAGCGCCATGCCCTGCAGCAGCGCGCGCGATGCCTCGGTCTCGGCGAACTCCGGCCGCGCGAGCAGCGACTTGATCTGCTGCACGCAGGTGTCTACCGACATGCGGTCGGTGTTCAGCACCATGTCGAACAGCACCGGGTCGCCCCAGTGGACGCCGAACTGGTCGTGCATGCGCGTGGCGTTGGCGTGGTCGCTGCGCCGGATTTCGGCTTCGGCGAGTTCGATGTCGTCGGTGTCGAGCTCGTTCATCAGCCACTGCACCCGCTTCTCGAACGGACGCATGATGCGAATGCAGGGCACGTGGGGCACCGGGCGCAGCAGGCAGGTCGCGCCCCAGCCGCGCACGACCACGTTGCCGCGCGCGGCGGCTTCGAGCACTTCTTCGGCGGTGTACACCGCCATCGCGTCGCGGTCGGCCCGCAGCCGCTCGATCGCCCCGGCCTTGCCGCCACGCAGCCGGTTGATCAGGCTCTTCGAGACGTGCATCTTGTCGGCCACACGCTCGGCCACCTCGTGCTGAAGCGTCGCGAGATTGCAGTTCGCTCGCCAATTGCTCGGCGACGTCCTGGGCCAGCGAGCCCATTCCCTGGGTCAGTGCGATGACGGGCATGTTCGGTCCTTTCGGTCAATCCACCGGACGCTGGGCGCTGAGTTGATCCACCTTGGGTTGGCGAATCATAGCCAGCAGCTTCGCGATCAGGGGCCAGAACAACATTAGCAGGGCCAGCGTGGTGATCGAGCCGACCAGCGGGTTGGCCCACATGATCATCAGGTCGCCCTGCGACACCAGCATGGCCTGGCGGAACGAATCCTCGGCCTTGTCGCCGAGCACCAGCGCCAGCACCAGCGGCGCCAGCGGGTAGTCGAGCTTCTTGAAGACATAGCCGATGACGCCGAAGCCGAGCATGAACCAGATGTCGAGCATCGCGTTGTGCACGGTGTAGGCACCGATGGCGCAGATCACGACGATCACCGGCGCGATGATCGAGAAGGGGATGCGCAGGATCGATGCGAACAGCGGCACCGTGGTCAGCACCACGATCAGTCCGACCAGGTTGCCGAGGTACATGCTGGCGATCAGGCCCCAGACGAAGTCCTTCTGCTCGACGAACAGCAAGGGGCCGGGCTGCAGGCCCCAGATCAGCAGGCCGCCGAGCAGCACCGCCGCGGTCGGCGAGCCGGGGATGCCCAGCGCCAGCATCGGCAGCAGTGCACTGGTGCCGGCGGCATGCGCGGCGGTCTCCGGCGCCACCACGCCCTCGACCTCGCCGGTGCCGAACTTCGGCCCGTTGCGCGAGAACTTCTTGGCCAGGCCGTAGCTCATGAACGAGGCCGGCGTGGCGCCGCCGGGCGTGATGCCCATCCAGATGCCGACCAGCGAACTGCGAATCGAGGTGGCCCAGTACCTGGGCAACTCCTTCCAGGTCTCCCACACCACCTTCGGATTGATCTTGGCGGCCTTGCCCGAGAACTTGAGGCCTTCCTCCATCGACAGCAGGATCTCGCCGATGCCGAACAGGCCGATCACCGCGATCAGGAAGTCGAACCCGCGCATCAGTTCGGTCTGGCCGAAGGTCAGCCGCAGCTGGCCGGTGACGGTATCCATGCCGACGGCGGCCAGCGCGAAGCCGAGCGTCATCGCCACCAGGATCTTGAACGGCGAGCCCTTGCCCATGCCGACGAAGCTGCAGAACGTCAGCAGGTAGACCGAGAAGAACTCTGGGGCGCCGAACTTGAGCGCGAACTTGGCCACCATCGGCGCGAGGAAGGTGATCATCAGCACCGCCACGAAGGCCCCGATGAACGACGACGTGAACGCCGCCGTCAGGGCCTGGCCGGCCTTGCCCTTCTGCGCCAACGGGTAGCCGTCGAACGTGGTGGCCACGGACCACGGTTCGCCCGGGATGTTGAACAGGATCGACGTGATGGCGCCGCCGAACAGGGCCCCCCAGTAGATGCACGACAACATCACGATGGCCGAGGTCGGTGACATCGAGAAAGTCAGCGGCAGCAGGATCGCGACGCCGTTGGCGCCACCCAGGCCGGGCAGCACGCCGATCAGCACGCCGAGGATGATGCCGACGAACATCAGGCCGATGTTGACGGGCGTGAGAACCACGCCGAAGCCCTGGATCAGCGCACTCAGTTCTTCCATGGGATCGAGCTCCGGAGAGGGGCAGGGCGGCGGACTGCGGGCGTGCCGAGGCGGCGCTGGGTCAGTAGCCGAGGAAACGCAACGGCTCGAGCGTCCCCTTGTACAGCGGCACCTTGAACCAGACCTCGAACATCATGAAGAAGACGCCGTTGATGATCACCGCCAGCAGCACGCTCTTGACGGGCGGGTACTTGCCCAGGATCACCATGAACAACGCGATGTAGAAGGCCGACGCGACATACAGGCCGAGGAAATAGGTGGCCAGCACGTACACGGCGGCCGGCACCAGGATCGACAGCACGCGCTTGAACTGCTCGCGGTCGACGAAGGCACTGGTGTCGCGCGACTTGCCGAACCGCGCCTGGTAGAAGATGCCGACCGCGGAGATGCACAGGATCAGGCCGATGTAGAAGGGAAAGTAGCCCGCGCCCGGACCATCGCTGGTCCACTCGGCGCCCAGCCGGCGCGCTTCGACGACGACGACCGTGCCGATCACGAACAGGATCACCGCGACCACGCTGTCGAGCGTGTTGTTGTTCGCGAGCACCGGGCTGGCGGCGGCGTCGGGCGCGTCGGGGTCGGACATGGCTGGCTCCATCGAAGCGGTGGGCGGGGCGGCGTGTCACGGCCATCGGCCGCGGCGCGCCGGCGCAGTTGCGAGCGACCGACCTGCGAGTGCGGTCGGCCTCTGGCAGCGGGCGCGCGGCGCCGGCGTGCGGCCCCCAGGCACGCCCGCCGCGCCGGCGATCTCTACTTCGCCAGGAACCCGGCCTCGGTCATCAACTGGCGGTGCAGGATCTCGGCGTTCGACAGCCACTTGACGTAGTCGGTACCGGTCATCGCGGTAGTGTTGAACGCGCCCTTTTCCATGTACTCCTTCCAGTCCGGCGTCTCACGCACCTTCTTCAGCAGGTCGACGTAGTAGGCCGTCTGTTCGGCGGTCACGCCGGGTGCCATGAAGATGCCGCGCAGCATCACGTAATCGGTCGGCACGCCGGCTTCCTTGCAGGTCGGGATGTCGTTCCACGACTGCGTGTCGGTCACCTTCTCCTTGTAGGGCATGCGCGTGTCGTCGAATACGCACAGCGGGCGCAGCGCGCCCGCGCGCCACTGGGCCACGGCCTCGATCGGGTTGTTCACCGTCGAGTTGATGTGCCCGCCGACCAGCTGCACCGCCACTTCACCGCCGCCCTTGTACGGCACGTAGATGAACTTCGTGCCGGTCGCCTTCTCGAGGCCGACGGTGATGATCTGGTCTTCCTGCTTGGAGCCGGTGCCGCCCATCTTGAACTTCAGCGGGCCCGCCGCCTTGACGGCCGCGAGGTACTCGGCTGCCGTCTTGTAGGGTGCGTCGGCCTTGACCCACAGCACGAACTGGTCGAGGGCCAGCATCGACACCGGCGTCATGTCCTTCCAGTTGAACGGCACGCCGGTGGCCATCGGCGTGGTGAAGAGGTTCGACAGCGTGATGATGAGCTTGTGGGGGTCGCCCTTGGCTTCCTTGACTCGAGAGGAAACCCTCGGCTCCTGCACCGCCCGACTTGTTGACGACGACCATCGACTCCTTCATCAGCTTGTGCTTGACGACGATGCCCTGGATCAGGCGGGCCATCTGGTCGGCCCCGCCGCCGGTGCCGGCCGGGATGACGAACTCGACCGGCTTGGTCGGCTCCCAGGCCCGCGCAGGGCCGGCTGCAACGAGCGCGGCGGCGGCCAGCGCCAGCGCGGTTGCCTGCTTGATCGATTGGCTGAAGCGCGTCTTCGCAAAACTGAACATGATGTCTCCTGATGGAAATTCGGAACGTCGAATAAGGGATTGGCTGGCGATCGCTGCTGACGTCGATCTGGTCGGACTTCGGAGTGGCGTGATGGTCGGGTGCACGTCCATTCGATGTGATTGACCGCAGTCAATTTCCCAAAAAATAGCGGCGCGATCCACACCGCATTTGTACTGATAACGTGGACCGCGGCAATCGGGCATGGTCGTAAACCCGAACCCGCGGCACAGGCAACTGCATGCCCTGGCCTGTGACTGGTGGCAGGCCACGGCGATCGACGATGCCTTGCTGGGACGCCATGGAAAACTGGAGTGAAAGCGTTCACGGGGCGGGTGTTACGGTGCGTCGGCGGATGACCCTGCGCTTCGTCATGGCGTTGCGAGCGCGCCGACCTTCGGCCGATCGCCGGGGCATCATCGCGGCTGTGCAGTTCGTCTTCGATCCCGATGACCATGGAGATGCAGCGGCGTGATGATCGGCAGCGCTGAGTTCCCGTTGCCGGCGGTGGACCGCGCGGTGATTGCCGCCAGTGGCCATGCCTTCCCGCCGGCGGGGGTGCCGTGATCGGGCGGCGCCACCTGCTCGCCGCCGGCCTGGCTTGGCCGGCAATGCAGCTCCGAGCGGCAGACGGTGACGCCGAGACCGCGCTGCGCGCGGGCGGCGTCGTGGTCGCTTTTCGCCACGCACTGGCACCGGGGACGTTCGATCCGCCTGGATTCGTGCTCGGCGACTGCCGCACGCAGCGCAACCTGAGCGAGGAGGGCCGCGCCCAGGCGCGCCGCATCGGCGCATGGTTCAAGTCACGCTCGCTGCAGCCTGCGCGCGTGCGCTCGAGCCCGTGGTGCCGCTGCGTCGACACGGCAACGCTCGCGTTCGGCCAGGCCGAGGCGTATGCAGCGCTGGGATCACCGCGCGGAGCCCCCGAGACCACCAACGCCGTGTCATTGCGCGAATTGCACCACGCGGTGGAGGCGGCATCACTGCAGCGCGGTCGCTTCGAGGTCTGGATCACCCACATGTTCGTGCTGTCGGACTTGGTCGGTCAGAACACCGGTGCCGGCGAGGGCCTCGTGCTGCGTGCCGAAACCGCAGGTGCCCTGCAAGTGCTGGCCCGAATACCGGCGCCTTAGACAACCCGGTCAACGCGCCTGGTGACCCTGTGCCGGGAAGGTCGACCATCGATTGCCGATCGACCGGCAAGTAGACTCACAACGCGCGCAGAATGGAGGTGGGGAGATCGTCGCATGATGTATCGGGCACGAAGCGGCCAAGAGTCTGGCGAAGCGGATCGTCGCTCGGGTGTGGATCGACGCAAGGTCGATGTCGCCCGCCCGGGCAAGCCCGAACGGCGGCGCAATCTCGAATCGCGCAAGCCCGATGTCGTCGAGCGCGAGATGACCAACTCCGAGTGGGGCGCGTTGACGCACGAGCCACCGCCGCCGCGCGAGTGACTCGCGCGCGCCGGCGGTGCTCAGGCCCACTCTGGAATCGACGGCACGCGAAGCCGGGCCACCTCCGGAAGGTCGAAGCCGAAATGCTCGACGAGCAGGGCTCCGAGCGCCGCGCGATCCGCAAGTTGTGTCGATTCAGCCGTGTTGCCGCGCCAGAACGTGACGTCGCGGTTCATGACCGTGACGCGGCCGTCATCGGTGATGGCGCGCATCATGACTCGATTGACGAACGGTGATTTCGGATGGGTCGACGTGAAGTGATTCCCCATCTCGAAGTCCACCGGGTACTCCTCCTCCGCGGTCGAGGCCCAAGCCTCGACGGACTTCGCGCCGACCTGAGCGTGCAGCACCCAGTAGCGGCCGTCCCGAGCCATCCAGTGGGCCTCGTCGTCGATTCGCGCTGGTATGCCGTCCGCCAGCGGCACGGGGACCCGCGGCGCGAGTGCGCCGAAGCCAGGGTCGACGACGAAAGTGCCCTCGGCGAGCGGAACGGTAAGAAACATGTGCGTTCGGGGCGCCGCGGCACGCGGCACGACGACGACGACCCGCCCCGTGTGCCGAATCGGCTTGAAGCCGAGCTGCTCCAGCGCTGCCGCGAACAGCGTTGCGTGCTCGAAGCAGTAGCCGCCCCGTGACGCACGAACCAGCTTGTCCTGGATGCCCTCCAAGTCGAGTCGAACCGGCCGGCCCAGCAGGACATCCAGGTTTTCGAAGGGGATCCTTCGCATGTGCGCGCGGAGCAGCCCGGTCAGGGTGTCCAGGTCTTGCCGAATCGCGCCGCCCCACTGGACTCGGTCGAGGTACGCGTCGAGGTCGAAAGATCCGGTCATGTTCTCGCCTTCCGCCGACGGCCTTCCGCCATTGCACGACACCAGGCAGTATTGCGTCGTATTGACGGCGCCGCGCCAGCATTCGCACCACGCGCCGGCCCGATGGCGCTGGCCATCGGCGACAAGCGCACCGACGGCACTGCGCCGATAACCGGGTCGCGTGTCGTCCCGCCTATTCGCGCGCTCGACGTTGTAGAGGATGGCTGGCGGCAAGGTCCGGTTACTGGCCAGGATCATCGCGCGGCAGGCGGCCAGCGCCTCCTTGTGCGGCGCCTCATTGCATGAGCGCATCCGGTCATTGACTGCGCTGGCTGCCGACACGGCCCCGGACGGTCTCGTTGGCGCACTGGCGCCGGGCTCGGCCAGCCTCGCGGGCGCATCGAGCAGGCGATACCAGTGGACGCGGCGCCATTCGAAGTTCGACTCGATCCACCAGGCCGTCCACTCGACCCCTTCGGTGGCGCCGCGCACCACGCCCTTGCCGCAGGTATCGATCGGTGGCGGAAAGCACGTGAGCGGCTGCGCCAGCGCGGGTGCGGCCGGCACCACCAGGGCGAAGATTGCGGTGGCCACCTTGATTCCAGTGCGCCAGCTGCTCGCTACGTCATTCACGCCGGATCCCGCGGGCGGGCACATATGCACTGCACCTTCTGCTCAATGCTGGACTGCGCAGCTTAAGGCGGGATCATGCCAACTCGTTTCGCGTCAAGCCAGGCGCAGCGCGCTGGCCGGTGAGGTGACCGAGAGCCGGAGCCCCTGGGCCCGCATGCCCCCGACCTTGTCTGCGAGACGACGTGGGAACGTCGTCACGGTCCTGGCCGCATTCCGCTGACGCGGTGCGGGACTTTCGCCGAGTCGCGCCCTCGCGCCGGTTTTTGCGAGTCAATTTGATCTGATGGGTGGACGAGGCAAGTTGCACACCGGTATGTTTGCGATTGGGTGGGTACGAGCAGGCCCGCCGTCAAGGAGTTGCCATGTTGAGACTGCACGTTCAGGAGATTCGAGCACCGTTGTCGGACGCCAGCCGGAATCCTGCAATTGCTTTGTTCGACGCGCCCACCCATCACAACTTCTGGCTCGATTCCATGATCGAGCTGGAAGAGGGGCTCGACATCGTCGAAGTCTCGGAAGACGAGCACGTCACCGACACGCAGAACCCGCCGACGGCGCCGCCGCGCGGGCGGTGATTGATCCTGTTCCGGCACGCCGGACCGTTCGAGATTCGCGTCAGTCCGCCGTCGTGCTGATGCACAAGCAAGGCAAAGAGCCCCCACACGCCCTGAGCAGATGAAGGATGCATTGAAGCCGCATGGCGGTTTCTAGTCGTCCGCCTTCACCGCCCAATGCGGCGCTTTCGAGTTGTCGGTGCGCTCGAACACGGCATTGCTGTCGTGGGCCCATTCCTCCCATTTACCGCCCGCAGCCCTTGAAGGTTAAGGGTTAACCCTTATCTATGCTAATGTCTTGATTGCAAGGGGGTTTTTTAATGTCAAAACTTTTCGAACTCATCAAAGCACTGATGCCTAGGATCGAGCCGCAGCATGTCCGCGACGAGGCGTATCTGGCCGAATCGGTGGATATCTACGATCTGGAACGTCGCATGCGCGAGATCGATCAGCGTGGCCGAAATGCCTCGCAAGACCTGATCTTCTCGCTGGGTCTGCGTTGAGGTTGGACGCATGTCGCCGTTACCGCTGATGGCAAGAAGTGCGGCGTTGGCCAGGCCCCTCGCGTGGGCAGGCCCATCGACGGTTTCAGAGAGCGTGTCCGCGACGGTGCAGGCGGGCGTGGGCCTGTTGGCGCTGCCCTTCGATGTGGCGCGGGCGCAATATGCGCACGGGGTTCAGGCCGGCCTCATCGAGTGCTCGATATTGGCGTCGCGTGACTTCGAGCGCGCACTCGGCGCGCTGGAGCGACTGACATTGGGCCCGCTGGCAAGACGCGTGTGAAACCGGCGCCATCGGCGCTGGTTTCACTGCCGCGGCGTCATGACAACGGGCGCCACGGCAAGCGCCTGGTCAGAATGCCGTTACTCGATGCTGTTGCAACTCGGCGCGCAAACCATCTCGCTGCGTCCGAGCAGGCGCCTCGACCGCAACTGGCTTTGTGGCCGATGCGTCCCGCACAGGAAGCAAGAGCGTGTGTTGCCCGCGCTGAGGAAAGGCGAGCCCGGTGATTTGGCGCCGTACCGAAGGCCATCGGCAGAGAGCTTGCTACTGGTGACTTTGGTCATGGGCGTATTGTCGCAGCCGCGGCGATATGTGTCGCGCATATGCCCGACAGCCCTGCTGTCCGGTGCTGATCCCTGATCCATTCCGACGATTTCGCCGCGGCTCGCGCAATCCCGCTTCGCGAGTGTCGCTACCGTCTCCAGACGGTTACCTTGCTGCGGTCAATGCCGTGCGCGCCCGCGCAGCGGGCGGCACTGGGCGGCACATCATCGTTGACAGACGTCAAGTCAAAAGCGGCGCGGCGCGTCGATATTGGCTGCCGGACGGAACACCGATGTCCCACCCCCGACACCCAAGGAGGTCAAGATGCGATCCAACGGGTCTTTGCTGGCCGCGGCCGTTGCGTTTGCGGTGTGTTCGATCGCCGCGACCGCGCTCGCGCAGCCGAAAGTGGATCTTGGCAAGCGCGAGTTCGAAACCAAGTGCGCGGTGTGCCATGGCAAGGACGGCAAGGGCGCCGGGCCCTATGCCGAACAGCTCAAGCGCAGCCTGCCGAACCTGACGACGCTCGCGCAGCGCAACGGCGGTGTCTTTCCCGTCAGCCGAACCTACGAGACCATCGAGGGCGCGGGAAAGGGGCACGGTACACGTGACATGCCGGTCTGGGGCCTCGACTACACCATCCAGGCGGCTGAAAGCCTGCCCGAACTGCCGTACAACCAGGCCGTCTATGTGCGGACACGCATCATGGCGCTGCTGGAGTACCTGAACCAGTTGCAGGTGAAGTAAGCCACGCGGTCCCCGATGCCGCGGCGCGCATCGGCCCGATCGACTTCCTCCAGGGCGGCCCGGCGACAATTTAGGGGTTCGCTCTTGTCGCGAGCGGTCACAATGGCTACTGTATGGACGCGCAGCGAAGCCGCATTGCGTGAACCAGCCGGGGGTGTCTATGTTTCGGCCCAAGCCAACGGAGCCAGCAAAGAAGGTCTGGCGCATCAGTCAGGGCGCTCCAATGGGGGAGTGGGTCGTCAAGACTGCGCCGGTGATTCCGGCGCCCAAAGACCCCCTGCCCGAGGTGTCCTACGGCACTTGGGTGACTTCGTCGTATGACTTGTTGGACGGCACCGACGTGAAAGAAGATCCAGACACGTTGCCTGGCGAACTGTTCGATGAGTTGTTCGCGCCAAAGCAGGACGGCCCCGAGAACTCGCGTGATTGACGGGCTTCAGACGAAAGCGCGCAGGTACTCGGCAAGGAACGCGAAATGGTTCATCGCGCCGACCACATAGGCGGTCGGCGGTCGTCGCCGGGCTGAACGCGCTCGTCGCCGCCACTTGATTGGCAATGAATGCCTGGTTCCCCCCGCGCCTGGCCAAGACGCCTGCAGGTTCAACCGATCGTGTTCAGCCCGGGATTGGCAACTGCGGGCGTTGGCCGGCGTCCGCCTGCGAGAAGGCAGGCGGCATCCGGCTGATACCTCCGCGGCGGCGAACCACTTGAAGCATCGGCGCGACGACGGGCAGGTTGACGAGCATGACGGACAGGCCCAGCCAGCTGGGGCGCTCGTGGCCGATCCACGAGTGACGACTGATCGACCCGACCATGTGCAATGCCGATTGGGCAGAATGCGGCCCAGTTGCACGGAGAGGCCATGCTGAACGATCCAACCGTGCCGCACTTCGAGTCTGGTCGAGCGGAACCAAACACCGTGCGGCGCATGCGTGCCCGACTGTTCGCCATCCTTCACGCGCCGGATCCAGGCAACCCCGCTGCGCGTTGGGCCAACTACTTCCTGGCCGCGCTCATCATCGCCAATGCGGTGTCCGTTACCCTGGAGAGCGTGCCGGGTCTCAACCGCACGCTGGCGACCACGCTCTGGTGGTTCGAGGCGGTGTCGACCGGCCTCTTCATCATCGAGTACACGGCGCGGGTGTGGACATGTGTCGAGCAGCATCACCTGTCCAGGCCCGTGTGGGGACGGCTGCGCTACGCGAGGCAGCCGCTGGCACTGCTCGACCTGGTGGCCATCCTGACCTACTGGACGCCCTGGGACCTGCGCTTCCTGCGCGTGGTGCGCCTGGTGCGGCTGCTGAAGATCCTGCACCTGTACGAATTCGAGGCTGCGCTCGACCGGCTCGCCGTGTCGCTGGCCAGGCGCAAAGAACTGCTTCTCGTCTCGGTGGCGCTGATGGCGATGTTCGTCTACCTCTCGGCCTCGCTGCTGTACCAGATCGAGCATGAGCGCCAGCCCGAAGTGTTCAGCAGCATCCCTGCCTCCTTCTGGTGGGCAAGCGTCACCTTCAACACCATCGGCTACGGCGACATGGTGCCGTTGACACGGCTGGGGCGACTTTTCGCTGCGCTGGTCTCGGTGTTCGGCGTCGGGGTGTTCGCATTGCCCACCGCGATCGTCATCGCGGCCATCATCGAATCCAGCGCGTCAGGCACGGCCTACGTCTGCGAAGCCTGTGGCCATCACGGGACCACTTCGCACGCCCATCACAAACCGCAATGACGCTGCGCATTCGCGGCTCGAGAAGTGGCGCCGCCGTCGCCGTTGGCCGCTTCCGAAGGGGTGCGTCCGGGCGCTTGATAGATGCCGTGACGAAGTCAGGTCACTTTGCGACAAGACAAGAGCAGAAGACTAGCTCGCCTTTACTGCCAATACCGGACATGGAACGGACAGCAGCAGATTCTGGGCGACGCTGCCGAGAATGAGTTTCCCGACGGCCGAGCGTTTGCGCAGGCCGATGATGAGCAACGAGACTTGTAGAGAGTTGATCAGTGTTTCAATTTCTGAGACAGCGTTCTCACCCCGAACAAACTGCTTGAATTCGGCGTCGAGACCGGAGTTCGCGAGCAATTCCTCGACTCGCTCAACATCTCGAACATCCGCCAACGATCGATCTTCTTTCGTGCCGCCGGGACCAGCATTCACCACCAGCAATCGTTCCTGACGGCGCTTTGCGATTTCCAGACCTTTGTCCAGGGCGGCATGCCCTTCCGGACGTGGCACGTAGGCTACAAGTATGGTCACCGTTTCTCTCCTTCGCTTGGCAAGACATTGTACGAACGCGCCTTTGCCCACATCACCTCGCGTCCCCGACCTGCGCTCGAACCAGGGAACCCCGGACTTCATGTAAGCGACGTGGGGGGCGCCGACGCTTGACTCAACCACTGTGCACGCGGCCGATATTGTGCTGCCGCATGAGCAAAGTCGAGAGCGCGGAGTTCGGGGTCATCGTCAATCGCCACGAGGGTGCCCAGGAGACCACCGCGCACATTGACGCCGCGCAGTCGAATGCACGATGCCAAGCTCAATAGATGCCGGGAAGGGGCTAATCTTTGCTTGGTCACCGGTTGAAGGATCAACGGGTGTTGCCCGGCAAGAGTTCCTACAAGGATGGACATATGAGCACTCGCAAGAAGGTCAAAGGTCCCTGGGAAAGTGCTGCGAACGACTTGGTCGATACCGCGCAAAGTATCGGCAAAGCGGCAATCAGCAAGGCGGAAGAGGCCACGGCTGATGCCTCGGCTGCACTGTCTCGGGTCAGGACGAAAGTCACCCTATCCGGCAAAGAAGCCAAGCGGAAGATCAAGTCGACCGTGAGGAAGACGGAGAGCCGCATCGAGAAGGCAACGAACCAGGCCAGGAGGTCGATTGCAAAGGCTATCGACAGCGCAGGAAGAAAGGTGCTGGCGGTCGCGGAGAAGGCCGAAAGAAGGATTACCAGTGTCGAGAAGACGTCCAGCAAGCAGGTGGCAAGCGCTGGCAGGGCAGTCGTCGAGAAGGTCAACTTGGCAAAGGGGAACGTGAAGAAGCAGGTGGGAGCCGCGGCCAGGAAGGTCAAGAAGGCCACCGGTGCTGCGAAGACAAAGGCCACCGGTGCGAAGGTTTCGGCCGGCAAGAAGGCGTCGACCGCCAAGCGGTCGGCGACCATCGCCAGGAAGAGGGCCTCGGCTTAGCACGCTCCGACTCCATTCGGTACGACGGGTCCACGCAATTCCTGCGCATGCGCCCAGCATCCCGTGCCGAGAGTCAAGCCTCGATCCGGCTGCGGAAACAAGTCAAGTTCGGCTTCAATGTTCGGCGGGTCACTTCACCAACGTCACCGGCACGTCGACGAGGTACAGCACCTTCGTCGCGATTGACCCCAGCAGCAGGCCGGAAAGGGCGGCGATACCGCCGGAGCCGAGGCCGCGTGTGCCCATGATGACCTGGTCGCAGTGCAGTTCTCGCACGTAGCGGGCAATCGTCTGTGCCACGTCGCCGACGTCGACATGCGACGTGCAGACAATGTTCGCTTCGTCGAGCCGTGCACGGGCGGATCGCAAGGTGTCTGCGCCGACATCCTGGTTGAATTTGTCGATCAGTTCCTGGCTGAGATACTTCTTGACAACCCCCGAATGGTTCGGCGGCTGCACGTTCAGCAGATGCACCATCACCCCCTGCTGATGGGCAACTTGCCGGCGGGCTGCCTCCACTGCGCGCATCGCATTCTCGGAGCCATCTACCGGAATCAACACGTTGGGCATCAAGATCTCCTTGTGCGGCATGTCAGCCCCGAGCGTTGTTGCCCACAAAGACGGCAGGCACGGGCTTCAACGATGCCGCTCGAACACCCAGCACCCAGCGCGCACCCGCTGGTTCGCCTCGAAGCGTTGTGCGCCAATTCGGCGATGCTCATCCCAGGGCCCGTTCAATCTCGGAGAAGCTGCGGGCGATGGGGGTCATTTCGATGGTGCGGCCCAGTTGCCGCTCGATCTGTGAGCGCGAGATCACACCACGCACGCGACGCGGCACTTGCCCATTGGCGGCCTCGACCACGAGCAGGTGGTCCCGACCATGTTGTTTGAGCGTTGAGATGGCGTCGCCGACGTTTGCGGACTTCACGCGGCCATAGTCGATGGCATTGAGCATTGACACGTCGGTCATCACATCGCCAACACACAACTCGTCGTAGCGCACGCCCCGCTCATGAACGGCGCGCATCTGCCTTTCCCCGTGCAGGTCCGTGGTGGTGATCAGGCCCTCGACGGCCGGCATCTCGGTGACGACGAAGAGCATGCGCACACCCTGGTAGATCATGATCTGCTCGGCCTGACGCAGGCTGGTCGCCGGGTGGGTGGTCGCCGCCCGCACGTGCGTCAAGTCGGTCATCACGCTCAGTGCGGGCGATGCGAGATCGACAGGCGAGTGGTTCGAGGGGCCTGACTGCGCGAGGGCCGTCCCGGGTTCGAGTCGAAACGTTGGCATGGCTACCGGACCGTGCATGTCGATCTCCTGAAGGGGTGCAGCGCACCCCGCCCATGGAAACCGGAACATTACGCCGAAATGGCACGCCGACCAAGGGCCCTTGCGGCCGTGGAGCACTTTGCTCGGTCGCAGATGACCGTCGGCGATGCAACGGCCCTCCTGGCTCGCCGCCCAGGACAAGCCTGCATCGCGGCAACTCAACGCGCAACGGATGCGCTCCTCGAAGCCCGGATCGTGTTCAGACGAGCGGGGCCACTTTTCTCAGCGATGGACGCCGCGCGGATGCGCAAAGGACTCTGCCGGCTTATTGCGACGTTCACCGACTGCGCCAGGATATGCGTCCATAGCGCGCCGCACGGCATCGAGAGGCTGCAGGCCGGGCGTCGAACTCAGCAGGCCTGCCGCGTAGCGCGAAATCCAATCGGCACTGGGTCGGGCAAGCGGGGAATCATGAATGACCATGCTGACCTCCAAGTGGAGGCAAAGTATGGAACGCCAATGTGCCTGGTCAACCCCTATTCCAACTTGACGCGAGACTTTGCAGTCCGTAACGAATTTCGCCTTGCACATCTGGAGAGATGCTTCGCCATGCCTGCCAAATGGGCGTGATCGTTGCCGTGGGAGGCCCTTGGCGCAGGAACGCAGTCACCGCAGCCCGGCACGCGGAGGCCATATTGCATTGCGCGTCATCGATCTGGATGATGGCAGACTGGGAAGTGCCGGTGGCGCTGCGCCGGGCAGGTCAAGCCGACCAGTGCATCGCGGGTATCGATCCGATCTGAGCATCGCGCTCCCACGGCCCGCGGGGGCACGTCAACTCCAAGACCTCCGTTTGTGCCAGTCGCATGAGCATCTCCGTCCACAAGGGCTACTTGCCTGGCTGTATTGGGCGCGTCACCGAGTTGCACGCCACCTTCTACAGCGAGTTGGTTGGGTTTGGCCTGCTTTTCGAGTCCAAGGTTGCGCGCGAGTTGGCTGAGTTCTGCGGGCGCTACGACGAAGAGCGCGATGGGCTTTGGCTTGCCACTGCGGCGGGTGGCGTGCAAGGCTCGATTGCCATCGATGGCTTGCACGCCGACGACGAAGGGGCCCACTTACGCTGGTTCATTACCTCGACAGAGGTGCGCGGCACTGGCGTGGGCCACAGTCTGCTCGCGGCCGCCATGGAACATTGCCGGGCACGCGGCTACAGGCGTGTGTATCTCTGGACCTTCGATGGGCTGGATGCGGCGAGGCATCTGTATGAAAGGTTCGGGTTTCAGTTGGTACTGCAGCAGCGCGGTTCGCAATGGGGAGCGGAGGTCGATGAGCAGCGCTTTGAACAGCGGGCCTGACCGGTAAAGGGGCTTCCAAGCTTGCCAAGCCGAACTCGTCGTCGATTCGCTCGGCCCAGGTAACCCAGGCGGCGGCGTGACGATGCCCAAAACAAGAAAGCCCCGCACTTCCGTGCGAGGCCCTGCGTTTGCTGGTTCGCCTTCGTCGGCTGGCGCCCACTCAAGGTGCTGTCGTGCTGAGCGTCGAGCCGGCGCCCGCCGGAGCAGGCGCCTCACGCAGTTGCCGGCGCAGGATCTTGCCGAGGTTGGACTTCGGCAGCGGCTCGCTGCGGAACTCGACGATCTTGGGCACCTTGTAGCCGGTCAGGTGTTGCCGGCAATGTGCGAGCAAGCCGTCTTCTGTGAGCGCCGCATCCTTCCTTACCACGACGATCTTGACGGCCTCACCGGACCGCTCGTCGGCCACGCCGATGGCCGCGACCTCCGCCACGCCCGGATGCAACGCCACGGCGTCCTCGATCTGGTTCGGGAAGACCTTGAAGCCGGACACCACGATGATGTCCTTCTTGCGGTCCGTGATCCTGAAGTAGCCGCGCTCGTCCACGAACCCCATGTCGCCGGTGCGCAACCAGCCGTCGCGGGTGAACACCTTCGCGGTCTCGTCCGGGCGATTCCAGTAGCGCGGCATGACCTGCGGACCACGCACGCAGATCTCTCCGATCTCACCGATCTCGATTTCGTTGTCGCCCTCGCCGAGGACGGCGGCCTGCGTCGACGGAATCGGCATGCCGATCGTTCCGGTCCATTCGTCGATGTCCATCGGGTTGGCGATCACCACCGGCGAGGTCTCAGTCAAGCCATAGCCCTCGATGATGGGTACGCCGGTGCGCTGCTTCCATCGTTCGGCCACGACGCGCTGCACTGCCATGCCGCCAGCGCTGGTCAGCTTCAGGGCGCGCGTGTCCACGTCCACGAATTCGGGTGCATCGAGCAGCGCCCGGTACAGCGTATTGACGGCGATGATGACTGAGAAGGGGTACTTCTTGAGGTCGTGGACGAAGGCCTTCATGTCCCTCGGGTTGGTCACCAGCACGGTGTGCGCGCCCATCCTCATGAAGACGAGACTCGAGGTCAGCGCGTAGACGTGATACAGCGGCAATGGACAGACGAACACCTCCTTGCCCTCAACCAGGTCGCGCGCCATCCACGCTGCCATCTGCAGCACGTTCGCCACCATGTTGCCGTGGGTCAGCACGGCACCCTTGGCCACCCCGGTCGTACCACCGGTGTACTGCAGGAAGGCCGTGTCGTCATGGTTCAGCGGCACGTCCTCCACGTCCTGGCCATGCCCCGCGCGCAGCGCCGCGTTGAACTCGGTGGCGCCCGCAATCTTCCATTCGGGAACCATGTGCTTCACATACTTCACCACGACGTTGGTGAGCAGTTCCTTGACCACCGGAAGCATGTCGCCGACTTCGGTCGTGATGACGGCCAGGTTCATCCTCGGGTTCTTCTCCAGCACCTCCTGCAGAGTGTGGGCAAAGTTCTCCAGCACGACGATCGCCACGGCGCCCGAGTCCTTGAGTTGATGTTCCAGTTCGGGTGTCGTGTATTGGGGATTGACGTTCACGACGACCAAGCCTGCACGCAATGCACCAAACAAAGCCACCGGGTACTGCAGCAGGTTGGGCATCATGATCGCCACCCTGTCGCCCTTGTGCAGACCCAGCGACTTTTGCAGGTACGCAGCGAAGTCGCGGCTCGATCGGTCGAGTTCGGCAAACGTCAGCGACGACCCCATGTTGCTGTAGGCGGGCAATGCGCCGAAGCGTGCCGAACTGCGCAGCAGCAAATCCTTCAGCGAGCCGAGTTCATGCACGTCGACCTCGGCCGGAATGCCGGACGGGTAATGATTCAACCAGATTCGTTCCATAGGGACCTCTCGTTCGTCAGTCGGTAACCCTCCCTCGCAATGGGCTCTACACCGTCCCTCGAACCACTACGATGCGATCTATTGAACGCCCCCATTGGCACGATGTCGTTGATGTGCGTCAGTGCAATGGAACCGGACGTCGCAGGCAGATCCTGAGCGCCCGACGGCAGGTCTCCCGAGCGCTTGGGAGCGATGCTGGGGTGCCGCCGCGCCGCCGCGGTTGCTGGCTGAGATCTTGGGCCTTTCGCGCGGCAACGCGCGCAGCGTTGTCGACTTGCGGCGCGGCGCGAGAGTCAGGCACAAAGTCTGCTTCGTCTTGGCTGCTTCGCCCTCGAAGTTCATCGCGAGGAGTTGGCCAATGCAATACAGCGCCGAGAGCGCACGGATTTGGCGCGCACACTGGGGCACCGCAATCGTCTTGGTGCTTGCACTCGCCTCTGGCGCTCTCTTGGTCCTTCTGAACTGAAGACTCAAGTGGCATTGAATGGTGGGCGCCACGCGTCCGATCGCGCAAAGGTGCAGCTACTGCTCGTCGCGAGCTTCGTGTGCCTTTCCATTGCGCTTGTGGCCTCGTTTTTGCCGAGCGGTTAACACGCTCTGAACGGCTGCGGAACTGATCGACACCCAGCAAGCCTTCGCAATCGTTCGCTTCACCGTCGCTTGATGATGGCGTTCGCTGGCAAAGTAGTCGGCAAAGGCGGTGAAGCCGGTAAGTGGCATCCGACCAATCCCGACCAAATACCGACCGAGTGGCCTTCAATTGGCGCCGCTCGCGGCCCACAAAGACACAAGCCCCGCGTTCACATGCAGGGCTTGGCGTTTGAGGGTTCCCGACGGTGACCTACGGATTGACTTCCGAAACGAGATCGTCGCTCAAGGCCAATGCCCACTCCTGCCACTGTGCAGCGCTGTCCCGCGTCGCCGGCGTCGCGTCCGCTGCGATCTGAGCCATCGTTACTGCGACGATCCCTCGGATGTGGTCAACCTGTTGAGCGCAGTCGGCGGTGGCGGAGAGTTTCGCGAGGGCCAGGATGTTCTCGGCCTTGGCAGGGGCCCCGATGGCCCGGTGGGCCGCGTGCTCGGCAGTGCGTTCTGTCGATGGTCATGTGTCGCCTTTGTTCAGAGATGGAATTTCAGAATGACGAAGGGGTCTGACATCGCTGCCAGACCCCTTGCACTATCTTTGGCTCCCCGACCTGGGCTCGAACCAGGGACCTACGGATTAACAGTCCGGCGCTCTACCGACTGAGCTATCGGGGAATAGCCGCGCATTATAAGGGGCTCGGCAAGCGCGTCAGAGCTCGGCCTGCAGCGACAGCCGAACACTGCGCGGCGCCAGCGGGAACAGGTAGGCGTGGCCGAACTGGTAGGGCGCCTCCTTCCACGCGCGCGTGTCGGCGAGGTTGTCGATGCCGGCACGCCAGGTCAGGCGTGCGCCGCCGACGCGCTGCTGCACTTTCAGGCCGACGTCCAGCCGCGTCCATGCGGGGATGCGGGCGCTGTTGTCGGGCAGCGCGGCGCGGTCGCCTTCATGGCTCACGCTGGCCTGCAGTTCGCTGCCGGGCAGCCACGTCGTAGCCGGCTTGCAGGCGCAGGCTGCGTGCCGGCACGTTGACGGGCTCGAGGCCGTTCAGGCTGGCGTTGGCCGAGCCTTCCCGACGCGCGTGCAGCAGCAGTGCGCTGGCCTGCCAGCGCCATGCGCCGCGCTGCGTGGCCAGGCTGAGCTTCGAGGCCGCGGTGCACGGCGCTGCCGTCGTTGGCGCGCGTGCAACTGCCGTCGCTGCCGTCGCAGGCGCCGATGTCGCCGGTTTGCGGGCGCTTGATCGAGAACGCCGCGAGCGAGGCCTCGATGCCATCGCTCGCGTGCTTGACGCCGGCCTCGACCTGGCGGCTCTCGAGCGCGGGCAGCGCGCGTGCTGCGTTGCGTGTAGAGCGGCAGGTTCGGCGCGACCTCGGTCTCGACCCCCTTGCCCCAATTGGCGTAGACCAGTGTGCGCGCGTCGGCCTGCCAGGCCAGGGCGAGCCACGGTGTCGTGAAGTTGCTGATCGGCCTCGCGGTGCAGGCGCGTATGGCGCAGGCCGGCCCACAGGCTCCAGCGTGGCGCGAGTTCGATGCGGTCGCGCAGGTACAGCTCGGTGCTGTGCTCGTTGCGGCCGGCGACGTCGAACTTCGGCAGCGGGGCGGCCGGCACGGCGACGCTGCCGTCGATGTGGCCGGTGCCGGCGAAGTTGAAGGCCTGCGGCGGCAGCCGCGCTTCGAAGCGCGTGGCGAGCACGCCGGCGCTGACGTGGTGCGTCACGCCGGCGGTGGCGAGCGCGGCCTTCGACGCCGAGGTCGAGCGCGTCGCTGCGGCGCTTTTCGCCGTCGCTGCGGAAGTCGTAGAGGTCGACGCTGCCGTCGCTGCAGTAGCGGTCGAAGCTGCCCTCGGCGCTGCAGCCGAAGGGGAAGGCGATGCGGTCGTCGCTGGTCAGGCGCTGCGTCATCGCGTGCAGGCGGGCGCGCCAGTCGGGCGACAGCGCATGCGTGACGCGCAGCGACGCGGTGTTGCCCGTCGAGCACCACCGGTTGCGACCAGGGCTGGTTGTTGAGGTTGGTGCGCGGGTCGATCGTGCCGGCATCGGGCACGCGCGTCGCCGAGCAGGCTGAAGCCCGGCACGCTGGGCTGCTGCTGGCGGCTCGATTCGAACTCGGCTTCGACCAGCGTGCCGCCGGGCAGCCGCACGTCGGCGGCCACGGCGACGAGGCAGCGGTGGCCGCGTGCGCTGCGCGTCTGCGGGTCGAGGTCCTCGTAGGCCGCGTTGATGCGCAGGCCGAAGCGCTCGTCGTTGCCGAAGCGCTCGCCGATGTCCATCGCGGCGGCCGTGCCGCCGCCCTGACGCGCCTCGACGCGCGCGCTGCGCACGGTGCCGTCGGGCCGCTTGACGACGAGGTTGACCAGGCCGCCCGGCGCGCTGGTGCCGGCCTGGATGCCGCTGGTGCCCTTGAGCACCTCGAGGCGCTCCTTGTTGTCGAGCGCGATCGCGGTCTCGGCGTTGATCGGCAAGCCGTCGCGGCGGTAGTTGAAGCGGTTGTCGAGCGTGAAGCCGCGCACCGACAGGAAGCTCCAGTAGCCCTCGGCGTTGTAGGCGTCGCGCGAGGCTGGCGTCGACGCGCGTCAGGTCGGCCAGGCTGCGCAGGCCGTTGTCGCGCAGCGTGGCTTCGCCGATCGACGTGGCGGCCAGCGGCGTGCGCGCCAGCGGCGTGCGATCGCCGAAGCCGGCCACGCTGGGCGCGACCGGGTCGACGCGGCCGGTGACGGTGACGCGCTGCGTGTCTTGCGCCTGCGCGGCGCAGGCCGGCCAGCGCCAAGGCGGCGGCGAGCGCGACGCGGTCGGTGGTGGAAGTCTGGATCGGTCGTGCCATCGTGTTCCCAGCAGTCGATGGCAGGTCGGCAGCACGGACAACGGCGCACCGGTGGTGGCCCTGAGCGGACAGCTTCCCTGCGCGAGGATTACCTCATTCAGGTTCAAAGGGTCTTTCTCAGCCGGCGCCCTCTCGTCGAAGGCCCAGCACCCCTAGCGATTGCGGCGCGTCACGCGCCACGGCGAAATTATCCACTGAAAACGACAAGGGGCTGCGTAGCGGGCCCGCTCGTCGTTCAATCGAACACCGGCGTCTCGACGCCGAGCACCTTGTGCAGCTTCGGGCTGGTGGTCGTGTACTGCAGGTGGATGCGCTTGTCGGGGAAGATGATCGGCGCGGCGCCGAAGGCGGCCAGCGCCGCCTCGTGGAAGCCCGACAGGATCAGCTTCTTCTTGCCCGGATAGGTGTTGATGTCGCCGACCGCGAAGATGCCCGGCACGTTGGTCGAGAACCTTTCGGTGTCGACCGCGAGCTGCTTGCGCTCGATCGTCCAGGCCCCAGTCGGCGATCGGCCCGAGCTTGGGCGACAGGCCGAAGAACACCAGCAGCATGTCCAGCGGCACCACGCGCGTGACGCCGTCGCCGCCGGTGACCTTGACGCGCGCTCAGCCGCCCGTCGCGCTCGTCGATGCCGGTGATCTGGCCGACCATGAACTGCATCTCGTAGGCCTCGCACAGCTCGTGCATGCGGGCCACGCTGGCCGGCGCGGCCTTGAAGCCGTCGCGGCGGTGCACCAGGATCACGCTCTCGGCCTTGTGCGGGCCTTCCTGCACGAAGTTCAGCGTCCAGTCGAGCGCCGAATCGCCGCCGCCGACGATGACCAGGTTCTTGCCCGCGAACTGCGCCGGGTTGCGCACGCGGTAGTGCAGTTGCGTGCCGTCGAACTTGTCGAGGCCGTCGACCCTCAGCAGGCGCGGCTGGAACGCGCCCACGCCGCCGGCGATGAAGATCGTCTTGGTGATGAAGCGCGTGCCCTTGGCGGTGGCGACGTCGAAGCGGCCGTCGTCGCGCCGCGCCACCACGGCTCACTTCCTGGCCGAGGTGGAAGGTGGCGCCGAAGGGCTCGATCTGCTTCAACAGGTTGTCGGTGAGCTCCTTGCCGGTGCACACCGGCACGGCCGGGATGTCGTAGATCGGCTTGTCGGGGTAGAGCTCGATGCACTGGCCGCCGGGGTAGGCCAGCGAGTCGATGATGTGGGCCTTGATCTCCAGCAGGCCGAGCTCGAACACCTGGAACAGGCCCACCGGGCCGGCGCCGACGATCACCGCATCGGTTTCGATCGGGTCGTCGTCATCGTCGGAGCTTCCATGTTCTGATGGACTTGGCATCAGCCGCTCAGCGGATCAGCTGGTCGAGCTTGTCCTTCTTGTCTTTCCACTCGTCGGCGTCGGCCGGCGCGGGCTTGCGCTTGGTGATGCTCGGCCACTTCTTGGCCAGCTCGGCATTGAGCTTGATGAAGTGCAGCTGGTCCTGCGGCACGTCTTCCTCGGGCAGGATGGCATTGACCGGGCACTCCGGGATGCACACCGCGCAGTCGATGCACTCGTCGGGGTCGATGGTCAGCATGTTCGGCCCCTCGCGGAAGCAATCGACGGGGCAGACATCGACGCAGTCGGTGTACTTGCAGCGGATGCACGATTCGAGGACGACGTGGGTCATTGCGTGTATGGCTTGGTTGGGCGTGCGCTGCCGCTCGGCGCAGCCGCGGTGCGGCTGCCGGCAGGCAGGCGGCGGGAGGCCCGGATTTTAAGGCTGCACGGCATGCCTGCCGTGCAGGCCCTTGGCCGGCTGCGGGTACCCGCTGCGGCGGCAGGCAACCGGCGTCGCGCCCACGCCCACCGTCACCACGGTCGGCCGGCCGGCGTGCAGCAGCGCCGGCCTCGGCCAGCGTGCCACGCGGTGGTCGCTCGCCAGCTGATCGGGCCAGCCGGCGCGCGAGACCACGCCACCGGCGTGTCGGCCGGCCAGCCGGCGTCGCGCAGGCGGCGCGCCGAGCGCGCCGAGCTGGCGGCCGGCCATGTAGAAGACCTCGGTGTCGGCGCTGCGCGCGGCGTGCAGCGTCGCCGGTCGTCGTCATCGCGGTGGTCAGGCTGACGCTGCGGCCGCTGCCGCGGCGCGTCAGCGGGCGCTGCGTCGCGGCGGCCGCGGCGATCGCGGCCGTGACGCCGGGCACCACCTCGGCACTCGATGCCGGCTGCGGCCAGCGCTGCGAGTTCTTCTTCGAGGCGGCCGAAGACGCTCGGGTCGCCGCCCTTCAGGCGCACCACCGCGCGGCCGCTGCTGCGCGTGGCGCACCAGCAGGGCGTTGATGCGCGGCCTGGCCGGTGGAATCGCAGAAGCCGCGCTTGCCGACGTCGATCCAGCGCGCGCGCGGCGCGAGCTCGCGCAGCGCCGGGTCGGTGAGGGCGTCGAACAGCACGACCTCGGCGCGCGCGCCAGGCGCTGCGCGCCGCGCACGGTGATCAGGTCGGCCGCGCCGGGGCCGGCGCCGATGAAGACGACCGGCTTCATGATGCGGACTGCTCTCGACCAGCAGCGCGCCGCTGGTGCGGTGGCTGGCGGGGTCGACCACGATCAGCGCGCCGCCGACGCGGTTGTCGGCATAGCGCTGCAGCGGCAGCGGCTGCTGCAGTTCGATCGTCACCTGGCCGATCTCGTTGACCGCGAGCTGGTGCGCATCGGTGGGCGCGAGGGTGTGGATGTCCAGCACATGCTCGATCGCCGGTGATGCGCCCCTGCACCCAGCGGTTGCCGTGGCGCAGCCAGTACTTGCGGCCGATCGCGGCGCGGCTCGGTGTCGAGCCAGGCCAGCGTGGCCGCGAAGCGTTGCGTGGCGCGCAGCGTGTCGGGCGCGCCGATCCAGTCGCCGCGCGAGACGTCGAGCTGGCGGTCGAGCACCAGGCCGGCCGACTGCGCCGGCTTCGGCGCGCGTCGACGCTTTCGCCGGCACGGCGCACTGCGACCACCGTGGCGCGCTCGCCGCTCGGGAACACCTGCACCGCGTCGCCGGCGCTGCACCTGGCCCTGCGCGATGCGGCCCCACAGCGTGCGCGGCTGGTGGCCGGTGCCGTCGCCTTCCTTGGCGACGTACTGCAGCGGCAGCGCCAGGGCGCCGTCGTGGCTTTCTTCGGCGGCGGGCAGGCCTTCGAGCACCTGCAGCAGCGACGGGCCGCCGTACCAGGCTTGCCACTCGCCGCTCACCGGCTGCGTGACGTTGTCGCCGCGCAGCGCCGACACCGGCACGATGGCCGCGGCCTCGATGCCGGCTTCGGCGGCAAAGGCGTGCAGCGCTTCGCGCACCGCGGCGAAGGCGATGCCGGGGTCGGCCACGGCGTCGAGCTTGTTGATCGCGAACACGATGTTGGGCACGCGCAGCAGGTGCGCCAGCAGCGCATGGCGGCGCGTCTGCGGCAGCAGCGCGACCGGGCGGCGTCGCCAATCGAGCTTGGTGACGTCGACCAGCACCACGGCGGCGTCGCTGCCGGCGGCAGCCGTGACCATGTTGCGCGTGTACTGCTCGTGGCCCGGCGCGTCGGCGATGATGAACTTGCGCGCGCGCGTGGCGAAGTAGCGGAAGGCCACGTCGATCGTGATGCCCTGTTCGCGCTCGGCTTCGAGGCCGTCGGTGAGCAGCGACAGGTCGATCGGGGCCCCGGCCGCGCGGCGCTCGAGCGCGTCGAGCTGGTCGGCCAGGATGGCGCGGCTGTCGTACAGCAGGCGGCCGATCAGCGTGCTCTTGCCGTCGTCGACGCTGCCGGCGGTGAGGAAGCGCAGCGCGCGGATGGTCGCGCTGGATCCGCGCCGTTCGCGGCGCACGAGTGGGTTGCAGCACAGCGCTCATCAGAAATACCCTTCCTTCTTGCGCCGCTCCATCGAAGCGTCGCTGGTGCGGTCGTCCATGCGCGTGGCGCCGCGCTCGCTGACCGTGACGGTCAGCGTCTCGGCGACGATCTCGGCGGCGTTGGCGGCGTCGCTCTCGACCGGGCAGGTGCAGGTCATGTCGCCGACGGTGCGAAAGCGCACCTGCGCCGTCTCGACGGCTTCGCCGGCCTGCGGGCGGCGTCACCGCCGGTCACCGGCACCAGCAGGCCCTTGCGGCGGACCACCTCGCGCTCGTGGGCGTAGTACAGGCCCGGCAGCGGGATGTTCTCGCGCGCGATGTAGAGCCAGACATCGAGCTCGGTCCAGTTGCTGATCGGGAAGCTGCGGAAGTGCTCGCCCGGGCGGTGCCGCGTGTTGAACAGCGTCCACAGCTCGGGCCGCTGCTCCTTCGGCTGCCACTGGCCGAAGCTGTCGCGGTGGCTGAAGATGCGCTCCTTGGCGCGGGCCTTTTCCTCGTCGCGCCGCGCGCCGCCGATCAGCGCGTCGAAGCGGTGCTCCTCGATCGCCTCGAGCAGCGCCACCGTCTGGTGGCCGTTGCGCGATTCCAGCGGGTGCGCCAGGCGCACCGTGCCGCGCGCGATCGAGTCGTCGAGATGGCCGACGACCAGGCGCTCGCCCATCTCGGCGACGCGCCGGTCGCGGAACGCGATCACCTCCGGGAAGTTGTGGCCGGTGTCGACATGCAGCAGCGGGAAGGGCAGGCGGCCCTCGTACTGCGTTGCCGGCCATGCGCTGCTTGAAGGCCTTTTCGGCCAGGCGCAGCACGACGCACGAGTCCTTGCCGCCGGAGAACAGCAGGGCCGGGCGCTCGAACGTGGCCGCGACTTCGCGCAGGATGAAGATGGCCTCTTCTTCGAGGTGGTCGAGGTGGCCGTGGTCGAGCGCGGGCAGCAGTCTGTTCGATCGAGCGGGGCGTTCATGCCGGGGCTCCTTCGGTGGCGTTTCGACATGCAGGCCGCATTCCTTGGCGCCTTCGTCCTCCCACCACCAGCGGCCGGCGCGGAAGTCTTCGCCGAGCGCGATCGCGCGCGTGCACGGCTCGCAGCCGATGCTCGGGAAGAACTGGTCGTGCAGCGGGTTGTAGGGCACGTCGTTGGTGGCGATGTAGTGCCAGACGTCGCCCCAGCTCCAGTCGGCCAGCGGGTTGAACTTGATGCGGCCCTGCGTCGTCGGGCTCGTTGAAGGGCACGTCGCCGCGCGTGCCCGACTGCTCGCGGCGCAGGCCGGTGATCCAGGCGCTGCGCGCCCGCCAGCATGCGTGCCAGCGGCTCGAGCTTGCGCAGCGCGCAGCAGGCCTTGCGCAGCTCGATGCTTTCGAACATCGCGCGTTCGCCGTGGCGCGCTGACGAACTGCACCACCGCCTCGGCGGCGGCGCGATAGCGCTCGACCTGCACGCCGTAGCGCGCTCGATGCGCGCGATCAGCGCCAGCGTCTGCGCGTGCAGCTTGCCGGTGTCGAGCGTGGCGATGGCGATCGGCAGGCGATGGCGCGCGATCAGGTCGGTGATGACCATGTCTTCGGCGCCCAGGCTGGTGGCCTGCACGATGCGCCCGGCGTGCTCCGCCGCGGCGCTCTGCAGCACCGCCACGGCATGGGCGACGCGGTCGTCGAAGCCGGCGGCGACGCGCGCATAAAGATCGATCGCAATCATGATGAACTCCGCAGCTCATATCGCCGCTCCGGCGTTGACGAACTCGGCGCGCCGCGCGCGCACGCGAGCGCATCGGCCGTGCCGGGCGGCATCGCGAACAGCGGCCGGTTGTCGCGCACGTCGCCCTGGTAGTGGCCGGGGAAGAAGCCGAGCGCGCGCTCGGCCGCGTCGATCGACTGGTCGTGGCGCAGCAGCGACGGCGTCGAAGCCGGTGCGCTGCGAGCAGCGGCACCATGTCGACCAGCACCTCGCCGACTGGCGCGCACCTCGCCCTCGAAGCGGTAGCGCGAACGCAGCAGCCGGGCCTGGCTGTAGGCGCGGCCGTCGACCCACTTCGGGAACTGCAGCACGACCAGCGCGCAGGCGCGGCAGGTCGGCGTCGAGTGGTCTCGACGTCCAGGTCGTTGGCCAGGCGCACGCCGACCGGCGTCGCGGCCGGCCATGTGCGCGCGCACGGCGTGCCACTGCGCCAGGTCGAGCAGCAGGTAGGGCGCCGGGCGTGATGCTGACCGGCGGGCCGTCCTCGCCGCCGACGGGCATGCCAGGGGTCGCGGTGAGTGTCGATGAATCGCATGGGGTCTTCCTGCCGTGGGCGCCGTGCGTCAGGCCGCGTGCGCGGTGCTGCGCCGCACCGCGTCGGCCGCGCCGCGGAAGGCCGCGACGCCGAGGCGGCGCACGGTGTCGATGAAGCGCTCGCCGGCTGGCGCGCTCGCGGCGGTAGGTGTCGATCACGGCCTCGATCGCGTCGGCGACTTCGTCGGCGGCGAACGATGGCCCGATCACCTTGCCCGGCACCGAGGCGCCGCTGGCGGTGCTGCCGTCGGAGCCGCCGAGCGTGAGCTGGTACCACTCGGCGCCGTCCTTGTCGACGCCGAGGATGCCGATGTGGCCGCTGTGGTGGTGGCCGCAGGAGTTGATGCAGCCGCTGATGTGCAGGTCGATGTCGCCGATGTCGTACTGCTCGTCGAGGTCGGCGAAGCGCTCGGTGATCTGCGCGGCCACCGGAATCGAGCGCGCGTTGGCCAGCGCGCAGAAGTCGCCGCCGGGGCAGGCGATCATGTCGGTGATCAGGCCGATGTTGGGCGTGGCGAAGCCGGCCGCGCGTGGCCGCCTGCCAGAGCGCGAACAGCTCGCTCTCGCGCACCCAGGGCAGCAGCAGGTTCTGGTCGTGCGTGACGCGCAGTTCGCCGTGGCTGAAGCGCTCGGCGATGGTCGGCGGCCTGCTCCATCTGCACGTCGGTGGCGTCGCCCGGCGCCTGGCCGGCGCGCTTCAGCGACAGCGTCACCGCGCGGTAGCCGGCGAGCGCGGTGCGCCGTGCACGTTGCGCTCGAGCCAGCGCGTGTAGGCCAGCGGCGCGTCGTTGCCCGCGCTGTCGGCATGCCGGCGGCGCCGGCTTGCACGCCGGCCGGCACTGCGAACGATGCGCGCGACGCGGTCGAGTTCGGCCTGCGTGATCAAGTGCGCGCTGCCGTCGAGATCGCGCTCGAGGATGGCGGCGAACTCGGCATTCACCGCGTCGAAGAACTTCTGCCCCTTCGGCCTTGACCAGGATCTTGATGCGCGCCTTGTAGGCGTTGTCGCGCCGGCCGTAGCGGTTGTAGACGCGCACGATGGCCTCGATGAAGACGAGGATCTGCTGCCACGGCACGAAGGCGTTGGCCAGCGAGGCCGATGACCGGCGTGCGCCCCATGCCGCCGCCGACGAAGACCTTGAAGCCGACCTCGCCGGCGCGCGTTCTTCAGCAGGTGCAGGCCGATGTCGTGCCACAGCGATGGCGGCGCGGTCTTCGCGCGCGCCGGTGACGGCGATCTTGAACTTGCGCGGCAGGAAGGCGAACTCCGGGTGCAGCGTGCTCCACTGGCGCAGGATTTCGCAGTACGGCCGCGGGTCGACGATCTCGTCGGGCGGCGATGCCGGCCAGCGCGTCGCTGGTGATGTTGCGGATGCAGTTGCCGCTGGTCTGGATGCCGTGCATGTCGACCTCGGCCAGCAGGTCCATCACGTCGGCGCGCGCGCCAGCGGGATCCAGTTGAACTGCAGGTTCTGGCGCGTCGTGAAGTGGCCGTAGCCGCGGTCGAACTCGCGCGCGATGCGCGCCAGCTGGCGCAGCTGCGCGCTGCTGAGCTCGCCGTAGGGCACGGCCACGCGCAGCATCGGCGCATGGCGCTGCACGTACCAGCCGTTCTGCAGGCGCAGCGGCGCGGAACTCGTCGTCGCCCAGTTCGCCGCGCAGGTGGCGCTCGAGCTGGTCGCGGAACTGCGCCGCGCGGGCGCGCACGAAGCTGGCGGTCGAAGTCGGTGTATTGGTACATCAGTGATCACTTTCAGGCCAGCGATGACCAGCGAGCCGCGCAGCAGCGCGCGCACCAGCTTGTCGGGCAGGCGCCTTGGTCAGCCGCGCGCCGAGCCAGATGCCGGGCAGCGAGCCCGAGCAGCAGCGCCGCCAGCAGCGCCCAGTCGACGTGGCCGAGCGTGGCGTGGCCGATGCCGGCCACCAGCGTCAGCGGCACGGCGTAGGCGATGTCGGTGCCGACCACGCGCTGCGCCGGCAGGCGCGGATAGAGCAGCAGGATCAGCGTGGCGCCGAGTGCGCCGGCGCCGATCGACGACAGCGTGACCAGCACCCCGAGCAGCGCGCCCACCAGCCACGCGTCAGCACCGGCTTGCGGCGCTCGGGAATCCAGGCTTCGAGCTTCAGCCCGAGCGCCTGCCAGACCGGGCGGTTGGCCACCACCACGGCCGTCAGCAGCAGCGCGATGCCGAGCGACAAGGTCAGCGCGCTGGCCCAGGCCTTGGTCAGGCCGGTGACGTGCATCCAGGCGATCGTGGCGACGGCCGCCGGCAGGCTGCCGGCCAGCAACAGCTTGGCGATGCCGCGGTCGACATGGCCATGGCGATGGTGGGCGACGGCGCCGCCGGTCTTGGTCAGCGCGGCGAACCACAGGTCGGTGCCGATGGCCACGGCCGGGTTGAGCTTGAACACGCCGATCAGCAGCGGCGTCATCAACGAGCCGCCGCCCACGCCGGTCAGGCCGACGATCGCGCCGACGGCAAAGCCACAATGACCGCAATCCAGTCCATGCCGCGGACTCTAGGAAGCCTTGCATATATTTGGAAACAACAAAGAAGTCGATTGCTAATGCACTATGGGAATTAAGAAACGGCTATCGGCCTCCTAGAATCGGGCCATGCCCACTGATGCACCGGCTGCAGCCGATGCGGCGGCGTTGGCTGGCCACCAGCCTGGCGCTGCTCGTATCGGCGTGCCAGACGGTCGCCGCTGCCGACGCCGGCGCCACCGCCGCCGGCACCCGCCGCCCCCGCCGCTGCCACCACTGCGCCCGCCGCGCATCGGCCTGGCGCTGGGCGGCGGTGCGGCGCGCGGCTTTGCCCACATCGGCGTGATCCAGGTGCTCGAAGAGGCCGGCATCCGGCCGCACTTGGTGGTCGGCACCTCGGCCGGCAGCCTGGTGGCGGCGCTGTACGCCGCGGGCAAGAGCGGCGCCGAACTGGCCACGCTGGCGCTCGGCATGGACGAATCGGCGATCACCGACTGGTCGTTCCCTGGCCGCGGCGCTGATCCGCGGCGAGGCGCTGGCGCGCTATGTGCGCGAGCAGACCGGCGGGCGTCGCGATCGAGAAGATGAAGCTGCCGCTGGGCATCGTCGCCACCGACCTCGACAGCGGCCAGCCGATCCTGTTCCAGCGTCGGCGACCCGGGCGTCGCGGTGCGCGCGTCGAGCGCGGTGCCGGCCGTGTTCCAGCCGGTGCAGGATCGGCGAGCGCGAGTACGTCGACGGCGGCCTGGTGTCGCCGGTGCCGGTGCGCTTCGCGCGCCAGATGGGGGCCGAACTGGTGCTGGCGGTCGACATCTCGAGCCCGCCCGAGGGCGCAGGCCACCGGCGACGCGATGCGCATGCTGCTGCAGACCTTCGCGATCATGGGCAAGAGCATCAACAGCTTCGAGCTGCGCGACGCCGACGTGGTGCTGCGGCCCAGGCTGGCCGGCGTCGGCAGTGCCGACTTCGCCGCGCGCCAGCGCGCGATCCTGGCCGGCCGCGAAGCGGCGCTGGCGGCGCTGGCCGAGCTGCGCGCGCGCATCGCCGCGCTGACGCGTTGACGGCAGAAAACGCTCCCGGCAAGGCCGGGCCACCGCCACCGCAAGAAAGAAGCGGCCCGGTGTTGCCACCGGGCCGCGAAGGGTACCGTCAGACCAGGTACCGAGGAGACAACCTTTCAAGTCGCCACCGGCCAAACCCGGCGGCCCGCCTCAGATGCGTCGTGTCGCTTCGAAGTTCAATGCCGGCTTGCTGCAGGCTCAGGCGGCGCGCTTGGACTTGGTGGCGCCTTGCGTGGCCTTGACGGCGGTGTCGGTCATGGCCTGGAAGTTGGCTTCGGCGACGTCGGCGGCCTGCTTGGCGGCCTTCTGCACGCTTTCGAAGGCGTTGTTGGCGGCAGCGACGGCCGAGCGCACCAGCGCGACGGCGTTCTCGGTGCCGGCCGGGGCGTTCTTCGAGGCGCTGTCGACCAGGCCGATGAACTTCTTCTGCGCGTCGGCAACTTGGGCTTCGACGGCCTTGGTCACTTCGGCGTTGGTCGCGGCAGCGATGTCATAGACATGGCGGCTGTAGGCGGCGGCCTTCTCGGCGCTCGGCTGCAGCAGGCTGGCTTGCAGGGCCAGCAGTTCCTGCGCGTCCTTCACCGACATGGCGGCGCGGGCGGTGTCGCCGGCTTCGCCCAGGGCGGCCTTGGCCACTTGCAGGTTCAGTTCGACGAGCTTCTCGACGCCTTCGAAGGCCTTGTTGGTCAGACCGAACAGGGTCTCGACGTTGGCTTTTTGGGCAGCGATCAGTTGTTCAGCGGTCAGCATGGTGGATCTCCAGGGGGGTTGAGGTGGGTACAACGACGATTGCTGCACTGCAGCATGAGACTGAATTTTAGGCACTCATCGGCAGCATTGCAAGCCCTTTTTGCTGCGCCGCAACAATTCTAGGGGTGAGGTCCTATGAAGCGGGGCGCAGGCGGCACGCCGTCACAATCGCGCCACCGATGCAGGCCTTCTATGCCGACCACTTCGTCGCTGCCGCTGCCGCAGGGCCACCGCTTCCCGATGGGCAAGTACGAGCGGCTGCGCGACCGCGTTGCCGAGCCGAGTGCCCGGGCATCGCGCTGGCCGAGGCGCTGCCGGCCAGCGACGGCGAACTGGCCCTGGTGCACACGCCGCGCTACGTCAGCGCCGTGGCCGAGGGCCACCTGAGCGCCGCCGAGCAGCGCGAGATCGGCTTCCCCTGGTCGCCGCGCATGGCCGAGCGGGCGCGGCGCTCGGTCGGCGCCACGATCGCCGCGGCGCGTGCCGCGCTGATCGACGGCCAGGGCGTGGCCGCCAACCTGGCCGGCGGCACGCACCATGCGCAGGCCGACAAGGGCAGCGGCTACTGCGTCTTCAACGACGTCGCGGTGGCGGCGCGGCTGATGCAGGCCGAATGGCACCGTCGCCAGCGGCGCCTGCTGCGCGTGGCGGTGATCGACCTCGACGTGCACCAGGGCAATGGCACCGCGGCGATCTTTCGCGACGACGCGACGGTGTTCACGCTGTCGTTGCACGGCGCGAAGAACTTTCCGTTTCGCAAGGAGCCGAGCGATCTCGACGTCGAACTGCCCGATGGCTGCACCGACGCGCCGTACCTCGACGCGCTCGACGCGGCGCTGGCCGACGCTGTGGCGTCACCACGGCGCGCAGCCGCCCGGCCTGGTGTTCTACCTGGCCGGCGCCGACCCGCACGAGGGCGACCGCCTGGGCCGCCTGAAGCTCAGCGCCGCGGGCCTGGCCGAACGCGACCGCCGCGTCTTCGCCGCCTGTCGCGAGCGCGGCGTGCCGGTGGCGCGTCAGCATGGCCGGCGGCTACGGCCGCAACATCGACGACACCGTCGCGGTCCAGTTCGGCACACTGCGCAGGCGCTGGCGCAATGGCAGCGCTGGCCGCGGCCGCCGCCCGATGCCCGTGCACGTCGCTGACTCCATGCCGACCCCATTGATGCCCACATGAATCCGCCACGCCCGCATCCACCGCCGCCGTCGATGCCGCGATCACCTCGCGCCGCTCGCGTGCGCGCCTTCCTGCCGACGCCCGTGCCGCGGCAGACGATCGAAGACATCCTGGCGGTCGCATCGCGCGCGCCGTCGGGCGTCAACACGCAGCCGTGGAAGGTGACGGTGCTGACCGGCGCGGCCAAGGACAGCGCTGTCGCGCAAGATCCTCGCTGCGCACGATGCCGACATGGCGCGCGCTGGGCGCCGATGCCGGCGAGTACGACTACTACCCGACCGAGTGGGTCTCGCCCTACATCGAGCGGCGGCGCAAGGTCGGCTGGGACCTGTACGGCCTGCTCGGCATCGCCAAGACCGACAAGGCGCGCATGCACGCCCAGCACGGCCGCAACTACCGCTTCTTCGGCGCGCCGGTGGGCCTGATCTTCACGATCGACCGCATCCTGCGCCAGGGCAGTTGGCTCGACTACGGCATGTTCCTCGAGAACATCATGATCGCCGCGCGCGGCCGCGGGCTCGACACCTGCCCGCAGGCCGCGTTCATCGGCTTTCACCGAGATCATTGCCGAGCACCTGGCGCTGCCGGCCAGCGAGATGGTGGTGTGCGGCATGTCGCTCGGGCTACGCCGACGCGAGCGCGCCGGAGAACCGGCTGGTCACCGAGCGCGAGCCGGTCGTCGGCGTTCGCGCGCTTCCTCGATTGAGTGCCGGGCACGCCGTGCGCCAGCCCATGACACGGAGGTACGCGCCATGAAACTTCACGTGCTGGTCGCGCGCCAGGTCTTCCCCGAGGTCGTCGCCCGCCTGCGCCGAGCACTTCGAGGTCGAGGCCAACGAGGCGCCGGTCGACTGGTCGCGGCCGGAACTGATCCGTCGCCTGCAGGGCAAGGCACGGCGTGTTCGTCGCCGGTACCGAGCCGATCGACGCCGCGCTGCTCGACGCCTGCCCCGACCTGCGCGCCGTGTGCAGCATGGCGGTCGGCTACAACAACATCGACGTGCCGGCCTGCACCGCGCGCGGCGTGCTGGTCACCAATGCGCCCGACGTGCTGACCGAGACCACCGCCGACTTCGGCTTCGCGCTGATGATGGCCACGGCGCGGCGCATCGCCGAGAGCGAGCATTTCCTGCGCGCCGGGCGCTGGCAGCGCTGGGCCTACGACCTGTTCGCCGGCGCCGACGTGCATGGCGCCACGCTCGGCATCCTCGGCATGGGCCGCATCGGCCAGGCCATCGCGCGGCGCGGCGCGCTCGGCTTCGGCATGCCGGTGATCTATCACAACCGCAGCCGGCTGGCGCGCCGAGGCCGAGGCGCCGCTCGGCGCGCGCTGGGTCGACAAGGCCGAGCCTGCTGCGCCAGGCCGATCACCTGGTGCTGGTGCTGCCGTACTCGCCGGCCAGCCACCACGCCATCGGCGCTGCCGAGCTGGCGCTGATGAAACCGACCGCGACGCTGACCAACATCGCGCGCGGCGGCGTCGTCGACGACGCGGCGCTGGCGCAGGCGCTGGCCGAGCGGCGCATCGCCGCGGCCGGCCTGGACGTGTTCGAGGGCGAGCCGCAAGTGCACCCGGGCTTGCTCGCATTGCCCAACGTCGTGCTGACGCCGCACATCGCCAGCGCCACCGCCGCCACGCGCATGAAGATGGCGATGCTGGCGGCCGACAACCTGATCGCGGTGCTCGGCGGTGCGGCGCCGCAGACGCCGGTGAACACGCCGGCGCGGACCGGTTCCGTGCTGCGTTAAATGACGCGCGCGGCTGCGCCCGGCACCAACCGGTCCAGTTCGATCAGGAAGTTGGCCAGGTCGATCGGCTTGGTCCAGTAGTCGGCAAAGCCGGCGGCACGCGCGCGCTGCACGTCTTCGGCGATGGCGTTGGCCGACAGCGCGATGCAGGTCAGGTGGCATGTCGCCGGATCGGCGCGCAACTGGCGCAGCACGTCCATGCCGTCGCCATCGGGCAGCTGCATGTCGATCAGCACCAGTACCGGCTGCACCGCGCGAGCCAGTGCGACGCCGCTGGCGCCATCGGCGGCGCCGTGGAATTCGAGGTGCGGGCGCTGCCGGATGCAGCTCTCTCACGAGCAGCATGTTGACGGCGTTGTCTTCGATGTAGAGCACTGCGGGTGCCGTGCCGCGCGGGCGCGGCGTGCCGTCGAAGGCGGTCTGTTGCGCAGGGGAAGGCTCGACGGCGCCGGATGCGATGCCCGACAGTTCGAGCGCGTCGTCGACCAAGGCCAGCAACTGCTGGCCCGCCGCGTGCACCCGCTCGAGTTTGTGGCGCTTGGCACTGGCGTCGCCGCTGTCGCCTTCGGCGAGCAGCAGCTGCGTGAAGCCGAGCACGGCGTTGAGCGGGGTGCGCAACTCGTGGCTCATGCGGGCCAGGAACTGCGACTTGGCGCGGCTCTCGCGCAGCGCCAGCTCACGCTCACGTTCGGCGCGCTCGGCCATCTTGGCCTCGGTGACGTCCCAGTTGACGCCGATGCGACGCACGACCCGCCTGCGTTCGTCGAACAACGGGGTCGAGCGCGAGGCCAGCCAGCGCACGCTGCCATCGGGCCAGACGACACGGAATTCGTAGGCCAGCGTGTGCGTGCCCGCCAGCTGCGGCACCGAGTTGGCGACGACGTGCGCCCGGTCGTCGGGATGCACCAGGGCCAGGCGCGCCTCGGGGCCGAGCGCCTGCGGCTGTGGCGGCAGGCCGCGCAGCGCGAACATCTGTGCATCCCAATCGTCGTGACCGGTCGCGATGTCGTGGTCCCACGTGCCCATGCCGATGCTGCCCATCGCCAGCGTGGCGCGCTCGTGGGCTTCACGCAGGCGCAGCAAGGTCTCGCGCTGTTCGGTGATGTCGATCAGCACGCCGAAAGCGCGCGGATCGCTGCCGCTGCCGGCTTCCATGCGGGCGCGCAGCTGCAGCCAGTGCGTCGAACCGTCGGGCCAGACAACCCTGAATTCGGTCTGCAATGCACGCCGGCCAGGATCGCGCGCCCAGCTGAAGGCTTGCGCGGCGAGCGGGTCGCGATCGTCGACGTGGACGCGGCCCCGCAGCAGCTCGCCCATCGACATCGGCCCGTGCGACGGATCGAGGCCGATCAGCTTGTACATCAGCGCATTCCACTCGGCCGGGCTGCCATCGAGCGCGCCCGACCACAGGCCGATGTGCGCGGCCTCGGCCGCGGCCTCCAGCCGCTGTGTCAATTGCAGCGCAAGCAGGTCCCGCTGATGCTGCGCCGTCACATCCAGGCCGACGCCGCGTACCGCCACGGGCCTGCCGTGGGCGTCGCGCTGCAACACCCGGCGGGTCAGCACCATGCGCCAGGTGCCGTCGGCATGCAGGTAGCGGGTGCGCGTGTCGACGGGACGTCCGCTGGCGACGGCTTCGTCGAATGCCGCCTCTACCCGCGGGCAGGTCGTCGGGGTGGACCCAGCTGCGCACGGTGTCGAGCGGCACGCCGTTCTCGCCGGTGGCGCGCCCGAGCACCTGCTGCATGTGCGCGTCGTGGTGCATGCGGCCGCTGCCCAGGTCGTAGCGCCAGGTGCCGATGTTGGCCAGCGAGAGCGCGAGGTCGAGTTGCGCGTGGGTGGCCTCGGCGTCGCGCGCCAGCTCGTGGGCCTCGGTGTCGTCGACCATCACGCCGATCACCCGTTCGGGCTCGCCACGCGCGTCGGCGACCACGCGCCACTGCGAATGAATCTGCCGCACGCTGCCGTCGGGATGGCGCACGCGGTAGCGGCTGGCGTAAGCGCCGGGCCGTGACAGCGAGGCGTGGAACGCCTCGTCCAGGCGGTCGGCCGGATCGATGCGGGCCGCGGCCTCGGCGAAGTGCGGCGTCGTGCCGTCGGCCGCATCGATGCCGAAGAAGCGAAACACGTGGCGGTCCCAGCGGCCCTGCAGCGTGTGCGGGTCGCGCTCCCATACACCCAGGCGTCCGAACTCCTGCGCCATGTCGAGCAGCTCGCGCAGCCGGGCGTTCTCGGCCGCCAACCGCTCGGCGTTGTCGCGCACGTCGCGCAGCACCAGCGCCAGGCCGCCCTGCGGCAGGTGCCGCACGCGCAGGCGCCAGCAGTGCGCCTGCCCCGACGCATCCTGCGACGTCAGGTCCGCCGCGCGGGTGCCGGCCAGGGCTTGCGCCAGCGCCTGCTGCTGCACGGCCGTGTCGGCTGCATCGAAGGCCGCATTGCACCAGCGCAGCCGGCCTTCGACGTCGAGCCAGGCAAGGGCATTGCCCTCGGCTTCGGCGAAGGCTTGCCAGGCGGCATCGGGGGGTTGGCAGGCGGCGAAATCAGGCATCGAGCGCTCGGGGCGGGTGGCGTCAAAGAGTCTATCGCCCGCACTTTTTTTGCGGGGCCGGCGGCGCGCGCCGCCGAGGCCGGCTTCCGGTCATTTGTCTCGACGACCGTCGCCCGGCCGGCATCGACCGCCGCCAGGCAGGCAAAGGTATCCTCGCCGCTCGACCCGGGAGACCACGATGTTCCGCACCGCTATCGCCGGCAGCCTGCCCAAACCCGCCTGGCTCGCCGAAACCAGGAAGCTGTGGCCGCAGTGGCGCGGCGAGGGCGCCGACCTCGCCGACGCCAAGCGCGACGCCACGCTGCTGTGGATCAAGGCGCAGGAGGACGCCGGGCTGTCGGTGATCGGCGACGGCGAGCAGTCGCGCCAGCACTTCGTGCACGGCTTTCTGGAGCAGGTCAGCGGCATCGACTTCGAGCACAAGGTCGAGATGGGCATCCGCGGCGACCGCTACAAGGCGATGGTGCCGCAGGTGGTGGCGCCGCTGGCCCTGAAAGGCCGCGTGCACGCCACCGAGGCCCGCCTGCTGCGCGCGCACACCACGCGCAGCACCAAGTTCACATTGCCGGGGCCGATGACCATCGTCGACACCGTCGCCGATCGCTTCTACGGCGATCGCGTGACGATGGCCTTCGCCTTCGCCGATCTGTTGAACCAGGAAGCGCGTGCGCTGCAGGCCGATGGCATCGACATCGTCCAGTTCGACGAGCCGGCCTTCAACGTCTTCCTCGACGAAGCCGCCGATTGGGGCGTGAAGGCGCTCGAGCGCGCCGCCGCAGGGTCTGACGTGCAAGACCGCGGTGCACATCTGCTACGGCTACGGCATCGAGGCCAACCTGCAGTGGAAGGCGACGCTCGGCGAACAGTGGCGGCAATACGAGAAGATCTTTCCGGCGCTGGCGGCAAGCCGCATCGACCAGGTCAGCCTGGAGTGCCTGCACTCGCACGTGCCGCTCGAATTGATCGCGCTGCTCGGCGGCAAGGAGGTGATGGTCGGCGTGATCGACGTCGCCAGCGAGACCATCGAGACGCCGGAGGAAGTGGCCGACACCATCGGCCGTGCGCTGCAGTATGTGCGCCGCGACCAGTTGATCGCCTGCACCAACTGCGGCCTGGCGCCGATGGATCGCCACGTCGCCGAGGCCAAGCTGCGCGCGCTGGCGGCCGGCGCCGCACTGGCCGACCAGCGCCTCGACGGATGAGTACGCCGCATGGCCGCCCGAAGGCGTGCTCGCTCCCGCTGGGCGGGACCGCGCGAAGCGCCGGGGTGCACCCATGACCGCGCTGCTCGCGCCGCCCGTCACGCCAGCGGCCGATGTCGACCGCGCGCTGCGCGACGCGGGGCACGCGGTGCTTTGCGCCACCGATGTGCACGAACTCATCGGCGCACCCGCCGCGGCGCTCGACGCCTGGGTGGCGTATTGGAGCCGCCTCGAACCCGACACCTACCTGCGCGATGGCGGCCGCTACCGCTGGCGCCGCCACGGCTCGTTCGTCGTCGAGGCCGACGCGGTGCGTGCCGTGGCGCACCGCGCCCACTGGCAGCCGGTCGAGTACAACGCGCTGCACGGCGGCATCGAACGCTGGTTCGAGCCGCTCGAACCGGCCCTGGTGGCCGAGCCGCTATGGCCGCGCCTGCTCACGATGCTGGGCCATCGTGCCAGCGCGCTGCGAGGCGCGCAGCCCTGGTTCGTCGAGGCGCACCCGTTTCGCATCGACACCGAAGGCGGCATCGGCCGGCCCACCCCCGAGGGCGCGCACCGCGATGGTGTCGACCTGGTGGCGGTGCTGCTGGTCGCGCGCGTGGGCGTGAAGGGCGGCGAGACGCGTGTCTTCGATGCCGACGGCCCGGCCGGGTTGCGCTTCACGATGACCGAGCCGTGGACGGCGTTGCTGCTCGACGACCGCCGCGTGATCCACGAGACCACGCCGATCCAGCCGTCAGCGCCCGCGCTGCGCGGCTACCGCGACACGCTGGTGGTCACGCTGCGTGCCGGCGGCTTCCAGGGGCCCGGCCCCGCGCTCAGTGCAAGTGGCCCTGCCGGCCCGAGCGGGGTCTCGCCGCGCCCGTCGAGCTGCCGCTAGCCGGTGCGTTGGACGCTGGCGGCGTGCCGGCGTTCGCCAGCAGATCCTTGCCGGTGATGCCGGCAAACAGCGCCGCGGCACGCACCTTGATCTCCAGCAACTCGCTCGCGCTGACCGAGTACTGGCCGGTGACGGTGTTCACGTCGACGCGGAACTCGACGTCCTTGCCGTTGTGCGACAACACGCCGCTGGTGAACTCGTAGTCGTCGCTGTGGCAGGGCAGGCCCCGCACGGCCACGTCGTAGCCCTGGTACTCGATCCGCTGGATCTCGCCGCTGGCCAGGTCCAGCAATCCGGTCGACTGGATGATCTCTTCGGTCAACTCGTCGGTGATGGCAATCGGCACCTTCAGGTCCACGGCAAGTCCTTCGCAGCTCGAAACGCCCGATTCTGCCTGCAGACCGGCTACGCTTGGCGCATGAAGACCTTCATCATCGAACTGCAGCGCATCAAGGCGATGTCCAACAGCCACGGGCTGGTGCAGGCGCGCGTCGACGCCACGGTACAGACGATGCCGTCGCGCGACGACGACGGCGCGCCGAGCAGCACGCTGAGCCTGTCGGTCGAGAACGCACGCGTGTTGTTGCTGCTGCTGAAGGCGCAACTGGCCGAAGTCGATGCGCGCAAGGCGCGCAGCCAGCGTTAGCCGGCGTCAGGTGCGCGGCGCCGGCGCCGGCACCTGCGCCGGCGGCAGCGCAGCCGCATCGGCCCGCGGCAGGTGCTGCGGCGAGGTCAGCCCCATCGACACGTAAATGCTGGTCACGGCCTCGATGCCGATGTCGGCGCGCGTGACCCAGTGTTCCGGCACGTAGAGCAGCCCGCCGCCGACCGGCACCGGCGCGGTCGGGATCAGCACGGCCAGGCAACGCCGGCCGTCGACCAACACCGGCACATCGCTGCCCAGCAGGGCCAGCGCGGCGCTGCCGCCGGGGCCGCCGAAGTGGCACCACACCGCGCTCATCGAGCGCAGGCCGTCGGGGCCTTCCTTGCCGTCGCGCTGCCCGAACAGCGCCACCATCTTGCGCATGATGTCGTAGACGTTGCGCACCACCGGAATGCGGTTCAGCAGCGCGTTCACCGCGATGGCCAGGCCGCGTTGCAGGCGCGCCTCGACCAGCAGGCCGAGGCCGAAGATCGCCACCGCGACGATCGCCACGCCGAGGGCGTAGCCCACCACTTCCGAGCCGCCGACGCCCAGGCCGATCGACACTAACAGGCGGCCGACGGCGCTGTCGGGGCCGAGCCAGCGGATCAGCAGGTTGGCGGCCCAGACGAAGATCAGCAGCGTCGCGGCCAGCGGCAGCGCCGCCAGCGCGCCGGTGGCGAAGATGCGCAGGATGGCGCGGGCAGGGCGTTGCATGGTCGGCGGGCAGTCGAAGCGGCGGGCGGCGCGATCATAAGCACCGATTGCCGCACACCGTTCATCGCCGCGTGCGGCGTCTCGGTGCGCTGGCGCTGCCGTTCGTCGCAGCGGCCTGGCACGGCGGCGTCCGAGCGCCGAAAGTCATGCCATCGACACCGACCCGCCCAGCCAGGAGCCCAGCATGAACATCGCCACCAGCCGCTTCACGATCAGCACGATGGCCGTGGCCGTCTGCGCCATGGTGGCCCTGGTGGCCGCCGAGCCGGTGCAGGCGCAGACCCAGCCCCCGGTGCAGCGCATCGAGATCGTCGGCCAGCGCATCCCGACGCTGCATCGCTTCGTCGTCGTCGGCCAGCGCGACGTCGCGACCAGCGTGCAGCGCATCGAGATCGTCGGCCAGCGCCAGCCCGCCGAGCGCGTGGCGGTGGCCAGCCGCCGGGCGCAGAAAGCCTGAGGCCCGGGGCTTCGAGGTCTCAGCGCCCGGGATCGGCGGCGGCAGCCTCGTCGTCCTCCTCCTCGCCGAGGAAGCCGCCGCTCTGGTGCGCCCACAGCCGCGCGTAGAGGCCGCCCTGCGCGAGCAGGCTGCGCGTGGTCGCCTTCCTCGACGATGCGGCCGTGGTCGAGCACGATCAGCCGGTCCATCGCGGCGATGGTCGACAGCCGGTGCGCGATCGCCACCACCGTCTTGCCTTCCATCAGCCGGTACAGGCTGGCCTGGATCGCGGCCTCGACCTCGCTGTCGAGCGCGCTGGTGGCTTCGTCGAGCAGCAGGATCGGCGCGTCCTTCAGCATCACGCGCGCGATCGCGATGCGCTGGCGCTGGCCGCCCGAGAGCTTGACGCCGCGCTCGCCGACGTGCGCGTCGTAGCCGCTGCGGCCCTTCGGGTCGGCCAGGCGTCTGCACGAACTCGTGCGCCTCGGCGCGTCTGCGCCGCGGCGAGCATCTGCGCGTCGTCGGCGTCGGGGCGGCCGTAGACGATGTTGTCGCGCACCGAGCGGTGCAGCAGCGAGGTGTCCTGCGTGACCATGCCGACCTGCGCGCGCAGGCTGTCCTGCGTCACGTGCGCGATGTCCTGGCCGTCGATCAGGATGCGGCCCTGCTCCAGGTCGTAGAAGCGCAGCAGCAGGTTGACGATCGTCGATCTTGCCCGCGCCCGAGCGGCCGACCAGGCCGATCTTCTCGCCGGGCCGGATGTGCAGCGACAGGTCGTCGATCACGCGGCGCTTGGCGGCTGTAGGCGAAGCCCACGTGCTCGAAGCGCATCTCGCCGCGCGTCACGACCAGCGGCTTCGGCGTCGGGCGCGGTCGACCACCGGTGCGCGGCCGCGCCAGCGTGTTGATGCCGTCCTGCACCGTGCCGATGTGCTCGAACAGCGCTGGCCATCTCCCACATCACCCAGTGCGAGATGCCGTTCAGGCGCAGCGCCATCGCGGTGGCCGCGGCCACCGCGCCGACGCCGACCTCGCCCTGCGTCCACAGCCACAGCGCCACGCCGGCGGTGCTGGCGATCAGCAGCATCGACAGCATGTGGTTGACGATCTCGAAGCCGGTGACCAGGCGCATCTGCGCGGTACACCGTGGCCAGGAACTCCTGCATCGCCGAGCGCGCGTAGCCGGCCTCGCGCTGCGCGTGCGAGAACAGCTTGACGGTGGCGATGTTGGTGTAGGCGTCGGTGATGCGCCCGGTCATCAGCGAGCGCGCGTCGGCCTGCTGCCTGCGCCACCCGGCCCAGCCGCGGCACGAAGTACGCGCAGCGACGACGACGTACAGCGCCAGCCAGCGCGACGAACGGCGCCAGCAGCCAGGCGTCGAAGCCGCCGAGCACCGCCACCATCGTGACGAAGTAGATGACCACGAAGACCAGGATGTCGGCCAGGATCATCCACACGTCGCGCACCGCCAGCGCGGTCTGCATCACCTTGGTGGCGATGCGGCCGGCGAACTCGTCCTGGTAGAAGCCCATGCTCTGCGCCAGCATCAGGCGGTGGAAGTTCCAGCGCAGCCGCATCGGGAAGTTGCCGGCCAGCGCCTGCTGCTTGAACATCGACTGCAGCGCGACCAGCGCGATGCTGGCCAGCAGCACCGCGCCCAGCAGCGCCAGCGTCGGTGCCTCGCTCGCGCCCACAGCTGGCGCCGGCGCGACCTTGGCCAGCCAGTCGACGATGCGTGCCCAGCATCGCGAACAGCAGCGCCTCGAAGGCGCCGATGGCCGCGGTGAACAGCGTCATCGCCGCGATGTAGCCGCGCATGCCCTTCGGTGCAGGCCCACAGGAAGGCCAGGAAGCCCCTTCGGCGGCGTGGCCGGCGGGGCGTCGGGGTACGGGTGGACGAGGCGTTCGAACCAGGTGAACACGCAGACGGCTCCAGGCAAAGGGGCGCAAGCGTAGCGGAACGGATCGCGGCAGCGGCACCGGTGGCCGCGACGCAGGGTGCGCTACGCCACCATGCGGTCGAACGTCAACAGCACCGCGATCACCGCCAGCGCCGCCGGCGGTCCGGCCAGCGGGTGCAGCAGCGCGGCCATGATCGGTGCCACCAGCACCAGCTGGCGCAAGCCCCAGCTGTACAGCAGCCCGGCGCGCCGCACGTAGACCGTTCCCGGTACCGCCCACTGCGCGCGCGCCGGTGAGTCGGTCGGCATGCCGCAGATGAAGCCGACGTGGTTGTAGTAGCGCACCGCCATTGCCGACGCCACCAGCGACGCGAACAGCAAGCCGACCAGGACCAGCTCCAGCACCGACCGAGGCGCCCAGGCGGCACCGCCGGCGTGCAGCGACGGCACGGCCAGTGTCAGCGTGGCCACCAGGCCGAGCGCTGCGGTCGAGGCCGTCATCGTCGCCGACATCAGCGAGTTGCGCAGCGTCTGCACGGCCAGGATTTCCGAGCCGCGGGTCTGCGAGACTGCGGCGAACCAGGCTTCGCGCAGGCCGGCGTGCGCACTGCGCGACAGCCTCGACGGGTTACGCCGCTGGGCCCAGGCGGCGGCGGCCTCGTACAGGATCAACAGCGCCACCGTCGCGCCGACTGCCAGCCAGGCCATCTCGCTATTCATGCAGGTCTCCGTGGTTCACCGCCGGGGTGCGGGCTCGGCCTGCAGCCGCTCGGCGGGGTAGCGTACGAGGAAATCGCCGACGCGCTCGGCCGGCGCGTCGAGCCAGGCATCGTAGTCGGCTTCGTCGAGGATCACGACCATGCGCTTTTCCTCGCCGGGCCGGTGCAGGCGCCCGAACACGGCGTGGCCGTCGGCATTGATGGTCAGCATCGTGAAGCTCAGCCATTCGCGGCCGTCGGGGCCGCGCCACCAGCCCCACAGCCCGGCCAGGCCCATCGGCCGGCCGTCCTTGCGCGAGACGCGCCAGCGCACGGCCTTGCCGCTTTCCCAGTTCGGCTCGTAGACCGCCTCGGCCGGGACGATGCAGCGCCGGCCCTGCCGCCACGCGTCGCGGAAGCTCGGCTTCTCGGCCACCGTTTCGCTGCGCGCGTTGTAGGTGCGGCGGCCGAACGCGATGTCCTTGGCCCAGTGCGGCAGCAGGCCGAACAGGCCCAGCCGCACGTCGCGAGCGAGTTCGGTGCGGTCTCGTTCGCGCAGGATGAACGGCGCCAGGCCGCCGGGATAGAGGTCGGGCGGCACCGCCTCGGGCGGGCGCTCGACGCCGAAGTACTGCACCAGGCGGTCCTGTGCGGTGACGGGGTGGTAGTTGGCGCACATCGCGGGGAGGGCTTGCGTGCTGGCCTAGAGTTTGATCTCGAAGCGGATCTGCGCGTTGACGTACGAGCGCGCGTTGGTCGACGCCGTCTCGCGCTGGCCGTTCGATTCGACACGGGTGGTGGTCAGGTAGTCCTGCGCCAGCGCGTTGCCGACCGACACGCGCAGCTGCAGGTTCGGGTCGAAGACCCACAGCGCATACGCATCGAACACCGTCTTGTCGGGCTGCGTGGCCCAGCGATTGTCGGCCAGCCGCAGCGCGTAGCCGGGCGTGTGATTGAGATTGCCGCCGATCGTCAGCGGCAGGCCGCGCAGACGGTAGTCGGCGCCGAGGTTCAAGGTGCCGCCGGGCTGTTCGGCCAGCCGGTTGTCGGGGCCGGCGATGCCCTGCACGCGCGAGCGGAACAGGCTCAGGTTGCCGCGAAGATCGATGCGCGCGGCCTCGTCAACACGTCGCTGAGGCGGAACTTGGCTTCGAGCTCGATGCCCTGCGACACCGCGTCGCCGATGTTCTGCGGCCGCGACACGTAGCGCGGCGTGCCCGGCGACCAGCTGACCTCCTCGAGGGCCACGACATTGCGGATCAGGTCTCGGATACGGCGATGGAAGACGCTGGCGCTGAGCACGCCACCGTTGCTGAGGTAGCGCTCGACCGCGAGGTCGACACCGAGCGCCACCTCGGGCCGCAGCCGGGGATTGCCGGCGCTGTCGGCGCTCAGTTCGGTGTTGGCGCCGGGGGCGGGATCGACACGATTCAGCGCCGGCCGGCCGATCAGTTGGTTCAGGTTGGGGCTGCGGTAGCTGCGCGTCAGGCTGGCCCGCACCTGGTTGCGGCTCTTCGGATCCGGCCGCCACACCGCGTGCAGCAGCGGCGTCGTCACCCGGCTCGTGTTGCGCTCGACGACGTCGTTGGCACCTTCGCCCTCGGTGGTGATGCCTTCGACGCGCAGGCCGGCATGCGCGGCCCACTGTGGCGTGATGCTCCACTCGTCCTGCGCGTACAGCGCATAGCGTCGCGATGAAGCGACGAGGTTGTCGCCGAATTCGGTCAGCTGCGGCACGCCGTCCCACAGCGTGGTGCGGGCCTCGACGCGCCGGTTGCGTTCGAACTCGACGCCGCCGACCAGGCTGTGCCCGCGCTCCAGCGTGTGCAGCGCCTTCAGGCTCAGGCTCGCGTTGCGATCGCGGTTGTCGGTGCGGTCGTCGATGGTGCGGCTCGGGTCGTCCTGCGCGTCGTACTCGCGCCGCAGCGAGGCGTTGCGCCAGTGTCCGTCACCGAGGCCGGCGCGCCATTCGAGCCGCGTGCCTTCGCCCAGGCGGTGATCGAGCTGGGCGTTCAGGCGCAGCAGCGTGAAGCGGCCGTCGCTGCGCGTCTGGCTGCGCGCGAAAGCGGCCGGGTCGGCGGGGTTGCCGATGGGCTCGTCGAGCGTGCCGCGGCTGGTGGTGTCGCCCTCGTTGTGGATCACCAGCGGCTGCAGCACGGCGCTCACGCCCGCATCGTTGCGCCATTGCAGCCGGCCGGTGGCGTGCAGGCCGGCGCGGGTGTCGCGCGACGTGAACGTGCCTTCGCGCAGCAAGGTCGTCGCGCCGCTGGCGATGTCCTGGCCCAGCGTCCGGCTGGCGCTCTCGCTGTTCTGCACGCGCCGATAGGCGGACAGCGAGACGTTGGCGATCCAGTCGCCTAGCGTGTCGTTGCGCGTCCAGTTCAGGCTCGGCGATGCCGTGCCGGCCTCCACCCCGGCGCCGAGCCGCAAGTCGTTCAGCCGCTTGCGAAAACCCTCGCGCAGCACGATGTTGATGCTGCCGGCGATCGCCCGCGCGCCGGTCTCGGCAGTTGGCGCCCGCAGGATCTCGATGCGTTCGATCTGCTCCGGGGCAATCGAATCGATCGAGAAGCCGGGCGGGATGCGCTCGCCGTCGAGCAGGATCTGCGTGTAGCCGCCGGCCATGCCGCGCAGGCGCGGGTTGCCGCCGCGGCCGCCGGGGCCGGGCATCGTGATGCCGGGCAGGCGCTTCAACACCTCGCTGGTGCTGCTGTCGCCGAAGCGCTCGATCTCGTCGCGGCCGATCACGATCTTGGCCGCCGTCGCCTGGCGCCGCTGTTCGGTCTCGCCGGGGCGATTGCCGGTCACGTCGACCCGTTGGCCGGCGGGTGCCGACGCTGCGGGATCGGCCGGCGGCGGCGATTGTGCCGACGACGGCAGGGCCGCGGCGAGCAGCATCGCGACCGCAGCGGACCGCGCGAGAAGGGAGGACGCCATGGGCGGCGATTGTCGGCGAGCGCCACCGGGCACCCTCGGCATGCGCGCGCCGCGGCGGGCCGCGGGCTGAGGGTATGCTGCGTGCATCGACTGCGCCCCCGGCGCAGCACCCGCAGAACCCTCCGAAGGAGCGCCGTGGCCACACCGAATTACTCCTATGAAAAGCGCCAGCGCGAACTGGCCAAGAAGCGCAAGCAGGAAGAAAAGCGCCAGAAGAAGCTGCATTCGCGGCCGGACGATGGCACCGCGCCGCCCGAGACCGGCGACGAAACGCCACCCGGCGGCGGGCAGCCCGCGACCCCCGAAACCAAGCCCTGAGATCGCTGCCGATGCCGGACGCCGTGCCGGTGCTGTACGCCGACGATGCGCTGGTCGTCGTCGACAAGCCCGCCGGTCTGCTGGCCGTGCCGGGCCGCGGCGAACAACGGCAAGACTGCGTGGCTGCTCGCGTGCAGGCCCGCTTTGCCGATGCCCTGGTGGTGCATCGGCTCGACCAGGCCACCTCGGGGCTGATGGTGCTCGCCCGCGGTGCCGTGGCCCAGCGCGCGCTCAGCCGTGCCTTCGCCGAGCGCCGCGTCGCCAAAGGCTACACCGCGATCGTCGGCGGGCGGCTGGCCGGCACGGCCGGCACGATCGAGTTGCCACTGGCGGCCGACTGGCCGAATCGTCCGCGGCAGCGAGTCGACGCGTTGCGCGGCAAGCCGTCGACCACGCATTGGCGCGTGCTGAGGCACGACGACGCCGCGGGCACCACCCGGGTCGAACTGGAACCACACACCGGCCGCTCGCACCAATTGCGCGTGCACCTGCTGGCGATCGGCCATCCCATCGTCGGCGATGCGCTGTACGCACCGCCGGCCCTGGCCGCGCCACGCCTGATGCTGCATGCCAGCAGCCTGGCGCTGCCGCACCCGGACGATGCGCGGCGACGAGTGAACTTTTCCAGTGTCGCGCCGTTCTGACCCGCCATTGCCTGGAGAACGCCGATGAGGATGCCGATGACGCCGATCGCCCCGAACCCGCCGCGCCGCCGCGGCGTGCTGCTCGCCGCCGGTGCGGCGCTGATCGCCAGCCCGGCATTGCACCTGCGCGCACTGGCGCAGACGCCAGCGCGCCGGCTCACGCCGGCACAGACCGAGGGCCCGTTCTACCCGGTGGCGCTGCCGGCCGATGCCGACGCCGACCTGCTGGCCAACGGCGCTCTGCGTTATGGGCTGGGCCAGCCGGCGTGGGTCGAAGGCACGCTGCAGGATGCCGACGGCCGCCCGCTGCGCGGCGCGGTGGTCGAGATCTGGCAATGCGATCAACAGGGCCGCTACCACCACCCGGGCGACGGCGATCGTGCCGACCGTGCGTTCCAGGGCTTCGGCCGCGTCGCGGTCGACAGCGAGGGCCGCTGGCGCTTTCGCACCATCCGCCCGGTGGCCTACGGGCCGCGCGCGCCGCACATCCATGTCAAGGTCAAGCTCGCGACGCGCGAGTTGCTGACGACACAGCTCTACGTGCAGGGCGATCCCGGCAATGCGCGGGACTTCCTCTGGCGCAGCCTGCGCAGCGACGAGGATCGAGCCGCGCTGACGATCGCCTTCATGCCGGGCAGCGACGGCCTGCGTGCGCAGTTTCCCATCGTCGTCACCGCTTGATTGACGGCGATGAGCGCGCACACCGAACACCTCTACATCGTCACCGGCGCCTCACGTGGGCTCGGCCGGGCCATCGCCGAGCAATTGCTGCAGCCGGGCCATGTCGTGCTCGGGCTGTCGCGCCAGGCGCCGCCGGCACCGCCCGGCCTCGAGCAATGGCCGTGCGACCTGGCCGAACCGTTGCCGGTGGCGGCCCGGCTGCAGGCCTGGCTCGAGGCGTTGGATGGCGGCCGCTTCGCCAGCATCGCGTTGATCAACAACGCCGCCATGTTGGTCGCGCCGCAGCCATTACGCGATGCCGATGCGGCGGCGCTGTCGGCCGCCGTGCGCGTCGGCCTCGAAGCGCCGCTGCTGCTGACGGCCGCGTTCCTGCGTGCCACTCGTGCATGGGTGGCCGACAAGCGCGTGCTGCACATCTCGTCGGGCCTGGGCCGGCGCGCGATGGCGGCGCAGGGCCCGTATTGCGCCGTCAAGGCCGGCCTCGACCACCTGGCCCGCGCGCAGGCGCTCGAGGAAGCGACGCTGGAAAACGGTGCCCGCGTCGTCTCGCTCGCGCCCGGCGTCATCGACACCGACATGCAGGTGCAGTTGCGCGGCGCCGACCCGGCCGGTTTCCCCGACCGCGACGCCTTCGTGCAGATGAAGGCCGGCGGCCGCCTCGACAGCCCGGCCGTGGCGGCCGGCAAGGTGCTGGCCTACCTGCGGCGCGCGGACTTCGGCGCTCAGCCGGTGGCCGACGTGCGCGACGCCTGACGCGCGCTCACGATCCCTCGAAGCGCAGGCACTGCTGGCGCACCACCTCGGGCAGGTACTGCTCGCGGGCCTGGGCGTTGCGCAGCCAGTCCGCGTCGCTGCCGGCCTCGGCGGCCAATGCATCGCGCAGCAGCGCCAGGCCCCGTTCAGCGCGCAGCTCGATGGCATGCAGCTCGACGTCCTTGATCGTCTGCGCGATCAATTCGCGCAGCGGCCGGTGCTCGGCGGTGTGCGGATCGACGACTTCGCCGGCCAGGCCGAAGCGGCAGGCCTGGAAGCGGTTGTAGGTGTACGCCAGGTAGTCGTCCTCGTGCGGCTCGAACGGCTTCTCGAGCACCAGCCAGCGCGCCACGCATTGCAGGTAGGCGGCGATCGCGGCGGCGCGCTCGACGGTCAACGGCGTGTCCATCACACGCACTTCGATCGTGCCGAATTCGGGCTTGGGCCGGATGTCCCAGTAGAAGTCCTTCATCGACTCGACCACGCCGGTACGGCGCATCTTGGCGAAGTAGATGCCGAAGTCCTTCCAGGTCAGCGTGAACGGCGCGCGGCCCGACAGCGGGAACGCGTACACCGAGTTCAGGCGGGCCGACTGGAAGCCGGTGTCGGTGCCCTGCACGAACGGCGACGAGGCCGACAGCGCAATCACATGCGGCACGAAGCGGCTCATCGCATGCAGCAGCCACAGCGCCTGGTCGGGGCTGGTGCAGCCGATGTGCACGTGCTGGCCGAACACGGTGAACTGCTTGGAGAGGTAGCCGTAGAGCTCAGACACTTGGCGAAAGCGCGGCGTGTCGAAGATGCGACGGCGGCTCCAGTCCTGGAACGCATGCGTGCCGCCACCCGCGAGACGCAGGTTGAGCTTGGCGGCGTCGTGCACCAGGGCGTCGCGCACTTCGAGCAATTGCGTGATGACGTCGTGGTGGCGTTCGCAGATGCCGGTCGACAGCTCGATCATCGAGCTGGTGATCTCGGGCTTGACGTCGGCGGCGAGCTTGCGCCGCGACGTCAGGCGCAGCAGGTCGGCGGCGCCGGGTGCGAGGTCGTAGTCGTGGCGGCCGACGATCTGCAACTCGAGTTCGACGCCGAGCGTGAATGCCCGCGACGCGGCAAAGTCCTGCAGGCTCACTGGAGCCCCCCACGCGCCGGGTACGGCGCCCGACCCCCAGGGCTCCGCAGGGGCCCCTTTGTGGCCCTTGGGGTGCGGGCCGGCTTGGGAGCGGCCCGGCGCTCGGCCCGCGATGCGGCAACGTGGTGCCGGCTCATGGCTTGTTGGCTTTGCGCTGCACGTCGATCTCGCCCGCCATGCGCAGGCTGGCCATCACCAGCAGCGGGGCCGCGAGTTCGAGCACGGCCAATGCGGCAAGCAGGAGGGGCATCAGTTGCGCACCGGCCGCCGGGTGGCTCGCGCCGAAATCCAGTGCCAGCACCCAGGCCGTGGCCGACATCGGCGTCAGCGCAGCACCCAGGCACAGCGCCTGGCCGGTGCCCAGACCGCTCGGGCGCGCCAGCGCCAGCACGGCCAGCGCCTTGGCCACGGCGCGTGCCAGCACCAATGCGGCAGCGATGCCGAGCGCGCCGGCCAACGCGTCGACGCGCCACGCCGACCCGACGGCGACGAACATCACCAGCACCAGCACGCCACCGGCACTGCCGAAATGGCGCGGCCAGACCCAGGGCCGCTCGCTGCGGTTGCGCAGCCAGAGACCGGCCAGCAGCGGGACCAGCAGCGCCGACAACTGCAGCGTCTTGGCGACCACCAGCGCCAGCAGCACGGCCGCCAGCAGCAGCACCATCGCGTTTTCCTCGCGCAGATCAAGCCGCCGAGCCATCAGCGCCAAGCCTTCGCCGAGCGCGGCGCCGACCAGGATCGAGCCGCAGAAGGAAAACAGCACCGGCGACAGTGCCTCGAGCCAGGTGCCGGGGTCCGACAGCAGCAGCCCGGCACTGAACAGCTTGAGCGCGAGCACCGCGTACAGCGTGTTCAGCGCAGCCAGCGCAAGCAAGCGTTCGGTGACCTGGCCGGCGGCGTGGAGTTCGCCCACCACGCGCTGCAAGACCGCTGGCGAGACCGCGATGGCGATGATCGCCAAGGGTGCGGCCACCGCGGGGGTCACCGCCAACGACCGCAGTACCAGCCAGACGGCGATCCCGGCGAGGGCCGCTTCGGCCACGCTGCTCGCCAGCAACCACGGATTGCGCGTCAGCCAGCGCAGGTCGAGCCTCGCGCCGGCCTCGAAGAGCAGCAACGCCAGCGCACCGTCGACCGCCAGGCGCAGCGCCGGCTCGTCGCCGCCGACGCTGCGGCCGGCCAGTGCCAGTGCGGTGCCCACCAACGTGTAGCCGAGCACGCGGGGCCAGCGCAGCACGCGCCAGACCGCCTCGCCGAGCAGCGCAGCCAGCAACGCCAACAGCGCCGCACCGAGCAGGGTGTCGGGTTGCAGGGCCCAGGGCGTGGTGATCAGCGACCAGAAGGCGTCGGTCATGTGCTCAGAGCCCGTTCCGGGTCCTCACGCGGGCGCGATTCATGTCTTCACAGGTTCTCGGGCTTGGCATCGCAAGGGCCGCGATCGTGCCGGCGTGGCGAGAAGGCGGTGTATCCATCTGTCAGATCGCGGCTGCCGGGAAAAAAGACCCCCACGCGAGGTGGGGGTGGAAGCTCCTGACCGCGGCACGTTGCCGTGGCGCGGTGCCGCCAGCTTAGGCGCCGGAAAGGCGCGCCGGCATCCGCACAAGCCACTAGCAAGCAAGAGGAACTTTCCCATTCAGGCACTCACGCGGCGGTCAGCCACGCCGCGAGGTCGCGCTCGAGCTTGGTCAGGTCGGCCTCGCGCGTGTACATCATGTGGCCGGCATCGTAGTAGTGGTGCTCGACGCGTGCCAGCACCTCGGCCGGTGCATCGATTTGTGCCAGCGACCAGTCGCTCGCGCTGTATGGTGTGCCGAGGTCGTAGCGTCCGCTGGCCACCAGCACGCGCAGGTGTGGGTTGCGCCGCAACGCGCGGGCCAGGTCGTCGCTGGTCGACGCAAAGGCGTTGCCCTTGGCTTCGTGTCCGGAGCCATCGCGTCGGTTCCAGTTCCAGCCCTTGTAGACCTCCATCGACAGCAGCTCGTAGCGCTCTTCGCTGGCCAGGCCGAGCTGTTCGCCGAAGTAGGCCAACGCGGCCATGCCGTAGGGTGCCGCGATCGCTTCGATGCCCGGGTCGAACTCCCACTCGCGGGTGCGGCTGGCGGCCATCGGCCCGGTGGCGCGGGCGTCGAGCCGGCCCACCATGCGGCCGGCGTCGCGCAGCAATTCGAAGAAAAAGGTCTGGTCGCTGATGCGCAGGTTCTTTTCCTCGACCAATGCCTGCGGCAGGCCGGACAGTTCGGACAGGCGCTTGGCGATGTGGCGGCGCTGGCTGGTCGACAGCCTCGCGCCGGCGTTCAGCGCGCGCAGGTAATCGTCGGCGACGAAGGCTTCCGCGGCGCTGCGTGCAGCCTGCGGTGATGCGGCGGCGGCGCCTTTCAACTTGCCATGGAATTGCGCCACCCCGGCAAGTGCCGGCAGGAACAGCGCATAGGGCAGGTCGTTGCGCGGCGCGAACACGATGCTCTGCAGATCCATCGCGCACGACACCAGCACCAGGCCGGCGAGCGCGACGTTGGCCTGCTGCAATGCGTCGGCCAGCGCCGCGCCGCGCGTGGTGCCGTAGCTCTCGCCGGCCAGGTAGACCTTCGAGCCCCAGCGCTTGTGGCGCGTGAGCCAGCCGCGCATCACCTCGGCGAGCGCGGCCACGTCGCCGTCGACCGAGAACAGCTTCTTGCGCGCGTCGTCGCTCACGGCAACCGACCAGCCGGTGTGCGGCGGGTCGATGAAGACGAGGTCGAAGTGCGCCAGCCAGGTCAACGGGTTGTCGCTGACGGCGTAGGGTGGGGCAGGCATCGTGCCGTCGTCGGGCACCACGACGCGCTTGGGGCCGAGCGCGCCCAGGTGCAGCCACACCGATGACGAGCCGGGCCCGCCGTTGAAGGCGAAGCAGACCGGCCGCGCGCCGCCTTCGGCGCCCGTCAGCGTGTACGCGGTGGTGAACACCGCGGCCTGCGGGTCGCTGCGCTCGGCGCCGATGCCGCCTTGCAGCACCGGCAGGTACTCGCAGCGGCTCAGGTAGTCGAGGCGGCGGCCATCGGCCAGGACCACGTTGCCGACAGCGACCGTCGGCGATTGCGCCAGGCGCTTGTCCACCTGTTCGCGTTCGCGGTTCTTCTTGGCCGGGTCGGTGGCGGCGGTCTTGTCGTCGGTGTCGGGCATGGTGGCGGGCGGTACCTTGAAGTGCGGGCCAGTTTAGGGGCCTTGCACGAAGCCGCATGAGGCTTTGCCCGCAGACGCGGACAATACCCGCCGTGACGACAGCCACACCGACCCGCCCCGACGCCGCCAAGCCGCTCAACGCCTACCGCCCCTACTGGGCCAAGCGCTTCGGCACCGCGCCGTTCCTGCCGATGAGCCGTGCCGAGATGGAGGCGCTGGGCTGGGATTCGTGCGACGTGATCATCGTCACCGGCGACGCCTACGTGGATCACCCGAGCTTCGGCATGGCGGTGATCGGGCGCACGCTGGAGGCCCAGGGCTTTCGCGTCGGCATCATCGCGCAGCCCGACTGGCAATCGGCCGAGGCCTTCAAGGCGCTGGGCCCACCGAACCTGTTCTTCGGCGTCACCGCCGGCAACATGGATTCGATGATCAACCGCTACACCGCCGATCGCAAGATCCGCAGCGACGATGCCTACACGCCCGGCGATGTCGGCGGCAAGCGGCCCGACCGCGCGTCGCTGGTCTATGCCCAGCGTTGCCGGGAGGCGTACGGCGAGGTGCCGATCGTGCTCGGCGGCATCGAGGCCAGCCTGCGCCGCATCGCGCACTACGACTACTGGCAGGACAAGGTGCGGCGCTCGATCCTGGTCGATGCCAAGGCCGACCTGCTGCTGTATGGCAATGCCGAGCGCGCCATCGTCGAGATCGCACACCGGCTGGCCCGGCGCGAGCCGGTGGCGAACATCACCGACGTGCGCGGAACGGCCTTCATGGTCCGTCGCGCGCCGGCAGATTTCTTCGAGATCGACTCGACCGAGGTCGACCTGCCGGGCCGGATCGACGACCACATCAGCCCCTACCTGACGACCGCCGAGGCCGCAGCGTCGCAGGGGCAGACGTGTGCCAAGGAAGACGGATCCACGCCGCCGGCCGCGGGCGTGATCGCGATGCCCGTGTCGCGCAGGACCGGTGCGGTACAGATGCCGCTGCGCGAGAAGACCGTGATCCGCCTGCCGGCCTACGAGCAGGTGAAGAGCGACCATGTGCTTTACGCGCATGCCAACCGCGTACTGCACCTCGAAACCAACCCCGGCAATGCGCGCGCGCTGGTGCAGCGGCATGGCGAGCGCGACGTCTGGATCAACCCGCCGCCGATCCCGCTGACGACCGCCGAGATGGACCAGGTGTTCGATCTGCCCTACGCGCGCAGCCCGCACCCGCGCTACGCCGACGAGAGTGGCAGCCACGACGGTCCGACCAAGATCCCGGCCTGGGAAATGATCCGCTTCTCGGTCAACATCATGCGCGGCTGTTTCGGCGGCTGCACCTTCTGCTCGATCACCGAGCACGAGGGCCGCATCATCCAGAGCCGCAGCGAAGACTCGATCATTCGCGAGATCGAGGACATCCGCGACCGCGTGCGCGGCTTCACCGGCGTCATCAGCGACCTCGGCGGGCCGACCGCCAACATGTGGCGCATCGGCTGCAAGAGCAAGGCCATCGAGGCCGCTTGCCGCAAGCCGAGTTGCGTCTACCCCGGCATCTGCCCGAACCTCGACACCGACCACGGCCCCCTGATCAAGCTCTATCGCCGTGCGCGCGCGGTGCGTGGCGTGAAGAAGATCCTGATCGGCTCGGGCCTGCGCTACGACCTCGCGGTGCAATCGCCCGAGTACGTGAAGGAACTGGTCACGCACCACGTCGGCGGTTACCTGAAGATCGCGCCCGAGCACACCGAAGGCGGGCCACTGTCCAAGATGATGAAGCCGGGCATCGGCACGTACGACCGCTTCAAGGCCCTGTTCGACCAGTACTCCGCCGAAGCCGGCAAGAAGCAGTACCTGATCCCGTACTTCATTGCCGCGCACCCGGGCACGACCGACGAGGACATGATGAACCTCGCGCTGTGGCTGAAGAAGAACGGCTTCAAGGCCGACCAGGTGCAGACCTTCTACCCCAGCCCGATGGCCACCGCGACGGCGATGTACCACACCGACCTGAACCCGCTGAAGGGCATCAGCCGCATCGAGGGCCGCGCCGAGAGGGTCGACACCGTGCGCGGCGAAACGCGCCGGCGCCTGCACAAGGCCTTCCTGCGCTACCACGACCCCAACAACTGGCCGTTGCTGCGCGAGGCATTGAAGCGCCTGGGCCGCGCCGACCTGATCGGCAACGGCAAGCAGCACTTGATCCCGAGTTTCCAGCCGGCCACCGACGGCAGCTACCGCAGCGCACGGCGCAAGAACTCCACGTCAGTCGCGGCTGCAAAGGGCCGCCTGTTGACGCAGCACACCGGGCTGCCGCCGCGTCAAACCGGCACGGCGCCCACGCCGGGCAGCAAGCACCGGCGCCCGCGCCCGGGAAAATCCTGAGGAAGCGGATCGTGCGTTGGCACGTACGCTGGGTACCCCAACCCGGAGTACCGCCCATGCACAAGACCGCCCGCCTCCTTGCCGTCACGCTGATGGCCGCGGCTGCTGCCGCCCTGGTCGCGTCGTGCGCGACGACGCCCCCGACCGGCCCGATGGGCTTCTTCATCACCAGCGCCAACCCGGGCAATGGAGGCAACCTCGGTGGCCTGGCGGGCGCCGATGCGCACTGCCAGAAGCTCGCGGCGGCGGCCGGTGCGGGCAACCGCACCTGGCGTGCTTACCTCAGCACCAGCTACATACCGCCCAACGCCACGTCGGCCGTCCACGCCCGCGACCGCATCGGCAAAGGGCCGTGGTTCAACGCCAAGGGCGTGCTGATCGCCAGCGACTTGGCCCAGCTGCACGGCAGCAACAACCTCAACAAGCAGACCGCACTGACCGAGAAGGGTGCCGTCGTAAACGGTCGTGGCGACACGCCGTTGATGCACGACATCCTTACGGGGTCCCGGCCTGATGGCACGGCCTACCCCGGGTTCCCAGGCCAGCCGAACATGACCTGCGGCGAGTGGACCCGCGAAGCCAATGCGTTTGCCGTGGTCGGCCACCATGACCGACTGCAGAACACGCCGGTCACCGACCCCTGGGCGGATTCGTGGAACTCGTCGCACCTGACCGTCAGTTGCAGCAAGGAAGACTTGCCGAAGTCCGGCGGTGCGGGCCTGTTCTATTGCTTTGCCGCCGACTGACGCCGATCGCTTCACGCGGACGCTTCGTCGCGACGCGTCTCCGAGCAACAGGCCGCCGTATCCCTCAACCGCGAGGAGACCGTCGATGAAGAAGCATGCGCAGTCCCTGGCCCGGGCCGGTGCCGGTGCGTTCGCGCTGGTCGGCATGGCTGCCGTGGCGCAACCAGCCTTGGTGACGCCGGGGCCGAACAAGGTCGCCTTTCCCGCCGACTGGGCCAAGGGCACGCTGTACGCCACCGTCGATCGGCCCGATACCAAGCAGTACCGCGAGTTCTACAGCACGCCCGACGTGGTCGCTGCGGCGCGCGCCGGCAAGCCGTTGCCCGACGGCGCCGTGATCGTGCTGGCGGCCTACATGGCGCAGCTCGACGCCAACGGCGTGCCGTTGAAGGACGCCAACGGCCGCTTCCTCAAGGGCAACCTGGCGGCGGTGAACGTGCAGCAGAAGAAGAAGGGCTGGGGCGACGACATCCCGGCCGCGATCCGCAATGGCGATTGGGTCTATCAATCCTTCACGCCCGACGGCAAGGTCAACGACAAGGCCAACCTGGCAGCCTGCTACCAGTGCCACCTGCCTTTCGCGAAGGACGACTACCTCACCAACCTGGCCAAGCTGCAAGGCAAGTTCCCGAGCCAGGCCGCCGTGGTGGCCAAGAGCGGCCCGGCCGACGTGACCGTGGCGGGCTTCGCCTTCGGCCCGAGCGCGATCAGGATCAGCGCCGGGCAGGCCGTCACGTGGACCAACAACGACGACACGCCGCACCAGATCACCATCACCGGCGGCAACCAACGCAGTGACGTGATGCTGAAGGGCCAGAGCGCGACGCTGCAGTTCGATACTGCCGGGAACATCGCCTACACCTGCGGCCTGCACCCGACGATGAAGGGTGCGATCGAGGTGGCGGCCAGGTAATGCCAGAGATGCCCGTGCTGTGCACGGGAGGGGTCAATCGGCGATGCGCAGGCCCAGCACACGGCCGTTTCGGGCGTCGATCCGGCAGTCGTAGCCGAAGTAAGTCGCCGGTTCGCGCACCGAGGGCCGCGCACTGCCCTGGCCGCGCAGGTGGGCGGTGCCGCTGGTGTCCTGGCTGAGCTGGCGCGTATCGGCGTTGAAGCTGACCTGCGTGACGTTGGGCCAGCGCTGTTTGAGTGCGCTGGCGGCGGCCGACTCACAGGCCACCGGCGAGAGATGACTCAGGTCGGGCTCGACGCTGCCTGGCTGCGGCGTGCGCTCGGGCGCGCCGGCATCGCGCAACACGACGCCGGTCACGGTCGCGTTGCGGGTGTCGTAGTTGCAGCTGTAGCTGAACGGGCGCAGACCGTTGGCGCTGCGCACGCGCCCGGCACCACGCAGCGTGATCTCCCCCGCGTCGGCCGCGCCGGGCAAGGCCGTCGGCGGTGCGCTGAAGCTGGCGGCGGCGGTGGCGGCGGCGCCCCGCGTCTCGCGCAGCGTTGCCAGTGCGGCGCGTTCGCACGCCGCGGCGGCCTCGCGGTTGACTGGTGGGGCACTGGCGGGCGTCGCGGGCATCGTTGCGGGCGCAGCGACGGCCCACCCGGCCACTGTGACGAACATCAACGCAAACTGTGGTCGCATCATGGCGCCCAGTGTAGGACGAGCGCGCAGGGCGGTCGCTGCCCTATTTGGAGGGGCCCGGCAGTACCGGCGGCCCGCCCCACAACTGCGCAATCCGGGCGTCGCGGCCGCAACTGGTGCGGTAGTACTTGTAGCGCAGCGGATTCTTCTTGTAGTAGTCCTGGTGGTAGTCCTCGGCCGCATAGAACGGGCCGGCCAGCACGACTTCGGTCACGATCGGTTCCTTGAACGGCTTGCTCTTTTCGAGCGCGGCGAGCGAGGCCTTGGCGGCTGCCAGCTGAGCCGCGTCGTGCACGAAGACCGCCGTGCGGTAGGGTGATCCGGCGTCGCAGAACTGGCGGTCCTTGGTCGTCGGATCGATGGTTCGCCAGAAGTACTCGAGCAGCTGTTCGTAACTCACGCGCCCCGGATCGAACACGACTTCGACCGCCTCCGCGTGGCCGGTCGCCTTGGCCGAGACCTGCTCGTACGTCGGGTTGGCTACCTTGCCGCCGATGTAGCCCGCGGTGGTCGAGATCACCCCGGGCACCTTGTCGAAATCGGACTCGACACACCAGAAGCAGCCGCCGGCAAAGGTGGCCTTGGCCATGCCGGCGGGGGCCGGCGCGGTGACGGTGCTGCCCTGTGCACGCGGACTGACGGAGAGCACCGTGGCCGCGACGCCGACAGCGAGCGCGACAAGCGCGGCGAGCCTCCAGCGCAAGGATGCGCGTGCCGCCGTCATGCGGCCTCCGGCACGAACTTGAGCGCGACGCCGTTGTTGCAATAGCGCAGCCCGGTGGGCTTGGGGCCGTCGTTGAACACATGGCCATGGTGGCCTCCGCAGCGCGCGCAGTGGTACTCCACGCGCGTCCACCCGTATTTGAAGTCGCGCTTGGTGACGAAGACGCCCGGCAGGGTGGTGAAGAAGCTCGGCCAACCGGTGCCGCTGTCGTACTTCATGTCGCTCGTGAACAGCGCCAGGTCGCAGCCGGCGCACTGGTAGGTGCCCTTGCGCTTTTCTTTGTTGAGCGGGCTGGTGCCCGCACGCTCGGTGCCTTCCTCGCGCAGCACCTCGTACTGCGCCGGCGTCAGACGCTGGCGCCATTGCGCGTCACTCAGCAGCAGCGGTTCGATGCGCGGCGCGGCGGGGGCGGCCGCTCGCGCGGTGCAGCCGGCAGCGCCAGCCAGGCCGAGACTGGAGAGCAGGCCGAGCCATTGGCGACGGGTCATGTTGCGTTCCTTGGTTGGGCACCGGGTGCCGACGTGCGTGTGTCGCCACCGCAGCAGCCACCTTACACCGGGATCGATAGTGGATCCCGTTGGCCGTGACCGGGTTCCGTGCGCCGTGCCTGGCGCAGCCGGACGGCGAAGCCGCCGCGGCGTGCCGTGGCTGGCGGTCGATCAGGCCGCGTGGCGCGACAGGCGGGGATCCTCCTCTTCGAAGAAGCCCGACGGCACGGGTTCGAGCTGGCCGTAATCGGTGGCGTCACCGTCGGCCAGCACTTCCTGGATCTCGGCCACCGGAATCAGCGTGCGGCCGGCCGGCGACACCGCGTCCGGCGCTTGCGCACGGCTCGCGTCCGCCTTCGCCTTCGCCTTCGGATTGAACAAGGCACGGGCTTCGGCGATCGTCGGCAGCTCGTCTTCGTTCCACTCATGCACGGTGACGCCGGCGGCGCGCAACACCTCGACCAGGCGGCGGTGGCGCTTGGCGCTGCGTGCGGATTCGTCGAGGGTGCGCACTTCGACCGCGGCCACGGCGCGCGAACTGAAGTCGCACACCAGCAGATCGACGCCCAGGCGGCCGGCGCGACTGCAGCCATTGGCAGTAGGGATAGCGGGTGGGCACGCTGATGAAGCGCGACAGCGGCACTTGCGCCAGCACGACGTGGCCGGGCAGGGCGCGGCGCAGGATCTCGAAAGCCTGGCGCTCACCCAGCGTCATCACGCGCACGGCCTGCGGCGGCCACGCCTGCACGGTGTCCAGCGCCTCGCCGCCGTGGGGCTGCGCGCGGCCGCATCGCGCGGCGTCGCCACCACAGGGCGGCCAGCAGCAGGACGACCGAGGCCAGCAGGGCGGCAGCAGAGGTGGGGTCGAGCAGGTTCATGGCGATGGCGCGCCGTGAGGCGACGAGCGGCTGTGGATTGCGTTTTCGGCGAGGCTAGGGTCGGTCGTTAGGCAGGGTCAAGCCGGCTGCAGGCTACGCACAGGTTCGAAATGCCGAATCCTTGCGCATCTGACCGACGCCGCGCCGGTAAGCAAGGTGTGTCCGACGCCGCAGCAGGCACGTCGAGGCGGCCGCGAACGCTGCCGTAGCATTGGCGGTTCAATTCGCAGCCTGCCCGCGCAGACGCATCACCGACGATGGCCGTCAGCAACCTGCTCGCCCTGATCGACGACATCGCCACCGTGCTCGATGACGTGGCGGTGTTGACCAAGGTCGCCACCAAGAAGACCGCCGGCGTGCTCGGCGACGACCTGGCGCTCAATGCCCAGCAGGTCGCCGGCGTGCGCGCCGAGCGCGAGTTGCCGGTGGTCTGGGCGGTCGCCAAGGGCTCGCTGGTCAACAAGGCGATCCTGGTGCCGGCGGCGCTGGCCGTCAGTGCGCTGGCGCCATGGGCGGTGACGCCGCTGTTGATGGTCGGCGGCCTGTTCCTGTGCTACGAGGGCTTCGAAAAGCTGGCCCACAAGTTCCTCGCCGACCGCGGCGAAGACGCGGCGCATCGGGCCGCGCTGGCGCAGGCTCTGGCCGATCCGCAGGCGTCGACATGGCTGGCCTCGAGCGCGACAAGATCAAGGGCGCGGTGCGCACCGACTTCGTGCTGTCGGCCGAGATCATCGCCATCACGCTCGGCGCGGTGGCCCAGGCGACGTTCCTGACCCAGGTGGCGGTGCTGGTCGGCATTGCGTTGATCATGACGGTCGGCGTCTACGGTGTCGTGGCCGGCATCGTCAAGCTCGACGACTTCGGCCTGTGGCTGTCGCGGCGGCCCGGCAGCGGGCCTGGCCACGCGCCCAGCGCTGGCTCGGCGGCGCGATCCTGCGCGCAGGCGCCGTTGCTGATGAAGGGCTTGTCGATCGCCGGCACGGCGGCGATGTTCCTGGTCGGCGGCGGCATCCTCACGCACGGCCTGCCGGCGTTGCACCATGCCATCGAGCGCGCGCTGGCCGATCGCGCGGCGTTGCTGCAGGCGGCCGGGCCGATGCTGGCCGATGCGCTCGTCGGGGTGCTGGCCGGCGCGGCCGTGCTGGCCGGCGTGTCGCTGGTGCGGCGACTCTGGCGGAGCCGCTCGCGCCTGGCTTGACGGCAGTCGGGGTTGACCCGTCAACCGCGGGCCCGGCCTGTCGTTACAGTGCCGCTGCTGCGCACGCCAAGCCGCGCACGGCATCCACCCACCCACGGAGACCACCGATGATCAAGTTTCTCGCTGGCCGCGGTTGCGGCGCTGTTCGCGGCGGCGGCGTTCGCTGCGATCGACGTCAACAAGGCCACGCAGGCCGAACTCGAAGCGGTCAAGGGCGTCGGCCCGGGCATCGCCGGCAAGATCCTCGACGAGCGCAAGAAGGGCGCGTTCAAGGACTGGGCCGACTTCGTCGACCGCGTCAAGGGCGTCGGCGAGGGCAATGCGGCCAAGTTCTCGGCCGAGGGCCTGACCGTCGGTGGCGCGGCTTCAAGGGTGCCGCCCGCGGCGGCCAAGAAGGACGACAAGCCCGCGGCCAAGGCCGCAGCGCCAGTCGCCGCGGCGACACCGGCCAAGCCGAAGCCAAGCCGGTCGCCGCCAAGGCCGATGCCAAGCCGGCGCTGAAGGACGACAAGAAGACGGGCGCGGCGGCCTCGGCGCCGGTCGCCAAGAAGTCGACGCGATTGCGACCGCGCCAACGAGCACGCCCCGCGTCGCGGGGCGTGCTCTCGATGATCGGTTGGCCCTGCCGGGCCGATCGAATCAGGCCAGTTTGCCGAGCGTGCCGGTGGCTTCGGCGAGCAGGTAGTAGAACGTCACTCGGCTCTTGCGGGGCACGCCCTTCATCTTCTCGACCGTCGTCTTGATGCCGGCGTCGGCGGCTTCGGCCGCCAGGCCCAGCTTCTTCGCCGCGAAGCCGTCGCGCACGGTGGCCAACTCCTTCGGGTCGCTGCCCGAAACCAATGCCGAATCGGCGTTGCGCAGCGCGATGCCGCAGTACTTGACGATCGCCGCCACCGCGGCCTCGTTGACGTTGCTGGTGTACTTCGGCGACGTCCGCGCTGTATTCGCTCATGGAATTCTCCTGGGTGCATTGAATGCGGCGTCACCGGCATTGGCGACACGCAGGCACAAGGTAGCACGCAGGCGATCGACTGTCGCGACAAGCCGTACGGTGGCACTTGGCCTATTTGGCCCAGCTGTCCTTCAGCCCGGTGATGCGGTTGAACACCGGCGCTGGCGTCGCGATGGTCGACGCGGTCGGCGACGAAGTAGCCGTGGCGCTCGAACTGCACGCGCGTCTCGGCGTGCCAGCCGCCAGCGAAGGCTCGACGAAGCCCGTGCACGACGCGCACGCTGGCCGGGTTCAGCGCCGCCTTGAAGTCGCTTGCCCGCCGGCGTCGGGCTGGTCTTCGGTGAACAGCCGGTCGTACAGGCGCAACTCGGCCGGCAGCGCGTCGTGCGCGCCGACCCAGGTGATGGTGCCCTTGACCTTGACCGCGTCGGCGCCCGGCGTGCCGCTCTGGTGTCGGGCAGCACGCGCGCCTGCACGGCGGCGACGCGGCCGTCGGCGTCCTTGCTGCAGCCGGTGCACTCGACGATCACGCCGTACTTCAGCCGCACCTTGTTGCCGGGGAACGAGGCGGAAGAAGCCCTTGGCGGGCACCTCGGCGAAGTCCTCGCGCTCGATCCACAGCGCCGGGCCGAGGCTGAAGCGGCGCAGGCCGAGCTCGGGCCGCTGCGGGTGCGACCGGCGCGCTGCAGGGCTCGCTGGCCGCGCTGCCGAAGACCTCGCGCCAGTTGGTCAGCTCGAGCTTCAGCGGGTCGAGCACGGCCATCGCGCGCGCGCGCCTTGGCCGTCGAGGTCGTCGCGCAGCGCGATGTCGAGGCTGGCGTAGTCGGTCCAGCCGCCGGCCTTGCTGGCGCCGGTGCGCTCGGCCAGCAGGCGCAGGCTCGCGGGCGTGTAGCCGCGCCGGCGCAGGCCGGCGATGGTCGGCATGCGCGGGTCGTCCCAGCCGTCGACGATGCCTTCTTCGACCAGCTGGCGCAGCTTGCGCTTGCTGGTGACGATGTAGGTCAGGTTCAGCCGCGCGAACTCGTACTGGTGCGGCCGCGGCTGCGCCAGCAGGCCGAGTTCGCACAGGTGGTCGAGCAGCCAGTCGTAGAACGGCCGCTGGTCCTCGAACTCGAGCGTGCAGATGCTGTGGGTGATGTTCTCCAGCGCGTCCTCGATCGGGTGCGCGTAGGTGTACATCGGGTAGATGCACCAGCGTGTCGCCGGTGTTGTGGTGCGTGGCGCGCTTGATGCGGTAGAGCGCCGGGTCGCGCAGGTTGATGTTCGGCGACTGGCCATGTCGATCTTGGCGCGCAGCACCGCGGCGCCGTCGGCCAGCTGGCCGTCGCGCATCGCGCGAAAGCGCGCCAGGTTCTCGGCCGGCGTGCGGTTGCGGAACGGGCTGTCGGTGCCGGGCGTGTTGAAGTCGCCGCGGCTGGCGCGCATCTCGTCGGCGCTCTGCTCGTCGACATAGGCCAGGCCGGCTTCGATCAGCGCCTCGGCGGCGCGGTACATGAAGTCGAAGTAGTCGCTGGCGTAGTACAGGTGGTCGACGTGCCGTTGGCGTGCCAGTCGAAGCCCAGCCACTTCACCGCGTCGAGGATCGCGTCGACGTATTCCTGCTCTTCCTTCTCGGGGTTGGTGTCGTCGAAGCGCAGGTGGCACACGCCGCCGTAGTCGCGCGCCAGGCCGAAGTTCAGGCAGATGCTCTTGGCGTGGCCGATGTGCAGGTAGCCGTTGGGCTCGGGCGGAAAGCGGGTGCGGATGCGTGCCGGATCGAGCGGGCCGGCGGCATGGTGCGCCGCGTCGCCCGGGCGTGCCGGCGAAGTGCCGCCCGGCGTAGGTGCCGGCTTCGAGGTCGCGCTCGATCATCGGCGCGCAGGAAATTGCTCGGCTTGGCGGTCGGCGTCTTCTTTGGCAGCGGACATGCAGGGCGATCGCTCGGAGGGTCGCGCGATTCTATCGAGCGGCCCCGCCGTAACGGCTCCTTGCACCTGTGGACGCGGCGCCGGTACACGCGGTCGGCGACGCCGGCGTTGTCTGCACAGGCCGGCGGCGTATCTGCTCCGGTCAGCCATCACCAAGGAGAGTGCCGTGATCCGCAAATCCACCCTCTTGACCGCGACGCTGGCATTGGCCGCCAGCCTGACGGCCGCGAGCGCGCACGCGCGCGACGTGAGCTGGTCGATCGGCATCAACGCGCCGCTGCAGCCTGGCGTCAACATCGGCACGGTGATCTCCAACGCGCCGGTCTATCAGGCGATGCCGTACTATCAATCGGCGCCGGTCATCTACGCCGAGCCGGTGTACCTGCCGGCGCCGGTGGTGTACATGCCGCAGCCGGTGTATGCACCGCAGCGTGTGATCTACGCCCCGCGCCGCGTGGTCTATGCGCCGGCGTGGGTGCCGGGTGGCCACGGCCAACGCCACTGGCGCCAGGAGCACCGCCATCGCGGCGTGCCGGTGATGGTGGGTTACGGGCGCTGACGGCGTCAGCCCGCAGCCAGCCGTTCGCGAATGGCCTCGATGCGCGCGCGGTTGACGCCGAGATCGCCGCGGCCGACGCGCGAGGCCGAGCGCACCTGGACCACGCCGGCCGCCGGGTCGAACCAGAACTCGGCGTCGTCGACGAAGCGCATCAGCCGGCTCGTGAACTGCACGTAGAGGTAGTCGGGCCGGCGCTCGACGATGCGCGCGCCCGCCATGCCCTCGACGATCTGCGCCAGCCGGGCGATCGTCGCCGGGCCGTCGCCGCGCAGCGCCAGCGGCGCGATCGCGGCCTCCTCGCGCCGCGGGTGGTCGGGCCACAGCGCCGGCCTGGCTGCTGACGCTGTTGGGCGTCTTCGACGGCGGCTTCAGTTTGCCGTCGCGCACGCCGAGGTTCGTGGGCGCACGGCCGGCGAAGGCCCCCAGGCGCGCGGCAACGAGCGTCGCGGCCGTCGCCGCCAGCAGCAACCACGCGAGCCACTGCACCGCGCGTCGCTTCAACGCCGCCGGCCGCCGCCGAGCAGCGAGCCGAGCACGCCGCGAATGATCTCGCGGCCGACGGCCGAGCCGACGCTGCGCACCGCGCTGCGCGCCGCCGATTCGGCCAGGCCTTCGCGCTTGCCGCCGCGCGGGCCGGTGGTGCCGAACAGGATGCCGCCCAGGCTGCCCATCAGGCCGCCGCCGGACTCCTGCCCTGCCGGCGCCGCCGGCTTGTCGGCGGACTCCTGTTGCATCGATTGCGCTGCGTCGGCCGAAGCCACCGAGCGGCCCTTGAGCTTCTCGTAGGCCGACTCGCGGTCGACGGTCTTCTCGTACACGCCGGCCACCAGCGAGCCGGCGATCAGCGCCTTGCGCTGCTGGGGCGTGATCGGCCCGATCTGGCTGCCCGGCGGCAGCACGAACACGCGTTCGGTCACGCTCGGGCGGCCCTTGCTGTCGAGAAAGCTGACCAGCGCCTCGCCGACGGCCAGTTCGGTGATCGCGGTCTCGACATCGAGCCCCGGGTTGGCGCGCATCGTGCTCGCGGCGGCCTTCACCGCCTTCTGGTCGCGCGGCGTGAAGGCGCGCAACGCGTGCTGCACGCGGTTGCCGAGTTGCGCCAGCACCGTGTCGGGCACGTCGAGCGGGTTCTGCGTCACGAAGTAGACGCCGACGCCCTTGCTGCGCACCAGCCGCACGACCAGTTCGATGCGCTCGATCAGGGCCTTCGGCGCATCGGTGAAGAGCAGGTGCGCCTCGTCGAAGAAGAACACCAGCTTGGGCTTCTCCGGGTCGCCGATCTCGGGCAGCGCCTCGAACAGCTCCGACAGCATCCACAGCAGGAAGGTCGCGTACAGGCGCGGCGAGGTCATCAGCTTGTCGGCGGTGAGGATGTTGATGACGCCCTTGCCGTCGACGGTCTGCATGAAGTCGTCGATCGACAGCATCGGCTCGCCGAAGAACTTGTCGCCGCCTTGCTCCTCGATCTGCATCAGGCCGCGCTGGATCGCGCCGACGCTGGCCGCGCTGACGTTGCCGTACTCGGTGGTGAAGTCCTTGGCGTTGTCGCCGACGTGCTGCAGCATCGCGCGCAGGTCTTTCAGGTCGAGCAGCGCCATGCCGTTGTCGTCGGCGATCTTGAACACCAGGTTCAACACGCCGGCCTGGGTCTCGTTCAGCGCCAGCATGCGCGCCAGCAGCAGCGGGCCCATGTCGGAGACGGTGGCGCGCACCGGGTGGCCCTGCTCGCCGAACACGTCCCACAGCGTGGCCGGGCAGGCGGCCGGCTCGGGGGCGGGCAGGCCGCGCTCGGCGATGATCTTCGCCACTTTCTCCGGCAGCGTGCCCTTCTGCGTGATGCCGGTCAGGTCGCCCTTGACGTCGGCCATGAACACCGGCACGCCGATCTTCGAGAAGTTCTCGGCCAGCGTCTGCAGCGTGATCGTCTTGCCGGTGCCGGTGGCGCCGGTGATCAGGCCGTGGCGGTTGGCCAGGCCGGGCAACAGGTGGCATTCGGTGTCGCCGTGCTTGGCAACCAGGATCGGATCGGCCATGGTTCAAACCCCTCGAACTAAAATCGAGCGCATCGTAAGCGCAAACGGAAAAGAGTCTCACTTCATGGCCGGTCATTCCAAGTGGGCCAACATCCAGCATCGCAAGGGCCGCCAGGACGAAAAGCGCGGCAAGGCCTGGACGCGGGTGATCCGCGAAATCATGGTCGCGGCGCGGCTGGGCGGTGGTGATGTCTCGGCCAACCCGCGCCTGCGGCTGGCCGTCGAGAAGGCCAAGGCGGTGAACCTGCCGGTCGAGACGGTCAAGCGCAACATCGACAAGGCCACCGGCAACCTCGAAGGCGTCAATTACGAGGAGATCCGCTACGAGGGCTACGGCATCGGCGGCGCGGCGATCATCGTCGACTGCATGACCGACAACCGCGTGCGCACCGTGGCCGAGGTGCGCCACGCGTTCTCCAAGTACGGTGGCAACCTGGGCACCGAGGGCTCGGTGGCGTTCCAGTTCAAGCACTGCGGCCAGTTGATCTTCGCGCCGGGCACCAGCGAAGACAAGGTCATGGAAGTGGCGCTCGAGGCCGGCGCCGAGGACGTGATCGCCGGCGACGACGGCTCGATCGAGGTGCTGACGCCACCGACCGAGTTCGAGGCGGTGAAGAACGCGCTCGAGGCGGCGGGCCTGAAGCCGGAGATCGCCGAGGTGACGATGCGCGCCGAGAACAGCGATCGAGCTGTCGGGCGAGGACGCGCAGCGCATGCAGAAGCTGCTCGACGTGATCGAGGAGCTCGACGACGTGCAGGACGTCTATCACAACGCCGAACTCGACAGCTGAGACGCGCACGATGAAAGTCCTCGTCATCGGCGGCGGCGGCCGCGAACACGCGCTGGCCTGGAAGCTGGCGCGCTCGCCCAAGGTGCAGTGGTCCACGTGGCGCCCGGCAACGGCGGCACGGCGCTCGACCCGGCGCTGCGCAACGTGCCGATCACCGAGCCGGCGGCGCTGGCCGAGTTTGCCGCCGCCGAGAAGATCGCGCTGACGGTGGTCGGCCCCGAGGCGCCGCTGGCGGCCGGCGTGGTCGACCTGTTCCGCTTGCGCGGCCTGCGCATCTTCGGGCCGACGCGCGCTGCCGCGCAGCTCGAAAGCTCGAAGGCCTTCGCCAAGGACTTCATGCAGCGCCACGGCATCCCGACCGCGCTGTACGCCAGCTTCACCGACGCGGCGGCGGCGCACGCGCATGTCGAGCGGCACGGCGCGCCGATCGTGATCAAGGCCGACGGCCTGGCGGCGGGCAAGGGCGTGGTGGTGGCGATGAGCGACGCCGAAGCCCACGCCGCGATCGACTTCATGCTCGACGGCAACGTGCCGGCGCGCGCGTCGTGATCGAGGAGTTCATGGCCGGCGAGGAAGCCAGCTTCATCGTCGTCAGCGACGGCCAGCGCGTGCTGCCGCTGGCCACCAGCCAGGACCACAAGCGCATCGGCGACGGCGACACCGGCCCCAACACCGGCGGCATGGGCGCCTACTCGCCGGCACCGGTGGTCACGCCCAACGTGCACGCCCGCGTGATGCACGAGATCGTGCTGCCCACCATCGCCGGCATGGCCGCCGACGGCCACCCGTTCAGCGGCTTCCTCTACGCCGGCCTGATGATCGACGCCCAGGGCAACCCGCGGGTCGTCGAATTCAATGCCCGCCTGGGCGACCCCGAAGCGCAGGTGCTCCTGATGCGCCTGAAGACCGACCTGTTCGATGTGCTGATGGCCGCCACCGCCAGCGGCGACGCGCCGAACGCTCGACAGCGTCGAGCTGCAGTGGGACCGCCGCGTCGCGCTCGGCGTGGTGATGGCCGCGCACGGCTACCCGGGCCCCGTGCGCAGCGGCGACGCGATCGCCGGCCTGCCGCCGGCCACCGACGACGCCATGGTCTTTCACGCCGGCACCGAGCGCCGGCCGACGGCACGCTGGTGACCGGCGGCGGGCGCGTGCTCTGCGTCACCGCGCTCGGCGACTCGGTCAAGACTGCGCAGCAGCGCGCCTATGCGGCGCTGGCGCCGATCCGCTTCGACGGCGCGCAGTACCGCAGCGACATCGGCCACCGCGCCCTGAAGCCGCGATGAACGCCAGCGGCCCCGTGACCGAGCGGCCGATCCAGTTGCGCGGCAGCGCGTCTGGCGCGCGGCGTGCTTGCGACTGGCCGGCTGGCGCGTGCAGTTCGACGGCCTGCCGGCCCGGCAGGGCGTGCTGATCGTCTACCCGCACACCTCGAACTGGGACTTCGTGATCGGCGTGCTGGCCAAGTGGGCCATCGGCATCCCGCTCGCGTTCTGGGGCAAGGACACGCTGTTCGAGTTGCCGCTGTTCGGCCGCTGGCTGCGCTGGATCGGCGGCGTGCCGGTCGATCGCAACAACCCGCGCGGCGCGGTCGGGCGCGATGGTCGGCCGCTTCGCCGCGGCGCGCGAGCGCGACGAGTTCCTCTGGCTGGCGCTCTCGCCCGAAGGCACGCGCAGCTACCGCGACAGTTGGCGCAGCGGCTTCTACCAGGTGGCGCTGCAGGCCGGCGTGCCGCTGGCGCTGGCCTTCTTCGACTATGCCGAGCGCCGCGTCGGCGTCGATTCATTCATCCGCCTGAGCGGCGACGCCGGCCGCGACATGGCCGCGATCGAGGCCCGGCTCGGCCAGCGCCGCGGCCGTAAACCCGAACTCGCGGCGCCGGTGCGGCTGTCGCGTCCGTGAGGTCCCGATGAGCGACGATGCCCCGGTCGTGCCGGTGCGTGACTACCTGCTCGGCCTGCAGCAGCGCATCGTCGATGCGCTCGAAGCCAGCCGACGGCGGTGGCTGCTTCATTCGCGACGCCTGGACCAAGCCGCCGGGCGAGAAGCTGCAGGGCGAAGGCATCACCCGCCTGCTCGAAGAGGGCGCCCTGCTCGAACGCGGCGGCATCGGCTTCTCGCACGTGCGCGGCCCGGCGCTGCCGCCGTCGGCCACGCAGCACCGGCCCGAGCTGGCCGGCGCGCCGTTCGAGGCGATGGGCGTGTCGCTGGTGTTCCACCCGCGCAACCCGTATGTGCCGACGGTGCACATGAACGTGCGCATGCTGGCCGCGCTGCCGCGCGGGTCCGGCGCGCCGGTGACCTGGTTCGGCGGCGGCATGGACCTGACGCCCTACTACGGCTTCGAGGAAGACGCGGCGCACTTCCACCGCAGCTGCCGCGACGCGCTGGCGCCGTTCGGCGACGACAAGTACCCGCGCTTCAAGCAGTGGTGCGACGAGTACTTCTTCCTCAAGCACCGCAACGAGCCGCGCGGCATCGGCGGCGTGTTCTTCGACGACTTCGCCGAGCTCGGCTTCGAGCACAGCTTCGCGATGCTGCGCGCGGTCGGCGATGCCTTCCTGCCGGCCTACCTGCCGATCGTGCAGCGCCGCCGCGACACGCCCTACGGCGAGCGCGAGCGCGACTTCCAGGCCTACCGGCGCGGGCGCTATGTCGAGTTCAACCTGGTGTGGGACCGCGGCACGCTGTTCGGCCTGCAGTCGGGCGGGCGCACCGAGAGCATCCTGATGTCGCTGCCGCCGATCGTGAAGTGGCGCTACGACTGGCAGCCCGAGCCGGGCACGCCGGAGGCGCGCCTGTACAGCGACTTCCTGCGGCCGCGCGACTGGGTCGAGCGGCGACGTGACGCGACGCATCGGCCTGCTCGGCGGCAGCTTCGACCCGGTGCACAACGCGCACCTGGCGCTGGCCTGCATCGCGCTCGACACGCTGGCGCTCGACGAGCTGCGCTGGGTCCCGGCCGGCGCGCCGTGGCAGAAGACCGCGCGCATCACGCCGCGCCGAGCACCGCGTGGCGATGCTCGCAGCTGGCCATCGCCGGCGAGCCGCGCTTCGTGCTCGAGCGCTGCGAGCTCGAACGCGCGGGCCCGAGCTACACGCTCGACACCGTGCGCGAACTGCAGCAGCGCGAGCCCGAGGCGCAGTGGTTCCTCATCATCGGCCAGGACCAGTTCGCCAACCTGCACACCTGGCATGGCTGGCGACGAACTGCTGTCGCGGGTGACGCTGGCGGTGGCCGCGCGGCCGCGCGCCGCGGCGCAGGCCGACGCCGCAGCTGCAGGGCCGGGCCTACCAGGTGCTGCCGCTGCCGCCGATGGACATTGCCGCCACGACGATCCGCGAGCGCGTGGCGCGCGGCGAGCCGATCGACGACCTGGTGCCCGCCCGCGGTGGCACGCTATATTGATCAGCACGCCCTGTACCTGCCCGACGGGGCCGACCACGGGAGCTGAATGGACATCCGCAAGCTGCAACGCGCCATCGTCGATGGCCTCGAAGACACCAAGGCGCAGAACATCCGCGTCTTCAACACCGAGCACCTGTCGCCGCTGTTCGAGCGCGTGATCGTCGCCTCGGGCACCAGCAACCGGCAGACCAAGGCGCTTGGCCGCCAGCGTGCGCGACAGCGTCAAGTCGCGCGGCATGCAGGTGCTGCGCACCGAGGGCGAGGACAACGGCGAGTGGATCATCGTCGACTGCGGCGCCGCGGTGGCGCACATCATGCAGCCGAACATCCGCGACTACTACCACCTCGAGGAGATCTGGGGCGACAAGCCGGTGAAGATGAAGCTCGGCACCGAAGCCAAGGGTCTGGTCAAGGCGGCCGAGCCGGCACCGGCCAAGAAGACAGCGGCCACGACGGCGCCGGCCAAGAAGGCGCCGGCGAGCAAGGCGCCGACTGGCAAGGCGCCGCCCAGGGCCGCGGCGAAGAAGTCCGACGCCCGCCCGCAGGCCGGCCGGCGCGCGGGCGCCGGCCGCAGCGGTGAAGAAGGGCGTGACCCGCACCGTCGGGCGTGAAGAAGGCCGTGGCCAAGGTGGCGCGCAAGGCGGCCGCGAAGAAGAACCACGGCCCCGCGCCGCGGCCGATGAAGCTCACGCTGGTCGCCGTCGGCCAGCGCCAGCCGGCGTGGGCCGAGGCGGCCTACGAGGATTTCGCCAAACGCTTCCCGCCCGAGCTCCGGCTCGAGCTGAAGGCCGTGAAGGCCGAGCCGCGCACGCTGGGCAAGACTGCGCCGGCACTGATGGCGGCCGAGGCCGAGCGCATCGAGGCCGCGCTGCAGAAATTTGCCAAAGGCGCGCGCCGCGTCGTGCTCGACGAACGCGGCGAGCGCCGCAGCACGGCGCAGCTGGCCGAGCGCCTGCGCTTCTGGCTCGGCGACGGCCGCGACGTGGCGCTGATCGTCGGCGGCCCCGATGGCCTGGACGCCTGCGCTCAAGTCCAGCGCCGACGAAACCCTGCGCCTGTCGGACCTGACGCTGCCCCATGCCTTCGTGCGCGTGCTGCTGGCCGAGGCGCTGTACCGCGCCTGGTCGGTGACGGCCGGCCATCCCTATCACCGCGAGTGATGTCGACCCCCGAGCCGACGTCGTCGTCGCCCCCCATGGCCCAGGAGGGGCCCGAGTGTGGCTCTCGGGGAGCGTCCGGCTCGGGGCGGCGCGGCGCCGGACCGAGTCACCCGTTCATCTACCTCGCGTCGCAGAGCCCGCGCCGCGCACAATTGCTCGATCAGATCGGCGTGCGCCATCAGCCTGCTGCTCGCCGGCGATGACGAAGATGCCGAAGCGCTCGAAGCCGAGCGGCGCGGCGAGTTGCCGGCGGCCTATGTCGAGCGCGTCACGCGCGCCAAACTCGCCGCGGCACGGCGGCGGCTGGCCGCACGCGCGCTGCCTGCCGCACCGATCCTCGTCGCCGACACCACCGTCGCGCTGGGCGCGCGCATCCTCGGCAAGCCGGCCGACGCCGGCCATGCACGCGCGATGCTCGCCGCGCTGTCCGGCCGCACGCACCGCGTGCTGACTGCGGTGGCGGTGGCGGCGGGCCGGCGCACGCTGTTCGCGTTGAACGACTCGCGAGTGCACTTCGCCGCCATCGCCGCGGCCGAGATCGAGGCCTACGTCGCCAGCGGCGAGCCGTTCGGCAAGGCCGGCGCCTACGCGATCCAGGGCCGCGCCGCGGCGTGGATCGAGCGCATCGACGGCAGCTACACCGGTATCATGGGTTTGCCCTTGCACGAGACGGCGCAGCTGCTGCGACAGGCCCGCGTGAGTTTCTGAATCGAGCGTCTGCATGCAAGACATCCTCATCAACTGGACGCCGCAGGAAACCCGCGTGGCCGTGGTCGAGAACGGCGCGGTGCAGGATCTGCACCTCGAGCGCGCGCTCGAGCGCGGGCCTGGTCGGCAACATCTACCAGGGCAAGGTGGCGCGGGTGCTGCCCGGCATGCAAAGCGCGTTCATCGACATCGGGCTGGAGCGCGCGGCCTTCCTGCACGTGGCCGACCTGCACGCCGGCTTCGGCACCGGCAACGGCGGCGCCCGCGATCGGGGGCGGACGCCAGCGGCAATGCGCCGCCACCGCCGATCGAGCGCCTGGTGTTCGAGGGCCAGGCGCTGACGGTGCAGGTGATCAAGGACCCGATCGGCACCAAGGGCGCGCGCCTGTCCACGCAGGTCAGCATCGCCGGGCGCATGCTGGTGCACCTGCCGCAGGACAACCACATCGGCATCTCGCAGAAGATCGGCTCGCCCGAGCTGCGCGAGCAACTGCGCCAGCGCATGGTGGCGCTGGTGGGCAAGCCCGACGAGGGCGGTGGCGGCGGCTTCATCCTGCGCACCAATGCCGAGGAGGCCAGCGACACCGAACTGGCCGACGACATCGCCTACCTGCGCAAGACCTGGGCCGCGATCCGCGAGCGCGCCTTCGCCTCGCCGCCGGGCACGCTGCTGCACCAGGACCTGACACTCGCCGAGCGCGTGCTGCGCGACCTGACCAACGACGACACGCAGGCCATCCGCATCGATTCGCGGCTGCAGTTCGAGCACCTGCTCGCCTTCGGCGCAGGCCTACACGCCGGGCGCGGTCGGCAAGCTCGCGCACTACCAGGGCGAGCGGCCGATCTTCGACCTGTGCAGCATCGACGAAGAGATCCGCCGCGCGCTGGCGCGCCGCGTCGACCTGAAGAGCGGCGGCTACCTGATCATCGACCAGACCGAGGCGCTGACCACGGTGGACGTCAACACCGGCGGCTATCGTCGGTGCGCGCAACTTCGACGACACCATCTTCAAGACCAACCTCGAGGCCGCCGGCGCCATTGCCCGCCAGCTGCGGCTGCGCAACCTGGGCGGCATCATCATCGTCGACTTCATCGACATGACGCGCGAAGACCACCAGGCCGCGGTGCTGGCCGAGTTTCGCAAGCAGCTCGCGCGCGACCGCACCCGCACCACCGTCAGCGGCTTCACGCAACTCGGGCTGGTCGAGATGACCCGCAAGCGCACGCGCGAAAGCCTGGCCCACCTGCTGTGCGAACCGTGCCCGACCTGCGAGGGCCGCGGCCAGGTCAAGACCGCGCGCAGCGTGTGCTACGACATCCTGCGCGAGGTGCTGCGCGAAGCGCGCCAGTTCGACCCGAAGGAGTTCCGCGTCGTCGCCAGTGCCGCGGTCGTAGAGATGCTGCTCGACGAGGAGAGCCAGTACCTCGCCGGCCTGTCGGAGTTCATCGGCAAGCCGATCTCGCTGTCGGTGGAGCCGAGCCCGAACCCGGAGCAATACGACATCGTGCTGCTGTAGCGGCGATGCGCTAACATACTGGTGTTAAAGCACCAATGTGAGGCCGCGATGAGCCGTTTGACCATCACCCTGTCCGAGGCCCGTTACCGGGCGCTCAAGGAAGCGTCCGCGCAACGCGACAAGACCATCGGGCAATTGATCGACGAGAGCCTGGACTTCTATGGCATCAAGTCGCGCGACGAGGCGCGGGACCTGGTGCGCCGTGCGCGCGCGCGCAGCAAGCTGAACGAGGATCAAGCGCTGGCAGTGGCCCAGGAGCAGGTCAAGGCTGTGCGCCGCAAGCCGTGAGCCGCCCTGCCGTCATCGTCGACACCAACGTGGTCGTGGCGGGCCTGCTGACCTCGAACGACCAGTCACCTGTCGCGCGCATCCTCGACGGCATGCTCGCAGCGGCGTTCCCCTTCGTCGTGTCCGAGGCGCTGATGGCCGAATACCGCGCGGTGCTCGTCCGGCCTGTGCTGCGCAAACTGCATGGCCTGACGGTGGCGGAGGTGGAGACCCTCCTGACCGAACTGGCGCTGCACGCGATCGTGTTGACGCCCGCCGTTGCGCCTGCAGCCCCCGATCCTGGGCGACCAGTTGCTTTGGGACCTGCTGGCCGCCAGGCCCGACTTGTTGCTGGTGACCGGGGACAAGCGATTGATCCGGGATGCCGGCATGCGCGAGCGCGTGGTCTCGCCTGCCGTGTTCGTGGCCGGCGCTTGATGTGACGAGCGTCTTGCCATCCCCGCATTGATCGACACTGGGCAAGCCATGCCAACCAAGAAAAGCAAACCCAACGACAGCGCCGCCACCGTCGGCTACGAAGCCCAGCTCTGGCAGATGGCCGACGCCCTGCGCGGCAGCATGGACGCCGCCGAGTACAAGCATGTCTGCCTCGGCCTGCTGTTCCTGAAGTACATCTCCGACGCCTTCGAGGAGAAGCACGCCGCGCTGCTGGCCGAGAAGGCGCAGGGCGCCGACCCAGAAGACCCCGACGAGTACCGCGCCCAGAGCATCTTCTGGGTGCCGCCCGAGGCGCGCTGGCCGCACCTGAAGGCGCAGGCGCGCCAGAGCACCATCGGCCAGCTCGTCGACGACGCGATGGCCGGCATCGAGCGCGACAACCCGGCGCTGAAGGGTGTGCTGCCCAAGGACTACGCCCGCCCCGCGCTCGACAAGCAGCGCCTCGGCCAGCTGATCGACATGATCAGCAACATCAAGGTCGGCGACGAGGCCAGCCGCGCCAAGGACGTGCTCGGCCGCGTCTACGAGTACTTCCTCTCGCAGTTCGCCAGCGCCGAGGGCAAGAAGGGCGGCGAGTTCTACACGCCGCGCTGCGTGGTCAAGCTGCTGGTCGAGATGCGCTGCGGTACTGCAAGAGACGGTCTGCCGATGGTCGAATTTCGTTAATTGAGGGGCGAGTCGTCATGGCGAAAGCTGAAGCCACCGTCGAAGAACTGGTCGGCATGATCCAGCGAGGTGAGCTGCGTCTGCCTGAGATGCAACGGCGCTACGTCTGGCGCTCCACACGCGTGCGTGATTTGCTCGACTCCCTGTACCGCGGCTACCCTTCAGGCGCCATCTTGCTGTGGGAGACGGACGAGGCTGTTCCGCTGCAGGACTTTGCTGTGGCACAACAGGGCAATCCGTATCAGAGCACGCGGCTCTTGCTCGACGGGCAACAGCGTCTGACTTCGCTGTCCGCAGTGATTCGCGGCGAGCCCGTCAGCGTCCGCGGTCGAAAACGCCCCATCGATCTTCTATTCAACCTGGAACATCCAGACAGGCTCACCGTTGTCACGGAAGTAGATGAAGATGGCAACGATGATGACGACGATGATGAGGACTTGAATCCCGACGAAGCTGACTCGAGTGAAGACGAGCTACAGCAGCGCTTCAATCGCATGACGTTCGTCGTATCGACCCGCAAACTCGAGCAACTGCCTCAATGGGTGACGGTGTCGGAGGTGTACAGGACCGACAGCGACCGGCCATTCCTCAGGCGGGCCGGCATCACCGGATCTGGACGACCCCCGCGCGGAGAAGTACAGCCAGCGCCTAGCCAAGCTGCGCGGCGTGCGCAAGTATGTTTATCGGATGGACATCCTCGAGCGAACGCTTTCGTACGATGAGGTCACTGAGATATTCGTTCGCGTGAACTCGCTCGGGGCAAAGCTTCGGAGCTCTGACCTTGCACTGGCACAGATTACGGCCAAGTGGCGCGGTGCATTGAAGACGTTTCAGGGGTTTCAGGAGGAGTGTGCCAAGACGGGATTTGAACTCGACCTCGGCCTGCACCTCAAGAATATGGTCGCTTTCGCGACAGGACAGTCGCGCTTTCTCACCGTTGGCGGCTTGCAGCTCGATGCGCTGAAAGAGGCGTGGAATGAGTGCGTACCGGGCATGGAGTTCGCACTCAACTTTCTCAAGAACAACGTCGGCATCGATAGCCCAGCGCTGCTCTCGTCACCGTTCTTGCTAGTGGCGCTTGGGTACTACGGACACAAGCTCAACTACCAGGTATCGACCGAAGAAGCTCGGCTCTTGCGGTACTGGACCCTCGTGGGAAACGCCAAGGGACGTTACTCACGGGGATCGAGTGAGACGCTACTCGATCAAGACATCGCGACGCTTCGCGACGGCGGCGGCGCAAAGGAGTTGATTGATCGGCTAAGGCTCCAGGTGGGCCGGCTTGACATTTCGCCTGACGAACTGGAGGGCCGCAACCAGCGCAGCGCGTTGTTCAAGACAATGTTCCTGGCCTTCCGAAGCGCGGGGGCCAAAGACTGGCGCTCGAACCTGACCATCGCGCTCGACCACAAGGGTGCACATCACCGCCTGCAGTTTCACCACATCTTTCCGAAGGCTCTGCTCAAGGCATCGTACTCGGGCCGGGAGGCGGATGACATTGCCAATCTATGCTTCATTGGCGGAAAGACCAACCGGCAAATCAGCGACAAGCCGCCGTACGACTACTTTGCGCCTTTGATCGCCAAAGCGGGCGAGGGGCCTTTCGAGAAGCAGTGCATACCCGTCGCGCAAGAACTCCTGAGCCTCGGTAACTACAAGGACTTTCTTCGCACGCGCCGCGATTTGATCGCCACGCGGCTCAACGAATTTCTTTCTGCCAGATAGGAGCCGTGGGCCTGGCATCCATTCAACGGCGACTGGCTGTTCGGCAATCAAGCGAGCAGAATTGGGCCTCAGCGTCGAGGAGGCCCGCCGCAAGATGGTCCTCGCCCACGGAACCTGCTCCGGCTGGCACAAGAAGTGCGATGGAGTCGGACGCCACGATGCGTCGCAACCCTGTGATCCACAAAGCCTTTCGTGCGATGCATCCTCAATGTGGCATTGAGCTGCCCTGAGTCGGACCCGCGCGTCTCGCCATCGGCGCAGAGAGCACTCGACCGGCGGCCGGGCAACTTCTTCTTCAGGAACCGCAAACGTCATGACGCCCAACCTTGACTTCAACGACACCCTGCCCACCGACGCCGCCGACGCGCTGCTCGTCGGCCGCCTGTGGCAGCCCGACATCGGCCCCACCGTGGTCGCCTGCCACGCCGGCGGCCTGGTCGACCTGTCGCGCGTGGCGCCGACGGCGAGCCAGCTGCTCGAGCTCGACGCGCCGGCCGCGGCGGTGCGCGCCGCGCTGGCCGCGGCGCCGCGCGTTGCGGACTTCGCGTCGGCACTGGCCAACAGCGACGAGGCCGTGCGCGACGCGCGCCGGCCCTGGCTGCTCGCGCCGTGCGACCTGCAGGCGATCAAGGCCAGCGGCGTGACCTTCGTCGCCAGCATGCTCGAGCGCGTGATCGAGGAGCAGGCGCGCGGCGACGCGTCGAAGGCCGAGGGCGGTCGCGCCGCTCGTTGCAGGGCATCCTGGGCGACAACCTGGCCGGCATCGTGCCCGGCTCGGCCGAGGCGGCGCGCGTGAAGGAGGTGCTGATCGAGCAGGGCGCCTGGTCGCAGTACCTCGAAGTCGGCATCGGCCCCGATGCCGAGATCTTCACCAAGGCGCAGCCGCTGTCGGCGGTGGGCACCGGCGCCGACGTCGGCATCCACCCGAAGTCGGACTGGAACAACCCCGAGCCCGAGATCGTGCTCGCGGTGATCGAGCCGCGGCGCGACGGTCGGCGCCACGCTCGGCAACGACGTCAACCTGCGCGACTTCGAGGGCCGCAGCGCGCTGCTGCTCGGCAAGGCCAAGGACAACAACGCCTCCTGCGCGATCGGGCCGTTCATCCGCCTGTTCGACGAGCGCTTCGGCATCGACGACGTGCGCCGCGGCCGACCTCGCGATGCGCGTCGACGGCCCCGACGGCTTCACGCTGGACGGCATCGAGCTCGATGGCGATGATCAGCCGCGATCCGCTCGACCTCGTGAGCCACGCGATCGGCCCGAACCACCAGTACCCCGACGGCCTGGTGCTCTTCCTCGGCACGATGTTCGCGCCGACGCAGGACCGGCATCGGCCCGGGCCTGGGCTTCACGCACGACGTCGGCGACGTCGTCGCGCATCGGCACGCCGACGCTGGGCGCGCTGGTCAACCGCGTCGATCACTGCGAGCGCGCCGCGCCCTGGACATTCGGCATCGGCGCGCTGATGCGCAACCTGGCGCGGCGCGGCCTGCTGTGAGGCCGCGCCGCGGCGCTTCACGGGGCGGCCGTCAATCGGCCGGCGTCGCGCGCCGCCACCCACTGCCCGTCGATCAGCAGTTCGTGCGGCCCGAACTTCGCCTTGTAGGCCATCTTGTCGCTGGCGCCGATCCAGTAGCCGAGGTAGACATGCGGCAGTTGCAGGATGCGCGTCTGCTCGATCTGCCACAGCACGCTGTAGGTGCCGTAGCTGGCCGCGGGGTCGGGCTCGTAGAAGGTGTAGACGGCCGACAGGCCGTCGCTCAGCACGTCGAGGATGGCCACCATCTTCAAGGGGCCGAGCGCGCCCTGGCCCTCGCGGGCCGGTTCACGAAACTCCACCAGCCGCGAGTTGACGCGGCTTTGCAGCAGGAACTGGGTGTATTGGTCGACGCTGTCCTGGTCCATGCCGCCACCGCTGTGGCGGCCCGACTGGTAGCGCAGGTAGAGCTGGTAGTGCTCGGGCAGGAAGCCCAGCCGCAGCACGCGCGTCACCAGGTGGCGGTGCGCTTTCCAGGCGCGGCGCTGGCTGCGCGTGGGCTCGAAGCCGGCCACCGGCACGCGCAGCGGCACGCAAGCGCGGCAGCCATCGCAGTGCGGGCGGTAGGTGAACATGCCGCTGCGCCGAAAGCCGTTGGCCACCAGGCCGGAATAGGCATCGGCGTGGATCAGGTGGCTGGGGGTGGCCACCTGCGAGCGGGCCTGCCGGCCGGGCAGGTAGCTGCACGGGTACGGCGCCGTGGCGTAGAACTGCAACGACGCGAGCGGGAGTTCTTTGGGCGCGGTCACGCGGTGGGGCTGGCTGCGGTGGAGGGGTCGAGCCCGAGCAGGGCCCAGTGCGCCGGATCATAGGTCCAGCGCGGCGGCCCCGCGGCCCCCAGGGTGAGGGCCAGATGGCGCTCGAAGTCGGCCCGCGCGATCTCGCGCGCGCCGAGCGACGCCAGGTGTTGCGTGTTCTGCTGGCAGTCGATGAGCGTGATGCCGTGCGCGCGGCAAAACGCCACCAGCGCGGCCAGTGCGATCTTCGAGGCGTCGGTGGCGTGCGAGAACATCGACTCGCCGAAGAACATGCGGCCGATGCCGACGCCGTACAGGCCGCCGACGAGGCGCCCGTCGATCCAGGTCTCGAAGCTGTGCACCGCGCCGGCGCGGTGCCAGGCGCTGTAGGCGCGTTGCAGCGGCGGCAGGATCCAGGTGCCCTGCTGGCCTTCGCGCAACGCGCCCGCGCACGCCGCGATCACGCGTTCGAAGCCGCTGTCGACGCGGATCTCGCAGCCCGGTGTGCGGATGAAGCGCGTGAGCGTCTTGCGCAGCGAGCGGCTGAGCCTGAACTCGGCCACCGGCAGCACCATGCGCGGATCGGGCGCCCACCACAGCACCGGCTGGCCGTCGCTGTACCAGGGGAACACACCGTGGCGGTAGGCGGCTTCGAGCCGCTGCAGAGTGAGCCGGCCGCCGGCGGCCAGCAGGCCGGGGGCGCCGCTGTCCGGGCCGAGTGCCTGCGACGTCGGCGGCAGCGGTGTGGCGTCGTCCTCGAGCCAGTAGAGATCCAGCGTCGGCATTCCTTCAGGCCGCGCCGGGCCGCTCCCAAGCGGCCTGAGCTCCCAAGGGCCACGAAGGGGCCCCTGCTGGTCCCTGGGGGCGCGAGCGCAGCGAGCCTGGGGCTGTCATCACACCACGCGCCCGAACCACCACAGCGACAGCGTGGCGGCGGCCAGCGCCAGCAAGGCGCCGAGCGCGGCGAACAGCGCGGTGACCTCGGTTTCCTTCTTCTGTGCCGACAGGCGCGTGCCGAGCGACTGATAGACCTTCTTCAGGTCGTTCGCGGTGCCGGCATAGAAGTACTCGGCGCGGGTGGCCTGGGCGATCTGCTTCAGCGTCTCTTCGTCGAGCCGCACGCGCATCGACCAGCCCTCGAAGCCGATGGTCTCGCCGTCCTTGGTGCCGACGCCCACGGTGTAGACCTTGATGCCGCGGTCGGCGGCCATCTTCGCCGCGTCCATCGAATCGGGGCCGGTGGTGCGCTGGCCGTCGGTGAGCAGGATCACCGCGGCCGAGGCATAGCTGCCGGGCTCGACGGGGGTGAACTCCTTTTCCGGCGTCTTCTCGCCGAGCGCCTTGGGCATCAGGCGCTGGCCGGTGATCTGCGACAGGTCGATGCCCGCGTCGGGGAAGATGGTGGCCAGGCTGAGCACGATGCCGCTGCCGATCGCGGTGCCGCGCTGCAGCTGGAATCGGTCGATGGCCGCGACCACGTCCTCGCGGCTCAGCGTCGGCGGCTGCACGATCGCTGCCGTCCCGGCGAACGACACCACGCCCACGCGCACCGCGCGCGGCAGCTCGGCGACGAAGGCCTTGGCGGCGTTCTGCGAGGCCACCAAGCGGTTCGGCTCGACATCGGCGGCGCGCATCGAGCCCGACACGTCCATCGCCAGCACGATGGTCTGTTCCACCAGCGGCAGCGTGATCACGGCCGTCGGCCGCGCGATGGCCACCAGCAGCGCGGCCAGCGCCAGCAGCAGCAAGGCCGGCGGCACGTGGCGACGCCACGCGCGCTGGCCGGCCAGCGCTTCCTTCACCAGGCCGAGGCTGGCCCAGGTGACGGCCACCTTCTTGCGGCGCCCGAGCAGCCAAAGGTACGCCGCCACCAGCAGCGGCAAGGCCAGCAGGCCCCACAGCGCTTCCTGCCAGAGAAAACTCATGCGTGTCTCCTCGCCAGCGGCATCGCGCCGGCGGCCATGCGGCTGCGTTGGCGGCGGGCATCGACGAAGCGCAGGATCGCGTCGCCGAGGTCGACCTCGGTCGACAACTCGAGCGTGTCGACGCCGGCACGCGCCAGCGCATCGCGCAATGCCGCTTCGCGGCGCGCGGCGGCTGCGGCGAAGCGCTCGCGAAAGCCGCGCTGGCCGGTGTCGACGAACACCTGCTCGCCGGTTTCGCTGTCCTGCAGCAGCACCAGGCCGAGGTCGGGCATCGTCATCTCCAGCGGGTCGTACAGGCGCACCGCGACCACGTCGTGGCGCTCGGCCAGCCGCGCCAGCGGGGCCTCCCAGCCGGCTTCGCTGATGAAGTCCGAGACCACGAAGACGCTGGCGCGCTGGCGCATCGTCGGGCCGGCGCGCTCGATCAGATCGGCCAGCCGCGTGCCGCCGGCCGGCGTGGCGGCGGGCCGGCTGCGCATGCGCTGCATCAGGTGCAGCACGTGGCGACGCCCGCTGCGCGCCGGCAGCACGGTGTCGACCGCGTTGCCGTAGAGCACCGCGCCGGCGCGGTTGCCGTGGCGCAGCACCAGGCTGGCCATCACCGCGACGAAGGCCTCCGAGACGGCGCGCTTTCTCTGGCGCGAGCCGAAATCGATCGACGGGCTCAGGTCGAGCAGGAACCACGCGCACAGCTCGCGGTCCTCGGTGAACTGGCGCACATGCGGCACCTGCAGCCGCGCGGTGACGTTCCAGTCGATGTGGCGCACGTCGTCGTGGTATTGGTACTCGCGCAGGTCGGCGAGGTCGATGCCGTGGCCGCGCAGCAGCGTGCGGTAGTCGCCTTGCAGCGCACCGTCCAGGCGCTTGAGCACCGTCCACTCCAGGCGTTGCAGCAGCGCCTGCGGCGTCGGCGGTGCGCCGGCGGAGGGGCTGTCAGCCGTTGGCTGCAACGCGCTCATCTTGCGACGATTCCACATGGGCCAGCGGCTTGGCCGGTGCCGGCATCGCCTTGACGATGCGCTCGACCAGCATGTCGGCGGTCATGCCGTCGGCGAGTGCCTCGTAGGTCAGCGAGATGCGGTGGCGCAGCACGTCGCCGGTGAGATCGAGCAGATCTTCGGGCAGCACGTAGGCGCGGCTGCGCAGGAACGCCAGCGCCTTGGCGCCCTCGATCAGGCAGATGGTGGCGCGCGGGCTGGCGCCGAACGCCACGTACTTGGCCAGGTCCTTCAGGCCGGCCTTGGCCGGCTCGCGCGTGGCCGCGACCAGCCTGACGGCGTAGGTGATCAGCGCCGGATCGACGTACGCATTGCGGCACTCGCGCTGCAACTGTGCGAGTTGTTCGGTGGTCGCGACGGCGGCCACCTCCACCGGCGGGCCGGTGACACGCTCGACGATGACGAACTCCTCGTCCTCGCTCGGGTAGCCCACCAGCACCTTCATCATGAAGCGGTCGACCTGTGCTTCGGGCAGCGGGTAGGTGCCCTCGGTCTCGATCGGGTTCTGCGTGGCCATCACCAGGAACGGCTCGGGCACGCGGTGCGTCTGGCCGGCGATCGTGACCTGGCGCTCCTGCATCACCTCGAGCAGCGCACTCTGCACCTTGGCCGGCGCGCGGTTGATCTCGTCGGCCAGCAGCAGGTTGGTGAACACCGGGCCCAGCGTGGTGCCGAAGTCGCCGGTCTTCTGGTTGTAGATGCGCGTGCCCACCAGGTCGGCCGGCACCAGGTCGGGCGTGAACTGGATGCGCTTGAACTGGCCCGACAGGGTGCGTGCCAGCGTCTTCACCGTCAGCGTCTTGGCCAGCCCCGGCACGCCCTCGACCAGCAGGTGGCCCTGCGCCAGCATCGCCACCAGCACGCGCTCGAGGAAGCGGTCCTGGCCGACGACGATGCGCTTGACCTCGTAGAGCAGTTGCTCCATCAGGGCGCCCGATTGGTTGGCGGTGATGCGTTCGGTCATGTTGCTTTCCTGCTTTGTCGGAATGTGGTTCGACGGGGGTCGGTCTCAGGCCGCGCCGGGCCGCTCCCAAGCGGCCTGAGCGCCCCTCGGGGGCCGCGAACGTCGTGAGCTTGGGGCTGTCATCTCTAGAAAGGCGGCATGCCTGCCGCCTGGGCCGCATTCTCGATCGGCACCGCGAAACCGATGCCGACGAAGAAGCGCTCCTGCGTCGGGTTGTAGATCGCGGTCACGATGCCGACCACCTCGCCGTCGTCGGTGACCAGCGGGCCACCCGAGTTGCCGGGGTTCGCGGCGGCGTCGAACTGGATCAGGTTGGTCAGGATGCGTTGCCCTTCGGGCGAGCGGAACTCGCGCTTCATCCCCGACACCACGCCGTGCGACACCGACGGCCCGATGCCGAACGGGAAACCCACCGCCGTGACGCGATCGCCGGGGCGCAGGTCGTGCGTGCTGCGCATCGTCGCCGCATGCAGGTCGTCGGGGATCTTGCGTGCGCGCAGCACGGCCAGATCGTGCTCGGGGCGCAACGCGACCAGGTCGGCATCGGACTCCAGGCCGTCGGCGAACACCACCTTGATGCGCTTGGCGCCGAACACCACGTGCAGGTTGGTCAGGATGGTGCCGTTGTCCATGATCACCACGCCGGTGCCGATGCCACGTTCTTCGCGCTCGTCGCGGTCGGTCGGGTCGCCGTCGCGCTCGACTTTCGGCTGCGCGCGCTTGGGCTCGGCAGCCTTCTTCGCATCCTTGCCATCCTTGCCATCCTTGCCGCCGGCCGCCGTCTTGGCCGCGCTCTCGGACGGATCCGACAGGCCGATGACCTTGACCACCGAGCCGCGCACCGTCTCGTAGGCCTTGGCCGCCGGTGCCGGCAGGGACTTGGTGTTCAGCGTGTGCAGCACCGCGCGGTCGATGTCGTCCTGCGTCAGCGAACGCGCGCCCGGCGCGCCGAAGCGCAGCACCACCAGCAGCGCCAGCGCCGCGCCGAGCAAGGCTGCGGTGGTCGGCACGAGCCACGCTGGCCGGCGCGTGCGCCGCGCCGTTGGCGTGGGCCGCGCCGGCGCGGCCACATGCGGCGCAGGGGCAGCCGGGGCGGGCGGTGCGCTGGCCGGCGGGGCCGAAGCGCTGTACAGCGGGGCTCGCCTCATGGCACGCTCCCTGAAAGGCGGTGGAGGAGGCAGAAACAGTATCACGCTGCGGGCCGCCGTGCTCGACATGGGATCATTGCCGGCATGCCCTGGATCGACAGCCACTGTCACCTCGATGCCGCCGAGTTCGCTGCCGACCGCGATGCGGTGCTGGCGCGTGCCCGCGCCGCCGGCGTCTCGATGCAGGTGCTGCCGGCAGTGGCGGTGGCGGGATTTCCCGCATTGATCGAGCTGGCCCACCGCCACGGCCTGGCCTACGCGCTGGGCATCCACCCGCTCTATGTCGATGCGGCCGCCGAGGCCGACCTGGAGCGCCTGGCCGAGGCACTGCAGATGCGCCGCAACGACCCGCACCTGGTGGCGGTCGGCGAGATCGGCCTCGACCACTTCGTGCCCGGCCTCGATCGCGCCAAGCAAGAGCGCTTCTACGCGGCGCAACTCCAGCTCGCCCGCGTGCACGGGTTGCCCGTCATCCTGCATGTGAGGCGCTCGGCCGACGGCTTGCTGAAGCAGTTGCGCCGCATCGAGGTGGCCGGTGGTATCGCGCACGCCTTCAATGGCAGCCCGGAACAGGCGCGGCAGTTCACCCAACGGCGCTTCAAGCTCGGCTTCGGCGGCGCGATGACCTTCGAGCGTGCGCTGCAGATCCGCCAGCTCGCGGCCGCGCTGCCGGCCGACGTGCCGGTGCTCGAAACCGATGCGCCCGACATCCCGCCGCAATGGCTGTACGTCAAGGCCGGCGAGCGCGGCGAGCGGCCGGCCAGCCGCAACGAGCCGGCCGAGCTGCCGCGCATCGGCCAGACCCTGGCGGCGTTGCGCGGCTGGACGCTGGACGAGACCGCAGCGCGAACGGCGGCCAACACGCTGGCGGCATTGCCGCGGCTGGTGCCGCTGCTGGCCGACGCTGCGCCATGACGGCGGCTGTGGACACGCGGCTGCGGGGGCTGCCGCCGGTGGCCGGGCCGCGCACCCGCCTGCTCGTGCTCGGCAGCTTTCCCGGCGCGGCCTCGCTCGCGGCGGCGCAGTACTACGCCCATCCGCGCAATCATTTCTGGCCGATCCTGTCGGCGCTGTGGGCGTCTGGAGCTGGCGTCGCTGCCCTATGCCGAGCGACTGCTGCAACTGCAGCGCCACGGCCTCGGGCTGTGGGACGTGTACGCCGCCTGCCGCCGCGAGGGCAGCCTCGACAGCGCGATCGAGGACGCGCAACCCAACGACCTCGCCGCGCTGGTGCGGCGCCTGCCGGCGCTGGTGGCGATCGCCCACAACGGCGGCGAATCGGCGCGCGCGATGCGGTTGACGCGCACGCTGGGCCTGCCGGTGCATCGCCTGCCGTCGACCAGCCCGGCCAACGCCAGCTGGTCGTTCGAGCGCAAGCTGGCGGCGTGGCGCGAAGTGCTCGCCTCCGCGGGGCTGTCGTGAGCCGGACCGAATTGCCGACCGCGACGATCGCCGATCAGGACGGCCTGCGCACGCTGCACCTGGGCGACACGCCGTGGGTGCAGGGCGCGATGGACCTGCGCAATCCCAGGGTGCTGGTGCTCGAGTACGTGCAGCGGATGATGGCGTGGCTGCTGTGGCGCGACAGCGCCGACGCGGCGCGCGGCCATGCCGTGCAGCTCGGCCTCGGTGCTGCGGCGATCACGCGCTTTTGTCACCAGGTGCTGCGCATGGACCGTGTCACCGCCGTCGAGTTGAATCCGGCCGTGATCGCGGCCTGCCGCCAAGGCTTCCGGCTGCCGGCCGACGATGCGCGGCTGACGGTGCGGGAGTGCGACGCCGGGGCGTGGGTCGGCGACGACGCGAACCTGCAGACCGTGCAGGTGCTCAATGTCGATCTCTACGACCACGAAGCCGCCGCGCCGGTGCTCGACAGCGCCGCGTTCTACGCCGCCTGCCGCGGCACCCTCGCGCACGGTGGCGTGATGACGGTCAACCTGTTCGGTCGTGCCGCGAGCTTCGAGCGCAGTGCCGGCCACATCGCCGCCGCATTCGGCCGCGACCAGGTCTGGAGCCTGCGGCCCACGCGCGAAGGCAACACGGTGGTGGTGGCCGCGCGCGGCGTGGCCGTGCCCGGCCGCGACGAGCTCGGCGCGCGTGCCGCTACCATCGAGCGCCGTTATGGCCTGCCGGCGCGCAAGTGGTTGCGCATGGTGCGGCCGCTGGCCTCGATCGAATGAACGCGACCCTGAACCCGGCTCCACCCACCGGCCGCCTCGACTGGCGAACGCTGCTGCAATGGCTGCACGACGACGGCCTGGTCGGCGACGCCGAAGCGGCGCGCATCCGTGCGCGCTTCGGCGCCGGTGATTCGAGCCAGCACCCGCTGGTGCGCCTGGGCGGCGCCAGCCTCGTCGACGCGCGCAACGGCCGTGCGCTCGATGCCGAGGCCCTCACCGAGTGGCTGGCCGCACGCCTGACGATGCCGTACTTGCGCATCGACCCGCTGAAGGTCGACGTCGCGCGGGTGGCCGACGTGATGTCGATCCGCTATGCCGAGACGCGGCGTGCGCTGCCGCTGGCAGTCGGCCTGCACGAGATCACGGTGGCCACCTGCGAGCCGCTCGACACCGCCTGGGTCGCCGAGATCGAGGCCCACACCAAGAAGCGGGTACGCCTGGTGCTGGTGCATCCGCTCGAGGTGCAGCGCTACACGGCCGAGTTCTACACGCTGTCGCGCTCGGTGCGCGCGGCGGTCAAGCGCGGCGAGACGGCGGCGCTGGCCAGCTTCGAGCAACTGGTCGAGATGGGCAAGAGCAACAAGCAGCTCGACGCCAACGACCAGGGCGTGGTGCAGATCGTCGATTGGCTTTGGCAGTACGCCTTCGACCAGCGCGCCAGCGACATCCACCTCGAGCCGCGGCGCGAGATGGGCGTGATCCGCTTTCGCATCGATGGCGTGCTGCACACCGTCTACCAGGTGCCGATCACGGTGATGAACGCGATGGTGGCGCGCATCAAGCTGCTCGGCCGCATGGATGTGGTGGAGAAGCGCCGCCCGCTCGACGGCCGCATCAAGACCGTGCGGCCGGCGGTCGACGGCGTGCCCGGCGGTGAAGTCGAGATGCGCCTGGCCACGCTGCCGACGGCGTTCGGCGAAAAGATGGTGATGCGCATCTTCGATCCCGACACGGTGGTCAAGGGGGTCGAGGCACTGGGCTTCGGCGCCCGCGAAGCCGAGCGCTGGGCCGAGCTGACGACGCAAGCCGCACGGCATCATCCTCGTCACCGGCCCGACGGGCAGCGGCAAGACGACCACCCTGTACGCCACGTTGAAACGCCTGGCCACCGAGGAGGTCAACGTCTGCACCATCGAAGACCCGATCGAGATGATCGAGCCGGCGTTCAACCAGACCCAGGTGCAGGCCGCGCTCGACCTGGGCTTTGCCGACGGCCTGCGGGCGCTGATGCGGCAGGACCCGGACATCATCATGGTCGGCGAGATCCGCGACCTGGCCACCGCCGAGATGGCGATCCAGGCCGCGCTGACCGGCCACCTGGTGTTCTCGACGCTGCACACCAACGATGCGGCGAGCGCCGTCACCCGGCTGGTCGACCTGGGCGTGCCGTCGTACCTGATGTCGGCCACCGTGATCGGCGTGCTGGCGCAGCGCCTGGCGCGCACGCTGTGCCCGGCCTGCAAGCAGCCTGATCAGGGCGCCGGCGTCGCGGCCGTGTTGGCCGACGCGCTGCAACCGTGGACGCTGAAGGGCGAGCCGCGCGTGTACAAGCCCGTCGGATGCCTCGAATGCCGCATGACCGGCTACCGCGGCCGCGCCGGCCTGTACGAGTTGATGCTGCTGACCGAGGCCGCGCGGGCAAGGATCCACCCCGATGTTCGACGAAGAGGCGCTGCGCCGCCAGGCCGTCGCCGACGGCATGCACCCGTTGCGAGCGGCCGGAGTGATGAAGGTGGCCGAGGGCGTGACGACGCTCGAGGAGGTGCTGCGCACCACGCCGTCCTGGCAGGTCGCGCGCGGCTGAGCGTTGCGCGCCGGCCACCCTTTGTTCGTGGAAACCACAGCCGGGCGCGGCGCGCGCTGCCTAGAATGGCCCGGTCCGGTGCTGCCGGAGGAGGCAAAGCAACATGAAGATCAAGAGCGAGCGCGATTTCTGGGCCGGCATGATGTTCCTGCTCGTCGGCATCGGCTTTGCATGGGGTGCGACGAGCTACAACTTCGGCAGTTCGGCCCGACCCGGCCCGGGCTACTTCCCGTTCGGATTGGGTGTGTTGCTCGCACTGCTCGGTGCGGTGGAACTGTTCAAGGCGCTGACCATCGAGAGCGAAGGCGGCGATCCGATCGGACACATCGCCTGGAAGCCGTTGATCGTCATCCTCTTCGCGGTCGGGCTGTTCGGTGTGGCATTGCCGCGGCTCGGCCTGGTGATCACGCTACCGGTGATGGTGCTGATTTCCAGCTGGGCCAGCGACGAATTCAGCTGGAAGGCGACGATCGGCAACGCCGTCGTGCTGATCACGATGTCGTGGCTGATCTTCATCAAGGGCCTCAGCCTGATCATTCCGATGTGGCCGACCGATCTTCGGCGCTGGCACCTGAACGCCGAAGGACACCCATCATGGACCTGATCAACAACCTCATGCTCGGCTTCGGCGTCGCGTTCACCGGGATCAACCTGGCCTACGCCTTCGGCGGCGCGCTGCTCGGCACGCTGATCGGCGTGCTGCCCGGCCTCGGCCCGGTCGCGACGATCGCGATGCTGCTGCCCAGCATCTACGCGCTCGATGCGACGCCGGCGCTGATCATGCTGGCCGGCATCTACTACGGCGCGCAGTACGGCGGCTCGACCACCGCGATCCTGATCAACGTGCCGGGCGAATCGAGCTCGGTGGTGACGGCCATCGACGGCTACGCGATGGCGAGAAAGGGCCGGGCAGGGGCCGCGCTGGCCGCAGCGGGCCTGGGCTCGTTCTTCGCCGGCTGCGTCGGCACCATCGTCATCGCCGCCTTCGCCCCGCCGCTGACCGAGCTCGCGTTCAAGTTCGGCCCGGCCGAATACTTCTCGCTGATGGTGCTGGGCCTGATCGGTGCGGTGGTGCTGGCCTCGGGCTCGCTGATCAAGGCCATCGCGATGATCCTGCTCGGCCTGCTGCTCGGCCAGATCAACACCGACGTGATCTCGGGCGTGCCCCGCTACAGCTTCGACATCCCGGAGCTGACCGACGGCATCGGCTTCGTGACCATCGCGATGGGGATCTTCGGCTTCGGCGAGATCATCGCCAACCTCGGCCGGCCGGCCGAGCACCGCGAGGTCTTCACCAAGAATGTGAAAGGCCTGTGGCCGACCAAGCAGGACTTCATGGACGCCTGGCCGGCCGTGCTGCGCGGCACCGCGCTGGGTTCGATCCTCGGCGTGTTGCCCGGTGGTGGTGCGCTGCTGGCAGCGTTCGCGGCCTATACGGTCGAGAAGAAGTCGCGCGGCCGTGTCGGCGAGGTGCCGTTCGGGCAGGGCAACATCCGCGGCGTCGCGGGGCCGGAGAGCGCCAACAACGCCGGCGCGCAGACGTCGTTCATCCCGATGCTCACGCTGGGCATCCCGCCCAATGCGGTGATGGCGCTGATGGTTGGTGCGATGACGATCAAGGGCATCCAGCCCGGCCCGCAGGTGATGACCAGCAACCCGGAGTTGTTCTGGGGCCTGATCGCGTCGCATGTGGGTCGGCAACGCGATGCTGGTGATCCTGAACCTGCCGCTGATCGGCATCTGGATCAAGCTGCTGACGGTGCCGTACCGCCTGCTCTACCCGGCGATCCTGAGTTTCTGCTGCATCGGCCTGTACACGCTCAACAACAACAACTTCGACGTCTACATGGCGGTGCTGTTCGGCGTCGTCGGCTATGTGTTCTTCAAGCTGCACTGCGAACCGGCGCCGCTGCTGCTGGGCTTCATCCTCGGGCCGATGATGGAAGAGAACCTGCGCCGCGCACTGCTGCTGTCGCGCGGCGACTGGACCACCTTCGCCACGCGGCCGCTGTCGGCCGGGCTGCTCGTCGCCGCGGCGCTGATGGTCGTCGTGGTCACGCTGCCGTCGATCAAGAAGAAGCGCGAAGAGGCGTTCCAGGAAGAAGAAGCCTGAGCCGGCCGTGACCTCGACGGCGCTGCGCACGCAGGTCGCGATCGTCGGGGCCGGCCCGTCGGGGCTGCTGCTCGGGCAACTGCTGCACAAGGCCGGCATCGACAACGTCATCGTCGAGCGGCAGAGCGCCGACTACGTGCTCGGCCGCATCCGTGCCGGCGTGCTCGAGCAGACCACGGTCGAGCTGCTCGACCAGGCCGGCGTCGGCGCGCGCATGCATGCCGAGGGCATGGTGCACCACGGCTTCGAGCTGTGCTTCGGCGGCGCGCGCCACCGCATCGATCTGCAGGGCCTCACCGGCGGCAAGCAGGTGATGGTCTACGGCCAGACCGAGGTCACGCGCGACCTGATGGCCGCGCGCGCGGCGGCGGGGTTGACCACGCTGTACGAGGCCAAGGACGTGGCGCCGCACGATTTCGACGGCACGGCGCCGCGGCTGACCTACAGCGTCGGCGGCCAGCCGCAGGAGTTGCGCTGCGACTTCATCGCCGGCTGCGACGGCTACCACGGCGCCTGCCGCGCCAGCGTGCCGCCGCGCTCGCTGGCCATCTTCGAGAAGGTCTACCCGTTCGGCTGGCTCGGGGTGCTGGCCGACACGCCGCCGGTGTCGCCCGAGCTGATCTATTCGAACCACGAACGCGGTTTCGCGCTGTGTTCGATGCGCTCGCCGACGCGCACGCGCTACTACGTGCAGTGCTCGCTGCACGACAAGGTCGAGGACTGGAGCGACGCGATGTTCTGGGATGAGCTGCGCCGTCGCCTCGACCCTGCCGCCGCCGCCGCGCTGGTCACCGGCCCGTCGATCGAGAAGAGCATCGCGCCGTTGCGCAGCTTCGTCGCCGAGCCGATGCGCTTCGGCCGCCTGTTCCTGGCCGGCGACGCCGCGCACATCGTGCCGCCGACCGGCGCCAAGGGCCTGAACCTGGCGGCGTCGGACGTGCACTACCTGTCGGGCGCGCTGATCGAGCATTACGCCGGCCAGAGCGATGCCGGCATCGACCACTACTCGGCGCGCTGCCTGGCGCGCATCTGGAAGGCCGAGCGCTTCTCCTGGTGGATGACCTCGCTGCTGCACAAGTTTCCCGAGGCCGGTGCCATCGGCCAGCGGCTGCAGCGCGCCGAACTCGACTACCTGGTCAGCTCGCGGGCTGCGGCCACCGCGCTGGCCGAGAACTACGTCGGGCTGCCGTTCGACCCCTGATACAAGAGTGCGTTCATGGGACACGGGTGTCGGCAAGCGGCCCTTTGCGGGTGTTTGCGTGCATCCGCTTCTCTCGATGCTTGCATCGGCGCGAGCAAGGCGGCGGGCGGGGCCTGGGCGGGGCTCTGACGGCTGGCCCTTCGCTGCGCTGCGGGTGTCCCTCCGGTGCTCGATCTTCTGGCCCGTCGCATCAACTCGCTTCGTTCGCTGCGCTCGCTGCGCTCGAACACGTCGCGACGAGTCAGATGACGAAGCGCGCCAAGGCGCGCGGCCAGAAGCCCTGTGCTCCTCGGCGGCGCCGATTCGCCCCGCCCAGGCCCCGCCCGCCGCCTTGCCGGCAACAGCGTCGGTGTTCGATAGCCCGCACGCCACCACCGGTTCTGCAACGGGGCAGCCGGGCCGGGCGCGGCGCGCATGTGAGGCGCCGAGCAGCACAGGGGCCGGGGCCCGCGCGCGCAGCGCGCTTCGTGCTCTGACTCGTCGCGACTGTTCGACCACAGTGAGCGAAGCGAACGGAGGGAGTTGAGCGACGGGGCCACGGACCCGCGCAGCACAGGGCAGTCTGAGCGCAGCGAAGACCGCCTCACCTAAGCGCCGTGCCCGGCCCGGCTGCCCCGTTGCCGCGCCATTGCAAGCAAAGCGGAAGTTCAATGGCAGCAAAGGGCCGAAAGCAGTCCGCAGACTTTTTTGCGATTGAAGGCGATCAGCATCAAGCCACGGCGGGTTAACCCCATGGTTTGAATGACGTGTGTTCGTTAACGTATACGCTGATGAATGCGCCGAAGAATCCCCCTGCCTCTCTGCCGCTGGCACTGGTGCCGATCGGCAGTGGCTTCGTGCGACCCGAATGCGTGCTGGCCACGCGCGCCGGCGACCTGTTCACGGCGGATTGGCGTGGTGGCGTGGCACACGTCCGGCCCGACGGCAGCCAGACGCTGTACAGCGGCCCCGGCCCCGACGGTCTCTGGCGCTCAAGCCCAACGGCATTGCGCTGCAGCGCGACGGTTCCTTCCTCGTCACGCACCTCGGTGCCAACGAGGGCGGGGTGTTCCGGCTGACGCGCGAAGGGGCCGTGACGCCCTGGTTGCTGGGCGTCGACGGCGTCGACCTGCCGCCGACCAATTTCGTCCTGCTCGACGACGCTGGCGGCGCCTGGGTCACCGTCAGCACGCGCCTGCAACCGCGCGCGCTCGGCTACCGCCGCAGTTGCAACGACGGCTTCATCGTGCGGGTCGACCAGCGCGGTGCACGCATCGCCGCCGACGGCCTGGGCTACACCAACGAGGTCGCGGTGCATCCCACCGGCGAGTGGCTCTACGTCAACGAAACCTTCTCGCGCCGGCTGTCGCGGTTTGCGTTGAGCGCCAACGGAGAGCTCGGCAGCAAGGAAGTCGTCTGCGAATTCGGCCCCGGCACCTTTCCCGACGGCCTGGCCTTCGACGAAGCCGGGAACGCCTGGGTCGTCAGCATCGTCAGCAACCGGCTGATCCGCGTGGCGCCCGATGGCGCTCAGACGGTCTGGCTCGAAGACGCCGATGCCGAGCACCTGGCCTGGGTCGAAGCCGCCTTCGAAGCCGGCCAGATGGGCCGCCCGCACCTCGACGGCATCCGCAGCCGGCGTCTGCGCAACATCTCGAGCATCGCCTTCGCGCGGCCCTGACCGGCGCACCGCGTGCTCGGCTGCCTGCTCGGCGATCGACTCGAATCGCTGCGCCTGCCGGTGGCCGGCGTGGCGCCGACGCATTGGGAGTTCGGCGCATGAACGTGCGCAGCCGATGAACAGCCGGGGCCTCGCTGGTCGACGCGGCGTATGCGCAGATCCGCCAGCGCATCCTCGACAACGTCTGGCCGCCGGGGCATCGCGCGCTCGAGCAGGAAGTCGCGCTGGCGCTGGGCATGAGCCGCACGCCGGTGCGCGAGGCGCTGATGCGCCTGCGCAACGAAGGCCTGGTCGAAGTCGATCCCGCGCCACGGCATGCGCGTGCTGCCGGTGTCGCCGACCGACATGCGCGAGATCTACGAGATCCTGACCGCGCTCGAATGCCTGGCCGCCGAACTGCTGGCGCGGCGCAGGCCGAGCGACGCCGAGTTGAAGCCCCTGGTCGATGCGAGCAAGGCCATGGACAAGGCGCTCAAGGCCGACGACCTCGATGCCTGGGCCGCTGCCGACGAGCGCTTCCACGCCCACTTCATCGAGCTCGCCGGCAACCGCCAGCTGCAGGCCACGGTGCTGAACTACTGGGACCGCGTCCATCGCGCGCGCATGTTCACGCTGCGCCTGCGGCCCAAGCCGGTGAATTCGACCAAGGAGCACAGGCAGATGGTCGAGCGCCTGCGCGCCGGCGACGCCGCCGGCGCCGTGGCGGTCGACGCGCGCGCACCGCGCACGTGCCAACAGCGAGCTGATCGCCATCTTCGAACACTACCGCCTGCAACACCTCTGAATGGAACACCGACGTGGCAATCAGACAAACCTCTTCGACATTTGCGTGCTGCCCGGCGACGGCATCGGCGTCGAAGTCATCGCGGCCACGCTGCCCTTGCTCGAGCGCGTGGCCGCAGGATGCACCGTTCGCGCTTCCGCTTCCAGGAGCATCCCGCGGGCGCACAGCATTTCCGCGCCAGCGGCCAGGCCCTGCCGGCAGCCACGCTCGAGGCCGCACGCCGGGCCGACGCGATCCTGTTCGGCGCGATGGGCTGGCCCGAGATCCGCTACCCCGACGGCACCGAGATCGCGCCCCAGCTCGACCTGCGCGTCGAGCTCGAGCTGTATGCCGGCGTGCGCCCGGCGCGCGCCATCCCGGGCGTGCGCCTGCCGCTGGCCGACCCGCGCGCCAAGGACATCGACCTGGTGGTCGTGCGCGAGTCCACCGAAGGCCTGTTCGCCTCGCGCGGCAAGGGCACGATCGTCGACGACCGCGAAGCCCGCGACACCATGGTCATCACCCGCCGCGGCAGCGAGCGCGTGCACGACTTCGCCTTCAAGCTGGCACGGCAGCGCAAGCAGCGCGGCCGGGCAGGGCGGGTGACCTGCGTCGACAAGGCCAACGTCTTCGTCTCGATGGCCTTCTTCCGCAAGATCTTCGACGAGCGCGCCGCGGCCTTCCCCGACATCGAGGCCCGCCACAACTACGTCGACGCCACCGCGCTCGACCTGATCCGCAAGCCCTGGGAGTTCGACGTGCTGGTCACCGAGAACATGTTCGGCGACATCCTGTCGGACCAGACCGCCGCGCTGGTCGGCGGCATGGGCATGGCGCCATCGGCCGACGTCGGCGACCGCCACGGCCTGTTCCAGCCCTGCCATGGTTCGGCGCCCGACATCGCCGGCCAGGGCAAGGCCAACCCCACGGCCACGATCCTGTCGGCTGCGCTGATGCTCGACTGGCTGGCCGACCGGCACGCCAACCCGGCGCTGGCCGCAGCCGCGCGGCGCATCGAGCAGGCCGTCGACACCGTCTTTGCCTCCGGCCGCATCCTGCCGTACGAGCTCGGCGGCCGCGACGGCACGGCCGCCATCGCTGCCGCGGTGGCTTCCAACCTCTGAGGCCCGGCACCGTGAACAAGCTGCGCGTGCTCGGCGTCGGTGCCGGCTACTTCAGCCAGTTCCAGTACCTGGGCTGGCAGCGCATGGCCGAGGTCGAATGCGTCGGCATCGTCAACCGCGACGTCGCCAAGGCGCGCGTGCTCGCCGAGCGTTTCCACATCGGCGCCGTGTTCGGCTCGCTCGGCGACGCGCTGGCCGCCACGCGGCCGCAACTGATCGACATCATCACGCCGCCAGAAACCCATCGCAGCTTCGTCGCGCAATGCGTCGCGGCCGGCATCCCGGCGATCTGCCAGAAGCCCTTCGGCCGCGACTATGCCGACGCGCTGGCGATCACCGAGCTGGCGGAAGCGGCGGGCGTGCCGCTGGTGATCCACGAGAACGTCCGCTGGCAGCCCTGGTACCGCGAAGCCAAACGCCTGCTCGATGCCGGCACGCTCGGCGCCTTGCACAGCGTGGCCTTTCGCCTGCGCCCCGGCGACGGCCAGGGCCCGCGCGCCTACCTCGACCGCCAGCCCTACTTCCAGCAGATGCCGCAATTCCTGGTCAAGGAAACAGCGATCCACTGGATCGACACCTTCCGCTACCTGGCCGGCGAAGTGAAGACGGTGTACGCCGCGCTGCGCCGCCTGAACCCGGTAATCGCGGGCGAAGACGCCGGCACCATCGTGTTCGAGTTCGAGCCCGGCGCCACCGGCCTGTTCGACGCCAACCGCCTGAACGACCATGTTGCGAGCAACCCGCGGCGCACCATGGGCGAGGCCTGGATCGAAGGCTCTGGCGGCGTGCTGCGCCTGGACGGCGAAGCGCGCCTGTGGTGGAAGCCGCACCACGGCGCCGAGGCCGAACATGTCTACGACCGCGGCCCCGACGACACCTTCGGCGGCGGTGCCTGCGAGTGGTTGCAGCGCCATGTCGCCGCACATTTCCTGTCTGGCGCGCCACTCGAGAACACGGCCCGCGAGTACCTGACCAACCTGCGCGTGCAGGCCGCCGTCTATCGCTCTGCCGCGACCCACTGCCGCGTCGAGTTGGCCGGCTTCGATCCCTTGCAGGCGCCGCGCGCCGGCTGAGTCACTGTCCCATCGCAACCCCTGAAGGAGACGACATGCAAACCCAACTCTTGATTCGCCGCACCAGCCTGGCCGCCGCAGTGGCCGTTGCGTTTGGCCTGGCCGCGCCCGCAGTGGCCCAGACCATCCTCAAGTTCAGCCACACCGACCAGCAGCAAGGCGCGCGCCAGGCCGCCGCCCAGGTGTTTGCCAGGAAGGTCGAGGACTACACCCAGGGCCGCTACAAGGTGCAGGTGTTCTGCTGCAGCCAACTCGGCAACGACCCGAAGAACGTCGAGCAACTGGCACTCGGCGGCATCGACTTCACGGTGACGTCGACCGGCACCTACGCGGCGCAGATTCCGTCGCTCAACGTGATGATGATGCCCTTCATCCTCGACACCTATGCCCAGGGCTGGAAGTTCTATGACGAGTCGAAATGGCTCAAGGCCCAGTTCGACAAGGCCCCGAGCAAGGGCTTTCGCATCCTCGCAACCTGGGAGGCGGGCTTTCGCAACATGACGACCCGCGATGTGCTGAACGGGCCCGACGACGCGAAGGGCAAGAAGCTGCGCACCTTCCCCAACGAGATGATGCGCTGGCAGCTCGAGGCGATGGGCTTCGGCATCCAGATCATGCCGCTGCCCGAGGTCTATCTGGCGATCCAGCAGGGGGCCGTGGCCGGGCAGGAGAACCCGATCGACACCATCGCGTCGAACAAGTTCTACGAAGTGGCACCGCACGTGACGCTGACCAACCATGTCTACAGCCCGATTCCGCTGGCGATTTCGGAGAAGACCTGGCAGCGCCTGTCGCCCGCCGACCAGCAGGCCATCACCCGCGCCGCGCAGGAAGTGGCACCGTTCCAGCGCACCGCGATCCGTGACAACGACGACAAGCTGCTCGACGAGATGACGGCCAAGGGCGCCAAGGTCAACCGCAAGCCCAACATCGCAGCCTTCCGCAAGGCGGTCGAGCCGGTCTATGCCAAGGCGCGCGATAAGTACGGTGCCGATGTCGACCTGGTGCTGACGGAAACTGCCGCCGTGCGCAAGGCCGTGAAGTAGTCCGGCCCAGGGCCTTCGCCATGCATGCGGCCGAGCTGACCCAGGACGGTGCCCGCCCGCCACCGGCGCCGCTGCCACGCTGGCTGCACTGGCTGGGCAAGGTCGTGGACGGGTCGGTCATGTGCATCGGCGGTGCGCTGGCCACGCTGATCTTCATCAACGTGGTGCTGCATGCGATGGGCAAGGACCTGGCCTGGCTCACCGAACTCGGCGAGTTGCTGATGGTCTGGGTGACCTTCCTCGGCGGTGCGGCAGCGGCGCAGCGCGGCGCCCACATGTCGATCAACGAGTTCCTCGACAAGCTGAGCGTGCCGGCCAGGCGTCGGGCCGATGCCGCCGTGCAGGCCTTCACGCTGCTGGTGCTGGCGGTCGTCCTGTACTACGGCATTGGCATCGTTCGCGGCAGCTGGAGCACCCAGTTGACGACGCTCGAGTGGCCGATGGCCTGGCAGTACATGCCCTTGCCGCTCGGCATGGCGCTGATGGCGACGTTCGTCGGCTGGGACCTGCTGCTGATCCTGCGCGGCGTGCCACGCGAACAACGTTATCCGGCCGACTGAAGCAGGCCCGCCGACATGCTCTCCTTCGTCATCTTCGGCTCCTTCTTCGCACTGGCTCTGGCGGGCATCCCGCTGATGATCGCGCTGCTGGCCACGACGGCCGGCATCGTCGTCGTCTACGGCATGCAGTACCCGCTGGAGAGCGTCTTCCTGTCCTTCATCGGCGGCGTCGAGCCCTTCATCCTGATCGCCGTGCCGCTGTTCGTCTTCACCGGCGAGTTGCTGGCCCAGGGCGGCGTCGGCAAGCGCATCGTGGCCTTCGCCAACGTGCTGTTCGGCTGGCTGCCGGGCGGCCTGGGCGTGGTCACGGTGATCTCGTGCATGCTGTTCGGCGGTGTCTCCGGCTCGGCGATCGCCGACACGGCAGCGATCGGTTCGCTGGTCATTCCCGCGATGCTCGCGCGCGGCTACAGCCGAGGCTTCGCGGCGGCCCTGGTCGCGGTGGCCGGGACGCTGGCGCTGTTGATGCCCCTGTCGATCCCGTTCCTGGTCTATGCCTTCGTTTCGGGCGTCTCGATGCGCACGCTGTCGATGGCGGGCCTGGTCCCGGCCATCCTGTCGGCAGTGGCGCTGATCGCCGTGTGCATGTGGCACGGCAAGAAGACCGGTGTCGACCCGGGCGGCAAACCCGCCACGCTGCGAGAGATCGGCCGCGCCGGCGTCAGCGCCGGGCCGGCCTTGCTGATGCCGGTGTTCATCGTCGGGGGCATCTGGTCGGGCTATTTCACGCCGACGGAGGCCGCCGCGGTGGCCGTCGTCTACGGCCTGCTGGTGTCGATGTTCCTATACCGCGACATGCGCTTCAAGGATGTGCCGCAGTTGCTGCTCAAGGCCTTCATGACCAGTGCCACCGTGATGCTGGTGATCGGCGCGACCGGCGCACTTGCCTGGCTGATCACCGCGGAAGGCGTCGCGCAGCAACTGGCCGACTGGGTCGGCTCCGTGGCGCATGTCCAATGGGTCTTCCTGATCATGCTCAACGTGGCGCTGATCCTGCTGGGCATCTTCATCGAGCCGCTGCCGGCCTTGCTGATGGCCGCACCGCTGTTCCTGCCGCTGGCCGTGGCCTTCAAGATGGATCTGGTCCACATGGGCGTGATCATGACGGCCAACCTGGCGATCGCGCTGTACACCCCGCCGGTCGGGGGCACCCTGTTCGTCGCGGCCAAGCTGGCGTCGGCCACGATCGGCGAGATCACCCGACACCTTTGGCTCATGATGGCAGCCACTTTCTCCGTCGTGCTGCTGATCACGTATGTGCCGATCCTGACCAGCTGGCTGCCGAAGTTGCTGGCCTCGATGCGTTGACGTCCGAGGAGGCACGATGTTGGCCATCGTCGTCGAGTTCCGCATCGCACCGGCTTTCATCGACGGCTTCGAACGCGCCATCGTGGCCAACGCCACGGCGTCGCGCGAGAAGGAGCCGGGCTGTCGCCAGTTCGATGTCTGCCGAGACCCCGCCGACCCGCAGCTGTTCTTCCTCTACGAGCTGTATGACGATGCGGCGGCCTTCGATGCGCACTGCCGCACGGCCCACTTCCTCGAGATGGAGGCGCTGACCGCCGGCTGGGTCCAGAGCAAAGCAGTCCATCGCTACCTGCGCGCCAGCCCCTGACGGTTCGGCGCTACAGTGCCGCGGCCCCAGCCCCGCACACTGACGACGCCGATGCCCCTGCTGACCCCGCTGCAACAGCTCGCCGACGCCCCCGCACTGGCGCCGCTGAAGGAGCGCACCTTTCGCATGCTCTGGCTGGCGTGGCTGGCGGCCAACATGACGATGTGGATGAACGACGTGGCCGCGGCCTGGCTGATGACCACGCTGACCACCAGCCCGGTGATGGTGGCGCTGGTGCAGACGGCCTCGACACTGCCGGTGTTCCTGCTCGGGCTGCCCAGCGGCGCGATGGCCGACATCCTCGACCGCCGGCGCTACTTCGCCACCACGCAGCTGTGGGTCTCGGTCAATGCGCTGGTGCTGGCGGCCCTGTCGCTGGCCGATGCCCTGACCGCCAACCTGCTGCTGGGGCTGACCTTCGTCAACGGCGTCGGGCTGGCGATGCGCTGGCCGGTGTTCGCCGCCATCGTGCCCGAGATCGTGCCGCGCGCACAGCTCGTCACCGGCGATCGCGCTCAACGGCATCGCGATGAACCTGTCGCGCGTGATCGGCCCGGTGCTGGCGGGGGCGCTGCTGGCGGCCTTCAGCAGCGCGGCGGTGTTCGTGCTCAACGCGGTGCTGGCCGGGATCGCGTTCACGTTGATCCTGCGCTGGAAGCACCAACCCAAGGCCAGCGCGCTGCCGGGCGAGCGCTTTGTCGGGGCGATGCGCGTCGGCCTGAACTACGCGCTGCAATCGCCGCGGCTGAAGATCATCCTGCTGCGCGTGTTCCTGTTCTTCCTGCAATCGACCGCACTGATCGCGCTGCTGCCGCTGGTGGCCCGGCGCCTGCATGGCGGCGGGCCGGGCACCTTCACGGTGATGCTGGCGTGCCTGGGCCTGGGCGCCATCGTCGCGGCCATGCGCTTTCCGCACTGGCGCGCGCGCTACTCGCGCGACCAGTTCGTGCGCGTCGGCACGCTGCTGCAGGCCGCACTGGCCGTGCTAATCGTCTACGTGCCTGAGCTGTGGCTGGCCTTACCGGCGATGGCGCTGGTCGGCATGGCCTGGATCTCGGTGGCCAACTCGCTGACGATTTCGGCGCAAGTGGCGTTGCCCGACTGGGTGCGCGCGCGCGGCATGTCGATCTACCAGATGGCGCTGATGGGAGGCTCGGCGGCGGGCTCGCTGCTGTGGGGTTGGGTTGCCGATTGGACCAGCGTGGCCACGTCGGTGGCGTTCGCGTCGGTGCTCGGTGTGGTGGTGCTGGTGGCATTGCGGCGGCTTTCGATCGAAGGCGGTGCCGACCTCGACTTCAGCCCGGTGCCGGTGGCCGGCGCCATCGAACCGGCGCTCGATGTCGAGGCCGAGGACGGCCCGGTGATGGTGACCGTGGAGTACCTGATCGATCCGGCACGCGCCGCCGAGTTCGCCGAGGTCATGCAGCGCACGCGCCGCGCGCGGCTGCGCCAGGGTGCGCTGTCGTGGGGGCTGTTCCGCGATGCGGCGCAGCCCGGTCGCATGCTCGAGTACTTTGTCGACGAGAACTGGGTCGAACACCAGCGCCGGCTCGAGCGCTTCTCGGCGTTCGATGCCGGGTTGCGCGAGCAGCGGCTGGCCTTCCACACGGGCGCACGAACCGCCGCGCGTGAAGCGCTATATCGCGCAATCGCTGGACATACCGCCGGATCTGCCGGCCTGAACCGGGATGCGATGATCGCCGTCGAGCCAACCCGCGTCCACGGCATACCCCGACCATGAAGCCATTCGACTACACCCAGCCCTATGCCAGCGCGCGGCTGCCGGTGTTCGCGCGCAACGTCGTTGCCACCTCGCATCCGCTCGCGGCGCAGGCCGGGCTGCGCATGCTGGCCGCCGGCGGCAACGCCGTCGACGCGGCGATCGCCACCGCCGCCTGCATGACCATCGTCGAGCCGTGCAGCAACGGCCTGGGCTCCGACGCCTTCTGCATCCTGTGGGACGGCACCCGACTGCACGGCCTCAACGCCAGCGGTCCGGCGCCGGCGGCCTGGACACGCGACTACTTCGTGCGCAAGTACGGCAGCGACGCGATGGCGCCGCCGCAGCGCGGCTGGGATTCGGTGAGCGTGCCGGGGGCGATCGCGGCGTGGGCCGCGCTGTCGCAGCGCTTCGGCAAGCTGCCCTTCGCCGACCTGATGGCCCCGGCGGCCGAGGTCGCCGAGCGCGGCTATGCTGTGCCCGTGGTGGTGCAGCAGAAGTGGTCGATGGCCGCGAAGGTCGCCGACCTCGTCGCCGGGCCGGGCTACGCCGAGACCTTCTTGCCCAAAGGCCGCCCGCCCGCAGTCGGCGAGCGCTTCGCGATGCCGCATGCGGCGCGTGCATTGCGGCTCATCGGCGCGACCCGGGGCGAGGCCTTCTACCGCGGCGAGATTGCCGAGGCCCTCGCGGCCTGGGCACGGCGGCACGACGGCGCGCTGACCACCGCCGATCTGGCGGCCTACCAGCCCGAATGGGTCGAGCCGCTGGCGCAGGGCTATCGCGGCCATACGCTGCACGAGATTCCGCCCAACGGGCAGGGCATGGCGGCGCAGATGGCGCTGGGCATGCTCGAGCACTTCGACCTGGCGTCGATGGCAATCGACGGCGCGGCCTGCCAGCACCTGCAGATCGAGGCCATGAAACTGGCCTTTGCCGATGTCTACCGTTTCGTCGCCGACCCGCGGTACATGGAAGGCCCGGCGTCGATGCTGCTCGACGCGCAGTACCTGGCGTCGCGTGCGAAGCTGATCGACCCGCGGCGCGCGCAGGCTTTCGGGGCCGGCTACGGCGTCAAGGGCGGCACCATCTACCTCAGTGCGGCCGACGAGAGCGGCATGATGGTCAGTTTCATCCAGAGCAATTACATGGGCTTCGGCTCCGGGGTGGTCGAGCCGACGTTCGGCATCAGCCTGCAGAACCGCGGCCATGGTTTCAGCCTCGATGCGAAGAGCCCGAACGTCGTCGCGCCGGGCAAGCGGCCGTTCCACACCATCATCCCCGGCTTCCTCACGAAGACGGGCCAGCCGGTGATGAGCTTCGGCGTGATGGGCGGCAACATGCAGCCGCAGGGCCACATCCAGACCCTGGTGCGCATGCTCGACCATGGCCAGAACCTGCAGGCCGCCTGCGATGCGCCGCGCTGGCGCTTCAACCAGGGGCTGGAAATCAACGTCGAGCGCGCCATGCCCGCGGCCACGCGCGACGCATTGAGCGCGCTGGGCCACCGCATCGTCGGCCTCGACGACAGCTACATGGATTTCGGCGCCGGCCAGTTCATCTGGCGCCTCGGCGACCCGGCCGTCGAGGGCTACGTGGCGGCGAGCGACCCCCGGCGCGACGGCGCCGCGGTGGGCTTCTGATGGTGCGTGCGAGCTGGCCTTGCTGAACCCGACACCGGCTGCGCGCGTCGCGCCCGGCCTGGCGCTGGCCACGCTGGGTGCGATCGCGTTCTCGGGCAAGGCGATCCTGGCCAAGCTGATGTACCGCCACGGCGTCGATGCCGTGCAGGTGATCTTCTGGCGCATGCTGCTGGCGTTGCCGCTGTTCCTGGCACTGGCCTGGTGGGCCGGGCGCGGCAAGGCGGCCTTCACCGCGCAAGACTGGCGCGCCATCGTGGCGCTGGGCTTTTGCGGCTACTACCTCGCCAGCCTGCTCGACTTCATCGGGCTGCAGTACATCAGCGCCGGGCTCGAGCGCCTGATCCTCTACTTGAACCCGACGCTGGTGCTGCTGCTGTCGGTGCTGTTGCTGGGCAAGCGGATTTCGGCAAGGCAGGCGATCGCGATGTCGGTCGGCTATGCCGGCGTGGCGCTGGTCTTCGGCCAGGAGTTGCGCCTCGAAGGCACGCACGTGGCGCTCGGTGCGGCGCTGGTCTTCGGCAGCGCGATCAGCTATGCGGTCTATCTGGTGTACTGCGGCCAGCTCGTGCAGCGGCTGGGTGCGTTGCGCCTGACCGGTGCGGCCACCAGCGTGGCCTGCGTGCTGGCCATCGCACAGCTGTTCGTGCTGCGCGCGCCGAGCGCCGCATGGGTGCCCGAGCCGGTGCTGTGGTTGTCGTTGCTCAACGCGACGCTGTGCACGTTCGCGCCGGTGCTGATGGTGATGATGGCCATCGAGCGCATCGGTGCCACGCTGTCGGCGCAGGCCGGCATGGTCGGGCCGATGAGCACCGTGCTGCTGGGCGTCTGGCTGCTCGGCGAGCCTTTCACTGGCTGGCTGGTGGCGGGTACGGTGCTGGTCTTGATGGGCGTATGGTTGTTGGCCAAATGGAGGGTCTGACATGGACTTGGGACTGACGGGCAAGTGGGCACTGGTGTGTGCGGCCAGCAAGGGCCTCGGCAAGGGCTGCGCCATGGCGCTGGTGCAGGAGGGCGTCAACGTCGTCGTCACCGCGCGTGGCGTCGAGGCCTTGCAGGCCACGGCCAATGAGTTGCGGGCATTGAACCCAGCCGTCGAGGTGCGTGCGGTGGCCGGCGACATCACCAGCGTCGAGGGCCGCGCCGCGGCACTGGCGGCGGCGCCGCAGGTGGACATCCTCGTCAACAACGCGGGCGGCCCGCCGCCGGGCGACTTCCGCGACTGGGACCGCGAGGCGTGGATCAAGGCGATCGACGCCAACATGCTGACGCCGATCGAGCTGATGAAGGCCACGGTCGACGCGATGGCGGCGCGTGGCTACGGCCGCGTCGTCAACATCACCTCGGGCGCGGTGAAGGCACCGATCGACGTGCTCGGCCTGTCCAACGGCGCCCGCTCCGGCCTGACCGGCTTCGTCGCCGGGCTGGCGCGGCAGAGCCGGCTGGCCAGCCGCAACGTCACGATCAACAACCTGCTGCCCGGTTTCTTCGACACCGACCGCATCCGCGCGACGCTGGCCGCCACGGCGGCCAAAAGCGGCAAGAGCATCGATGAGGTAGTGGATGCGCGCCGCGCCACGATCCCGGCGCGGCGCCTGGGCACGGCGCCGGAGTTCGGTGCCGCCTGCGCTTTCCTGTGCAGCCAGCAAGCCGCCTACATCACCGGGCAGAACTGGCTGCTCGACGGTGGCGGCTTCCCTGGCACGTTCTAGCGCACGTGCCTCACGCTGTCGCGCCGCTGTGCGCCTGCGTCGCACCGATCGCGCGGCCCGGGAACGGGCGCCGGCGTTCGATTCGATGCTGCTTGCGCTGGTCCCACGTGTGCGGGCCGGTGACGTCCGCGCGATCGAGCAGCGACGTGCCCGCCGCAGGGGTCAGGTGACGATGCTGTGGCAGCTGACGCGAGAAAGGCCAGCGCGATTCGCCTCGGATCTCGGACCATGACACGCACCGTTCACTGACCCAGTAGATGCAGTTGCGCTGTGACCAGTAAGCCTGGCGCTCGAAGAGCACGCGGCCCGCGATGCCGGAGGCCGCACCGAGCAGCACGATGCGTTCCGGCAGTTCGAAGATCGCGGCACGGACCTCGCCGGGGGAATCGCCTTTGTCGGCGTGCACGAGCGTGACGCGGTCGATTTCGTCGGCACGCAGGTGATCGATCAATTCGTCGCCGCGTGTGACGACGATTTCATCGCCCTGCCAACGGCTCAGCAGGGGCGTTTCCCTGGTCTTGAAAGTGGTCCAGTGCATGTCCGTTCTCCACAGCCGCCCGCCGAATGCGGTCTCGAAGCTGCCTTTGCAGGAACTGCCGCGCGGGGAATGGATGTTGTTACTAACTTATACCAGGTGCAAGTGGGTGATACCGCAGACCCCCGCGAATTGATGCCAATCCACAACAGCGTTTTCCCGAACATGGGCCGGGTCCAATGGGTGCGCGGGCGCCTGCGCTGAGGGCTCGGCGCGGCGTTGGTGACGAGACTAGCGGCCGCGCAAATGCGCCGGCGCCTCCAGGCGCTTGGCCAGCGTCGAAAGCACCAGCGTCAACACCAGGTACACCGCCGAGATCAGCAGGTACGGCTCCCAGTAGCGCGAGTACGCGCCGGCCACGGTGCGCGCGGCCAGCGCCAGTTCGGCCAGGCCGATGGCCGAGACCAGCGACGAATCCTTGATCAGCGTGACGCCTTCGTTGACCAGCGCCGGCACCATGCGCCGGAACGCCTGCGGCAGCACCACGAAGCGCATCGCCTGCGCGTGCGTCAGGCCGACGCTGTAGGCGGCCTGCGTCTGGCCGCGGTGGATGCTCTGGATGCCGGCGCGGAAGATCTCGCTGATGTAGGCGCCGGCGTTGAGCGTCAGGGCCAGCGCGCCGGAGAAGAACGCGCCGTGCTCCTGGCGAAACGTGCGCGCAGCCTCGCCGCTCAGCAACAGGCCGCCGTCGGGGTGGATCAGTGCCGGCATCAATGCGAAGTGCACCAGCAGGATCTGCACGAACAGCGGCGTGCCGCGAAAGAAGGTGACGTAGCCGATGGTGATCCAGCGCGCCAGCCTTCAGGCCCCAGGCGAGCACGGGCGACTGCGGGCGTCGGCGCATCGGCCGAACTGCTGACCAGGCCGAACAGCACACCGAGCAGCAGGCCGGCGCCGATCGCCACCAGCGTCAGCTCGATCGTCATCCACAGGCCGCTGACGAACAGCGGCCCGTAGCCGGCGAGGATCTCCCAGCGAAGATCCATCGCCGGCTCCGGCTTACTTCGAGGCCGCGAGGCGGGTGCAGCCGCGGCCGCCGGAGCGGCGCCGAAGTACTGCGCGAAGATCTTGTCGTAGCTGCCGTCGGCCTTGATGTCGGCCAGGCCCTTGTTGACCTTGGCCAGCAGCTCGGCGTTGCCCTTCTTGACCGCGATGCCGTACTGCTCGGGCGCGAAGGACTTGTCGGCCGACGGTCTTGAACTTGGCGCCGGCGTTGTTGGCCACGTAGTGGATCACCACGCCGTTGTCGGCCACCACGGCGTCGACGCCGCCCGACTCCAGTTCCTTCAGCGCCAGCGGCGTCGACTCGAAGCGCTTGATCGTTGGTGCTGGTCTTGCCCAGCAGCTTGGTCACGGCCTCGTCGCCGGTGGTGCCGGTCTGCACGCCGACCTTGAGCTTCTTCAGGTCGTCGAACTTGGCGATCTTGCTGTTCGTCCTTCACCGCGATCAGCTGCACCGCGTCGAAGTAGGGCGTGCTGAAGTCCATCGTCTGCTTGCGCTCGTCGGTGATCGTCACCGACGAGACCAGCATGTCGCGGTCGCCCTGCGCCGAGCGCGTTGAAGATGCCTTCCCACGGCGTGTTGACGAACTTGACTTCGATGCCGGCCTTCGCGGCCACGGCCTTGACGACGTCGATGTCGAAGCCGACGATCTCGCCCTTCTCGTTCTGCGACTCGAACGGCGCATAGGCGGCGTCGGTGCCGACGACGTAGACCTTGGCCGGCGCGGCGCGGCGGCCGACGCCGGCGCCGCGGCGGCGGGCGCCGCTGCGGGCGGCGGCTTCCTTCTTGCCGCAGGCGGCGAGCAGCAGGCCGGCGGCCAGCAGGCCGGCGGTCTGCAGGAACTGGCGGGTGGTGAGGCGCATGGGTCGGGTCCTTTGTTGTCTGACTGTGCGAAGCGTGCAGTTTAAGGGTCGCGCCGCAGGGTCGTCTGGTGCGCGTCAGGCGCCAGACCATGAAGGCCAGGCCCGCCACGCCCGCCAGCAGCACGGCCCACAGCAACCACGGCCGCAGCGCGGCGCGCTGGCGCTGCGATTCCGGCCGCGCGAGCGACGGCCTCGACTTCGCTCCATTCGCCGAGCGTCGCGCGGCCGAAGCGGCTGCGTTCGTCGTCGAGCGCCGGCACCAGCGTAGCGACGGGCAGGGCGGATCGGCCGCGGCCTTCTCGGCGCCGGCCAGCAGCGCGTACGGCGCGCTGGCCCTGGGCGGCGAACACCAGGCTGGCGAGCGGCGCCTGCACCACCAGCCGCGTCTGTGCCGGCGTCGAGCGCGGCCGCGCGCGCATCGGGCACGACACGCAGGTAACGCGCGCTGGCACGCACGCGCCAGCGGCGGTGAAGTGCTGACTGTCGCTGCCGCGCTCGAGGCGGTAGAACACGCTGGCGGCCGACGTCGCGCCACGGCTCGTCGTGCGCTGTTGCGGCCTTGCCAGCGCACGGGGCGCGACGCGCGTGCCCGGGCGCCAGGCGCAGGTCGAGCTGCACCAGCGGCAGCGCGCCGCCGAGGTCGAAGTGCAGGGCGCGCGGGCGGCATCGTCGGCGCCGGTCTTGCCGGCCGGCTCGGCACTGGCGGCGAAGACCAGTTCGGTCGGCGGATCGAGCACCACGCTGGCGCTGCTGATGCGGCGATGACCTTGGCCCCGACTACGACCGGCGCGGCGGCGGCATCGGCCCACACCAGGCGCACGAAGCGGCCCGGCATGCGGCCGGCAGCACGACGCTGGGTTGCGTCAACGGGCCCGGCGGCTGGCGTCCAGCGCCAGCAACTGGCCGGCGCCGCCGGCGCGCCATTGGCGCAGGTCGTCGCTGGTTTCGAAGCGAAAGGCCGCGCTGAACTCGGCCGGCCCCGACCATTGCAGTCGCAGCGACTGCGGCGGCGGGTCCGTCGCGCTGGCGCTCGCCGAGGTCGAACAGCCAACCCCCGGACGGCGTGCGCGCGGGTGTCGCCGACGGCGGCGCCGGGCAGGCGCCTGACGCTGATGCGCTCGCCTTCGCACCGTGACTTCCAGCGGCGAGGCCCAGACGCCGTTGGCGCGCCGGCTTGGGCCGGCAGGGGATACAGCACGGCGTCGCGCGCCTGCTCGGTGCTTTGCGGCTTCGGCCGCGCGCGGCGCCAGCACCGCGAACGGCACGCGCTCGCCGCGCGCATCGACGACGCGCAGGTCCTGCAACCCGGCGCGCAGGCTGCGGGCGTAGGCGCTGGCGGGCAGCGGCAGTTGCACGAAGGCGGCCGGCACTGTCGACGCTCGATCGGCGCGTGATAGCGAAACGCCGGCTCTTCGGCGCGGGCCGGCGCGGCGCAGCACATGACAGTGCCGATCGATCGCCAGTGCGCCGATGCGTCACGCGCTTCGACGCATGCGTTCTCTCGGCTGCCTTGCCCGGCAGCGGCGCCACGTAGCCGATCACCAGCATCAGCGCGCCGACGCCGATGAACGAGACGATGCGCGTGACGGTGCCGGTGCCCGACTGATCCACCAGCAGCAACTTGAGCACCACGGCGGCGAGCAGCACCGCGCCGACCATCCAGGGCAGGCGCAGGGCGCGCCGCGCCGACAGCCACATCAGCACCAGCGCGGTCACGGTCCACAGCAGCGTGATGCCGGTCTGCACCGCCAGCGAATGCAGCCAGGCGTCGACGCGAAACGGCACGCCGCCGTAGTGGTGGAAGGCCGCGGATCAGGATCGCGTTGAGCCAGACGAAACCCGCGCCGCCGAGCACGGCAGCGGTCAAGCCGGGGTCGCGCTGCCGAGGCCGGCGCGCGCGCGCGTCGCTGCGCAGTCCACAACCAGACCGCGAGCAAGGCCACGCCGACGCCGAGGTCGAGCGGGTTGAGCAGCGGCACGTGCGGCAGCGGCAGGGCCGAGCCGTTGGAGGCGATATTGGCCAGCAGCGTCCACGGCAGCAGGCCGGCGGCCAGCACCAGCGACGGCGATCCACTGGTAGGCCGCCGGCGCGGCACTGACCGGCCAGCGCCGCGCGGCGGCCGGGCGCGGCAGCGCCATCAGCAAGCGCCGCGGGCACGACCAGCCAGCCGAGCCAGGCCCAGGCGCTCGCGGCATCGCCCCAATCGGCCGTGATCGCGCGGCCCTGCAGCGCACCGAGCGTGGCCAGGACCAGCACGCCGAAGGCATGCACCACGTCGCGCGCCGACGCTGCGGCCACGCCGGCGCGAGCCGCCACAGCACCACGCCGTGGGCCGCCAGCGCCAGCGGCCAGGCCCACCAGCCGCCGTCCTGCAGCGGCCGGGCCAGCGTCGCCGCCGACGACAGCGCGCCGAACAGGTGCAGCGGCGCATGGGCCATCGGCGGCAGGCCGACGCGCGGCCAGCGCAGGCGCGTCCGACAGCAGCGCATAGAGCAGGGCGATGGCGCTGAAGCTGGCCAGCCACGCCGCGAGCTGCAGGCGGCCGGCGACGAAGGTGTCGATCTGGACCGCGGCCGCGGCCAGCAGCCACAGCGTGCCCCAGCCGATCAGCAGCGGTTCGGCGAAGTGCTTCGTTGCGCACTGGCCAGCGCCGCGTGGCCGCGTTCGTCGCCATGGCTGGACCGCTTGACGAACAACGCGGCGGCGAGCGACGCCGCGGCGGCCATCAGCCCGTTGAAGAAGTAGGCGTTGAACGACGCCGTCGGCGTGCCGTGGCGGTCGAACGCGAACACCATCGCGCCGCCGGCCAGCAGCAGCAGCGCGTAGCCGAACAGCCGCGGCCAGCCCGCGCGATTGCCGAAAGCCCGAGCCAGACCAGCCCGGCGCCTTCGAGGGCCCAGGCGCCGGCGGTGCTGCGGGCGTCGAGCGCGAACGGAATCACCAGCGTGAGGAACACGGTGCCGATGGCGAGGCTGGCTTCGAAGGCTGACGGCCAGGCGCGGCCGCGAGCGCATCCAGGCGGCCAGCGCGACGTAGAAGCCGGCCAGCACCAGCGCCGAGATGGCGGTGCCGTATTCGGTGTCGCGCACCAGGCCGTGCTGCAGCACGAAGGTGATGGTCGGCAGGCCGAACAGCAGACTGCCCTGGACCCAGCGATCGCCTCGGCTAGGCGGCGCGCTGTCCGCATTCGCTGCAGGCCTGCGCGCGCCGGCATCAGCATGATGGCCACGAAGAGCAGGAAGAAGGCGATCAGGAAGCCCTGGCTGCTGGCGTACTGCTCGGGCCGGTACTTGAGCACGCCCCAGGCCGTGCCGACGATGAAGGTGCCGAGGAAGCCGATCAGGTTCAGCGAGCGCCAGGTGCGGTGCCAGGCCACCGCGGCGATGCCCAGATCGAGCACCAGGTAGTAGCTGAACAGCGCGACGTGGTTGCCGCTGCCGGTGGACACCAGCAGCGGCGTGGCGAAGCCGCCGAGCGCGCCGATCACCGCCAGCGCGCGGGCGTCCTGCAGCACCGCCAGCGCGGCGGCCAGCGCGGCCACCACGCACCATCAGCGCGAACACCGGCCCCACCGCCAGCACGCCGTAGAAGCGGAAGGCGACGAACAGCGTGAGGTACAGCACCGCCACCGCGCCGCCTTGCAGCACCTGCGCATAGCCCGGCCGCGGCGCAGGCGCAGGCGCCAGCCGAAGACCAGCAAGCACCACGGCCACCGCGGCGATGCCGGCCAGGCGCAGTTCGACCGGCACCTGGACATGCTCGCTGGCGAACTTGGCCAGGAACGCGAGGCCGACGAACAGGATGCCGACGCCGGCCTTGACGATCGTGTTGCCGCCGAACAGCCAGGCCTTGACGGGCGCCAGCGGGTCGGCCTTGGCGGCGGCGGTGGCCTCGGCGCGCGCGGCGGCGGTGGGGCCAGCAGCGGCGGCGCGGCCGGCGTCGGCGCGGCAACGGGCACGTGCATCGCGGCGGCAGGCCGCATGTGGGCGCGGGCTCCGGTGCTGCCGGCGTCGATGGTCGCGGCCTGCGCAGGCGTCGCGCCCGGTGCGTCGCGCAGCGCCGGCGCGGCAGCGCCTGCTGCGCTGCTGCCTGCAACGCCTTCAACGCCGCCTGCAGGCTCGCGATCAGCCGCTCGTGCTGCAACGAGCGCAGCAGCAACCAGCCAGCCGACGGCGCCGACCAGGGCCACCGAAGGCGTTCGCCCCAGGCGGCGCCGATCAGTCCACCCACGATGACTGCAATGACCACCGGCATCAACGTCCCTCCGCAGTGCTCGTCGGAATGGTCCGCAGGCCAAATCACTTTAGCAGTCGGGCCTGCGCGCGGATCCACGGCCGATGGGGTATCGCGCATGCGCCGCACGGCAGCGGCACGCGCGACCCGGCGTCGCACCTCAGCCGCTGTCGGCGCGGCCGATGCCAGCCACTGCCAGTTCGGCGGTCGCTGAAGCCGGCGCGCTGTCGCGCATCGAGGTTGAACGGCGGGCGCGGCCGCGGCGCCTCGTGGCGCTGCGCCAGCGTGGCGTAGTGCGGCAGCGGATCGAGCCCGTCGCGCTCGCACAGCCAGCGGTACCAGCGGTTGCCGATCGCCACGTGGCCGACCTCGTCGCGCAGGATCACGTCGAGGATCTCGACGGCGCGTGGATCGCCGGCCTTGGCCAGCTTGGCCTGCATCGGCGGCGCGGCATCCAGGCCGCGCGCTTCGAGCGTGCGCGGCACCAGGGCCATGCGGGCGACGATGTCGTGCCGGGTGCGCTCGACCATCGTCCACAGGCCGTCGTGCGCATCGAAGTCGCCGTAGTCGTGGCCCAGCGCGTCGCGCAGGTGCTCGCACACCAGCGTGAAGTGCAGCGCCTCCTCGCCGGCCACGCCGAGCCAGTCGCGGTAGTAGGCGTCGGGCATGCCGGGAAAGCGCCAGATCGCGTCGAGCGCGAGATTGATGGCGTTGAATTCGATGTGCGCCACCGAATGCAGCAGCGCCGCGCGACCGGCGGCCGTGAACGGCGAGCGGCGCGCCAGTTCGATATGCGGCACCAGTCGCGGCCTCGGCGGGCGGCCCGGCAGGCCGGCGGGCTCGGCGATGGCGGCGCCGGCGTCGATCGGCAGGCTCGGCCATCGACCGCCGCCAGCGCCCGCGTTGCGCCGGCCTTGGCCGCCGGGCTCGGCCAGGCTGCAGCAGCTCCAGGCAATGACGCGCGCAGTTCCATTCCTACAATTGTGCGTTCAAGTGCAGGCCCCACCATGCCCATCTACCGCCTCGGCGACGCCACGCCCCAGATCGACCCCAGTGCCTGGGTCGCCGACAACGCCGTGATCATCGGCCGCGTGACCCTCGGCCCCGGCGCCACCGTCTGGTACGGCGCGGTGCTGCGCGGCGACAACGAGCCGATCGTGATCGGCGCGCGCAGCAACGTGCAGGAGGGCACGGTGATGCACACCGACCCCGGCCGGCCGCTCACGGTCGGCGAGGGCGTCACCATCGGCCACCTGGCGATGCTGCACGGCTGCACCATCGGCGATGGCACGCTGATCGGCATCCAGGCCGTGCTGCTCAACGGCGCGGTGATCGGCCGCGAATCGCTGGTCGGCGCGGGTGCACTGGTGACCGAGGACAAGGTCTTCGAAGCGCGCTCGCTGATCGTCGGCTCGCCGGCCGCCTTCAAGCGCCACGCTGACGCCCGAGCAGGTCGGCCTACCACCAGCGCATCGCCGAAGGCTACGTGGCCCGTGGCCAGCGCTACCGTGGCGAGCTGCTGCGGGTCGGATGATGAAGGACGAGCTGCACAAGTTCATTTTCGAAGGCCTGCCGGTGCGCGGCATGCTGGTGCGCCTGGGGCCGTCGTGGCGCGAGTCGCTGCGCCGGCGCGACGTGCAGGGCGCGTATCCGTCGCCGGTGCGCGCGTTGCTCGGCGAGATGGCTGCCGCCGCCACGCTGATGCAGGCCAACATCAAGTTCGACGGTGCCCTGATCCTGCAGGTGTTCGGCGACGGGCCGGTCAAACTGGCGGTGGCCGAGGTGCAGCCCGACCTCGGTTTTCGCGCCACGGCCAAGGTCGTCGGCGAGGTGGCCGGACGATGCGCGGCTGGCGGCGATGCTCAACGTGCACGGCAAGGGCCGCTGCGCGATCACGCTCGATCCGCAGGACAAGAGCGGCGGCGCGCAACCGTACCAGGGCGTCGTCGCGCTGCACGGCGATGCCGGCGAGCCGCTGCAGGCACTCTCGGCCGTGCTCGAGCACTACATGCTGCAGTCCGAGCAGCTCGACACGCGGCTGATGCTGGCGGCCGACGATGAATGCGCCGCGGGCCTGCTGATCCAGCGCCTGCCGGTCGAAGGCGAGGGCAATCTCGCGCGAAGGCACCGCGAAGACGAGATCGGCATCAACGAAGCCTTCAACCGCATCGCCCACCTGACGGCGACGCTGACGCGCGAGGAGCTGCTGACGCTCGACGCCGACACCCTGCTGCGTCGCCTGTACTGGGAAGAAGACCTGCGCCGCTTCGAGCCGCTGCAGCCGCATTTCAGCTGCCGTTGCTCGCGCGACCGCGTGCGCGGCATGCTGCGCGGCCTGGGTGCCGAAGAGGTCGAAGGGCATCGTCGCCGAGCGCGGCGAGGTCGAGATCGGCTGCGAGTTCTGCGGCCTGCAGTACCTCTTCGATGCGGTCGACGTCGGCGAGCTGTTCACGCCCGAGCGGGATCAGCCGCCGGGCTCAGTTGCCTTGCAGTGAGCACGGTGGCGGTTCGGACTTGCTTCAAGTCGAACCGGATCGGAGATCCGCATACGACCTCAAGCGACGTTCGCGCACTCGCCGCAACGCTCCCCTTTTGAAGAGCGAGCAGCCGCTCATCGATGGTGGCCGACCCTGTGCTGCGCCACTCGGGCCGCTTCAGCCTCCCGGCGACCAGCGCGGCAACGTGAATCCGGTCAGCAGTGCGAGCCCGCGCAGGAGCGCCGCGACCATGGCCGCAGCGAGCAGGCCGACCCAGTCGGCGGCGCCCAGCCACTGCGCCGTCACCAGGGCCCAACCCCCTGCGAACGCGCACACCGCATAGGGTCGGTGGTCGCGGAACGCACTCGGAATCTCGTTGCAGACGATGTCGCGCAGGACACCGCCGAACGCCGCCGTCACGACGCCCATCAGCACCGCAACGATCGCCGGCGCGCCGGCGTCGACCGCCACCTGCGTGCCGCTGGCGGTGAAGAGCCCGAGGCCAAGCGCATCGGGCCACTGCATGGCGCGCTCGGTCGGAGCGAAATGTCGGGCGCGCATGAACAGCATGGCGCCCACGCACAGCGCGAGCAGGCCCCACAACCAGCCGGCGTGCTCGACCCAGAAGAACGGGCGCCGATCGAGCAGCACGTCGCGCAGCGTGCCACCGCCGAACGCCGCAAGCCCGGCGACAACGCACACGCCGACCGCATCGAGGCGCTTGCGTGCCGCTTCCAGAAGGCCCGAAAAGGCGAACGCGACCGTCGCCGCGGCCTCGATCGCCGTGAGGACCTGGCTCATGGAGGCGGGTGACGGAGTGTTCATGGGTCGGGGGCAAGCCGTCGGCCGGAAGCGAGGTCGAATCTCGGCAGATTGTTCACGGCCGGGATACGACGCCTGGGCGGCTGGCGGTTGATGCAGGAGTGTGGCCGATGTCAGTTGTCGCGATGGAACCGAGGGTACGGCGCGGCCTCGCGTGCATGACCGGGCATGGGCCCAGTCGCGCAGGCAGGCCTGAATCAAGCGTTCGCCCTTGCTGCCGGGTTTCTCGGGTGCGGGCCGCCAACCGGCCGTGGCCGGCCAGGCGCTCATGGCCGACTGCAGACGGTCGTTCCTGATCGCATGAGCGCGAATCCTGCGAGCCGCCATTCAGCGGACTTGCGCTGCGCGCAAGGCCGCATGCTCGCAATCCGGCATGTCGCACTTCTCGCAGACCCAGCGCCAGGCCGGCATCGCGGCCTCGCGTTCGGCCAGACGCGTGAACAGGCCGGCGTGCGCTGGGGCCAGCGTGGCCAGCAGCAGGCTCACGGCATCGAAGGCCTGTTCGACGCGCGCCTCGCCCTGGCCGCCGACCACCGACCAGCCCAGGTCGTGCGCGGCAAGGTGCGAGCGCAGCAGGCTGTCGACGGGTTCGCGCACATGTTCGCCATCACGCTGGTGGCCGTCGGCAACCCACGGCAGGTCGAGTGCCGTCAGCAGCGTGACGGCCGCCTGGCGTTGCGCGGCCATCGCCATCGGCACCAGCGACGCATCGTCGAACAGCAGCTGGCTGTAGATGGCGATCATCAGCGGCGTGGTGTCGGCCACCACCACGTCGTGGCCGGCCACGGCGGCGGCGATGCGTCGCTGCTGCTCGACGGCAATGGCCATCTGTTCGTCCGCGCGGGGCGTGCGGCCCTCGCGATCGCACCATTCGCGCAGGACCTCGCCGACGACCGCGCAGCGCAGGCCCGTCTGTTCGCTGATGCGCACGGCCAGCGCGCCGGCAAGCGTGCTCTTGCCGGTGCTCTCGGCGCCGACGATGGCGATGATCCTGCCGATGGTCATGGGCTTATCGCGCGAGCCTGGCCCAGGTGCGCCACCCGATCAAGGCCATCACCGTGAACAGCGCATACAGCGCCACCGTGAGCCACAGGCCCTTGACCGCGAAGAGGGCGACGCTGACCACGTTCACCAGCACCCAGGTCGGCCAGTTCTCGACATACTTGCGGCCGAGCAGCCACTGGCCGGTGATGCTGAAGGCCGTGGGAAAGGCGTCGAGGTAAGGCACGTCGCTGTCGGTTGCGTGGTCCAGCAGCAGGCCCGAGCAGCGGCCATGCGGCCAGGCTCAACGCGGCAAGCCGAGTGCGCGCCGACCAGGCCAGCGGGCGCACGACGAGCGGGGCCCCGCTGTCCTGCGTGCCGAATTTCCATTGCCACCAGCCCCAGGCCGCGATGACGGCGAAGAACACCTGCAGGCCGGCTTCGCCATAGAGCTTGCTGGCGGCAAAGAGCAAGCCGTAGAGCAGCGAAGCGGCGATGGCCAGCGGCCAGGCCAGCGGATCGACGCGCATGTTGCACACCACCATCCACACCGAGAGCACGAAAGCGACGATTTCCAGCCAGGTAACGGGACTGCCGAGCAGGGTGAATGCCGCCGCGAGCAGCGGCTCGAAGATCGACATGGCGGTCTCAGGCCAGCGCCGGGCCGCCCCAGCGGCCCGGGCTCCCCAGGCCCACGAAGGGGGCCATGCCTGGCGCTGGGGGCGCGAGCGCAGCGAGCTTGGGGCTGTCGCGCAGGCCAGCGCCGGGCCGCTCCCAAGCGGCCTGGGCTCCCCTCGGGGGGTGCGAGCGAAGCGAGCTTGGGGCTGTCACTTCCGTGGCGCGATCTGCACCAGGATCTCGTTCGGCTTGACCATGCCCAATTCGCTGCGCGCCTTCTCTTCGACCATCTCGAGGCCCTCGCGCAGGTCGCGCACTTCGGCCTGCAGACGGGCATTGCTTGCGCGCGCGGTGTCGTTGGCGGCCTGCTGACGGTCGAGCTGCAACTCGAGATTCATCGCATGCGGCTTGCCACCGCTGCCGAACCACAGCTGCGCCTGCACCAGCGCCAGCAGCGCGAGCAGGGCAGCGGTGCTCCAGCGCAAGGACACGGATCGATCAGCGCAGGTTGTAGAAGGCCGCCCGGCCCGGGTAGCTGGCCACGTCGCCGAGGTCTTCTTCGATGCGCAGCAGCTGGTTGTACTTGGCGATGCGGTCGCTGCGGCTCATCGAGCCGGTCTTGATCTGGCCGGCGTTGCTGCCGACCGCGATGTCGGCAATCGTCGAGTCCTCGGTCTCGCCCGAGCGGTGGCTGATGACGTTGGTCCAGCCCGCGCGCTTGGCCATCTCGATGGCGGCGAAAGTCTCGGTCAACGTACCGATCTGGTTGATCTTGATCAGGATCGAGTTGGCCACGCCCTCGTCGATGCCGCGCTTGAGGATCTTCGTGTTGGTGACGAACAGGTCGTCGCCGACCAGTTGCACCTTCTTGCCCAGGCGCTCCGCGAGGTGCTTCCAGCCGTCCCAGTCGCCCTCGTGCATGCCGTCTTCGATGCTGATGATCGGGTACTTGTCGCACCAGGTGGCGAGGATGTCGGTCCACTCGGGCGCCGTCAGCGTCAGGCCTTCGCCTTCGAGGTGGTATTTGCCGTCCTTGTAGAACTCGCTGGCCGCACAGTCCAGGCCGATCGCGATCTGGCGCCCGGCTTCGTAGCCGGCCTTGTCGATGGCTTCGAGGATCAGCTGGATCGCGGCCTCGTGGCTGGCGACGTTGGGGGCGAAGCCGCCTTCGTCGCCGACCGACGTCGGCATGCCCTTGCCGTCGATGATCTTCTTCAAGGCGTGGAACACCTCGGCGCCGTAACGCACCGCCTCGCGGAAGGTCGGCGCGCCGACCGGGATGATCATCAGCTCCTGCAGGTCGAGGTTGTTGTTGGCGTGCGCGCCGCCGTTGATGACGTTCATCATCGGCACCGGCAGCTGCATGCCGCCCATGCCGCCGAAGTAGCGGTACAGCGGCAGGCCGCTTTCCTCGGCCGCCGCGCGCGCGACGGCCATGCTCACCGCCAGCGTGGCGTTGGCGCCGAGGCGGCTCTTGTTGTCGGTGCCGTCGAGGTCGATCAGCGTCTTGTCGAGGAAGGCCTGCTCGCTGGCATCCAGGCCGAGCACCGACTCGCTGATCTCGGTGTTGATGTGATCGACCGCGCGCAGCACGCCTTTGCCGCCGTAGCGGGCCTTGTCGCCGTCGCGCAGTTCGATCGCCTCGCGCGAGCCGGTGGAGGCGCCCGACGGCACCGCGGCGCGGCCCATCGTGCCGGATTCCAGCAGCACGTCGCACTCGACGGTGGGGTTGCCGCGGCTGTCGAGGATTTCCCGGCCGACGATGTCAACGATGGCGCTCATGCTGGGTCTTTCTGTTGAAGGGGGAAGATCAGTTGACGCCGTCGACGAGGATCATGTCGATCCGGCCGGCGCCCTCGCGCACCTGGCGCGCACGGGTATAGGTTTCGGAGTCGTAGTAGGCCTGTGCGGTGGCTGCGGTCCTTGAATTTCAGCACGACCATGCGTTGCGGATGCCACGCGCCTTCGAGCGGCGCCGCGTTGCCGCCGCGCACCAGCACCTCGGCGCCGAATTCCTGCATCGCGCGCGTGCTCCATTCGCGGTACTTCACCATCTGCGCTTCGTTGGTGACGGTGACGTCGGCAATGATGTAGGCGGGCATGTCAGCAGCTGAAGTCATTCTCGAGCAGGGGCTGCTGCTTGACGATGCGATCGAGCGCCAGCAGTTGTTCGAGCAACGCCTTCATGTGTTTCAGCGGCACCGCGTTCGGCCCGTCGCTCAAGGCGTTCGCCGGATCGGGGTGGGTCTCCATGAACACGCCGGCGACGCCGACCGCGATCGCCGCGCGCGCCAGCACCGGCACGAATTCGCGCTGGCCGCCGCTCGTGGTGCCCTGGCCGCCGGGCAACTGCACGCTGTGGGTGGCGTCGAAGACGACCGGTGCGCCGGTCTCGCGCATGATCGCCAGCGAGCGCATGTCCGACACCAGGTTGTTGTAGCCGAAGCTGGCGCCGCGCTCGCAGGCCATGAAGCGGTCTTCGGGCAGGCCCTTTTCCTTCGCCGCGGCGCGCGCCTTGTCGATCACGTTCTTCATGTCGTGCGGCGCGAGGAACTGGCCCTTCTTGATGTTCACCGGCTTGCCGCTCTGCGCCACGGCGCGGATGAAGTCGGTCTGCCGGCACAGGAACGCGGGGGTTTGAAGGACATCGACCACGGCGGCCACGGCCGCGATCTCGGCCTCGCTGTGCACGTCGGTCAGGATCGGCACCTTCAACTCGCGCTTGACCTTGGCCAGGATCTCGAGCCCGCGGGCCATGCCCGGGCCGCGGAACGAGGTGCCGGAGGAGCGGTTGGCCTTGTCGTAGCTCGACTTGAAGATGAACGGGATGCCGAGCGCGGCGGTGATCTCCTTCAGCCGCCCGGCCACCTCCATCTGCAGGGCTTCGCTCTCGACCACGCAGGGGCCGGCGATCAGGAAGAAGGGGCGGTCGAGGCCGACGTCGAAACCACACAGCTTCATGCGGCGACCTTCTCGGCGGCTCCGCTGCGCGCGCTCTGGTGGTCCAGCGCGGCCTTGATGTAGTGGATGAACAGCGGGTGCCCGTCCCACGGCGTGCTCTTGAACTCGGGGTGGAACTGCACGCCGACGAACCACGGGTGCACCTCGGTCGGCAATTCGACCATCTCGGTCAGCTTCTCGCGCTGCGTGATCGCACTGATCACCAGGCCGGCCTGCTGCAGCCGATCGAGGTAATGCTCGTTGGCCTCGAAGCGGTGGCGGTGGCGTTCGTTGACGACGTTGCCGTAGATGCGGTGCGCCAGCGAGCCGGGCTTGACGTCGGAGGCTCTGCGCGCCCAGGCGCATCGTGCCGCCCAGGTCGGATTGCGCATCGCGCTTCTGGATCGTGCCGTCGCGATCCTGCCATTCGTCGATCAGCGCGATCACCGGGTGCGGCGTGTCGGGATCGAACTCGGTGGAATTGGCGCCCTGCAGGCCGGCCAGGTGGCGCGCCACCTCGATCGTCGCCACCTGCATGCCCAGGCAGATGCCGAGGTAGGGAATCTTGTGCTCGCGCGCGTACTGCGCCGCCAGGATCTTGCCCTCGACGCCGCGCTTGCCGAAGCCGCCGGGCACCAGCACCGCGTCGTAGCGCGACAACTGCGACACGTTCTTCTCGTCCAGCGTTTCGGAGTCGACGTATTCGATCTTCACCCGCGCATGGTTGTGGATGCCGGCGTGGCGCAGCGCCTCGTTGAGCGACTTGTAGGAGTCCGACAGGTCGGTGTACTTGCCGCACATCGCGATCGTGACCTCGTGCTGCGGATGCTCCACTTCGTGCACCAGCCGGTCCCAGCGCCGCAGGTCGGCCGGCTTGGTCAGCAACTGCAGCTTCATGCAGATCAGCTCGTCCAGGCCCTGCTCGTGCAGCATGCGCGGCACCTTGTAGATGGTGTCGACGTCCCACATCGAGATCACGCCGTGCGGCAGCACGTTGGTGAACAGCGAGATCTTCTCGCGCTCGTCGTCGGGGATCGCGCGGTCGGCGCGGCACAGCAGCACGTCGGGCTGGATGCCGATCTCGCGCAGCTTCTGCACGGTGTGCTGGGTCGGCTTGGTCTTCAGCTCGCCGGCGGCGGCGATCCACGGCACGTAAGTGAGGTGGACGAAGGCGGTGTTGCTGGGGCCGAGCTTCAGGCTCATCTGGCGCACCGCCTCGAGGAACGGCAGCGACTCGATGTCGCCGACGGTGCCGCCGATCTCGACGATCGCCACATCGACCGGCGAGGCCTCGGCGCCGCGCTTGACGAAGGCCTGGATCTCGTTGGTGACGTGCGGGATCACCTGCACCGTCTTGCCGAGGTAGTCGCCGCGGCGCTCCTTCTCCAGCACCGACTTGTAGATCTGGCCGGTGGTGAAGTTGTTCGAGCGCTTCATGCGCGTGGTGACGAAGCGCTCGTAGTGGCCGAGGTCGAGATCGGTCTCCGCGCCATCGTCGGTGACGAACACCTCGCCGTGCTGGAACGGGCTCATCGTGCCCGGATCGACGTTGAGGTACGGATCGAGCTTGATCAGGGTGACTTTGAGGCCGCGCGATTCGAGGATCGCGGCCAGGGACGCAGAAGCGATGCCCTTGCCGAGGGAGGACACCACACCGCCGGTGACGAAGACGAATTTGGTCATGTCGCTGGACATCTCGCTCGGGCTGCAGCCGGGCTCGCGCGAATGCCGAGGTGGTAAAGCGCGATTCTATATGGGCCGTCTGGACGCGCCGGCACCGCCGGCCTGCATCGAGGCCAGCTGGCGCAGCACTTCGGCCGCAGTGGCTTCGGGGTGCTCCATCGGGAACAGGTGCGTGCCGGCGGTCCACACGAAGCGCTCGCCCGCCAGCCGGCGGGTGGCCGCAACGCCGGCCTGGCGCGATCTCCACCGATTGTTCGCCGCCGATGAAAGCCAGCGGGCATTGCAGCGGGTGGCGCCGCAGCACGCGCGCCATGTGGTGCGGCAGCGTGTTGTAGATGCGCGTTTCGACCGTCGCGGTCGAAGGCCAGCACGGTCTGGCCGCCGCGCCGCACGAAGCCGCACTTGACGTAGTCCTCGAGCACGCGCGGATCCCAGCGCGCGAACGCGGCCTTCTTCGCGAAGTGCTCGCGCACCGCCGCGCGCGACGGCCACGAGGGCCGCCGCGCCTGCGACACCCGCCCCGGCGAGATGCGCTGCATCAGCCCGGTGGCCTTGGCCACCTGCAGACCATGCGCGCGCCAGCCGGCGATGATCGGCGCATCGAGCAGCACCAGACGCACGCGCCAGATCCGGCCGCTTGCACGCGGCCAGCACGCTCAGCAGGCCGCCGAGCGAATGGCCGACCAGCCAGGCCGGGCCGCACCGCTTGCGCATCGATGAAGGCGATCAGCTGGTCGCGCAGGTGCGGCCAGTTGCTGGTCACCGGGCCAGGCCGGGTCGTGGCCGAACCTGCTCGATCGCATGCACCGCGGTAGCCGTGCGCGCGCCAGGCCTCGAACAGCAGCGCGGTAGACGCCGGCCGGAAAGCCGTTGGCATGGCTGAAGACGATGTCGCCGGCGCCGTCGGTGCCGGCCTTTCGGCGGGCCATCAGACGATCTTCTCGTCGGGCGTGGTGATCTTCTTCATCGGCTCGAAGCGCCCCGAGGTCACGCGCAGCGGGTGCGCCGCAGCGCCGCCGTCGGGATTCCCATTGCGGGTCGTCGATGCTCTCGAAGACCTCGCGCAGGCGCTGGCCCCAGGTGCTGCGGATCATCTGGAAGTACGGGTTGCGCTCGTCGATGCAGACCACGTCGTCGCTTTGCAGCGCGCCGGCGCGGTAGACCAGCAGGTCCAGCGGCAGGCCGACCGAGAGGTTGGACTTCAGCGTCGAGTCCATCGACACCAGCGCGCACTTGGCGGCTTCGTCGAGCGGCGTGGCCGGCGTGATCACGCGGTCGAGGATCGGCTTGCCGTACTTGCTCTCGCCGATCTGGAAGTAGGGCGTCTCGCGCGTGGCCTCGATGAAGTTGCCCGGCGCATAGACCAGGAACAGGCGCATCGCCTCGTCGCCTGATCTGGCCGCCGAGGATGAAGCTGGCGTTGAAGTCGATGCCGGCCTGCTTCAGCGACGGGCCGTCCTGGGCGTAGACGCGGCGCACCGCGCTGCCGAGGATGCGCGCGGCGTCGAACAGGCTGGTGCAGTTCCAGATCGTGATCGGCTCGTGGTGTTCGCCGCCGTCGATCTTCTCGACCTGCAGGATCTCGCGCACCGACTGCGACACCGACAGGTTGCCGCCCGACAGCAGCACCATGAAGCGATCGCCCGGCTTCTCGTAGATCATCATCTTGCGAAAGCTGGCGATGTGGTCGAGGCCGGCGTTGGTGCGCGAGTCCGACAGGAAGACGAGGCCGGCATCCAGGCGGATGCCCACGCAGTAGGTCATGGTGTTCGTTGGCTGAGTTGTTTGAGGCGGTACAGCGCGTCGAGCGCTTCGCGCGGCGTGAGGCTATCAGGGTCGAGATCGGCCAGGGCGTCGTCGACGGCCGACGGCGTCGCGGCGAGCGGCGGCGGCGGCGCCGCGAACAGGTCGACCTGCAGTTCGGTCGCGCGCTGGTTGCGCTTCCAGTGCTTCGAGCGCAGCGCGCGCCTGCCGCACCACGGCCGGCCGGCATGCCGGCCAGCCGCGCCACCTGCACGCCGTAGCTGCGGCTGGCCGGGCCGGGTTGCACCTCGTGCAGGAACACGATGTCGTGGCCGCCGCTCTCGATCGCCGAGACGTGCATGTTGGCGGCGCCGGCATGCTTCTCGGGGAATGCGGTCAACTCGAAGTAGTGCGTCGCGAACAGCGTGAACGAGCGGTTCTTGTCGTGCAGGTGGCTGGCGATCGCGCCGGCCAGCGCCAGGCCGTCGAAGGTCGAGGTGCCGCGCCCGATCTCGTCCATCAGCACCAGCGACTGCTCGGTCGCGCCGTGCAGGATCGCGGCCGCCTTCGGTCATCTCGACCATGAAGGTCGATTGCGCATTGGCCAGGTCGTCGGCCGCGCCGATGCGGGTGTGGATGGCGTCGATCGGCCCCAGCCGGCAGGCCGCAGCCGGCACGTAGGAGCCCATCGCGGCCAGCAGCACGATCAGCGCCACCTGGCGCATGTAGGTGCTCTTGCCGCCCATGTTCGGGCCGGTGATGACCAGCAGGCGCGTCTTCGCGTCGAGCCGGCAGTGGTTGGCGATGAACTCGCCGCCGCCGGTCTCGGCCAGGCGGGCCTGCACGACGGGGTGGCGGCCGGCTTCGATGTCGATGCAGGGGTGCGCGACGAACTGCGGCCGGCACCAGCCGAGCGTCGCGGCGCGCTCGGCCAGTGCGGCCAGCGCGTCGAGCGCGGCCAGCGCGCGCGCCAGCGCGGCCAGCGCGGCCAGGTGCGGCTGCAAGGCATCGAGCAGTTGCTCGTAGAGCCACTTCTCGCGCGCCAGCGCCAGCGCCTCGGCCGCCAGCGCCTTGTCCTCGAAGGCCTTCAGCTCGGGCGTGATGTAGCGCTCGGCGTTCTTCAGCGTCTGGCGGCGCTGGTAGTCGGCCGGCACCTTGTCGACATGCGAGGCCGTGACTTCGATGTAGAAGCCGTGCACCTTGTTGAACTGCACGCGCAGGTTCGGGATCGCGGTGCGGCTGCGCTCGCGCGCTTCGAGTTCGAGCAGGAAGGCGTCGCAGTTGTGCGTGATCGCGCGCAGCTCGTCGAGTTCGGCATCGTGTCCCGGCGCGATCACGCCGCCGTCGCGCAGCAGCACCGCCGGCTCGTCGGCGATCGGCAGAGGCGAGCAGCGCTCGCGATCGCCGGCGTCGGGCTGCAGCGCGGCGTGCAGCTCGGCCAGCAGCGTCGAGCCGGCCGGCGCGGCGGCGCGCAACGCCGGCAGCGCCTGCAGCGAATGGCGCAAGCCCGGCCAGCTCGCGCGGCCGCACCTGGCGCAGCGCGATGCGCGCGACGATGCGCTCGACATCGCTGACGCCGCGCAGCGCGTCGCGCAGCGGCGCGAAGCCTTGCGCCAGCAGCTGCGCGATGGCCTCGTGCCGCGCGTCGGCCTGGTCGCGCGCGCGCTGCGGGTGCGTCGAGCCAGTGGCGCAGCGCGCGGCTGCCCATGCCGGTGCGGCAGCTGTCGAGCAGCGACAGCAGCGTCGGGCTGGCTTCGCCGCGCAGCGTCTGCGTCAGCTCGAGATTGCGGTGCGTCGCGGGCGGCAGGTCGAGCAGGTCGCTGGCGCGCTCGACCGTCAGCGTGCGCACGTGGGCGAGCGCCTGGCTTTGCGTGTGCTCGGCAAAGGCCAGCAGCGCGGCGGCGGCGGCGTGGGCCAGCGGCAGGTCCTGCGCGTTGAAGCCGGCCAGGCTGGCCACCTGCAGTTGCGCGCAGAGCTTGCGCACGCCGAGCGCGGCGTCGAACTGCCAGGCCGGCCGCTGCGTGATCGCCAAGCCGTCGGTCGGTCACGGCCGCGGGCAGTGCGTCGCGGTCGGCGCACAGCAGCTCGGCGGCATCCAGGCGCGCCAGCCAGGCCGGCAACTCGCGCTCGCTGCATTCGGTCAGGCCGAGCCGGCCGCTGGCCAGGCCCAGCCAGGCCAGGCCGAAGCTGGCGCGGTCTCGGGTGATCGCCAGCAGCAGCGCATCCTGCCGCTCGGCGAGCAATTCGTTGTCGGTGATCGTGCCGGGCGTGACGATCGCGCACGACCTTGCGCTCGACCGGGCCCTTCGCGGTGGCCACGTCGCCGACCTGCTCGGCGATCGCCACCGCCTCGCCGAGCCTGACCAGCTTGGCCAGGTAGCTCTCGAGCGCGTGCACCGGCACGCCGGCCATCACCACCGGCTCGCCGGCGACTCTGGCCGCGGGTGGTCAGCGTGATGTCGAGCAGGCGGTTGGCCTTGCGCGCGTCGTCGTAGAAGACCTCGTAGAAGTCGCCCATGCGGAAGAACACCAGGCTGTCGGGATGCTCGGCCTTGATGCGCAGGTACTGCGCCATCACCGGCGTGTGGGCGGCGAAGTCCACGGTCGGATGCAACCCGGCGTTCAGCGCGGCGCGTCGTCGGCCTTCTTGACGCGCACGGACGCCCGCTTGGGCGGCGTTGCCGGCAGTCCGGCGCTGTCGACCAGCGGCCGCAGCGAGCACCGATCTCCGGCGTCACTGCCGGCTCGGCGACCGCCTCTTGGGTCTCGTCGCCGGCCTTGATGACGCGCGTGTACGGCGCGAGCATCTGCACCAGCTGGCCGTAGATCTTCGGGCAGCCGGCCACCACCTCGCGCTGGTAGAGGTAGTCGGCCTCGCCGGTGAAGTTGCCGATCAGGCCGCCGGCCTCGGTGATCATCAGCGAGCCGGCAGCGACGTCCCACGGGCTCAGGCCGGTCTCGAAGAAGCCGTCGTACCAGCCGGCCGCGACGTAGCAGAGGTCGAGCGCGGCGGCGCCGGGGCGGCGCAGGCCGGCGCACTGCGCTCATCACGGCTTCCATCATCTTCATGTAGCGCGCGAGGTTGTCGCCCTTGCGGAACGGGAAGCCGGTGCCGATCAGCGCCTCGGCCATGCGGATGCGCTTGGACACGCGCAGCCGCCGGTCGTTGAGGAACGCGCCGCGGCCCTTGCTGGCGTAGAACAGGTCGTTGCGCGACGGGTCGTAGACGACGGCCTGCTCGACCTTGCCGCGGAACGCCAGCGCGATCGACACCGCGTACACCGGCAGGCCGTGGATGAAGTTGGTGGTGCCGTCCAGCGGATCGATGATCCACAGGTACTCGCTGTGCTTGGCGCCATGCTGGCGGCCCGACTCTTCGGCCAGGATGCGCATGGCCGGGGTAGGCGGTGAGCAGGGTTTCGATCACGGCCTGCTCGGCGGCCTGGTCGACCTCGGTGACGAAGTCGTTGACGCCCTTGGCCGTGACCTGCAGGCGCTCGACGTCGAGCGCGGCGCGGTTGATGATCGATCCGGCTGCACGGGCCGCCTTGACGGCGATGTTGAGCATCGGGTGGAGCGTTTGCGACATGGGTACACCTAACGGGCAAGCGGGGCGGGGCAGGGGATCGATCGGCAGGGGAGAAAGAGCGGGCGGTGACAATCGGCACCGCGCCCGGCTGCAGCCGCAATCGGGAGCAGACAATTTTACCCGGCCATGCCCGCACCACCCGCGCCCGTCACCCGCTTCGTGCTCGTCGCCACCAGCCACGCCGGCAACGTGGGTGCCGCCGCGCGCGCGATCAAGGTGATGGGCTTTGGCGAGCTGCGTGCTGGTGGCGCCGCGTTACGACGACGTGCTCGGCCACGACGAGGCGCTGGCGATGGCCAGCGGCGCCACCGACGTGCTGGAGCGCGCGCGCGTGGTGGCCACGCTGGCCGATGCGCTGCACGGCATCCAGCATGTCTGCGCCACCGCGATGACGCCGCGCGACTTCGGCCCGCCGACCGCGGCGCCGCGCGAGCACTTCGCCACGCCTGCGCCGCGGCGCCGCCGAACATCGCCTTCGTCTTCGGCGGCGAGCGCTTCGGCCTGGCCAACGAAGACGTCTACCGCTGCCACCAATGCCTGTCGATCCCCGCCGCGCCCGACTACGGCTCGCTGAACCTGGCGCAGGCGGTGCAGCTGATCGCCTACGAGTGGCGCCAGGCCCTCGGCGGCTTTGCCGTGACGCCGCGAACGGTCGCGCCGGTGCTGGCCGATGCGCAGGCCGTGCAGGGGCTGCTGGCGCACTGGCGCGAGGTGCTGGTGGCCATCGGCTACCTCGACCCCGCCGCGCCGAAGAAGCTGATGCCGCGGCTGAACCAGGCCCTCAACCGCGCCCGCGTGACCGAGGAGGAAGTGCACATCCTGCGCGGCATCGCACGCGCGATCGCGCGCCACCCCGGTGGCGGCAAGGCCGGCAGGGAATAGGCCGCGCGCCTACACTGACGCGGCCCTCACAGACATCCGCACCATGTTCAGCCGCCTGCGTGAAGACATCGCCTGCATCCGCGAACGCGACCCCGCTGCGCGTTCGACGTGGGAGGTGCTCACCTGTTACCCGGGCCTGCACGCGCTGGTGCTGCACCGCTGGGCGCACGCCTGCTGGGGCGCTGGCCTGCGCTGGCTCGGCCGCTTCGTCTCGCACCTCGCGCGCTTTCTCACCGGCATCGAGATCCATCCCGGCGCCACCATCGGCCGCCGGGTCTTCATCGACCACGGCATGGGCGTGGTGATCGGCGAGACCGCCGAGATCGGCGACGACTGCACCATCTACCAGGGCGTCACGCTCGGTGGCACCGCACTCGTCAAGGGGGCCAAGCGCCACCCGACGCTGGGCCGCGGCGTGATCGTCGGCGCCAATTCGCAGGTGCTCGGCGGCTTCACCGTCGGCGACGGCGCGCGCGTCGGCTCGGGCGCGGTGGTCGTCAAGCCCGTGCCGCCCGGTGCGACGGCGGTCGGCAACCCGGCGCGCATCCTGCAAGCCGAAGCCGATGCCGCGCGCGAAGCCGCCGCCTCGCGGATGGGTTTCTCGGCCTACGGCGTGACCCAGGGCGACGACCCGGTGGCGCAGGCGATGAAGGGCCTGATCGACAACGCCGGCGGCCACGAGCACCAGATCGCGCTGCTGTGGCAGGCGATCGAAAAGCTCTCGCACCGCACGCGCGAACTGCCCGAAGAGGAGTGCGTGCCGCAGGACGCGCAGACCGGCGAGCACTTCGACGCGGAGCGGTTGAATCGGTTGGTGAAGTAGTTCTTTGACAGCTTGCATCGGCGCGGGCCGAGCCGCTACCGGCTGCCCGCCCGCGCTTTGCCCGCGCCGATCTCAGCAGCAATGAACGATCAGCTGCGCGGCGCCGACTGCACCGGCGCCGGCAACGGCTGGACCGGTTGCGTGCCGGCCGGGGCGCGCGTCACGCGGGTCTTGCCGCCGGTGGTGACCAGGACCACCGCATCGCCAGCGATGAAGTTCTCGCCGGCCTTGGCCTGCACGATGGCGCGGCGCTCGCCGTTGCGCATCTGCAGCAGGATCTCGACGGCGTCTTCGCGCGTCGCGCTGCGCTCGATGGCGTTGCCGACCACCGCGCCGGCCACCGCGCCGAGCACGCCGATAACGGCCTGCTCGCCGCCATGCGAGCGGCTGGAGCCGGCGATGCCACCGACCACGCCGCCGGTGACGGCGCCGACGCCGCTCTGGTTGCCTTCGACGGTGACGGCGCGCACCGACAGCACAGTGGCGTCCTGCACGCTCGACAGGCGCTGCGCATCACCGCGTTGCACCACATCGGGGCTGGTGGTGGTGCAGGCGGCCAGCACAGCCAGCGTCGCGGCGGCAATCAGGGTCTTGGTCATCGTCATGGTCGTTCTCCGAAAGGGTTCCACTTGGCAACGGGCGCAGCGTAACCAAGGTTGACGGCGCACCGCGCGGCGGGTTCCGCGCAAGGTGGTAAATAAGTGTTGCCTGCGGCGCGCGGGCACGCTAGGCGTGAAGTCTCGAACTGCGCGGCACGCTGGCCAGCAGGAACTCCATCTGGTCGGCCAGGATGCGACGGCCGCGCAGGATCATGTCTTCATGCAGGTTCGGCACGTAGGGCAGGTACAGCAGCGTCATGCGCGCCTCTTCGGGCAGGCGGTTGCCCTTGCGCCCATTGCAGGGGCGGCAGGCGGTGATGCAGTTCATCCAGGTATCGTGGCCGCCGCGCGAGGTCGGCACGATGTGCTCGCGCGTCAGGTTGTCGAAATCGAAGTGGCCACCGCAGTAGGCGCAGACCTGGCGGTCGCGTGCGAACAACTTGTGGTTGGCCAGCGCCGGCGCCTGGCGCCAGGCCCGGCTGGGTACCGTGCCCCGCACCGCGATGATCGGGTGCACTTCGATTCGCGACTGGCGGCCCGTCGTGCGCTGGGTGCCGCCGCGCAGCACCCTGAAGGTGTCGCCGAGCGTCCATGCCACGCCATCGCTGGCGTAGATCACCGCCGCTTCCTTGGCGCTGATCCAGGCCTGCGGGCGGCCGGACACATCGAGTTGCAGAACTTCCACGTCAGTGTTGCTCCTGTGGCGAAGATTAAACCAAGCGGCGGCGCGGGCTCAATCGGCGGCGGCAACGAGCGAGGCAATGGCGCGACAAGTCCGTCACGCAGCGGTCATGTGCGGCGGGCAGGCCCGCCACGGCGGCGCGCTTTTGTGCGAGTTCAGCGTTGCACGCTGGCCAGGCGCAGTGCCAGCGCCGCGAACACGACAGCCGCGCTGCGGTTGAGCAGCCGCTGCGCACGCGCCGAGCGGGCCAGCACCTGGCCCAGCGAACCGGCCGTCAGCGCAATGGCGCCGAAGATCAGCATCGTCGCCACCATGAAGATGAAACCGAGCCACAGCACCTGCACCGCGACGCTGCCGCGCTCGGCTGACACGAACTGCGGCAGGAAGGCCAGGAAGAAGATCGACACCTTCGGGTTGGTGACGTTCATGACGATCCCGCGGCGGTACAGGCGGCCCGCGTCCGGCGCGGCCTGCGCCGCCAACGGGCCGGCCGGCGCCCGCCACGCCTGCCAGGCGAGGAACAGCAGGTACAGCGCACCGACCCATTTCAGCACCGTGAAGGCGAGCGCCGACGCGGCGAAGAGCGTGGCCAGGCCGAAGGCGACCGCCGCGGTGTGCACCAGCAGGCCGCTGCACAACCCGAGCACGACGAGCAGGCCCGCCGAGCGGCCACGCATCGCCGATTGCATCAGCACGAACACATTGTCCGGGCCGGGCGACAGCGCCAGCAGCAGCGAAACGGCGAAGAAGGCGGCCGCGGTGTCGGGTGCGAGCGTGGTCATGCGCTGGGGCCTCGAGTCGGCGCCTGCAGGGCGTGGCGCGCACACATTCTCGCCTCGCTCACGGTGGCTGCCATGACGCGGCCATCTTCGGCGAGGGTTTTCCCTTGGTGGCGGTAGGCGTGCAGCCCTAGAAATAGCGGGCGTTTTGCCGCGCCGCGTCGCGCTGAATCTGCAAAATAGAACGATCGTTCGATTTCGCAATCCACACCGAAACCACCTTGGCCGCCGAAACCGAAGCCACCGATCGCATGCCGCGCCGCGCCGCCCTGCACAAGGGCCAGCAGACGCGCGCAGCGATCCTCGACGCCGCGCTCGGGCTGGCCTCGCACATGGGCCTGGAAGGGCTGTCGATCGGTGCGCTGGCCGAGGTCACGCAGATGAGCAAGTCGGGCGTGTTCGCGCATTTCGGGTCGCGCGAGGAGTTGCAGATCTCGGTGATTCGCGAGTACCACGCCAAGTTCGAGGAAGAGGTCTTCTACCCCGCCGTGCGCGAGCCGCGCGGCCTGCCGCGGCTGCGTTCGCTGTTCGAGCGCTGGGTCAAGCGGGTCTCGGTGGAGATCGATTCGGGCTGCATCTACATCAGCGGCGCGGTCGAGTTCGACGACCGGCCCGGCCCGGTGCGCGATGCGTTGGCATCGATGGTGGTGGCCTGGCACGGCGCCCTGGAACGCGCGATCCAGTTGGCCATCGACGAAGGCCATCTGGTGCCAGACGCCGACGCGATGCAGATGCTGTTCGAACTGCACGGCCTGATCCTCGCGCTGCACCACGACGCCCGCTTCCTGCGCCTGCCCGGCGCGCTCGACCGCGCCCGCCGCGCCTTCGAGCACGTGCTGTCGCACTACATCACGCCGGCCGGTGCCGCCCTCGGCGGCGGCCCGCCAGCCATCCATCCAACGCGGCCCGCCACGGCGCGCCGTCGCTGAAACCGCTTTCGTCATCGATCCGGAGTCCCTCATGGCCCAGTACACCCCGCCGCTGCGCGACATGCAGTTCGTGATGCACGAGTTGCTCGACGCGATACCGCAATTGAAGGAGATTCCGGCCCACGCCGAGCTCGATGCCGAGACCGTCAACGCGGTGCTCGAAGAGGGTGGCAAATTCGCCGCCGAGGTGTTGTTGCCGCTCAACCAGAGCGGCGACCGTGCGGGCTGCACGCTCGACAAGGCCACCCGTGAAGTCGAGACCCCGGCAGGATTCAAGGAGGCCTACGCCCAGTACGTCGAAGGCGGCTGGCCGTCGCTGTCGACCGATCCGCAGTTCGGCGGCCAGGGCCTGCCGCACCTGGTGAACCAGTGCCTGTTCGAAATGCTGAACTCGGCCAACCAGGCCTGGACGATGTATCCGGGCCTGTCGCACGGCGCCTACGAATGCCTGCACGAGCATGGCACGCCCGAGCTGAAGGCGCTGTACCTGCCCAAGCTGTCGAGTGGCGTGTGGACCGGCACGATGTGCCTGACCGAGCCGCATTGCGGCACCGACCTGGGCCTGCTGCGCAGCAAGGCCGAGCCGCAGCCCGACGGCAGCTACAAGCTCAGCGGCGAGAAGATCTTCATCTCCGCCGGCGAGCACGACCTGGCCGAGAACATCGTGCACCTGGTGCTGGCCCGCCTGCCCGATGCGCCGGCCGGCAGCAAGGGCATTTCGCTGTTCGTCGTGCCCAAGTTCAATGTCAACGCCGATGGCACGCTGGGCAGTCGCAATGCCATCAACTGCGGCGCGCTCGAAGAGAAGATGGGCATCCACGGCAACTCGACCTGCCAGATGCACCTGGACGGCGCGAACGGCTCGCTCGTCGGCGCGCCGAACAAGGGCCTGTCGGCGATGTTCGTGATGATGAACGCGGCGCGGCTGGGCGTCGGCAACCAGTCGCTGGGCCTGACCGAGGTGGCCTATCAGAACGCCGTGGCCTATGCGAGAGACCGGCTGCAGATGCGCAGCCTGTCGGGCCCGAAGGCGCCCGCCAAGCCGGCCGATCCGATCATCGTGCACCCCGACGTGCGCAAGATGCTGCTGACCGCGCGCGCCTACGCCGAGGGCGCGCGGGCGCTGTCGATGCACACCGTGCTGCTGCTCGACCGCGAGCTGAAGCACCCCGACCACGCGGTGCGCCACGCCTGTGCCGATGAGGTGGCGCTGCTGACGCCGGTGATCAAGGCCTTCTTCACCGACAACGGCTGGCTCGCCACCTCGCATTGCATGCAGGTCTTCGGCGGCCACGGCTACATCGCGCAGTCGGGCATGGAGCAGTACGTGCGCGACGCGCGCATCAACATGATCTACGAGGGCACCAACACGATCCAGTCGCTCGACCTGCTGGGCCGCAAGGTGCTGGCCGACAACGGCAAGAAGCTGAAGGCCTTCGGCAAGCGCATTGCCGAGTTCATCGAGGACGAGGGCACCGACGAGGCGATGCAGGAGTTCGTCAACCCGCTGGCCGACCTCGGCGACAAGGTCACCAAGCTGACCACCGAGCTGGGCATGAAGGCCATGGCCAACGCCGACGAGGTCGGCGCCGCGGCGGTGGACTACCTGCGCGTGATCGGCCACCTGGCGTTCGCCTACCTGTGGGCGCGCATGGCCAAGATCGCGCTGGCGAAGAAGGATTCGGGCGACCCGTTCTACACCGCCAAGCTCGCCACCGCGCGCTTCTACTTCGCCAAGCTGCTGCCCGAGACGGCGGGCCTGATCCGCAGCGCGCGCGCCGGCGTGGCGCCGCTGATGGCGATGGACGAAGCGCACTTCTGATGTCCAGGATTCCCAGGAGAAAACGATGAGTCGATTCCAGGTTCGCAAGGTCGCCGTGCTCGGCGCCGGGGTGATGGGGGCGCAGATCGCCGCCCATCTGGTCAATTGCAGGGTGCCGGTGGTGCTGTTCGATCTGGCCGCGAAGGAGGGGCCGAAGACGGGCATCGCCCTCAAGGCCATCGACAACCTGAAGAAGCTGAAGCCCGCACCGCTCGGCGTGGCCGAGGACGCGGCGCTGATCCAGCCCGCCAACTACGAAGAGCACCTGGCGCTGCTCGGCGAATGCGACCTGGTGATCGAGGCCATCGCCGAGCGCATGGACTGGAAGCTCGACCTGTACAGCAAGATCGCGCCGCACGTGCCGGCGCATGCGCTGCTGGCGTCGAACACCTCGGGCCTGTCGATCACCAAGCTGTCGCGCCGCGCTGCCCGAGGCGATCAAGCCGCGCTTCTGCGGCATCCACTTCTTCAACCCGCCGCGCTACATGGCGCTGGTGGAGCTGATCGACACGCCGACCACCGAGCCGCGCGTGCTCGACGAGCTGGAAGCCTTCGTCACCACCTTCCTCGGCAAGAGCGTGGTGCGGGCCAAGGACACGCCGAACTTCATCGCCAACCGCGTCGGCATCGCCGGCATGCTGGCGACGATCAAGGAAGCCGAGAACTTCGGCCTGAGCGTACGACGTCGTCGACGACCTGACCGGCAAGAAGCTCGGCCGCGCCAGCAGCGGCACCTTCCGCACCGCCGACGTGGTCGGCCTGGACACGATGGCGCATGTCATCAAGACGCTGCAGGACAACCTGGCGGACGACCCCTTCTTCCCGAGCTACGCCACGCCGCCGGTGCTCGAAGGCCTGATCAAGGCCGGCGCGCTGGGGCAGAAGACCGGCGCGGGCTTCTACAAGAAGGTCGGCAAGGACATCCTGCGCCTCGACCCGGCCAAGCAGGACTACGTCGCCGGCGGCGGCAAGGCCGACCCGATCGTCGAGCGCATGCTGAAGAAGCCGGCCGCCGAGCGCCTGAAGCTGCTGCGCGAGTCGAGCAACCCGCAGGCGCAGTTCCTGTGGGCGATCCTGCGCGACGCCTTCCACTACGCCGCGGTGCACCTGCACGACATCGCCGACAGCGCGCGCGACATCGACTTCGCGATGCGCTGGGGCTTCGGCATGAAGCAGGGCCCGTTCGAGCTGTGGCAGGACGCCGGCTGGCAGCAGGTGGCCGGCTGGGTCAAGGAAGACATCGAGGCCGGCAAGGCGCTGTCGCAAGGCGCCGCTGCCGGCCTGGGTGTTCGACGGCCGCACGCGGCGTGCACACGCCCGAGGGCTCGTGGAGCCCGGCCAGCAAGGCCTACCTGCCGGACTCGTCGCTGCCGGTCTACCTGCGCCAGGACTTCCCCGAGAGCGTGCTGGGTTCCGGCGCGGTCGCGCCGCTGGAGAGCGGCACCGAGCTGTTCAGGAACGAAGAGGTGCGCGTCTGGACGCTCGACGGCGAGGTCGTGATCGCCAGCATCACCGCCAAGCTGCACCTGATCAGCCCGACCGTGACCGAGGGCCTGCTGAAGGCGCGTCGAGATCGCCGAGGGCGGCTACCAGGGGCTGGTGATCTGGTCGCCCGACGACGTGTTCTCGGCCGGCGCCAACCTCGAATCGCTGATGCCGGTGTTCATGAAGCTGGGCGCCAAGGGCATCGAGCCCGAGGAGAAGAAGCTGCAGGACGCGATGCTGCGCATCCGCTATGCCCAGGTGCCCGTCGTCAGCGCGATGCGCGGCCTGGCGCTCGGCGGCGGCTGCGAGCTCGCCGTCTACAGCGCGCGGCGCGTGGCGGCGATGGAGAGCTACATCGGCCTGGTCGAGGTCGGCGTCGGCCTGATCCCGGGCGGTGGCGGCCTGGCCTACATCGCGCGCCGTGCCGCCGAGATGGCCGCCGCCGGCAACGCCAACGCCGACATCTTCGCCTTCGTCAAGGACGGCTTCACCAGCGCCGCGATGGCCAAGGTCGGCACCAGCGCGATCGAGTCGAAGAAGCTCGGCTACCTGATCGACGGCGACGTGATCGTGCCGCACAAGGACGAGTTGCTGTACGTGGCCACGCAGCAGGCCAAGGCGATGTTCGCCGCCGGCTACCGCCCGCCGGTGAAGCGCCTGTTCCCGGTGGCCGGCCGCAGCGGCATCGCCACCATCAAGGGCCAGCTCGCCAACATGCGCGACGGCGGCTTCATCAGCGCGCACGACTTCCACATCTCGGCGCTGATCGCCGACGTGGTCTGCGGCGGCGAGGTCGATGCCGGCTCGCTGGTCAGCGAGGAGTACCTGATGGCGCTCGAGCGCAAGCACTTCTGCAGCCTGCTCGACCACCCGAAGACGCAGGAACGCATCATGGGCATGCTGTCGACCGGCAAGCCAGTACGCAATTGATGATGGCGCAGCCGCTGCATCCGTCCGGTCCCCTCTCCCGCGGCCGGGAGAGGGCCAGGGTGAGGGCGCGCGCGCTGCGCCAGTCCTCCCCCGATGCCGAGCGTTTGCTCTGGCGCCACTTGCGCGACCGCCGACTCGGCGGCTGCAAGTTCCGCCGCCAGCATCCGGTCGGCCCTTTCTTCGCGGACTTCGCCTGTGTCGAGGCGCACCTGATCGTCGAACTCGACGGTGGCCAGCACTTCGAGCCCGAGGCCGTGCAGGCGGATGCGCGGCGCACGCAGGTGATGGAAGCCAACGGCTTTCGTGTGCTGCGCTTCGACGATCGGCAAGTGCTTACCGAGACCACCGCGGTGCTGACCGCCATCCACGACTGGCTGCAATCGAATTCCCCTCACCCTAGCCCTCTCCCGCTCGCGGGAGAGGGGACTGAAACCAAGGAGCCCATTCATGGCTAAGCAAGTGCAAGACGCCTACATCGTTGCCGCCACGCGCACGCCGATCGGCAAGTCGGGGCGCGGCTACTTCCGCAACACGCGGCCCGACGATCTGCTGGTCGCCGCGGTGAGGAGCGCGCTGGCGCAGGTGCCCAACCTCGACCCGAAGGCGATCGAGGACGCCATCATCGGCTGCTCGCTTCCCCGAGGGCGAGCAGGGCATGAACATGGCGCGGGCGGCGATGGTGCTGGCGGGGCTGCCGCATTCGGTCGGCGGCGTGACCGTCAACCGCTTCTGCGCGTCGGGCCTGACGGCGCTGCAGATGGCGGCCGACCGCATCCGCGTCGGCGAGGCCGACGTGATGATCGCCGGCGGCGCCGAGAGCATGAGCATGGTGCCGATGGGCGGCAACAAGCCTTCGTTCAACCCGCGAGGTGTTCGCGAAGGACGAGAACGTCGGCATCGCCTACGGCATGGGCCTGACGGCCGAGAAGGTCGCCGCGCAATGGAAGGTCACGCGCGAGGCGCAGGACGCGTTTGCGCTGGCCTCGCACCAGAAGGCGCTGAAGGCGATGGCCGCCGGCGAGTTCGCCGACGAGATGACGCCGGTCGAGATCGTCGAGCGCTTCCCGAACCTGGCCACCGGCGAAGTCGGCACGAAGACCCGCACCGTCAACCTCGACGAAGGCGCGCGGCCCGACACCTCGCTCGAAGGCCTGGCCAAGCTGAAGCCGGTGTTCGCCGCCAAGGGCAGCGTGACGGCCGGCAACAGCTCGCAGACCAGCGACGGCGCCGGCGCGCTGATCCTGGCCAGCGAGCGCGCGGTGAAGCAGTTCGACCTCAAGCCGCTGGCGCGCTTCGTCAGCTTCGCCGCGCGCGGCGTGGCGCCCGAGATCATGGGCATCGGCCCGATCGAGGCGATCCCGGCGGCGCTGAAATATGCCGGCCTGTCGCTGGCCGACATCGGCTGGATCGAGCTGAACGAGGCCTTCGCGGCGCAGGCGCTGGCGGTCATCAACAGCGTCGGCCTGGATGCTGCCAAGGTCAACCCGATGGGCGGCGCGATCGCGCTCGGCCACCCGCTCGGCGCCACCGGCGCGATCCGCGCCGCCACCGTCGTGCACGCGCTGCGCCGCCACAACCTGAAGTACGGCATGGTCACGATGTGCGTCGGCATGGGCCAGGGCGCGGCCGGCATCCTCGAACGGGTGTGACCATGAACATCAAGACAGCTACCGTCAACGGCGTTGCGACGATCGAGATCGCGCGGCCCGAGAAGAAGAATGCGCTGACGCTGGCGATGTACCAGGCGATGGCCGACGCCCTCAATGCGGCGCGTGAGGACACGGCGGTGCGCGCGGTGCTGATCACCGGCCAGCCGGGCGTCTTCACGTCGGGCAACGACATCGAGGACTTCATGTCGCGCCCGCCCGGGCAGGGCAGCCACATCATGGAGTCGCCGGTGGCGCGCTTCCTGCATGCGCTGTTCGAGTTCGACAAGCCGGCGGTGGCGGCGGTGACCGGCGCCGCGATCGGCATCGGCACCACGATGCTGCTGCACTGCGACTTCGTCTACGTGGCCGACGACGCGCGGCTGGCGATGCCCTTCGTCAGCCTCGGCCTGGTGCCCGAGTTCGCGTCGAGCCTGCTGGTGCCGCAGCTGATGGGCCAGCGCCGGGCGGCCGAGAAGCTGTTGCTCGGCGATCCTTTCACCGCCGAGCAGGCGGTCGATTGCGGCATTGCCAACGCGGTGCTGCCTGCCGGCGAGGTGGTCAACCACGCGCGACGGGTGGCCGAGCGCTTCAACCACCTGCCGCCGGGCGCCGTGCGCGAGGCCAAGCAGCTGATGCGCGCGCCGCAGCGCGAGCTGGTGGCCGCGACGATCCGCACCGAGGGCGAGTTGTTTGCGCAGCGGCTGCGCAGCCCCGAGGCGATGGAAGCCTTTCAGGCCTTCTTCCAGAAGCGCATGCCCGACTTCTCCAAGTTCTGAGTCGACCATGAGCCTGACCGCAAAGTTGTTGCTGTCGCCGGTGCTGGTGGCCCAGGCGCTGGCCACGCGTGGTCGCGCTGCCGCGACTGCCCGAAGCGGCCGGGCCGCGCCAGGGTGAAACCGGCAGCGGCCCGTTGCTGCGGCTGCTGATCGTCGGAGATTCGTCAGCGGCCGGCGTCGGCGTGGCGCAGCAGCGCGATGCCTTGTCCGGCCACCTCAGCCGCGCGCTGGCGGCGCAGTGCGGCGCACGCGTGCGCTGGCAGTTGCTGGCGCACTCGGGCGTCACCAGCGCGCAATGCCTGCGCATGATCGAAGCGGCGGCGCCGGCAGCAGCCGACGTCGCCGTCGTCGTGCTCGGCGTCAACGATGTCGTCGAGCAAGTGCCGTCGCGGCGCGCGGTGGCGGCGCGTGAGGCCATCGCCAACCGCCTGCGCAACGCCCACGGCGTGGCCCACGTGGTGTTCGCGCCGCTGCCGCCGGTGCGCCGATTCCCGGGTTTGCCGCAGCCGCTGCGCTGGGTTGCCGGTGCCGATGCGCGCCGCCACGACGAGGCCGTTGCACGCTGGGCCGCCGGGCGCAGCGACGTATCGCACGTGCCGATCGACCTGCCGCTCCACCGCGGCGTGATGGCCGGCGACGGCTTCCACCCCGGTGAACCGGTCTACCGCGTTTGCGGCGTGGCGCTGGCAGAGCACATCGCCGCACACGTCTGGCCGCGCTTGCGACCGACCGCGCGCTGACTGCCGGCGTGCGCGCCGCACTGCTGCGGCCAGCGCGGCGCGCTCGGTCAGCCCGAGGCGCCCGCGCGCGCGGCTGCCCAGCGCTCCAGCTTCTCGCGCGCACCGTTGCGCGCAGGATCCATGGCGGTGTCGTGGTCGGCGGCCTTGGCGCACAACTCGACGACGTAGCCGTTGGGATCGCGAAAGTAGATCGAATCGATGAAGCCGTGGTGCGAGATGCCGCGTGTCTCGATGCCTTCGGCGCGGCCCCTGGCCAGCATCGCCTCCAGCACCGGCCGCTCGACTTCGAGCGCGATGTGCAGGTCGAAGTCGTGCTGCGGCTTGAACTCGAACGGCATGTCGGGCGCCTCGAAGAAGGCCAGATACGATCCGTCGTCGAGGCGGTAGAACGTATGCAGCGTGTCGGTCGGCCGGCCGCTCTTGGTTTCCTTGATCTCGAGCGTGCCCGACAGCGGCAGCCCGAGGAACTCCTCGTAGAAGCGCCGCGTCTGCTCCGAATCGCGGCAACGGTACGCGTTGTGATGCAGCTTGCGGATCATCGCCTCGCCCTCCCTGTCGCGTGGCGCGTCAGACCGTCACGAACGGCTTGTCCTTGAGCGAGGCCGCAACGCCGTAGAGTGCCTCGTTGACCTGTCTCCAGGTCTTCAACGACTTCATCCGTCCGAGCCACTGGTGAACGGCGGGATAGGCGGCAAAGTCGCAACCGACCACTTCGCCGACGGTGACGAACGCCACGCCGAAGTAGTCGGCGATCGTCATCATGTCGCCGCACAGGTACTTGTTGCCCGCACCGAGGATGTGGTCGTTGAGAACCTTCAGCCAGACTTGCGCGTGCTCCTTGCCCCACTGCAGCGTGGCATCCTGAGCCTCGTCGCTGCGGCGCTTGTGGTGCGGAAAGATCTGCGGATAGACGACGCCGTAGCAGAACTCGCGGCCGAACTGCGTATTGATCCAGTCCATGCGCTCGTTGACGCGCGCGCGCTGCTGCAGATCCTTGGGGTACAGCGGCGAGCCGATCTTGTCGGCCAGGTACTTCAGGATGGCCGAACTCTCGGTGAGCCGGAAGTCACCGTCCTCGAGCACCGGAATCAGCTGGTTCGGGTTGATCGCCTCGTACGGCGGCTTGTGGTGCTCGCCGGTGAAGAGGTCGACGACCTGCAGGTCGAGCGGAATGCCTTGCTCGGCCGCGAACAGCGCGATCGGACGGCTGGTGGTCGAGACGGGGTGATAGTAGAGCTTCATCGCGGTGACTCCTGTGGGGCGGGGCTCGCCCGATGCTGCGGCGCTGCCTTGGCGCCCGCATCAGCAATCACCCGGATGGCGCATCACGGCGAGCGCGTCCCGGCGCGGCGCCGCCCCTGCACCGGTGCCGCGCCGTCAATCGCGCGGAATCGGCCGCGGCCGGCCGTCGGGCGCGATGGCCACGTAGGTCAGGTTGGCTTCGGTGACCTTCACCACGTGCAGGTTGGCCGGGTTGCGTTCGGCGTAGACCTCGACATGCACCGTCACCGAGGTCGTGCCGATGCGCTCGACATGGGCGTAGAAGCTGAGCAGGTCGCCGACCGACACCGTCTGCTTGAACAGGAACTGGTTCACCGCCACCGTGGCGATGCGCCCCTTGGCGATGCGCGACGGCAGCACCGCGCCGGCCATGTCGACCTGCGCCATCAGCCAGCCGCCGAAGATGTCGCCGTTGGGGTTGGTGTCGGCCGGCAACGGCATCACCCGCATCACCAGTTCGCTGCCGTCGGGCAGGCGCGGCGGGGCCATCACGAGGGCGGGTTGGGCGGGTGAGGTCATGGCGTCGGGCGGGGTCCTGCGAGGCGACCATTCTTCCACGACACTTGCGGCATGCGTCGACATGCCACCGCTGCGCGTTCCGCCCTCCCGCCGGCGCTGCCCGCCGACGCCGCCCCGTTGCCCAACGCCGGCCTGTCGACCGTGCGCAAGCTGCTGCCCTACATCTGGCAGTGGCGTTGGCGCGTGGCGGTTGCGCTCGGCTGCCTGGTGGCGGCCAAGCTGGCCAACGTCGGCGTGCCGCTGGTGCTGAAGTCGCTGGTCGATGCGCTGGACCTCAAACCCGGCGATCCGCGCGCCGTGCTGGCGGTGCCGGTGGCGCTGCTGCTGGCCTATGGCGCGTTGCGGGTGTCGGTGACGCTGTTCACCGAATTGCGCGAGTTCCTGTTCTACCCGGTGGCGGCGCGCATCGCGCGCCGGGTGGCGCTCGAGACCTTCGAGCACCTGCTGTCGCTGAGCCTGCGCTTTCACCTCGAGCGCCAGACCGGCGGTGTCTCGCGCGACATCGAGCGCGGCTCGCGCGCGATCCATTCGCTGCTCAACTACTTCATCTACAACATCCTGCCGACGCTGGTCGAGATCTCGCTGGTGATCGTGCTGCTGGCCAGCAAGTTCGACGGCTGGTTCGCGGCGATCGCGCTGGGCGCGCTGGCGGCCTACATCGCCTACACCATCACCGTCACCGAATGGCGCACGCACTTCCGCCGCGCGATGAACGAGCAGGACAGCAAGGCCAACACACGCGCGATCGACGCGCTGATCAACTACGAGACGGTCAAGTACTTCGGCAACGAGCGCTTCGAACAGGCGCGCTACGACGAGAACCTGCAGCGGCTGGAGAAGGCCTCGATCAAGTCGCAGACCTCGCTGTCGCTGCTGAACCTCGGCCAGAGCCTGATCATCGCGCTGGCCGTCACGCTGCTGGTCTGGCGCGCCACGCTGGGCGTCGTCGACGGCAGCCTGACGCTGGGCGACCTGGTGCTGGTCAACGCGCTGATGATCCAGCTCTACATTCCGCTCAACTTCCTCGGCGTGATCTACCGCGAGATCAAGCAGTCGACGGTCGACATGGAGAAGATGTTCGCGCTGCTGTCGACGCACCGCGAGATCGCCGACGCGCCGGACGCCAAGCCGCTGGCGGTGCGCGAGGGCACGGTGCGCTTCGAGCGTGTGCGTTTCGCCTACGACCCGGCGCGCTTGATCCTCGACGACGTGAGCTTCGAGATCCCGGCCGGCAAGACGGTGGCGGTGGTCGGCGCATCCGGCGCCGGCAAGTCGACGCTGGCGCGGCTGCTGTACCGCTTCTACGACGTCGACCGAGCGGCGGCGGCGCGATCACGATCGACGGCCAGGACATCCGCGGCGTCACGCAGGCCAGCCTGCGCGCGGCCATCGGCATCGTGCCGCAGGACACCGTGCTGTTCAACGACACCGTCGAATACAACATCGCGTACGGCCGCCCGGGGGCCAGCCGCGCCGAGGTCGAGGGCGCCACGCGCTCGGCGCACATCCACGACTTCATCGCCGCCGCGCCGAAGGGCTACGAGACGATGGTCGGCGAGCGCGGCCTGAAGCTGTCGGGCGGCGAGAAGCAGCGCGTGGCGATCGCGCGCACGCTGCTGAAGAACCCGCCGATCCTGATCTTCGACGAAGCCACCTCGGCGCTCGATTCGGCCAACGAGCGCGCGATCCAGGCCGAGCTGCGAAGCGTCGCGCAGGGCAAGACGGCGCTGGTCATCGCGCACCGGCTGTCGACCGTGGTCGATGCGCACCGCATCGTGGTGATGGACCAGGGCCGGGTGGTCGAGCAGGGCTCGCACGCCGAACTGCTCGCTCGGGGCGGGCGCTATGCTCGCATGTGGCAGTTGCAGCAGTCGAGCGCCAGCCAGCGCGAACAACCCGCGAGTGATGGACACCAAGTGGCTTGAAGACTTCGTCAGCCTCGCCGAGACACGCAGCTTTTCGCGTTCGGCGCAGTTGCGGCATGTCACCCAGCCCGCGTTCTCGCGCCGCATCCAGGCGCTGGAGGCCTTTGCCGGCGTCGACCTCGTCGACCGCTCGATCTACCCGACGCGGCTGACGCCGGCCGGCGAGACCTTCCATGCCCAGGCGCTGGAGATCCTCGGTGCCCTGCAGACCACGCGCAACCTGATGCGCGGCCACCAGGCGGGCGCGCCGACATGATCGACTTCGCGGTACCGCACACGCTGGCGTTTGCTTTCTTCCCGCACTGGGTGATGGAGTTGAAGCGCAGCTTTCCGGGCTTGAAGAGCCGGCTGATCGCGCTCAACGTGCACGACGCGGTGTTGCGTCTCACCGAAGGCCACTGCGACCTGCTGATCGCCTACCACCATGCCTCGCAACCGCTGCAGCTGGCGCCCGAGCGCTACGAGATGCTGAGCCTCGGCCAGGAGACGCTGGCGCCGTACTCGCGTGCCGACAGCGAAGGCCGGCCGCTGTTCCGCCTGCCCGGCAGCGCTGCCGGCGCCGCTGCCCTTCCTGAGCTATGCCGCGGGCGCCTACATGGCCCGGCTGGTCGAGCAGATCGTCAAGCACGCGCCGCAGCCGCCGCACCTGGAGCCGGTCTACGAGACCGACATGGCCGAGAGCCTGAAGGCCATGGCGCTCGAAGGTCATGGCCTGGCCTTTCTGCCGGCCAGCTCGGTGCGCAAGGACGTGCGGGCGCGCCGCCTGGTCAGCGCCGGCGACGGCAGCGGCTGGGAACTGACGATGGAAGTGCGGATCTACCGCGAGCGGCCCGAGGTCGCCAGGATGGTCAAGCCCGGTGCCGCCGCGCTGTGGGAGCATCTCCATGCCAATGCGGGTTAACCCGCGTGGCGAATGCCGGTGCGGCATCGGCGGGCGCTGAAACGGCATGGGCCCGGCGGCGGCGAGGGCGCCGTGCTCTCGCCCGTCGCGTGATTGCGGTTACTACGGCAATGCACGGTCATCGGTGTTCCTACAATCCGCGTTCAGTCCATTCCCCCACCTTGCCTCAGGAGTCCTCGCGTATGAAGAAGTCAATTTTCGCCATTGCGGCCATGCTCGCCGTCGGCGTCGTCCACGCCCAAGCCACCGACACGCTGAAGAAGATCAAGGACAGCGGCGCCGTCACGATGGGCGTGCGCGAATCGTCGGGCGCGCTGAGCTACACGCTGGGCGACGGCAAGTACGTCGGCTTCCACGTCGAGATCTGCCAGCACGTGCTCGGCCGACGTCCAGAAGCAGCTCGGCCTGGCCAAGCTGGAGATCAAGTACCAGCCGGTGACGTCGCAGAACCGCATCCCGCTGGTGCAGAACGGCACCGTCGACATCGAGTGCGGCTCGACCACCAACAACGCCACGCGCCAGAAGGACGTGTCCTTCGCCGTCACCACCTACGTCGAGGAAGTGCGCATCGCCGTCAAGGCCAACTCGGGCATCACCTCGATCGCCCAGCTCAACGGCAAGAACGTCGCCACCACCACCGGCACGACCTCGGTGCAGACTGCTGCGCAAGCACGAGCGCGCCACCGGCATCGACTTCAAGGAAGTCTTCGGCAAGGACCACGCCGACAGCTTCCTGCTGCTCGAATCGGGCCGCGCCGATGCCTTCGTGATGGACGGCCAGATCCTGGCCGGCAACATCGCCAAGCGCCAAGAACCCGGCCGACTTCAAGATCGTCGGCGAGGTGCTGTCGGTCGAGCCGATCGCCATCATGATCCGCAAGGACGACCCGGCCTTCAAGAAGGCGGTCGACGACAGCATCAAGGCGCATGATCAAGAGCGGCGACCTGGCCAAGATCTACGACAAGTGGTTCATGCAGCCGATCCCGCCGAGCAACACCAAGGTCGGCCTGCCCGCCAGCGACGCCACCAAGGCGGCCTGGGCGAACCCGAACGACAAGCCGGTCGAAGACTACGCGAAGAAGTAGAGTCGCGCGAGCCCCCAGGCAAGCCCTGAGGCCGGCGGGCGCGGGGCTTGCTTATGCTGCGAGAGCGCGGCGTCGGGTCCAACCGCGTCGCGCTTTTCTTTGGGCCGGCCGGCATCAGAACAACAGGAGGCGGCGCGATGAAGTGGGACTGGCAGGTCTTCCTGCAGGACACCGGCGGCGGGCAGACCTACCTGCGACTGGATGATGTCGGCCTGGGGCTGGACGCTCTCGGTGGCGCTGTGCGCGCTGGTGGTGGCGCTGGTGGTCGGCTCGCTGATGGGCATCCTGCGCACCGCGCCGAACAAGTGGCTGGTGCTGCTGGGCAACGCGTGGACCGAGCTGTTCCGCAACATCCCGCTGCTGGTGCAGATCTTCCTCTGGTACCACGTCATCCCGTCGATCTTCCTGGCGCTGCAGCGGCGTGCCGAGCTTCGTGCTGGTGGTGTTCGCGCTGGGCTTCTTCACCTCGGCGCGCATCGCCGAGCAGGTCAAGGCCGGCATCCAGGCGCTGCCCAAGGGCCAGCGCTACGCCGGCCTGGCGGTGGGCCTGACGCTGCCGCAGACCTACCGCTACGTGCTGCTGCCGATGGCGTTTCGCATCGTCATCCCGCCGCTGACCAGCGAGTCGATGAACATCATCAAGAACTCGTCGGTGGCGTTCGCGGTGCAGCATCGCCGAGCTGACGATGTTCGCGATGCAGGCGCAGGAAGAAACCTCGCGCGGCATCGAGATCTACCTGGCGGTCACCGGCCTGTACTTCATCTCGGCCTTCGCCATCAACCGCGTCTGCGCTGTTCATCGAGAACAGGGTGCAGGTGCCCGGCATGATCGGGGCCGGGACATGGGCGGACATTGACGTGACCGGTTGTCACTTCGTGCCGGCGCTGCCCCCTGGAGCGGCTGCGGAGGCCACATGAACCTCGACCTCGACTTCGCTTCTTCAACTGGGACGTCATCTCCAGCTTCGTCCTCAAGGGCTTCATCTTCTCGGTCCAGCTCACGCTGATCGCGATGATCGGCGGCATCGCGCTGGGCACGCGTGCTGGCGCTGATGCGCCTGTCGGGCAAGAAGTGGCTGGTGATGCCGGCCGCGTTCTACGTCAACACGCTGCGCTCGATCCCGCTGGTGATGGTGATCCTGTGGTTCTTCCTGCTGATCCCGCTGCTGATCGGCCGGCCGCTGGGCGCCGAGCTGTCGGCCATCATCACCTTCACGGTGTTCGAGGCGGCGTACTACTCGGAGATCATGCGCGCCGGCATCCAGTGCGTGCCGCAAGGGCCAGGTCTACGCCGGCTATGCGGTGGGCATGACCTACGGCCAGAGCATGCAGCTGATCGTGCTGCCGCAGGCCTTCCGCAACATGCTGCCGGTGCTGCTGACGCAGACCATCATCCTGTTCCAGGACACCTCGCTGGTCTACGCCATCGGCGCCTACGACCTGCTCAAGGGCTTCGAGGTCGCCGGCAAGAACTTCAACCGGCCGGTCGAGACCTACCTGCGTCGCCGCCGTCGTCTATTTCGTCATCTGCTTCAGCCTGTCGATGCTCGTGCGCCGCCTGCAGCAGAAGATCCACATCATCCGCTGAGCGAGGAACTCGCCATGATCGACATCAAGAACGTCTCGCAAGTGGTACGGCAGCTTCCAGGTGCTGACCGACTGCACCACCAGCATCAAGAAGGGCGAGGTGGTGGTGGTCTGCGGCCCGTCGGGCTCGGGCAAGTCCACGCTGATCAAGACCGTCAACGCGCTGGAGCCGTTCCAGAAGGGCGACATCGTCGTCGACGGCATCTCGCATCTGCCGACCCGAAGACCAACCTGCCCAAGCTGCGCGCGCGCGTGGGCATGGTGTTCCAGCACTTCGAGCTGTTCCCGCACCTGACGGTGACCGAGAACCTGACGCTGGCGCAGATCAAGGTGCTCGGCCGCAGCGACGACGAAGCCAAGACGCGCGGCCTGAAGATGCTCGACCGCGTCGGCCTGATGGTGCACAAGGACAAGTTCCCGGGCCAGCTCTCCGGCGGCCAGCAGCAGCGCGTGGCGATCGCCCGCGCGCTGTCGATGGACCCGATCGTGATGCTGTTCGACGAGCCGACCTCGGCGCTCGACCCCGAGATGGTCGGCGAGGTGCTCGACGTGATGGTGCAGCTGGCCAAGGAAGGCATGACGATGATGGTCGTCACGCACGAGATGGGCTTCGCCAAGCAAGGTCAGCCACCGCGTGATCTTCATGGACGCCGGCAAGATCGTCGAGGACTGCAAGAAGGACGATTTCTTCGGCAACCCCGAGGCGCGTTCGCCGCGCGCGCAGGAGTTCCTGTCGAAGATCCTGGCGCACTGAGTTGTGTGTTCACGCTGCGTGCAGGCATCGGCGCGGGCCGAGCCGCAGGCGGCTGAGCGGCTTCGCTTCGGTGCGGCGGTCGTCGCTGTTGCGACGACTGCCCTGCGCTGCTCGCCTCCGCGGGTGCGCTCGACAAACTCGCGCCCGAGTACAGGGCGCTCAGACATGCGAGCTCAGGTGCTTCGCACCCGCCCGCTCCGGCTGCGCTGCTCGGCGCCGCACAGGCGCGAAGCCGCCCAGCCGCCTGCGGCTCGGCTTGCAGCCGAAAACTGACCGCGGCCATGCGTGAACCGCTCAACTCTTGCAGTCTGGAGGGGCGTCATCATTGCGGGGCTACTCCCGACAGCCGCTGGCGAGTGGCTGCGTGCCGCTTAGCTCGAACGACACGTCGCGTCATGACTGACCTGCGGCTATTCTCTGCATATGGCCGTCCCGACCTACGATCAGTTCATTGAACCCTTGCTCCGGTTGCTTGTAGCAAATCCCGAGGGCGTGTTCGCGAAGCTAGCGCATGAGGAGGCTGCCACCGCCCTTGGTCTCACTGACGAGGATCGGCAGCAACTGCTACCGAGTGGAGCGCAGCTGATGTACAAGAACCGGGCTGGATGGGCTCACGACCGGCTGAAGCGAGCGGGTCTGTCTAGCAGCCCCCGCCGTGGCTTCTGGAAGGCGACGCCAGAGGGCATTGCCTTCGCCAAGGAACATCCCCTCCCGTTCTCGCCTGACTTGGCGGAAGAGCTGGCAATGGGCTACATCGGGGTTCGGCTCAAGCCGGTCTCTGACACGTCCATTGCGGATGTAGCCAAGCCAGCGTCAGTCTCCTCCGCGTCAGCGGCGGTTGCAAGTCCGGATGACAGATTGGGTCAGGCCCTGTCCGAACTCAGACAATCCGCTGAAGCAGAACTGCTTGAGCTGCTTGCATCCGTCTCACCATCGTTCTTCGAGACCATCGTCCTTGATCTCCTTCACCGCATGGGGTATGGGGCCAGTCGCGCAGACCTCCAACGCGTCGGCGGCTCTGGTGACGGCGGTATCGACGGAATCATTTCGCTCGATCGGCTCGGTCTGGAGAAGGTCTACGTCCAGGCAAAGCGTTGGCAGGAGAATGTAGGAAGACCAAGTCTTCAGGCCTTTTACGGTGCGCTCGCGGGGCAGAAGGCGAAGAAAGGCGTGTTCATCACGACGTCGGGCTACACACCACAAGCACTCGATTTCGCAAAGTCTGTGGAGGGTATCGTCCTCATCGACGGCCAGCGCCTAGCGGGTCTCATGATTGACTATGAGCTTGGTGTCACGGCCCGCACGGTCAAGATTCCGAAGATCGATGGCGACTATTTCGATGAGGAAACGACCTAGCGTCTTGGTCGATTGGAGAGCCAGCGTAAACCCGCTGTCTTCCGCTCACTGCGATCATCGAGGTCATCACGCAGTAGCGACGATCCACCGTGCGCTGATATCTGTGAGTCGCGTGCCACGACTCCTCTGCAAAGCCGCGGGCGGCCCGCTGGCGGCGCGCCTATGCGGCGCCGAGCAGCGCAGCCGGAGCGGGCGGGTGCGAAGCACCTGAGCTCGCATGTTTGAGGCCCTGTACCCAGGGCCGAGTTTGCGAGCTCACCCGCGGAGGCGAGCAGCGGAGGGGAGTCGTCGCAACGCGACGACCGCTGCATCGAAGCGCTGCCGGCGGGCCGCCTGCGGCTTTGCTCGCGCTGATCGTCGACGTGCGGGCTTTCGCGGAGTGCCGGTCGGCGCAACACATCGAGGCTGACTTCGACGCTCTGGTCAATGCCCGGACCATCGGCGCTAAAACGTCATGATGTTATGTTGCCTTGTCACCATCGACCGAAGGTCCACCATGTCCGCCACCGAAGCCGTCCGCTCGACCGTTTATCTGGCGCCCGATCTGCACCAGGCGCTGCGCCTGAAGGCGGCGTACAGCCAGCGCAGCATGTCCGACATCGTCAACGAGGCGCTGCGCCAGGCCCTGCGCGAAGACCAGGAAGACCTGGCCGCCGTGCGCGGCCGTGCCAAGGAGCGCGCGCTGAGCTACGAAGACTTCCTGGCCAAGCTCAAGGCCGATGGCACGCTATGAACTGCGCGTCAGGCCTTCGGTCGCGAAGGACCTGCGCGGCATCCCGAAGGCCGACGTCAAGCGCATCCTGGCGCGCATCGAGGCCCTGCGTGACGACCCCCGGGCGCCGGGCTGCGAAAAGCTCAGCGGCGCCGAGCTGTACCGGGTGCGCCAGGGCGTGTACCGCATCGTGTACGAGATCCAGGATGAGCGCATCGTCGTGGAGGTGATCCGCGTCGGTCACCGCGGCGAGGTGTAGCGCAGCCGCTAGCTGCTCCAGAGCAAGACGGGCTGCCTACACCGCCACCGGCGCCTTGATCGCCGGGTGCGGGTCGTAGCCCTCGACGGCGAAGTCCTCGCACTCGTAGTCGAAGATCGACGCCGGCCGCCTCCTATTCACCAGCGTGGGGTCGGGCCACGCGCACACGGCGCTGGACTACTTCTTGATGTCGAGCTTGAAGACCCGCTCCGTTCCCACGGAGTCCGAGCGCGCGGTGTAGTAGCCGTCGCTGGTGTCGAACACGAACCGGCACCACTCCTCGGTCGGCACCGATTTCCACTCGATGAGGACGCAATAACGGCCGTCGTCGGAGATATGCCACTTGCCCAGCGCAGTCGAGGGGCGCCCAGCGGCATTGACGGGGACGCCGCCGCCCCTGTTGTCGGATGAAATCACGAAGGTGCCGCCCGGATCGTTGGTCCAGATGTGGCCGTTGCCAAGGGCGCTGACCCGCGAGACCTTGGCGCCGGCCATCAGTTGCGTGACTTCGTCTTTGGTCAACTTTCGCGGCTTCTTCGGGTCGAGGTCGCGCAGTACCAGTTGCTGTCCATGCGCTGGCAGCGCGAGCACGGCGCCGAGCGCGCAGGTGAAGGCGGTTATCGCGATACGGATCCTCATGGTCTCGTCTCCAGTGCCGTTGCGGGTGCGGGGGCTTGCAGCAGCGATTGTGGTGCGCAGCGCCGCCCAGTTCAATCTCACGGGCCCGACGATCAGGGGGGGGCGATGGCGCCGGCACGAAGAGCCTCGCGGCAACGGCCGCGCGATCGCTACACCGCCACCGGCGCCTTGATCGCCGGGTGCGGGTCGTAGCCCTCGACGGCGAAGTCCTCGTAGTCGTAGTCGAAGATCGACGCCGGCCGGCGCTTGATCACCAGCGTCGGGTAGGGCCGCGGCTCGCGGCTCAGTTGCAGCGCCACCTGCTCGCGGTGGTTGCTGTAGATGTGGCAGTCGCCGCCGGTCCAGATGAAGTCGCCGACGCCCAGATCGCACTGCTGCGCCAGCATGTGCGTCAGCAGCGCGTAGCTGGCGATGTTGAACGGCACGCCGAGGAACATGTCGGCGCTGCGCTGGTAGAGCTGGCAGCTCAGCTTGCCGTTCGGCGACGTAGAACTGGAAGAACGCATGGCACGGCATCAGCGCCATCTTCGGCAGCTCGGCCACGTTCCAGGCGCTGACGATGATGCGGCGCGAATCGGGGTTGGTCTTGAGCTGCTTCGACGACCTCGGCGATCTGGTCGATGTGGCCGCCGTCGGGCGTCGGCCACGAGCGCCACTGCACGCCGTAGACCGGGCCGAGGTCGCCGTCGGGCTTGGCCCATTCGTTCCAGATCGTCACGCCGCGCTCCTGCAGCCAGCGCGCGTTGCCGTCGCCGCGCAGGAACCACAGCAGCTCGAGGATGATCGACTTCAGGTGCACCTTCTTGGTCGTCACCAGCGGGAAGCCTTCGGTCAGGTCGAAGCGCATCTGGTGGCCGAACACGCTGCGTCGTGCCGGTGCCGGTGCGGTCGGCCTTGGCCACGCCGTGCTCGGCCACGTGGCGCATGCAGTCTTCGTACTGCGAGCGGATCGGGCGCGTCATGTCATCGAATTATCCCGTGGCGTTGCCGGCTCCAGCTCGAACTGCATCGCCGCCAGCCGCGCGTACAGCCCGCCGCGCGCCACCAGCTCGGCATGCGTGCCGGTGTCGACGATGCGGCCGTGGTCGAGCACGACGATGCGGTCGGCGCGCTGCACGGTGGCCAGGCGGTGGGCGATGACCAGCGTGGTGCGGCCGCGCATCGCCGATTCGAGGGCGGCCTGCACCATGCGCTCGCTCTCGGCGTCGAGCGCGCTGGTGGCTTCGTCGAGCAGCAGCAGCGGCGGGTTCTTCAGCATCGCGCGCGCGATCGCGATGCGCTGGCGCTGGCCGCCCGACAGGCGCACGCCGCGTTCGCCGAGGAAGGTCGCGTAGCCCTCGGGCAGCGCGGCTGATGAAGTCGTGCGCGAAGGCGGCCCTGGCCGCGGCGATCACCTCGTCGTCGCTGGCCGTCGGGGCGGCCATAGCGGATGTTCTCCAGCGCGCTGGTCGAGAACACCACGCTGTCCTGCGGCACGATGCCCACGCGCTGGCGCAGTTCGGCCAGCGCGACGTCGCGCACCGGCACGCCGTCGATCGCCACGCTGCCGTGCTGCGCGTCGTAGAAGCGCAGCAGCAGCTGGAACACCGTGCTCTTGCCGGCGCCGCTGGGGCCGACCAGGGCCACCGTCTCGCCGGGCCGCACGTCCAGGCTCATCTCGCGCAGCGCGGCGTGCTGCGGCCGCGACGGGTAGTGGAATGTCACGTCGTCGAGCCGCACCGACGAGCCGCCCTGCGCCGGCGGCAGCGCGCGCGGCTGCGCGGGCTCGATCACCGGCGAGCGCGACTGCAGCAACTCCATCAGCCGCTCGGTGGCGCCGGCGGCGCGCAGCAGGTCGCCGTAGACCTCCGACAGCACCGCCACGCTGGACACCAGGATCAGCACGTAGACGACGGTCTGGCCCGAGGTGCCCGGCGCTGATCTGCCCGGCCAGCACCGCCCGCGTGCCCTGGTACAGGCCCCACAGCAGCGCGCCGAAGGTGGCGGTGATGATGAAGGCCACCAGCATCGCGCGCACGCGCGTGCGCTTCCTTGCCGTGTCGAAGGCGTTCTCGGTGGCGACGGCAAAGCGCGCCGCTTCGCGCCGCTCCTGGGTGTAGCTCTGCACCACGGGAATAGCGTTCAGCACCTCGGCGGCGATCGCGCTCGAATCGGCCACGCGGTCCTGGCTGGCGCGCGAGAGCTTGCGCACGCGGCGGCCGAAGTAGGCGCTGGGCAGCACCACCAGCACCAGGATGCCGAGCACCTGCGTCATCACGTAGGGGTTGGTGATCACCAGCATGCCCAGCGCGCCGATGCCCATCACGGTGTTGCGCAGGCCCATGCTGAGGCTCGAGCCGACGACGGTCTGCACCAGCGTGGTGTCGGTCGTCAGCCGCGACAACACCTCGCCGGTCTGCGTGGTCTCGAAGAACTCGGGGCTTTGCTCGACCACGTGGGCATAGACGGCGTTGCGCAGGTCGGCCGTGACGCGCTCGCCGAGCCAGCTGACCATGTAGAAGCGCGCTGCCGAAAACAAGCCCAGTGCCGCGCCGACCAGCGAACAGCGCGAAGAAGTGACCGCGCAGCGCCATCACGCGCTCGCCCGGTTCGGCCGCCACCAGGCCGCTGTCGATCAGCGACTTCAGCGCCACCGGCAGCACCAGCGTGCTGGCCGCAGCCAGCACCAGGAACAGAACAGCCAGCGCGATGCGGCCGCGGTACGGGCGCAGGAAGGGCAGCAGGCCGCTCAGCGAGCGCGGCGAAGCGGCGGCGGCCGGCGGCGCCGGCGGGCGCGGTATCGCGGCGGGGGCGCGGGCGGCGGTCGGGGCGGTCGGCACGGTCGTCAGTCTATCGGCCATCGTGCCGCGCTGCGGCGCGCCCGCCACATCCGACACGGTTGCGGGCGGCGTTCACGTCGCGCGGACGCTTCAAGCGGCGCGGTCTGTGGTCGAATAGCGCACAAGATGGATCGCCCGCCGCCCCCTGTCATCCTTGCACGCTCGATGTTGCAGGCCCATCGGGTGCGCATGCACCGGCTCGCGCTGGCGCTGGGCCCCGTGCGCGCCACGGTCCTGTTGACGTTGGCCGCTGCGGTGGTCGCTCTGCTGCCGTCGTTCGCCGTGTGGCTGCTGATGGCCGACGCTGCACCGTGGGCAGTCGGTGCTGCCGCGCTGTTGACGGCGATGACGATCACCCCGCTGGTGGCCTGGCCGCTGATGCGGATGGTGGCCGAACTCGAGGCCAAGCGGGCGCAACTCGATGTGCTGGCCACGCGCGACGAACTGACGGGCGTGCACAACCGACGGCAGTTCCTCGTCTTGACCGAGCGCGAGTGGGCGCGCTGCCGCCGCTACGACATGGGGGCGGCGATGCTGATGATCGACGTCGATCACTTCAAGGACGTCAACGACCGGCACGGCCACCTGGCCGGCGACCTGATGCTGCGCGAGATCGCCCGTGTGATCGGCGAAACGCTGCGCCAGCCCGACCTGTTCGGCCGTTTCGGTGGCGAGGAGTTCATCGTCTTCCTGCCCCACGCCGATCCGCTCGGGCGCACTCGATGCGGCTGAACGCATCCGTGACCGCGTCGCGCAATTGGTGCTCGATTGGCGCGGGGCGGCGGTGCGAACGACGGTCAGTATCGGCGTCGCGGCGCTCGACGCCGTGCACGACAGCCTCGGCGCGCTGATCCATGACGCCGACCAGGCGCTCTACGCGGCCAAGGACGCCGGCCGCAACTGCGTGCGCACGGTACCGTCGCAGCCGCGCCGCAGCGGCGAGGTGCGCCCGGTCGAGTTGCGCTGACGTCGGCTGGGCCGGGCCCGCCAGGCGCCGACGAAGCGCTCGGCGTTTACAGCCGCAGCGCGCCGGCGTAGCCGGTCATCTCGAGGTAGCCGAGGCCCAGCCGCTGGCGGCCGGCGCCGTCGCGCAACTCGGCCAGGCCCTCCCAGTACACCGTGCCGGTGCTGTTGCGGCTGTCGAGTTCCTGGCCATCGAGCAGCGCGCGCAGCTCGAACGCGCCGGCCGGCGTGTGCACGCGCCAATGCACCGGATAGCGGGCGCGCGTGGCGGCGCTCAGCCAGTGGGCGAGCGCCTCGAAGCGCACCTCGCCGGCGTCGAACACGCGCGTGGCGGCGCCGGCGGCGCGGTGGCTGCCGCCGGCCCACACGGCGCTGCCATCGGCGCGGCGCAGGCGGAAGGCGGTCAGGGCGCCGCCGTCGGCCAGGTTGATGCCGATCCAGTCCCAGCCGACGGCACCGGCGGGCAGCAGCGACTCGCTCCATTCATGGTCGAGCCAGGCCGTGCCGCGCACGCTGCGCTCGCGGCCGCCGTGGCGCAACTCGCCGCTGCACCGCCAACTGCGGCTGGCTGTAGTAGTGGCTGGCCTGGGCCAGGTCGGGGCCCTTGCGGCTGAAGCCGGCGTCGCCCTGCAGCAGCAAGCGGCTGGGTGGTGGCGAGCGCCAGGCGGTAGGCGAAGCCGGCCGCCTCGTCGCCGAGGGTGGCGCCGTAGACGCTGGCGGCCGCGCCGGTGCCTTCGCGCTCGTAGCCGCCAGTCGGCCGATGTGCACGCGGGTGTCGGCCTGCGACGCCGCCGCGCGCGGCGCGCGTTCGTCGCCGCTCCAGCGTGCGATGCGCTCGGCATGCGCGAGTCGCCGGCCGGCCAGGTCGGTCAGCGCGGCATGGGCGAACAGCAACTGGCGCGCGGCGAAGCGGCTGGCCAGATCGGCCGCCAGGCCGGTGCGCGAGCGGAAGAAGGTGAGCTGGAAGCCGAAGGCCGGGCGTGTCGGCGGCGGCCTCGCGCATCGTGCAGCCAGCCGGTGGCGTACCACCACTCGATGCGCGATTCGGGGTGCGCGCCGTGGTCGCGCGGGAACACCAGCGGCGCGGGTGCGATCGGCGCGGCCGCTGGCGCCGCGCGGGTCCGCACCGCTGCCAGCGCGGCCAGCGCCAGCAGGCCGCGGCGCGGAATCACCAGTCCTCCTTCACCGCCGCGACGGCATCGTGCGACGCGGCGGCGCGCGCGCTGATCGCGGCCGTCGCGCTGCCGGCCAACAGCACCGCGGCCGCCAACGCGGCCAGCCGGCCCCACGGCAGCAGCAGCTCCATCGTCCAGTGAAAGCTCTGTGGGTTGACGACGTGGACCAGCACCACCGCGACGGCCAGGCCCAGTGCCAGCCCGGCCAGCGCGCCGGCGGCCGTCCAGGCCGCGCCTTCGCCGGCCACCACGCCGACGATCTGCGCGCGCGTCAGGCCCAGGTGCACCAGCAGTCCGAACTCGCGCCGCCGCGCCAGCACCTGGGCCGAGAAGCTGGCGGCGATGCCGGCCAGGCCGATCGCGATGGCCACCGCCTGCAGGTAGTAGGTGACGGCGAAGCTGCGGTCGAAGATCGCCAGCGACAGCACGCGCAGCTGCGTCGTCGCCACGAAATCGAGCAGCGACGGCTCGCCGGCCAGCGTGCGCAACGCGCGCTGCACGTCGTCGACGCGCGCGCCGGGCGCGAGCCACAGCGCCAGGTCGTTGCTGCGCGTGTCGCCGCTCAGTCGCCGGTAGGCGCTGGCCGTCGATGGCCATGGCGCCGAACTGGCGCGCATAGTCGCGCCAGATGCCGAGCACCTGCACCGTCACCGGGCTGGCCGCCGATCGGCAGCGCCAGCGTGCTGCCGGGCTGCAGGTCATACAGCGTGGCCATCGCCTCGCTGACGTAGATGCCGGGCAGGCGGGCGGCTGCCAGCGGCGGCGCCAGCAGCGGCAGGCTGCGTGCCGGGTCGGCGAGCGGCCGCGCGATCAGCGTCACGGCGGGCCGCGCCGGGTCGAGCACGAGCGCGCGGTTGCGCGACGCTTCGACCCGTGCCACGCCGGGCAGCGCCGCCACGCCCGCGACGAAGTCCGGCGGCAGGAAGGCCTGGTCGCTGGCCACGCTGCTGGCCGCCGTGCGCACGTACAGGTCGGCCGGCAGCACCTGGTCGAGCCAGCGCGCCACGCCGTCGCGAAAGCTCGCCACCATCACCGTCAGCGCGACCGCGAGCGCCAGGCTCGCGACCACGCCGGCGACGGCGACGGTGGCGGCGTCGCGCTCGTGGCGCGCGCGCTGCAGCGCCAGCAGCGCCAGCGGCGACGAGGCCGTGCCGGCACGCGCCAGCAGCGAGCCGACCAGCGCCGGCACGCAGGCGATGCCGCCGACCAGCAGCAGCGCCACCGAGGCGTAGGCGGCGAGCGGCAGGCCGGCGATCGGCGGCATCAGCGCCAGCAGCACGCCGGCGAGCAGCAGCACCGGCCCGCGCCAGGCCGCCTTGCCGCTGCGTTGCGTGCCGCCGAGACCCTTCAGGGCCTGGGCCGGTGCGAGCGCCGCCGCCTGCCGCGCCGGCAGCCAGCCGCCGACCAGTGCCGCCGCGGTGCCGAGCGCGGCGAACGCCAGTGCACCGGGCCACGAGAACGCCAGTGCCGGCGCCACGCCGGGGAAGTAGCCGCCGCCGAGGTCGCCCGCCAGCCAGCGCAGTGCAGCCTGCGCCAGCAGCGTGCCGGCGGCGACCCCGACCACGCTGCCGGCGATGCCGAGCAGCGTGCACTCGGCAATCACCAGCGCGGCCGCGTTCGGCGGCCGACAGACCGAGCACGCCGAGCAGCGCCAGGCCCGGCGTGCGCTGCGCGACCGACAGCGCCAGCACCGAGAAGACCAGGAACGCACCGACGAACAAGGCCACCAGCGCCAGCACCGTGAGGTTGACGCGGTAGGCGCGCGAGACGTTGGCCACGCGCTGCGCCGCGTCGTCGGCCGCGGCGACGGTCCAGCCGGGCGGCAGCGCCGGCGCTCAAAGCCTCGGCGCGTGCGCCCGCCGCCAGCCGCAGGTCGATGCGCGTCGAGCCGGCCCTCGAAGCCGAAATGCGCTTGCGCGCCGGCGATGTCCATCACCGCCAGCGCCGCGCCGCCCGCCGCGACGTCGCCGGCGACGCGCAACGCCACCGTGGCCAGGCCATGCTGCACGCGCAGCGTGCCGCCCGGCGCGACACCCAGTCGCTGCCGGGCGCTGGCGTTGAGGAACACCGCATCGGGGTCGATGCGCGGCGGTGCGCTCGGCTGGCGTCGGCCGCGTGCGGCAGCAGCGCCGGCGCCACGGCCGCGACCTGCAGGGCGTCGATGCCGATCAGCTTCAGCGCGACGCGCTGGCCGTCACGGCCGATGGCGTAGCTGTCGATCTCGACCACCGGGCTGGCCAGCGTGATCGCGGGCTGCGCGTGGCCAGCGCGTCGAACAGCGCGTCGTCGCAGCCGTCGCGCTGCGCGCAGGCGAGGCTCGCGTCGGGCTCGCCGTTGGCCGCGCGCACCGCCGCCGAGAACTCGGCCAGCGCCGACTGGTTGATCAGGTGCACCGAGAACGCCAGCGCCACGCCGAGCGCCACCGCCAGCAGCGCCAGCGCCTGGCGCAGCGGGTGCGCGCGCCACTCCGGCAGCGTCAACGCGCCGCAGCAGCGCGGGGGTGCGGATGCCCGGCGCCGGGCGCGTCGTCATCAGGCGTCCTCGATGCCGTGGGCCGCGAGCCGCAGCACGCGGTCGGCGCGTGCCGCGGCGTGCAGCGAATGCGTCACCAGCACGCAGGCCGCACCCTCGGCACGCACCTGCGTGGCGAGCAGGTCCATCACCCGCTCGGCGGTGTCGGGGTCGAGGTTGCCGGTGGGCTCGTCGGCCAGCACCAGCGGCGGCCGGTGCACCAGCGCGCGCGCGATCGCCACGCGCTGCAACTGGCCGCCCGACAGCGTGCGCGGCAGCCGCGCGTCGAACCCGGCCAGGCCGACGGCGGCCAGCATCGCGCCGCACGCGTGCGGGGTCGGGTCGGCCGAGCAGCAGCAGCGGCAGCGCGATGTTCTGCGCCACCGTCAGGTGCGGCAGCACGTGAAAGGCCTGGAACACGAAGCCGACGTGCGCGCGTCGCCAGTGCGCGAGCGTGGTGTCGTCCAGGCCGTGCAGCGCGCGGCCGCCGAGTTCGACACGGCCGGCGTTCGGCGCATCCAGGCCGGCCAGCGCATTGAGCAGCGTCGACTTGCCGACCCCCGATTCGCCGAGGATCGCCACCAGCTCGCCGCGTGCGACCTCGAACGACACCTGCTCGAACACCGGTACGCCGCCATAGTGCTTGGCGAGGCGTTCGACGCGCAGCAGCGGGCCGGTCACGCGCTCAGCCATCGCCGGACGGCCGCATGCCACCTGCGCCGCCGCATCGTCGGCGTCGCAGCCACGACGACACGCTGCGGCATGCCGCGCAGCCAGGTCAACTGGCGCTTGGCGAGCTGGCGCGTCGCGGCGATGCCGCGCTCGCGCACCGCGGCCTGCAGCGCATCGCCGGTCAGGCCTTCGTCGAGCGCGGCCCAGGCCTGGCGGTAGCCGACGCAACGCATCGACGGCAGGCCGGCGTGCAGGTCGCGGCGCGCACGCAGCGCACGCACCTCGTCGAGGAAGCCGTGCGCGAGCATGGCATCGAAGCGTGCTGCGATGCGCTCATGCAGCCAGGCGCGCGAGGTCGGCTCGAGCGCGATCAGCGCCGGCGCCCGCGCCGCGCGCGGTGCTGTGTGGAAGCTCGACAGCGTGCGGCCGCTGATGCGAAAGACCTCGAGCGCACGGCCGATGCGCTGCGCGTCGGTGGGCGGCAAGCGCGCGGCGCTGGCCGGGTCGACGCGGGCGAGTTCGGCGTGCAATGCCGGCCAGCCACGCGCGAAGGCCTCGGCCTCCAGCGCAGCACGCACGGCCGGGTCGGCGGCGGGCAGGGCGTCGAGGCCGTCGCTCAGGATCTTGAAGTACAGCATCGTGCCGCCGACCAGCAGCGGCAGCCGGCCGCGCGCATGGATCTCGCCGATGAGGCGCGTCGCGTCGGCGGCGAACTGCGCGGCCGAGTAGGCTTCGCGCGGGTCGAGGATGTCGATCAGATGGTGCGGCACGGCCGCGCGCTCGGCCTCGCTCGGTTTGGCAGTGCCGATGTCCATGCCGCGGTAGACCAGCGCCGAGTCGACGCTGACGATCTCGAGCGGCACGCGGTCGGCCAGCGCCAGCGCGATCGCACTCTTGCCGCTGGCCGTGGGGCCGGCCAGCCCGATCCACCGGGGTTCGTTCAGTGGCCGGCCTTCGTGCTGTGCACGACGGAATTCGCCCTCGGGGCGGCCCAGCGGGCTCATCGGACGACCGTCCGCGTCACGCGCTTCGGGATGAGCGCTTCGGAGCGGCCGTGCGCGCTCATGGCCTTGCCGGCGCGCCATGCCGCTGCACCAGCGTCCAGGCCACGGCCGCGGTGACGATGCCCCAGAACGCGACCCCCAGCGCCATCGGCCGCAGCGTGCCATCCATCGCCTGGCCGAGCCACAGGCCGACCGCGAACGCGGTCAAGGCCAACAGGCATCCGGCCAGCGCCGAGGCAACGCCGGCCATCTGCGGGAACGGCCCGACGGCGCCGGTCTGGCCGCAGGGCTGGTGGATGCCGTGCCCGAACGCGAACAGCCATTGCGATCCGAGCACCAGCGGCACCGTGGCCAGCGCGGGCACGAACGCGCACAGTGCCATGCCCAGTGCACCGGCGAGCGTGAACAGCGCACCGCGCCGCACCGCGCCGAGCAGGCCCGCGCGCAGCAACCAGCGGCGGCAGAAGAAGGTGCCGACGAGATAGGCCAATGAGCCCGAGGCCATCGCCAGCCCATACTGCGCGGGCGTCAACCCGAGCACCTCGATATAGGTGAACGACGAAGCCGCCAGCACCGTGAACAGGCCGCCGTAGGTGGCGGCGATCAGCAGTGCCCAGGCGAGGAAGGTCGGGTGGCCCAGCACGCGTGCGGGCGTTGCCGGCGAGCGTCGGCAGGTGCAGCGCACGGGGGTTGCGGACGGGCAAGGTTTCCGGCACCGCGAACCAGGTGTAGGCCAAGACGAGGGCACTGAAACCGGCCACCGCGGCGAGCGCGCTGCGCCAGCCCATCGCCATCGCCAGCGCGCCGCCGAGCAGCGGCGAGGCGATGGCCAGCACGCCCAATCCCGACAAGGCGAGCGACATCACGCGCGCGCCCTGGTGCGGCTCGTAGAGGTCGCGCACCATCGCGCGCGCGCACACCACCGCGGCGGCCATTGTTGCGCCCTGCGCGGCGCGCCAGACGATCAGCCAGCCGATGTGCGACGCGACGCTCGCACCGATGCTGGCCAGCACCAGCAGCGACAGGCTGGCGAGCAACACCGGACGGCGGCCGAAGCGGTCGGCGACCGGCCCCCACACCAGTTGCGACAGCCCGAAGGCCAGGATCAGCGCCGACATCGTCAGCTGCGTCGCGCTCATCGGTGCGGCCAGCTCGCGCGCGAGCAGCGGCAGCGCCGGCAGGTACAGATCGGTCATCACCGGCTGCAGGCCCAGCAGCAGCGCCAGCGCGGTCGCAGCCATGGCGGGCGCGAGCACAGGCAAGGGCGCAGCGACGGCGCAGCCGTCGCTGCGAGCGGACATTTCAGTCATGCGGGCGAGCGTACCAGCCGGTTGCATCCCCATACGTGGGCCGGTCTTGCCCGGGTTACCATGGCCGCGCAACCACTTCTGGAGACCCGTCCATGACGACCCGCACCCGACGCACCCTGGCTACTTTGGTCGCGATGAGCCTGTCCTTCGCCGGCCTGGCGCAGGCCGCGCCGCTCGCGTCTGCCACCGCCCCCGCGCTGATCGGCACCGAGCAGGCGGCCGCCGCGCAGCCGGGCCGCGCGCTGCTCGAGCAAACGCTGAGCCGCGCCGATGTCGTCGCTGCACTGCAGGCGCGTGGAGTCAGCGTCGATGCCGCGCGCGACCGCGTCGCTGCGCTGACCGATGCCGAGGCCGCCCAGGTGGCCGCCCAGATCGACCAGGCCCCGGCCGGTGGCGATGTGCTCGGTGTCATCGTCACGATCTTCGTGGTGCTGTTGATCACCGACATCCTCGGCTTCACGAAGGTATTCCCGTTCACGCGGGCGATCCGCTGATCGCGGGCACGCGGCCCGGCGCGGCCTGACCGCCATGCCCCTGCAGCGGCGGGCCTGGCTGCTCGGTACGGCCGCGTCGGCGCTCGCCAGCGGCTGTGCGGTGTTCGCCGAGCCGCCGCAGAGCGCGGCGATCACCACGGCGCCGCCGCCCGGCCTGGCGCCTCGCACCGAGTTGCGCGAGGTGCCGTTCTTTCCGCAGACGCCGTACCACTGCGGCCCGGCCGCACTGGCGACGGTGCTGGTGCATGCCCGTCTCGCGGCCACGCCCGAGCAACTCGCCGACGCGGTGTTCCTGCCGGCGCGCGAGGGTGCGCTGCAGACCGAGATGCTGGCGGCGGCACGCCGCTTCGGGGCGCTGGCGGTGCCGCTGCAACCGCAACTCGCCGACCTGCTGGCCGAAGTCGCTGCCGGCCACCCGGTGGTGGTGCTGCAGAACCTCGGCCTCGACTGGTTGCCGCGCTGGCACTATGCGGTGCTCGTCGGCTACGACGTGGCCGAGCGCCAGGTGCTGCTGCGCAGCGGTACCACCGAGCGCGAGGCGATGGGCTTCGCGCTGTTCGAACGCACCTGGGCTCGCGCCGCACGCTGGGCCTTCGTCGCGATGGCGCCGGGCGGCCTGCCCGCGACGGCCAGCGAGTCCGACAGCGTGCAGGCCGCGATCGCTTTCGAGCGCGTGGCGCCGCCGCAGCAGGCGCTGCGCGCCTACGACAGCCTCGTCGAGCGCTGGCCGCGCAATGCGCTGGCCGGGCTGGGCCAGGGCAATGCCCGTTTTGCGGCCGGCGATGCTGCGGGCGCCGCGCGTGCTTTCGAGCGCGAGGCGGCGTTGCACGACAGTGCGGCCGCCTGGCACAACCTGGCCGTCGTGCGTCTGCGCCTGGGCCAGCGCGAAGGCGCGCAGGCCGCTGCCGAGCGCGCGCTGGTGCGGGCCCAGGTTGCCGAGCCGCAGTGGGCGCAAGCGGCCGCCGCGCTGCTGGCGCGGACGCGGCAACAATGACCGCCAGCCGCATCCCGCCGCGCGATCAGAACGACTCGTCGTCGCGCAGGTAGCGCCACTGCCCCGGCGGCAGCTTGCCGAGTGCGACGCTGCCGATGCGCACGCGCTTCAAGCCCAGCACCTCGAGGCCGACCAGCTCGCACATGCGGCGGATCTGGCGCTTGCGGCCTTCGCGCAGCACGAAGCGCAACTGGTCTTCGTTGGCCCAGCTGACCTTGGCCGGCTTGAGCGGCCGCTCGTCGAGGCTGAGGCCATGTTCGAGCAGCGCCAACTCGTGCTCCGGCAGCGGGCCCGGTTGCGTGCGACGCACGCGCACCAGGTACTCCTTCTCGATGCGCGAGTCCTCGCCGATCAAGGCCTTGGCGATGCGGCCGTCCTGCGTCAGCACCAGCAGGCCCACCGAATCGATGTCCAGGCGCCCGGCCGGTGCCAGGTGGCGCAGGTGGCCGGCCTGGTAGGCAATGCCGCGGTCGTCGGCCCAGCGGTTCTCCGGCTTGACCAGCACCACGGCCGGTTCGTGGCCGTCTTCGGCCTGGCCGCTGACGTAGCCGATCGGCTTGTTGAGCAGGATCGTGACGCGGCGCGACTGCTCGTTGCGTGCGCGCGGGTCGATGTCGATGCGGGCATCGGGGCCGATGCGCTGGCCCAGCACCGCGACCTTGCCGTCGACCCGCACCCAGCCGGCGGCGATCCAGTCGTCGGCCTCGCGGCGCGAGGCCAGGCCCATCGCCGTCATGCGCTTGGACAGGCGGTCGCCCTCGCGCACCGCAACGGTGGCCGGATGCAACTCGCGCCGCGGCGGCGGTACCGCGCGTGGCGAGGGCTCGCGGCGCGGCGGTGGTGCAGCGCGCGTCGTCGAGGGCCGGTCCCGCCGGGGGGGTGCGTCGCGGTCCGGCCGCGCCGGCGCGTCGCCTCGCGGCGGGTGCCGGGCCGGGGCCGCACGCTCTCGCCGAGGCGGCGCGTCACCGGATCGGGGCGGCGGCGCGCTTCTCGCCGGCGCGGTACCGCGCGGCGGTGCATCGCGTGGCGCTTCGCGTCGTGGTGGTCGATCGCGCGGTGCGCCGGGCTCGGGTGCCGCACGACGGTCCTGCGCGGCGCGTTCGGCCCGCGCGGCGCGCTCGGCCTGTGCCTCGGCCAGCGTCCTCTGCTTGCGCGGCGCGGCAACGCCGCGTACCGGGCCGCGTGGTTCGGCGCGTTGCCGCGTCGATGCCGGCTTGTCTTTCTTCAGTTTCAGTGTCGTCATGGTCTGTTCACTGCGCTCAAGCCGAACAGCTCGGAGAGCGCTTCGCGGTAGGCCTCGTGGCCGACGGCATTGGTGTTGTGGTGCGTGCCGCCCTCGACGAGCACGAAGCGTTTGGGTTCGCGGGCGCGCTCGTACAACGCACGGCCGAGCGTCGGCTGGATCAGCCGGTCTTCGCTGCCGTGCACCACCAGCAGCGGCGCCTTGACGCGCTCGATATAGGCGCCGGCGTCGAAGCGCTGCGTGATCAGCGGCGTGACCGGCAGCCAGCCCCACTTCATGGTCTTCACGACCTCGGGGATCGACGGGAAGCTGCCTTCGACGATCAGCCCCGCGGCATCGTCGACCTCGCCTGCCAGTCGCACCGCGATGGCGCCGCCGAGCGAATGGCCGAACAGGTAGCGCTGGGCCCGCGGGTGCTGCGCCGCCAGCCAGTGCCAGGCCGCCAGCGCGTCCTCGTGGGCCAGCGTCTCCGACGGCAGCACCGGCGTGCTGCGCCCGAAGCCACGGTAGTCGATGCCCAGCACCGAGAAGCCGAGTTGGTGCATGCGGCGCATGCGGTGGGCACTGGAGCGGACATCCCAGCGCGCACCGTGCAGGTACAGCAGCACCGGCGCGTCGGCACGGGCCTGCGCCAGCCACAGGCCGTGCAGTTTGACGGGCGCCGCATCGGCCTCGCGCGAGGCGAATTCGATCCAGACCTCGCTCATGCCTTCGGCCGCCGACGCGCCGCCGGACCAGGTGCGGTCGCTCGGCTGGAAGATCCATTCGCGCTGCTTTTCGTCGAGCGTGGTACAGCCGGCCAGCGCCAGCATGAAGGCCGCCGCTGCGACGCTGGCGCGTCGCCACGGGCGCGGGTGGTTCATGTTCGACATGGGCTCGATGCTCGCACAAGGGTGGCCGCGGTGGGCCGGGTCACAGCTTGTGAGTCGAAAGCAGCAAGCTGGTTTCGGTGCTGGCGATGCCGTCGATCAGGCGGATGCGGCCGAGCACGCGGTCGAACGCCTCCAGGTTCTCGGCCCGCAACTCGGCCACGATGTCCCAGCGGCCGTTGGTGGTGTGCAGTGCTTCGACCGCGGGGTCGCCGCGCAGTGCCCGCAGCACCGCCTCGCCGCGGTTGCCTTCGACGGCAATGGTGGTCAGTGCGCGGATGCGGTGTTCCTCGGACTGCGGCTTCAGGCGCACGGTGTAGCCGGCGATCGTGCCCGCGGCTTCCAGCTTGGCCAGCCGGTTCTGCACCGTGCCTCGGGCCACCTTGAGCTGTTTGGCGAGCGCAGCGACCGGCGCGCGGGCGTTTGCACGCAGCAGAGCGATCAATTGCTGGTCGGTGTCGTCCATCGGGTGAAGTGAGCTAAGTGGCAATGTCGAATGACATTATGTCCAAGGAAGATGACGATCTGAACAGGATGTTGGCTTTTGTTTAGCTCCGAGGCCTCGGACAATCTCCATAACGACAATTTGGAGACAGACACGTGGTCGATTACATCGGCGTTGCCGACATTCAGCGGCTGGTCCACACGCAGGGCGTGGCCCGCTTCATCGAACGCCTGGCCGGCGAGATCGAGGCGGATTACCGTCGTTGGGCCGAGTTCGAGAAATCGGCGCGCGTGGCGAGCCACTCCGACGACGGCGTGATCGAGCTGATGCCGACCAGCGACGGCCGCTTCTACTCCTTCAAATACGTCAACGGCCACCCGAAGAACACCGCGGCCGGGCTGCTCACCGTCACTGCGTTCGGGGTACTGGCCGACGTCGACACCGGCTACCCGCTGCTGTTGTCGGAGTTGACCGTGACCACCGCGCTGCGCACCGCGGCGATGTCGGCGTTGGCCGCCAGGCATCTGGCGCGGCCCGACAGCCGCGTGATGGCGCTGATCGGCAACGGCGCGCAGAGCGAGTTCCAGGCCATCGCCTTCCACCGCATGCTGGGCATTCGCGAACTGCGCCTGTTCGACGTCGACGCCACGGCGACGGCCAAGCTCGAGCGCAACCTGCGTGCGATGCCCGAGCTCGCCGACTTGGGCGTCGTGCGCTGCACGAGCACGGCGCAGGCGGTGCGCGGCGCCGACATCGTCACCACTGTGACCGCCGACAAGCGCAATGCCGTGATTCTCGAGCCGGCGATGATCGAGGCCGGCATGCACCTGAATGCCGTCGGCGGCGACTGCCCGGGCAAGACCGAACTGCACGCCGACATCCTGTTGCGGCCCGACGCGCGCGTTGTCGTCGAGTACGAACCGCAGTCGCGCATCGAAGGCGAGATCCAGCAACTCGATGCCGACTTTGCAGTGACCGAGTTCGCCGACATCGTGCGCGGCGACAAGCCGGGCCGCGTCACGCCCCGGGACGTCACGGTGTTCGATTCGGTCGGCTTCGCGCTCGAGGACTATTCGTCGCTGCGTTTCCTGCATGCGCTGCTCGGCGAACAGCGCGGCGAGCGCACGCAGATCGATCTCGTGCCGCGCCTGGCGGATCCGAAGAACCTGTTCGGCGGCACGCTCGGCAGCGCACCGGTGGCGCTGCGTCGCGTGGCCTGACGGACCCTCGCGGCCCTGGGCGATCAGCGGCCGCGCAGGAAGAGGGCGTCGAGTTCCTTCAGCGTCACCTGGCGCCAGGTCGGGCGGCCGTGGTTGCACTGGTCGCTGCGCTCGGTGGCTTCCATTTCGCGCAGCAAGGCGTTCATCTCGCCCTCCGTCAGGCGCCGGTTGGCGCGCACCGCGGCGTGGCAGGCCATCGTCGAGAGCAATTCATCGCGCGCCCGCTCGACGACGCGGCTGGCTTCGTGTTGCGCCAGGTCCGCGAGCACCGACCGCGCGAGCGCCACTGGGTCGGCGGCGGCCAACGCTGCGGGCAGCGAGCGCACCGCCAGCGTGGTGCTGGCCAGCGGCGTGACCTCCAGGCCGAGGGCCGACAACGTCGCGGCATGCGCCTCGGCCGTGGCCACTTCGGCCAGCGAGGCGGCGAAGGCGGCCGGGATCAACAGCGGTTGTGTTTCGAGGCTGGCGGCACCGAGTTGGCGCTTGAGCCGTTCGTAGACGATGCGCTCATGCGCCGCATGCATGTCGACGATCACCAGGCCCTGGCTGTTCTCGGCCAGGATGTAGGCGCCGGCCAGCTGCGCCAACGCGCGGCCGAGCGGCCATGCGTCTGCAGGGTCCGTGGCCGGCTGAGCGGCCTGCGGCGGCATGGCATACGGTGGTGGCGCACCCTCGCGGGCATACAGCGCCGCGGCGTGCTGCAGCGCCAGGCCGGGCTGCAAGGCCGGCGTCGTGCGCCACGGCGCTGCGGCCAACGACAACGGTGCTGCGGGCGCGGCAGCCACCGCTGCGGCGCGCGGCGGCGCGAGCGCGTTCTCGACCGCATGGCGTACGGCCTGGTGCACCTCGCGGGCATCGCGAAAGCGCACCTCGATCTTGGTCGGGTGCACGTTGACGTCGACGCGCTGCGGGTCGATCTCGATGAACAGCACGTACACCGGCTGCCGCGCGCCGTGCAGCACGTCCTCGAACGCGCTGCGCACGCCGTGCGCGACGCCGCGGTCGCGCACGTAGCGGCCGTTGACGTAGGTGTACTGCTGGTCGGCGCGGGCGCGCGCGGCATCCGGCACGCCGACGCGGCCGTGCAGCCGCAGCGGCCCGGCCTGGCCCAGCACCGCGACGCTGGCGGCGATGAACTCCGCGCCCATCACGTCGGCCAGGCGCGCCTGCGCATCGGCGGCCGCGCGCCACTGCGCCACCAGGCGGCCGTCGTGCCAGACCGCGAAGCCGACGTCCGGCCGCGCCAGCGCGTGGCGGCGCACGGCGTCGACGCAATGCGCCAGCTCGGTGGCGTCGGTCTTCAGGAACTTGCGCCGCGCCGGCGTGGCGAAGAACAGCTCACGCACGTCGACCGTGGTGCCGACCGCGCGTGCCGTCGGCGCCGTCTCGCCGCTCCGGGCATCGAGCCGCGTGGCGTGGGGCGCGTCGGCAGTGCGGCTGGCCAGCGCCATCTCCGCCACCGAGGCGATCGCCGCCAGCGCCTCGCCGCGAAAGCCCATCGTCGCGACCCCTTCGAGATCGGCCAGGCTGGCGATCTTGCTGGTGGCGTGGCGGCGCAGCGCCAGCGCCAGTTCGCCGCGCGGGATACCCATGCCGTTGTCCTCGACGACGATCTGGCGCACGCCGCCGGCGCATCAGTTTCACGGTGACCTGCGAGGCGCCGGCATCGAGCGCGTTGTCGACCAGCTCGCGCACCACCGACGCCGGCCGCTCCACGACCTCGCCGGCGGCGATCTGGCTGACCAGTTCGTCGGGCAGGTCGCGGATCGGGCGCCTGGCGCTGGCTTGCTCGGCGAGCAGTGCGGAAGTCATTTTTGCAATTGTCGCAGCCTGCGGCTGCGGGGTTCTTCTCGTGCCGAGTCGGCGCCGGGAGTGCCCCGGCTGGCAGTCACTTTCGCTTCGGAACTCTTTGCTGGCTCAAAGAGAAAGTAACCAAAGAGAAAGAGCCCAATACGAATTTTTGTGTTGGTGTGCGTGATGACTCGTCTGTGCGCCCGCACACCCAGGGGATGTCCGGGCTTTCGTGCGTTTGCACTGAACCACCCGTACTCACGCAGGCCTGTGTCGTGGCCCAAGCGCGGTGCGCCGCACTGCAATCGCAACTTGAGCCCGTACCGGGTCAGGCCTTGTGGCTACACACGGGCTTCAATCGAGACCGCAGGCGTGAATGAGCACGTGTTCAGGCGTTCTTTCTTTGGTTACTTTCTTTCTGAGCCACCAGAAAGAAAGTGACTGCCCGCCGGGGCACCCCGGCGCCGACTCTCGCACCAGAAGAACCGGCGGCGCAGCCACCCGGATAATCGCGCCCCATGCCCGATGCCCTCCACTTCCTGCTCGACTTCATCCTCCACGTCGATGTGCACCTGCAGACCTTCGTGCACAGTTATGGCGCTTGGGTCTATGCACTGCTGTTCCTGATCATCTTCGTCGAGACCGGCGTCGTCGTGATGCCGTTCCTGCCCGGCGATTCGCTGCTTTTCGTCGTCGGCACGTTGTGCGGCGTCGGGCTGATGAGCCTGCCGCTGTCGATGGCCCTGCTGACTGCCGCGGCGATCCTGGGCAACCAGACCAACTACACCATCGGGCACCACATCGGACCGCGCGTGTTCCAGTGGGAGCAGAGCCGCTTCTTCAACAAGCGGGCCTTCGAGCAGGCGCATGAGTTCTACGAGCGTTACGGCGGCATCACGATCGTGCTGGCGCGCTTCATGCCCTTCGTGCGCACCTTCGCGCCGTTCGTGGCCGGGGTGGCGCAGATGACGCGCCGGCGCTTCACGCTCTACGACGTGACCGGTGGCACGCTGTGGGTCGTCAGCCTGGTCGGTGCGGGCTACCTGTTCGGCAACATCCCGTTCGTCAAGAACCACCTCGACAAGATCATCTGGGCGATGATCCTGATCCCCGGGCTGATCGCGATCTTCGGCGCCTGGAAGGCGCGGCGCGTGCAGCCCTCAGCGAGCGGCAGCGGCCTGCGCTAGCGCGACGTACTCGGCCACCGGCACTTCCTCGGCACGTCGCTGCACGTCGAAAGCGCCGCCGAAGGCGCGGCCTTCGAGCCAGCGGCCGAGCGTGTGGCGCAGCAGCTTGCGCCGCTGCGAAAAGGCCACCTGCACGAGCTCGGTCAGCAGCGTGGCGTCGAGCGCGGCGGGCTCGGGCCACGGCAGCATGCGCACGACGGCCGATTCGACGCGCGGCGGCGGCTCGAAAGCGCTCGGCGGGCACGTCGAACAGCGGCTCGACGTGGTAGCGCCACTGCAGCATCACCGTCAGGCGCCCGTAGTCCTTGTTGCCGGGCGCCGCGGCCATGCGCGCGACGACCTCCTTTTGCAGCATGAAGTGCTGGTCGAGCACCGCGCCTGCGGCGGGCAGCAGGTGGAACAGGATCGGCGTCGAGATGTTGTAGGGCAGGTTGCCGACGACGCGCAGCTTGCCGCCCCGCCGTGCCGCCAGCGCCGCGAAATCGACGCCGAGCACGTCGGCTTCGATGACTTCGAGCGCCGGGTTCTTGCGCAGCCGCGCCGCGAGGTCGCGGTCGAGTTCGACGACGGTGAGGTGCTCGCAGCGCTCGATCAGCGGCAGCGTCAGCGCGCCGAGCCCGGGGCCGATCTCGACCAGCGCTTCGCCGGGGCGCGGGTCGATGGCCGCGACGATGTCGTCGATGACGCCGAGGTCGGCGAGGAAGTGCTGGCCGAAGCGTTTGCGCGGCTGGTGCTTCACGCCGCTGCGCCTGCGTTCACAAGGGCGCGTCGCGAAACTCGACGTAGGCGCGGTCGCGCACTTCGCGCACCCATTCGCCGTAGGCCTGCTCGAACTTGCGCTCGCGCAACGCGTTGCGGGCCTGCTCGCGCAATTGCTTGGTGTCGAGCGCGACGCTGCGCCGTTCCATCACCTGGATCAGGTGGACGCCGAAGCGTGACACCACCGGCGCCGAGATGCCTCCGACCGGCAGGCTGGTCATGGCCGCTTCGAACTCGGGCACGAACTGGCCCGCCGTGGCCCAGCCGAGGTCGCCTCCGGCCGCCGCGCTGCCGTCGAGCGAATGCTCGCGCGCGAGGTCTTCGAAGCGGCGCGTGCCGGCTTCGATCTGGCGCTTGAAGTCGGCCAGCCGGGCTTGCACGGCTTGCGCGCTGAGTTGTGGCGAGGGCCGCAGCAGGATGTGGCGCGCGCGCGTCTGCGCCACGCGAAATGCCGCGCCGTCGCTGCGTTCGAGCAACTTCAGCACATGGAAGCCGGCGCCGCTGCGCAACAGGGCTGGCGCAACCTCGCCGCTGGCCAGTGGGCGCACGACTTCGAGGAACATGTCGGGCAGGCGGTCGGCCGGCTTCAGGCCGATCTCACCGCCGCGTTCCTTGTTGTCGTCTTCCGACACCGCCTTGGCCACCGCGGCGAAGTCTTCGCCGCCGCGGATGCGGGCCAGCGCGCTCTCGGCGCGCGCTCGGCGCTCTGCCACCACGGCGTCGCTGGCGTCCTCGGGCACCGTCACCAGCACCTGGGCGATGTTGTATTGCACTTCGCCGGCAGCGGCGCCGCGCTGCTTCTCGATGAAGTCGTCGATCTCGCTGTCGGTGATGCGGATGCGCTGCGCCACCTCGCGCTCGCGCACGCGCTCGATCAGCATCTGGTCGCGGATGTTGGCGCGAAAGCGCGCCAGGTCCATGCCTTCGCGCGCCAACTGCTGGCGCAACTGGGCCATCGTCATCTGGTTCTGCGCCGCGATGCTGGCCACGGCACGGTCGATGTCGGCCTCATCGACGCGCACGCCGCTGTCGCGGGCATGGCTGAGCATCGCGCGGTCCTCGATCAGCGATTCCAGCACCTGGCGGCGCAATTCGGCTTCGGCCGGCAGGCGCTGGTTGTTGCGCTGCGCATCGTCGCGTGCGCGGGCCATGCGCTGGTTGACTTCGATAGGCGGTGACCAGTTCCTGGTTGACGACCGCGGCGATGTAGTCGCCCGGGCGCACGGCGGTGGCCGAGGGCACCGCCGGCGCGGCGCTGGCCGTGTCGGTTGGGCCATCGCCGGTCAGCGTGGCACAGCAACCGAGCAGTCGCGGCAAGGGCCGGTGATCGGAGCAGGGATTTCATCGGGTCTCGGGGTCATGGCCGGCGCGGTCAGTGGGTGTAGTCGCGCGGCGGCGGGTCGCTGCGGTCTTCGCGCAGCAGCTTGTAGCCAGGGATATTGTCCTTCAAGACCTGGAGCGGGTTGGAGCCCAGCCGCGACAGCCCGACCAGTTCAAGTTGCAGCAGCAGCCGGGTGATGGCCTCGCTGCGGCCGGTGGAGACGCGCTCGGCGACCACCCGGCGATCCAGCAGCCGGTGTCGTATTCGAATCCGACCAGCGAATCGGTGATGCGGCTGTCGCTTGCATCGAGTAATTGACCCGGCCGACGCTGTACAGCGTGCCAACGCACGCAGCGCTGTTGGCCGCGGCGCGCTCGTTGCCGCGGTACACCGGCCATTGCCAGCCGATGTCGAACTGCTCGCTGGCGCCGCGCGCCAGGCGGTAGCTGGCAGCCAGCGTGCGCAGCGGGCCCGGCGAGTAGCGCGCCGTCAGCACCGAGCGTGTCGTGCGGTCGATCTCGGGGCTGTATTGCAGCGCGGCGTCGAAGGATCCAGCGCGAAGACAATGTGTGCCGAGCCGACCAGCAGCAGATCGGAAAAGCGCTGTGTCAGTGGAACGCCGTCGGGCGTGATCGCTGGTCGCGCAGCAGGTAGCGCTGCGCCAGGCCCAGCCGGACGGCCTCGACGCCGCTGGCCGGCTCGAGCAGCCGGGTGGTCACGCCGGCGGTGATCTGGTGCGCGTCGGAAACGCGGTCCACGCCCGAGAAGGCGTTGTCGCTGAACACCGATACGGTGTTGAAATCCTTGGGGGCCGTGTCGAACAGCGGCAGCGTGGCCTGGGCACGCCACGGCGTGTTGACGTACAGCAGGCGCGGCTCGAGCGTTTGCCGCAGCGCGCGGCCGAACCAACGGGCCTCGCGCTCGAACACCAGGCCAGCATCGACGCTGAGGGTCGGGATCGCGCGCGAAGCGCTGCGGCGGCCATCGCTCATCGGCGTGTCGGTGTGGTATTGGGCCAGGTTCAGCGCCAGCCGCGGCGCCAGCCACGCGCCGGGACGGCGCCAGCTGTGGCTGATGCTGGCCAGCGCGTGGGCACGCCAGCCTTCCGGGCGCGCCGGGCCGGCATCGTTGGCCGCCAGCGTGAAGCGATTGACCTCGATCTCGAAGTCGGCATCGACGCCACGTCCCCACAATGGCCGTTGCCCGGCGCCGCGCCAGCCCAACTGCGGCGCACGATCGTAGGGCGCGGCGATCAACGCCAGTGGGTCGGCGTCTTGCTGCACCTGCCAATGCTGGGTGCGCGCGTAGAACGTGGTCCGCAACCCGGCGACGGCCCAGTCCCGCTCGGCGTACGTGGCCACGGGCAACAGGCGCTGCGTCAGCGCGTTCACCACGCGCGGAAAGTCCTTCCAGTAGGTGTCATCCGATACGCGCGCACCGCTGTGACCCCAGCGCAAGGCATCGTTGGCGGTGTCGCCGAGGGCCAGGCCTTGCTGGCGCCACTGCAGCGCGTGGCGCTCGGCGCCGAACACGCGATCGTTGGGCAACGCGTGCAACTGCAGTTCGCCCGCGTGGCGCGCCTCGAGGTAGCGCAGCTCGCTGTCCAGCCCGAAGCCGCGGCGCGTGTAGACGATCGGCGTCAGCGTGGCGTCGCGCTGCGGCGCGATGTTCCAGTAGTACGGCACCGCGACTTCGAGCCCGCTCTTGTTGTCGAGGTTGACCGACGGCGGCAGCCAACCCGACTTGCGCGAGTCGGTCAATGGGAAGCTGAGGACCGGTGCGGCCAGAATCGGCACGCCCAGAAAGCGCAGCACCGCACCCTCGGCGATGCCTTCGTTGGCCTCGAAGTCGAGTTTGACGCGGTCGGTGGACAAGACCCAGTCCGGCGTGCCGCCGCCATCGATCGTGCAAGTGGTGTAGGTGCTTTTCGCGAGGCGGGCGCGCTGGCTGTCGAGGAAGTCGATGCGCTCGGCCCGTCCGCGTGCCGTGTTGCCGGCGAAGAAGTATTCGGGCTGCAGGAAGAAGCCCTCGAAACGCTGCAGATTCAACTGCAACTCGGGCCCGGAGAAGCGGTCGCCTTCGGCGGTGAGTATCTGCACGTTGCCGCGGGCGTGCGCGCGATCCTCGATGCTGTCGTAGGTCAGCCGATCGCTGCGGATCGTGATGCGGCCGCGCTGCAGCTCGACATGGCCTTCGGCCACGGCCTCGAGGTCGGGGCGGCCGCGGACTTCGTCGGCCTGCAGCGTCACCGGGGCGGCACGGTCATCGATGGCGCCGCTCTTCGCGCGCGGCGGCGCAGGCACGCCCTGGGCCTCGGCGCCGGCATGCGCGAGCAGCAGGGCGGCGGCCAGCGCCAGGGGGTGGAGTCGGGGCATGGGAAGGCGCGCGGGTGGCACGGCTTGCGCGGTTTGTAGAATGAAAATTATCCATGACAGGGTACGACGGCGGCTTTCACGAGGCGGCCCGAGTGCAGCAGCACGGTGACGATCAGCCCACACGACCCTTTGCGCCCCGGTGCCGCACCGCATTCGCCCGTGCTCTGGCAGGACCCCGAGCGCCACGCCGCTTTCGAGCGCTGGCTGGCGCCGCTGGCCGCCGAGCATCACCTGGTTCACGACATCGCTGCGGCCGGCTTCGGCCGACGCGAGCTTTCGCCGCTATCTGCGCATCGACGCCGCCGGCGGCGGCAGCCTGATCGTGATGGACGCGCCGCCGCCGCAGGAAGACGTGCGTCCGTTCGTGCATGTCGCGGCGCTGATCGAGGCGGCCGGCTTGCACGGCCCCGCGGTGCTGGCCGCCGACGTCGAACGCGGCTTCCTGCTGCTCGGCGACCTGGGCTCGACGCTGTACCTCGACGCGCTGCGCGAGGCCTCCGCGCGCCAGGCCGACGCCCTGATGCGCGACGCCATCCGCGCGCTGGTGCATTGGCAGGGCCATGTGCCCGCCCATGCGCTGCCGCCCTACGACGATGCGATGCTGCGCCGCGAGCTGGGCCTGTTCCCCGATTGGTGCGTGCAGCGCGAGTTCGGCCTGACCTGGGGCGACGCCGAACGGCACACCTGGCAGCAGGTTGCCGACGCGTTGGTGGCCAGCGCGCTGGCGCAGCCGGTGGTGGCCGTGCACCGCGACTGGATGCCGCGCAACCTGATGGTGGCCGACCCGAACCCCGGCATCCTCGACTTCCAGGACGCCGCCGCCGGCCCGATCGCCTACGACGTGGCCTCGCTGCTGCGCGACGCCTTCCTCTCCTGGGACGAGGAGCGCGAGATCGATTGGGCGGTCCGCTACTGGGAGGCCGCCCGCCGCGCCACGTTGCCGGTGGCCGACGACTTCGGCGAGTTCTGGCGCCAGCTCGAGTGGATCGGCCTGCAGCGGCACCTCAAGGTGCTGGGCATCTTCTGCCGCCTGAAGCACCGCGACGGCAAGGCCAAGTACAGCGAAGACCTGCCGCGGTTCTTCGCCTACGCGACGAAGGTCGCGACGCGCTACCGCGAACTGCAGCCGCTGCTCGCCTTGCTCGAGCCGATGTCGGGGCTCAAGCCCGAGGTGGCGTTCTCGATGCGCTGAACGCGCGTCAGGCCACGCGCAGCTCGCTCTTCGCGTCGAACAGGTGCGCGTCCTCGGCGCGCCAGGCCAGTTGCACCGCATCGCCGCTGTGCAGGGCCAGCCGGCCCGGCGCGCGGGCCAGCAGGTGGCCGAGCGCGGTGTCGATCAGCGCGTAGGTCTCGGGGCCGGTGGGCTCGACCATGATCACCTTGCCGGGCACGCCGTGGTCGGCCAGCGTGACGTTCTCCGGGCGCAGACCGTAGAGCAGCGAGGTCGATGCCGCCAGCGCGCTGCGCTGCGCGTCGTTCAGCGGCCAGCTCGACGCCGCCGGCGCGCACGCCATTGCCGCTGCGCTCGCAGGCGAAGATGTTCATCGACGGCGAGCCGATGAACTCGGCGACGAAGCGCGTCGCCGGGCGCTCGTAGATCGCCTGCGGCGTGTCGAGCTGCTCGATGCGGCCGGCGCGCATCACCGCGATGCGGTCGCCCAGCGTCATCGCCTCGACCTGGTCGTGCGTGACGTAGACGGTGGTGGTGTGCGTGCGCTGGTGCAGCAGCTTGATCTCGGCGCGCATCTCGACGCGCAGCTTGGCGTCGAGGTTGGACAGCGGCTCGTCGAACAGGAACAGCTTCGGGTCGCGCGCCAGCGCGCGGCCCATCGCGACGCGCTGGCGCTGGCCGCCGGAGAGGGCGCCGGGCTTGCGCTCGAGCAGGTGCTCGATCTGCAGCATCTTGGCCACGCGCTGCACCGCGGCGTCGCGCTCGGCCTTGGGCACCTTGCGCATCTCGAGCGCGAAGGCGATGTTGCCGGCGACGTTCATGTTCGGGTACAGCGCATAGCTCTGGAACACCATCGCGATGTCGCGGTCCTTGCTCGGCACGTGGGTCACGTCGCGGCCGCCGATGTGGATGCTGCCGGCGGTGGGCGTGTCCAGCCCGGCGATCATGTTCAGCAGCGTCGATTTGCCGCAGCCCGAGGCGCCGACCAGGATCACGAACTCGCCCGAGGCGACTTCGAGATCGATGTCGTCGAGGATCACGGTGTTCTTGCCGTAGACCTTGCGGATGTCGCGGATCGAGACAGCGGTCATGTGTGATTCATCCTTTGACCGCGCCGGCCGTCAGCCCGCGCACGAAGTACTTGCCGGCCACCACGTAGACGAACAGCGTCGGCAGCGCCGCGATCATCGCGGCGGCCATGTCGACGTTGTATTCCTTGACCGAGCTCGAGGTATTGGCCAGGTTGTTCAGGCCGACCGTGATCGGCTTGCTGTCGGCGCCCGAGAACACCACGCCGTAGAGAAAGTCGTTCCAGATGTTGGTGAACTGCCAGATCAGCGTGACGACCAGGATCGGCGTCGACAGCGGCAGCACGATGCGCGTGAAGATCTTCCAGAAGCCGGCGCCGTCGAGCATCGCGGCCTTGACCAGTTCGTCGGGCAGGCCGACGTAGTAGTTGCGGAAGAACAGCGTGGTGCTCGGGATGCCGGCGATCACGTGGACCAGGATCAGGCCCCAGATCGAGCTGGCGATGCCGAGCCAGCCGAGCACCTGGCTCATCGGCAGCAGCACCACCTGCATCGGCATGAAGACGCCGAACAGCAGCATCGCGAACAGGGCTTCGCTGCCGGGGAAGCGCCACTTCGAGAGCACGTAGCCGTTGAGCGAGCCGATGGCGGTGGAGACGGCCACCGCCGGCAAGCACCATCAGGATCGAGTTGACGAAGAAGGGCCGCAGGCCGCCGCAGTCGATGCCGGTGCAGGCACTGCTCCAGGCCTTGGACCAGGCCGCCAGCGTCGGGTCGGTCGGCAGCGACAGCAGGTTGCCCGTCGCGCACCTGCTGCATGTCCTTCAGCGAGGTGACGACCATCACGTACAGCGGGGTCAGGAACCAGGCCGCGAACAGCAGCAGCGCGGCCCACAGCAACGTGCGTTGCAGCGCGACGCGGTTCACTTCTTCGTCCTCAGCTCGGAGTAGAGGTAGGGCACGACGATCGCCGCCACCAGCGCCAGCATCACCGTGGCGCTGGCCGCGCCCAGGCCGATCTGGCCGCGCGAGAAGGCCATCGCGTACATGAAAGTGGCCGGCAGGTCGGTGGCGAAGCCGGGGCCGCCGGCGGTGAGCGCCATCACCAGGTCGAAACTCTTGATGGCCAGGTGGCTGACGACCATCAGCGTCGAGAAGAACACCGGCCGCAGGCTCGGGATCAGGATGCGCCAGTAGATGCGCGGCAGGCTGGCGCCGTCGATCTGCGCGGCCTTGACGATGCTGTCGTCGATGCCGCGCAGCCCGGCCAGGAACAGCGCCATCACGAAGCCCGCGCTCTGCCAGACGCCGGCGATGGCGATGCAGTAGATCGCCTTGTCGGGATCGACCAGCCAGTCGAAGCTGAAGCTCTCCCAGCCCCATTGCCGCACCAGGTGCTCCAGGCCCAGGCCGGGATTGAGGATCCACTTCCAGGCCGTGCCGGTGACGATGAACGACAGCGCCATCGGGTACAGGTAGATCGTGCGCAGCACGCCCTCGGCGCGGATCTTCTGGTCGAGCAGGATCGCCAGCAGCAGGCCGATGGCCATCGCGCCGCCGACGAACAGCGTGCCGAAGATGGCCATGTTCGTCAGCGCGACGCGAAAGCGCTCGCTCTCGAACAGGTTCACGTACTGCTGGAAGCCGGCGAACTCGTAGTTCGGCAGCAGCCTCGAGGCCGACAACGACAGGTAGCCGTTCCAGGCGATCAGGCCGTAGATGAACAGCAGCGCCAGCACGAAGCTGGGTGCCACCACCAGCTTGGGCAGCCAGGCCGCGCGCACCGTCGCGCCTGGGCTACTTCGTCTTCGCCGCGGCCGCGAGCTTGGCCATCGCATCCTTCGCGCTCATCTTGTCGGCGTTCCAGAACTGGCTGACGACGTCCTTGATCGCGCCCTCGGCGGCCGACGGAACGGCCATGCCGTGGGCGATCGATGGCACCAGCGTGCCGCTCTTGGCGTCGTCGACGAAGTCCTTGGACGACAGCTTCGCGCAATCGTCGAACTTGTCCATCTTCATGCCCAGCCGCACCGGGATCGAGCCCTTGTTGAGGTTGAACACCTCCTGGAACTCGGGGCCCATGATCGCGGCGGCCAGGTCGTTCTGCGCCTTCGCGTTGGCCTCGTTCTTCAGCTTGAACATCGCGAACGAATCGACGTTGAAGGTGAAGGCCTTGGCGGTGCCCGGCGCGGCGACGCAGGCGAAGTCCTTGCCCGGCACCTTGCCGGCGGCGATGAATTCGCCCTTGGCCCAGTCGCCCATCAACTGCATGCCGGCCTCGCCCTTGATGACCATCGCGGTGGCGAGGTTCCAGTCGCGGCCGGGGGCGTTCTTGTCGGTGTAGTCCTTGACGCGCTTGAAGGTCGTGAGCACCTTCTCCATCGTCGGGCTCGACAGCGACGCGGGGTCGAGTTGCACCAGCGCCTTCTTGTAGAAATCGGCGCCGCCGACGCCGAGCGCGACGCTCTCGAAGGTGGTGAAGTCCTGCCAGTTCTGGCCACCGTGCGCGACCGGGATCACGCCGGCCTTCTTCAGCGCCTCGGCGGCGACGAAGAACTCGTCCCAGGTCGTCGGCAGCTTGGCGCCGGCCTTCTGGAACGCGGCCGGGTTGGCCCACAGCCAGTTGACGCGGTGCACGTTGACCGGCACCGCGATGTAGTTGCCCTTGTACTTCATGACGTCGGACACGACCTTGGGCAGCAACTCGTCCCACTTCTCGGCCTTGGCCACGCCGTCGATGTTGGCCAGCACGCCTTCCTTGGCCCACTCCTGCAGCGACGGGCCCTTGATCTGCGCCGCGGCCGGCGCGTTGCCCGAAACGACGCGCGACTTCAGTACTGTCATCGCCGCATCGCCGCCGCCACCGGCGACCGCAAAGTCCTTCCAGGTGTGGCCCTTGGCCTGCATCGAGGCCTTCAGCGCGGCGGCGGCCTTGGCTTCGCCGCCGCTGGTCCACCAGTGCAGCACCTCGAGTTCGCCGGCCCGCGCCGGCAGCCACATCGATGCCGCGGCAGCGGCGATCAGGGACATGGGCAGGGATTTGGAAACGACTGGTCTCATGCTGCGACTCCTGCAGTGGTGGCGCCGCCGCTGTGCGGCAGCCGGGCTGAGCACTGTGCTGTTGCCTCGGCTGGCAGGCAATCAAGAGTTACCCCGGTGCAGACTGCAACACCTGCTGAACCATTGCCTGCGCCAGGGCCTGCTCCGACAGCAACACCTGCACGCCGAGGTCGCGGGCCAGCAAGGCGGCCTCGTCTTCGTTGTGGCAGCGCACCAGCACGCGGATGCCGGCATTCAGCGTGCGCGCAGTCTCGACCATGTGGCGCACCCCGACGAGGTCGGGAACGGCAATGACCAGCCATTGCGCCTGTGCAATGTGCGCCTGTACCAGCGTGTCGGGCAACGTGGCATCACCGCACACGGCGGCCATGCCCTGGGCCCGCAGCGCCTCGACCCGGTCGCGGTTGCTGTCGGCCACCACGCAGGCCATGCCATGACGCGTCAAGGCCTGGCCGATCAGGCGGCCGACACGTCCGTGGCCCACCAGCACGACCTGGCGGGCCAGGAAGCGGCTGTCGGTGCTGGCCGGCAACTCGGCCAGCGGATCGTCGCGTGCCTCCAGCCGGCGCGCCGTGGCCGAGCCTGCCAGGATGGCGCGGCGTGCCGGCTCCAGCAGCGCGAACAGCAACGGGTTGAGGGCGATCGAGATCAGTGCACCGGCCAGGATCAGGCTCTGGCCTTCGGGCGGTAGCAGCTTCAGCGAGACGCCGAGTGCGGCCAGGATGAACGAGAACTCCCCGATCTGCGCCAGGCTCGCCGATACCGTCAGCGCGGTGTTCAGCGGGTAGCGCAGCAGCAGCACCAACAGCGCTGCGGCGATCGACTTGCCGAGCACGATGACCGCCACCACGGCCAGCACCTGCAGCGGTTGCTGCAACAGCACCTTCGGGTCGAACAGCATGCCCACCGACACGAAGAAGAGCACCGCGAAGGCGTCGCGCAGGGGCAGTGATTCCTCGGCTGCGCGCTGGCTGAACTCCGACTCGCGCAACACCATGCCGGCAAAGAATGCGCCGAGCGCGAACGAGACGCCGAACAGCGCGGCCGAGCCGAAGGCGATGGTCAGTGCCGCGACCACGGTGCACAACGTGAAGAGCTCGCGCGAACCGGTCTTGGCCACCTGCCACAGCAGCCAGGGGAACAGGCGCCGCCCGACCACCAGCATCAGTGCCACGAAGGCCATCACCTGCAGCAGCGTCTTGGCCAGGGCCAGCCACAGCCCACTGCCGTCGAGGCCCTGATCGCCCGGCCGCAGCACACCGGCCAGCGCCGGCAGCAACACCAGCACCAGCACCATTGCCAGGTCTTCGACGACCAGCCAGCCGACCGCGATGCGGCCATTGGTGGACTCGAGCACACCGCGACTCTCCAGCGCCTTCAGCAGCACGACGGTGCTCGCCACCGACAGCGCCAGGCCGAACACCAGCCCGGCGGCCAGGTCCCAGCCCCACAGGTGCGCGACGCCGATGCCGAGCGCGGTGGCCACGGCCATCTGCACGACGGCGCCGGGCAGCGCGATGCGGCGCACCGCCAGCAGGTCGTCGAGCGAGAAGTGCAGGCCAACGCCGAACATCAGCAGCATGACGCCGATTTCGGCCAGCTGCCCGGCCAGTGCGACGTCGGCAACGAAGCCCGGTGTGTAGGGGCCGATCGCGATGCCGGCCAGCAGGTAGCCCACCAGCGCCGGCATCCTCAGGCGCGCGGCGACGAAGCCGAACAGCAGCGCCACGCCGAAGGCCGCCGCGATGGTGCTGATCAGGTTGACGCTGTGGGGCATGGCCGCACTCTACCGGCCCCGCCGCACCTCAGCACTCGACGATGTTGACGGCCAGGCCGCCGCGCGCCGTTTCCTTGTACTTGGTCTGCATGTCGGCGCCGGTTTCGCGCATGGTCTTGATGACCTTGTCGAGCGACACGTGGTGCGTGCCATCGCCACGCAGCGCCATGCGCGCGGCGTTGATGGCCTTCACCGACGCGATCGCGTTGCGCTCGATGCAGGGGATCTGCACCAGCCCGCCGACCGGATCGCAGGTCAGGCCGAGGTGGTGCTCCATGCCGATCTCGGCGGCGTTTTCGACCTGCTCCGGCGTGCCGCCCATCACCGCGCACAGCGCGCCGGCGGCCATCGAGCAGGCCACGCCGACCTCACCCTGGCAGCCGACTTCGGCGCCGCTGATGCTGGCGTTTTCCTTGTAGAGGATGCCGATCGCCGCGGCGGTGAGCAGGAAGTCGATCACGCCGCCTTCTGTGGCGCCGTGGACGAAGCGCGTGTAGTAGTGCAGCACGGCCGGGACGATGCCGGCCGCGCCATTGGTCGGCGCGGTGACGACGCGGCCGCCGGCGGCGTTTTCTTCGTTGACGGCCAGCGCATAGAGGTTCACCCAGTCCATCACCTGCAGCGGGTCGCGCAGCGCGGCCTCGGGGTTGGCGGTCAGGTCGCGGAACAGCGGCGCGGCGCGGCGGCGCACCTTGAAGCCGCCGGGCAGCACGCCGTCGGTGGCGCAACCGCGCTTCACGCAGTCCTGCATCACGCGCCAGATGTGCAGCAGGCCGGCATCGATGTCGGCGTCGCTGCGCCAGTGGTGTTCGTTGTCGCGCATCAACTGCGCGATCGACTTGCCGGTGCTTGCGGTGAGCGCCAGCAGGTCGTCGCCGCTGTGGAACGGGTGCGCCAGCACGGTGGTGTCGGGCGCGATCACCTTCTGCTTCGAGCCATCGGCGGCGACCTCGTCGCTGACCACGAAGCCACCGCCGACCGAGTAGTAGGCGCGGTTGGCGATCTCGCTGCCGGCGGCATCGATGGCGGTGAAGCGCATGCCATTGGCGTGGAACGGCAGGGTCTCGCGGCGGTGAAAGATCAGGTCGGCCTTCTCGTCGAAGGCCACGGCATGGCTGCCGGCCAGCGGCAGCCGTTGCTGCGTGCGCATGGCGTCGAGCAGCGCCGGGATGGCCTCGATGTCGACGCTGTCCGGTTCGTGCCCGGCCAACCCGAGCAACACGGCCTTGTCGCTGCCGTGGCCCTTGCCGGTGGCGCCGAGCGAGCCGTAGAGCTGCGATTGCACGCGCACCGTGCGCGCGAGCAGGCCGTCATGCGCCAGGCGCAGCGCGAACAGCCGCGCCGCGCGCATCGGGCCCACGGTGTGCGAGCTGCTGGGGCCGATGCCGATCTTGAACAGGTCGAAGACCGAGACGGCCATCGTGAGCCGGCGCTAGGCCGCGTACGCCGACATCGGCACGCAACTGCAGAACAGGTTGCGGTCGCCGTAGACGTTGTCGACGCGCCCGACCGGCGACCAGTACTTGTTGCGGCGCAGGCTCGCCACCGGGTAGGCGGCGAGTTCGCGCGAGTAGGGGTGGTTCCAATCGGCCTTCAGCAAGGCCTCGGCGGTGTGCGGCGCGTTCTTCAGCGGGTTGTCGTCGCTTCGGCCAGACGCCGCGCTCGACCTGCCGGATCTCCTCGCGGATGGCGATCATCGCGTCGCAGAAGCGGTCCAGCTCGGCCCGCGGCTCGCTCTCGGTCGGCTCGACCATCAGCGTGCCGGCGACCGGGAAACTCAGCGTCGGCGCATGGAAGCCGTAGTCGATCAGGCGCTTGGCGACGTCCTCGGCGCTGACGCCGGAGTCGTCCTTCAGCGGCCGCAGATCGAGGATGCACTCGTGCGCGACGCCGCCGCCCTTGATGCCGGGGATCTCGCCGCTGAAGTGGATCGCGAAGTGATCGGCCAGGCGCGCAGCGACGTAGTTGGCGGCGAGGATCGCGGCCTCGGTGGCTGCGGTGAGGCCGTCGGCGCCCATCATGCGCACGTACATCCAGCTGATCGGCAGCACCGCGGCATTGCCCAGCGGTGCAGCCGATACCGCACCGACCGGGCGGTCGGCGCCGGTGGCCGTGGCGTGCCCGGGCAGGAAGGGCACCAGGTCCTCGACGACGCAGACCGGCCCGACGCCGGGGCCGCCGCCGCCGTGCGGGATGCAAAAGGTCTTGTGCAGGTTGAGGTGACTGACGTCGCCGCCGAACTCGCCGGGCGCTGCCAGGCCGACCAGCGCATTCATGTTCGCGCCGTCGACGTACACCCGCCCGCCGTGGCGGTGCACCAGCGCGCACAGTTCCTTCACATGCGGGTCGAACACGCCGTAGGTGGAGGGGTAGGTGATCATGATCGCGGCCAGCTTCGCGCCGTGCGTTTCGCACTTGGCGGCCAGGTCGGCCATGTCGACATTGCCGAGCGCGTCGCACTTGACGACCACCACGCTCATGCCGGCCATCTGTGCGCTGGCCGGGTTGGTGCCGTGCGCCGATTCCGGGATCAGGCAGATGCTGCGCTGGCCTTCGCCGCGCGAGGCGTGCCAGGCGCGGATCGCCAGCAACCCGGCGTACTCGCCCTGCGAGCCGGCGTTGGGCTGCAGGCTGACGCCGGCGTAGCCGGTGGCCTCGGCCAGCCAGCCGCACAGTTGGTCGTCGAGCTGCGCATAACCGGCCAGCTGCGTCGGCCGGCGCGAACGGGTGCACCTCGGCGAATGCCGGCCAGGTGATCGGGATCATTTCGCTGGTGGCGTTGAGCTTCATCGTGCACGAGCCGAGCGGGATCATCGTGCGGTCGAGCGCGAGGTCCTTGTCGGCGAGCTGGCGGATGTAGCGCAGCATTTCGGTCTCGCTGTGGTGCGAGTTGAACACCGGGTGCGTCAGGAACGGCGCTGGTGCGACGCAGGTGCAGCGGGATCAGCGGCTCGACGCCCTTGGCGTAGCCATCGATCGACGGCGCGCTCGACGCCGTCCGGCGCGAACCAGGCCCACAGCGCCTCGATGTCGGCGCGGGTGGTGGTTTCGTCGAGCGCGATGCCCAGCTGCTGCGGCGACAGCCGCCGCAGGTTGGCGCCGGCGGCCACCGCACGCGCGGCGATGGCGTCGCTGCGGTCGCCGGTCTCGACGCCGAGGGTGTCGAAGGCGTGCGGTGTCAGCACATTGAGCCCCATCGCCTTCAGGCCATGGGCCAGGATCGCGGTGTAGCTGGCCACGCGCTGCGCAATGCGCTTGAGCCCCTGCGGCCCGTGATAGACGGCGTACATGCTGGCGATCACCGCCAGCAGCACCTGCGCGGTGCAGATGTTCGAAGTCGCCTTCTCGCGCCGGATGTGCTGCTCGCGGGTCTGCAAGGCCAGGCGGTAGGCCGGCGCGCCGTGGGCATCGACGCTGACGCCGACCAGCCGGCCGGGCATCGAGCGCTTGAACTCGTCGCGGCAGGCGAGGAACGCGGCATGCGGGCCGCCGGCGCCCATCGGCACGCCGAAGCGCTGCGAGTTGCCGACGACGATGTCGGCATCGAACTCACCCGGCGGCACCAGCAGCGTCAGCGCCAGCAGGTCGGCCGCGACGATGAACGCCGCCTGCTTCGCGTGGGCCTGCTCGACCAGCGGCTTCAAGTCGTGGATCAGGCCGCTGGTCGACGGGTACTGCGCGATGACCGCGAAATAGTCGTGGGCCTGCATCAGTTGCGGCGCCATGCCGACCCGCACCTTCAGGCCCAGCGGTGCGGCACGCGTGCGGATCACTTCGATGGTCTGCGGATGGCAATCGCCGGCGACGATGATCGTGTCGCTTGCGCTCTTCACGCTGCGCTTGGCCAGCGTCATCGCCTCGGCCGCCGCGGTGGCCTCGTCGAGCATCGACGCGTTGGCGATCGCCATGCCGGTGAGGTCGCAGACCATGGTCTGGAAGTTGACCAGCGCCTCCAGCCGCCCCTGCGAGATCTCGGCCTGGTAAGGCGTGTAGGCGGTGTACCAGGCCGGGTTCTCGAGAATGTTGCGCAGGATGACGCCGGGCGTGAGCGTAGCCGTGGTAGCCCTGGCCGATGAAGCTCTTCATCACCTGGTTGCGGGCCGCGATGCCGCGCAGCTCGGCCAGCGCCTGGCTCTCGCTCACCGGCGCCGGCAGCGCCATGCCCCGCGAGCGCGCGATCGACCGCGGCACGATCGCGTCGATCAGCGCGCGACGCGACGCCGCGCCGATCACCGACAGCATGTGACGCTCGTCGTCGGCGCGCAGCCCGATGTGGCGGGCCTGGAATTCGCTCGCGTTCTCGAGCGCGTCGAGCGGCTGGGTGGCAGACATCAACATGGCAGCGAGTCCTGGGCGAGGGGCAGGGGTCAGAGACGCATCAAAGGGTCTTCAGCAGCGCGTCGTAGCCCGGCGGGTCGAGCAGCTGATCGAACTGCTCCATGTGCGTGACATGGACCTTGAAGAACCAGCCGTTGCCCATCGGGTCGCTGTTGGCCAGCGACGGATCGGCACGCAACGCTTCGTTGACCTCGACCACCTCGCCCTCGACAGGCATGTAGATGTCGGCCGCGGCCTTGACCGATTCGACGACGCCGACCACCTCGGCCTTCTTGTAAGTCTTGCCGACCGTGGGCAGTTCGACGAACACCACGTCGCCCAGCGCTTCCTGCGCGTGCAGCGTGATGCCGACCACCGCGGCCTCATGGTCCTCGATGTTGATCCACTCGTGGTCGGGGGTGAACATGGTCGTCATCGGCAGCTCCTCGGGTCGTTGGGTTGGGGGCAGTGGGGCAGAAAGGCATCAGCCGCGGTGGTAGCCGGGCGGTACGAAGGGCAGCGCGGTCACGCGCATCGGCTGTGGCTTGCCGCGCACTTCGGCGTAGACCTCATGGTTGGCGATGGCGTGGTTGGCCGCCAGGTAGGCCATTGCGATCGGCTTGTTGACCGTCGGCGCCAGCGTGCCGCTGGTGACGTGGCCGAGCTTGTGGCCTTGGCCGTCGACCAGTGCGGCGCCTTCGCGTACGGGGATGCGCTCGAGGCCGACCAGACCGACGCGCTTGACCTGCACGCCGCCGGCCAGCTGGCCGGCGATCTTGTCGGCGCCCGGATAGTGGCCTTCGCGCGCGCCGCCCGGCCGGCGTACCTTCTGGATTGCCCAGGTGAGGCCGGCCTCGACCGGCGTGGTGTGCTCGTCGATGTCGTGCCCGTAAAGGCACAGCCCCGCCTCCAGCCGCAAGGTGTCGCGCGCGCCGAGCCCGGCCGGCTTGACCTCCGGCTGGGCCAGCAGCGCCTTGGCCAGCGCCACCGCGGCCTCGGCCGGCACCGAGATCTCGAAACCGTCCTCGCCGGTGTAGCCGCTGCGGGTGACGAAGCATTCGGCACCGGCGAGCGTGAAGGTGCCACCGGTCATGAAGGTCAGGCTGGCGACGCCGTCGGCCAGCCGGGCCAGCGCCTTGACCGCCTTCTGTCCCTGCAGGGCGAGCAACGCGCGCTCGGGCAGCGGCACGACCTGGCAGCGGTGGCCGATGTTCGTGGTCAGGCGCTTGGTGTCGGCGTCCTTGCAGGCCGCATTGACGACGACGAAGAGGTCGTTCGCACGCCGCGCGATCATCAGATCGTCGAGGATGCCGCCGGCGGCATTGGTGAACAGCGCGTAGCGCTGTTTGCCCACCGCGAGATCGATCACGTCGACCGGCACCAGCGTCTCCAGCGCCGCTGCCGCATCGTCGCCGACCAGGCGCAGCTGGCCCATGTGCGAGACGTCGAACAGCGCCGCCGACTCGCGGCATTGGCGGTGCTCGGCGATGATGCCGCCGGGGTAGTTGACCGGCATCGCGTAGCCGGCGAACGGCACCATCTTGGCACCGAGCTCGACGTGCAGGTCGTACAGCGGTGTGCGGAGCAGGTCGGCGGACATGGCAGTGATCTCCCGAGGGCTGTTTCGAAGCATCGGCGATGCCGATGGGTGGCTCGATCATGCCCTCGCTGTCCGCTTTACCTGAGAGATTGGCGGCTTCGCCCTTCGGGCTTCCGGCCGCTTGCCCCTTCGGTGGGCTGCGTCGCGCGCAGCCTCTCTCCAGTGAGGTCACGCCCCCGCTTGCGGAGGCGTTTGCCAGTCCTTTTGCCTGAGCGTTACACCGCGACTTTCATCGCGGCTTCGCCTTCGGCGGCCTGCCGCTGCCTTGCGGACATCGGCGGACTCTCTCCTGGCAGATTCGAGTGTAGCCGAGGCTTTGTGCTCACATCCCCGCGAGGCTCGGGCGGCGCGGGGCCTGTTCGCGGCGCTCACATCCCCGCGAGGCTCAGGCGGCGCGAGGCCTGTTCGCGGCGCTCACATCCCCGCGTAGTTCGGCCCGCCGCCGCCCTCCGGTGTGACCCAGACGATGTTCTGCGTCGGATCCTTGATGTCGCAGGTCTTGCAGTGCACGCAGTTCTGCGCATTGATCTGCAGGCGGTCGCTGCCGTCGTCGTTCTTGACGAACTCGTAGACGCCGGCCGGGCAGTAGCGGCTCTCTGGGCCGGCATACCTGGCCAGGTTGATGGCCACCGGCACCTTGGCATCGACCAGCGTCAGGTGGGCCGGCTGGTTTTCTTCGTGATTGGTGTTGCTGACGAACACCGACGACAGGCGGTCGAACGTCAGCACGCCATCGGGCTTGGGGTAGGCGATCGGCACGCATTCGGCCGCGGGCTTCAGCCGCGCATGGTCAGGCTCGCTGTTGTGGATCGTCCACGGCGGGCTCTTGAATCCCACCTTGGGCAGCAACCAATGCTCGATGCCCGTCATCAGCGCACCGATCCAGTTGCCCTTCTTGAACCAGGGCTTGAAGTTGCGCGCGCCGTTCAACTCGTCCCACAGCCAGCTGGCGCGGAAGGCGTCCGGATAGGCCTTCAGCTCGTCGTGGCGGCGGTCGTCCTTGACGACGGCCTCGTACAGCGCCTGGGCACACAGCAGCCCGGACTTGATCGCCGCATGGCTGCCCTTGATGCGCGCGGCGTTCAAGGTGCCGGCGTCGCAGCCGACCAGCGCGCCACCGGGGAACACCAGCTTCGGCAGCGCCAGCAGGCCGCCGGCGCAGATGGCCCGCGCGCCGTAGCCCAGGCGCTTGCCGCCTTCGAGGTGCTTGCGGATCGCAGGATGGGTTTTCCAGCGCTGCATTTCCTCGAACGGGCTCAGCCACGGGTTCTGGTAATCCAGGCCGGTGACATAGCCGACCGTGGCGTGGTTGCCTTCGAGGTGGTAGAGGAAGCCACCGCCGTAGGTGCGGCTGTCCATCGGCCAGCCGGCGGTGTGCACCACCAGGCCGGGCCGGGCCTTGGCCGGGTCGATCTCCCACAGTTCCTTGACGCCGAGCGCATAGCCCTGGGCATCGCGGCCGGCATCGAGGCGGTAGCGCGCGATCACCTGCTTGCCGAGGTGGCCGCGTGCCCCTTCGGCGAAAACGGTGTAGCGCGCGTGCAATTCCATGCCGAGCTGGAAGCCATCGTGCGGCTGGCCGTCCTTGCCGATGCCGAGGTTGCCGGTAGCGACGCCCCTGACCGCGCCGTCGTCGCCGAACAGCACCTCGGCCGCGGTGAAGCCCGGGAAGATCTCGACACCGAGTTCCTCGGCCTGGGCGGCGAGCCACTTCGTCACCGCGCCGAGGCTGATGATGTAGTTGCCGCCGTTGTGCAGGCAGTCGGGGATCAGCCACTCGGGCGTGCGGTGCGCGCCGTGCTCGGTGAGCCACAGCACCTCGTCGGCCACCACGCGCTGGTGCAGCGGCGCGCCGCGGTCGCGCCAGTCGGGGAACAACTCGGCCAGCGCACGCGGATCCATCACCGCGCCCGAAATGATGTGTGCGCCGGGCTCGGAGCCCTTCTCGAGCACGACGACCGAGATCTCCTTGCCCTCGAAGGCCGCGAGCTGCTTCAGGTGGATCGCGCAGGACAGGCCGGCGGGGCCACCGCCGACGATCACCACGTCGTATTCCATCGCTTCGCGCGGACCGTACTGGGCAAGCAGTTCCTGTGGGGTCATGGTGATGGGCCGGGCCGGCCTCGTGTCGACGACTGGCGGCGATTCTAAGAGTGCGTGATATCGTGAAGTGGCGACAATGTGACGCGCGCGCCGATGCGGTTCTTGACCGGTGCCAATGGAGCAGAAGATGGCCTATCAGATCGACTTGTCGGGCCGCGTGGCCCTGATCACCGGCGCCTCGAGCGGCCTGGGCGAGCAGTTCGCAAGGACGCTGGCTGCGGCGGGTGCCGGGGTGGTGCTGGCGGCGCGGCGCATCGAACGCCTGAAGACGCTGCGCGCCGAGCTCGAGGCCGCCGACGGCGATGCACATGTCGTCGGCATGGATGTCACCGACCCCGACAGCATCCGCGCTGCCATCGCCCACGCCGAGACCGAGATGGGCACGATCGACATCCTGGTCAACAACTCGGGCGTCAGCACCACGCAGCGGCTCACCGACGTCACGCCCGAAGACTACGACTACGTGATGAACACCAACGCGCGCGGCGCGTTCTTCGTCGCGCAGGAAGTCGCCAAGCGCATGATCGCGCGCAGCAAGGGCGCGGCGCCGGGCACCTACACCGGCGGGCGCATCGTCAACGTGGCGTCGATGGCCGGCCTGCGCGTGTTGAGCCAGATCGGCGTCTACGCGATGAGCAAGGCCGCGGTGGTGCACATGACGCGGGCGATGGCGCTCGAGTGGGGCCGCTACGGCATCAACGTCAACGCCATCTGCCCCGGCTACATCGACACCGAGATCAACCACCACCACTGGCAGACCGAGGCCGGCCAGAAGCTGGTGCAGATGCTGCCGCGCAAGCGCGTGGGCAAGCCGCAGGACCTGGATGCGGTGCTGATGATGCTGTGCGCCAACGAGAGCCACTTCGTCAACGGCGCGGTGATCGCGGCCGACGACGGGTTCGGCGTGTGAGGACCCTGACCCCGCTCGAGGCCCGCGTGCTCGGCGTGCTGGTCGAGAAGCAGCACACCGTTCCCGACACCTACCCGCTGTCGCTCAACGCGCTGGTGGCGGGCTGCAACCAGAAGACCGCACGCGCGCCGGTGATCGAGGCCAGCGATGCCGAGGTGCTGACCGCGGTCGACGGCCTGAAGTCGCTGAGCCTGGTGTTCGAAGGCAGCGGCAGTCGCGTCGTCAAGTTCGAGCACAACACCGGGCCGCGTGCTCGGCGTGCCGTCGCAATCGGTGGCGCTGCTGGCGGTGCTGATGCTGCGCGGGCCGCAGACGGCGGCCGAGTTGCGGCTGAACTGCGAGCGGCTGCACCGCTTCGCCGACATCTCGTCGGTCGAGGGCTTCCTCGACGAACTGGCGGCCAAGCAGCCGCCGCGCGTGGTCAAGCTGCCGCGGGCGCCCGGCGAGCGCGAGGCGCGCTGGGCTCATCTGCTCTGCGGCGACAGTGTCATTGCCACCGGCCGCGCAGGCCGGCTCGGTGCACCATGCCGATGCCGGGGCGGTTTCGGCCGGCGAATTGGCGTCCCTCAAGGCCGAGCAAACGCGGCTGGCGGCGCAGATGGAGGTGTTGCAGGCCCAGGTGCAGCGCCTCAACCGCGAGCTGGGCCTGGAGCAGGAGTGAGCACGACATGCGATTCCATGTCCCCGCCGACAAGAAGCTGACCCACGAAATGGTGATCCCGATGCGCTGGGGCGACATGGACGCGATGGGCCACGTCAACAACACCCTCTACTTCCGCTACATCGAGATCACGCGCCTGGAGTGGCTGTTCAGGGTCGGCGCGCCGCCGAACCCGGACGGGCAGGGGTGCGTGATCGTGAATGCCTTCTGCAATTTCATCCGCCAGCTCGAGTTCCCGGGCGACGTGCTGGCCAGGCACTACGTGACCAACCCGGGCCGGTCCAGCTTCGACACCTACGTCACCCTCGAGCGCACCGACAACCCGGGCGTGATCTACGCCGAGGGCGGCAGCAAGACGGTGTGGACCGATTTCAAGGCGCAGAAATCGGCGCCGCTACCCGACTGGCTGCGCGTGCTGGTGACCTGAACGCGCAGCGATCGGCCCGCCCCGGCTCGCGCGCCGGCGCGGTTCAGGGCGGAGCGCGGCCGGCGATGCGCCCCACGGCGGCGCCGAGCTCGATCACCGCCAGCGCGTAGTAGCTCGACCAGTTGTAGCGTGTCACGGCGTAGAAGTTGCTCGTGCCGGCCACGTAGCTCGGTGCGGCCGCACCGTTCTGCAACTCGACCAGGGCCAGCAAGCCGTCGTGTGCCTTTGCTTCGGGCGCGAGCTCGGCGCCGCGCTCGCTGAACTGGGCGGGCGTGAAACTCGGCACGATGTCCGGCACCAGCAGCATGGCGCGGTCGACCACCGCCACCGGTGCGGCGACCTGGTAGTGCGTGGGCATGCCGCGCTGCCAGCCGAAGGCGGCCAGGTAATGCGCGACGCTGCCGATCACGTCGGCGGCGTTGGCGGGGTTCATCAGGTCGATGCGGCCGTCTTCGTCGAAGTCGACGCCGTAGCGGGCGATGCTGCCCGGCATGAATTGCGGCAGGCCGACGGCGCCGGCAAACGAACCGACCACGCTTTGCGGGTCGCGGCCCTCGCGGTGGCACCACAGCAGCAATTCCTCGAGCTGCTCGCGGAAGAACGGCGCGCGGTTGCTGCGGCCGTTGGGGAAGTCGAAGGCCAGCGTGGCCAGTGCATCGAGGGTGCGGAAGCCGCCCATGATGCGACCGTAGAAGGTCTCGACGCCGACGATGCCCACGATCAACTCGGGGGGCACGCCCCAGCGCTCTTCGGCCAGCGTCAGCCAGGCCTGGTTGGCGCGCCAGAAGGCGACGCCGGCGGCGATGCGTTCACGCTCGATGAAGCGGGCGCGGTAGGCGGCCCAGTTCTTCGCGGTGCCGGCCGGCGGCGGCATGATCAGGCGCGTGACCGCAGGTTCGTAGCGCGCCTGCGCCAGTTGCGCGCGCAGCCAATCGGCGTCGAGGTCCGGTTGGCGTTCGGCCAGGTCGTCGGCGAAGCGCAGCACGTCCTCTCGGGCGCCGTAGGGCACCGCGGTGGCGTTGTCGGTGGCGGGCATGCGATACCGCGGGCGCGGCGCTTCCTGTGCCCGTGGGCCGGTGACGGCGAGCCCCAGCAGGAGGGCGGCTGCCAGCGCCGTCGTGGCGCAGGGGCGTCCGCGGCGAAAACGAACAGGCATGGGCAGATTATCGCGGCCGTGCCGCCGCGATTGCATTGCTGAAGTGACGCCACCACGCCGGATCGGGCCGCGCCGCGGCGCGGCGTCCGTAGCGCAAGCGGTCGAGCGCATCGAGCTGCGTTGCCACCGGTTCGCCGCGCGTGCCCAGCTGCTGCCGCACGCGTTGGGCCAATGCGCGCGGCGGCTCGTGTGCCTCAGCGGCGATGCCGAGCGTCGCCAGTCGGCGTTGCAGCCGGGTGCGCAGACGCTGCCACGGATCGCGGCGGTGGCGGTCCCACCAGGCCCAGGCCACGCCGGCCAGGCTGCCGCCGCTGAGCAGCGCGATCAGCAGGTAGGCCAGGTCCTCCCAGGTCGGCGACCGCACGCCCATGCTTTCCAGCAGATCGAACTGCTGTGAGCGCGAGTAGTTGAGCACCCACTGGTTCCAGCGGTTGTTGGCCTGTTCCCAAATCGAGCGCAGTTGGGCCATCAGCGCCGGGTTGACGGCCGCGATCGCGCCGGCGACGACGCCGGGCTGTGGCCGCAGCGACCGGCTGGCCACCACGCGCTCGGGCGCGACGGCGGCGGTCGGGTCCACGCGCACCCAGCCGCGGCCGGCCAGCCAGACCTCGGCCCAGGCGTGGGCGTGGCTGTTGCGCACCACGTGGTAGCCGTCCTGAAGCTCCGGGTCGGCCCCCTGGTAGCCGGTGACGATGCGCGCCGGGATGTCGAGCGCTCGCATCACGACGACGAAGGCCGTCGAGAAGTGTTCGCAGAAGCCCTGCTTGCGGTCGAGCCAGAACTCGTCGACGGCATGGCGGCCGTCGTCATCGCCGTAGGACCCCGGCGTCAGCGTGTAGGTGAAGCCGCTGCGGATCACGGACATCACGGCCTGTACCAACTGCTCGGGCGCGGCGTCGGCGTAACGCGGGTCGTTGCGCAATGCCTGGGCCCAGGCCAGCGTGCGCGGGTTGAAGCCGGCCGGCAACTCGATGTAGTCGCGCAAAGACAGCGACTCGTCCTGCGGGCCGTGGCGGTGATCGAGGTAGGCGCGGGCCGTCAGCCGCACGCGGTCGGTGACGGCGCGCTCGGTCATCCATTGCAGGTCGCTGCGCAGGAAGGCGCGCAGACCGTCGATGCGCGGTGCATCGCCATCGCTGGCCGGCGTGGCCTCGAGCAGCGGCAGCAGCGGCAGCCGACTCGGCTCGAGCGTCATCTCGTAGGCCAAGGCCGCGCCCCGCACGCGCAGTTGCGAACCGCGGCCGGCGCCGCCGGCATAGGCGGGCTCGATCCGACTCCACTCGACGCCGTCGAAGCGCGACAGCACCGGGCCGCGCCAGTAGAGCGCCCCAGGGGGCGGCCGCGCGCCGCCGGCAAAGCGCACGCGAAAGGCAATGCTGTCGTCGATCGCCAGTTCGGCAATGCCACCCATGCGCAGGCTGCCCGACAAGCCGGTCTTGGCCAGCGTGTCCTGCGGCACGGCCCACAGGGGCGCGAGGCGCGGAAACAGCATGAACAGCACGACCATGATCGGCGCGCCGAGCAACGCTGCCTTGGCGGCCACCGCGCCGGCGCGCGCCAGCGGCGGCCGGCCGACCGGCATGTGCGCCAGCACCAGCGCCGCGAGCAGGCCCCACACCGAGACCAGCATCGCCGCCGCCACCGCCAGCGTCTGCGAGTACAGGAAGTTGGTGAGGACGATGAAGAAGCCGAGGAAGAACACCACCAGCGCGTCGCGCCGCGCGCGCAACTCGAGCGTCTTCAACACCATCAGCACCACCAGCAGCGTCACGCCGGCATCCTTGCCGAGCAGCGTGCGATGGCTCCAGAACGTCAGTGCCGCCGCCAGCAGCAGCACCGCGATCAACGGCCAGCGCCCAGGCAACGCGGCGTTGGCCACGGCCAGCCACGCGCGCCACAGGATCACCGCCGCGGTCAGCGCCGGCACCCAGGCCGGCAAGTGGGCGAAGTGCGGTGCCAGCGTCCAGCCGATCACCGCCAGCAGGAACAGCACGTCGCGCGCGTCGCGCGGCAGGTGCGCCCAGCCGGGCCAGCGCGGCAGCCAGGGTGCATTCCCCCTCACCCCGACCCTCTCCCCCGAGTACAGGGGCGAGGGAGCGGCGCGTGCGCCCTTGCCCGCCGGCGGGAGAGGGATGGGGTGAGGGCTGCTCATGACCACAACGCCAACGCGTCGAGACTGCGCCGCCGCTGCGCCGCGCCGCTGCCGGGCGCGATCTCGACGCCCGGCAGGCGCAGGCCATGCGCGACGCCGGCCGCTTCGGCGGCCAGCACCCAGGCCGCGAGCCGCGACAGGCGCGGCTCGGTGCCGGGCAGTTGCGCCAGTTGCCAGTCGAGCCACAACTGCTGCTGCAGCGCGCTGCTGGTGTCGCGGCTGACCAGTTCACCGGTGCGCGCGGCCTTCTTCCAGACCACACGCTTCAATGCGTCACCACGGCGGTACGCGCGCACGCCTTCGAACTCGCCGCTTTCGCTCGGCCGGCGCTGCGCCGTTTCGCCGGCTGCCGACGGCGCGGCCGGCAGTGGTGCCATCGGCCGTTCGGGTGCCGGCCAGGCCAGCACGCGCGCCGCCGGGCGCCACACGGTCCAGGCGCGGAACAGGCCGAACGGATAGCGGGTCTCGGCACGCAGCGTCGGCACGTCGTGCAGGCCGCGGTGCGGCGGCACGAACGCCAGGTGCGCGCTGACCTGGCCACCGGCGGGCACGTCGACGAACACGTCATGGCTGCGGTCGCCGTGGTCTTCGAAGCCGATGCCGACGCCGTGCTGCAGGCGGTTCGGGCTGGTCAGCACGACCTCGAGCGCCAGCGCCTCGCCGGCAAACCCGGGCTGCGGTGGCTTCAGGTGCAGGGTCAGCCCGCGCAGCGTGTTGTGCGTCAGGTGCATCGACACGAAACCCGCGCCCGCGAGCAGGAACGTCAGTACGTAGCCGAGGTTCAACTGGTAGTTGATCGCCGCCACCAGCATCACCACCAACACCAGTGCGAACACGAAACCCGCGCCGGTGGGGACGATGTAGATGTTGCGCTGGGTCAGCGTCCAGCTGTCGGTGCGCGGGTGGCGCGCTTGCCACCATTGGCGCAGGCGGGAACGCGCGGCGCCGATCACAGCACCGGCACCGCCTTGACCATCGCCATCACCTGCTCGGCCGCGCCGCGGCCGGCACCGGGCACCGCTTGCAGGCGGTGGGCGGCGGTCTGCACCAGCACGGCCTGGATGTCGTCGGGCGCGACATGGTCGCGGCGATCCATCAGCGCGTGGGCCTTGGCCGCGCGCAACACCGCGATGCCGGCGCGTGGCGACAGTCCCTCGACGAACCACTGGCCGCTGCGCGTGGCCGCGATCAGCGCCTGCAGGTAGTCCAGCAGCGCATCGCCGGCGTGCACCGCGAGCACCGCCTGCTGCGCCGCCTGCAGCTCAGGCGGCGTCATCACCGGCTGCAGGCGTTCGATCACGGCGCGGCGGTCGCTGCCGGCGAGCAGCGCGCGTTCGCTGGCGCGGTCGGGGTAGCCGAGCGTGATGCACATCAGGAAGCGGTCGAGTTGGCTCTCGGGCAGCGGGTAGGTGCCGAGCTGGTCGGTCGGGTTCTGCGTCGCGATGACGAAGAACGGCGCCGGCAGCGCGCGCGTCTCGTTCTCGACGGTGACCTGGTGCTCCTCCATCGCTTCGAGCAGCGCACTCTGCGTCTTCGGGCCGGCGCGGTTGATCTCGTCGGCCAGCAGCACCTGCGCGAACACCGGGCCGGCGTGGAACACGAACTGCTCCTTGCTGCGCTCGTAGACGCTGACGCCGACCAGGTCGCTGGGCATCATGTCGGCGGTGAACTGCACGCGCGAGAAGCGCAACCCGAGCGAGACCGACAGCGCGTGTGCCAGCGTGGTCTTGCCGACGCCCGGCACGTCTTCGATCAACAGGTGGCCGCCGGCCAGCAGGCAGGCAATGCAGTCCTCGATCTGCAGCCGTTTGCCGACGATGACCGTGCTAATCTGATCGGCAAGCCGCGCCAGTTGCTGTGTCAATTTGTTGTTATCGATTGCCATGCGCGGCACCATACCCGAATTCATCCGATCGTCATGACCACCGCCTTCTACAGCCACGCCGAATGCCGCGCCCACGACATGGGCCGCGGCCACCCCGAGTGCCCGCAGCGGCTGGATGCGATCTTCGACCACCTGATCGCGACCGGCCTGGCGGTCGCGCTGGACCATCGCGAGGCGCCGCTGGCGACGTTGGCGCAGCTCGAACGGGCGCACACCTCGTCGCACGTGCGCGAACTGCAGTCGCTGACCGAGCCGCTGGCGGCCAGCGGCGAACACCGGGCACTCGACCCCGACACCAATGCCGGCCCGGGCACCTGGGGCGCTGCGCTGCGTGCGGCCGGCGCCGCGGTGGCGGCCACCGACGCCGTGATCGACCGCGAGGTGATCAATGCCTTCTGCGCCGTGCGGCCGCCCGGCCACCATGCCACGCGCGACCAGGCGATGGGCTTCTGCTTCTTCAACAACGTGGCGGTGGCGGCGCGACATGCGCTGGATGTGCGCGGCCTCGAGCGCGTGGCGATCATCGATTTCGACGTGCACCACGGCAACGGCACCGAAGACATCATTGCCGGCGACGACCGCGTGCTGATGGCCAGCTTCTTCCAGCATCCGCTGTACCCTTACAGCGGGGCGGTGCCCAAGGGCACCAACATGATCAACGTGCCGATCCCGCCATACTCGCGCGGCGCCGAAGTGCGCGAGGCGATCGAGGCGATGTGGCTGCCGCGGCTGGAGGAATTCAAGCCGCAGATGATCTTCATCTCGGCCGGCTTCGATGCCCACCGCGAGGACGACCTGGGCCAGCTCGGCCTCGTCGAGGCCGACTATGCCTGGATCACGCGGCGCATGGTGGAGGTCGCCGAGCGCCACGCGCAGGGACGCATCGTGTCGTGCCTGGAGGGCGGCTACAACCTGAGCGCACTGGCGCGCAGCGTCGCCGCGCACCTGCGCGTGCTCGGCGACCTATGACCCCAGGCGCCACTCGCACGCTGCCTCCAGGGCCCGTCGTGGGCGCCTTGGTGGCCTCTGCGGCGCGTCGGTTCCTGCGGATGGCCCGGCGGACCTGACGTGGCCGCCCCGGCGGAGGATCTCGATGCCTGGCTGGCCGCGCTGACGCGGCCGAGCGTGCTGGTCGAGATGGCGGTGGTTGCCGGCTGCCTCGGCCTGGCCTGGCTGATCGTGCGGCTGGCCCGCTCGGGCCTGGACCCGCAGCGCCGCCCGAGCAGCGTCTGGTTCGGCGCGCGCATCGTCGACGGTGTGCTGTTCCCGGTCGCGGCATTGCTGTGCGCACTGGCCGCGCGGTGGTGGGCGCTGAAGTCGGCGCAGCCGGTCGCCTTGCTGCACCTGGCGGTGCCGATCCTGGCCTCGCTGGTGGTGATCCGCATCGCGGTGCGCGTGTTGCGCGTGGCTTTCCCGACGTCGCAGGCGGTGCGCGTGCTCGAACGCACGCTGTCCTGGCTGGTGTGGGGCGTGCTGGTGCTGTGGCTCACCGGCTTGCTGCCGCTGGTGCTGCGCGAACTCGAGGGCATCCACTGGAAGCTGGCGGGCACCGACGTGTCCTTGCGCAGCCTGATCGACGGCGCGCTCAGCGCCGTGGTCGTGCTGGTGGTGGTGCTGTGGATCTCGGCCGCCATCGAGGCCCGCCTGCTCGCCGGCGCCACCGACAACCTCTCGGTGCGCAAGATCGCCGCCAACGCCACGCGGGCGCTGCTGTTGCTGGTCGGCCTCTTGCTGGCCTTGTCGGCGGCGGGCATCCCGCTCGGTGCGCTCGGCGTGCTCGGCGGCGCCGTCGGCGTCGGGATCGGCTTCGGCCTGCAGAAGCTGGCCGCCAACTACGTCAGCGGCTTCGTGATCCTGGCCGAGCGATCGCTGCGCATCGGCGACATGGTCAAGGTCGACACCTTCGAGGGCCGCATCACCGACATCAAGACGCGCTACACGGTGATTCGCGCGCTCAATGGCCGCGAGTCGATCGTGCCCAACGAGATGCTGATCACGCAGCGCATCGAGAATTCGTCGCTGGCCGACCCGAAGGTGTCGATCTCGACGACGCTGCAGGTCGCCTACGGCACCGATCTCGACGCGCTCATGCCGCGCCTGGCCGAGGCCGTTCGCGGCGTGCCGCGCGTGCTGCCCGATCCGGCGCCCGCAGTCCAGCTCGCCGGCTTCGGTGCCGACGGCCTGGATCTGTCGGTCGGCTTCTGGATCGGCGACCCGGAGAATGGGCAGGGCAACGTGCAGAGCGACGTCAACCTCGCGCTGCTGCGCACGCTCGATGCACTCGGTGTCAGCATCCCGTTCCCGCAGCGGGTGCTGCACCGCGCCCGCGCTCACTGAGCCAGCAACTCGCGCGCAGGGTGCCGCCCAGGTGGCGCGATGCGCGCTGCAGTGCGCGCTCGATCGCAGCCAGCAGGCCGGGCCGCTGCGTCGGCGTCAGCACCGGGCCGGCGGCCCGTCGCGGCGGCGCAGGTGCCTTGCGGGGGAGGCTGAGGATCGTCATGGACGTGCTCGTCACTTGGCTGCCGCGGTCGCCGCGGCCGTCGGTGCCCAGGGCTCGGGCACGCGGTTCTTCACCGGGGGGATCGTGCGCAGGTAGGCGAACACGGCCTCGAGGTCGCGATCGCTGAAGTGGTTGTAGACCGGGATCGGCATCGGCGGCAGCACCTCACGCCCGCGGCCCATGTGGCGGCCGGTGCGGATGGTCTGCTTGAAGTCGTTGACGGTCCACTGGCCCAGGCCGGTCTCGGCATCGGGCGTCAGGTTGGCGGTGAAGCTCACGCCCCAGGGCCCGGCGTGGGCGGTGTTGGTGGCGGCCGAGACGATCAGCCACGGGCCTGGCGGCAGCGCGGGCACCGGCGGCATCTTCAGGTCTTCAGGGTGCCCCGACAGCATCCGGCTCATGTCAGGCTCGGGGCCGTTGGCGCCCGGCTTGAACGGCGTGTGGCAATCGTGACAGCCCGACGTATTGACGAGGTATTTGCCGCGCGCCGCCTGGGCGCTGCCTTTGTCCGCCGCCTGCGCGGGCGGCGTGACGGCCAACGCCAAGGCGGCGGCGCAGGCCAGCGCGGCGACGGTGCCGGCGAAACGAACGTGGTGGTCGGTGATCATGGCAGGGTCTCCTTCGTGGTGTTGAGGGGTTGCAGATCGCTGTCGATCCAGCGTGTGAGCAGCGCCAGGCCTTCGGCATCGACGCGAGCGGTGCCGAGGGGCGGCATCTGGGATTGCGGCAGGCGCGACTGCATGCGCACGGCCAGCACGCTGGCCTGCGCATTGCCGGGCACGATGACATGTGCATCGCGCGCCATGCCCGGCGTCTGGTAGCGGCTCGGCGCCGCGATGGCCGAGCGCAGCACTTCGTCGTGGCTGCCGCGGGGATCGGCGACCGACTGCGCCAGCGTCAGGCGCACCGGCACCTGCGTGCCGCTGCGGTGGTGGCAATGGCTGCAGTTGGCGTGCAGGTAGCCGAGCGCGGACCGCTCGACGGGCGTGTCGGCGGCGATGCGTGGCGGCTGCGCCAGCCACGCCGCGGGCAAGCCACGCAGCCAGCGGCGCGCGACGAGGCCTGGCAGATCGACCTCGCCTGCACGCGCCGGGCGGCCGTGCACGGCCAGCGGATCGCGATCGGGCGAGAGTTGCAGGGCGCTGACGCCGAGCACCGGCACAGCGGCGCCGCCGTGGCAGGCCAGGCAGTCGCCGCGCGAGGGCACGGCGTAGCGCCCCAGCGGCGCGTCGTCGACGGCCAGCGTCGTGCCTCGCGCAGGGGCCAGTTCGGCATCGCGCCCGTCGGCGCGCCAGACATAGGCGGCGAACAGCCAGCGGCCGTCGGCACGGCGCTCGATGTAGCGCGTCTCGACCGGGCGGCCGCCGTGCGAGAACTCCTTCCACAGCTGCGTGCCGACCGGGAAGACCCACGCGTCGGGCTTCGACGCGTCGATCGACTTGCCGGGCGGCAGGCGCAACCAGCGACGCTTGTCGGCGCCGTCGGACCACAGCGGGTATTGCGGCGAGAACGCGGCAACGCCGTCGCGAACCCGGGTGCTCGAACCCGGCACGTACAGGCCGGTGTCGCTGAGCCGCGCCGGCGGTTCGGCGCCGGTAGCGGCGCTGGTCTGCGACACCGCAATCAACCCCAGCGCGAAGCCCGCCGCGATGGCGAGCAGCCGGTGGCCGGGGTGGGTGGGGTGGCGGTCGTTCACGGTGTTCTCGCTCGATCGGATGGGACGGCAGTCTCGGCAAAGCCGGCGCGCGCGGCATCCCCCGAAGGAGCCATCGCGCGCTTTGCGGTGGGCCACGGCAGCGGTGCCGCAACGGGCCACGGCCGGTCGTGGCCGTCGACCTGCGGCGCGCCCGCTGGCACACTCGCGTCGCCGGCGGCCGTCACCGGCGCCGCACCCTCCGCCGATGATTCGAATCCGAGAAATCGACCACCTGGTGCTGCGCGTCGTCGATCTCGAGCGCATGCTGCGCTTCTACGTCGACGTGCTCGGCTGCACGCTCGAGCGGCGCCGCGACGCGATCGGGTTGGTTCAGCTGCGCGCCGGGCGCTCGCTCGTCGACCTGGTGCCGGTGGACGGGCCACTGGGCCGGGCGGGCGGTGCGCCGCCCGGCAGCGAGGGGCGCAATCTCGATCACTTCTGTTTCCGCGTCGAGCCCTTCGACGAGGTGGCCATCCGCCATCAGCTCGAGTCACATGGCGTCGCTGCGGGGCCGCTGGCGCTGCGCTACGGCGCCGAAGGCGAGGGCCCGTCGATCTATGTCACGGACCCTGAAGGCAACGTGGTCGAGCTGAAGGGGCCACCGTGTGACTGAGCTTCCCGCCGATCGCGCGCGCCGCGATCCACGCTCCGGGCGCGCTGCGCCGATGCTCAGGGCTTGACGGCGGCCGCTGGCCCCAGGCTCGTCAGGTACAGGTGCAGCGCGCGCGCATCGGTGTCGCTCAGCTTGGACAAGGCCTCGAAGGGCATCACCGCGATCTTGCTGCCGTCGGGCCGCTGGCCGGTCGCGAGCATCTTCAGGAAGGCCCCGGCCTCGGCGTAGCGCGTGGCCATCACGCTGCCGTCGCCGGGCGCGAGGCGCGCGGCGGCCGGCCAGTCGGGTGGACCGCCGGGCACCTTGCCGCCGGCCAGCGCCGGGCCGTGGCAGCCCAGGCACATGTTGGCAACGTACCGGCCGTGTTCAACGCTCACGGCCTCGGCCACCGGGGCCTGCGGTGGCAGGCGGTGGTCGATCTTCGCGGCAGCGTCCTGGATCGCGCCGAGGCCATAGAGTGCGCGTGCCGGCAGCGGCAGCTCGATCACCGCGCGACGGCCTCGCGTGGCCGGCATCTGCACGACGTAGCCGACGAGGGCCGCGAGGTCGGCATCGGTGAAGCGGTTGTAGTCCTCGCTGGGCATGATCATGATCGGCCGGCCGTCGGGCTTGACGCCGTGGCGGATGCTTCGCACCCAGTCGATGTCGCGGTAGCGTGGCGGTGACGCTGCCGTCGCCGGGGCTGATCTGCGGCGCCGCGAGCTTCAGGCCCTTGCCGTCGTCGACGAACACGCGCCCGCCGCCGTCCGGGCCATGGCAGTCGGCGCAGCCGCGCGAGGCATAGAGGTAGCGGCCGCGCTCGACGGCCGCGGCGTCGCGCGCCGGCGCCACCGCCGTGACGCTGACGTCGACCTGCCGGTTCATCTTGTGTACGGCCCACTGCGTGGCCACCGCGACGGCGGCGGTGGCCAGCACGGCCAGGCTGACGACGGCAACGATGCCGCGGCGAATCCAACGCTTCATGGCTTGCTCCGCGTGCCCGTGCTCAGGCTTCGACCAGACCCGGCACCGCCGGCACGCCCAGCGCGCGCGCCAGCTTGCCCCACGCCGTGTCGTCCAGGTGCGGGCGCACGATCTCGAGCACGCCGCGCATGGCTTCGGGCGGCACCTGCTGCTGCATCGCGCCGAGCATCGCGGCGCGCTCCGCCGGCGTCATCGCCGGCACCATCCAGCGCAGCACGACGGCCATCTCGGCCGGCTCGATCGAGGCCACCAGGCGCTGCTCGATGGCCACCAGCTCGTCGTCGCGATAGGCCGCCCACAACACCGGGTTGTGGCGGGTCTCCTCGACGTTCATGTGCTCGAGGTTCTCGGCCACGAACAGCGCCAGGTGCCGGTAGAAGCGGTGCGCCGCGCCGGCGCTGGGCCAGGCGCGCAGCGCAGCGGCGTCGGCTTCGAGCGAGGCAATGGCGTCGAGGTGCGTGTCGTGTTCGCCGGCGACGCGCGACGAGGCGCCGGGCTGGCGCGCCTCGATCGCGGTGTGCACGAACTGGTTCTCGTGCGCGACGTGGGCGCGGCAGAAGTCAAGCAGGGTGCCGACCTGCGCGAGCGTGGCCGCCGCTTCGTCGCGGTCATCGACATCGAGGCAGCCGACGCGGCACAGCGTGTCGGCCATCAGCAGTCGCAGGCCTTTGTGGATCGGACCGTAGAGGTCGACGCGGGGAGCGGCGGGTGCCTTCGCGGCGGCGGTGTCGGCGGGGGTGTTCATGGCGTTCTCCGGTACGGGCGGCAGGACGTCTGCAGCGCATGCCTCGCAGTCTCGGCGCGCCGGCCGGCTCGCGCATCGCCCGGACGGGCCAGTGCGCCGGCGGGGCGCCATGGCTCCAATGGGCCAGCCGGCCCCTCAGGGTTGGTGCTGGCGGAACCAGGCCGCGGCCTGGCCGCGCGAGCGCAGGTCGAGCTTGTCGAGGATGTTGGCCACGTGCCGCTTGACGGTGTGCGGGCTCAGCTCGAACGCGCGGGCGATCAGCTTGTTGCTGTCACCGGCGGCAATGCGCTCGAGCACATCGCGCTCGCGCTCGCTCAGCACCGCAGCCTCGCGGCCTGGCCCGGCGCCGCGCTGCGCGGCGGCATCGGCCGACGGCACGGCCGGGCCGGTCCGCGGGGCCACCGGCCCGGCCACGGCCATCGCCTGCCAGGCGAGCAGGATCGGCGGTAGATCCGCGCCGAGCCGCCCGCCGCGCGCGGCCTGCGCCAGGATCGCGACGGCACTGCGTGCGAACAGCACGCCGCCGATGCCGGCATGGCTGGCGACGGCCGCTGCCACTGGCGTGACGATGTCGATCGCTGCCGCGTCGTCGCCGCGGGTCACGAGCGCGGCGGCCAGGCGCAGCCGGAACTCGACGGCCGAGCCGAGGCGATCGGTCACCTGTTCGAGCGCGACGGCCTCGCGCCAGGCACCGATGGCCTCGTCGTGGTCGCCCTCGAGCGCCGCGCGCAGGCCCTGCAGCGGCCGCAGCAGCCGCGTCATCGACACCGGCACGCGGTCGCGCAAGGTTTCGAGCCGCGCCAGGTGTTCGCGTAGCGCCGGCAGGTCGTCGAAGGCTCCGGCCACGCGTGCGGCATAGAACAGGTTGCCGGCCAGCGACCACGGCCCGCGTTGCGGCGGGTGTTCGTCCACCAGCACGCGCGCGGCCTCGAGTGCCGCGGCGCGGCGGCCGCGCAACGTGGCCACCAGCGCGTCGATCAGCTGCAGCACGCCCTTCACGTTGGGGGGCTGGCCGAGCCAGCGCGCGTCGGCGTGTGCGATCGCCAGCGCGGCCTCGGCGTCGTCGAAGCGGCCGCTCCACAGTTCGCGCAGCGCGCGCTGCGCCAGCGCCATCGCGCGCAGCGGTGTCGGCGCATCCGCGGTCAGCTTCAATACGCCGTCGACATAGCGGTCGAGCACGCGCGCGGTGCCGGGCAGGCCGTTCAGGCGAGGGATGGGGTGCGCGCGGTACCAGAGCGAATGGTCGGTGCTGGCGTCGAGCAGGTCCTGCAACGCCTCGAGCAAGGGGCCGACGCGCTGCAAGGCGCCGAGGTCGAGCGCGTGCCACAGGCAGGCCAGCAGCACGATGACGCGGGCCTCGGTGCCGAGCGGTTCACGCCGCAGCTCGGCCAGGCGCGGGCTGATCTGCTCGTTGCGGCCGAGCGCGTTGAGCGCGACCGACCGGTAGGCCAGCGCGAGACGAGCGTGCACGGTGTCGCCGACGGCAAGGTAGCTGGCCTGCGCGCGCTGCATCGCGTCGTGCATGGCCTCGAAGTCCCAGCGCGCCCACGACAGCAGGCCGCGCACCTGCTGCAATGCGGGCGACGCATCGGCCCAATCGCGCGGAAACTGCTCGAGCAGCCGCGCCACCGAGGGCAACGCCCCCTGCGTCAACAAGCCCGGCGTGTCGGCGCACAGGACGCGGGCGGCGGCGTCGAAGTCGCCGGCGCGCAGCAGGTAGCCGATGCGGCGGGCCGGATCGGTCTCGCCGGCGGCGGCCCGCGCGAACAGCGCCGGCAGCGCCGCAGGCCGCTCGCGCAGCAGGCGCTGTTCGAGCGCGTCGCGAAACAGGTCGTGCAGCCGCAGCGTGGGCTCGTTGCCGGCCAGCACGCTGACGAACAGGCCGGCGCGCTCGATCTCTTCGAGGCGCTGCGCGGCCAGCGCATCGCCGGTGAGGGCGGCGCAGCGCCCGGCAGTCAGCTCGGGCAGGACCGACGTCGTCAACAGGAACTCGCGCAGCGCGGGCGCCATGCGGTCGAGCACCTCGTCGGCGAGGAACTCGAAGACGTGGCGGTCGATGACCGGTCCGAGTGCGGCCGGCGAGGGCGTGGCCGCACTTGCCGCGCCACCGACCACGTTGAGCGCCAGCCGCAGCCCCGCCGGCCAGCCTTGCGTGCGTTCGAACAGCGCGTCGGCGGCGTCGGCATCCAGGCCGGCCGCGGCCACCAGCTGACGCGCCTCGTCGCGCTCGAAGCGCAGGTCGTCGAGGCGGAACTCGGCCAGCTCGCCGCGTGCCCGCAGCCGCGACAGCGCGATCGGCGGTTCCTGGCGGGTGGCGATCGCCAGCGTCCAGCGCGGCGTGAAGCGCTCGAGCAGCAGGTCGAGGAACTCATAGACGGCGGCGTGCTCGATGCGGTGCAGGTCGTCGACGACGATCACGCCATGCTCGACCTCGCAGGCATCCAGCGCATTGATCAACTCGGCGACGATGGCGCGCAAGCCGCGTGCTCGCGCCGCGGGCGAGCCGTCGCCGGCGGCCATCGCGATCAAGGCGTCGGGCTCGATGCGCCACGGTGGATCGTACGGTTCGAGCGCGGCCACCAGGCACGAGAACAGCTGCAGCGGCAAGTCCCCGGCGTCGCACGACACCCAGGCCAGCGCGCTGCCGGGGCCCAGCCTCTGCACCTGCCGCGCCAGAGCCGAGGTCTTGCCGAAGCCGGCGGCGGCGCACACCAGCACCAGGCGCTGCGTCGTCAGCGCGTCGGCGAGCCGGGCGTCGAGCGCCGGCCGCGCCAGCAGTGCGCCCGGCCTCAGGCGGGGCGGCTGGATCTTGGTGCGGGCAAAGGTGAGCATGGCACGCGCGCCGCTGGGCGAGGCGTGATTCTGCACGCCACGGATGACCGGGTGAAGACGCCCTTGTGGCGACGGCGTCGGACCTGCGCGTGGCGTCCGCAAGACCGGCAATTCGGCAGGCTGGAGGGCGACGGCGGCGGGCGGCATGGCGCGCATTGTTCGCAGGCCGTGCGACGCACGCGAGGCCGTTGCGACGGACAGGGTCCGGGCGGGGCTGGAGCGCAGCGCCGGCCGACGGACTGTGCAGTACGCGGCACCCGGTACGCGGCTGCCGATCGGGCCCGCGCGCTGCCGGCTCAGTCGCCCTGGCCGAGCAGCGGGATCGCGCCTTCGCTGCCGGCGCCGAGCAAGCCGACCCGGCTGTAGACGCCGAGCTTGTGGCGCGTGTCGGCGATGTCGAGGTCGCGCATCGTCAGCTGGCCGATGCGGTCGGCCGGCGTGAAGGCGCCTTCGCCCTTTTCCATCGTCAGGCGCTCGGGGTGGTAGGTCAGGTTCGGGCTCGCGGTGTCCATGATCGAGTAGTCGTTGCCGCGGCGCAGCTCGAGCGTCACCTCGCCGGTGACGGCGCGGGCGACCCAGCGCTGCGCCGTTTCGCGCAGCATCAGGCACTGCGGGTCGAACCAGCGGCCCTGGTACAGCAGACGGCCCAGGCGGCGGCCGTTGCTGCGGTACTGCTCGATGGTGTCTTCGTTGTGGATGCCGGTGACCAGGCGCTCGTAGGCGATGTGCAGCAGCGCCATGCCCGGCGCCTCGTAGATGCCGCGGCTCTTGGCTTCGATGATGCGGTTCTCGATCTGGTCGCACATGCCCAGGCCGTGGCGGCCGCCGATGCGGTTGGCTTCCTCGAACAGCGCGACGGCGTCGGCGAACGTGCGGCCGTTCAGCGCCACCGGCTGGCCGTCCTCGAAGCGCACGCTGACCGTCTCGGCCTTGACCGCCACGTCGTCGCGCCAGAACGCCACGCCCATGATCGGATTGACGATGTGCATGCCGCTGTTCAGGAATTCGAGGTGCTTGGCCTCGTGCGTGGCGCCGAGCATGTTGGAGTCGGTCGAGTAGGCCTTCTCGATGCTCATCTTGTAGTCGAAGCCGTGCGCGACGAGGTACTCGCTCATCTCGGTGCGGCCGCCGAGTTCGTCGATGAAGGTCTGGTCGAGCCAGGGCTTGTAGATGCGCAGCGCGGGATTGGCCAGCAGGCCGTAGCGGTAGAAGCGCTCGATGTCGTTGCCCTTGTAGGTGCTGCCGTCGCCCCAGATGTTGACGCCGTCCTCGCGCATGGCGACCACCAGCGAGGTGCCGGTGACCGCGCGGCCGAGCGGCGTGGTGTTGAAGTAGGTGGCGCCGCCGGTGCTGATGTGGAACGCGCCGCACTGGATCGCGGCGATGCCTTCGGCCACCAGTTGCGCGCGGCAGTCGATCAGGCGCGCGATGTCGGCGCCGTAGGCCTTGGCCTTGCGCGGGATCTCGTCGTAGTCGCTCTCGTCGGGCTGGCCGAGGTGGGCGGTGTAGGCGCAGGGGATCGCGCCCTTGGCGCGCATCCAGTGCACGGCGGCGCTGGTGTCGAGGCCGCCGGAGAAGGCGATGCCGACGCGTTCGCCGACGGGAAGGGATCTGGAGGATGTGGCTGGACATGGGGCGGTTCGTTTTGCGGCGGGTGTCAGGCCACGACGACCGGGATCTTGCCGATCCTGCGCCGACCATTCCTTCGGCCCGGTGTCGTGCACGCTGCTGCCGTTGGCATCCACCGCCACCGTGACCGGCATGTCCTTGACGTCGAACTCGTAGATCGCCTCCATGCCGAGGTCGGCGAAGCCGACGACCTTGCGCCTGCTTGATGGCCTTGGCCACCAGGTAGGCGGCGCCGCCGACGGCCATCAGGTAGGCGCTCTTGTGCTTTCGGATCGCCTCGATCGCGACGGGCCCGCGCTCGGCCTTGCCGATCATGCCGATGCAGGCCGGTCTGGGCCAGCATCATCTCGGTGAACTTGTCCATCCGCGTGGCGGTGGTCGGGCCGGCCGGGCCCATGACTTCGTCGCGCACCGGGTCGACCGGGCCGACGTAGTAGATGACGCGGTTGGTGAAGTCCACCGGCAGCGGCTCGCCCTTCGCCAGCATGTCCTGGATGCGCTTGTGCGCGGCGTCGCGGCCGGTGAGCATCTTGCCGTTGAGCAGCAGGGTGTCGCCGGGCAGCCAGCTCGCGACCTCGGCCTTGGTCAGCGTATCGAGGTCGACGCGCTTGCTCTTCTTGACGTCGGGCTGCCAGTTCACGGCGGGCCACAGGTCCAGGCTCGGCGGCTCGAGGTAGGCCGGGCCCGAGCCGTCGAGCACGACATGCGCGTGGCGGGTGGCGGCGCAGTTCGGGATCATCGCCACCGGCAGGCTGGCGGCATGGGTCGGGTAGGTCGCGATCTTGACGTCGAGCACGGTGGTCAGGCCGCCCAGGCCCTGCGCGCCGATGCCCAGCGCGTTGACCTTGTCGTAGAGCTCGATGCGCAGTTCCTCGGTCTTGTTGGCGGGCCCGCGTTCGAGCAGCTCGTGCATGTCGATCGGGTCCATCAGCGCTTCCTTGGCCATCAGCATCGCCTTCTCGGCGGTGCCGCCGACGCCGATGCCGAGCATGCCCGGCGGGCACCAGCCGGCACCCATCGTCGGCACCGTCTTCAGCACCCAATCGACCACGCTGTCGCTGGGGTTGAGCATCGCGAACTTGCTCTTGTTTTCGCTGCCGCCGCCCTTGGCGGCGACGTTGATGCTGACGGTACGGCCCGGCACCAGCCGGGTGTGGATCACCGCCGGCGTGTTGTCCTTGGTGTTCTTGCGCGTGAACAGCGGGTCGGCCAGCACCGAGCCGCGCAGCTTGTTGTCGGGGTCGAGGTAGGCGCGGCTGACGCCTTCGTTGACGGCGTCGTCGAGCGAGCCATTGTCGAAGCCCTCCCAGCGCACGTCCATGCCGACATCGAGGAACACGTTGACGATGCCGGTGTCCTGGCAGATCGGCCGGTGGCCCTCGGCGCACATGCGCGAGTTGGTCAGGATCTGCGCGATGGCGTCCTTCGCCGCCGGGCTCTGCTCGCGCTCGTAGGCGCGCGCCAGGTGGGCGATGTAGTCGGTGGGGTGGTAGTAGCTGATGTACTGCAGCGCGGCGGCGACGCTCTCGACGAGGTCGGCGCGGCGGATCGGGGTGGTGGCGGCTGGCATGGCGATTGGCGGCAGTGGATGGCGACCTTGGATTGTGCCGCGACCGCTGCACGCGGTGCGCCGAAAGCCTCGATTCGAGCCCGGCAGCCCCTGGGCGGCGCAAAGTGCATGTAAACGCAAGTAAACGCCGGCCGGCGATCAACCGATCGGGTCGGCCAGACGTTGCAGCGCTGTCGCGGCGATTTGGCCGCTTGTCCAGGAGAGATCCATGCAATCCATCATTCGCATCGCCGTTCCGGCCGTGGCACTGGCGCTGCTTTCGGCGTGCGCGAGCCGTCCGCAGGTCAACGAGCCGGTCTACAGCCCGTCACGCTCGGCGACATCGGCCGCGGTCTCCTACGGCGTGGTGCGCAGCATCGAGGCGGCCGGCACCGCCAGCGATCAGCCGCACGGCGCCGGTGCAGTCGTCGGCGGCGTGATCGGCGCCGTCGTCGGCCGCCAGTTCGCCGACAGCAACTCGGGCAAGAACGTCGGCACCGTGGCCGGCGCCGTCGGCGGCGCGCTGATCGGCAACGAGGTCGAGAAGAACGTGCGTCGCGACCAGCAGAGCGTGCGCGTGAATGTGCAGCTCGACCAGGGGGGTGTGCGCAGTTTCGAGTTCAAGAGCGTGGGCGAACTGCGCGTCGGCGACCGCGTGCGCATCGAAGGCAATCAGCTCTACCGCCTGTGAACTAGAATTGCGGCCACACGAAACGTACAAGGGCGAGAAAGGCATGTCGGTTATGACACCGCGAACTCGGCGCACCGTGCTCACGGTGTAGTCGCTCGCGCTCGTCTATCCGGTCGGTCTTCGTCTCTTGTGAAAAAGCGCGGTCTTGCACCGCGCTTTTTCGTTTTTTGGAGTTGTCGCCATGATCTCGATTCAATTGCCCGATGGTTCGAAACGCGAATTCGCCGCACCGGTGACGGTGGCCGAAGTGGCGGCGTCGATCGGCCCCGGCCTGGCGAAGGCGGCGCTGGCCGGCCGCGTCGACGGCAAGCTGGTCGACACCTGCCACCGCATCGAAGCCGATGCCGCGCTGGCGATCGTCACCGACAAGGATGCCGACGGTCTCGACCTGCTGCGCCACTCGACGGCGCACCTGCTGGCCTATGCGGTGAAGGAGCTGTTCCCCGACGCGCAGGTGACGATCGGGCCGACGATCGAGAACGGCTTCTATTACGACTTCGCCTGCAAGCGCCCGTTCACGCCCGAAGACCTGGTGGCCATCGAGGCCAAGATGGTCGAGCTGAGCCGGCGCGACGAGAAGGTCGAGCGTCGTGTCCTGCCACGCGACGAGGCCGTGGCGTACTTCAAGGGCCTGGGCGAGCACTACAAGGCCGAGATCATCGCCAGCATCCCGGCTGGCGAGGACGTGTCGCTGTACCGCGAGGGCGCCTTCGAGGATCTTTGCCGCGGCCCGCATGTGCCGAGTACCGGCCGCTTGAAGCATTTCAAGCTGATGAAAGTGGCGGGCGCCTACTGGCGCGGCGACCAGGCCAACGAGCAACTGCAGCGCATCTACGGCACCGCCTGGGCCTCCAAGGAAGCGTTGCAGCAGTACCTGACGATGCTCGAGGAGGCCGAGAAGCGCGATCACCGCAGGCTCGGCCGTGAACTCGACCTGTTCCACCTCGACGAGCACGCGCCCGGTTTGGTGTTCTGGCACCCGAACGGTTGGACAGTGTGGCAACAGGTCGAGCAGTACATGCGCGCCGTCTACCGCGACAACGGCTACCAGGAGGTCAAGGGACCGCAGATCCTGGATCGGTCGCTATGGGAGAAGACCGGCCACTGGGACAAGTACCGCGACAACATGTTCACGACCGAGTCGGAAAAGCGCGACTACGCGCTGAAGCCGATGAATTGCCCCGGCCACATCCTGATCTTCAAGCAGGGCATCAAGAGCTACCGCGATCTACCGCTGCGCTACGGCGAGTTCGGCCAGTGTCACCGCAACGAGCCGACCGGCGGCTTGCACGGCATCATGCGCGTACGTGGCTTCACGCAGGACGATGGCCACATTTTCTGCAGTGAGGACCAGATCCTCGACGAGTGCGTGGTCTACACCGAGTTGCTGCAGAAGGTCTACAAGGACTTCGGCTTCGCGGACATTCTCTACAAGGTGGCGACGCGGCCCGAGCAGCGTATCGGCTCGGACATGGTATGGGACAAGGCCGAGCACGCGCTGATGGAGAGCTTGCGCCGCTCCGGCTGCGAGTTCGTCATCTCGCCCGGCGACGGTGCCTTCTACGGTCCGAAGATCGAGTACACACTGAAAGACGCCCTCGGCCGGCCCTGGCAGTGCGGCACGATGCAGGTCGATTTCTCGATGGCCGAGCGGCTGTCGGCCGAGTACGTGACCGAATCCGGCGAACGCCGGCCGCCGGTAATGTTGCACCGGGCCATCGTCGGCAGTCTGGAGCGCTTCATCGGCATCCTGATCGAACAGCACGCCGGCGCGCTGCCGGTCTGGCTGGCGCCGACCCAGGTGGTCGTCGCCTGCATCACCGACGGGCAGGGCGACTACGCCCAGGAGGTCGCGAAAACGCTTAAAAAACAAGGAGTTAGAGCGTCCAGCGATTTGCGGAACGAGAAAATCACGTATAAAATCCGCGAGCATTCGATGCAAAAGGTTCCGTTCATCCTGGTCGTTGGCGACAAGGAGAAGGCAAGCGGGACTGTTGCAGTGCGCGCCCGGGGCAACCTGGACCTCGGTGTGATGCCCCTCGACGACTTCGCCCGGAAGGTCGCCGCCGACATCACCCTCAAGGTCTGACGGACAGCTTCAGGCGCGCGTTTCATTTTCTTCGGGCGTGCTGCCTTCACGCCCGCGAAGAGGTTGCCACCATCGCTACGTTCCTTGATCGCCGCACGCCCAACGCCGAGCGCAAACACCGTCTCAATCGCGAAATCACCGCGCTCGAAGTGCGGCTGAACGGCCCCGAAAACGAACCCCTGGGGGTCGTCAGCATTCAAGAGGCCCTGCGCCTGTCGACCGAATACGACGTCGATCTGGTTGAGATCGCACCGACCGCGGTGCCCCCGGTGTGCAGGCTGATGGATTACGGCAAGTTCAAGTACCAGGAGCAGAAGAAGGCGGCCGAGGCCAAGAGCAAGCAGAAGGTTATCGAGATCAAGGAAGTGAAGTTCCGCCCCGGCACCGACGAAGGCGATTACGCGATCAAGATGCGCAACCTGCGGCGCTTCATTGCCGAAGACGGCGACAAGGGCAAGGTGACATTGCGGTTCCGCGGCCGCGAGATCACGCACCAGGACATCGGCATGAGGTTATTGGAGCGCATTCGCGACGAACTGGCCGATGTCTCGGTGGTCGAAAACATGCCCAAGCTGGAAGGGCGCCAGATGATCATGGTGCTGGCGCCAAAGAGAAAGTAAGAGAACCGAAGATTCGCGGCCGAGGTCTGGTCACCTCGGCCGCGAACAGAAGCCGTTGCAGGCCAACCAAGTACCGCTTGTCCGCGGTCGCCTGCAGGGGTCACGAAGAAGGAGCAGTGAAATGCCCAAGATGAAGACCAAGAGCGGCGCGAAGAAGCGTTTTCGCGTCCGACCGGGGGGCACCGTCAAGCGCGGTCAGGCCTTCAAGCGCCACATCCTCACCAAGAAGTCCACGAAGAACAAGCGCCACCTGCGTGGTGCGACGGCCGTGCACGAGACCAATATGGGCCACATCGCGCAGATGTTGCCTTTCGCTGGCCTCTGACCCACTGCTGAAGGAGAACGAACATGCCTCGCGTCAAACGTGGTGTCACCGCCCGCGCCCGCCACAAGAAGGTGCTGGCCCTGGCCAAGGGTTTCCGCGGCCGCCGCAAGAACGTCTTCCGCATCGCCAAAGAGGCGGTGATGAAGGCGGGGCAGTATGCCTACCGCGACCGCCGCACCAAGAAGCGTGTCTTTCGCCAGCTTTGGATCGCCCGCATCAACGCGGCGAGTCGTGAGCTCGGTGTGAGCTACAGCAAGTTCATGGCCGGCCTTAAGAAGGCCCAGATCGGCATCGACCGGAAGGTGCTGGCTGACATGGCTGTCAATGATCCGGCCGCCTTTGGCAGCATCGTCGCCAAGGTGAAGGCCCAGCTGGCTTGATTGATGGCGCCGCACGAGCGGCGTCCGTCGAAATGGTCTCAAGCATCGAAGGCCGTCACCGCGGTGGCGGCCTTCTTTTTTCCCGAACACGGATGAGCGACCTCGAATCACTGGTGCAGTCGGCCGAACAGGCTTTCGCCGCCGCTCTCACACCGGCCGAGCTGGAAAACGCCAAGGCGCGGTTTCTCGGCAGGGCCGGTCGTGTGACCGAACTGCTGAAGTCCCTGGGCGCGCTCCCGGTCGACGAGAAGAAGACCCGCGGCGCGCAGATCAACGCGTCCAAGCAGCACATCGAGACGGCGCTCGAAGCGCGCCGTCGAGCGCTGGCCGACGCCGAACTCGAGGCGCAGTTGGAGGCCGAAGCGCTCGACGTCACCTTGCCGGGACGCCACCGCGGCATCGGCGGACTCCACCCGGTGAGCCGCACGATGGAGCGCATCGAGGCGATCTTCGCGTCGATGGGCTTCGACGTCGCCGATGGCCCCGAGATCGAGACCGACTGGATGAGCTTCACCGCGCTCAACAATCCCGAGAACCACCCGGCGCGGTCGATGCAGGACACGTTCTATGTCGATGTGAAGGACGAAGACGGGCGCTGGCTCAATCTGCGTCCGCACACCAGCCCGATGCAGGTGCGCTACGCGCGAGCGCACGCGAGCCGGTACGCGGGCGTCGATCCGATGCCCGAGATCCGCGTCATTGCACCCGGCCGAACCTACCGTGTCGACAGCGACGCCACGCACTCGCCGATGTTCCACCAGTGCGAGGGGCTGTGGATCGGCGAGAAGGTGAGTTTCAAGGACCTCAAATCGGTGTTCACAGACTTCTGCCGCCGCTTCTTCGAGAGCGACGACCTCGACCTGCGGTTCCGGCCCAGCTTCTTCCCGTTCACCGAACCATCGGCCGAAATCGACATCGCATTCGCGTCCGGTCCGTTGAAGGGCAAGTGGCTCGAGGTGGCCGGCGCCGGGCAGGTGCACCCCAATGTGGTGCGCAACTTCGGCCTCGATCCGGAGCGCCACATCGGCTTTGCCTTCGGCATGGGGCCCGACCGCTTGACGATGCTTCGCTATGGCGTCAATGACTTGCGGCTGTTCTTCGATGGCGACCTGCGCTTCCTGTCCCAGTTCAAGTAGGCCGTCCAATCAAGTAGTCACGACGAGAACACGATGCAATTCCCGGAAAGCTGGCTGCGCGAGTTTTGCAACCCGCCGCTGTCCACCGAACGACTGGCCGAGCTGCTGACGATGTCAGGCATGGAGGTCGAGAATCTGCGCGCGGTGGCGCCGCCGTTTTCGGGCATCGTCGTCGCCGAGATCCTCGAGGCCGTGCCGCACCCGAACGCCGAGAAGCTGCGGGTGTGCCGCGTCGACGCCGGCCAGCACTCGAAGGGCGGTCCGCTGCAGATCGTTTGCGGCGCGGCCAATGCGCGCGTGGGCATCCGTGTGCCACTGGCGATCGTGGGGGCCGAGTTGCCGCCCGGCGAAGACGGCAAGCCGTTCAGGATCGGTGTCGGCAAGCTGCGCGGCGTCGAAAGCCTGGGCATGCTTTGCTCGGCGCGCGAACTCAAGTTGTCGGATGACCACGGTGGCTTGCTGGAGTTGGCTGCAGACGCACCGCTGGGTGCCGACGTCCGCACCGTGTTGAATCTGGACGACCACCTGTTCACGCTCAAGCTGACGCCCAACCTCGCGCATTGCTTGTCGATCCACGGTATCGCGCGCGAAGTGTCTGCGCTGACCGGGTCGCCGCTGAAGGTGCCGGCGTTCCCGCCAGCGCGCGTTTCGAACGACGCCAGGCTGCCGGTTCTCATCGAGGCGAGCGACCTGTGCGGTCGCTTCTCGGGCCGCGTCGTGCGGGGTGTCAACCCGCGGGCCGCGACGCCTTCCTGGATGGTCGAGCGCCTGGCGCGATGCGGCCAGCGGTCGGTGGCGCCACTGGTCGACATCTCGAACTACGTGATGTTCGAGTTCGGGCGTCCGTCGCACATCTTCGACCTCGCCAAGATCCACGATCGTCTGGTCGTGCGTTGGGGTCGCAAGGGGGAACGGCTGAAGCTGCTCAACGGCAACACCGTCGAGATCGACGAAACGGTGGGCGTGATCGCCGACGCGCAGGCGGTCGAGTCGCTGGCCGGCATCATGGGTGGCGACGCCACCGCCGTCGGCGAGGACACGCGCGATGTCTATGTCGAGGCCGCGTTCTGGTGGCCCGAGGCGATCCAGGGCCGTTCGCGGCGCTACAACTTCAACACCGATGCCGGGCACCGCTTCGAGCGGGGCGTCGATCCGGTCGGCACCGTCGAACACATCGAACGCATCACGCAGCTGATCATCGACATCTGCGGCGGCGAGGCGGGGCCGATGGACGATCAACAAGTCGCGATGCCGACGTGCGCGCCGGTGACGCTGCGTGTCGCGCGCGCAGCCAAGGTCATCGGCATGCCGGTGACGACGGCGCAGTGCGCCGAGGTGATGCGCCGGCTCGGCCTGCCGTTCAGCGAAGGGGACCGCACGATCACCGTGACGCCGCCGTCATGGCGCTTCGACCTGACGATCGAGGAGGACCTGATCGAGGAGGTCATCCGCGTGCTCGGTTACGCCAGCCTCCCGGCCACACCGCCATTGGCGCCGGTGACGGCGCGGATAGACCCCGAGGCACGCCGCAGCGCGCACGCGGTGCGCCACGCGTTGGCCGCGCTCGATTACCAGGAGACCATCAACTACAGCTTCGTCGAAGCGCGCTGGGAGCACGAGCTCGCAGGCAACGCCGACCCGATCGCGGTCCTCAATCCGATCGCGGCACCGCTGGCCGTGATGCGCTCGAGCCTGATCGGCAGCCTCGTGGCAGTGCTGCGCTACAACCTGGCACGGCGTGCAACGCGCGTGCGGTTGTTCGAGATCGGCCGCGTGTTTCGGCGCGACACCGGCACGGCGCACGGACCCCTCAGCGTCGCCGGCATCGACCAGCCGATGCGCGTGGCCGGCCTGGCCTTCGGCCCGGCCGACACGGTGCAGTGGGCGAGTGCGGAACGCGGCGTCGATCTCTTCGACATCAAGGGGGACGTGGAGGCGTTGCTGGCGCCGCGCCGGGCCCGCTTCGTCGCCGCCGAGCACCCGGCCCTGCATCCGGGGCGCAGCGCGCGCATCGAGCTCGACGGGCAGGCCATCGGTTGGTGTGGCGAATTGCACCCACGCTGGCGCCAGGCCTACGAACTGGGCCAGGCCCCGGTGATGTTCGAACTGGATCTCGACGCGTGTCTGGCGCGTCCGGTGCCGCACGCAGCGCCGCTGCCCAAACAGCAATCGGTGATTCGCGACCTCGCGCTGGTCGTGCCTGATCGTGTCAGCCACGACGCGCTGATTGCCGCGGCAATGGCCGATACGACGGGCCTCACCCGCTCGGTGCAACTGTTCGATCTGTTCAAACCGAAGGCGGCGACGGCGGGCATCGGCACCGACGAACGCAGCATGGCCGTGCGCATCGAACTGCGCGATGACGACGCGACACTGACCGACGAGCGCATCGAGGTCGCGGTGGCAGCGACCAAGGCGCGCCTGCAATCGCAACTCGGCGCTCGCCTGCGCGCCTGAAGGCACCGACGATGAGCACCAAACTTCCGGTAGCCGCCGACGGTGCACCCGACGACGCCGACCGTGTGATCCTGCCGTCGCTGGAGACGCCGACGCTGACCAAGGCCGAACTCGCCGAGTTGCTGTTCGAGCGACTGGGCCTGAACAAGCGCGAATCGAAGGACATGGTCGAGGCCTTCTTCGAGATCGTGCACGCCGCGCTGGTTTCTGGCCGTGACGTCAAGCTTTCCGGCTTCGGAAACTTCAATATCCGGCGCAAGGCGCCACGGCCCGGCCGCAACCCGCGCACCGGCGAGTCGATCCCGATCAAGGCGCGCAACGTGGTCACATTCCACGCGAGTCACAAATTGAAGGGCCTGGTGCAAGGTGACATCGCGCCTGAAGAGGAGTTCGAGTAAAGTCTGAGCTTTCCCAATGAAACCCCTTGATTTCAATGGAGAAAGCGCTTCCGGCGATTCCTGCCAAACGCTACTTCACGATCGGTGAGGTGAGCGATTTGTGCGGCGTGAAGCCGTACGTGTTGCGCTATTGGGAACAGGAGTTCACGCAACTCAAGCCGGTCAAGCGGCGCGGCAACCGCCGCTATTACCAGCACCATGAGGTGCTGCTGATCCGGCGCATCCGCGACCTGCTGTACGAGCAGGGCTTCACGATCAGCGGCGCACGCAATCGGCTGGCCGACGGCAGCAGCGTGCCGCGCGCGATGCTCGCAGGCGTCGGCGCTGACGACAGCGGTGCAGTAGTGGTCGACGCCACCGAGGGCATCGACATCAAGCCCGTTGCGACGGCCCCCGGCGACACGGGCGCGCGGCCGCCTGAGATCGTCGAACTCTCATCAGGGCAGATCCGCGGTGAGTTGCTGGCGATCCGCGGCCTGCTGACGCTCTGAACGACCGAAGGCTGCGGGTCCCCGCGACAGCGTCGGTGCGGCCAGGACCTGGAACGATCGGATTCCGTCCTCGCCTCGCGCGCCGCATCCTCGCTCAGGTTGACGCAGGTGACTGCCCCAGATGGATGGACATATCGGACGGGCTTCTATAGCTTCACCACGTCCTCCAGTACCCAGGCGTAGAGTGCACCCCGAGCAATGCGCGGTGCAGGATGAGGCGCGAGGCGAGCGGCGTGGGCGGCGAGCTGTTCGTGAGCCGGTGCCGTCGGAGCGGCGGGTGGCCAAGGGGAGGCCACCGTCGCGGGCAGCGCGGCCATCACACCATCATGTGGCTGCAGCGGCGTGCCAGCGCGTGATCAGTCTTCGTAGCCCTTGCAACTGGCGCTGGCCCAGCGGCCGCTGATTTCCATCGTCGACTTGCCGTCGCCCTTGCTGGTCGGTATGCGCATGATCACGGTGCCGCTGACGCGGTCGCTCGACGAAGCATTGAGTACCGTACGCCCTGTCCGCCCGTTGCCGCAGGCCATGTCGGCCTCCCACCGCGTGCCGGTGACCTTCACATTGGAGTACTTGCAGTCGCCGCTGTCGTCCTGCCCCTTGGCCATCTCAGCCAGATCGGTCTTGGTCAGGCAGGTCTTCGCGGTGGCGGTGCGGGGCTTCCACGCTTCGCGCAGCGCCGCTTCCGTCTTCGTGCGCTGGGCTGGTGCCATCTTCTCAACCTCGGGCGGCATGCCGGGCATGTCGGACTGCGTCTTGTAGGTCATCTCCCAGCCGCCCGTCTTGACGGCGAGCGCCTGGGCCGACACGGCATGCGGGATGAACCACGACGCCGCAGGCAGCACAAGTGCGAGAAAGGCGTGGCGAATGCGCAAGACAGGCATGAGGCTCTTCCGGGGTCGGCAACTTCATGTGAGAGGCAATACACAGCATAGGGACCGACGCCAGACGATCCAATCCCAAGTTCATGGTGATTCAATGGTCTACGGCTACGCTGAACCAGCGGTCGAGTTCGATGGCTGCGTTCTGTTGATTGCGTTATGCGGAGTCGCCGAAACGAATCGCGTCGATTCCGGCTCGACGCCGCCCGACGCAAGAAGTGGGCGGGCCGCCTGGACAGTAGAATGCCCTGGTCGGGGCGTAGCGCAGCTTGGTAGCGCACTTGTCTGGGGGACAAGGGGTCGCAGGTTCAAATCCTGTCGCCCCGACCAAAGCGATCGCAGGGCCAGCCGCAGACTCCGGCTGGCCCTTTGTTCATGCCTCAGGCACTGGGTCAGCCAGCGCCGACGAAGTGCGGAATCACGACGCTGCACGCGATACCGGCATGGCCGTTCTCGCGCCACTGCACTTCGCCACCGAGCTGTTTCACGCGCTTGCGCACGCCGCCCAGGCCGAGGCCGTGCGACCAGGCCTGCGGGTTGCGGCCGCAACCGTTGTCCTTCACGTGCAACTTGAGCACATCGCACTCGAGGCTGGCATCGACGTCGACGCGCGTGGCCCTGGCATGGGCGATGGCATTGCTCACCAGCTCGCGCAACACGCGTGTCAATGCCGACCATTGCACGACACTCAGCTCGCAGTCGCGGTCATAGGTGAACGACCAGCCGAGCTCACAGTCTGCGATGGCCAGGCGCTGGGCGATGTCGGTTTTCCATTCGGCCACCGCATGCGACAGCAGGTGGTTGGGCGCAGCCAGGCCGCGGGTCAGCGTCTTCAGGTCCTTCAGCGTATGGCGCAGGTAGTCTTCCATTTCCCGCGTCGGCGCCTGGTACATCAGCGTCAGCAGGCGCGCACCGATGTCGTCGTGCAAGTCTTGCGCGATGCGCACACGCTCCTCGCTGCGGCCGCGTTCGACTGCCGCGTCGAACGCGACCGCGCGGGTGAGCTGGTCGATCACCTGGTCGGCCAGCCGGGCATCGTCTTCGGTGAACATACGCCGCCCGCGTTGTGCAAAGGCGAGCACGATGACGCTGGGTGTCGCTTCGCCGGTCAGTTGGGGCACCGGCACGACGAGGTTGGCGCCGTCGCCGACCACGCGTGTGCGGCTGCTCAGGTGGGGTAGCTGCTTGACCTCGAGCGGTTCGAACATTTCGCGCAATAGCTGCGTCAGCTGTTCGCAGGCACTTTGCGGCTTGGCCTGGATCTCGCGTGCCATGCGGTAGAGGTGCGCGAACATGCGCTCCGTGGTGAGTCGCTCGCGCGACATCACCTGGCTGAGCAGCCACTGTCGCAAACCAGCGTATGCCGCCAGCCCAATGAACAGCGCCAGCGTGAGCGAGGCGACGTTGCTGAGCGAGAACACGGCCACGAACAACAGGTCCAGCGACGTCGCCACCGTGCTGACGCCGGCCAGCAACGAGAATTCGCGCATCAACTGCTGTGTGCGGACCAGGAACGGCAGCATCAGCAGCATCGACGCGGCAAACACCACCGAGACGGCTGCGCCGGCCGCGGTGGCCTGGCTGTGACTCTCGAGCTGCGGATTCAGCGTGGCGATCGCCAGCGTCAACAGCACCTGCATGCCGACGGCCACGAGACACAGGCGCCAAAGCAGCGCTGCCAGCGGATGCGGCAGCACACGTTGCATGCGTCTGAGTTGAGCGATCGATACGGCGCCGGCGACGACAATGGCCCCCTGCACCCACCACCAGCCGCTGGGCAGCCAGTCGCCGACCACGGCCAGCGTCAGCGCAACGGCGACCAGCCACGCCCCCAGGGCGCGAATCCACCCTCCCTGCAGTGGCCGTGGGTGGATCCCGGTGACATGCACCAGCGCGGCCGCGGCAGCGAGGTCAAGACCGCTGCGCAGGCCATGGTCCCAGCGCATGAAACCCACCGGCCAGCCCAGGCCGGGCATCGACTCGACCGCGAGGAACAACAGGTTGCCGACCTGGGCGAGCGAAATCACGGCATACAGCACATTGCGCCGGTCGGGCTGCGCCAGGACCACGACCATCGTCACCAGGTACAGCAGCAGCGCGAATGCACTGGCGAGCCAGAACAGCGCGCCGAGGCCGGTACTGCCGCGCGGCCCGGCGTGGGCCGCGATGCGCTGGCCGTCATCACGCATGAACTGGACGGCGCCCGCAACCAGCGCCTCGCCGAGCGCGTCGTGCTGCTGCGCGTGCTGCACGCGCTGGCGGTCATCGACCAGCCAGCGCGGCGACCGATGCAGCGCGAGTGTGTCCATCGCGACGGCATCGCCGTTGGCATCGACCAGGCCGCGGATGGCGCGCGGCAGGCCCGACGGCGTCGCCAGCATCAGGACGCCGCTGTCGCTGCCACGCAGGGCGTTCTCCAATGCGGGCACGGCGCCCATCGCACGGATCAGCAGCAACAGCATCAAGCAACCAAACAGCACTGCGGCGACCAGCGCGCGCAAGCGCCAGCCGATCCATCGTGCCGTGCGCACGCCGTGGCTGACGCCGCGCTCCCAGGCGGGTTCGCCGAACGTGGAGATCGGCGCGGCGCGATCGCTGGGTGTGGCCTGGAAGTCGGCGTTGGGCGGGAGGGCGGTCATCTCGCGCGGGCGCCGCGAAGGCGCGGAGTGCCTGCGATCAAACCAGGCCCTGCTTGCTGGCCAGCACCGCCGCCTCGGCGCGGCTGGAGACGTTGAGCTTCTTGTAGATCGACTTGATGTGGTCGTTGACGGTGAACCACTTGATGCCCATCAGGCTGGCGATCTCCTTGATCGTGAAGCCTTTGCTGAGGTACGTGAGCACCTCGCTTTCGCGCGGCGTCAGTCTTTCATGATCCAGCGGCTTGTCCACCAGCGGTACGGGCTTGCTGGTGGTGAAGGCGCCCGGCGACGTGAAGGCCGCGCCGGGTGCGCCCGCGTCGCCGTTGTTGCCGTGCCGGAAGTGCGTCAGCAGGCGGCGTGCGATGGCCGGTGACAGCGGCGGCTGCCCGCGCACGATCTTCTGCAGTTCCTCGACCAGTACCTCGAAGCGGTCTTCCTTGAGCAAGTAGCCGTCGGCGCCGCGCTGCAACGCCGGGAACAGGTGGTCATCGTCGGAGTACAAGGTGGTGACGATCTTGGTGGCGGGGTAATGCGCCAGCTCGCCCAGCAGGTCCATGCCATTGCCGTCGGGCAGCTCGAGATCCACCAGAATCAGCTTGTACGGATCGACGCCGTGCATGCCGCTGGCGCCGCCGGCCAACCCGATCTGCCGGCGCGCGCCTTCGAGGTCACCGGTTTCGGTGATGCTGATCGTGTCGCTGAAGCTTTCGCGCACCACGCGGCACAGGAAGCTGCGTGCCACCGGGTTGTCTTCGAGGATCAGGACCTTGACCACCATGCAAACCTCCCCGTGCTCCCGCGACGGCACGCGTCGCCGGGGTTTTGCAGGGCATCCTAGCGCATCACACTGCCGCCGACGAGGGTGGTTGCCGCGCGGCCATCAATCCGCATTGACCAACAGCAGCTTGCCGCGCACCTGGCGCGTGGCCATGCGGGCATAGGCGTCTGGCAGCGCGCTCATCGGCAAGCGGCTGTCGATGGCGGGCTTGACGCGACCCTGCGCATACCAGTCGAACAACTCGCCCAGCGCGCGCCGGAAGGCTGCCGGCTCGCGGCGCACGAATTCGCCCCAGAAGACGCCGACCACCGAGGCCCCCTTGAGCAAAGGCAGGTTCCACGGCAACGCCGGGATCGGCCCGCCGGCAAAGCCAACGACGAGGTAGCGGCCGCGCCACGCGAGCGAGCGGAACGCCGGCTCCGCCAGATCGCCGCCGACCGGGTCGTAAACGATATCGGGACCCCGGCCATCGGTGGCGGCCTTGACGGCGTCGCGCAGGCCGTCGCGGCTGTAGTTGATGACGGCATCGGCTCCGAGCGCGCGGCAGAAGTTGCACTTTTCGTCGCTCGACGCGGCGGCTATGACGCGCGCGCCTGCCGCCTTGGCGATCTGCACTGCTGCGCTGCCGACGCCACCGGCCGCGCCAAGCACGAGCACGGTCTCGCCTTCGCACACGGCGGCACGGTCGATCAGCGCGTGGTGCGACGTTCCATAGGTGAAGGCGAATGCGGCCGCGTCTTCGAGGTCGACGGCGGCCGGCAGTGGCATGACGTTGGCGGCGTCGACGCAGGCGTGCGTCGCAAAGCCCCCGGTCACGCCGATGGTGGCCACGCGATCGCCTGGTTTGAGGTGCTGCACGCCATCACCGACCGCATCCACGGTACCGGCGAACTCGCTGCCGGGCACGAAGGGCAGCGGAGGCTTGATCTGGTACTTGTTCTGCACCGTCAGCAGATCGGGAAAGTTCAGGCTCGCCGCGTGCACCGCGATGCGCACTTGGCCGGGGCCGGGGGCGGGTGTCGGCATGTCGGTCCAACGCAGGGCGTCGACGCCGATCGGGTTGTCGCAAATCCAGGCGCGCATGGGCGTGCTCCATGTTGATCGAGGCACGCATGATAGGCAGCGACCGTGCGGACCGAAGACTTGGCGCGGCGGCACCCTCGGCTGCCTACAATCACGCCATGCGCATTCTCATTGCCAATGATGACGGTTACCTCGCTCCGGGCCTGGCGGCACTGGTGCAGGCAATGCAAGGGCTCGGCGAGATCGAGGTGATCGCGCCGGAGCAGAACGCCAGCGGCACGTCCAACGCGCTGACGCTCAATCGGCCGCTGTCCGTGCAGCGTGCGGCGAACGGATTTCGCTACATCAACGGCACGCCGTCGGACAGCGTGCACGTCGCGCTGACGGGCCTGTTGCCGGAGCGGCCCGATCTCGTGCTTTCGGGCATCAACAACGGCGCCAACATGGGTGACGACACGCTGTATTCCGGCACCGTGGCGGCGGCGATGGAGGGGTTCCTGTTCGGCATCCCGTCGATCGCCTTCTCGCAGGTCGAGAAGGGCTGGGCCCACCTGGATGCCGCCGCGCTAGTGGCGCGAGCGGTCGTTGCGCAGGTCCTGGCTCGGCCGCCGACGCAGCGGCCATGGCTGTTGAATGTCAACATTCCCAACCGCGCCGATGCGGCGGCGCTGCCCCGACGCATCACGCGGCTGGGACGCCGCCACGCCAGCGAGCCGGTGATCCGACAGCAGAGCCCGCGTGGCGAGACCATCTATTGGATCGGCCCGGCTGGCGATGCGCGCGAAGCCGGCGAGGGCACGGATTTCCATGCGACCGCCAGCGGCTTTGTGTCGATCACGCCGCTGCAGGTCGATCTGACCGACCACGCGGCGCTCGGCGCGTGGCAGTCCACGCTGACCGACGCGGGAGCCCGGTGAGCGCGCGAGGCCGCCGCTTTCCGGTGGTGCTCGACCGCGCGGCGCGAGCGGCTGTGCCGGGGACGGCGGACGCACGCACAGCACGGCGGCTGCAGCAGCCGCAACGGCCGCTGCGTGAAGCCGCCGAGCATGCGGCACGCGAGAGCATGCCGTTCGGCCTGGGGCTCGATTCGCAGTCGGTGCGCTCACGGATGATCGAACGCCTGCGCGCGCAAGGGGTGCGCTGCGAACCCGTGCTGGCGGCAATGGCCAGCGTGCCGCGGCACCTGTTCGTCGATACGGCGCTCGCGGCCCAGGCCTACGAGGATACGGCATTGCCGATCGGGCTGGGCCAGACGATCTCCAAGCCCTCGGTCGTGGCACGCATGCTCGCGCTGTTGTTCGACGGTCGCGACGCAGCGCGCACGGGGTCGCTCGGCCGCGTGCTCGAGATCGGGTCGGGTTGCGGTTACCAGGCGGCGTTGTTGTCGCTGCTGGCGCAGCAGGTGATTTCGGTCGAACGCCTGCGCCCGCTGCACGAGAAGGCGCGTGACAACCTGGCGCTGCTGCGCCGAAGCAACTTGAGGCTGGTTTACGGCGACGGCCGCCTCGGCCACGCGCCGAATGCGCCTTACGACGCCATCGTCTGCGCGGCCGGCGGTGACGACGTGCCGCAGCCGTGGCTCGACCAGCTGGCTATCGGCGGCCGCTTGCTGGCGCCGACGCGAGCCGACCCGCAGGACAGGGCAGGTGCTGATCACGGTCGACCGTACGAGCGATGGCTTGATCCGCCGTGATCACGAATCGGTGCACTTTGTGCCGTTAAGATCGGGCACCGCATGATGATCGAGTTGCCGATGTGCCCCGCGTTTGCCCGTGTCGTGACCGCCACGGTGGTCATGGCGGCGCTCGCCGGTTGCGCATCGCCGCGGTACCGGGCACCGGTGGAGGATCGCGGTGCTCGCAGTGCACCGGCCAGTGCCCTACCCGTGCCTGACGCGACCAAGCCGCCGCCCGGCGCTGAAAATGCCGGCAAGCCAGGCTACTACGCGGTGAAGCCGGGCGACACGATGGTTCGCATCGGGCTCGAAACCGGACAGAACTGGCGTGACATCGCACGCTGGAACAACATCGACAACCCGAATCTGCTCGAGGTGGGCCAGGTGCTGCGTGTCGTCGCGCCCAGCGTCGATGCCGCGACGACGACCGCGCGCGCGGTGCCGCCCACGAAGGTCGAAACGAGGCCTATCGACAGCGGCAAGCCGGCGCCGGCGGCCGGCGCGGCATCGGCCGCCGAGCCGCCTGCAGCGTCAGCGGTGACTGCGGCGCCTGCCGCGGTTGCGACCGGCGCGTCGGGCGCGCCGCCGCCACCCGTTGCTGGCCCGACCGGCGCGCGCAACGCGGACGATGAGGTCGCCTGGGCGTGGCCTACCGCCACGGGCGTGACGACCCCGTTCGACGAAACGCGCAGCAAGGGTCTGGTTTTTGCCGGCAAGGCGGGCGATCCGGTGCTCGCCGCTGCCGATGGCCGTGTGGTCTACGCCGGATCGGGCCTGCGGGGCTATGGCAACCTGGTGATCGTCAAGCACAACAACACTTACCTCACGGCCTACGCGCACAACCAGACCCTGCTGGTGAAAGAGGATCAGGCCGTGCGGAGGGGCCAGAAGATCGCAGAGATGGGGTCGAGTGACGCCGAACGGGTGCAACTGCACTTCGAATTGCGCAAGCTCGGCAAGCCGATCGATCCAGCGCGACTGCTGCCGCCGCGCTAGCCATGGAGCGGGTCAGCGCGTGACCAGCCTGCCACCCCATGAAGCCGGGCTACCCGACGGCTCTGCCGGCATGGCGACCGCCCAAGGCCTCGATGAAGTCGCTGTGGCCGCGCTCGACATTGCTGCGGGCGACGCCGACGCCACCAACACGTTGCAGACCTACCTGCGTGAAATCAGGCGCGCACCACTCTTCACGCCCGAACAGGAATACGAGACGGCAAGGCGCGCGCGTGCTGGAGACTTCACGGCGCGGCAGGCGATGATCGAGCGCAACTTGCGGCTGGTGGTCAGCATCGCGAAGAACTACCTCGGCCGCGGCATGCCGCTGACCGACCTGATCGAGGAGGGGAACCTCGGCCTGATGCACGCGACCGCGAAGTTCGAGCCGGAGCGCGGATTCCGATTCTCGACCTACGCGTCCTGGTGGATTCGCCAAAGCATCGAGCGGGCGATCATGCACCAGGCACGGTTGGTGAGGCTGCCGGTGCACGTGGTGCGCGAACTCAACGCGGTGCTGCGGATTCGGCGCGCGCTGGAACGCGAGCGCAGCCAAGCGGCCATTCCCGATGACCGGCCGGTGAGTGTCGAGCAGATCGCCACGGCGCTCGGCCGCCCCGCACAGGAAGTGGCGGAGTTGTTGCGCTTTGCCGAGGCGCCGTCGTCGTTGGATGCGCCGCGCGACGCGTCGCGCGAAGGTGAACCGGCGGGCGAGTCGCTGCTCGACGGCGTGGCGGACGACGATGCCGTCGATCCGATGGGCCAGACACTGCACCACGAGGTCGAGTCGCTGCTCGAGAGCGAGTTGTCCGCGCTCAACCACCGCGAGCGGGAGGTGCTGACCGGGCGCTTTGGCCTGCACGACCACGAGCCCGAAACGCTCGAGGCACTGGCCGAGCGCATGGGCCTGACACGCGAGCGCATTCGCCAGATCCAGCAGGAGGCGCTGGCCAAGCTGAAGCGCCACATGGCGCGTCACGGCATCGATCGCGACTCGATCTTCTGAATCTGTGCGCCCGGATAATCCGGGCCCATGACAGCAGACAACGAGTGGCTGGAGGTCGAGTCGCTCGACCTCGAGGCCCAGGGCGTGGCACACGATGCTCAAGGCAAGGTGGTGTTCATCGAGGGCGCGCTGCCCGGCGAGACGGTGCAGGTGCATGTTCACCGTCGCAAGAGCCAATGGGAGCAGGCCACGCTCACCGTGCTGGCCCGCGAGAGCGCGCTGCGGGTGCGGCCCGTCTGCCCGCATTTCGGGCTGCATGCCGGCGCGTGCGGCGGCTGCAAGATGCAGCACCTGCACCCGGCCGCGCAGGTGGCGGTCAAGCAGCGCGCCCTCGAGGACAGCCTCTGGCATCTCGGCAAGGTGCGGCCCGAGCAGGTGTTGCGGCCGATCGAAGGACCGGCCTGGGGATATCGGTACCGCGCTCGCCTGTCGGTTCGCTATGTCGCCAAGAAGGGCACGGTGCTGGTCGGCTTTCACGAGCGCAAGTCGAGCTTCATCGCCGACATGCAGAGCTGTGCGGTGTTGCCGGCGCGGGTCAGCGCGTTGCTGATGCCGCTGCGCGCGCTGATGATGACGATGCAGGCGCGCGAGCGCTTGCCGCAGATCGAGCTTGCCGCAGGCGACAGCGTACTGGCGCTGGTGCTGCGACACCTCGAACCGCTCTCGGCCGCCGACCAGCAGCGGCTGCGTGCCTTCGCTGCCGAACATGGCGTGCAGTGGTGGCTGCAACCCCAGGGCCCGGAAACCGTGCACCGACTCGACGAGGCGGCCGGCGACGAACTGGCCTACACGCTGCCCGAGTTCGGCGTCACGCTGCCGTTCAAGCCGACCGATTTCACGCAGGTCAACCCGCATGTCAATGCGGTGCTGGTCGGCCGCGCGCTGCGCCTGCTCGACGTCGGCGCGGGGGAGCGCGTGATCGACTGGTTTTGCGGCCTCGGCAACTTCACGCTGCCGCTGGCTCGACGGGCGCGCGAGGTGCTGGGCATCGAAGGCAGCGACGTGCTGGTGCAGCGCGCGGCGGCCAACGCCGAACGCAATGGCCTGGCCGGCAAGGTCCGCTTCGAATCTCGCAACTTGTTCGAGCTGACCGCGGCGCAGTTGGCTGCCGACGGCGTCGCCGACAAATGGCTGATCGATCCGCCGCGCGAAGGTGCGTTCGCACTGGCCAAGGCGCTGGCCGAACTGCACGCCGATCCCGCGCTGGCCCCGGCTTGGACAGCGCCGCAGCGCATCGTCTATGTCAGCTGCAATCCGGCCACGCTGGCCCGCGATGCCGGCCTGCTCGTCCACCGGGCCGGCTACCGCTGCAGCGCAGCGGGCGCGGTGAACATGTTCCCGCACACCGCGCACGTCGAGAGCATCGCGGTATTCGACCGCGCGTAGCGCCAAAAGAAAAGGGCCCCGCAAGGGGCCCGCTGTTCGACTCGCGGAGCGTTAGTCTCTTTCCCCGCCGAAGATGCCGAGCAACGCCAACAGGCTCTGGAAGACGTTGTAGATGTCCAGGTAGATCGCCAAGGTCGCGCTGACGTAGTTGGTCTCGCCACCGTCGATCACCCGCTTCAGGTCATACAGCATGAACGCCGAGAACAGGCCGATCGCGATCACCGACAGCGTGATCATCAGGGCGCCCGACTGCACGAACAGATTGATCAGCCCCGCGACGAGCAGCAGGATCGCGCCGACGAACAGGAATTTGCCCATGTTCGACAGGTCGCGCTTGATCACGCTGGACAGGCTGGCCATGGCAAAGAACACCGCGGCCGTGCCACTGAAGGCGTACATGATCAGCGAGGCGCCGTTGCTGAATCCGAGCACGGCAGCCAGCAGGCGCGATAGCATCAGGCCCATGAAGAACGTGAAGCCGAGCAGCAGCATCACGCCGGTGCTCGAATTCTTGAACTTCTCGATCGCGAACATGAAGCCGAACGCACCGGCCAGGAACACGATCGTGCTGATGCCCATCCCGAGCTTGGCCATCACGCCGGTGCTGACACCGACCCAGGCGCCGAGCACCGTCGGCACCAGCGACAATGCCAGCAGCCAGTAGGTATTGCGCAGGACACGGTTACGCTCCCCGGAGAGCGCGCCGGATCCGGCTTGACCGACATAGGCGGGTTGCAGGCGTTCGTTCATCGTCACGGACCTCCAATGATGTGAGTCACGCGGGCTGTGACCCGCGCCGCGGATTCTAGTTCCCCAGCAAAGCTCTCAGGATTAACCTTTTCCACAACCGTACGATCATGAACAGCAAGCCTTTTCTCTCTCTGGAGGACGCGCGACATATTGCCGCCGCGGCCGAAGCCGAAGCTTGCCGCAACGAGTGGGCGGTGGCGATTGCCATCGTCGACGATGGCGGCCACCTGCTTTGGCTGCAGCGGCTCGATGGCGCAGCGCCGATCTCGGCGCAGATTGCGCCGGCCAAGGCGCGCACCGCAGCACTCGGCCGGCGCGAGAGCCGGGTCTACGAGGAGATGATCAACGGTCCGCGTGCGGCGTTCCTCAGCGCACCCGGGCTCGAAGGCATGCTCGAAGGCGGCGTGCCGGTGATGGTCGACGGGCATTGCGCCGGTGCGGTCGGCGTCAGCGGGGTGAAGTCGAGCGAGGACGCGCAGATCGCGCGGGCCGGCATCGCCGCACTGCTGTCGTGAGGCGGTAGGCCCTGCGTAAAAGCCGCTGCGCCGTATAATTTCCCGGTTTGTCTGCCCCCATCGCCCCAGCCTTCCTGACACCTGACGACGGACACTCAAGCGCGCCGTGAGACCCTGGTCTCGGGCGTGCTCAGGAGCCGCGCTGGGCGCCCGCCCCGGAGCCTGTATTGCTGCCCGTCCTGCCTCCCGCCGTCCTTGCACTTGCAGACGGCACGGTCTTTCACGGCACCTCGATCGGTGCTGCCGGTCACACCGTCGGTGAAGTCGTCTTCAACACCGCGCTAACCGGCTACCAGGAGATCCTCACCGACCCCAGTTATTGCCGGCAGATCGTCACGCTGACGTATCCGCACATCGGCAACTACGGCGTCAACGGCGAAGATGTCGAGGCGGCCAAGGTGTTCGCCGCAGGCCTGGTGATCAAGGACCTGCCTTTGCTGGCGTCCAACTTTCGCCAGACGATGACGCTGGCCGAGTACCTGGTGCGCGAGGGCACGGTCGCGATCGCCGACATCGACACGCGGATGTTGACGCGGCGGCTGCGCAGCCAGGGCGCGCAAAACGGCTGTATCGCGGCCTTCGCTGCGGGCACGCAGATCGGCGCGGCGCAGATCGATGCGGCGCTGGCGCTGGCTCGTGACGCACCGAGCATGGCCGGCCTGGACCTGGCCAAGGTCGTTTCGGCCGCCGCGCGGTACGAGTGGACGCAGACCGAGTGGTCGCTGGGCGCCGGCTACGGTGCGCTGCACGAACCGCGGTTCCACGTTGTCGCGTACGACTTCGGCGTCAAGCGCAACATCCTGCGCATGCTGGCCAGCCGCAGCTGCCGCATCTCCGTGGTGCCGGCGCGAACCCCGGCCGCCGACGTGCTGGCACTGCGTCCTGATGGCGTGTTCCTCAGCAACGGCCCTGGCGACCCTGAACCTTGCGACTACGCCATCGCCGCTGCGCGCACGCTGATTGACAGCGGCATCCCGACCTTCGGCATCTGCCTGGGCCACCAGATCATGGCACTCGCCTCGGGCGCCAAGACCTTCAAGATGAAGTTCGGCCACCACGGCGCCAACCACCCGGTGAAGGATCTCGACAGCGGCCGCGTCAGCATCACCAGCCAGAACCATGGCTTCGCCGTCGACGAAAAGACCTTGCCCGCCAACCTGCGGCCGACCCACGTGAGCCTGTTCGACGGCACGCTGCAGGGCCTGGCCCGCACCGACAGGCCGGCGTTCTGTTTCCAGGGCCACCCGGAGGCCTCGCCCGGCCCGCATGACATCGCCTACCTGTTCGATCGATTCACCGCGGCGATGGCCGAGTACCAGCATGGCTAAGCGCAGCGACCTGCAATCCATCCTCATCATCGGTGCCGGCCCGATCGTCATCGGCCAGGCCTGCGAGTTCGACTATTCCGGCGCCCAGGCTTGCAAGGCGCTGCGCGAGGAGGGCTACAAGGTCATCCTGGTCAACAGCAACCCGGCGACGATCATGACCGACCCGGAGATGGCCGATGTCACCTATATCGAGCCGATCACCTGGCCGGTGCTCGAGAAGATCATTGCCAAGGAGCGGCCCGACGCGGTGCTGCCGACGATGGGTGGGCAGACCGCACTGAACTGCGCGCTCGACCTGCACAAGCACGGCGTGTTGGCGAAGTATGGCGTCGAGATGATCGGCGCCAACGAGCACGCGATCGAGAAGGCCGAGGACCGCCTGAAGTTCAAGGACGCGATGACGTCGATCGGCCTGGCCTCGGCCAAGAGCGGGATCGCGCACTCGATGGACGAGGCACTGGCGGTGCAAAAGCGCATTGCCGCCGAGATCGGAGGCACGGGGTTCCCGATGGTCATCCGGCCCAGCTTCACGCTGGGCGGCACCGGTGGCGGCATCGCCTACCACCCCGAGGAGTTCGAGGAGATCTGCAAGCGCGGGCTGGACCTCTCGCCGACCAAGGAACTGCTGATCGAGGAAAGCCTGATCGGCTGGAAGGAGTACGAGATGGAAGTCGTCCGCGACCGTGCGGACAACTGCATCATCGTCTGCTCGATCGAGAACCTCGACCCGATGGGCATCCACACCGGTGACTCGATCACCGTGGCACCGGCGCAGACCTTGTCGGACAAGGAGTACCAACTGCTGCGCAATGCAAGCATCGCGATCCTGCGCGAGATCGGCGTCGACACCGGTGGCTCGAACGTGCAGTTCTCGATCAATCCGGTCGACGGCCGCATGGTCGTGATCGAGATGAACCCGCGCGTTTCGCGTTCGTCGGCGCTGGCGTCCAAGGCCACCGGATTCCCGATCGCCAAGGTCGCCGCCAAGCTGGCGGTGGGCTACACGCTCGACGAGTTGCGCAACGACATCACCGGCGGCGCCACGCCGGCCAGCTTCGAGCCGAGCATCGATTACGTGGTGACCAAGATCCCGCGCTTCGCGTTCGAGAAGTTCCCTGCGGCCGATGCGCGCTTGACGACACAGATGAAATCGGTGGGCGAGGTGATGGCGATCGGACGCACCTTCCAGGAGAGCTTCCAGAAGGCGCTGCGCGGCTTGGAGACCGGTATCGACGGGCTGACCGAACGCAGCAACGACCGCGACGAGATCGTGCAGGAGATCGGGGAGGCCGGCCCGGAACGCATTCTGTATGTGGCCGACGCCTTTCGCATCGGCATGTCACGGGCCGAAGTCTTCGAGGAGACGGCGATCGATCCCTGGTTCCTCGCGCAGATCGAGCAACTGGTGCATACGGAGCAGGCTTTGGCCGGGCGCGCAATCGCCACCTTGGGGGCCGATGAGTTGCGCTATCTCAAGCGCAAGGGATTCTCCGACCGGCGCATCGGCAAGCTGCTCGGCACCCATCAGCATGCGGTGCGCGAGAGGCGCCATGCGCTTGGGGTGCGCCCCGTCTACAAGCGCGTCGACACTTGCGCCGCAGAGTTCGCGACGCAGACGGCCTACCTCTACTCGACCTACGAGCAGGAATGCGAGGCCGAACCCACCACGAAGAAGAAGATCATGGTGCTCGGCGGTGGCCCGAACCGGATCGGCCAGGGCATCGAATTCGACTACTGTTGCGTGCATGCGGCATTGGCGATGCGCGAGGACGGCTACGAGACCATCATGGTCAACTGCAATCCAGAGACCGTCTCGACCGACTACGACACCAGCGATCGCCTGTACTTCGAGCCGGTGACGCTGGAAGACGTGCTCGAGATCGTCGACAAGGAGCGGCCGGCCGGCGTGATCGTCCAGTACGGCGGTCAGACGCCGCTGAAGCTGGCACTCGACCTCGAGCGCGCCGGCGTGCCGATCATCGGCACCAGCCCCGACTCGATCGACATCGCCGAAGACCGCGAGCGCTTCCAGAAACTGCTGCAGCAACTGGGCTTGCGCCAGCCGCCCAACCGCACCGCGCGCACCGAAGAAGCAGCCTTGGTGCTGGCGCAGGAGATCGGCTACCCGCTGGTGGTGCGCCCGAGCTACGTGCTCGGGGGCCGGGCGATGGAGATCGTGCACGGGGACAAGGATCTCGAGCGCTACATGCGCGAGGCTGTTCGCGTGTCGGAGAAGTCGCCGGTGCTGCTGGATCGCTTCCTCGACGATGCGATCGAGGTCGATGTCGATTGCATCAGCGACGGTGTCGACGTGATGATCGGCGGCATCATGGAGCACGTCGAGCAAGCCGGCGTGCATTCAGGCGATTCGGCCTGCTCGCTGCCGCCCTACTCGTTGCCGGCCGCGCTGCAGGACGAGTTGCGCCGCCAGACCACGTTGATGGCCAGGGCGCTCAGGGTGGTCGGGTTGATGAACGTTCAATTCGCGATCCAGGGCGAAGGCGACGAGGCCGTGGTGTATGTGCTCGAAGTCAACCCGCGCGCATCGCGCACCGTGCCCTTCGTCAGCAAGGCCACCGGGCAGCCGCTGGCCAAGATTGCCGCGCGTTGCATGGCCGGTCAGCGATTGAACGACCAGCGCGGTCGCCATGGCCGCCGGCTGGGTGAAGTCGTGCCGCCATACTTCAGCATCAAGGAGGCGGTATTCCCGTTCAACAAGTTCCCGGGTGTCGATCCGATCCTTGGCCCCGAGATGCGCTCGACGGGTGAGGTGATGGGCGCCGGCGAGACTTTCGGCGAGGCGATGCTGAAGAGCCAGTTGGGTGCCGGGTCACGACTGCCGGCAACAGGCACGGTCGTCATCACGGTCAAGAACAGCGAGAAGGATCGCGCAGTCAAGGTCGCCTCCGACCTGCACGACCTTGGCTATGCGGTGGTGGCCACCAAGGGCACCGCGGCCGCGATCGCCGCCGCCGGCGTACCTGTGAAGGTGGTCAATAAGGTCAAGGACGGTCGCCCTCACATCGCCGACCTGATCAAGGCCGGCGAGATCCAGCTGGTGTTCACGACGGTCGACGAAACCCGCACGGCGATCGCCGACTCGCGCTACATCCGCACCGCCGCACTGGCCCACCGCGTTACGTACTACACCACGATGGCGGGCTGCGAAGCCGCCACCGAGGCGCTCAAGCACCAGGACGACTTCGGTGTGCGGTCGTTGCAGGAGCTGCACGCTCAGCTGCACTAGAATCACGCCGTTCCCCCGCCGCCGGGCGTCCCGCAAGGAGACCCAGGCGGCGGCTTCGTTTCAGACCCGTGATTTGCACGCCTCAACCGCCATGGCCACTGTCCCCCTCACCGTTCGCGGCCTGCAGAAGCTCAAGGCCGAGTTGCAGCGACTCAAGGGCGTCGAGCGCCACGCAGTGATCCAGGCCATCGCCGAGGCGCGCGCGCAGGGTGATTTGTCAGAGAACGCCGAGTACGAAGCCGCCAAGGACAAACAGGGCTTCATCGAAGGCCGCATCCTCGAGCTCGAGAGCAAGTTGGCGGCGGCGCAGGTGATCGACCCGGCCACGCTCGATGCCGGTGGCCGCGTCGTGTTCGGTGCCACGGTCGACCTCGAAGAGGAGAACAGCGGCGCCAGCGTGACCTACCAGATCGTCGGCGACGACGAGGCCGACCTGAAGCTCGGCTTGATCTCGATCAGTTCCCCGATCGCTCGCGCGCTGATTGGCAAGGAGGTCGGCGATGTTGCCGACGTGCAGGCGCCGGGCGGCGTGAAGAGCTACGAAATCATGGACGTGCGCTACGTCTGACCTCGGCAAGCATTCAGGCAGCGGTCTTCTTCAGGCTGATCGCACGCTTGCGGGCCCGCTTGACCTGCCCGCCGGCGCTGATGCGCTCGTTGCCGCGCACGGTGACCTTCTTGATCTGCGGCCGATGGTTGCCGCTCTTGCTGAACTTGAGAATCTTGACCACACGCGGCCCGGGCATGCGATCGTCGCGCCCGGCCTCTTCCTTCGGTGGCATCGGCCGCCACAGCACCAGCAGCTTGCCGATGTGCTGGATCGGCGCGGCTGCCAGGGCGTCGGCGAGTTGATGAAACATCGCCTCGCGGGCCTCGCGGTCATCGCTGAAGACACGCACCTTGATCAGGCCATGGGCTTTCAGCGCCAAATCGGCCTCCTTGCGGACGGCGGCGGTCAGGCCGTCGTTGCCGATCGCGACGACCGGGTCGAGGTGGTGCGCCGCAGCGCGGTGCTCTTTGCGCTGGGCCGGGGTGAGTTGGATCGCAGGCATATTCCTATTATCGACGCGCAATGAAGATCAAGACCAAGAGCAAGAAGGTCAACAAGGCGTGGCTCGCCGACCACATCAACGACCCCTACGTGAAGATGGCCCAGAAGGAGGGCTACCGCGCTCGCGCCGCCTACAAGTTGAAGGAGATCGACGAGACGCTCGGCCTGATCAAACCGGGCCAGGTGGTAGTCGACCTTGGCGCGGTGCCCGGGGCCTGGAGCCAGTACCTGCGGCGGCGCTTTGCGCCCAAGGAGGCCGGTACGGGCGGGGCGGCGGTGGGTGCGCTCAACGGCACCATCATCGCCCTGGACCTGCTCGACTTCGAGCCGATCGAGGGGGTGCAATTCATTCACGGCGACTTCAATGAAGCGGCGGTGCTGCGCGAACTGGACGCGGCCTTGGGGGGCCGCCCCGTCGACGTGGTGCTGTCCGACATGGCGCCCAACCTGTCGGGCATCGCCAGTTCGGACGCCGCGCGCGTCGCCCACCTGGTCGAGTTGGCGCTCGACTTTTCGCTGCACCGCTTGCGTCCCGACGGCGCGCTGGTGGTCAAACTGTTCCACGGCAGCGGCTACAGCCAGCTGGTCGAGCTGTTCAAGAAGACCTTCCGAGTGGTCCGGCCGATCAAGCCCAAAGCCTCGCGCGACCGCTCGTCGGAAACCTTCTTGGTCGGAATCGGTCTGAAGAAGACCTCATGATGCCAAGGGCCGGTGTCGATTTCTCCCTTACACCGGATGCCTTGACAGGACTAAAATCGACCCCACATCGATTGTTGCGCCCTGGGCGGCGCGCGCTCGAGCAACGGCACAAGGAACCGCGTTGAACAACCAATTGTTTTCGAAGGTCGCTGTCTGGCTGGTGATCGCGCTCGTGCTGTTCACCGTATTCAAGCAATTCGACCGCGGCGTCGTGGCCGGCGGTCAGATTGGCTACTCCGATTTCCTCGAGGAGGTGCGCAGCAAGCGCATCAAGTCGGTCACGCTGCAGGAAGGCAGCGCCGGCGGCACCGAGATCATCGCCATCACCACCGACGACAAGCGGCTGCGCAGCACGGCCACCTACCTCGACCGCGGCCTGGTCGGTGACCTGATCAACAACGGCGTCAAGTTCGACGTCAAGCCGCGTGAAGAGCCGTCGATCCTGATGACGATCCTGATCAGCTGGGGTCCGTTCCTGCTGTTGATCGGTGTCTGGGTCTACTTCATGCGCCAGATGCAGGGCGGCGGCAAGGGCGGTGCCTTCAGCTTCGGCAAGAGCAAGGCGCGCATGCTCGACGAAGCCAACAACACAACCACCTTTGCCGACGTCGCCGGCTGTGAGGAAGCCAAGGAGGAGGTCAAGGAACTGGTCGACTTCCTGAAGGATCCGCAGCGCTTCCAGAAGCTCGGCGGCCGCATCCCACGGGGCGTGCTGCTCGTCGGGCCCCCGGGTACCGGCAAGACGCTACTGGCCAAGGCCATTGCAGGCGAAGCCAAGGTGCCTTTCTTCAGCATCAGCGGCTCGGACTTCGTGGAGATGTTCGTCGGCGTCGGCGCCGCGCGGGTGCGCGATATGTTCGAGCAGGCCAAGAAGAGTGCGCCGTGCATCATCTTCGTCGACGAGATCGACGCTGTCGGCCGCCATCGTGGCGCGGGGCTGGGTGGCGGTAACGACGAGCGCGAGCAGACACTGAACCAGATGCTGGTCGAGATGGACGGCTTCGAGACCAACCTCGGCGTGATCGTGATGGCAGCCACCAACCGGCCCGACATCCTCGACCCGGCGCTGCTGCGCCCAGGCCGCTTTGACCGCCAGGTCTACGTGTCGCTTCCCGACGTGCGTGGCCGCGAGGCGATCCTCAACGTGCACATGCGCAAGGTCCCGGTCGGCCAGGACATTCGGGCCGACCTGCTGGCGCGCGGCACTCCGGGCTTTTCGGGAGCCGACCTGGCCAACCTGGTCAACGAAGCGGCGCTGTTCGCCGCGCGCCGCAACGGGCGCGTGGTCGAGATGGTCGACTTCGAGAAGGCCAAGGACAAGATCATGATGGGCCCCGAGCGCAAGAGCATGGTGATGCCCGAGGAAGAACGGCGGAACACGGCCTACCACGAGGCCGGCCATGCGCTGGTGGCCAAGCTGATGCCGAAGACCGATCCGGTGCACAAGGTCACTGTGATCCCGCGCGGGCGCGCGTTGGGCGTGACGATGCAACTGCCCGAGGGCGACCGCTACAGCCTCGACAAGGAGCGCATGCTGAGCACGATCAGCGTGCTGTTCGGTGGCCGTATCGCCGAAGAGGTGTTCATGCACCAGATGACCACCGGCGCGTCCAACGACTTCGAGCGCGCCACCGCGATTGCGCGCGACATGGTCACGCGCTACGGCATGACCGACGAGTTGGGGCCGATGGTCTATGCCGAGAATGAAGGCGAGGTCTTCCTCGGCCGCTCGGTGACCAAGACCACGACGATGTCCGAAGAGACCATGCGCAAGGTCGATCTGGTGATCCGCCGCATCATCGACGAGCAATACACGATCGCGCGCAAGCTGATCGAGGACAACCAGGACAAGATGCACGCCATGGCCAAGGCTTTGCTCGAATGGGAAACCATCGACAGCGACCAGATCGACGACATCATGGCCGGCAAGCCGCCGCGGGCGCCCAAGGATTGGCCGAGTTCTTCGCCTCCCAGGAGCGGCGGCACGCCGCCCGCGGTGGGTACCGGCGAGGCCGCTGCGACGGCCTGAGCTTGAAAGCGAATACCGATGCAGCGGGGCTTCGGCCCCGCTTCTGTTGGCGATGACGATCTGGCGACGAGCCGTTTCGCGATCGACCTCGGCCGGCCGCGGGTGATGGGCATCGTCAACGTCACGCCCGATTCGTTTTCCGACGGTGGCCGACATGCCGATGCAGCCAGCGCCATCGCCCATTGCGACATGCTGGTGCGCGAAGGTGCGCATATCCTCGACATCGGCGGCGAATCGACGCGGCCCGGCGCTCGCATGCCCACCGTCGCAGGAGGAGTTGCAGCGCGTGCTGCCGGTGCTGCACCACGCCGTGACGCTCGGCGTGCCGGTGTCGGTGGACACCAGCGAGCCGCTGGTGATGCGCGCCGCGCTCGACCTGGGCGTCGATATCGTCAACGACGTGCGTGCGCTGCAGCGTCGCCGGCGCGCTGGAGGTGCTCGCTGGCCACGCGACGGCAGGTGTGTGCTTGATGCACATGCAGGGCGAACCGGGCACGATGCAGGCCGCGCCGCACTATGGCGATGTCGTTGCCGAAGTGCGCGAGTTCCTCGCCGCGCGCCTGGCAGCGCTGGGTCAGCGCGCGGTATCGCCGCTGATCGCATCGTGCTCGACCCGGGCATCGGATTCGGCAAGAACGTGGATCACAATCTGGCACTGCTGCGGCGCCAGCGCGAGTTGCTGGCACTCGGCGCGCCGCTGCTGGTGGGGTGGTCGCGCAAATCGACGCTCGGTGCGCTGACTGGGCGTGCCGTTGACGACCGCATGGCGGCCAGCGTCGCGGCGGCATTGCTGGCGGTGCAGCGCGGGGCGCGCATCGTGCGCGTCCACGACGTCGCGGCCACCGTGGATGCACTGGCCGTGTGGCAAGCGGTCGAACATAGCAACGAGGGAGCATGACGATGGGAAGACGCTATTTCGGCACCGATGGCATCCGCGGCACGGTCGGCCAGGAGCCGATCACCCCCGACTTCATGTTGCGGCTGGGCCATGCGGTCGGTCGCGTGCTCAAGCAGAGTGCTGTGCGGCCATCGGTGGTGATCGGCAAGGACACGCGCATCTCCGGCTACATGATCGAGGCGGCGCTGGAGGCCGGGTTCGCTTCGGCCGGGGTCGATACCTTGCTCTCGGGCCCGCTGCCGACCCCCGGCGTGGCCTATCTGACGCGCGCGCTGAGGCTCGATCTCGGCGTGGTGATCAGCGCATCGCACAACCCGTTCAGCGACAACGGCATCAAGTTCTTCTCGGCCAGCGGCCGCAAGTTGCCCGACGAATGGGAGATCGCCGTCGAGGCGGCGCTGCTGGCGGCGCCGCAATGGGCCGATTCGGCCGGCCTGGGCAAGGCGCGCCGCATCGACGACGCCGGCGGCCGCTACGTCGAGTTCTGCAAGGGCACGGTGAGCGGCGACTTGTCGTTGAAGGGCATGAAGCTGGTGGTCGACGCGGCGCACGGTGCGGCGTACAACGTCGCGCCCGATGTGTTCCACGAACTCGGTGCCGATGTCGTGAAGATCGGCTGCGCCCCCGATGGCATGAACATCAATGCCGGCTGTGGCGCCACTGCGCCACAGGCCCTCGTCGATGCGGTTGCCGAACACCGTGCCGACTACGGCATCGCGCTCGACGGTGATGCCGATCGCCTGCAACTGGTCGACGCGAGCGGGCGCCTGTTCAATGGCGATGAATTGCTCTACGTGATGGTCGCTGACCGGCTGGCGCGCGGCGAGGCGGTGCCCGGCGTTGTGGGTACCCTGATGACCAACCTGGCGGTCGAGACCGCGCTGCGGGAGCGCGGTGTCGAACTGGTGCGCGCCAAGGTCGGCGACCGCTACGTGCTCGAGGAACTGTCCGCCCGCGGCTGGCATCTCGGCGGCGAAGGCTCCGGCCATCTGCTCGCGCTCGACAAGCACACCACGGGCGACGGCATCGTCAGTGCCTTGCAGGTGCTGCAGGCGGTGCGGGCGGCGGGCCGCTCGTTGGCCCAGTTGCTCGAGCCGGTGACGCTGTTCCCGCAGGTTCTGATCAACGTGCGCATCGCCGCGGACAGCGATTGGCGCACCAATGGACGGCTGAGCCAGACGCAGTCGGCCGTCGAGCGCGAATTGGGCCGCGATGGCCGGATCCTGATCCGCGCCTCCGGCACCGAGCCGGTGCTGCGCCTGATGGTCGAGGCGCGCGATGCTGCGCAGGCGCAAGCCTGTGCCGAACGTCTGGCTGAAGCGGCGCGCGGCTGAGCGCGCGCGCGGTCGCGGCCTTTGCGCTCCGGCTCAGCGCTTGGGCGGCATCAGCACGCGGTCGATCACATGCACTACGCCGTTGCTGGCCACCACATCGGGCTGCGTGACGACCGCGTCTTCGACGGTCACCATGTTGCCCGCCTTGGCCAGCGCGAGGTTGGCCCCGTTGACGGTCTTGGCGTTGCCGTTCTTCACCTCGGCAGCGGCCACCTTGCCGGGCAGCACGTGGTAGGTCAGCAGTGCCTTCAGCAGTGCCTTGTCGGCACTGAGTTCGGCCATCGTCTTCGCCGGCACCGCCTTGAAGGCCTCGTCGCTCGGCGCGAAGACCGTGAACGGGCCCGGACTGCGCAGTGTTTCGGCGAGGCCGGCATCGGCGATCAGCCGGTTCAGCGTCGACAGTTGCGGCGTGCGCGCGGCCGTGTCGGCGACCGTGACCGGCTCGGGCGCAGTGGCGCACGCGACGGCCAGCAACGATGCCGCCATCGCGGCGCCCAGGCGTGAAACAACGAACATTGACATGGGTTCTCTCCTGTGGATACGGTCCTGCGATGGACGCAATGCCGGCAGCGTAGGCGGCGTCGATGACAGTCACGTGACGATGTAGTGACAGACGGGTGACGGGCATTGACGTAGTGAAGGCTGTCATGGCGATGTCACATCGATTGCCTACAGTCCTTCTTGTCGAGACTCCCTCCTCCTCTTTCACTCCCATCTGGCAAGGGCAATCCATGAACACCGCAATCTCTCGCACATTGGCGCTGGGCGCCGTACTGGCCTGGTCGGGTGCCGCGACGGCGCAAGACGTGACGGGTGCCGGCGCCACATTCCCGGCTCCGATCTACGCCAAGTGGGCCGACGCCTACAACAAGGCCACGGGCGCCCGCATCAATTACCAGTCGGTCGGCTCAGGCGCTGGCATACGCCAGATCAAGGCCAAGACCGTGGACTTCGGCGCGTCGGACATGCCGCTCACCGATGCCGATCTGGCCAAGGATGGGATGGTCCAGTTTCCGACCGTGATCGGCGGCGTGGTGCCGGTGGTCAACATCAAGGGCATCGCGCCCGGCCAGATCAGGCTCACCGGTGCCGTGCTGGGCGACATCTACCTCGGCAAGATCACCAAGTGGAACGACGCCGCGCTGGTTGCGCTGAACCCGGGCGTGCCGCTGCCCGATGCCGCCATCGCCGTCGTGCGACGCGCCGACGGATCGGGCACGTCATTCATCTTCACCAACTACCTGTCCAAGGTGAACGAGGAGTGGAAGAGCAAAGTCGGCGAGGGCACGGCAGTGAACTGGCCCACGGGTGCCGGTGGCAAGGGCAACGAAGGTGTGGCTGCGTTCGTTCAGCGCCTGCCCAACTCGATCGGTTATGTCGAGTACGCCTACGTCAAGCAAAACAAGATGACCTTTACCTTGATGCGCAACAAGGACGGTCAGTACGTGGCGCCCAACGACACGGCCTTCAAGGCCGCCGCCGCTGGTGCCGATTGGAACAAGACCTTCTACCAGATCACGACCGATCAGCCGGGCAAAGAGTCCTGGCCCCTCACCAACCCGACGTACATCCTGATGTACAAGAGCCAGGAAAAGCCCGCCAGTGCCGCCGCCACCTTGAAGTTCTTCGATTGGGCGTTTGGCAACGGCGACAAGATGGCCGATGACCTGGACTACGTGCCGTTGCCCGACAGCGTCAAGAACCTGGTCCGCAAGCTGTGGACGGACAACCTGAAGGACGCCAGCGGCAAGGCGATCGTCTTCAAGTGACGCACATACGCTGATCGCTGCCGCCTCGCTCGGAGCCCGCATGGCCGCTACACTGCCTGTCGCCCCTCTGGATTCACCCAACAGCATGCAGCGCGTGACCCCGCATGGTCGACCGCCGGAGCGGCGGGTCGTCGCGCCTTGGGCGGATCGCGTGTTCGCGGTGCTTGCCCACGGTGCGGCCTGGCTGACGCTGGCCCTGCTGGCGGGCATCATCGCGTCGCTGGTGATCGGTGCCGCACCGGCGATCGAGAAGTTCGGCCTCGGCTTCCTGTTCAGCAAGGACTGGGATCCGGTGCAGGAGAAGTTCGGCGGCCTGGTGATGATCTACGGCACGCTGATGACCTCGTTCATCGCGCTGCTGATCGCTGTACCGGTGAGCTTCGGCATTGCGCTGTTCCTCACCGAGCTGTCGCCGGCGTGGCTCAAACGGCCGTTGGGGACTGCGATCGAACTGCTGGCGGCGGTGCCGTCGATCGTCTATGGCATGTGGGGCCTGATGGTGTTCGGCCCGATCCTCGCCACCTATGTGCAGCAGCCGCTGCAGGCCCTGTTCGTCGGCACGCCGATCCTCGGTGCGCTGGTGTCGGGGCCGCCGGTGGGCATCGGCATCCTGTCGGCGGGGATCATCCTCGCGATCATGGTCATCCCCTTCATCGCTTCGGTGATGCGCGACGTGTTCGACGTCACGCCGCCGATGCTCAAGGAGTCATCCTATGCGCTCGGCTCCACCACCTGGGAGGTGGTCTGGAAAGTCGTGCTGCCCTATACGAAGACAGGGGTCGTCGGTGGCATCATGCTCGGGCTGGGCCGCGCGCTCGGCGAGACGATGGCGGTGACGTTCGTCATCGGCAACTTCAACCAGCTCGACTCGCTGTCGCTGTTCGAGGCCGCCAACAGCATCACGTCGGCGCTGGCCAACGAATTCGCCGAGGCCGGCGAAGGCCTGCACCAGGCCTCGTTGATCTACCTCGGGCTGGTGCTGTTCTTCATCACGTTCGTGGTGCTGGCGCTGTCCAAGCTGCTGCTGTCGAAGCTGAAGAAAGGCGAGGGCAGCCGGACATGACCCAGACCCGCACGTTGCAGCCGGCTGCCGAGGCCGGCGTCTCGCCGAGCCGCTTGGCCATGCACCGCAGACGCAAGCGCATCAACCTGCTCGCGCTGACGCTTTCGCTGCTGGCGATGTCGTTCGGGCTGGTCTGGTTGATCTGGATCCTGGTCGAGACGGTGCGGCTCGGCATCGGCGGCCTGGCGCTGTCGGTCTTCACCGAGATGACGCCGCCGCCGCAGGCGGACACCGGCGGCCTGGCCAACGCGATCTTCGGCTCGATGGTGATGGTCTCGCTGGCCACGTTGTTGGGAACACCGATCGGCATCCTGGCCGGCATCTACCTGGCCGAGTATGGCCAGAAGGGCTGGCTCGGCAGCGCGACGCGCTTCATCAACGACATCCTGCTGTCGGCGCCGTCGATCGTCGTCGGGCTGTTCATCTACGCGGTGGTCGTGGCGCGGCTGAAGAGTTTCTCCGGTTTCGCGGGTGTCCTGGCGCTGGCGCTGATCGTGATCCCGGTGGTGGTTCGCACCACCGAGAACATGCTCAGCCTGATTCCCAACGCCTTGCGCGAGGCGGCATACGCGCTGGGCACGCCGAAGTGGAAGGTGGTCTACTCGGTCACCCTGAAGGCCGCCCGTGCCGGGGTGGTGACCGGGGTGCTGCTGGCGCTGGCCCGCGTTGCCGGCGAAACGGCACCGCTGTTGTTCACGGCCTTGTCGAACCAGTTCTGGACCAGTGACCTGCGCGAGCCGATGGCCAGCCTGCCGGTGACGATCTTCAAGTTCGCGATGAGCCCCTACGAGAACTGGCAGAAGCTCGCCTGGGCGGGCGTGTTCCTGATCACGCTGGGTGTGCTCGCGCTGAACATTCTGGCGCGCGTGCTGTTCCGTCAGAAGCACTGACGCGGCTCATTCAACCCCAACACCGAGAACCACCGCGCATGGACGTCAAAGTCGAACTGCCCGTCACCGAGAGGGCCAAGCTCACGGTACGCAATCTGAGCTTCTATTACGGCAACTTCCTTGCGCTGAAGAACATCAACCTGGATATTCCCGAGCGCAAGGTCACGGCCTTCATCGGCCCATCAGGTTGCGGCAAGAGCACGTTGCTGCGATGCTTCAACCGCATGTTCGAGCTCTATCCAGAGCAGCGTGCCGAAGGCCAGATCCTTCTCGATGGCGAAGACGTGCTGCACTCCAAGCTCGACGTCAGCCTGATCCGCGCCAAGATCGGCATGGTGTTCCAGAAGCCCACGCCGTTTCCGATGTCGATCTACGACAACATCGCTTTCGGCGTGCGCTTGTTCGAGGCTCTGCCGCGCGTCGAAATGGACGAGCGCGTCGAGTGGGCCCTGAAAAAGGCGGCGCTGTGGAACGAGGTCAAGGACAAGCTCGGGCAGAGCGGCTCGGGATTGTCGGGTGGCCAGCAGCAACGGCTTTGCATCGCGCGCGGCATCGCGATCAAGCCCGAGGTGCTGCTGCTCGACGAACCCTGTTCGGCGCTGGACCCGATCTCCACCGGCAAGATCGAGGAGTTGATCCACGAGTTGAAGACCGACTACACCGTGGTCATCGTGACGCACAACATGCAACAGGCCGCGCGCTGCTCCGACTACACCGCCTACATGTATATCGGCGACCTGGTCGAGTTCGGGCCCACCGCCGAGCTGTTCATGAAACCGAAGAAGAGGGATACCGAAGACTACATTACCGGCCGCTTCGGCTGAAGGCACCGCGATGAACGACAAGCATCTGTCCACCCAGTTCGACGCCGAGCTCTCGGGTATTTCCAACCGTGTGCTCGAGATGGGCGGCCTGGTCGAGTCCCAGGTCGCGCAGGCGGTCTATGCGCTGACGCAATTCAGCGGCGAGACGGCAACCCAGGTGTTGCAGGCCGAGGAGCGCGTCAATGCGATGGAGATCGAGATCGACCGCGACCTCTCGGCCATCATCGCGCGGCGCCAGCCGACGGCGCGCGACCTGCGGCTGTTGATCGCGATCAGCAAGACGATCGCCAATCTCGAACGCGTCGGCGACGAAGCGGCCCGCATCGCGCGCACGGTGCAACGCCTGATCAACACCGGCGTATCGAGCCGGCTGCGGCTGCCGGTGGCCGACGTATCGTTCGAAGCCGACCTGGCGATCGCACAGTTGCGCAAGGCCCTCGATGCGTTTGCCCGCCTCGATACCGCACAGGCCCTCGAGGTGCTGCGCGCCGACGACCAGATCGACCAGGAGTTCGATGGCCTGCTGCGCAAGCTGATCACCTACATGATGGAAGACCCGCGCACGATCTCGTCGTCGATCGACCTGGTGTTCGTGGCCAAGGCCATCGAACGCGTCGGTGATCACGCGAAGAACATCTCCGAAGCGATCATCTACGTCGTCAAGGGCACCGACGTGCGCCACCACTCGGTGGAAGCCGTCGCTGACGCGGTTCGCTGAGGCGTGGCCAACATGAGTCGCATCCTCGTTGTCGAAGACGAAGCGGCGATCGCCGAGCTGATCGCGATCAACCTTCGGCACGTCGGCTATGAGGTCACTGTCGTCGGGGATGCCGAGGCGGCGCTGCGAAGCGTCGATCGCGTGCTGCCCGATCTCGTGCTGCTGGACTGGATGCTGCCCGGCCAGTCGGGGTTGGCGTTGGCCAAGGCCTGGCGCAGCGCCGGCCGCACCAAGCCATTGCCGATCATCATGCTGACCGCCCGTGCCGAGGAAAACGACAAGCTGGCGGGCCTCGACGGCGGCGCCGATGATTACCTCACCAAGCCGTTCTCGCCCAAGGAACTGCTGGCGCGCATTCGCGCAGTGCTGCGGCGCAAGGCGCCGCAGGCGCTCGACGAGGCGGTGGAGGTGGCCGGCCTTCGGCTCGATCCGTCGACGCGGCGTGTCACCCGTGTCGTCGATGGCGTCGTGCGTGAAGTCAAGATCGGGCCGACCGAGTTTCGACTGCTGCACTTCCTGATGACGCACCCGGAGCGCGTGCACAGCCGCGCGCAGTTGCTCGATCGCGTCTGGGGCGACCACGTCTTCATCGAAGAGCGCACGGTCGACGTGCACGTCAAGCGCCTGCGCGAGGCACTTGCGCCAGTGCATAGCGCGCACCTGGTCGAGACCGTGCGCGGGGCCGGCTACCGCTTGTCCCAGTCCACTCCGCTGCCCGCATGAATCTGGTGTTGCCACGGGTGGTAGCGGCCTTGATGGCGCTGGCCAGTGGCGCATTGGCAGGCTGGTTGGTCGGCAGTGTGTCGCGCTGGCCAACGCTCGGTGCGTTCATCGGTGCGGCTGTCGGCGTCGCATGTGTCACGCTGGTCGACGCCTGGCGCGGGCGCCGCTTGATGGCCTGGCTGCGCGGCAGTCAGGAAACGCAGGCGCCACGCAACTCAGGCCTGTGGGGCGAACTGGGCTACCGCATCGAGCGTTCGTTGCGCATGCGCGAGCATGTCGCGGCGGAAGAGCAGAGTCGCCTGCGGCAGTTTCTGTCTGCCATCGAGGCCTCGCCCAACGGTGTGACGATGCTGGATGCCAGCGACCAGATCACATGGTGCAACTCGCAGGCCGCCGACCATTTCGGCATCGACCCCGAACGGGACCGCTTTCAGCGCGTGACCAACCTGGTGCGCGCACCGGCGTTCGTGGCCCACCTGCAGCTCGGGAACCGTGACGACCCGGTGGTGTTTGCCAGCCCGCGCGGCGGCGTCACGCTGTCGGTGCTGGTGCGGCCGTACGGCGACGGCATGAAACTGGTGCTGTCGCAGGACATCACCGAGGCCGAGCGCACCGACGCCATGCGGCGCGATTTCGTCGCCAACGTGTCGCACGAGATCCGCACACCACTGACCGTGCTGGCCGGCTTCGTCGAGACCCTGGCCACCGTGCCGCTGACGCCGGCCGAGCAACCCCGCGTGCTGTCGCTGATGCGCCAGCAGGCCGATCGCATCCAGTCGCTGGTCGACGATCTGTTGACGCTGGCGCAGCTCGAGGGCAGTCCGCGCCCCGCCGCCGACCGGTGGGTCGCTGTGGATGGGCTGTTGTCACCGCTACAGGCCGAAGTACAGGCGTTGTCGGCAGGTCGCCATCGCATCGAGTTCTCGGTGCAACCGGGCATCCTGATGGCCGGCATCGAAACCGAACTGGCCAGCGCGATGGGCAACCTGGCCAGCAATGCGATTCGCTACACGCCGCCGGAGGGTGTGATCGAGATCCATTGGCGTGTGCGTGACAACGATGGCTGCGCCGAGTTCGAAGTCCGCGACAACGGCATCGGCATCGCGCGCGAGCACCTGCCGCGCCTGACCGAGCGCTTCTACCGCGTCGACGGCAGCCGATCGCGCGACACCGGTGGCACAGGTTTGGGGCTGGCCATCGTCAAGCATGTCGTGCAGCGCCACGGCGGCGAACTCGACATCCAGAGCGAGCTCGGCAAGGGCTCGAGCTTCAAGCTCGTCTTCCCGGCGGCGCGGGTGCGTGTTTCGGCGGCCAAGGGGGCCACGACGCCCGAGCCGACCGCTGCGTCAGCGTGAGCGGCGCAGGACCAGGGTCGATTCGTCGCGGTCGGTCGGCCGCCTGACGCGCGCCACCACCTCCCAACCGGGAGGCACCGTTGCGGCTGGTTGTCCGCGGCGTTCCTGGCGCAACATCACCGCACACCGGGGGTTCACGACGCTGCCTGCGTCGACCGGCCAGCGACCATACTGCTCGAGCGCCGCGACGGCAGAGCGCGGATAGTCCTGCGCCGCGACGCACGTACCGGCCGGCACGTGCGGCGCCAGCCGCGCCACCCAGGGGCGGTTGCTGCGCGCGTAGTCGAGCAACGGCAGCCACAGTGTCATCAGCATCAACCAGGCCAACGCCACGCCGCCGGCCGGCAGCACCAGGCTCTTCCACAGCGCATGCTGGTGGCGTCCGGTGCGCCATCGCACCAGTACCAGCCAGGCCACCGTGCCCGCCACTGCCAGCGCGAAGGATGGCAGGAGAACTGCATCGCAAACCCCGGTGCCAGCTTGGCGACATTGGCTGCGGTACGGGCCGGCGTGCCGGTGACCATCGCCGCATAGATGACCCAGATCGCCAGCGCGGCGATGCTGAAGAAGAACACCGAGAACCAATCGATCGCGGCACTGGTGCCGCGTTGCAGCGTCGGCAGCGCGAAGGCGGCCAGCACGGCGAAGCCCGGCAGGCCCAGCATCAGCGCGCGATCGAAGCCGCCGCCGGCGATGCACGCCAGCAGCGCGACGGTCGCGAGCGCCAACGGCAGCGAGATGTGGCGCTTGTTGAGGTGCTGCCGCCAGCGCCAGAGCGTCCACAGCGCCAGCAGCCACACCGGCCAGAGGAACCAAAGCCACAGTCGCAGCAATTGCAGCCCTTGCGCGGCGCTGGCCTCGACGTTCGACGCGCCAGCCCCAGGTGCCCAGCACCAGCGCCAGCACGCCGGCCAGCACCGTCGCCAGGGCCGCCCAAGGGGCGAAGCGGCGGCCTGCGCCGTAGGTCGACCGCGCGGTGATCGCGGCGACGGCGACGCCGAACAGCGTGGCCATCGTCGGCGCGCCGCTGGCGGCGAGCAGCGGCAGGCCGGCGAGCATCGCGATGCGCGCGCGCCAGCCGCGGAACGGCGCGGCGGCGCAGGCCCAGAGCACCAATGCCGCAGCGAACAGCTGCGCCAACTCGGGCGTCGTCTCGTGGCCGAGCTGCAGCAGGCCGAGCGACGCGATCAGGGCCAGCAGCGCGCCGTCGGCCATCGCGCGGGCGTAGTCGACGGGCGTTGCTTCGCCACCGAAGGCAAACGCCACCGGCTGCGCCGCCTCGGTGCGCGCGAGTTGGAACGTCGTGTACCAGGTTAGCGCCAACACGCCGGCCAGCAGCAGGCCGAACGGCACGCGAGCCGCCATCGGCGCATCGATCAGCGGCGAGAGCAGCCAGATGCTCGCGGCGCCGAGCCAATGCGGCAGCACGGCATTTTCCGGAGGCAAGCCGCCGATGGTCGGCGCCAGCCAGCCGGTGCGGCCTTCGGCAATCGCCAGCATGTAGCCGAAGGCCGTCTGGTCGGCATTGCGCCAGGGGTCGCGGCCGAACAGGCCGGGCAGCACGTAGGCGGCGCAGAACAGCAGCAGCGCCAGCCGCGGCAGGCGTTGCACCGCGCGCTGCGTCACCAGGGCCGGGGAGGGCGTCGACGTTCACGCGCGCGATCATGCCGTGCAGCCAAAGCAAAAGGGCAGCCGAGGCTGCCCTTTTCGTGATCGCCCGCCGAGGCGATCACTTCTTGGCGGTGAGCTTGGCAAACTTGTTGCGGAACTTCTCGACACGGCCACCGAGGTTGTCGATGCTCTTCTGCGTGCCGGTATAGAACGGGTGCGACTCGCTGGTGGTTTCGACCTTGAACAGCGGCAGCTCGCGGCCGTCGTCCATCTTGATCGTCTCCTTGCTCTGCGCGCACGAGCGCGTGACGAACTTGAACCCGTTGGACAGATCGACGAAACAGACGTCGCGGTAGCTCGGGTGGATGCCTTCTTTCATGGGGAAACCTCTCGCTGGTGTGTGCCGGCAGCCACGCCGCGCAAGGGGCGCACTTGCCGAAGCGGAAAAACGCAAATTATAGCGGCGCGAGAGGAATCAGCCGCCGCGGCGCATCATGTCGAAGAAGTCGAGGTTGTTCTTGCTCGCCTTCATCTTCTCGAGGATGAACTCCATCGACTCGATCTCGTCCATCGGGTAGAGCAATTTGCGCAGGATCCAGGTCTTTTGCAGGATCTCGGGCTTGAGCAGCAGTTCCTCGCGCCGCGTGCCGCTCTTGTTGAGCAGGATCGACGGGTAGACGCGCTTCTCGGACATGCGGCGGTCGAGGTAGATCTCGCAGTTGCCGGTGCCCTTGAACTCTTCGTAGATCACCTCGTCCATCTTCGAGCCGGTGTCGATCAGCGCGGTGCCGATGATGGTCAGCGAGCCGCCTTCCTCGATGTTGCGCGCGGCGCCGAAGAAGCGCTTGGGCCGCTGCAGCGCGTTGGCATCGACGCCGCCGGTCAGCACCTTGCCGGAAGAGGGCAGCACGTTGTTGTAGGCCCGTGCCAGGCGCGTGATCGAGTCGAGCAGGATCACCACGTCCTTCTTCATCTCGACCAGGCGCTTGGCGCGCTCGATCACCATCTCGGCCACCTGCACGTGGCGCGCGGCGGGTTCGTCGAAGGTCGAGCTGATGACCTCGCCGCGCACCGTGCGCACCATCTCGGTCACTTCCTCGGGGCGCTCGTCGACCAGCAGCACGATCAGGTGCACCTCGGGGTAGTTGGCGACGATCGCGTGCGCGAAGTGCTGCATCATCACCGTCTTGCCGCTCTTGGGCTGCGACACCAGCAGCGCGCGCTGGCCTTTGCCGATCGGCGCGATCAGGTCGATGATGCGGCTGGTGATGTTCTCTTCGCTCTTGATCTCGCGTTCGAGCTTGAACTGCTCCTTCGGGAACAGCGGCGTCAGGTTCTCGAACATGATCTTGTGCTTGCTCTCCTCGGGCAGCAGGCCGTTGACGCGGTCGACCTTGACCAGCGCGAAGTAGCGTTCGCCGTCCTTGGGCACCCGCACTTCGCCTTCGACCATGTCGCCGGTGTGCAGGTTGAAGCGGCGGATCTGGCTCGGCGACAGGTAGATGTCGTCGGTGCTGGCCATGTAGCTGGCCTCGATCGAGCGCAGGAAGCCGAAGCCGTCGGGCAGCACCTCGAGCACGCCGTCGCCGAAGACCTGCTCGCCGCCCTTGGCGCGCTTCTTCATGATCGCGAACATCAGCTCCTGCTTGCGCAGGCGGGCGACGTTCTCGATCTCCAGCTCCTCGCCCATCTTGATGAGCTCGGAGACGTGTTGCGCTTTCAGTTCGGACAGATGCATGGCAATGGCCAACCCTCAGGGTGACACGTGCCTTGCCAGGCGGCGTGCCGGATCGTTCGGCCCCATGTCAATAGTCGGTGTGCAGCCCCTGCGGCCGGCGCCGGACGCGCTGGTGGCGCGTTCGGTTCACTCGAGGCAGGGTGGGGGCCGAAACCGCGGGCCTGGTGCCGTCCAGCTCGCTAACGGCAAACGCACAGGGCGCGGTGGCAATCTCGGGCTGGGGCGGCGAGGCGCCGCCTCAGCAATGGGCGGGATTATAGATGACCGTCGAGGAACGACGTCAACTGCGATTTCGACAGCGCGCCGACCTTGGTCGCGGCCAGTTGGCCGCCCTTGAACAGCATCAGCGTCGGGATGCCGCGAATGCCGAACTTGGCCGGCACGTCGCGGTTCTCGTCGACGTTCATCTTGGCGATCTGCAGCTTGTCCTTGTACGTCCTCCGAAACCTCGTCGAGGATCGGCGCGATCATCTTGCACGGCCCGCACCACTCGGCCCAGTAGTCCACCAGCACGGGCTTGTCGGCCTGCAGGACGTCGGCTTCGAACGACGCGTCGGAAACATGCTTGATCAATTCGCTGCTCATGGTGTGGACCCTCGATGCGCTCGCGCCATCGATGGCGCAAGGCACAATGATTCTGACACAAGCCTCGCCCTCCGACCCGGGCCCCTGCGGGGTGCCTTCTCAATGAGCACCGATAGCCAGCCACCGGCTCGACAGAAGGCCCGGTCGATCGCCGACTTCTGGCCCGCCGTGGCCGAACGTGTGCAGCATTGGCTGGCGCGGGCAAGGCGTGAGCCCGCGCGACGCCGTGCTGCTGCTGCCGTATGCCGGCCTGCTGCCCCCGGCGCGCGAGGCCTTCGCGCGCCTCGGCGGCTGGCAGCCGCGCATCGAGACGCACGCAGCACGCTGGCGGCGTCGCTGGCGCCGGCCGCGGTCTCGCGGCGGCCGGCGAGATCACATTCGATCCCACGACCGACGGCCTCAGCGCCGCGGCGCTTGTTGCGCGGCCAGGCCGCCGGCGCGGCGTGGGCGCGGCGCGACCCGCGGCGGCTTCGACGTCGGCGGTTGCGGCTGCTGCTGCGCACCGCGCAGGCCCTGTTGCGCGGCGCGCACGAGCGCGCGCCGCCCGTGCGTGCGGCGTACTGGGCGGCCTTGCGCGAGGCCACTGGCGCCCGTCGGCCGGGCCCGGGCGCGAGCGAACGCTGGCTCGCCCGCATGGCGCTCGAGTGGGCGGCGAGTGCCGACGCGCCGGCTGCCGACGTGTTGTGGACCTGGCGCCCCGGCGGCCTGGGTCGGCGTGCAGGCGCGGCGGGCGCGATGCGCTTGCCGATGCTGTGGCTGGCCGCCGCGCGGCGACGAGGCGATCCCGGTGCTGTGGCTCGATGCCGATCCGCCCTCGACCGCGCCCTTCGACGCGGCTGCGCGCCTGCCGCCGCCGCGCCGCCTGCGCTGCGAGCGGGATCGAAGACGAAGCCGCAAGCGGCCACGCTGGCTGTCCTCGAAGCGCTCGACGACGACCGCACCCCCGTTGCACTGATCGCACAAGACCGTCTGGTGGTGCGGCGCATCCGCGCCCTGCTCGAGCGTGCCGAGGTCACTCTGCACGACGAAACCGGCTGGACGCTGTCCACCACCCGGGCCGCCGCGCGCCTGATGGCACTTCTGCGCGCCGCCGCGCCAGGCGCCGGGCGCGATGCCGTGCTCGATTGGCTCAAGGCCGAGGCCAGCGACGCGGCGGCACTGGCGGCCCTCGAATCGCAGTGGCGCCGTGGCGGCGACGTCGATGGTGCCGCGGCGTCGCTGTGGCGGCGCGGGCAGGCAGAGCCTGCGGCGCCCTGCACGGCAATGGTCGTCGCACGCTGGCGGGCTGGCTTGTTGCGCTGCAGCGCCGCGGCGTCCGGCGCTGCTGCAGGCGCTGGCCGAGGATGCCGCTGGGCGGCAACTGCTGGCGGTGTTGCACCTCGACGGCCGTCCCGCCGCTGCGGCCTGGCTGGCCGCGGCCGAAGCCACCACGCTCGACCTCGCCGAGTTCACCGCCTGGGTCGATGCCGCGCTCGAGGCTGCGAGCTTCGTGCCCCCGGCCCAACCGCGAGGCCCGCGTGATCATCACGCCGCTGGAGCGCGCGCTGCTGCGGCCGTTCGGCGCGGTGGTGTTTCCGGGTTGCGACGACAAGCGGCTCGGCACGACCCCGGCCCCGCCCGACGTTGCTGCCCGATGGCGTTGCTGCGCGAGTTCGGCCTGCCCGATGTCGCCGAGCGGCGTGAACGCGAAGGCGCTGGCCTTCGCGCAGCTGCTGCGCGCACCGCATCTGCACCCTGCTGCGCCGCGACAACGAAGGCGGTGAGCCGCTGGCGCCGAGTCCGCTGGTCGAGCACGCCTGGCAGGCGCGGCAGGCGCCTGGGCCAGCCGGCGCCCGAAGAGGTGCCGGCCGCGCTGCCGCGCAGCGCCGTCGCCCGCGCACTGCTGTTGCGCCCGGCGCCGGCTGCGGCGCAGGCCTTGCCCGCGCGCCTCTCGGCCAGCGCGGTCGAAGCGCTTGCGCGCCTGCCCGTACCGCTTCTTCGCGCTCCACGTGCTCGGCCTGCGCGAGGCGCCCGAGCTCGACGTCGACACTCGAGAAGCGCGACTACGGCACCTGGCTGCATGGCGTGCTGCTGCGCTTTCATCACGACCGGCCCGAGGCCGAAGCAGCGGCCTCGGATGCTGCGCGCCTGCTCGCTGCGGCCGATGCCGAACAGGCCGCGCTGGCCCTCGATGCAGCGCAGTTGCTGCCGTTTCGCGCCGCCTTCGAGCGCTTTGCCGCGAACTACCTCGCCTGGCTGCATGGGCGCGACGCCGAAGGCTGGCGCTTCGCCGCCGGCGAGGCTCGCTCTGCGCTGCGAGCCATCGGTGCTCGGTGGTGTCACGCTCGAGGGCCGCATCGATCGCATCGACGTGCACCCGGCCAGCGGCACGCGGCAACTGATCGACTACAAGACCGGCAGCCCGCAGGCGCTGAAGGCCAAGGTCGCCGCGCCGCTCGAAGACACGCAACTGGCCTTCTATGCCGCACTGCTCGGCGACGACGGCCCGCTGCGGGCCATCTATCTGGCGCTCGACGATCGCAAGCCGCCGCAAGCCGATCGAGCACCCCGACGTCGCGGCCAGCGCCGCCGCACTCGTCGATGGCCTGTCACAAGACCTGGCCGCCTGCGCGACGGCGCCGGCCTGCCGGCGCTCGGCGAGGCCGCCAGCTGCGAGTACTGCGAAGCGCGTGGCCTGTGCCGGCGCGACCATTGGGGCGAGGTGCCGCAATGAAGCAGCCCGGCGCTCACGTCGTGCTCTGCCCGCCGGTGGGGCGCCAGTACCGCTTCTGGCGGCGGGGTGGGCACTGAAGTGACCGCGCCGGCCTACCGTCTCGACGGCCGCAGCGTCAGCCGCGAGGCCTTCTACGCGGCCGCATGCGATCCACGCCGGGCCGTGGTCGTCGAAGCTTGCGCCGGTGCCGGCAAGACCTGGATGCTGGTGTCGCGCATCGTGCGTGCGCTGCTCGACGGTGCGGAGCCGCAGGAGATCCTGGCCATCACCTTCACGCGCAAGGCCGCCGGCGAGATGCGCACGCGGCTGGCCGATTGGCTGCGGGCGTTCGCGCAGCTCGACGCTGACGGCGCGGTCGAGCAGCTCGTGCAGCGTGGCGTCGAACGTCACGCGGCGCCGTCGCAGGCGCAGGCGCTGATCGGCCTGCACGAGCAGCTATTGGCCAGCGGCCGCGCCGTCGAGGTGCGCACCTTCCACGCCTGGTTCTCGCAGCTGCTGCGTGCAGCGCCGATCGATCTGCTGGGCGAGCTCGGCCTGCGCGCGGACATGCAATTGGTCGAAGACCTCGACGACCTGCGCCCCGAGCTGATGCGTCGATTCCACGCCGACGTGCTGGCCGATGCCGCGCTGCTTGCCGATTACCGTGCGCTCGCGTCCCAGCGCGGCCGCACCACGCTTCAGAAATGGCTCGACGCCGCCTGGCAGCGCCGCGTCGAGGTCGAACTGGCCGACACGGCGGGCTCGCTCGAGTCCAGCGTCGAGCCCGCCGCAGCGGTCTTCGCCGAGTGCGCCGGGCTCGCGCATCCCGCGACGCTGGTACGGCAGCCGGCGCTCATCGATGCCGCCCGTGCGCTGGCACGGCAACTCGCGGCACGCGGCAAGCCCAAGTCGGACGAGGCGGCGCAAGGCCTCGCCGCGGCGCTGGCACTGCCCGACGACGCCGCGGTGTTCGACGCGATGCGCAACGCGCTGTTCACCGACGCGGGCATGCCGAGGAAGCAGCTCGGTGACCTGCCCGCGCAGGCCGAACTCTGCGCGCTGCTCGACCGCATCGGCGAAGCCGTGGCCCAGCACGAGGCGCATGACGAGCACCGCCGCATGGTGCGGCTGGCGCGGGCGCTGTTTGCCGCCTACCGCGCGCTCAAGCAGCAGCGCGGCCTGGTCGACATGGCCGACCTCGAACGCGTCGCGCTCGCGCTGCTGGCCGATCACACGCTCGCCGGCTGGGTGCAACAGCGGCTCGACGCCCGGGTGCGCCACCTGCTGATCGACGAGTTCCAGGACACCAGCCCGCTGCAATGGCACGCGCTGCAGGCCTGGCTGTCGGCCTACGCGGGCGCCGGCGGTGGCGACGCGCCGAGCCTGTTCATCGTCGGCGATCCCAAGCAGAGCATCTACCGTTTTCGCCGCGCCGAACCGCGCGTGTTCGCCGCGGCCCAGCGCTTCGTCGTCGACGGCCTCGGCGGCACCGTGGCGGCGTGCGACCACACGCGGCGCAATACGCCGGCGGTGCTCGCAGCCGTCAACCACGTGTTCGGCGAGCTCGCAGCCGAAGGCGGCATCGAGGGCTGGCGCCGCACACCACCGAGGTCGCCGCGGACGGCGAGGGCGCGGTATTCACGCTGCCCAGCGTCGAACGCGACAAGACCGCGTCGCGTTCGCGCCCGGCTGCAGTGCAGGAGCGGGTCTGGCGCGACACGCTCGTCACGCCTCGCCACGAGCCCGAAGAGGTGCTGCGCGAAGCCGAAGCCGCGGTCGTTGCGCGGGCCGTGCACGCATGGGTGCACGAGGGTGGCTTCGCGCCGGGCGAGATCTACGTGCTTGCCCGCAAGCGCGCATCGCTGCGCCTGGCGGGCGAGGCCCTGCGCAAGCTGCATCTGCCCTATGTCGCGCCCGAGGATGTGGCGCTCGCGGAAATGCCGGAGGTGCAGGATCTGCTGGCGGTGCTCGACGTGCTGGCATCGCCCGGGCAGGCGCTGTCGCTGGCGCGGGCGCTGAAGTGCCCGTTGTTCGGGGCCGGCGACGACGAACTTGCTGGCGCTGTCGATCGCAGCGCGCGCTGCCGGCGGCTGGTGGCCGGCCTTGATGCAGGCGGCGGCCGACCGGCCGGCGCTGTCGCGTGCGCGCACGCTGCTGGCCCGCTGGAGCGACGCCGTCACCCGGCTGCCGCCGCACGACCTGCTCGATCGCATCGTTCACGAGGGCGATCTGATGGCCCGCCTGGCAGCCACCGTGCCGCCCGAGCGCCTGCCGAGCGCGATCGACGCGGTGCAGGCGCTGCTGGCCTGCGCGCTCGAACTCGATGGCGCGCGCTACGCCACGCCGTACAACTTCGTGCGCGCGCTGCGCCGGCGCAGCGTCAAGGTGGTGCCGGCGGCACGCAGCGACGCGGTGCAGCTGCTGACCATCCATGGCGCCAAGGGGCTCGAGGCGCGCGCGGTGTTCGTGATGGACGCCGAGCCCGAGGCGCAAGCCAATGAGACCGCCACGCTGCTGGTCGACTGGCCGGTGCATGCGGCGCGGCCGCAGCGGGTGGCGTTCATCGCGTCCGAGTCGCGCTGCCCGCCATCGCTGGGCGCCCTGCTGGCCGAGGAGCACGCCGCGCGCGAGCGCGAGGAGGTCAACGGCCTGTACGTCGCGATGACGCGGGCCAAGGAGCGCTTGGTGTTCAGCCGCACGCCGCCGTGGCGCGCTGCGCCGGGGCGGTCCTGGTGGAGCCGCGTCAGGCCAGTGGCGTCAGCCTGGCAGCCCGGCCCCGCCGCCATGCAGGGCTCGCAGGCCGCTGCCGCGCAGGTCGTTGCGCTGCCACTGCACCCGCGTGCGTCGGCGCTGGCGCCGGCCGAGAAGGGCACGCCGGCCGATGCGGCCGCGGCGCGCCTGGGCCAGGCCGTGCACCGCGTGCTCGAATGGGCGGCGGCCCAGCGCGAGCGGCCGGCACACGGCGCAGGTCCTCTGGCATCTTGGGCGGCCGCGGCGGCGGCCGAGTTCGGCGTCGCCGACGCTGCGGCGGTGCAAGCCATCGCGGCCCGCATCCTGAGCAGTCCGCAGTGCGCCCCGTTCTTCGACGCCGACAACCTGGCCTGGGCAGGCAACGAGGTGCCGCTCGCCGCGGTCGGGTCGGGCCGAAGTGCTGCGCATCGACCGGCTGGTCTGCACGGCCGGCAGCGAGCCGACCTGGTGGGTGCTCGATTACAAGCTCGGTGCCGCGCCGCAGCACAACCCGTCGTATTGCGAGCAGCTTGCGGCCTACCGCCGAGCGGTGCAGGCCTTGCAGCCCGGCGAGCGCGTGCGCGCCGGCTTCATCAGCGGCGCGGGCGACCTGATCGAGCTGGCCTGACGCCGCCGCGGCGGGCAATCTGGGCCGGGTTTGCAGGCCTGTTCATGGCATCGCTTTGTGCGGCGTCGCGGCTCCAATCGCGAAGCCCCATTGTTATCGTCTCGCCCGCCGCCTTCGTCCATGGACGCCATCGACGCCATTGCTCCCGCTGCCACTGCCGGCCCGGCCGTGCGCAAGCTCGGCCGTTTCGAGCTGCGACAGCTGCTCGGCCGCAGCGCGCGCAGCATGGCCTGGCGCGTCGGCGACCCGCGCAGCGGCCAGGAGCTGCTGCTGGTGCTGCCGCGCCAGCAGCCGCGCGGACAACGCCGCGCTGCAGGCCTGGCTCGACCAGGCGCGCCGCGCCACCCGGCTCGTGCACCCGAACCTGGCCCACGCCGTCGAGGTCGGCGAGCAGGAGCGCTGGCCCTACATCGCCTATGACGCCGCCATCGGCCCGACGCTGGCCGAACGGGAGGCCACGCGCGACGGCGAGGCGGTCGTCGACATCGCGCGCTGGATGGCACAGGCGCTCGCCGGGCTGGCCTTCGCGCACGACGGCGGCGCGGCGCATCGCGACGTGCAGCCCTTCCTGCTCGACGTTGAGCCGACAACGGCACGCTGCGCGTGCTCGGCCTCGAGTTGGCACGCCGTCGATGACACCATGCCGCCGCCGGGCGAGCGAGCCGCTGTCGGTCAGCGCGCGGCTGAGCAGGGCGCGTAGCGCGGCCGAGCGCGATGTGCTGGCATTGGGTGTCGTGATGCACGGCCTGCTGGCCGGCGCGCCGGCGCTCGGCGAACCCGACACCGCAGCGGTGATCGACCGCCTGGCCGCCGCGAGGCCGCGAATCCCTGCGCCTGCCGTGGGATCTGCCGCGCCCGGTGCCCGACGTCGTGCGCGCGATCGCCAATCGCGCCACCGACCGCCAGCCGCGCCAGCGCTACCACAATGCGCGCACGCTGGCGCGTGCGCTCGAAGGCTGGCTCGAGAGCGACGGCAACCAGGGCCAGGATGCACACGCCCAACTGATCGAGCGCGTGCGCCAGATCGGCGCCCTGCCGGCACTGCCCGGCGCTGCCGCACGTGCCGCGCGGCTGGCGCTGATGGAGCGCGAACACACCGAGGAGCTGGCGCAAGTCGTGCTGCGCGACCCGGCACTCAGCTTCGAGTTGCTCAAGAGCGTGAACAGCGCGCAGGTGCGTGGCACGCAGGTTTCGGGCAACGGCCCGGTACTGACGGTACGCCGCGCCATCGCGATGATCGGCCTGGACGGCGTGCGCCGCTGTGCGCTGGGCCTGCGCCACTGGCCCGGGCCGCTCGACGGCAACGGCGCGCACGACCTGGAGCAGGCGATCCTGCGCGCCCAGCATGCCGCGCGCGTGGCGCAATCGCTGCGCCCGGCCGGCTACGACGCCGAGGTGGTGTCGCTGGTGACGCTGATGCAGAGCCTCGGCCGGCTGGTGGTGCGCTACCACTTCGCCGAAGAGATGCGCCAGGTGCAGCGGCTGATGCAGCCGGCGCCGGCGGCGGCGCCTTCCGGCGAGGGCACCGCGCCCGACGAGCCCGGCCTGAGCGAGCTGGCCGCGGCCTATGCGGTGCTCGGTGCCGACATCGAAGGCATGGGCGCGGCCGTGGCACGCTGGTGGGGCATGGACGATGCGGTGCTGCACATGATCCGCCGCCTGCCGCCGACGCTGCCGGTGCGCCAGGCCGATACCGACGACGATGTGCTGCGCGCCGTGGGCAGTGCCGCCAACGAAGCCGTCGACACGCTGGCCTTGCCCGCTGCCGCGCAGCCGGCGGCCATCGAACGCATCGTGCAGCGTTACGCCAGAGTGCTCGGATTCACGTTGCGCGATCTGCAGGCCGCGCTGCAGATCGGCGCCGACGCCAGCGACGCCGGCCTCGACGAAGACCCGGTGCCCGCCAGCAGGTGAGGTGCAGAAAGGGTGACGAGCCTCACCCCGGCACTGGTTGCAACGCTTAGGGCTGCTTGGTTCCCCACCTGACCCGGTTGGGCGCGCTTCCATGCGGGAAGGCCCGTCGGGGTGGATTGTAGGCGAGGGGTGCTTGCATGCCCTCGCGTTACCAAGGCATCAGCAGCGTCGGTGGCGGGTCGTGGCGCTCCCTGGACATCCACAACGGCTCCATGCCGCCGCGGGCGCCGAACTGGGCCATCGCCTGAACCAGCGATTGCGCACTGTTGTGCAGCAAGGCGTCATCGGTCATCGCGGCGCTCAGGGTTCGATCGGCCAGCCGCTGCATGCGGCCGGAGGCGGCGGGCAGCCGCGACAGTGAAAGCGGCGCTGCCCCGGCGCCGATCACCGAGCCGTCGGCGAGGCGGATCTCCTCGATCCGGCTGGTGGTACCAACGTACCAGTTCGCCACGGTGAGCACGTCCGCGGCGCCGGCGATGCCGACCCGCAGGTTGTTGCCGCTGCGCGTGAGCGTGACTTGACTGCCGGTGACGCCGGCGCCGATCTCGATGCGGTCGGCTGCGCCACCGGCATCGTTGATCGTGTCGTTGCCCTGGCCCAGGCCCCAGCGGTAGACATCGTTGGACGTCGTCGAGTTGTCGGTCAGCGTGTCGTTACCGGCGCCGCCGATGTAGGTGTCGTCGCCGGCCAGGCCGCTCAGGGTGTTGTTGGCGCTGTTGCCGGTCAGCACGTTGTCTGCCGCGTTGCCCGTGCCGGTGATCCTCGAGGTGCCCGTCAGCGTCAGGTTCTCGACGCTGAGGCCGAGCCTGTAGGTGACGCTGCTGCTTACGCTGTCCGTACCTTCATTGGCAAGCTCGATGATGACATCATCGACAGCGTCTACGGTGTAAGCGTCGTTGCCTGCGCCACCGATCAACGTGTCGGCACCAGCGCCGCCGTCCAGGGCGTTGGCGGCAATGTTGCCGGTGATGATGTTGGCCTGCTTGTTGCCCGTGCCATGGATGGCGCTGGTGCCGGTGAGGGTGAGGTGCTCGACGTTGCGTTCGAGTGTCCACGTCACCGATGCCATCACCGTGTCGGTGCCCGCACTGGCCGCTTCCACGACCGTGTCGCCGAGGCCCGCCACGTAGACGTCATTACCGGTGCCGCCGCTCAAGACATTCGCAGCGCCGTTGCCGGTCAGCACGTTGTCCAGCGCGTTGCCCGTGCCGTTGATCGCACCGGCGCCGGTGAGCGTGAGGTCTTCGAGATGGCTGCCCAGCGTCCACGTCGTCGAGGCCATCACGACGTCGGTACCCGCATTTGCCAGTTCGATGACCGTGTCGCCGGCGGTCACGATGTACGTGTCGTTCCCCAAGCCGCCGATGAGCACGTCGTCGCCGGCCAAACCATCGAGCGTGTCGTCGCCGACATACCCGAACAGGGCATTGCTGGCGTCGTTGCCGAAAAGCGCGTTGTCCAGTTCATTACCCAGCCCGATGATCGCGGCTGTGCCGAGCAGGGTCAGCGACTCGACATTGGGCGCAAGCATGTAGGAGACCGAACTGTCGACCGAGTCGTAGCCGTCGTCGGGGGCCTCGATGACTGCGTCGGCGGTGTCGTCGACGACATAGCGGTCGTTGCCCGCGCCGCCAATCAGCGTGTCGGCGCCCTGGAGTCCGTCGAGGAGGTCGTTGCCTCGCCGGCCCGACAATACGTCCGCAGCAGCGGTGCCGATCAGGACCAGGTCGCCGATGGCAGCGACGGCAATCGTCAACGACACGTCAACGCTCGCGCCGGCGATGTCGGTCGCGGTCACCCGCACCTCGATGGTGACGTCGGGTTCGGGCGGTGTATCGGCCCGAAAGGTCGCGCTGTCGGTGTCGAAGGACAACCAAGTCGGCAGCGCGCTGCCGTCCGCGAGCGTCGCGGACAGCGTGAGCCGATCACCGACGTCGACATCGACGAAGGTGTCCGCGGGCACCTGCCACGACTGGCCCTCGTCGATGGCCACGGGCATCGCAGGCAGCGATGCGGCGTAGGGAGCGTCATTGGTGTTTTGCACCGACAGCCGAACCGTGGTGCTGAGCGAAAAACCGGTGGCATCCCGAGCCGTGAGCAGCAGGTCGGTGACACCGACGTGCTCGTTCAGTGGCGTGCCCGCCAACTGGGTTTCACTTGGCGCAGGTTGCAGCAGCCAGGCCGGCGCGTCCGACCCGTCCGCACTTCGGATGTCGTACGCGAGGGCGATGCGATCGGGATTGGTGAAAAACGATGCCAAGTCTGCTTCGAGCACCTCGTCTTCGGTGGCCACGATGCTGCGGGGCGCATCGCTCAATGTCGGCACGACGAAGGGTTCGACAGTCAAACGGGTCAGAAAGTCGTTCAAGCGCAACGTGGTGCCGTCTGCAAAGCGAAACTGCTCCACGCCAGGCAGCCCGAGTCCGCCATGCCTGGCGAGAAGCTGCTGGACGACGTCGTCGTACACACCCTCCGGCAGGCCGTTGAAGTGCTCTGGCTCGTCGTAGTCGACCTCGAGAAACATTCGGCCGTGGTGGAACAGTTGCAGCACGCGCAGCGGGCCCCAGTAGTCGACCGAGCCCGGGTCGTCCCGCCAGCGGTAACTCAGGTCCGCTAGCGCCACACCCGCCGCGAATTCGATGGTGTCCTGGTTGGGAGCGCCATCGAGACTCATCGCCTCGCCGTAGCGAAGGTCCATCTCCTCTGTCGGTGTTTCGACGATCCTGTCGAGGCCGCTGTCGCCGGGGTCGACGAAGTACGTGTCGGCACCCTTGATGCCTTCCAGCCAGTCATTGCCGGCACCGCCGATGATGAAGTCGTTGCCCTCCGTGCCTTCGACGCGATCGTCGCCGTCGCCGACGTCGATCCACGCGCCGCGCCCGATGACGACGCCGGCACCGTAGAAGTTGCCGGCGGGCGCATCGAACCAGTCATACACGCGATCCCAACTCGACCCGAACAGCACGCTGTCGTCGCCGGCACCGGTCTCCACGACGCCGCGAATCGCGTCGCCCGCGCTCTCTGGCGACCACGTCAGCGTGACGAGATCCTCGCCCAGCGTGCCCCGGATGATCGACTGGACGGCGGTGTCCGTCTCGATGACGTCGGTGGCGACGTACGTGATCGTGTCCCATCCGACGATGCGAAGCTCGACGAACTGTGTCGCCGCGACCGGGGGCACGAAGTACCCTACCAGCTGCCCCTGGCTCGCACCCGAGCCCATCACCGGTTCTGCACCTGCGGGAAGGCTCACCGCACCGTTGCCGGCGGCCAGTTGCTCCAGTGAAATGAACTGCCCTCCCGCTGCTGGCGTGGCCACGGTGACCGACTCGTAGATCGGTTCGGTGTAGTGGTACGTGGCCGTGAAGGCCGTTGACCCGACCACGAGGTAGGGCAGCGCGGCAAGCAGTCCGTCGGCGCCGATCTGTTGCTCGACACGTTGCACGGCAACAGGCGTTGCGAGACTGCCGTACTGGACCACGCGCTGCGGCGTCAGCCCAAGCTGGGCGAACTGCGCATCGATGAACTGTTGGCGCCGCATTGCCAGGGTCGCAACCGACCACCCGTGGGGGCTGCTGGCGAGGAAGTCGGCCAGGGATGCCGCCGCGCCGTCGGCGCCGCGAATGGACCAGGTCAGGCCGATCTGTGGATCGGTCGCATAGTTGGCGAGGCGCAGCAGCGCACCCGACGGCTGACGCAAGACGAGGTCCAAGCCCTCGATGCTGCCCTCGATCTCGCCCAAAGCCGCTTCGACGAAGTGAAGTTCGGCGACCTCGCCGGTGGTGGGGTGGAGCGCATCGTCGCCGCTCGATCCGGCAAAACGATACCGATTCGTGCCGCCGCCGCCAACCAGCACGTCGCGGCCCGGGCCGCCGTCGAGCAGGTCATCGCCAGCATGGCCGTACAACGTGCCGTCGCCGGACCCACCCAGCAGCGTGTCTCGGACACCGGTTCCCGCAAGCACGCCGTCGGTGGGCCCCGCCGGTGCCACCATTGCAGCGATGCTGTCGAACTCGAGCTCGCTGCCATCGTGGAAGCGGATGCCTGCGAAACTGCTTTCGGCACCCGGCTCGAAGCTGATGCTGTCGTCGACACCGTAGCTGATGACCAGTTGTGCGGCGGTTTCGAGTGAGCCCGCGGTCCGGTCCAGCACACGTAGCGACGAAGCCGTGATGCCTGGCCCGAACCGGATGAAGTCGCTCGGGGGAGTCTGCGCGGCAGTGGTCGAAGGCGCGCCGATGCGATCGGCGCCGTCGCCCAACTCGAACTCGTAGATGTTGCCGCCACCGTCGGTCTCGTACGGGCTGGCGCCGAGGAGGGTGTCGTTGCCCCGTCCACCCTTCAGCAGGTCGGCACCGCGGCCGCCCTCGAGCGAGTCGTTGCCGGCGCCGCCGGATAACCGGTCATCGCCGTCTCGGCCACTCAAGGCATCGTTGCCGTCGCCACCATCGAGTGCGTCATTTCGAGCCGTCCCGACGAGCGTGAGGGAACCGATCAACATGGCCGTCGATACAGGGCCATTGGCGCTCAACGTAGCGCTGGCAATGAGGCCGGCACTGGAGCTGTCGGCGATGGCCTGCAGTGTCGTCGGCGCGAGGCCGTTGCCGTGCACCTGAGTCTGGGAAAGATCGACCGACGGGCCCAATGCCACGGCGCCTCGTGCGCCGATCGCCAGATAGACCATGCTGTTCTGCGTGATCAGGCGAAGGGAGCCTGCGTCGATGGCCGAACCGCTGATGACCAACGTATTCGTCCCGTCGGCGTCGTTGATCTGCGGGATGAAACCGGATGGCCCCAGTTGCAGGATGTACGTGTCGTCGCCTGGGCCGCCGTCGAGGTAATCCATGCCGTCGGAGACCAGCACATCGTTTCCCGACCCTCCAAACAGCAGATTCCTGCCGGCGCCGCCAGCGAGGTGATCATTTCCGGCGCCCCCGTCGAGATAGTCATTCCCCAGACCGCCATCGAGGTGGTCGTTGCCGTGATGTGCTGCATTCAGGTCTTCGGCGTCGCCAAACAACTGATCGTTGCCATCACCGCCGACCAGCGTGTCGCTGCCGCCACCGCCAGTCAATCGATCATCTCCGGCACCGCCGTCGAGCAGGTCGGAACCGTGATGCTCGCCGGCAAGGCGATCTTGGGTGTCGTCACCCCAGAGCGAATCTTGCCCTGTGCCGCCAAGCAGCGTGTCGTCACCGGCGTCGCCGTAGAGCACATCCGCGCCGTCGCCGCCATCGAGCCAGTCGTTCCCGCGTGCGGCAATGGGCAATGCCAACAGGTCCTCCGCAACGTCGGCAGTGCGACGCGAGTCGCCGTTCAAGGTGTCGTTGCCATCGCCGCCGTACAGCTCGTCGTCGCTGCCGTCGCCCGCGATCAAGTCGTTGCCCCCACCGCCGTCGATCAGGTCGGCGCCCTGCAGCCAATCGGGCGTGTACCAGCCGTCGGCCACCAGTGGATGCAACACCCCCAGTGCGTCGGTGTAGGCCGCGTTGAGCGTGTAGCGCGCGTTGCCGTCGCCGCGGAACCAGTCGTCGCCCGCGCCGCCGAACAGGAAGTCATTGCCCGCAAGGCCGACGATGCCGTCAGCGCCGTCGCCGCCCTCGACTAGGTCGGTGCCCCAGCCGCCGACGACATCGTCGTCGCCCGCCCCTGCGTCGACGATGTTGAAATCCGCCTCGAGCCGCGCTTGCGGGTAATACAGGTCGATGAACCCTCGTGCGTCGGCCTCCGCGAAGCCCCAGTAGCCGTGCCAGCTCGTGTATTGATCGAAGCTGCGGATGCCGCCGTAGATCTGGTCATCGCCCGCGCCACCGTCGATGGTGTCGGTGCCGTCGCCGCCGAAGATGCTGTCGTTGCCGTCGCCGCCGTCGAACACGCTCGCATACTGCGACAGCGCAAAGCCGTAGTAGTCGAAGGGCGGGATCGGATTGAGGGCCCGCAGCAAGTCATCGCCGCCCAGGCCGCTGAGGTCGACCGCGGCATAGCCGACGCCGCCCATCTCGTCGGCCAGTTCGGTACCCACGCCGGTGTACTGAGCCTCAGGTGGCGTCGGCGCCAGGTCGACCAGCTCGACACCCAGCACCGGTGCGTCGACACCGCTCGCGTCTGCGGGGCTCCAGCCCTGCAGCGTGATGCGGTCGGGTCGGTCGATGAATGAGATCACCAGATCGTTTCGCGAGCCCAGCGCCAGCACCGTGTAGATCACGCGTGCATCGTCACCGCGCCACGTGTTGGACGTGAGCTTGCCCTGGCTGGCACCGAGCAGGGTCCCATAGCCGGCCACCTCGATCGAGCCCAGCCCGTCGCCATCGATCACGGTGTCGTAGCCCCAGGGACCGCTGAAGGAGTAGAGATCGGCGCCCGCGCCGCCGAGCAAGGTGTCGTTGCCGCTGCCGCCGTCGAGGGTGTCGGCGCCGGCGTTGCCTTCCAAGTAATCGTTGCCGGCGAGGCCAAACAAGGTGTCGGCGCCGGCGCCGCCGTAGAGGTGGTCGCCGAGTCGGTTGAGGCTGCCGGTGATCGTGTTGTCGATGTCGCCGCCAAAGGCGATCAGCTGCCGCTGCAGCACACCGGGCGCAGGCTCGGCACTCTGGACGAGGAGCTGGTTGTCGATAGCGCTGGCGTCGCTCCAGTTGAGGTCGTAGGCGGCGCTGGGGGCCAAGCCAGTCAGGTTGACTGTCTGGGTGCTGAGGTTCTGGCTGTTGCGTTCGTGCACGGCGGCGAGCAACAAGGCGCGATCGGCAATCCAGCGACTCGTGAATTGCTGCGCCACCAATCCCTGCTGGCGAAGCGTGTAATCAGCCAGCCAGTCTTGGTACTGCGTACCCCACGGCGTGCTCTGCCACAGGCTGGTCATCGCGGACTGGCCTGTCGCATCGCTGGATTGCAGCACGACGGGGCTGAGCGTCTGCAAGCTGACGATCGCGCTGAATTCCGTCTGTGCCAGCGTGCTCAGTTCCAGGGACGCTGCTGAGCGCAGGAGGACGTGGCCGGCAAGCGACTGGAACAAGGTGTCGCCGGCAAGGGCTTCAAGGTTGACGTAGAGGCGTTCACGATCACCTGTGGGGGTGCGATCGAGGCCGCTGCCAGCGATCCCGATGAAGACCGTGCGCAGTGCATCGAGTGCATCTTCGAGACGGCGGTCGGCGAGGCCGCTGGCCGCGAACAGCGCACTTGCCTGACTGGTGGTGAGCCCAGGCTGCAATTTCGCATACACGGCTTGCAAGGCCAACGCATCGGCGAGAGGGACGATGGCGTGGTTGTCCCACGGCTGTGTGAACGGCGCCGCCTCGATGCGCACGCCCACCGTGTTACCCAGCTTGTGTGTGCCCAGTGCGACCGTGAAGTCCAGGCCGTCAGTGGCCACCACATTCGTGATCTTCGCTTGCGCGACGGCGCTCGTGCTGCCCATGAATTCGAGCATCGACTCGATGGCGCTGAAACCGGGCGCGTTATAGGTGTAGGCCGCCGATACGGCTTCGGGATGGCGCACCGTGAACGCCTGCGCCAGGAAGCCACCGAGGCTGTGGCCAGTGACGGTGACTTGTTCAGCCATGCCAATCTTGTCGCTGGAGCGGAGGTGATAGTAGAAGTTCTCGAGCGCTTCGTACTGCCACATGCCGGCAACGGTGCCCAAGTTGAGGATGTTGATGAAATCAGAAACCAGGTCCTTGCCGCTGCCGGGATCTGTACCCGCGATGGCCAGTACCTTCTCGCCTGTGGCGTTGCCCGCTGCGTCCTTGCGCTGGAACAGAACCGCTGAAAAGCCCATTGCGTAAATGGCATTGGGATCGGACTGCTCGATGACGGCCCACGTGTCGTCAAATAGACGGGCTTGAGCGCGGGACATATCGGTGAGCACGTATTGCCCTGAGTTGTCGATGCCCTCCTGCAAATTTGTGGCGTAGGCAGCTGCTGCCACTTGCGAGTAGATTGACAATTGCACCGGAAATGCCATTTCACTCCCCCTGTACGAATACTTGGTTGGCGACATTTGTCGCTCGGCTTTGGACAAGAATTGCTACTAGGGTGGAATCCGAAGGTGAAACCATCACCACCACGCCGCCCGTACCAGACATACTCTCCAAGCAGCTTCCCATCGGTTCGTCTGAAGATCGCTTGACGAACCCGAACCAACATTCCCTCGCCGCGTGTGGCGTCTGCATTCGGTCGGCCAGTGACTAGCTCTTCAACTTCGACGTATCTGTAGTCCGGCCCAAGCCTGTCCTCTTGGGACGCGGCCATCTGTGCGTACTTCGCTAGAGGCTGCCCCACGTTGCTGAACTCACTGGCCGGCAAGGTCACCTTCTCGTAGACCTTGACGCCTCCGTCCTTCCTGCACAGCTCCTCCATCTGACGATCGAGCGACCAACGCTCACAGCCGGTAAGCGAAACGACCAAGGCGGCTAGCGTGGCCACCGCCATCAGGCGACCTGCGCGGATGCGGCACCAAGTCACACTGCGCCATCCAGCCTGCGTTCGCGAACTCACTGCCACCACATTCGTTGAGCTGCTGGCGTCGAGCCCCGCGCGGCCACTGGTGAACCAATTGCGTACTGGCTCGTTCGCCACGCCTTGGGCGCTTGTCGATCAGTGCGCTGGCGGGCGCAGCGGCCGGCCGGGGTACTCGCGCGGTGTCGTCACGGTTCATGTTGCTTGCCGTTTCGTGCATGTTGTTCACCGCTCCCTCAAACTCTCGCTCGCCGCCTGCCGAATCGGACTCAGCAGATAGTCCGCAATCCGCCTTCGCCCCGTCTTGATCTCCGCACTCAGGTTCATCCCCGGCGTGAGCGCGACGCGCTGGCCGTTGATGTCGATGGCGCTGCGCGCCAGCGTCAGCGTGGCCGGGAAGATGGCGCCGCGTTTCTCGTCGGCCACGGCGTCGGCAGCCATGCGCTTCACCTGCGCGGGCACGGTGCCGTAGCGCGTGAAGGGGAAGGTCTCCAACTTGACCTCGACCGCCTGGCCTGGCCGCACGAAACCGATGTCCTTGTTGTCGATGACCACCTCGGCGGTGACCTCGGCGTCGCGCGGCACCACCACCATCAGCACCTGCGCGGGCGTGACCACGCCGCCTTCGGTGTGCACCGCCACCTGCTGCACGGTGCCGGCCACTGGCGCGGTCAATTGCGTGAGGCGCTGGCGCTGCTCGGTCTTGTTGCGCTCCTGCCCGAGTTGCTCGCGCTTGAGCGTGGCCTGGGTTTGTCGCTCGCGCAGGCGTGCGCCGGGTCTCGGCCAGGTAGGCGGCCTTGTTCTGTTCGGCCTCGCGGGTGGCGGCTGCCGCCTCGGCCAGCCGGGCGCGCTGGGTGGCCAGGTCGCGCTCCATCTCGATGCGCTCGCGGGTGCGGTCCTGGCCGGCATGCTGGTTCATGAAGCCCTGCTCGGCCAGCCCCTTCACGTCGGCCTCGCGCTGGCGGGCCAGGGGCAGCGTGGCGTCGAGCTTGGCAATGGCCTCGCGCACGGTGGCGGCCTCGGCCTGGCGGCGCGCGTGCTCGGCGTCGAGTTTGGCCAGCCGTGCCTGGATGTCTTGCCATTCCGATTGGAGGTGGGGGTCGTTGGCCGCGCGGCCCTCACCCCGGCCCTCTCCCAGAGGGAGAGGGGGTGAAGACAGGGCGCTCGAGCAAGGCCTTGGCGCGGCGCAGGTCGGCATCGGCGGCCTTCAGCTGCTCCTGCACGCTCGACTGGTCGGCGCTGGCGTTGGTGGCGTCCAGCTCCACCAGCACCTGGCCGGCTTGCACGCTGTCGCCGTCGCGCACCAGCACGCGCTTGACGACGCTGGCGTCGAGGGGCTGGATGGTCTTGGTGCGTTCGCTGACGACGATGCGGCCGGGCGCCACGGCCACGATATCGACCTGGCCGAACCAGGCCCACAGCAGCGCAAAGGCGAAGAGGGCGCAGATGACGATGGCCGCGCGCCGCGGCGCGGGGTGCACCGGCGTGGCCTGCAAGCTCAGTGCGGCGGGCAGGAATGCCGCCTCGTCGGCCAGGCGCTGTGGCCCCGCGAGTTCGTGGCGGGCTTGCCAGGCGGCGGCGAGGATGGCTTTGTAGCGACCAAGGAGTTCCCGTCCCGGATGGCGGGTATTCGCAGCCGCGGTCATGCATGCGCTCCGGCGCGCGTACCAAAGGAACGTGGTCTGCCAGATGGTGGCAAATTTGATACCATCAACGCGTGATGATCGTGGTCGACACCAACGTGTTTGTGGGCGCCTGCCTGGGTACGGGTGCATCGAGCCGTGTGGTCGAGGCATGTCTTGCTCTGCGCTTCCAGCCACTGATGGGGGCGGCGTTGTTTGCCGAATACGAGGATGTTCTCGCGCGCACGTCGCTGTTCACAAAGAGCCGGCTCAGTGCCGATGAGCGCAATGAGTTGCTCGACGTCTTCTTGGCAACCTGCCGATGGACACGCATCTATTACGGATGGCGGCCGAACCTGCGTGACGAAGGCGACAACCACTTGGTCGAACTCGCTGTGGCGGGCGGCGCGAGCCACATCGTTACCCACAACCTGCGTGATCTGAAAGATATGGAACTGAGATTTCCGGGGCTCGCCGTCGCGACGCCCACTCAACTGCTTGCAAGGGAGCCACCGCGATGAGCGCACTGACCATTCGCTTGCCTGACGACAAGTACGAACGCCTGAAGGCGCTATCCAAGCGGCGCGGCACCAGCGTGAACCGGCTGATCGACGAAATGGCCACGCTGCTGCTGGCTGAGTTCGATGCCGAGGCACGATTCCAGTTGCGCGCCGAACGGGGCCGTGGCCAGGCTGCGCGTGGCGTCGAATTGTTGCGAAAGGCCCGGGGCGAGTGAAGTTGATCATTGAGGTGCCCCGTTGACGGGTGTGCCACTTTGCATCGCCCAAAGCTGGGCATAGACGCCGCGGCTGTGAAGCAGCGCCTCGTGCGGACCAGCCTCGACGATGTGCCCCTTGTCCATCACGACGATGCGCTGTGCATGGCGCACCGATGACAGCCGGTGCGCGATGACGATCACCGTACGGCCTTGGCAGATCGCCTGCATGTTGCGCTGGATCACGGCTTCGCTCTCGTAGTCGAGCGCGCTGGTCGCTTCGTCGAAGATCAGGATGCGCGGCTGCGTGAACAGCGCGCGGGCGATGGCGATGCGCTGGCGCTGGCCACCGGACAGGCTGGCGCCTTGCTCGCCGACGACGGTGTCGTAGCCCTCGGGCAGTTCGCTGACGAACTCATGGGCCCCGGCCAGCGTGGCGGCGTGGATCACGGCTTCGAGCGGCGCGGCCGGGTCGGCGATCGCGATGTTCTCGCGCACGCTGCGGTTGAACAGCCAGTTGTCCTGCAGCACCACGCCGATCTGGCGGCGCAGTTGCGCGGCGTCGATCAGGCTGATGTCGATGCCGTCGACCAGCACGCGGCCCTGCTCGGGCGTGTACAAGCGCTGCACCATCTTGGTCAGCGTGCTCTTGCCCGAGCCGCTCTTGCCGACGATGCCGATCACTTCGCCGGCCTTCAATTCGAGGCTGATGCCGTGCAGCGCCGGCTGCGCTTCAGGGCGATAGCGGAACGTGACGTTGTCGAACGCGATGCGGCCTTGCAGCGGCGGCAGTTGCGCCGCGCTCGTGGGTGGCACCTCGGTGCGCGTGTTCAGGATGTCGCCAAGCCGCGCCATCGAGATGCCGGTTTGCTGGAAGTCGGTCCAGAGCTGGGCCATGCGCATGATCGGCTGCGCCACGCGCTGCGCAAACATGTTGAAGGCCACGAACATGCCGACGGTGAGCTGGTTGTCCATCACCAGGTGTGCGCCGTACCACAGCGTGACGGCGCTGATCAGCTTGCCGATCAGCGCCACGCCTTCGTGCGCGAAGGTGGCCAGCGTCTGCGTGCGAAAGCCGGCCGATACGTAGGCCGCGAGTTGTTCGTCCCAGCGCTTGTGCGAGCTGTGGCTCGAGCGCGCTGGCCTTGACGGTCTGGATGCCGGTGACGGCCTCGACCAGCAGCGCCTGGTTGGCGGCGCCGCGGGCGAACTTTTCGTCCAGCCGGCGGCGCAGCAGCGGCACCACGGCCAGGCTCAGGCCCACGTAGAGCGGCAGGCTGGCCAGCACGATCAGGGTCAGCGGCACGCTGTAGAGCAGCATCACGGCGACGAAGATCACCGAGAACAGCACGTCGAGCACCAACGTCAGCGCATTGCCGGTGAGGAAGCTGCGGATGTGCTCCAACTCGCGCACGCGGGCCACTGAATCACCGACGCGCCGGGCCTGGAAGTAGGCCAGCGGCAGCGCCAGCAGGTGGCGGAACAGGCGCGCGCCGAGTTCGACGTCGATGCGGTTCGTGGTGTGGCTGAACACATAGGCGCGCAGCGCGGTGAGCACGCTCTCGAACACGACCACCGCCACGAGGCCGATCACCAGCACGTCGAGTGTCGTGACGCCGCGGTGCACCAGCACCTTGTCCATCACCACCTGGAAGAACAGTGGCGAGACGAGTGCGAAGCCCTGCAGGAACAAGCTGATCAGCAGCACTTCGCCGAGCAGGCCGCGGTACTTGACGAGGCTGGGGATGAACCAGGAGAAGTCGAAGCGCGCGAGTTCACCGGCCAGGCTGGCGCGGCTGGCGACCAGGATCAGCTCGCCGCTCCATTGCTCGGCGAAGACCTCGATGGGTTCGATCATCGGCCGGCTTGCCGGCGCAGACGGGTCCTGAATCAACACCCGCCGGACGTCGCACTGGGCCAGCACGACGACGCGGCCATCACGCATCAGCGCCAGTGCGGGCAGGGCGGCGAGGTGCAGGCGCTGGGTATCGGTGCGCGAGCGCTTGGCCTTCAGGCCGAGGTGGCGTGCAGCGAGCAGCAGGTCATCGGCGTCGACGATCTCGCTGGCCGACTTGCCGAGCTGGTGCCGCAACGACGCCGGGTCGGCCGCGATGTGGTGCAGGCGGGCGACCAGGCACAGCGCATCGAGTGCGCCGGGCGCTGGCGGTGAGGCGCTGTCGTCTTCATCGCCCGCGGCGGGCTTGGCTGTGGGCGCGCCGACCCCGGCCTGTGCAAGCACTGCTGACACGATCCGGCCTCCCTCCGCGATGTGCCGCCAATCTGGCGCATGGAGAATGGTGCCGATATCCCTCCGAAGGGGGAACTGTCAGCTTTGACAGGGTGGGTTTACCCGCGCGTTCGACTGCGCGTTCAGCGCAGTTGCAGCGCGTCGTCGCCGAAGCGCAGGCCCAGTGGCTCGATCAGCAATTGCTTGTCGCCGGCCTCGACGCGGCCGGCAACCAGTGCGTCGACCCCTTGCGCCCGCGCGACCGCGGCCGTGCGCTCGGCGTCTCTTGCCGCCACGAACAGCGCGAAGCCCGCGCCCATGTTGAGCGTGCTGTAGGCCTCGTGATCGTCGTGGCCGGCGTGCTGCTGCATGAACTTCAGCACCGGCGGCACGGCGGGCACCGCGCGGATGCGGTAGGTGAAGCGCCCCGGGTGGCGCAGCAGCTTGCGCCAGCCGTGGCCGGTGATGTTGGCGGCGTAGTGCGGCGCGATGCCGGCTTGCCACAGCGCCTCGGTGACCGGCGAATACAGCACGGTGGGCGCGAGCAGCGCGTCGCCGAAGGTCGTGCCGCTGGCGTCGATGGGCGTCAGGTAGCCCTGCGGCAGGCGCTCGGCGAGCTTGCGCGCCAGGCTCAGGCCGTTGGCGTGGATGCCGCTGGACGCCAGCAGCACGATGGCGTCGCCGGGCGCCAGCTTGTCGCCGACCGACAGGCGCTGCTTCGGGTTGATGAGGCCGGTGCACGAGGCCGCCAGGTCGATGCGGCCGGCTTCGACGATGCCGGCCAGCGCCGGCGTTTCGCCGCCGCCCCAGGCCACGTTGCAGACGGTCGCAGGCGCGCTGCCAGCCGGCCACCAGGGCCTGCGCGCGCGCCGCGTCGCCGAACCATTCGCTGCCGCCGGCGGCCCAGTAGGCCTGCACCACCAGCGGCGTGGCGCCGACGGTGATCAGGTCGTTGACGGCCATCGCGATGGTGTCCTGCGCGATGCCGTCGTAGTAGCTCTTGCCGGTCAGTTGGGCCATCTCGTCGGCCACCAGCGCCTTGCTGCCCAGGCACTCGACGATGCTGGCGATATAGAACGGCCCGACGTCGACGACGTAGGCCGATTCGCCGCGCGAGGCCTTCACTTCGCTGAAGCCGTGGCTGGCCAGGTGCACCGCGGTGGCGGCGGCGGCGCGCTGGGCGCTGACCTTCAGCGGGTCGATCAGGTCGTAGTCGACGCCGGCTTGCTCGTAGCTGAGCGGCGCGGCGGGCGGGATCGGGGTCGTCATGGGTCGGCGATTATCGTGGCTGCGGCGGCGCGGGCCGCCGTAGAATCGCCGCATGAGTTACGTGGTGCTCGCGCGCAAATACCGGCCGCGCTCGTTTTCGGAGATGGTCGGCCAGGATGCGGTGGTGCGGGCGCTGACGCATGCGCTCGAACAGCAGCGCCTGCACCACGCCTACCTGTTCACCGGCACGCGCGGCATCGGCAAGACCACCGTCTCGCGCATCCTGGCCAAGAGCCTGAACTGCACCGGCCCCGACGGCAGCGGCGGCATCACCGCCACGCCCTGCGGCGTGTGCAGCGCCTGCACCGAGATCGACGCCGACCGCTACATCGACTACATCGAGCTCGACGCCGCCAGCAACCGCGGCATCGACGAGATCCGCGACCTGCTCGAACGCGCGGCCTACAAGCCCGCGATCGGCCGCTTCAAGGTCTTCATGATCGACGAGGCGCACCAGCTGACCAAGGAGTCGTTCAACGCGCTGCTGAAGACGCTCGAAGAGCCGCCCGAGTACCTGAAGTTCGTGCTGGCCACCACCGACCCCGAGAAGATGCTGCCGACGGTGCTGTCGCGCTGCCTGCAGTTCAACCTGCGGCCGATGGCGCCCGAGGTGGTGCGCGAGCATCTGCAGCACGTGCTGCAGGCCGAGGCGTGGCGTACGACGAGTTGTCGCTGCGCCTGCTGTCGCGCGCCGCGCGCGGCTCGATGCGCGATGCGCTGTCGCTGGCCGACCAGGCGATCGCCTTCGGCGGCGGCACGCTGGCCGCCGATGCGGTGCGCGCGATGCTCGGCAGCGTCGACCGCAGCCATGCCAGCGGGTTCGTGCGTGCGCTCGCCGCGCGCGACGGCCGTGCGGTGCTGGCCGGCGTCGATGCGCTGCGCGAGCATGGGCTTGTCGGCGGCCGGCACGCTGGAGGAGATGACCGCGCTGTTGCAGCAGATGGCCATCGAGCAGGCGGTGCCCGGCGCGTTGCCCGACACCGACCCGGACAGCGAGGAGACCCGCACGCTCGCCGCGCTGCTGCCGGCCGACGAAACCCAATTGCTGTACAGCCTGGTGCTGCATGGCCGCGAGGAGCTGAACCTCGCGCCCGACGCGTATGCGGCGCTGACGATGGTGTTGCTGCGCATGCTGGCCTTTGCCCCAGAGGGCTCGCCGCCGGCACGGCCCGCGGGGCTGGCCCCGCAGCCGGGCCGTGCGGCCGCTGCCGCCGCGACCACGACCACGGCCACGGCAGCCGCCGCACCGGCGACGCGGTCGCCGCGCGCCGCATCAGTGCCGGAACCACCGGCCTGGCTCGATGACGCCCCGGACGACTTCGAAGCGCAGGCAGTGCTCGATGCAACGCCTCCCGCGGCGCCGCCGCGCGCGCGTAGCCAGCGAGCTGTCGCCGCTGGTGCCCACGCCGCTCGGCGAGCGCTGGGCCGGCATCGTCGCGATGCTCGAGCAGCGCCAGTTGATCGCCGCGCTGGTGCGCGAGTTGGCCGTGCAGGCCGAGCTGATCGAGCAGCACGACGGCGCTGCGCCGCTGTGGCGCCTGCGCGTCGAGCGCGAATCGCTGCGCAGCAGCCGCGCTGCGCGACAAGCTGCAGGCCGCACTCGCCGAGGGCCTGGGCATCGCGACGCTGCGGCTCGAACTCGAGGCCGGCGCGGTGCAGGACACGCCGGCCAAGCGCATCGCCGCCGAGAGCCAGCGCCGCCAGCAGGAAGCCGAACAGATCATCCACAACGACCCGCTGGTGCAGGAGATGCTGGCGCAGTTCAAGACCGCGCGCATCGTGCCCGGCTCGATCAAGCCGCATTGATATGGCCCACCCCGAAGCGGCTTCGGCGCTCCCCCGTGGCCCGGAACGGCCACTTCGTGGCCCTTGGGCACCGCTGCGGACCGGCGCAGCCGGATCCGCGGCGGCTGTTGGCTGCCTCGGTTGCGCGCGGCCGACTGTTCGATGACTGACAGGAGCTCACACTCATGATGAAGAACCAACTCGCCGGCCTGATGAAGCAGGCCCAGGCCATGCAGGACAACCTCAAGCGTGCGCAGGACGAACTCGCGCTGATGGAGGTCGAAGGCGTCAGCGGCGCCGGGCTGGTGAAGGTCACGATGACCTGCAAGCACGACGTCAAGCGCATCACCATCGACCCGAGCCTGCTGGCCGACGACAAGGACATGCTCGAAGACCTGGTTGCCGCCGCATTCAACGACGGTGTGCGCCGCGCCGAGGCGGTGAGCCAGGAGAAGATGGGCAAGCTGACGGCCGGCATGCCGATGCCGCCGGGCATGAAGTTTCCGTTTTGAGTGAGCCCAGTCTCAATGCGCTGATCGACGCGCTGCGCCGGCTGCCCGGCGTCGGCGTCAAGTCGGCGCAGCGCATGGCGTTTCACCTGCTGCAGCATGACCGCGACGGGGCCTTGAAGCTGGCCAATGCGCTGACGGGCGCGGTGGCACACGTGCACCACTGCCAGCGCTGCCACACCTTCAGCGAGGCGCCGCTGTGCGCCGTGTGCAGCGATGCCGCGCGCGACGCCAGCAAGCTGTGCGTCGTCGAGACCCCGGCCGATCAGGCCGCGCTCGAGCGCACCGGCAGCTACCGCGGCCTGTACTTCGTGCTGATGGGGCGCCTGTCGCCGCTCGATGGTGTCGGTGTGCGCGACATCGGCGTCGCCGAACTGCTCGAGCGCGCCAGCGACCCGGCCGTGCAGGAGGTGATCCTGGCGCTCGGCTTCTCGGTCGAAGGCGAGGCCACCGCGCATGCGCTCGGCCAGGCGCTGCGCGCGCGCGGCTGCACGGTCACCCGGCTGGCGCGCGGCGTGCCGGTGGGCAGCGAACTGGAGTATGTCGACCTGTCGACCATCGCCCACGCGCATGAGCGATCGGCGCTGAGCCGGCGGCCTCAGCGTCTGCGCGTGGCGCTGCTGCGGGCCTCGACGACCTTGACGCTGCGGCCGGCGCGCGTGCCGGCCTTTGCCGCCGCCGTCCTGCGTGCGGGCGTCGCCTTGCTGGCGCGGGCCGGCACGAAAACGACCACCGTGGAACCGGCGGCGAAGTGGGCGGCGGCATGGGTCTTGTTCCACTGCGCCACCTGCGCGGCGCTGACGCTGTAGCGCTTGGCAATGGCGGAGACGGTGTCGCCTTTCTTGCCGGCGCGGAAGGCCACGCGCCGCAACGCGGGCCCGTCGGGGGCGAGGGCCATCGTTGCGTTGTCCGCGACGGTGCCGGGCACGTCGGCATGGCGCTGTGCACTGCGCGGCACGACCAGCGTCGAGCCGGCCTTGACCACCATGCGCGGCGGGATGCGGTTGATGTCGCGCAGCGCCGCTTCGGACATGCCGACCTGTTGCGCCACCTGCGCCGTCTTCATCGTCTTGGGCGCGACCCAGGCCGTCCAGCTGGCGAGCGGGCCGCGGTGCCGCTTCAAGGCCTTCAGGAAGATGTCGGCGTTGTCGTAGGGCAGCAGCACCTGCGGCGTGCCGGCGGCCAGGATCACCGGCTTGTTCATCTGCGGGTTGAGCGCCTTGAATTCGTCCAGCGGCAGCTCCGCCAGCCGCGCCGCGATCGCGACATCGATGTCGCGCGCGATCGGCACGCTGAGGAAGTACGGGTGGTTCTGCAACTCCGGCAGCGTCAGCGAGAACGCCGCCGGATTGGCGACGATGTTCTTCACTGCCTGCAGCTTGGGCACGTAGTCGCGCGTCTCGGCCGGCATCTTCAGGCTCGCGTAATCGCTCGGCAGCCCGGCCTGCTGGTTGCGCTTGATCGCGCGCTGCACGTTGCCCTCGCCCCAGTTGTAGGCGGCCAGCGCGAGGTGCCAGTCGCCGAACATGCCGTGCAGGCGCGTCAGGTAGTCGAGCGCGGCACGCGTGGAGGCCAGCACGTCGCGGCGGTCGTCGCGAAAGACGTTCTGCGCGAGCTCGAAGTGCAGGCCGGTGGCGGGCATGAACTGCCACATGCCCGACGCGCGTGCGCGACGAAATCGCCTGCTGGATTGAACGCACTCTCGATAAACGGCAGCAGCGCCAGTTCGCTGGGCAGGCTGCGCCTTTGCACCTCTTCGACGATGTGAAACAGGTAGCGCCCGCCGCGCTCGGCCATGCGTTGCACGTAGTCGGGTCGGCCGGCGTAGTAGTGCTCGCGGTTGCGCACGAACGCGTCGTCGAGATCGGCAATGCCGAAGCCATTGCGCACGCGTTGCCAGAGATCGGTCTGCGCACTGCGGTCGTCGAGATCGACGGGCACTTCCGGGCGCAGCGAGTCGACCGGGGCTCGGCGACGACCGCCGTCTCTGCCGCTGTCGTGGCGTCGGCCGCTGGCACCGACGTCGTCGCCGCTGCGCTGGCAGCGGCCGCGACGGGCGGCGGACCGGCCGTCGATGCCGCACCGGGCGCCTCGACGGGCGTGCGCGATCGCGGTGCCGACGGGCGCGCTCGCCGCGATGTCGGCCGGCAGGTTGGCACAGCCCGACAGCAGCACCATCAGCACGGCGGTGAGCGAGGCACGCTGATGCGCCGGCATGGCACGGGTCATCGGAACTGGTTCTTCCACTCTCTGAGTGCGGCGAACACCGCCACCGGCTCGCTGCTCGCAGCCCCGTGCGCCCGGGCGTTGGCGACGACCGGGCTCTCGGCACAGCGCAGGAACGGGTTGATCGTCAGCTCGCGAGCGATGGTCGACGGCAGCGTGGCGCGCCCCGCCGCGCGCTCGCGCTCGCACCAGGCGGTGTGCTCGGCAATGGCCGCGTTGCCGGGTTCGACCGCGGCAGCGAAGCGCAGGTTCGACAAGGTGTACTCGTGCGTGCAGCACACCCGCGTGTTGCCGGGCAGCGCGGCCAGTTGGGCCAGCGACGCGTGCATCTGCGCCGGCGTGCCCTCGAACAGGCGCCCGCAGCCGGCCGAGAACAGCGTGTCGCCGCAGAACAGGATCGGGGCCTGGCCCGCCGGCCGGTGCAGGTAGGCGATATGCCCAGCCGTGTGGCCGGGCACGTCGAAGACTTCGAAATCCAGGCCCAGCAACTGCACCCGGTCGCCGGCCACCAGCGGCTCGAAGGGCGCGGGGATGCGCTCGCGCGCAGGGCCGAAAACCGGCCCGACCAGTCGGGATCGAAGGGCATCGACGCCGCCGACATGATCGGCATGGGGTGCGTCACTAGAATGCCGGCGAGTTGCAGGCCAAGCGCGTCGAGCGCCGCCTGCACAGGCGCCGCCTCCCCCGGATCGACCACGAGCGCTTGCGCGCCGTCGTGCAGCATCCAGATGTAGTTGTCGGTGAAGGCGGGCAGGGCGGTCAGATTCATCGGCAAGGCGCCGCGATTATAGGAACCCCGCTGTGAGCAAGACCCTGGCGCGCCCGTTGCGTGTGCAACATCACCGCGCATGACGCCTTCCAGCCGCAGTGACGAGCTCGACCTGTGGCTGGCCACGCCGCCGGGGCAATACCTGCTGGCCTGGGAACAGGCGCAGCTCGATCGCGTCGTCGTCGACCTCTTCGGCTTTCACGCACTGCAGCTCGGCCTGCCCGAACTCGACGCGCTGCGCGCCAACCGCATGCCGCACCGCTGGCTCGCGCAGGAGGGCGCTGAGTCGCCGCGCGCTGTTGCGCTGCTGTGCGACACCGAGGCCTTGCCGTTCCCGGAGCGCAGCCTCGACTTGGTGGTATTGCCGCACACGCTCGAGCTGGCCCGCGATCCGCACCTCACGCTGGCCGAGGTCGAGCGCGTGCTGGTGCCCGAAGGGCGTGTCGTGATCCTCGGCTTCAATCCGGCCAGCCTGTGGGGCCTGCGTCAGCGTGGCGGCCGCCTGTTGCGACGGCTTGGCGCCCGCGGCCCGACATTCCTGCCCAGGCCGGGCGAATTCATCGGCTACTGGCGGCTGCGCGATTGGCTGCGGCTGCTGAGCTTCGAGGTCGAAGGCGGCCGCTTCGGCGGTTATCGCCCGGCACTGGCCGCCGAACGCTGGCTGGCCCGCTTTGCCTGGATGGACCGCATCGGCGATCGCTGGTGGCCGGTGTTGGGCGCGGTGTATATGCTGGTGGCCGTCAAGCGTGTGCGTGGCATGCGCCTGGTCGGCCTGGCGCGGCGCGAACGCAGCAAGCCGCAGGCCGCGCCGGCCGTGGTGGCCAATCACCACTCGCACAAAGACGCGGCATGACGGCACCACACGCCACGATCACGATCTACACCGATGGCGCCTGCAAAGGCAATCCCGGCCCCGGCGGCTGGGGCGCCTGGCTCCGCAGCAGCGGCGGGCACGAGAAGGAGTTGTGGGGCGGCGAGAGCCTGACCACCAACAACCGCATGGAACTGACCGCGGTGATCGAGGCCCTCTCGGCGCTGAAGCGCCACAGCGACGTGGTGATCCACACCGATAGCGAATACGTCCGCCAGGGCATCACCAACTGGATCCACAACTGGAAGAAGCGCGGCTGGAAGACCGCCGACCACAAGCCGGTGAAGAACGTCGATCTGTGGCAGCGTCTGGACGCGCTCGCGGCGGCGCACACGGTGCATTGGCGCTGGGTCAAGGGGCATGCCGGCGATGCGGGCAACGAGCGCGCCGACGCGCTCGCCAACCGTGGCGTCACGAGTGCAAAGACTTGACCCGACGCGAGCAGTGATCGCGCGCAGGCGATACATTGCCGCCAGGAGACGTTGACGATGATCAAGCGGGTTCATTCGGTGGTGGCCGTGGTCGGCCTCGCCCTGCTGGCCGGCGCGGGTTGGTGGTGGCAGAACAAGCCCCAGTCGACGGGCGTGGCCGGCAGTGCCACGGCTGCGTCGGCAGCCCGGACCGGCAATGCGGCGGGCGGCGGCGGTGCGGCGGCGGCGGGGCCGGTGATGGTCGAGGTCGGCAAGGTGCAGCGCCTGCGCATCGAAGACGACGCGCAGGCCGTCGGCACGTTGCGCTCGCGCCAGGGCGTGATGCTGCGGCCCGAGGTCAGCGGCCGCATTGCGCGGCTCGGTTTCGCCGACGGCCAGCGCGTGCGGCGTGGCCAGTTGCTGGTTCAGCTCGACGACACCCTGCAAGTGGCGCAGTTGCGCCAGGCCGAGGCGCAGGCCGGCATTGCCCAGACCAACCTGCAGCGCAACCGTGAACTGGTGGCGCAGAACTTCGTCAGTCAGAGCGTGGTCGACCAGAGTGCGGCCGCGCTGGAAGTCGCGGCGGCGCAGGTGGCGCTGGCCCAGGCACAGCTCGCGCGCATGAAGATCCTGGCGCCGTTCGACGGCGTGGCCGGGATCCGCAGTGTGAACATCGGCGACTACGTGAAGGACGGGGCCGACCTCGTCAACGTCGAAGACACGACGCAGGTGTGGGTCGATTTCCGCCTGCCCGAGCGCTACCTGGCGCAGCTCAAGCCGGGGCAGCCGGTTGAAGTCGTCCTCGATGCGATGCCCGGCCGCAGCTTCCGCGGCCAGGTCGACGCCCTCGATTCGCAACTCGACGCCAACGGCCGCTCGCTGCTGGTGCGGGCGCGGCTGGCGAACCCGGACGGCCTGCTGCGCACCGGCATGTTCGCCCGCACACGCACACTGTTCGCGGTGCGCGACAGCGCGCTCGTCGTGCCCGAGGAGGCTTTGGTGCCGCAGGGCGGCAAGCAGTTCCTGGTCAAGGTCGTCGACGGGCCGCAGGGCAAGGTTTCGCAGCGGCTGGAGGCACGCATCGGCGTGCGCGTGCCCGGCAAGGTCGAGATCCTCGAGGGCGTCGCCGAAGGCGACACCGTGGTCACGGCCGGCCATGGCCGGCTGCTGCGCGGCGACGCGCAGCCGGTGCGCGTGATCGATCTGGCCGACGCCGGCAAGGCGCGTGGCGCAGGTGGAGCGGGCCGCGCCGCCAGCGGCGCGGCATCGGGGGCGTCCGGCGCGGGCAACGGCTCGGCACGCGCCACGCCGGCCGTCTGACCCACGAGAGGCACCCATGAAGCTGTCAGACACCTCGATCCGCCGGCCGGTGTTGGCCAGCGTGATGTCGCTGTTGATCCTGCTGGTCGGCTTGGTCGCGTTCGACCGCCTCTCGTTGCGCGAGTACCCACGCATCGACGAGCCGGTGGTGACGGTCAACACGGTGCTGACCGGGGCCTCGTCGGAGGTCATCGAGTCGCAGGTCACCAAGCCGCTGGAAGACTCGATCGCCGGCATCGACGGGGTGGACATCATCACGTCGATCTCGCGCGCCGAGCGCAGCCAGATATCGGTGCGCTTCAAGCTCGAGAAGAGCCCCGACGACGCCGCCGCCGACGTCCGCGACCGCGTCTCGCGCGTTCGCGGCCGGCTTGCCCGACGCGGTCGACGAGCCGGTCATCGCCAAGGTCGAGGCCGATGCGACGCCGACCATCTGGCTGGCTTTCACCAGCGAGACGCTGAGCCCGCTGGAGATCACCGACCTCGTCAACCGCATCGTCAAGCCGCGCCTGCAGACCGTGCCCGGCGTGGCCGATGTCCAGATCGGCGGCGACCGAAAATACGCGATGCGGATCTGGCTCGACCCCGACAAGCTGGGTGCGTACCGCGTCACGGTGCAGGATGTCGAGGATGCGCTGCGGCGGCAGAACCTCGAGGTGCCGTCGGGCCGCATCGAGAGCCAGCAGCGCGAATTCAACGTCACGACGCGCACCGATCTGAACACGGCGGCGCAGTTCGCCGACATCGCATTGCGCACGTCCAATGCCTACACAGTGCGCCTGCGCGACGTCGGCCGCGTCGAGGAGGCGGCGGCCAGCGAACGCTCACGCGTGCGCCTGAACGGTGTGCCGGCGATCTCGACCGGGGTCATCCGCAACGCCACCGCCAACCCGCTCGAGGTCTCGGCCGGCGTGCGCGCGCTGATGCCGCAGATCCAGCGCGAGCTGCCACCGTCGGTCACCGTGCGGCAGGCCAACGACAACGCGGTCTTCATCGACCGTTCGATCAAATCGGTCTACACCACCGTGGCCGAAGCCGTGGTGCTGGTGGCACTGGTGGTGTTCGTGTTCCTGCGCACGCTGCGCGCGTCGGTGATCCCGCTGGTGACGATCCCGGTCAGCCTGGTCGGCTCGTTCGCGCTGATCGCGCTGGCCGGTTTCACGATCAACACCCTGACGTTGCTGGCGCTGGTGCTGGCCATCGGGCTGGTCGTCGACGATGCGATCGTCGTGCTGGAGAACATCTTTCGCCATATCGAAGAGGGCTTCACGCCGTTCCAGGCGGCGCTCAAGGGCGTGCGCGAGATCAGTTTCGCGGTCGTCGCGATGACGCTGACGCTGACGGCGGTGTTCGCGCCGCTGGCCTTCACGCCGGGCCGCACCGGGCGGCTGTTCAGCGAATTCGCACTGACGCTGGCCGGCGCCGTGCTGGTGTCGGGCTTCGTCGCGCTGACGCTGACGCCGATGATGTGCAGCAAGCTGTTGCGCCACAACCCGGCCCCCAGCCGCTTCGACCGCGGCATGGAGGCGCTGCTGGTCGGATTGAGCGGCGGCTATTCGCGCACGCTGCGCTGGGTGCTGAGCCAGCGCTGGCTGGTGTTGCTGGTGATGGCCGCGTCGGCGGGGCTCAGCTGGTGGCTGTTCACCAATGCCAAGAGCGAACTGGCGCCGCTGGAAGACCGCGGCACCATCATCATGCCGGTGCGCGCGCCCGATGGCGCCACGATGGAATTCACCGCGCGCTACCTCGACGCGATCGACGCCATCGCCGCGACTTACCCGGAGTTCGATCGCCGCTTCATGTTCATGGGCGGCGGCCAGGTGTCGCAGGCCACCGCGGTGCTGCGCACGGTGGACTGGAGTGAACGGACTCGCACGACCCCGGAACTGGCGCGTTCACTGCTGCCGCGCATGAACGCGCTGCCGGGCGTGAGTGCGTTTCCGATTACGCCGCCGAGCCTGGGGCAGGGCTTTCGCGAGCGGCCGATCAACTACGTGATCCTGACCAGCGACAGCTACGACAACCTGGCCCGCGTGTCGCAGCAGTTCCTGGCCGAGATGGCCGGCAACCCCGGCTTCGTGCAGCCCGACAGCGACTTGCAGTTGAACAAGCCGGAGATCTTCATGGACGTCGACCGTGCGCGCGCGGCCGACATGGGCGTTTCGGTCGAGTCGATTGCGCGCACGGTCGAGACGATGCTCGGTGGCCGCTCGGTGACACGCTACAAGCGTGACGCCGACCAGTACGACGTGATGGTGCAGACCGAAGGCCGGGGCCGTGCGCGGCCGGAAGACATCGATCGCTTGTTCGTGCGCGGGCGCAACGACACCATGGTGCCGCTGTCGTCGCTGGTGACGGTGCGCGAGGCGGTGAGCCCGCGCGAGCTGAACCACTTCAACCAGCGCCGCTCGGTATCGATCACTGCCAACCTGGCGCCCGACTATTCGCTCGGCCAGGCGCTCACCTTCCTCGACCAGACCGCCGCCAAGGTGCTGCCGCAGGGCTACGCCACCGAGCTCAACGGCGTCAGCCGCGAGTTCCGCTCGTCCTCGGGTGCGCTCGGCGTGGTCTTCGTGTTGGCGCTGCTGTTCATCTTCCTGGTGCTGGCCGCGCAGTTCGAGAGCTTCATCGATCCGTTCGTGATCCTGCTGTCGGTGCCGCTGTCGATGGTCGGCGCCTTGCTGGCATTGCAGTGGTCGGGTGGCACCGTCAACGTTTACTCGCAGATCGGCCTGATCACGCTGGTCGGGTTGATCAGCAAGCACGGCATCCTGATCGTCGAATTCACCAACCAGTTGCGCCGGCAGGGCCTGGCCACGGGCGAAGCGGTGGTCACGGCCGCCAGCCTGCGGCTGCGGCCGATCCTGATGACGACCTGTGCGATGGTGCTCGGCGCATTGCCACTGGCGCTGGCCAGTGGTGCCGGGGCCGAGAGCCGGCGCCAGATCGGCTGGGTCATCGTCGGCGGCATGTCGCTCGGCACGCTGTTGACGATCTTCGTCGTGCCGACCGTCTACACCCTGTTCGCGCGCCGTCGCGTGCCGGGCGAGATCACCGAGCGCGCCATCGAAGACGCCGTGCCGGCGAAGTGACGGCGCCAAGCTCGCGGCACTCGCGCCTCCCGAGGGGAGCTCGGCCGCTTGGGAGCGGCCCGGCGCTGCCCCGATGTTTCCCGTTCAGACCAGGCCGTCGAACGGGATCACGTCGACTTCGTCGCCGGCGGCGACATCGCCCTGCGCGTGGTGCAGCACCACCATGCCGTTGGCGGCGCTCATCGACGACAGGATGCCCGAGCCCTGGCTGCCGGTGATGGCGACCTGCCAGCGGCCGTCCGTGCCGCGGCTGACGATGCCGCGCTGGTACTCGGTGCGGCCGGGTTTCTTACGCAGCGCCGAGGTACTGGCGGCACGCAGCAGTGGCAGCGGCGCCGGTGCGGCGCCGCTCATCGCCAGCAGCGCCTCGCGCACGAAGGCATAGAAGGTGACCATCACTGCCACCGGGTTGCCGGGCAGACCGAACAGGATCGCCTCGTTGCCGAGATTCGCGATGCGCCCGATCGCCATCGGCCGCCCCGGCCGCATCGCGATGCGCCAGAACAGCACGTCGCCGAGCTCGGCCATGATCTGCTTGGTGTGGTCGGCCTCGCCGACACTGACACCGCCCGAGGTGATCACCGCATCGGCGCTCGCTGCGGCCTCGCTGAAGGCAGCACGCAATGCCGCCGGTTCGTCGCGCACGACACCGAGGTCGAGCACCTCGCAACCCAGCCGCCGCAGCATGCCCCACAGGGTGTAGCGGTTGCTGTCGTAGACGCAGCCGGCATCGAGCGGCTCGCCGATCGAGCGCAACTCGTCGCCGGTGGAGAAGAAGGCCACGCGAAGGCGGCGGTACACCGGTACCTCGGCCTGGCCGAGCGACGCCAGCAGGCCCAGATCGGCCGGCCGGATCACGCGGCCGGCGCGCAGCGCGGCCGTGCCGCGAGCCAGGTCTTCGCCGGCCAGGCGCCGGTTGTCGCCCTGGCGCACCGCCCCGGCGGGGATGCGCAACGCCGCACCTTCGGCCTGGGTGAACTCCTGCGGCACGACGGTGTCGAGCCCGGCCGGCATCACGGCGCCGGTCATGATGCGCACGCAGTGGCCCGGCGGCACGGGTCCGTCGAAGGCCTTGCCGGCGAAGCCGGTGCCGGCGATCGTGAGCAGCGTATCGGCGCCGGTGGCGAGTTCACTGCCGCGCAGCGCATAGCCGTCCATCGCCGAGTTGTCGTGCGCGGGCACGTCGATGCTCGACACGATATCGCGCGCCAGCACGCGCCCGAGGCCCGTGCGCAGCGCCACGCTTTCGACCGCCTGCACGCGCGGCACCAGCCGTGCGATGAATTCCTGCGCCTGCGCGACGGGCAGCGCGTGCGGGTCGTAGCCCGCGACGCACGAGGCGATCTGCGCGAGGCTCGGCGCTGATGTCATCGCAGGTTCAGCTGCATCAGGTGCTTGTCGAGGAAGCGGCCGCCGACGCGGATGGCCCGCGGCAGCGTGCCGTAGCGCGTGAATCCGGCGCTCTCGTAGAGGCGCACGGCGGCGGTGTTGCCTGCCGTGACGCTGAGCGTGAGCTGGTGCAACTCGTCATCGGCGCCGGCACGTTCGATCAGCGCGTCGAGCAAGGCGCGGCCGACGCCCTGGCCCTGCTGGTCGTGCATCACCATCGTGCCGATGACGTGACCGATGTGGCGCACCTTGCTGCGCGGGTCGCGTTCGCAGGTGATGGCACCGGCGAGCCGGTCCCCGCGCCAGGCGCCCAGCGTGAAGCTGCCACCGCCGCTGTCGTCGCAGCCAAGGCGGCTGCGGTAGCTCTGCGCCGTGCGCGCGGATTCGGCCGCCGCATCGGAGGTGAACGCTTCGTCGTCATGGGCCAGCGCGTGATCGCGCAGCGCCTTGTAGGCCGCGAGGTCGTTCTCGTCGAGCGCTCGGATGTGCAATTCAGGCAGTGGGGGCATCGGAGACCTGCAGTCGGGCCAACTCGGCTGGCGTGTTGGCGTTGAAGAACGCGCTCGCATCGGGGAACCGCACCGCCGCGACGCGGTGCCGCGCGAACCAGGCGTCGATCTTGCGCCCGCCCTCGTGGATGAAGGCGACCAGGCTCTCGGCCAGATCGCTGCGCATCAGGCAGAACACCGGGTGCGGCTGCTCGCGGCCGTCCTCGACGGTGACGGCGTAGGCCAGATCGGCCCGCTCGGCCTCGAGCGCGGCGGCCAGCCGGTCGACCAGATCCGCAGGGAAGTTGGGCGTGTCACAGGGCACGGCCAGCATCAACGGGGTTTCGCAGTGCTCCAGCCCGGCCAGGAAACCCGCCAGTGGGCCGGCGAAGTCGTCCACCGGGTCGGGCCACACCGGCACGCCGAACGACTCGTACGCGCCGAGGTTGCGATTGGCGTTGATCATCGCGTGGCCGACCTGCGGCCCCAATCGCAACAGCGCATGTAGCGCCAGCGGCACGCCGTGGTGGTTCTGCAGGCCCTTGTCGACACCGCCCATGCGGCTGCCGCGGCCGCCGGCCAGGATCAGGCCGGTGATGTCGTCGCGCGTCAGCATCGCCTCAGCCTCCGATGTAGTGCATCTCGACCCTGCGCTCGCCGCTGCCGGACTGTGCGATACCGCGGCCACGCAGTTCGGAGTAGCGGTCGTTGCGGCCGGCCCACACGCCGGCGATGGCGCCGCTGAGCTGCTCGTCGCTCGCTCCGGCGTCTCGCAGCAGGTGGCGCAGGTCGTGGCCCTGGTTGGCGAACAGGCACAGGTACAGCCGGCCCTCGGTGGACAGCCGCGCCCGATTGCAGTCGCGGCAGAAGGCCTGCGTGACGCTGGAGATCACGCCGATCTCGCCGCCGCCGTCGCGGTAGCGCCAACGCTCGGCGGTTTCGCCGGTGATGTGCGCCTGCAGCGGCTCGAGCGGATGCACCGCGTCCAGGCGCTCGATGAGTTCGGCCGACGGCAGCACGTGATCCATGCGCCAGCCGTTGGTGCTGCCGACGTCCATGTACTCGATGAAGCGCAGCACGACGTGTCTGTCGTAGTGCTCGCGGAAGTGGCGCGCCATCGGCACGATCTCGGTGTCGTTGGTGCCGCGCTTGACCACCATGTTGACCTTGACGGGGGCCAGGCCGGCGGCCAGCGCGGCGTCGATGCCGGCCAGTACATCGGCGACGGGAAAGTCGACGTCGTTCATGCGCCGGAAGATGGCGTCGTCGAGCGCATCGAGGCTGACCGTGATGCGCTTGAGGCCCGCGTCGGCCAGGGCCTGGGCCTTGCGCGTCAGCAGCGAACCGTTGGTGGTGAGCGTCAGGTCGAGTGCGTCGCCCTCGGGCGTGCGCAGCACGGCCAGCTGCTCGACCAGCCCCTCGAGGTGGCGTCGCAGCAGCGGCTCGCCGCCGGTAAGGCGGATTTTGCGTACGCCGTGGGCGACGAACAGGCGCGACAGGCGCGTGATCTCCTCGAAGCTCAGCAGCGACGAATGCGGCAGGAAAGCGTAGTCGCGGTCGAACACCTCCTTGGGCATGCAGTAGCTGCAGCGGAAATTGCAGCGGTCGGTGACCGAGATGCGCAAGTCGCGCAAGGGCCGCCCCAGCGCGTCGGAGAGCAGGCCGTTGGCCGGCCGCAAGGCCGCGGGGATCGCCGGCACCGATGCGCGGTAGCGCAGGTCGGCAATCGGGATCGTGTTGGGGTGGATCGACGCTTCGCCCATGCGCCGATTGTGCCGCGGGCGTCAGGACCCGCCGGCCGGCAGGGATGAATCGTCGCGGGTCGACGCCGCCGTGGCCGCGGCGCGGCGCGCGCCGGTGAAGCGCTGGGACCAGTAGGCGTAACGCATGTCTTCGATGCGTACCTCGCTGCCGCTGCGCGGCGAGTGGATGAACTTGCCGTCGCCGATGTAGATGCCGACATGCGAGAAGGTGCGCTTCAGGGTGTTGAAGAACACCAGGTCGCCCGGCCGCAACTCGCTGCGGGCCACGTTGACCAGGCCACTGGCACCGGCCTGGTCGTCGACGCGACGCGGCAAGACCAATCCCAATGTCAGTTCGAAGATGTGGCGCGTGAATCCGCTGCAGTCGAAGCCTTCATCGGCGCTGTTGCCGCCCCGGCGGTAGGGCACGCCGAGGAAGTTCATCGCCGCGATCACTGCTTCGGCCGCGCGGTCGCGCATGGTGCCGATCAGCGTCGGGCGATCGGCGACTGTTGCCAGGCCGCGTTCGACGAGTAGCGCGGCGACCGGATCGGCCGGCGGCGCCTCGGGTGCGGCCACTGCCGTGCCGCAGTCGAGCGCGAGGGCGGCAAACGCCGCCGTGAGCCGCAACTGCAGCGCACGCGAGAGCGGCCGGTGGTTTGTCGCCATGGCCGCCAGGGTAACACCGTCGTTCGGCCTGTCAGTGGGAGAAACCCCTTTGTCTTCAGCCACTTGTGACGGATACCGCAGGCTAATTCGAGCTTGGGTGCGTCAGCGCCTTGTCAGTCCGTCCGCCTGCAATCACGGGTGCGCCGTTCCGGCTCGGTCGGGGTGGCATGCCGGTTCGCCGCAAGGCATCATTGGCTCGAGTGGCAAAAACACCTGGAGACACGCCGCATGAACTACGCCGACTTCCACCGCCGCTCGCTCGAAGACCGCGATGCTTTCTGGGCCGAGCAGGCCGAGTTGATCGACTGGCAGACGCCGTTCACGCAGGTCTGCGATTACAGCAACCCGCCGTTCGCACGCTGGTTCGTCGGCGGCACGACCAACCTGTGCCACAACGCCGTCGACCGCCATGCCGCCACGCACCCGGACCGCAACGCGCTGATCTGGGTCTCGACCGAGGTCGACAAGGAAATCATCTACACCTTCGCGCAGCTGCAGGCCGAGGTCGAGCGCATGGCCGCGTGCCTGCAGGCGCTGGGCGTCAAGCAGGGCGACCGGGTGCTGGTCTACATGCCGATGATCCCGGAGGCGGCCTTCGCGATGCTGGCCTGCACGCGCATCGGCGCGCTGCATTCGGTGGTCTTCGGCGGTTTCGCCAGCGTCAGCCTGGCCAGCCGCATCGACGATGCCGAGCCCGCCGTCATCGTCAGCGCCGACGCCGGCAGCCGCGGCGGCAAGGTGGTGGCCTACAAGGGCCTCCTCGACGAGGCGATCCGGCTGGCGGCGCACAAGCCGGCCAAGGTGCTGATGGTCGACCGCGGCCTCAGCCCGATGCCGATGACCGCCGGCCGCGACGTCGACTACGGCGCGCTGCGCGAACAGCACCTGCACGCCCGGGTGCCGTGCGCATGGGTCGATGCGACGCACCCGAGCTACACGCTCTACACCAGCGGCACCACCGGCAAGCCCAAGGGCGTGCAGCGCGACACCGGGGGCTACGCCGTGGCGCTGGCCGCGAGCATGAAGCACATTTATCTTGGCAACGCCGGCGAGACGTACTTCTCCACCAGCGACATCGGCTGGGTGGTCGGTCACAGCTACATCGTCTACGGCCCGCTGATCGCCGGCATGGCCAGCATCATGTACGAGGGTCTGCCGATCCGCCCCGATGCCGCGATCTGGTGGAGCCTGGTCGAGAAGTACAAGGTGACCTCGATGTTCAGCGCGCCCACCGCGGTGCGCGTGCTGAAGAAGCACGACCCCGCGGCGCTGTCGCGGCACGACCTGAGTTCGCTGCGGGCGCTGTTCCTGGCCGGCGAGCCGCTCGACGAGCCGACCGCCAAGTGGATCGCCGGCGCGCTCGGCAAGCCGATCATCGACAACTACTGGCAGACCGAAACCGGCTGGCCGATCCTGGGCCTGTGCAACGGCGTCGAAAAGGCGACGAGCAAGTTCGGCTCGCCCGGCAAGGCGGTCTACGGCTACGACGTCAAGCTGATCGACGAAGGGACCGGTGAGGAACTCAAAGGCGCCGGGCAGAAGGGTGTCGTCGTCATCGAGGGCCCGCTGCCGCCCGGCTGCATGCAGACCGTGTGGCGCGACGACGCGCGCTTCGTCAAGACCTACTGGAGCACCATTCCCGGCCGGCAGGTCTACAACACCTTCGACTGGGGCATCCGCGACGAGGACGGCTACTTCTTCATCCTCGGCCGCACCGACGACGTGATCAATGTCGCCGGGCACCGTCTGGGCACGCGCGAGATCGAGGAGAGCATCTCGAGCCACCCGAACGTGGCCGAGGTGGCGGTGGTCGGCGTCGCCGACCAGCTCAAGGGTCAGGTTGCGATGGCCTTTGTGGTGCTGAAGGACGCCTCGCGCCTGGGCACCGACGCCGACGCGCTGAAGCTCGAAGGCGAGATCATGAAGGTCGTCGACGACCAGCTCGGCGCCGTCGCGCGGCCGGCCCGCGTTCGCTTCGTCTCGGTACTGCCGAAGACGCGTTCGGGCAAGTTGCTGCGCCGCGCGATCCAGGCCGTGTGCGAGGGCCGCGACCCGGGCGACCTGACGACGATCGAGGACCCGGCCGCGCTGCAGCAGATCAAGGCGCTGGTGACTTAGCCGGCGACGGCTCGGCCGCCTCGCGCCGCCGTTCAAGGCTGCAGCGGCACCGCTTGTCGCGGCACGGCGGCACGGGCCTCCAGCGCGCGGGCACAATCCGCGCCTCACGGAGGTTCGATGCGTTATTTCAAGGCTCTTGTCGTGGCCGTGCTGTCGGCAGCCGCCGGCATGGCGGTGGCAGCGTCCACGCTGCCGGGGCCGGCGTTTCCCAACTACCGCGATGCCGGCGAGGTCGAGATGGCGTGCGGCAAGGCGCTGGCCGAGGCTGCGGTGCGCGTGCGGCGGCTCGAGCGCGTGCCCCCCGGGCCGCGCTGGCTGGCGGCGTCCGACGACCTGAACGCCCACCTGGAAGACGCCGCCGGTCCGATCTATCTGCTGTCCAACGTGCACCCGGACAAGGCGGTGCGCGATGCCACCGAGGCCTGCGAGCTGCGCTGGCAGGACTTCTTCTCGACGTTGAGCCAGAACGAGAAGCTCTACCGAGCCGCGCGCAAGGTGAAGCCGCGCGACGCCATCGACCGCGAATTCCGCAAGACCACGCTCGAAGGCTTCGAAGATGCCGGCGTGAGCCTGCCGCCGGCCCAGCGCCGGCGCGCCAAGGTGATCCAGGACCGCATCAATGAACTCGGCCAGCAGTTCGAGAAGAACATCCGTGACGAAAACATCCAGCTGGCCTTTGCCGAGGCCGAGTTGAGGGGCGTGCCCGACGGTGTCCTGAAGGCGGCCAAGCGCGATGCCGAGGGGCGCCTGTTGCTGGGCCTGGACTACCCGACCTACCTGCCGGTGCTGCAGGGCGCAGTCGATGCCAAGGTGCGCGAGCGCGTGTGGCGCGCCAAGACCAACGAAGGCGGCGAAGGCAACCTGAAGCTGCTCGCCGAGATCGCCCAATTGCGCAAGGAGTACGCGACGCTGTTCGGTGCGCCCAGTTATGCGGACTTCGCATTGCGCCGGCGCATGGCGGCCAATGCCGGCAATGCCAGCCGCTTCCTCGACGAGGTGCGCGCGACCGTCAGCGCACGCGAACAGCGCGAACTCGACGAGCTGCGCGACGCCAAGTCCCGTGAACTGGGTCTGCCGGGGGCCGATGTGAAGCTCGACCGCTGGGACGTCGCCTACTACACCGAGCGTGTCAAGCGCGAGCGCTACAGCGTCGACCAGGAAGCCTTCCGGCCCTACTTTCCGCCCCAGGAGAGCCTGGCCTTCGTGATGCGATTGATCGAGAAGACGATGGGCGTGAAGTACGCCCGTGTCGACGGCGTGCCGCTGTGGCACGCCGAGGCCCAGGCCTACGCCGTCAGCGACGCCGCCAGCGGCAAACCGTTGGCGACGCTGTACGTCGACTTGTATCCGCGCGAGGGCAAGTACAACCACGCCGCGGTGTGGCCCATCCGCAGCGGCTCGCTGCGCCTGCAACGCGCACCGCAGGCGGCACTGGTGACCAACCTCGATCGCCAGGGCCTGACGCTCGAAGAGATGGAAACACTGCTGCACGAGTTCGGCCACGCGGTGCACAACAACCTGTCGGCCACGCGCCATTCATCGCAGACGAGCGTGCTGCGCGACTTCGTCGAGGCGCCGTCGCAGATGCTCGAGGAGTGGGTCTACGACCGGCGTGTGCTCGATCTGATGCTCGAAGTCTGCCCGGCCTGCAAGCCGGTGCCCGACGCCTTGCTGGCCAGGGCGGTGGTGGCCGAGCGCTACGGCAAGGGCGTGCTGTATGCGCGCCAGCAGTTGTATCGCCTCGTTCGACCTTGGCCTCCATGGCCGCGAGGCGGTCGACCCGATGGCGCTGTGGGCCGCGATGGAGGGCGCGACGCCGCTCGGGTACGTGGCGGGCACGATGTTTCCGGCCGGCTTCAGCCATGTCGCCACGCACTACGGCGCCGGCTACTACGGCTATCTGTGGAGCGAAGTCGTGGCCGCCGATCTGCGCACCGCGTTCGGCAACGACAAGCTCAGCGCCGCGGTCGGCAAGCGCTACCGCGACACGGTGTTGGCCAACGGCGGCCAGCGCCCGCCGCAGGCGCTCGTGCGCGATTTTCTCGGCCGCGACAGCAACAGCCAGGCTTTCCTGAAGGACCTCTTGCGATGACACCGAGCATGTCTCCGAGCCCGCGCCGTTGGGCGCTCGTTGCCGCGTTGGCCGCAGCGCTCGGCGCTGTTGCGCCGCCGCTGCAGGCGCAAGCGGCCAAGCCGCGCATCGAGAAGGCGGCCGACCTGCCGCGCTTCACCTACCGGCTCGACGGCAAGGTCGAGGACGTCGTGCGCGCCGCCGATCAGTTCGCTCCGTTTGCCGCCCAGCTGCGTCGCGACACCGAGGCGGTGCTTGCCGGCTATGACATTCCCGACAAGTCGACCCAACGCGACCTGCTGGGCGTGCTGGCTGCGCTGGACTTCCTCGACGGCCAGTACGACCGCTCGATCCAGCGGGTCGAGCAGATCCGCGCACTGCAGGAAAAGCCGGCCGACCAGTTGCTGTCGGGCCTGCGCCTGCGCGCGATGGCGCAGGCCGCCAAAGCGCACGGCGTCAGTACGCCCGCCTATGCGCAAGCGGTCGCCGAAACGCTGGCCCGTGATCTGGCGCCGATGCCGCGGCCGGTGGTCGAGAACGGCGTCAAGGAGGCCAAGGCCGGTGCCGAGACGCTCGGCGAGGGGCGTCTGATCGGCCGCCTGCGCGAGGTCGTGCAGCCGATCGTCGATGCCAACGGCTCCCTGAGTTCCGATTTCGCGCCGACACTGGTCAACACCCGTCTCGCGCTGGTCGGCGTGCTGCCGCTCAAGCAGGCCCTGATCGACGCCTATGGCCAATACCTGGCTGCCGGCAGGATCGACAAGCCCGACATCTGGGCGGCGCGCGAGGCCACGCTGACGCCGTTGCCGGCACGCAGGCCGGTGGTCGTGGCGGTGTGGGACAGCGGCAGCGACACGGCCCTGTTCGGCCAGCAGGTGTCGCGTGGCCGCCTTGGTCACCGCTGGTGATCGCGTTCGACAAGTACAGCCGCCCGGCCCGCGGCGAGTTGATGCCGATCGCGCCGGCGCTGCGCAGCAAGCTGCCGCAGATGAAGGCGCGCACCAAGGGCTTCTCCGACCTGCAATCGAACATCGACAGCGTCGAGGCCGGCGAGGTCAAGCGCTGGCTATCGGCGCTGCCTGCAGAGCAATACAAGCCGGCGATCGAGGAGCTCGGCCTGGCCGGCAACTACGAGCACGGCACGCACGTGGCCGGCATTGCGCTGGCTGGCAACCCGCACGCGCGGCTGCTGGTCGGCCGCATCGAGTTCGGCCATACGCTCAAGCCCGACCCGTGCCCGAGCCGCGAGCAAAGCGAGCGCGACGCCAAGGCCACCCGGGCGTACGTCGACTTCTTCCGCAAGCATCGCGCGCGCGTGGTCAACATGAGCTGGGGCGGCAGCGTCGGTGCCTACGAAAACGATCTCGAACAGTGCGGCATCGGCAAGACGCCCGACGAGCGCAAGGCGATCGCGCGCGAGTACTTCGAGATCGCCAAGCGTGCACTGACAGAGGCAATGGCCGGCGCTCCGCAGATGCTGTTCATCACCGCGGCCGGCAACAGCAACAACGATGCGTCGTTCGTCGAAGACATCCCGGCCGGCATCGTGTTGCCGAACCTGTTGACCGTGGGTGCGGTCGACCGGGCCGGTGATGAGGCCAGCTTCACCAGCTACGGCCCGACCGTCAAGGTGCACGCCAACGGCTACCAGGTCGAGAGCTTCCTGCCGGGTGGCGAACGCGTGGCGCTGTCGGGCACCTCGATGGCCGCGCCACAGGTGGCCAACCTGGCGGCCAAGCTGCTGGCGGTGAACCCCCGGCTGACGCCGACGCAGGTGATCGGCCTGATCGTGGGCACCGCCGAGCGCACGGCCGACGGCCGCCGCAACCTGATCCACCCGCAGAAGGCCCTGGCCGCGGCCAGGGCGCGCTGAGCCGAAGCCGCGCTGCAGCGGCGGCCCTGGCGTGGCGCCTCAGAGGACTTCGCTCGCGAAGTCCGCCAGCCGCGACCGCTCGCCGCGCGCCAGCATCACGTGGCCGCCGTGCGGCCAGCCCTTGAAGCGGTCGACGGCGTAGGTCAAGCCCGAGCTGCCCTCGGTCAGGTAGGGCGTGTCGATCTGCGCCAGGTTGCCCAGGCAGACGATCTTGGTGCCCGGGCCGGCACGCGTGATCAGCGTCTTCATCTGCTTGGGCGTGAGGTTCTGCGCTTCGTCGATCAGCACGAACTTGTTGAGGAAGGTGCGCCCGCGCATGAAGTTCAGGCTCTTGACCTTGACCTTGCTGCGCACCAGGTCGTTGGTCGCCGCACGACCCCACTCGCCGGCGCCGGCATCGGTGCGCGACAGCACCTCGAGGTTGTCGTCGAGCGCACCCATCCACGGGCCCATCTTCTCTTCTTCGGTGCCGGGCAGGAAGCCGATGTCCTCGCCGACAGGCACCGTCACGCGGGTGACGATGATCTCGCTGTAGCGACGGTCGTCCATCACCTGGGCCAGGCCCGCGGCCAGCGTCATCAGCGTCTTGCCGGTCCCGGCCGTGCCGGTCAGCGTGATGAAGTCGCACTCCGGATCCATCAACAGGTTGAGCGCAAAGTTCTGCTCGCGGTTGCGTGCGGTCACGCCCCAGACGGCGTTCTTCTGGTGGGTGTATTCCTTCAACGTCTTCAACACCGCGGTCTTGCCGGTGATCTCGGTCACCCGCGCATAGAGCGGTGCGGCGCCCGGCGTCTCGAGGTAGACGAACTGGTTGACCATCAGCGCGGGCACCAGCGGGCCGGCGATGCGGTAGAACGTCTGGCCGCCTTGCTGCCAGCTTTCCATCGTCTTGCCATGGCGTTCCCAGAAGTCGGCCGGCAGCGGCAGCACGCCGGTGTAGAGCAGGTCGCCGTCTTCGAGCGTCTTGTCGTTGAAGTAATCCTCCGCGGCGAGGCCCAGCGCACGCGCCTTGACGCGCATGTTGATGTCCTTGGACACCAACACCACTTCGCGTGCAGGCAGTTGCTCGCGCAGGCTCATCACCACGCCGAGGATCTGGTTGTCGGCCTTGCCCTGCGGCAGGCCGTCAGGCAGCTTGACGTCGAGGAAGGTGGTCTGGAAGAACAGCTTGCCGCCGGCTTCGCGATGCCCGGTCTTGGCCAGGGCGATGCCTTCCTTGGGGTCGCGCAGGCCATCGGCGGCCAAGGCGTCGAGTTCGCGGCTGACCTGCCGCACATTGCGTGAAACCTCGCTCATGCCCTTCTTGTGGCCGTCGAGCTCTTCGAGCGTGATCATCGGCAGGTAGATGTCGTGCTCTTCGAAGCGGAACAGGCACGTCGGGTCGTGCATCAGCACGTTGGTGTCGAGAACGAACAGTTTGGCCGGCCCGCTGCTGCGCGGCTTGCGGGCCTTGGGCTGGGTCAGCAGGACGCGTTGTGGCGTGGCCGGTGGCCGCTCGACGGGCCGAGCCGCAGCGATGGCGGCACCACTGTCGTAGAGATCGAGGACGGCGCCGGACGGTTCTGCGGCGGCGTGCGACTTGCCGGCACGGGGTGCGGCCTTCGGTGCGGCTTGGGCTTCGAAGTCGGCGGGGGTGAGGAAAGCGGCCTTGCGTGCGGGCGGTTTGGGCAGGGGCATTGCGGAGGGCGGGGGGTGGAAGTGGACGATCAGAAACAAAAAAGCCGCCCAGTCGGCTGTGCGGCTTTCATTGGATGCGCGTCGCGGCTCGGCTCACGGGCATGGCTGCATTATGCGACTGGCGGCGCGAGCGCCAGGCCCATGTAGGCGACACGCAACAGGGGCGAAGCCAACGAATTCGCGGGCGCCAACGGCTCATGCCCGGGCGTCGGTCAGGCCGCCTTCTTCAGCAGCTTGACGGCCTTCAGGACCTCGTCGACATGGCCGGCCACCTTGATGCCGCGCCACTCGGCGCGCAACACGCCGGCGGCGTCGATCAGGAAGGTGCTGCGCTCGATGCCCTTGACCTTCTTGCCGTACATGATCTTGTTCTTGACCACGCCGAACATGTGACAGAGCTTTTCTTCGGTATCGGCGATCAGCTCGAACGGCAGCTCGAGGTTCTGACTGAACTTCTCGTGCGATGTCATGTTGTCGCGCGACACGCCGAGCACCAGCGCGCCGGCCTTGACGAAGTCCTTGTGACGATCACGAAACTGCATCGCTTCGGTGGTGCAGCCGGGGGTGTTGTCTTTCGGATAGAAATACAGCACCACGGCCTGGCCCTGGAAGGTTTGCGGTGTAATCTTCACGCCGCTGGTGGCGAGCGCTTCAAATTCCGGCAGGGGTTTGTTGAGGGCTGGCGTCATAGGGGCGTCGATTTGCAGTGGTGACCTGCCGCAGCAGGCGCAGCCCGCAATTATACGGGTGCCGGCGTCACGCCGCTGCCGGCACCAGCAGCGCAGCGATCACGGAGCGCCCCTCACCGGCCAGCACGTTGTAGGTGCGGCAGGCGGCGGCGGTGTCCATCGTCTCGAATCCGACCCGAGCGTCGATGAGGGCGCGGTACAGCGCGGGCGCGATGAAACGCAGCCGCTCGCCGCTGCCGAAGATGACCAGTTCGGGCCGCAGTGCGAGCACCTGCAAGAAGTGCTCGGTGGCAAGCGCGTCGAGCGACGCGGCAGGCCACGCCCGCACTTCGCCGCGCCAGGGCACCAGCACGCTGTGCCCCCAGCGGATGCCGTTGACCCAGACCGCGCCACGCTCGTGGCGCGAGATCGCGTTGGTGCCGGCAAGGCTGTCGGGCTGGAACTTCATGCGTGGTTAAATTGTAGTTTCCGCAGCGCAACATCGTCGCCAGGAGCGTGTTCCTTTGAAGCCCATTCTCAAGTCCAGCAAGCTTGCCAATGTCGGGTATGACATCCGTGGGCCGGTGCTGGACAAGGCCCGTCAAATGGAGGACGAGGGCCACAAGATCATCAAGCTCAACATCGGCAACATCGCCGCGTTCGGGCTCGAGCCGCCGGACGAGATCGTGCAGGACATGATCCGCAACGTGCCCCATGCGGCGGGCTACACCGACAGCAAGGGCCTGTTCGCGCCGCGCAAGGCGGTCGTGCATTACACGCAGGAGAAGCACATTGCCGGCGTGACGGTCGATGACGTGTACCTCGGCAACGGTGCGTCCGAACTGATCGCGATGAGCATGAACGCGCTGCTGGACGCCGGGGACGAGGTGCTGATCCCGTCGCCCGATTACCCGCTCTACACCGCGGTGGTCTCGCTGTCGGGTGGCACGCCGGTGCACTACCGCTGCGATGAAGGTGCGGGCTGGCTGCCGGACCTCGATGACATCCGCCGCAAGCTGACGCCGAACACCAAGGCCATCGTCGTCATCAATCCCAACAACCCGACCGGCGCGCTGTACTCGGACGACGTGCTGCGGGGCATCGTCGAGATCGCGCGGGCGCGCCAGCTGATCGTGTTCGCCGACGAGATCTACGACAAGACGCTGTACGACGGCAACACCCACACCAGCATCGCCTCGCTGGCCGACGACGTGCTGTTCGTGACCTTCAATGGCCTGTCCAAGAATTACCGGTCCTGCGGCTACCGCGCCGGATGGATGGTGGTGTCGGGCGACAAGCGGCATGCCAAGGACTACATCGAGGGCCTGAACATGCTGGCCTCGATGCGGCTGTGCGCCAACACCCCGGGCCAACTGGCGATCCAGACCGCGCTCGGTGGCTACCAGAGCATCAAGGACCTGGTGGCGCCCAGCGGCCGGCTGTGTCGCCAGCGCGATCTGGCCTACGACCTGTTGACGCAGATCCCCGGCGTCAGCGTGGTCAAGCCCAAGGCCGCGCTGTACATGTTTCCGCGCCTCGACCCGAAGCTGTACCCGATCGCGGACGACCAGGAGTTCGCCTATGAGCTGCTGGCCGAGGAAAAGGTGCTGATCGTGCAAGGCTCGGGCTTCAACGTGCCCGACAACGAGCACTTCCGCATCGTCTTCCTGCCCAACTCCGATGACCTGACCGAGGCGATCGGCCGCATCGCCCGCTTCCTCGACCACTACCGAAAACGGCATCACTCGTGAACACATCCGTAAACGCCGCGACGGCGATGACACCGATCCAGGTCGGCCTGCTGGGCATCGGCACCGTCGGCTCGGGCACCTTCCATGTGCTGGCGCGAAACCAGCAGGAGATCCTGCGTCGCGCCGGCCGCGGCATCCGCATCACGATGGTGGCCGACCTCGACACGGCGCGCGCCAAGGCCATCGTCGGCGATGCCGCCGAGGTCGTGGCCGATGCGCGCCAGGTGATCGCCAATCCGGCCATCGAGATCGTCGTCGAGCTGATCGGCGGCACCGGCATCGCGCGCACGCTGGTGCTCGAGGCGATCGCCCAGGGCAAGCATGTGGTGACGGCCAACAAGGCCTTGCTGGCGGTGCACGGCAACGAGATCTTCGCGGCGGCTCGCGAGCGCGGCGTGATGGTCGCGTTCGAAGCGGCGGTGGCCGGTGGTATCCCGATCATCAAGGCGTTGCGCGAGGGGCTGACCGCCAACCGCATCGAGTGGGTGGCCGGCATCATCAACGGCACCACCAACTTCATCCTTTCGGAGATGCGCGCCAAGGGCCTGGATTTCGGCGATGTCCTGAAGGAAGCCCAGCGCCTGGGTTATGCCGAGGCCGATCCGACCTTCGACATCGAAGGCATCGACGCCGCGCACAAGGCCACCATCATGAGCGCGATCGCGTTCGGCGTGCCGGTGCAGTTCGCCAAGGCCTACGTCGAGGGCATCACCAAGCTGCAGACAGTAGACATCCGCTACGCCGAGCAGCTCGGCTATCGCATCAAGTTGCTGGGCATCACCAAGCGCCGCGAGCACGGGATCGAGTTGCGCGTGCACCCGACGCTGGTGCCGTCCAAGCGGTTGATTGCCAACGTCGAGGGCGCCATGAACGCGGTGATGGTGCAGGGCGATGCAGTGGGCACCACGCTGTACTACGGCAAGGGCGCTGGTGCCGAGCCGACCGCCAGCGCGGTGGTGGCCGACCTCGTCGACATCACGCGCCTGGCCACCGCCGATCCCGACCACCGCGTGCCGCATCTGGCCTTCCAGCCCGATGCGATGGCCGATACGCCGATCCTGGCCATCGAGCAGGTGGTGACCGCGTTCTACCTGCGCCTGGTCGTCGCCGACGAGGCCGGCGTGCTGTCCAAGATCACCACCATCCTGGCCGACCAGGGCATTTCGATCGACGCCGTGCTGCAACGTGAGTCGGCCGAGGGCGAGCGCCAGACCGACCTGATCATCCTGACGCACGACACGGTCGAGGGCCGCATGCGCGATGCGCTGGCGCAGATGCAGGCCCTTTCGACGGTGCTGGCGCCGATCGTCAGCATCCGCAAGGAAGAGCTGGCGTGACTGTTGCCCACCCCCGAAGCGGCTTCGCCGCTCCCCCTCGAGGGGGCGCCGCCGGCGGCCTGGCAGAGCCAGTTCCGCTGCGGCTGCTTGACTGCTGAGGCGCGCATGCGATACGTCAGTACGCGTGGCGACTGCGCCGAGCGCGCCTTCTGCGACATCCTGCTGGAAGGCCTGGCGCCCGACGGCGGCCTGTACCTGCCGACGCACTACCCGCGCATCGACGGCGTCACGCTGGCACGCTGGCGCGGCTTGCCCTACGCCGACCTGGCCTTCGAAGTCCTGTCGCTCTACATCGACGACATTCCGCCCGACGACCTGCGCGCGCTGTGCCGAAAGACCTATACCGCGACGGTGTTCGGCAGCGACGCGATCGTGCCGCTGAAGCCGCTGGAGCCGGGGGTCGCGCTCGAGGCCTTGTCCAACGGGCCGACGTTGGCCTTCAAGGACCTCGCGATGCAGTTGCTCGGCGCGCTGTTCGAGTACGAGCTGGCGCGCCGCGGCGAGACGCTCAACATCCTCGGCGCGACTTCGGGAGACACCGGCAGCGCGGCCGAGTACGCGATGCGCGGCAAGCGCGGCATCCGCGTCTTCATGCTCAGTCCGAACGGCCGCATGAGCCCGTTCCAGCAGGCGCAGATGTTCAGCCTGCAGGATGCCAACATCCACAACCTGGCGATCGACGGCGTGTTCGACGACTGCCAGGACATCGTCAAGGCGGTCAGCAACGACCTGGCCTTCAAGCGCCGGCTGCGCATCGGCACCGTCAACTCGATCAACTGGGCGCGCCTGCTGGCGCAGGTCGTGTACTACTTCGCCGGCTACTTCCAGGCCACGCGCAGCAACGACGAGACGGCGAGCTTCGCGGTGCCTTCGGGCAATTTCGGCAACATCTGCGCCGGCCACATCGCACGCATGATGGGGCTGCCGATCGACCGCCTGGTCTGCGCGACCAACGAGAACGACGTGCTCGACGAGTTCTTCCGTGCCGGCAGCTACCGCCCGCGGGCCGGTGCCGAGACCCACGAGACGTCGAGCCCGTCGATGGACATCTCCAAGGCCAGCAACTTCGAGCGTTTCGTGTTCGACCTGCTCGGCCGCGACGGCGAGCGCACGCGGCGCCTGTTCGACGCAGAGTTGCGCGCGCGCGGCGCGTTCGCGCTCACGGCCGATGAGTTCGCGCGTATCGCCGGCTTCGGCTTCGTCTCCGGCAAGAGCACCCACGCCGACCGCCTGGCGACGATCCGCGACACCTGGCAGCGCTTCGGCCTCGTGATCGATCCCCACACCGCCGACGGCCTCAAGGTCGGCCGGGAATACCGCCGCGAGGGGCAGATGCTGCTGGTGCTCGAAACCGCATTGCCGGCCAAGTTCGCGGCCACCATCCGCGAGGCGCTCGGCCACGATCCCGAGCGGCCGCGAGGCTTCGAGGGCATCGAAGACCGGCCCAAGCGCTTCAGCGCACTGCCGGCGGCGGCCGACACTGTCAAGCGCTACATCGAAGACCATGTCTGATGCCGCGCGGTCGCGCCCACCGCTGCTGAGCCTGGACGAAGCGCTGGCGCGCCTCGCCACGGGCGCCGCCGCGGCGCGCATCGGCGAGATCGAAGTCGCCACGACGTTCGATGCACTGGGCCGCGTGCTGGCGGCCGATGTCGTATCGGCCATCGATGTGCCGCCGGCTGACAACACGGCGATGGACGGTTACGCGCTACGTGCCGCGGACGTGTCGCGGGCGGGCGTGCTGCTGCCGGTCAGCCAGCGCATCCCGGCGGGCAGCGTGGGTGTGCCGCTGGCGACAGGCACCGCGGCACGGATCTTCACCGGCGCGCAGCTGCCGCCGGGCGCCGATGCGGTGGTGATGCAGGAACAGTGCGAGGCGATCGACGACGCGGTGCGGATCCATGCCGTGCCCCAGCCAGGCCAATGGATCCGCCGGCGCGGCGAAGACGTGCGATGCGGGGCCACCGTGCTGGCGCGCGGCACGCGGCTCACGCCGCAGGCGCTCGGGCTGGCTGCGGGGGTGGGCGCCGCGACATTGAGTGTCTGCCGCCGCCCGCGGGTGGCGTTGTTTTCCACCGGTGACGAGCTGGTGATGCCGGGCGCGGTGGCGCCCGAGCGGCTGCCGCCGGGTGCGATCTACAACTCGAATCGCTTCACGCTGCGCGCGCTGCTGCAGGCCGCCGGCTGCGAGGTCAGTGACCTGGGCATCGTGCCCGATCGGCTGGACGCGACGCGCCAGGCATTGCACCGCGCTGCGGCCGCGCACGATCTGATCCTCAGCTCCGGCGGGGTGTCGGTCGGCGAGGAGGATCACATCAGGCCGGCCGTCGCCGCCGAGGGTCGCATCGAGCTGTGGCAGGTCGCGATCAAACCCGGCAAGCCGCTCGCGTTCGGCGCCGTGCGCCGCCCGGGTGGCGGTGAAGCGCTCTTCATCGGGCTGCCGGGGAATCCGGTCTCGAGCTTCGTCACCTTCCTGCTTGCCGTTGCGCCCGTGCTGCGCGTGATGCAGGGCATGTCGGCCGCGCTGCCAGAGGCCTTGCCGCTGCAGGCGCATTTCGATTGGCCTCGCCCCGACCTGCGGCGCGAGTTTTTGCGTGTGCGCCGCAATGCGGCCGGCGGCCTCGATCTGTTCGCCAACCAGAGTTCGGGCGTGCTGACTTCGGTGGTCTGGGCCGAGGGCCTCGTCGACAACCCGGCGGGCCGCGCGATTGCCAATGGCGACCTGGTGGCCTACCGGCCGCTGGCCGCGTTGATCGGGAACTGAGGCGATGCAGGTCACCGTGCGCTACTTCGCGGCGCTGCGCGAGGCGCTGGGGCCCCGGGAGGTCGTACCGGTGGCGGCCGGCGCCACGCTCGGCGCCTTGCGCGATCAACTGATCGCGACGAGTCCACGACACGCCGAAGCGCTGCGGCGCGGACGTGCGCTGCGCTGCGCCGTCAACCAGGCGCTCGCCGACGAAACCGCGCGGCTCGACGACGGCGCCGAGGTGGCGTTCTTCCCGCCGGTCACTGGCGGCTGAGACACAATGCCGCGATGGCTCCGCCGCGCGTTCGCATCCAGCACGAAGACTTCGACGCCGGCCGCGAAATCGCGGCGCTGCGCGAGGCCGATGCGGGCGTCGGCGCGGTGGCCGCATTCATCGGTACCGTGCGCGATCGCAGTGGCGGCACGGGCCCGGCCGACACCGTGCGCATGGAGCTCGAGCACTACCCGGGCATGACCGAGCGCGCGATCGAAGCGATGATCGACGCCGCGCTGCAGCGTTTCGACCTCCGCGCCGCGCGCGTGGTCCACCGTGTCGGCGCGCTGGCGCCGCGGGACCAGATCGTGCTCGTGGTCGTGGCTTCGGCGCACCGCGGCGATGCGTTTGCCGGCTGCCAGTTCCTGATGGACTACCTGAAGACGCAGGCGCCGTTCTGGAAGAAGGAGCATCGGCCCGATGGCAGCGCCGAGTGGGTCGATGCCCGTGTCGCCGACGACGCCGCGCTCGAGCGCTGGGGCCTGAAGAGTGGCAACGCGGCATGACGACAGCGCTTCCTGCGCAGCGTGCCCCTGCGCCGCTGGAATTCTTCGTTGGCCCTGGCTACGGCGCCTGCCTGCGTTGCGCGCGGGGCGAGGCGCGCGAGTGCCGCTGCAGTTGCCGCGCGGCACGCTGGCGGCCCACCCGATCGGCGCTGACCGCATCGGCATGGCAAGGGGCTTCTTCGCCCGGCGCAGCGTACTCGGCTTGGTGACGGTGCGGTGGCTCGTCGCCGGCTGAAGACGCCGCTCAATTGAGCAGCCGCGAAACCGCTGCAGCGCCGGCCTCGGCCGCCGGCGCGCTATCGACGGCAACGCCCCAATCCGCCTGCCGCAGCGCCTGGCCCAGCAATTCCTTTACCGCCGCGGCCAGCGCTTCGGTGAGCTGCAATTGCACATGACGCTTCTCGCCGTCGACGATCACCAGCCGCAGTTGGTGGTTGGCCAGCGGCGTCAGCTGCACCTCCGCGGCCAGCATCGGCTCGGCGCCGAGCGGGTGTGCGCTCGCGTGGTCGTCGAACGGCGTCTTGAAATCGGCGTCGCGCAGCGCACGTTCACGCGCACTCTGCGCCAGCATCGCCTGCGCTTCGGGCATCAGGGTGGCGTCGGGCGCGGCCGTCGCGGCTTCCAGAGCGACGCCGATCTTCGTCACCATGCCAGCCAGGTGCGGCCACAGGCGCACGCACAACCGGCGCGTGAACCAGACGGCGAACTGTTGTCCGTCGCTGGCGTTGACGCGCAACAGGATGCGGTCGGCTTCGGGCCGGTAGTGCAGGGCCAACTGGCGGATGTTCATGGAGTTTGATTCTAGTCAACGCCTATATAGTGGGGCGGTCATGAGCGACGCGCCACCTGCTGACGGTCAACCTCTCGATTCGCGCGCGCTGCGCAGCGCGCTCGGCGGCTTCGCCACCGGCGTCACGGTGGTTACGTGTCGCGATGAGGCGGGCGTGCCGGTGGGATTGACCGTCAATTCCTTCAATGCCTTGTCGCTGGATCCGCCGCTCGTGCTGTGGTCGTTGCGGCTTGCGAGCCCGAACCTGGCAGCGTTCGATGCGGCGACGCATTTCGCGATCAACGTGCTGGCCGAGGCGCAGGTCGATCTGTCGCGACGTTTTGCCTCCGCACAGCCTGCCAAGTTCGACGACGGTCTGTGGCTCGACGGCACGGTCCGCGTGCCGTTGCTGGCCGGTAGCGTCGCGAGCTTCGAATGCGAACGGGTCTCGAGCCAGACGGCCGGCGACCACCGCCTCTACATTGGTCGCGTGCTCGCGGTCGCCGCACAGCCGGTGCCGCCGCTGCTCTTTCACGGCGGGCGCTACCACCTGTTGGGAGAGATCCTCTGATGCACGTGCCACGCCGCGGTCCGTCAGCGGCGACCGCTTGCCAGGTGTCGCCATGAACGAGGCGGTGCTGGTGCGCGAAGCACCGCTGGCCCACCTTCGCTGGGGTGGCGGTGACCGCCTGGTGGTGCTGCTCCATGGGCTCGGCGGCGGCCGAGCGGCCTGGGGTGATGCGCTATCGGGCACCGGCCCCGCGCTCGCTGCTGCAGGCCTCGCCGCGGTGGCGGTGGATCTGCCGGGCTACGGCGATTCGCCGACGATCGATCCGTTCGACATCGCGGGCCTGGCTGCAGCGGTGGTGGCTTTGATCGACGCGCTGCAACCACGGCGCTGCGCGCTGGTCGGCCACAGCATGGGCGGCATGGTGGCGCAGGAGGTGCTGGCACTGGCGCCCCAGCATGTGCAGGCGCTGGTGTTGAGCGGCACGACCGCGGCCTTCGGCAATGCGGACAGCCGGTGGCAGGCCGACTTTCTTGCACAGAGGCTCGGCCCGCTCGATGCTGGCCGCGGCATGGCTGCGCTGGCGCCGGGCCTGGTGCTGGGGATGGCCTCGCCAAGCGCGGCGCACGATGCCGTGGCACGGGCCGCACTGTTGATGTCGGGTGTATCCGAGGCCACGTATCGTCGGGCCCTGCGTGCCATCGCCGGCTTCGACCGCCGCGCGTCGCTGTGCGATTTGCGCCTGCCGGTGTTGTGTCTGGCCGGCGAGCACGACCGCAACGTGCCACCGGCCCTGATGGCTCGGATGGCCTCCTGCATTGCCGATGCCGAGTTCGTGTGCGTGCCCCGCATGGGCCACCTGGCCAACATGGAAGCCCCCGAGCCTTTCAACGCCGCGTTGGTCGATTTCCTGTCGCGCCGCTTCTGAACCGAGGTCTGCCATGCCCGACCCGACCTTGCCCCATATCGCCGGCAACCCCGCCACGTTGACGCCGCGACAGACGGAACTGGTCGATCTGGCCGCCAGGCTAGGACGGGAGAACTTCGCGCCGCGCGCCGCACGCTGGGATCGCGAGGCGAGTTTCCCGGCCGACAACTTCAGGGACTTGCGCGACGCCGGCTTGCTCGCGATCTGCGTGCCCACGGCCCACGGTGGCCTGGGGGCGGACTTCGCGACCTACGCGCTGGTGGCTGCAGAGATCGGCCGCCACTGCGGCTCCACGGCGCTATCGTTCAACATGCACGTCTGCGCGACGATGTGGTCGGGTTTCATCGCCGATGGACTTGACATGAGCCCGGCGCAGCGTGTGGACCACCAGCGCATCCGCGCCGTTCATTTCGCGCGCGTGGTCGAGCAGGGCAAGGTCTATTCGCAGCCCTTCTCCGAGGGCGGTGCCGCGACGGCCGGCAAGGCCCCGTGGAGCACGCTGGCCCTGCGCACCGAAGGGGGTTACCGCGTCAGCGGCAGGAAGATCTTTGCCTCGCTGTCGGGCGCCGCCGACTACTACGGCGTCCTGTGCACGCTCGAGACACCGGCGCATGGCGGCGGCACGCTGCGCGATGCGCTGTACCTGGCGATCCCGGCCGACGCTCCGGGCGTCGCGGTCAGCGGTGAGTGGGATCCGCTGGGCATGCGTGGCACGGTCAGCCGCACGCTGCTGCTCGACAACGTGTTCGTACCCGACGAAGCGCGTCTGATGCCGGAAGGCCTCTACTTTCAGGCCACGCAGCGCTTCCCGTACATGTTCACGACGCTGTCGCCGACCTACCTGGGCATCGCGCAGGCGGCATACGACTTCTGCGTGTCGTACCTGCGCGGCGAGGCGCCGGGCACGGCGGGGGTCAAGCGGCGCATGTATCCGACCAAGCAACTCGCGGTGGCCGAGATGCGCGCCAAGCTCGAGCAGACGCGCGCGCTGCTCCTGCAAACGGTGCGGGAGGCGCGCTTCGATCCGGACACCGACGCGCGCATGCGCCTGCTCGCGATGCACTACGCGGTGATGGAGAACGCCAACGATGTCTGCCGCCTGGCGCTGCGCACCTGCGGCGGTCAGGCGATGCTGAAGTCGCTGCCGCTCGAGCGCCTGTACCGCGACTCGCGGTGTGGCTCGTTGATGTTGCCCTGGACGGCCGAGCTGTGCGCCGACCGGCTGGGGCGCGAGAGCCTGTACGAGGCCGGCGAGGGCGACGAAGCGATCGACGCCTGAATCGGTGTTGGTTGCGCCAGGACAAGCGCTGTGGGCCTTGAAAAACGGTCGCCCGCGCCCACGTCGTTGCCAATCGCCCAAACCTGACCATCATGCGCATCGACAAACTGACCACCCGCTTTCAAGAAGCGCTCGCCGACGCCCAGAGCCTGGCCGTGGCGCGCGACAACCCCTATATCGAGCCGGCCCACCTGGTGACGGCGATGTTGAGCCAGGCCGAAGGGCCGAAGGCACTGCTCGACCGGGCCGGCGTCAACACCGCGGCGCTGAAGACGGCGATGGACACCGCCATCGCCGGCCTGCCGCAGGTGCAGGGCAGCGGCCAGGTGGTGCAACCGGGGCGGGACCTCGCGGTGTTGCTGCAGGCAGCCGAGAAAGAGGCCGGTAAGCGTGGCGACCAGTTCATCGCCAGCGAGATGTTCCTGCTCGCGCTGGCCGAAGCCAAGACCGATCTTGGCGGCATCGTGCGCGGCCATGGGCTGACCCCCAAGGCGCTCGAAGCGGCAATCGACGCGGTGCGCGGCGGCCAGAAGGTCGATTCGGCCGAGGCCGAAGGCCAGCGCGAGGCACTGAAGAAGTACACGCTCGACATTACGGAACGCGCCCGCCTGGGCAAGCTCGACCCGGTGATCGGCCGTGACGACGAGATCCGCCGCGCCATCCAGGTGCTGCAACGGCGCACCAAGAACAACCCGGTGCTGATCGGCGAGCCTGGGGTCGGCAAGACGGCGATCGTCGAGGGGCTGGCGCAACGCATCGTTGCGGGCGAAGTGCCCGAGACGCTGAAGGACAAACGAGTGCTGTCGCTGGACATGGCCGGCCTGCTGGCAGGCGCCAAGTACCGCGGGGAGTTCGAGGAACGGCTGAAGGCGGTGCTGAAGGAAGTCTCGGCAGACCAGGGCCGCATCATCCTGTTCATCGACGAGTTGCACACGATGGTTGGCGCCGGCAAGGCCGAAGGCGCGATCGACGCCGGCAACATGCTCAAGCCCGCGCTGGCGCGTGGTGAGTTGCACTGCATCGGCGCGACCACTCTGGACGAGTACCGCAAGTACGTCGAGAAGGACGCGGCGCTGGAGCGGCGCTTCCAGAAGGTGCTGGTGATCGAGCCAACGGTGGAAGCCACCATCGCCATCCTGCGCGGCCTGCAGGAGAAGTACGAAGTCCACCACGGTGTCGAGATCACCGACCCGGCGATCGTCGCCGCGGCCGAATTGAGCCACCGCTATATCACCGACCGTTTCCTGCCCGACAAGGCGATCGACCTGATCGACGAGGCTGCGGCCAAGGTCAAGATCGAGATCGACTCCAAGCCCGAGGCGATGGACAAGCTCGATCGCCGGCTGATCCAGTTGAAGATCGAGCGCGAAGCGGTGAGAAAGGAAAAGGACGAGGCCTCGAAGAAGCGTTTCGCGCTGATCGAGGAAGAGATCATCAAGCTCGAACGCGAGGCCGCCGACCTTGAAGAAATCTGGAAGGCCGAAAAGGCTGCGGCCCAGGGTTCGGCGCATGTCAAGGAAGAGATCGACCGCACCCGCCACCAGATCGAGGAGTGGAAGAGGAAGGGCAACTTCGACAAGGTCGCCGAGCTGCAATACGGCAAGCTGCCCGAGCTGGAGAAGACACTCAGGGAGGCGCAGGCCAAGGAGACCAAGAAGGGCAAGGCCGGTGGCGCCGCCGGCCCGCAACTGCTGCGCACGATGGTCGGCGCCGAAGAGATCGCCGAGGTCGTGTCGCGCGCCACCGGGATCCCGGTGTCCAAACTGATGCAGGGCGAGCGCGACAAGCTGTTGCAGATGGAGGCCAAGCTGCACGAGCGCGTGGTCGGCCAGGACGAGGCCATCACCGCGGTGGCCGATGCCATCCGCCGCTCGCGCGCGGGTTTGAGCGACCCGAACCGGCCGCTCGGCTCGTTCCTGTTCCTCGGCCCCACCGGCGTCGGCAAGACCGAGTTGTGCAAGGCGCTGGCCGGCTTCCTGTTCGACAGCGAGGAGCACATGATCCGCGTCGACATGAGCGAGTTCATGGAGAAGCACAGCGTCAGCCGCCTGATCGGTGCGCCGCCGGGCTATGTCGGCTATGACGAGGGCGGCACCTTGACCGAAGCGGTGCGACGCAAGCCCTACAGCGTGCTGCTGCTCGACGAGGTCGAGAAGGCCCACCCGGACGTGTTCAACGTGCTCTTGCAGGTGCTCGACGATGGCCGCCTGACCGACGGCCATGGCCGCACGGTGGACTTCAAGAACACCGTGATCGTGATGACCAGCAACCTCGGCTCGCACATGATCATGCAGATGGCCGGCCAGGACAGCGACCTGATCCGCACAGCCGTGCTGGGCGAGGTCAAGCAACACTTCCGGCCCGAGTTCCTCAACCGCATCGACGAGCAGGTGGTCTTCCACGCACTCGACGAGGCGCACATCCGCTCGATCGCGGCGATCCAGCTCAAGGTGCTGGAGGCGCGGCTGACGAAGATGGACATGAAGCTCGACGTGTCGGCCGAGGCGTTGTCCGAGATTGCCAAGGTCGGCTTCGACCCCGTGTTTGGCGCCAGGCCCTTGAAGCGCGCCATTCAGCAGCGCATCGAGAACCCGGTGGCCAAGCTGATCCTCGAGGGCCGTTTCGGGCCCAAGGATGTGATCCCGGTGGACGTCGACCGAGGCGAGTTCGTGTTCTCGCGCGTCGTGCACTAGCCGCCCGGGCGTCACCGGTCGCGAAGCCGCGGTCCTGTGGCGCGGCGGCGGTGTCAGCCGGCGTCGGCGTCCTCGAGCAGCAGGTCCAGGCGCTGCAACTGCAGACGCAGCAGCGTCAGGTTGGCTTGGGTGCGATCGAGCACCGCGTGCAGCGCCAAGCCGGGCCGGCCCGGCACCGCGCGCAGCAGCAGGTGATGGTTGCTCAACGTGATCGCGGCGTCGGGCGGTGCGTCGCCGAGGTTCATCGCGGCGGCCGATTCGGCCATCGAGGCCATCAGGCTCGCCCCTTGCGAGGCCAGCGCGGCCGGGCCGGGGCGTTGGCCGATGTGGCCGATCGTGCGCTGCGAGGCCAGCTCGAAAACACAGCAACTGACCATGCCCTTCAGTTCGCCACACTTGCGGATGTAGGTGGCGAGTGCCGGGTCGACGGGCGCTGCGGGCGTCGCCGCGGCGCGCACCGGTGGCATCGGCTGCAACGGCAACGGTGGTCGGGCCTGCACGGCTGCGCCGGCGGCGGGTTCGAGCGGCGAAGTCGATCCGCCTGCCGACGCCGTCGCGTTCGCCGTTGCACCGGCGGGGGTGGACGGGCCATTGGCGCGCGCCGATGAAGCCGGGTCGATGATCGTGGGAATGACCTGGTCGGTCTCGCCCAGCAGCGTCTCCCGCAGCTTGTTCCAGGTGCCGCGCAGGTAGTTCCACGCCTCCGCCGGCCGCAACACCTGCGGCGTCGTGCGTACATGCACCGCTGTGCCGATCGCCAGGTGCGCCGCTTGGCCGGCCAGCGCCGCGCCGCTGGCCAGCGGCAGCAACAGCAACTCGCGGTTCAGCCATGGGCCTTGCTTGATGCCATCGTGCAACGGCAGCAACGCCGTGGCCAGCGCGTGCGGCGGCAGGTCGCCGACGATCACCACACCCAGGCGGCTGTGACTGAGCAGGGTGCGCGCGAGGCGGCGGCGCTGCAGGGTGTCGGCATCGACCTCGGTGCTGTACATGCGCAGCGGCGGCAGGCCATCGTCGATCGGCAATTCGACGAACTCGATCGCCGCCAGCGGCATGCCGAGGCCCTGCCGGCGGATGTGCAACTGGTGCACCGGCCGTCCCGTCGCCGCCGCCAGCCCAGCCAGCATGCGCCGCGAAGATTGCGTGCCGATGTCATGCAAGGCGATGAACTCCGGCTGCAGGATCTCGAACTGCTGCTGCAGTGCCTCGGCCGCGTCGATGACGACGAACAACTCCCACAGCGCCGGGCCCACCTGGCGCCCGACCTGGCGCAGTGCCGCCGCCTTGGCGTCGTCCCGGTCGTGCATCACCTGGGTGGCCATGCCGGTCTGCGCGCGTGTGGCTTCCCATGCCTCTTCCTCTTCCAGGATCCGGGACGGGTGCGCCGAGGCACCCCAGGAAGACATTTCGTGAATCGGCTTGGGCATGGTTTGGGACCGTTGGGTGCAGGTGAGGGCCGCTCCGCGCACAGTGTACGGCGCTGCTCCCCGGGTCTGGCAATGGCCCGTGCATGCCATCACGGTGGCCTCCTAGAATGCCCGCCATGAACCAAGCCCCTGCCGCCACCGAACTGCCGGTCGTGATCGTCGGCGCCGGCCTGGCCGGCCTGACGGTCGCCCTGCACCTGGCGGCAGGGCGACCGGTGGTGGTATTGGCCAAGCGCAACCTGGACGAAGGCGCCACGACTTGGGCGCAGGGCGGCATCGTCGGCGTGCTCGGCAGCGACGACAGCATCGAGTCGCACGTGCGCGACACGCAGGATGCCGGTGCCGGGCTGGTCGATGAACATACGGCACGCTTCATCGCCGAGAACAGCGCGCGGGCCATCGAGTGGCTGGTCGCGCAGGGCGTGCCGTTCTCGGGCGACCCCGCGGGGCCGCTCGGCCTGCACCTGACGCGCGAAGGGGGCCATGCGGTGCGCCGTATCGCCCATGCCGCAGACGCCACCGGCCGCGCGATCCACGAGGCGCTGCTGGCGCAGGTGCAGCGGCATCCGAACATCGTGCTGCGAGAACGCTGGATGGCAGTCGACGTGATCACCTCGCGACATTTGAAGCGCGACGAAATGGCACGCTGCTATGGCGTGTACGCGCTGGACATCGACAAGGCACGGGTCGAGACCCTGGCGGCCTCGGCCGTGGTGCTGGCCACCGGCGGCGTCGGCAAGGTCTACCGCTATACCAGCAACCCCGACACCGCCACCGGCGATGGCATCGCGATGGCCTGGCGCGCCGGCTGCCGCGTCGGCAACATGGAGTTCATCCAGTTCCATCCGACCTGCCTGTATCACCCGCAGGAGCGCAGTTTCCTGATCTCAGAAGCGCTGCGCGGCGAGGGTGCCCAGCTGAAGCTGCCGGCCGGCAACGGCGGTACCGGCGAGCGCTTCATGCACCGCCATGACCCGCGCGGCGAACTGGCGCCGCGCGACATCGTCGCCCGCGCGATCGACTTCGAAATGAAGAAGCATGGTCTGGATCACGTGTGGCTCGACGCGACGCATCTCGGCGAAGCTTTCCTGAAGGAGCACTTCCCGACCATTCACGCCCGCTGCCTCAAGCTCGGCATCGACATCGCCCGGCAGCCGATTCCGGTCGTTCCGGCCGCGCACTACACCTGTGGCGGGGTGGTCAGCGATCTCGAAGGGCGCACCGACCTGCCGGGCTTGTACGCCGTCGGCGAGACGACCTACACCGGGCTGCACGGTGCCAACCGGCTGGCCAGCAACTCGTTGCTCGAATGCGTGGTGCTCGGGCGCACCTGCGCCGAGGCCATCGGTGGGGCGCCTGCAGGCCAGGCAACGGCCCTGCCGGCGTGGGACGAAAGCCAGGTGGAGAACGCGGACGAGCAGGTGGTGATCGCCCATAACTGGGACGAGTTGCGCCTGTTGATGTGGAACTATGTCGGCATCGTGCGCACCACCAAGCGGCTCGAGCGGGCGCTCCACCGCATCGACCTGCTGAAGAGCGAGATCGACGAGTACTACGCCAATTTCCGCGTCAATCGCGACCTGCTCGAACTGCGCAACCTGGTCGACTGCGCCGAGCTGATCGTGCGTTCGGCACTGATGCGCCACGAGAGCCGCGGCTTGCACTACAGCCGCGACTACCCGCAGACGCTGCCGGTCAGTTTCCCGACGGTGCTGATCCGCGGCGTGCGAGGGCTGTAGACAACCGTCGCCGCCGCGGCCGTACCGGCTTACGCGCTGCCGATGCCCGGCACGAAGCCGTGACGCGGCTGTGAAATGCTGGCCGGGTTGGCCGCGACGAAGGCCAGCATGCGTTCGATGCAGCCCAAGGCCTGCGAACGCACCGGCTCGGGCACCTGCACCTCGCCACGGCCCTGCGCCAGGCAGTCGACCAGGCCCTGCACCGCATTCATCGCCATCCATGGGCAGTGCGCGCAGCTCTTGCAGGTGGCGCTCTTGCCGGCGGTCGGTGCCTCGAGCAAGGTCTTGCCCGGCGCGAGCTGACGCATGCGGTGCAGGATGCCGTTGTCAGTGGCCACGATGAACGTCTGTGCCCGGCCATCGACGACCGCCTTGATCAGCTGCGAGGTCGACCCGACCACGTCGGCCAATGCGACCACGCCGGCCGGCGATTCAGGGTGCACCAGCACCGGGGCGCCAGGATGCTCGCGCTTCATCAGCTCCAGCTCGATGGCCTTGAACTCGTCGTGCACGATGCACTCGCCGTTCCACAACAGCATGTCGGCGCCGGTCTCGTCGCGGATGTAGCGGCCAAGGTGACGGTCCGGGGCCCACAGGACCTTCTCGCCGCGTTCCTTCAGGTGCTGCACGATCGCCAGCGCGCACGAGCTGGTCACCATCCAGTCGGCACGTGCCTTCACCGCCGCGCTGGTGTTGGCGTAGACGACGACCTTGCGGTCCGGGTGCGCGTCGCAGAACTTCGCGAACTCATCGGGCGGGCAGCCGAGGTCGAGCGAACAGGTGGCCTCCAGGTCGGGCATCAGCACGCGCTTGGCTGGCGACAGGATCTTGGCCGTCTCGCCCATGAAGCGCACGCCGGCCACCACCAGGGTCTGGGCCGCGTGGTCACGGCCGAAGCGCGCCATTTCGAGGGAATCGGCAACGCAGCCGCCGGTCTCGAGCGCCAGGTCCTGCAGGTCGCCGTCGACGTAGTAATGCGCGACCAGCACAGCGTCGTGCTGCTTGAGCAACTCGACTGCGCGGGCCTTGGCCCGCGCGCGCTCGGCCGGCGCCAGCCCCATCGGCACGCGGGCCCAGGCCTGGGCCACGCGGCTCGAGCCGCTGGCGTCCTGGCGGGTGTAGTCGAACAGGATTTGGCTCATGTGCGCAATGGTAGCCCGCAGCCGCCGGTCGAGCCCTCGACGCCGCGCCGGGCCACTCCCACGCGGCCGCCGAACCCCACTTGGTGGGTGACGCCGCAAGGCGCCTTGGGGCCGTCGCCTACCCCAGATTGCGCTCGGCCTCGGCGAGCTTGAACCTCAGCAGCGCGAGATTGGCATGGCTGCGATCGATGCATGCGAACAGGAACTGATTCGGCCGCCGCTGAACCGGTCGCAGCAGGTGGCAGGTCGTGCCATTGACCACCGAGATCTCGTCGAGCGATCCGGGCAGCGCCATCGCCAAGGCGGCCTGTCGGTGCGCACGCAGGACGGGCGCCAGCGCAGCCGCGGCGCGCGCCAGGTCGATGGTGCCGTCGCGTGACTCACCGGCCAGCAGATCGCCATCGGTGGCGTCGGCCAGCGCGCAGGCGAGCACGCCGTCGGTGTGCATCAGCGTGCGCAACTGTCTGGCCACCGCTCGCGCCTCGAGCGCCGCCGGGTCGCTGGGCCGCTCGGCGGGTGACTGTTGGCGGTCCCAGGCCGCCAACAACGCGTTCCAGACCGATGACGTCCCGGTCAAGGGCTCGTCGATGACTTCCACCTGCAACGGGCGCGGCCAGTCGAGGCTGGCGATCTTGCTGGCGATCCACGCCGCGCTCGGCGGCAGCAGGAACAGCAGCGATTCGCAGCGCCAGGTCGGCTCGCGCACCGCCGCATGCAGTGCCAGCAGCATGGCCTCGACCTCGGGGGGCTGCATCGGTCCGACGATCACCGCGGCCATCTGGCTGCGCTCCATCAGTACGAACGGAATGAGCAGGTTCTCGCCTTCGGCCACCCGCACGTCGGCGTGGTAGATCTTCAAGCGTCGCATCGCCGCGGCGCGGCACCACGGTGCGCTCCAACGTCGCCAGAATGCGCAGCGTGGCCTGTTCGCGCAGGTGCAGTCGCTCGACGGGCTGGCCGGTCGCGTCGGACAGCGCCTTGACCACGCCCGGCGCCCACAGGCGGGCCGGATCGAGCAGCGTGATCGTGCGTACGTCGGTACCCTGCTGCGTCTGGGTCAGGTGCTCGCGCATCGCGAGCGCCGGCGAGCCGGTGACGAACAGGTCCTGCTGATGCCGGTCGAGCATGCGGCCGTCATCGGCCAGGTGGGTATCGGTGCTCTCGAGCACCGCCGTCGCGGCGAACTCGGGCAACGACCTCGCCCGGTTTGATTGGCGTGGGCGTCAATTCGCCGAAGAGGGACTTCAACATGGCCGTGCTCCCATGCGCATCTGCGCTCGACCGGAGGCTATGCCCGGCACCCAGTGGCATGGTGCCCACAAGCAACGGCCATGCCCGATCGGGGCGAACTTGTTACCGAAGTCACGCCCCGACACGATTCAGGCGCGCGTCGGCAGGCTCGTTACCATCACGGCATGAGCACGCCCGACCGACCCGCCGACACGGCCATGCGCCGGCGCGACCTGCGCACGATTTCGCTGGTCGGGCTCGCGCACGGCACGTCGCACTTCTTCCACATGTTGCTGCCGCCGCTGTTCCCGGTGTTCGCGCAATCGTTCGGCCTCAGTTATGCCGAACTCGGCTTGCTCATAACACTGTTCTTTGCCATCTCGGGCATTGGCCAGGCGCTGGCCGGCTTCCTGGTCGACCGCGTCGGTGCGCGGCCCGTGCTGCTATGCGGCGCTCGGCTGTTTCGTCGCCGCGGCCATCTGCGGTGCGTTGGCGCAGGGCTACGGCGGCCTGCTGCTGGCCGCCGCGCTCGCCGGCCTGGGCAACTCGCCGTTCCACCCGGTCGATTTCACGATCCTCAATCACCGCGTGTCGCAGCCGCGGCTGGGCCATGCGTTTGCCGTGCATGGCATCAGCGGCAATGTGGGCTGGGCGGTCGCACCGGTGGTCCTGCTGGGCGTGACCGGACTCACCGGTTCGTGGCGCTGGGCGCTGGCGGCCTGCGCGCTTTGGGCGCTGGCCGTGCTGGCGCTGATGCTTTGGCAGCACGACGCGGTCGACGACCGCGCGGGGCAGCGCGGCGCCGCCCGTGCCGCCGCTACCTCCGAACCGGCGCTGGCGTTCCTGCGCCTGCCGTCGGTGTGGCTGTGCTTCTTCTTCTTCTTCTTCTCGACCTGTGCGCTGACGGCCATCCTGAGCTTCGCCGGGCCGGCACTGCAGAAGATGTATGCGCTGCCGCTGGCCGCAGCGTCGTTCGTCGTCACGGGCTACATGTTGTGCGGCATCGTTGGCCTGTTGCTGGGTGGATTTCTGGCCGCACGTGCCGTTCGGCTCGAGCGAACGATCGGCCTGTGCCTGGCGCTGGCGGCGGCGCTGCTGGCGCTGGTCGGCACCGGCTGGCTGCCGGGCGCGCTGGCCATCGGGGTGGCCGCGTTCGCCGGTCTGGGCACCGGATTGGCCGGGCCATCGCGCGACATGCTGATCAAGCGCGCATCGCCGCCCGGTGCCACCGGGCGTGTGTATGGCACCGTCTATTCGGGGCTGGACCTCGGCTTTGCGCTCGCCGCACCGGTGTTCGGCGCGGTGCTCGACGGCGGCAACCCCCAGCGGCGTGTTCTTCGGCGCAGCGCTGGCGCTGGCGCTGGGCGTACTGTCGGCATCGATGATCGGCTTGCGCCTGGCCACGACGCGCTCGGTGACGGCATGACGCCGGCCCGGCTGGCCGGCCACGCGCTGGTCGAAGCGTTGATCGCCCAGGGCATCGACACCGCGTTCGGCGTGCCCGGCGAAAGCTACCTGGCGGTGCTCGACGGATTCCACGAGCACCGCGAGCAGATCCGCTTCATCGCCTGCCGCCACGAAGGTGGCGCAGCCTTCATGGCCGAAGCTCAAGGCAAGCTGGCCGGCTGGCCGGGTGTGTGTTTGGTGACGCGCGGCCCCGGCGCGAGCAACGCGGCGATCGGGCTGCACACCGCGTTCCAGGACTCGACGCCGATGGTGCTGCTGGTCGGCCAGGTCGCCAGCGACCAGCGTGACCGCGAGGCCTTTCAGGAGCTGGATTACCGCCAGGTCTTCGGGCCGGGCACGCTGGGCATGGCCAAGTGGGTGGCCGAGGTCCAGCAGGCCGACCGCCTGCCCGAGTACGTCGCGCGTGCCTTCCACACGGCGATGCAGGGCCGCCCCGGTCCGGTGGTGCTGGTGCTGCCCGAGGACATGCTGACGGCGTCGACCGCCGCTGCGGTACTGCCCCGCGCGGTGCCGGCGCAGGCCTGGCCGGCGCCCGGTGTGCTGCGCGACCTGCGCGCGATGCTGGCGCGGGCCCGAGCGCCCGCTGGCGATCGTCGGCGGATCGGGCTGGACCGCGGAAAGCGCGCGCGCGCTGCAGCGTTTTGCCGAGGCCTGGCAGTTGCCGGTCGGCTGCGGCTTTCGCTTCCAGGACACCTTCGACAACCGCCATCCGCTTGTACGCCGGCGACGTCGGCATCGGCATCAACCCGAAGCTCGCCGCGCGGGTGCGCGAGGCCGACCTGGTCCTGGCCATCGGCGTGCGCCTGGGCGAGATGACCACCGGCGGCTACAGCCACCTGGCGGTGCCGCGGCCGGCCCAGCGGCTGGTGCACCTGCACGCCGGCGCCGAGGAACTGGGCCGCGTCTACGCCGCCGACGTGCTGCTGCAATGCTCGCTGGCGGTGGCTGGCCAGGCGCTGGCGACGCTCGAACCCCCGCCGGGAGTGCTGCCCTGGCTCGACTGGGCGGCGGCGGCCCACGGTGACTACGAGGCCAACCACATCGCGCCGGCCGTCGCTCCGCTGGACATGGCCCAGGTCGTGCAGAGCATGCAGCGGCTGGCGCCGGCCGACACGGTCTACACCAACGGCGCGGGCAACTTCAGCGCATGGCTGCATCGCTTCACGCGCTACTCCGGCCTGCAGCACCATGGCCGCACGCAGCTGGCGCCAACCTCGGGTGCGATGGGCTACGGTGTGCCGGCTGCCGTCGCGGCATCGCTGCTGTATCCCGAGCGCACGGTGGTCAACCTCGCCGGTGACGGCGACTTCCTGATGACCGGGCAGGAACTGGCCACTGCCTGCGCGCACGGCGCTGGCACCGGCCGCGGCAAGCTGATCAGCATCGTCGTCGACAACGGCACCTACGGCACGATCCGCATGCACCAGGAGCGTGAGTACCCGGGGCGGGTCAGTGGCAGTGACCTGCGCGCCAACCCCGATTTTGCCGCGCTGGCGCGGGCCTACGGCTGGCATGCCGCGCAGGTGGTGGCGACGGCGGAATTCGAGCCGGCGTTCGCGGCGGCGCTGACGACCAACGGCCCGACGCTGATTCACCTGAGGCTCGACGCCGACGTCAGCACGCCGCGCACCACGCTCGGCGCCCTGCGTGCGGCGGCGCTGCAGGCGCGCGCCGCCGGTTGATCAGCGGCAGTCGCTGGCGATCACGGCGCGCGCGCGGTGCATCTCCTCGGCGCGGCCCTTGTCGTCGAGCACTTCGCGCTCGCCCTGCGCGTTGGTGCGCGTCATGCGCTGGCCGTCGGCCAATGCGTTCATGTGCGCGCGGGCGCGGCTGCAATTCTCCGCACGCACGGCCGCATCGCGCTCCTGTTGCTGGCGCTGCTGCGCCAGTTGCTCGTCGGCGGCGCGCTGACGCCGCGCGTCGAGTTCGGGGTCTGTGGCCGGTGCGGTGGCCGCACGCGGGGCGCTGGCCGCCGACGCGGCGGCCGCGGGCTTCGGGGCGACACGGCGCTGGTCGGTCGGGCGGGCGAGGATGTCGCGATCCGGCACGCCGCTGGGCGGCGCCCGATCGCTGGCGGTGATCTGGCCATTGGCATCGCGCCATTTCCACTGCGCCATGGCGCTGCCACAGGCAAGCGCGGCGAGCAGGGCGGCGGCGAGGGTGACGGCGGCGTGGCGCATGGTCGGCAAGGATCAACGGTGACGAGCGGCAGTGTAGTGCGCCTGTGGCCGCCAGACGGCGGTGCAATGTCACGCTCTCTATAATCGACTTTTGCGTCTGGAGCCTTTTCCCATGCGCCTACTCGGCAAAGCGCTGACCTTCGACGATGTGTTGCTGGTCCCCGCCTATTCCCAGGTCCTGCCCCGCGACACCAGCCTTTCGACCCGACTGTCGCGCAACATCACGCTGAACCTGCCGCTGGTGTCCGCTGCGATGGACACCGTCACCGAGGCTCGGCTGGCGATCGCCATCGCCCAGGAGGGCGGCATCGGCATCGTGCACAAGAACCTGACGCCGCGACAGCAGGCGGCCGAGGTCGCGCGGGTCAAGCGCTATGAGTCCGGCGTGCTGCGCGACCCGATCACCATCGGCCCCGACACGCCCGTGCGCGAGGTGGTGGCGCTGGCGCAGCAGCACGGCATCTCGGGCTTCCCGGTGCTCGATGGGCGCAAGGTCGTCGGCATCGTCACGAACCGCGATCTGCGCTTCGAGACGCGCATGGACGTCGCTGTGCGCGAGATCATGACGCCGCGCGAGCGCCTGGTCACGGTGCGCGAAGGTGCCACCATCGACGACGGCAAGGCGCTGATGCACAAGCACAAGCTCGAGCGCGTGCTGGTCGTCAACGATGCCTTCGAGTTGCGCGGGCTGATGACCGTCAAGGACATCACCAAGCAAACGAACTTCCCCAGCGCCGCACGTGACCGTCTCGGCAAGCTGCGCGTCGGCGCGGCGGTCGGCGTCGGCGAGGGTACCGAGGAGCGGGTCGAACTGCTGGCTGCCGCGGGCGTCGATGCGCTCGTCGTCGATACCGCGCATGGCCACAGTGCCGGCGTGATCGAACGCGTGCGCTGGGTCAAGAAGCACTTCCCCCACATCGACGTGATCGGCGGCAACATCGCCACCGGCGACGCCGCGCTGGCGCTGGCCGAGGCCGGTGCCGATGCGGTCAAGGTCGGCATCGGGCCGGGGTCGATCTGCACCACGCGCATCGTTACCGGTGTCGGCGTGCCGCAGATCATGGCCATCGACAACGTGGCGCGCGCGCTCCAGGGCAGCGGCGTGCCAGTCATCGCCGACGGCGGCATCCGTTACTCGGGCGACCTCGCCAAGGCCATCGTCGCCGGCGCCGACAGCGTGATGATGGGCAGCGCGATCGCCGGTACCGAAGAGGCGCCGGGTGAGGTGATCCTGTACCAGGGCCGCAGCTACAAGAGCTATCGCGGCATGGGCTCGCTCGGCGCGATGCAGCAGGGCTCGGCCGACCGCTACTTCCAGGAGGACGGCGGCAACAACCCCAACACCGCCAAGCTCGTGCCCGAGGGCATCGAGGGCCAGGTGCCGTACAAGGGCTCGGTGGTCGGCATCATCTTCCAGATGGCCGGCGGCCTGCGGGCGTCGATGCACTACTGCGGTTGCACCTCGATCGCCGAGATGCAGACCAAGGCCGAGTTCGTCGAGATCACACCGGCCGGCGTGCGCGAGAGCCATGTGCACGACGTGCAGATCACCAAGGAAGCGCCGAACTACCGGATGGAGTGACGGGCGTGACCGACACGACCGTCACCCTCGTCACACCCGGCGTCGCGCCGCGCGCTGCCGCGATGCGCTTCATCATGCTCACCGTGCTGATCGACATGATCGCGATCGGGTTGATCATTCCGGTGTTGCCGCCACTGGTCGGCAGTTTCACGGCCGATCCGACCGAGCAGTCGTTCTGGTACGGGGCCGTCGCGTTCGCCTTCGCGATCGCCAATTTCTTCGGCTCGCCGGTGATTGGCGCCGCGTCCGATCAATACGGCCGCAGGCGCGTGCTGCTGATTGGCTTTTGCGGCCTGGCACTGACCTTCTTTGCCACCGCGCTGGCAACGGCGTTATGGATGCTCATCGCGGTGCGTCTGGTCGGCGGTGGGTTGCAGGCCAATGCCGCGGTGGCCAACGCCTACGTTGCCGACATCACGCCGCCCGAACAGCGCGCACGGAGTTTCGGCCTGCTCGGCGCGATGTTCGGGCTGGGTTTCATCCTCGGCCCGGTGCTCGGCGGGTTGCTGGGTGGCATCGACCTGCGCCTGCCGTTCTTCGCTGCCGGCGTGCTGGCCCTGGTGAACTGGCTCTACGGCTACTTCGTGCTCCCCGAATCCCTGCCGCTCGAGCGGCGCGTGCCATTCGAATGGCGCCGCGCCAACCCGGTCACGGCATTGAAGGGGCTGACCGAACTGAAGGGCATCGGACCGCTGGTGATCGTGCTGGCCCTTGCAGGGCTGGCGCAGTTCGTGATGTACACGGTGTGGGTCCTCTACACGACGTTCAAATTCGGCTGGGGCCCGACCGAGAACGGCTGGTCGCTGTTCGCGGTCGGGGTCATGTCGGCACTGGTGCAGGGCGTGCTGCTGAAGCACCTGCTGCGGCGTTTCAGCGCGCGGCGGCTGGCGGTGGTCGGCCTGGTCAGTTCGTCGCTGGCGTTCCTGTGCTGGGGGCTGGCGACGCAAGGCTGGATGATGTTCGCGGTGATCGTGTTCAACGTCTTCGGTTTCACCGTCACGGCGGCGATGCAGAGCATCGTGTCCAATGCCGCCGATGCATCGTCGCAGGGCCGCACGGCGGGTGCCGTTGCTGCGCTGAACAGCCTGATGGCCGTCGTCGCGCCGGTGCTCGGGGCGGGGCTGATCGGTTTCGTCTCGCACCTGCCGCGCGGTGACTGGCGCATCGGCATGCCGTACTACTTCTGCGCTGCACTGCAGTGCGCGGCGATGTTGATCGCGCTGCGCCACTTCGCGCAGACGCGCGCCCCGGATACCCCGCATACGGCACCGTCATGAACCACGACAAGATCCTGATCCTCGACTTCGGCTCGCAGGTGACCCAGCTGATCGCCCGTCGCGTGCGCGAGGCCCATGTCTATTGCGAGATCCATCCCAACGACGTCAGCGACGCCTTCATCCGCGCGTTCGCGCCCAAGGGCATCATCCTGTCGGGCAGCCACGCCAGCACGTACGAGGCGCAGGACCTGCGCGCACCGCAGGCGGTGTGGGAACTCGGTGTGCCGGTGTTGGGCATCTGCTATGGCATGTTCACGATGACGGTGCAGCTCGGTGGCCGGGTCGAGGCCTCCACACACCGCGAGTTCGGCTATGCCGAAGTGCGCGCACGCGGGCACACGAGGCTGTTCGAAGGCCTCCAGGACTTCACCACGCCGGACGGCCACGGCATGTTGAAAGTCTGGATGAGCCACGGTGACAAGGTCACCGCATTGCCCCCGGGCTTCAGGCTGATGGCCTCGACCGAGAGCTGCCCGATCGCCGGCATGGCCGACGAATCGCGTCGCTATTACGCGGTGCAGTTCCACCCCGAGGTCACGCACACGGTGCAGGGGCGAGCGATGCTCGAGCGCTTCGTGCTCGACATCTGCGGCGCCCAACCCGACTGGGTGATGCGCGACCACATCGCCGAAGCGGTGGCGGCGATCCGCGCGCAGGTCGGCGGCGACGAGGTGATCCTGGGCCTGTCGGGGGGTGTGGACTCGAGCGTGGCCGCGGCGCTGATCCATCGCGCCATCGGTGATCAGCTCACCTGCGTCTTCGTCGACCACGGCCTGTTGCGCCTCAACGAAGCCGAGTTGGTGATGGAGATGTTCGTCGGCCGGTTGCACGCCAAGGTGATCCACGTCGACGCCAGCGAACAGTTCCTCCGCGAGCTGAATGGCGTGACGGACCCCGAGGCCAAGCGCAAGATCATCGGCCGTGAATTCGTCGAGGTGTTCCAGCGCGAGGCGAAGAAGCTCAACGGCGCCGCTTCCGGCGGCGGGGCCAAGTGGCTCGCGCAGGGAACGATCTACCCCGACGTGATCGAGAGCGGCGGTGCCAAGACGAAGAAGGCCACGACGATCAAGAGCCACCACAACGTCGGCGGCCTGCCCGAGACGCTCGGGCTGAAGCTGCTCGAGCCGCTGCGCGACCTGTTCAAGGACGAGGTGCGCGAACTCGGTGTCGCGCTCGGCCTGCCCCACGACATGGTCTATCGGCACCCGTTTCCCGGCCCGGGGCTGGGCGTGCGCATCCTGGGCGAGGTGCGCAAGGACTACGCCGACCTGCTGCGCCGGGCCGACGCCATCTTCATCGATGAACTGCGTTCGACGATCGAGCCGAACTCCGGCAAGAGCTGGTACGAGCTGACCAGCCAGGCCTTCGCGGTGTTCCTGCCGGTCAAGAGCGTGGGCGTGATGGGGGATGGCCGCACCTACGAGTTCGTGGTGGCGCTGCGGGCCGTGCAGACCAGTGACTTCATGACGGCCGACTGGGCCGAACTGCCATACGGCTTGCTCAAGCGGACGAGCGGCCGCATCATCAACGAGGTGCGGGGCATCAATCGCGTAACCTACGACGTGTCGAGCAAGCCCCCGGCCACCATCGAGTGGGAGTGACCGTGCGATGAGAATGATATTCGGCGTGATGTCCCTGCTGATCGTGCTGGCGATCGTCGGCACTTTGGGCAAGACCCAGTTGCAGGCGCTCGGACAGATCGGCACGACCGCCACCCGCGTGCCAACCGACAACGACGGCAAGGCGGTGACCGATGCGGTGATGGGCCGGGCGCGAGATGGTGCGGCCACTGTCGCGGTGCCGGGCGGAATGCCCAGTGCGATGATGGCTCCTGTCGAGGGCACCGTGCCGATGCAGGCGCAGGCCATTCAGAACAACGTGCGCAACGCCACCAATGCGGCGCTGCAGCGCGGCGCGGACCGCAGCAACAACGCGCAACCGTGACCGACGAGCCGATGCTGCTTGCGGCGCCGACGGCGAGCCAGGACGAGGCCGCGATGCGCCTGGCGCTGGACCAGGCGCTGAATGCACAGCTCGCCGGCGAGGTGCCGGTGGGCGCGGTGATCATGCGCATGGAGGGTGGCGTACCTCAGGTGCTTGCGACCGGCTACAACCGTCCCATCACGACCCACGATCCGACTGCGCATGCCGAGATCGTCGCCCTTCGGCACGCCGCGCAGCTGCTCGAGAACTACCGCCTGCCGGGTTGCACGCTGTACGTGACGCTCGAACCCTGCGCCATGTGTGCGATGGCGCTGATGCACGCGCGGCTGGATCGCGTTGTGTTCGCCGCGGCCGACCCGAAAACCGGTGCGGCCGGGTCGGTGGTCGATCTGTTTGCCGAGCCGCGGCTAAACCACCACACCGTCATTCAGTCAGGCGTGCTGGCCGAGCCCGCCGCGCAGCTGTTGCGCGACTTCTTTGCCGATCGACGGGCTGCACAGCGCTCGGCGCAGGGCGCCCGTGAGGGGCCGGCGGAGCTGCTGCCGGTGCCGGAGGTGATCGAATCGGATTTCGGGACGCTGGGTTGAGCGGCGGCACTCCGCAGCTCGTCCTGTGGTCACCCGCCGGCGTGGTGGCGCAGCCGGCCGCGGTGCGGCGCGCGGCGAAGCGGCTGGCGGCGCGCGGCTTCGATGTCCACATCGACCCCGCGGCGCTGGCGCGGCACCAGCGGTTCGCCGGCGACGACGAGATGCGGCTCGACGCACTGCACCGCGTTGCCCGTGCCGCGCCGTCGGTGGCGATGGCCACGCGCGGTGGCTATGGCCTGACGCGGCTGCTCGATCGCATCGACTGGACACTGCTCGCCCGCGCTGTCGAGCGCGGCACACGCTGGGTCGGCCATAGCGACATCACGTCGCTGCAACTGGGCCTGCTCGCCCATGCTGGCGCGGCGCGGCGGCCGGTCACCTGGGCCGGCCCGCTGGCGGCCGAGCATTTCGGGCGCGATGCCGGCCAGGGCGGCGTCGACGAAGTCACCGAGGCCTGCTTTCTCGAGGCCATGAGCGGCGAGCTCGAAGCCATCGGCTTTCGCACCGAGGCCGGCTTCGACGGGCTTGAGGTTCGCGGCACGCTGTGGGGCGGCAACCTCACGGTGCTGATGAGCCTGCTCGGCACGCCGCATTGGCCGCGCATCAAGGGCGGCATCCTGTTTCTCGAAGACGTCAATGAACATCCGTACCGCGTCGAGCGCTGCCTGCTGCAATTGCACCAGGCCGGTGTGCTCGATACGCAGCGGGCTGTGGTGCTCGGCCACTTCAATCACTGGACGCCGTCACCGCTGGACCGCGGCTACACCTTGAAGACGGTGGTGGCCTACCTGCGCACGGTGACGAAAACGCCGATCCTCACCGGGCTGCCCTTCGGCCATGTGGCGACGATCGTGACGCTGCCGGTCGGGGCGCGCGTGACGCTGGCGACGCAGGGCCGCGAGGCCTTCATCGGCTGGTGAGGCTGCCCGGGCTGGATTCAAACCCCTAGCGGCGCATTGCTGCGACGCGCCTAGAATCCGCGCCAGACGCCTCGACGGTTGCGGCCAACAGCCGCAACTTCGCAGGCGGTTTTGTTTGTCCGGCACGTCGCGCGACGATCCACGCGGGGCCGGTGCGACGGGGAGATCTCCGCATGGGCGGTGCATGGGTGGATTGTTTGGCGCGTACCTTGCGGCTGGGCCTGCTGGTCGGCGTTGCGATGTCGCTGGCCGCCTGCGACAACAGCCCCCTGCCCAAGGGTGCCGCAGCGGAAAACACGATCTACTCGGCGATGATCGAGAACACGCCGCGGCACCTCGATCCCACCGCCTCGTACTGGTCCAACGACACGCTCGTCACCTACCAGGTCTACGAGCCGCCCTACGGCTACCACTACCTGAAGCGGCCGTTCGAATTGGTGCCCAAGAGCGCCGAAAAGGTGGTCACACCGATCTACCTCGACAAGGCCGGCAACCGTCTGCCCGACGACGCTCCGGGCGAACAGGTGGCCGAGAGCATCTACGAGGTGCCTATCAGGAAGGGCATCCTGTTCCAGCCGCATCCCGCGTTCGCTCAGGACGAGCGTGGCCGCTACCGCTACCACGACCTGAAGCCCGGCGAGATCGGCAAGCGCCGCGCGCCGACCGCCTTCGCGCACAGCGGCACGCGCGAACTGGTGGCCGAGGATTTCGTCTACGCCTTGAAGCGCCACGCCACGACCCGCATCACGACGCCGATCTACGGCGTGTTCTCCGAATACGTCGTGGGCCTGAAGGACTACGGCGAACTGATCAAGCGCGAGGACGCGAAGCTGCGTACCGGCCTCGACCCGGCCAGCCTGGACAAGCCGTTCCTCGACTTCCGCCGCTGGCCGCTGGCCGGCGCCACGGCGCCCGAAAAGCATCTGCTGCGCATCCGCATCCAGGGCAAGTACCCACAGTGGAAGTACTGGATGCAGATGACCTTCCTGGCCCCGGTGCCGTGGGAAGCCGATGCGTTCTACGCCCAGCCCGGCATGGCCGAGCGCGGCATGACGCTGGACCAGTGGCCGGTGGGGACCGGGCCCTACATGGTGACCGTGTTCGAGAAGGACCGCCGCATCGTGATGACCCGCAACCCGAACTACCGCGGCGAGCCGTACCCGTGCGAAGGCATGCCCGACGACCAGAAGGCGGGGCTGCTCGCCGACTGCGGCAAGAAGACGCCGTTCATCGACACCATCGTCGCCACCGTCGAGCGCGAAGGCACGCCACAGCGCAACAAGTTCCGCGACGGCTACTACGACCTCGAGGTGTTCGAGCGCACCGATACCGGCAAGAGCTACATCGTCGAGATGCTCGACTCCGAGGACGTGCGTGCGGACTACCTGAAGAAGGGCTTCAACTTCCCGCAGTACTCCGACGTCAACAGCTACATCATCGGTTTCAACATGATCGATCCGGTGCTGGGCCATGGCGAGACGCCCGAGCAGCGTGAGCGCAACCGCAAGCTGCGCCAGGCGATCACGATCGCGATCGACTGGGACGAGTACTCGAACATCTTCCCGAAGAAGGGCGGCCTGACTGCGATGAGCCCACTGCCCGAGGGCATTCCGGGTTCGCGCGAGAGCACGCCCGAGGGCATCAACCCGGTCACGCACAAGCTGGAAGGCGGCAAGGCGGTGCGGCGGTCGATCAGCGAGGCCAAGCAATTGATGGTCGAGGCCGGCTACCCGAGCGGCCGCGACGCCCAGAACGGCAGGCCGCTGGTGATCAACTACGACTACTACGCGCCGCCGACGCCTGAGCGCAAGCCGGAGATCGACTGGGTGGTGCGCCAGTTCGCCAAGATCGACATCCAGCTCGAAGTGCGCGCCACCGACAACAACCAGTTCCAGGACAAGGTGCGAAAGGGCAAGCACCAGGTGTTCTGGCTCGGCTGGAACGCCGATTACCCCGACGCCGAGAACTTCCTGTTCCTGCTCTACGGCCCGAACTCGAAGAGCGTGTCCGACGGCGAGAACACCGCCAACTACCAGAACCCGGTCTACGACAAGCTGTTCGAGAAGCTCAAGACGCTCGACGACGGGCCCGAGAAGCAGGCGGTGATCGACCAGATGGTGAAGATCGCGCAGCAGGACGCGCCGTGGAGCTTCGGTTTCTACCCATGGGCCTCGACTGCGGTGCAAAGCTGGGTCAAGAACTCCAAACCGGCGATCCTGATCCGCGACCACGGCCGCTACCTGCGGCTGGACACGCAAGCGCGGGTGGCCAGTGTCGCCGCCTGGAACAAGCCGATGTGGTGGCCGCTCGTCGTGCTGCTGGTGCTGGCGGCGGCTGCGGCGCTGCTTGCCCGCCGCAGCCTGCGCAAGCGCGAACGCATGAACGCGCGCGGCGAGATCATCGCCGCATGAATCGAGGGACCGCACGCCGATGCTGAACTACCTGGTGCGCCGCACGCTGTACGGCGTGCTGATCCTGATCGGGGTCAACCTCGCCACCTTCTTCCTGTTCTTCACCGTCAACACGCCCGACGACATGGCGCGTCTGAACATCGGTGGCAAGCGGGTGACGCAGGAACTGATCGAGAAATGGAAGAGTGAGCGTGGCTACGACAAGCCGCTGTACTGGAATGCGCCGAAGGCCGGCAGCGAGAAAGTCACCGAAACGATCTTCTGGGAACGTTCGGTGTCGCTGTTCACGCTGCAGTTCGGCCGCGCCGACAGCGAGAGCGCCGGCGACATCGGCGACGAAGTGGCCCGCCGCATGTGGGTCAGCATCCAGTTGGCACTGCCGATCTTCATCCTGCAGATCATCGCCAGCGTCTCGTTCGCACTGCTGTTGGTGATGTTCCGCCACACCCGGCTCGATCTGTTGGGCGTGGTGCTGTGCGTGGTGATGCTGTCGATCTCGGCGCTGTTCTACATCATCGTCGGCCAGTACCTGTTTGCCCGCGTGCTGAAGCTGGCGCCGATCTCGGGCTACTCGGGTGGACTCGATGTGCTGCGCTTCCTGGTGCTGCCGGTCGCGCTGTCGGCGATTGCACGGCTGGGCACCGAGGCGCGGCTGTACCGAGCGATGTTCCTCGAGGAGATCGGCAAGGACTATGTGCGCACCGCGCGCGCCAAGGGGCTGTCGGAAACCGTGGTGATGTTTCGCCACGTACTGCGCAACGCGATGATCCCGATCATCACCAGTGCCGGCGGCTACCTGCCGTATGTGTTCATGGGCAGCCTGGTGTTCGAGAGCTTCTTCGGCATCCCGGGGCTGGGCGCCTATGTCATCGAGGCGATCGGCAAGCAGGATTTCGCGATCGTCCGGACGATGGTCTTCGTCGGCTCGCTGCTCTACATCGCCAGCTACATCCTGATCGACATCGCCTACACCTGGGTCGACCCCCGCGTGCGGCTGGCCTGACGGGGAAGAGATGCCGAAGTTCGTATTGTTGTGGACCGATGCCGCCGTCTGGCTGCTCATGGCGGCACTGGCGGCCTATGTCTGGACGGTGCTGCGCCGGCCCGCGCTGGCGGCGTCGTGGCGCAAGGTGTTTGCCGACGGCCCGGCGCTGGCGTCGGCGGTGATCCTGCTGCTCTGCCTGGTCATCACGTTGCTCGACTGTGTGCATTACCGCGCCGCGCTGTCACCGGCCGCCGGCTCGCAAGCGGGCGCCGTGGCCTACGACACGCGCACCCGCTCGGTGCTCGACGCGCTGCTGCGCCCCCTCGTCGAATCGCGCGAAACCACCTACTCGCGGCCGCTGGCCTACGAGCGCCTTACCAAGGAATCGCTCGAGGTGGACGGGCGCATCGTGCGCGTCGCACCGCGGCTGCTGCATGGTGGTGCGCACCTGAAGCAACCCGACGCCGAATGGGCCGGCGATATCGCCCGTCGCACCGTGGTCGGCCTCGCACTGGGCCTGCTGGCGGCCGTGCTGGCGGCGGCATTGACGGTGACTTTCGTTGCGCGCGCCCATCGCGTGGCGTGGCGCGAGGCTGCCCTGCGGGTCTGGCACAGCGAGACGGCGATTCCGTGGCGGGTGGCGCTGTTCACGGTGCTCGGCGTCTGCCTGGTCGGCGGCGTGGTCGCGGCGCTGGTCGGCCGCTACCATGTCTTCGGCACCGACGTCACCGGCAACGACGTGCTGTACCAGACCTTGAAGAGCATCCGCACCGCGTTCGTGATCGGCTCGCTCGCGACGCTGGCCACGCTGCCGCTGGCGGTGGTGCTGGGCATCATGGCCGGCTACTTCAAGGGCTGGGTCGACGAGGCGATCCAGTACGTCTACACCGTGCTGTCGTCGGTGCCCAACATCCTGCTGATAGCCGCCTGCGTGCTGATGGTGCAGGTGTTCCTCGACAAGCATCCCGAGTTGTTCGAAACCGGGCTCGAGCGTGCCGACCTGAAGCTGTTCCTGCTGTGTGCCGTGCTCGGCCTCACCGGCTGGGCCGGGCTGTGCCGGCTGCTGCGCGCCGAGACGCTGAAGCTGCGCGAACTCGAGTACGTGCAGGCGGCGCAAGCCTTCGGCGTCGGCCACGCCCGCATCATGCGGCGCCATGTGTTCCCGAACGTGGCCCACCTGATGCTGATCGTCACGGTGCTCGAGTTCTCGGCGCTGATCCTGTACGAGGCGGTGCTGTCGTACGTGGGCGTCGGCGTCGATCCGTCGATGAACAGCTTCGGCGGCATGATCAATTTCGCGCGCAACGAGATGAGCCGTGACCCGGTGGTCTGGTGGCCGTTCGCCGCAGCGTTCACGTTCATGGTCACGGTGGTGCTGGCGGCCAACCTGTTCGCCGACGGCGTGCGCGATGCCTTCGACCCGCGCTCACGCGCGTTCCGCCCACGCCTGTCGACCCGCAAGCCGGCCTGACCCATGCTCGACATCCAGGACCTCAAGGTGGCACTCGACGGCGAGGCCGGCATCGTGCGCGCGATCGATGGCCTGCGCCTGGCGATCCAGCGCGGCGAGACCTTTGCGCTGGTCGGCGAAAGCGGCTGCGGCAAGAGCATGACCGCGCTGGCGCTGATGCGGCTGTTGCCCGAGAACGGCCGCATCACCGCCGGCCGCATCGAGCTCGAGGGTCACGACACGCTCGCGTTGCCCGAGTCGCAGATGCGCGGCGTCCGCGGCGGCCGCATCGGCATGATCTTCCAGGAGCCGGCGACGAGCCTGAACCCGGTGATGAAGGTCGGCCACCAGATCGTCGAGGCGATCGAGACGCATACCGCGCTGCGCGGCGATGCGGCGCGCACGAAGGCCATCGATTGGCTGCAGCGTGTCGGCATTCCCGAGCCCGAACGGCGCATCGACGAGTACCCGTTTCGCATGAGCGGCGGCCAGAAGCAGCGCGTGATGATCGCGATGACGCTGGCCACCGAACCCGACTTCCTGATCGCCGACGAGCCGACCACCGCGCTCGACGTGACGATCCAGAAGCAGATCCTCGAACTGCTGCGCGATCTGCAGCGGGAGCAGGGCATGGGCCTGCTGCTGATCACGCATGACCTCGGCGTGGTGGCCGGCATGGCGCAGCGCGTGGCACTGATGTACGCCGGCCAGATCATCGAAGTCGCCAGTGCCGACGAGTTCTTCGCGTCGCCCAAGCACCCCTATGCGCAGGCACTGTTGCGCGCGCTGCCCGATGCCGGCCGGCGCGGTGAGCCGTTGGCGGCGATCGCCGGCACCGTGCCGGCGCTGACGCAAACCTTCAACGGCTGCCGCTTCGCGCCGCGCTGCGCCAGCGCGATGGCACATTGCGCGACCACGTTGCCCGAGTTGACGCTGCTGGGCCCGACGCGCAGCGTGCGCTGCCTGCTCTACGCCGAAGGGGCTCGCGCACGCTGCCTCGGCCGCCGCAATCGCGGTTGCGCCGCCAGCGTCGGCGCCGGCGCGGCGCCGCGGCGATGGCCCGAGGCCCGTTGCTCGCGGTGCAACAGCTGCGCGTGCGCTTCCCGATCCGCAAGGGCCTGCTGCAGCGCACCGCCGGCCACTTCGAGGCGGTCGGCGACGTGTCCTTCGACATCCTGCCCGGCCAGACGATGGCCTTGGTCGGCGAGTCGGGCTGCGGCAAGACCACCATCGGCAAGGCCATCGTGCAGCTGCTGCGCGGCCAGGCCGACATCGATGGCAAGGTGCTGCTCGGTGGCAGCAATCTGTTCGAGCTTCAGGGCGAGGCGCTGCAAGCGGCACGCCGCGACATCCAGATCATCTTCCAGGACCCGTTCTCGTCGCTGAACCCGCGCATGCGCGTGTTCGAGATCCTCGAAGAGGGCCTCGCCGCGCTGCACCCTGAGATGGACATCGGCCACGCGGCGCCGGCGCTTGGAGAAACTCACCGAGCAGGTCGGCTTGCGCCCGGAGGCGCTGGAGCGCTTTCCGCACGAGTTCAGCGGCGGCCAGCGCCAGCGCATCGCGATCGCGCGCGCGCTGGCGGTGCAACCCAAGCTGATCGTCTGCGACGAGCCGACCTCGGCACTGGACGTCAGCGTGCAGGCGCAGATCCTGAACCTGCTCGAACAGTTGCAGCGTGAACTCGGCCTCGCGTACCTGTTCATCACGCACAACATCGGCGTGGTCGAGTACATCGCCGACCACGTGGCCGTGATGCAGGCTGGCCGCATCGTCGAGCAGGGCCCCAGCGAGGCGGTGCTGCAGCGGCCGCAGCACGAGTACACGCGTGCACTGTTGGCGGCGGTGCCGCGGCTGGCGACTGTTTCGTAACCGCGGCGGCACGCGAAGTGTTGCATCGAGCCAACGGCCAGGTAACGGCAACCTTGGGGGCAACCCCATAACGCTTCAGTGGCGGCGGGGCGCAGGCAACTGCGACTTCGTTCACGCCTCCAGCGGCAAACCCAGTGAATTCGCCACTTTTGCAGGGTGGAGCGGCTTCGCAGAGCGTGCATCAATAGGCACCGTGTGCACCGGGGAAGTGCCCACTACGGACTTTCCCGAGAGAAGGCCGTGCGATCTGCCCGTGACAATTCGTTTACACGCTTCAACCATGGCGCCCGGCGGGTTCACGAAACCGGCCCGGGGCTTGCTTTGTGGCAAGGGGTATCGATCAACCTTTCTAGGAGAGTTCATGTTCAAGCGAACCAAGATCAGCCACGCAGCAGGCCTGGCGCTGAGCGGCGTCATCGTCGCGGCCGGAGCGCCTGCGTTTGCGCAGGATGCGCAGCGGATCGAAATCACCGGTTCCGCGATCCGACGCATCGACGTGGAAGGGGCGCTGCCGGTCCAGGTGCTGAAGAAGGAAGACATCGCCCGTTCGGGGGCCACGTCGACTACCGACTTGCTGCAGCGACTGCCGGCGATTCAGGGCTCGTTCCAGGAGTCAGGCTCGGTCGGTGGCGGATCCCAGGGCTTCACGAGCGTGTCGATCCACAACATCGGCGATACACGCACGTTGGTGCTGCTGAACGGGCGCCGCCTTGCTCAGTTCGGTGGCCAGGCGCCGACGGGCTTCGGCGCCGCGATGGACCTGAACGCGATCCCGATCGCGGCGATCGAACGCGTGGAAATCCTGACCGACGGCGCCTCCGCGCTGTACGGGGCCGATGCGATTGCCGGTGTCGTCAACTTCATCACCAAGCGCGACACCACAGACGGCGACGTCACGGTCGGCATCTCGGCACCAAAGGGTGGTGCACGCGAGACACGCCTCAGCGCGACCAAGGGCTTCGGCTCGCTGGACAAGGAGGGCTTCAACGCGGTGTTCTCGTTTGCCCACGACGAGCGCACCAAACTCGACGCGAAGGATCGCAATTTCGGCTCGACCGGAAAGGCCTTCTTCAGCGCCAACGGCAAGAACTACCGCATCCAGCAGTTTTCGCCCAGTCCGATCCCGGCCAACGTGCTCGATGACCAGGGCCAGCTGATCAGCCCCTACCAGAAGACCAACGGCGCCTGCCCGGAAAAGACTTTCCGCGTCATCGAGCCCTACAACGACGGCAGCGGCCTGGTCGATGACTACTGCGGCTTCGATTTCGTCGGCGAACTGGAGATCTATCCGATTCGCGAGCGCGACACCTTCATGGGTTCGGGCACCCTGCGCCTGGGCAAGCACGACCTGTTCGTGGACTTCGTGGCGGCGCAGAGCCGGAACATCGCTCGCATCGCGCCGGTGCCGGGCTCGATTTCGATTCCCACCACGTCGCCGCTGTTTGCGCAGTATCTGGCGCCGATCGGCATCACCCAGGATACGCTGGCGTTCTACCGGCTGTATGACCTCGGCAAACGCGAATCCGACTCGAAAGGCCAAGTTCTTCGACATCTCGCTCGGCTCGCGGGGTGAGTTCGCGGGCTGGGACTACAACGCCAGCTACAGCCATTCGCGCAGCGACTCGAAGGAAAGCATCGGCGGCTATCCCGGCGCGCTGGCGGTGGGACGGCTGCGCCGGAGCGGGCTGCTCGATCCGTTCGTCTTGGCCGGTCAACAGTCCGCGGCGGCGCAGGCCGCCATCGATGGCACCAGCTACAAGGGCTACTGGGACGGTGGCACGTCCGACCTGGACGTTTTGCAGCTGCATGGGTCGCGCGAGCTGATGGCGCTGCCGGCCGGCCCGATGATGCTGGGTGCCGGGGTGAGCTATCAGAAGGAGAAGTTCCAGTCCAAGCCGAGCCTGTTTGCGCAGGCGCAAGCTGGCCGACCCGGTCGCAGGCACGCTGTGCGATCCGGCGGCCGGGGCCGGCGATCCGCTTCAGTGCGACCAGCGCTTCGGCGACGAATCGGCGATCGTGCCCTACTCGGCAGATCGCAAGGCCTACGCCCTGTTCGGCGAACTGGTGGTGCCGGTCACCAAGAACCTCGAGGTGACGGCCTCGGTGCGCTACGACCACTACTCCGACTTCGGCAACGCCACCACCGCCAAGGGCAGTTTCCGCTTCACGCCGATGAAGAACCTGCTGATTCGCGGCTCGATCGGCACTGGGTTCCATGCCCCGACGGTGCCGCAGGTGAATGCGTCGCAGCAACCCTTCGGTGTCACGAACGACGACTACACGTGTACGCCGGAGTTGCAGCAACTGGCGACCGCTCTGAATGCCCAGTGCCAGCCCGGCAGCAAGCAGTACGACGTGATCACCGGCGGCAACCTGAAGCTGAAGCCGGAGAAGTCGAAACAGGCGTCGCTGGGCCTGCGGTTCGATCCGGTGCCCGAGGTCTCGCTCGGTGCGGACTTGTGGCACGTGAACATCCGCGATTCGTTCGGCCAGGTCGCCGAAACGGAGTTGTTCGGCAAGCCGCTGCAGTACCCCACCGCGTGGGCGACGAAGACGGACACGGGCACGGGCGTGGTCTACCTCGCTTCGCTGCAGTCCAACGTCAACCTCGGCCGCGAGTACTACACCGGCCTCGATCTTGACTTCGTCGGCCGCACCAAGACCGATTTCGGCGAACCTGACGTCGCAGTTGGGCATGACGTACATGATCCGCGAGCGGCGCCAGGTGGTGCCCGACGGTCCGTTCTTCAACGCGATCGGCAACCATGCCGAACTGGGCGTCGTCACCTTCCGCTGGAAGGGCAAGTGGACCAACACCTTGGTCACCGGCAACTGGACGCACACCTTTGGCGTGAACTTCCAGTCCGGCTACAAGGATGCGGAGACCGACGGTCGAGGTGCTCGATGCCAACGGGGCCGTCACCGGCACGGAAGACATCCGTCTCGACGTGAAGGAGTACTTCACGCTGGATTGGCAGACGTCGTTCGCATTCCGCAAGGACATGTTGCTGACCGTGGGCGCGCTGAACGTGTTCGACACCAAGCCGCCGTTGGCGATCTCGTCCGGTGGCAACAATCGGGGCCAGCAGTTCGGCTTCGATGATCGTTACTACGATTCCCGCGGCCGCACGCTGTACGCGAACTTCAGCTACAAGTTCTGATCCGGGCTGACGCTCGCATCCGTCGGGGCCCGCTGCACGCAGCGGGCCCTTTTCTTTGTGGCAGCTATGCCCGCGATGCTGCGGCGCGGGCCGCGCGGTGCAGCGCACCGATCGTCTCGATCAACTGCGTCACCGCACGGCGTTCCACCGGCGTCAGCGCCGGGTTCCAGCAATCCATCAGCAGGATCACGCGGTACTGGTCCGAGCGATTCCAGGCCTCGTGCTGGAAGGTGTCGTCGAACATCATCAGCTCGCCTTCGCGCCAATGGTGCTCGCCGGCGCCGATGACGTTGAGTGCGCAATCGGCCGGCACGAGCAGCGGCAGGTGCATCACGACGCGGACGTTCGTGACGCCGTAATGCGCCAGCAGGTGCGTGCCGGGTTTGCAGGATCGAGAAGCAGATTTCCGGTGCGTGCTCGGCGATATGGCAAAGCTCGATCGATTCGAGGACCTGGCTCGTCATTGGGCAGCGCGCATGGTTGGCGTCGTAACGCACGCCATGGCGGAAGAAGAAGAACGCCTCCCACGCCGGGTCGACGCCGCCGAGGTAGTTCTCCACGCGATCGCCCGGCCGCACGCGAATGAAGTCCTCGAACGGTCGCTGATCCTCGCGCAACAGTCCGATGGCTTCGTCGCGGATCGCCGGGAAGGCCGCCTGCACGGTCGCGGCCCACGGCTGCGTGTACGGATCCAGATAGGGCAGGCTGGGCAGGTCGGGGAAATAGAAGAACCGTGGCCGTTGGCGCGGGTCGGTCGGCCGGCCATCCCACTCGCGCAGGTGGGCCGAGAGGGCACGATCCACGCGGGCTCAGTGCCGGCGCACCGTGCTCGCGCCGCAGGTCTTCGTAGGCCCCGAAATAGAGCTCCCGCCGCCGTACGCGCACCTGTTCGATGGCTCGCACGACCGATGGCAACAACTCGGTCGGCGTCGATGCCTGGTCGACCCACTGGCCGGCGCGCTGCGCGCGGGTGACGGCCTGGAACCACGCCTGCAGCGAACCGAGCCGATCTCCCTGCTGCTCGCGCGAGTCGCCGAGCATCAGCCAGGCCGCAGGCGACGAGATATCGGCCGCCTGCGGCGCGGCCCCGCCGCTCACTTCGGCGCCAGCCGGATCGCTCCATCCAGCCGGATCACTTCGCCGTTGAGCATCTCGTTGGTGACGATCTGGTGCACCAGCTTGGCGTAGTCCGCCGGCGTGCCCAGGCGGCTCGGGAAGGGCACGCTCGCGGCCAGCGCGTCCTGCACTTCCTGCGGCATGCCGAACAGCATCGGCGTGCCGAAGATGCCCGGTGCGATGGTCATGTTGCGGATGCCGTTGCGGGCCAGGTCGCGCGCGATCGGCAGTGTCATGCCCACCATGCCGCCCTTGCTGGCCGAGTAGGCGGCCTGGCCGATCTGGCCGTCGAAGCAGCCACGCTCGCGGTGGAGATCAGCACGCCGCGCTCGCCGGTGGGCTCGGGCGCGTTCTTGCACATCGCCTCGGCCGCCAGGCGGATCATGTTGAAGCTGCCGACCAGGTTGATGTTGATGACCTTGGCAAACTGCGCCAGCGGGTGCGCGCCGTCCTTGCCGACGGTCTTCACGCCGATCGCGACGCCGGCGCAGTTGACCAGGCCCATCAGCTTGCCCAGCGCCACCGCCTTGGCGACGGCAGCCTGGCCATCGGCTTCCTGCGTGACGTCGCACTTGACGAACGCGCCACCGATCTCGCGCGCCAGCGCTTCGCCCTTGTCGGCCTGCACGTCGGCCACGACGACCGTCGCGCCTTCGCGTGCCAGCATCCGCGCCGTGCCCTCGCCGAGCCCCGAGGCGCCGCCGGTGACGATGAAGACTTTGCCTTCGATGTCCATCGGGTTTGCTCCGTCTCAGCGCAACGCGTGCGAGCGCGCGCGCGGCGATGTCGTCGACACTGCCGGTGCCGTTGATCTTGCGGTAGCGGGGCGCCGCGGTGTCGCCGCAGGCGGCCCAGGCGATGTAGTAGTCGACGAGGGGCCGCGTCTGTGCGTGGTAGACCTCCAGGCGCTTCTTCACGGTCTCTTCGCTGTCGTCGGCGCGCTGCACCAGCGGCTCGCCGGTGACGTCGTCGATGCCGGCGACCTTGGGTGGATTGAAGATGACGTGGTAGGTGCGGCCCGAGGCCAGGTGCGCGCGCCGGCCGCTCATGCGCTCGACGATGGCCTCATCGGGCACGTCGATCTCGAGCACGGCATCGATCTTCACGCCGGCGGCTCTTCATCGCCTCGGCCTGCGCGATCGTGCGCGGGAAGCCGTCGAACAGGAAGCCGTTGGCGCAGTCGGGCTGCGCGATGCGTTCCTTGACCAGGCCGATGATGATGTCGTCGCTGACCAGTGCGCCGGCGTCCATCACCTTCTTCGCGGCCATGCCCAGCGGCGTGCCGGCCTTGACCGCGGCGCGCAGCATGTCGCCGGTGCTGACCTGCGGGATGCCGTACTTGCGACAAAGGAACGCCGCTTGCGTGCCCTTGCCGGCGCCGGGCGCTCCCAATAGGATCAATCTCATTGTCGTCCTCGGTGTGATCGTGACGCGGCGCGGGCCGGCACGTTTGTGGTGCAGATTATCACCGGCACCCAACGCTCCGCTGACGTTGCGGATCAGGCCGCGAACAGGGCGCGCACGCGCTCGAGGTCGGCCGGCGTGTCGACGCCGGCACCCGGCACCGTGGCGCTCACGTGCACCGCGATGCGTTCGCCGTGCCAGAGTACGCGCAGCTGCTCCAGGGCCTCGATGCGCTCCAGCGGTGCGATCGGCAGTGTGGGGAAACGGCGCAGGAAGGCGGCGCGATAGGCGTACAGGCCCACGTGGCGCAACGGGGGCGGATCGGGCAGGGCATCAACACTGTCGAGGCCGGCGAGGCCAGCAGGCGAGAGGCCGGGGCCGTCGCGCCACCACGGCAGCGGCGCGCGGCTGAACAGCAGGGCACGGCCGGCGCGGTCGAGCACGACCTTGACGACGTTGGGGTTCAGGTAATCGGCCACCGACGCGATCGGATGGGCCGCGGTACTCATCGCGCAATCGGCATGGCTGTCGAGCAGCGCGGCACAGGCGTCGATCAGCGCCGGCTCGATCAGCGGCTCATCGCCCTGCACGTTGACCACCACCTCGGCGCCGTCGAGGCCGAGCAGCATGCACGCCTCGGCCAGGCGGTCGCTGCCGCTGGCGTGGTCGGTGCGCGTCAGCAGCGCGCGCACGCCGTGGCGCTCGCACGCGGCGACGATGCGGGCGTCGTCGGCGGCGACCACCACCTGCCGTGCGCGCGACAGCGCCGCGCGCTGCGCCACGCGCACCACCATCGGCACGCCTGCGATGTCGGCGAGCGGCTTGTTCGGCAGCCGCGTCGAGGCCAGCCTTGCCGGGATCAGGATCGAGAAGCTCACGCCGCGTCAGGGCCGTCGAAGGGCTGCGCTTCACTCTCGAGCATCACCGGCATGCCATCGCGGATCGGGAACGCCAGCCGATCGGCCGGGCAGGCCAGCGCCTGCGGTTGGCCATCGGCGCTGCGTTGCATCTGCAGCCGCCCTTTGCAGATGGGGCAGACGAGCAGGTCGATCAGGCGGTGGTCGAGGGCGGTCATGGCGAGGCGGGCGGTGGCATGCGTGGCGGGTGCGGGAAGTGGCGCTTGAGCGCGGCGGCGAACGGCACGTCGGGCTCCAAGTCTAGCGGCACGACCCAAACGCGCGTCGGCCCGAACTCGCGCGCGGCGCGCTCGGGCGGCAGCTTCACGGCGTCCTTTTCTGTGATCAGGACATCGGGTGTATCGGCGCGCCACGGCAGCGTGTCGAAGGGGTCGTGGTCGGGCAACGGCTGGGTCACCGCCAGGCGCAGGCCCTGGTCGCGCAGCATTTCGAAGAAGCGCTCGGGCGCGGCCGTGCCGGCGGCTGCCAGCAACGGGCGTCCTTGCACGGCGCGCCAGCTGTCGGCCGCTGGCGTGTGGCCCTGCCACCAGTCGGCCAGTGGCACCACGCCAGACAGCCGGCGCGTGGCCAGCCAACCCGCCAGGGGGGTGCTGACGCGCGCGCCGCTGTACAACAGCAGCGTTGCCGCGGGAACGCTGGCCGGCAGCGGTTCGCGCAACGGGCCGGCAGGCAGCAACAGGCCATTGCCGACGCCGCGCTCGTCGAACACGACGATCTGCAAATCGCGTGCGAGGCGATGGTGCTGCAGGCCGTCGTCGGCGACGATGATGTCGACCTCGGGGTGCGCGGCGCGCAGCGCTCGCGCCGCGGCAACGCGGTCGCGGCCGACCATCACCGGCACCGCGGTGTGCAAGTGGATCAGCAACGGTTCGTCGCCGCAGTCGGCCGCGCGGCTGTCGCGTCGCACCTCGACCAGCCCACGGCCGCGCCGCCCATGGCCGCGCGAGACGACGCCCGGATGCCAGCCAAAGGCGCGCAGCAATCGCACCACCGCCATCGTCGTCGGCGTCTTGCCGGCACCACCGGCAATCAGGTTGCCGACCACGACCACCGGGACGCCGGTCGGCTGCGGACGGCTCGCGGCGCGGTGCAGGCGGGCCAACACGCCGTACAGCGTCGCCAGCGGCCGCAGTGCGTGCGCCGCAGCGGTGGGCGGGGCAACCCACCACTGCCGCTGCAGTGCGGCGCCCAGGCGCTCGAACAGGCTCGGCGCGTGCGAGTCTGTGGGCACGGCCAGCGGCGCGGCGCGCGTCAGGCCGCGCAGGGCCGCCCCCGAACGGCCTGAGCGCCCCCGGAGGGCAACGAGCGACGCGGGCTCGGGGTCGTCATTTCAACGCGGCGCGGCGCCGCCCTCGCCCGATCCCGCACCCGCGGTCTGCGCCGCAAAGGTCAGGCGTGCCAGGCCGGCACGCCGCGCTGCATCGAGCACGTTGATCACGGCCTGGTGGACGGCGGTGGCGTCGGCCGAGACGATCACCACCGGGTCCTTCAACGCCTGCGCAGCGGCGCTCAATTCGGCGGTCAGCAATTCGACGCTGCGGCCATCGACCGCCTTGCCGTTGACGGCGTAGCGGCCATCGCCAGCCACGGCAACGATGACTTCGGCCGGACGTTCGCGCGGCTTGTCGGCTTCGGCGGTCGGCAGGTTGACCTGCAGTTCGGTGAACTTCGAGTAGGTCGTCGACAGCATCAGGAAGATCAGGATCACCAGCAGGACATCGATGAACGGGATCAGGTTGATCTCCGGCTCTTCGCCGCGGTGCTTGCGGAAGTTCATGGCGTCAGGCCAGCGCCGGGCCGCCAAGGGCCATGAAGGGGCCACGCGTGGCCCAAGCGGCCTGAGCACCCCTCGGGGGGCGCGAGCGCAGCGAGTCAGGGGTCGTCATTGCTAGGTGTTCTTGACGGCGAAGCGCATCAGGTGCGGCACCAGCCGCTCGGCCGCCTGCTCCATCTCGACCGTGAACTCGTCGACGCGGCCGCGGAAGTAGCGGTAGAACATCAGCGACGGTATCGCGATCATCAGCCCGAACGCGGTGTTGTACAGCGCCACCGAGATGCCATGCGCCAGTTGCGCCGGGTTGCTGCCGCCGCTCGGTGCCTGTGAGCCGAAGATCTCGATCATGCCGACCACGGTGCCGAACAGGCCGAGCAGCGGCGCTGCCGTGGCGATGGTGCCCAGCGTGTTGAGGTAGCGTTCGAGGCGATGCACGCCGACGCGGCCGGCGTTCTCGAACACCAGCCGCAACGCCCGTTCGCTGATGCGTGGTTCGGCGATGACGCCGCGCACGCCTGCGGCCAGCACCTGGCCGAGCGCGGAATTGCCGGCGAGCTTGTTGACCACGTCCGCGGATGGCAGGCTGGTGCGCGTGATCGAGATCACTTCGTCGAGCAACCGCTCGGGCGCGACCCGCGCGCCGCGCAAGCTCACGACGCGCTCGATCACCAGCGCCAGGGCCACGACAGAACAAATGATCAAGGGCCAGATCGGCCAACCAGCGGCTTGTATGATCGAAAGCAAGGGGTCCTCGACAACGGAAATGAGCCTCTCGCAACGGCCGCCGCACGGCCGCGGTGGCAATCGAGGCCGCGCGATTATGCGGCCGCGCGGCCCATGCGCCGGCGTCCGCGGCCTGTGTTGTGCCATCCATGCGACGCCGACGTGCCTCAATCTTCGCGGCGCAATCCACTGCCGCTGTGGACAACATTGTGCGTAACCTTCGGCAAGCTGCTGCGAAGGCGCATACAGACTCGCTCAGACACAGATTGCTCAATCTTTCAGCAGAGAAAAATCCTTGAAAATCAATGAGTTGCGAACAAATGACAGGGCTGTGACATGGATACTGCCGTGCCGGGCCAGCAATGGCGCGGCTGTGGAGTTCCAGGCCCGCACCAGTGCTGGGCCGCCGCGTGATTGAGCCCATCGCCAATGCCGCCGCTGCGCGCGTCTGGACTGTCGGCGCGCTGGTGCTGGCCGTCGCCGATGCACTGGCAGCACGCTTTGGCGCCTGCACCGTGCGCGGCGAGTTGTCGGGATTTTCGCGTGCGGCCAGCGGTCACTGCTACTTCACGTTGAAGGACGCCGATGGCGCACAGGCGGCGCTGCGCTGCGCGATGTTCCGGCGTGCCGCCGGGCTGCTTGACTTCGCGCCACGCGACGGCCAGCAGGTCGAGTTGCGCGGGCGCCTCGCCGTCTACGAGCCGCGCGGTGAGTTGCAGTTCGTGGCCGAGGCCATGCGGGCGCTCGGTGCGGGTTCGTTGTACGAGCAGTTCCTGCGCCTGAGGGCCAAGCTGGAAGCCGAGGGCCTGTTCGATGCCAGCCGCAAGCGGCCGCTGCCGCGCTTTCCGCAGCGCATCGGCGTGGTCACCTCGCTCGCCGGCGCGGCATTGCATGACGTGCTCACGACGCTCGCGCGCCGTGCCCCCCAGGTGCAGGTGATCGTCTACCCCAGCCCGGTGCAGGGCGCCGAGGCGCCGCAAGCGCTGGCGGCGGCGCTGGCGCTGGCCGGCCAGCGCCGCGGAGGTCGATACGCTGATCCTGGCCCGTGGTGGTGGCTCGCTCGAGGACTTGTGGAGCTTCAACGACGAGCGCGTGGTGCGCGCGGTGGCCGGCTCGCCGATTCCCATCGTCTGCGGTGTCGGGCATGAAACGGACGTGACGCTGTGCGACTTCGCGGCCGACCTGCGCGCACCGACGCCGACCGCAGCGGCCGAACTGGCCGCACCCGCGGCGGTCGAGCTCGCGGCGGCACTCCAGGGGCTGGCGAGCGCGCTCGCGCGCGGTGTCGACCGCATCTTGCAGGCCAAGGCACAGCGGCTGGACCGGCTGGCACCACGGGTGGGCCAGCCCCTGGCACGCGTGGCCGCACAAGCCCGCCGGCTCGATCACCTGGCTGCGCGGCTGGCTGCGGCGGCCGTGCAGATGCGGCATGCCGCACGCATGGCGCTGACTGCGCGTGCGTCGCAGCTGGTGCATACGCTGCATGAACGACTGACCGCGCGGCAGCATCGCCTGGCCACGCTCGAAGCGCGCCTGCACGCGCTCGATCCCCAGCGCGTGATCGAGCGTGGCTTCAGCGTCGTGCAGAGCCTTGACGGTCAGTTGCTGACCGATCCCCGCCAACTCGCCGCGGGCCAGCGACTGGCGCTGACGATGGCGCGCGGTGCCGCCGAAGTCGAGCTTGCGCAAGTCAACGTGCGGCCATGAACCAGCCGGGCACACGGCCCGGCCAGCATCTCGTCCATGGCACGCGGGCGACCGGGCCGCGGCCGCTCACAGCCCGCCGTTTTGCTGGGCCACCATGCAATACAGCATGGGCAGCGACAGCATGGTGTTGACGCGTGAGATCAGCATCGCCCGCCGTGCGGCCTTGGCCTTGACTTCCGGCGTCGCGGCAACGATGCCCAGCGCCTTTTTCTGGTTCGGCCAGAGGATGAACCAGACGTTGGCCGCCATGATCAGGGCCAGCCACATCCCGATGCCAATGGCCAGGAACGGCTGCCGCAGTCCGAGCGCAAGCGCGATATAGCCGCTCATCCATGACAGCAGCAGGCCGGTGACGACGGTGGCCAGCGAGGCCCAGCGGAACCAGAACAGCGCCTCCGGGGCGATCACCTTGCCGATCGCCGGCTTGTGCTCGTCGGGGATCTTCGGCATCGACGGGATCTGCACGAAGTTGAAGTACCACAGCAGCCCGACCCACATCACGCCGCTCATCACGTGCAGCCAGCGCATCACGAAGGTACCCCAGAGGTGATTCATCGGCACGTTGCCGACCACCAGCGCAAGCAGGAGCACCAGCACCACGCCCGCGGCCACGGTGCGGCCCAGAGACTGAAAGAGGGTAGCCATGTCGGTCTCTTGCCTCGCTGGAACCTGCAACGCGGCGACTATAGCGGCGGCCGCAGTACCGGCGGGACTCGGCAAGAGCCTGGGCACATGCCCGCCCCGGCCACGACGGCGCGTCGCCCCGTGCGCGGGGTCGGGAGCAAGGCCATGCCGGCGTGCCTACAATGACTCGCGAACTCCAATCAACCGCTCCGGAGCATCCTCATGGAACACACCCTACCCCCGCTGCCGTACGCGATCGACGCGCTGGCGCCTCACTACAGCCGTGAAACCCTGGAGTACCACCATGGCAAGCATCACAACGCCTACGTGGTGAACCTGAACAACCTGCAAAAGGGCACGGAGTTCGAAAAACTCTCGCTCGAAGAGATCATCAAGAAATCATCGGGCGGCATCTACAACAACGCCGCCCAGATCTGGAACCACACTTTCTTCTGGAGCGGCATGAAGCCGGCCGGCGGCGGTGAGCCGAGCGGCGCGCTGGCCGCGGCGATCAACGCGAAGTGGGGCGGCTATGCCGCCTTTCGCGAGGCCTTCGTCAAGAGTGCCGTCGGCAACTTCGGCTCGGGTTGGACCTGGCTGGTGAAAAAGGCCGATGGCAGCGTCGACATCGTCAACACCGGAGCGGCGGGCACGCCGCTCACGACCGCCGACAAGGCCCTGTTGACGGTCGACGTGTGGGAGCACGCCTACTACATCGACTACCGCAACCTGCGCCAGAAGTACGTCGAGACCTTCTTCGACAAGCTCGTCAACTGGGACTTCGCGGCGAAGAACTTCGCCTGAGCCCTGGCGCCGTGCTCAGCGCGCCCCGAACGGCTTGCCGCCGGGGCCGCTGATGCGAAAGCCGGGGCCGATGCCGCGCTTGGCAAACCAGCCCTGGTTCATCTCGAGCACGTAGCGCACCGGTTGGGCAGAGCAGTGGCTGTCGAGCGACTGCGGCTTCATGTCGGCGATGTTGACGACGGTGCCGTCGTCGGCCAGGAACGCGATCGACAGCGGCAGCAGCGTGTTCTTCATCCAGAAGCACTGCGGCGCGGCCACCTCGAACACGAAAAGCATGCCCTCGTGTTGCGCCATTTCGCGGCGGAACATCAGGCCGGTCTGGCGTTGTTCGGGTGTCTGGGCGACCGCGGCGTGAATGTTGTGCATGCCTGCTTGCAGCGTGATCGCCGGCAGGCTCTGCGGCACGCCGCCGGCGCCTTGGGCGATAGCCAACGGGGCAAGGGCGGCCAACGCCGCGGTGGCGAGGGTACGCAGCAGCGCGAGAGCCTTGATTTTTGTCATGTCGTCGAGAGCCATGGACAATAGATTATCGACAGGGCCGCACCGGCTCGCCGACTTCAATGAACGCCGTTGCTGCCGCCCGCGCCGACTTGTCGGCCTTCGATGACCCTGAAGCGCTCGAACGCTTCACGCTTTGGCATGCCGATGGCGCGGGCACGTCGTCACTGCGCCTGGCCGGTCTGCACTGCGCCGCTTGTGCCGGCGTGATCGAGGCGGCGCTGGTGCAAGTGGGTGGGGTGCAGTCGGCGCGCGTCAACGCCGCCGCGGCGGTCGCCCAGGTGCGGTGGGATCCGGCGCAAACCCGTGTCTCGGCGCTGGTCGCCGCGGTGCGTGGCGCCGGCTACGATGCCGCGCCCGACCTCGCCGCCGATGCCCGCGCACTGCGGCTGCGCGAGCAACGCCTGGCCCTGTGGCGGCTGTTCGTCGCCGGCTTCTGCGCGATGCAGGTGATGATGTTCGCAACGCCGGTGTATCTGGCCGCACCGGGCGAAATGGCGCCCGACCTGCGCCAGTTGCTGCACTGGGGCAGTTGGGTGCTGACGCTGCCGGTGCTGCTGTTCAGCGCCGCACCGTACTTCAGCGGTGCTTGGCGCGCGTTGCGACAGCGCCGCATCGGCATGGACGTGCCGGTGGCGCTCGGCATCGCAGTCACGTTCGTTGCCAGCACCGGCGCCGCATTCGATCCCGGTGGCGTGTTCGGCCACGAGGTGTACTTCGATTCGTTGGCGATGTTCGTCGCCTTCCTGCTCGGCGCGCGCTGGCTCGAACTGCGTGCGCGCCACCGCGCCGCCGAGGCGCTGGAGGCCGGCATGCGCGCGTTGCCCGAGCGTCGCCACGCGCGTGCTCGGCGACGGCCGCGTCGAGTCCGTGCCCGTCAGTCGCCTCGTTGCCGGCGACCGCGTGCGCGTGGCGCTCGGCGCCGCGTTCCCGGCCGATGGCGTATTGCTGGCCGGTGCGACGGCCGCCGACGAATCGCTGCTGTCCGGCGAGTCGCACCCGCTGGCCAAACGGGCCGGCGACGAAGTGCTGGCCGGCAGCGTCAACCTGGGCGCGCCGGTCGAGATGCGGGTCACGCGCAGCGGCGCGGCGACGCGGCAGGCCGCCATCGTCGCCTTGATGCGCGACGCGATGATGCAGCGTCCTGCACTCGCGGCGAGCGCCGACCGCTGGGCGGCGCCGTTCCTGCTCGGCGTGCTGCTGCTGGCGGGCATCGCTGCGGCTGCCTGGAGCGTGATCGAGCCGGCGCGCGCCGTGTGGGTCGCCGTCTCGGTGCTGATCGTGACCTGCCCCTGCGCCCTGTCGCTGGCGGCGCCGTCGGCGCTGCTGGCCGCCAGCGGGCGACTTGGCGCGCCGCGGCGTGCTGCTGCGCCGCCCCGATGCGCTCGACGCGATGGCGCGGGTGCAGACGCTGTTCATCGACAAGACCGGCACGCTTGACCGAGGCGCAGCCTCGCTGGTGCGGGCTGCAACGCATTGCGTACGCGGCGGATTGCGACGACGGCGATACGGCGCTGCTGCAGGCAGCAGCCTCGCTCGCCGCGTGGTCGAACCATCCGCTCTCGCGCGCACTGGCCACGCGGGCCGGCACCGTGGCGGTGGCACTGGCACGACGTGCGCGAGGTGCCCGGCGCCGGCATCGCCGCGCTGGACGGCGATGGCCGGGCGTGGCGGCTGGGATGCGGCGGCGTTCGTCGGTGCGCCGCCGCTTGATGCCGACGATCCCGCTGACGGGGATGCGCTCTGCCTGTGGTTCGGGCCGGTCGGCACACCGCTGCTGCGCTTCGATTTCGAAGAGGTGCCACGCCCCGATGCGGCGGCAGCGGTGGCCGCGCTGCAGCGCCGGTGGCATCGAGTTGCGCCTGCTCTCGGGCGACCGCGCGGTGCGCGTGCGGCGGCTTGCCGAGCAACTCGGCATCGCATCGGTGCATGCCGCCGCGACACCGCAGGACAAGCTCGCCGCGGTGCGCGCGCTGCAAGGCCGACGGCCGCGTCGTCGCGATGCTCGGCGACGGCATCAACGACGCGCCGGTGCTGGCGCAGGCCGACGTCTCGCTGGCGATGGGCGAGCGGCGCTGACCTGGCGCGCCACAGTGCCGACGCGGTGCTGCTGTCGATGCACCTCACCGACGTTGCGCACGCCTTCGCGCTGGCGCGACGCACGCGGCGTATCGTGCGCCAGAACTTCGTCTGGGCCGCCGGCCTACAACGTGGCCTGCATTCCGCTCGCGCTGGCTGGTTGGCTGCCGCCGTGGCTGGCCGGCCTGGGCATGGCCACGAGTTCGCTGGTCGTGGTTGGCAACGCGCTGCGGCTGTCGCGCTGAACGGATGCCTTGCCGATGGACATCCTGTACCTGCTGATTCCCGCTCTCGGCGCTGCTGGTGCTGGCGATCCTGGCGCTGTTTGCGTGGGCGCTGCGCGGCGGGCAGTTCGACGACCTCGAGCGCGAAGGTGAACGCATTCTGGAAACACCACTTGATGCTGATCAAGCCTCGATCCGGTGCGCCGCCGGAACAATAGCGGCCCATTGCACTGCAGCAATCGACGAGGAGGTGATCGATGAGCTATCGCGACCGCAACCGGCCGTGAGCCGGTCTATACGCGACGACCCGGTGCGCTGGTTCGCGCTGGCCGCGGTGCTGTGGGGCGTGGTCGGCATGCTGGTGGGCGTGATCATCGCCGCGCAGCTGACCTGGCCCGAACTGAACTTCGGCATTCCGTGGCTGAGCTACGGCCGCCTGCGCCCGCTGCACACCAATGCGGTGATCTTCGCCTTCGGCGGCTGCGCGCTGTTCGCGACCTCGTACCACGTGGTGCAGCGCACCTGCCAGACGCGGCTGTTCGCGCCCGGCGCTGGCGATGTTCACGTTCTGGGGCTGGCAGCTGGTGATCGTGCTGGCCGCGCGTCACGCTGCCGCTGGGCATGACGCAGGGCAAGGAGTACGCCGAACTCGAATGGCCGATCGACTTGCTGATCGCGGTCGTCTGGGTGGCCTACGCGGTGGTCTTCTTCGGCACCGTCGGCATCCGCAAGGTGCGCCACATCTACGTCGCCAACTGGTTCTTCGGCGCCTTCATCATCGCCGTGGCGCTGCTGCACATCGTCAACAGTGCCGCGATGCCGGTGAGCCTGACCAAGAGCTACTCGGCCTACGCCGGCGTGCAGGACGCGATGGTGCAGTGGTGGTACGGCCACAACGCGGTCGGCTTCTTCCTCACCGCCGGCTTCCTCGGGATGATGTACTACTACATCCCCAAGCAGGCCGAGCGCCCGGTGTACTCGTACCGGCTGTCGATCGTGCACTTCTGGGCCCTGATCTTCACCTACATGTGGGCCGGCCCGCACCACCTGCACTACACCGCGCTGCCCGACTGGGCGCAGAGCGTGGGCATGGTGTTCTCGCTGGTGCTGCTGGCGCCGAGCTGGGGCGGCATGATCAACGGCATCATGACGCTGTCGGGCGCGTGGCACAAGCTGCGTGACGACCCGATCCTGAAGTTCCTGATCGTCTCGCTGTCGTTCTACGGCATGAGCACCTTCGAGGGGCCGATGATGTCGATCAAGACGGTCAACGCGCTGTCGCACTACACCGACTGGACCGTCGGCCACGTGCACAGCGGCGCGCTCGGCTGGGTCGGCCTGATCTCGATGGGCTGCCTGTACCACCTGATCCCGCGCATGTACGGCCGCACCGAGATGTACAGCAAGCGCGCGATCGAGTTGCACTTCTGGATCGCCACCATCGGCATCGTGCTCTACATCGCCGCGATGTGGATCGCCGGCGTGATGCAGGGCCTGATGTGGCGCGCCATCAACCCCGACGGCACGCTGGTCTACAGCTTCGTCGAGAGCGTCAAGGCCACGCTTCCCGTTCTACGTCGTGCGCCTGCTCGGCGGCCTGCTGTACCTGACCGGCATGCTGGTGATGGCCTGGAACGTGGTGATGACGGTGACGAGCGGCCAGGCCGCGCCCGGTGGCGATCCCGCCGCTGCGCGCAGCGCACGCCTGAACAGACGAAGGCGAGATCCAACGATGGCTCACAACACCCACCCCACCGGTCACGAGAAGATCGAGACCAGCAACTTCCTGATGATCGTGCTGATCCTGATCACGGTCGCCATCGGCGGCCTGGTCGAGATCGTGCCGCTGTACTTCCAGCGCTCGACGACGCAGGCGGCGCCGGGCTCAAGCCCTACACCGCGCTGCAACTCGCCGGGCGCGACATCTACGTGCGCGAGGGCTGCTACAACTGCCACTCGCAGATGATCCGGCCGTTCCGTGCCGAGACGCTGCGCTACGGCCACTACTCGACGGCCGGCGAGTTCGTCTACGACCGCCCGTTCCAGTGGGGCAGCAAGCGCACCGGGCCCGACCTGCACCGCGTCGGCGGCAAGTACAGCGACGAGTGGCATCGCGTGCACCTGAACAACCCGCGCGACCTGGTGCCCGAGTCGAACATGCCGGCCTACCCGTGGCTGGCCACGCAACGGCGTCGACGCCGGCGACATGGCCGGCCAAGCTGACCGCGTTGCGGCGCCTGGGCGTGCCCTACAGCGACGAAGAGGTGCCGGCGCCGCCGCGGCCGTCAAGGGCCAGACCGAGCTCGACGCGCTGGTGGCCTACCTGCAGGTGCTCGGCACCGCCGTGAAGTAAGGAGGAGCCGAAATGGATATCAACGACCTGCGCAGTGCCGTCACCGTGATCGGCCTGCTGCTGTTCCTCGCGCTGGTGGCGTGGGTCTACAGCGCACGCCGCCGCAGTGCCTTCGACGCCGCGGCGCGACTGCCGTTCGACGGCGATACAGACGCGGGGAGGCCAGGCCATGAGCGACTTCTTCTCCAGCGGCTGGTCGGTCTTCGTGGCCGCCGCCACGATCGTCAGCCTCGTCGCCTGCCTGGTGCTGCTGTTCGTGGCCGCGCGCCGCCGGGCGCCCGCTGCAGGTGTCGACGACAACACCACCGGCCACATCTGGGACGAAGACCTGCGCGAGACTGAACAACCCGCTGCCGCGCTGGTGGATGTGGCTGTTCATCATCACCGTGCTGTTCGCGTTTGCCTACCTGGCGCTGTATCCGGGGCTGGGCAGCTACGACGGCAACCTGAAGTGGACCAGCCGCGGCCAGTACGAAACCGAGCAGGCCAAGGCGCGCCAGCGCGATGGCGCCGCTGTACGCGCGCTTCGCGGCGATGAACGAGACCGAACTGGCGCGCGACACGCCAGGCCATGGGCATCGGCGAGCGCCTGTTCATCAACAACTGCGCCGCCTGCCACGGCTCCGACGCGCGCGGCAGCAAGGGCTTCCCGAACCTGACCGACAAGCGACTGGCTGTGGGGCGGCTCGTTCGAGACCATCCAGCAGACCATCGCGCAGGGCCGCAACGGCGTGATGCCGCCGATGGCCGCCGCGGTGGGCAGCGGCGACGACGTGCGCAACGTCGCCCAGTACGTGCTGAGCCTGTCGGGCAGCCCGCACGACAGCGTCGCGGCGCAGCTCGGCCGCGCGCAAGTTCGCGGTCTGCGCGGCCTGCCACGGCGTCGACGGCAAGGGCAACCCGGCCCTCGGTGCGCCGAACCTGACCGACAAGGTCTGGCTGCACGGCTGGGGTGAGGCAGGCCATCGTGGCGATGGTCAACGGTGGCAAGAACAACGTCATGCCGGCGCACACGCGCGCGCTTGTCGGCCGAGCAGATCCGCGTGCTCGCGGCCTATGTCTGGAGCCTGTCGCAGACGACCAAGGTGGCCGCCGCACCGTGACGCACGACACCTGATGAGCGAGACCCCCTCCGCGGCGAATGCGGCTGCGCCGGCCGACGACAGCGGCCAACTGGTCTGGCTCTACGAGAAGCAGAAGAAGATCTACGCGCGCAGCCGTCAGCGGCTGGTTCACCAACTGGCGCTGGGCGCTGGTATGGGCCACGCAACTGGTCTTCTACGGCCTGCCGTGGCTGCGATGGAACGACCGCCAGGCGGTGCTGTTCGACCTCGCCTCGCGCCGTTTCTACCTCGGCGGCCTGGTGCTGTACCCGCAGGACTTCATCTACCTGACGGGCCTGCTGGTCGTCAGCGCCTACAGCCTGTTCCTGTTCACCGCGGTGGCCGGGCGCTTGTGGTGCGGCTACGCCTGCCCGCAGACGGTGTACACGGAGATGTTCATGTGGATCGAGCGCAAGCTCGAGGGCGACCGCAACGCGCGCATCCGCCTCGACGCTGCGCCGTGGAGCGCGCAGCAAGCTGCTGCGAAGGGCGCCAAGCACGCGCTATGGATCACGTTGGCGCTGTGGACCGGCTTCACCTTCGTCGGCTACTTCACGCCGATCAAGACGCTGTGGGCCGAGGCCTTCACGCTCGACTTCGGCCCCTGGGAGTGGTTCTGGGTCCTGTTCTACGGCCTGGCGACCTACGGCAACGCCGGCTTCCTGCGCGAGCAGGTGTGCAAGTACATGTGCCCGTATGCGCGCTTCCAGAGCGCGATGTTCGACCGCGACACGCTGATCATCAGCTACGACACCGAACGCGGCGAGCCGCGCGGCAGCGCGCGGCCGCAAGCGTCGACCCGAAGGCAGCCAACCTGGGCCACTGCATCGACTGCAACCTGTGCGTGCAGGTCTGCCCGACCGGCATCGATATCCGCAAGGGCCTGCAGTACGAGTGCATCGGCTGCGCCGCCTGCATCGACGTCTGCGACGGCGTGATGGACAAGATGCAGTATCCGCGCGGCCTGATCCGCTACGACACCCAGAACGGCCTCGCCCAGCACCTGACGCGCGGCCAGCGCTGGCGCCGCGTGCTGCGCCCGCGCGTGCTGGTCTACGGTGCGGTGCTGCTGGCGATCTGCGCCGCGCTGGCCGCCAGCCTGGCGCTGCGCACGCCGTTCAGGGTCGACGTGGTGCGCGACCGCGCCGCACTGGCGCGCATCGTCGACGAGGGCCGCATCGAGAACGTCTACCGGCTGCAGATCATGAACGCCAGCGAGCAACCGCAGCGCTACCACTCAAGGTCGAGGGCGACCGTTGGACGACGCCCGTATCGTGGCAGCGGGGAGGTCGAGGTGGGCCCGGCCGAGTCGCGCTGGGTGCCGGTGGCCGTGCAGATCGCCGCAGAAGTCGGCGAACGAGGCCGGCCCCGGCGCCCACCGTATCGAGTTCGAGATCGACCCAGCGGGCCGCGGCCGAGGACAAGGAATGGAAGGTCGAACGAGCGGTCGACCTTCGTCGTACCGCGCTGATCAGGAGCGATGCCGCAATGAATCCGCACACCGCCCTCGGCGCCTGGCCCGGTTTCACCGTGGTGGCGCCATCGGCATGGTCTGGCTGGTGGTCGGCGGGCCGCTCGTCGTCGTGCTGGCCAGCGTGGCCACGCTGCTGATCGCGTTGACCCACCCGGACCCGGTGCTGCAGGTGCGCGCGCCGACGCCGGAGCAGCAACCGGCCGTGCAGGCGCGCAACCACGCGGCCACGCCGCGCTGAGCGGGCTGCCGCGATGAGCCGCCTGGCCTTGCAGATCCTCTGGCCGGCCTTCCTGATGGCCGGCGTGCTCGAGGTGCTGGTCTTCGCGCTGGTCGATCCGAGCGACCTGCACTGGTTCGGCGGCGCGCCGCTGCAGGCGCCGCGACAGGCGGTCTACACTCTGGCCTTCCTGGCCTTCTGGGTCGTGATCGCCGCGGCCGGCGCGATCACCGCGCTGCTGCTGCAGCGCGGCGACGAGATCAACCCGCCGTCTTGAGCGAAATCAAGGCGGTCCAGCCAGCCGCCGGGCACAGTGACCGTCGCCATGCGCCATACACTCGCCCCCGATCTTCTCGCCCGCGTTGCTGCAGCAGCTCGACATCAACGGCCCGCGCTACACCTCGTACCCGACCGCCGACCGCTTCCATGACGGCTTCGATGCCGCGGCCTATGCGCGCACGCTGGCCGCGCGCGCGCGAGCTCGCCGAGCACACCGCTCGGCGGCGCCGCTGTCGCTGTACGTGCACATCCCGTTCTGCGAATCGGTCTGCTACTACTGTGCCTGCAACAAGGTCATCACGCGCCACCACGAGCGGGCGGCCGACTACCTGCAGGCGCTCGACACCGAGATCGAACTGCACCGCAGGCGCTCGGCGGGCCGCAGGCGGTATCGCAGCTGCATTTCGGCGGCGGCTCGCCGACCTTCCTGTCCGACGCCGAGCTGGCCGGCCTGATGGCGTCGCTCGCAGCGTGCCTTCAGCTTCGTGCCGGATGCCGAGGTGTCGATCGAGGTCGACCCGCGCACCGTCGATGCCGGCCGCCTGGCCACGCTGCGCCAGCTCGGCTTCAACCGCATCAGCTTCGGCGTGCAGGACTTCGACCCCGCGGTGCAGAAGGCGGTGCACCGCGAGCAGAGCGAGGCGATGGTGCGCACGCTGGTCGAGCACGCCCGCGCGCTCGGCTTCGTGTCGATCAACACCGACCTGATCTTCGGCCTGCCGCTGCAGACGCCGGCGTCGTTCGCGCGCACCGTCGAGCAGATCGTCGCGCTGCGCCCGGACCGCATCGCGCTGTATGCCTACGCCCACCTGCCGTCGCGCTTCAAGCCGCAGCGGCGCATCCTGTCGGCCGACCTGCCGCTCGCGGCCGACCGCGTGCAGATGCTGCAGGGCGCGATCGAGGGCTTCCTCGGCGCGGGCTACCGCTACATCGGCATGGACCACTTCGCGCTGCCCGACGACGCGCTCGCGGTGGCCCAGCAGCAAGGCCGCCTGCACCGCAACTTCCAGGGCTACACGACGCAGCCCGACAGCGACCTGATCGGCCTGGGCGTGTCGTCGATCGGCGGCGTCGGCGCCAGCTATGCGCAGAACGCCAAGACCCTGCCCGAGTACTACGACGCGCTGCACCAGGGCCGCTTCGCGGTCGTGCGCGGCATCGCGCTCGACGCCGAAGACCTGCTGCGGCGCGACGTGATCATGGCCGTGATGTGCCACGGCCATGTCGATTTCGCAGCCATCGAGGCCACTGCACCCGATCGTGTTCGAGCGCCACTTCGCCCGCGAGCTGGCCCAGTCTGGCGCGCTATGCCGAGATGGGCCTGGTGCGCATCGAGCCGCGCGCGCTCGATGTCACGCCGACCGGCTGGTTCTTCGTGCGCGTGCTGGCGATGGCCTTCGACAGCTGCGCTGGCCACCGAAGTCCCGCGCGAGCGCTTCTCCCGCGTGATCTGACCGATGGACGCATCGCTGGTGCTGGCCGCGCTGCTGATGGGCCTGGCCGGGGCGGCTGCACTGCACGGCCATGTGCGGCGCGGCGTGTACCGCGGTGGTCCAGCGCTGCGGCGGGGCGTCGCTGCCGCGCGCGACGCTGGGTTTCCACTTCGGCCGGCTGGCCAGCTATGCCGCGGGCGGTGCCGTCGCGGCGGCCAGCGTCAACGCGCTGGGTGCCTGGTCGCAGGCCGCACCGGCACTGCGGCCGCTGTGGTCGCTGGTGCACGGCGCGGCGCTGATGCTCGGCCTGTGGCTGGCCTGGACAGGCCGCCAGCCGGCATGGCTCGCCGCCTGGGGCCGCGCGCCGGCGCCTGCCGCCGTGGCGGCGGGAGGCTGGCAACCGATGCTGGGGCCGTTGCGGGCGGCTGCGGTCGGCGGTGCCTGGGTCGCGCTGCCTTGCGGCCTGCTGCAATCGGCCCTGCTGGTCGCTGCACTGGCGAGCGGCGCCGTTGGCGGCGCGCTGGTGATGGCCGCGTTTGCACTGGCCTCGTCGCTCGGCCTGTTGCTCGCCGGCGCGGCGTGGCAGAAGGCCGTCGCCAAACCGGACGCGCTGCGCTGGGCCGTGCGACTGCCGGGCGTGATGCTGGCCTCGGCCTCGGCCTGGGTGCTGGGCCATGGGATGTGGCGGCAGATCGCCGCCTATTGTTTCGGATGACGTTTCGCCCGCTGCCGGCCACGCGCGCCGCGGCGCTACGATCGGTGGCCCCCACAGCTTGTGCAGAGCCACGACGATGAACACCTTTGCCACCTGCGATCTCTGCGACGCCCACAAGTCCGACACCAGCGGCGCCTTGCGCGTGCTGCCGCCACTGTGGCGCGAGTTCGGCGGTGCGGCCGCATTCAGCGGCGCGGTCAGCACGGTGCAGTGCTTCGAGGACAACAGCCTCGTGCGCGAGGCGCTCGAGTCATCCGGCAACGGGCGGGTGCTCGTCGTCGACGGCGGCGCGTCATTGCGCACGGCGCTGTTGGGCGGCAACCTGGCTGCGTTGGCCGTCAAGAACGGCTGGGCTGGCGTGGTGATCGACGGCTGCGTGCGCGACGTCGCCGAACTCGCGCCATGCCCGATCGGCATCCGCGCGCTCGCCGTCTGCCCGATGCCGCCCGCCAAGCGCGGTGCCGGCCTGCGTGACGTGGCCGTGCGCCTGCAAGGCGTGTGGGTGCGGCCGGGCGACTGGCTCTACGCCGATGCCGACGGCATCGTCGTGCTCGATCGGCCGGTGGCGTCGCGGTAGTTCGGATGGCCCGCCGCGCCGTGCCCGAACCCGGCGACGCCGTCGACGCCATCGCCAGGCGCTGTCGTCAACTCGTCACCAAGCGCGCGCTGCTGGCCGCCGGCGTGGCGATGGTGCCGGTGCCCGGGCTCGACTGGCTGACCGACGTCGGCGTGCTGGTCAAGCTGCTGCCCGACATCAACCGCGCCTTCGGGCTGGCCCCGGAGCAGATCGAACGGCTCGCGCCCGACCGCCGTGTCGTCGTCTACAAGGCCCTCAGCACCGGCGGCGGCCTGCTGGTCGGCCGGCTGGTCACGCGCGAGCTGGTGCTTCGGGTGCTGAAGGTCGTCGGCGTGCGCCTGACCACGCAACAGGCAGCCAAGTACGTCCCCATTGCCGGCCAGGCGGTGTCGGCGGCGCTGACCTACGGCGCGCTGAAGTACGTCTGCGAGCAGCACATCCAGCAGTGCATCGCCGTGCAGCCGCCAGTTGCTGTTGCCGGCGCCCGACGCCGCCCGAGCGCCGCCGCGCAAGGCGCACCACTAGAATGCGTGCAGTCGGGGCGTAGCGCAGCTTGGTAGCGCGGCTGCTTTGGGAGCAGTAGGTCGCACGTTCGAATCGTGTCGCCCCGACCACCTCGCCCGCGCCGGCACCGGCTGCCCGTAGCTCAACTGGATAGAGCAGCTGCCTTCTAAGCGTTCGGCCGGTAATCGAAAGTCGCATGCGGGACAACGACCTACGATGAGGCACCGGGTCCGCGGGGCCTGGAGAGTTACCCGAGCATCAACAAGCGGCGTTAGCTCAGCTGGATAGAGCACCGGCCTTCTAAGCCGGGGGTCAGAGGTTCGAGTCCTCTACGCCGCGCCACCTTTTTGAGCGTCGCTGCGTCGAGTCTCTTCCGTCACCCAGGCGAGAGCGGCCCCATGCGCCGCAAAGCTGTTCGGGCACACCGGTTCGCTACATTGGGGCCCTCGCCACTCCCGCTCACGCCATGTTGCCTCGTCTGCTGAGTCACGCCCTGCTGGCATTGCTGTTCGCGCCGCTCGCCGCGCTGGCGGCGTTGAAACCGGTGACTGCGGTCGAGGGCATCGTCGAGTACCGCTTGCCCAATGGCCTGCAGGTGCTGCTGGCGCCCGACGACTCGAAGCCGACGACGACCGTCAACCTCACCTACCGCGTCGGCAGCCGCCATGAGAGTTACGGCGAAACCGGCATGGCGCACCTGCTCGAGCACCTGCTGTTCAAGGGCACGCCCCGGCACCCGGCGGTGTGGGCCGAGTTCGACAAGCGCGGGCTGCGTGCCAACGGCAGCACCTGGCTCGATCGCACCAACTACTTCGCCAGCTTCTCGGCCAGCGAAGCCAACCTGGCCTGGTATCTCGACTGGCTGGCCGATTCGATGACCGCGAGCTTCATCGCGCGCAAGGACCTCGACAGCGAGATGACCGTGGTGCGCAACGAGATGGAGAACGGCGAGAACAACCCGGGCAACATGTTGTTCGAGAAAACCCTGGCCACGATGTACCAGTGGCACAACTACGGCCACTCGAGCATCGGCGCGCGCGCCGATGTGGAAGGCGTGGACATCGGCCGCCTGCAGGCCTTCTACCGCCGCTACTACCAGCCCGACAACGCCACGCTGATCGTCTCGGGCCAATTCGACCCGGCTCGCGTGCTGGCGTTCGTCGAGCGCTACTTCGGCAAGTTGAAGAAGCCGGCCCGCGCGCTGCCGTCGCTGTACACGCTGGAGCCGGCGCAGGACGGCGAGCGCAGCGTCACGCTGCGCCGCGTCGGCGGCACGCCGCAACTGATGGCTGCGTACCACACGGTACCCGGCGCGCATCCGGACCACGCCGCGGTCGAAGTGCTGTCGTTGGTGATGGGCGATACGCCGTCGGGCCGCCTGCACAAGCGTCTCACCGACGCCAAGCTGGCCGCCAGCACCTGGGCCTGGACCACCGGGCTGCACGATCCGGGTTTCATCGCCTTCGGCGCCGAGCTGGCACCGGGCCAGGACGCGGCGGCCAGCCGCGAGTCGTTCATCGCGACGCTGGAGTCGCTGGCCAACGAACCGATCAGTGCCGACGAGCTCGGGCGCGCACGCACCAAGTGGCTCAACAGCTGGGAGCTGCAATACGCCGACCCCGAACGCATCGGCGTGGCCTTGTCGGAAACCGTGGCGCAGGGCGATTGGCGGCTGCTGTTCCTGTTGCGCGACCGCGTGCGCGACTTGCCGTTGGCGGACTTGCAGCGCGTGGCCGCCGAGCGGCTGCTTGCCGCCAACCGCACGCTCGGCGTCTACCTGCCGACCGACCAGCCGCAGCGTGCGCCGCAGCCGGCCAATGTCGATGTCGCACAGCAGATGCAGCGCTTCGTGCCGCAGGCGGCGGCGCAGGCGGCCGAACGCTTCGAGGCCACGCCGGCCAACATCGATGCGCGCACGCAGCGCGGTCGGCTCGCGGGCGCAGCCGCCGGCGTGCAGTTCGCGCTGTTGCCGAAGTCCACACGCGGCCAGGCGGTCAGTGCGACGCTGACGCTGCGTGTCGGCGATCTGAAGTCGCTCGAGGGCCAGGCCGAGGTGATCGACAATGCTCGAAGCGATGCTCGACAAGGGCACGCCGTCGCTCGGCCGCCAGCAGGTCCAGGATCGGCTCGATGCGCTACGCACCGAGTTGCGCTTCGGCTTCACCGAGCCGGGCGCGCTCAGCGTGTTCGTGCAGTCGCGGCGCGAGCACCTGCCGGCGGCGATCGAACTGATCGGGTCGTTGCTGCGCGAGCCGGCCTTCGACGCCAAGGTGCTCGATGAAGTCGAGCGCCAGGCGCAGACCGCGATCGAGTCGATGCGCAAGGAGCCGGAGGCGGTGCTCGAAGTGGCCCTCGCCCGCCACGGCAACCCGTACCCGCGCGGCGACATCCGCCACGCCCGCAGCTTCGATGAGCGGCTGCAGGACGTGCGTGCCGTGACGCCGCAGTCGCTGCGGTCGCTGCATGCGCGCTTGCTCGGCGCCAGCCAGGCCGAGTTCGCGGCGGTGGGCGATTTCGACGCCGCTGCCGTGCGCACGGCACTGGAGCGCGCCCTCGGCGGCTGGACGAGTGCCACGCCCTACGTGCGCGTGCCGACGCCGCTGTTGGCACCGCCGCCGGCGCGCCTGATCTTCAACACCCCCGACAAACAGAATGCCGCGATGGTCGCGCGCCTGCCAGTGCCGCTGTCGGACAACGACGGAGACTATGCGGCGCTGGCGATGGCCAACTACCTGCTCGGCGGCAGCGGCAATTCGCGGCTGTGGCGCCGCATCCGGGAGACCGACGGGCTGTCGTACGACGTGCGCTCCTCGGTGCGCTGGTCGAGCCGCGAAGCGCACTCGCTGTGGCAGGCCAGCGCGATCTTCGCGCCGGCCAACCGCGACAAGGTCGAGGCCGCGTTCAAGGAAGAGATCGCACGCGCCATCAAGGATGGATTCACCGCGAAGGAACTCGCCGAGGGCAAATCCGCGCTGCTGAGCTTCCGGCGTCTGTCGCGGGCGCAGGATGGCAACCTCGCCGCCGCCCTGGCCGCCAACCTCGACCTCGGGCGCACGATGGCCCGCGCCGCCGAGGTCGACGCACAGCTGCAGGCGCTGACGCTCGACCAGGTCAATGCCGCATTGCGCCGGTATATCCAGCCCGAGCGGTTCGTGACCGGTGTGGCCGGTGATTTCAAGGCGCCGTAGACGCGCATTGGCCGCCGCCCGTTCACGCGCCGCGCCGGCGGCGCGCGTCACTCAGTGCTTCTTGTACTGCGTGTCGCCGAACAGCGTCTCGCGCGCCTTGTCGTCGACCAGCGGTTTGCGCAGTGCGGCCAGCACCTCGACGCCGCGCAGCACGCCCGGCCGGTGGCCGATCTCGTCGAACCAACCCTTCAGGTGCGGGAAGTCGGCCCAGTCGATGCCCTGGTTGCGCCACGAGCGCAGCCACGGGAACACGGCGATGTCGGCGATGCTGTATTCAGCCCCGCCGAGGTACCGGCTGCTGGCCAGCCGCTTGTTCATCACGCCGTACAGACGCTTGGCCTCGTTGGTGTAGCGTTCGATCGCGTAGGCAATCTTCTCCGGCGCGTAGATGCGGAAGTGGTGCGCCTGGCCGAGCATCGGACCGACGCTGCCCATCTGGAACATCAGCCACTGCAGCACTTCGTACTTGGCGTGTGTCGTGGCCGGCAGGAAGCGGCCGCTCTTGGCGGCAAGGTAGAGCAGGATCGCGCCCGACTCGAACAGCGAAATCGGCTGGCCGTCGGGCCCATCGGCATCGACGATGGCCGGAATCTTGTTGTTCGGGCTGATCGCAAGGAACGCGGGCGCGAACTGGTCGCCGGCGCCGATGTCCACCGCGTGCACGCGGTACGGCAGACCGCACTCTTCGAGCATGATGTGGACCTTGTGCCCGTTCGGCGTAGCCCACGAATACACTTCGATCATCGAACCGCACTCCTCGCGCCGCGGTGGCACGACTCTAGCAGCGATGCGCAATCTCATCAGACGGCTGTTCGGCGCTTCGCGCGATGCCGCCGAGTGGTCTGCAGCGGCCGAGTGGGCCGCGGCCGAGGGCCATCGTTTCGCGCGCAGCCGCGACGGCAGCGGCTTCGTCGTTGAACCATCGCAGCCAGCCGCCGGCTGGCGACTGGAGTGGGGCGCGCCTCAGCGCCATTTCGTGATGGGGCCCGAGTTGCGCGTGCGCGCCGATGTCACGGCGGCGGGCGATCTGCAGATGATGGTGATGACGCGCCCGCTGATGACGCTGCTCGAGCAGCAGATGTTCGATGAGTTCACCGACGGTGCGCAGACGCGCATGGACGACGATACTCCGGAGGAGATGCGCTGGCTGGTGCTGCACGCCAAGGTGCCGTCCGCAGCGATGGGCCCGTTGGGCGAGCGTTTCGGTGCACTGTCGAACCTGCCACGCGCGGCGCCGCTGTGGCTCGAAGGGCCCCTGGCCGAGCGATTGGCGGCCAGTCAGGCGTGGCTGGCCGAAGAGCAACCGCTGGTGTTGCTGGTGCAGCGCGGGCGGCTGACGCTGCGCTGCGGATTGCCGCAGCCGGAGGTCGCTGCAATGCAGGCTGCACTGGGACTGTTCGATGCCGCGCGCACGGCAGCCCGCCGTGTCGGCGAAGAGGTGCTGCGGGGCGCGGTCGGCAGCGAGCGGCCGAGCAGTTGGGGGCCGCCGAGCGCGATGGCCGCGGCCGACGCGCCCGACTCCTGAACGCGCTCCAGGATCCGGCGGCCCCGCGCCGAGCGGCCGTCACGCCGCGGCATGACGGCCGATTTCGATCTTCGCAATGGCGTTGCGATGCACCTCGTCGGGCCCGTCGGCAAAACGCAGCGTGCGGGCGAGGGTGTAGAAGTAGGCCAGCGGGAAATCCTGGCACATACCGGCACCCCCGTGAGCCTGGATGGCCCAGTCGATGACGCGGCAGGCCATGTTCGGCGCCACCACCTTGATCATCGCGATCTCGGCCTTGGCAGCCTTGTTGCCGGCCACGTCCATCATCCAGGCCGCCTTCAGCGTCAGCAGCCGCGCCTGATCGATCTGGCAGCGTGCCTCGGCGATGCGCTCCTGCGTCACCGTCTGCGCCGCCACCGGCTTGCCGAAGGCGACACGCGCCGACGCCCGCTGGCACATCAGCTCGAGCGAACGTTCGGCCAGCCCGATCAGGCGCATGCAGTGGTGGATGCGGCCGGGACCGAGGCGGCCCTGTGCGATCTCGAAACCGCGACCCTCGCCGAGCAGGATGTTGGAGGCCGGCACGCGCACATCGGTGAAATCGACCTCCATGTGGCCGTGCGGCGCGTCGTCGTAGCCGAACACGCTGAGCGGCCGCAGCACCTTGACGCCCGGTGCGTCGATCGGCACCAGGATCATCGACTGCTGCGAATGCCTGGGCGCGGCGGGATCGGTCTTGCCCATGAAGATCATCACCTTGCAACGCGGATCGCCGGCGCCGCTGGTCCACCACTTGCGGCCATTGATGACGTACTCGCTGCCCCGGCGCTCGATGCGTGCTTCGATGTTGGTGGCATCGCTCGACGCGACGCCGGGCTCGGTCATCGCGAACGCACTGCGGATCTCGCCGGCCAACAGCGGTTCGAGCCAGCGCTGCTTCTGCTCGGCGCTGCCGTAGCGCACCAGCACCTCCATGTTGCCGGTGTCGGGCGCCGAGCAGTTGAAGACCTCGCTGGCCCAGGGCACGCGGCCCATGATCTCGGCCAGCGGCGCGTACTCCTGGTTCAGCAGGCCGGCGCCGCGATCGCTTTCAGGCAGGAACAGGTTCCAGAGGCCGGCGGCGCGCGCCTTCGGTTTCAATGCCTCGATCACCTGCAGGGGTGTCCAGCGCTTGCCAGCCGCGGTGTTGGCCTCCAGTTCCTGCCAGTACGCCGGCTCGGCGGGGTAGACATGCTCGGCCATGAAGGCCTTGACGCGCGCTTGCAGCGCCTGCGTTCGCTCGGAGTAGGCGAAGTCCATCGGTTGGCCCCTTTCAGGCGTTTGTCGCGAATTGCCAGCCCAGTTCCGCCAGCGGCCGCGCGCCCGCGGCGGCCTGGCGCGCCTGGGCACTCGACGCCGTGCCGTCCTCGACCCGCTTGGCAATGCCTTGCAGGATCGCGGCCATGCGGAACAGGTTGTAGGCGAGGTAGAAATTCCAGTCGGCAGCCAGTGCCGCGGGCTCGGCCAGACCGGTGCGCTCGCACCAGCGGCGCACATACTCGGCTTCCGTCGGAATCCCGAGCGCGGCATGGTCCAGGCCGCCAATGCCACGGAAGGCGCCGGGCGGGATGTGCCAGGCCATGCAGTGGTAGCTGAAATCGGCCAGCGGGTGGCCGAGCGTCGACAGCTCCCAGTCGAGCACCGCCAGCACGCGTGGTTCGGCCGGGTGGAAGACGAGGTTGTCGAGGCGGTAGTCGCCATGCACGACCGAGACCTTGGTGTCGTCGCGCGCGCCCGCCGGCATGTGCACGGGAAGCCATTGCATCAACCGATCCATGGCCTCGATCGGCTGCGTCACCGAAGCCAGGTATTGCTTGCCCCAGCGACCGATCTGGCGCTCGAAGTAGTTGCCTGGCTTGCCGTAGTCGGCGAGACCGGCCGCAGCCACATCGACGCAGTGCAGGGCGGCGATGACGCGGTTCATCTCGTCGTAGATCGCGCTGCGATCGCTGCGGTCCATGCCGGGCAGCGACTGGTCCCACAACACGCGGCCTTCGACGAACGACATGATGTAGAAGGCGCGGCCGATCACCGATTCGTCCTCGCACAACACCCGCATCGCCGGCACCGGCACGCCGTGACCTGCGAGGGCTGCCATGACGCGAAATTCGCGCTCGATCGCATGCGCCGACGGCAACAGCCGAGCTGCCGGCCCGGGCTTGCTGCGCATCACATAGGCGGCACCCGGCGTCAGCAGCTTGAAGGTCGGGTTGCTCTGGCCGCCCTTGAACTGCTCCACCGCCAGCGGCCCGGCAAAGCCCGGCAGATGCACCTGCAGCCAGGCGCCGAGCGCGCCGACGTCGAAGGCGTGTTGTTCGGTGACGGGGCGGGTGCCGCTAAAGTGTTCCATCGCGAGGGGTCAGAGGGACTCGGACAGTGCCAGCAGCTTGTCGCGCGACAGCACCACCAGCCGTGTCGGCTCGACGCGCAAGGCGCCTTCGCGTTCGAAGGCCTTGAGTTCCTGATTGACGCGTTGACGCGAGGCGCCGAGCAACTGGGCCAGGTCTTCCTGCGCCAAGGCCAGCCCGATGCGGATTTCTTCGCCCTGCGCGATGCCGTAGCTTCGCGCCAGCAGCAGCAACTGGCGCGCCAGCCGCGCGGCCAGCGGGCGGGTGTTGAGATCCTCGATGGCATCGAACATCAGGCGCAGGCGGCGGCAGTTCAGGCGCAGTAGCGCGTCGTACAACTCGACATGCGCAGCCAGCAGCGCCTTGAAATCGGGCTTGCGGACCACGATCAGCGTCGTAGCGCCGTGGGCATTGGCGTCGTGCGTGCGAGGCAGGCCGTCGAACAGCGCGATGTCGCCGAACCAGGTGCCCGGCTCGACGTAGGTCAGCGAGACCTGCTTGCCGGCCAGCGAGACCGAGCTGACACGCACCGCACCGGCCGCAACACCGCACCATTCCTCGGCGGCGGCGCCGCGCGCGGCCAACAACTCGCCGTCCTGCAACCGGCGCACGTGCGCGACGTCCAGGATGGCCTGACGCAGTGCCGGAGAGAGCTTGGCAAACCACGATCCGTTGTCTATGTTGTTTCGCTCGGCGATGCTAAGGGCGGGGATCGGCATGGCGTGTCTCTGCGGCGACAGCGCGACGGTACGCCGACGCGCCGCGCGTGTGACGATTGTTGCACTGCGTCCGTTGACTGCGATCAGGCCGTGGCTCGGCCCATGCTAGAGTCTCCTGACTCACAAAAAGAAACGATCACCCAGCGGCATGCCCATCGGTTGGACCCAGCTTTTCGTCGCGGTCGTCACCCTCGCCAGTACAGGCGGGGCGGTGGCGCTCGGATTCGGGCCGATTCGCTCGAATGTCACGCTGGGTCAGCCGCTGAACCTGGCGATTCCGGTCAACCTGTCCGAGGGCGAGACGCTGAGCGCCGAGTGCGCCAGTGCCGAAGTCACCGCGGGTGACATCAAATTGCCACCGGGGACGGTTCGCGTGCGCATCACGCAAGGCCGCGATGTTGGCGAGAGCGTGCTGCGTGTCACGACCACCACCGCAGTCGACGAGCCGGTGCTGACGGTCGTGATTGGTGCCGGCTGTCCGACCCGCCTGACGCGAGAGCTGGTGCTGTTGGCCGACCCGCCGCTCGTGAGCACGGCTGCAGCCGAGCCCGAGGCGACGAGCCCCCGCGCTGCCACCGTAACGCCGCCGCCGGCGCGACCGTCCGTGGCTCAAGCGGCGCCGGCCGCACCCGGCGCCGTCGAGAGGTCGCGGCAGGTCCGGCGCCCGGCGCCGCCGCCAAGGGCCGCCCGCACCGCGCAAGCGACCGCGCCGCGCGCCGTGCCGGTGCCGGTCCCGGTGCCGGACGCGGCATCCGCGCCGGCGCGCACCGCCGCCGTCGCGCCGCCGCGTGCGCCAGCGCGCCCAGAACCCAAGCCACGCCTGCAACTGGAGGCCGGCCAAGTCAGCGCCGGGCAAATTGCCGCGCTCGCGGCGCAGCAACAGGCATCGGCGGCCCAAGCCACTGCCAGCGCGGCAGAGGCGGCGGCCTCGGCTGCGGCCGATCGCATGCGTGGGATGGAGTCCGAGATGGCGCGATTGCGCGCCGACGCCAAGGCGCAGACCGACGCCTTGCTGCAATTGCGTCAGCAGTTGGCACTCGATCGTGCGGAACGCGAGAAGCCGTCGCCGCTGACGGCGTTGCTGCTAGGGGCACTGGCGGTGCTGGCCGCGCTGGCCGCGTGGCTCGCCTGGCGCTTGCGCAAACGGGCGCAGACGCCGAATCGCCAGGATTGGTGGGACCGCGGCGCGGCACCAGCCGCACCTCCCCGCGACGAGTCCCGGCTTTCGGAGTTCCCGGCTTCGCGCGCCCCATCGCAGCAGCCGATGCCGTCGGCGCCGGCGCCGTGGACCGATAACGTGTCGTCGATGCATGGTGGCCTGGATTCGCAGATCTCGCCGCCGACCATGCCGGCACCGACACAGGTGACGATCCCGCCGATGCCCTCCCGGGAGGACGACGTCAATCGCGCCGTCAGTGTCGACGAGCAGATCGACCTCGAGCAGCAGGCTGACTTTTTCATCGCGCTCGGCCACGACGATGCCGCCATCGACTTGCTGATGGCGCACTTGCGCAGCACCGGCGGCGGCATTCCGCTGCCGTACCTGAAGTTGCTCGAGATCCACCGGCGTCGCGGCCAGCGCGAGGCCTACGAACGCACGCGAGTGCGGTTCAACCAGCGCTTCAACAGCGTCGCACCCGATTGGGATACCGATCCGAAGAGCGGTCGGGCGCTGGACGCTTATCCGCTGGTGATCGGGCGCATCCAGCGTGCCTGGCCGGCACCGCTGGATGCAATGGCCGAGTTGGAGGCCATGCTTTTCCGGCGCGGCGCCGAGGCCGAATTGTTCGACCTGCCCGCTTATCAGGAACTGCTGTTCCTCTACATGATCGCACGCGATCTGCATCAGTCGGGCAACACCGGCGGTGCCGAAGATGTCGACGTGCTGCTGCCGATCGGCGGCCGCTCGGCGCCGATCGTTTCGCCCGAAGGCACGATCATGCTGCGGCCCGAATTCAACGACGGCGAGACGCTGTCGCTCGACCTCGACCTCGGTGCAGGACATGACGAACCGTCGGCCGAAGCCGGTAGCGCCGGGCCCGCGGAGCCACCGGCCTTTTCGCTGGAGCAGATCGACAATCCTCGTCCGGCCGAGCCCGACGAGGATTTCTGGGGCGCCAATCCTGATGCGCGGCCGACGCGCTGAAGCCTAAGCCTGGACGCAACGACGCGGACGTCGCCCCGGACGCACTCTCGGTTGCAATCCTTTCCCAGCCGGTCGAGCGCCAGGCGCAGCGTCTCGTCGCGCTTGGCAAAACACAGGCGCACGATGCGCTGCTCGAAGCCGCCGTCGTAGAACACCGACAGGGGAATCGCCGCGACGCCGATGTCGGTGGTCAGCCAACGGCAGAAGGCGGCTTCGTCGAACTCACTGACTGCGCTGAAATCCACGCACTGGAAGTAGGTGCCCTGGCTCGGCAAGGCGCGCAGTCGCGTCGCGGCCAGGCCGTCGCGGAACAGGTCGCGCTTGTGCTGATAGAAGGCGCTCAACCCGAGGTAGGGTGCCGGGTCGGCGAGGTAACTCGCCAGCGCAAACTGCATCGGCGTGTTGACGGTGAAGACATTGAACTGGTGCACCTTGCGGAACTCAGCCGTCAGCGCCGCCGGGGCCGCGACGGTGCCGATCTTCCAGCCGGTGACATGGAAGGTCTTGCCGAAACTCGAGACCACGAAGGCCCGCGCCGCCAGTTCGGGGTGCGCTGAGGCGCTGGCGTGGCGCTGGCCGTCGAACACCATGTGTTCGTAGACCTCGTCACTGATCAGCAGCACCTCGGTCGGCCGCAGCAGCGCCGCCAGGCGATCCATCTCCGCAGCGCTCCAGACCGTGGCGCTGGGGTTGTGCGGGCTGTTGACGATGATTGCCCGCGTGCGTGCCGATAGGGCGCCGGCGATGGCCACGAAATCGGGCCGGAACGTGCCCGGCGTCAGGGGCACGCGGACGACGCGGCCGCCAGCCAATTCGATGTTGGGGCCGTAGCTGTCGTAGCAGGGTTCGAGCACGATGACTTCGTCACCCGGGTGCACGCAGGCCAGGATCGCGGTGAAGATCGCCTGGGTCGCCCCGGCGGTGACGGTGATCTCGTCGCCGGGGTCGTAGCGCGCGCCGTACAGCGCCTCGATTTTCGCGGCCACCGCCTCGCGCAGCGACGGCACGCCGGCCATCGGCGGGTATTGGTTGTGGCCGGCGCGCATCGCACGGTTCACGGCGTCGAGCAGCGCCGGATCGCACTCGAAATCCGGGAAGCCCTGGCCGAGGTTGACCGCGCCGTGCTGCTGGGCCAGCGCCGACATCACGGTGAAGATCGTCGTGCCGACCTTGGGCAGGCGGCTCGGGAAATGCGGGGTGTGGGGTGGGGTCGGCATCACATGGCAGGGTCGCTGGGTTCGCCGGCCGCGTCGCCGGCCATCGCGCGCAGGATCAGCGTACGCGTCAGTCGTTCGGACAACAACTCCGCGAAGGTGTAGACGAAATTGCGCAAGTAGGCGCCGCGCCTGAATGCGACACGCGAGACATTCTGGCCGAACAGATGGCCGAGCGGGCGCACGACCAGTTCGCCGCCTGCGGTCTCGTCGCGCACCGCCATCTCGGCAACGATGCCCACGCCCAGACCGAGCCGCACGTAGGTCTTGATGACGTCCGAATCGATTGCTTCGAGCACGACCTCGGGCTCCAGACGTGCACGGGCAAACGCGGCGTCGATGCGGCTGCGGCCCGTGAACGACGGGTGGTAGCTGACGAGCGGCTCGGCAGCCAGCTGCTCGAGCGTCGGTCGTTCGACCGCGGCCAAGGCGTGGCCTGCCGGCACCACCAGCATGTGCTGCCAGCTGTAGCAGGGCAGCGTGACCAGTTCGTCGAAGCCCGCCAGCGACTCCGTGGCCAGCCCGATATCCGCGCGCTCCTCGATCAGCATCTGCGCCACTTGCTCGGGCGTGCCCTGGTGCAGGCTGACATTGACCTTGGGGTAGCGCCGACGCAGCAGCGCGACGGGCTCGGGCAGCACGTAACGTGCCTGCGTGTGTGTCGTGGCGATCGACAGGCGGCCGGCGTCCTGCTTGCTGAATTCGTCGCCGATGCGGCGCAGGTTGCCGACCTCGCGCAGGATGATCTCGACCGACTTCAGCACCTGCTCGCCCGGCTCGGTGATGCGCCGCAGGCGCTTGCCGTGGCGGGCGAAGATGTCGATGCCGAGTTCCTCCTCCAGTTCGAGGATGGCCTTGCTGACGCCGGGCTGCGAGGTGTGCAGGGCCTTGGCGGTCTCGGTCAGGTTGAGGCCGCGGCGCACGGCCTCCTGGACGAAGCGGAACTGGTGCAGGTTCATGGCGGGGGCAGCGACAGCGCGATATCGGCCATCGCTGCGATCAGCGCCGGCGCCTCGCCCACTGCCGCGTGCAGCGTGAAGCCGACACCGGCATGGCGAACGCGCAGTTCCTCCAGCAGTGGCGGCAGATCCTTGCGCACGTGGCCGCCGGCGCCGAGGAACAGCGGCAGCACATCGACGTGGGTACAGCCCTCGAGCGCGAGGTCGGCCGCCGCCGTGCGCAGGTCGGGGGGCATGAATTCGAGGTAGGCCAGGCGCACGGGTTGTGCGGGCCGTGCGGCGCGAATGGCCGCAGCGACCTGCTCGAACGGCTGTGCCCAGCGCGGATCGCGCGCACCATGGGCAAACAGCAACAAGCCGGACTTGGCAGGTGCGGTGGGTGAGGTCATCGGTATCGCACCAGCCACGCGAACGCGCCCAGCGACAGCAACAGGTACACCGTGCTCGGGGCGGCGGCGACCAGCCAGGGGGTCCAGTCGCGCAGCACGCCCAGGTGCCCCGCCATGTTGTTGAGCAGAACGAAACTGATGCCCAGCAGGATGCCGCCGAAGACCTTGTAGCTGAGGCCGCCGGCACGGGCCTGCAGGTAGGCGAACGGCAATGCCAATGCAACCATCACCAGACAGGCCAGGGGGTACAGGGCCTTCTTCCAGAATTGGATCGCGTGGCGTTGCACGGCCTGCTCCTGACTGGTGAGGTGACGGCTGTAGCGCCAAAGCTGGATGGTCGACATCGTCGATACCGGCAGCACAGCGGCGGCGACGACACCGGCATCGAGCGCGTTGGGCCAGGTCAGGCGGGCGTGTCGTTCGTCACGCACCGGCAGGTTGTCGGTCAGGCTGGCCGACACCGGCCATTGCGTCAGCTCGGCGTCCTCGAGCTCCCATACGCCCTTGCCGATGCGGGCGCGGCGCGCTGCCAGCCGCGTGACGAGACGGCTGTCGGCGTCGAACTCGAAGATGCGCACGCCTTCGAGAATGCCTTCGGGTGTCGTGCGCAAGACGTTGACCGAGACGCTGAGATCGCTGCCGTCGGCCAGTGTGCGGCGATCCTTCAGCCAGGCGCCGCTGGTGCCGAGCGCCCGTCCGCCGGTGAAGCTGGCTTTCAGTGCGACCACGGCACGTTCGCTGGCAGGTGCAGCGTAGTCGCCGACCAACCAGGTCAGCACCGCGAACAGCACTCCCAGCGACGTCAGCAACCCAAGCGCCCGGCCGGGGCCGAGGCCCCCGGTGCGCAGGATCGTGAACTCCGATGACTGTGCCATCCGCGCCAGCGCAAAGATGGTGCCGATCAGCACCGCGATCGGGAACAGTTCGTAGAAGTGGCCTGGCAGTGCGAGAACACCGGCCAGCAAGGCGTAGGCCAGCGTGTAGCCGTTCTTGCCGACATCCGGCAGCTCGTCGACGAAGTCGATGAAGAAAAACAGCGACAGGAAGGCGAACGCGACGAACAGCACTGCCGACACAATGTCGCGGTAGAGCAGTCGTCGCACGGTTCTCATTGCGTGACCGCGGCAGCGGGACGGTGTGCACGCGCGCTCATCACGACGCCGTGGTCGCGCCACCAAAGCAGCGCCATCGCGACCGCGAACGCGCTACCGTGCAGGCCGACCAGCGCCGTGCCCATGCCGAGGCGGCCCCCGGCCACCCACGCCTGGCAGAGGTTGATCATGTTGTAGTAGACGACAAAGGCAAGCAAGGCGAACAGCAGGTTCCAGTTGCTGGCGCGGCGCGGATTGGTGGCTGCCAGCCCGATCGCCAACAAAAGCAGGTTCGCGGCGCCGCACAGCAGCCCGATGCGCCAGACCAGTTCGCCCTGTCCGCGCAGGGTGGGTTGCCGGAGCAGATCGATCGTGCGGGTTGCACGGGGCGGGCGCTCGTCGACGCGTTTGATGGCACGCTCGCCCGCCAACACGCGGTGGCTGTCGAAGCGCGACATGAGCTTGTCGCCATTGGCGCTGTCGGCTTCGTTGCGCTGGCCCTGTTCGAGCACCAGCCAGCGCTCGCCATCGACATTCTCGAGCCGGCCCCCGCGCGCCGAGGTCACCGATTCACGCGTGCCGTCGTTGGACAAGATGAAGACGTTGCGCGCATTGACGGCTTCCGGGCTGTCGCGATCGATGAAGAACACCTTCTTGCCGTCGCGCGAAGTCTGGAATACGCCCGGCGCAACGCGCGACAGGTCCGAACGCTGCTGGTAGCGATCACGCAGATCGGTGCTCTGGCGATTGCCCCAGGGCCAGACGAACAGCACCAGCAGTGCGACCACCAGCAACACGGGCCAGCCCATGCGCAGCACCGGCCGCACGAAGCGAGTCAGCGGCAGGCCGCTGGCGAACCAGATCGCCATCTCGCTGTCGCGGTACATGCGCCCGAGCGCTGCAACGACGGCAATGAACAGCGACAGCGACAGCATGGTCGGCAGGTGGCCGAGGGCGGTGTAGCCCAGCAGCAACAGGACGTCCTGGGGTGCCACCGCGCCGCCGGCTGCCTGGCCGAGCGTACGGATCAGCATCATCGTCAGAACGATGGTGAGGATGACGACCAAGGTGCCACCGAATACGCGGGCGAGCTCTCGGCGCAACGTGGTATCGAATAACATCGGCGGGTCGAAAAACTTGCGCTCATTATGGACTTCAACACCCACATCACACCGGCGGGTGGCCTATCTACGCTGGCTTGCGATGCCCTGCTCGTCGTGGTCACCGGGTCGATGGTGGCGACGGCGCTCGACAAACCCGTTGCGGCCCTGCTGGCCGACGCCGTCAAACAGGGTGATTTCGAGTTCAAGACCGGCCGCTGCCTCTACCTGCATCGGCCGGCAGGACTGCGGGCCGCGCGGCTGGCGTTCGTCGCCGCGTCCGATGGTTCGGCCAAGGCGCTGAAGGTCGCCATCGCCGCCGGGCTGTCGCAGTTGAAGGCGCTCGGCGTGACGCAACTCGCCGTCGCCAGTGTCGGCGGCGAGGCGCTGACGGCCGCCCATGCCCAGGCCCTGGTCGCCGCCGTCGCCGATGCGGTCTACGTCTACCGCCATACCAAACCCAGCGCACCGGCAGCGCCGAAGTTGAACAAGGTGATGCTGGTCTGCGCCAAGGCCCAGGCCGTGGCGCTGGCCAACGGCTTGCGCCAGGCCCAGGCCATCGCGGCCGGCGTCGGCGTGGCGCGTGAATATGCCAACCGCCCCGCGAATCACGCGACGCCGAGCTTCCTGGCCAGAGAGGCCAAGCACCTGGGCAAGCAGCACGGCTTCAAGGTCGAGGTGTTCGATCGCAAGCAGATCGAGAAGATCGGCATGGGCTCGTTCCTTGCCGTCGCACAGGGCTCGGACGAGCCGCCGCGCTTCATCGTCATGCACTACCAGGGTGCGGCCAAGGGCGAGGCGCCGATCGTCCTGATCGGCAAGGGCATCACGTTCGACACCGGCGGCATCTCGCTGAAGCCCGGCGCCGAGATGGACGAAATGAAGTTCGACATGGGCGGCGCCGCCAGCGTGCTCGGCACGATGCGCGCAATCGGCGAGCTGCAGCCCAAGGTCAACGTCGTCGCACTGATCCCGACCTGCGAGAACATGCCCAGCGGGCGCGCGGTCAAACCCGGCGATGTCGTGAAGAGCCTGTCCGGCCAGACCATCGAGATCCTCAATACCGATGCCGAGGGTCGGCTGATCCTGTGCGATGCGCTGACCTACGCCGAGCGCTTCAAGCCGGCGGCGGTGATCGACATTGCCACGCTCACGGGCGCGATCGTGATCGCGCTCGGCCACCACAACACGGGTCTGTTCGCGGGCGACGACGCCCTCGCCGCCGAACTGCTGGCCGCCAGTCGCAGCGCGCTCGATCCGGCGTGGCGCATGCCGCTCGACGAGGAGTACGACGAGGGCCTGAAGAGCAACTTCGCTGACATGGCCAATATCGCCGGCCGCGCCGGCGGCGCGATCACCGCGGCGATGTTCCTGAAGCGCTTTGCCGCGAAGTACCCCTGGGCACACCTGGACGTTGCCGGCACCGCCTGGAAGAGCGGTGCGGCCAAGGGCGCCACTGGCCGGCCGGTGGCGCTGTTGACGCACTTCGTGCTGGCACGGGCGGCCTGACCTCGCCGACAGCACCAACATGAAGGTGGAGTTCCACTCCGGCGTCAGCGACAAGCTGGGCGCAGCATGCCGCTTCCTGCGCAAGGCCCACGACGCGGGCGCTCAGGTGGTCGTGTGCGGCGACAGCGCGTTGCTCGATCGTCTCGATGCTGCGTTGTGGACCTTCGATCCGCTGTCGTTCGTGCCCCACGCGCGACTGAAAGGTGGCGCGGCTGTGCCAGCGGCACTGGCGCGCACCCCCGCCTGGCTGGTGGACGATCCGACTGCCGCGCCGACGCGGCAGATCCTGCTCAACCTCGGCACGGCGATGGTCGACGACTGGGCCCGTTTCGCGCGCGTGGTCGAGATCGTTTCGAACGATCCCGCCGATGCCGATGCCGGACGGTTACGCTGGCGCCGCTATGGCGAGCGGCCCGGAGTCGAGCGGGTCCATCATGCCCGTGGGGGGGCCGATTCATGACGCCGGTTCGCGGTGCCTTGCCGACGCTGACCGAGGTCATCGAGATCGAGGTCGTCAGCGAGGCGATGGCGGGCGCGGGCAACGAGGCGTTGGTGCCCCTGGCGCCCGAATCACGGCCGCTGGAGTCCGAGTTCGCGGCGTTGCCCCAGGGCACGCTCGCCGATCAACGCGCCGCGCTCACGACCGCCGTGCTCGACGCACTCTCGCCCCGCATCGAAACGCTGCTGGAGGCTCGCCTGAATGCCGCGATCGCGCCCCAGCTGCGGCGCCTGGTGCAGGATGCCATCCGACAAGTTCGCGGGGAAATGGCAACGTCGCTGCACTCCGTGGTGGCACAGGCTGTCGACGACGTCCTCGCGCAGCGCAAGAAGCCCTGATCGCAACGCGTCATCGGCCGGCCGCCGCCGCGCGTTTGCGCAAGGCCGGTGGCGCGAAAGCCACCGGCACGGCCGCAGCGCGGCGGGCGCTCCGCAGATACCCGATGCGGCAACGCGACGCTTTTGGAGTATCTTCTCGGCCGTTGAGAAAAATACGTCTTCCTCTCCTATCGCCTCTCAACACCCCAACCGGAGGTTAATTTCATGCAAGTCAAGATGATCCCGATCGTCGCTGCCGTAGCCGCTCTCACGGCCGGCGCAGCCTATGCACAGGACATGGTCGTCAAGATCGGCCACGTCGCCCCCACCAGCGGCGCGATCGCGCACCTGGGCAAGGACAATGAGAACGGCGCGCGCATGGCCATCGAGGAGCTCAACGCCAAGGGCGTGACGATCGGCGGCAAGAAGGCCAAGTTCGAACTGCTGGCCGAAGACGATGCCGGCGATCCGAAGCAGGGCACGGCTGCGGCGCAGAAGCTGGTCGACGCCAAGGTCAACGGTGTGGTCGGCCACCTGAATTCCGGCACCTCGATCCCGGCCTCGAAGATCTACAGCGACGCCGGCATCCCGCAGATCAGCCCGTCGGCGACCAACCCGAAGTACACCCGCAACGGCTACAAGACCACGTTCCGCGTGGTGGCCGACGACGTGCACTTGGGCGGTACGCTCGGCAAGTACGCCGTCAAGGAACTCAAGGGCAAGAACATCGCCGTCATCGACGACCGCACCGCCTACGGCCAGGGTGTCGCCGACGAGTTCGAGAAGGGTGTCAAGGGCGCCGGCGGCAAGACCGTCGCGCGCGAGTTCACCAACGACAAGGCCACCGACTTCACCGCCATCCTGACCTCCATCAAGGCCAAGAAGCCCGACGTGGTCTTCTTCGGCGGCATGGACGCCGTGGCCGGTCCGATGCTGCGTCAGATGAAGCAGCTCGGCATCAGCGCCAAGTTCATGGGCGGCGACGGCATCTGCTCGGGCGAATTGCCCAAGCTGGCCGCCGGCACCATGGGCGACGGCCAGGTGGTGTGCGCAGAGGCCGGTGGTGTCGAGGGCACGGCGAAGGTCGGCATGGACAAGTTCAGGGGCGACTTCAAGGCGAAGTTCAACGCCGACGTGCAGATCTACGCCCCGTACGTTTATGACGCCGTCAACGTGATGGTGGCCGCGATGGTCAAGGCGGGCTCGGCCGATCCTGCGAAGTACCTGCCGGTGCTGGCCAAGACCGACGGTTACAAGGGTGTTACCGGCACGATCGCTTTCGACAACAAGGGCGACATCAAGAACGGCGCCTTGACGCTGTTCACCTACAAGGGCGGCAACCGCGAGCAGATCGCCGTGGTGCGCTGATCTCCAGTCGCTTTCGACCTCGAAAACGCCCGCGCAAGCGGGCGTTTTTTCGTGCTTCCGCGGTGTTCGCGGTTACGGTGATGCGTCGGCAACACACCGAGTTGCGCGCCCGCAGTCGGGGCAATGTCGGCGCAGGCGAAGGCCGCAATCATTGGCTGGTCACTTCTTCGGGAGCCTGCCATGCCGACCAGCACAGACCTATCGAGCCGGGACGCCGCCGATGGCGCGTTGTCGATCCTCACGCATGACGACGCGCCGCCGGTGCAGATCCCGCCCGGTCATGTCGGCCCCGTCGTGCTGCCTGGCACGGGCCGCATGGTGTGGTGGACGGGTCGCGTGGCGATCGGTCTGCGGCACCAGCCGACGCGCCACTTCGGCCCGATCACGCAGTCCGCGCTGTGGGTTCAGTCCTTGATGCTGCACACCGCACGCAGCGCCATCGGACGCGCTTGACACCACAGTTTCAGATGCCTTGCCCGCGGCCGCCCCACGGGCCACGCAGCGAGCCCGGCGCAACGATTGCTGCGCATCACTGCTCGCTTCTGCGGCCTCTGAAGCTGGCACAAGGATCGCTGCGGTCGGCCACCCCGGTCCGTACCACGGCATCGAAGGCCGAGACCGGCGACGACTCGTCGTCTTCCTCCAGATAGCCGACTGTGAATACGGGGCGCTGCGCGGCGCCCAGCCAGCGCGGCACACCGATGTCACGCCGCACATGGCCGTTGCCGGCCAGCAGAACGACGCCCGAATTGGTGCGCTGGCTCAGCGCGTGGGCCATCACCGCGTCGCGAGCGAACTGCGCGCGCGCCAATCGAGGCCATGCGGCGGGCGGCAGCGCACGGCAGTGGCCGGCATCGATTTCGCGCTCCTGGGCCGCCTGCCAGTCGCCTGCAATCGGCCGATGCAGACCGAGCGCCTCGATGGTGGCGCTGTCAAAGACCCCCGCGAGACCCCCACGCACGATTCTGGTGGTGTCGGCATTGGACAAGTTCGCTGCGATCAGCGGCACCTCGTACTCGAGGGCCAGCGCAACGTACGGTCGATAGAAGTCCCAGTTCCAGCCTCGGCCGGGTTGCGTGCTCGGCGGCGCAGCCTGGTCGACCAAATACTGGGCATCGTTGGGCCGTTCGCGACGCGCGCGTTCGATATCCGGTTGCCGCTCGCGGTCGAACTGCTCCATCGCAATCGCGGGCCGCCAGCCGGCGGCGAACGCGCGACGCAACACCTCCAACCTGAGCCGGTGCTGCTGCGCGTTGTCATGGACCTCTCCGAGCATGACGACTGCATTGCCCTGCAATCGACCCTCCCAGCGCGAGACAGGCGCCGTCGCCGAGCATGCACCAAGAGAGACTGCCAGCAATGGAGCAGCAATGCGCATTGGCTGGCTGCAAATACGCTCGATCGTCTGGCGCCATGACTTCAAGCCGATACCTCCTGGCCTGCGGCCGTACTGCGGTGACGATGGTCCGTACAGCGAGCCATCGTCACTGCTGCATCTGCACGGGTGCCCGGCAGCGTCGCTGCTGGCGCCGCACACATTACCGCAAAGCCCCGCGTGACCGGCCTGCATTGGCGCAAGGCCCGGCGCAGGTCGCCGGTGGCTACACTCCAGTTGCACGCACGCATCCCGCCGATGACCCTGCCCAGCGCCCCCGGTTCCAATCGGCGTGTCAGCCGGCGCACGGGGCTGCGCCGCCCGTGCGAATTGATTTTGCCCGACCAGGCAGCGCGCCAGGCCACCACATCGGATATTGGTATCGATGGCGTGTCGTTCGTTTGTGCCAGGCCGATCGCGCCGGGCACCCGTTGCCGGATCAGCTTCGAGCTGCCGCTGGGTGACCGATCGGTGCCAGTTGACGCCGTGCTGAAGACCGTCTATTCGTCATTCTGCGGCGTCGACGGCTTCAAGATCGGTGCGGTCTTCACCGAACTGGACGACCGCGGCACCGCCGCGCTGCACGAGCTCGACGAGGCCAACCGCTAGATTTGCGGCCACTTGTCGCGGACGCGCGGCGGTGCATGGGCCCAGTCGTCGCCGACTCGACTTTCAAACCCGCGCTCGTGCGTTGACGACCGCTGCGGCATGTGGCGCAGTGAGCGAGTCGGTCATGGCACGCTGCCGGCGCAATGTGGCTGGCAAGTCCAGGCGGACCGACGTCTTGGGCTCGATCAGTCATCGGTGGCATAGCGCCGCAGCGTGAAGGTCCGCGTGAGGCGGCCAAAGAGGGTCACATGGACGAACAGCGACTCGTCGACTGCGCCGAGCTTCTTCTTGAAGCGGCGTGACGCCGCATTGAAGTAGTCCGAGTAGCTGTAGAACGAGTCACGACCCCTCGCCCGCAGAGCTGCATAACACTGCTGTCGCATGAAAGGTGCAAGGTTATGCCCGCGTACGGTCGGGTCGGTGTACGCGTTGAACAGGTAGGCCTCATGAGTGCCGAGCTTGCGGAAGCAAGGTGGAAAATTGAGCCACCAGTGCACCTCGCCTGCGAGATGCGGTGAACAGAAGGTGGATCAGAACGTCGATTGATCGACCAAGGTGCCGGCAGCCCGCATCAACCTTGACCGCTTGGCGGAGGGAGCGGGATTCGAACCCGCGGGGGGCTATTAACCCCCACACGCTTTCCAGGCGTGCGACTTAAACCGCTCATCCATCCCTCCGCAGGGACAGCACGTGGGAAGTTTAGCTGACGGTGCTCACCGCATTCGCCTTCAGCACCTCGAGCGAAACGAACTCGATCGCGCGCTCGTGCGTGGACTCCAGCACCACCGGCGGCGCATGCCCGTCGGCCAGCGCCTCGCGCCAGCGCAGCGCGCAGACGCACCAGCGATCGCCGGGCTGCAGGCCGCGAAAGCGCGCATCGGGGCGGGGCGTGATGAGGTCGTTGCCTCGCTCCATCTGCTGATTCAAGAAACCGACCGTGACCTTGGCGCAGATCACATGGCTGCCGGCATCGTGCTCGTCGGTATGGCAGCAACCATCGCGGTAGAAGCCGGTCAACGGATCGAAGGAGCAGGGCGCCAGCGCCGTGCCCAGCACGTTGCGCGCGCGGCTCATCGCGAGGCCGGTGCCTGGCCCTTGCCGATGATCGCCATCGCGGTGGCGATCAGGCCCGACACCTCGCTCATGTTGCCGGGCACGATCATGGTGTTGTTCTTCTGTGCCAGCTGGCCGTAGGCCTCGACGGCCTTCTCGGCCACCTTCAATTGCACCGCCTGCTCGCCGCCGGGCTCGCGGATGGCCTGCGCCACCTTGCGGATGGCATCGGCCGTGGCCTCGGCGACGGCGACGATCGCGGCGGCCTGCCCTTGGGCGTTGTTGATCTCGGCCTGCTTCTCGCCCTCGGAGCGCGCGATGAAGGCCTCGCGCTCGCCGGTGGCGATGTTGATCTGTTCCTGGCGCCGGCCTTCGGAAGCGGCGATCAGCGCGCGCTTCTCGCGCTCGGCGGTGATCTGCGCCTGCATTGCGTGCAGGATCGCCGCCGGCGGCGTCAGGTCCTTGATCTCGTAGCGCAGCACCTTCACGCCCCAGTTCAGCGCGGCTTCGTCGAGGGCATTGACCACGGCGGTGTTGATGGCGGTGCGCTCCTCGAACGTGCGGTCGAGTTCCATCTTGCCGATCACGCTGCGTAGCGTGGTCTGTGCCAGCTGGGTGATGGCGATGATGTAGTTCGATGCGCCGTAGCTGGCGCGCATCGGATCGGTGACCTGGAAGTACAGGATGCCGTCGACCGTGAGCTGGGTGTTGTCCTTGGTGATGCAGACCTGGCTCGGCACGTCGAGCGGGATCTCCTTCAGCGAGTGTCGGTAGGCCACGCGGTCGATGAAGGGCACCAGGATGTTCAGCCCCGGCGTCAGTGTGGCGTGGAACTTGCCGAGGCGTTCGACCACCCAGGCGTGCTGTTGCGGCACGACCTTGAGCGAGCGTGCGACGAAGATCGCGGCGATGACCAGGATGACGATGAAGACAGCTTCCATGGCGTGCTTTCGGGTGGGGTTCAGTGGGGGCGCGCGGCACGCTGCAGCAGCAGCCGGTTGCCGTCGACGGCGTGGATGACGAAGGCACCGGGCGTCGGCGCGTCGTTGCCGACGTAGCGCACGGACCAGCTGGCGCCGCGGTAGCTGACGGTGGCGGCGCCGTCGGCACCCCATTCGTCGACGTGCACCGTTTCGCCGATGTCGAGGTTGACGTCGCGGTTCTCGCCGGCCGGGGCCGCCGGGGGGCGCCGGCTGCGCCGCACGTGCCAGGCCGCGACCGCGCCGCCGCCGATCAACGCCGCCGCCAGCAGCTGGCCGTTGAAGGCCACGCCCAGGTGCGAGGCCACGGCCGCCGCGGCGGCGCCGAGCGCCAGCATCAGCAGGTAGAACGTGCCGGTGGCCAGCTCGGCGGCCACCAGCACGCCGGCCACGATCCACCAGTTCGTCGCGGTGCTCCAGTCCATCGAGGGCTCCCTTCGTCCGGGCGCAGTGTATCGACTTGCGCTAGCCCTACACTGCGCGCTCTTCCGCGCCACCTGACAGGGCTTCGACGATGCAGCGCTTCCATTTTCCGATCGTCATCATCGACGAGGACTACCGTTCCGAGAACACGTCGGGCCTGGGCATTCGCGCGCTGGCGCAGGCGATCGAGAAGGAGGGCTTCGAGGTCATCGGTACGACCAGCTATGGCGACCTGACCTCGTTTGCGCAGCAGCAGAGCCGCGCCTCGGCCTTCATTCTGAGCATCGACGACGAGGAGTTCACGCCCGGACCCGAGCTCGACCCCGCGGTGCTGCACCTGCGCAAGTTCATCCAGGAGATCCGCTTCAAGAACGCCGACATCCCGATCTACCTTTACGGCGAGACGCGCACCTCGCAACACATCCCCAACGACATCCTGCGCGAACTGCACGGCTTCATCCACATGTTCGAGGACACGCCGGAGTTCGTCGCCCGCCACATCATCCGCGAGGCCAAGAGCTACCTCGACGGCCTGGCGCCGCCGTTCTTCAAGGCGCTGATGCACTACGCGCAGGATGGCTCCTACTCCTGGCACTGTCCGGGCCACTCGGGCGGCGTGGCGTTCCTGAAGAGCCCGGTCGGCCAGATGTTCCACCAGTTCTTCGGCGAGAACATGCTGCGTGCGGACGTCTGCAACTCGGTGGAAGAACTCGGCCAGCTGCTCGACCACACCGGCCCGGTGGCCGAGAGCGAGCGCAACGCGGCGCGCATCTTCAACGCCGACCACTGCTTCTTCGTCACCAACGGCACCAGCACGTCCAACAAGATGGTCTGGCACCACACGGTGGCGCCGGGCGACGTGGTGGTGGTCGACCGCAATTGCCACAAGTCGATCCTGCATTCGATCATCATGACCGGTGCGGTGCCGGTGTTCCTGACGCCCACGCGCAACCACTACGGCATCATCGGGCCGATTCCCGAGAGCGAGTTCTCGCCCGAGGCGATCCGCAGGAAGATTGCCGCCAATCCGTTGCTGGCGGGCATCGACGCGAGCACGGTCAAGCCGCGCATCCTGACCGTGACACAGAGCACCTACGACGGCGTGCTCTACAACACCGAGACCATCAAGGCCAAGCTCGACGGCTGGATCGACACGCTGCATTTCGACGAAGCGTGGCTGCCGCACGCCGCGTTCCACAAGTTCTATGCCCAGTACCACGCGATGGGCAAGCACAGCCCGCGGCCCAAGGACGCGGTGGTCTATGCCACGCAGAGCACGCACAAGCTGCTCGCCGGCCTGTCGCAGGCGTCGCAGGTGCTGGTGCAGGACTCGCAGCGCAACAAGCTCGACCGGCACTTGTTCAACGAGGCCTACCTGATGCACACGTCGACCTCGCCGCAGTACGCGATCATCGCCTCGTGCGACGTGGCGGCGGCGATGATGGAGCCGCCGGGCGGCACGGCGCTGGTCGAGGAGAGCATCCGCGAAGCGCTCGACTTCCGCCGCGCCATGCGCAAGGTCGACAAGGAGTTCGGCAAGGATTGGTGGTTCAAGGTCTGGGGCCCGGAGAAGCTGGCCGGCGAGGGCATCGGCAACCGCGACGACTGGGTGCTCAATGCCAACGAGAAGTGGCATGGCTTCGGCAACCTGGCGCCGGGCTTCAACATGCTCGATCCGATCAAGAGCACGATCATCACGCCGGGGCTCGACGTCAGCGGCAAGTTCGCCAAGACGGGCATTCCGGCTTCGATCGTCACCAAGTTCCTGGCCGAGCACGGTGTGGTGGTCGAGAAGACCGGCCTGTATTCGCTGTTCATCATGTTCACGATCGGCATCACCAAGGGCCGCTGGAACACGATGCTCACCGCGCTGCAGCAGTTCAAGGACGACTACGACCGCAACCAGCCGATGTGGCGCATCCTGCCCGAGTTCTGCGCCGCGCACCCGATGTACGAGCGCATGGGCCTGCGCGACCTGTGCCAGAGCATCCACGAAACCTACGCCAAGGGCGACATCGCGCGGTTGGTCACCGAGATGTACCTCTCCGATCTGCAACCGGCGATGAAACCGGCCGATGCCTACGCCCGCATCGCGCACCGCGACACCGAGCGGGTGGATGTCGACGTTCTCGAAGGCCGCATCACGACCTCGCTGCTGACGCCATATCCGCCGGGCATCCCGTTGCTGATTCCCGGCGAGCGTTTCAACCGCAAGATCGTCGATTACCTGCGCTTCACGCGGGAGTTCAACCAGCGCTTCCCGGGCTTCGACACCGACGTCCACGGCCTCGTGGAGGACGAAGCCCCGGGCCCAGACGGTCGCAGGCGCTATTACGTCGACTGCGTCCGGTCCTGACGCCATCGGCCACGTTATGGCCTAATTCGCCCTTCGTTCCAATTAAATCGAGCAGCGAGACCACCATGGGCAACAAGATCAAGACCGAAGCCGACCGCAAGGCCACCCCGCGCCCTGTCGCACCGACCGGTGTGGCCTTCACCGCGGGTCACGGCCAGAAGGTGAGCCTCGAGCGCGGTTCACACACGCGCAGCAAGAAGAACCCCGGCAAGCGGGCCAAGAAGGGCGGCTGAGCGCGGCACGGGCGCGCTGCCGCCCGTTGTCTAGCCGATGCTTCGAGTCACCGAGCTGCGCCTGCCGCTCGATCATGGTGACGGCGCACTGCGCCCGGCCATCGTGTCGCGGCTGGGCATTCGCGATGCCGATCTGGCGGCGTTCACCATCTTCCGCCGTGCCTACGACGCGCGCAAGAAGTCGGCGATCCAGCTGATCTACACCGTCGACTGCGAAGTCGCAGACGAAGCGAGCCTGCTGGCGCGATTTGCCGCCGACCCGCATGTGCGGCCGACGCCGGACACGACGCTATCGATTCGCCGCACACGCGCCGGCCGATTTCTATGCCGTCGCCGCGACTGCGTCCGCTGGTCGTCGGCTTCGGCCCCTGCGGCATCTTCGCGGCGCTGATCCTGGCGCAGATGGGCCTGCGGCCGATCGTGCTGGAGCGCGGCAAGGCGGTGCGCGAGCGCACGCAGGGACACCTGGGGCCTGTGGCGCCGCGGCGTGCTGAATCCGGAGTCGAACGTGCAGTTCGGCGAGGGCGGGGCGGGCACGTTCTCCGACGGCAAGCTGTGGAGCCAGATCAGCGACCCGCGGCACCTCACGCGCAAGGTGCTCACCGAGTTCGTCAAGGCCGGCGCGCCGGAGGAAATCCTCTTCGTCAGCAAGCCGCACATCGGCACCTTCCGGCTGGTCGGCATGGTCGAGAAGATGCGTGCCGAGATCGAGGCGCTCGGCGGCGAGGTCCGCTTCCAGCAGCGCGTTGACCGACGTGCTGATCGAGGACGGCGCGATGCGCGGCGTGACCCTGGCCTCGGGCGAGCAGCTGCGCGCCGACCACGTCGTGCTGGCGCTCGGCCACAGCGCGCGCGACACCTTCGAGATGCTGCACCGGCGCGGCGTGTCCATGGAGGCCAAGCCGTTCTCGATCGGCTACCGCATCGAGCACCCGCAGAGCCTGATCGACCGCGCCCGCTTCGGCCCCAGCGCCGGCCACCCGATCCTCGGCGCGGCCGACTACAAGCTGGTGCACCACGCCAGCAACGGCCGCTCGGTCTACAGCTTCTGCATGTGCCCGGGCGGCACCGTGGTGGCGGCGACGTCCGAGCCCGAGCGCGTGGTGACCAACGGCATGAGCCAGTACTCGCGCAACGAGCGCAACGCCAACGCCGGCATCGTCGTCGGCATCGCGCCGCAGGATTACCGCCAGGACGGCACGCGCCGACGGGCCGGTGAACCCGCTCGACGGCATGGCCTTCCAGCGCTTCTGGGAGTCGCGCGCCTATGCGCTCGGCGGCGGCGGCTACGTGGCGCCGGGCCAGCTGCGTCGGCGACTTCCTCAAGGGCCAGCGCAGCAGCGCGCTGGGGCAGCGTGCTGCCGTCGTACCAGCCGGGCGTGCGCCCGACCGACCTGGCCGAGCCCGGCCAGGCCAGCCTGCCCGACTACGCGATCGCCGCGATCCGCGAGGCGCTGCCGGCTTTCGAGCGCCAGATCAAGGGCTTCGCGATGGCCGACGCGGTGCTGACCGGCGTCGAGACGCGCACCTCGTCGCCGCTGCGCATCACCCGCGGCAAGGACTTCCAGAGCCTCAACGTCAAGGGCCTGTACCCGGCCGGCGAGGGCGCGGGTTATGCCGGCGGCATCATGTCGGCCGGCGTCGACGGCATCGAGGTGGCCGAGGCGCTGGCAGCCGACTGCTCAACCAGCCTCGGCCGGCGTCGCCCATGACGTGGCTGAAGCCGCCGTCGACGTAGGTGATCTCGGCGCTGATGCCCGCCGCCAGGTCCGACAGCAGGAACGCGGCGGCGTTGCCGACGTCGTCGATCGTGACGGTGCGGCGGATCGGCGCGTTGGCGGCGAACTCGGCCTGCAGCTTGCCGAAGTCCTTGATGCCCGAGGCGGCCAGCGTCTTGATCGGGCCGGCCGAGATGCCGTTGACGCGCACGCCGCGGGCGCCCAGGCTTTGCGCCAGGAAACGCACGCTCGACTCGAGCGAGGCCTTGGCCAGCCCCATCAGGTTGTAGTTGGGCACGTAGCGCACGGCGCCCAGGTAGCTCAGCGTCAGCAATGCGGCGCCGGGCCGCAGCCGCGGCAGGGCGGCCTTGGCCATCGCCGGGAAGCTGTAGGCCGAGATGTCGTGGGCGATGCGGAAGTTCTCGCGCGTGAAGCCGTCGAGGAAGTCGCCGGCGATCGCCTCGCGCGGCGCGAAGGCGATGGCGTGCACGAAGCCGTCGAACTGGTCCCAGGCCTCGCCGAGCTGGGCAAACAGGCGCTCGATCTGGGCGTCGTCGGCGACGTCGCACTCGAAGACGCAGCTTCGAGCCGAATTCGGCCGCGAACTCGGTGATGCGCTCCTTGAAGCGCTCGCCCTGGTAGCTGAAGGCCAGTTCGGCGCCCTCGCGGTGGCAGGCGCGGGCGATGCCGTAGGCGATCGAGCGGTTGTTCAGGATCCCGGTGATCAGCAGGCGCTTGCCGGCGAGAAAACCCATGGAACACTCCGAGCGGATGTCAAAACAAGGCGGCGATTCTGGCATGCCCGCAGCGCGGCCGGTTGCCGGTACGCCTCTTGCAGAGTACAATCCACGTTTCGCTGAAAACCCCTATGGGCGGATTCTTCCAGCCCATTTTTTTTGCTTGATCGCTTTAGTCCTTCGCGCGCATGAATTGGCAGGACGCCACGCAAAGAACCGTCACCGGCCTCGGCTACGAGTTGGTCGACCTCGAACGCTCGGGGGGCGGTCTGCTGCGCGTGTTCATCGACCGGCTTCCCGGCCATGCCTACCCGACCGGCAACTCGGAGTTCGTGACGGTCGACGATTGCGAAGCCGTGACGCGACAGCTGCAGTATGTGCTCGAAGTCGAGCAGTGCGACTACGCGCGGCTCGAAGTCTCGTCGCCGGGCTTGGACAGGCCACTCAAGCGCGAGGCCGACTATGCGCGGTTCGCCGGCTCGATGGTCGCGCTGACGCTGAAGCTGCCGCTGGCCGGGCGCAAGAAGTTCGAGGGTGTGCTGGTGGCGCGCGACGGCGGCTGGCGCCTGGAGATGCCGCCGGCCGGCAAGGGTGCCAAGGGCCAGCCCGTGCAGGTGCTCGATTTCGTTTTGGACGAGGTGCGCGACGCGCATCTGGTCCCAGTGGTGGATTTCAAGGGCAAGGCCAAGGCCGGCGCGGCCGAGGCTGCGCCGGCGCAGGCGGTGCCTGCGCACGACGGAGAGTGAGAGAACAATGAACCGCGAAATGTTGATGCTGGTCGACGCCATCTCACGCGAGAAGAGCGTGGAGCGCGAGGTCGTGTTCGGCGCCGTCGAGGCCGCGCTGGCGTCGGCGACGAAGAAGCTGCACGGCGGCGAGGTCGATATCCGCGTCGCGGTCGATCGCGAGACCGGCGAGTACGAAACCTTCCGCCGCTGGCACGTGGTGGCCAACGAGGCCGGCCTGCAGATCCCCGACGCCGAGATGCTGCTGTTCGAGGCCCAGGAGCAGATCTCCGACATCGAGGTCGACGACCACATCGAAGAGCCGATCGAGTCGTTGACCATCGGCCGCATCGGCGCCCAGGCGGCCAAGCAGGTGATCCTGCAAAAGATCCGCGACGCCGAGCGCGAGCAACTGCTCAACGACTTCATGTCGCGTGGCGAGAAGATCATGGTCGGCACCGTCAAGCGCCTGGACAAGGGCGACATCATCGTCGAGAGCGGCCGCGTCGAAGGGCGCCTGAAGCGCAGCGAAATGATCCCCAAGGAGAACCTGCGCTCGGGTGACCGCGTGCGCGCCTACATCAGCGGCATCGACGACACCATTCGCGGGCCGCAGATCATGCTCTCGCGCTCGGCGCCGGGTTTCATGATGGAGCTGTTCGCGCAGGAAGTGCCGGAGATCGAGCAGGGCTTGCTCGAAATCAAGAGCTGCGCGCGCGACCCGGGCTCGCGGGCCAAGATCGCCGTCGTCTCGTACGACAAGCGGGTCGACCCGATCGGTACCTGCGTCGGCGTGCGCGGGTCGCGCGTCACTGCCGTGACCAACGAGCTGGCGGGCGAGCGCGTCGACATCGTGCTGTGGTCCGAAGATCCGGCGCAGTTCGTGATCGGCGCGCTGGCGCCGGCCAACGTGCAGTCGATCGTCGTCGACGAGGAGCGTCACGCGATGGACGTGGTCGTCGACGAAGAGAACCTCGCGATCGCGATCGGCCGTGGCGGCCAGAACGTGCGCCTGGCCTCGGATCTCACCGGTTGGCGCATCAACATCATGACCGCCGAGGAGTCGAACGCCAAGCAGACGCAGGAGTCCGACTCGATCCGCCGCCTGTTCGTCGACAAGCTCGACGTCGACGAGGAGGTGGCCGAGATCCTGATTGCCGAGGGCTTCACCAGCCTCGAGGAAGTGGCCTACGTGCCGATGCAGGAGATGCTCGAGATCGAAAGCTTCGACGAGGACACCGTCAACGAGCTGCGCACGCGCGCCAAGGATGCGCTGCTGACGATGGAGATCGCCCGGGAAGAGAAGGTCGAAGAGGTGTCGCAGGACCTGCGCGACCTCGACGGCGTGACGCCCGATCTGATCGCCAAGCTGGCCGACGGCGACATCCACACGCGCGACGACCTGGCCGACCTGGCCGTCGACGAACTGACCGAGATGACCGGCATCGACGATGCCCAGGCCAAGACACTGATCATGCAGGCGCGTGCGCACTGGTTCAACGACTGACCGCCTTGACGATAACGCACCTACACGCACAGCAAGCCGCACGCCCACCAAGGATTCCCACAATGGCTGTGACCACCGTCGCACAACTTGCCGCCGAGCTGAACCGCCCGGCCGCCACGCTGCTCGACCAGCTGCAGTCGGCTGGCGTTGCCAAGCAATCGGCTGACGACGCGCTGACCGATGCCGACAAGGCGCGGCTGCTCGAGCACCTGCGCGTCAGCCACGGCAGCGCGCCCAGCGCCGAGCGCAAGAAGATCAGCATCACGCGCAAGAGCACCAGCGAGATCAAGCAGGCCGACGCTTCCGGGAAGGCGCGCACGATCCAGGTCGAGGTCCGCAAGAAGCGCACTTTCGTCAAGCGCGACGAGGCCCCGCTCGCCGACGAGCCTGCGGCGCCGCCCGCACCGGTGGTCGACGAAGCCGAATTGGCCCAGCGGGCCGAGGAGGCCCGGCGCCAGGCCGAGTTGCTGCGCCGCCAGGAAGAGGAGCTGGCCGAGAAGCGTCGCCAGCGCGAAGTGCAGGAACAGCAGGAGCGCGACGCCGCCGAGGCGCGCGCGCAAGCCGCTGTCGAGAAGGCCGCCAGCGAGCTTGCAGCGGGCACGCTGTCGTCGCAGCCGCCACCTGCCGCACCCGCGGCACCGCCGGCGGAAGCGCCGAAGCCGGCCTTGCGCGTGGTCAAGGCGGTCGACGCCGAAGCCGCCGAGAAGCAGCGCCTGGTCGATCTCGAGAAGCGCCGCAAGGCCGCCGAGACCGAGGCGGCCGCGATCCGCGCGATGATGAATGCGCCGAAGAAGGTGCTGGTGGCCAAGAAGCCCGAGGAGGCCAAACCGGCCGCTGACGCCGCGGTCATCAAGGGCACGATCCACAAGCCGGCAACCCGGCCGGGCGCCGCAGCGCCTGCCGCGGGTGCCGCCAAGCCCGGCGACAAGAAGTCGGTCAAGTCGGAGAAGTTGTCGTCGAGCTGGGCCGACGACGCGGCCAAGAAGCGCGCGCTGAAGACGCGCGGCGACACCGGCGGTGCACGGGCCGGCTGGCGCGCGCCCAAGGGCGGACGCGGCCGGGGCGAGCGGGGCGACGCCAGCGGCTCGACCTTCACCGCGCCGACCGAGGCGGTGGTGCAGGAAGTGCACGTGCCGGAGACGATCACCGTCGCCGACCTGGCGCACAAGATGAGCGTCAAGGCTTCCGAGGTCGTCAAGCAACTGATGAAACTGGGCCAGATGGTGACCATCAACCAGTCGCTCGACCAAGAGACGGCGATGATCCTGGTCGAGGAAATGGGCCACAAGGCGTTCGCCGCCAAGCTCGACGACCCCGAAGCCTTCACCGCGGAGGAAGAAGCGGCGTCGACAGCCGTGGCGCTGCCGCGTGCGCCGGTGGTCACCGTGATGGGTCACGTCGACCACGGCAAGACCTCGCTGCTCGACTACATCCGCCGCGCCCGCGTGGCGGCCGGCGAGGCTGGCGGCATCACGCAGCACATCGGTGCCTATCACGTCGACACGCCGCGCGGCATGATCACCTTCCTCGACACCCCGGGCCACGCGGCGTTCACCGCGATGCGCGCGCGCGGTGCCAAGGCCACCGACATCGTGATCCTGGTCGTCGCCGCCGACGACGGCGTGATGCCGCAGACCAAGGAAGCCATCAGCCACGCCAAGGCGGCCGGTGTGCCGATCGTCGTGGCGATGAACAAGATCGACAAGCCCGACGCCAATATCGAGCGCCTGAAGAGCGAGCTGGTGGCCGAGCAGGTGGTGCCGGAAGACTTCGGCGGCGAATCGCCGTTCGTGCCGGTGTCGGCCAAGACCGGCCAGGGCATCGACACGCTGCTCGAGCAGGTGCTGCTGCAGGCCGAGGTGCTGGAGCTGACGGCGCCGCAGGAAGCGATGGCCAAGGGCCTCGTCATCGAGGCGCAACTCGACAAGGGCCGCGGCCCGGTGGCCACGGTGCTGATCCAGTCGGGCACCTTGAAGCGCGGCGACGTCGTGCTGGCGGGCTCGAGCTACGGCCGCGTGCGCGCGATGCTCGACGAAGACGGCAAGGCGATCACCGAGGCCGGGCCGTCGATTCCGGTCGAGATCCAGGGCCTGACGGAGGTGCCGCAGGCCGGCGACGAGTTCATGGTCTTGTCCGACGAGCGCCGCGCGCGCGAGATCGCCACCTTCCGCCAGGGCAAGTACCGCGACGTCAAGCTGGCCAAGCAGCAGGCCGCCAAGCTCGAGAACATGTTCGAGACCATGGGCGAGGGCCAGGCGCAGACGCTGGCGCTGATCATCAAGGCCGACGTGCAGGGCTCGCAGGAAGCGCTGGCGCAGTCGCTGGTCAAGCTGTCGACCGACGAGGTCAAGGTGCAGGTGGTGCACGCCGCGGTCGGCGGCATCAGCGAGAGCGACATCAACCTGGCCATCGCCTCCAAGGCGGTGATCATCGGCTTCAACGTGCGCGCCGACGCCAACGCCCGCAAGCTGGCCGAGGGCAACGGCGTCGACATCCGCTACTACAACATCATCTACGACGCGGTCGACGAGATGAAGGCGGCGATGACCGGCATGCTCGCCCCCGAGCAGAAGGAAGAGATCATCGGCATGGCCGAGATCCGCACCGTGTTCGTGGCCAGCAAGATCGGTACCGTGGCCGGTTGCATGGTCACCGCAGGCCACGTCACGCGCAACGCGCGCTTCCGCCTGCTGCGCGACAACGTGGTGGTCTACACCGGCGAGCTGGAGTCCTTGAAGCGCATGAAGGACGACGTGCGCGACGTCAAGGAAGGCTTCGAGTGCGGTATCAAGCTGAAGAACTTCAACGACATCGTGGCTGGCGACCAGCTCGAGTTCTTCGAAGTCAAGGAAGTCGCTCGCACTTTGTAGTGCGGAGTTCGTCTCACCCGAGCCAACCCCGCCCACTGCGAAGTCGGCGGGGTTTGTCTTTTCCGGGGCACAACACCATGACACGTCACAAGAAAGCCATTCCGAACCGCAGCTTCCGCGTTGCCGACCAGATCCAGCGCGATGTGGCCGACCTGATCCGCGAGTTGAAGGATCCGCGCATCGGCATGGTCACGATTACCGGCGTCGACGTCACGCCCGACTACGCCCACGCCACCGTGCGCTTCTCGCTGCTGGTCGGCGATACCGCCGAGTGCGAGGTCGCGCTCAACGAGGCGGCGGGGTTCGTGCGCAACGGCCTGTTCAAGCGCCTGCAGATCCACACCGTGCCGACGTTGCACTTTCAGTTCGATCGCACCATCGAGCGCGCGGCCGAGCTGTCGGCGCTGATCCAGCGCGCCAACGCGACGCGCGCGCTGGACGACTGATGAACGCGCCGCGCCCGCGCATCGTCCGCCGTGCCGTGCATGGCGTGCTGCTGCTCGACAAGCCGGTCGGCCTGTCCAGCAACGATGCGCTGCAGCAGGCCAAACGGTGGTTGCGCGCCGAGAAGGCGGGCCACACCGGCACGCTCGACCCGCTCGCGTCGGGCCTGCTGCCGCTGACGTTCGGTGCGGCGACCAAGTTCTCGCAGGTGAGCCTGGATGCCGACAAGCGCTATACCGCGACGCTGCGCCTCGGGGTCACGACGACCACCGGCGACCTCGAAGGCTCGGTCGTGCTCGAACGGCCAGTGGATGTGACGCGGGCCCGCATCGACGCCGCGTGCCTGCGTTTCACCGGCGCGATCGAGCAGCGCCCGCCGATGCACTCGGCGCTGAAGCACGAGGGCCGCGCGCTCTACGAGTACGCACGCCAAGGCATCGACGTCGAACGCGCGGCGCGCCGCGTGCTCATCCACCGCATCGAGGTCGCGGATTGGCAGGCCGACAGGCTCGTGCTCGACATCGTGTGCAGCAAGGGCACCTACATCCGCACGCTGGCCGAGTCGATCGGCGAGGCACTCGGTTGCGGCGCACACCTCGTGGCGCTGCGCCGCACCGGCAGCGGCCCGCTCGCCATCGGCGATGCGATCACGCTCGACGACCTGGCCGCACTCGACGAAGCCGGCCGCGACGCCAAGCTGCTGCCGCCCGACGCGCTGCTGGCCGACTGGACCGCCTTGCGCCTGGCCGCTGACGAGGCCGGGCGCTTCCTGACCGGCCTGCGTCGACGCGTCGACGCGCCCGACAACGACCGCGTGCGTGTCTACGGCCCCGAGCCCAAGGCGCTGCTCGGCGCTGCCCACATCCACGCCGGTGAACTGATTCCCGACCGGCTGCTCAGCCCTGCCGAGCTGCAGGGCCTGCTCGCATCCTGAAAGTGCAAACCGAAATGAACCAACCGATTCGCAACATCGCCATCATCGCGCACGTCGACCATGGCAAGACCACGCTGGTCGACCAACTGCTGCGCCAGAGCGGCACCTTTCGTGAAAACGAGAAAGTGGCCGAGCGCGTGATGGACAGCAACGACCTCGAGCGCGAACGCGGCATCACGATCCTGGCCAAGAACTGCGCGGTCGAGTGGAAAGGCACCCACATCAACATCGTCGACACCCCCGGCCACGCCGACTTCGGCGGCGAGGTCGAACGCGTGCTGTCGATGGTCGACAGCGTGCTGCTGCTGGTCGATGCCGTCGAGGGCCCGATGCCGCAGACGCGTTTCGTCACGAAGAAGGCGCTGGCGCTGGGCTTGAAGCCGATCGTCGTCGTCAACAAGGTCGACCGCCCCGGCGCCCGGCCCGATTACGTGATCAACGCCACCTTCGACCTGTTCGACAAGCTGCATGCCACCGAGGCCCAGCTCGATTTCCCGGTGATCTTCGCCTCCGGCCTGAACGGGTGGGCCACGCTCGAACAGGGCACCGTTGGCACCGATCTCGGCCCGCTGTTCGACGCCATGCTGGAGTACGTGCCGGCACACGAGGGCGAGGCCGATGCGCCGCTGCAATTGCAGATCTGCTCGCTCGACTACTCGACCTACGTCGGCCGCATCGGCATCGGCCGCATCAACCAGGGCACCTTGAAACCGATGCAGGACGTGGCGGTGTACAGCGGCCCCGACAGCACGCCGTTCAAGGCCCGCGTCAACCAGGTGCTGAAGTTCGAGGGCCTCGAGCGCAAGCCGGCCGACAGCGCCGGGCCCGGCGACATCGTGCTGATCAGCGGCATCGAGGGCATCGGCATCGGCGTCACGCTGACCGACCTGGAGAACCCGGTGCCGCTGCCGATGCTCGTCATCGACGAGCCGACGCTGACGATGAACTTCTGCGTCAACACCTCGCCGCTGGCCGGCCGCGAAGGCAAGTTCGTGACCAGCCGCCAGCTGCGCGACCGCCTCGACCGCGAGCTGCAGAGCAATGTCGCGCTGCGCGTGAAGGACACCGACGAGGACGGCATCTACGAAGTCTCGGGCCGCGGCGAACTGCACCTGACGATCCTGCTCGAGAACATGCGCCGCGAAGGCTACGAACTGGCCGTCAGCAAGCCCCGCGTCGTCTTCCACGAAGTCGACGGCGAACGCCAGGAGCCGATCGAGCTGGTCACGGTCGACGTCGAAGACAGCCACCAGGGCGGCGTGATGCAGGCGCTGGGCGAACGCAAGGCCGAGCTGGTCAACATGGAGTCCGACGGCATGGGCCGCGTGCGGCTCGAGTACCGCATCCCGGCGCGCGGCCTGATCGGGTTCTCCAACGAGTTCATGAACCTGACGCGGGGCACCGGCCTGATCAGCAACATCTTCGACGGCTACGAGCCCTACAAGGGCGAGATCGGCGGGCGCAAGAACGGCGTGCTGATCAGCATGGACGACGGCGAGATCGTGACCTACGCGCTGGGCAAGCTCGATGACCGCGGGCGCATGTTCGTGCGCGCCGGCGATCCGGTCTACGAGGGCATGATCGTCGGCATCCACAGCCGCGACAACGACCTGGTGGTCAACGCGGTGCGCCAGAAGCAGCTCACCAACTTCCGCGTCAGCGGCAAGGAAGACGCGATCAAGATCACGCCGGCGATCGACCTGACGCTCGAGTATGCGGTCGAGTTCATCGAGGACGACGAGCTGGTCGAGATCACGCCGAAGAGCATTCGCCTTCGCAAACGGTACCTGAAAGAGCATGACCGCAAGAGGGCGTCGCGGGAAGCAGCTTGATCGGCGTGCGCACGGTACCGCAAGCGGTGTCCACACCGCACCCCCCTGCCCCCCGCCGAGCGGGGGGTTCTGTATGGGGTAACGCCCGGGTCGCTGCGCGACCCTCTGGATTCCCATGACGCATCGGCGCGCTGTCTCGCTGATGATCCTGTGCACGTTGCTATGGAGCATCGCCGGCGTCGTCACGCGGCAGCTCGACGCGGCGCGCAGCTTCGAGGTCACGTTCTGGCGCAGTCTTTTCAACGCGGCGGCCTTGCTGGTCGCACTGCTGGCGCTGCGCGGTGCGGGGCTGTGGGCCGACATTCGGCGCGGCGGCCGCGCGCTGTGGTTCTCGGCGGCCTGCTGGGCCGTGATGTACACCAACTTCATGGTCGCGATCACGCTGACCACCGTGGCGACGGTGCTGGTCACGATGGCCGTCGCGCCGCTGGTGACGGCGCTGTTCGCGCGCACCTTCTTGCACCACCGGTTGCCGCGGCGCACCTGGGTCGCGATCGGCGTTGCCGGGTTGGCATCGCCTGGATGTTCGGCCGCCAAGCGCTGTCAGGCGGTGCGTCGATGACCGGTGCGCTGGTCGCGCTGGGCGTGCCGCTGGCCGCCGCTGCCAACTGGACGCTGCTGCAGCACCTGCACCAGCGCCATGCCGCCGATCCGCGCATCGAGGAACCGCAGATGCTGCCTGCGGTGCTGCTCGGCGCGTTGCTCTCGGCGGCGGTCACGTTGCCGCTGGCGCTGCCGCTCTCGGCCACCGCGCACGACCTGTCGTGGCTGGCGCTGCTGGGCGTGTTTCAACTGGCCATCCCGTGCCTGCTGGTGGTGCGCCTGTCCAAGGTGCTGCCGGCACCGGAGATCTCGCTGCTGGGCCTGCTGGAGGTCATTTTCGGCGTCGTGCTGGCCTGGGTGGGCGCCGGCGAGGTGCCTGGTCCCGACGCACTGGCCGGTGGCGCGCTGGTGATCGCGGCACTGATCGGCAACGAATGGTGGGCGATGCGCGGCCGGGCGCTGGCTTAGGGTGATCACCGGGTCGGCGCCGGCCGCCGGCCGCCTAGCATGCAACGCATGAAGCGACTGTCCGGCCTCGACGCCACCTTCCTCTACCTCGAATCGCCCGAAATGCCGATGCATGTCGGCGCGCTGCACGTGTTCGAGCGTCCGGCCGGCACCCGGGGCCGCTTCGTCCATGCGCTGCGCAAGCACGTCGCCGCACGGCTGCCGATCATGCCGGCGTTGCGCCGCAAGCTGTGGATGATGCCGCTGAACCTGGCCAATCCGGTGTGGGTCGATGCGGTGCCCGATCTGAAGCGGCATGTCGTCGAGGTCACGCTGCCGGCGGCCGGCCGCGCGCGCCAGAACGGCGAGATGGCGCAGCTCGAGGCGCTGGTGGCCCGGCTGCATGCGCAGCGCCTCGATCGCGACCAGGCCGCTGTGGAAGTTCCATGTCATCGAAGGCCTGACGCCGGGCGAGGGCGGCCGCAAGCGGGTGGCGCTCTACACCCAGCTGCATCACGCCGCGGTCGACGGCCAGGCGGCGGTGGCGCTGGCCAATGCGCTGCTCGACGCGAGCGCCACGCCGCGCGCGATCGAGGCCCGCATTTCGGGCCGCATCAAGCGCTTCGAGCTCGGCCTGGTGGAGATGATCTCCGGCGCCATCGGCAGCGAGGTGCAGCAGCTCACGCAGCTGATCCGCGCCCTGCCGGGCACCGTCAGCACCTTGTCCTCGGCGGTCACGCAGGTGGCGGCGCGCAGCGAGATCGTGACCGGCAAGAAGCGCAGCGGCAGCCTCGGCCTGGCGCCGCGCACGCGGCTCAACGCCTCGGTGACCGAGGGCCGCGCCTTCGCCACGGTGACGTTGCCGCTGCACGAACTGCGGGCGCTCGGCCAACTGCACGGCGCCACGCTCAACGACATGGTGCTGATGCTGTGCAGCACCGCGCTGCGGCGCCACTTCGGCAAACACGGGCCGTTGCCGCGCAAGTCGATGGTCGCGGCAGTGCCGGTGTCGTTGCGCGACGCGGGCGACACCCGCGCCGACAACCAGGCTTCGATGACGCTGATCAGCCTGGGCACCAACCTGGCCGACCCGGCGCGGCGGCTGGCCCATATCAAGGCGGCAACCAAGTCGATGAAGGCCACGCTGGCGGGCGTCAGGAACATCGTTCCGACCGACTTTCCGTCGCTCGGCGTGCCCTGGCTGATGGAAGCGGCAACGACGCTCTACCAACGTGCCAAGGTGGCCGACAAGTTGCCGCCGGTGGCCAACGTCGTCATCTCGAACGTGCCGGGCCCGGCGATGCCGCTGTACCTGGCGGGCGCGCGCATGCTGACCAACTACCCGTGCTCGATCGTCGTGCACGGCGTGGCGCTGAACATCACGGTGCAGAGTTACGACCAGTCGCTCGATTTCGGGTTGATGGCCGATGCCCAGGCGATGCCGGAGGTGCGCGAACTGGCCGATGCGATCCGCGTCGCGCTCGACGACTTGCGTGCGTTGCCGATCGACGAAGCCGACGCCGACGAGCGCCCGGCCACCGCCGCCCAGGTGGCGCAGGGCGCTGCGCTGCAGGCCGGCAAGGCGCTCGGCCGCGCCGCGGGCGCGGCGTTCGACAGCGCCGCCGACCTGCTGCCGCGTCCCGTCACACGCGCGGCGCGCAACGTCAACCGGCGGGCCAGCCAGCTGGCGGGGAACGTGGCGGCGCAGGTCGTCCCGGCGGTGGCCAAGCGGGCGCTCGGCCGCGCGTTCGGCAGCGCCGTGGCGAGCGTCAGCAAGGCCACCACGCGCAAGCGCTGATCGCGTTCGGCCCGCGCAAGGATGCAACTGCCTGCCAACGGCCTGGCCATCGAGGTCGACGACCAGGGCCCGCCCGGGGGCCCGGTCGTGTTGCTGCTGATGGGGCTGGGCATGCAGCTGACTGCCTGGCCCGAGGAACTGGTGCAGATGCTGGTGGCGCGCGGCCACCGCGTCATCCGCATGGACAACCGTGACGTCGGCCTGTCGCAGGGGTTCGAATCCGCCGGCGCGCCCAACCTGGCCTGGGCCACGCTGCGCTACCTGTTGCACCTGCCGGTGCACGCGCCCTACACGCTGGGTGACATGGCCGGCGACGCGTTCGGCGTGCTCGACGCCTTGGGCATCGACAAGGCGCACGTCTGCGGTGCATCGATGGGCGGCATGATCGCCCAGCACATGGCGGCGCAGCGGCCCGACCGGATCACGCGGCTGACGCTGCTGATGACGACCTCGGGCGCCCGCCACCTGCCGCAGCCGAGCGCGCGGGTTCGCATGGAACTGCTCGATCGACGCCGCCGCGGGCCGCTCGACGTCGACGCCGAGGTCGAACGCCTCGAGCACCTGTTCGCGGTCATCGGCAGCCCCGCCTATCGCCCCGAACGGGAGGCCTTTCGCGCGCGCATGGCCGCCTCGGTGCGGCGGGCCTGGCGGCCGCACGGCGTCGCGCGCCAGGTGGTCGCCGTCGTCGCGGACGGTGACCGCTCGCCGCTGTTGTCGCGGATCCGCGCACCGACACACATCGTGCACGGCGCCGACGATCCGCTGGTGCCGGTGGCCGCCGCGCATGACCTGCAGGCCAAGATCGCCGGCGCCACGCTCGAGATCATCGAGGGCATGGGCCACGACCTGCCAGCGCCGCTGTGGCCCCGGCTGGCTGCGGCGATCGGACGCGACTGACTTCCGGCGCGTGGCCGCGGGTCGCTCTCGGCCCGTCTCGACCGCGTATCAGACGTAGGTCGAATAACTCGGTTCGTACATGCAGGACTTCACATGCGCCAGCAGGTCGTCGGGCCGGCCGATGGCGGCGTGCCCTTCGTCGAACGCCACTGTCGCGACCGCCGCGGCGATGTGGGCCGAGACCTCGCGCACCTGCGCCAGCGGCGGGTAAAGGCTGCCTTGGGCCAGGTCCTGCGCGGTCACCTGTTGCGCCAGCGCGCGTGCTGCAGCCAGGAACATCGCGTCGGTGATGCGCTGCGCCCGCACCGAGATCGCGCCCAGCCCGACGCCCGGGAAGATGTAGGAGTTGTTGCCCTGGCGCGGCACGTGAGTCTGCCCGGCCAGCGTCACCGGATCGAACGGGCTACCGCACGCGAACAGCGCACGGCCATCGCTCCACTCATAGGCCTGCCGCGCAGTGCACTCCGATTTGGAGGTCGGGTTGGACAGCGCGAACACGATCGGCCGTGCGTTCAGGCGCGCCATCTCGCCGATCACCGCCTTCGTGAAGGTCCCAGCCGTTGCAGACACGCCGATCAGGGCCGTCGGCTCGAGGGCCTGGATCGCGGCGAGGAAGTCCGCCTGTGGCGCGTGCGCGTGGGCGTATGGGCGCTTGTGCTCGGCCAGCTCGGTGCGCCCGGCCACCACCAGGCCTTTGGAGTCGAACAGCCAGCAACGCTGCCGTGCCTGCGCCGGATCGGCGCCGGCCTCGACCATTGCCGCCACCGCCAGGTCGGCGATGCCGGTGGCGGCTTCGCCGGCACCCAGGAACAGCAGCCGCTGCCCATCGAGGGTGCCGCCGGTGACGCGCAGCGCCGAGAGCAGGCCCGCCAAGCCCACCGCGGCGGTGCCCTGGATGTCGTCGTTGAAGGTGCAGATGCGGTCGCGGTACCGGTGCAGCAGGCGGAACGCATTGTGGTTGGCGAAGTCCTCGAACTGGATCACGACGCCCGGGAACACCTCGCGCGCGGCGGTGATGAATTCGTCGACGAGATCGTCGTAGGCCGGGCCGGTCAACCTGGGCTGGGCCAGGCCGAGGTAGAGCGGGTCGTCGCGCAGCGCCAGGTTGTTGGTGCCGACATCCAGCATCACCGGCAGGCACTGCGTCGGCGGCACGCCGGCGCAGGCGGTGTACAGCGACAGCTTGCCCACCGGGATGCCCATGCCGCTCGAGCCGAGGTCGCCGAGCCCGAGGATGCGCTCGCCGTCGGTGACGACGATCATCGCCACGTCGCGGTACGGCCAGTTGCGCAGGATGTTGCGCACGTGGCCGCGGTCGCGTGCCGTGACGAACAGACCGCGCGGCCGCTGGAAGATGTGGCCGAACTTCTGGCACGCCAGCCCGACGGTCGGCGTGTAGATGATCGGCATCATCTCGTCGGGGCAATCGGTCACGATGCGGAAGAACAGCGCCTCGTTGCGGTCGTGCAGCGACGTCATGAAGATGTACTTTTCCAGGGCGCTGGGCAGGCGGTGGAAGTTTTCCAGCACGCGTGCGACCTGTTCGTCCTGGCTGCACACGTGCGGCGGCAGCAGACCGTTCAGGCCGAGCGCGTCGCGCTCGACGTCGGTGAAGGCGGTGCCCTTGTTGAGCGTCGGGTCGTGCAGCAGCGCCACGCCGCGCGGAAACCACGCGGGCACGTGTGCGCGGCGGGCCGGATCGGGTCGGTGGTCCATCGAGTCTCTCCATTGGGCAGACATTGCAGCGAATGCTGCGCCCGGTCGGCCGGCCCGAGTCTTGACTTAGCGCAAATGGAATTCGCCGCCTGCGCGCACCATCGCGCAATCCGAGTCGAGAAGCCACAACAGCAATCGCGGGAGGAGATACCCCCTTGAATCAGGATCTGCCCATTGCCGCCGTGGGTGCGCCGCGCGCCGTGCGCAAGAGCCGCTGGCCCGCACGGCTCGACTGGCTGCAAAGTGTCAGCGGGCTGATCCTGGCGCTGTTCATGTGGGGTCACATGTTCTTCGTCTCGTCGATCCTGCTCGGCCGCGACGCCATGTGGACGGTGACCAAGTTCTTCGAGGGCTACTTCATCTTCGGCCGCTCGTTCCCGTGGGTGGTGTCGATCGTCGTCGCCGGTATCTTCGCGCTGGTCGTCACGCACGCCTTGCTGGCGGTACGCAAGTTTCCCATCGACTATGGCCAGTACCGTGCCTTCCGCGACCACGCCAACACGATGAAGCACGGCGATACCACGCTCTGGTGGTGGCAGGTGGTGACCGGTTTTGCGCTGTTCTTCCTGGCTTCGATCCACCTCTACATCATGCTGACGCGGCCCGAGCGCATCGGCCCGTTCGAAAGCGCCGACCGCGTCTGGAGCGACCATTTCTGGCCGCTGTACCTGGTGCTGCTGTTCGCGGTGGAGTTGCACGGCGGCATCGGCCTGTACCGGCTGGCGGTGAAGTGGGGCTGGTTCGCCGGCGCCGATCCGAACGCCACCCGCCGCCGCCTGAAGACGCTGAAGTGGGCCTTGACGGCGTTCTTCCTGGTGCTCGGGCTGGCCACGCTGGCGGCCTACATCAAGATCGGCATCGAGCATGCGCCGAACTACGGGCAGCCGTATGTGCCGACGTGGCTGCAGTCGGCCGTGCCGGCAGTGAAATGAGGGCACGGCGATGAAGATCATCTACACCGACGTGCTCGTGATCGGCGGCGGCCTGGCCGGGCTGCGCGTGGCGATCGGTGCCAAGCGGCGCGGCCACGACGCCGTGATCCTGTCGCTGGTGCCGCCCAAGCGCTCGCACTCGGCGGCGGCGCAGGGCGGCATGCAGGCCTCGCTCGGCAACGTCATCAAGGGGCAGGGCGACAACGAGGACGTGCACTTCGAGGACACCGTGCGCGGCAGCGACTGGGGCGCCGACCAGCGCGTGGTGCGCATGTTCGTCAACACCGCGCCGAAGGCGGTGCGCGAACTCGCCGCCTGGGGCGTGCCGTGGAGCCGCGTTTCCCGCGGCGACCGCGAGGTCATCATCAACGGCCAGAAGGTCACGCTGACCGAGCGCGACGAGGCGCATGGCCTGGTCGCGCAGCGCGACTTCGGCGGCACCAAGAAGTGGCGCACCTGCTACGTCTCCGACGGCACCGGCCACGCGATGTTGTTCGCCGTCAGCGACCGCGCGATCGCCGAGTCGATCCCGGTGCACGAGCGCATGGAGGCCATCGCGCTGATCCACGAGGGCGGCCGCTGCTACGGCGCCGTGGTGCGCAACCTGATCACCGGCGAACTCAGCGCCTACGTCGCCAAGGCCACCGTGATCGCCAGCGGCGGCGCCGGACGCCTGTACCGCGTGACCACCAACGCCGTCATCTGCGAGGGCATCGGCACCGCGATCGCGCTGGAGACCGGCATCGCCACGCTCGGCAACATGGAGGCGGTGCAGTTCCACCCGACCGGCATCTTCCCGGCCGGCATCCTGGTGACCGAAGGTTGCCGCGGCGACGGCGGCCTGTTGAAGGACGTCGACGGCCACCGCTTCATGCCCGACTACGAGCCCGAGAAGAAGGAGCTCGCTTCGCGAGACGTGGTGTCGCGGCGCATGGAAACCCATATCCGCAAGGGCAAGGGCGTGCCTTCGCGCTTCGGCGACCACCTGTGGCTCGACATCACGCAACTCGGGCGCGCGCACATCGAGAAGAACCTGCGCGAGGTGAAGGAGATCTGCGAGTCCTTCCTCGGCATCGATCCGGTCGAGAAGATGATCGCGGTGCGCCCGGCGCAGCACTACACGATGGGCGGCGTGCGCACCAACCACACCGGCGAGAGCCCGACGCTGAAAGGCCTGTTCGCCGCCGGCGAAGCCGCGTGCTGGGACATGCACGGCTTCAACCGGCTGGGCGGCAACTCGGTGGCCGAGACGGTGGTGGCCGGCATGATCGTCGGCGACTTCGTGGCCGACTTCTGCGACAAGGCCGACAACGACGCGCGCATCCCGACCGGCCTGGTGCGCGAGTTCGTCGCCGCCGAGCAGGCCAAGCTCGACCGCCTGGTGTCGGGCGGCGGCGGCGAGGACGCTTCGGCGCTGCGCGTGGCGATGCAGGAGATCATGACCGCCAAGGTCGGCATCTTCCGCACCGGCGCCGATCTCGCGGCCGCAGTCGCCGAATTGCAGGCCCTGCTGGAGCGCAGCCGCCGCATCGGCCTGAAACACAAGGGGGCCGGCGCCAACCCCGAACTCGTCACCGCCTACCGCGTGCAGAAGATGCTCAAGCTCGCGCTGTGCGTGGCTTATGGCGCGGCGCAGCGCACCGAGAGTCGCGGTGCGCACTTCCGCGAGGATTTCCCGCGCCGCGACGATGCGCAATGGCTCAAGCGCACGCTGGCCACCTGGAAGGGCGACGCCGACACGCTGCCGACACTGGCCTACGAGCCGCTCGACGTGAGGGCGATGGAACTGCCGCCCGGCTGGCGCGGCTACGGTGCCAAGGACTACGTCGACCACCCGGACACGCCGGCGCGTGCCGCCGAAGTGGCCGCCTTGCGCGAGCGCCTGGCCGAGGCCCCGCGGTTTGCGGTGCAGCAGGCCCTGATGCCCTACGACGAGCTGCTGCCCGCTGCGCTGCGCGGGCGCAACGAACGCATCGACGAGCCCTTCAAATGATCATCCCCATCCATCCGCTCAAGACGGCGCTCACGGACAGCTCGGCGGCGTCGGGCGCGGCGGCGCGCCGGCTGAAGATCCGCGTGCTGCGCTTCGATCCCCGCGCAGCCCGAGGTGGCGCCGCACTGGCAGACCTACGAGCTCGACGATGCCGCCGGCATGACGCTGTTCATCGCGCTCAGCGAAATCCGCGAGAAGCTCGATCCGTCGCTGCAGTTCGACTTCGTCTGCCGCGCCGGCATCTGCGGCAGTTGCGCGATGCTCGTCGACGGCCGGCCGGCGCTGGCCTGCCGCACGCTGACGCAGAACCTCGGCGACACCTTCACGCTGGCGCCGCTGCCGGTGTTCGAGCTGATCGGCGACCTCTCGGTCAACACCGGCAAGTGGATGCGCGGCATGAGCGAGCGGCTGCAGACGTGGGTCCACGAGCAGGAAGCCCAGGTCGACCTGACGCGGCTCGAAGCGCGCATGGAGCCGGAACTGGCCGAGAAGATCTACGAGCTCGATCGCTGCATCGAATGCGGTTGCTGTGTCGCGGCCTGCGGCACGGCGCGCATGCGCGAGGATTTCGTCGGCGCCGTCGGCCTGAACAAGATCGCGCGCTTCCGGCTCGATCCGCGCGACAACCGCAGCGACGCGGACTTCTACGAACTCGTCGGTGACGACGACGGCGTGTTCGGCTGCATGTCGCTGCTCGGCTGCCACGATGTCTGCCCGAAGCAGCTGCCGCTGCAGACGCAGCTCGCCTTCGTGCGGCGCAAGATGGTCGCGATGGGCTGGGCGTGACGCCCCCCGTGGTGACTGCGCGCTGATCGTCGCACCGCAGGGCACTGCGATGGTCGGCAAGACCAACGATCACTTGCAGGTGCTGCGCGAGATGCGCAGCCGCGCCGTGCTCGGCGGCGGCGTCAAGCGCATCGAGCAGCAGCACGCACGGGGCAAGTTCACCGCGCGCGAGCGGCTGGCGCTGCTGCTCGACGACGGCTCGTTCCAGGAGTTCGGCGCGCTGGCCACGCATCAGGTCAACGCCTTCGGTCTCGACCGGCAGCGCTTCCCGGGCGACGGCATCGTCACCGGCTTCGGCAAGATCAGCGGTCGCCGCGTGGCGGTCTTCGCCCAGGACTTCACCGTGCTCGGTGGCTCGTTCTCCGAAGTGCAGGCACAGAAGATCAGCCGCATTCAGGACCTCGCGCTCCAAAGCGGCATCCCGTTGATCGGGCTGAACGACTCCGGTGGTGCACGCATCCAGGAAGGCGTGCGCAGCCTGGCCGCGTACGGCGAGGTCTTCGTGCGCAACGTGATGGCCTCGGGCGTGATCCCGCAGATCTCGGTGATCCTCGGGCCGTGCGCCGGTGGCGCGGTGTATTCGCCCGCACTGACCGACTTCGTGATCATGGCCGACGGCAGCTTCATGTTCCTCACCGGTCCCGACGTGATCAAGGCCGTGACCGGCGAGCAGGTCACCGCGCAGATGTTGGGCGGCGCCGACGTGCACACCGCCCGCAGCGGCGTGGCCCATCTCTCGGCTGAAACCGAGGTTGCCAGCCTGGCGCTGACCAAGCGGTTGCTCGGCTACCTGCCGCAGAACAACCACGAAGATCCGCCGCAGGTCACGCCGGACGATCCGCTGCACCGCATGGACGAGGCGCTCAATGCGCTGATCCCGAACGACGAGAACCAGCCCTACGACATGCGCGACGCCATCGCCGCGATCTTCGACCACGACAGCTTCCTCGAGATCCAGCCCGCCTTCGCCGCCAATGCCGTGGTCGGGTTCGCGCGCCTGGACGGTTACAGCGTCGGCATCGTGGCCAACCAGCCGGCGTTCATGTCGGGCGCGCTCAACATCGACGCGAGCGACAAGATCGCGCGCTTCATCCGCACCTGCGACGCCTTCAACATCCCGTTGGTGACGTTCGTCGACTGCCCCGGATTCCTGCCGGGCACCGACCAGGAGTACGGCGGTGTCATTCGCCACGGCGCGAAGATCATCTACGCCTACTGCGAGGCCACCGTGCCGAAGATCTCGATCGTCACGCGCAAGGCGATGGGCGGCGCCTACGTCGCGATGGGCTCCAAGCAGATGCGCACCGATCTCGCGTTCGCCTGGCCGACGGCGCAGATCGCGGTGATGGGGGCCGAGCCGGCGGTCAGCGTGCTCTACCGCGACGAGGTGAGCCAGGCCAGCGATCCGGCGGCGCGTGAACGCGAACTGGTGGCCGAGTACCGCGATCGCTTCTTCAATCCGTATCGCGCCGCCGACGTCGGCCAGATCGACGAAGTGATCGAGCCGCGCGAGACGCGGCCGCGCCTGGCGCGCGCGCTCGAGGTACTGCGTACCAAGGTGCAGCAGAACCCGCCGAAGAAGCACGGGCTGTCGCCCACCTGAGCCATGACGGATCTGCTCTGGGGACTGCAGATCACCGGCCTCGGCATGGGCTTGGTGTTTGCGTTGCTCGCGGCGCTGTGGGGTCTGCTGACGATCGTCCAGCGCCTGGACGGCGGGCCGGAGGCGCCCGCGGCCGACACGGCGGTCGCGGCAAGCGAGCCGCCGGCCGCGCCGGGCCTCGACAAGGAACGGCTGGCCGCGATCGTCGTCGCCACGCTGGCCCACCGCGCGATCCGGCGTCGCGAGGCCGCCCCCGTGATGCGCAGCTACTGGCCCGGCAGCCTGCTCTATGCCTCGCGCTGGGTGGCCGCCGGGCGCACGCGACAGAGCCGTTCCTGGCAACGCAGGAGCAACTGATGCGGCGTTATACCGTCGGCCTGCGCGGCCGCGAATTCGTGATCGACGTGCAGGAGCACAGCGCCGACCGCTTCGAGGTCATCGTCGACGGCGAGACCTTCGACGTCACGCTGTCGGGCGACGAGGACCTGCCGGAGGCGACGATCACGCCGGGCTACGAACCCGCCCGCACCGCGAGTGCGCCAGCGCGCCCGGCAGCCACGCTGGCGCTGCCCCCGAAGCGGGCGGCCGGCGGTGCCGGGCCATCGACCTTGAGCGCGCCGATGCCGGGGGTGATCCTGGAGGTCCACGTCAAGGCCGGCGACCACGTCGAGCGCGGCCAGCAGATCGCCGTATTGGAGGCAATGAAGATGCACAACCTCATCGGCGCCTCGCGCGCCGGCACCATCGCCGAGGTCTGTGTCACGCCCGGGCAGGCGGTGGGCCACGGCGACGCGCTCGTGCGCTTCACCGAGGGCTGAGATGCAGCGGTGCTGCACTGATCGCCGGGCATGTCCTCGCAGCGGGCCTGTGCGTTGGCCGGTGCAGGCCATTGCTGGCGGGTCGTCTCATGTTGATGTGGCTGGCCACCGGCCTTGCCGGGTCCCGCCCCGGCGGGCGGGTAACTTTCATTTGGCCCCCCAAATGAAAGTTACCCGGCCGCCGGGCCGGGACCCGGCAAGGCAACGCAGTCCGCAAGACACATGGCCAGCAGGCGCCGTGCGTCGCACAGCGTGCATAGCGCGGTGGAGCCGCTGAGATGGCGACGCCGGACACGCTCGGCCTGCTGCTGCAGGGCCTCACGCACGTCACGCCGCAGTCGCTGGTGATGATCGGCGTGGCCGGGGTGCTGCTGTACCTGGGCATCGTCAGGCGCTACGAGCCCTTGCTGCTGCTGCCGATCGGCGCCGGCTGCCTGCTCGCCAACCTGCCGCTGTCGCCGCTGATCGCCGAGGACGGCATGCTGCGCGTGCTCTACGACATGGGCATCCGCAACGAACTCTTTCCGCTGCTGATCTTCATCGGCATCGGTGCGCTGACCGATTTCGGGCCGCTGCTCGAGAACCCGCGCCTGGTGCTGCTCGGCGCGGCCGGCCAGTTCGGCATCTTCCTGACGCTGTTGCTGGCGCTCGCGCTGGGTTTCACGCGCCCCGAGGCGGCGTCCATCGGCATCATCGGCGCCATCGACGGGCCGACCTCGATCTACGTCAGCGGCCTGCTCGCGCCGCACCTGCTGGGCCCGATCACGGTGGCGGCGTACAGCTACATGTCGCTGGTGCCGATCCTGCTGCCGCCGATCATGCGGTTGCTGACGACGCAAAGCGAGCGGCGCATCCGCATGCCGTACAGCCAGCGCATCATCAGCCGGCGCACGCGGATCCTGTTCCCGATCGTCGTCACGGTGCTGGTCGGCACGCTGGTGCCGTTCGCCACGCCGCTGATCGGCATGCTGATGCTCGGCAACCTGATGAAGGAATCGGGCGTCGTCGAACGCCTGACGCAGGCCTCGGCGCAGGAGATCGCCAACACCGTGACGCTGTTCCTCGGCCTGGCGATCGGCTCGACGATGGTCGGTGCCGAGTTCCTCAAACCGAGCACGCTGGCGATCCTGGTGCTCGGCATCGTCGCGTTCGCGGTCGACGGCATCGCCGGCGTGCTGTTTGCCAAGCTGCTCAACGTGGCGAGCGGCGGCAAGGTCAACCCGCTGGTCGGTGCGGCCGGCATCAGCGCCTTCCCGATGGCCGCGCGCGTGGTGCAGAAGGTCGCGCAGGAGGAGGATTTCGAGAACTTCCTGCTGATGCACGCGATGGGCGCCAACGCCGCCGGTCAGGTCGCCAGCGTCGTCGCCGGCGGCGTGCTGCTGGCGCTGATGGGGGCGGGGGCTTGACTCTCCGCTGTTTGATGCGTGCTTGCCGGGCCAGCGCAACGCAGTCAGCCGACAACGACAACCCACACCAAGGCGAAGGGCGTTGATCCAACCTGCTCGAGGTCAGGCGGCGCCCGCCCGCGTCGACGACCGAACCTTCTTCGCCGCCACTGACTTCACCGGCGCGCGGCGAACCTTGCGGTGCGACGCGGTCCGTCTGGCGCGCGCTGCCAATGCCAGTTCGCGCACGCGCTCGATGTCCTCGTCGCTGAACACGCCGTTGACGCCGGAGATCGCGGCCAGCTTCATGCCGTGCTTGAGGCCGAGCCGGTAGATCTCGCGCACCTTCTCCCATTCGATGGCGCGGCCGACGGTGAAGTTCTCGAAGCGACCTTCGAGCGCCAGCACGATGGTCTCGGCCAGGCAGGCGTAGGCCACGTTCTTCGGCAGGCCGATGTTCTTCATCCGCACCTCGCCCGGCAGCTGGATCTCGCCCGATTCGATCACCAGCACGTCGGGCCGCTTGGCCACCTCCTCGGGCGGCAGGTCGAGCGGTCGCGCCACATCGGTGATGACGCAGCCGGGCTTGACCTTCATGATGTCGAGCACCTTCTTGCCCGCACCGGAGGTGGCGGTGACGATCATGTCCATCTCGGCGATGTGCGTGTCGGCCCGCGCCGACAGCACCACCTTCGCGTCGGGCGTCTGCTGCAGGATCGATTCCTTCAGCGCCAGCAGCTTGGCGGTCTCGGGCGAGACCAGGGTGACTTCCTCGGCGGCGCGCACCAGCAGCCGCGAGCAGGCGGCGCCGATCGCGCCGGTGGCACCGACCACCATGGCCTTGAACTTGACCCGCTCCTTGCCGTTGGGCGGCGGCAGCAGCCTCATGCGCAGCAGCGCGTCGTGCGCCGCCCACAGCGCGCCCGAGGCGCTGTAGCTGTTGCCGGTGGTGATCGGCAGCGACGCGCGCTTGGCCACCGTGGCCCCGGCATCGCCGACCACCTTGGTGAAGGCGCCCAGGCCCATGATCTGCGCCCCCAGTCGCTTGGCCATGTCGGCCGCGGCGAGCAGGCGGCGGTAGGTGAACTCCGGGCTGCGGCCCATGATCTCCTTGGGCGTGCCGCCGACCGAGATCAGCCAGCCTTCGGCCTCGACGCCGGTCGGCGACTTGATGCCCTCGACCTTGGAGTAGACGAACGGCGGCGCGTAGGCCATGACCTTTTCCAGCGAGTCCATCAGCAGCGGCGGCGACATGCGCGACAGCAGTTCGATCGGCTTGACGATCTTGAAGTACTCCTGCGACAACGGGTGGATCACGAAGGCGAAGCGGTTGACGCGCCTGAAGCCGTTCGGGTAGAGGATGCGGGGCGCCATCTGCAGCCCGGTGATGATCTCGAGGATGTCGTCCTCGAGGATGTCGTCCGGCGCCTTGCCGGTGGCCGCGATGATCATCGCGTCGAGCATCTCGGGGCCGAGCACGTGGCCGGCCAGCACCGGCGAGGCGTCGACCACCATGTTCACGCCCTTGTCCTTGAAGCGCGCGAGGCGTTCGTCGTTGACGTTGCTGGTGATGATCGTCTTGCCCGCCAGCGCTTCGAGGTCGAAGTCGTCCAACTCGTGCACCGGTGCCACCACCATGGTGACCTTGTGCATCGCCTTGCCCAGCACGAAGCGTGTCCACCGCTTCAGCAGCGCTGCCGGGATCACGCGCGGCGGCGTCCAGTCCGACACGTAGTGCGCGCCGCTGGCGTACAGGCCCAGCGCGTCGAGCGAGGTCAGCAGCTTGGGCACGCCCAACTGCAGCAGCGGGTCGGCGAACAGCAGGTTGCCGGTGTACTCGGACATCGACATCGCCAGCTTGTAGTTCGACATGCCGGAGAAGAACAGCACGTTGGCGTTGTCGAAGTAGTGGCCGAGTTCGGTCTGCGTGTGGCGCACCGCCCACTCGAGGAAGATGTCCGACAGCCGCGCCCCGGTGGTGACCGGTATCCGCGTGACGACCCCTTGCAGCCGCGCCGTGTCGGCGTCGATCAGGCGCTGCGCGCCGATGCGGTAGCTGTCCTTCACGACCCCCAGGCCGATCGCATCGGCATGCTTCTCCCAATGCCGCAGCAGCTTGGTGGCACGGGCGACGTTGCCGTCGGTGCCCAGGCGCTGGACGTGCAGCTTCTGGCCGAGGAAGGGGGTGGTGAACTCGAAATCCTGGCTCTTCGATCCCAGGCTGATGCTGATCACGGTCTTCATGCTGAACCTGCGGCAAAGTGGCGTCAGGCAATGATGGAGGAACATCGTGTTTGCGAACTTGATCGGCGACATGGCGCGCTCGGCAGCGCTGCCCGGCTTGAAGCGCGCGGCCGGGATCGTGACGCGGCTGATGCCGATCCCGCAGCCGACGATGCTGGTCGGCCCGGGTGCCAGCGTGCGGTTGGGCCAGACGATCGGCGGCTTCGGCCACGCCAAGGTGCTGCTCGTCACCGATGCCGTGATTGCGCAACTGGGCTTGACCGCGGGGCTGACCGACGCGCTCGCGGCCAGTGGCACCGCCTGGGTGGTGTTCGACGCCGTGACGCCGGATGCACCGATCCCGGTCGTCGAGCAGGGCATCGAGCGGTACCGGAGCGCAGGCTGTGATGCCATCGTCGCCTTCGGTGGTGGCTCGGTGATGGATGCGGCCAAGGCGATCGGCCTGGCCGTCGCCAACCACAAGCATCCGCGCGAGCTGGTCGGCTACTTCAGCGGCCGGCATGCACCACCGCCGATCTATGCCGTGCCGACCACCGCGGGAACGGGCTCCGAAGTCACCATCGTGGCGGTGATTTCCGACCCGGCGCACCACCGGAAGCTGGTCATCGCCGACACCCGCATCGTGCCGCGCATCGCCGCGCTCGACCCCAGCCTGATGACCGGCCTGCCGCCGCACATCACCGCGGCCACCGGCATGGACGCACTGACCCACGCCGTCGAGGCCTACCTCGGCCACTGGGGTACCGCGTTCAGCGACCGCATGGCGCTGTCGGCGGTGGGCCTGATCTACCAGAACCTGCCCGTCGCCTACGCCGATGGCCAGGACCTGGCCGCGCGCGAGAAGATGGCGCTGGCCTCGACCTACGCCGGCCTGGCCTTCACACGCGCCAGCGTCGGCAACGTGCACGCCATCGCGCACCAGCTGGGCGGTCTGTACCACACCCCGCATGGCCTGGCCAACGCGATCATGCTGGTGCCGGTGCTGCGCTTCTGCAGCGCTGCCAGCCAAGCCAAACTGGCCGCGCTCGCGGTGCGCGCCGGCGTCGCCCGCGCCAGCGAACCCGAGGCCCGGCGGGCGCAGAAGTTCATCGATTCCGTCGCTGCGATGAACCGCGCGATGGCGATCCCGCGCGAGCTCGCCGCGTTGCGCGAGCCCGACATTCCGGCGCTGGCCAAGGCCGCGTGCTGGGAGGCCGATACCAACTACCCGGTGCCGCGCGCGATGTCCCAAGCCGATTGCGAGGCGCTGCTGCGCGAGGTGCTGCCTCGGCAGGCCGGCGCCGCAGCGCCGGCACGCAAGCAGCGGGCCGCGGCCAAGGCGCCCGCGCGCAAGGCGCCTGGGAGGGGCCGCACCCGTGCCGGCACCGGCGCACGAGCCGGATGACGCTCGGGCCGGCAGGGCGGTTCGCGGGCGGCTGACGGGGCGTTACTCGGCCCGTGCCGGCTCGAGCGGCGTCGCCGGCTGCGGTGGGCCCTGGCCGGTTGCCAGCATCACGCCGCCGATCTGGCGTGCCAGCCGGCCCAGGTCTTCGGCCAGGCCCGGCACCTCGACGGGCGGCACCTCGCCGACCTTGGCCGCGAACTCGATCGTGCGGCTTTCGCTGTTGCCGCGAACGCTGCGCGTCGACAGCAGCCGGAAGTGCGGCGTCTCCAGGCGCTGCGACGCGGGCCCCTCGGCGAGCGTCGCGCCGTCGGGCCAGGTCATGTCGACCTGGTAGTGGTAGGTGACCGGGAAAGACGGCACCACCAGCGGGAACCGCCGCGACAGCCGCGACGGCAGCACGATGGCGTCGCCCAGGCCCGGGGCGAACGGAATACCCCACTGTTCGCCGGACGCGCGCGCCAGCCGCGGCACGGCAAAGCTGGCGCTGATCGTCAGTTGATTGAGGCGGCGATCGTCGCTCACGTCGGGCTCGCCGAGCAGTCGGCTGCCCGCGTATTGCTGCAGGTAGCCGGCAGCGACGAAGCGCCGCAACTCGGTGGCATCCATGCGCAGCAACGACAGGCGCAAGTTCTCGGCGTTGATGCCGAACCACTGGATCTCGACATCGAGGCGGCCCTCGGCGCCGAACTGCGTGAGGCTCATGCGCTCGTGCATCTGGCTGCGAAAGATCTCCGCGCGGTTCGGCGAACGCACCACCGCCAGCGCCTGCGTGTCGGCGTCGACCGGCAGCACCGCGGCCCCTTCGAGGCGTTGGCCCATCCGCGACAGCAGGCCGGCCTGCCCATGACGCGTCGGGTCGAGGTAGTACTCGCGTCCGGCCAGACGGGCCTGCACGACCACGTGGTCGAAGACCTCGGGTGCCGGCAGCATCGACGCCGGGCCGTCGTGGGTGGCCAACGACACCAGCGTCGGCCGCGCGTCGATGCCCAACGCGCGCAGCATGCTCGTCAGCAGCAAGGCCTTGTCCTTGCAATCGCCGTAGCCGCGCTGCACCACCACCGCGGGCCACTGCGGGCGCATCGCGCACTCGCCCATGGCCATCGACCAATGGCGGATCTCGGCCTGCACCCATTGCAGCGCCTGCGACGCCTGTTCCTGCGCGATCGGACAGCGAGCGAAGCCGGGCCATCACCGCGGCCATCTCGTCGGGCAGGCGCACGTTGATCGGGAACAACCCGAGTGCCCACCGCGCCACCTCGTTCCAGTCTGCGTACTCGCTGAACTGCAGCGCGCGCAGCGGCTGCGCGTGTGGCGGCATCAGCGGCTCGAAGGCGACCGCGGCGACATTGCTCGCCTCGAAGCGCAGGCGTCGCACACCGGCCTCGACGGTCTCGGTCGGGCGCAACCCGTCGCCGCCGGCGCCGCCGAACCAGCGCCAACGGACCTGCTGCGTGGTCGGCGCCACCAACGTGACGCGGCGCAGGCCGATGGCAAAGGGCTGCTCCCACGGCACGCGCTGCGAGTAGCGCGTGCCGAGGGTCGGGTTTTCGCCGACGATCGAATACACCCACTGCAATGTGTCGCCGGGGCGCACGCCGGGCAACACGATCGACGCGGTGATGACACCGCTGTAGACACCCTCCTCGAGCTTGGCCTCGCGCTGCAGGAAGCGCACGGCCGCGCTGCGGGTGTGGTCGATGGTTTGCCCACCGCGCAGGATCAGCACCTTGTGCAGCAGCAGCTGCTCGAACTGGGGATTGAATTCGAGCGCCAGCTGGCCGATCTCGGCGAGCGCGCTGGCGTCGTTGGCCTGCACCGCCCGGTTCGTCAGCCGCGTCGGCGCCGGCCCGACATGCAACTGGGTTTCCCACAAGCGCACGACCACGGGCCGGCGGCTTGCCTGCGGAGGCAGCGGCGGGGGCGCCAGCGGATCGGCCCAGGCCGGCAGCGCCGCCGCGCGCACGAACGCGTCGGCGGCGCGCTCGATTTCCATCAACGGACTGTCCGCTGCGACCAGTGTCGCGGGGGCGTCGGCGGCCGGCGCGGCCGATGCCGACGCAGCGATCAACAGACTGAGCAGGTGCGCCAGCCATCGCATTGTCAAGGCCCCGATCAAACCCATGAGCCAAGCTACGCCTGCTCAGCGGCCGCCGGCATGCGCGCGGTCAAGTGGCGACGGCGCGGGTCGGCACGGGCGGAGGCGGCGTTGCCGGTGCCGAACGGCCGCAAGATCGATTTCGCGACCCTCTTTGTGCGAGGTCAATTTTGTTGTACGCCCGCGGTGTAGCGTGCCTCGTTCGAACTCCAGCGGGGGAGTGCGATGTACGGTCAGCGCATCGGGGACGTGATGAAGCGTGAGCAGCTGCTCACCGCGCCGTCGCAGGCGACGGTGAAGGACGCGGCATGCCTGATGGCCAGCCAGCGTGTCAGCGCCATCGTCGTCGTCGACGACGCGGTGCTGGTCGGCATCTTCACCGAGCGCGATGCCGTGTTCCGGGTCATGGCAGCGGGGCGTGACCCGCTGACCACGCGGCTGTGCGACGTGATGACGCCCGCGCCGATGACGGTCGATCCCGAACGCACCTTCGGTCACGCGTTGCAGCAGATGCACGCGCACGGCGTGCGCCACATGCCGGTGGTCGAGAACGGCAGGGCGGTGGGGATCGTCACCGCACGCGATGCGCTGGATCCCGAACTCGAGGAGTTCGTCGCCGAGGCGCGACGGCGCGAAGCGATACGCTAGGGCCTGTGAACAGGCCCTAGCCGCGCAGCGGGCTCGCCGACGAGAGCATCTCGCGTTCGTCGAGTTCCTCCTCGATGATGCGCAGGGTCTCGTCGTTGATGGCGTTCTGCGCGTGCAGCCGATACAGGCATTCGCGCTCGGCGTCGATAGCCACCAGGCGCAGGTGCCGGGCGGTGGAGATCTGCTCCGCGCGTGCCGCGGCGACGCTCGGGCCGCCCTCGCGCAGCGCAATCTTGTCCTCGTAGCGGTGGACCATCTGGCGCGCGAATGCCTGCTCGTCGGGATCGGTGAGCGTCGCCAGCACCGGCTGCATCGCTGCGATACCGGCCCGCGCGATCTGCACGCGCGCCGCGTTCTCCTCCGGCAGGCCGGCCGCGTCGCTGGGCGCTCGCAGCGTGCGGATCAGCCAGGGCAGCGGGATGCCGTTCAGCATCAGTGTCAGCATGATCGTCGCGGCCGCGAGAAACACCACCAGATCGCGTTCGGGAAAAGGTACGCCCGTCTGCGTCAGCAGCGGCACCGACAGCGCGGTCGCGAGCGTGACGGAGCCGCGCACCGCCGCCCACGCGATGAGGAACATGCGGCGCGTGTCGGGGCCCGTCCGCGGCCCCGCCCAGCCCCACTGGAGGCGGAACCGCACATGCGCGGAGGCCCATACCCAGCCGATCCGCAGCGCCATCAGCAGCGCCCACAGCGCGAGCGCCAGCATCGCGAGCCAGGCGGCGTCGTAGTGGCCGACCGCCACCAGCATGTGGCGCAGTTGCAGGCCCAGCAGCACGAACACCAGGCCGTTGAAGAGGTACGAGATCATGCGCCAGACCTCGCGGGCATGGCGCCGCCCGTCGACCGACAGGCCCTTGACCTCCTTGCCGCCGGCCCACAGCCCCGCGATCACCACGGCCAGCACGCCGGAGACATGCAGCGCCTCGGCGGCCAGATAGGCCGCATACGGCACCAGGATCGTCAGCAGCGTCTGCAGCACCGGGTCGTCGACGCCGACCACGATCAGGCGTTCCCGCAGCCGCCGCCCGAGCCACTCGACGACGACGCCGACGACCACGCCGCCGCCCGACAGCACGACGAAATTGGTGGCGATCTCGGTGCTCGAGATGTGCGCCGCCGCGGCGGCAGCGGCGACCGCGAGCTTGAACGCCACCAGCCCTGTGGCGTCGTTGAGCAGGCTCTCGGCATTGATGATGTGCGACACGCGATGCGGCAGCGGCAGCCCCGCGGTCGTGGCGACGGTGGCCACCGCGTCGGTCGGCGTGACGATCGCGCCGAGCGTGAACGCCACCGCGAGCGGCATCGCCGGCACCAGCCAGTGGATGAAGTAGCCGACCGCCACGACGGTGAGGACCACCAGCCCCAGCGCCAGCAACAGCACCGGGCGCAGCACGTGCAGCAGGTCGCGCCGGGGCAACAGCCGGGCGTCGGCGAACAGCAGCGGCGGAATGAAGAGCAGCAGGAACACGTCCGGATCGACATCGATGCGGTCGAGCCCCGGCAACCACGACGCGGCCGCGCCGACGATGACCAGGAAGATCGGCAGGCCGATGCGTGTCCAGCGCACCAGGGCACCGCCGACGGCGGTGACCAGAAGCAGCACGAGGGTCAGCTGGATGTGTTCCATCGGAGGGTGGGCGCGGCACGGCGGCCACGCCGGGCCGGTAAGGGTGGAGATGCAGCGCGATGGCGGGGCGTTGGCGCCGCCCGCCACGTTGCCACGGTCGGCAACTGTAGATCAGCGGAACGGTTCGGCCCGAACCAGCAATTCCTCCAGCCCGGGCTCGTTCGCATCGCGTGGCTTGCCGGGGTGGATGATCGCGACCTGGCAACTTTCGGCAGCCTCGACCAACTGGCGGTAGGTGCCGGCGCCGAGATCCTTGATGTAGGCCTGTTTGCGCTCGTCGTAGCCGAACAGGCGGTCGTTGATGAGCTGGCATTCGTTGCAGCTCGGGCAGCGCGCGGTGTCGATCCAGGCTTCGTCGCGCGAATGCGCCGGTGCTGCCGGTTCGGCCTCGGTGGCGGTGGTCGGCGCAGCCGACACGGGCGCCGCAGCGGCCGCCTCCACAGCCACCGGCGCCGCGGCGGCAGCCGGTCGTTCGGCCGCCCAGGCGGCCTTCTCGCGTGCCAGCAGGCGCTCGGCGTGCGAATTGTGCACGCCACCATGCTCCTGCAGGCGGCGCCAAAGCAACTGGCAGCGCCGCGTGGCCTGCATCAGCTTCGCATCGACGATGACACGTTGCAGCGCATCCTGGCCATCGACGGCCAGCAGGTACGGCACGCACTTGGCGGCAGCGGTTTCGTCGAGTGCGAGCCAATCGGCCACCGGCAACATCGCCGCGTTCCAGCGCTCGGGCGGCACCAGCGCGAAGTGCGCGGCATAGCGCGTGTCGCAGAGCACGAAGTCGGCGAAGGTGAAGGCCGTCCGCTGTTCGGCGCGCTGCAGCGCCGCGTCGAAGTAGGCCATCGTTTCCACCGACCAGTCGTCGTCGGGCTGCGGGTTGTTCTCGAGCGAGAAGCGGGCGGCCCAGTTGCCGCCGGCGGCGGCGTCGTAGCTGAAGGCCGGGAACGCGCGCGACTGCATCGCGGCCGCGGCGCTCAGGTACGGCGGCAAGGGGCTGGCCGAACGCGGTGATCCGGCGAAAACGCTGAACAGCGCCGGGCCACGGCAAGCCAGGCCGCGGCCGATCTGCGCGCGCAGCGCGTACAAGTTGGCGCTCGGCGACTGCAGCACGAACATGCCGCCCAGGCCCATCGCGGCCGTCGCCAGGCGCGCACTGCGCACGCCGAAGGCGAAGCGGCCGGTGCCGATCGAGGCTTCCTCGAGCAGATCGGACGTCTGCACCAGCACCTTTACCGGCAGCCCCGAGGACAGCATCTCCATCAGGTTGGCGTTCTCCGGTGCGTCGTTGCGATCGGGAGGGATGCACACCAGGTAGTCCGGAAAGCGCGCCAGGTCGTCGGCGGTGAGCGCGTTCTCGTCGAAGGCCTCGAAGAACAGGTCGTGCTCGGCCTCGATGTAGCGTCCTTGCACTTCGAGTTCGGCGATCGAGATGGCCTTCACCAGTTCGGCCACTTCGGCCAGGCGCTCGCGGTAGGCCTGCGCGGCGGCCGCGCAGTTGTCGAACACGAAGTCGAAACAGGCGTGGTCGTCGGCCGCTTCGGCCGGCGCGAAGAAGCGCTGCGACTCGAGCACGCCGAGCGTATGCACCAGCCGCCCGTGCCGCGCCGGCGGCAGCTGGTCGCGCGGCACGCCCTTGCCGACGATGCGAGACAACGCGGCAAAGTCGAACTGGTCCTGGTGCGGCCCGCCCACGGACTCTTTCAGGTGATGCGGCTGGCGGCTGGCCTGCGAGTGGGCGAACGCCGCGCGCAGGATGTCCGACAGCTTCAGCACCAGCCGGCTCAGATCGGCGTTGAACTGGCGCGCCTTGGCGTGCTGCGCGGCGTGCCAGGCGTGCTTGATCAGACGCGCCGGCATGTCGTGCGAGCAGCCGAGCACCTCGCCCTCGGTGCGCAGGGCGCCGCCGGTGTGGCCGAGCACCTGCTCGAGCGTCTCCCCTTCGCGTGAGCCGAGCTTGGCGGCCGCCATGGCCCACAGGTCGGCCAGCGTGCCGCTGGCGCCGTCGTCGACCGCCCGGCGGATCTCATGTTCGAGCTGCAGCGCGTGCCGGCGCAGGCGCTCGCCCTCGATGCCGCGGGGCGCCACCTCCTTCAGCACGCCATCGACCACGCCCGACAGCGAACGCACGAACTCGTGCCCGCCGATGCGCTGGTCCAGCACCACCGGAAAGTCGTGGCGCAGAGCGGCGAGATCGCGGTACGGCGCGAGCAGGGCGGGGCGCAGGTCCAGGCCCTCGATGGCCTTCAGGCCGTTGCCCTGGCGCCTGCCGGTGAGGTGAAAGATCAGCGGGTCCTGCTTGGCTTGCATGTCCATCACATCGTCTCTTTCAGGCAGCGCGCTGGGTCTGGGCCTCGTCGTCCGGCCACACGGTGTACTTGTCCAGCTCGCGGTTCAGTCCGGCGCGGATGTACGCGGGTGAGCGCATCTGGCCGGCATGGCGCAGGTCTTCGTAGCAGGGCGCGTCGGGGTTGCGGTAGAGGATGCCGACGGGAATCGGCTCGTCCATCGAGGCGATCTCGCGCGCGCGGTCGATGTCGATCGGATCGTGCTCGCGCTGGTTGCGGTAGGCGCTGGACAGGCTCGGGCTCAGTTGCAGGCCGTCCTTGTGCGTCAGCAGCATCGTGCGCTGCGGATCGTGCAGCCAGGGGTCGAAGGCCTTGGGCATGAACTCCGGGCAGCGCTGCAGGATGCGCACGAACGAGAAGCCGCGGTGCTTGAACGCCGCGCGCACGATGTCGTACAGCACCTCGGGCACCCAGTCCACGCCCTGCGCGATGAAGCTCGCGCCTTGCACCCCGAGCGACACCGTCAGCGGGTTCATCGGCTCGAGGGTCGCGCCGTACGGCGTGGTGTTGCTCTTCAGCCCCTTGGGGCTGGTCGGCGAGGCTTGCTTCTTCGTCAGGCCGTAGACGTGGTTGTCGTGCAGGATGACGGTGATGTTCATGTTGTAGCGCAGCGCGTGGATCCAGTGCGCGGCGCCGATGCTGCAGCAGTCACCGTCGCCGGTGCTGACGAACACGTTGAGATCCGGGCGCGCCATCTTGATGCCCTCGGCGACCGGGAAGGCGCGGCCGTGGATGCCGTGGAAGCCGTAGGTCTTCATGTAGTGCGGCAAGCGGCTCGAGCAGCCGATGCCGGACACGAACATGGTGTTCTCGGGCGCCAGGTTCTCTTCGCTGCACAGCCGCTGCATCGCGGCCAGGATGGCGTTGTCGCCGCAGCCGTTGCACCAGCGCGGCACGCCGCCCTGGTAGTCCTCGAGGGCGTGGTGCTCCTCGTGCAGCTTGATGACGCACTGGCTGAGGGATCGAGTCATGACAGCCCCTCGTCCGACGAGTACGTCTGCCGATCCCCCGAGGGGATGCGGGCCGGCTTGGGAGCGGCCCGGCGCTCGGCCCGCGCGGCAGGTGTTGACACAGGCTGGCTCATACTGAAGCTCCTTTGCGTTGCAGGGCGTCGCGCGCGACGCGGCAGATGTCCCCCGGCTTGATCGGCTGGCCGCGCGCTTCGCTCCAGCAGTCGATGTCGACCAGGAAGCGCGAGCGCAGCATCATCGCCAGCGCCGAGTAGCGGCGGTTGTCTTCGTCGATCAATTCGTCCTCCGGCTTGTCGGACCAGTTGCCCTCGATCGTCATCACGTGCTTGAAGCGTTTGAGGATCTCGCGGATGCCCGACGGCATCGGTTGCAGGAAGCGCAGGTGCATCGACGACACCGCCAGGCCCTCGGCCCGCAGTCGTGCCACCGCCTCCTCGATCGCACCCATCGTGCTGCCCCAGCCGACGAGCAGCAGGTCACCGCTGTCGCCACCGACCACCGGCGGCGCCTTCAGCGTCTTCTGCAGCGCGGCGAGCTTCAGGCTGCGCGCGCGCAGGCCTTCCTCGTTGATCGCCGGGTCGTAGGCCACCTTGCTGGCGCGGTCGTGCGCCAGGCCGGTGAGCGTGTGCATGCCGCCCGGCTGGCCGGGCTGGAAGCGGCGCGACAGGCCGGTGACGGGGTCCCAGTCATACGGCTTGGCACCCGGTGGTACGGGGGACTGGTCGACCGGCGGTGCCAGCCAGTCTTCGCTGAACTGCGGGCGCGGGAAGGGCTGTTGCGCCGTCGACAGGCTCGCGTCCGACAGCACCACGACGACCATGCCGAAGGTCTCGGCGATCTTGCGCGCGGTGATCACCGAGTAGAAGCAATCCTCGATGCTGCACGGCGCCATCACCACCTTCGGCGCATCGCCATGGCTGCCGAAGATGGCCGCCAGCGCATCGCCTTGCTCGACCTTGGTCGGCTGGCCGGTGCTCGGGCCGCCGCGCTGCACGTTGACGACGACCAGCGGGATCTCGGCCATCACCGCCAGCCCGATCGCCTCCTGCTTGAGCGAATAGCCCGGGCCCGAGGTGATCGTCACCGCGCACTTGCCGGCGTAGCTGGCGCCGATGGCGAAGGCGCAGGCGGCGATCTCGTCCTCGGCCTGGTGCACCAGGCCGCCGACCTTCTCGAACACCTCGCTCAGGTAGTGCGAGGCCGAGGTGGCCGGGGTGATCGGGTACATCGCGCAGATGTCCATGCCCGAGGCCATCACGCCCAGCGCGATCGCGGTGTTGCCGTTGATGACGACCTGCGCCTGGCGCGAACGCTGTGCCGGAATGCGGTACTTGAAGTCGAGGTGCGTCTCGCCCCAGGCCGCACCGGCTTCGTACAGCGCGATGTTGCTCTTGATGACCTTGTCGTCCTTCTTGCCGAAGATGCGCGCGATCTGCTCGCGGGCCAGCGCCGCGTCCAGCCCGTACAGGTTGCACAGCAGCCCGAGCACGAACATGTTCTTGCCCTTGCGCGGGTCGTTGACGAGTTCCTTGCAACGCTCCTCGAGAGGCACCTCGATGACCTTGAAGCCGTCCTTGCGCAAGGCGTCGACGGTCTCGATGTACGACGCCACGACGGTCGGGTCGCGGTGGCTGCGCCACATGCTCTCGAGCAGGATCGTCGCGCCGGGCTTGAGCTCGTTGGCCTGCACGCGGCCGATCAGCACTTGCTCGTTGAAGGCCACCACCAGGTCGGTCTGGTCGCCGCCGTTGGTGATGCGCTCGGAGCCGATGCGGATGCGGATGCCGCTGGCGCCGGCCACGCTGCGCGCGGGCGGCTGGATCTCGGCCGGGATGATCTCGGTGGTCCAGATGCCATTGCCCATGCGTGCAGCGATGGCGCCGAGCGACTGGCCGCAGCGTTGCGCGCCTTCGCCCGAATCGCTGATGACCTCGACGATCGCTTCGGTGATCGGGGTGGCCGGGCGCACGGCCCTGGCTTCGGGCGGGGAGAGGGTGGCGGTGTCGTTCATGGTGCGCGTGATTGGGTACGGACGGATGTCAGGCGATGTGCACTCGGGCGAAGTTGCGTTCGGCGCGGGGAATGCCGAACAGCCGTGCGGCCGGGTCGCCGCTGTCGGGTTGGTACACGACCTCGGTGTCGCGCAGCCCCAGGTAGGCCTTCATGCCGCGCGCGGCCTTGCGGCCGGCGCCCATGGCCTGGATCACCGTCGCGGCGCCGGTGACGATGTCGCCGCCGGCGTAGACGCCGGCGATCGAGGTGGCCAGGTGCTCGTCGGTGGCGATGTAGCCGCGCTTGTCGAGCTTCAGGCCCGAGGTCTGGCCGAGGATCGGGTTGGCATTGGTGCCGATCGCGAACACCACCATGTCGGTCTCGATCTCGAACGCGCTGCCGGGCACCGGCACCGGCCGCCGCCGGCCCGAGGCGTCGGGCTCGCCGAGCTCCATGCGCTCGCAGCGCATCGCACGCACGTTGTTGTTCGCGTCGCCGATCAGCTCGAGCGGGCTGGTCAGCCACTGGAAGTCGACGCCTTCCTGTTGCGCGTGGTGCACCTCCTCCGCGCGGGCGGGGGCTTCGGCCGCGCTGCGCCGGTAGATGCAGGTGACTTTCTCGGCGCCGACGCGCAGCGAGACGCGCATCGCGTCCATCGCGGTGTTGCCCGCGCCGATGACGGCCACGCGCTTGCCCGGTTGCAGCGGCGTGTCGAAATTCGGGAAGTCGCGCCCGCGCATCAGGTTGCAGCGCGTCAGCCACTCGTTGGCCGACAGCACGCCGCCGAGCGACTCGCCGGGGATGCCCATGAAACTCGGATAGCCGGCGCCGGTGCCGACGAAGACGGCGTGAAAGCCCATCTCGCCGAGCATCTGCTCGATCGTGAACAGGCGCCCGACCAGGGTGTTGCACTCGAACTTGATGCCCAGTTGCATCAGCTTGCCGATCTCGACATCGACCACGCTGTTGGGCAGGCGGAAGTCGGGGATGCCGTACTTCAGCACGCCGCCGGGCTCGTGGAAGGCCTCGTACACGGTCACGTCGCAACCGGCCTTGGCCATGTCCGCGGCGCAGGCCATGCCGGCCGGCCCGGAGCCGACGATGCCGACCTTGAAGCGGTTCGGCTCGATGTAGGGGATGTTGGCCCAGCCCTCGGCGATGGCCATGTCGCCGACGAAGCGTTCGAGCCGGCCGATCGCCACCGGCTCCAGAGTCTCACCGACCGTGCACACGCCTTCGCACTGGTTCTCCTGCGGGCAGACGCGGCCGCACACCGACGGCAGCAGGTTGGTGTCGGTGATCACGTCGTAGGCACCGTGGAAATTCTTCGCCGCCATCTTCAGGATGAAGCCGGGGATGTCGATGCCGACCGGACAGCCTCTCACGCAAGGCTGGTCGGCGCAGTTCAGGCAGCGCTCGGACTCGACCAGTGCGTCTTCGAGCCGGTAGCCGCAGGCCACCTCGTCGAAGTTCTTCACCCGCGCCTCGGGCGCCTGCTCCGGCATCGGCGTGCGCGCCTGCGGAATGTTGCGGATCGTCTTCTTCTTGGCCATTTCAACTACTCCACAGTGCTTCGCCGGGGCCGGCATTCGACCCGGTGCTGACGTCCTTCAGGTTGCGCTTGTTTTCGGCCTTTGCTGCGTGCCAGCATTGCCGGGTCCCGCCCCGGCGGGCGGGTAACTTTCATTTGGAGGCCCAAATGAAAGTCACCAAAGCAAAGGGCCTCAACGCAACACCTCTCATGCGTTCTGCACGCTGCGGAGCCCCGGCCCAGCGGGCCACTTGGATACAGCGCGGCCGATCGAATCTGCTGCGCACTCGGCGGCGCGGGTCTCGCAAAGCCTCGCCCGCGCTGATCCGCTGGACCCAGGGCCGATGCGAAGCGAGGCCCCGTCGAGCGAGCTGCAGCCATGAACCGCTTTGGTGTCTCCAAGTGGCCCGCCGGGCCGGGCGGGCAAGGCGAGAAGAACGCACCGAGAGGTGTTGCATTCGGCCCCTTTGCTTTGGTGACTTTCATTTGGGGCCGCAAATGAAAGTTACCCGGCCGCCGGGCCGGGACCCGGCAGGCGGGCGCACCGCCAAACCCAGACAAGAGCGCCTCGAGAGCGAAGGCCCGCAACGGGCCGCGAGCCGTCGTCGGGATCGAAAGGAGTCTCATCCAATGGGCTCCGGGATTCAGTGGCCGTGGCCATCGCCACCGCGGATGCGGCAGCTTTCCTTCCACGACTCCAGCGCCGCCTTTTCGGTCGGCTTGTAGCGGCCCAGGCGCGCCATCAGGTCGTCGAAGTCGACCTGGTGGCCATCGAAATCGGGCCCGTCGACGCAGGCGAACTTGACCGTCTCGCCGATCTTGACGCGGCAGCCGCCGCACATGCCGGTGCCGTCGACCATCACCGGATTCAGGCTGACCATGGTCTTGATGCCGTGCGCGCGCGTGGCGTCGGCACAGCCTTTCATCATGATCGGCGGGCCGATGGCGACCACCTCGTCGATGTCGGCGTGCTTGGCGATTGCCTGCTTGATGCCCTCGGTGACCAGACCCTTGATGCCGGCCGAGCCGTCGTCGGTGCAGACGATCAGTTCGTCGCAGCAGGCGCGGAACTTGTCCTCCCAGAACATCAGCCCCTTGTTGCGAAAACCCAGCACGCCGATCACGTAGGCGCCGCTCTCCTTGTAGGCGCGCGCCTGCGGGTAGATCGGCGCGACGCCGAGGCCGCCGCCGACGCAGACCACCTTCTTCGCCTGGCCGATATGGCTCGGGATGCCCATCGGCCCGACCATCGCGTGCAGCCGGGTGCCGACCTGGCAGTTCTGCTGCATCTCCTTGGTCGTCTTGCCGACCGCCTGGATCACCAGCGTGATGGTGCCCTTGTCGCGGTCGAAGTCGGCGATGGTCAGCGGAATGCGCTCGCCGTGCTCGTGCTCCATCACGATCACGAACTGGCCGGGGCGGGCGGCCTTGGCCATCTGCGGGTGGCGGATTTCGAGCAGGTAGGTGACGTCGGAGAAATCCGCGCGCCTGACGATCTCGAATTCGGACATGACATTCCCCTCCAGAGCGGCACTCGATCCTCGTGGCCGCTCGATGTCGCGCGGGAGGTCACGCCAGGGCCGGGGCCGCGTGAGTTTTGGCAGCGCCCAGCGTAGCGGGGTGCCGTCGCCACGTCTTGCTGTGGATCAAGACGCCGGTGATCCCCGCCGCGCATTTCGACCGCGACAGCCCCGATTCGCGGCGCCGTGCTTCGATCGGGTCGATTTGCACGACGCCGAACTCGTCAGCGCAAAGCGGGAACGCGCCAATCCACCGCGCCGAACCCGTCTCCGCTCAGCAGCGTGTAGTACACGCCCACCGTGCTCAGCGTTTGCCTGCGTCCGCCGATCACCGGATAGCTCGCGCTGCGGTGCGACCACAGGTAGTTGACGCCGATGGCGTGCGACCCCTGGATGCGCCAGGTGAAGGCGGTATCGATGCGCGAAATTTCGTCGCGCCCGGCCGATCGGTTGGTGATGTGGCCGAGCGAAACCACCCGCGCCGAGACGTCGGCCGAAGCGCGATCGCCGTGGATCACGCGCAGTGCCAGGGCAAAACGCGACGCCATGCCGTAGTGGTACTCGCTGTCGCCGGCGATGCTGCGGCCCGTCGTGCTGGCCGCCGAATAGCCCAGGCCGGCCAGCACGGTGCCCTGCAGAGCGGTCGATCTCGTGGCCCACCATTGACCGGTCGTGCCCAGCGAGAGCGAGGTCGTCGAGACATGGAAGATCTGCGGCGCGAGGTAGTCGTAGTTGCCATAGAGGCCCCAGATGCCGCGGTAGTTGTCGCCGACGCCGTAGTCGGTACCGTACAGCAGGCCGCGCGTGCTCAGGTTCTCCACCCCGTTGGCGCTCGAGAACAGGGTCCGGAGGCTGAAGTAGTCGAACGGGCGACGGTAGGTGTAGCCGGGTTTGCCGGGCAGGCCGTAGTCGAGCACGAAGTCGACCTGGGTCATGTTGCGCTTGAAGCTGGCCGAGGGGTCGAAAGCATGCTGCGTCACATGGGTGGGTCCGATATGCAGGCGGCCGTAGTAGGCGGGGTCGTGGTCGGCGAATGCGGCGCCGTAGCGCGAGCCGAAAGCCAGCCGGTTCAACCCGACCGCTGGAGAAATCGCCGCCGCGACCCACTCGCGCCAAGCCGCCGGGACGCTGCTGCGCTCCCTCAGCACCATGTGTGCCATGCGAAAGAGCGGCTCGCCGAGAAAGCTGCCGGCGATGCCGCTGGCGATCTGGTCGTTGCGCGACGGCGGGGTCTGCTCACCCGCGATCTCCCACATGGCGCTGCCGGCGAAGGTCAGCGCCGAGGATTCCCAATAACTCAGGCCCGTGGCGCGCCCCGCGCCGTGATACAGCGAGCCCTGGTAGGGATGCGCGAACTGGTTGATCTTGAACGGGTCGTTGTCGACCACCCAGGGCCCGCGCAGGTTGCGCCGGATCGAGGCCCAGCTGACGTCGTAGTCCGAGGAGCCGCTGAAGCGCCGGTTGTAGCGGTTGAGCAGGAAGTCGAAGGCAACGATCTCGAGCGCCGGTACGGTGTAGCTCTTGTCGGGCTCGGCCGGTGGGTTGGCGGTCTCGGCCTGCTGGGCAGCGGCGGCGTGGCCGGCCAGGACAAGCGCCAGCGCCACGGCACTGCGCGAGGCGGCCGCGCCCCGGCTTCTCCAACTGCAAGGCGGGTCTGCGTTCACTGCACCGCCCGCAGTTCCGCGAGCCGCTCGCGCAGCCAACGTTCGCTGTTGACCGCCGCACCACCACCGCAGCGGATCTGATACGGCGTGCCGCTCAGACTGCTTTCGCTGGCCCCCCGTTCGATGAACTGCTCGGTGGTGTTGACCAGATTGTGTTCAACCAGGTACTTGTATTTGTCGCGCAAATGAACATGGGCTTTTTGCGCGTTGGACCACGTGCCGTTGCGGTAGAACTCGCAGCCGGAGCCGGCGATGTAGCCGAGCAGGAAACTGATTTCGACTTGCGCTTTGACCGGCGTGTCGGCACGCGCGGCGGGCAACCACGCCAGCGCGGCGATCAGCAATGCACCGAAGAGGGGTCGTGTTTGCATCTGCGATTGCGTCGCGGTGGCTTCAAAAGCGGTAGGCGATGCCTGCGCTTGCAAAGTGACTCGACGCACGCTCGACCAACGGGCTGCGCGCCGCGTCGCCTTGCAGGCGCCGCGACTCCAGGCTGCCGACGACCACCCAATGCGGGCTCAGGTCCACCGACCCCAGCAGGCCGACGCTGGCAAACAGCCACCCGCTGGCGGCGCTGAACGCAGGCAAGCCGGTCGCCGCCGACTGCTGCGGCGTGATGGCGTACAGCGTGCTGGCGGACTTCGCGCTGGCCCACGTCGCCTGGGTGAACACGCCGGCGGAGACCGGACCGCTCTGGAACACGCCCACGCTGAGGCGGATATCGGCCTGGGCGCCGAGATCGGCGTCGGTGTGCTTGCGAGCCCGCGCGAGCAGCGTGATCGGCACGGGACCGAAGCGGTGGTCCCACTCCGCCTGCAAGCCGAGCGACGCACCGCGCGTGATCTCGGCAACGGCGTGGTTGCCGAGGAATGCAGACTCGCTCGTCAGGCGCCCCGGCTCGTAGGCCAGTTGCGCGCCGGCGTGCAGCCCCGGCACCACTTCCAGCCGCAAACCACCCTCGAGCACGCCCTGGGTCGAACGCACGAACCATGGCTGGCCCAGAGACCTGACCACGGGAACCCACTCCGTGCGCTGCGATGCCGAACCGTCGTAGGCCGGCCGCGAGCGCAAGCCGGGGCCGAGCAGCGCATCGTCAGACAGTTCCGCCCAAGCGGCGGGTGGCCGAAGCAAGGCGAATGCCAGGATCGCGAGGATCACGCACCGGCCGCGATGAAGTGGCCGCAGGTCGGTGTTTGGCACGCAGGGCACTTCGACGCGCTGGGCTACTTCTTGCGTGGCGGGCCCCCGACTCGTCAGCGTCGTCGCGGTCCTTGTCTTGGCCCTTCGCCTTGGTGTTTCCTTTGCCTTGCCCTTGCGCTTGCCCTTGCCCTTGTTCTGGCCTGGGCGATGCGGACCGGCCCGCAGGCGCGCCCTTGTCGTAGGCACCTGGCGGCTGCTGCGGCTCGCGCCGATCGGCGCCTTGTTGTGGCCGGCTCTGGCCGGCAGGCCGGTCTTGTGCCGGGGCGCGGCCGGGCGCGGCCTGCTGCCCGCGTTGCGTCGGCGCGCCCGCGTGCGGCCCGACCTGCTGCTGATAGTGCTGTCGTACGACATCGTCGCGCGGCTGGTAGCGGTAGTTCCGGCTCTGCAGCGCCTGCTGCTGCTCGACCTGCGGATACCGATTCCCGCCATACTGCCGCTGATAGACCGGCAGCGGCGCGGGTGCGGGCGCAGCGCGGCGGTCCCAGCGGTCCCATCCGCTTCGCTGCTGCGACCACTGATTGCCCCAGTGCTCGCCCCAACGGGGCGGCGCGTCGGGCCGCCAGCCACGGAAGTACGTCGGTGGATTGCGGTAGTAGCGCACCGGGATTCGCAGCACGAACAGCGGCACGGCCTCCGGACCCACCTGCCACCACGGCCCGTTGTACCAGGAACTGCTGTACCAGTTGTCCTGCTGGTAGACCCAGTACAGGCCGTCGTAGAAGAAGAAGTTCGTCTGCAGCCCCGGCGCGTAGTACACGGGATAGTTCGGCACCCGGACGAATTGCGGGTACGCGGGCATGTTGATGCCGATGCTGACCCCGGGCATCGAAACGCCGATGCTCACCTGCGTTGCGGCCGGACTGAGCGAACTGATCGACATCGACAGCACGACGGCCGCGCTGCGAAACACGTTGAAGAGGTTTTTCATGCGCCATCGTTGCTCCAGGCTGCCCGATCGGTCTGTGCGGTGCCGAACGAAGGCGGCCGATGCGCTACCGGGTTGCGCGCGGCCGACGCCCATCGAACGCCACGCTGAACAGCAGCGGAATGAAGGTGCCCAGGCACAGGGCAGCCAGCACATCCGACGGCCAATGCACGCCGAGCACGAGGCGCGAAAGCGCCACCAGTCCGGTCCACAGCCAGGCCGCCGCCATCGCCAGGTTGGCACGGCGCGGCCACAGGCGCGCCGCGCACAGCGCGGCGGCCGTGGCAAAGGCGGCCGTGCCGAGGGTGTGCCCGCTGGGAAAGCTCGAACCCCAGTACCACTCGGTCTGCCAGAGCGCGGGTCGGGCGCGGCCGACGAGGGCCTTGAACCCATAGACGACCAGCAGGGCCGTGACCGTCGATGCGCCCATCAGCAGGGCCTCGAAGCGGTGCCGGGCGACGAGCAACACAACGACCGCGATCACCGTGGCTGGCAGCAGAAGAGTCGCTGACCCGCTGCGCGTGACCAGTGCGAAGAAGCCCGTCAGTACGGCGGGCACATGGTCGCGCACGAACCAGAGCAGGGCCGTGTCGACGGGCCCCGATTCCTTGGCGACCACGTCCTCGATCACCTTGATGGCGCTCATCGCCAGCGTCAGCACGCCGAGCACCGCCAGGCGGCGCCGCGTCAGCTGCGCCGCCCAATCGGGCCGCCGGCGACGCGCGTACGCCTGCAGCACCAGGTAGGCGCCGGCGACGAAGAACCCCAGTTTGGCGAGGTCGGCCAGCAACTCGATCCACATGCGCGAGCGGGGCCGTGACGCGCCGTCAGTCGATCTGCACGAAGTCGATGAAGCCGCGCTCCACGTCGGTGGCCACCAGCTCGACGCGCAGGCGCTGGCCGATGTCGAGTTCGGAGGCCCGACCCACCAGCTTGCCCTCGACCGGTGGCGTCAAGACGCGCACCCAGGTGTCGGTGTCCGAGCGGCCGGTGACGATCGCATCGTAGCGCTGCCCGACGTGGGACTCGAGCAGCAACGCCGCCTCGCACTTGCGCAGCTTGCGTTCGACCTTCTGCGCCGCGTCTTCCTGCTGCGTGCAATGCGTGGCCAGCGCGTCCAGCTCGGCCAGGCTGTACGGCGCCGGAGCGGCGGACAGTGCGGCCTTGAGCATGCGCGAGGTGATCAGGTCGGGGAAGCGCCGGTTCGGCGCGGTCGAGTGGGTGTAGTCGCGCACCGCCAGCCCGAAGTGGCCGATCGGCGCGCCGCCGGGCTGCTCGACGACGTACTCGCCCGAGCCCATCAGCTTGACGATCACCAGCGACAGGTCGGGGAAGCGCAGCGGGTCGGCCTTGCGCCGCCCGGCCAGGAACCGCTCGAGCGCGCGCGAGTCGGGATCCTTCGGCAGGACTTCGCCATACTTGCGCGCCTCGTCGGCAATGCGTTGCCAGCGCTCGGGCGATCGAACCACGCGGCGCAGGGAAGCGCCGCCGTGCTTGGCCAGGAAGTGCGCGGTGCACCGGTTGGTCGCGATCATCAGCTCCTCGATCAACTGGCGCGCGCGGTTCTGCACCTGCTGGCGGATGTCGACCACCCGCTCGCCCTCGTACAACGCGCGCGGCTGCAGGGTTTCGAACTCGAGCGCGCCTTCGGCATGCCGGCGCGCGCGCAGGCGCTGGGCCGCGTCGTCCTGCAGGCGCAACTGCTGGTCCAGGCCCGGCACCGCAGCGGCCGCCGCAGGCAGCGCACCGCCGCCCTCGATCCACGCCGACACCGCGTCGTAGGCCAGCTGGGCCTTGTTGCGCACGCTGGCCCGAACCACCGTGGCGGGGGTGACCGTGGCGTCGGCGGCAACGACCATCTCGGTCACCAACGCAAGCCGGTCCTGCCCGGGGTTGAGCGAGGTCAGGTCGGTCGAGAGCCGCTCGGGCAGCATCGGGAAGATACGCGCCGCCGTATAGACGCTGGTGGTGTTCCAGCGTGCGTGCTCGTCGATGGCCGAGCCCTTGGCGACCAGCACGTCGACGTCGGCCACCGCGACGAAGATCTTGATCGCGCCGTCGGCCAGCGGCTCACAGGCCGTGAGCTGATCGAGGTCTCGCGAATCGTCGTTGTCGATCGAACACCACGGCATCGCGGTCAGATCCTGGATCCGCGCCTCGGCATCCCGGCCCGGGCCGTTGATCGACAGCAACTGCTGGGCGACAGCCGCCGGAAACTCCGGCTCGAGGCCGCGCTCGGCCATCGATTCGGTGGCGATGCGCACGAGGTCGGCGCGGCGGCGGGTCTGGGCTGGATTCATGGACGTTGGCTCGGGCTGAAGGTCATCGGCATCACTCGTGCCGCAAGCGCCTCGATCGGGTCGAGTTGCGCCGCGCGTCGGGCCGGGAAGTAGCCGAACAGCACGCCGATGCCGGCCGAAAAGACGAACGACAGCAGGTTGATCGCCGGGTCGAACAGGTACGGCACGCCCATCAGTTCGGCAGCGACGATCGGAGGCCACGGTGGCGATGACGATGCCGACCAGGCCGCCGAGCGCTGCCAGCACGACCGCCTCGATCAGGAACTGCAGCAGCACCTCGCGCTCGAGCGCGCCGATGGCCAGCCGCAGGCCGATCTCGCGGGTGCGTTCGGTGACGCTGACCAGCATGATGTTCATGATGCCGATGCCGCCCACCAGCAGGCTCACCGCGGCCACTGCGCCGAGCAGCGTGGTCATCACCTTGCGTCGTGCCCGACAGCGTTTCGGCGAGTTGCTGGGTGTCGAGGATGTTGAAGTTGTCGTCGTCGCCGTCGGCGAGCTTGCGGCGCTCGCGCAGCAACTGGCGCAGGCTGGCCTTGAGCCGCGTGCTGTCGCTGCCGTCCTCCATCGACACCTGCAGCGTGTTGACGCGCTGGTTGCCGGTGACGCGGCGCTGCAGCGTGCGCAGCGGCACCAGCACGGTGTCGTCCTGGTCGTTGCCGAATGCCGCCTGGCCCTTGGTGGCGAGCACGCCGATCACCTCGCACGAGAACTGCTTGATGCGCAACTGCTCGCCCAGGCCGCGCGTGCCGCCGTAGATTTCGCGCCGCACCGTCTCGCCGATGATGCAGACGGCGGCGCCGGCGGTCTGCTCGTCGTCCTCGAACGCTGCGCCCGCTGCCGAGTTTCCAGTTGCCGGTGACCAGCCAGGCATTGCTGCTGCCGGTGACGTTGGTGGCCCAGTTGCGGCCGTTGGCGACCACCGTGACGCCGGTACGGCCTTCGGGCGCGACGGCAGCGACGCCGCCGATCTGCGCCAGGATCGCCTCGGCGTCGGCTTCCTTGAACGACGGCGCGCCGGCGCCGCCACCGCCGCCGCCGGGGCCCTGGCGCTGGCCCGGACGCACCGACAGCAGGTTGCTGCCGAGGCTGGAGATCTGCATCTGCACCGCGCGCGTGGCGCCGTTGCCGAGCGTGACCATCGTGATCACCGCACTGACGCCGATGACGATGCCCAGGATCGTCAGGAACGAGCGAAGCAGGTTGCGGCGGATCGAACGCAACGCGAGGAACAGCGTGTTCAGCCAGCATCAGGTTGCTCCTGCCGCAGCCATCGCGACGGGCGCCGGCACGGGCTGCGGGTTCATCCCGTCACTGTCGATGCGGCCGTCGACGAAGCGCACCCAGCGACGCGCGTAGGCCGCCATGTCGGCCTCGTGGGTGACCATCATCACGGTGATGCCGTGCTCGACGTTCAGGGCCCGCAGCAGCTCCATGATCTCGCGGCTGCGCTGGGTGTCGAGGTTGCCGGTGGGCTCGTCGGCCAGCAGCACCGCCGGCTCGGTGACGAGGGCGCGGGCGATGGCCACGCGCTGCTGCTGCCCGCCCGACAGTTCGGCCGGCGTGTGGTGCTCCCAGCCTGCGAGGCCCACCGACTGCAGCGCCTTGGCCGCCGACGCGCGCCGCACGGCGGCGCTCTCGCCGCGGTAGAGCAGCGGCAGCTCGACGTTCTCCTGTGCCGAGGTGCGTGCCAGCAGGTTGAAGCCCTGGAACACGAAGCCGAGATAACGCCGTCGCAGCCGGCGCGCGCTGGTCGCGCGACAGCGCCTCGACATGCGCACCGCGAAACAGGTACTGCCCGGCACTCGGCGTGTCCAGGCAACCGATGATGTTCATCGCGGTCGATTTGCCCGAGCCGCTGGGCCCCATGATGGCGACGAACTCGCCGGCGGTGATGTCGAGGTCGATGCCCTTCAGCGCCATCAGTTCGGCCTGGCCGCTGCCATAGACCTTGGTCACGCCGCGCAACTGGATCAATGGCGCCCCTCGGCCGACGGGTACGTCGCCCGGTCCCCCGGGGGGCTGCGCGGGCCGGCTTGGGAGTGGCCCGGCGCTCGGCCCGTTGCGCTCACTTCACGGCCCCGACTTTCTGATCGGTGATGACCAGCATGCCGGCCTGCAAGTCGCCGCCGGTGATCTCGGTCATGCGGCCATCGCTGATGCCGGGGAGCACGGCCACCGGCGTGGCCGCGCCGTCGCGCAGCACCCAGACCTGGCGCACTGCCGCGGTGCTGCCGCCCTGCGGCGGCCGGCCGGCGTGCGGTGCGGGGCATGCGCGGCACCAGGCTGGAGACGATGCCGCCACTGGCCGCCGGCGGGCCGGCGCTGGCGTTCGGATCCGCGGGCGAGAAGCGCAGCGCGGCGTTGGGCACCAGCAGCACGTCGTTGCGCTGCGTGGCGGTGATCGTCGCCGTGGCCGTCATGCCCGGGCGCAGGCTGAGGTCGGTGTTGTCGACGTCGAGGTGTGTCAGGTAGGTGACGACGTTGTCGGTGATGGTCGAGCCGAAGGCCACGCGGGTGATGGTGGCCGGGTACTTGCGGCCCGGGTGCGCACTGACGGTGAAGGTCGCCTTCTGGCCCGCCGCGACCGAACCGACGTCGGCCTCGTCGACATAGACCTGCAGGCGCAACTGCGTCAGGTCCTCGGCGACGGTGAACAGCGTCACCGCCTGCAGCGACGCCGCCACCGCATTGCCGGGGTCGACGTTGCGCGTCAGCACCACGCCGTCGGACGGCGCGCGGATCGACGCCTTGCCCTGGTTGATCTCATCGGTCGACAGCGCGGCCTGCGCATCGCTGACGTTGGCACGTGCGCTGGCCTCGTCGGCGATCGCCCGGTCCAGCGCCGCGCGGCTGCCGTCGAGCTCGGCCTTCGACGGCACCTTGCCGCCCGACAGGCGCGACACCTCCTCGAAGCGGCCCAGGCTGGCGCGCGCTTCCTTGACCGTCGCGACGGCCTGCGCGACCCTGGCGTTGGCCGCGGCCAGCGACGCGCGCGATCGCAGGATCTGGTCGCGCAGCTTGGCGGTATCGAGTTCGACCAGTACCTGGCCTTTCTTGATCTTGTCGTTGACGTCGACATTGACCTTCAGCACCGTGCCCGAGAGTTCGCTGCCGATGCTGATCGCGCGTGTCGGTTGCAGCGTGCCGTTGGCGGTGACCGTGAGCGTCAGGTTGCCGCGTGCCACGGCCTGCGTGGTGTAGGTCGGCGCCGCATTGGACGTCTTGCGCACCTGCCAATACCAGAGGCCAGCCCCCGCCAGCACCAGCAGCAGCACGCCGGCCCACAGCGCCGGGCGGCGGTACCAGCGGTGCGACGAGGGCTCGCCGAGCAGGGTGGCGAGCTGGGCCGCGGCGGCCGTGGGTGGCGCCGGCGCGACGGCCGCGGCAGGGGGGGCGGTGTTCATGGGGTACCTTCGTGCTGCTTCGGCCGGCATGTGGGCGTTGGTCGGACGTGCAGGCTCATGACTGGGGCGTTCGGGTTGCGTCGACGCCTGGGCGCGGGGCGGCGGCTGCGTCGCTGTCGTCGGGGCGCCAACCGCCGCCGAGCGCCTTGTAAAGGCGCACGTGATCGGCACTGACGTCGGCACGGGCGTTGGCCACGCCGTCCTGCGTGTTGAGCTGGCTGCGCTGCGTGTCGAGCACGGTCTGGAAGTCCACCAGGCCGCTGTCGAAACGCTGGCGTGCCATCAGCGCGGCGTTGGCAGCGGCATCGGCCGCCACCTGCAGCCGCGCCAGGCGCTCGCGGTCGCCACGCAGCGCGACCAACGCGTCTTCGACCTCCTTCAAAGCCGTCAGCACCACCGCCCGATAGGCCGAGCCGGCCTGGTCCAGCGCAGCCTGCTGGGCGCGCACGCGGGCGCGTGCCGCGCCGCCGTCGAACACCGGCAGCGACACGCTGGCCGCCAGCGCACTGGCGACCGATGCGCCGGAGGTCAGCGAGCCCAACGTCAATGCACTCAGGCCGAGCGATCCGCTGAGCTTGAAGCTCGGCAGGCGCGCGGCATCGGCCTCGGCCACGCGGGCCAGCGCGGCGCCGACCTGCTGCTCGGCGGCCCGCACGTCGGGCCGCTGGCGCAGCGTTTCGGCGGGGATCGCGAGCGCCAGATCGTCGGCGGCCTGCGGCACCGGGCGGCTGGGCGCCAGCAGCGCCGACAGGGCCGCAGGCGGTTGGCCGGTCAGTACCGCGAGCGCATGGGCCGTTTGCTCGATGCCGCTTTGCAGCGCCGGCAACTGTGCGCGTGTCTGCTCGGCCGCGGCGCGCGACTGCTCGCCTTCGAGCGACGACAGCAGGCCGGCCTGCAGCCGCCACTGCGTGATCTGCGCCGTCTCGAGCTGGCTGGCCAGGTTGGCGTCGGCGATCGCCAGCCGCGCCTGCGCATTGCGCAGCGAGATGTAGCCGAGCGCGACTTCGGCAGCGATCGACACCTGCACGTCGGCCAGGCTCGCGGCACTGGCCTCGGCCGAGGCCTCGCTGGCATCGAGGGCGCTGCGATTGCCACCGAAGATATCGGGCTCCCAGCCCGCGTCCAGGCCGGCCCTGAAGTTGTTGGTGGCGCTGTTGTTGCCGGAGCGGCTGCGCTGCGCAGAAGCCGAACTGCCGAGCGTCGGCAGCAGCCCGGCCGCGGCGACGTCGCGCAAGGCCCGCGCCTGTCGCAGCGCCGCCTGCGCGCTGTTGACGCTGGTGTTGGCCTGCAGGGCCTGGCTCACCAGGTCGGTGAGCAACGGGTCGTCGAAGCGCGACCACCACTGCGCCAGCGGCGAGGCGCCGGCCGGCGTGGCGGCGGAGGCACCCGACCACGCCGCCGGCACCTCGACGGCCACCCCTGCGGCGCGCTGCGGCGCCAGCGATGCACAACCGCACAAGGCCAGTGTCAGGCCGGCGATCACGGGCACGCTGCGCAATCGGTATGCCGCGGGGCGGCGAGCGTCAGTGCGCAGGGCGGGCATGGTTCAGGCGGGCCTCGGGCAGCATGGGTCTGAGTGTGTCGGCACCTTGCAAGCGCCGTATTTGCGCCGTGTCAAGCGATGTAAAGCGGCTCGATGGCTTCATGCCGACGCCGTGTGAACGCTGACTCAATGGTCCACCGCGGCGACGACGATGGTCTGTGCGCCAGCGAACCGACCGGCATGGGTGATCGGAACAGGCGTGGGCGCCGCGGCATGACGGTGTGCCGGCGCGATGCGGTGAAAGTCTTTGCGCGGGGTCAAGGTGTGCGACGCGCCGCGGCACGACGATGCGATGGGCTGAGTTGCCTGCCGATGCGGTGATGTTGTCATGAAGCGTCCGACCCTCTTGCGCCACTGGCCTGTCGCACTCCTGGCCGCCGCGGGCCTGGCGTCCGTCGCTCACGCCGTCACGCCGGCCGAATTGCTGGCCGAGTACACCGCCAAGGCGGGCGCGCCGGCACAGCCCGAGCGCGGGCAACGCTTCTTCAACACCAACTTCGGCCGCGACTTCGGCTGGAGTTGCGGGTCCTGCCACGGCGCCGTGCCCACCAAGGCCGGCGCCGACGAGTTGACGAAGAAACCGATCGGCCCGCTGGCGCCGGCGTTCAACCCCGCACGCTTCACCGATCGCGCCAAGACGGAGCACCAGTTCCGCCTCAACTGCAAGGACGTCATCGGGCGCGAGTGCACCGCGGCCGAGAAGGCCGATGTGCTGAGTTGGCTGCTGACGCTCAAGCCCTGAACCCGCCCGGCACGGCTGCCACTGTGCGGGCGATCTGGCAAACTGCAACGAATCCCCGGGGCGATGCACCCGGCGTTCCAACCCAAGGAGACTGACGATGAACGGTGTTGTGGTGCGGTGGATTGCCGCGTTGGCGATGGCGCTGCTGGCGCTGGGCGCAGCCGCCCAGCCGCTCGAGATCGAGGGCGTGAAGCTCGAGCCGACGGCCCAGCTGGGTGGCGCCGCGCTGCAACTCAACGGCGCCGGGGTGCGCACGCGCGCCATCTTCAAGGTCTACGTGGCCGGCCTGTACGTGCCGCAGAAGGCCAACAGCGCGGCCGCGCTGCTGGCGCAGAAGGGCGCCCGTCGCGTCGCCATCACGATGTTGCGCAACGTCGACGCCGACACCTTCGCCAGTGCATTGATCGAAGGCCTGCAAAAAAACCATAGCGAGGCGCAGCTGGCCGGCTTCAAGGCGCAGATCGATGCCTTGAATGCCAACCTCAAGGCGGCGGGCGAGGCCAAGAAGGGTGACGTGATCCACCTCGAGTACGCGCCCGATGCCGGCACCCGCGTGGTCGTCAACGGCAAGCCGCAAGGCACGGCCATTGCGGGCGAGGACTTCTACACCGCGGTGCTGCGCATCTGGCTGGGTGACAAGCCGGCCGATGGCGACTTGAAGAAGGGGATGATCGGCGGCTAGCCGAGGCGCGACAGGCCCGCGAGCGGAGGTGAGGCCTCGGCCCGCGGCTCATCACAAACCGGCAACGTCCGGCCGAATAAGGATCGAGGCGATGACACAACCCTTGTTGCAGGTTCTTCAGAGGCACCCATTTGTTGCCGACCTTACGGCGGAGCACAAGGAGCGACTTGCCGAACTCGCGACGCAGGTGCACTTCGACGCAGGCCAGATCATCTTCCACGAGGGCGACGACTACTCGGTGTTCTACCTGCTCGGCGAGGGCACCGTCGCGCTCGAACTGCAGGTGCCCGGCCAGTGGCTGCGCGTGCAGACGCTCTTTGCCGGCGACGAACTCGGCTGGTCGGCCGTGTTGCCACACTCCGGTATGCGCTTCCAGGCGCGTGCGCTGACGCCGGTCACGGCGCTGGCCTTCGAGGGCGAGCAGTTGTTGGCCAGCTTCAAGGCCGACCCCGGCTTCGGACTGGCCTTGATGCTGCGCTTGATGGGCGTGGTGTCGGAGCGGTTGCGCGCGACGCGGGTGCAACTGGTCGATATCTACTCCACCGAAGCCCGGCGCGCCGGCACCTGAGCCGCACGCCTACGCGTGCGTGTGCGCGGCCAGCACGTGCATGTGCTTGCCGCGGGTGCTCATCTGCGAGCCGACCAGCGGGATCGCGCGGCCGGGCAGCAGCATGTGCCAGTAGATCGGCTTGAAGGCGAGCTTGCCGAGGTGGTTCAGCCGCGTTTCCTCCAGCAGCGTCATCGGCCCGATCACCGGCAGCGGGAACTTGCCCGGGACCGGCTGGATGTCGTAGTTGAAGTCGACCAGGATCGCCTTGCCGAAGCCGGTCTCGATGAAGCAGTTGGCGTGGCCGTCGGCCAGCGGCTCGGCCGGCTGGCCAGCCATCTCGCGCAGCAGGTTGTGCACCACCACCTCGGCCTGGAAGTGCGCCACCGAGCCGGCCTTCGAGGTCGGCACGTTGGTGTTGTCGCCGAGCAGGAACACGCGCTCGGCCTTCTTCGACTTCAGCGTGAGTTTTTCGGTCAGCCCGAAGCCGAGGCCGTCGCCGAGGCCGGCGTCGTCGATCAGTTCCGAGCCCTCGTGCGGCGGGATCGTGACCAGCAGGTCGTAGGGCACGGTCTTGCCGTCGGGACAGGCGACTTCCTTGTCGGTGACGGTGGCCAGCGGTGCATTGGCCACCACCGCGACGCCCTTGGCGACCAGCATGTCGGTCAGCATCTCGTTGCAGATCGGCTTGGTGAAGGCGCCCGTCAACGGCGTCATCAAGCTCAGCTTGGTGCGCGAGCGCAGCCCGCGTCGCGTCAGGTACTCGTCGACCAGGCAGATGAATTCCAGCGGCGCCACCGGGCACTTGATCGGCATCTCGGCGATGTCGACCAGCAGGTCGCCGCCCTCGAACTTCTCCAGCGCGTCGGCCAGCTTCAGGGCGCTGTCGGGTGTGTAGAAGCCGTGCGCGCGCGTGCCCCAACGCTCCGGCAGGCCTTCGATGGCGTCGACCACCGTGCGGCAGCCGAGCGCCAGCACCAGCCAGTCGTAGCCGTGGCGGCCTTGGTCGGTCGTCACGGTGCGCGCCTGCGGGTCGATCGCCGTGATCTTCTCGCACCGATACTCGACGCCGGGGCCGACGAAGTCCGTGTTCTTGCGCTGGATGTCGGCGAGCGTGCGGTAGCCCGGCTTGCGAAACGGCAGGAACAGCAGGCCGGGCTGGTAGGTGTGCAGCGGTGAGTTGCCGATCAGGCGCACGTTCACCGGCAGATTCTTGCGACGGGCCTGCTTGGCGAGCAGGTTGGCCGCAACCAGGCCACCGGTGCCATCACCCAGAACGAGTACGTTGGTTGGCACGGGAACTCCTCCGCATTGTCCGGCGCGTGCTGCGCTGTCTCACGGCGATGCTATGCAAATGTCGCCATTGCGCATGGCGACGGCGGCACATGCGTTGCGTCAGGTCAAGTAGTTCGCCGCGGGCGGGCGCCGCCTGACCTCGAGCAGGTTGGCATCAACGCCCTTCGCCTTTGGTGTGGTTTGTCGTTGTCTGGCTGACTGCGTTGCCTGCCGGGGCGGAACCCGGCAAGCAACGCGAACCAAACAAATCTCAGAGGCGCAGCAGCACCCAGCCTGGGAACACGGCCACCAGCGCCGTCGCCGCGAGGCAGATCAGGCTCGCGCCGACCGCGAGGTGGCGGGCCTTGACCTGCGCCGCGACCGGCACTTCGGGGCTCATGAACATCAGCTGGATCACGCGCAGGTAGAAGTAGATGCCCAGGTAGCTGCCGACCAGGCCGAGCACGGCGTAGGTCACGTGGCCGGCGGCGATGACGTTCTTGAAGATCAGGAACTTGGCGACGAAGCCCGGGAAGGGCGGGATGCCGGCCAGCGACAGCATCGCGATGCCGATCATCAGCGCCGCGAACGGCGAACGCTGGAACAGGCCCTTCAGGTTGTCGAGGCGGTCGCGCTCGCGGTCGTCGGCCGCGGGCGGCAGCGCGGCGAAGGCCAGCAGGTTCAGCAGGCCGTAGGCCAGCAGGTAGAACGCCACCGCCTGCAGGCGGCCGGCGGGTTCGCCGAGCAACGCGTAGAACAGGTAGCCGGCGTGGGCGATCGAGCTGTAGGCGATCATGCGGCGCAGGCTGGGCTGGCGCATCGCGGCCAGGTTGCCCCAGACGATCGACACCAGCGGCAGCACGGCCAGCAACTCGAGCATCGGCGACGCCAGCTTGGCGGCGCCGAACAGCCGCACCACCGCCAGCAGCACGCCGGCCTTGACGATGCACCGCCATGTAGGCCGTCACCGGCACGCTCGCGCCTTCGTAGGCGTCGGGCGCCCAGGTGTGGAACGGCACGATCGCGGCCTTCAGGAAGAAGGCCAGGATCACCAGCACCACGGCGGCGCGGGCGAGGTTGTCGGCCGAGCCGAGCGAGCGCGAAAAGGTTTCGATCGCCATCGACCCGCTGGTGCCGTAGAGCAGCGATGCGCCCATCAGGAACATCGCCGTCGCGGTGCCGCCGAGCACCAGGTACTTCAGTGCGGCCTCGGCGCTCTGCGGCCGCCGGTAGGCCAGCAGCACCAGCGTGTAGACCGGTATCGACATCAATTCCAGGCCGAGGAACAGCGTCAGCACGCTGTCGGCCGATTGCATCAGGCACACGCCGTACAACGACGACAGCAGCAACACGGCGAACTCGCCGCCCTCGAACTCGTCGCGCGCCATCAGCAGCACCGGCAGCGCCAGCGCGAGTACCACGGCCTTGGCCAGCAGCGTGGCCGGGTCGACCGAGAACTGGCCGGCGAACGGCGCGGCGGCATAGCCGCCGAACGACAAGTTGGCCGCGGCCAGCGCGGCTGCTGCGACGCTGACCAACGCGACGGCCAGCGACGCGCGCTGCCAGCGGCCGGCGATCTCCAGGACCACCAGCAGCACGATGCCCGCCAGCAGCAGGTGCTCGGGCAGCATGGCCATCAGCACGTCGCGGCTGATCATGGCGTTCTCCCAGGAAGGCGCGGCGTACTGACCAGTTGCTGATAGGTCTTGGCCGCCAATTCGGTCTTGCGCATCGGTTCGTCGGGGAACAGGCCGAGCCAGAAGACCGCGACGACGATCAGGCCGAGGATGGTCTTCTCGCGTCCGCTCAGATCGGCGAGCGGATGCGCGTCGCTGTGGTGCGGCGCCTTGGATGCACCGTAGAGGAAGCCGAGCGCAAAGCGCAACATGTACAGCGCCCCGAGCACGACGCCGGTGACGGCCACCACCGCCAGCACCAGCGGCAGGCTGGTGGTGCCCAGCCGGTACTGGACCCAGGCGGACTTGAACGCGCCGAGCAGGACCAGGAATTCACCGGTGAAGCCGCTGGTGGTGGGCAGGCCCACCGAGGCCAGGGTCAGGATCATGAAGAACACCGAGTACACCGGCAGCAGCTTGGCCAGCCCGCCGTACGCGGCGAGGTCGCGCGTGTGGCAGCGCTCGTAGATCATGCCGACCATCAGGAACAGGCCGGCCGCGACGAGGCCGTGGCTGACCATCTGGATCACCGCGCCCTGGATGCCGGCGAGCTCCAGGCTGAGCAGGCCGAGCATGACGTAGCCGAGGTGGCTGATCGACGAGTAGGCGATGATCTTCTTGATGTCGTCCTGCACCAGCGCGAGGCAGGCGCCGTAGACGATGCTCACGACGGCCAGCGTCATCAGCCACGGCGTGAACAGCAGCGTCGCATCGGGGAACAGCGGGAAGCCGAGCTTCATGAAACCGTAGGTGCCCATCTTCAGCAGCACGCCGGCCAGGATCACCGAGCCCGCGGTCGGCGCCTCGACGTGGGCGTCGGGCAACCAGGTGTGCAGCGGCACCATCGGCACCTTGATCGCGAAGCTGAGTGCGAAGGCGGCCAGCAGCCACGCCTGCACGTCCAGCGGCAGGCGTGCCTTGACCAGGTCGGCGAAGGCGAACGAGGTGATGCCGGTCGTCTGCTGCAGCGAGTAGACGAGGTAGATCACCGCGGCCAGCATCAGGATGCTGCCGAAGGCCGTGTAGAGCACGAACTTGAGCGTCGCGTAGATGCGCCGCTCGCCGCCCCAGATGCCGATCAGCAGGAACATCGGGATCAGCATCGTTTCCCAGAAGACGTAGAACAGGAACAGGTCCTGCGCGACGAAGGTGCCCATCATCGCGAACTGGATCAGGAACACCATCGCGTAGAACAGCTTGACGTCCTTGGTGATCGCGGTGAACGCACTGGCCACCACCAGCGGCGCCAGGAAGGCCGTCAGCAGCACCAGCAGGATGTTGTAGCCGTCCAGGCCGATCTGGTAGTAGACGCCCCAGTCGGCGATCCACGGCAGGCGGGTCTCGAACTGCAGGCCGCCCATGCGGCTGTCGAAACGCAGGTAGAGCCAGGCCGTGAGCAGGAACTGCAGCGTCATCACGCCCAGCGTGAGCCGGCGCGTGAAGTCGTCGCGGGCGGTGGGCGACACCACCAGCAGGCCGGCGCCGAACAGCGGCAGGAACAGCACGAGGTTGAGCAGCCCGGCGTCAAACATGGCGCCAACTCCACAGCAGCGCGCCGACGATGCCGATCATCACGAGCCACGCATACAGGTGCAGGCTGCCGGTCTGCACGCGGCCCAGCACACCGGCGCCGCGCTGGCCCAGCGCAGCCAGGCCGTTGAGCGTGCCGTCGATGACGCGGCGGTCACTGAAGCGCAGGAACACCGCATCCGAGATCCAGACCAGCGGCTTGCCGATCACGTTCTCGTACAGCTCGTCGATGAAGTACTTGTTCGTCAGCCAGCGGTGCAGGCCGGCAAAGCGTTGCTGCAGGCGCTCGGCGCGCCGGCCCGTGCCGCCGTAGACGAACGCGGCCCCGGCCAGTCCGGCCAGTGCGAGCACCACCGACAGCACCAGCAGCGGAGTCTCGTAGTGGTGCAGCGCTTCGTGCACGGCGGGCAGCGGCAGCTGCGGCTCGAGGAAGTGCGGCACGGCGATGAAGCCGCCGACGGCCGACAGCGCCGCCAATGCCATCAGCACGCCGGTCATCGACAGCGGCGACTCGTGCACGTGGTGCTCGACCTCCGCACTCATGCGCGAGGCCCCGAAGAACGTCAGCCAGAGCAGGCGGAACATGTAGAAGGCGGTCATCAGTGCGGTGGCCGCGGCGACGCCCCACAGCAGCGGCATGCCGCCGCGCGTGCTGGCGAAGGCGTACCAGAGGATCTCGTCCTTCGAGAAGAAGCCCGCCAGCGGCGGCAGGCCGGCGATCGCCGCGGTGGCGATGGCGAAGGTCCAGAACGTGACGGGGATGCGCTTGCGCAGGCCGCCCATCTTGCGTACGTCCTGCTCGCCACCGAGCGCGTGGATCACGCTGCCGGCGCCGAGGAACAGGCAGGCCTTGAAGAACGCGTGCGTGACGACGTGGAAGATCGCCACGCCGTAGGCGCCGACGCCGAGCGCGAGGAACATGAAACCGAGCTGCGACACGGTGGAGTACGCGAGCACCTTCTTGATGTCGGTCTGCACGATCGCGATGGTGGCGGCGAAGAACGCGGTGGCGACGCCGATCACGGCGATCACCGCCGACGCTTCGGGGGCCTGCAGGTACACGCCCGACATGCGCGCCACCAGGTACACGCCGGCCGTGACCATCGTCGCGGCATGGATCAGCGCCGACACCGGCGTCGGGCCGGCCATCGCGTCGGGCAACCAGACGTGCAGCGGGATCTGCGCCGACTTGCCGGTGGCACCGATGAACAGCAGGATGCCGACCAGGCTGGCGGGCACCACCTTGGCGGCACCGATGGCGAACGAGGAGTTGATGCTGTCCATGTTCAGCGTGCCGAAGGCCTGGTAGAGCACGAACATGCCGAGCAGAAAACCCGCGTCGCCGATGCGGTTGGTGATGAAGGCCTTCTTGCCGGCGCGCGCGTTGGCCAGGTCCTCGTACCAGAAGCCGATCAGCAGGTACGACGCCAGCCCGACGCCTTCCCAGCCGACGAACAGCACCAGCATCGAGCGGCCGAGCACCAGCAGCAGCATGAAGAACAGGAACAGGTTCAGGTAGGCGAAGAAGCGACCGAAACTCTTGTCGTGCGCCATGTAGCCGACCGAGTAGATGTGGATCACCGAGCCGACGCCGGTGACGACGAGCGTCATCACCGCGGACAGGCGGTCGAAGTAGAAGGCGATCTCGAAGGGCAGGCGGCCGACCTGCGCCCAGCGGTAGGCCGTCTCGACCAACGGCACGTAGCCGCCGGCCTGGAGATCGAGCAGGGCCTTCACGGTGAGCCCGAAGGCCAGGATCGGCAGGCCGCAGCCGACCACGCTGACGAAGGTCTTGCCGACGCGGTTGCCGCCGAGTTGAGTGGCCAGCACGCCGTTCAGCAAGAAGCCGAGCAGCGGGAGCAGGACGATCAGGGTCAACACACGCTAGCCCTTCAGGTCGGAGTAGGCGCCGAGGTCCAGCGTGTGCTTGTCGCGCACGAGCAGCAGCACGATCGGGATCGCCAGCGCGATCTCGGCGGTGGCGACGACGAAGATCAGGAACACCAGCACCGCACCGACGGTGGTGGCGGTCTGCTGCGCGAAGGTGACCAGGCTGAGGATGACGCCGTTGAGCATCAGCTCCATGCACATCAGCATCACCAGCACGTTGCGGCGCACGATCACGCCGAGCAGGCCGAGCGAGAACAGCGCGATCGCCAGCCCGAGCAGCAGTTGGGTTCTATCCATGGGTGGCCCTCCTGCGGCTGACCTTGATCACGGCCAGCGCCGCGACCACCGCGGCCACCAGCAGCACCGAGGTGAGCTCGAAGTGCAGCCAGTAGTCGTTGAGGAACGCGATCGAGAACTTGGTGATGCCGTACGCCGCATCGCCCTTCGCGGCGGTCGGTGCCGGCAGGCTGCGCCAGACGCTGATGCCGATTGCGCCCGCGAGCAGCACGAAGCCGGCCACGCCCGGCAGCAGCAGCTTCGAGTAACGCGGCCCCGAGGCTTCGCGCACCTCGAGCAGCATGATCACGTAGACCATGAACACCATCACCGCGCCGACGTAGATCAGCACCTGGAACGCGGCGATGAAGTGCACGCCCAGCAGGCCGTAGATGCCGCCCAGGAACACCATCGTCGAGATCAGCGCCAGCGCCACGCGCATCGGCTGGCGCAGCACGACCGTCAGTGCCGCGCCGACCAGCGCGCACAACGCGAACAGCGCCAGCAGCAGCGTGTCGAGGTTCTGCAGCAGGGTCTCGATCATGGCGCCCCCTCGATCTTCTTGGCGGCGCGCGCCGCCGGGTAGGGCTTGGCGACATCGCGCTGCGGCTGCCAGGTCAGCATCTCGTCGAGCGTGAGCCACATCTGGCGGCGGTCTTCGGCCGGCAGGCCGGGCGTCTCCTTGGCCATGCGGATCGCATCCTCGGGGCAGGCCTCGACGCACAGGCCGCAGAAGATGCAGCGCGAGTAGTCGATCTCGAAGCGCGCCGGGTATTTGGGGTGCGCGGTGTCGGTGGGGTCGAACGCGGCCTCGATCTCGATCACCTTGGCCGGGCACACCGTGGCGCACATGTTGCAGGCGATGCACTGCGGCTTGCCGTCGGGGCGCTGCGTCAGCACGTGCTTGCCGCGGTTGAGCGGTGCGTAATCGAAGCGGGTTTCCTCGGGGTAGTAGGTCGTCAGCGCGCCCTTCTTGCCGGTGATCCAGCGCCGCCATGTTGCGCAGGAACACGCCGCTGGTGATGACCAGCCCGCGCAGGATCTCGGGCAGGTAGGCGCGCTCCCAGGCGCTGAGCGTCGGCTCGTTCCAGTACTGCTTGCGCTTGTACGGCGTCATCACAGCGGCGCTCCCTGGTGCGACCACACCAGCACGGCGGTGACGCAGAGATTGAGCAGTGCCAGCGGCAGCATGAACTTCCACGCGAAGGCCAGCACCTGGTCGTAGCGGAAGCGCGGCAGCGTCCAGCGGATCAGGATCTGGAAGCTGCACACCAGCAGCACCTTCACGAGGAACACCACCAGTTGCGTCACGACCACCGCGCCGTGGCTCATCGCGAGGGTGGTGCCGCCGGGCAGCGTGAAGCCGGCGTCGTTCATGTAGGGCAGGTTGTAGCCGCCGAGGAACAGCGTCGTGAACAGCGCGCCGACGATCGCGATCTCGATGAACTCGGCGAACATGAACAGGCCCATCTTCATCGCGCTGTACTCGGTGTAGTAGCCGGCGATGAGTTCGGACTCGGCCTCGGGCAGGTCGAACGGAATGCGCTTGTTCTCGGCGATCGCTGCGGTCAGGAACAGCACCGCCGCGAAGGGCTGGTAGACCACGCCCCAGGCCGGCAGGAAGCCGAGCACCACGCCCGACTGCTGGCGCACCATCGAGCCGAGGTCGACGGTGCCGAAGATCAGGATCAGGCCGAGCACCGTGAGGCCCATCACCAGCTCGTAGGAGATCATCTGCGAGCCGGCGCGCAGGCCGCCGAGCAGCGAGAACTTGTTGGCCGACGACCAGCCGGCGAGCATCGCGCCGATGATGGTCATGCCGCTGAACGCGAACACGATCAGCAACCCGGCGTCGAGCTGCGCGATCTGCATGTTGTAGGTGCGGCCACCGAACCAGGTGGCCAGCGACGGGAACAGGCGCCCCGGATCGAGCAGGCCGCCGAACGGGATCACGCCGAACACCAGCAGCACCGGCGTGAACACCACCCAGGGCGCCACCGCGTAGGCATACCAGTCGTAGGTGCGCGGCTTGAAGTCTTCCTTGACCAGCATCTTGATGCCGTCGGCGATGCCGTGGAACAAGCCGAGCCAGACCAGCTTGATCTGCGTGAACGGGATGCGCACGTAGGCCCGGTTGGCGCCGATGCGGTCGGACATCACCGCAGCCTGCTTGCGCTCGACCCAGGTCAGCACCGTGCCGAAGGTCATCAGCATGCCCACCGCGTAGGCGATGAAGACGACGTAGACGAGCAGGTCCTGGGTCATCTCAAGCTCCCGGCGGCGCCTGGTGCCAGCGCGGCGAACAGCGCCGCGGCATCGGCTACGCCGGCCGGCTTCTCGAAGCAGGCCTCGAAGCCGCTGACGACGCCCTGGAAGTTGGTGTAGTGGCCGTTGCGCTCGGTCTGCACGCTGATCGGCAGGAACACGTCGGCGTGGCCGTTCTCGGGCTGCAGCCAGCTGTTCAGGTAGACGATCTTGGCCTTCGGCGGCAGTTGCGCGAAGCTGAAACCCTCGCCCCACACCAGCACCAGGTCGGTGTCGGCCGGGAAGGCGGCTCGTGCGTCGGCGGGCAGCGCGGGGAAGAGGGCGCGCGCCGCCTTGCTGTTCGGATTCTTGTCGGGCTTGATCAGCAGATCGTCTTCGAGCCGCTCGCCCGGCGCCGGCTGCCAGTCGGACTTGACGAAGCAGCTGAGGCGCTGCCCCAGCGCGGCGTTGAACGCCGCCAGTTCCTCGTTCGAGCCCCAGTTCGACACCAGGGCGACCGGCTGCTTGGCGGCCTTGATCAGCTCGCGGGCGATGACGACGGCAGCCTGCAATTCGACCGGCGTGCCCTTGAGCATCGCCTGCGCGGCGCGCGCGCGTTCGAAGATCTGCGCCAGATCGCGCCCCTTGTTGCAGATCCATGGGCCGTTGACGGCCGCGTTCTCGAGCGGCGTGACGCGGTCGATGCGGGCGTTCTGCTGCGGGTCGAGCGCCTTCAGCTTCCAATCGTTCTTGCGGTGCCAGACGTTGACCGTGCAGCCGCGCTCGCAGCCCGGGCAGACCGACGGTGTGGGCTTCAGGTACCAGACGCGCGCCTTGTGCAGGAACTGCCGCGACAACAGCGCGCCGACCGGGCAGATGTCGACCACGTTGTCGGAGTAAGGGTCGTGCTCGAAAGCGCCGTCCTCGACCGGACGGATCAGCGAATGGTCACCGCGGTTCTGCACGCCCAGCGCGTGGGTCTTGGAGATCTCGCGCGTGAAGCGCACGCAGCGCGTGCACATGATGCAGCGCTCGTTGTCGAGCACGATGCGCTCGGACAGCGGGTAATGCTTGGTGGCGTGCACCTTGGCGTCGCGCGACACCGACGGCGAGCCGTTGAATTCGTAGTGGTAATCCTGCAGCGTGCATTCGCCGGCCTTGTCGCAGATGCCGCAATCGACCGGGTGGTTCAGCGTGATGAACTGCAGCGTCTCCTTGCGGCGCTGCCGCACCTTGTCGGAGTCGGTCAGCACGCGCATGCCTTTGGTGATCGGCATGTTGCAGGCGATGTCGAGCCAGCCACCACCGTCGGCCTCGACCTCGACCGCGCAGATGCGGCAATTGCCCGGTACCGACAGCTGCGGGTGCCAGCAGAAGTAGGGGATGAAGAAGCCGTTGGCCTTGGCCGCCTGCATGACGGTCTGGTCGTCCTCGGCCTGGACCGGCTGGCCGTTGATGAAGAACTCAAGCATGAGTGCCCCCAAGGCCGCCGCGCGCGGCGGCCGCCCCCCCGAGGGGGAGCAAGGAAACTTGGGGCGGCCCGGCGTTTCCTTGGGCCGCGACCTCGATCCGGCCGTCGAGGCGCGAGCGCTTGTGCTCGATGAAGTATTCGAACTCGTCGCGGTACTTGGCAATGATGCCCACCGTCGCGTAGCCCGCCGCATCGCCCATGCCGCAGATCGTGGTGCCGTCATTGGCCTTGGAGATGCGGATCAGCTGGTCGATGTCTTCGGGCCGGCCCTCGCCGGCGACGATGCGGTCGATGATGCGGTGCATCCAGCCCATGCCTTCGCGGCACGGTGTGCACTGGCCGCACGATTCGTGGTGATAGAAGCGCAGCAGGATCTGCAGCAGCCGCACCATGCACGTGCCTTCGGCGATCACGACCATGCCGCCGGAGCCGACGCCCGAGCCGGCCGCACTCAGCGAGGCGTGGTCGTAGGTGACGGTCTCGATCTCGGCGGCCGTCAACACCTTGGTCGAGATGCCACCGGGCACGATGCACTTCAACTTGCCGCCGCCGAGCACGCCGCCGCAATCTTCGTAGATGAACTTCGCCAGCGGGGTGCCGTACTCGACCTCGTAGACCCCCGGGCGCTCCAGATGACCGGAGATCGAGACCAGCTGCGTGCCCGGGCTCTTGGCCGTGCCGACCTTGCGGAAGGCCTCGGCGCCATGCGCGACGATGCCGGTGACGTTGGCCAGCGTCTCGACGTTGTTGATCACCGTCGGGCGCTGGAACAGCCCGCGTACCGTCAGGCGCGGCGGGCGGTTGCGCGGGTAGCCCTTCTTGCCTTCGATCGAGGTGATCAGCGCCGAGGCCTCGCCGCAGACGTAGGAGCCCGCGCCGCGATAGATCACGATGTCGCAGGCGAAGTCGGTGCCGAGGATGCGCTCGCCGAACCAACCGGCCTGGTAGGCCTCTTCCACCGCCGCGGCCAGGCGCCGATACGGCAGGTCGAACTCGCCGCGGATGTAGACGAAGGCATTGCGCACCTGCAGCGCATAGGCCGTGATCAGCATCGATTCGAGCAGCAGGTGCGGTGCGTTCTCGAGGATCCAGCGGTCCTTGAATGTGCCCGGCTCGCCTTCGTCGGCGTTGGCGCACAGGAAGTGCGGCTGCCCGTCGTTGAGCTTGATCACGCCCCACTTGCGCCCCGCCGGGAAGGCCGCGCCGCCGTGGCCGAGGATGCCCGAGGCCGCCACTTCCTTGGTGATCTGCTCGGGGCGCATCTCGCGCAGCACCTTCTCCAGCGTGGCATAGCCGCCGCGCGCGCGGTAATCGGCCAGCCCGTGCGAGGTGGCGGTGACCTCGAAGTTCATGATCAGCTTGGTGCCGGTCATGCTCTGGCCCCCCACCGTGGTTGGTACGCCGGCTTACCCAGTGCCGCGCTTACATTGACTCTCGCTCGGTTGGCGGCTCTCGGCCCATTGCGGCTGTTTGCGTGTGTCCGATGCGTTGTGCTTGCATCGGTGCGAGCAAGGCGGCGGGCGGGGCCTGGGCGGGGCTCAGACGGCTGGCCCTTCGCTGCGCTTCGGGGTCCCTGCGGTGCTCGGTCTTCTGGCCCGTCGCATAACTCGCTTCGTTCGCTGCGCTCACTGCGCTCGAACAGATGCGACGAGTCAGATGACGAAGCGCGCCAAGGCGCGCGGCCAGAAGCCCTGTGCTCCTCGGCGGCGCCGATTCGCCCCGCCCAGGCCCCGCCCGCCGCCTTGCCGGCAACAGCGTCGGTGTTCGATAGCCTGCACGCCACCACCGGTTCTGCAACGGGGCAGCCGGGCCGGGCACGGCGCGCATGTGAGGCGCCGAGCAGCACAGGGGCCGGGGCCCGCGCGCGCAGCGCGCATCGTGCTCTGACTCGTCGCGACTGTCCGAGCGCAGCGAACGCAGTGAGCGTAGCGAGTTGAGCGACGGGGCCACGGCCCCGCGCAGCGCAGGGCAGTCTGAGCGCAGCGAAGACCGCCGAACCTAAGCGCCGTGCCCGGCCCGGCTGCCCCGTTGCCGCGCCATTGCAAGCAAAGCGGAAGTTCGAATGGCACGCAAAGGGCCGAAAGCAGACGACCCACGCAGGTGCTCGATCCGATGCACAACGGGTGCGTGATCGACCCCGTGCGAGCACATCGCGACCGCGCGGCTACAGGTGAAAGCTTGTGCGAGCAGGCAGTTCACTTCAGCCCCTCGATCAGTGCATCGAGCCGCGCCTGGCTCATGTTCTCGTGGTAGGCCTCGTTGACCATCACCACCGGCGCCGTACCGCACGAGCCCAGGCACTCGACCGTGCTCAGCGTGAAGCGGCCATCGGCCGTGGTCTGGCCCGGCGCGATGCCGAGCTTGCGCTCCAGGTGCCCGATCACGCCCTCGGCGCCGCGCATCGAGCACGACAGATTCCGGCAGGCTTGCAGGTGCCAGCGCCCGATCGGCTTGCGCCTGAACTGCGTGTAGTGCGACAGCACCTCTTCGATCTGGATGCGCGGCACCGGGATGTACGCGGCCAGCTCGGCGATGTCGCTGTCGGCGACGAAGCCGCGATCCTGCTGGATGCGGTGCAGGCAGGGCAGCACCAGCGACGACTCGGCGCCGGCGGGGTAGCGCTTGCGCATCGCGTCGAATTCGGCGATCAGGTGCTTCATTCGGTCGCCTAGCGGTCGCATTCGCCGCCGATCATGTTGATCGAGCCGAAGGTGGGCACGATGTCGGCGAGCTGGCCGCCGTTGAGCATCAGGTGCGCGCCGCCCATGTGCACGAAGCTCGGTGCCCGGCAATGCACCTTGTGGGGTATGCCGCTGCCGGTGCTGACGAGGTAGAAGCCGAGTTCGCCGTTGGGCGACTCGTGCGCGCAATAGACATCGCCGGCGGGTACGCCGGGGCCGTCCATCACCAGCTTGAAGTGGTTGATCAGCGACTCGATCTCGGTGTAGACGAGCGGCTTGTCGGGGAAGCTGCAGCGGCGGTCGTCGACGTTGATCGGGCCCTGCATCGAGGGCGACTGCAGCCTCTGCGCCAGCTGCCGCATCATGTACACCGACTCGTCCATCTCGCGCATGCGCACGTAGTAGCGGTCGTAGTTGTCGCCCTTGATGCCGACCGGCACGTCGAAGTCGAGCTCGGCGTAGGCCAGGTACGGCGTGTCCTTGCGCAGGTCGCGCGGCACGCCGGTCGAACGCAGGATCACGCCGGTGTAGCCGTAGCTCAGCGCATCGGCGGTGCTGATGACGCCGACGTCGCGCATGCGGTCGATGAAGATGCGGTTGCGATCGACCAGTGCGTGCACGCGGGCGACGAAGTCTTCGTACTGCACGAGGATGGCTTCCATCCGCGTCAGCCAGCCGTCGGGCAGGTCGCGCGCGAGCCCACCGATGCGGCCGTAGGTGTACGTCACGCGCGCGCCGGTGAGGGCGGCCAGGTGCTCGTACATGTAGTCGCGGATCATCACCAGGTACAGGAACGCCGTCATCGCCCCCAGCTCCATCAGCCCGGCGGCCAGGCAGGTGAGGTGGTCGACCAGGCGCGAATACTCCGACAGCAGCGTGCGCAGATCGCGGCAGCGCGGCGTGATCTGCACGCCCATCAGCTGCTCGACGGCGTCGCAGTAGGCGAAGTCGTTGATCAGCGCCGAGACGTAGTTGAGGCGGTCGACGTACGGGATCAGGTTGTGCCAGGTGTGGTCCTCGCACTCCTTCTCGAAGCCGCGGTGCAGGTAGCCGCAATGCACGTCGGTGCGCAGCACGCGCTCGCCGTCGAGCTCGGCGATGATCTGCACCGTGCCGTGCGTGGCCGGGTGCGACGGGCCGATGTTGACGATGACCGAGTCGTCGCGCAGCGGCTTGTCGAAGATCGAGCGCACCGGGTTTCGCAGCGGGGTGTCCATGGGTGGGTGGGGTCAGCTGCGGTAGGGCACGAGCGGCTGCTCGTGCTGCTTCGGGTAGTCCTTGCGCAACGGGTGGCCGACGAAGCCTTCGTAGAGCAGGATCGGGCGCAGGTCGGCGTTGCCGCGGAAGACGATGCCGTACATGTCGTGGCACTCGCGTTCCATGAACGCGGCCGAGCCGTACAGCGGCACCAGCGAATCGACGCTCGGGTCGCTCTCGCCCGCGCCGACCTTCAGCCGCACCCGCAACTTGTGCGTGGTGGAGTAGAAGTGGTAGACCACCTCGAAGCGCGGCACCTGGCCGATCCAGTCGACGGCCGTCACGTCGAGGAAGATGTCGAACGCGAACTCGCCCTGCAGCCGCCGTGCCGTGGGCAGCAACTCGGCCGGCTCGAGCACGAAGACGAGGATGCCGTGCGACACCGTCGCCGGCCCCGCGGCCGGCACCAACTGCTGTGTGAGCGTGTCGAAGACGGGGACGCTGCAGCCACGGTCAGAAGCTCTTGGTGATGATCGGGTGGCTCGAGCGCGCGATCTTTTCCTGCAACTGCATGATCCCGTCGATGACCATCTCGGGCCGTGGCGGGCAGCCGGGGATGTAGATGTCCACCGGAACGATCTTGTCGATGCCCGGCAGCGCGGCGTAGTTCTGGTAGAAGCCGCCGCTGGTGGCGCACACGCCGAAGGCCATCACCCACTTGGGCTCGCACATCTGCTCGTACACCTTGAGCAGGATCGGCGCCTGCTTGTGCGTGACGGTGCCCACCACCATCAGCAGATCGGCCTGGCGCGGCGAAAAGCGCGGCAGCGCAGCGCCGAAGCGGTCGGTGTCGTAGGGCGAGGCGCTGACGGCCATGAACTCCATCGCGCAGCAGGCCGTGACGAACGGGTACGGAAAGATCGAGAACTTGCGCGCCCAGCCGATCAGCTCGTCCTTGCGCGTCGTCAGGTACTCGAACGAGGCGTCCTTCTGGTGCGCCGCCGGCACGATGGGGATGGTGCGTGCGTACATGGCGACGGGCCTACTCCGTGACGGCCTCGATCAGCCGCGCCTTGTAGACGTACAGCACGATCAGCACCAGCAGGAACATGAACAGGAAGAACGTGAACAGCATGAAGCCGGTCAGCGGCTGCGCGCCCAGCGCCCAGATGAAGAGGAACACCGTCTCGAGGTCGAACAGGATGAAGATGATCGCGACCGCGTAGTACTTGATCGGCACCGCCTTCACGTTCAGCGTGCTGACCGGCGTGGCGCCGCACTCGAAGGGCTCGAGCTTGACCGCCGAGTCCACCGGCTTGGGGCCGAGCACGCGGTTGAGCAGCAGCGTCAGCGCGACGAACCCGAGGATCGCCATCAGGTACATCAGGAACACGACATAGGGGTTCATGCGGATGCGTCCTCGCCGCGCTGTGCGGCGGTGCCTCCACAGCCGCCGATGCGAGCGGGCGCCGGGCGCCCGCCGCATTCGCCGATCTGTTCACCTGTTCCGCTGCCCCAGGGCACGTTGCCGTTCCTTGTTCTTCTGCCTGCGATGCCTCCCGAACCTCCTGGGGGGCGCCACGTTCAATGAGGCTGAAGGCTACGCGCCGGCACGCGAAGGCGCTTGCGCTAGGTCAAGGATGGGCCGGGGCGACTGTGGCGGCTTGCCCACGCTGCGCGCGGCGGCACCGCGGCAGCCGCGCGGGGTCGCGGTGGCGCGTCAGAAGCGGTAGCGCATGGCCAGGCGCAGCAGGTGCACGCGATAGCGCGGCGGCTGCTCGCCGAACGCCAGCAAGCCGTTTACCGTGCCGGGCAGCACGCCGTCGAGGCGCCAATCCTTCGCGTCGTAGTCCTCGTACCAGTAGCTGCCGGTCAGCGACAGGTTGTCCTTGAGCTTGTAGGTCGCGTAGAGCTTCACGCTGTCGAGCGACGACGGTGGCCGACGGGAACTGCGCGCCGCTGCTGACGCCGGTGTCGACCGTGAGATCGCTGTGCGAGCGCGTGAACGTGAGGTCGGCGCCGACATCGAGCTTGTCGACGATCACCGCGTGCTTGATGCCCACGCCCAGCAGGTCGATGCGGTCCTTCGTGCGCGCGCTCCAGTCGGGCGCCGCAAAGGCCTGGCTGCCGGCCTGCCGCGAGCGGATGCGCTCGCCCTGCGCGAACAGGTGCAGGCTCGTCTGCTCCGAAAACGCCACCGCCATGTCGGCGCCGAGGTTCACGCTGCGGCCGTCGGTCAGGCCGATCGCGGATTGGCCGTAGTCGTCGTTGGCGTACGTCCAGCGCCGAGGCCCAGGCTCACCTGCTCGTTGACGGTGTAGTCGGCGCGCAGGCCGGCGCTGTCGCGCAGCCGGTCGGCGAGGTTGAACTTGCGCAGCAGCGGGTTCTGCGGGCTGTCGATCCACGTCGAGACGCCGTAGGTCGAATTGCTGCGGTCGGCATGCGCGAGCTTGCCGTCAGCGACAGGTTCTCGAGCGGTTGCGCGCTGACGCGGCCCCACAGCGTCGTCTCGCGCGTGGTGACGACTTCCTGGTAGTTGCGCTGGCGGTTGTCCTGCTCGATGCCGACGCTCGTTCTCAGGCTGCCGGGCCCGCGGTAGTCGGCGTTGAGCTTGAAGCGGTCCTGCGTGATGTCGTAGGGCTCGTTGCTGCGCGGCGTGGCGCCGAGGAACATGTCGGTCGCGAGCGCGGGGTAGGCGCCGATCGGCCGTGCGGTTGTCGCGCACGTCGCGTGCGTAGCTCGCATTCACGCGCAGGCCGTCCATCGGCGTGGCCGTGAGCCGCACGCTGCCGTTGAAGGTGTCGACGCGCCCGTCGAGCGACGCGGCAGGCAGATCCGCCAGCGTGACCGGCAGGTTGGGGTTCAGCGTCGGCGCGAGGAACGCGGCATCCTGCGTCATGCGCCCGACCGCGAAATCGGCGCTGGCGCGGATCTTCGGCGTGATCTCGTAGCCGAGCGAGCCCGATGATCTGGTGGAACCGGTTGTCCGGCGCCAGTGCGAGCTGGCCCGTGCTGCTGCCGGCAAACACCGGCGTGAACGGGTTGGCCCAGGTCAGCGAATCCTGGCCATTGCGGAACTGCGAGAACTGGTAGGCCAGCGTGGCCTGCAGGCGGCGGCTGGCGTACGACGCGGCCACCTCGAACTGGTCGGTCACGTGGTCCACCGGTGCCGCCAGTTGCGCCGCGGTGTCGAAGAACGATCCCGCCGTGCGCTGCGTGCCGTCGCGCACGTCGTGGCGCAGGCTGATGCGGTAGGTCCAGTTCGCGCCGGCGATCCACGCGGCGCCGATGTCCAGGCGCGATCGCTTGTAGCCGAGTTCGACCGGCTGCAGCGTGCTTGCCAGCGGCATCGCCGCCGTGTTGGCGGCCGGAAAGCCGGCCGGCAGCGTCAACACGCCGCCGCCGTTGCCGAGGAACGGCGTCGACGCACTGTCCGACAGGTGGCGCGGGATTTCGGCTGTAGCCCAGGCGCAGCGTATAGAGCCCCTCGCGCCCGGTGCGCGCCGCGAGGCGGCGCGAATCGAGGCCGAGGTCGCTGGCCGCCAGGTCGGCGAAGTAGCCGCCGTCGCCGCGGTAGCGCAGCGTGCCGCCGAGCACCAGATGGGCCCCTTCGCGGTCCAGGCCGGTGTAGTCGCCGAACTTGGCCGAGTCGTCCGAGACGACGCCGAGCCCGGCCTCGACGGTGCCGCTGCTGCCCTTGGGGTACGGGCAGGCGCTGCATTTCCACGCCGAGGTGTCCACCTGGGCCGCGGCCGTGCCGGCCGCAGACAGCGCGCCGAGTGCGCCGAGCAGGAACAGGGGGCTGTAGATTTTCATGTTCGCATCCGTTTTCGGTGAGTCGTGCCGAGGGGCGCCGCGGCCCGTGCGGCGCCGTTCAACGCATCAGCTTCGCGCCCGCGGGGTGGTTGGATCCATGCACCTGGGAGTGGCAATTGGTGCAACCGCCGGCCACCAGGAAGGCCGTGCCGCCGGCGCTGCCACCGGGCAGCGCGTTGGCGGTGCGCCCCAGCGACGGATGGCCGGCCGACGTGTGGCATTGCTGGCACAGCTGCGGCGGGCTCTTCGTCAGCAGCGCGTTGCGCGCCGAGCCGTGGGCCACATGGCACAGCGAGCAATCCTCGGCCACCGGGGCGTGCTCCCACAGCACCGGCCCGCGCTTGTCGGCGTGGCAGGTGAAGCAGGTCTGGTTCAGCGTCGGCTTGGCCAGCATCGCCGGCGCGTTCGAGCCGTGCGCGCTGTGGCAGTCGCTGCAGCCCATCTGGCCCTGGCGCACCGGGTGCGACGAGGCCTTGTGGAAATCCGCGCGCTGCTGCTTGTGGCAGGCCAGGCAGACCGGCGGCTCGCTGGCTCTTGGCGAGCACCGGATCGTGCTCGACGTGCACCTTGTGGCAATCGGTGCAGGCCAGGTTGCCGCGTTCGTGCGTGCTGGCATGCCAGCCGGTGCGCGAGGTGTTCAGGTGGCACGACAGGCAGACCTGGTTGCGCTGCTCCACCGGCACCGCCGAGTCCGCCTTCATGCTGTTGATCGACGCTGCCTTCTTGGTGCGCGCATGCGTGGCACCGGGCCCGTGGCAGGCCTCGCATTGCAGGCCGCCGGCGCCGAACGGCGAGCGCTTGTCGCCGCGCTGCGCATGCCGCGTCTTGAAGATCGCCGAACCCGAGTAGGCCGCGGTCTCGTCGTCGTGGCATCCGAGGCAGGTGTCGGCACCTTCCTTGCTGTACTCGGCGGCCGGCGCGGCGGCGGCCTGTGCGGATGCCGGGCCTTGCCATGCCAGCCCGGCCAGCAGCAACAGCGCACAGAGCAGGGGTCGTTTGATGTTCATCGGAGTCGGCCTGTGGGTCTGGGTTGCCATCGGACTATTTTGCCTCGGTGCCGGCCGCGGCTACGGCTTGGGTTTCGGCGGGGGCGCTTTCTGCATTGCAATGATGCGGCCACGCAACCCTTGGTAGATGTCGTAGGGCAGCACGTTGCCCGAGACCAGATTGGCTTTGCTCAGGAAGGGGCGGGCCTTGATGATGCGGTCGGCCTCGGCATCGCCGATGCCCGGCAGCGTCTTCAGCTCGGCGCGGCTCGCGCTGTTGATGTCGACCAGCTTGCGGTGCGGCCGGCTTGGCCTGGCTGGCGGTCGCCTGTGCGGGCGCGGCGGCCTTGGCCTTGTCGGCGGCCAGGCCGACGCTGCTGGCCGACAACGCCAAGGCGGCGCACAGGGCGAGGGGAGTCCATCGTCTCTGCATGAGTCTCTCTTCAAAAGCTGAAAAAAACCCGGAGGCATTGTGCCCCCGGGTTGTGCAGTGGGCGGGAGGAAAGAGAGGTCATCTCCTTCCCCCGGCGTCATCGGCTTACTTGTGCATCTTCTCGGTGTCGAAGTCGCGGCCCGGGCCGTGGCAGACCGCGCACGACTCGACGTCCTCGAGCGGCCGCGGCGTCGGCTGGGCCGCCGCACGCGTCACGTTCACCGCACCACCGTTGATGCTGATGTGCGCCTTGGCGGGCGTGTTGTCGTGGCAGCTCACGCAGGCCGCGGCAAACGGCGTGATCACCGTGTCGGTGGTGTTGACCGTGTTGAGCGCGGTCTTGGCCAGCGCCGTGGTCGCTGTGCCGCCGGCGATGCCGGCCGCGTAGGCGGCATCGATCGACTCGTACGTCGACACCAGGGTACCGGCCGGCACGTAGTTGTAGGTCTTCTGGTCGCTCGACGCGGCCGTCACGTGGCAGGTTTCGCAGTTGTTCAACTTGCCCGGGAAGTCCATGCGCCGGAAGTCGAGCAGCTGGATCGCACCGCCGCTCGTCGTGCTGGTCCGGTCGCGCGCGTCCTGGAACGGCGTGACGCGCTCGCGGCCGGCGTGGATGCCGTGGATCATGTCCTTGAAGTTGTTGCTCGTGACCGGGAACTTCAGCGCGGCTTGGGCAGTGCCTTGTTGAAGCCCCAGTCCGTCAGGATCTTCGTCGTCGGCGTCGAACGTCGAAGTTCGCGATACGCCGGCGAGGTTCCACTCGCTGCATCCGCGATGCCGCGCCCGCTGGTCGCCAGGTTCGGGATGTGGCACATCACGCAGACCTGGGTCTCGTAGACGCGGTTGCCGCCGTGGCCTTCGAACCACTCGTGGCAGCCGGCGCACTTGTCGGCGGCGACCACGGTGCGGCGCGCCGTGTCACCGGTGACGGTCTTGAGCACCGAGATGGCGTGGCGCGCCACTGACCCGACGGCCCCCGGCGGATCCGTCGGCGCATTGAGCTGCGTGAAGTAGCCCTGCAAGGCCACCGTGCGCAGCTTCGCGCCGACCGGGAACTTCCAGGCGCCGGCACCGAAGATCGTGGCGGTGTAGTAGCCCGTGGTGGTCGTCGACGGAACCACCGTGCCGTTGGCCGCGTTGGCGGTGCTCAGCAGGCTGGCGATCGACACGCTGCGCGGCTGCCCTTGCTTGGCGCCGAGGTTGTTGAAGTCGATCGGTGCCGCGATGCCGTCCTGGGCTTGTGCGAAGGCAAGCAGGAAGCTCGGGCCACCGCTGAATCCGGCGAGCGGATTGGACACGCTCGCGGCCGGTGCCACCAACGTGACCAGCGGCGTCCGTGGTCGACGGCGCGATGCGCTGCTTGATGCCGAACTCGATCGATCAGGTCGTTGCTCGCGTTCACCGTCGCGGTCTTGATCTCGTACGTGAACGAGGCCAGGCCGGGCAGGATGTAGGTGTTGTTCTTGGTCAGGTTCTCCATCCGGTGGTCGATCGGGATGTTCGCCGCCGTGTGGCACAGCACGCACTTGGAGTCGTCGGCCTGATCGCGGCCGACGTGGCCGGAGGTCGCGACTACCGCGCTCACCGCCGTCGCGGCCTGCTTGTCGGCCAGCGTCGAGCCACCGCCGGTGGCCCAGTTGATGCCGTCGTGGCAGGCGCCGCAGACTCACCCGGCTCGGCAGGTTCTTGTGGTTCTCGGCCGTCGAAGCGATCTTGCTGTCGTGGCAGGTGGTGCACATGCGCTGGCCGCCGCCGAGCTTGGAGAAGCCCTTGTTGTTGAAGGCGATGCCGGCGTAGTGGTAGTTGTCCTTGACCAGCCATCCACCTTGGTGGATCTTGTGGATCATGGTCGTGAAGTTGCCTGACACCTCGCCGTCGGCGACGTAGGTGTTGGGCGAGTAGCTGTAGCTCGTGATGCCCGTCGCCGCATTGACCGTCTTGGTTTCCGTCAGCGCCGGGAACTTGCCCGCGGTCGACGTGACCTTGGCTTGGCCGTAGGCGCGCTGCTCGGTGTGGCAGACCACGCAGTAGCGGGTTTCGACACGCGCGCTGCCGCCGTGGAAGGCGAGCTTGCCGTGGCAGACGTTGCAGCTGTCGATGTTGACGTCTTCGCGCGTCAGCTGGTCCGGGGGAATCGCTGTGCCGGGTTGACCCGCTGCGCCGGGCTTGAAGTCATAGATGACGTTGACCGGATTGGCTGCATTGACGGTCGGCGTCACGGTGACGCCGTTGGCCGTGTTGCTGCCGGTGCCGGGTGCCGCGCCGCCGATCTGGATCACCAGGCGGTGGGGCAGGGTCGCGTCGTAGGTCAGGTCGCCCAGATCCTCGACGCGGTTGTTGGGGCTGGCGGCAACGGCCGACGCGGCCATGGCTGCCACTGTGGCCTTGACGGCCGGAACGTCGCGATAGAAGGTGTACTTGTAGGTGCCGGGCTTGCCGGCGACCGCTTCCAGCGTACCGGTGTTGTCGGTGCTGGGGCGCGTCGGCGCAGCGGCTGTGATGGCACCCGTCGTCGCGTTCTTGGTCGGCACCGTGGTGACGATGTAGCTCTTCCACTCGCTCGGGTTGCTGTCGTTGCGCGGCACCAGCTTGGCCAGCGCGAACGCCAGGTTCGGGTAGCTGGCCACGGTGGAGGTGGAACTCAGGGACTTGACGCCCTCGAGGCCGACCACCGGGTTGCCCTGGGCATCCGCCAACGTGAACTCGACGACCGGTGGGCTGGCGATGATGACGCTGTTGACGGCCGCCGTGAAGGTGGCGCTCTCCCACGCCTCGGGCGTGATCGCGGCCAGGTTCACGCTGCCCGTGCCCGCCGGGCCGGCAGGACCGGTGGGGCCGGCAGGGCCGGTCGGGCCGGTCGGGCCAGCGGGTCCCGCGGCACCGTCATCGCCGCCGCCGCAGCCGAATAACGCGACCGTCATCAGGCCGGCGGCGACGAGGCCGAGCCAGTTGCGCGTCTTGTTGTTGCCCATCGACACTCTCCTCAAGAGGTGGACCAGTGAAAACTGTTCGCTCGCCGGAGTCTAGAAGTCGAAGCCCACTTCTTGTTGATGCAGATCAGCGATTGCGGTGTGTTGTTCTAGGGGTGGGCAGGGTTAACGCGATGGCGCGGCGCATGTACCGCGGCGCTGCCGCGGCCTACTTGCGCAACGCGGCATCCTCGATGAGCACGCCGTAGGCGTAGCCGGGGCCCACCGTCACGTCGGTGCGCACGGTGCCACGGGCGTTGACGACGTCGCCGACGGCGGCCGGGTCCTTCGTCGTCACGAGGATGTCGTTGCTGCCGTCCGCGGCCGAGCCCGAACCGTCCTGCAGGTGGACCCAGTTCTTGCCGAGGATGCCGAGGTTGACTTTCACGACCTGGCCGCGCACGAGCACCGTCTTGTCCTTCAGCGCCGCCTTTCCCGCCACCACCTGCGCCACCGTCTTCGCATCGGGTCCGGTGGCCTTGGCCACGTTCGCCACCTTCATCGCCGCACCGCCGGCGCTGGCCGCAGGCGCCGCACCGTGCGGCGCGCCGAGCGCGGGCGGCCGGATCGGCGAGCTGGCCGAAGACGATCGAGTCGAAGGTCTTCTTCAGCGTCCGGCTCTCGAAGCCCTGCATCGTCACCGGGTTGGCGATCGCGACCTGCGCCCCCTTCTTCACGCTGGCCGTCGGCACGGCGGCCCAGGTTTCGCCTTGCGCGGTCTTCAGGCGCAGGTAGGTGTAGCCCTCGACGTTCTGCGTCTCGAGCACTTCGCCGCGCAGCGGGGTCGCGCGGGGCGCGGGCGGGGGCGGCGCAGCCTGCGCGGTGAAGGCGGCGGCCAGCAGGAGGGCGATCGCGGCGGAGCGTTGCAGCATGGTGAGTCAGCCTGGGTCGGGGGTGGCGGGGCGTCGCCGATGAAAAACGGGGCGGCAGGCGCCGCCCCGTCTGGCCATCGGGCGATGACGTTACTTCGCGAAGCGAAGGTACAGCGGATCGTAGTGCACGGCGTGGCGCACCTGTGCGTTGTCGAATGCGGCGACGCCGAAGCCGTATTGCGCGTTCAGGTCGTTGAACTGGATGTCGAACTTGCTGCCGGTGGTCAGCTTGCGGGCCACCTCGGAAGTCTGTACGCCGTTGTTCCAGCGCATCGCGACCTTGATGTCGGCGCGGTCGGCCTTCAGCGGGTAGATGAAGAACGAAGCCACTTCGTCGCCGGCCTTGAACTTGCTGTCGTCGAACGGCACCTGGTTGCCGTCGACGATGTACACGGTGCCGCCGGCGTTGGTCGGCTTGCCGTCCTTGTTCATGAACTCCGGCTTGCCGTTCACGAGACCGAAGGCCTTGTACTCGGGGCCGCCCGGATCGCTCTTGCGGCCGGCGTTCGGCGAGGCCTTGGCGTCGAAGCGCGTGTGGTCGACATACTGGTCATCGACGTTGCCGAGCGGCCCGGTGCGCATGCCCTTCATGTGCCACATGTCGCCGATCTGCGCCTTCGCTGCCGGTGTACTTGTTGCCGTAGGGCTTGCCCTGCTCGCCCTCGTGGCAGGCCACCGCGCAGCCGCGCTTCTCGAAGTTCCTCATCGAGTTGTCGATGTTCCAGATCATCGCCCACTTGTCTTCGTAGTAGACGTTGTCGTCGCCGCCGGTGTCCTTCGGGTCCTTCAGCTTCGTCCACGAGCCATCGGCCTGCTTCTGGAACGGGCCGCGCCGGATCGAGTTCGTCGGGTCGGCGTACTGCAGCAGGAAGTAGACCGTGTCGCCGCTGTAGACGGCTTTCAGGGTCGCCGTGGTCGTGCCCTTGCCGCCGAAATTGGCGCCTTCGGCCAGATCCACGCTGATCGACTTGGCCGCGGCCCAGGCCGCATCGTTGGCCGTGCCATCGAGCGTCGGCGGTGCCGACACCTTGGCCGCGACGAGCACGTTCGCGGCGACGGGTTCTTCCTTGGTGGCGCACGCACCCAGCAGAGCGGTGGCAGCGGCGAGCGAAAGGGCGGTGCAGTACAGGTTCATCACGGATCCTTGTGTTTGTGGATGGAGCACGGCGATTCGGCGCCAGCAGGCCGCCGCTGCGCTTGACCGCGATCAAACACGGCTGTGCTTGTCGTGGCGCGTTGCGCGCCGTGAACGCCGGCCCATGCGAACGGGTGCATCGACGACGACGGCCGCACATCACCGCGCGCGCGACGATGCTGCCGAGCCCGAAGACGGGCGTCGTCGATGAGCGGGATTGGGGTCCCGCACGAAGAGGCGCGTGCGGGACAGCGAGCTTGCCGACGCAAGCCCGGCGCGCGTCAGCGCGCGGCTATTTGGACGCGAGCACCACCGCGATCGCGGCCTTCAGGTCGGCATCGCTTGCCGCCACCTTGTCGTGGTCCATGCCGCCGGTCTTGAGCATCTCGGCGAGCTTGCCGGCGGCCGCGGCATCGGCCTTGTACTTCGTGGCCACCGAGGCGAACGACGGACCCTTCTTGGTCGTCGTGGCGGTGTGGCACTTGCTGCACTTCTCTTTGGCGATCAGGTCTTCACCGGCGCCGGCGAATGCAGTGCCGCTGAGGGCGAGGGCGGCAACGGCCGCAGCGATGGCAAACGTCGATTTCATCTGTCTTTCTCCGTACTGGTGGACTCGCAGGCATTGTGCGGAGGCCGCCATGCCGCGCGGTTGACGTGGATCAGCGGCACAAGCCGAAGCGCCCCGCTGGCGCCTGTGGCGGCTGCGGGGCGCTCCGAAGGATGGGCTGCGTGTCTTACTTCGACGACAGCACGACGGCGATGACGGCCTTCAGGTCCGCGTCGCTGCCGGCGATCTTGTTGTGGTCGTCGGGGCCACCGGTCTTCAACATCGTGAGCAACTTGGCCTCGGCATCGGCCTTGCCCTTGTACTTCTCGGCCACGGAGGCCCACGACGGCCCCTTCTTCGTCGTCTTCTCGGTGTGGCACTTGCTGCACTTCTCCTTGGCGATGATGTCTTCGGCCGGGCCGGCAACGGCGGGGCCGGCAAGGGCAACGGCGGCGAAGGCAGCGGCAATGGCAAGCGTCAATCTCATTTCGGTTTCTCCATGTGTGCCTGGCGGAAGGAGCAGGCATTGACAAAACTGTTTCCAGGGCACGCGGGTTGACCGGCTGGGAACAGGACGAGGGGATTTTCGCCGTGGCGGCGATGGTTCGGGTCCGGGTCCACCCGATTATTGATCCATGTCAATCGCCTTGGCCCCGTTCGACGTGCCGGCCGGCCCAGTGCGCCGGTGGATCGCCAGGTGGCGCGGCGTCCACGACGGGGCCACGCGGTGCACGAAGTTCGAACGGGCGATGTGGTAGCTCGGGTCGAAGCCGTAGAAATTGCGCCGCATGCGCGCCAGTTCCTCGTCGCGGTAGGCGGCCAGCGGCTTGAGCGCCTCGTCCTCGTGCCGGCGACGCTGCTTGTGCCGCAACCATTGCGGACAATGCCGGGTCGCGCGCCAGCGCCGCGGCCCGTGCGCAGGCCTGCGCGACGAAGCCCGACGGGCCGTCGCCGAAGACGGCGTCGACGAGGCCCCACCGCGCCGCCTGGCTCGCCGCCATCGGCAGGCGATGGTTCATCACGTCGCCGGGGGTGCCGGACTTCAGCCGGCGCGGCAACAGGTAAGTCCAGTATTCGGAGCCGTAGAGGTTGCCCATGTTCTTGTAGTGCGGGTTCAGCACCACGCCGTGGCGCGCCCAGACGTGGTCGGCCGCCAGCGCCATGAACACGCCGCCGGCGCCGGCATTGCCCTGCATCGCGGCAATGACGACGCGGTCGGTGGCCTCGATCAGGGTTCGGGTCAGGTCGTCGATCGCGTTGATGTTGCGCCACGACTCGTCGGCCGGGCTGTCGGCGGCCTCGATCACGTTCAGGTGGATGCCGTTGGACCAGAAATCGGTGCCGCCGAACAGCAGCAGCACGCGCGGCGGCTGGGCCAGCGCAAAGCTTCATCGCGGCCGTCAGGCGCTCGCATTGCGCCGTGCTCATCGCGCCGTTGTAGAAGGGGAAGTGCAGGGCGCCGACATCGCCCTCGGCGGCGTAGCGGATCTCGCGCCAGCCCGACGTGGCGGCCGGCGCATCGATCGCGACCGGCCAGGCCGGCAGGGGCCGCCGTCTGCGCAGGGAACGCCAGCGCCGTGGGCAGCTTGAAGCCGCCGTCCCGGTCGGCCCGGCGCACATGCCCGATCCAGACCGCACCGTCGACGGTGGTGCGCAACACGGCCTCGTCGCGGCGGGCGATCACCTGGCCCGGCGGATGCCTCGGCGCCAACGGCTCGGCATGGGCATCGAACAGGTGGCACGGCACGCCGAACAGATCGTCGAGCACGCCCGGTGTGCCGTCGGCCGCACGGATCTTGCGCAGCACCGTCTGCGTGTCGTCGCGGGGCCAATCGATGCGGCGGTCGGCCTGCCGCATCAGTGGCCGCCAGCGCCCGCTTCGGCCGGCCGTCGCGAGGGCCGGTGGCGCGCCGGCCTCGGCATGGCGTTGCACCGCGGCGACCACGGCGCGCGCGGCAGCCTCGGTGACTTCGTTGCGGTACAGGCTCGACTTGCTGGCGTCGCGCATCGCGAAGGTCTCGGCCGCCCACACCGGGCCGGCGTCCAGCTCGGCGGTGGCCTGCAGCACCGTGACACCCCATTCGCGCTCGCCATCGGTGATGGCCCAGTCGAGCGCGGAGGGCCCGCGGTCGCCGACGATGCCCGGGTGCACGACCAGGCACACCGTGTCGCGCCAGACGGCCTCGGGAATCGCGCGCTTCAGGAACGGTGCGATGACAAGTTGCGGCTTGAACAAGGCGACGGCCTCGATCGTCACCGCATCCGAGATGTCGAATTCGACCGACAGCTCGTGGCCGAGCGCGGTCAGCTCCAGGTACAGGCGCTGCGCCAGGCTGTTGAAGCTGCGGGTCAGGAAGAGGATGCGCATGTTGGGTTGCTTGCCGGGTCCCGGCCCGGCGGCCGGGTAACTTTCATTTGCGGCCCCAAATGAAAGTCACCAAAGCAAAGGGGCCTGAATGCAACACCTCTCGGTTCGTTCTTCGCCCCTTGCCCGCCCGGCCCGGCGGGCCACTTGGACACACCGCCGCCCATCGAGGCGACAGCCCACTCGACGAGCGCCTCGCTTCGCTTTGGCCTGGGGTCCAGCGAACCTGCGCGGGCCGAGGCTTGGCGAGGCCCGCGCCGCCGAGTGCGCGGCTGGTCCGATCTGCAGCGGTGCGTCCAAGTGGCCCGCTGGGCCGGCCGCCCGCAGCGTGCAGAACGCACTGAGAGGTTTTGCGTTGAGCCCCTTTGCTTTGGTGACTTTCATTTGGGGCCCCAAATGAAAGTTACCCGCCCGCCGGGGCGGGACCCGGCTGGCAACGCGAACAAAGAAACTCAAGAATGAGAAGTGTGTCGTGCACACCGGCCTGCCGCCTCGCAACGGAATGGACCTCAGCAGATGCGGGGCAACTGATCGCCCGTCAGCCAATCGACATTGCGCTTGCCGCCGAAGCGCGTGCGCATCTGCACGAAGTGGTGCGGGTCTTCGATCACCTCGCCGATGATCGCGGCGTCGCGGCCGAGCGGGTGCGCGCGCATCGCGCTCGAGCAGCCGCTCGGCGTCGGCCGGCGCGCAGATCGCGATCAGCTTGCCTTCGTTGGCGACGTACGAGCGGGTCCAGGCCCAGGAACTCGCAGGCCGCTTCGACCGGCCGCTGCACCGGCACGGCGGCCTCGTCGATCAGCATGCCGGCGCCCGATTGCGACGCCAGCTCGTTGAGCGTGGTGGCCACGCCGCCGCGCGTCGGGTCGCGCAGGCAGTGGATGCCGGGCACCGCGTGCACCATCGCCGCCACCAGGCCGTGCAGCGCCGCGGTGTCGGAGCGGATCGTCGTCTCGAAGCTCAGGTTCTCGCGCAGCGACATGATCGCCACGCCATGGTCGCCGATCGTGCCGCTGACGAGGATGCGGTCGCCCGGGCGCGCGCGGTCGCCGGAGATGTGCACGCCCTCGGGCACCACGCCGACGCCGGTGGTGGTGATGAAGACGCCGTCGCCCTTGCCCTTCTCGACGACCTTGGTGTCGCCGGTGACGACCGGCACGCCGGCGTCCCTGCGACGCCGCGGCCATCGACTCGACGATGCGCTTCAGGTCGGCGAGCGCGAAGCCCTCCTCGAGGATGAAGCCCGCGGCCAGGTACAGCGGCACCGCGCCCGACATCGCGACGTCGTTGATCGTGCCGTGCACCGACAGGCAGCCGATGTCGCCGCCGGGGAAGAACAGCGGCGAGACGACGTGGCTGTCGGTGGCCATCACCAGCCGCCCGGGCGGCACCGTGAACGCGGCCTGGTCGTTGCCCTGGCGCAGCCACTCGTTGTCGAACGCGCGCTGGAACAACTCGTCGATCAGCTGCGCCATCGCGCGCCCGCCGCCGCCATGCGAGAGGTCGACGCAGCCGTGCTTGAAGTCGACCGGGCGGATGTAGTCCTTGCGTACGGGGTTCATGTGCGAATCATCCTACAAGCCTGCCAGAGATGTTCTTCAGCCATCCGTCGTAGTGCAAAACCCGCAGTCGTCTCCGCTCCAGCTTGAGCATTCCGGCGTTCGTGGCGAGAATCGACCTCGAGGTTGCGCGGCGATCGATGCGCTTCACCAGTGACGGTCTGCACCGGTGTAGGACAATGCGACGAGGCCACAAGAGGAAGAGCAGGCAAACATGAAAATCCGAATTGGCAGCTGGAACCTGGCGGTGGGGACGATCGCGGTGGCGGTCATCGGGGTTGCCCTGCTGGGTGCGGCGGGCATCGCGGGATGGGAGTACAGCAACAGCAACGCGTTCTGCGCGGCGATGTGCCACGGCGTGCACCCCGAGGAGATCGCCGCCCACAAGCAGGGCGCGCACGCTCGCGTGAACTGCGTCGAGTGCCACATGGGCCGCAACTCCACGCTGCACCTGATGGCGCTCAAGCCCACGCACGCGAAGGAGCTGTGGGGCATGATCGTCGGCTACGAGCGCCCGATCACTTCCGGCACGCTGCGGCCCTCGCGCGAGGCCTGCGAGAGTTGCCACTACCCCGCCGTCGAACACCACGACAGCGTCGCCGTGAAGGTGCAGTACGGCACCGACCCCGCAGAGCAGCGAATCGCGCACCAAGATCGTCCTGCACACCGGCATGGATGCCGTCCGCACGGGCTACACCAAGGGCATCCACTGGCACATCCAGAACGAGGTGCGCTTCGTCTCGCCCGACCCGCAGCGGCGCGAGATTCCGTGGGTCGAAGTGGTCAAGGCCGACGGCACCAAGGTCGCCTACACCGACGCCGAAACCAAGCTCACGCGCGCAGCAGATCGCGGCGCTGCCGGCGCGGCCGATGGCCTGCTACGACTGCCACAACGAGGTCGGCCATCCGTTCACCAACCCGGCGACGGTGGTCGACGAGGCCATCCGCACCGGCAAGATCGACCGCAAGCTGCCCGACGCCAAGGCGCGCGCCGTGGCCCTGATCGACAAACTGCCGCGAGATCACCGGCGAGACCAAGGCCCGCGAGGCGAAGGTCGACGCCTTGCTCGCCGAGGCGGCCGGCAAGGCCGGCACGTCGGCCGAGTTCAAGCCGGCGGAGCAGAAGTTCAACACGGCGATGCGCGAGATCCTGCTGGCCGCGTCCTTCCAGGAGAAGGACTTCTCGTGGAAGTCGCTTCCCCAACCACACGGGGCACGCCGACACGCCCGGCTGCTTCCGCTGCCACGACGGCAAGCACTTCAACGACAAGGGCGAGGTCATCCGCCTGCAGTGCACGCTGTGCCATGCGCTTGCCCGAGGTGACGCGCGAAAACGGCAAGGGCAGCGTGGCGTCCCTGCTGCCCGAGAAGGCAGGCGAAAAGCAGCCTGAGAGCCACCAGCGCGCCAACTTCATGCGCACGCATGCCGACGATGTCGGGCCCGAGTGCGAGGCCTGCCACGGCACACCGCTCAAGCGCGGCAAGCAGGGCGGGGGCTTCTGCTCCAACCCGGCCTGCCATGGCCGCGAGTGGCCGGGCCTGGACCTGTCGGCCGAGCCGCCGAAGAAGGCGGCTTTCATGGCCCCCAAGAAAGGCTGAACGAGCCCGCGTAGACGACGTCGGCACGGGGCGAAACTCGACGGCCGGTCATACGGACTTGCGTTAGATCGCCAAGGAATGCGACAGGCCGCCGCGTTCCGAATCGGCCCCTTGCATCTGTCCGCATGCATACGCTCTCGGGTGGGTTCAGCGCATCGCGGCTGGGCAGCAGGCCCGCATCGAACGCCCCGGTGCATCGGCAAAGGCGCGGGCGGGCAGCCGGCAGCGCGCCTTTGCGCCGCCGAGAAGCGCAGGGCTTGCGGCCGCGCGCGCAGCGCGCTTCGTGAGCTGACTCGTCGCGTCTGTCCGAGTGCAGCGAACGCAGTGAGCGTAGCGAGTTACGCGACGGGGCCGCGAGACCGAGCATCGCAGGGAACCCTCGCGCAGCGAGGGCCAGCAACGAAGCGCTGCCGGCTGTGCGCCCGCGCCTTTGCTCGCGCCGATGTGCGCACGCAAAGCAGACAGCGAGGGTTGCAGAGAGGCCGTCTCGAGACGGCCTCTCGTATGCGATTGATTGCGACTGGGTATCAGTGCAGCAAGCCGCCCAGCAGCGCCCAGAAGATGAACACCGCCAGCACGATGCCGATCGGTCAGCGTGGTGAAGCCGAAGACGTAGGCCCGCAAGCGCTCGGCCGCGGTCGGCGCCGGTGCCATCAGCTCTTCGAGCTTGCCCTGCGCCACCAGCCGTTCGTACTCGAGCGGCCGCTCTTCCTTGAAGGCCTCCAGCGGCATGCGCCCGGTGAAGACGACCGTGTCCATCGGGAACGCCTCCGGCCGCAGGTGCGTGTGGAAGAAGTGGAACAGGAAGATGAAGCCGGTGGCCAGCAGCGCCTCGTCGCTGTGGATCACGTAGGCGGCGTTCAGCGCCCAGCCCGGCAGGAACGTGGTGGCGAGCGTCGGCAGCCACAGCACCAGGCCGGAGATGCCGATCACCGCGACGCCCCAGAACACGCCCATGTAGTCGAACTTCTCCCAGTACGTGAAGCGGTCGAACTTCGGCCGCGGCCCGATGTAGAGGAAGTACTTCGTCATCGCCCACAGGTCGAGCAGGTCGCGCGGCTGCGGCACCATCGAGCGCGGGCCCCAGAAGAAGCCGCGCTGCTTGTCCACCACCCAGGCGTAGGCCAGGGCGCCGAGGTGCCAGGCGAAGTAGCCGAAGGTCACGATCGCGGCGAGGCGGTGCAGGACGCCGGCCGTCTGCGGCGCCGCCGAGCAGCGTCATCAGGCCGGGCGCCCACGGGGCCTCGGCGAACTTCAGCGGCAGCCCGGTGGCGGCCAGCAGCAGGAAGCTCGTCACGATGGTCACGTGCGTGGCGATCTGCATGCTGCTGAAGCGGCGCACGTGCGGGCCCGTCTTGTGCGTGCGCGGCGCCGAACTCGCCGCGCAGCTTGCCGACGAGGGCGCGCTGCAGCCACAGCAGGTCGTGCAGGCCGAAGAAGCCGAACACGCCGAGCAGCAGGCCCGTCATGCCGAGCCAGATCAGGTAGACGTAGAAATTGCGTTTCGGGTCCGTCGGGTTGGCGTGCGGATCGAAGGTCAGGAACGACGCGTTCACGTTGGCGTGGCACGCGCCGCAGGTCTTGGCCAGGTTGGCCGGGTGGATGCTCGAGCGCGGGTCGGACGCCGGCAGGTTGTGGTGCGGCGTGTGGCAATCGGCACAGGCCGCGGCCTTGGCGTTGTTCAGCGACGTCGCCTTGCCGTGGAAGCTGTCCTGGAACGAGGCAATCACCTTGTCGTGGCAATTGCCGCAGCCATCGGACATCAGGTGGCGCGTGGCGGCGGCGTTGGGATCCTTGATCGCATGCGCCTCGTGGCAGGTCGAGCACACCGGCGCTTCGGTCGGTCTTCTTGCCGCCGTTGGCGGTCTTCCACAACGCGCCGTGCGCGCTGTCCTGCCACTCGCGCAGGATGCCCTTGTGGCAGTTGCCGCAGGTGGTCGGGGATGTTGGCGTGGTTGGTGGTCGGAGGCCGCATCGGTCTTGGGATGCACGTCGTGCTTGCCGTGGCAGCTCGAGCACGATGGCGCGGCCTCCGTCAGGCCCATCTTCAGCAACGCGCGCGCATGTTCGCTGCGCTCGTAGTTCGCCATCATCGTCTTCGTGGCAGCCGCCGCAGGTCTTGATCTGGTTGACCGGTGACAGCGACGACGCCGGGTCGCCGCTCCTGCAGCACCCGGTGCAGGCTGTCGTGGCAGCCGCTGCAATCCTTGATCGCCTTGTCGCCGCTGGCGCGGCGGCCGTGGATGCTGCCGGCGATGGCCTTGAACTCGTCGGCGTGGCAGTCCTGGCAGACCTGCGGCTTGACCGCGCCGAGCGGGTTGGCCGGGTGCTTGACGCTGAGCGCCGCTTCGTGGCACGTCGGCGCAATCGAGCTTGCGGTGCGCCGAGCGGGCGAACTCGCCGGCCAGCACGGCGACCGACTTGCCGTCCTCGGCCTTCATCGTGGCGTCGTCGTGGCAGCCGAGGCACTTTTCCTTCAGCGTCGGCGCCGAGGCTGCTGCGCTGCCGCTGGCGCTGCGGCGGCGGCCGGCGCCACAGGAGCCGCACATGCCAGCAGGACCACCAGCGCGGTGGCCGCGGCCCTGTGCAGGCCCGCGGCCAGCGACTGCACGATCGATCCGGATTGCCTGCGCCTCATCGCGATGACTCCATCGGCCGGCCCGGAACCGCAGGCAGCAAGTGCCGTCCGCACAGTCCGGTCGGGTGCTGCCGATTCTGGCGGACGATGCCGGCCGCTAATTGATTTGCGACAAGCCCGGGCCAACCGTCGCAGCCGGCGTTGCTTGCGACGACGATCGTCGCGTCCTTGAAGCGGCCGTAGCTGTAGTGCGCCGCGCAGGCGCCTTCGGACGACACCATGCACGAGCCGATCGGGTTCTCCGGCGTGCACACGCGTGCCGAAGACCTTGCAGTCGCGTCGGCTGCTTCACGCCGCGCAGGATCGCGCCGCACTCGCAGGCCTTGTTGTCGGCGACCGATTGCGTCTCGAGCGCGAAGCGCCGCTCGGCGTCGAAGCGCGGCGAAGGCCTCGCGGATGCGCAGCGCGCTGTACGGCACCTCGCCCAGGCCGCGCCACTCGAACGAGCGCCGCAGCTCGAACACCTCGGACACCAGCGCCTGCGCCTTCAGGTTGCCCTCGCGCGTGACGGCGCGGGTGAATTCGTTCTCGACCTCGGCGCGGCCGTCGTTGATCTGGCGCACCAGCATCAGGATCGCCTGCATCACGTCGAGCGGCTCGAAGCCGGCGATCACCACCGGCTTGCGGTACTCCTCGGCGAAGAACTCGTAAGGGCCGGCTGCCGATGATCGTCGACACATGCGCCGGGCCGATGAAGCCGTCGAGCGGCAGCGTGCCGAGCTGGCGCACCTCGGGCGACTCGAGGATGTTGGTGATCGCCGCGGGCGTCAGCACGTGGTTGCACAGCGACGCTGAAGTTGGCCAGGCCCAGCGCGCGCCGCGTCCTTGATGACCAGCGCGGTCGGCGGCGTGGTGGTCTCGAAGCCGATGGCGAAGAACACCACCTCGCGATCCGGGTGCGCCTGCGCGATCTTCAGCGCATCGGCCGGCGAATAGACCATGCGCACGTCGCCGCCGCGCGCCTTGGCCTTCAGCAGCGACAGGCTGTTCGACGCCGGCACGCGCAGGCAGTCGCCGTAGGTGGCAGAGGATCACCTTCTGCTCGAGCGCCAGCCCGATCGCCAGATCGACGCGGCCGATCGGCAGCACGCACACCGGGCAGCCCGGCCCGTGGATCATGCGCACCGGCGGCGGCAGCAGGTCGGCCACGCCGTAGCGCGAGATCGCGTGCGTGTGGCCGCCGCAGAACTCCATCAGGTTGTAGCGGCGGCCGGGGTCGGCTTCGGCGGCGATGGCCGCGGCGATGTTGCGCGCCAGCGCGCCGTCGCGGAATTCGTCGATGTACTTCATGCCGTCATGCGTCTGCGCCGCTGCGCCCGCCTTGGGCAGCTCGGCGAACAGCGCCAGCGTGCGCTCGGCTTCCTCGGGGTCGAGCCTCGAGAGCGCGTAGCCGACATGCAGGATCACGTAGTCGCCGACCTGCACGCCGTCGACGAGCGCCAGCGAGATCTCCTTGCGGATGCCGTCCAGGTCGACCAGCGCCGTTGCGTCGCCGCGCAGTTCGACCACCCGCACCGGAATCGCAAGACACATCGTTCAGGCTCCCTGGTTCATGCTGCACATCGCCACCCAGGCCTGGCCGAGCGCGATGCCGCCGTCGTTGGGCGGGGCCTGGCGGGCTTCGAGCACGCGCACGCCGCGGGCAGTCAACCGCGCCACCAATTGCGCCGTCAGCAGCGCATTGAGGAAGCAGCCGCCGCCGAGCGCGACGGTGCGCAGCCCGGTGGATTCTGCGGCCTGCGCGACCCAGCGGGCAAGGCCGTCGGCCATCGCGTGGTGAAACAGCGCCGCACCGCGTTGCGCATCGGCTTCATCGGCCAGGTGCGCGATCAGCGGCGTCGGATCGAGCACGGCGTCGGGTCCGAGGCGCACCCAGGCGCTCAACGCGGCGTCGCCGGCCAGCGGCGCACCGGCGGCGGCCAGCGCTTCGAGCAGCATCGGCGCCTGGCCTTCGTAGGCGCTGGTGGCACGCACGCCGAGCAGTCCGGCAGCGGCGTCGAACCAGCGCCCCATGCTGGTGGTGGGCGGGCAGCGCAGGCTCGCGGTCCAGCATCTGGGCCACCGCCGCCGCCGCGGGGCGGCCGCTGAAACGCGCGGCGATCTGCGCGCCACGGCCGATGCGCTGCAGCGCGGCGGCAGCCATGCGCCAGGGTTCGCGCGCCGCCGCGTCGCCGCCCGGCATCGCGAGCGGCGCCAGGTGGCCGAGGCGCTCGAAGGCGGCACCGTCGACGCGCAACAGCTCGCCGCCCCACGCGGCGCCGTCGTCGCCGAGGCCGATGCCGTCGAGCGCCAGGCCGAGCAGCGGGCCGTCGATGCCGTGCTCGGCGGCGATCGCCGCGATGTGGGCATGGTGGTGTTGCACGGCATATGCCGGCAGGCGGCGCGCGTCGGCGAGCTCGAGTGCGAAGCGCGTGCTGAAGAAATCGGGATGCCGGTCGTGCGCGACCGCCTGCGGCTTCACGTCGAGCACGGCGCACAGGTGATCGGCCATCTCGACCAGCGCGTCGCAGGTGGCCGCGTTGTCGAGGTCGCCGACGTGCGGCGACAGGAAGGCCTCGTCGCCGCGCGTGATGCAGATCGTGTTCTTCAGCCACGCGCCGGTGGCCAGCACCGACGGGCCCGCGCGCGGCAGCGGGATCGGCCGCGGCGTGTAGCCGCGCGCCCGCCGCACGAACTGCCGGGCACCGGTCGCCGATTGGCGCAGCACGCTGTCGTCGCAACGGGCGACGATGTCGCGGTCGTGCCGCAGCAGCGCATCGGCGATGCCCTGCAGCCGTGCCATCGCCTCGTCGTTGCCGATCACCAGCGGCTCGCCGCCGGGGTTGGCGCTGGTCATCACCAGCAGCAGGTCCTGCATCTGCTGCAGCCACGCCGTGCCGGGCGGTCGGCCGGCCGCTTCGTGGAACAGCAGAAACTGGATCGGCGTGCACGGCAGCATCATGCCGAGCACGTTCAGGCCGGGCGCGACGCCGGTGAGCGGCTCGCTGCCGCCTCGCCGCATCGGCAGCAGCACGATCGGCCGTTCGGCCGACTGCAGCAGCGCCTCTTCGGCCGCGCTGGCGTGCACCCAGCGCGCGGCCGACGCCAGGTTGGCGGCCATCACGGCAAACGGCTTTTCCTCGCGCTGCTTGCGATCGCGCAGCCGCGCCACGGTGGCGGCGTTGCGGGCGTCGCACGCCAGATGAAAGCCGCCGAGCCCCTTGATCGCGACGATGCCGCCGCCGCGCAGCAGGTCGAGGGTGGCGGCGATCGGGTCGCCGGCGATCGGCCGCCCCTCGGCATCGGCCAACGCCAGCGCCGGCCCGCATACCGGGCAGGCGTTGGGTTCGGCATGGAAGCGCCGGTCCAGCGGATCGGTGTATTCGCGCAGGCACTTCGGGCATTGCGCGAACGAGGCCATGCTGGTCTGCGCGCGGTCGTAGGGCAGGGCGCGCGTCAGCGTGTAGCGCGGGCCGCATTGCGTGCAATTGATGAAGGCGTAGCGGTGGCGCCGGTCGGCGGGATCGAACAGCTCGGCCAGGCAATCGGTGCAGGTGGCGGCATCGGGCGGGATCGACGTCGTGATCCGTCCGGCGCGGCTGGCGAGGATGCGAAAGCCGTGTTCTTCATCGACACTCACGCAGGCCGTGGCCTGGATGCGCTCGACGCGGGCCATCGGCGGTGCGTCGGTCTTCAGCCGCTGCTCGAACCGCGCCAGCACGTGCGCGGGGCCCTGGACTTCGAGCGACACGCCTTCGGCATCGTTGAAGACCCAGCCGGCCAGGCCCAGCTCGTGCGCCAGGCGGTACACGAACGGTCGGAAGCCGACGCCCTGCACCACGCCGCGAACACGGATCGCGCGCCGCTCGACGGTGGTGTCTCGGCCGGGGCCAGCATCGCGGGCGATTCAGCTTGTCGCGTGATGCGCCCGCTGCTGTTGCGCGGCGCGCGCACCGCGTTCGATCCAGGCCAGCCAGGCCGCCATGCCTTGCCCGGTGGTGGCCGAGACCTGCAGGATCTCGATCGCCGGGTTGACGCGCCGCGCATTGGCCAGGCAGCGCTCGACGTCGAAGCTGAGGTGCGGCAGCAGGTCGACCTTGTTCAGCAGCATCAGCGACGCGGCGTGGAACATGTCGGGGTACTTCAGCGGCTTGTCTTCGCCCTCGGTCACCGACAGCACGACCACCTTGTGCGCCTCGCCGAGGTCGAAGCCGGCGGGGCAGACCAGGTTGCCGACGTTCTCGACCATCAGCACCGCGCCGTCGGCCAGCGGCAGGCGGCCGAGCGCGGTCTCGACCATCGCGGCGTCGAGGTGGCAGCCCTTGCCGGTGTTGATCTGGATCGCCGGCGCGCCGGTGGCGCGGATGCGGTCGGCGTCGAAGCTGGTCTGCTGGTCGCCTTCGATCACCGCGACCGGCAGGCGCCCGGCGAGCTGCTCGATCGTGCGCACCAGCAGCGTCGTCTTGCCCGAGCCCGGGCTCGAGACGAGATTGAGTGCGAAGGTGCCGCGCTCGGCGAGCCAGGCGCGGTTGCGCCGCGCGATGGCGTCGTTGCTGGCCAGGATGTCGCGCTCGATCTGCACCATGCGCGACGTTGTCGCGGCCGGGCCTGCGGCCAGCGCATCGGCCGTGTGCGCATGGCGTGTGCGTGGTGCCGTCGGCGTGCGTGTGCACGTGGCCGTGGCCGTGATCATGGGCATGCGTGTGGTCGTGCGCATGGTCGTGCGTGTGCGCGTGGGCATCGCCGTGCGCGTGGGCATGGCTGTGGGTCGTGCCGTCGGCGTGGGTGTGCACGTGCGCGTGCGCCGCGCCCTCGACATGGACTTCATCGGTTCCGCAACCGCAGGTCAGGCACATGGTCGGTCTCCTCTCTGTCGGATTGTCGGCCGCTTCATTCGATCTCGATGTCCATCACCCGCATGCGGTCGCCGCCGGTGACCTGGAGCTGGTAGCTGTCGCACTTCGGGCAGGCGTCGCCGCGCCGCGCGATGACCACCGGCTCGCAGCAGCGCATGCACCAGGCCGTGCCGTCGCTCTCGACGATGTCCAGCCGCGCCGTGTCGGCCAGCGATCCGCGCTTGACGACCTCGAAGGCGAAGCGCATCGCTTCGACCTCGACCTGCGCCAGCCTGCCGATTTCCAGCCGCACCGCGGCGACGCGACGGGCGCCGTTGGCACGGGCGGTCTCGTCGACGATCTGGCGCACGCTTTCGGCCAAGGACATCTCATGCATTGTCGATCTCGACGTGGCACGCCACGCAGGGGTCGAGGGAATTTACCAGTCGGGTGGTGTGGCGCGTGACGGCCTCGAGATCGCCGGCCGGTGCCCCCAGCAGCGAAGAAGCCAGGGCCCCGGCCGGGTGGAAGTTCCATTCGGTCGGCGCGACGATGCGATAGGAGTGCACCCGGTCTTGCTCGAGGCGCACCAGGTGCACCAACAGCCCGCGCGCATTCTCGATCCAGGCGATGCCGCCCCCCGACGGCAGCGACATCGCGCCGACCGCCGCGCTGCTGCGACCGGCCAGCCGCGATGCCAGTTCGTGCAGGCGGGCGACGAACCGCGCCTGCAGCGGTGACGCCGACCGGCGCCGCAACGCGCCGATCAGCGGCTCGGCCTGCAGCCGTGCCAGTGCACCGGTCTCGGCCGGCGCACCGCGCCAGGTCGGCAAGCGGGCGAAATCCGCGTCGGCATCGCACGCGGCGGCCAACTCGCCGATCCAGCCCGCGTGGTGCGCGCCGTCGAGCAGCGCCGTCGCGGCGGCGGGCCGGCTTGCCTGGACGGTGTCGGCGTCGTCGTCGCGCAGCCGGCGGACAAAGCGCGCGGTCGCGGTGTGGCCGGCATCGGACCAGCGGTCGAGTTCGGGCAACGAGCGCAGGCCCAGCCACTCGTCGGCCGACATGCCGAAGGCCGCGATCGCGATGCCGTGGGCTACATCGCTGTCCGGCGACGCAGCCCCGGCCGGGCCGCGGAAGGCGAGCGAGGCGCGGGCCGCGGCGATCGCGTCATCGGTCGGGCTCTCGCCGACCCACCGCGGCGCATCGAGCAACAGACGCCAGGCGTATTCGCGCACCATCTCGGCATCGACCGACGCGGCGCTGTGCGCGAGCAGGGCGGGGCTCATCGCTTCGCCGGCCGCCGCGGCGCAGGCCAGTTCGCTGGCGGCTGCCTGCGAATGCCCGCAGATCGAGAACAGCCGCGGCACCGCGGCCACCGCTTCGGCGCGGCTGCGGCCCTGCAACAGCGACCGCGCCACATCGGGGCGCGTCGAGGTGATGCCGATGCGGTCGATCTGCGCGTCACGCACGAGCAGGCCGATGCGCAACTCGCCCTCAAGGCCCACGATCGTCTCGCGCCAGCGGCCTGAACAGGAAGTCCCGCTTGCTGACGGCGCGTGCCTCCTGTGCCGTGGGCGCGCCATCCACCGTCCGCGCAACCGGCGTCACCTCGCTCGCCTCGCGGCTGGCATCGTCGAACAGCGCGTCGAGTGCCGCCAGCGCGGTGGCGCGCGCGCCGTGCTGGTCGGTGAACTCGAACATCGGCGAGAACAGCGAGCAGGCCTGGTAGTCGCCGAGCGCCGGGTCGCGGCCGCCGATGAACTCGAACACGCCGGCGGGGAACACGTAGTGCCGGCGTTTCGCGTTCGCCGATCGGCTGCCAACGCGCGGCCACGCGCGGCATCAGCCACAGGTTCATGAACCACGGCGTGATGACGATGCCGAGCCAATGGTCCTGCCAGGGCCGGAAGCCCACGGCCTCGACCGACAGCAAGGGGTTGACCAGCGGCATGTCCTGCATCTGTGTGCGCAGGATGCGGCGAAAGGCGGCCTCGAGCGCGCGCGCCGGCGAGGGCCGATCGGCCGGCGATCCACCGATGTCAGCGGCTGAAACGACGGTATTGCCAAGCGAACGCCGCGGATCCGGCTCTGCCGGTCCGCTGGCGTTGCCCCCTCGAGGGGGAGCGGCGAAGCCGCTACGGGGGTGGGTCATGGATCACCAGGAAGTCCTGCTTCTGGGCCGAGCAGTTCGGGCACGTCCAGTGGGCCGGCAGCTCGGCGAACGGCGTGCCGGGCGGGACTTGCCAGACCTCGTCGCCGACGGCCGGGTCGTAGACGGTCCAGCAGATCTTGCATTCGAGCCGCGTCGTCGGGCCGATCGTGGCCTGCCGGCCGGGCGTGGCAACGGGCTCGTTCATCGTGGTCACGCGGCGAGCGACTCGCCCATCCATTGCAACAGTTCAGCCAGGCGCGCACGCGTCTCGACGAGGTCTTCGTGCGCGGCGATCGCCGCCTCGGGCATGGCGATGACCTCGATCGTGTTCAGGATCAGCGTCTGCATGTTGTTGAAGTACTGCACCCGCCAGACGTTGCGTGCGGCGGTGCTGCTGATGCGGCAGTTGCCGAAGCCGCGCGACAGGATCACCACCGTGCCGCCGTCGAGCACGCGGTCGATGTGCGCGGTGTCCTCGGGCGACAGCGGCAGCAGCGTCAGGTTGATCACGTGCGCCGGCGTCGCCGGGCCGCTGCGGTCCATCGCGTCCTGCAACTCGTTGATCAGCGCGGGCACGTTCATCGCGCCGGCCGGCAGGTCGATCGCACGCAGGGTCGGCGCGGCGCGTTCGCGCGCGAGTGCGCCGACCACCGGCGGGATCGGTGCCGCGAGCAGGAGGTCGTGCAGCAATGCGCCGCTGGCGTCGAAATGCTGCTCGCGCCAGACGCCGGAGAACACGGTTTCCTGGATGCGGATTTCCTCGGCTCGTCTGTCGACGATGGCGGCGACTTCGCCCTCGCCGAGGGTTTCGTTGAGCACGCGCAGCGAATCGGGCGCGAGGCCGGCGAGGTCGAGCGCGGGCGGTTCGCCGCCGCGCTCGAGCCAGGCGTCGAGGTGCTGCAGGAAGGCCTGCAGCACATCGCGCGCGCCTGCGACGTCGTTGCCGGGGCCGGGCTCGGGCAGCCGCGGCATTTCGAAGGTCGCCATCTCGCGCGGCATCGGCATGAACTCGACGCCGTCGTCGGGCTCGGGCATCAGGCTGCGGATCGGGATGTTGATGGCTCGCATCGGCGCGCTCCTCGGCGGCGTTGATTGTCAGTGGCAGGGCGGTGACGCCGCTGGCCCGGCGGCCGTCACCGGGATGCCCACGCCCGGCGGCCGCATCGGCTCGGCGGCCAGCAGGCGGTCGAGTTCGGCGATGTAGACCTCCCAGTCGCGGATGCCGTCGACAGCGCCGAGATAGCGCCCGTCGCGCAGCATCACGAACGCCGGCCAGCGCGCGAAGCCGTAGCGCGGCGCCAACGCGCGCGAGGCATCGGGCGGCAGCATCGCCACCCGGAAGCGGCCGGCGCGGGCGGCGTGCAGTTCCGGCACGATCACCGCGATGTCCAGCGTTTCCTTGAAGCGGTCGGGCTCTTCGGCGAAGACGACCATCGCCGCGCCGGGCTGATCGGCCCAGGCGTCGAACGTGGCTGGATCGAGCACCGACGCACCGGTCTCGGCCACCAGGCGGGCCAGCAGCGGGTGCAGTGCAGCGCTGGCATCGGGCGCAACGATCGACGCGTTCATCAGAACCCCTTTTGCGACTGGGCGGGCAAGAGATGGGCCGGCAGTTCGGGCTCGCGACCGAGCAGGTCGGCGAAGAATTCGTCGATGCGCCCGTCACCGCTGAGCACGGCGGCCAGCGCCTGCCGACCGGCAATGGCCTGCGCGGCTTCCTGTTCGCTCAGCACCTGGCGTGCCGCGCCGTGGAACCCCAGCACCCAGGTGCCCTCGGGTTGTTCACCGACGAGCATCATGTCCAGCCGCTCGCGTTGACCGTCGGCCCCGCACCAGGCAAAGCTGCCGTCGGGCTCGATCACCTGCATGGGAACGCCGATGCACATCAGGCGTTCTCCCCACGCTGCACCTGATTCAGGAAGCGCGCGTCGCCGATGCGGCAGGCCTCGGTCTCGGTCGGGCGCTCACCCTCGTAGGACTCGATCGCCAGCGCACCGGGGCTCAGCGGCGCCTCGGGCGGCTCGCTGCGTGGCACCACGTCGATGCCCCATGCCGACAGCTCGGCCACGGCCAGTTCGACCGCCTCGTCGACACGTGCGCGCACCCGCGGGCTCAGGCTGCCGCCCAGGTCATCCAGCACGCCGGGCTGGACGCCGATCAGCGTGATGCTGTGCGGAAAGCGGCCGCGCAGGCGGGCCAGCGACAGCAGTTCCTGGAACGTGGCCTGGTGCAGGCTCATCACCTGGTCGGACCAGACCGGCACCTCGTCGTCGCGAAACACGCGCAGCGTGCCCGGGGCCAGCTTGTAGTCGATGGCATCGAGCACGATCACGCGCTCGGCGGCGCAGACATGCTCGAGCAGGTACAGGCCCTGCGTGCCGCCATCGACCAGCGACACGTTGGCCGGCATCTGCCAGCGCTGGTGCAGCGCCTCGACGGCGCGCACGCCGAAGCCTTCGTCGGCCCACAGCACGTTGCCGATGCCGAGCACCAACACACCGGCCGGAGGCGCCGGAACCACAGGCTCCTCCGAGGCCGGTCGGGTGATCATTACTTCTCGACCCGCCAGCCGCTGAACATCGAGCTGATGATGGTCTCGTCCGCGAAGGTATCTTCGCGCACCACCATGTACAGGTGAACGATCGTGAAGACGATCAGGTACCACATGCCCAGATGGTGCAGCGTGTGCACGTTCTGGCTGTAGCCGAACAGCGGCATGACCCACGACGTGAACGGCATTGAAGGCCCAGCTCTCCCGGCCCAGGCCTTCGCCATACATCGCGAAGCCGGTGCAGATCATGAACACCGTGCCCAGCACGTACATGAAGAACATGCCCGCCGCCGCGAGCGGGTTGTGGCCCTGCCACGGCCGCGCCTTGCGCTTGAGGAACAGGTAGTACTTGGTCTGGTCGAACAGGCCGTCCCACCACTGGGCGTCCAACATCTTGACCGGCACCGAGAACAGATTCGCGCGCGAAGCGGTTGCCCATGAAGGCCCAGACGACACGCAGCGCGAACATCACCGCAAACAGGTACGCGGCCGCGAAGTGGGCGAAGCGGATGTAGCCGAACAGGAAATGCTCGCTGGCCTCGCCCCCGACGGATTCCATCGGCGCGCCGATCAGATAGCCGGTCACCGCCAGCACCACCATGCACAGGGCCATGACCCAGTGCCAGACTCGAACCGGCACCTCCCAGACGTAGACGGGAAAGAGCTTGCTGGTTTGCGTGCTCATGATCGTCTCCCCGCGCTCTAACGGACCGTCACCCGCGTGAGCTCTTCGCCCTGCGGCGACATCACGTGGGTCGAGCAGGCCAGGCAAGGGTCGAAGCTGTGGATCGTGCGCAGGATCTCGAGCGGCTCGTCGGGCTTGGCCATCGGCGTGTTCATCAGCGAGGCCTCGTAGGCGCCGATCTGGTTCTTGGTGTCGCGCGGGCCGGCGTTCCAGGTCGTCGGCACGACGCACTGGTAGTTGTCGATCCTGGTGTCCTTGATCTTGATCCAGTGGCCGAGCGCGCCGCGAGGCGCCTCGCAGTAGCCGGCGCCCTGTGCCGTTGCCGGCCAGGTCCTGGGCTCCCAGCTGTCGATGTTGGCGGTGGCGAAATTGCCGCCCTTCAGGTTGGCCATCAGCTTGTCGAAGAAGTAGCGCATCTTGTGCGCCGCCCACGAGGCCTCGAGCCCGCGCGCCGCGGTGCGGCCGAGCGTCGAGAACAGCGCCGGCAGCGGCACCTCGAGCTTCTTCAGCACCATGTCGACGGGCTCCTTGAACTCGGGCTTGCCCATCGCGTAGCCGATGACGTAGCGCGCCAGCGGGCCGACTTCCATCGCGTTGCCGCGCCAGCGCGGCGACTTGATCCACGAGTACTTGGCGCTCTCGTCGATCGACTCGATCGCCGTCTTCTTGCCCTTGGTGCCGGCACCGAGCACGAAATTCGGGTCGGTCACGCCGTCGAACGGGTGCAGGCCCTTGGTCTCGTCGCCGTACTTGTACCAGCTGTGGTTGACGAACTCCTGGATCTGCGCCGGGTCCTTCAGGTCGACCGGCTGGACTTCGCCCAGCTTGCCGTTGACGATGGCGCCGCGCGGCATCAGCAGGCTCTTGTTGCTGTCGTCGTTGGCGATGTCGGGGAACTCGCCGTACGAGAGCAGGTTCATGCCCGAGATGCCGCCGCCGATGGCGCCCCAGTCCTTGTAGAACGAGGCGATCGCCAGCAGGTCGGGGATGTAGACGTTGTCGATGAAGGCGATGGTGTCGTCGATGATCTTCGAGACCATGTTCAGGCGTTCCATGTTGATCGCGCCGACGGCCCCGGTGGCCTCGAGGTTGATCGAACACGGCACGCCGCCGACGAGCCAGTTCGGGTGCGGGTTCTTGCCGCCGAAGACGGTCTGGATCTTGACGATGTCCTTCTGGAAATCGAGCGCTTCGAGGTAATGCGCGACCGCCATCAGGTTGGCTTCGGCCGGCAGCTTGTAGGCCGGGTGGCCCCAGTAGCCGTTGCGGAAGGGCCCGAGCTGGCCGGATTCGACGAACTTCTTCAGCCGGTTCTGCAGATCGCGGAAATAGCCCGGCGACGACATCGGCCAGCTGCTGATCGACTGCGCCAGCTCCGAGGTCTTCTTCGGATCGGCCTTCAGCGCGCTGACCACGTCGACCCAGTCGAGCGCATGCAGGTGGTAGAAGTGCACCAGATGGTCGTGCGCATACAGCGTCGAGTGCATCAGGTTGCGGATGATGTTCGCGTTGTCGGGGATCTTGATCTTCAGCGCGTCTTCCACCGCGCGCACCGAGACCAGCGCGTGCGTGCCGGTGCAGACGCCGCAGATGCGTTCGACGAAGGCCCACGCGTCGCGCGGATCGCGGCCCTTCAGGATGACCTCCAGGCCGCGCCACATCGTGCCGGTGGACACGGCGTTGCGGATGACGTTCTTGTCGTCGAGATTGCACTCGATGCGCAGATGACCTTCGATCCGGGTGACCGGGTCGACGACGATGCGCTTGCCGCTGTTGTCGAGCTTGAAGCCTTGGGTTTCGATGACGGCCATGATCAGGCCTCCGTCTTGTTGGTGGTGTCAGCCTTGGTCTTGCTGCGGTCTGCGGCACGTTTGATCGCGCTCACGGCGGCGTGTGCCACCACCGCTGCACCGGTCACGCCGGCAGCGACCAGGCCGACCTTGTCGGCGTTCGCCTCGACGCCGAACTGCGTGATGTTGGTCAGCCGGTCGTAGAACGAGCCCTTGTCCCAGAAGCCGTCTTCCGAGCAGCCGATGCAGCCGTGGCCGGAGGCGATCGGGAACGACACGCCTTCGTTCCAGCGCGTCGTCGAGCAGGCGTTGTAGGTCGTCGGCCCCTTGCAGCCCATCTTGTAGAGGCAGTAGCCGGCCTTGGCGCCTTCGTCGTCCCACTTCTCGACGAACTGCCCGGCGTCGAAGTGCGGCCGCCGGTAGCACTTGTCGTGGATGCGCTGGCTGTAGAACATCTTCGGCCGGCCCTGGCGGTCGAGTTCGGGGATGCGGTCGAACGTGGCCACGTAGGTGACGACTGCCGTCATGACCTCGGCGATCGGCGGGCAGCCCGGCACCTTGATGATCGGCTTGTCGGTAATGACCTTGTTGATCGGCACCGCGGTGGTCGGGTTCGGCTTGGCGGCCTGCACGCAGCCCCAGGATGCGCACGAGCCCCAGGCGATCACCGCCTTGGCGTCCTTGGCCACGTGCTTGAGCTTCTCGGCGAACGGTTTGCCGCCGGGCATGCAGAACATGCCGTCTTCGCCCAGCGGCGGGTTGCCTTCGACGGCCAGGATGTACTGGCCCTTGTAGTCCTTCATCACCTGCTCGAGCGCGGCCTCGGCCTGGTGGCCGGCAGCGGCCATGATCGTGTCGTCGTAATCGAGCGAGATCATCGACAGCACCACGTCCTTGGCCAGCGGGTGCGCCGAGCGAATGAACGATTCGGTGCAGCAGGTGCACTCCAGGCCGTGCAGCCACAGCACCGGCGTGCGCGGCTTGGTCTCGAGCGCGTGCGCGATCGTCGGTGCGAAGCTCGGTGCGAGGCCGAGCGACGCGGCCGTCAGGCTGCAGAACTTGAGATAGCTGCGGCGGCTGATGCCCTGCCTGCGCATGACCTCATAGAAGGTCTCAGTCATTTTGGCGGCCCCTTTCCTGGCTTTCTGGTCCTGGGTTCGCGTGACCACGCCATGCGTCACGCTGCATGAATGCGCCCGAGTCTGTTCCGCTGGCCCCGGCTGCATCTGATCCATGTCAAACACAGCGCGCGCGAGCGGAACCCGGTGCTCGGCCTCCCGGCGGCGACGGGCGCGCGGCAGAGTCCGAGGGGCACGCTACACTTTTCGCGCCTTGGCCCGCAGGAGGATGGTGTTTGGAACTCAAGCGTTCGGTGCTCGTGCCGTACTCGGTCGAAGACATGTTCGACCTCATCGAACAGGCCGAGCACTATCCCCAGTTCCTGCCGTGGTGCACGGCGGCGACGATCCTCGAGCGCAGCGACGACTGGGTCGCGGCCCGCATCGAGTTCTCCTACCTGAAGTTCCGCTTCGGTTTCCAGACCCGCAATCCGAAGCGCCGCCCGCATTGGCTCAACGTGCGCCTGGTCGAAGGGCCGTTCAAGCACTTCCACGGCGACTGGGCGCTGGCGCCGCTGGGCAACCGCGGTTCCCGCATCGAGTTCGCACTGTCCTACGAGATCGCCGACGGGGCCTTCGACTCTCTGGCCGCGCCGGCCGTCGATTTCGTTTCACGATCGATGGTCGATGCCTTCGTCAAGCGTGCCGAACAGACCCTGACCGAGCTTGCCCCAGCGCAAGCGTTTGCCACCCCGACGGTGCAGACTCCGCCAGCGGAGCCGTCACCGCCCATCACCCCCAGCGAGACCGCCATGACCCCACCCGACCCCTCCCTCGTTGCCGCGGTCCAGACCTCTCGGCTGGCCCAGGACCTGACGCCCGAGCAGAAGGCCGTGTTCGCTGGCGCCGTCGATCTGGCGACCTACCGAGCCAAGGATGTACTGGCGCGCGAAGGCGCCTCGGACAACCACCTGTACGAGGTCGTCGAAGGCACGCTGGGTGTCGTCAAGAACCTCGGCACCGCCGAGGAGACCTTGCTCGCGACACTGCACCCCGGCGAGTTCGCGCACGAACTCGGTTTTCTCGACGGTGCCGAGCGCTATGCCTCGCTGGTGGCCAGCACCGACGCTCGCGTGCTGGTGCTCGAGCGCGAGAGGCTCGAAAGCCTGGTCGACACGCACCCGCGCATCGTCTACCGCGTGATGGCGGCGATCGTGCGCACCGTGCACCGGGTGCAGACCCGGCTGGCGATGCAGTCCGCTGAACTGTCGAACTACATCTTCAAGCAGCACGGCCGCTACTGAGTCAACGCGGCTGCGAGGGCCGTCACGATAGTGCCCTCGACGTGATGCGCACGCCGCCGACCGATGGCAGGCGAGGGCGCACCGCCGCCGGCCTGGGCGCGTCCGCGGCGTGCCGGTCAAAGGCTCGACACGAAGCTCGCTGCGCCCGGACGGACGCGGCCCTCCGCCTTGCGCGTGACCGCCGTGCCGACATTGACGAAACACACCGCCGTTTCGCCGTCGGCGAGCTTGAACAACTCGCGCAGCCGCGGTGACGGCAGCGCCTGCCCGCCGGTGAGGCCGCAGGCGAATCCCATCGCATGGGCGGCGAGCAGCATGTTCTGAATCGCGCAGCCGAGTGACACCAGCCGCTCGACGGCTGGAATGTCGGGATCGGCCGTGCCGAGCCGCGCCACCGCCAGCATCAGCAGCGGCGCGCGATGCGCCTTCTCGCGTGCCGCTTCGATCTGCGCCGGCGTGGCCGCCGGGTCACGGTCGGCGAGCGCCTGCACAAACACCTGCGCCAGCCGCGCGCGTCTGCCGGCCGGCACGATGACGAACCGCCAAGGCGTGATCTCGCCGTGATCGGGGGCCGCGGCTGCGGCCTCGAAAAGGGTATCGAGTTGGGCGGGGTCCGGGCCGGGTTCGAGCAGCCGCTTGGGCGAGACGTTGTGGCGTGACGCGATCAGCACCTGCGTGAACGCGGCAGTCTCGATCTCCATGGCCTCGGCCGGCGCTCAGTGCAACAGGATTCCGACGCAGAGCAGCACCGCGAACAGCACCTGGAACCGCGCCGTCTGTGCCAGCAGCGGATTGAACGCCGGCCCGGGCGTTTCGCGCCAGAAGCCGCGCACCAGGCCGATGGCCATCGGCAGCGCCAGCAGCGGCACGGCCAGCGTGAAGCCCATATGCGTCTGCAGCGCCAGCACGCCGAGCAGCACGAACGGCGCCAGCACCAGCAGCGCGTACTCCCAGCGGCTGAACGTGCGGCCGAGCCAGACGGCGAGCGTGACCTTGCCGACGGCGCGATCGGGGTCGAGGTCGCGATAGTTGTTGACCACCAGCACCGCTGTGGCCGGCAGGCCGACCATCGTCGCCGCGACGATCACGCCGGGGCTCAGCGTCAGCGTCTGCAGGTAGTAGGTGCCACAGACGGCGACCAGCCCGAAGAACAGCCAGACCACGAAGTCGCCGAACGGCGTGTACGAGATCGGCCGCGGCCCGCCGGAGTAGGCCATCGCCGCCGCCGCCGACGCGATGCCGGCCAGCAGGATCGGCCAGCCGCCGTGCCAGGCCAGCATCAGGCCGAACACCGTGGCCACGGCAAAGCAGCCTCGCGACGCGGTGCGCACCTGCCCCGGCGTCAGCAGCCCCAGCGCGGTGGCGCGCGGCAGGCCGAGCCGGCCGGCGCGATCGGTGCCGCGTTCGAAATCGCTGACGTCGTTGTCGAGGTTGGTGCCGGCCTGCAGCAGCAGCGCGCCGAGCATCGACAGCAGCATCAGGCGCCAGTCGATCCGGCCGGTCTCGGCCCAGGCCATCGCGCAGCCCACCAGCACCGGGTTGACGCCGATGGTCAGCGTGTGCGGCCGTGCCGCCATGATCCAGGCGCGCCCCACAGACGCCATGCCGCCGCCCGACGCTGCCGAGCCGCCTTGCATGTTCTCTTGCATCTGCATCGAATCGTTCCTCCGTCGCCTGTCGTGCCGCGGTGATCGTGCCGCCTGCGGTCAGTCTAACCACCCCGACGCGCGTGGCATGCCGCATCGCGGTACGGCCCCCTGATTGCTTGACATATATCAGGCGGCCGCCACCGCGCGCTCCTTAGAGTTCACAGCGATCCGATTGCCGCGACCGTCCTGCATGCAATTCGCGCGCCGGCGGAGCCGGCACTGAGCTGCAACGAGGGAAGCGCACCGCGATGAGTCCTGCCGGAATCAGCCTGCTGATGTTGCTGGCGTTGGCCGGCTTCGCCTGGCTGGCCTGGCGCAAGTTGCAGATCGTGCTGGCGCTTCAGCCTGAGGTGCGCTGGGATCGGCCGGCGCAGCGCCTGAAGAGCGTGCTGGTCAATGGCCTGCTGCAGCGTCGCATGATCGAGCGCGAATGGCGCCCGGGCCTGATGCACGCGGCGATCTTCCTCGGCTTCATGTCGCTGTTGCTGCGCAAGCTGCAGCTGATCGCGATCGGCTACAGCGAGTCGGCCACGTTCCCCGAGGTGCTCGGGCCATTCGCCGCGGTCAAGGACGCGATCGAATTGATGGTCGTCGTGGCGGTGCTTTACGCCTTCTGGCGCCGCTTCGTGACGCGGCCGGCGCGGCTCGAGCCCAACCGCGAGGCGGTGCTGGTGCTGTCGCTGATCCTGACGATCATGGTCACCGACTTCGTGTTCGACGGCTTTCGCTTCACGCTGCTGTCCGAGCGTATCTCGGGCATCGGGCACGAACGTGCCTATGCCTTCGGCGGTGACGCGGTGGCCCGTTTGTTCGCAGGACTGTCGCCGACGGTGCTGACCGCGGGCTACGTGCTGTCGTACTGGGCGCAGATGATCGTCGTGTTCAGCTTCCTGGTGTTGCTGCCCGCCGGCGAGCATTTCCACATCGTCACGGCATTGCCGACACTGTTCTTCCGCCGCGGCCGGCCGGCCAACCGCGTGCCCGGCGTCGACCTCGAAAAGCTGATGGCCGCCACCGACGAGGCCGACATGCAGGCCGGCGCGCGCACTGCGCGCGATTTGACATGGAAGGACGGTCTCGACGCCTTCACCTGCACCGAGTGCGGCCGCTGCAAGGATGCCTGCCCGACGCACCTGACCGGCAAGCCGCTGTCGCTGAAGGCCGTCAACGACAGCCTCAAGCACCACCTGCTCGATCAGCGTGAGGCCATCGTCGCCAAGGACCCGAAGGCCGAGCTGCCGGCGCTGGTGGGCGGCGTGATCGGCGAAGACACGCTGTGGGCCTGCACCACCTGCGGCTATTGCGAGGCGGCGTGCCCGATCGAACTCGAGCACCTGCCCAAGTTCTTCCGCCTGCGCCAGCACCAGGTGATGATCGCCGGCGAGTTCCCGCACGAGCTGAAGAAGGTGTTCGAAGCCTACGAGTCGCAAAGCAACCCGTGGGGGCTGCAGGCCGACCAGCGTGGCCACTGGGCGCAGGGCCTGGACGTGCCGATCGTACGGAGCGCGGCCGACCTGGCCGGGCTGGACTGCCTGTTCTACGTCGGCTCGGCGATGTCGTTCGACCCGCGCGGCCAGAAGATCGCCCGCGCCTTCGTGCAGGTGATGAAGCAGGGCGGGGTGCGCTTCGGCATCCTCGGCGCCCGCGAAGGCTCGACCGGCGAGTGCGTGCGGCGCGTCGGCAACGAGATGCTGTTCCAGCAGCTGGCCACCACGCTGGTGGCCACGCTGGGCGAGGTCGGCGCCAAGCGCATCGTCACCTGCGACCCGCACGCGCTGAACTCGCTGCGCAACGAGTACCCCGAGTTCGGCGGCCACTACGAGCTGGTGCACCACACGCAAATGATCGCCGAGCTGCTGGCGGCGGGGAGCATCCGCGTCAACGCCTCGTTGCAGCGCGTGATCTATCACGACCCGTGCTACCTGGGCCGGCACAACGGCGAGTTCGACGCGCCGCGCGCGATCCTGGCCCGGCTGTGCGGTGAAGCGCCGCTCGAGTTCGCACTGTCGCGCGAGAAGGCGATGTGCTGCGGCGCCGGCGGCGGCCGCATGTGGATGGAAGAGACGATCGGCAAGCGCATCAACGTCACCCGTGTCGAGCAGGCGCTCGAGGCCACACCGCAGACCATTGCAACCGCGTGCCCGTATTGCGCGGTGATGGTCGGTGACGGGCTGTCTGCCGTGCAGCCCGGTGGAACCGTTCAGTCGCGCGACATCGCCGAATTGGTCGCCGAGGCACTTGTCGTCGAATCCACACCTGGCTGAAGGTGGTGGCGTGCACGTTCGTGTGTGCAGCGGCGCGAGCAAGGCGCCAGGGTCGGTGTTCGATAGCCTGCACGCCACCACCGGTTCTGCAACGGGGCAGCCGGGCCGGGCACGGCGCGCATGTGAGGCGCCGAGCAGCACAGGGGCCGGGGCCCGCGCGCGCAGCGCGCATCGTGCTCTGACTCGTCGCGACTGTCCGAGCGCAGCGAACGCAGTGAGCGTAGCGAGTTGAGCGACGGGGCCACGGACCCGCGCAGCGCAGGGCCGTCTGAGCGCAGCGAAGACCGCCGAACCTAAGCGCCGTGCCTGGCCCGGCTGCCCCGTTGCCGCGCAGATGCATGCAGAAATTGCGGTCGAGAACCGGACATGCCTTGACAGTCCATCATTGATTCGATAAAAATGGAAACGTAGAAATGTAGAACACTCCGGCGCCCGCCGCTGCCAGCCCATGACCGCCATCGCCCGCAAGCTCTCGTTCCTCGACCGCTACCTGACCGTCTGGATCTTCGCGGCGATGGCGCTCGGCGTCGCGATCGGCTACTTCGCACCGGGCGTCGAGGCCTTCATCGACCGCTTCCAGGTCGGCACGACCAACATCCCGATCGCGGTGGGCCTGATCCTGATGATGTATCCGCCGCTTGCGAAGGTGCGCTACGAAGAGCTGGCCGACGTCTTCCGCGACAAGAAGGTGCTCGCGCTGTCGCTGGTGCAGAACTGGATCGTCGGGCCGGTGCTGATGTTCGCGCTGGCGGTGATCTTCCTGCACGACAAGCCCGAGTACATGGTCGGCCTGATCATGATCGGCCTGGCCCGCTGCATCGCGATGGTGATCGTCTGGAACGAACTCGCCAAGGGCTCGACCGAGTACGCCGCCGGGCTGGTCGCCTTCAACTCGATCTTCCAGGTGCTGTTCTTCAGCGTCTACGCCTGGTTCTTCATCACCGTGCTGCCGCCGCTGTTCGGCCTGGCCGGCTCGGTGGTCGACATCTCGATCGGGCAGATCGCCGAGAGCGTGTTCATCTACCTCGGCATCCCGTTCATCGCCGGCGTGCTGACGCGGGTGGTGATGCTGCGTTTCGTGTCGAAGGACTGGTACCACGAGCGCTTCGTGCCGAGGATCGGCCCGATCACGCTGGTCGCCCTGCTGTTCACGATCGTCGTGATGTTCTGCCTGAAGGGCGAGTGGATCGTCGGCATCCCGCTCGACGTGGTGCGCATCGCGATCCCGCTGCTGATCTACTTCGTGCGTGATGTTCGTGTTCTCGTTCTTCATGAGCAAGCGCCTGGGGGCGAACTACGAAAAGAGCGCCACGCTGTCGTTCACCGCCGCGAGCAACAACTTCGAGCTCGCCATCGCGGTGGCCATCGCGGTCTTCGGCATCAACTCGGGGCCGGCGTTCGCGGCGGTCATCGGGCCGCTGGTCGAAGTGCCGGTGATGATCGGCCTGGTCAACGTCGCGCTCGTGGTTCCAGCGCAAGTACTTCGCTGGCACGCCGGCCCGCGGCCGCTGCGCGCGCCTGAGGGGCAGGACATGAACGAAAAGACCGCCGTCGTCTCGCTCGCCGCGCTGGCCCAGGGCATGCGCCTGCGCGTCTTCCGCGCCCTGGTCGGCGCCGGCCCGCAGGGCCTGACGCCGGGTGCGCTGGCGGCGACGCTGGGCGTGCCGGCGTCGACGCTGTCGTTCCACCTGAAGGAGCTGATGCACGCCGGCCTCGTGTCGCAGCAGCGCGATGGCCGCAACCTGATCTACCGGCCGTCGATCGAACAGATGAACGCACTGCTCGAGTACCTGACCGCCCACTGCTGCCAGGGCGCGGCCTGCGAAGCCACGGCCGCGCCGGGTTGTTCCACCTGTTGAACCGGAGAAACCATGAAGCGCTTTCACGTCCACCTGCACGTCGATGATCTTGCGAAGAGCATCGGCTTCTATTCCAAGCTGTTCGCCGCCGAGCCCGCGCGCATCGAGGGCGACTACGCCAAGTGGATGCTCGACGACCCCGCAGTCAACTTCGCCATCTCCACGCGCGGCACGCAACCCGGCATCGACCACCTCGGCATCCAGACCGACGACGCCGCCGAACTGGCCGCGCTGAAGGCCCGCGCCGAGGCGGCCGACATCGCACTGCAGGACGAGGGCGAAACGACCTGCTGCTACGCCCGCAGCGAGAAGCACTGGATCACCGATCCGCAGGGCATCGCCTGGGAGCACTTCCACACGCTGGGCAACATCCCGCTGTTCAACGAGGCGACGCCCGCTGCCACGGCCTGTTGCATGCCGGCGGCGCCGCGCGGCAAGCCGGTCGGCATCGCGGTCAAGGCGTCGTCGTCCTGCTGCTGAGCCATGACGATCCATGTCCTGGTCCTGTGCACCCACAATTCGGCGCGCAGCGTGCTGTCCGAAGGCATGCTGAATCACTGGGCGAAGAAGCTCGGCCGTGACGTGATGGCGCACAGCGCCGGCAGCGCGCCCAGCGGCCGCATCAATCCGTTCGCGATCGAGGCCCTGAACAACGCCGGCATCGACACCGCGGCCTTTCGCACCAAGAGCTGGGACGATTTCAGCGCCGACGGCGCGCCGCCGTTGTCGATCGTGATCACGGTGTGCGACAGCGCTGCGGCCGAATCCTGCCCGGTCTTCTTCGGCGGCACGGGCGGCCAGCCGGTCAAGGTGCACTGGGGCTACCCCGATCCGTCCAACGCCGAGGGCGGCGAGACGGGCAAGCGCCGTGCCTTCGAGTTGACGCGCCAGGCCATCGGCTACCGCATGTTGCAACTGCTGGCCTTGCCGCTGGAGACCATGGATCGCGCAGCGCTGCAGGCCGCGCTGGTCGAGATCGGTCGCAGCTGAGCCTGAATGCGAGAGCTTGGTCAGCGATCGGATTGAGCACAGTCAACGCGCGATCGGCGACGCTCTGTTCTGATGGACATGCGTCGTGTCCGCCTGCGGTGACGAAGCGAGAGCATGGACACCTTCCTGCGCCTGATGAACGGTGGAGCCGGCAACCTGGCCGCCTACCTCGCTGCGCACGTGCTGTTGTGCCTGCTGCCGGCGTTCTTCATCGCCGGCGCGATGGCGGCGCTGATCCCCAAGGCCAGCATCACACGCTGGCTCGGCCGCAACGCGCCGTACCGGGTGTCCTACCCGGCCGCCGCAGCCGCCGGGTCGCTGCTGGCAGTGTGCTCGTGCACCATCGTGCCGCTGTTCGCCGGCATCTACAAGAAAGGGGCCGGGCCTCGGGCCGGCGATCACCTTCCTGTTCTTCGCGCCGGCCGGCAACATCCTCGCGCTGGCCTACACCGGCAGCATCCTGGGCGCCGACTTCGCCTTTGCGCGCTTTGCGCTGAGCCTGCTGTTCGGCATCGGCATCGGCCTGTTGATGGCGGTGCTGTTCTGGCGCGACGACACCCGCCACGATGCCCAGACCGATGCCTTGTTCGCCGAGCAGGCAAGCATCGGCCCGGCGGCCTTCGGCGTGCTGTTGTCGCTGGTGGCGGTGTTGATCGCCGGCACGCTGAAGCTGTGGCCATTGACCGCCACCGTCGGGCGCGATGACCCTGCCTCTGCCGTGGGCCGAGGCCTGGCAGGCCACGCTGTCGCAGTGGGTGCCCTTCGATGCGGCCAAGGGCGAGGAGGGTGTGAGCGTGCAGGGCTCGCTGCTGATCGTGTTGCTGGTGCTGATCGGGCTGGCCGCCTGGAAGGGCCTGGAGAACATCGTCGAAGGCGCCAACCGCTGGACCTGGGTTGCGCTGGCCCTCGCTGCTGCGACGCTGCTGGTGGCCGCGCTCCGGCTGACGCCGAATGCCGACGGGCTGGAGATCGCAATCACCGGCCGCACACTGGCCGTCGCGCTGGCGCTGTGGGCCGTGCTGCACCACGCGCGCCGCCTCGGTGCCGAGGCCTGGCAGGCCTGGCTATGGGAGGCTTGGCGCTTCGTCAAACAGATCTTCGCGCTGCTGGTGGTCGGTGTGTTCGCGGTCGGTGTCGTGCGGCAGTTGATCCAGCCCGAATGGATCCAGAGCCTTGCCGGCAGCAACGACCTGCTGGCCAACGCGGTGGCCGTGGTCTTCGGCGTGTTCATGTACTTCCCGACGCTGGTGGAGGTGCCGGTGGCGCACATGTTCCTCGACCTGGGCATGCACCGCGGCCCGCTGCTGGCCTACCTGATGGCCGACCCGGAGCTGAGCCTGCAGAGCATCCTGATGGTGGCCGCCGTGATCGGCCGGCCCAAGACCTTCACCTACGTCGGCCTGGTGGCGGTGTTCAGCATCGTGGCCGGGCTGGTGTACGGCGCCTGGGTCGACGGCGTGAACCCGGCGTGGATCGCCATCGGGCTGGCCGCCTTCGTCGGCTTGCTGGTGGCGTTGACCAGCTGGCTGCTGGGGCGCCGCGCCGTGCCGGCCCACGCGTGACAGCGTTCGACAAGGAGAGCATCGATGAAGACCGTCAAGATCCTCGGGCCCGGATGTGCCAATTGCCGCAAGCTCGAAGCGATGGCGCGCGAGGCTGCAGCCGGCGCCGGCGTCGAGGCCGAGTTCGTCAAGGTCAGCGACATGAAGGCCATCATGGCCTACGACCTGCTGTCCACACCGGGCCTCGTCGTCGACGAGAAGCTGGTCAGCAGCGGCCGCATTCCGACGCAGGCCGAGATCCGGCAGTGGCTGGTGGCCTGAAGCGAGGCGATCGAACCGGCCACGATCGTCTGCTGCAATTAACCGGAGATGACGATGACGACCGACAGTGACGTGAGAGAAGTCGTGAAGCAGAAGTACGGCGAGGCCGCGATGCGCGTCACGCAGGGCGCCACCAGCGGTTGCTGCGGCAGCAGGCCAGGCGGCATGGGCGGATGTGACCCCATCACGTCGAACCTCTACGACGGCGCCGAGGCGGGCGCGGTGCCCGAGACGGCCATGCTGGCCTCGCTGGGCTGCGGCAACCCGACCGCGCTGGCCGAACTCGAGGCCGGCGAGACCGTGCTGGACCTCGGGTCCGGCGGCGGCATCGACGTGCTGCTCTCGGCCAGGCGGGTGGGCCCGACGGGCACGGCCTTCGGGCTCGACATGACCGAGCCGATGCTCGCCCTGGCCGAGGAGAACAAGCGCAAGAGTGGCCTGGCGAACGTGCACTTCCTGAAAGGCGAGATCGAGAACATCCCGCTGCCGGCCAACTCGGTCGACGTGATCATCTCGAACTGCGTCATCAATTTGTCGGGGGACAAGGACCGCGTCCTCGCGGAAGCCTTCCGGGTGCTCAAGCCCGGCGGCCGATTCGCGGTGTCGGACGTCGTGGTGCGTGGCGACGTGCCGCCGGCCATCCGCAAGAGCATGGAGCTGTGGGTCGGTTGCGTGGCCGGTGCGTTGTCGGATCAGGAGTACCTGGACAAGCTCGCGCGCAGCCGGCTTCGTCGATGCCAGCATCGAGGTCACTCGCGTCTACTCGGCTGACGACGCGAGCGAGTTCCTGGCCGCCCAGGGTGCGGACATGCAGCAACTCGCCGATCAGGTCGATGGCCAATTCGTCAGTGGCTTCATCCGTGCGGTCAAGCCCAAGGACGCCGTCGCCGGCTGCGGCGCACTGCAGCAGCGCAGCCAGCAGCTGCGTCGTGTTGTGCGCCGTCGTCGTGCTGTGGTGGCCAGTCCTGATGCTCGATGAAGTCCGGCCCTCGCCGGGGCGGCGCATCAAGCGGGCGCAGCGGGAGTCGACGCCGCGGCCGGGTGAGCACGCCGCAGCAAGACGGCGTCGAGCCACGCGGCCCAGGCGTCGGGGTCGACGGCCAGCAGCGGCGCGTCACCGATGAATCGCTGCCAGGCGGCGAGGTGAGCCGGTGCGACGACGGTCAGCACCGGGACGCCTCGCTCCAAGAGGGCCAGCAGTTCGGCGGCGAACCCTCCGTTGGCCGCCTCGAGCGATCCGAAGCGATTGCAGACGACCAGATCCGGATCCCGCTCGAGCGCGTCGCGCAGGACCCGGCTGGCCCGCGCGAAACCTTGCGGATCGGCGCTGCACGAAGTCGACTCGGCACCCAGCGCCTGCGATACCAGATACTCGTCCCCGGTGTCGATGTCGGTCAGCACCATCGCGGCCTGGCATCCCTCATCGCGACCGCGGCGCCTCATCACCAGGCCGAGCACCTTGCGACCTGCGCGACGCTGCTGTTCGGCAAAGGCGGCCAGCAACTCGTCGATGTCGCTGCGGCCGTCATGGCCAATCGCAGCCGCGGTGGGCGGTTCGTCGGGGGCCGGGTCGTGACTCATTTAAGTTCACCTATGGGCAAGCCAGGGTCGTACGGAAGCCTGGTCAATCCTATGGCACCGGCCGCACGCTGCCCGCGGCTGACTTGTCCAGGCATTCACTGACGTTATCCAAAGTCAACTGCCGCATGCACTGTTGGAGGGCCATCGCGCAGCGGCGATGATCGCGTCCCATGAAAGTCTTCGGCATCGCCGGCCACTCCGGCATGGGCAAGACCACGCTGCTCGAGCGGCTGGTGCCCGAACTCTCGTCGCGCGGCCTGGTGGTGTCGCTGATCAAGCACAGCCACAAGGCCATCGACATCGACCGCCCGGGCAAGGATTCCTACCGCCTGCGCGAATCGGGCTGCAAGGAAGTGCTGCTGCTCGGCAACGAGCGCTGGGCGCTGATGCACGAACTGCGCGGGGCCGCCGAACCGCCGCTCGAGTACCTGCTCGATCGCCTGCAGCACTGCGACCTGGTGCTGATCGAGGGCTTCAAGCACGGCGACTTCCCGAAGCTCGAGGTCTGGCGCGCCGCCCTCGGCAAACCCACGCTGTGGCCCGATTGGCCGGGCATCGTGGCGATCGCCAGCGATTCGATGCCGCCGCCCGCCCGAGGCGCAGGCGCCACGGCCGCCGAAGATCGACCTGGCCGACACCGCCGCGATCGTCGACCTGGTCCTCGAGCACGCCGCGCCGCGCTGAGCGCAAGGGCGTGGCGACGGCTGCGCATAAGATCGATGCGGTCGTCCCCGCATCGATGCCTTCATGCCTTCCCCTCGTGCCGAGCCCACTGCAGCCGCCCCGCATTGGCGGCGGCGAGTGCTGGTCGCGCTCGGGCTCGCGCCGCTGTGGCGCCCGACGCAGGCGGCGGCGTCGGCACCCGAGCCGGCGCTGGTGGCCGCGGCCTCGGATCTGAAGTTCGCGCTCGACGAGATCGCCGCGGGCTTCACGGCCGGCACGCAGGCGCCGCTGCGCATCGCCTACGGCTCGTCGGGCAACTTCTATCGCCAGATCGTGCAGGGCGCGCCGTTCGAGTTGTTCATGTCGGCCGACGAGGGCTTCGTGCTGCAACTGGCCGAGCAGGGCCTGACGCTCGATCGCGGCGCGCTCTACGGCAGCGGCCGCATCGTGCTGTTCGCGCCGCGCGGCGCGCCGTGGCAACCCGATGCCGAATTCGCCGGCCTCAAGCAGGCGCTGCGCGACGGCCGCATCACGCGCTTCGCGATCGCCAACCCCGCGCACGCCCCGTACGGCCGCGCGGCGCAGCAGGCACTGCAGCGCGCCGGCCTGTGGGCCGCGATAGAGCCGAAGCTCGTGCTCGGTGAAAACGCCACGCAGGCGGCGCAGTTCGCGACCTCGGGCTCGGCGCAAGGCGGCATCTTCCCGCTCTCGCTGGGCGTTGGCGCCGGTGTTCGCCGATGCCGGCCGGCACGTCACGCTGCCGGCCGCGCTGCACGATCCGCTGCGCCAGCGCATGGTGCTGACGCGCCGGGCCGGTGCCGGTGCGCGAGCGTTCTACCGCCACCTGCAGGGGCCCGAGACCCGTGACGTGCTGCGCCGCTACGGCTTCGCGCTGCCGGGTCAATGACCCACCCCCGCAGCGCCTGCGGCGCCTCCCCCTCGAGGGGGCAACGCCAGCGGACCAGCAGAGCTGGATCCGCGGCGTTTGCTGGGCAACCCGGTTCATGCGGCGCGGGTGGCGCGACGCGCGGCGGAGCCACTGAAGTGAAACCCGCTGCCATGACGCCGGGGCTTCGGTCTTGCCCCCTCTCCCTCTGGGAGAGGGTTGGGGTGAGGGCGGAGGGCACAGGAGACCCGCACCCCGACGCTCTTCCGCACGCCGGCGAGAGCCTCGACACGCCAGGCCGTTTCATCCGTACAGGGTCGCGCGACGTGCGGCGGAGCCACTGAGATGGACTGGGCTGCCCTCTGGTTATCGGCCACGCTGGCGCTGGCCACCGCGCTGGTGCTGTTGCCGGTGGGCGTGGCCGCAGGGCGCTGGCTGGCTCTGACGCACCACCCGGCGAAGCCGCTGGCCGAGGCCGCACTGGCACTGCCGCTGGTGCTGCCGCCCACGGTGCTCGGCTACTACCTGCTGGTGGCGATGGGCGGCGCCTCGCCGCTCGGCGTGCTTTACGAGCGCGTCACCGGCCAGACGCTGGTGTTCTCGTACGGCGGGCTGCTGCTGGCCAGCATCGTCGTCAACATCCCGTTCGCACTGATGCCGATGCAGCGTGCGTTCGAGGCCATCCCGGCCGATCTGCGCGACGCCGCGCGCAGCTGCGGGCTCGGACGCTGGCGTGCGCTGTGGCGCATCGAGCTGCCGCTGGCCTGGCCCGGCATCCTGAGCGGGCTGGTGATGACGGTGGCGCACACGCTGGGCGAGTTCGGCGTGGTGTTGATGGTCGGCGGCAACATCCCCGGCGTCACGCGCACCATCTCGATCTCGATCTACGACCGCGTGCAGGCCTTCGATCTGCACGGCGCCGGCGTGATGTCGGCCACGCTGCTGGCGGTGTCGCTGGCGACGCTGCTGGCGACGGCGGCACTGTCGCGGCGCAGCCGGCTCGGCGGCGCCGGTCGCTGGACGTGACGCGATGCTGAGCGTGCGCCTGCAGCAGCCCGGCCCGGTGCCGCTGGACGTCGGCTTCGAGTGCGCCGAGGGCGAACTGCTGGCGCTGGTCGGGCCGTCGGGCAGCGGCAAGACCACCGTGCTGCGCGCCATTGCCGGGCTGATGGCGGTGGCCGACGGCGAGGTGGTGTTCGACGGCCGGCCGTGGTTCAGCCGCCGGCAGCGCCTGCACGTGCCGCCCGAGCAGCGGCCGGTGGGCATGGTGTTCCAGAACTACGCGCTGTTTCCGCACCTGAGCGCGCTCGACAACGTGGCACTGGCGCTGCCGGCGGGCAGCGACCCGGCGCAGGCCCATGCGCTGCTGGCCGACATGCAGCTCGACACGCTGGCCTCGCGCCGGCCGCAGCAGTTGTCGGGCGGGCAGCGCCAGCGCGTGGCATTGGCCCGCGCACTGGCGCGCAACCCGAAGCTGCTGCTGCTCGACGAAGCCTTCTCCGCCGTCGACCAGCCCACCCGCCACCTGCTGTACGACGAGCTGATCCGCCTGCGCGAGCGCGTGCGGCTGCCGATCGTGATGGTCACGCACGATCTGCGCGAGGCCCGCCTGCTGGCCGACCGGCTGTGCATCCTCGACGGCGGCCGCACGCTGCAGGCGGGCACGCCCGAACAGGTGCTGTCGCGGCCGCGCAATGCCCGCGTGGCCGAGCTGGTGGGCCTGCGCGACATCCACGACGGCGTGTTCCACACCGATCCGCGCACGCCCGGCTGGGGCCGGCTGCGCTGGGGCGGCACCGACATCACGTTGCGCGCTGCCGACAAGGGCAAGGTGCCCGACGGCTCGCCGGTGCGCTGGGTCATCGCCGGCGAGCACGTGGCGGTGCGCCGCGAGCCGGCGCAGGGCGACAACGCCGTCGACTGCATCGTCGAGCGCCAGCAGCGGCTCGGCGAAATCACCACGCTGGCCTGCCGCACCGTGGCCGAACCGGCGGCGCAGATGCACCTGCAGGTGACGACGCGGCTGGCGCTGCGGCTGCAGGCGGCACCGGGCGTGCGCCTGTGCCTGCACCTCGACGCCGCGGCAATCCACATCATGCCGCTGCGGCATGGTGCGGCGGCGGAACCATCACCCGTCCCTCGTTGACAGCTGTCAACCGGGCCTGCCATCGCGACCCGGATACTCGATGTGCCTCAAGGCATCGAATGCCGCGCACAGGGGCCAACGATGGAGCGACGCGATGCATCGGCGAACAATGGGATCGAGTGACTGTGGCGAAGCGGGCACCGCCACGCGCGACACGGCCCGCGATCGCCGCAGGGCGACCAGGCCGGTGCCGGCGTTGCGCGCGGCGCCGGTTTGAACGGTATGTACAGGAGGGCGACAGCAGCAGACTCGGCGCAATTCGCGGCTTGTGCGTTTGCCATCGGCTATGCCGGCGCGCGGCTGACGCGGCTGGCCGACGCGATCGGCGATAAGACGGGTCTGTCGTTCGGTCTCTTCGCCACCGGCTCGATCCTGGCCAACCTGGCGCCGGTGCATGCGGTGACGGCGTTCTCTGCCGCGATGATGAGCGGCGCGGTGATCATCGGTTTGGCCTGTCGCCCGCAGCGGCCATGGCCGCGTGCGCCGGGCGTGGTGAGCCCGGCCCTGCTGGCGGTGTAACTGCTCAACGTCTATGTCCTCTATCCCCACGACGAATGAGGGGGCTCGTCCCCCGACGCCGAGCGGCAGCAAAGCGTGGCACGCACTCGACGTCGCGGCGGCCCTGGAGCAACTGGCCGGCGATGCTTCGGCCGGGCTGCCGTCGCACGCCGTGGCGCAGCGCGCCGCCGAGTACGGCCCGAACGCCTTGCCCGAGCCGCCCGAGCGCTCGGTCTTCATGGTGTTCCTGCGTCAGTTCAAGAGCCCGCTGATCTACATCCTGTTCATCGCGGCGGCATTGGCCGCAGGCATGGGCCACTGGGGCGACGCGGCGGTGATCCTGGCCGTGGTGCTCGTCAACGCGCTGATCGGCACCTACCAGGAAGGGCGTGCCGAGCGCTCGATGGCAGCGCTGCGACGGCTCTCGGCACTGCAGGTGCGGGTGCTGCGCGACGGCCACGAGCAGGGCCTTGCCGCGCGCGAACTGGTGCCCGGCGACCTGCTGCTGCTGGCCGCCGGTGACGCCGTCGGCGCCGATGCCCGGCTGATCGAGGAGGCTCAACTGCAGGTGGCCGAAGCGGCGCTGACCGGCGAATCGGTGCCGGTGTCCAAGGACGTGGCGGCCTTGCCCGAAGCGACCGGCCTGGCCGACCGCCGCAACATGGTGTTCTCGGGCACCTACATCACGGCCGGCCGGGCGCGCGCGATCGTCACGGCAACGGGTACGCACACCGAGGTCGGCGGCATCGCGCGCATGACGGAAGGCGCAGAGGAACCGAAGACGCCGCTGGAACTGCGCATCACGCAGTTCGGCCGCCACCTGGTGGCCGGCGCGCTGGTGCTGTTTGTCGTCGTGGTGGCGCTGGGCCTGCTGCGCGGGCTGCCGCTCGCCGACGTGCTGATGGTGGCGATCAGCCAGATGGTTTCGATGGTGCCCGAGGGCCTGCCGGTGGCGATGACGATCGCGCTCGCGGTGGGCATGCAGCGCATGGCCGGGCGCGGCGCGATCATCCGCCGGCTTTCCGCCGTGGAGACGCTGGGCTCGACCACCGTGATCTGCAGCGACAAGACCGGCACGCTGACGCGCAACGAGATGACCGTGAGCGCCTTGTGGCTGCCCGGCGGACGATCGATCGCCGTCTCGGGGGTGGGCTACGCGCCGCAGGGCGCACTCAGCGAAGCGGGCACGCCGGTCGCGTCGGTGGCCGACGACGCGGACCGCGCCATCACGGCGCTGTTGCGCGCCGCCGTGCTGTGCAACGACGCCGAGCTCGTGCCGCCGCAAGACGATAGGGCGCAGTGGACGGTGCTCGGTGACCCGACCGAGGCGGCGTTGCTGGTCGCAGCCGCCAAGGCGGGCATCGAGGCCCGGGCTCTGCGGCAGCAATCGCCGCGCGAGGCCGAGTTGCCCTTCGACTCCGACACCAAGATGATGGCCACGCGCCACGGCAGCCAGGTGTTCATCAAGGGTGCACCGGAGGCCGTGCTCCGCCAGTGCGGGCCGGTAGCAGCCGGCGCTGCGCGCGGCCCGCGAAGCCGCCGAGGGCATGGCCAGCCAGGCGCTGCGCGCGCTCGCGGTCGCGACGGCGGCCGAAGATGCGCTGGACGCGCGGCCTGCCGCCTGCTCGCCGTGGCAGACCAGCCACCGCGGGGGATAGCGAACGCAACGAGCGTGCGGGCTTCATCACGGGCGGCTTCGATGCCCTGGCCGGCCGCGCCACGCTGCTGGGGCTGATCGGGCAGATCGACCCGCCGCGCGAGGAGGTCAAGGTGGCGGTGGCCGAATGCCGCGCGGCCGGCATCCGGCCGATCATGGTCACCGGCGACCACAAGCTCACCGGCCTGGCCATTGCGCGCGAACTTGGCATCGCGCGTGACGGTGACCGCGCCGTGGACGGCGCCGAACTGGAGCGCATGAACGAGGCCGAACTGCTCGAAGGCCTGGACCGCATCGCCGTCTTCGCGCGGGTGCACCCGGCGCAGAAGCTGCGCATCGTCGAGGCGCTGCAGTCGCGCGGCGACGTGGTGGCGATGACCGGCGACGGCGTCAACGACGCACCGGCGCTGGCACGCGCCGATGTCGGCGTGGCGATGGGCATCACCGGCACCGAGGTCGCCAAGAGCGCGGCCAAGATCGTCATCACCGACGACAACTTCGCCACCATCGTCAGCGCGGTCGAGCAGGGCCGCGTGGTCTACGGCAACCTGAAGAAGGTGATCCTGTTCCTGTTCGTCACCTCGATCGACGAGGTGCTGGTGTTGCTGCTGGCGCTGGTGCTGGGCTACCGGTTGCCGCTGGCGGCGGTGCAGATCCTCTGGATCAACATCGTCACCGAAAGCACGCTGACCGTGAACCTGGTGATGGACCCGCCCGACGGCGACGAGATGCGCCGGCCACCGGTGCCACGCGACGACCGCCTGCTCAGTGGCGAGATGTTGCGGCGCGTGGCGCTGCTGGTGCCCACCGCGGTCGCCGCGACGCTTGGGCTGGTTCATCTGGCGGCAGGCCGGCGGCGTGCCCTACGAGATGGTGCGCACCGAGACCTTCACGGTGCTGGCAGTGTGCCAGTGGTTCAACGTGCTGAACTGCCAGTCGGCCACACGTTCTGCGCTGCAATTCGGCATCTTCCGCAACCACTGGCTGCTGGGTGGGTTGTTGCTCAGCATCGTGCTGCAGGCGGCCGTGCTGTACTGGCCGCCGCTGAACGCGCTGTTCCACACCGTGCCGATCCCGCCCGCCGAGCTGCTGCCCATCGTGGCCGTGGCCAGCGTGGTACTGTGGACGGAAGAACTGCGCAAGCTGTTCGTCCGGATGAGACGCACGCGCGCCGCCTGAGGCCTGTCGCCGCGCCTGCGGCGAGGCTGGCCGGGTGTTGCGTGTACGGCGGCAACGGGGGCCGCTCCCGTGTCAGCCGGCGCGAGGCCGCCGGCCGCCCTTCGCGATCGCCGCCGCGACCGCTTCCCAGGTCGCCGCGAATGCGTCGGGCGTGAAGCCGGCGCCCGAGGGCAACCAGTTCGCCGTGCGGCCGCCGGCCAGCGTGTAGTGCCCGACCACATCGAGATGGTCGGCCCGCACGGCGTGCAGCACCCGGCCATGCAACTGGCTCAGCGTCGGCACGATGCCGTCGCTGATGCTCGACGTCACCTTGAAGCCGAAAGACCGATCGAGCAGACGCTGTGTCGCCTGGGTCGGTGCCGGATACGGGTAGCGCGGGTGGGGCTGCGCCGTCAACACGTGCAGCAGCCTGAACAACGCCCGCAACACGACGTACTCCGGATCCAGCAGTTCCTTCACCTTCAGGGACTCGCGCGGCTTGGGCACACCCGCGACGACGCAGCCGTAGTCGATCCCGGGGTGATCCGCGACGGCCGCATCGAACAGGGCAATGCCCTCGGGCGTCAACTGCAGCACGGCACCCTGGTCGCGCTCGATTTCGCCGAGGTAGGCCCATGCCGCGTCGCGACGATCGAAGCGGATCTTGCGCAGCAGGCCCTCGGCGATGCGATCGAGCGGCCCTTGAGAGCGCCCCAGCCAGTCGTCGAGCCGCGCCACCAGGGCGATGGCCTTGGCCGCCGCGAGGATCGCGCCGCGGCCCTGCCCCGACGTTGCCAGGGCGCTGAGTACCAGCAGCAAGGTCTGGCCCTGCATGGTGACGAAGTGATTGGCCAGCGGCGTGCCGTGGTGCGGCGTGGCCACGGAAATCGCCGTCCGCGTCAGCCGGGCGATGCGCTCGGCCGAGTCGCCGCGCGCGATCCGCGACCCCGGCGTCAGCAGCATGCGCATGTCGAGGCCCCCCGTCGAGTGGCCGACGAAGTGCAGTGCCTGTGCCTTCAGGCCACCGCTGCGCAGCACCTGACGGCGCAGCACGTCGGCACGGCGCGGGATCGAAGCGGTCGGCTGCGTTCGGCAACCCACGATGCGCGCGTCGACACCGCGCCGGCGCAGTGCACGGCCGAGCGCTCGCTCGACGTCCTCGAAGTAGCTCACGGCACCGACGGATGTGAAGCCGAAGAAGCCCGGCACGAGGTAGACGAGGTGTGCGCTCATGGGGCGTCAGCCCGGATCGCCGAGCTTGCGCACTTTCGCCAGCCCATCCATCACCGATGAGATCAGGTCGATGGGCATCGGGAAGATGATCGTGGAGCTCTTCTCCCCGGCGATCGCGGTCAGTGTCTGCAGGTAGCGCAACTGCATCGCCTGCGGCGCCTGCGCGAGTTTGTGCGCGGCCTCGAGCAGCTTGTCGGACGCCTGCAGCTCGCCTTCGGCATGGATGATCTTGGCGCGCCGTTCGCGCTCGGCTTCGGCTTGCTTGGCGATCGCGCGCACCATGCTCTCGTTCAGGTCGACATGCTTGATCTCGACGTTGGCGACCTTGATGCCCCAGGCGTCGGTCTGCACATCGAGCACCTGCTGCAGGGCCTGATTGATCTTCTCGCGCTCGGCCAGCAACTGATCGAGTTCGTGCTTGCCCAGCACGGCACGCAGCGTGGTCTGGGCGAGCTGCGACGTGGCGTTCATGAAGTTCTCGACCTGGATGATCGCCAGTTGCGGATCGACCACGCGGGCGTAGACGACTGCGTTGACCTTGACCGAGACGTTGTCGCGCGTGATCACATCCTGCGCCGGTACGTCCATCACCACGGTGCGCAGGTCCACGCGCACCATCTGCTGGATGCCGGGAATGAGGATGATCAGGCCCGGACCCTTGACCTTCCAGAAGCGTCCCAGCTGGAACACGACGCCGCGCTCGTACTCGCGCAGGATCCGTACGGCCGCGACGGCCAGCATGATCAGCAGGATCGGGATGAGCCCGTAACCGATGTCCCAGAACATACGTATCTCCTTGGTTCAAGAACCCGGTCGCGACCCGGTGGGGCTCGCAGCGCGGGCCACCGCCGCTGCAGGCTCGACCTGCAACACCAGTCCATCGCGGCCCGTGACGCGCACGCGCTGCCCGGCGCTCAGCGGCAGGGTCGACCGCGCACGCCAACGCTCGCTGTGCACGCGAACCCACGTCTCCTGCGGCGAGACGTCGAGGACTTCGCCGCTGGCCCCGAGCAGTTCTTCCGCGCCGCTGACCACCGGCCGCTGGCGCGCCTTGAGGGCAAGCCGAAGCACGACCACCACGAGCAGCGCGTTCACCACGGCCACCGTGGCGATCAACCCGATCGGTATGCCGAAGCCCGGCGTATCGGTATCGATCAGCATCACCGAGCCGGCGACGAAGGCGATGATGCCGCCGATGCCCAGCGCGCCGAAGCTGGGCAGCAGGGCCTCCGCCACCAGCAGCACGAAGCCGAGCACGAGCAGCGCCACGCCGGCGTAGCTCACGGGCAGCATCTGCAGCGCGAACATGCCCAGCAGCAGCGCGATCGCGCCGGCCACGCCGGGGACGCCGAAACCCGGTGTCGTCAGTTCGAAGTAGATGCCGTAGATGCCGAGCAGCAGCAGCAGGTAGGCCACCGTCGGCTCGGTGATGACGCCGAGCAGCTTGGTGCGCCAGTCGGGTTCGAGCGTGGCCGTGACGGCGCCCTGGCTGTTCACTGTGCGCGGTGCACCGTCGCTCATCTGCACGGTACGGCCATGCGCCTGCTGCAGCAGGCCCGCCAGATCGGCGGCGATGAAGTCGACCACGTGTTGACGCCGGGCCTCGTCGGCCGACAGGCTGGCGCCGGCGCGCACCGCGCGTTCGGCCCAATCGACGTTGCGGCCGCGCATTTGCGCCAGCGAACGCAGGTAGGCGGCGGAGTCGTTCACGATCTTGCGCCGCATCGCATCGGCGCTGGCATCGGCGTCGCCCGTGCCATCGCCGGACGCACTGGCGCTGCCCTGCTGCGTCGGCGGCGAGGCCGGTTGGGCGGGTGCGGGCAGCGACGGGGCGCCGGGCACGCCACCGATCTGCACCGGCGTGGCCGCGCCGAGGTTGGTGCCCGGCGCCATCGCGGCCACGTGGCTGGCATAGACGATGTAGGCGCCGGCGCTCGCTGCGCGTGCACCGCCGGGTGCCACCCAGGCCGCCACCGGCACGGCAGAAGCCAGGATGTCCTTGACGATCTGGCGTGTGGAACTGTCCAGCCCGCCCGGGGTGTCGATCTGCAGCACGACCAGCGGAGCGCGATCACGCGCGGCCTTGTGCAGGCCGCGCGCCAGGTAGTCTGCGGTGGCCGGCCCGATCGGGCCGTCGATGTGCAGCAACGGCACCGTCGGCACCGCGGCAGGCGCCGAAGGCGCCGACGCATGGGTCGCCGGCTGCTGTGCAACGCTGGCCGCCGCGACGGCGAAGGCAGCAACCACCATCAGTGCGGGCGCGATCCGGCGCCGCAGCGTCGCCGGCGCCTTGCACAGGGCGGGCTTCATGCCCGCGCCCCTGCATCGCTGCCGCGGCCACGCGCTGCGCCGGTGTTCGCTGCTGTGGCAAGGAGGGACGCGATCGCGCTGCTGCAATACGTTGTCACGGCAGGAATGTCCTCGTGCAACTTCGGGTTCGCCGGCGCATGGCGCCAACGCTGCCCATGCTCGGCCTTTGTCCTGCAGGCCGATTGACCCGGATCAACCCGCGTACCGGTCCGGCCACGACGGGTGGGGCGCCTGCTGCACGCAGTGGGGCATGGCGACGCACGGTCGAGCCGGCGTGCCGATGGCATCCACGGCGGGCCGCTTTAACCCCGGCTGCCGTCGTGCCGCGTAGAAGGGGTGTCGCAACCACAATTTCGCGAGGAACGTATGAGCCTGTACCGATTCAATGGAGTTCGCCGCGCCGTCGTGCGCGCCGGCTGGCTGTTGCCGTCGCTGCTGTGCGCGGCCGGGGCAGCGCTGTGGTCCGGCCCGGCCGCGGCCATCGGCTCGCCGGTCGACGTCGAGGTCATCGACCGCGACGCGGGGCATGCGCTGCGCGTGGTCGCCTTCAGGGGTTCGCACTACGTCGCGGGCCGCCCGGGTGCGCGCTATGCCATTCGTGTCAGCAATCGTTCGGGCGCCCGGGTGCTGGCCGTGATGTCCGTCGACGGCGTCAACATCGTCAGCGGCCAGACGGCGTCGTGGCAGCAGAGCGGCTACGTGCTGGAGCCCTGGCAGACGCACGAGATCACCGGCTGGCGCAAGAGCCAGCGCGAGGTGGCGGCGTTCGAGTTCACCGCGCTGCCCGATTCGTATGCCGCCCGCACCGGCCGGCCCGACGACGTCGGCGTGATCGGGGTCGCGGTGTTCGGCGAGCGGCCGGCCGTGCCGGCGCCGGCGCAGGAGCTGAGCCGCGACGACAGCCGCGGGCGGGCCGAAGGCGGCGTCGGCGCGGCGGCCGAGCGCGCAGCGCCGTCGGCGGCACCGGCGCCGGCGCAGGATGCGGCCAAGGCATCGGCCCAGCGCTCCACCGTCGAGCCCGCGCAGAAGCTGGGCACCGGCCACGGCGCGCGCGAAGATTCCTACGCCAGCACGACGACCTTCGTGCGCAGCAGCTCGCAGCCCCTCGCGCTGGTCACCATCCAGTACGACCGGTACGAGAACCTGGTGCGCGCCGGCGTCATCCGCGACGGCCGCCGCCCGCCGCAGCCCCGGCCGTTCCCGCGCGCCGACGTGCCGGGTTTCGTGCCCGACCCGCCGAGCTGGTGAGCCCGGGTTGACGGCCGGGGTGACGCCGCGACAGACTGGCGGCCCACGCGCAACGGCGCAGAGGCTGACATCGATGGCACACGAATCCAGGCTCACCGGCGAACTGCGCTCGCTGTTGCATCGGCAGCGCGTGGCCGCACTCGGCACGCTGTGCGAAGACGGCGCGCCGCTGGTCTCGATGGTGCCGTACGCGATCGAGCCGGGGCAGGCCTGCGTGGTGATCCACGTCAGCGGGCTGGCCGCCCACACGCGCAACCTGCATGCCAGGCCCGCGTGTCGCTGCTGGTGATGCGCGCCGAGGTGGCCGGCGAGCCGGTGCATGCGCTGCCGCGTGTCACGCTCGAGGGCCGGGCCGAGGTGCTGCAACCCGACAGCAGCGCCGGGCAGGCCTGCCGCGCCGCCTACCTCGAACGTTTTCCCGAAGCCGAGCCGATGACGCACCTGGCGGACTTCGTGTTCATGGCCATCCATGTCACCGCGGCACGCCAGATCGCCGGCTTTGGCGCCGCACGCTCGATCGACGCGGCGGAAGTGGCACGGGCGCTCGGCGGCGACACCGGTGCCGAGGTGTGAACAGGCCCTAGGAAAGGCCTTCACGGGCCATTGCGCCCGGGCCGTTGCAGGCTGATCGTCGACACCAACCCCCAGCGCCGCCACAGCGCCGCCATCGTCACGAAGGCCAGCGTCAGGGCCAGCGAGCCCCACCACTCGGTGATGTTCTCGATGCGGTCTTCGAGCGCGGCGAATGCCGCCGACGCGAACACGTGGCACAGACTGATGGCGGCGATGAAGCCCAGCAGCGCCACCATCACGCGGCCGTGGCCGCGCGGCATGGCCAGCCGGTGCGCCGCATGCAGCCGTTGCGATGCCCGCGCGAACACCAGCATCGCGAGGTAGGTGCCGCCGAAGTAGATCAAGGTGCCCCAATGGCGCAGCCAGCGATAGACCTCGCCTTCGCTGCCGAGAAAGCTGCCGTACACCACCAGCGCCACGCAGGCGCACACGCCGAGCAGTGCCAGCAGGAATGCCTCGCGGCGCGCGAGCCCGGCGGCGGCCAAGGCGCGCGCCGCGGCAAGCCAGGTCAGCATCTGCAGCACCGCGCCGGGCAGCACCAGGGCGCGAAACAGCTGGTTCGCCAGGCCATGCCGTGCCATGCGACTGATCGACACACAATCGTCGAAGAACGGGTTGCAGAACGCGCCACCCTGGCCGGCATACATGGCCAGCGCCAGCAGCGCCGCGATCGCCGGCAGCAGTCCGGCGACGAGCGGGAGGGGCCACAGCGGTAGCGCGTGGGGCAGGGGATCGCCGGGCGCCGTGGCAGGGTCGGGCAGCACTAGGCCGAACCTTGCAGTTGCAGACCGACGATGCCGGCAACAACGGCGCCAATGCACGCGATCCGACCGACGCTGGCGGGCTCGTCGAACCACACGATGCCGACGATGGCCGTGCCCGCGGCCCCGATGCCCGCCCAGACGGCATATGCGGTGCCGAGCGGCAGCGCCTTGAGCGTCAGGCTCATCAGCCAGACGCTCAGCAGGCCCGCAGCGACGGAAACCAGGCTGGCCGCAAGTTTCGTGTAACCGTCGGAGAGTTTCATGGCCACCGAGAACAGCACTTCGAGCGCGCCCGACAGCACGACGACGGCCCAAGCGGACGACGCAGAGGTGACGATGCCCATCGTGCTCCCCGATGTTCGAGTTCAGCCGCCGTCGAAGGCCGGCCGCGGAACGGAGCGGACGGCCCTAGACCAGCGCATACGCGATGATGGCGCAGATGCAGGCCATCGCCGCGACCCGACCAGGAACAAGGTGTCGACGACGACGCGAAGCCGTCGGCGCGTGGCGAGGTGCGGGGTCTTGAACGACCAGAACGCCAGCGACGTGCAGACCACGAAGACGACGGCATCCATCGCCAGCAGGTCATCGCCGAGGGTTTGCGCCTTGGTCTGCGCGGCCACGAGGCGCAGGATGCCGATGGCGGTGAGGCACACGCCGACCATCGCGGCCGAAACCGAGAAGACATGCATCGTGAGCTCATGCTCGCGTTGCTCCGGCGAAGTCGGCGGCGTCATGCTTCAGCCGCCGCCACCCGCCTGCACCCGGCCGAGCAGCTCTGCGACGTGCCTGTCGTCATGTCGGATGGCCATCGAAGGCCCGACTCGACCCGGGTTCCCGGCGCACACGGCACTCGGCATGTCGGCGGCGCCTGTGCGGCCCACGGGCCACGGCGGCCGACTTCGCGGCCGGGCGAAAATTCGCGCAAAGGCATCGACGGGCTCGATGGTTACGAGCCTGCTCCTCAAGCACGCTTGGCCTCGAACAACTCGATCGGATTACCCGACGGGTCGTCGACGAGCACCTGTTGGCCGCCCGGACCCTGCACCGGCTCGCTGCGGAATCGGGCACCGGACGATGCCAGTGCAGCGATGGCGGCGCTGAGGTCCGGCACTTCGATGACCAGGCGATTCCAGCCACCGGGTTGCGGAACCGAACCATCCGGCAACGGACGCGATGCCGATGTGCCGGGGCCGCTGAGCCAGAGCGTGAGGTCGCCCTTGGCCAGCATGACGAACGGCGGACCCCACCGTTCGGTGACCGAAAAACCCAGCGTCTCGTAAAACGGCAGCGCGGCGTCGACGTCGCGAACCAGGTAGCGGACAGTGGCCATGGACGTTCCTCCCCGAGGGGCTGCCATTTGACATGAGCGGACGCCGCCGCGCTACTGGTTGTCGCAGGACGGAGCTGGGCCGTGTGGGTGATCAACGGGCCGTTCGCCGATGTCGACGCGCAGATCGCCGGGCAGGGGTAGGTCAGCCGATCTCGCCGGCCGTGAGCGTGTAGTCGGTTCGATACAGCGCGGTGAGCACGCCGATTGCGCCGTGCGCTTCGAGCTGAACGTTGGCGAGATCGCATTGCGCCAGGGCAGCCAACGCTTCCTGGCTGTACCCGGTGGTCAGCAAGGCCCAATCGACGCCGGCGTCGACACCTCGAATGCGTTGCTCGTTCGTCATCTGCGGCGTCAGCGCGCCCTTCAGCAGGTGGGCACTGCCGAGGCCTGGCCGCTCGGGAAGTTGCGGAAGTACATGCTGGCCGAGCCAATCGGCAAGCCGTGACTCCGCGCCCTGTGCAGCCCTGAAGCGGCTGAGCAAACCGACATGGCCCATGCCGAACCCAGCGCTGCCCAACACCGAGCACAGCCCTCGCGTCATGCCGCGGTAGTGGGGCATCATCTTCGACGTCCACGGGGTCGGATGGTTCAGACGTTCGAGATAGGCCTCGGAGGCCAGCGTGTCCAGGTGCTCGACCTCGTACATCACGAAGTACCTGGGCTGTCCGTGCAAGGCCACCCAGCGCGTGCCCCTGAGGAACCCCGGGATCGAGAGCCGTTCGGGCAGATGTTCGTGCGTATGCCACTCGTCGTGTTCGGGAATCGCTTCCTGGGCGATGTCGAATGACAGCAGCATGGCGGCTTTTCCGAGCAGGGGCATTTTCGATACTCCATCGCAGGTGGGCCGAGGCAGTTTATGAGTTTGGCGGCCAGCGCTCGCATGCGTCGGCACGCTCATGCGGCCTTCAGTCGCCGCCACCGCAGCCGCCACCACAGCCACCGTCACTGCCTCCTGCGTCCCCGTGGCCGCCAGCGTCACCGGGATCGCCGTCGCCGAACCCGCCGAGTCCTCCATCGACCGCAGAACTCGAAAAATCACCGCCGCAGTACACGGCGGGCCCACCGTCACCGTTCGGGCCCTGCCGTCGGATGGCGCTGCAATCAGCGACGTAGCGGAAGCCGTTGGGTATGTCGAGCTTGGCATCCAGCGCAAACAGCAGCGGCAATCGCGTTGGTGTGCGTGGGTTGATGTTCTCCTCTCGGCAGACATACCACCAACAGCGACGCAGCCCGGCGTTGCTCTGCTGCGCGCCACCGAGAACGACTGCCGGCGTGTGGTGGAAGAAGCGGCCGAATGCCTTCTGGCAGAAGGCCTGATAGTTTCTTGTGTAGAGGATGAACTCGTGCCAGAGGTCGTCGGCCACCTGTGACGGCATCGACACGTACTGGCGCCGACTCTTCAGATGCGCCAGGAAGAACTGGCGAAGGCCGTGAGATACGAGCTGGCACTCCTTCAGCGTGAGATGCGGGTGCTGCTTGCGAAGCTTTTCGAACAGGCCGTGAGGCAGGGAAAAGGTTCGAATGTAGGCGTCGCGCCGCAGCGAAACCTGCCGCCGCCACAGAATGGCAGAGACGACGACGAAGAACACGCAGGCGACGATCAGGATCGCAGTCATTGGCCGAGAGTTCTACACCAGATCGCTACGTGAGCAGGGGCGGCCGCGTTGGCTCTAACTTGACGCGCGGGCCCAGTTGGCGAGCGCGAAGACGACGGCGGCAACGTACAGCGGACCGAAGATGTGCTTGTTGTACCTTGCCAGCCACTCCGGGAGGCAGATGTCGAAGTTGGAGCGACGGTCTTCGGTGTAGCGCGCGGCGACGGCCGTGAGTGGGCAGCTCCAATCGTTGAGTGCCAAGACGAGAACCTCGGCGAACACGATCGCCGCGAGCCAGGCGGCTGCGACATGCCCGCCATGCCACGAAACCACCGGGATCGCGACGATGCAACCGGCAAACGTCGCCCACACCAGCGTGTGCGCCGCCTTGATGGCTTTCAGGCGGCGCGAAGCGGCGTCAATGGGGTCGCGCATGGTGTGACGGGAGCCCCTTGGCGTTCATGGCGTTGCGGGGCGCGTCGCCCCGCGAACGGCCCAGGCCCTCGCGCTCAGCGAGATGGCCCCGCCTGTGGCTGACGGCAATGCCAACTCGAGCTTGGCCCTCAGCGCAGCCCGTTGTTCCTCCGAAAGAGCCATTGCATAGGCGGGTGCCGGCCCTTGCCCGCCAAGAAATGGACGCCAGTAGTCTTCGAAGTCGACGAACTCCGCTTTCAGGTCGAGTGGGGCGGTTTCGACCTCGGTGAGTCCGGCTTCCTCGAAGGCCGCTTTCAGGGCGGATGGTCTGCACACCGGAAAGCGGTCCCCTTCGTGGAGTTGAGCAGCCGCCGGATCAAGTGACGCCGCCGCGTCCCAGAAGTACTTGATGACCTCCATTCCATCGGCGTAGTCCCAGACATAGGCGGCGATGACCCCGCCGGGGGCGGTGACCCGCCTCATCTCCGAGAGGGCGCCCTGCAAGGCCGGAACGAAGTTGAGTACAAGCCCCGAGACGACGACGTCGCACGCACCGCCATCGAGCGGGAGCGCGGCCGCATTCCCAGCAGCGAAGCGTGCCTTGCCAGCGAGGTTCTGAACCGCCAGCTTGAGAAATCCCTCCGAAGGTTCGACGCCGACCACACTGTTCGGGTTGCAGTGATCGAGGATCGCGGCGCACAGCGCACCCGTGCCGCAGCCGACATCCAACCATCGCTTGCCGGCGGGCTGATTCAGCCACGCAAGGAAGAGCGGCGCGATCTTGCGACTCCAGCGGCCGATGTACTGCTCATACGGGCTGCCGCGTTCCCACGTATCAGAAACAGGAGTTGCGTTCATCGCTTGCCACCTCCGCGGACACGACCTGCGATGCCTGGACAACGTTGAAGTTCACCCGCACCTCGGCGTCACGTTCCACGACTTCATGATGGAGCACGCCATGGCACAACGCAAGCGCAGCAGCGCCAGCCTGAAACTCGTTCGACGGATCAACTACTTGGAGGGAGTTTCTCGAGAGGCGTCATCGCGGCAGGTACGGAGCAATGTTCTTCATTGCCCGCGAGACGTACTCTTCCTTCTCGCCCACGGGCGCGACGTAGTGCAAGGCTGACTTTGCAGCTTCCTCGCCTTCGGTGCGGGCGATGATCCAGGCTGCCAAGTACTGCGAGGCGAAGCAACCGCCCGCCGTGGCGACATTGCCCGCCGCGACGAATGGTTGGTTGAGAACCTCGATCCCGGCCTCTTGAACCCACGGCTTCGTAGTGAGGTCCGTGCAGGCCGGCAATGAGCCGAGCATGCCGAGCTTGGCCAAGATGAGCGTCCCGGAGCACTGAGCGCCAATCAACTGGCGCTTGGGGTCCAGGCGTAGCCGCGACATCAGGCCTTCGTCGGCGACTACCTCTCGTGTCTTGATGCCACTTCCGACGACGATTGCATCGGCAGACTCAACCTCGCTCAGAGTGGACTGAGCGTGGACCGTGACCCCGTTCATTGAAGTGACGGTTGGCTCCGGGCAGCACAGCGTCACCCGCCAATTTGGCTTCTTGATTCTGTTCAGTACGCCCAGGGCGACGAGCGAGTCCAACTCGTTGAATCCCTGGAACGTGAGGATGGCGATGTGCATAGTGAAGGCAGAAAGGGGTTTGTATGACGCCTAGACGTTCGACATGAGCGGCGGCTGTATGCGCGTGAAGGGTGCCGGAAGGCGTCCACTCGATCAACGGGTTGGGCGTCACGTTTCCAGCGCACGTAAAAGCTTCGGATGCTTGACCGCAACCTTCAGAAGCGTGCGCGCTGCCCCCGTTGGCTCCCGCCGCCCTTGCTCCCAGTCTTGAAGAGTGCGCGCCGACACACCCAGCAGCTTTGCGAACTCTTGCTGCGACAGACCGACGCTGGCTCTTGCTTCGGCCGCCGCAGGCAGCGTGACCTTCGAGACGCGCGCGGCTTGGCCGCGCCGCATCTGCTTGACCGACGCCAGGAGGTCAGCTTGAAACTTTTGAACTTCAGATCGCATCTTCAACCCCTTTCTTCAATTGCGAGAGGAACGCCGCAGGCAAGTTGTCGAACTTCGCCTTCGAGTAGACGATCAGCAGCCACACCGTGCCGTCAGGCGCGAGAAAGTAGATGACACGTGCACCACCGCGCTTGCCAGTACCCGCCCTCGACCACCTGACCTTCCGACAGCCGCCGGACGCAGGAATGATGTCTCCGGCCTCCGGACTCGCAGCGATGTAGTTAATGAACTCCTGGCGCTCGGTTTCGGACCAGACTTCGGCGGCGTAGCGAACGAAGACTGGCGTTTCGGCAACCGTGCGCATATTCCATGATACGGCATTGCCGTATTAAGTGCAAGCCTGCACCGGGCCTGGCATTCGTGTCGCCCAACGATTGAGCTGAGTGGACCCCGGCGGCGAGGCGCTTGGGCCTCGAGGCGGATGATGACACTGGCCGCCTCGCGGCCCAAGTGCCTTGCCGTTGGGGGTCCGCTCGAAGGGTTAGGCATCGATTTGCACCTGCATGGCATTGATGCAATTCGCGAACTCTCGGAACATTGCCGAAGTGATGCGGAATGCGTCTCCGGCTGGCAGCTTCCATGGAAGAACAACGACTTTGGAGACATCGGTTTCGACGATTGACTTGCTATGCACGATCCAGTGACGGACGCGCCGAAGGTCACCCATGAGATCGCAGCGCACGGCCTTTGCCGCCACAGAGAACTCTTCTGCCATCTGGTGCCGATAGAGTTCATCCCACTCAGCGTAGATTCGGATGAGTAGCGCCTTCCCTATCGTGTCCTGAAATTCACCATCGCGCTGCGCACTTGCGACAGCCTTCGCGGCACTCATCTCCGACTGAGCCGGCCCCTCGCCGGGAGCTGTGTTTCCAATGTAGATCCGCTGGTTTGGGTACTTGGCAGGATCGAGGGGGAACGACTTCGCGAACTTCTCCATTCCTTGCGACGCAAAGACATAGCACGTGTAGTACTCGTGGCAAAGCGCCTGAAAAGCCTTGAGCGCAGTGCTTGTCGGGGTATTCGGTGGAGACACGTTTTCCTTGGTGCTTGCAGGTACGAGAACGTTGCGGAGATCGACGCCTAACGTAGAAGTCACCGGCGCAGCGCGGCTTTATTGCGCAGCGTCCAGTGGACTGCCGGGTTGGGTTTCGGTGCAGCTAGAGGAAAAGATTCCACTAGCTGAACTCGGATTCAAAGCAATTCAAAATATCGTTTGTTTCCGATTTTCGAGTACTGAATTTTTACCCCTCGCGCCTTAAGTTCTTCGATGACCTCATTTTGTATTCTCCCCAGCGAGGTATGTACGCCACCAATCTCGTCCGTGATTTCTTTAGGCCTGAACTTGCAGGGTCTCGTTTTGCATGCTCGATTTTGTTTTTCTAGCCAGGTAATTGCCTTGTTTCTCAGTTCTGTATTGGTCATGCTTTTCTCCTATCTACGTGTCGATAGAGCAATTATTTCAGGTATGACCAACCCCATTCAAGCCGGTTATTTTTGAGGTCACCTCAACCTGCTTGTCGAGTCATGCAACCTATCGAGCAACCGTTCAAGTGCGGCTTGCTCTCTCTTGTTGGTGCTGAACATTGCGTCCATTGCGAAGAATGCAGCTACCAAAATGACACCGATCAGGACAATCTTTACCAGGAAATTCTGTGTTTTCGCTTTCGGCAACTGGGCGCCACATTTTGGGCATGCAGCAGGTTGATCAATGATTTGCTCATTGCATTCTCGACAGTTAATTAGCGCCATGACAATAGCTTCTATTTTTTGCACTTAATACCACGGACATCTATTTCTTTCACGACTCGTTGTAGCTCTTCGAGGTCTGCAATTGTCTGTTCTCGTTGAGATCTTGATGTTGTGCTATTAACCGTATCACTAATGCCAATAGCACTTCTAGCGATAAGACTTTCCTTTCTTGTCGCACAGTGCAGCTTCGCCTGCGGACTGTCCGCAGCCAGTCAAAGCAGCGGTGAGGCACAAGATTACGGCGGAGGTGGTGAGTCGCATTTTCAATTTTCCCTTCTTAAGTAGAGTTATCCCGGCGTTTTGTTCGTTAGTTGCTTTTCTGCCATTGCTGGAAAATCTTTGCATCTAATTGCCCCCTTTGTGGAGTGATTGAAGAAACCCAACGTAATGTAGGCCGCGTCAAGCGGGCCGAGCCGAGCAGCCTAATCCGCCGCAGCTCGGCGACATCGGATGCCACATTTCGTATGTATGAAAGCACGTTGAATCGCTTTCATTCGAGTAATTTCAAGGTTCATTAGATAGACCTAAATATGTTGGTACGGAAAACCACGCTGCCGTGCGTCGAGTGGCGCCGCTTTGGTGCCGGGCCAATATCGTTGGTCGGCAGCGCACCCGTCACCCCTCATGGCGGCGACAGCGCCCGGCCTCATCCCCCCGCACCCTGCCGCATCCAGATCGCGTCTTCCTGCTCCAGCTCCTCGAGCCGCGTCTCGATCTCGTAGACCGTGCGGTCGAGCTCGGGCAGCAGCACGTCCTGCAGCGCGCGCGCGCGGCGCACCGAGCGCCGGTATTCGAGCGACAGGCGCTCGAGGTTGCCGGCCACGGCGGCCAGCGGCGCGCGCGGCCGCGAGCACGCGCGGCGAAGGCGCGCGCGGCAGGCCTCGGCCTCGGGCGAGGGCTCGCACGGCCGGCGGCGCCGGCGCGTCGCCGGCGCAGCCAGCTCGCGCCTCCTGCAGCCGCACGCCCATCAGCGAGCGCGGCGCGCGTCCGCACGCTGCGCCGCGCCGAGGTCGGCCGGCGGATAGACCTGCAGCCCGTGCAGGCCGTGGCGCGCGACCGCGGCCTGCAGCGCGGCGAGCGCGGCGCTCGTGCAGCCGCAGCGAACGTCGCGCTGCAGCCGGCCGTAGCTGCGCGAGCTCGCGCAGCATCTCGCCGGCGAGCAGCAGGCACTTCTCGTCGAGGAAGACGTAGCCCTCGTGCATCGCCCGGCGCTCGTCCTTCAGCTCGATGCACGACGCTGCGGGTCGGGGTGACGTCGCTCATGCCGCGTCGGCCGCTCTGCGCAGGTGCGCGGCGATCTGCGCGTCGGACAGGCGCGTCAGCTCGGCTGCGCGGCAGGCCGGCGCAGCAGCTGCCAGCCGAGCGTCCATGCTCTGCTCGAGCGTGCGCGCGCTCGCTCTGGCTGACGAGCGTCTGCTCGAACGCGGCGCCGAACGCGAGGTAGCTGGCGGTCGGTCTCGGCGAGGCCCTCCTCGCCGACGACGCTCGCCAGCACGCGCGCCTGCACCGCGCGCGCGTAGGCGGCGTAGAGCTGGCTCGCCAGCGCCGGATGGTCGGGGTGCGTGTACTTGCCGCCGGTGCCGTCCTTCATCAGCCGCGACAGGCTCGGCAGCACGTTGACCGGCGGATAGATGCCGCGCGCGGTCGAGGTCGCGCGACAGCACGATCTGGCCCTCGGTGATGTAGCCGGTCAGGTCGGGGATCGGGTGGCCGATGTCGTCGGCGGGCATCGTCAGGATCGACAGCTGCGTCAGCGTGCCCTTCGCGCCGCGCAGGCAGCCGGCGCGCTCGAACAGCGTCGCCAGGTCCGAGTACATGTAGCCCGGGAAGCCCTTGCGGCTCGGGATCTCGCCCTTCGACGACGACACCTCGCGCAGCGCCTCGCAGTAGTTGGTCATGTCGGTGAGGATCACCAGCACGTGCTTGCCCTCGACGAAGGCGAGGTACTCGGCGGCGGTCAGCGCGAAGCGCGGCGTCAGCAGGCGCTGCGTCGACGAGTCGCTGGCGAGGTTGAGGAACAGCGCGGTGCGCTCGAGCGCGCCGCCCTGCTCGAGGCTGCGGCGGAAGAACTCGGCGCTGTCGTAGGGCACGCCGATGCCGGCGAACACGATCGCGAAGTCGCCGCCGCGCCGCCGCGCCGCGCAGCCGCGCGTGGCCGGCGATCTCGACGGCGAGCCGGTCGTGCGGCAGGCCGCCGCCGGAGAAGATCGGCAGCTTCTGGCCGCGCACCAGGCTGTTCATCAGGTCGAGCGTGCGTGACGCCGGTCTCGATGAAGTCGCGCGGCATCGCGCGCGCGACCGGGTTGATCGGCAGGCCGTCGATGCGGCAGCGTCTGCGCGCGCGGCGACCGGCGGCCCGCCGTCGATCACCTGGCCGACGCCGTTGAACACGCGGCCGAGGATGCCGGGCGCCGAGGCCGAAGGTCAGCGGCTCGCCGAGGAAGCGCACGACGGTGTCGGCGAGCGCGAGCCCGACGGTCGATTCGAGCACCTCGATGGTCATGAACGTCGTCGTCGATCGCGGCGACGCGGCCCGAGCCGCGCGCGGCCGTCGCCGCCGCGCACTTCGACCGCGTCGTGCAGGCCGACGTCGAGCGTGCGCCGCAGGAACAGCAGCGGCCCTTCGAGCCGCGTGGCGGCGCCTTCAACCGTGAGCCGCATCGCGCGGCTCTCCGGCTGCGTGCGGTGAGTCGCGGCGAACTCGCGCTCGATGCGCGCCTCGCAGCTCGGCGAAGCGCGCGAGCTCGTCGTCGCCGATCTCCTCGCCCATCCGCTGCAGCGGCCGCAGGCACGCCAGCTGCGCGATGCCGCTCGGGCTGCGACGCCGGCCGCGACGCGCCGCCTCGGCGAGGTCGATGAAGCGGCCGAGCAGCCGCATCATCGCGCGCCTGCCGCGCCGGGCTGCAGACGCGGTCGATCGGCGAGAACGCCGACTGCCGCAGGAACGCCTCGTTGACGAGGTCGGCGCAGAGCAGCGTCAGCTGCTGGCGCACCGGCAGCGCGTCCTTGCCGATGATGCGCGCCATGCGCTCGAGCCGCGCCTGCTCGTCGAGCAGCGTGAGGAAGCGCCGGCGCAGCGCCAGCCACTGGCCGTTGCCGTGCGCGGCCCACCACGGCGCGAACGTCGCGCGCGTCCTCGGCGTACGACTGCAGCGGATGGATCGCCGGATAGAAGCGCGCCTGCGCGCGCTTGACGTCGAGCGCCCAGAACGCCTTCACGTAGCGCTTGGTGTGGCTCGTCACCGGCTCGGAGAAGTCGCCCGACGGCGGGCTGATCGCGCCGATCACGGTGACCGAGCCGGTGCCGCCGCCGAGCGTCTCGACGATCGCGGCGCGCTCGTAGAAGTCGGCGAGCCGGCGACGACAGGTAGGCCGGGTAGCCGCCTTCGCCGGGCAGCTCGCCGAAGCGGCCCGACACCTCGCGCAGCGCCTCGGCCCAGCGGCTGGTCGAGTCGGCCATCAGCGCGACGTGCAGGCCCTGGTCGCGGAAGTACTCGGCGACGGTGATCGCGCGAGTAGATCGACGCCTCGCGCGCCGCGACCGGCATGTTCGAGGTGTTGGCGATGATGACCGTGCGCTCCATCAGCGGCCGGCCGGTCCGCGGGTCGGTGAGCTGCGGGAACTCCTCGAGCACGCCGGCCATCTCGTTGCCGCGCTCGCCGCAGCCGAGGTAGACGATCACGTCGGCGTTGCAGCCCTTGGCCAGCGCTTCGAGCAGCACCGTCTTGCCGGTGCCGAAGCCGCCGGGGACCGCGGCCTTGCCGCCCTGCGCCACCGGGAACAGGCAGTCGATGATGCGCTGGCCGGTGACCAGCGGCGCGCAGCGCCGGCAGCGCGCCGCGCGACCGGGCGCGGCACGCGCACCGGCCAGTCGTGGCTCATCGCGAGCTCGCGCGTGCGTGCCGTCGGCCGTCGCGCAGCGTGCACACGGTCGCGTCGTCGCGCGTACTTCGCCGGCGGCCACGACCGATCGACGACTCGCCGCCGACGTCGGGCGGCGCGAGGCAGCGCTGCGCGCGGCCCGCTGCGCCGCGTCGCCTCGCCGATGATCGCGCCCGGCGGCGAGCAGCGTCGCCGGCGCGCGACGCGCGGCGCGAACGCGAAGCGGCTCGCGGCTCGGCGCGGCGCATGCCCGGCTGCACGAACGCGGAGTCGGTGCCCGACAGCGGCCGCAGCAGGCCGTCGAAGATGTTGCCGAGCAGGCCGGGGCCGAGCGGATCGCGAGCGGCAGGCCGTCGCCGTCGACCTCGATGCCCGGGCGCAAGCCGTCGTGTCCTCGTAGACCTGCACGACGATCTCGTCGCCGTCGAGGCGCACGACTTCGCCCAGCAGCGCCTGCGGCCCGACGCGCACCGCCTCGCGCAGCGCGAACGGGCCCTGCGGCGACGGCGCGCAGCACCGGGCCGGCGATCCAGCGGATCGATCGCGCGGCTCATGCGCGTCCGCCGTCGCCGGTGCGGCTCGACGAGCTCGTCGCAGCAGCCGCGCGCCGATCGTCGGCGCGGTCGGCGAGCAGGCCGTCGAGCGTGCCGTCGACGACGTTGCCGTCGGCCGCGACCTTGCAGCCCGGCGCGCGATGCGCCGCGTCGGCCTCGAACGCGCGGCGCGGCGCCCGACGCGGCCGCAATGCGCTGCCGCGAGCGCCTGTCGCGCTCGGCCGCCGGCCAGTCGGGCGCGTGCACGATGCGCCAGGCGCCGCGCGGCAGTGCGCGCGCGCGCGGCGCCAGCACGTGCGCGACCCACGCGCGCGCGCGTCGCCGGCTCGCGCCAGCGCGCGCAGCAGCGCGCCGGGCAGCCGCTGCCAGCCAGCTGCGAGCAGCGCGCGCGGCGCGCTGCTGCGCGTGCAGACGGCGCTGCGTCGGCCAGCCGCGCCTGCGCGGCGGCGACGCGCTCGTCGCGGCGCTGCGCGCTCCTCGGCGAACGCCTGCGCGCATGCGCGCGCGCGCGTCGGCGTGCGCCTGCGCGAGCAAGCGCCGCGCGCGCGGCCGCTGCGCCTCGGCGAGGATCGCGTCGCACTGGCGCGCGCGGTCGGCCTCGACCAGGTCGAGCAGCGCCTGGTGCTGCTGGCTCGCAGCGTTCATGCCAGGCCTCGAGCCCCAGTTGGCGCGCGCAGGCGCGCGGCGAGGTCCGGCAGCGGCACCTCGCCCGTGCAGGTCGGGCACGATCAGCACCAGCGGCGCGAGCGCCGCACAGCGCCGCGCGCAGCGCGGGCTCCGGCGATCGCGCGCCGCGACGGCGCCGACAGCAGCACCAGCGGCGCCTGCGCGCGCGCCGCAGGCGAGCGCGGCGCGCTTCCTCGCCGGCGCGCGGCGTGCGCACGCGCGCGCCGGCGAGCCGGTAGCCGGCCGCGCTCACTTCGTCGCCGAGGTAGACCGGCGCATCGCCATCAGCGCGAGCCGGTTGAGGATCAGGATCGACACGATGAGGCCGTAGATCGCGATGCCCTTCGGCCAGGCCGACGAAGATCAGCAGGCGGCCGAACAGCTCGGGCTTCTCGGCCAGCGCGCCGACCGCGGCGGTGCCGACCTTGGCCACCGCGAAGCCCGCGCCGAGCGACGACAGCGCCGGTGGCGAGCGCGGCGCCCGATGAAGCCCCAGCTGCTGTCGATGCCGCGACGCCGCCGCGGCCGTCGCCGCGGCGTCGGCGGCCGCGTGCGCGGCGGCCGACCAGCAGCAGCGCCGTCGGCGCCGAGGCCGAGCAGCGCGGTCGAGCGCGAGCAGCGCGAACGCAACGCCGTAGGGTTTCTTCATCTAGTTCTCCTGGGAAGTGAAGGGGGCGCGGGCAGCGGGCGGAAGACGCGGCCCTGCGCCGGCGAGGAACCGGGTGAAGAACTCGAACAGCACGAGGCGCGTGGTCTGGATCGAGACCACCATCGCCTCGAGCACGAGCACGACGGCGTTGCCGAGCGACCAGCACCAGCGCCTTGGCGACGAGGCTGTCGGCGGCGTCCATCAGCGCGACGATCGCCGACGACAGCCCGGCGTGCGCCAGCGCGAACGCGCCGACGCGCGCGAACGACAGCGTGTTGATCAGGATCTGCAGCGTCCGCTCGACGCAGCTCGGCGAGCGCGCGCGAAGGCCGCCGCGACGCGGCCGCGCGTGCAGCGCGTGGCCGAGCAGAACCACAGCGCGCCGGCGGCCGCGACGACGAAGCCCGCCGGCGTCGACGAACGCCGCGAGCAGGCCGAGATACGACGACGATCAGCCCCGCGTCGGTCGAGCAGCCAGCGCCGCAGCTCGCCGCGCCACCACGCCTCGAGCGCATCGAGCACGAGCCCGATCGTCAGCAGCACCGCGCCGCCGACGAGCGGCACGAGCAGGACCGTCAGCGGATCGTCGAGCGGCTGCGATCCACAGCGGCGGGATCACGCCGTGCAGGCTGAACACGCTGCCGAACAGCAGCCCGAACACGGCGGCCGACAACGCCGCCGACGATGAACAGCCGCGCGACCGGCGAAGCGCTTGCGGTACCACCAGCCCGCGGCGGCGATGACGAGCCCCTGGCCGACGTCGCCGAACATGTAGCCGAACATCAGCGGCACGGCGATCGCCAGCAGCGCGTCGGGTCGGCCTCGTTGCGCGACGGCATGCCCAGCGCGCGGCTGAAGATCTCGAACGGCCGCGCCCACCGCGGGTTGGCGAGCAGCAGCGGCGCCTGCGCATGCCGGCGGGCGGCGGCGGAAGTGCAGCAGCGCGCGCGCGCCGCGACGCTCGAGCGCCTGCGGCGAGCCGCGTCGCCGACGGCGTCGCTGGTCCAGCCGGTGATCCAGCAGAACAGTCGCCCGGCTTCGAGCGCGCTGACGTTCTGGATCACCCACTGCAGCCGGTTGGCGTCGCCGAGCGCGCGCGCGCAGTTCGTGCTGCGCGTGAGCGCGGCCAGGCTGGCCTGGTGCGCGGTCGTGCGCGCGCACGAGCGCGGCCAGGCGTTGCGGCGCGATGGCGGCGTTGTCGCTGGCCTGCGTTTGCAGCCACGCCGGCACGTCGTGGGTATGGCCCTTCAGCAGCGCCGCGCTGCGCCAGCGCCTGCACCGCCTCGGGCGTGCCCGCGACGAACAGGTGTGCCGCGCTGTCGATTTCCAGCGTGCAGGCCAGCGTTTCCAGGCCCGGCGAGGCTTGCGGCAGCGCCGCGGCGGCATCGGCGCCGGCTGGCAGCACGAACAGCCGCACCTGCAGCAGCGGGCCGGCCGCGGCGAGTTGGCGCGGATCGAGGTGTTGCGACGACCAGGCGGCGAGCACGCGCCGCCACAGCAGCAGTTCGCCGCGCTCGCTCTCGCCGCGCTGCAGTGCGCGGATCACCGGCTCGGCCTCCTCGGCCCAGGCGCGGATCATCGCCAGGCTGCGCTGCAGCGCCTGCACCGGGGCCTCCGGGAAGGCCGAGGGCCGGCAGGCCTGCGGCGGCGGCCAGTAGGCGTGATAGCGCGCTGCGAGCTCGAGGTATTGCGCCAGCAGCGGCATCACGGCGTCGAGTGCGGCCGGCAGCGCTGCGCCGCTGCGCGCTTCGAGCTCGACCGCACCGGTGCGCGCCAGCGCCTCGAGCACCAGCGTGGCATCGTCGCGCGCGGCGAGGATCTCGAACCAGCGGGCGGGCGGGGGCGCAGCATCACGTCACCTGCCGCGTGCCGGAACAGCGCGCGGCGCAACAGTTCGCCGCGCAGCCGTTCGAAATCGAGTGCGCACAGCGCGAGGTAGATGAACGCCGCGGCGGGATCGAGCGTCGCGCGGCGGAACAGCAGCGACAGGCGCGCCTGCAGCGCGCGCCGCAGCAGCGCGCCGCTGCCGGGCGGGGCGGCACCAAAGGCGCCGCCATGGGCCAGCAGCGCGGCCGTGACCTGTTGCAGGCCGTCCTCGGCGTCGCGCGCGCGTTGCGGTACAAGGCGGCGCCAGGCAATGTGCCAGGCGCGCGCCAGCGCAGCGGGTTCACTCCAGCCGGCGGCCAGCGGGGCGAACCGGCCGGTGGCGACCGCGGCACGCTGGCCGGTGGCAGCCACGCACAGCGGCCGGTAATCCGCATCGTCGAGCATCCAGGGCAGCGGCTCGCCGCCACGCGCCAGGTACTGCAGCACCGGCAGATCGGCCAGCACAGCGCACCACAGCACCGCGGGCTGCCATGCCACCGGCATCCAGGCGGCGATCTCGGCCAGCGCCTTGCGCCAATGCATGCGCAGCACGGCCTCGATCTGGTGCGCGACGGGCGGCGTCGCGATGCCGACGAGCCAGGGCCGCAGCGCCGTGCGGCGCGCGACCTCGAGCAGCGCACCGAACTCGCGCGCCGTTTCCAGGCGCTGCCAGGCCACCTCGCCGGCGCGCTGGCCGTGGCGCGACTGCAGCCGCGCCTGGGCGAGTTCGAGGCTGCCGCACTCGATCATGGTGACGCTCCGGTGAGCGAACGCGCCAGCGCATCGACGGCGCGGCCGAGCGCGGTGAGTTCGGCTTCGTTCAGGTCATGTGGCTTTGCGCTTGTCGCGGCTTCGGTCTCGATCTCGCCCAGGCGCTGCAGCGAGTTCACGCTCGAACGCCCCGACCACGGCACGGATGCGTCGTTCGGTGCGCTCGGCCACCGCGCGCGCGCTGGCGCGTGCGGCCTCGGCGATCTGGTTGGCCTCGGCCTGCGCGCGCTCGATCGCCTCGCGCGCGTCGCGCTCGGCGCGCAGCACCTTCGCCATGGCTTGCGCGGCCGGATCGTTGCCGGCCCGTTCGGGAGCGCTCAGCTTTGCCATCGGTGTGGTCACACGGGCCGCGCCGCGGTGGCGCCGATTGACACCGCCGCACTGCAGGGCGCTGGGTTTTCAGTATGTCGACCACAGTGGGCGAGGCGCTTTGATTTGTCTCAAGCGTGCCGCCGATGGGCCCTGCGCCGCGGCACGAGAAGGCCTGCGCCGAGGCCGCATGACATACTTTTTCCAATCCCGATCGGTCTGCGATGCAAAACGGCTTGTGCCTGGTTTTCGGTGCCAGTGGCTATGTTGGAACGAATCTCGTCGCACGGCTGCTGCGCGATGGCCGCCGCGTGCGCGCCGCGGCGCGCAACCGCAAGGTGCTTGAAGCGCGTGGATGGGCCGGCGTCGAGTTGGCCCAGGCCGACGCGCTCGATGCCGCGTCGCTGCCGGCGGCGCTGGAAGGGGTCGAGGTCGCGTACTACCTCGTGCACTCGATGGCGGCGGGGCGGGACTTCGGCCGCCTCGACGTGGCTGCCGCGCGAGCCTTTGCCGCGGCCGCAGCGCAGGCGGGCGTCTCGCGCATCGTCTACCTCGGCGGGCTGGTGCCGCCGCAGGCCGACTCGGAGCACCTGGTGTCGCGCCGCGAGACCGGCGAGGTGCTGCGCGCCGGGCCGGTGCCGGTGACCGAGCTGCGCGCCGGCATCATCGTCGGCGCCGGCTCGGCCGCGTACGAGGTCATCCGCGACCTGGTCAACCACCTGCCGCTGATGGTGACGCCGCGCTGGGTCAAATCGAAGTCGTCGCCGATCGCGCTCGACAACCTGCTCGAGTACCTGGTGCGGCTGCCGCAGATCGAAGCGGCGGCCGGCCGCATCTACGACGCCGGCGGGCCGGACGTGCTCTCGTACGAAGCGATGATGCGCAGCTTCGGCGACGTCGTCGGCAAACACCCGCGCATCTTCCCGGTGCCGGTGTTGTCGCCGGGCCTGTCGTCGCTGTGGCTGGCGCTGATCACCACGGTGCCGGCGAGCATTGCGCGCGCCTTGGTCGGCGGGCTCAAGCACGACATCCTGGCCGACGATGCGGCGCTGCGCCGCCTCATCCCGCAGCGGCTGCTGACGTTCCGCGAGGCGGTGCAGGCGGCGCTGCAGGCCGAGCGCGACCATGCCGTGGCGGCGCGCTGGACCGAGGGGCGGCTGATGTTCCGCGGTGGCCGCAGCGACTACGCCTTCTATGCCAAGCACACGGGCGCGTCGACGCTGGCGACGGCGCGGCCCGAAACGCTTTGGCGGGTGGTCACCGCCATCGGCGGCGACAACCGCTACTACACCCTCGGCTGGCTGTGGTGGCTGCGCGAGGCGATCGACTGGGCCATCGGCGGCCCCGGCTTCACGCGCGGGCGGCGCGACCCGACGGTCACTGCGGCTCGGCGACACGATCGACTACTGGACCGTGATCGGCATCGAACCGGCGCGCCGGCTGACGCTGAACTTCGGCCTCCAGGCACCGGGCAACGCGGTGCTCGAATTCGAGATCGATCCGCGCGACGCGGGCGGCGCGCGCATCGGCGTCACTGCCTATTGGCACCCGCAGGGCGTGTGGGGGCTGCTGTACTGGTACGCGCTGGTGCCGGCGCACGGCTTCCTGTTCAAGCGGCTGGTGCGCGAAATCGCGCGCCGCGCCGAGGCGCTCGAAGTCAGCCCTGCGGCCGCAGCACCTTGAAGCGTTCTTCGAGGCGCGCCATGCCCCAGCCACCGGCCGCCAGGACGGCGATGAACACCAGCGTCCACCAGCCCATGCCGATGCCGGTGAGCGACGGCAGCGTCAGCTCGCCGAGCGCGGTGGCCTTGTACCAGTCGTCGAGCCATGGCGTGAACTCGGCGTAGCCATAGACGCCGGCGAACATGCCGAGCGCGAACAGCAGGCCGTCCTTGCGGCCGGTGGCGATCGCCGCCATCGAGGTGCCGGGGCAATAGCCGCCGATCAGGAAGCCGGCGCCGAACAGCAGGCCGCCGAGGCCCTGCGCCAGCAGGTTCGTCGGCTCGACGTAGAGCTCGGCGATGTCGAGCAGGCCCAGCGCCGAAAGTGCGAACAACCCGACCATGGTGGTCACGACGGCCGAGAACATGACCTTCACCACCGCCATGTCGTAGAAGTAGAACACCGCCGTCAGCTTGCGTGCACTGCCGAAGCCGGCGCGTTCGAGCGCGAAGCCGAAACCGACGCCGAGCGCGACGGCAATCGCAAGATCGGCAGCGAGCGAGAACTCGATCGAGGACGTCAGAGGGAACATCATCACAGCCACTCCTTCCTGACCAGATAGGCCAGCCCGAAGCCGGCGACGAAGACGGCAACCAGGAACACCAGGCTGCCGGCGTTGAGGATCGAACTGCCGGTGAGTGCCTGGCCGCTGGTGCAGCCCTTGGCGAGCTTGGCGCCGCAGGCCGCGATGAAGCCGCCGGCGAAGGCCAACAGCAGGCGCTGGCCGTCGCTGATGTGCGGTCCGCGCTCGACCGTGAAACGGAATCGGCGCGCCTGCCAGCCGGAGATCGCCGCGCCGATCAGCGCACCGAGCAGCAGGAACAGCGTCCAGTTCAGCAGCGGCGCGCCGTCGTTCCAGTACTTGGCGTGGACGATGCTGGAGGCGATGTGCGACGGCGAGACGATGCTGGCCAGCCACGTGGCCAGCCCGGCGAAGCCGGCCGTGGCGCCGAGGCCGCGGCCGGCGACGAGGTAGGTCGCCAACAGCACCAGGCCGAGCAGCACGCCGGCCCCGTACGGGTTCCAGAACGGCCGCGATACGCTCGCCCCTGCCGCCCGGGGGCCGGTTCCGATCGATCGTTGGGTCAATGTGCTCATGATGAATGCGACTCCGATACACTTTTTCAGATTGGGCCAAGTCAGCGTGTCGACGATGTGGCGCGTTGCTGTGGGCCGATGTGATGCGCTGGGTTTTCGTCCGCTCGCCGGCAGTTGATTCGCATCAAGCCTCGCCGGCAGCTTCTCTGTGAGTATTCGCGCGTTTTTTTGTCCGCGACAGCCTGTCGCCTAACCCCCTGGAGTGACTGCATGAAGAAACTGATCACGGCCGTCTGCGTGGCGCTGTTTGCGCTGTCGGGCACCGCCACCTACGCCGCCGACGACAAGAAGAAGGCCGAGCCGGCCAAGGCGACGCCGACGGCAGCCAAGTCTGCGGAGAAGGCTGCCTCGGCAGCGTCTGCCGCTGCGGCGTCCGCCAAGACGGCCGAGAAGGCGGCCTCGGCAGCAACCGCCGCGGCATCGTCGGCCCCGGGTGCTGCCAAGAAGAAGGAAAAGAAGGGCGGCTGCTGATTCACGGTAGACGTTTCTGATGACGGGGAAGGCTCGCGCCTTCCCCGTTTTTCTTTGTCATCGCGGCGTGATCTTGAAATTGCCGTCCTTGCCGATGTCGATGTCGTTGTTCAGGAAAGCAGCGTTGTAGCCCGCTTCCTTGAGCTTGTGATAGGCCATCTCGGCGCGGATGCCGGTCAGACAGTGGGTCACGATGCGCTTGTTCTTGGGCACTTCGGCCAGACGCGCGACGAGTTCTTCATCGGGGATCAGCAGGGCACCCTTGATCATGCCCTGCGAGGCCTCGTCGGGGTTGCGCACGTCGAGGATCAGCACGTCGGACGGGGTGCTCTTCGCCAGCGTGGTGAACTCGGCCACCGGCAGCGAGCCGGCGCGCGGCTTCGGCGCGTAGGCGATCTTGGTCAGCGCCGGCATGCCGGATTCGATGGCGTAGGCGGCAGCCTGCCAGCCGATCATGCCGCCGTTGAGCACCAGCACGTTCTGCTGGCCGGCCTTGATGAGGGCCTGGGCAACGGCGACAGCCTGTTCGCCGCCACGACCGTCGTAGACGATGATCGGCGCCTTCAGGTTGGTCGGCGGCAGCGATTTCAGGATCGCCTTTTCCTTGCCGGCGGGCACCGACACGGCACCCTTGATGTGGCCGCTGGCGGCGTCTTCGGCGCTGCGCGCATCGACCATCACGTGCGGGATGTCGCGCTCGAGATACGCAGTCTTCACGAACGCCGGTGTCGTCACCTGGTAATTGCGCGTGGCCCATTCGGGCTGGCCTTCGCGGTAGACGCGCAGGTTCGTGTAGCCGAGCTGCTTCGGCCTTCTTCAGCGAGTTCGGGCTCAGCGTGCAGGTGATGCCGCCGCAGTAGAAGACGACGAGCTGGCTCTTGTCCTTGGGCAGCCGGTCGACGAACTTGTCGAAACCGATGAAGGGCAGATGGATCGCGGTGGGAATGGCGCCTTCCTGGAAGCGCACCAGCGGCCGCGAGTCGATCAGCGTGTAGACCGTCTTGGCGGGACCCTCGGCGACGAGCTTGGCCACGCCGGCATAGTCGATCAAGTTGGCCGGGTCGATCTTCACCGGCCCCTTGAAGCGGATCTCGCTGACCAGCTTGGCGCCGTCCTTCTCGACATAGGTGACCTGCACCTCATGGCGCTTCTTGGCATCGCGCAGGAACTCGGGCTTCTTCTCGACGCCCGCGTCGATGACCTTCAGCGCCTTCGGATCGAAGCGCAGGATCTGCGGCGCCGCGGCGCCGACGTCGATCTGCATCGACTGCGACTTGAAGGCCGCGGATTCGAAGTAGCCGCCGATCTGGTTGGGCTCGAGGTTGTGGCAGGCGGCGCACATCGCCGGCTGGGGCGGTTTGGCCTTGGCCGGGGCCGGGGCCGCCGGCGCCTGCGCGAAGACGGCCTGCGCAACGAAGATCAACGCGAATGGAATGGAATGACGAAGCATGGAAAACCTCTCCTGACTTGACAAAGAAAACTCATTGGCCGAGCGCCGCGGCGGGCACGATCTGGCTCAGTTGCCCGGCATTGACCATCACCCAGCGCAGCGTGAAGCCACCGACCAGCACCAGCAAGGCCGGCACGACCGTGTGCGCCAGGCGATGCGTCAGCTCCAGACCCTGCCAGGCCAGCGGCAGCACGATGCCGACGCCGACGACGCCGACCCAGAACGGCAGCGCATACGGCCCGCTCATGATCAACGCGGCCGCGGCGGCATGCGACGCGGAACTGGTGTGCAGGTTGGCGATGAACAGCCCGATGAACACCAGTTCGGTGATCAGGAAGATCTGGTCGTAGCGGACCAGCGATTCGGCGGTCGTCTTCTCGGGGTGCTGCGGCCCGATGGGTTGCAGCATGGCCGAGAAGGCGCCGCCGATCATGCCTTGCGGTGCTGGCTTGCCTTGCAGCAGGGTGGCCGCGATGTGCATCACCGCGACACCGGCCGACAGGCCCGAGACCAGGAACAAGGGCCCGAGGATGGCGCTGTTCCACAACGGCCTGGCGACCATGGTGTTGAGCAGGATGCCGGTGTAGATGCCCAGCCCCACGCCCAGCACGATGTTGGCCCAGCCCAGCGCTGCGACCCACGAGGGCTTGGCAACGATGGCGCCGGACCAGGTCTTCAGCAAGGGGACCGTGCGGCCCAGCCACGGCCAGGCGTCCGGCAGGCGGATCAGCGCCGACACCAGCAGCACGCCGTAGACGACGAGCAGCACCCACGAGCCCCACGACATCGGCGAGCTCGCCTGGAACGTCAGGTAGATGCGCCAGACGTAGAGGCGGTGCGTCAGGTCGAGCAGCAGCGCCAGCATGCCGACGTTCATCAGCACGAAGCCCAGCAGCGGCGTGTGCATCGAGAAGAAGCTCTTGCTGTCGTCGCCGCGGGCGATGCGCAGCATCGCCAGGCCGCCAAGCACCATCATGCCGGCGACGACGCCGCCGAGGAACAGATAGACCGGGATCTCCCAGCTCCACACCGCGAGCTGCGGATCGATCAGCGGGTTGTGGCGGGTGGTGGTGAATTCGAGCATCGCGTGCTGCTCCTCAGGTCAGGTAGAACACGCGCGGCTTCGTGCCCGCCTCGGGCAGCAGCGTGTGGTTCTTGCGGGTGCGCAGCAACTCGTTGACCGCGCTCTTCGGGTCGTCGAGGTCGCCGAAGCTCATGCAGTGCGTCGGGCAGACCGCGACGCAGGCCGGGTCCAGCCCGTCCTTGACGCGGTGGGTGCAGAAGGTGCACTTGTCGACGTAGCCGTCGGGGTGCACGTAGCGCGCGCCGTAGGGGCAGGCCGAGATGCAGGCCTTGCAGCCGATGCACTTGTTGGCCGTGACCTGCACCACCTTGCCGAAGTCCTCGACGTGGCTGGCGCCGGTCGGGCAGCAGGTGACGCACGGCGGGTTGTCGCAGTGGTTGCAGCGCTCGGAGCGGATCTCCATCGTCAGGTTGCGGGAACGTGCCCCGCACCTCGGTGGTGATCCAGTCGCGGCAGTAGCCCTGCGGCACGTCGTTCTCGGTCGAGCAGGCGACCACGCAGTCCATGCAACCGACGCACTTGCGCGTGTCGATGACCATGCCAAAGCGGGGCATCTCAGGTTTCCTTTGTCAGCGTGACGAAGTTGCCGTGGATGCTGGTGGCACCCATGATCGGATCGGTGGCGTAGCGCGTGTTCAAGCCGCCCGCGCTGGCGCCCTTGAGGTAGGCCGTCTTCAGCATCTTGTTGGTGTGGCCGAAGCCGTAGACCATGTAGACGCAGTCTTCGCGGATGCGCTGCGTGGCCTTGACGCGGACGCGGTTGCTGACCACGCCATCCTGGTTCTTCAGCTTGACGTACTCGCGGTTCTTCAGGCCCAGCCGCGCGGCGGTGGCGGTGTTGACCCAGACCTCGTTCTCCGGCATCAGGTCGTGCAGCAGCGGGTTGCTCTGCGTGCGGCTGAAGGTGTGGCACCGGCGCGCGGCCGGTGATGAGGCGGAAATGGCCCGCGGGCGCCTCGGGGTGCTTGGTGTACTTGGGCACCGGCATCGAAGCCCTTTGCAGCCAGCTGGTCGGACCAGAACTCGACCTTGCCGCTGGGCGTGTCGAACCTCAGTTCCAGGCCTTCCTCGACGGTGATCGGCTTGTGCTCGGCCACGATCACGCCTTCCTTCTTCAGCTGGTCCCAGCTGTGGCCGGACTTCTCGACGCGGTAGCGCCAGGTACTCCTCCATGTCCTTGAAGGGCATGCAGGCGCCGATGCCGAGCTTCTCGGCCAGCTGCTTGGCGATCCACCAGGCGGGCTTCTGGTCGTGCGGCGCCGCCACCACCGGCTGGCGCAGCGACGCCCAGCCGGTGCGGCCGAAGCCGGTCAGCAACTCGTCGTGGCGCTCGAGGAAGGTGGTGTCGGGCAGGATCACGTCGGCCCAGCCGGCCATCTCGCTGGGCACGGTGTCGCACACCACCAGCAGGTCGAGCTGCTGGATCGCCTTGATGGTTTCCCGCTCGTTGGGCAGGGCCTGCATCAGGTTGGTGGAGTAGACGAACCAGCCCTTGATCGGGTAGGGCTTGCCGCTGAGCGTGGCGTCGCGGATGCTGGTGGTGATGCCTTCGTCGGCAAACGGGTACTGCACCGCGTCGGCGCCGTCGGCGCGCGGCTTGCTCGGCTCCGGGTACTTCGGCAGCGGGTAGGGCGCGATCTTGATGCCCTGCGAGACGTACAGCCCGCCCTTGCGGCCCGTAGCTGCCGAGCAAGGCGTTGAGCAGCGCGATGGCGCGGCTGCGCTGGGTGTCGTCGCCGTACCAGTTGACGCGGCGGCCGGGGTGGATGACGGTGGCCGGCCGGTGGCTGGCGAACTCGCGCGCCGAGGCGCGGATCAGGTCGGCCGACACGTCGCACTGCTCGGCCGCCCACTCGGGCGTGTAGCCCTTGATCTCGGCCGCGAACTTGTCGAAGCCGTGGCCGTACTTCTCGACGAAGGCCTTGTCGTAGCGGCCTTCGGTGACGAGCAGGTTGGCCCAGGCCAGCAGCAGCGCCAGGTCGGTGCCGGGCTTCACCGGCAGCCAGTACTTGGCCTTGCTGGCGGCCACCGAGAAGCGCGGGTCGACCACGATCACCGGCACCTTGCGCTCGACGGCTTGCGCGAACTCCTGCACCTGCGAGTTGTGCATGTTCTCGCCCAGGTGCGAGCCGATCAGCACCAGGCAATCGGTGTTCTTGATGTCGGTCGGCTCGGGCGAGCCGACGCCGGCGCCGAAGGTCAGCGCGAAGCCGACGTCGCGCGCGCCGCGGCACTGCGCATACGACGAGCCGGCGTAATTGATGACGCCCCAGCTCTTGAGCACATGCTGCACGAAGCGCTGGCCGAAGCCGTGGTTGAACAGCGCCATCGATTCCGCGCCGTGCTCGGCCTTGATCTTGTTCATGCGCTCGGCGACGTGGTCGAGCGCCTCGTCCCAGCTCACCGCCTTCCACTGCTCCTTGCCGCGCTCGCCGACGCGCATCAGCGGCTGGCGCAGGCGGTCGGGGTCGTAGTGCGCGCCGACGGCGCCGGTGCCGCGCGGGCACAGCCGGCCCATGCTCTGCGGGTCCTTCGGGTTGCCTTCGAACTTCCACAGCTTGCCGTCGCGCAGGTGGGCGATGCCGCCGCAGCGCCAGAAGCACATTTCGCAGAAGGTCGGGACCGTCGTCACGCTGCCGGTGGGTGCGGCCTGCGCGGCATGGGCCAGCGGCCACATCGGCTGCCACTGCGAGGCGACCGCGGTCGCACCGAATGTCGCCGCGGAGATCTTCAGGAATCGCCTGCGGGAGAACTGCGCCATGACCTGTCTTTCGGCGGCCCGCACGCATGCCTTCGGAGCTGGGGTGACGGGCCTGTCATTTGTTGTTGATTCGATAAGCAAGAGCTTATGCATTGCCCGAGGCGCCGGCATGATGCCGATCAAAGATGCGCGGTTTGTTGCCGATTGACGTCGGCGATCGAGCGCAAGACCGTCAGGCGCTGCGCTCTCAAGGAAACGCCGGGCCGCCCCAAGTTTCCTTGACCCCCGCGGGGGCGGGCTGGGCGCGGCCCGGCCCTGGGGGCGCTCAGTAGCGCGAATCCGGCGGCAAAGCTTGCGCGGGATCAAAGGCCCGCCTTGCCGCATCCCGTGCCTTCAGCGCCTGTGCGGCGCGGCCCTGCTGCTCGAGCGCCCGCGCCAGGCCGTGCAAGCGACCAGCCGTTGTCCGGGTAGTGCTCGCAGGTCTTGCCGGTAGACGCGCTCGGCCTCGTCGGCCCGGCCGGCGGCCAGCAGCGCCGCGCCGAGCGCATGGCGCGTCGGCGCCAGCCACAGATGCGGCTCGTCGGGCTGCGAGCGCATCTTCGATCTGCGTCGCCTCGCGCAGCAGCAGCGACCGCCGCGCCGGCGCATCGCCACGCGCCGAGCGCGATGTCGGCGCGCAGTGTCAGCACGCGCGATGCGCGCGAGCTGCGGCCGCCGGCATTGAGGTTCTTGAGCTTGATGGCACGCAAGCGACGGCTCGGCCGCAAGCCGCTCGAGCCGCCCGAGCTCGTGCGCGGCGGCATCGAGCTGGCCCGTGCGTGCAAGGGCCGTGCCGCGGGCGTAGTGCCAGATCGGCTTGCGGGTACGGCCCGGGCGCGTCGGGCGGGCGCGTGTCGACGAGCAGCGTGCTCCACGCGCCGAAGCGCACCAGCGTGAAGTACGGCAGCACGGCGTACTGCTGAGCGATCGCGGTGCCCGGGTCGCGGCCGCTCGGCCCGCAGGCCGCGGGCCAGGCGGCCTGCGCGGCCTGCATCGCCAGTGCATCGACGGCCCGCCATCGACGCGGCGGCCCAAAGGAAGTGGTGGTTGTGCGCCACGTAGCCGACCCGGTACGCACCTTGCGCATCGACCTCGGCGAGATAGCGCTGGTCGGCCTCGATCGCACGCTGGCTGGCACGGATCGCGGCATCGAAGTGCCCGACGCGCATGTCGATGTGCGCCGGCATGTGCAGCAGGTGGCCGGAGCCGGGCACCGCATCGCGCAGAACGTCGGCACTGGCCAGCGCGCGTTGCGGATGCGGCGACGACTCCTGCAGGTGGATCCAGTAATGGTGCGCGCCCGGGTGGCGCGGCTGCAGCGCGATCGCCCGTTCGAGCAGGCGCTCGATGTCCCCCGTCCACGGTTGCGCGGCGCCGCCGGGTGCCCACCAGTCGTAGGGGTGCAGGTTCATCAGCGCCTCGGCCGCGAGCAGCGCGACATCGGCATCGCGCGGGAAGCGGCGTGCCAGCGCTTGCAGCCGGCGCGCATAGGCCGACTCCGTCGACGACGCCGCCTCCCGGATGGCGCAGCGACAGCGCATCGATCAGCGCCCGCTGCATCGGTGTGGCGCGAGGCGCATGCCGGCGCGCTTGCACGAGCGCGGATTCGACGCGCGTTGCGGCCTGCGGCGGCATGTCGGCGTTGATGTTCGGACCCAGCGCCCAGGCCAAGGCCCACCAGCAGACTCGCGCAGGCCGGGTCGATCGCGAGCGCCGCCTCGAACGAGCGCACCGCTTCGGCGGGATTGAAGCCGTAGACCAGCAGCATGCCCTGGTCGAACCAGCGGCGCACCCGCCGGTCGCTCGAATCGAGCGGGAAGCGATGGCCTTCGAAACCACTGAGCAACGGCGCTGCGAGTGGCCGCGGCGAGACGGTGGCGGCGGCAGCGGCTGTCGCTGCGCGCTCGATGGGCGCGCTCGCCGCCGGGCCCGCCTGGCCCAGCAGGGCGAGCGCGATGGCCGAACAAGCGGCGGTCGACGGCGGCCAGGGCATGACGTCTCGCCAGGCCTGGGGCCGCGACGGACGGCGCGCGGCTACTTGGTCGCCGCCTTGCGGCTGGCTTCGCCGGCGCGCTGGTGAAGGTCGCGGCGGCGCGCCTCGGGATAGATCATCGATTCTTCGAGCGCGATGTGATCGCGGTACAACTCGGTGAAGATCGGGATCGCGGCGCGCAGCGCATCGAGGTCGTACCAGCTGTAGCCCTCGGCAACCGCCTGCAATTGCGGCGAGAGTTCGAGCCAGTCCTCTTCGAGCCAGCCATGGTCTTGCTGCAGACGCAAGACATGCTGCACCAACTCGGCATCGCCGCTGGCCAGCAGGCTCGGGAACACGATCTGCTCTTCGGCGGCATGGTGCGCACGCGCGGTGCCATCGAAGAAGCGGCAGATCTGGCGCGCCAGCGTGCGCGCGACGTCATCGACGCCGCTGGCGTCCAGGCGCTCGATCAGGCGCGCCATCTCGCCGAGCGTCTGCATCACCTCATGGTGCGTCCGGTCGAGCGAATCGAAGGACGGCAGTGCCGGCGCGGCCGGGCGGGCAGGGCGAGACTTTGAACTGGGCATGGCGGCTCCTTGGCGACAGTGCAGATTCTTGAGTCCAGGTGCGCTGGCGACTTGTTATGGATCAAGGCTGGCCAGGATCGTACCGCGGCGTCGGGCCGGGCGCGCCGAACCGCGGTGTCCGGGCCGCCGTGATGGCGATGTGCATGCGCGGCCCGTGAAGCGGACGGGCGACGAGGCCCTCCTGGCAGCGGTTACTTCGCTGGCGCTGCAGGGCCGCCCGGATCGAACATGTAGGTCACCGCGCTGCGGACTTCAGCATCCTGCAGGTTGGCCATGCCGCCGCGGGCGGGCATGCCGCCGTGGCCGTTGATGGCCGAGCGCACCGTGGCCTCCAGGCCGTTCTTCAGCCGTGGTGTCCACGCCGCACGGTCGCCGATGAGTGGTGCGCCGCCAGCGCCATCCTGATGGCACTTGGAGCATTGCAAACGCACGATCTGCTCGCCGCTGCGCAGTGGCGCCGGTCGGCTCGCGTCGGTGGGCTCGACCCAGTGGCCGCCCGACTTGTTGACCATGACGATGATCGCGCGCTGCACCTCGACGTCGCTGAGCCCCGGGTTGCCGCCGTGCGCCGGCATGCGCCGGATCCCCGTCAACGCGGCGTGCGTCAACACCGTCAGGCCGGCCGAGGCGCGTGCGCTCCAGGCCTTCTTGTCGCCGATCGTCGGTGCACCGTCCTTGCCGCCGGCGTGGCAACTGGCGCACGCAGACGCCACCACCTGCTCTCCGCTCTTGCTGTCGTCTTGCGCGAGCACGGATCCCGCCGCGAGCACCGCGCCGAACAGCAGCGCCGTCGCAGCCAGACCGCTTGCAGACGACTTCCGCGTGGTCGTCCCGGATTCGAAAGTGTGGCCAGCCTTCATGAGCGTGACTCCTTTCGCCAGCGAGATGCGCTGGGTTTGCAGGCTGCATCTGACGCGCGCACACGCAGCCTCGTGTTGACCTGGGACAATCATCTCGCCCACGCTGCTTGCCTTGCATCAAGCCGCATGACATGGTTGCGCACCGTGGCCAGCCCGCACCGCTTCGTCGAGCGCCACGCGACACCCCACCGATGATGCCCGGACGACACTTCGCATGACCCTCCCTGCCGACAGCGGCCTGCTCGACGCCCTCGTCGTCGGTGCCGGCATTTCGGGCCTCGTGGCCGCGTACCGCTTGAAGCAGGCCGGCTTCGCGGTGCAGGTGATCGATGCCGGCAGCCAGCCCGGCGGCGTGATCGCCAGCGTCGCGCGCGACGGCTGCCTGATCGAGCGCGGGCCCAACAGCGCACTCGACACCACCCCGCTGATCGGCGAGCTGGTCACGAGCCTCGGCCTCGCCGGCGAGATGCGCTTCGCATCGGCGGTGGCCGACACGCGCTACGTGGTGCGCGGCGGCGCGCTGACGGCGCTGCCGACGTCGCCCGGTGCGTTCCTTTCGACCCGGCTGTTCTCGACGTCGGCGAAGCTGGCGTTGCTGCGCGAGCCCTTCCTGCGCGCGTCCGCACCCGACGCCGAGGAGACGATCGCGGCCTTCGTGCGGCGCCGTCTCGGCAACGAGTTCCTCGACTACGCGATCGACCCGTTCGTGGCCGGCATCTATGCCGGCGATCCCGAGCGCATCTCGGTGCGCGCGGCGTTCCCGAAGCTGCACGCGCTCGAGCAGCGCTGGGGCAGCCTGATCCGCGGCCAGATCCTCGGTGCGCGTGAACGCCGCCGCCTGAAGGAGACGGCCAAGAACACCGCCAAGAGCTTCTCGTTCGCACGCGGCATGCAAACACTGACCGATGCGCTGGCGGCAGCGCTCGGCCCGATCGCGTTGCAGACGCGGGCGACGCAGCTCGAGCGCGACGGCAACGGCATCTTCACGCTGAACGCGCAGCGGGACGGCCAGCCGATCGCGTGGCGCGCCCGCACCGTGGTGCTGGCTGCGGCGGCCGACCGTGTCGCCGCGCTGCTGCGCGAGCACGCGCTCGATGCCGCGGCGGCACTCGACGCGATCGCCTATGCGCCGGTGGCGACGGTGGCCTCGGCCTACGCGGCCCAGGGCATCGCACACCCGCTCGACGGCTTCGGCTGCCTGGTGCCGCGCAAGGAGCAGCGCCGCATCCTCGGCGTGCTGTTCTCGAGCACGATGTTCGAAGGCCGCGCACCGGCCGGCACCGCGCTGCTGACGACCTTCATCGGCGGCCAGCGCCACCCCGACCTGCCGGCGTTGCCCGAGGCCGATATCGCCGCGCTGGCGCACGCCGAACACACCGCGCTGCTCGGCGCGCGCGCCGCGCCGCTGTTCCAGGCCGTGACACGCTGGCCGCGTGCGATCCCGCAATACACGCTCGGCCACCTCGAGCGCGTCGCGCGTGCCGAGGCGGCGACCCGCGCGCTGCCTGGCCTGTTCCTGTGCGCCAGTTGGCGCGGTGGCGTGTCGGTCGGCGACTGCATCAAGAACGGCCACCTCGAGGCCGACGCCGCGGCGACCTACCTGCGCGCACGGGCATAGCCTGGCCGCAATGGGCAACGCGGCACCGTTGCCGGCCCTGGCCCTGGCCATGCTGCTGGTGCTGCCGGGTCTGTGGCAGCGTCCGGCGCGGCCCTGGGTCATCGCGTTCATCGCGACGCTGGCGCTGTGCCTGGGCCTGCAGGCCTTGCCCGTGCTCTGGCCCGGCGAGCGCGTGATCGGCGATCACTGGAACTGGAGCGGCCAGGGTCTTGCGCTCGTGGGCGGGCTGTGGATCGCTGCGCATGCTGGTGCGGCGCGCCGGACTGTCGTGGCACGCGATGGGCTTCACCTGGCGCCCGCAACCGGGCTCGATGCGCCCGGCGCTTCTCGTCACCGGCGCCGCGCTGTCGCTGCACCTGCTGGCGATGAGCACGAGCCGGTGGCGCCTGACGGCCGTGCCGCTGGAAACCTGGCTCTACCAGGCCACGCTGCCGGGCTTGGTGGAGGAGGCGCTGTTCCGCGGCGTGCTGCTGGCCTTGCTCGACCGCGCGTTCACGGCCCGCCGCGTCGTGCTCGGCGTGCCGATCGGCTGGGGCGGCGTGGTCGTGACGCTGGTCTTCCTGGCCTTGCACGGCATCAGTCCCGGCACGTTGCTGGGTGTGCTGCCGGCGGCGCTGCTTTACTTGTGGCTGCGCATCCGCACCGGCAGCCTGGTGTTGCCGGTGGTCGTGCACAACCTCTGGAATCTCTCCGTCTACGTCGCGCACCTGGCGCCGTGATCGAGTCGCGTCGCGCCCTCGGCGACACCGCAACTCACGCGGCGACGGCCGCTATGCCGACGGGGCTGGCGCGCTGCCGGGCAGCAGCTCGCCGATCAGGTGGTCCTTGTCGGTCCACTGCTGCTCGACCCAGGCGCCGATGCGCTGGCGGTAGGCCTTGTCGCCGAGCGGATCGCCGCCCAGCACCTCGGGTGGGATGGCACGCTGCTGCACGCGCACGGTGACCGCGTCGAGCCGGCCGCTGAGCAGATCCCAGAAGCGCGGCGCGCCGTGCGGATAGACGATGGTCACGTCGAGCAGGGCCTCGAATTGCTCGCCCATCGTCGCCAGCGCGATGCCCAGTCCGCCGATCTTGGGCTTGAGCAGGTGGCGGTACGGGCTCTGCTGCGCGGCATGCTTGGCCGGGGTGAAGCGCGTGCCTTCGACGAAGTTGATGACCGTCGTGGGAATGCGCTTGAACTTCTCGCAGGCCTCGCGCGTCGTCTTCAGGTCGCTGTGCCGCGCGCCCTGGCCGCGGCCGCGTTTCATGAAGGGGAAGTCGAGCGCCCACCAGGCCAGCCCGATCACCGGCACCCAGATCAGCTCCTGCTTCAGGAAGAACTTCAGGAACGGGATGTGGCCGTGGAAGATGCGCTGCAGCACCAGGATGTCGACCCAGCTCTGGTGGTTGCTCGACACCAGGTACCAGCCGCGCGGATGCAGGCTCTCGACACCCTGCACGTCCCAGCGCGCCGGCTGTACCGCGGCGATCCAGGCGTTGTTGATCGCGACCCAGCCCGAGGCCAGCGCATTGAGGACGCGATCGCAGCCGCGGCGCACGGCCGTGGCCGGCACCAGCAGCTTGAGCAGCGCCGGCGGTACCAGGCTGGCCGAGACGAGCACCGTGTTCACGCCGAGGATGAACGCGGTCAGGATGCCGCGCACCGCGGCGGGCAGACGGGCCAGCATCACGCGGGTCGCTCGGGCATCGACAGGCGTTTGACGGCCCCGACGAAGCGCGCCAGCGTCGGCGACAGCGTGCCGGGCTCGAGCCGGATGTCGAGCAACTGGAAGCGGCCGCGCGTGGCATGCGCCCGCGCCAGCGCGGCCGTCAATTCGGCGCGCGTGGCGACGGCGTGGCCGTCGCCGCCCATGCCGGCGGCCATCGACGCGAAGTCCCAGCGCCCCAGGTCGTTGAAGTGCGCCGCCGGCTCGAAGGTGCGCAGCATCTCCCAACTGGCGTTGTTGAACACCAGCACGATCGGGTCGCAACCGAGCCGCCGCGCGTTGCCGAGCTCCCAGCCGGTCATCTGGAATGCGCCGTCGCCGACCAGGATGATCGGGCGCTGCCCGGTGGCCACCTGCAGGCCCAGGCCGGCCGGCACGCCGTAGCCCATCGTCGCGTAGTAGCCCGGCGCGACCAGCTCGGCCGGCTCGATGTCCATCGCCGTGAACAGGCAGTCGCCGACGTCGCTGGCCAATGGCATCGGGCCGTGCTGGCGCAGCAGGGCGTTGACGGCCGCGGCGATGTCGCGCGGCTCGATCGGCCCGGCGTCGTTCACCACGGCTGACGGCGGCGGCGCGGCGCGGCGCCGGCGGCTGCGGAGCGCACCGGCGCGCCGGCGGGCGAACTCGACGCGGCAGGCGGCACGCGCGCCAGCAGCGCATCGATCAGCGCGCCGATCGGCAACTGGTGATAGACGTGGTGGCCGATCGCGACGTCGCCGTCGAACACGTGCATCGCATGGCGCAGGTCGATGCGCCGCGCCGAGACCGCGAAGTTGGTGTCGGAAACGATCACGCCGAGCAGCAGCAGCGCATCGGAGCGCTCGACGCGATCGCTCAGTGCGGCGTCGCCGGCCAGGCCGAGGTAGGTCCCGATCAGCGGCACGTCGGCATGGGCCAGCAGCCCGCGCCCCATGAAGCTGGTGACCACCGGGATGGCCAGGCGCCGCGCCAGCTCGGCGACGCGCGCCTCGAGCCCGTAACGCCGCACTTCGACGCCGACCATCAGCAGCGGCCGCTCGGCGGCGGCCAGCCGTGCCAGCACCTCGTCGGCACAGGCCGCCAGGCGCTCGGCGTCGGGGCGGTCCGGCGCCGCGAGCGGCACCGCGGCGCAGGGCCGGCCGGGCATGTCGCGCGGGATCTCCAGGTACACCGGCCGCGAGCGGGCCAGCGCGGCATCGAGCACGCGGGCGATGCGATCGGGTGCGCGGTCGGTGTCGTCGAGTCGGGCGCGGTCGACGGTCAGCTCCTCGAACAGCCGCCACTGCGAATCGAGCGTCTTCACCTGATGGTGCAGCAGCAGGCCGCTGCCGGCCTCGTGCGCTGCCGGCGCGCCCGACAGCACCACCAGCGGCACGCGCTCGGCATAGGCGCCGGCGACGGCGTTGACGAGGTTGAAGGCGCCGGCGCCGTAGGTGACGGCGGCGACGCCGAGACCGCCGCGCGCGCGCGCAGCCGCATCGGCCGCGAAGCCGACGCCGGGCTCGTGCGACAGCGTGTACAGCGGCAGCAGCGCCGAGCGCTCGATCTCGCGAAACAGCGGCAACGCGAAATCGCCCGGAATGCCGAAGATCTCGGTCGCGCCACGGGCCTTCAGTGCATGCAGCAGGCGTTCGGTCAGGTTCGTGGTCATGTTTGCCGGCGCCGCGATCGTGTCGCGCCGATGGGTTGCGGGGTGCCGGGTCTTGTACCGCGCCGGCTCACTGCGGCGCAAGCGGCGGCATCAAGGGCGCATGCGATGGCCTCGCGGCGGCGGCGTCAACCGGCCTTCAGGCGTTGCACCAGCGCATCGCCGACGAACTGCATGAAGGCGCGCACACGCGCCGTCTGGCGCAGATCGGGGTGGGTCAGCATCCAGACCGGCTGCGCCAGTTCGGCGATCGGCTCCGACACCGCCACCAGCTCGGGGTGCTTGGCTTCCATGAAAGTCGGCAGCACGCCCACGCCGATGCCGGTGCGCAGCATCGCCGCCTTGGCATTGAAGATGTCGACGCGCACGCGCACGTTGGCCTGCGCCAGCCGCTGGTGCAACCACTGGTCGTAGACGCGTGTCGACGCGTCGCGCTCGAACGCGACCCAGGGCACGTCGCGCGTCAGCACGTCGAGCGCGGTCACGGTCTGCGGCAGGCCCGGCGCGCCGCGCAGCGCGTAGACGCGGCACTGCGTCATGCCGAGCTGGCGCCCGACGAGGTGCTCGGCGACCTGGCCCGACAGGCGCACCGCGACGTCGGCTTCGCGGCGCGTCCAGGCCTGCGGGTTGTCGGCTTGCCGGCTCGACAGGTCGATGAGCACGGCGTTCTCGACCACCTCGACCTCGATGCCCGGATAGGCGCGCGCGAAGTCGGCCAGCGGTTGCGGCAACAGGTGGTCCATGACGACGAAGGCGGTGGTCACGCGCAGCGCGCCGGTGAGCTCGCGGTCGCGCCCGAGCACCTGGCGTTCGACCTCGTCGGCGCGCGCCGCCATGTGGCGGGCCTGCGCGAGCAGCGCGAGGCCGGCCTCGGTGGGCTGGTAGCCGCGGCGCTGGCGATCGAACAGGCGCGAGCCCAGGTGCGCTTCCAGCGCGTCGAGCCGGCGCAGCACCGTGGTGTGGTTCACGCCCAGTTCGCGCGCGGCACCGGCCAGCGAACCCGCGGCACCGATGGCCAGCGCGTGGCGCAGGTCGTCCCAGTCGAGCGAAGGCATCTATGTCTGTGCGTTTATGCAATCTCGAACTGCATATTGCCACATTGTGTGCGTATTCGAACAGTTCTACATTGACTTCACCGCGCATCGACCCGAATCCCCGGGGCACCGCGCGGCCTGCCGACGGGAGCTGCCATGACCACCCACACCGCTGACTTCGGACTGCGCTTCGAAACCTCGCCCACCGCGGCGTACCGGCCAGCGCGCGCCATGCCGATGGATCGATCGGCCAGCGCTGCCGCTGCCCGGCCCGACTGGCTCACGCGCCTGGCGCTGTGGGCCGAGCGCCAGCCGCAGCACCACCGCCTGGGCAGCTGGACGCTGCACCGCTAGCAGGGGCGGCGGGCGCCGCGCGGCCTGTCAGGCCGGCACGCGGGGCTCGATCGCTCGGTCGGCGCGGCCGGCCGACTCGCGCCGAGGCACCAGCCGCGGCTCCGCCCCGAGCCAATACAGGCCATTGGCCATGATGCAGAAGCCCGTGGCGGCGAACCACACCATGGCACCACCGACGAAGCCGGTGAACGCGAGCCACCACGGGCTGTGCAGCAGCGACAGCGCCGAGGCCAGACACAGGTTGATGCCGACGACCAGGTAGATGCGGCGTTCGAGGTACCAGCGGTCGGTCTGCATGAAGTACAGATCGCCGGGCTTCCAGCCTGGACGGGCGAGCATCGGCGGGAAGCCAAGGCGCGCCAGCACGTTGCCGACGATGCAGAAGCCGGTCAGCGCCACCGCGATGGAGGCCATCGCCGTGGCGGCCACCGCGAGCACCCACAGCGGATGGACCCACGCCGCCAAGGCCGTGGCGGTAAGCAGCACGGCGCCGGCGATCAGCCAAACCGTGCGCTCGATGTACCAGCGGTCGGTGGGAACGATGTAGACGCCGGACGGTGCAGGCATGGTGCGAATCCTTTCCGTGCAATGACCCGAGCAGACCCGCCCTCGCGGAGGCGTGGTTCCTGCGGTCCATTGTGCGGACAACCCGACGGGCTGGCGAGAACCGAATCGACGGTGGCTTGCGCGACGTCAAACGCGGCGCGCTGCATCGATGCGCGGCACATGGTTGATGTGAATCAACGCCGGATCGTCATCACCGACCAGCATGACTCGGCGATGGCCAGGCCATGGTTCCTGACGGTTCAAGCCCCCGCGAGTGTGGGCTCGCGGGTCGAAGGCGCATGGCATCGTGGCCTGTGCTGGCTCGCCTGGTGCATGGCGGCCTTGCTGGGCGCCATCGCCATGGCCCCTGCGATCGCGCAAGCACCTGCCGCGCTCACGCTCGAGGTGTTCGTGCGCGGCGACTGCCCTCATTGCGCCGACGCCAAGGTGTTTCTCGCGCAGCTGGCGCGTGACCGGCCGGGGCTGCAGATCGTCTTGCGGCCCGTCGACGAAGACGCGCAAGCGCGCGACGACCTCGTCGCCCGATCGCGCGACGCCGGTGTCTGGCCGCCCGGGCGTGCCGACCTTCGTCTTCGGCGGCCAGGTGATGGTCGGTTTCGACGACGCCGAGCACAGCGGGCGCGACCTGATCGAACTGATCGACCGTGGCAGCGCCCCGAAAAGCGAAGTCCGCAGCGCGCTGTTCGGCACGCTCGAGGCTTCGCGACTGGGGTTGCCGCTGTTCACGCTCGCGCTCGGCCTGCTCGACGGCTTCAACCCCTGTGCGATGTGGGTGCTGCTGTTCCTGCTGTCGCTGCTGGTGCGTCTGCGCGACCGCCGGCGCATGGCGCTCGTCGCCGGGACCTTCGTGCTCGTCAGCGGCGCCGTCTACTACGCCTTCATGGCAGCCTGGCTGAACGTCTTCCTGGCCGTCGGGCTGTCGGACACGGTGCGCTGGTTGCTCGGCGCGGTGGCGCTGGCCATCGGCGCGGTCAACGTGAAGGACTTCGTCGCCTGGGGCCACGGGCCGTCGCTGTCGATCCCGGCGTCGGCCCGGCCCGGGCTGGTTCGCCCGCATGCGGCGCGTCATGCAGGCCCCGGCGCTGCCGGCGTCGTTGCTCGCGGTGGCCGCGCTCGCGGTGGTGGTGAATTTCGTCGAACTGCTCTGCACTGCCGGCATTCCGGCGATCTACACCGCCGTGCTGGCGCAGCAACCCCTCGGCGCTGCGGCGCACCATGCCTACCTCGGCCTGTACATCCTGGGCTACGTCGCCGACGACGCGCTGATGGTGGCCATCGCGGTGATCGCGTTGGGCAGCGACAGGCTCAGTGAGCGAGCCGGCCGCGGGCTGAAGCTCGCGAGCGGCATCGTCATGCTGGCGCTCGGCGCCGTCCTCCTGCTGCGACCCGACTGGCTGGTGTGAAACACCCCCGAAGCGCCTTCGGCGCTCCCCCTCGAGGGGGCACCGCTGGCGGACCGGCAAAGCCGGATCCGCGGCGGTCGCCTGGAATCGTCGGGTTCATGCGTCGCGGTACCGCCTCGGTGGCAGGGAAAACTGATGTGATGGTGGGTCAGCGGCTGTCGGCGCTGCAGCGCTCGACCAGGTACAGGATCGACTGGTACGGGAAGCCGGCCTGCTCCGACAGCCCGATCTCGCAGGTGCGGCTGGTCGAATAGCCGCTGCGTGCAGTCCGCGGGCAGCGCGGCCTTCAGGTGGCGCAGCGCGTGCTCGTTCAACTCGGGGCGGATGAAGCCGCGTGTCGCCGGCGAAGCCGCAGCACTGCACCTCGTCGCACGCGTCACCACCTCGGCGCTGCAGCGCGCGGCGATCGCCATCAGCTTGTCGACGCGTGCCCATCTTGCGCACGCTGCACACCGGGTGCACGGCCACGGCCTGCGGCTGCGGCGCGAGCGTCAGGCGCGGCAGCACCACGTCGTGCACGAACTCGATGCTGTCGTGCACCGCGCAGCCGCCCGGCCAGGTAGCGCTTCATGCGGTAGGCGCAGGGGCTGGTGTCGAAGACGATCGGCCAGCGGCCGCCCTCGCTGGCGTCGCGCAGCGCGCGCTTCGAGTTCGGCCGACTTCAGGTTCGCCGCGTCCGGCGAGCCCCTTGCTCTCGAACGGCTGGCCGCAGCACAGGCCGGCCAGCGCTGCCGGGTAGACGACGTCGAAGCCGGCGCGCTGGAACAGCCGCTCGGCCACCGCGGGCAGCGATCTCGACGCCGTCGTGGCCGCGCTGCGGGCCCATGTTGCGCGCGGCGCAGCTGGGGAAGTAGACGACGCGCTCGGCGCGCTGGCCGGCGCTGTCGGCCGCGGCACGAAGTGCACCGGCCGCGCCAGCGCCGGCGACCACTTCGGCAAGCGCGCCGCCCGAGGCCTTGCGCAGGCCGTCGAGCGCGCCCTTCATCGCGCCGGTGCCGACCACGCCGTGCAGCAGGTCGGCGGCGCCCAGGCCCAGCGCGCACGCCGGCGGTCAGCGGCGCCGTAGTGCCGGGCCGCGACGTCGGCCACCTGCTTGCGCCAGCGGGCTGGCGCGGCGCCCGCGCAGCGCCTTGATCAGCAGGCCGGTCTCGATGCCGACCGGGCAGGCGGTGGCGCACAGGCCGCAGGCGGCGCAGGTCTCGATGCCCTGGTAGTCGTAGAGCTGCTTGCAGCTCGGCGCGTGCGCTGCGGCTCGTCGCCGGCGGCGTCGAGCCGCGCGATCTCGCGCCAGCCGACGATGCGCTGGCGCGGCGACAGCGTCAGCCCGCGCGACGGGCACTTCGGCTCGCAGAAGCCGCACTCGATGCACTTGTCGACCAGCGCGTCGGCGGCGGGCAGCGGCTTCAGGTTCTTCAGGTGCGACTTGCGGGTCGTCGTTGAGGATCACGCCCGGGTTGAGCAGGCCCTGCGGGTCGAACAGCGCCTTGATGCGCGCGCATCAGCGCGAACGCCTGCGCGCCCCACTCCATCTCGACGAAGGGCGCCATGTTGCGGCCGGTGCCGTGCTCGGCCTTGAGCGAGCCGTCGTACTTCTTCGACCACCATCGTGCACACCGCGTCCATGAAGCGCGCTGTAGCGCTCGACCTCGGCGGCGCTGCCGAAGTCCTGCGTGAAGACGAAGTGCAGGTTGCCTTCGAGCGCGTGGCCGAAGATGATGGCCTCGGGGTAGCCGTGCCGCTGCAGCAGCTGCTGCAGGTCGAGCGTGGCCTCGGCCAGGCGCTCGACCGGGAACGCCACGTCCTCGATGATCACCGTGGTGCCGGTCGGGCGCATCGCGCCGACGGCCGGGAACATGCCCTTGCGCACGTTCCACAGCGCCGCCGATTCGGCCGCGTCGGTCGGTGAAGCGCAGCGGCGTCGGCCAGTGCGCATCGCCGCGAGCTGCTGCCGCGATCGGCGTCGATCTTGCAGCTGCCAGCGCGGCGGCGGTCGCGGCGCGCGTTTCGACCAGCAGCGCGGCGCCGTCGGGCCGGCAGCGCGCGCAGCGACGCCGGGCATGCCCGGCTTGTCCTGCACCGAGCGCAGCGAGGCGCGGTCGAGCAGCTCGACCGCCGCCACCGGCGTGCTCTTCAGCCGCGTCACCGCGCTGCAGGCGGTCTCGAGGTCGTCGAACAGGATCAGCGCGCTGGCCTTGTGCGGCGTGCTCTTCGACGGTGCGGTAGGTGATCTCGCTGATGAAGCCGAGCGTGCCTTCGGAGCCGATCATCAGGTGCGCCAGGATGTCGACCGGGTCGCTGAAGTCGACCAGCGCGTTGAGGCTGTAGCCGGTGGTGTTCTTGATCCGGAACTTGTGGCGGATGCGCGCGGCCAGCGTCGCGTCGGCGCGCGTCGCGCGGCCGAGCGCGGCCAGGCCGTCGGCCAGCGTCCGGGCGCTGGCGTCGCGAAGCGCCGCGCGGCTGGCCGGCGTCGCGCGTGTCGAGCACGCGTGCCGTCGGCCAGCACGACGCGCAGGCCGGCCAGCGTGTGGTAGCTGTTCTGCGCCGTGCCGCAGCACATGCCGCTGGCGTTGTTGGCGGCGATGCCGCCGATCATCGCGGCGTCGATCGACGCCGGGTCGGGGCCGATCTTGCGGCCGCAGCGGCGCGAGCCGGCGGTTGGCCGCGCGCGCCGATCACGCCGGGCTGCAGCGTGATCGTCTGCGCGTCGTCGGCGACCGTGCACGCCGCGCCAGCCGTCGCCGAGCAGCACCAGCACCGAGTCGCTGAGCGCCTGGCCCGACAGGCTGGTGCCGGCGGCGCGGAAGGTCACCGGCGTGTGCCAGGCGCGCGCAGCATTCGAGCAGGCGCCGCACCTCGGCTTCGCTCTCGACCACCACGACGAGCTTGGGCACCAGGCGGTAGAAGCTGGCGTCGGTGCCCCAGGCCAGCAGGCGCAGCGGGTCGGTGATCAGCCGCTCGGCGCGGGATGAAGGCGCCGAGCTGGCGATGCAGCTCGCCGTAGGGCGCGGGCAGCAACGTCCGTGGCGCGCGCGCCCATCAGGCCGCCACCAGCAGGATGTGCAGACGGCGCGGCCCGTGCGCGCCGAGCTGGATCGTCATCTCGATGTCGGCGGTGCGCGACGGCCCCGAGATGATGTTGACGGTGCGCGGCATCGGCCGGCCGGAGGCGCGCCACTGCGCCCAGACGTCTTCGAAGTGCGGCACCACCTGCGCCGCGTGGACGATCGACGATGTGGTTGTCGGGCACGAAGTTCAGCGTGCTCGGCGTGTCGGGGCCGGACAGCGTGACGATGCCGCCCGACTCGGCCACCGCGGCGAAGCAGGGCGTGACGCTGGTCTCGTCGTCGCGCACGCGCGGCGCGGTGCTCGACCTCGAAACCCGCCGGCCAGTCGATCGCGGCGAGGGCTTGCGAGACGCACAGACGCTGGCTGCGCGTTGCACCGAGGCCGACGAAACGCGCGACCTCGGCGCCGACCTCGGCGAGCGACGCGATGCGCGCCAGCGTGGCCGACTTCTCGAGCATCTTGGCGACGAAGCGCTCGACGACGTCGCCGTCGAAGGCCGGCCGCGGGCCGCTGCCCGGCAGCGGCACGATCGCGTCGCGGCTCGGCCCGGTGCGTCCGAGCGATTGGCGGATGCCGGCCAGCACGCGTCTCGCGTCCACCACTGGCGCTTGACGCTCATGGCCGCGCTCCCTTGCGCGCGCTCCAGGCCTGCTGGAAGGTGCGGCCCTGCGGCGCGGGCAGGTCGCGCGTGTCGGTCCAGCCGCCGGCCAGCGGCAGCCAGCGACAGCGCGCCGCGGCGGCGCCCGAACGCGCTCAGCAGCGGGATGCCGATGCGCATCGCCAGGTGGTAGAGCCGCGGCGCGCTTGGCCAGCGCGGCCCAGGCCCGCAGCGCCCAGCGGATCGGCGCCGGCGTCAGCCCGCTCTCGAACTGCTGGCGGCGCAGCTCGCGCAGCAGGCCGGGCAGCGGGATCTTCACCGGGCACACGGTCTGGCAGCGGCCGTTCAGCGTGCAGGCGTTCGGCAGGTCGTAGGCGCTTGTCGATGCCGTTGATCAGCGGCGTCAGCACCGAGCCCATCGGGCCCGGATAGACCCAGCCGTAGGCATGGCCGCCGATCGCGGTGTAGACCGGGCAGTGGTTCAGGCAGGCGCCGCAGCGGATGCAGCGCAGCATCTCGCGGAACGGCCCGCCGAGCATCTTCGAGCGGCCGTTGTCGACCAGCACCACGTGGTATTCCTGCGGGCCGTCGAGGTCGTCGGCGCGGCGCGGGCCGGTGCTGACGGTGGTGTAGGTCTCGGTCTCCTGGCCGGTGGCGCTGCGCGCGAGCAGGCGCAGGAAGGTCAGCGCGTCGTCGAGCGTCGGCACCACGCGCTCGATGCCGCTGGTGACGATGTGCACGCGCGCCAGCGTCTGCGTCAGGTCGCCGTTGCCCTCGTTGGTGACGATGATGCTGGAGCCGGTCTCGGCGATCAGGAAGTTGCCGCCGGTGATGCCGACGTCGGCGCGGAAGTAGTGCCCGCGCAGCACCTGGCGCGCCTCGTTGACCATCTCGCCGACTTCGGTCAGGTGCTTGGTGTAGCCGAGCGGGCGGTGGTGCTCGTCGAACAGGTCGGCCGACCTGCTCGCGCGTCTTGTGCACCGCCGGCACGATGATGTGGCTGGGCGGCTCCTTGGCGAGCTGGATGATGTACTCGCCGAGGTCGGTCTCGATCACCTCGTAGCCGGCGGCCTCGAGCGCATCGTTGAGGCCGATCTCCTCGCTGACCATCGACTTGCCCTTGGTGATGGTCCGGGCGTTCGCGTCGCGGCAGATCGCGAGGATGATCTCGCGCGCCTCCTCGGCGGTCGATGCCCAGTGCACGTGGCCGCCGTGGCGCGTGACCTGCTGCCTCGTAGCGCTCGAGGTAGCCGTCGAGGTTGGCCAGCACATGCTCCTTGACGCTGCGCGCGCGTTCGCGCAGGGCCTCGAACTCGGGCAGCGCCGCCACCAGCGCCGCGCGCTTCTTCACGAAGCCGCCGCTGGCGTGGTCGAGCGCGGCCTGCAGCCGCTTGTCGTGGATCGCGATCGCGACGCGCTGCGGGAAGGTGGACGCGGCGGGCTTGCATCAGGGTTTCTCCGCCTCGCCGATCGATGGCTGCGCGCCCATGCCGGCCAGCAGCTCGGCGGTGTGCATCACGCGCACCGGCAAGCCGCGGCGCTTGATGCGCCCGGCGATGTTGAGCAGGCAGCCGAGGTCGCCACCGAGCACCGTGTCCGGCGCCGCTGGCCTCGATGTGGGCGATCTTGTCGTCGACCATCTTGGTCGAGATCTCGGGGTACTTGACGCAGAAGGTGCCGCCGAAGCCGCAGCACTCTTCGGTGCCGTGCATCTCCACCAGTTCCAGCCCCTGCACGCCGGCCAGCAGCCGGCGCGGCTGCGCCTTCACGCCCATCTCGCGCAGGCCGGCGCAGCTGTCGTGGTAGGTGACCTTGCCGTCGTAAGCGCGCATCGACACGATCGACCTTCAACACGTCGACGAGGAAGCTGAGCAACTCGTGGCTGCGCCGCGACAGGTCTTCGGCGCGAGCGCGCCAGGCCGGATCGTCGGCGAACATCGCCGGGTAGTCGTGGCGCAGCGTGCCCATGCACGAGCCCGACGGGCCGACGACCGCGTCGAAGCCTTCGAAGGCGATGATCACCTCCTGCGCGATCGCGCGCGCGTCGGCGCTGTCGCCGCTGTTGAGCGCCGGCTGCCCGCAGCAGGTCTGCGCCGCAGGCACGTCCACGCTGCAGCCGGCGTCCTCGAGCAGCTTGACGGCCGCGAACGCCACGCTCGGGCGCATCAGATCGGCCAGGCAGGTGACGAACAATCCCACGCGCATGGCGTCTCCCGTGGCAGTGGTGGCGGCGGTGGAGCGTGCCACTGTAGGCACCTGCGGGGTCGCCTCCTTGACGCAGATCATGCACGTGCAGCGGGCCGATCGACCACAGTCACGAGTGGGCTTTGATGAACGTCATGAACGGCACATATGATCACGGTCGGGCAATCGCGCCCATTTCGAGTGTCACAAACGCTGCAGTTCCGCGCATGGACCAATCCATCTTTCGCCCGCTCCACCCGGCTTCCTGTACCGTGGCCTGTTCGCACTGCAACCTGCGCGAAATCTGCCTGCCCTTGGGCCTGACGCAAGCCGAGCTCGAGCAGATCGACGGCCGGCTGGTGGCGACGCGGCGCAAGGTCGGCGCGCAACGAGGCGCTGTTTCGGGCGGGCGACCGCTTCGAATCGGTCTACGCGGTCTGGACCGGATTCTTCAAGACCAGCGTCGCGTCGAACGATGGGCGCGACCAGGTGACCGGCTTCCAGATGGGCGGCGAGCTGATCGGCCTGGACGGCATCGGCGCCCGGCGCCACGAGGTCGATGCAGTGGCGCTCGAGGATTCGCAGGTCTGCGTGATCCCGTTCGACGAGCTGGAGGCGCTGGCGCGTGAAGTGCCGTCGCTGCAGCAGCAGTTCCACCGCGTGATGAGCCGCGAGATCGTGCGCTCCTATGGCGTGATGCTGCTGCTGGGCAGCATGCATGCCGAGGAGCGCCTGGCTGCGTTCCTGCTGAACCTGACGCACCGGCTGCAGCGCACGGGGCTTCTCGGCGTCGTCGGTGGTGCTGCGCATGAGCCGTGAGGACATCGGCAGCTTCCTCGGCCTGAAGCTCGAGACCGTCAGCCGCACTTTCTCGAAGTTCCAGGCCAACGGGCTGCTGTTCGTGCAGCACCGCCAGATCCGCATCACCGACCCCGTCGGGCTGCAGCAGATCGTCGACGGCGTCACGAACTGACGGCCGCGCCCCGCGGCTCTGCGCCGCGGCCCCTACATCCACAGGTGGCGCGCGCCCTCGAGCCCGAGACGTGCGAGCCCGCTCACCAGCAGCGCAATGCCCACCGACAGTGACACCGAGAACAGCGCTTCACGGCGGCCGATCGTCTTGAGCATCACGGCAAACGTCGAGATGCAGGGCACGTAGAAGGTCAGGAACAGCAGGAAGGTCGCGATCTGCACCGGGTCGAGGTAGCGGTCGACCTCGAAGCTGCCGAGCGCCTGGTAGACCATCAGCAGGGACAGCTCCTTGCGCAGTACCCCGAACAGGATCGGCACGCCGAGCACGAGCGGCAGGCCCAGCCACCACGACGTGATCGGCGCGAGCAGGGCGTTGATGTGGCGATCGGCGCCGACGTGCGCCAGCAATGCCAGCACCACGCTGCCCGCGATCAGCAGCGGCGTGACGATCGTCAGGATGTCGCGCGTGCGCTCCCACGTCTCGCGCAGCATCGGCAGCCCACGTGGCCAGGCGTAGGGCGGAATCTCCTGCACCTGGCCCGGGCCCCCGCGGGGATAGCGGCGCCGCAGCACCTGCCCGAGCACGGCGATCACCAGCATGGTGAGCAGGAAGATCACCAGCACGCCCAGCCCGCCCAGGAACTTGCCGGCCAGCGCCAGGATGATCGCCGAGCGCGCCGAGCACGGCACGAAGGTCACCAGCACGGAGGCCATGACGCGCTCGCGACCTGTCGTCGTGCGGCCGATGGCGGCAATCGCCGGCACGTTGCAGCCGAGCCCGAGCAGGAACGGCACCGCCACGCCGCCGTGCAGCCCGATGCGGTGGAACGTGCGGTCGACGGCAAAGGCGATGCGCGCCATGATGCCGGCCTCTTCGAGCGCCACCAGCAGCAGCACCAACGGAATCATGTACGGCACGACGATGCCGACCAGCCCGATCAAGGCGTCGACCACCGCGCGCGCGACGACGCCGGCGGTCGACTGCGGGTGCCACTCGGCGGCCCACGCCACCAGCCGTGCCGCGGTCAGGCTGTCGATCCATTGGCTGACATAGAAGACGACGAAGAGCACGGCGGCGAAGACGGCCACGCTGCCGATGAAGCCCCAGCGCGGACTCAGGAACAGCTCGTCGAGCGCATTGCGCCAGCCGCGGTCTTCGCGCGGCGCGCCGAAGCGGGTGGCGGCTTCGAACAACGATGCCGCGCGGTGGTGCCGATCGGCATGCAGCTCATCGGCCAACGGACGCGGCAGCCCCGTTGCGGCGCCCGCCAGCAGCTGGTGCACTTGCGGCAGATGGCCGGGAAAGTGCTGCTCCATCTCGTCGAGGAAGTACGGATCGCCCTCGGCGATCTGCGTCACGAGCAGGGAGGGCGGGACGCGGAAGGCGCGCAGGATCTCCGGCGCGCTCAACAGCGCGGCGAGCGGTTCGAGCGCGGCGGCGATGTGGGCGCTCGGCGGCTGTGCATGCGGGCAGGCGCCTTCGCGCACGGCCTGCGCGGCCGCGCGGAACAGCTCGGCGATGCCGTGCCCCATGATCGCGGCGGTGGGTACCACGGGTACGCCGAGCAGCGAGCTCAGCACGCCGGGGTTGACGTAGGTGCCGTGCGCGGCGGCTTCGTCCATCTTGTTCAGCGCGATCACCAGCGGGCGGCCGAATTTCACGAGCTTCAACGTCAGCTCGAGGTGGTGTTCGAGCGACGTGGCATCGAGCACCTGCACGATCACGTTCGGCGCTGAAAACGGCGCCGGTGGGCCCGCGGGCTCGTGCAGCGTGACAGGCGGGCGTTCGTCGCCCCACAGCAGGTACTTGAGCGCCGCACGGTCGGCCGACTCGAGGTGGTGCGGCGAGCGGATGCTCGGCAGGTCGATCACGCGCGCTTCGTCCAGGCCGATCTGCACGGCGCACTCGTGGTACGCACGGTGCGTGTCCGACAGTTCGCCCCTCTGCACCGAGGTGCTCGCCACCGCCGCGAAGAACGTGCTCTTGCCGCTGTTGGGCAAGCCCACCAGCGCGATGCGCAGTGCCCGCTGGCCGCGGAACAGCGGCTCGTTCAGCGGGATGATTGCCGTGTGCGGGGTCGATGGTTTCATCGGGGCCGCCGTCGTTGCCGTGGCGGGCCCGGGTCGGGCGCGGCCGATGACATCGCGGTCACGACCTGATCGCCCCGGTCACGGGGTTTGCGATTCTGGCGGTGACGCGGCGGTCTCGCGACGTCTGCGGTTGGGGCAGGTCTCGCACGACAGTTTCGTGCCGCCCGGCCCGGTCACAGCCGGGCCGCCGCAGGAGCCGCGCAGGCAAGGGCGCCTGAAAATCACGCCGATGGCCATCGCTGCCACCGCGATGCCGATCGCGGCCAGCGCGAGCGCGAACACGGGCAGAAAGGCGTCGAGGTTCATCGCCAGGCTCGAGTTCAGGCGACCGTGCGTGCGCCGAGCGCCGCGAACGCGGGGGTCTGGCGCTCGATGAACGCGCCGTCGGGGCCACGCACGACGAAGTACGCCGCCAGGCCCAGGCGAGCGGCGGTGGCCAGGCCCCGCTCGGGCCCCTGCACGAACAGCGCCGTCGACCACGCGTCGGCAATCGTGCAATCGTCGGCCACCACACTGACCGACGCCAGCGCGTGGCCGACCGGCGCGGCGCTGCCGGGATCGATCTCGTGCGAGTAGCGGCGCCCCGCGTGGACGAAGAAGTTGCGGTAGTCGCCCGAGGTGGCGAGCGACTTGCCGGCCAGCGGCACGACGAGCAGCGCGCGCTGCGGCATCGCGTCCGGGCGCTCGATCGCGAGCTGCCAGGCGCGGCCCTCGGCGTTGTGCCCGCGGGTGCGGATCTCGCCGCCGACCTCGACCATGTAGTCGGTGATGCCCAGCGCGTCGAGCGCCTGCGCGGCGCGGTCGACGCCATAGCCCTTGGCGATACCCGACAGGTTGGCCAGCACCGGCGATTGGCGCGTCAGCGTGCCGGCACGAGTGTCGAGAACGAGCGCGCCGTCGTGGTGCTGGCGTTGCAGGGCCTGCAGCGCCTGCGCCGGCAGCACGCGGCGCGGCCGCTCGGACGGGCCGAAGCCCCATTCGTCGACGGCACGGCCGACGGCCACGTCGAAGGCGCCGGCCGAGGCTGCACGGACGGCCTGGGCGGCGATGAACACCTGCAACGTCGGGGCCGAAACGGCGAAAGGCTCCCCGACCGGCTGCCGGTTCAGGCGCGAGACTTCCGACGCGGTGTCGTAATGCGACATGCGGCCGACGACGTCGGCCAGTGCCGCGGCCACCGCCGACGCCGCTGCGGCGAGGGTGGCATCGGCCAGCCCGCGCGTGGCGATCTTCACGGTGTAGGTCGAGCCCATCGTCAGGCCGTGGAAGACGTCGCCGCCGGCGCCGGGCAGCGCGAAGAAGCGGCCGCGCTCGCTGCAGGCGCCCAGCAGGGCCAGCGAGCCGAATCCGGCCGCCGCGAGGGCTGCCCGACGGCTGGGTGATGCGATTTTGTTCATGGTCTTGCTCCGCCGTGGAACCGGTTGCACTTCATGTCTTGGCGGGCGCTGCGCCGGCTTCGCGCACCGCGGACTCGAAACGGCCATGGCCGTCGCTCACCAGCTGGTAGACCAGGTCGCGCATCGACACCAGCCCGTAGACCTTGGGTCCGTCGATCACCAGCAGGTGGCGGTGGTGCTGCATGTGCATCAGCGCCATCGCGGCCTCGACGGTGGTGCCCGGCGAAACGAAGCGCACGTCACGCGTCATCACCAGTGACAGCGGCGTGGTCTTCGGGTGCAGGCCGGGCCGCACGACGCGCATCAGCAGGTCGCGCTCGGTGAAGATGCCGCCGACCAGGCCATCCTCGGTCATCGCCAACACGGCGCCGATCTGGTGCTCGGCCATCAACTCGACGGCGTCGGTGACCGACGCCGACGCCGGCAGCAGATACAACTTGTCGCTGGCACGGTCGCGCACCACGTCTTCGATCAGCAACTGGGTCATGTCAGGCTCCCTTCGTGTCTTGCGGTCGGCTCGTGGCGCATCAGCCGAAGTCGTCGAGCAGGATGTTTTCGCGATCGACGCCCAGCGACAGCAGCATGTCGATCACGGCCTTGTTCATCACGCCGGGGCCGCACATGTAGTACTCGATGTCTTCGGGCGCCGGGTGGTTGGCGAGGTACTGGTCGCGCAGCACGTCGTGGATGAAGCCGGCGGCACCGGTCCAGCGGTCTTCGGGCAGCGGCTCCGACAGCGCCAGGTGCCATTCGAAGTTGGCATGGGCCGCGGCCAGGGCATCGAACTCGTCGACGTAGAACGCCTCCTTCAGGCTGCGGGCGCCGTACCAGAACGTGACCTTGCGCTGGGTGTGCAGGCGCTTGAACTGGTCGAAGATGTGCGAACGCATCGGCGCCATGCCGGCGCCGCCGCCGATGAAGCACATCTCCTTGTGGGTGTCGCGCGCGAAGAATTCGCCGAACGGCCCCGACACGGTGAGCTCGTCACCGGGCTTCAGGTTGAACACGTACGAACTCATGATGCCGGGCGGGATGTCGGTGCGGTAGCCGGGCGGGAAAGCGATGCGGATCGTGAACAGCAGTTGGCCCTTCTCGAGCGGGTAGTTGGCCATCGAGTAGGCGCGCTCGATCGGTTCGTGCAGCACCGACCGGAAGCGCCAGAGGTCGAACTTGTCCCAGTCGTCGCGGTAGGGCGGCTCGATGTCGAAGGTCTTGAAGTCGATCTGGTGCGGCGGGCACTCGAGCTGCATGTAGCCACCCGCGCGGAACGGCACCTCCTCGCCCGCGGGCAGCGCCAGCTTCAGCTCCTTGATGAAGGTCGCGACGTTGCGGTTGGAGATGACCTTGCACCGCCACTTGCGCACGTTGAAGACCTCGGGCGCGATCTCGATGGCCATGTCGCGCTTGACCTTGACCTGGCACGCCAGGCGGCAGCCGCGCTTGGCTTCGCCGCGGTTGATGTAGCCGGTTTCGGTCGGCAGCAGCGTGCCGCCGCCGGACTTGACCACCACTTCGCAGACGCCGCAGGCGCCCTTTCCGCCGCAGGCCGATGGAATGAAGATCTTGTTGTCGGCCAGCGTGCCCAGCAGCGTATTGCCGGCGGCCACCTTCAGCGCCTTGGCCGGGTCGTCGTTGATCGTGATCGTGACGTCGCCGGATTGCACCAGCCGCCGCCGCGCGCCGAGCAGCAGCGCCACCAGCGCCAGCACGACGGCGGTGAACATCGCGACGCCGGAGAGGATTTCGGTCATGTTCGCGGCCTCAGAGCTGGATGCCCGAGAACACCATGAAGGCCACCGACATCAGCCCGGCCGTCACGAAGGTGATGCCCAGCCCGCGCAGGCCGGCCGGCACGTCGGAGTAGACCAACTTCTCGCGGATCGCGGCGATGGCCACGATCGCGATCGCGAAGCCGAGTCCGGAGCCGAAGCCGAACACCACGCTTTCGCCGAAGGTGTAGTTGCGCTCCTGCATGAATAGCGAGCCGCCGAGGATCACGCAGTTGACGGCGATCAGTGGCAGGAACACGCCCAGCGTCGCGTACAGGGCGGGCAGGAATCGGTCGACGGCCATCTCGACCACCTGTGTGGCTGCCGCGATGGTGCCGATGAACAGGATGAATGCCAGGAAGGTCAGATCGACCTTGGCCAGCGCCGGCGACAGACCAGCCGAGGGCGCCCTCGGCCAGCAGGTGGCGCAGGATCAGGTTGTTCAGCGGCACCGTCAGCGTCTGCACGAAGACCACGGCAACGCCCAGGCCGATGGCGGTCTCGACCTTCTTCGAGCAGGCCAGGAACGAGCACATGCCCAGGAAGAAGGCCAGGGCCATGTTCTCGAGAAAGATCGAGCGGATCGCGATGTTCAGGTAGTGTTCCATGTCAGTGGCTCCACCGCGCTTCGCGCATGCCGCGACACATGAAACGCGCTGGTGTGCGACAGGCGGCTTGCGGCCCGTTGCGGCTGCTTGCGTGCGTCTGTAGTTTCATGCTCGCATCGGCGCGAGCAAGGCGGCGGGCGGGGCCTGGGCGGGGCTTGTATGTTTCACCAGACCAGCGCGGTAGAGTTTGATCGCCTTTGAGGCGGCCAGACCGGTCCGTGCAGCCTGGTATCCGCTGGGGCATTGAAGCCCGTCTCTGAGTACATCGCGCACGGTTGCCGTGCTGGTCTTCCTGAAGCCCGAACGGTTACGCGCACCGGCTTGTCCGAGAGCGCATTCACAAGCAAGGGATCTGAAGACCATGTCTGCTTCCTCAGTGGTGGTGGGCATCGACGTGGCCAAGGCGCACGTGGATGTCTCGGTGCTGGGCGCTCAACTCGAAGCCCAGCGGTTCGACAACGAGGCCGAGGCTCACTCGGCGCTGGCGGCAGCCTTGAAGCCCCTGGGCGTAGCGCTGGTGGTGATGGAGGCCACTGGTGGTTACGAAGCAGCGCTGGCCTGCGCGTTGCAGGCCGCGGGCTTGCCCGTGGCGGTGGTCAACCCACGCCAGGCGCGCGACTTCGCCAAGTCCATGGGACGGCTGGCCAAGACCGACCGTATCGACGCCCGCATGCTCGCTGAGTTCGCCGCCGTGCTGGTGCGCCGCGACGACCTGGCCAGCTTGATCCGGCCTCTGGCTGATGCGCAGCAGCAAGCGTTGGCAGCGATGGTGACGCGCAGGCGCCAGCTCGTGACGATGATGCTGTCCGAGCGCCAGCGGCTGCAACTGGCCATTGCCATCGTGCGAACTCAGACGGCTGGCCCTTCGCTGCGCTGCGGGGTCCCTGTGGTGCTCGGTCTTCTGGCCCGTCGCTCAACTCGCTACGCTCACTGCGTTCGCTGCGCTCGGACAGTCGCGACGAGTCAGAGGACGAAGCGCGCCAAGGCGCGCGGCCAGAAGCCCTGGCCTTGCAGGCCGCGCCGGGCCAGGAGGCCCGGCCGTTCGCAAGGCACAAACGGTCCCCCGGACCGTTTGTGTCCCTGCTCACCTCCTCGGCGGCGCCGATTCGCCCCGCCCAGGCCCCGCCCGCCGCCTTGCCGGCAACCGCATCGGTGTTCGATAGCCCGCACGCCACCACCGGTTCTGCAACGGGGCAGCCGGGCCGGGCACGGCGCGCATTTGAGGCGCCGAGCAGCACAGGGTGCGGGGCCCGCGCGCGCAGCGCGCTTCGTGCGCTGACTCGTCGCGACTGTTCGAGCGCAGCGAACGCAGTGAGCGTAGCGAGTTGAGCGACGGGGCCACGGACCCGCGCAGCACAGGGCAATCGTAGCGCAGCGAAGACCGCCGAACCTAAGCGCCGTGCCCGGCCCGGCTGCCCCGTTGTCGCGCCACTGTCAGCACAACGGAATGGCATTGACAGCAACGGGCCGGGAGCAGTCCGCCCGCGCCGGCCGTCATGGCAGTCAACGAGGTGAGCGTGGCTGCTCATGTCAATCCTCTTCCTGCAACTCGGGCTTCCAGGTGCGCAGCGCCCAGATGATCAGCGCGATCAGGAACAGCCCCGACGGCGCCAGCAGCATCAGTCCGTTCGGCTCGTACCAGCCGCCGTTCTTGGTCAGCGGCAGTACTTCGCGGCCGAACAGCGTACCGGCGCCGGCGAGCTCGCGCGCGAAGCCCACGATCAGCAGGATGAGTGCGTAGCCGAGGCCATTGCCGATGCCGTCGAGAAACGACAGCCACGGCGGGTTCTGCATCGCGAAGCCCTCGGCGCGGCCCATCACGATGCAGTTGGTGATGATCAGGCCGACGAACACCGACAACTCGAGCGACAGCTCGTACAGCGTGGCCTTGAGCACCTGGTCGACGACGATGACCAACGAGGCGATGATCGCCAGCTGCACGATGATGCGGATGCTGCCCGGCGTGTGGTTGCGCACCAGGCTGACCGCCAGGTTGGCCAGTGCGGTGACGAGCGTCACGCCGATGCCCATCACCAGCGCCTTGTCCATCCGCGTCGTCACCGCGAGCGCCGAGCAGATGCCCAGCACCTGCACCGCGATCGGGTTGATGTTGATGACCGGGCTGAGCAGCGCGGTTCTTTCCTTCTTGCCGAACAGGGGGGCGGCTGCGCTCATGAGGGGGCTCCGCTGCGCAAGGTCTCGAGGTAGGGCGCGTAGCCGTCGGCCGACAGCCAGAAGCGCATCAGCCGGCTGATGCCGTTGCTGGTGATGGTGGCGCCCGATAGGCCGTCCACGCGGTGCGGGTCCTTGTCGGGCGGGCCGGCCTGGCCCTTGATCACGGCCAGTTGCGGTGCCCAGTTCGCGTCGTAGGCCTTGCGGCCGACCCACAGCGCCTGCCATTTGGGGTTGGAGATCTCGCCACCCAGGCCAGGCGTCTCCTTCTGCTCGTAGAACGTCAGGCCGCGCACGGTGTTGCCGTCGCGGTCGATCGCCAGGAAGCCGTACACCGTGCCCCACATGCCCATGCCCTCGATCGGCAGCACGAGTTGCTCGATGCTGCCGTCGGGCGCAGTCACCTGGTACACGGTGCCGCGCAGCGGCACGCGTGCGACCTGGGCGTCGTTGGCGGCCACCGGGCGCGACAGTGCCGGATCGTTGCGTGCCTTGCGCTGGTCATAGGCCTTGGCATCGAACTGGTTCTCTGCAACGAGCTTGCCGGTCTTCAGGTCGACTGCACGTACGCGGATGCGGCGCTCGAAGATCGAGAGCACCTCGCCTGTCGACAGGGCCTCGCCCGGCTGCGCCAGGCTCGCGGCGAGCAGCACGTTCTTCTGCTTGTACAACTGCGCGTTGACGTCCTGGCGCTCGCGCAGGCCGACCGCCGCGGTGGCCACCAGCAGTGCACAGACGATGCTCACCGCAGTGGCGAACAGCACCGTGTAGCGGGTCGAGTCAAGTCTGGGCACGGCGCTTGCCCCTTCGGCGCAGATTGGCCTGCACCAGTACGTAGTCGATGAACGGAGCCACCACGTTCATGAACAGGATCACCAGCATCACGGCTTCCGGATAGGCCGGGTTGACGACGCGGATCAGCACCACCAGCGCACCGATCATCAGCCCGTAGATCCAGCGCCCGGTGTTGGAGAACGGCGAGGTCACCGGATCGGTGGCCATGAACACGGTGGCGAAGGCCCAGCCGCCGGCCACCATGTGCCACCAGAACGGCACCGCGTAGTAGGGGTTGGTGGCCGAACCGATGGTGTTGAACAGCGTGGCCATGCCGATGGTGCCGAGCGCGACGCCGGCCATCGTGCGCCACGAGCCGATGCCGGTGACGATCAGGATCACCGCGCCGATCGCGCAGGCCAGCGCCGAGGTTTCGCCCATCGAGCCGGGCTCCAGCCCGATGAAGGCGTTCCACAGCGACAGCTTCTGCTCGGCGAACGGTGTCGTCATCTGGCGCATCTGCGCCAGCACGGTGGCGCCGGAGAAGCCGTCGTGCGCCGCCGCGGCGGGGATCGCGGTCCAGACCTTGTCGCCCGACATGCCGGCCGGGTAGGCGAAGAACAGGAACGCGCGCGCGGCCAGCGCCGGGTTGATGAAGTTCATGCCGGTGCCGCCGAACACCTCCTTGCCGAGCACGACGCCGAAGCTGATCGCCAGCGCGGCCTGCCACAGCGGCGTGTCGGGCGGCAGGATCAGCGGGAACAGCAGGCCGGTGACGAAGAAGCCTTCGTTGACCTCGAGCTTGCGCACCACCGAGAAGGTCACCTCCCAGGCGATGCCGACGACCATCGTGACGGCGTACAGCGGCAGGAAATACAGCGCGCCGTGCATCACGTTGGCGAGCAGGCTGGACGGCGAGTAGCCCGTGCCGAGCAGGGCGATGACGTCGTGGCGCCAACCGGTCAGCAATGCGGTCTTCGCCGGGTCGAGCGCCAGGTTGGCCTGCAGCCCGGTGTTGAACATCGCCATGAAGACGCACGGCAGGCAGGCGATGACGACCAGGATCATCATGCGCTTCAGGTCGAGCGCGTCGCGCACGTGCGCACCGCCCTTCGTCACGCTGCCCGGCGCATAGAAGAAGGTGTCGGCGGCCTCGTAGAGCGGGAAGAAGCGTTCGAGCTTGCCGCCCGGGTGGAACGGTTTGCCGACGCGATCCAGCAGGTTGCGCAAGATTCGCATCAGGCCAGCTCTTTCTCGATGCGGTGCAGCGCGTCACGCAGCAGCGGGCCGTACTCGGCCTTGCCCGGGCAGACGAAGGTGCACAGCGCGAGGTCTTCTTCGTCGAGTTCCAGCGCGCCCAGCGCTTCGGCGCGTTCGTCGTCGCGCATCAGCAGCGCGCGCAGCAGGAAGGTCGGCATCAGGTCGAGCGGCATCACGCGCTCGAACGAGCCGATCGGCACCATCGCGCGGCTGCCACCGTTGGTCGTCGTCGTCAGCGCGAGCTTTGCACCGCGCCGCCAGGCGCCGAGCACGACGCCCCACACCGAGAACTTGTCGGCACCCGGCGCGATCCAGCCGAACAGTTCGCGCTCGCCGGCCTCGGCCAGGGCCGACACCTGCTGGTGGTAGCGCCCGAGGTAGCCGTGCACGGCGCCCATCGCGGTGCGGCCATCGAGCACCGAACCTGAAACGATGCGCTGATGGCCGGCCATGAGCTCGCCGTCGATCAACTCGTCGGTGCTGGCCCCCAGGCGCGTGCGCAGCAGCCGTGGCCGCTGCACCGGCGGCCCGGCCAGCGCGATCACGCGTTCGACGTCGAGCCGGCCGGTCGTGAACAAGCGGCCGACGGCGGCAACGTCCTGGTAGCCGATGTGCCAGACGGTGCGCTCGAGATCGACCGGGCAGAGCAGGTGAATGTGCGTGCCGGCGTTGCCGGCCGGGTGCGGCCCGTCGAAGGTCTCGAGCCTGACGCCCGCGACGGCAGGGGCGGTGACGCTCGAACCTGCCGCGACGCAGACGAAGGTGGTGCCTGCCGTGAGCTTGGCCAGGCAAGCGACGCCGGCGTGGAAATCGTCCATGCGCCCGGCCAGCACGACGTCGACCGACGGTGCATGCGGGCGCGTGTCCATTGCCGTGATGAACAGCGCCCGCGGCGATGACGCCGGATCGGGCACGCGCGAAAACGGCCGTGTGCGCAGCGCGGTCCACAGGCCCGATTCGAGCAGCAGCGCCCGCACGGCCTCGCCCGCCAGCCGCTCGGGAGGCGCGCCGCTGTAGGCGGCAAAGGCTGTCTGCGCCTCGGCGGCGTCGTCACCGTCGATGTCGATCACCAGCGACTGGAAGGCCCGCTTGTCGCCGCGATGGATCGCACTGACGACGCCTGCCGCCGGGGCCGTGTAGCGCACGCCGGGCGCCGCCTTGTCCTCGAACAGCAACTGGCCGCGCTGGACGCGGTCGCCCGGCTGCACCGCGAAGCTGGGTTTGAGACCGACCGGATCGGCGCCGAGGACGGCCACGCGCGTGCACCGGCGTGCCGGGTGGATCACCTGCTGCGGTTCACCCGCCAACGGCAGGTCGAGGCCGCGCTTCAGGCGATGGCCGGCCACGCTTTGCCCCTCACGCCATCAAACGCCTTCGCGGCGGAGCACGGCGAGCGCGCCTGCCTGCGGCCGCACCGCACCGGGCGCGCTGCAAGCAGTGACCCTTCAAGCCCCACGTCGCATCTCCATTGCTGTCTGCCTGATCCCGGCCGCGTCCAGTCGAGCCGCGCGCCGACTCTAAGCACGCCGGCCGCCGTCGTCTTGATATGGATCAGGCCGTTGCGGACTCCCCGTGTCTTGATCCAGGTTAAGAGCGTGCCATGGGATTGCACCCAACATCGCGCCCAGCAACAGGCGAGCGCGCCCCAGCCCGACCGATATCCCGACCGACCCGAAGAGCTGCCATGTACCCCATCATCCGCCGCGAAGCCTTCTCGGACACGACGTTCCTGTGGGAGGTGCTGGCGCCCGACGTCGCGCGCTCGGCCGAACCCGGGCACTTCGTGATGCTGCGGCTGCACGAGGGGGGCGAACGCATCCCGCTCACGGTCGCCGACTTCGACCGCGACAAGGGCACGATCACGATGGTGATCCAGGCGCTGGGCAAGACGACGCAGGAAATGCGCGACCACTACAAGGCCGGCGACAGCATCGCCGACTTCGTCGGCCCGCTCGGCCTGCCGCAGCACGTGAGCCCCGTCGGGCACGTGGTGCTGGTCGGCGGCGGCCTCGGCGTGGCGCCGGTCTACCCGCAGCTGCGCGCATTCAAGGAAGCCGGCAACCGCACCACCGGCATCATCGGCTTTCGCAACAAGGATCTCGTCTTCTGGGAAGAGCAGTTCGGCCGCTATTGCGACAACCTGATCGTCTGCACCGACGACGGCAGCTACGGCAAGCCGGGTTTCGTGACCCAGGCGCTGAAGGAAGTGCTGGAGAACGACCGCCCCGACCTGGTCGTCGCGATCGGGCCGCTGCCGATGATGAACGCCTGTGTCGAGACGACGCGGCCGTTCGAGGTCAAGACCATGGTGTCGCTGAACGCGATCATGGTCGACGGCACCGGCATGTGCGGATCGTGCCGCGTCACCGTCGGCAGCGAGATCAAGTTCGCCTGCGTCGACGGCCCCGATTTCGACGGCCACCAGGTCGACTTCAAGGAGCTGCTGCTGCGCCAGAAGCGCTTCAAGGGCGAGGAGGCCGCGGCCAACACCGACTACGCGCATGTGTGCAACGTCGAGAAGCTGCTGTTCGAGCAGGGCAAGACCAACTACAAGAAGTACAAGGACCTGGCGCCGCTGGCGACCAAGATGCCCGAGCGCGATCCGCTGGAGCGCTCGCGCAACTTCAAGGAAGTCAACCTCGGCTACTCGATGGCCGACGCGCTGGCCGAGGCCGAGCGCTGCATCATGTGCAGCAAGCCGGCCTGCATCGAAGGCTGCCCGGTGTCGATCGACATCCCGCGCTTCATCAAGCATCTGCTGGTGCGCGACATCGACGGCGCGCAGGCCGTCATCAACGAGTCGAACCTGTTCCCGTCGGTCTGCGGCCGTGTCTGCCCGCAGGAGTCGCAATGCGAGGCGCAGTGCGTCGTCGGCCGCAAGCTCGAGGCGGTGGCGATCGGGCGCCTGGAGCGCTTCGTCGGCGACAACGCCCGGCCGAACAAGGCCGAGCCGCCGCGCTTCGAGCACCGCCTGGGCAGGGTGGCGGTGGTCGGCTCCGGCCCGTCGGGGCTGGCGGTGGCGGCCGACCTGGCCCGCTACGGCTGCGACGTCACGGTCTACGAGGCCTTGCACGTCGTCGGCGGCGTGCTGCAGTACGGCATCCCGTCGTTCCGCCTGCCGCGCGAGATCATCAGCCGCGAGATCGAGACGCTCAAGGCCATGGGCGTCAAGTTCGAGACCAACAAGGTCATCGGCAAGACCTTCTCGGTGCTGCAGTTGACCGGCGAGATGGGCTATGACGCGGTGTTCGTCGGCGTCGGCGCCGGTGCGCCGGCCTTCCTCGGCATCCCGGGCGAATTCGCCGGCCAGGTCTATTCGGCCAACGAATTCCTCACGCGCGTCAACCTGATGGGCGGCGACAAGTTCCCGTACCTCGACACGCCGGTCACGCTGGGCAAGAGCGTGGTCGTGATCGGCGCCGGCAACACCGCGATGGACTGCCTGCGCGTGGCCAAGCGGCTGGGCATCCCGACCGTGCGCTGCGTCTACCGCCGTTCCGAGGCCGAAGCGCCGGCGCGCATCGAGGAGTTGCGCCATGCCAAGGAGGAGGGCATCGATTTCTTCTTCCTGCACGGGCCGGTGGAGATCCTGACCGACGCCGACGGCAACGTGCGCGGCATGAAGGTGCAGAAGATGGTGCTCGGCGAGCCCGACGCCAAGGGCCGTCGCCAGCCGATCCCGCAGGACGAGTTCCTCGAGCTCGAGTGCGACACCGTGATCTACGCCCTGGGCACCAAGGCCAATCCGATCGTCACCAAATCGACGCCGGGGCTGGCGCTGAACAAGTGGGGCTACATCGTCGCCGACGCCGCCACCCAGGCGACCAGCGTGCCGGGCGTGTTTGCCGGCGGCGACATCGTCACCGGCGCCGCCACCGTGATCCTGGCGATGGGTGCCGGCCGCCGTGCCGCACGCGCCATCGGGGCCTACCTGGCCGGCGGCAAGGCCACCTGGCCGATCACCCAGGCCGACGCCGACGCCTTCGTGCCGCCGACGCCGATCGGCACCGTTGCCGCACCGGCCGCAGCGCCGCCTTCCACCGAGGTTTCACCATGAGCATCTGTCCCCGTTGCAAGCGCCCCCTCGAAGACGACGAGGCCTACATCTGCTGCGCCGGCGTCGAACTGCGCTGGCGCTGCGCCGACTGCCACAAGGTCAGCGAGGGCTTCGCGTTCCCGTACGGCATGTGTCCGCACTGCAAGGGCCAGCTCGAGCTGCTCGACCGCGGCGCGATCGAGGACGACCAGGCGATGGACGCCGTGCGCAAGGCCTTCGAGATCGAACTCGGTGGCCATGCCTTCTACGAGCGCGCATCGCGCGACGCCAAGGATCCCGCTGTTGCGCGAGCTTTTCGGCCGTTTCGCCGGCATGGAAAAGGAGCACATGGACATCCTGTCCAAGCGCTACCACGCCGATCTGCCGACGGCGGCCGAGGACTTCCAGCTTGACCGCGCGGCCATCTTCGCCGGCGTCGACCGCAAGCCCGAGGACCCGGCCAACCTGTTCCGCATCGCCATCGCCTTCGAGCAACGGGCGGTGGACTTCTTCACCCGCGAGGGCGAGCGGGCACCGGCCGGCTCGGTCGAGCGGGAGCTTTACAAGGAACTGGCCGCCGAGGAGCGCGAGCACGTCGCGCTGCTGACCACCGAGTACCGCCGCTGGGAGACCGGCAAGGCCGGCATCCTGTAGCCCCGG
>CAWJAJ010000010.1:0-299577 GCA_963840805.1 uncultured beta proteobacterium | reverse complement strand
GATGCGCCGATCGTCTACGACCGCTTCGACAACGGCTACAAGTTCGATGCGCCCAGCCGGGCAACCGCGGGCACGCACGAGTTGCCCGGCGTGTGGTTCAGCGAGCGCGAGATTCACGCGCTGCTCACGATGCACCAGCTGATCCAGGAGCTCGACTCGGGCGGCGTGCTGGCGCGCCACCTGCAGCCGCTGCTCGACAAGCTGCACGGCATGCTCGGCACCAGCGACGCCGAGGCCGCGCGAGCTGATGAAGCGGGTGAAGATCATGACGCCGCGCGGCGGCCGGTGGTCGGGCCGGCACTTCGAGCTGATCGGCAGCGCGATCACGCGACGCCAGCGCGTGCAGATGCGCTACTACGTGCGCAGCCGGCGCGAGGAAACCGAACGCACCGTGTCACCGCAGCGCCTGGTGCACTGGCGCAACACCTGGTACCTCGATGCCTGGTGCCACGCCAGCGACGCGCTGCGGCGCTTCGCGCTCGACGCCATCCGCAGCGCCACGCTGCTCGAGCAACGCGCGAAGGACGTGGCGCTGAAGACCATCGAGGCCGAACTCGATGCCGGCTACGGCGTATTCAGCGGTGCCAGGCTGCAATGGGCCACGCTGCGCTTCACGCCGGAGGCCGCGCAATGGGTGCAGCACGAACAGTGGCACCCCAAGCAGCAGGCCACGCTGCACGACGATGGCGCGCTGACGTTGCGCGTCCCCTATGCCGACGCCACCGAACTGGCGATGGACATCCTGCGCCACGGCGAGCAGGTGAAGGTGCTGTCGCCCGCGACGCTGGCGCGCACGCTCGCGCGGCGCACCCAGGCGGCCGCGGCGCAATACCCGGCAGCGCCGTCGTAGGCGACGCTATTCCACTTCGAGGTGCGGCGGCGATTGGCCTTCGGCCGGCGCGCCGGTTTCGGGATCGATCCAGTCGGCGATGCCGATCTCGAGTTCGGCTTCCTGCAGGGTCTCGGCCGGCTCTTGTTCGCTGTCGTCGGTGGCGGCCTGCATCGCGGCCTGCGCGTCCTCGAGCGTCTCGAAGGGGCCGAATTCGTGAATGCCATCGCGTGCCAGCCAATGGTATCCATCCGGTCGCGCCACGATCGACTCGCTGCCGTCGTCGTCGGCGGCCTCGAGCTCGAGCAACTCCGGTTCGATTGCAGCGGGTTGCTGCAACGCGGGTGCTGCGGTACGCGCTGGGGGCTTGCGCTTCATGGCGGCTCCGGCCGGATCGGGAGGGTTGCTGAGCGGGTGACCAAGTGTGCAGCCGATTGAGCCGCATCGGCATGACGCCTTGTTGAGGCCTGTCAAGGTTGGTCGATCGCGGCCGAAGGGGATGGCCAGTCCAGGCGTTGCAACAGCGGCAGCCAGCGCGCAGCGACGCTGGCCTCGTCGTATCGCGGCTCGGCGTCGAAAACGAACACCTCTGCCAGTTCCTGCGGGCGCAGCGGTTGCGCGTGGGCCAACTGGTCGTCGAGCACCGCAAGGTCGGCCTCCGAGGCGTCGTCGGCGCGTTGCGCGCGTTGCTGTACGCGCTGACGCAGCGTGTCGGCAGGGGCCTGGAAGTCGACGACAACGAAGCGCACGCCCAACGCCGCGGCCAAGGCACGCGCCAATTCGCGCTGCTCGAAGGCCAGGAACGTCGCGTCGAGAATCACGCTGTGGCCGCTGCGCAGCGCCAGCGTGGCCACCTCGCGCAGGCGTGCGTGGGTGGCCTCGGTGGCCGTGCTCGAATACAGCCTTTCCTTCTGCGCCGCGCCGCTGCGCGCGTTGGCCGGTAGGCCGAACAGGCGTTTGCGCTCGACATCGGCACGCACGCGGATCGCGCCGATGTGCTCGAGCAGGCTTTGGGTCAGCCAGCGTCTTGCCGCTGCCCGAGCAGCCGTGCGTCACGATCAGCACCGGGGCCGCGGGGCGGCTGCAGGCCCGCGCGACGCCGAGGTAGCGCTGGCAGGCGGCGGCCGCGGCGGCGCGCTCGGACGGTGGCGTGCGTGTGTCCAATTGCACAGCGCGCAACGCGGCGACTTTCGCGCGCACCAACGCACGGTAGACCATGTAATAGCGCAACACACGCAGGCCCGCCGCGTCACCGCCGCGCTCGACGATGCCGTTGACGAAGCGGTGCGCCAGCCGCGGCAGGCCATGGCCGTGCAGGTCCATCGCCATGAAGCCGACATCGCTCATCACGTCCGTCCAGCGCAGCGTCGGCGTTGAACTCGAGGCAGTCGAACACGGTGGTCCGGCCGTCGATGCGGGTGACGTTGCCCAGGTGCAGGTCACCGTGGCATTCGCGCACGCGGTGCTCGCGCACGCGCTCGTCGAAGCGCTCCACGAGTGCATCGAACGCCTGCGCCTCCCAGCGGCTCAGTGCGTCGAGCGTGGCACGCTCGCCCGGCGCGGGGCACAGCGCCTGCAGCGCCTGCAGCGTGTCGCGCATCGGCGCACGTACCTGCGCTGGCCGGCCGTAGCCATCGGCGGGGCCCGCGACCGCCGCACCGTCGTGGAAGGCGACCAGCACGTCGACCAGCGTGTCGATATCGCTCGGGCCCAGCGCACCGCGCTTCGCGAGCCGATCCCACAGGCCGTCCTGCGCGAAGGCGCGCATCTTCACCACCCAGTCGATCACCGGGCCGCTGCCGCCGAGCACCGGCTGGGCTGGCGTGCCGGTGATCGGCAACACCGCCAGGTACAGCGCCGGGGCCAGCCGGCGGTTCAGGCGCAGTTCTTCGTCGCAATAGAAGCGGCGCAGCGCCAGCGTCGTGAAATCGACGAAGCCGAGGTTCACCGCCTTCTTCATCTTGTAGGCCAGGGCGCCGGCCAGCAGCACGAACGAGATGTGCGTCTCGATCAGCGTGACCGGGCTCGATGCTGGCGACCCCGCCAGCGCGGCCTGCAACGACGCGACGACGCGGGCCTGGTCGGCCAGCGTCAGCGCGGTCGCGGGGGGGGCCGGCGCGTGGTTCATGTCGCCGCCGACGGTCGCGCCTCAGGGTCGACTCAGCGGCAGGTGCAGCTGCAGCGTGTCGGACTCGGGTTGACGTTCATCGAAAGCGAAGCCCAGCTCGCGCGCCAGCTCCAGCATGCGTTCGTTTTCCTTCAGCACGGTGGCCACCAACTGCCGGGTGCCGCGGGCGCGCAGGTGATCGATCAGCTTGCGCATCAGCAACTCACCGAGGCCGCCGCCCTTCAGATCCGAGCGCACCACGATGCCGAACTCGGCCTCGCTGGTTGTCGGGGTCGCAGACCGCACGCACGACACCGAGCGTCTCCTCGCCGCCCTTGGCCAGCGGCATCGAGGCGATGAAGGCCATCTCGCGCTCGTAGTCGATCTGCGTCATGCGGGCAAGTTCGGTGCGCTCGATGCTGCGGCGGCTGTAGAACACGCGCATGCGGATGTCGACCGGATCGAGCCGGGCCAGGAACGACAGATGCTGCGCTTCGTCCTCGGGCCGGATCGGGCGCAGCGTCAGCGTGCGGCCCTGCCACTCGATGGTCTCGACCAGCTCGGCCGGGTACGGCCGGATCGCGAAGTGGTCTGCGCCGCCCGGCGCCGCGACGCTCACGCGCACGCGGGCGTCGAGGGCGATGACGCCCTGCGCGTCGGCCAGCAGCGGGTTGATGTCGAGCTCGGCGATGCGCGGTTCGTCGGCCAGCAACTGCGACACCGCCGTCAGCACCGTGACCACGGCGGCGCTGTCGGCCGCGGGTACGTCGCGCCAGCCCTCGAGCAGCCGCGCCACGCGGGTGCGCGCGATCAGCGCGCGAGCCAGCGGTGCGTTCAGCGGCGGCAGCGCCAGCGCGCGGTCGGCCACCACTTCGACCGACGTGCCCCCCTGGCCGAACAGCAGCACCGGGCCGAACAGCGGGTCGATGCTGGCGCCGACGATCAGCTCGAGTGCCCGCGGCCGCCGCACCATGGTCTGCACCGTGAAACCGTCGATCGTCGCATCGGGGCGCAGGTGCGTCACGCGCTGGCGCATCGCGGTGGCGGCGTTGCGCACGGCCGCGGCGTCCTCGAGGTCGAGGGCGACACCGCCGACATCGCTCTTGTGCGTGATCTGCGGCGACAGGATCTTCAACGCCACCGGGTAGCCGATGGCATCGGCCGCCTGCACTGCCGCGTCGGCGTTGCCACTGACGACGCGGGTGCCGACCACGGGCACGCCGCAGGCGGCCAGCAGCGTCTTTGCTTCGGGCTCGGTGAGCCACTCGCGGCCGTCCGCCAGCACTTCGTCGACGATGGCGCGCACGCGGTCGATGTCGAGGGCGGCCTGTGCGCGGGCCGGTGGCGCCTCGATCAACTGGGCCTGGTTGCGCCGGTAGGTCACGAGCAGCGAAAACGCGTGCACCGCCTGCTCCGGCGTGTCGTAGGTCGGGATGCCGGCCGCATGGAAGGTGTCCCTGGCGACCTGCACCGCCGGGTTGCCGAGCCAGCAACTCAGCACGCGCCCCGCTGCGGCCTGGGCCACCGGCAGCAGCGCGCGTGCGATCTCGGCGCTCGGCACGATCGCGGTCGGGGCATGCATGAACAGCAGCGTGCCGCTGGCGCGGTCGGCCAGCAGCGTCTGCAGCGTCTGCACGTAACGCTCGACCGGTGCGTCGCCGATGATGTCGACCGGATTGGCATGGCTCCAGTTCGCTGGCAGCGCGGCATCGAGGCGCTCGCGCATCGCGGCGTCCAGCGGGGCCAGCGAGACACCGGCCAGTGCCGCGGCGTCGGCCGCCATCACGCCGGCGCCACCGCCATTGGTGACGATCGTCAGGCGGTCGAGTGCCTGATTGCTCCCAGCGGGCACCAGCGCGCCCGACGTGCCACGGAAGTGCGCCAGCGTCTCCGCGGCGACGAACAGATCCTGCAGCGTATCCACCCGCAGCATGCCGGCGCGGCGGATGGCCGCGTCGTAGACCAGGTCGGAGCCGGCCAGGGCGCCGGTGTGCGAGGCGGCGCGCGCCTGGCCTTGCGGCGAGCGGCCGGCCTTGACCACCAGCACCGGCTTGTTGCGCGCGGCGGCGCGCGCCGCCGACATGAACTTGCGCGGCGACTCGATCGATTCGATGTAGAGCAGGATCGCGCGCGTGCGCGCATCGCTGGCCAGCCAGTCGAGCAGGTCGCCGAAGTCGACGTCGGCGTGCTCGCCGAGCGACACGAAATGCGAGAAGCCGATGCCGCGGCCGTTGGCCCAGTCGAGCATCGCGGTCACCAGCGCACCCGATTGCGAGACGAACGCCAGACCATCGGCCTGTACGCCGGCGTGCGCGAAGCTGGCATTGAGTCGCGCATGCGGCGACAACAGGCCGAGGCAATTGGGGCCGAGGATGCGCAGCAGGTGCTTGCGCGCCGCGTCGAGCATGGCCTGCTTCTGCGCGGCGTCCAGACCCGCGGTGAGCACGACCGCGGCGCGCGTGCCGCGCGCGCCGAGCGCCTCGATCAGCCCGGCCACGCTGGCCGGCGGCGTGCAGATCACCGCCAGCTCCGGCGCTTCGGGCAGGCTCGCGATGTCGGCGTACACCGGCTCGCCGTCGAGCCGCGTGTGCTTCGGGTTGACGGCCCAGCGCGGGCCGGCGAAGCCGCCCTCGCGCAGGTTGCGCCAGACGGTGGCGCCGACGCTGGCCGGGCGCTGCGCTGGCGCCGATCACCGCCACGGAGTGCGGGTCGAACAGCGAATCGAGGTGGCGGATGCTCATGGTGGATGCCGGGCGCGATCGGTCGCGACGGACCCATCATGCTCGCGCGACAGCGCGATCGGTGGATCGCAGACTCTAGGGCCCGTCGTCCTCGGCATAGCGCAGGCGCACGTAGCGGCCCGGTGCGTCGTCCAGCACGGCCTTGGTGGGCAACGGGTGCGGCCGCTGCGGTCGCGACGAGCGAGCGGCGAGCCACTCGTGCCAGGCCGGCCACCACGAGCCCTCGTGCTGCGGCGCGTCGTCCAGCCATTGATCGGGTTCGATCCAGGGCCCGTGCGCAGGCCGGCAATTGAGGCGGTAGCTGCGGTTGGCGTGGCCGGGCTCCGAGACGATGCCGGCGTTGTGGCCGCCGCTGGTCAGCACGAAGGTGATCTCGGTGTCGCACAGGTGGTGCAGCTTGTAGACCGAGCGCCACGGCGAGATGTGGTCGCGTTCGGTGCCGACCATGAACACCGGCATGCGGATGTCGGCCAGCGACACTGCGCGGCCTTCGACGCGGTAACTGCTGGTGGCCAGCGCGTTGTGCAGGTACAGCGCGGTCAGGTACTCGTGGTGCATGCGCGCCGGCATGCGCGTGGTGTCGGCGTTCCAGGCCATCAGGTCGCTGCGCTGCTCGCGCTCGCCCATCAGGTACTCGCGCATGCGGCGCGTCCACACCAGGTCGCGCGAGTGCAGGAACTGGAACGAGCCGGCCATCTGCTCGCCGGTGAGGTAGCCCGTGCCGCGGGTGATCTCGTCGAGGTAGCCGATCTGGCTCTCGTCGATGAACAGGCCCAGTTCGCCGGGCTCGGAGAAGTCGGTCTGCGCCGCCAGCAGCGTCAGCGACTGCAGCGGCGGCAGCTCCGTGACGCCGTCGATACCCCGCGTGCCGCCTTGCGGCCGAGCGCGGCCGCCGCGATGGCCAGCAGCGTGCCGCCCAGGCAGTAGCCCATCGCGTGCACCGGCTGCGCCGCGCCGTGCAGCGTGCCGATGGCGCGCAGCGCGTCGAGCACGCCCAGCCGCAGGTAGTCGTCCATCGTCAGGTCGCGGTCGGCGGCGTCGGGGTTGCGCCACGACAGCATGTACACCGTGTGCCCCTGCTGCACCAGGTAGCGCACCAGCGAGTTGTGCGGCGACAGGTCGAGGATGTAGTACTTCATGATCCACGAAGGCACGATCAGCAGCGGCTCGGGGTGCACGCGTCGCGGTCTGCGGTGCGTAGCGGATCAGCTCGATCAGCCGGTTGCGCAGCACCACCTTGCCGGGCGTGATGGCGACGTCGCGGCCGACCTCGAAACGCCGGGCCTCGGCGGCATCGTGCGCATCGGGCACGCCGGAGATGTCGGCAAGCCAGTGCCTCGCACCCTGCACCAGGTGCGCGCCGTCCGACACGGCCACGTCGTCGCAGCACCACCGGGTTGGTCGGCAGCCAATTGGCCGGCGCCACCATGCCCAGCCACTGGCGGGCGAAGAAGTGCGTCATGTCGGCATGGTGTGCGGTCATGCCCGGCATGTGCGCGGCCTCGCGCCAGAAAGCCTCGGTGTTGCGAAAGCCGGCGCGATAGGCGCTGAACGGCCAGCGGGCCCAGGCCTCGTGGCGAAAGCGCGGGTCGTCGTCGGCGTCGCCGGTGGGCCCGTCGCCGCCGTCGCCCAGCGAGCGCTGCAGGGTGTCGCGGCCCAGTTGGGCGGCCGAGCGCCGCCAGCTCCATCTGCCGCCCGGGCGACACCGCCAGGTGCCAGGCCCAATCGGCCCAGGCCAGCCCGAGCGACACCGGCGACAGATCGGCCATCAGCGGCGCCGCACTGGCGTGCAGCAGGCGATCCAGGCGCTGCGTCGGCGACTCCAAGGCGTGCGGTCGCAGCGAGTTTTCGTGCGTGGGCTTGGCGATCGGTGTCATGGCAAGCAAGGCTTGTCGCGATGAATGTCATTCTGCGACCCATGCCGCGCCGTCGAATTGATGCATGCCAAGTCCGGGTCAGTGGCGGTGGTCGACGAGGCCCGCAACCGGCCATCTGTCAAAGGCCATTTCGCGGCGCTCGATAATCCCGCACGATGAGTGCCGCCTCCGGGACGATCCGCCACACGCTGCGTCACGACGCCTTTCGCGGCCTGTGCGGGGGCGGCGCGATCTACTTCATCGGCAACGCCATGCAGACCATGGCGGCGACCTGGGAGATGGTCGAGGCCACCGGCTCGGGCTTCCTGGCGGCACTGGTGCAGACGGCGGTGTTCCTGCCGATGTTCCTGCTCTCGTTGCCAGCCGGCGTGCTGGCCGACATCACCGACCGCCGGCGCCTGATGCTGGCCGCGCTGGTGACGCAGGCGCTGGCCGTGGCGCTGCTGACCACGCTGCTGGCGCTCGACCTGGCCGGCCCGGCCTTGCTGCTGATCCTGACCTTCGTCACCGGCTGTTCGACGGCGCTGATCACGCCCGCGTGGAACTCCACCATCGCCGACAGCGTGCCGCGCGACGAACTGGCACCGGCCATCAACGTGGTGTCGATCGCCTACAACGGTGCGCGCGCGCTCGGGCCGTCGCTGGCCGGCTTCGTGTTCGCGCATGTCGGCGGGCCCTGGGTGTTCGTGATCGCGACGCTCAGCACCCTGGCCATGCTGCAGTCGATCCGGCGCTGGCCGCCGCGGCCTCATCCGCCGTCGCGCCTGCCGGCCGAGCGCCTGTGGGGCGGCATGGTGGCCGGTTTGCGCTTCGCATGGCATTCACAGGCCATCTTCGCGCAACTGCTGCGCACCATGGCTTTCAGCGCCACCGGCTCGGCGCTGTGGGCGCTGTTGCCGGTGATCGGGCAGAAGCGCATCGGCCTGGGCGCCTCGGGCTTCGGCCTGCTGATGGGTTGCCTGGGCGTCGGCGCGGTCGCGATCGGCCTCGTGATGGGCCGCGTGCGCGCCCGCTTTTCGCTCGAGGGTATCGTCGGCAGCGGCTGCGCCGTCTACGCAGCGGCCACGGCGGTCGCGGCCTGGTCGCCGTGGATCTGGACCATCTATGTGGCGCTGACATTCAGCGGCGCGGCGTGGATGTCGGCGATGTCGACCTTCAACACCGCGACGCAGACCAGCGTACCGCCCTGGGTGCGCGCCCGCGCCTCGTCGATGCACGCACTGTGCGCGCTGGGCGCGTTCTCGCTCGGCTCGGCGCTGTGGGGCGCGGTGTCGGGGCTGGTCGGGCTGCAGGCCGCACTCAGCCTGGCGGCGCTCGGCATGGCCGCCGGCCTCCTGCTCGCGCGGCCGTTTCCGCTGCGCATGGGCGAGGCCGACGACGTGACACCGGCCGCGCCCTGGGGCGATGTCTTCGTCGTCCACGAGCCGGCGCCCGAGGCCGGCCCGGTGGCGGTGGAGATCGCCTACCGCATCCGGCCCGATGAGGCCGATGCCTTCCTCGAGGAACTGAGCCGCCTGCGTGCACCGCGACGGCGCGACGGCGCGACCTTCTGGCGCGCCTACCGCGACCTCGCGGATCCGACGCGGTACGTGGAGCGGTTCATCGTCACCTCCTGGGCCGACTACCTGCACCAGCGCGCCCGCGCCACCGTGGCCGACCAGGAACTCGAGGCCCGCGTGCGCGCCTTCGTGCCCTACGGCGAGGCAGTGACGATGCAGCACTACATCGCGGAGCGCTGAGCGTCGCGCTTCAGCCTGTAATTCGGACGTTTTCGTCCGATAATCACTTTCGTGACCGGAAACGAGTTCATCCGCAAGCCGAAGGCGCGCGGCAAGGCCCGGCGGGTGGCGGTGGTGTTGGACGCCTCGCGCGGCAAGGGCAGTCACCAGACGCTCTACTACGGTTCCGCATTCACGATCGTCCGCAACCCGAAGGACGAACTGAAGACCGGCACGTTCCACGCCATGAGCAGCCGGCTCGGCATCAAGCCGGGCGATCTTTGAGAGTCGTGACCATGAAGCACTTCCAGTACGCCGTGTTGTTGACCCCAGCCGATGAGGGAGGCTATGTCGTCACTTGTCGCGACCTGCCGCCACTGATCACCCAGGGGGAGGATGAGCAGGACGCGTTGGTGCAGGCCGCCGATGCGATGGACGAGGTGTTCGCCACCTACATGATCAAGGGCATCGATTTCCCGGAACCGAGCAAGGTGCGGCGCCGCGAGCGGCTGGTGGCTCCGCCGGCTGAAACGGTTGCCAAGGCAGCGCTGTATGTGTCGATGCGCGAAGCCGGCATCAGCAAGATGCAATTGGCCAAGCAGCTGGGCGTCGATGAAAAAGAGGTGCGCCGGCTGCTCGACCCGCACTATGGCTCCAAGTTGCCGCGCATTGCCGAAGCGATTGGTGTGCTCGGCCAGCGGTTGGTGATCGGGTTGGAGCCGGTATGAGCGGTCAGTGCAGCGCGTTGGCGGGACGCTGAGGCATGCCAAGGAAATCGCGTCGCACGGGTGGTGAGGCCTTGATCGAGTTGATCGCGCTGCTGCCGTGGTGGGCTTGCGTTGCGCTGGCAGCGGTGTCGTACCTGGTGTTGCACAAGATTGCCGGCCAACCGCCGGCACCCATTGGGCCACCGGGGCAAATGGTAACGGGCTTGTCGGCAGCCATCTTTCGGGGGCTGGCAACAGGCGGCCAATACATCGTGCCCATCCTGTGCTTGGCGGCGGCGGCCGTCTCTGCTTTGGGCAGACGCGAGCGGCAGCGTTTGCTGGCCGATACCGCCAAGAGCGACGCGCCCGACGTACTGGACGGCATGAGCTGGCGCGAGTTTGAGATGCTCGTCGGCGAGGCGTTTCGATTGCAGGACTACCGCGTTACCGAAACCGGTGGTGGTGGCGCCGACGGCGGGGTGGACCTGGTGCTGGCCAAGGGCAACGAAAAGTTCCTCGTCCAGTGCAAACAGTGGAAGGCCTTCAAGGTGGGCGTCGATGTGGTGCGCGAGCTGTACGGCGTGATGGCCGCCAAGGGCGCCGCGGGCGGCTTCGTCGTCACGTCGGGCCGCTTCACCGCGGACGCCACCGCGTTTGCGCAGGGGCGCAATGTCAGGCTGGTGGACGGTGCGGCGTTGCAGCAGTTGATTGAACAGGCGAGGGCGTCGATGAGGGCGTCGCCCGGCTCGGGGCAGGGCTCACGCGAAGGCGCTGCGGCAGCAGTCGCGCCGGCCGCAGCGGCGCCGTCGTGTCCGGTTTGCGCAAAGACGATGGTCATGCGTACCGCCAAGCGGGGTGCGAATGTGGGGACCGCGTTCTGGGGTTGCGTTGCGTACCCTGCATGTCGCGGCACGCGGCAGGTCGAATGAGTGCATGTGCGATTGGCGGCTATCGGCCAGGAGCAGACTTGCCGGCGCGTTCTCATGAGCGGTCGCTCAAAGCTCATGTCATCTGCCGCGGTTGCGCGTCCACCTGGGCCAGTTCTCCGGGATATCGGTTCAGGCTCAAGGGCATCGAGACGAAGGCTTGAAGACCACCGGTACCGGTGCGAGAACGATCTTCCCGATGAGGCGAGACTGGAAATGATGAAGGTCGGCGTGCATGGCTTCTCTTTCATTTAACCCTACTTCTCAACTTAAATTCTACACTCATTCCATGAGGCCGATCAAGGCGCCAATGCTGCCGCGACCCAGAATCGGCTCAAGCAATGTACGTGTCGGGTATCGCCGCATCTGCGCCAACATCAATGGCTGCCATCGAGTTGCTGGCCCTAATCTCTGCCGCGCTGCTCTTGCAGTTGGCTGCGGGGATCGGCTGGACGGTCTGGCGACATCGCTCTGCCGGTATCAACGCCCATCCGGTGACCCCGACCGCGAAGCCTGTCAAGGCCGATGCGGCCTGGGTGGGTTGGCGCGAGTTCCGCGTCGCGCAGCGCGCGCTCGAGGACGCGGCGCAGTCGCAGTGCTCGTTCTACTTGCAGCCTGTCGACGGCCAGCAGCTGCCTCCGTTCAAACCCGGCCAGTTCCTCACCTTCGCACTGGATGTCACGCCTCGCAGCGCGGACAGGGCAGCGACCACGCGTGCGATCACCCGCTGCTACTCCCTGTCGGATCGACCCGATCCGGCGCACTACCGGGTAACGATCAAGCGTGTGCCTGCTCCTGCCGACCATCCCGAGTTCGATCCCGGCCTGTCGTCCAACCACTTCCATGACCACGTTCAGGTCGGCGACATCCTGCGCGTGAAGGCTCCGGCCGGTCACTTCTTCATCGACCCCGATCCGAGCGTGCCCGCGGTGCTGATCGGCGGCGGCATCGGCATCACGCCGATGATGAGCATGCTGCGCTGGTGCATCGCCCAGCAGCCGCAGCGCATGGTTCACCTCTACTACGGGCTGCGCAACAGCGGCGAGCATGCCTTCAAGCAGCAGCTCGAAGAGATCGCCGCCTCGCACCCGGCGCTGCGTCTGAACATCGTCTACAGCCGTCCGGGCGAGTCCGACCTCCTGGGGCGCGACTACCAGCACCAGGGCCATGTGGACGTCGAACTGCTGCGGCGCACGTTGCCGCATGGGCGCCACCAGTTCTACGTCTGCGGGCCTCCCGCGATGATGCAGGCGCTCGTGCCGGCACTGGCCGAGTGGGGTGTGCCGGTCGCCGACATCCACTACGAGGCATTTCGGCCCGGCCTCCGTCAAGCTGCCCGGCGCGCCCGACGTCACGGCGTCGGCCGTCGCGGCGGTCGAAGTGAGGTTCCAGCGCTCCGGCCGCACGCTGAACTGGGACGGACGGGACGCGTCGTTGCTGGACTTTGCCGAGCGGCACGGCATCGCGGTCGAGTCCGGCTGTCGCTCTGGCGGCTGCGGGAGTTGCGAGACCCGATTGCTGGAGGGCGCGGTGCGGTACGAGCACGCACCGGATCACGATGTCGCGGCGGGCCACTGCCTGCTCTGCGTCGGCCGTCCCTCGTCACCGCTGGTGCTGGAAGCCTGATGCCCGCGCCTGCCAGACTCCTCAGTCGCGAGGTGCTGCCCTTCCTGGGCAGCTTCGCCGCGCTGGCGCTCGTCGCACTGGCCCTCGACGGCCTGCTGCATCTCTTCGATCTGCTGTGGATCGGCCGCTGGCTCGGCATCCCCGGCACCTTGCTGATCATCGGGTCGACCGCCTATTCGCTGCGCAAGCGCAAGCTGATCCAGCGCGGGCACCCGGCCAAGCTGCTCCGCTGGCACGAGGTGCTGGCGTGGGTCGGATCGCTGCTGGTGCTGGTGCACGCGGGCGTGCACTTCAACGCCATCCTCGGCTGGCTCGCCGTGTGGGCCATGCTGATCAACGTGGGCAGCGGGCTGACCGGCAAGTTTCTGCTGGATCGTTCTCGTCGGCGCATGGAGGAAGCCCGCCAGCGCATGCGCGAGCGCGGACTCAGCGATGAGGAACTCGAAGACCGCCTCTACTGGGACAGCCTGACCTTCGACGTGGTCAAGCAATGGCGCGTGGTGCACTTCCCGATCACGCTGGCTTTCACCGTGCTGGCGTTGGCCCACATCGTGGCCATCTTCCTGTTCTGGGGCTGGAAGTGAAGAAGCGCCCGGTCCTGCTGATCGTCATCGCGCTCAACCTGCTCGTGCTCGTGGCGCTGGCCTTCGTCTACCCGCACCTCATGATCAGCCCGGGGCCCCTGGTCAAGGGGCATGCCGAACTTGCCACCGACTGTTTCGCGTGCCACGCGGCCTGGCGGGGGGCGTCATCGGGGCGCTGCATCGAGTGCCATGCGGTTGCAGATGTCGGCCTGAAGACGACGAAAGGCGTGCCCATCGCCAGCGGAACCATCAAGGGTTCGTTCCACCAGCAGCTGATCGAGCAGGACTGCATGGCCTGCCACAGTGACCACCAGGGACCCAAGCTCACCAAGCGCAGCCGCAAGCCGTTCTCGCACGATCTGCTGAAGGTGGCGGTGCGTGACACCTGCTCCTCATGCCACGCAGCGCCGAAGGACACCGTGCATCGCGGTCTCAAGGTCGAATGCTCGAAGTGCCACGAGAGCAAGGCCTGGAAGCCCGCGCACTTCGACCACGCCCTGCTGGCCAAGGCCGAGCTGGACCGATGCGATAGCTGCCACAACGCGCCGACCGACCGATTGCATCGCCAGATCAAAGGCAGCTGCCAGTCCTGCCACAAGACCGAGGCCTGGAAGCCGGCGACGTTCGATCACAACAAGTACTTCGTGCTCGATCGGGACCACGAGACCACCTGCGAGACCTGCCACAAGAACAACGACTACAGCCGGTACACCTGCTACGGCTGCCACGAACACTCGCAGGCAAAGATCCGCGCCGAGCACGTCGAGGAAGGCATCCAGAACTTCGAGAACTGCGTCGAGTGCCACCGTGATCCGCGCGTGGAGCCGGAGAAGGGGCGGGGGCGAGAGCGAGGCGGTCGCGAGCGCGATTGACGCACCCACTCGGATTGGAGGCCAGCAATGCCGGTGCGACATGGCGCGCTCTGGCTTGTCCGGAGAACCGGATGGACCTGATCGACCGGTCTTGCTGAGTGTGGATGTCTGCTCAGGGTCGGAAGTTGCCGTCCAGCGCCGCTGACGAGCCGCGCACCCACCCGCGATGCCTGGCACAAACACCACGCTCGCTAAACTGCGCGCCTCCCCGCCCACCCCCGGGCCGCCCGCGCCGCCATGAACCTCGACCTCTTCGCCCCCGACCTGCCCGCGCCCCCGCCCGCCAACGACGACGCCATCACCCTCGCGCACTACGCCGAGCGGGCCTACCTCGAATACGCGCTGTCGGTGGTCAAGGGCCGCGCGCTGCCGGACGTTTGCGACGGCCAGAAGCCGGTGCAGCGGCGCATCCTGTATGCGATGCAGCGCATGGGGCTGGCTTTCGGCGCGGCGCCGGGCGGGCCCAAGGCGGTCAAGAGCGCACGCGTGGTCGGCGATGTGCTCGGCCGCTACCACCCGCATGGCGACACCGCGGCCTACGACGCGATGGTGCGCATGGCGCAGGACTTCGCGCTGCGCTACCCGCTGATCGACGGCCAGGGCAATTTCGGCTCGCGCGACGGCGACGGTGCGGCGGCGATGCGCTACACCGAGGCCCGTCTGTCGCCCATTGCCCGCCTGCTGCTCGACGAGATCGACGAGGGCACGGTCGACTTCATCCCCAACTACGACGGCTCGACCGAGGAGCCCAAGCAGCTGCCGGCACGGCTGCCGTTCGTGCTGCTCAATGGCGCTTCGGGCATCGCGGTGGGCCTGGCCACCGAGGTGCCGAGCCACAACCTGCGCGAGGTGGCCGCGGCCGCCGTGGCGCTGCTGAAGAACGAGAAGCTGGCCGACGACGAGCTGTTCGCGCTGCTGCCCGGACCCGACTACCCGGGCGGCGGCCAGATCATCAGCGCCGAGGGCGACATCCGCGAGGCCTACCGCACCGGCCGCGGCAGCCTGAAGGTGCGTGCCCGCTGGGGTATCGAAGACCTGGCGCGCGGCCAGTGGCAGCTGGTGGTGCACGAGCTGCCGCCGGGCACCAGCACGCAGAAGGTGCTGGAAGAAATCGAGGAACTCACCAACCCCAAGGTCAAGGCCGGCAAGAAGGCGTTGACGCCCGAGCAGACGCAGCTCAAGGCAACGGTACTGGCAGTGCTCGATACCGTGCGCGACGAATCGAGCAAGGATGCGGCGGTGCGGCTGGTGTTCGAGCCCAAGTCGCGCACTGTCGAGCAGCAGGACCTGGTCAACGTGCTGCTGGCGCACACTGGCCTGGAGGCCAATGCGCCGGTGAACCTCACGATGGTCGGCCGCGACGGCCGGCCGACGCAGAAGAGCCTGCGCCAGATGCTCGCGGAGTGGCTCGATTTTCGCCAGGCGACGGTGCAGCGCCGTACGCAGCACCGCCTGCGCAAGGTGCAGGACCGCATTCACGTGCTCGAGGGGCGGCAGCTGGTGCTGCTCAACATCGACGAAGTGATCCGCATCATCCGCAACGCCGACGAGCCCAAGCCGGCGTTGATCGAGCGCTTTCGCCTCAGCGACCGCCAGGCCGAGGACATCCTCGAGATTCGCCTGCGCCAGCTGGCGCGGCTGGAAGCGATCAGGATCGAGCAGGAACTGAAAACCCTGCGCGACGAGCAGGCCAGGCTCGAAGACATTCTCGGCAGCGCCGCGGCGCTGAAGCGCACGGTGATCAAGGAGATCGAGGCCGACGCCAAGCAGTTCGGCGACGGCCGGCGCACCCTGCTGCAGGCCGACAAGCGCGCGGTGGCCGAGATCAAGGTCGTCGACGAGCCGGTGACGGTGGTCGTGAGCCTGAAGGGCTGGGTGCGCGCGTTGAAGGGGCAAGAAGTCGATGTCGCGACGCTGGCGTTCAAGGCCGGCGACGGCCTGTACGGCGCGTTCCCCTGCCGCAGCGTCGATACGCTGGTGGTCATCGGCAGCAACGGTCGCGCCTACAGCATCGCGGTGGCCGGCCTGCCGGGCGGCCGCGGCGATGGCGCACCCGTCACCTCGTTGATCGACCTGGAGGCCGGCACGCAACCGGCGCATTACGTCGCCGGCGCGGCCGACACGCTGCTGTTGCTGGCCCATACCGGCGGTTTCGGCCTGCTGGCGCAGCTCGGCGACATGCAGAGTCGCCAGCGCGGCGGCAAGGCCTTCCTGGCGCTCGAAGCCGGTGAGCACCTGTTGCCACCGGCGATGGTGTCGCCGCTGCATGCGCGCGTGGCCTGCCTGTCGCTCGCCGGCCGGCTGCTGGTGTTCCCGCTCGCCGGCCTGAAGCGGCAGGCCAACGGGGGACGCGGGCTGACGCTGATGGATGTCGACGCCAAGGATCCGCTGCTGTCGGTGGCGGCCTGCGCCGACGTGCTCACCGTGCACGGCAGCGGCCGTGGCGGCAAGGCCAAGGAAGAGACGCTGAAAGGCGCGGCACTGGCCGCGCACGAGGGCAAGCGCGCGCGCAAGGGGCGCAAGGTCGAGGGGCTGGTCAAGGCGTTGCGCCTGGTGGCGTGACACCCTCGCCCCGACCCTCTCCCGCGCGCGGGAGAGGGGGAGGCGGGGGAGGAATCGATGCCCCCTCGCCCGCTTGCGGGAGAGGGTCGGGGTGAGGGTGCCTCGGCTGGCACACTCTTGGGCAGTGCATCGTGAAGGAGTGGATGATGGATCGCAGACAGTGGCTGGCCCTGGGCCTTGCATCGAGCTTGCCGGCGCTCGCCCGGGCGCAAGCGGCTGCCAGCCCGTTGCAGTTGATCGTGCCGGTGCCGCCCGGCGGTTCGGTCGATCTCACCGGCCGCCTGCTCGCCGAGCACCTGCCGCGCACGCTGAGGCAGACCGTGGTGGTCGAGAACCGCCCCGGCGCGTCGGGTTCGATCGCGGCGGCCAGCGTGGCGCGCGCGGCGGGGGACCCGAACACGCTGATGTTGGTGTTCGATTCGCATGTCACGAATCCGCTGGTCTACCCGCAGCTGCCGTACACGTTGCGCGACTTCACGCCGATCTCGCGGCTGCTCAGCTTCCCACTGGTGTTCGCGGTGCCGGCCGACCTGCCAGTCGGCAACATCAAGGAATTCATCGCGCTGGCCAAGGCCAAACCGGGCGCACTGAACGTGTCGTCGGCCGGCCTGGGCACGCTGAACCATTTGGCGGCTGAACTGTTCAAGATGAGGACGCGCACGCACATCGTGCACATCCCGTACCGCGGCGGCGTGCCGGCGTTGCAGGCGGTGATGAACGGCGAGGTGCAGCTGTTCATGGGCAGCTGGGTGGCCATCGGCCCGCATGTCAAGAGCGGCCGCGTCAAGGCGCTGGCGGTGACCTCGGCCAAGCGCTATTCGGTCGCGCCGGAGATCCCGACCCTGATCGAGGCCGGCGTGCCGGACTTCGACGTCTCGACGTGGATCGGCGCGCTGGCGCCGGCGCGTATCGGGCCCGAGCGCCAGCAGGCGCTGCACGGCGCGCTGATGCAGGCGATGGCGCCGCCCGCGGTGCGCCAGACGCTGGCCCAGCAGGGGCTCGAGTGGGTGGGCAGCACGCCGGCCGAGTTCGATGCCTTCATCGCCGCCGAGGGCCAGCGCTGGAACGAACTGGTGATCTCGCAGAAATTGAGTTTCGGCTGAGTTTTCCACGTTCGCGTGAGGGTCTGCCACGCCATAGTGGCTAGCCCGGTGACTCGCCGCTGCACGGCAGGCATAGACTGCATTGCTGCCGGTTTCCGGCGCGCGGCAGGAGACAGCGACAGTGCATCCCACCAACGTGGCCGACCCGGCCTACTTCCACAAGGTCGTGGATTGCCAGTGGGCCTGCCCGGCGCACACCCCGGTGCCGGAGTACATCCGCCTGATCGGGCAGGGTCGCTACTCCGATGCCTACATGGTCAACTGGGTCTCCAACGTCTTTCCGGGCATCCTCGGCCGCACCTGCGACCGGCCCTGCGAGCCGGCCTGCCGGCGCGGCCGCGTCGAGGAAGAAAACGTGGCCAAGCCCGAGCCGGTGGCGATCTGCCGCCTGAAGCGCGTGGCGGCCGACCACAAGGACGACATCAGCGCACGGCTGCCGCACGCCCGGCCGAAGAACGGCAGGCGCATCGCCTGCATCGGCGCCGGCCCGGCCTCGCTGACGGTGGCGCGCGACCTGGCGCCGCTCGGCTACGACGTGACGGTGTTCGACGCCGAAGCCAAGCCCGGCGGCTTCATGCGCACGCAGGTGCCGCGTTTCCGCCTGCCCGAGAGCGTGATCGACGAGGAGTGCGGCTACATCCTGCGCGAGAACGTCACCTTCCGCAGCGGCGAGCGCGTCGCCTCGATGAACGCCCTGCTCGCCGAAGGCTGGGACGCGGTGTTCGTCGGCTGCGGCGCGCCGCGCGGGCGCGATCTCGAGTTGCCGGGCCGGCGCGAGGCCGCCGCGCACATCCGGCTCGGCATCGACTGGCTGGCCTCGGTGTCGTTCGGCCATGTGACGAGCGTCGCGCCGCGCGTGATCGTGCTCGGCGGCGGCAATACCGCGATGGACTGCTGCCGCTCGGCGCGGCGCCTGGGCGCCAGCGACGTCAAGGTCGTCGTGCGCTCGGGCTTCGATGAAATGAAGGCCTCGCCGTGGGAGAAGGAAGACGCGATGCACGAGGGCATCCCGATCGTCAACTACCACGTGCCCAAGGCCTTCGTGCACGAGCAGGGCGTGCTCAAGGGCATGCGCTTCGAGATCGTCGAGGCGGTCTACGACAAGAAGGGCCGGCGCACGCTCGAGCCCACCGGCGCAGCCCGACGCCTTCTTCGAGTGCGACGAGGTGCTGATCGCGGTCGGCCAGGAGAACGCCTTCCCGTGGATCGAGCGCGACAGCGGCGTCGCCTTCGACAAGTGGGGCCTGCCGGTGCTCGATGCGGCGACGATGCAATCGACGCATCCGCGCGTGTTCTTCGGTGGTGATGCCGCCTTCGGCCCGAAGAACATCATCTGGGCGGTGGCCCACGGCCACGAGGCCGCGGTGTCGATCGACCGCCTGCTCAGCGGCGAGGACATCGCCGATCGGCCGCCGCCGCACGTCAACCTGATGTCGCAGAAGATGGGCATCCACGAATGGAGCTACGACAACGCGGTCAGCAACGACCTGCGCTTCAAGGTGCCGTGGACCAAGGCCGAGATCGCGCTGGCCAGCATCAAGGTCGAGGTCGAACTCGGCTTCGATGCCGCCACCGCATTCAAGGAGACGCAGCGCTGCCTGAACTGCGACGTGCAGACGGTATTTGCCGACAAGCTGTGCATCGAATGCGACGCCTGCGTCGACATCTGCCCGATGGACTGCATCAGCTTCACCGCCAATGGCGACGAGGACGACCTGCGCACGCGCCTGAGCGCGCCGGCGCGCAACCTGGCGCAGGACCTGTATCGTCAGCGCGCCGCTGAAGACCAGCCGCGTGATGGTCAAGGACGAGGACGTGTGCCTGCACTGCGGCCTGTGCGCCGAGCGCTGCCCGACCGGGGCCTGGGACATGCAGAAGTTCCTGCTCCAGCATGGCCCATGCGGGCCCCGGCAGCCGCGATCGGGCGACCGCGCCGCGACCGATGGAGGCCCTCAAGTGAAACGCCTCGAAGCCATCAACGACTTCGTCGTCAAGTTCGCCAACGTCAACGGTTCGGGCTCGGCCTCGGCCAACGAGTTGTTCGCCAAGGCCATCCTGCGCATGGGCGTGCCGGTCAGCCCGCGCAACATCTTCCCGAGCAACATCCAGGGCCTGCCGACCTGGTACGAGGTGCGCGTATCCGAGCGCGGCTGGCTCGGCCGGCGCGGCGGCATCGACATGATGGTGGCGATGAATCCGCAGACCTGGGACCAGACCTGCGCGAGCTCGAACCCGGCGGCTACCTGTTCTACGACAGCACGCGGCCATTGCCGGCGAGTGCGTTTCGCAACGACATCAACGCCATCGGCATGCCGATGACCGAGATCTGCAGCGCCACCTACAGCGACCCGCGGCAACGCCAGCTGTTCAAGAACATCCTCTACGTCGGTGCATTGGCGCATTTGATGGGCATCGACCCCGCCGTGATCGAGACCCTGTTTTCCGAGCAGTACCGGGGCAAGGAGAAGCTGCTGGCGTCGAACGTGCAGGCGCTGCACCTGGGCCTGGACTTCGCGCGCGAGCACCTGGCGGCGCAGCCGGTCGGCCTGCAGGTGTTGCGGCGCGACCGCGTCGGCGAGCGCATCTTCATCGACGGCAATGCGGCGGCGGCGCTGGGCTGCGTGTACGGCGGCGCCACCGTCTGCGCGTGGTACCCGATCACGCCGAGTTCTTCGGTGGCCGAAGCGTTTGCGGCCTACTGCAAGAAGTTCCGCCACGACGCCGAGACCGGCGGCCGCGAAGTACGCCATCGTGCAGGCCGAGGACGAGATCGCCTCGATCGGCATGGTCACCGGCGCGGGCTGGAACGGCGCGCGCGCCTTCACCGCCACCTCGGGCCCCGGCGTGAGCCTGATGACGGAGTTCATCGGCCTGGCCTACTTCGCCGAGATCCCGGTGACGATCATCAACGTGCAGCGCGGCGGCCCCTCCACCGGCATGCCCACGCGCACCCAGCAGGCCGACATCCTCGCCTGCGCCTACGCCTCGCACGGCGACACCAAGCACGTGCTGCTGCTGCCGGAAGACCCGAAGGAATGCTTCGACCACGCGGCGGCGGCGCTCGACCTCGCCGACCGCCTGCAGACGCCGGTGTTCGTGATGACCGATCTGGACATCGGCATGAACCAGCGCCTGTGCGAGCCGTTCGAGTGGGACGAGGCGCGGCAACTACGACCGCGGCAAGGTGCTCAGCGCCGCCGACCTCGACGCCGGCCGCGAGTTCGCGCGCTACAAGGACGTCGACGGCGACGGCATCCCCTGGCGCACGCTGCCCGGCACGCACGAAAGCAAGGGCGCCTACTTCACGCGCGGCACCACGCGCGACCCCTACGCGCGCTACTCCGAGGCCGGGCCCGACTACGTCTACAACGTCAAGCGCCTGCTGCAGAAGTTCGACACCGCGGCGACGCTGGTGCCGCCGCCGGTGCTGAAGATGGCCAGCCGCAAGACGCGCCTGGGTGCGATCTACTTCGGCTCGACCAGCCCGGCGATGGACGAGGCCCTCGAAATGCTCGCCAACGGCGGCATCCCGCTCGACGCGCATGCGGCTGCGCGCGTTTCCGTTCCCCGACAACGTGGCCGCGTTCATCGCTGCGCACGACGAGGTGTTCGTTGTCGAGCAGAACCGCGACGGCCAGATGCGCACGCTGCTGATCGCCGAACTCAACGCCGAGTCGGCGCGCCTGGTGCCGGTGCTGCACTTCGATGGCACGCCGATCACGGCACGCTTCATCGCCGGTGCGATCACGCGCCACGTGCATGCCGAGATCGTCGCGCCGAAGACACCGAAGGAGACGGTCAAGTGACCTACATCGCCAAGCCCCGCCTGCACCACCCGACGCTCGAGACCAACAAAGTCGGCTACACGCGGCGCGACTACGAAGGCAAGATCAGCACGCTGTGCGCGGGCTGCGGCCACGACTCGATCTCGGCGGCGATCGTGCAGGCCTGCTGGCAGCTCGACATCGAGCCGCACCGCGTGGCCAAGCTGTCGGGCATCGGTTGCAGTTCGAAGACGCCGGACTACTTCCTCGGCGCCAGCCACGGCTTCAACACCGTGCACGGCCGCATGCCCAGCGTGCTGACCGGCGCCAACCTGGCCAACCGCGAGTTGCTGTACCTGGGCGTGTCGGGCGACGGCGATTCGGCGTCGATCGGCCTGGGCCAGTTCGCGCACGCGATGCGGCGCGGCGTGAACATGGTCTACATCGTCGAGAACAACGGCGTCTATGGCCTCACCAAGGGCCAGTTCTCGGCCACCGCCGACCGCGGCAGCAAGAGCAAGAAGGGCGTGGCCAACGCCGAGAACCCGATCGACCTGGCGGCGCTGGCGCTGCAGCTCGGCGCCACCTATGTCGCGCGCGGCTTTTCCGGCGACAAGGCGCAACTCGTGCCGCTGATCGAGGGTGCGATCCGCCACGGCGGCGCGGCGTTCATCGACGTCGTCAGCCCCTGCGTGGCCTTCAACAACCACGCCGGCAGCACCAAGAGCTACGACCACGTGCGCGCGCACAACGAGGCGGTGGCGCGCATCGACTTCATCGATCTGGCCAAGGCGCTGACGGCCTCGCCGGCGCCGGGCGAAGCGATCGATCTGCCGCAGGCCGACGGTACGGTGCTGCGGCTGCGCAAGCTGCGCGCCGATTTCGACCCCACCGACCGCCTCGCGGCACTCGGCCTGGTGCAGGGCCTGGCAGCGCGGGGCGAGGTGGCCACCGGGCTGCTCTACATCGAGCCGGGCGCCGCCGACCTGCATGCCGCGCTCAACACCAGCAGCACGCCATTGAATCGCCTCGGCGAGGCGGAGTTGTGTCCCGGCGCGGCGGCGCTGGAGAAGATCAACGCGAGCCTGCGCTAGCGGTGGATCTCAGCAGCAGCCACAGCGCCGCTGCCTCGAGCGCGACGAACACAGCGAAGCTCCAGAACACGTAGGGCAGGCCGAGCAGCGTCACCGACGCCTCGGCGCACGAGACGCGGGCCTGGAAGACCTCGGGCAGCAGGCCGTCGAGCCCGCTCGCGGCCATGATGCGGTCGGCCAGCGTGCGGTCGCACGAGGTGCTCACCGCGGCGACGAAGTAGTGCCACAGTGCGGTGGCGATGCCGACGCCGGACAGCGCGACGATGCCCACGGTCGCGACGCGCATGCCGCGTTCGGATCGCGACATCAGCGCCAGCAGGGCGACGATGCCGATCACGACGAACTCCAGGCGTTGCAGCACGCACCACGGGCAGGGCTGCATCTCGAACACGTGCTGCGTGATCAATGCCAGGGCGACGGCGCCCAGAGAAATCGTCGCCATGGCCAGCAGCGTCGCACTGGTGGAAATGCGTGCGAGGCTCATGCGATTTCCGCGATCAGCTCGATCTCGACGCAGGCGCCGAGCGGGATCTGCGCCACGCCGAAGGCACTGCGTGCGTGCGCCCCGATCTCCGGCCCGAAGACCTCGCCGAGCAGGTTCGAGCAACCGTTGGTCACCAGGTGCTGTTCGGTGAACGTCGGCGTGCTGTTGACCAGGCTCATGACCTTGACGATGCGCCGCACGCGGCCGAGGTCGCCGCCGCAGGCGGCGGCCAAGGTGCCGAGCAGATCGATCGCGATCGCACGGGCCGCGGCTTGCCCCTCCGCGGTACCCATCGTCAGGCCGAGCTGGCCGACCCAGGGCTTGCCGTCCTTCTTGGCGATATGGCCCGAGAGAAATACCAGGTTGCCGCTGCGCACGAAGGGCACGTAGGCGGCGGCGGGGACCGCCAGCGGCGGCAACGTGATGCCCAGCGAATGCAGGCGTTCGGCGACGGTGGTCATGGTGTCGGCACGGGGGCGTTGAGGGTCCGCGACGATCCTACACTGCGTCATGGGAGGCCAAGAAGCGTGGGGGCTGCACGCGGCTGCGTTCACGCTGGCCGGCATGGCCGGGGCCGCGCTGCAGCTGCAGCAGGCGGCCTTGTGGCCCCCCGCGGCCTATGCGGTGCTGCTGATGCTGGCGACGGGCCTGCTGGCGCTGGCATGTTTGCGCACGCGAGTGCGCCCGCTGGCCCTGCTTTTCGGCCTCGCCGCTGCGCTGTTCGCCATCACGGGCTTGCGCGCGGGGTCACGGCTCGCCGATGCCCTGCCGACGGCGCTCGAAGGCCAGGACATCGTCGTCAGCGGCGTCGTCGCCGAACTGCCGCGGCAACTCGCCGATGGCGTGCGTTTCACGTTCGAGGTCGAGCAGGCCACGCACGACGGCCGCCCGGCGGCGGTGCCTGCGCGCATCTCGCTCGGCTGGTACCGTGGTTGGCACGAGGACACGCTGATCGCCGCGCCGTTCGAGGCGCTGCGCGCGGGGCAGCGCTGGCGCTTCACGGTGCGCCTGAAGCACCCGCACGGCACGCTCAACCCGCACGGCTTCGACTTCGAGTTGTGGTTGTTCGAGCAGGGCATCCGCGCCACCGGCTATGTGCGCGCGAACGAGCAAACGCCGGCCGAACGTCTGCACGACAGTGCCGGCCATCGCGTCGAGCGGCTGCGCCAGCAGGTGCGCGATGCCATTGCGCTGCGGGTGGCGGACCCACGGGCCGCCGGCGTGCTGGCGGCGCTGGCGGTCGGCGATCAGGGCGCCATCGAGCGCAGCGACTGGGAACTGTTCCGCGCCACCGGCATCGCGCACCTGGTCAGCATCAGCGGCCTGCACGTGACGATGTTCGCGTGGCTGGCCGGCGCGCTGGTCGGTGCGCTGTGGCGGCGCAGCGAGCGCGCGATGCTGCGCGTGCCCGCAGGCACCGCCGCGCGCTGGGGCGGCGTTGCCTGTGCCGCGCTGTATGCGCTGCTCGCCGGCTGGGGCGTGCCGGCGCAGCGCACGGTGTGGATGCTGGCCACGGCCGCGCTGCTGGCGTCGCTCGGCGTGCGATGGCCGTGGCCGCTGGTACTGCTGGCCGCGGCGCTGGTGGTGACCGTGATCGATCCGTGGGCGCTGCTGCAGCCGGGTTTCTGGTTGTCGTTCGCCGCGGTCGGCCTGCTGCTGGCGTCGGTACCCGCCCAGCAGGGGGTTGCCGCACCGGCGGGCCGGCGCGGGGCCGTCGTGCAGGCGCTGCGCCATGGCCTGCACACCCAGGTCGTCGCCACGCTCGGGCTGGCGCCGCTGACGCTGGTGTTCTTTCAGCAGGTTTCGGTGGTGGGCTTCGTCGCGAACCTGGTGGCGATCCCGCTGGTCACGCTGCTGATCACGCCGCTGGCCTTGCTCGGTGTTCTGGTGCCGCCGTTGTGGCAGGCCGGCGCGTGGCTGGTGCAGGGGCTGGCGCAGTGCCTGGGCGCGTTGGCGGCCTGGCCGTGGGCGGTGTGGACGGCCGGCGCGGCGCCGCTTTGGGCGCAACTGGCCGGGCTGCTCGGCGCGCTGCTGCTGGTGGCGCCGTTGCCCTGGCGGCTGCGCGCCGTCGCCGTGCCGCTGATGCTGCCGCTGTTCGTGCCGGCGCCGCTTCGGCCGCCCGACGGCTCGATGCAGGTCACGGTGCTCGACGTCGGCCAGGGCAGCGCGGTGATGGTGCGCACACGCAGCCATCTGTTGCTGCACGACGCCGGGCCCGCGTACTCGCGCGACAGCGAGGCGGGCACCCGGGTGTTGCTGCCCTTGCTGCGCGCCGAGGCGACGCGCGGCATCGATTTGCTGATGCTCAGCCACCGCGACACCGACCATGTCGGCGGCGCGGCCGCGCTGCTGGCCGCGTTGCCGGTGGCGGCGGTGTGGTCGTCGCTCGATCCGGCGCATGTGCTGCACGCCGGCGCTGTGCCGCACACCCGCTGCGAGGCCGGCCAGCGCTGGTCGTGGGATGGCGTGGACTTCGCGGTGCTGCATCCGCTGGCCGCCGATTACGAACGCCCGGGCCTGAAGCCCAACGCCCTGAGTTGCGTGCTGCAGGTCACCGATGCCGCCGGCCAACGCGTGCTGCTGACGGGGGACATCGAGGCCGAGCAGGAGCAGCGCCTGGTGCGCAGCGATGCGGCGGCGCTGCGCAGCCGCGTGCTCGTCGTGCCGCACCATGGCAGCAAGACCTCGTCGAGCGCCGAGTTCCTTGACGCCGCGGCGCCGTCGACGGCGGTGATGCAGGCCGGCTACCGCAACCGTTTCGGCCATCCGGCCGCGACGGTCCTGTCGCGTTACGCCGAGCGTGCCGTTGCCGTGGCGCGCAGCGATGGCTGCGGCGCCTGGCAATGGTCATCCACCGACAACATCGCCGCTGCGCGCTGCGAACGCGACGCTGCGGCCCGCTACTGGCACCATCGACCGATGCCCGATTGAACGGCGCTGTCGAAGGGTTACGGACGGACCGCGATTTCGTTCTTGACGGCCTTCACACCCTTGGTGTTCCTGGCGATGGACTCGGCGGTGCTCTTCTCGGTCGCACTCTTGGCGAAGCCGGACAGCATGACGGTGCCGTTCAGGGTCTCGACGCGGATGCTCGTGCCGTCGACTTCCTTGTTCTCGAGGAAGTGCGACTTCACCGCGGTCGTGATCGCCGTGTCGTCGACGTAGGCGCCCACGGTTTCCTGGCCGCGCGTGACGGCGCAGCCGGTGGCGGTGAGCAGGGCGACGGCGGCAATGGTGGCGGCGAGCGTGGTGCGAATGAACATGATGAATCTCCTGGGAATGAGACGGTGCTCGGATCGAGCGCTCCGTCTGGACGGGTGGTGATGAGCCCCACCACCCATGGGCAAGGAAAACGGCGCGGGATCAGTCGGCGGGTTCGTTGCTCACGTGCAATGGGCCGATGGATGGACTGTAGAAACGGCGGCTCGATGCAGCCATCGGCGCGATGCGCCTGCGTGTGTAGGACAAGGCCGCAAAGACTGTCGGTTGCGCCGGCGCCCTCGACCTTCAGGCTGGCATCGCCGATGGCTGCGGCTACTTCTTGGCGGGATCGACCTGGTTGCCGATCACGCCGCCGACGGTGCCGACGCTGCTGCCGCCGGCGAGCACGGCACCGGCGACACCGCCGATGGCGGGAGCGTGCGCCGCAGCCGCGCAGGCGCTACTGGGGCGCCGCGGGCAGCGGCGTGGGCGCGGCCGGCGGCGCCACCGGCAGACCGACCTCGCGCGTCACCAGTTCGCGGTAGATGCCGCCACCGGCCACGCTGCCTTGGGTCGTGCCCTGGCCCTGCATGCGCGCCACGCAGTCCTTGCGCTCCGATTCGGGCAGTGGCTCGCAGCGCACCAGCGCATTGCGCTTCAGGATGTCCGGTTGTTCGGTCGCGGGCGTCGGTTGGGTGGCGGCGTATCGCGTGCTGGCTTCGCTCAGGCAGTTGGCGCGGTCATCGAAGGATCGAATGCTCGTGCAGGCGGCACTCTCGCGCTGGTAACGCACCTTCGGGTCGAGCGCGACGGCCTTGCCTGCCGCCAGTGCCGTCGAGGAGCCCAGCGCAGCCAGCAGCATGACCAGCACCCAGGTCGGGCGCGCAACGTGATGTCGAGTGGTATTCATTCATTGCTCCATGGGGTTTCAGAATTCGCGCTTGCCTGGCGCGCGGCGACGCAGGGGGTCATTCGGCATCCACCCGCGCCAGGCACTGGCCCCGCGCGCGGGCGTCGTGCAACAGCTTGCAGCGCCAGGTGCCTTCGGCGCGCGCATCCATCGCCTGACGCCGAAGCGCGCCTTGCGCCACGGATCGGGCGACGACCTCTTCGAACGCCAGCAGCATGCCGAGCGCCAGGGGCGCAGCGACGATGGCGGCCCAGAGGGGCGGGCGCCGCCCGGTCAGCGCTCGTTGCCACCGCGGCGGGGCTTGCCCGTTCAAAGTGCTCGAGGCGTCAGGGGGGTGCATGGCACGTCCTTCGTTGCAGTCCGCGGGTGTGGGGGTGAATGAAGGCATGGTGGCCGTGCGGCCGCACTCGCGCCATCGGACCAGCGGTGTGTCCGCTGTAGGGCGGCACCTACAGCGAGCGTTGCCGAGGGGCGCGAACGCTCACGGCACCGATGACCGGGCCGAGATGACTCCCGTTGCGCTGTCCGTCGACAGCGCATGGCCGACATGCCGCGGCAGCACCATGTGGCGCGACGCATCGTCGACGGCCAGGGTGTGGATCCGTGGGGCCTGCGACGTCACGCTGCCGAAGATGGTGGCGAAGGCCACGTCGGCGGCATCGCGCCCGGTGCCCAGGCGTACCAGTCCCATCGGAATCGCGGTGCCCGAGGGCTCGAAGATGTACCAGCGGTCGCCGACGTAGACCTCGACGTAGGCATGGAAGTCGGGCGGCCCCAGCGCCGGGTCGGCGCCATAGTCGGTGCCGCTGGCAAAGCGCGCCGGGATATTGACCGCGCGGCACAGCGCGATCATCAGGTGCGCGAAGTCGCGGCAGACGCCGACCTGCTCGATCAACGTGTCGACCGCCGACGTATTGGAGTTCGAGGTATTCGAAGTGAAAGTGACGTGCTCGCGCACCCACTGCTGGATCGCCTGAACCCGGCCGTGCCCCTGCCAAAGCTGGCCGAACGCGTTGATCGCGAGTTTGACCAGGCGGTCCGACTGGCAGTAGCGGCTCGGGTAGAGATAACCCAGCGCCTCGGCGGGCAGCTGCGCCACCGGCACCTCGGCCAGCTGTGCCGGATCGGCGCTGTGATGCTGCAGGTCCACCGTGGCCGCGTAGGCCACCCGCAGCGGGCCGGGCCGGGCTTGCAGGCGCAGCGTGCGATTGCCGGTGATGGCGTCGGTGTGCTGCAGCGTGGGCACGTCCTGGCTCAGGTGCAGGCTTTCGTCCGCGATGGTCTGGCACGCCGTGCGCGCGGCCTGGATATTGAAGATGAAATCGGCGCCGTGCTCACCGACGTCGTAGTTCAGCTCGACCTGGAGTTCGATGCGTACTTTGTTCATAGGCGAGGCGGCGCGGCAGTGAATCGGTCGGCGGTCAGGGTATGAGTCATTGGATATTCGCGCGTCCCGGGTCCGGCACGTGTCGTCGACTGGCTGTCGCAGGGCGTCCAGTGTGGGCGCCGGCGGTCGATACGGGCAGCGGCCCCGGTCGCGCGTCGGCGTAGTGAATGTCCTACGCAAGGGCTCCTGAACCGATGCCGTCAGCCTGCGCGCGTGGCGCGCACTGTGCGGCGCTGCACGACGCCGACGCGGCGCCGTCCCCGACGCGGCGGCCGTTGGTGAGCCGCGCGTCTGGGTCGGCTCGCGACCGATCGAGGCTGCCCTTCCGGGCCGTCCTTCCTGTCGCGCGTGCGAGCCGTTTTCGGGCGCGAATGGCCGCCGCCTCCCGTTGCTGGCACCATTCACGCCGTGGCGATGGCGCGAATATTGCGACCCGCCGAGCTTTTTCCACCGCCCGGAGACATTCCCCTTGGCCATCCACGTCGCGCTGAACCACGTCACGCACTACCGCTACGACCGCCGCGTCGGGCTGTCGCCGCAGGTGGTGCGGCTGCGGCCGGCGCCGCATTGCCGCACGCCGATCCTGGCCTATTCGCTGCGCATCGAGCCGGCGGAGCACTTCATCAACTGGCAGCAGGACCCGTTCGCCAACCACCTGGCGCGGCTGGTCTTTCCCGAGAAGACGACCGAGTTCAAGGTCACGGTCGACCTGGTGGCCGACATGGCGGTCTACAACCCGTTCGACTTCTTCCTCGAGCCCGAGGCCGAAACCTATCCGTTCGACTACGCCCCCGAGCTGAAGCACGATCTCGCGCCCTACCTGGCGCAAGGGCGCGTCGACGCCGCGCTTCAAGGCCTTCGTCGACAGCATCGCGCGCGACGAACAGCGCACGATCGACTTCCTGGTCGGCATCAACCAGCGGCTGCAGCGCGAGATCCGCTACCTGATCCGCATGGAGCCCGGCGTGCAGACGCCCGAGGTCACGCTCGACCAACGCCTCGGGCTCGTGCCGCGACACCGGCTGGCTGCTGGTGCAGGCGCTGCGCCACCTCGGGCTGGCGGCGCGCTTCGTCTCGGGCTACCTGATCCAGCTCAAGCCCGACGTCAAGTCGCTCGACGGCCCGTCGGGCACCGAGGTCGACTTCACCGACCTGCACGCCTGGTGCGAGGTGTTCCTGCCCGGCGCCGGCTGGGTCGGCCTGGACCCGACCTCGGGCCTGATGGCCGGCGAGGGCCACATCCCCGTGGCCTGCACGCCCGAGCCCTCGACCGCGGCGCCGGTGAGCGGCGCGGTCGACGACTGCGAGGTCGCGTTCGAGCACCACATGCAGATCACGCGCATCTACGAATGCGCCGCGCGTGACCCTGCCCTACACCGACGCGCAGTGGCAGGCGATGCTGGCGCTGGGCCAGCAGGTCGACGCCGACCTGGCAGCGCCAGGACGTGCGCCTGACGATGGGCGGCGAGCCGACCTTCGTCTCGGTCGACGACCGCGACGGTGCCGAGTGGAACATCGACGCGCTGGGCCCCACCAAGCGCGGCTTCGCCACCGAGCTGGTGCACCGGCTGATGGCCAAGTACGGCCAGGGCGGCTTCCTGCACTTCGGCCAGGGCAAGTGGTACCCGGGCGAGCAGCTGCCGCGCTGGGCGCTGTCGATCGGCTGGCGCGCCGACGGCCAGCCGTGCTGGCACGACCCGGCGCTGTTCGCCGACGAGCGCGACACCCACCGCTACACCACCGACGATGCGCAGCGCTTCATGACCGGGCTGACCGACGCGGCTGGGCCTGGACGCCGAAGTACGTCCAGCCCGGCTATGAAGACACCTGGTACTACCTGTGGCGCGAGCGCCGGCTGCCGGTGAACGTCGACCCCTTCGAGTCGAAGCTCGACGACGAACTCGAGCGCGCGCGCCTGCGCCGCATCTTCGCGCAGGGGCTGGACAGCGTCGTCGGCTACCTGCTGCCGCTGAAGCGCGAATGGCACACCGGCCACCGCCGGCCCGACGCTGGATCACCGGCCCCTGGTTCCTGCGCGACGAGCGGCTGTACCTGATGCCGGGCGATTCGCCGATGGGCTACCGGCTGCCGCTGGATTCGCTGCCCTGGGCCGCAGCCCGGCGAGCGCCAGGACGTGATCGCGCAGGACCCGTTGCGCCGCGTCGGCGCCGCTGCCCGCGGCGGCGGCGCTGCGGCACGCAGCCCGTCGGCCGGCCCGGCTACGACGCGCACCACGCCGGCGGCGGCTTTGCCGAAGGCGGCAGCGTGGCCGTGCAGGCGCAGCCCTGGCCGCGGCGACGATGCGGCACGCTGGCGGCGGCCGGGCCGCGGCACGGGCCCGCACCTGGCCCGAGACCGCCCGCACCCGCGGCCTGCCGACACGATGCCGGCGCGGCACGAGTCGGCCGGCTGGCTGACGCGCACCGCGCTGTGCGTCGAGGTGCGCGACCCGCAGCGCGCCAACGGCCCCGAAGGCCGAGGCAGCGAAGCAGTCGGGCGGCAAGAGCGGCGTGCTGTATGTCTTCCTGCCGCCGCTGAAGCACCTCGAGGATTACCTCGAACTGCTGGCCGCGGTCGAGGCCACGGCCGCTGCGCAGGGCGTGAAGGTGGTGCTCGAAGGCTACCCGCCGCCGCGCGACCCGCGCCTGAAGCTGCTGCAGGTGACGCCCGACCCGGGCGTGATCGAAGTCAACATCCACCCGGCGTCGAGCTGGGAGCAACTGGTCGACCACACCGAGTTCCTCTACGACGCGGCGCACCGCACGCGGCTGTCGACCGAGAAGTTCATGCTCGACGGCCGCCACACCGGCACCGGCGGCGGCAACCACTTCGTGCTCGGCGGCGCCACGCCGGCCGACAGCCCGTTCCTGCGCCGGCCCGATCTGCTGGCCAGCCTGCTGACCTACTGGCACAACCACCCGAGCCTGAGCTACCTGTTCTCGGGCATGTTCATCGGCCCGACCAGCCAGGCGCCGCGCATCGACGAGGCGCGCAACGACCAGGTCTACGAGGTCGAGATCGCGCTGGCCGAGCTCGAGCGCCAGATGGCGCTGCACAGGCCGGCAGGGCCCGGTGTCCGGCCGTGGCTGGTCGACCGCAGCCTGCGCAACCTGCTGATCGACGTCACCGGCAACACCCACCGCAGCGAGTTCTGCATCGACAAGCTGTACTCGCCCGACGGCCCGACCGGGCGGCTCGGCCTGCTCGAGTTGCGCGCCTTCGAGATGCCGCCGCATGCGCGCATGAGCCTGGCGCAGCAACTGCTGCTGCGCGCGCTGGTGGCCTGGTTCTGGCGCGAGCCCTACCGCGGCCGCGGCAGCACGCGCCTGACGCGCTGGGGCACGGGGCTGCACGACCGCTTCATGCTGCCGACCTTCGTGCAGATGGACTTCGACGACGTGATGGCCGAGCTGCGCGGCGCCGGCTATGCCTTCGACGATGCCTGGTTCGCGCCGCACCTGGAGTTCCGCTTCCCGCTGATCGGCGAGGTGGCGCACGATGGGCATCGAGCTTGAGCCTGCGCACCGCGCTCGAGCCCTGGCACGTGATGGGCGAAGAGGGCGCGCCGGGCGGCACCGCGCGCTACGTCGATTCGTCGCTCGAGCGGCTGGAGGTCAAGGTCACCGGCCTGAACGACAACCGCCACGTCGTCACCGCCAACGGCCGGGCGCTGCCGCTGCAGCCCACCGGCCGCGTCGGCGAATTCGTCTGCGGCGTGCGCTACCGCGCCTGGCAGCCGCCGTCGGCGCTGCACCCGACCATCGGCGTGCATGCGCCGCTGACCTTCGACATCGTCGACCGCTGGCTGCAGCGTTCGATGGGCGGCTGCCGCTACCACGTGGCGCACCCGGGCGGCCTGAGCCACGAGGACTTTCCGGTCAACGCCTACACGGCGGAAAGCCGGCGCCTGGCGCGCTTCTTCCGCTTCGGCCACACGCCCGGGCCAGATGATCGGTCGAGCCGGCGCGAGCCGAGCCGGGAATTCCCGTTCACGCTCGACCTGCGGCTCGCGCTAACGTGGCCGTCCGACCGATGCCCTGACCGTGCGCCGACCTTGTCCCAGCGTTGCTGCCGTCCCGCAGACGCGCCGTGCTGCCGGCGTGCGGCGCGTTCGAAGCCGCGCCGCAGCCGGCCGCGGCGCCGAATGCTGGGACGAACTGCGCCATGGCCGACGGCGCGCTGCGGCCGGCGTGGCAGCGCTTCCTCGACTACGCCGCCGTCGCTGGCGTGGCGACGCTGGCCGACGCCTTCGCGCGCCACCGCGCCGAGCAGTCGCGCAGCAGATCCGCGCCGACGGCGTCACGCACAACTGTCTTCCGCCGAGGCGCGGCACGGCGGCGGCGGCCGCGACGCGGCCCTGGTCGCTCGAGCCGCTGCCGCTGATCGTCGATGCCGCAGGACTGGGCCGGCATCGAACACGGCGTGGTGCAGCGCGCGCGGCTGCTCAGGCCGCATGCTGGCCGATGTCTATGGCGCCGCAGCGCCTGCTGCACGAGGCGCTGCTGCCACCGGCGCTGGTGCTGTCGCCACAGCGGTTACCTGCGGCCGCTGCACGGCGTGGCGCCGGTCGGCGGCATGCACCTGCACATCGTCGCCTTCGACCTGGCGCGCGGCCCCGACGGCCGCTGGTGGGTGATCTCGCAGCGCACGCAGTCGCCGTCGGGCCTGGGCTATGTGCTGCACAACCGGCTGATCGTCTCGCGGCTGTTCCCCGGAGGCCTTTCGCGAGCTGCACGTGCAGCACATCGCCTCGAGCTACCGGCGCCTGCTCGACACCGTGCAGCAGCAGGCCGGCGACGTCGCGGTGCGCCTGGGCGACGGCGCGGCGCCGCGCGTCGTGCTGCTGACGCCGGGGCCCTACAGCGAAACCTATTTCGAGCACGCCTACCTGGCGCGCTACCTGGGCCTGCCGCTGGTCGAAGGCGGCCGACCTGACGGTGCGCGGCGAGCGCCTGTTCCTGCAGACCGTCGAAGGCCTGCAGCCGGTGCACGCGCTGTTGCGCCGCCTGGACGACGACTACTGCGATCCGCTCGAGCTGCGCCCCGATTCGGCGCTCGGCGTGCCGGGCCTGGTGCAGGTGCTGCGCGCGCAGAACCTGGTGCTGGCCAATGCCCTGGGCAGCGGCTTCCTCGAATCGCCGGCGGTGCAGGGCTTCCTGCCCGGCATCGCGCAGGCGCCTGCTCGGCGAGGAACTGGCGTTGCCGTCGTTGCCGACCTGGTGGTGCGGCGAGGCGGCCGCCTGGGCGGCGGTGCGCGACGATCTCGTCGGCACGCGTGCTGCGGCCGGCCTTTCCGGGCAGCGGCGACGGTGCGCGGCGCATCGCGGCGCACGAGGTCGACGTCATGCAGCGCCGCATCGAGGCCGATCCCGACGCCTGGACCGTGCCAGGGCCACCTGGCGCCGTCGCGGGCGGCGCTGGCGCGGCCCGACGGCGAGCTGGCGGCGCGGCCCGCGCTGTTGCGCGTGTATGCCATCGCCGATGCCGCCGACCGCTGGCACGTGCTGCCCGGCGGCCTGACGCGGGTGGCCACGCAGTGCACCGTTGTCGGTGTCGATGCAGCAAGGCGGCACCAGCCTGGACACCTGGGTGCTGACCGACGGCCCGGTCGACACCTTCTCGATGCTGCCGCAGCGCCTGACGGCGCGGACGACTGGCCGCGCGGCGGCCGCCGGTCGCCAGCCGCACCGGCGAAAACCTGTTCTGGCTCGGCCGCTACACCGAGCGCACCGAGCAGGCCGTTCGCCTGGCGCGCGCGGCGCTCGAGCTGATCGACGGCGACGACGAGGTGCCCGCCGCGCTGCTCGCCGCCTTGTCCGGGCTGGCCGGGGCCCATGCCCTGGTCAGCGCCGGCACGCCGGGCGCCGAGCGCTCGCCGCGCGGCTGTTCGAGCGCAGCCTGCTCGCCGGCCTGCAGGACCGCCAGGGCGGCATCGGCTTCAACCTGCAGGCGCTGGCGCGCGCGGCCGGCGCCTTGCGCGATCGCCTGTCGTCCGAGCAGGCGGGGCTGGTGCGGCGCATGGGCGACGACTTCGCCGGCGCCCTCGACGCGTGCACCGCCGGCGGCGCCGGCGTGCCGAGCGCTGGCGCAGGTGTTGCCGGCGCTGCAGCGACTGACCGTGCAGTTGGCGGCCGTGACCGGCGCGCAGACCGACCGCATGACGCGCGACCACGGCTGGCGCCTGCTGTCGGTGGGCCGCCTGATCGAACGCCTGGCCGGCATGGCCGCGCACGCTGGCGACATTGCTCGATGCGCTCGATCCGCGCGGCGGCTCGGACGCGGCCACCGAACTGCTGCTCGAGTTGTTCGACAGCAGCATCACCTTCCGCGCCCGCTACCAGCGCCACGAAGACCTGCTCGCGCTGGCCGACCTGCTGGTGCTCGACGAAGCCAACCCGCGCGCGTTCGCCGGCACCTTGCGGCGCCTGCGCACCGAGATCGGCAAGCTGCCGGCCAGCGATGCGTCGGCGCAGCCCGTTGCGCGAGTTGCTGCCGGCACTGGGGGCCGGGCTCACGCTGGCCGAACTGGGCGCACTGGCCGGCGGCGACGACGAGCGGCTCAAACAGCGCCTGGCGCAGGCGGCGCACGACCTGCAAGGCAGTGCCTCACGCCTCAGCGACGCGATCGGCCAGCGCTACTTCGCCCATGCCGACGGCGGCGACGGACTGCAGCGGGTCTGAACCGATGACCGACCCGCCGTGCGCACCGACCTGGCTCGAAGTCGAGCACGTGACGACGTACCGCTACGCGGCGCCGGTCGACCTGGCCTACCTGCTGGCTTACCTGCAGCCGATCGACGACGAGCGCCAACACGTCGCGCGGTTCGATATCGACGTCGTGCCGCCGCCATCGCACCAGCGCAGCGACACCGATGCGCTCGGCAACCGGCGCCGCTGCTTCAACGTGACCGTGCCGCACCGCGAGATGCGGGTCTGCGCGACGAGCCAGGTGCGCGTGCAGTGCGCTGCCGACTTCGACGCCGCGGCGACGCAGCCGTGGGAGCAGGTGCGCGAGCGCCTGCGCTACACCGCCGCGGCACCTTACGAGCCGGCCAGCAGAATTCGTCTTCGCCTCGCCGTACGTGCCGCAGCCTGCCCGAACTGCAGCATTGGGCGCTGCCATCGTTCACGCCCGGCCGGCCGGTGGCGCTGGCGGCGATCGAGCTGATGGCGCGGGTGCATGCCGGCTTTGCCTACCGCAGTGCCAGCACCGACGGTCGACACGCCGCTGGCCGAGGTGTTCGCGGCGCGCGAAGGCGTGTGCCAGGACTTCGCGCACCTGATGCTCGGTGCGCTGCGCAGCGTCGGCCTGGCCGCGCGCTATGTCAGCGGCTATCTGTTGACCCGATCGCCCGACGATGGTGCGCAGGCCGCACCAATGGTGGGCGCCGACGCGTCGCATGCGTGGCTGGCGGTCTGGTGCCCGATGGCCGACGGCACGCCCGCGCAGTGGCTCGAACTCGACCCGACGAACAACGTGCGGCCCTCGACGGGCCACGTGCGGCTCGCGGTCGGGCGCGATTACGGCGACGTGACGCCGCTGCGCGGCGTCATCCGGGGCGGCGGCGCGCACCGGTTGGCGGTGCAGGTGCGCACCCGGCGCATCGCTTGAAGCCAAGGTGGCAAAGGACTTGCGAGGAGCAGCACCCATGACGCCCAGATTCGACGAGATGCACGGTGCACCCGAGGTCGTGCGCGAGCACTACCGCACCTATGCGCGCTGGCTGGCCGAGCAGCCGGCCGAGTCGATGCGCAGCCGCCGCGAAGAGGCGGAGGTGATCTTCCGCCGTGTCGGCATCACCTTCGCGGTCTACGGCGCGAAGGACGAAGACGGTTCGGGCACCGAGCGCCTGATTCCGTTCGACCTGATCCCGCGCGTCATCGCCCAGCGCGAGTGGCACGACATGGAGGCCGGCCTGCGGCAGCGCGTGACCGCGCTGAACCGCTTCATCCACGACGTCTACCACGAGCAGGCGATCCTGAAGGCCGGCATCGTGCCGGCCGAGCAGGTGCTGAACAACAGCCAGTACCGTGCCGAGATGGCCGGCGTCGACGTGCCCGGGCAGGTGTATTCGCATATCGCCGGCATCGACATCGTGCGCGCCGCCAATGCCGACGGCAGCGGCACCTACTACGTGCTGGAGGACAACCTGCGCGTGCCCAGCGGCGTGAGCTACATGCTCGAGAACCGCAAGATGATGATGCGGCTGTTCCCCGAGCTGTTCGCGATGCACCGCGTGGCGCCGGTGGCGCATTACCCCGATCTGCTGCTCGAGACGCTGCGCGACGTGGCGCCGCCCGGCGTCAACGAACCCGCGGTGGTGGTGCTGACGCCGGGCATGTACAACAGCGCCTACTTCGAGCATGCCTTCCTGGCCCAGCAGATGGGCGTCGAGCTGGTCGAGGGCCAGGACCTGTTCGTGCGCGAGGGCTTCGTCTACATGCGCACCACGCAGGGCCCGCGGCGCGTCGACGTGATCTACCGGCGCGTCGACGACGACTTTCTCGACCCGCGGGCCTTCCGCGCCGACAGCACGCTGGGCTGTGCCGGCCTGCTCGACGTCTACCGCGCCGGCAACATCGCGCTGTGCAACGCCATCGGCACCGGCATTGCCGACGACAAGAGCCTCTACCCCTACGTGCCGAAGATGATCGAGTTCTACCTCGGCGAGAAGCCGCTGCTCGAGAACGTGCCGACCTGGCTGTGCCGGCAGGCCGACGACCTGAAGTACGTGCTCGACCATCTGGCCGAACTGGTGGTCAAGGAGGTGCACGGCGCCGGCGGCTACGGCATGCTGGTGGGCCCGGCGGCGACGAAGGCCGAGATCGAGGCCTTCCGCCAGGCGCTGCTGGCCAACCCGGCCAACTACGTCGCCCAGCCCACGCTCAGCCTGTCCACCTGCCCGACCTTCGTCGAAGCCGGCATCGCGCCGCGCCACATCGACCTGCGGCCCTTCGTGCTGTCGGGCAAGAGCGTGCAGATGGTGCCCGGCGGCCTGACGCGCGTGGCGCTGAAGGAGGGCTCGCTGGTCGTCAACTCGTCGCAGGGCGGCGGCACCAAGGACACCTGGGTGCTGGAGGTCTGACGCCGATGGCTGCCGCGCAGGAGAAACACGATGCTCTCGAGAACCGCTGACTACCTCTTCTGGATGGCGCGCTACATGGAGCGCGCCGAGAACACCGCCCGCATGCTGGGCGTCAGCTACGAGATGTCGCTGCTGCCGCAATCGCAGGACGCCGCCGAGCAGGGCTGGCGCGGGCTGCTGTCGATCAGCGAGCTGACGCACAGCTTCGCGCAGCGCTACAGCGAAGTCAGCGCGCGCAACGTCATGGACTTCATGATCCGCGACGAGAGCAACCCGTCGTCGATCCTGTCCTGCGTGCGCGCGGCACGCGAGAACGCCCGCGCGGTGCGGGGCGCGCTGACCACCGAGGTCTGGGAGACGCAGAACCAGACCTGGCTCGAGTTCAACAAGCTGCTGCGCGCCGACTCCACGTTGCGCGACCCGGGGCCGGTGCTCGAGCGCGTGAAGACCCGTTCGCACCTGTCGCGCGGCGTGACGGTCGGCACCATGCTGCAGGACGAGGCCCTGCATTTCCTGCGCATCGGCACCTTCCTCGAGCGCGCCGACAACACCGCGCGGCTGCTCGACGTGAAGTTCCAGGCCCTGGGCGGCGGCGACTTCTTCGGTGGGCCCACCAAGGAGGGCCAGGAAGTGGACTTCTACCACTGGAGCGCGATCCTGCGCTCCGTCTCCGCCTTCGAGATCTACCGCAAGGTCTACCGCAACGTCATCGTGCCCGAGAAGGTGGCCGAGCTGCTGATCCTGCGGCCCGACATGCCGCGCTCGTTGGCCGCGTGCCTGAACGACGTGGTCGCCAACCTCGACCTGGTGGCCAACGACCAGAGCGCCGAAACGCTGCGCCGGGCCGGCCGCCTGCGCAGCGACCTGCAATACGGCCGCATCGACGAGATCCTCGCTACCGGCCTGCACGCCTACCTGACGCAGTTCCTCGACCGCGTCGGCGATCTGGGCGTGGGCATCAGCCGCGACTTCCTGGTGCCGATGGCGGCGTGACGGGCGCGCCGCCGGCCGCTCGCACGACGACGCGCCGGCGGCCGCACGAAGGCCGAGTCGCCATGGCGCGCAGGGGATCGGCGGCTCGCGTCAATCGCGCCAAGGCGGCGCCGTGATACCGGTGGTCTCGCCGGGGATCGGCGCGAAGCCGCCGTCCGACCAGCGCCGTGCGGCTTCGGCCAGCCGTTCGCGATCGGTGGCCACGAAGTTCCACCACATGCGCACCGGGCGCTCCAGCGGCGCGCCGCCGATGACCACCACGCGCGCGCCCTGCGGGCCGGCGCCGAGGTCGACGCCAGCGTCGGCGGGCAGCACCGCCATCTGCTGCGCGGGCAAGGCCTCGCCGCCGGCGACGAGCCCATGCTCGGGGCCGTAGCAGCGCCATCTCGGCCGCCAGGGGCGGCAGGGTCCAGGTGGCGCCGGCGGGCAATTGCAGGTCCAGGTACAGCGTGGGCGAAGCGGTGCGCACCGGGCTGCGCGCACCGAAGGCCTCGCCCACCAGCACGCGCACCCGCACGCCGCCCGGCAGTGCCAGCGTCGGCAGGCCGGCCGCGGGCACATGCTGAAAGGCCGGCTCGGTGGCTTCCAGCGCCGGTGGCAGCGCGACCCACAGCTGCAGGCCATGCAGGCGACGCGGCGCTGCCCGCTCGTCGTCGGGGACGCGCTCGCTGTGCACGATGCCGCGCCCGGCGGTCATCCAGTTGATCGCGCCCGGCGTGATGGCCTGCACCGTGCCGAGGCTGTCGCGGTGCATGAAACTGCCCTCGAACAGGTAGGTCACGGTGGCCAGGCCGATGTGCGGGTGCGGGCCGACGTCGCTGTCGACCTCGGGCGGCAAGGTGACGGGGCCGAAATGATCGAAGAACACGAACGGCCCCACCGCGCGGCGATTCGCGTCGGGCAACACGCGGCGCACGCGCAGGCCGCCAGCGAGGTCGTTCATTCGGCCGGGCAGGCGCAGCAGTTCGCTCATCGTCGGTCTCCGTCGAGGGGGGACTGGCCACGGCGCTGCAGGATCCGCCATTGCAGCGCGATCCGCAAGGGCAGGGCTGCGGCCATGGCAGGCGCGCGCTCGTCGCGCCACTACACTTTGCGCCGATGAACGCCCCGCCGTCTTCGCCGATCGGCCCCGAGCAGGCCGCGCTGATCGCACGCCGCGTTTCGATCATCGTCGGCAGCCGCGATGCGCGGCATGGCCCGCACCTGATGCGCGCCGTCGGCTGCCGCCTGTCGGCGGACCGGCGGCGCGTCACGGTGCTGATGCCGCAGGGCAGCAGCCGCCAGGTGCTGGACGACCTGCGCGAGAACGGCCAGATCGCGGTGGTGTTCAGCGAGCCGTCGAGCAACCGCACGCTGCAGCTCAAGGGCGGTGACGCGGCCGTGGCGCCGTGCGAGCCCGACGACGCGGCGCTGGCCGAGCGCTACGTCGAGGGCTTCGTCGACGAGATCGGCCAGCTCGGCTTTGCCGCCGAGGTCGCGCAGACGATCCTCGGCCACGACGACGAGCTGGTCGCGGTGCATTTCACGATCGCCGCGGCCTTCGAGCAGACGCCGGGCCCGGCCGCCGGCGAGCCGCTGGCCGCACCGGCCGGCTGATCGCGATGGCACCGCCGCCCGGCCTCGACCTCGACGCCATCCGGCCCTGCCTGGAAGGGGCGATCCCCGGCGTGATGGCGACCTGCGGCGCCGACGGCACGCCCAACGTGACCTACATCTCGCAGGTCGAGTACGTCGACGCGCGGCACCTGGCGCTGTCGTTCCAGTTCTTCAACAAGACGCGCCGCAACGTGCTGGCCAACCCGTTGGTCGAGCTGTTGGTGATCCATCCGGGGCATGGCGCGATGTACCGCATCGCCGCGCGCTACCTGCGCACCGAGACCGAGGGGGCGCTGTTCGAGCGCATGAAGGCCAAGCTGGCCGGCATCGCCTCGCACACCGGCATGAGCGGCGTGTTCCGGCTGCGCGGCGCCGACCTCTATGCGCTGGATCGCGTCGAGCAGGTCGCGGCACCGCAACGCGAACCGCCGGGCGACGGCCTGAACCGGCTGTCGGCGCTGCGCCGCTGCGCGCAGCGCGTGGCCACCAGCCACGACCTCGACAGCCTGGTCGAGGGCACGCTGGACGGCGTGGTGCACGAGTTCGGCATCCGCCATGCAATGCTGCTGATGCTCGACGCCGCCGGGCAGCGCCTGTACACCGTGGCCAGCCGCGGCTACGGCCGTTCGGGCGCCGGCTCGGAGATCCCGCTCGGCGAGGGCGTCGTCGGTGTCGCCGCACGCATGGGCACGCCGATCCGCATCAACCACGCCACGCTGGAGTACGCCTACAGCCGCACCATGCGCGAGGGGCTGTCGGGCCAGCTGCTGGAACGCGAGATCCCGTTGCCCGGCCTGGCCGAGCCGGGCAGCCAGCTCGCGGTGCCGCTGGCCAGCGGCGGCCAGTTGCTCGGTGTGCTGTTCGTCGAGAGCCCGCAGGACATGCGCTTCAGCTGGGACGACGAGGACGCGCTGGTGGCGCTGGCCGCGCAGGTGGCGGCGCTGGCGCGCAGCCTGCAGGCCTGCGCCGACGTGCCCGACGACGAAGCACCGGCCGCCGCGGCGGCCGCGCGCACCGAGCCGGCGCCATCGACGGCGCCGCTGCGCGTGCGCCACTACGAGGTCGACGGCAGCGTGTTCCTCGACGACGACTACCTGATCAAGGGCGTGGCCGGCGCGGTGCTGTGGAAGCTGCTGCGTGACCACGCGCAGGGCGGCCGCACCGAGTTCAGCAACCGCGAACTGCGCCTGGCGCCCGAGATCGGCCTGCCCGAGATCGGCGACAACCTCGAGGCGCGCCTGGTGCTGCTGACGCGCCGCCTGATCGACCGCCAGGCCTGCGTGCGGCTGGAAAAGACCGGCCGCGGCCGCTTCCGGCTGTGCCTGACGCGGCCGCTGGCGCTGGTCAACGTGCCGCGCTGAGGCGCGGGCGCTGATCAGGCCGTCATCAGCCCGGGCACGGCGGGCAGGCCGAGCGCGCGCATCAGCTTGGCGTGGTCCTGCGGCGCCAGCGTGCGCTGCGCGATGTCGAGCACGGCGCGGAAGGGCTCGGGCGGCATGCCTTGCTGCATGCCGGCCAGCATGCCGGCGCGCTCGGGTGCGCTGAGCGCAGGCAGGAACCAGTGCAGCGCCTCGAACATGCTGGGCGGCGGGATCGACGCCACCAGCGCGTGCTCGATCGCCAGCAGCTCGTCGTCGCTGTAATGCGCCCACAGCACCGCGTTGTGCGCCGTCTCCTCGACGTGCATGTGCTGGAAGTTGTCGGCGACGAACAACGCGAGCGCGCGGTAGAGCCGGCCCAGCGCCGCGGCGCGCTGGCCGTCGCTGCTGTCGGCCACCAGGCCGGCGAGGTCGCGCAGGTCGGCGATGGCCTCGGCGTGGTGCACGTGCTCGGCGGCGATGCGCGCCGCGCTGCCCGGGCGGGCGCGTTCCAGCGCCGGGTGCACGAACTCGTTCTCGTGCTTCAGATGCATCTCGCACAGGCCGAGCAGGCGCTCGAGCTGGCCCAGCGTGGCGGCCAACTCGCCGGCATCGCCGGGATCGGTGCTGCCGACGCTGCACAGCGTGCGGCTCATGAACAGGCGCAGCGCCTTGTGGATGCCGGCGTACATGTCGTAGCGGCCAGCGCCAGCGGTAGTGCCTTGGGCCTCGGCGGCCGGTGCGACCGGCGCGACCGGCGCGACCGGGGAAAGGGTGCGTTCGGGGGTGTGCGTGTCCATCGTGTTCCTCTGCGTTGCGGTGTCGCCGCCGGGTGTTTCCGACGGCGTGCCACCACTGTAGGAACGGCGTCGCCCGGCCGCTCTTAAGACTTCCGTCAGCACACCTTAAAGATTCCTTCAGCCGCGCGCGGGCGGCGTGGAGCCCGCGCCGTCGTGTTGCAGCGAGTCGCCGGGACGCGCCGGCCACCCGCGACGGTGGAGACGAACCGTCTGCTGCCGCAGTTGGCGCTGGCCCCGTTGGTCGTGGCTTTCGATTCGGCGACGAGGAACGTGGTTCGCTACGAAAGCCGGGTGCCGCCAATGCGGCTGAAAGGCGGGCACGCTGCGCAACCTGGACGCACGGGTCGACTGCACGATGAACCTGGCGACTTACCGATAGAGTGTCGGGGCCATGGCCGTCGACACCCCGCCCACCGTTGCCGACAAGGCGGTTTACTGGAGCCGCGACCCGGCCGCGTTGCTCGACGAGTTGCGCAGCGGCGCGCAAGGCCTGGCGTCGACCGAGGCGCTGCGGCGCCTGCAGCAGGAGGGCCCCAACGCCATCGACGAGGAACCCGCGGCAGGCATCGCGCGCCTGCTGCTGCGGCAGTTCACGAGCCCGCTGGTGCTGATCCTGGTCTTCGGCGGCGTCGTGTCGGCAGCCCTGCGCGACTGGCTCGACGCGGCCATCATCCTTGCCGTCGTGCTGGGCAGCAGTGGGTTGGGCTTTCTGCAGGAATACCGCGCCTCGAACGCCGTTGCCCAGCTTCGCAGCCGTTTGGCATTGACGGCGAGGGTGCTGCGCGACGGCCGCCGCCGCGTGGTGCCGACGCAGTGGCGCCCTCGCCGGCACGCTCCGGGCGCGCGTTTCGAGCATCATATTCATCCACCACCGCGCACAGGCCGAGAGACAATCTCGCCGCTGCGCCGCGGGCGGCTCAATTGGGGAGAGATCGGCAATGCTCTTCGCCAAGAGCGACATCGAGCAGTCGATACCACAACGCTTCGCTGAGCAGGTGCGCCGTCATGGCGACCGCCCGGCGGTCGTGACGGAACAGGGGCGCGTGACCTACGACGAACTGGACCGCCTTTCAGGTCGGGTCGCGATCGCGTTGGCGGCCCATCGACACCTCCCCGGTGAGACTGTCGCCGTCCTGTTCGAGCAAGGCATCGCTCAGATTGCGTCGATCCTCGGCGTGCTCAAGCACGGTGGCATCTATGTCCCGCTCGACACGGCGTTGACGCGTCAGCGCCTGCGCGAGATCCTGGCCGATGCCGATCCCGGGATCATCCTCACCGACCGGATCAACGCGTCGCAGGCCCGGCTGATTGGCGGCGAGCATCGGCTGGTGCTTGACCCGGCTGGCGACACCGCACCGCAGCTGGGCCAGCCACCGGTGCACAGTCTCGCTCCGGACGCGCACGCGTACATCTACTACACCTCAGGAAGCACCGGCACCGCCAAGGGCGTGGTGGACGACCACCGCAATGTGCTGCACAACATCGCGCGCTACTCGAACAGTTTGAAAGTCACCTGCGAAGACAGGCTCACGCTGCTGCAATCGTGTGGCTTCAGCGGCGCCGTCTCGAACATCTTCACGGCCCTTCTCAACGGTGCGACGCTACTGCCCTTCGACGTGCGTGCACGCGGCACCGTGGCGCTGGCGAATTGGCTCGCCGACCAGAAGCCGACGATCTACCACTCGGTCCCGTCGCTGTTTCGGCACCTGATGTCCTGCGGTGTCGCGCTCCCGTCGCTGCGGGTCATACGGCTGGAAGGCGATCTGGCACGCGGCATCGATGTCGACGTGTTCAATCGACACTTCGATTCCCGCTGCGTCCTGGTCAACGGGTTGGGCGCCACCGAAACCGGCATCTCGGCACAGTACTTCATCGAACACGGAACGACGATGCCCGGGCCGGTCGTGCCGGTGGGCCATTCGACTGAGGACATGCGCATCGATGTGGTCGATGCGCAGGGCCAACCGGTGCCGGTCGGCGAACTGGGCGAAGTCGTTGTCACCAGCCGCTATCTCGCGCGCGGCTACTGGCGGCGCCCGGATCTCACCGACGCGGCGTTCACGACGATCGACGGCAAGACACGCATGTATCGGACCCGCGATCTCGGGCGCATCGATGCGCGAGGCCGGCTGCAATGCCATGGCAGGGTCGATCTGCTGACCAAGGTGCGCGGGGAGTGGGTGGACCTGAGTGCGCTCGAACGCATGCTGGCGACGTGTGCAGGCGTCAAGGACGCCATCGCCACCGTCGTCGAGGATGCCGCCTCCAGCCCGCGCCTGATGGCCCACGTCGTGGTCGACGACGGCGCGACCGTCTCATCCGACCGCTTGCGCGACGCACTGCGCGCCCACTCGCTGCCGCAGCACGCCATGCCATCGCAGTTCGTGATGCTGGAGCGCTGGCCACTCGACTTGAATGGCAAGGTTGACCGCAAGGCACTCGCGGCCATGACGGGTTCGGCCCGCGCGGGCGTTGCGCCGCGAACCCCGACCGAACAGCTGATAGCCGACGTGTTCTGCCGGGCACTGGATGTCGCAGTGGTGGGACTGACCGACGATTTCTTCGAGCTGGGAGGCGATTCGCTCAAAGCGGTCGAGGTGAGCCTCGAACTCGTCCGGCTCACAGGGTCAGAGTTGGTCCTGGGCGCCTTCCAGCATGCGACCAGCGTGGAAGCCTTGGCGCGGATCGTCGATGGTGCGATTGGCCCCGGCAGCCTGGTGCCGCTGCAGCCGCGCGGCTCGCAGAGGCCCTTCTTCTGCGTACACGCCCACATGGGGCACGTGTTCAATCTGCGGGAGTTGGCGCGGCAGTTCGCGCCAGAGCGACCGTTCTATGGGTTGCAGGCCAAGGGCTTGGATGGCGCCGAACTCCCAGAGACGGACCTCGAGGCGATGGCTGCGGCCTACGTCGCCAGTGTGCGCGAGATGCAGCCGCATGGGCCCTACCTGCTTGGCGGCTATTGCTTCGGCGGCTGGGTGGCGATCGAGATGGCACGCCAGCTGCGCAGCAGCGGTGAGAGCGTCGAGGCGCTGTTGCTGATTGCGACCAACCTTCTGCCAGGCATGCTGCCGACACTTCGGGGCGACGGCATGGTGCACCGATATGCCTCGTGGTGGGCACGTGCACGCCGCAAGACCTTGCGTGGCGCGCTGAGTTCCATTCGGTATCGACTCATCCATTCGGCGCAGGGTCTGCGCACGTCACTGTTGTCGCACGCCTCGCGATGGGGGCTGACGCGGCGCTGGCCGCTAATGCATGCATTGCGCGAGCCTGCCAGTGCGATCGCCGTCATGTTGCACGGCTACCGGCCCGATCCCTATGCGGGCGGCGCAGTGGTCCTGGCGCCCGACAACATGCCGCTCGACGAAGCGACGCGGCAGGCCTGGCAGGACTTCGTGCGGGGCCCGATCGAGTTCGTGTCGCTGGCCGGAGATTCGAAGAACTTGTTGCGGGAGCCCTACGTGCGCGATGTGGCTGCGTGCATCATGGCGCGGATTCACTAGAGTCGGTCTCGTCAGCCGAGACCGCACAGTGGCTTGCCCCGCGGCTCATCCTGCGGCGCGTGGTGGCTGCTCGGGTCGGCGACATTCCACGGGCGCACACAGTCCCGTCTCCGCCATGTCAGCGGCTTGCCCGCCGCAAGCTGTCGCGCTGCGCCCACACGGGCGTGCTCCCGTGGTTTCCGGTCGTGTATCGGTCCCGCCTGTCGCGCCCCCCCCATTCCAGCGTCCAGCCTGTCGCTTGGACGCTCGCCGCTCATGTCCTCGCAGAGAATCGCGTCGGCGGGAACTTGCTCCGCCTCTGCCGCCGCTTGGGAACCGGAAGGCAGGACCCCAGCATAGGAGTCGACCGAACATGCATTTCGAGTGGTACGACATGGATGCAGTCACGCCGGAGTTCGCGGCGCATTGGCGCTCGCTCGGCCTCGCCGCCTCCACGCCCAACATCTACCTGATGCCGGAGTTCATGCTGCCGGCCGTGTCTTGCCTCGAAGTCGACAAGGCCCCCCGGCTCGCCGCACTGTGGAACGCTGACCGCTCTGCCTTGCTGGCACTTGGGGTCTTCAACGCGGTTGCACCGAGCTGGCGCTTCCCCTACCCGCGCTTGAGCACTGTGAAGCCCAAGCACAGCCCTCAGTCCGGCGTGCTGCTGCGCGCTGGCATCGATGGCGAGGCCGTCGACCACTTCCTCGGCGGGCTCTTTGCAACCTCCTGGCGTGCAGTGCGAATGATCGACCTGCGGGAGGATTCGCTCGTCTACCGGCAACTGCAGGAAGCCGCGCAGAGGCTCGGGCTCAGGTGGTTCGTCGATACGCGATACGAGCGCGCGGGTGTCAGACTGGGCGGCGATGCGCGCTGGCACGACCACGTATCCCGTGCACGTCACAAGCGCCTGCAGCGCGCCCGCGCGAGACTTGCCGATCTTGGCAAAGTGGAGTTTCGCGTCGTGCAGGGTCCCGACGTAACAGACGGTACGGTCGATGCGTTCCTGCGCGTTGAGGCGATGGGCTGGAAGAGCGCATCGGCGCTCCTGGCCACGGATGCGCAAACCCGGTTCTTCCGGGAGGTGACGCGGGCCTGCCGCGAGCACGGGCTCGTGTTCTTCTGCGAGCTCATCCTGGATGGCAACGTCATCGCGTCGACCTCGAACTTCAACATCAACGGCGTCGGCTTCGCGTTCAAGATCGGCATCGATCCAACTTACGCGAGATTTGCTCCGGGCTACCTCGTGGAATACGCGTTCCTGCAATCCTCCATGCAGGCGGAGCATCACCCGCACGAGATGGAAAGTGGATCGCAGGCAGGGTCGTACATTGAAGAATTGTGGCCGGAGCGCATCCCGATGGTGAGCGGCCACCTCGCCGCGGGCAAATTCCCGGCCACGTACGAGACGATCAAGCTGCGCATCAAGAGCGCCCGACGCTCGGCGCGACGTCTCCTTACGATCTCCAGCGGTCCAGGCGTAACTCCCGCATGAATGCAATGCTGAATGATCTCAGGCACGGACTGGTTGCACAGCGCGTGATCGGACGCCTCGACCGTGTGGGGCTCACTCTGGATCCCTACATCCTCTTCCGAGAGGGGGTGCGGCCCCATCAGACCGATTGGCCCGGGTTGGCTTCGGAGTTCCCGAGCAGCGTGCTGGTTGCCTCCGACATCGCCGCGGTCGCCGCCTGCGTTTCCAGAACCGAGGAGTACATCCAGGCTCGACTGGACAAGGGCCATCTGTGCATCGTGCTGAAACACGGAACACACATCGCTGGCTATGCGTGGGCCGACTTCGACGAAGTGAACGACGCAGCCTGCGATTACGAGCTCGGTCCCGGCGAAGCATATCTCTACGATGCATTCATCGCGCCCGTATTCCGGGGGCGAGGCCTTGCGCCTTACATGAGAGTGGAAAGCTTACCGGCACCTCCGCCAAGCGGGCCGGCACACCTTCTACAGCATTTCAGACTACTTCAATTCCCCAGCGATCAGGTTCAAGGAGAAGCTGAACGCGGAGGCCATGCGCCTGTACCTGCGAATCAAGCTGGGCGGCCGGCAAGTCGGCCAGTGGCTGCTTCGGGACTACGAGCAACGCCGCGCGCAGAGTGCCGGGGACAGCACTGCATGAGGTTTGGGGACCGAGCGCGGCCAGTCGCGCGGCGTCCGTAGCGAACAGATCGCGCAGCGGGTGGTGGCTGGCGAGAATGACGCGCACGCGGCGCGTGTTGCGCAGGATTGCCGCGCCGATCTTGAGTCGTCGCACACGGATGGTGTGGCGCGCTCCAACTTGGTGGCCTGCAATGCCAGCGCGCGCAGCCGCTGCATCAGCGTGTAGGCCAGCGCCGCCAGCAACAGCTTCAACGGATTGGCGATGTAGCGCGAGCAACTCGCGCGGGTGCCGAACAGGTCCAGCTGTGCTTCCTTGATCCGGTTCTCGGCCTCGCCGCGCTGGCAGTACAGATGGTCGTACAGCTGTACGGCATCGCCCGGCAGGTTGGTCGCGATGAAGCGCGGGTTGGTGCCTTGGCTGCCGTACTCCAGCCGCGTGATGACGCACCGCCCATGGCTCCAGCTCTCGGCCGTGTAGCTGAACTCGCCGATCAGCCGCTGCTTGGTACCGCTGGCGCCGTAGGCGTCGGCCAAGCTCGCCTCGGTCAGTTCCACCGCCGCGTGCAGCCGTGCGCTGCACGCCAGCCCGATGACGTAGCCCACCCCCGCGCGTTCGCACCATTGCAGCAGCCGACGCCGGCAGAACCCCGAGTCGCGCGCACGATATAGCGCGTGCTCGGCCAGGCCTCGCGCAGCCGCGTGACGAGCAGCTCGATCAGCGCTGCGGCGCGCTGGGCCCCGTCGATCTTGCTGGGCCTCAAGTAGCACGCCGACATCGCCTGGCCGCAGAACACGTGCAGCGGCAGGTCGCAGTGATAGTCGTAGAAGGCGTGGAACTGCGAGAGTTCCTGACTGCCGTGAGGCGGCGCGTCCGAGGCGTCGATGTCCAACACCAGTTCCTCGGGCTCGGTCATATAGCTGGCGATGAACTGATCGATCAACGCGCCGTGCAGCGCCCACGCCTGCGCGCGTGTGGCCCGACTCTCCAGGCGGCTGACGGTGGCCGCCGAGGCCGACGCGCGGCTCAACTCCAGGTGCCGATCAACCTGGCGCAACAGCAGCAACCGCCATCGCTGCCCAAGTCCCCGCCACTGAAGTCGGCCTCGATGATGCGCCGACCGAAACGCCCACACTCGATCTTGTCCTTCGTACAGTTTGGAATGGGCAGGCCTCGGTTGTCACAGGAGGTCCGAGACCTATGACAACGGGCTCAGCCACGAGGCTGCCGACCTGTCACTGACGAAATACCCGGGCTAGTCGCCGCGTGGTGCGGTTGAGCCGCCGGGCGCCGAGGTGCGCTTCCGCGCTGCATCGGCGCGCGCCGCCGCCGCCGGGACCATGTCCAGCGCCCGGGCGGTGCCGGCAAAGCTGCCTTCGGCGATGACACGCTCGTTCACCCTTCCGACCCTGGCCACTGCCGTCGTCGCCGTTCTTGCCGCCGGCGCCTCCACCAGCCCTGCGAAGCTCGGTACCGCCGGCGCCTCGCCATGACGGCCGGGGGCTTGGCTTCGGCCCACATCACGCGCGATGCGCGCTGTGACGTCGTCATCGCCGAGCAGGCCCGGCACTCGGGCAGGTACGCCTTGCAGCGCTTCGATGCAACCAACCGGCAGGCCCGGCTACAGCGGCAGCGTCGTGCTCAGCCGTGGCGGCCGTCATCTCGAGTTTCGGCTCGACGAGCACGGCAAGGTCACCACCGCCGCCGAAGACGTGACCGATCCGGTCGTCGCCGGACCGTCGCTGCATGGCTTCATCCTGCAGCATCGGCAGGCGCTGGAGCGTGGCGAGAGCATCCCGGTGTGCATGATCGTGATGGCTGGCAAGAGGACCGTCGGCTTTGGCATCCGCAGGTGCGCGCAGAGCAGAGGCCGCACGTCGTTTTCGGTCACCCCGAGCCATCTGCTGCCGCAGTTGGCGCTGGCCCCGTTGGTCGTGGCTTTCGATTCGGCGACGAGGAACGTGGTTCGCTACGAAAGCCGGGTGCCGCCAATGCGGCTGAAAGGCGGGCACGCTGCGCAACCTGGACGCACGGGTCGACTGCACGATGAACCTGGCGACTTACCGATAGAGTGTCGGGGCCATGGCCGTCGACACCCCGCCCACCGTTGCCGACAAGGCGGTTTACTGGAGCCGCGACCCGGCCGCGTTGCTCGCCGAGTTGCGCAGCGGCGCGCAAGGCCTGGCGTCGACCGAGGCGCTGCGGCGCCTGCAGCAGGAGGGCCCCAACGCCATCGACGAGGAACCCGCGGTCGGCATCGCGCGCCTGCTGCTGCGGCAGTTCACGAGCCCGCTGGTGCTGATCCTGGTCTTCGGCGGCGTCGTGTCGGCAGCCCTGCGCGACTGGCTCGACGCGGCCATCATCCTTGCCGTCGTGCTGGGCAGCAGTGGGCTGGGCTTTCTGCAGGAATACCGCGCCTCGAACGCCGTTGCCCAGCTTCGCAGCCGATTGGCACTGACGGCGAGGGTGCTGCGCGACGGCCGCCGCCGCGTGGTGCCGACGCGCGAGCTGGTGCCCGGCGACGTCGTCGAACTGTCGGCCGGCAACCTGGTGCCCGCCGATGGCCTCGTGCTGGACGCCCGCGACTTCCTGGTCAGCGAGGCCAGCCTCACCGGCGAGTCGTTTCCGGTCGAGAAACAACCCGGCGTGCTGCCCGCCGCAACGCCGCTGGCGCGGCGCACGAACGCGGTTCACCTCGGCACGTCGGTGCGCAGCGGCACGGCCACGGTGCTCGTCGTGCACACCGGCGAGCACACCGCCTTCGGCGCGGTGGCCGAGCGGCTGCGCACGCGCGGCACCCGAGACCGAGTTCGCGCGCGGCGTGCAGCAGTTCGGCACGCTGCTCGTGCGGGTGATGGTGGTGATGGTGCTGTTCGTGCTGATCGTCAATCTGTGGCTGGAGCGACCGTGGATCGAGTCGATGCTGTTCGCCGTCGCCCTCGCCGTCGGCCTGTCGCCCGAACTGCTGCCCGCCATCGTCAGCGTGACGCTGTCGGCGGGGGCGCGCCGGATGGCGCGAGCGCGGCGTCATCGTGCGCCACCTCGAGGCGATCGAGAACTTCGGCAGCATGGACGTGCTGTGCACCGACAAGACCGGCACGCTCACCGCTGGCGAGATGACGCTGGATGCGGCCACCGCCCCCGACGGCACCGGTTCTGCCGAGGTCCTGCGCCTGGCGTACCTGAACGCCGCGTTCGAGACCGGCATCGACAACCCGCTCGATGCGGCACTCGTCGCCGCCGGCGAGCAGGCCGGGCTCGACACGCGCGGCCTGCGCAAGATCGACGAGATTCCCTACGATTTCCTGCGCAAGCGGCTGACCATCGTCGTCGCGCCCGAAGCCGGCGGCGCGCACCTGATCATCACCAAGGGCGCGTTCGCCAACGTGCTGGCGAGTCTGCACCCACGTCGCGCGCGGCGACGCCACGGTGGCGCTGGATGACGCAGAGCGCGCCCGGCTGGATCACTGGTTCCGCGAACAGGGCGCCAGCGGCTTGCGCGTGCTCGCGCTGGCCACGCGCAGCGTCGAGCCGCGCAGCGCCTACACGCACGACGACGAGGCCGGCATGTGCTTGGCGGGCTTCCTGCTGTTCCTCGACCCGCCCAAGGCCACGGCGCGGCAGACGCTGGAGCGGCTCGCGCGCGCTCGGCATCGCGCATCAAGGTCATCACCGGCGACAACCGCCACGTCGCGGCGCACGTCGCCGAGAGCGTCGGGCTCGACGTCCAGAGCGATGCTCACCGGCGAGCAGATCGGCGCCATGAAGGACGAGGCGCTGTGGCACCGCGCCGAGAAGACCACGCTGTTCGTCGAGGTCGATCCGCAGCAGAAGGAGCGCATCGTGCGCGCGCTGCAGCACCGGGGCCACGCGGTGGGCTACCTCGGCGACGGCATCAACGATGCGCCGGCGCTGCATGCCGCCGACGTCGGCATCTCGGTCGATGGGGCGGTGGACGTCGCCCGCGACAGCGCCGACGTGGTGCTGCTGCGGCCCGACCTCGACGTGCTGTGCGCGGGCGTGGAGGAAGGTCGCCGCACGTTTGCCAACACGCTCAAGTACATCGGCATCACCACCAGTGCCAACTTCGGCAACATGGTCAGCATGGCCCTGGCCGCGCCGCTGCTGCCGTTCCTGCCGCTGGCCGCCAAGCAGATCCTGCTCAACAACTTTCTCTCGGATCTGCCCTCGGTCGCGATCGCCTCGGACCGCGTCGACGACGACCGGCTCGCCACCGCGCAGCGCTGGGACGCGCAGGACCTGCGTCGCTACATGCTGGTGTTCGGCCTGACGAGCACCGTGTTCGATCTGCTCACGTTCGGGCTGTTGCTCCACGTGTTCCACGCCGGCGAGTCGCTGTTCCAGACGGCCTGGTTCGTCGTCTCGCTGCTCACCGAGCTGGTGGTCGTGCTTGTGCTGCGCACGCACAACGCGGCTTGGGCCAGCCGGCCCAGCACCTTGTTGTGGACGACGACGGTGCTGGTCGCCTTGGTCGCAGTTGCGCTGCCGTTCATCCGCCCCGTGGCCGCTCTCTTCGGCCTGGTCCCGCTGCCGTTGGCGCTATTGGGCAGCATGTTGCTGGTGGTGCTGGGTTACGCTGCCGCGACCGAGTTCGCCAAGCGCCGCTACTATCTGCGGCCGAGGCGGCGCAGGCGTGCGCGTCCGCGCTCGCAGCAGCGGCGCGTGAAGCGCTGACCGAGCTCAACGCCATCGCGCCGCTGTTTCTCACGCGTGCGCTCGTGCCACGGCCGGCGGCCAAGGTGCGATCGACGCGTATGAGTCGGTGCGCGGGCGCCTGCAGCGCATCGACGAGTTGTGCCTCGAGACCACGGGACGCTTCCTGCACCAGAACGGCGACCTGCTGCCCTGGTGAAGGCGGCGTGCCCCGACGGGTCTTGATCATCGGCGACATGCCCAAACATAGAGTCCTTGGAAGACATCTCGATGACGACCCTGCGCCCTGCCGCCGTGGCCGGCAGTTTCTATCCGGCCGACGCCCAGGCCCTGCGTGAAGCGCTGGCCGGGCATCTGGCGTCGGTGCCGCCGCTCCCCGCTGCCGCCGAAGGCGGCCGCCCACCCAAGCTGCTGGTGGTGCCGCACGCCGGTTACGTCTATTCCGGCGATGTGGCCGCGTTGGCCTACGCACCGCTGGCGCGGTGGCGTGGGCGCATCAGTCGTGTCGTGCTGCTGGGCCCCGTGCACCGGGTGGCGGTGCAGGGGCTGGCGGCGCCGACCGTCGGCGCGTTCGAGACGCCGCTCGGGCGCGTGCCGCTCGACCTGGACGCGCTGGCGTCGCTGGGCAACCTGCGCCAGGTGGTGTGGACCGACCTGCCGCACACCCACGAGCACTCGCTGGAGGTGCAGTTGCCGTTCCTCCAGAGCGCGCTCGGCGGCGGCTTCACGCTGGTGCCGCTGGCGGTGGGCCGGGCCAGCCCGACCGATGTGGCCGAAGTGCTCGAGCGGCTGTGGGGCGGTGACGAGACGCTGATCGTGATCAGCTCCGACCTGTCGCACTACCTGCCCTATGCCGAAGCGCGGGCCCGCGACGAGGCCACCGTGCAGCGCATCCTGGATTTCGCCACCGACCTCCGCGGTGACGAAGCCTGCGGCGCAGCGCCGCTGAACGGCGCGCTGCTCGTGGCACAGCGGCAGGGATTGGCGCCGCGGTTGCTGGGCCTGCGCAACTCGGGCGACGCGGCCGGCCCGGCGCGCGGCGGCCGGGACCGTGTCGTGGGCTATGGCGCGATCGCCTTCGACCCCTCGTCGGCACCCGCGGAGACCGCCGACGTTGACGAACACGACGACACGCTGGGGCCCACGCTGCTGGCCATGGCGCGTCATGCCATCGCCCAGGCGCTCGGGCTGCCGGCCTCCCATGCCGACGACCTGCCAGACCACCCGGCATTGCGGCGGCCCGGCGCTACGTTCGTGACGTTGCACGACGCCGAGGGCGGCCTGCGCGGCTGCGTCGGCCGGCTCGAAGCCTGCCGTGCGCTGGGCGACGACGTACGCGCCAATGCGCACGCCGCGGCGTTCAAGGACCATCGCTTCGCGCCGCTGCGCGCCCACGAGTGGCACGGCTTGCGCGTCGAGGTCTCGCTGCTCGAGCCGCCCGAGCCCCTCGCGGCGCGCGACGAGGCCGAGGCGGTGGCCGCCCTGCGCCCGGGCATCGACGGGGTGATCTTCGAGTGGCGCGGCGCGCGTGCCACCTTCCTGCCGCAGGTGTGGGAGCAACTGCCCCATGGGGCCGGGTTCATGGCCGCGCTCAAGCGCAAGGCCGGGCTGCCGGCCGACTTCTGGCACGCCGAGGTGCGGCTGTCGCGCTACCGCGTGCGCAGCTTCAGCGAGCCCACCGCGCACAAGGCGATCGGCGAGGGCAGACGATGAACACGCACGACGACCTGTCAGCGCTCGACACCGCCGCCCCGGCACGCTGGTGGCACGCGCTGCCCGACGGCCGCATCCAGTGCGACCTGTGCCCGCGCGACTGCAAGCTGCACGAAGGCCAGCGCGGCCTGTGCTTCGTGCGCCAGCGCGTCGGCGACGCGATGGTGCTGGCCACCTACGGCCGCAGTTCGGGCTTCTGCATCGATCCGATCGAGAAGAAGCCGTTGAACCACTTCCTGCCGGGCTCCAGCGTGTTCTCGTTCGGCACCGCCGGCTGCAACCTGGCCTGCAAGTTCTGCCAGAACTGGGACATCTCGAAGAGCCGCGAGATGGACCGGCTGCTCGATGCCGCGTCGCCGCAGCGCATTGCCGACGCGGCGCAGGCCAGCGGCGCCGCCAGCGTCGCGTTCACCTACAACGACCCGGTGATCTTCGCCGAGTACGCGATGGACACGGCGGACGCCTGCCACGCGCTGGGCATCAAGACGGTGGCGGTGACGGCGGGCTACATCCACCCCGATCCGCGGCGAGCGTTCTTCGACAAGATGGACGCGGCCAATGTCGACCTGAAGGCCTTCACCGACGAGTTCTACCAGAAGCAGACCGGCTCGCACCTGGCGCCGGTGCTCGACACGCTGCAGCACATCCGCCACGACACCCGACTGCTGGCTGGAGATCACCACGCTGCTGATCCCGGGCCTGAACGACAGCACGCCCGAGCTGGAGGCGATGACACGCTGGATCGCCGAGCACCTCGGGCCCGACGTGCCGCTGCACTTCACGGCCTTCCACCCCGACTACAAGATGGGCGACGTGCCCGCCACGCCGGCCGCCACGCTGACGCGTGCGCGCGGCATCGCGCTGGCCAACGGCCTGCGCCATGTCTACACCGGCAACGTGCACGACGCCGAGGGCGGCACGACGTTCTGCCCGGGCTGCAGCCGCGCCGCTGATCGAGCGCGACTGGCATGCGGTGCTGCACTACGCGCTCGATGCCGAGGGCGGCTGCCCGCATTGCGGCACGCGCATCGCCGGGCACTTCGCGGCGCGCTTCGAACGCGGCTTCGGCCGCCGGCGCATCCCGGTGCGGGTGTCGGTGAGGTAGGCGCGGCGCGTACCCTGCGCGCCGCACCTCCGGCGCCTACTGCCCGCCGAACTTGTAGTCGGTCTTGGCCTTCTTGCGCAGGTCTTCCTGGTACTGCTGCACCTTCTGCTGCGACAGGCGCTGCTGGATCTGCGGCCTTGACTTCGTCGAAGGCCGGGAACTGCGCCTCGCGCGTGTCTTCGAGCTTGATGATGTGCCAGCCGAACTGGCTCTTCACCGGCGTGGCGGTCATCTCGCCCTTCTTCAGCTCGACCATGGCCTGGCCGAACTCGGGCACGTAGGCGTCGGGCTTGGCGAAGTCGAGGTCGCCGCCGTTGGCGCCGGAGCCCGTGTCGTTGCTGTGCTTCTTGGCCAGTTCGTCGAACTTGGCGCCGGCCTTCATCTGCTTCAGCAGCGCCTTGGCCTCGTCTTCCTTCTCGACCAGGATGTGGCGCGCGCGGTACTCGGTGCCGCTGGACTGGGCCTTGAACTTGTCGTACTCGGCCTTGGCTTCGGCGTCGGTGACCGGGTTCTTCTTCTGGTAGTCGGCGAACAGCTCGCGGATCAGGATGCGTCTGGCGCGCCAGCTCCATCTGGCTGCGGTAGTCGGCGCTGGCGGCGATGCCGCGCTTCTCGGCTTCCTGCGCGAAGATCTCGCGCAGCACCACCTCGTCGCGGGCACGCGCTTCGAGTTCGGGCGTCACCGGCTGCTGGCCGCCGCGGGTGGCCTGCTGCATCAGCAGATCCACGCGCGCCTTGGGCACGGCCTTGCCGTTGACGATGGCGACGTTCTGCGCCGCGGCGCTGCCGGCAACCGCCAGCGCAAGCGGCCAGCACGGCGAGGGATTTCTGGGACATGGGGATCTGCCTTTCGAGGACGGGAATGCGCGCCGCGGGGGGCGCCTGGAACGGGGAGGGAAGCGAGCAGGGGGCGCAGCTCAGCGGGGCGGCTCGGCGGGCGTGCGGGCCTCGATGGCCAGCGCATGGATGCCCTCGGCGACGAGCGAGCGCAGGGCATCATACACAAGGCGATGCCGCGCCACGCGTGACAGGCCGGCTGAAGCGCCGCGCTGGCCACGCGCACCGTGAAATGCCGGCCTTCGCGGGCGCCGGCATGGCCGGCATGCAGGTGGCTGTCGTCCTGCACCTCGACGGCGGTCGGCTGCAGCGCGGCGCGCAGCGCGGCCTCGATGCGCTCGGCGCGTGACCGCGTGCTCATTGACGGTTCCTTGGCCGCCGGCTCGTCGGGCAGGTAGCGGCTGAGGTACAGGCCCTGCGCCATCGTGAACACGCAGCATCAGCCCGATGCCGCCGAACAGCTTGAAGTTGACCCAGGTGTCGGTCGAGAAGCTGTAGGCCACCCACAGGTTGAGCAGCGCCCATCACCGCGAAGAACGCGACCCAGGCCCAGTTCAGGCGCTGCCAGACCGGCGTCGGGCAACTGGAGTTGCTCGCCGAGCAACACTCGCAACAGGTTCTTGCCGAACAGCAGCGGACCGAGCAGCGAACGCCGCCGCCCATCACCCAGTACAGCAGCGTCGGCTTCCACTTGATGAAGGTCTCGCTGTGGAACCAGATCGTCAGCGCCGCCGAGCACCACCACCAGCACCAGGCTGACCCACAGCATGGTGTCGACCTTCGTGCCGCGCAGCTTCAGGACCAGCACCTGCGCCAGCGTGGCGACGATCACCACCACGGTGGCCAGCAGCACCGGCGCTTCGCCGGGCCCGACCTCGCCGCCGGAGACCAGGAAGCCGAAGTGCTCGGACGCGAAGGCGGCCGCCCAGTCCTTGTCGCCGTCGGCGTACTTGAAGGTGCGAAGAACAGGATGATCGGCAGGAAATCGAGCAGCAGTTTCATCATTTCGTTGGCTTCGAAGTCGATCGCGGCCGAGTTGATGCAGAAGCGCTCGCCGGTGGGCTCGGGGCCGTCCTCGAACACATGCCCCAGGTGCGAGCCGCAGCTGTTGCAGCGCACCTCGACGCGCACCATGCCGTGGCTCTTGTCGACCACGCGCTCGACGACCTCGCTGTTGATCGGCTGCGAAGTAGCTCGGCCAGCCGCAGCCGGCGTCGAACTTGGTGCCGGACTCGAACAGCGGCGTGCCGCAGCCGACGCAGTGGTACTTGCCGGCCTCGCCGTGGTCCCAGTACTTGCCGCTGAAGGCGCGCTCGGTGGCGGCGTGGCGCGCCACCTGGTACTGCATCGGGTCGAGCTGCGGCGCGCCATTCGGCGTCGGTCTTCTTCACCGGGTAGCGCGGGTCGTCGTGGTCGTGGGGCTTGTGCATGGTCATGATGAGCAGGAGACCTCGATCTGGCCGCGCCCAGGCCGGCGGATGGTCGGCGTAGGCCGCGTGTTCGGGTTGTTCGTCGAACGGGCGCTCGAGAACTTTCAGCAATCGCTGCACTTCGCCGAAGTCGCCGTGCTGCGCGCGTTCGATCGCGGTTTGCGCCAGATGGTTGCGCAGCACGAACTTCGGGTTGACGCGGTTCATGCGCGCGGCGCGTTCGGCATCGTCGCTGTTCTCCGCGGCCAGCCGCGCGCGGTAGCGCCGGGCCCAGGCGTCGAAGGCGTCGCGGTCGATGAAGACGTCGCGCGATCGGCGCTGTCGGCACCGGGCCGGCTGTCGAAGTGGCCAGGCGACGGAAGGCGATCGTGAAGTCGGCGCGGTCGGCGGCCATCAGGCGCAGCAAGTCGTCGATCAGCGCCTGGTCGTCGTCGTGCGCGCTGCGCCAGGCCGAGCTTGGCGCGCAGCGCGCCGAGCATCGCGCGCGCGTACTCGGCCTTGTAGGGCTCGAGCGCGGCCAGCAGCAGCTCGCTGGCCGCCTCGGGCGGGCCGTCGACGGCCGGCAGCAGCGCCTGCGCCAGCGCATGCAGGTTCCAGAACGCCACGCCGGGCTGGCGCGCGTAGGCGTAGCGGCCCTGGTCGTCGCTGTGGTTGCAGATGTGGCCGGGGTCGAAGCCGTCCAGGAAGCCGAACGGGCCGTAGTCGATCGTCAGGCCGAGCAGCGACATGTTGTCGGTGTTCATCACGCCGTGGCAGAACCCCACCGCCTGCCACTGCGCCATCAGTCGCGCGGTGCGCAGCGCCACCTCCTGCAGCAGCGCCGCGGCGGGCTCGGCGGCGCCCTGCAGGGCGGGGAAGTAGCGCGCGATCGAGGCGTCGAGCAGGCGGCGCAGTGCGTCGAGGTCGCTGGCCGTGTGCGCGAAGTGCTCGAAGTGCCCGAAGCGCAGGAAGCTCGGCGCCACGCGCGTGACCACCGCCGCGGTTTCGATCGTTTCGCGCCGCACCGGCAGCGGCGAGCCGACGACGGCCAGCGCCCGCGTGGTCGGGATGCCCAGCGCGGCATCGCCTCCGAACCCAGGAACTCGCGGATCGACGAGCGCAGCACCGCGCGGCCGTCGCCCATGCGCGAGTAGGGCGTCAGGCCGCTGCCCTTGAGCTGCACCTCCATCGGCCCGGCCGGGGTGTCGATCTCGCCCAGCATCAGCGCGCGGCCGTCGCCCAGTTGGCCGGCCCAGACGCCGAACTGGTGACCCGAATAGACCGAGGCGTGCGGCTGTGCGCCGTGCGGGATGCGCGCGCCCGACAGCACCGCCAGCGCGTCGTCGCCGGCCAGCCAATCGGCCAGCCCGAGTGCATGCGCGAGGGATGGCGCTGCGCGCCACCCAATGCGGCGACGCCACCGGCTGCGGCGGCAAGTCGGTGCCGAAGGCCTCGCCGAGGCCTTGCAGGAAGGCGGCGTCGCGCCACAGCGGGGCGGCGGCGCGAGCGAGCAGGTCAGGGGCGTTCACGGGGCGTATTGTCGGCGCAGCGAGTCGGGGCAGCCGTTGGTGGGGGAATCACGCTTTGACAGCCTTCGGCCCGGCTGCCAATACTGCTGCGAACCACAACCCGGAGACACCGATGCTCGGCCTGATGCAAGACCAGCCGCTGTCGATCTCGAGCCTGATCGAGTTCGCCGCACGCCACCACCACGACGCGCAGATCGTGTCGCGCCGCGTCGAGGGCGACATCCACCGCTACACCTACCGCGACGCGGCGGCGCGGGCGCGCCGCGTGGCCAATGCGCTCGACCGGCTGGGTCTGGCCTTCAGCGACCGGGTCGCCACGCTGGCCTGGAACGGCTACCGCCACCTCGAGCTGTACTTCGGCATCTCCGGCAGCGGCCGCGTCGTGCACACGCTCAACCCGCGCCTGGCACCCGACCAGGTGGCGTGGATCGCCAACCATGCCGAAGACCGCGTGCTGTGCTTCGACATGACCTTCCTGCCGCTCGTCAAGGCGGTCTGGCGCCAGTGCCCGACCGTGAAGCACTGGATCGCGCTGTGCGACGCCGACGCGCTGCCGGCCGACAGCGGCATCGACGGCCTGCAGAGCTACGAGGCCTGGATCGGCCGCGAGAGCGACACCTACGCCTGGCCGGTGTTCGACGAGAAGAGCGCGGCGACGCTCTGCTACACCAGCGGCACCACCGGCAACCCGAAAGGCGCGCTGTACAGCCACCGCTCGACCGTGCTGCACGCCTGGGGCGTGGCGCTGCCCGATTCGCTGAGCCTGTCGGCGCGCGACTGCATCCTGCCGGTGGTGCCGATGTTCCACGTCAACGCCTGGGGCATGCCGTACGCGGCGGCGATGACGGGCGCCAAGCTGGTGTTCCCGGGGCCGGCACTGGACGGCAAGTCGGTCTATGAACTGCTCGAGGCCGAGCAGGTGACGATGGCCGCCGGCGTGCCGACGGTGTGGCTGATGCTGCTCAACCACGTCAGGCAGAACGGCCTGAAGTTCACCCACATGAAGCGCACCGTGATCGGCGGCTCGGCCTGCCCGCCGGCGATGATCAAGTCCTTCCGCGACGACTTACGGCGTCACCGTGCTGCACGCCTGGGGCATGACCGAGATGTCGCCGGTCGGCACGGTGTGCAACCTGAAGCTGGCCCAGCGCGCGCTCGACCCCGAGGCGCAACTCGCGATCATGGCCAAGCAGGGCCGGGCGGTGTATGGCGTCGAGATGCGCATCGTCGACCCCGACGGCAAGGAGCTGCCGTGGGACGGCCAGGCCAGCGGCGACCTGCACGTGAAGGGGCCGTGGATCATCTCGCGCTACTTCAAGGGCGAGGGCGGTGACCCGCTGGTCGACGGCTGGTTCCCGACCGGCGACGTGGCCTCGATCGACGCCGACGGCTTCCTGCAGATCACCGACCGCAGCAAGGACGTGATCAAGTCCGGCGGCGAATGGATCAGCTCGATCGACATCGAGAACGTCGCCATGGCCCACCCGGCCGTGGCCATGGCGGCCTGCATCGCGCTGCCGCACCCGAAGTGGGACGAGCGGCCGCTGCTGGTGGTGGTGAAGAAGCCCGGCGCCGAGGTGACACGCGACGAGTTGCTGCGCTTCTACGAAGGCAAGGTGGCCAAGTGGCAGGTGCCCGACGACGTGGTCTTCGTCGATGCGATCCCGCTCGGCGCAACCGGCAAGATGCAGAAGAACAAGTTGCGCGACCAGTTCAAGGGACACCACCTGCCCGACGCCTGAGGTGTCACCCGCGCGACACCAGCGGCTGCGGCCGTTCGTCGTATTCCCTGATGAAAACCGCGCCCGCTTGCGCTACCGTGGCGGGCCGCAGATCGCGGCGCAACGTCCGCTTCGCCAGGAGATCCCCATGAAGTTCACCCAGACCTTGTGCGCCACCGCCGCGGCCTTCGCGCTGACGGGCGCTGCCATGGCCCAGCAGGGCGAGACGGTCAAGATCGCCTGGATCGACGCGCTGACCGGCCTGACCGCGGCGACCGGCCAGAACCAGCTGCGCAGCTTCCAGTTCATGGCCGAGCGCTTCAACAAGAGCAACCCGGCCGGCGTGAAGTTCGAGATCGTCTCGTTCGACAACAAGCTGAGCCCGCAGGAAACCGTGAATGCGTTGCAGGCCGCGATCGACCAGGGCATCCGCTACGTGGCCCAGGGCACCGGCACCGGGCCGGCCACCGCGATCATCGACTTCCTGAACAAGTACAACGAGCGCAACCCCGGCAAGGAGGTGCTGTTCCTCAACTACGCCGCGGTCGACCCCGACCTGACCAACAGCAAGTGCAGCTACTGGCACTTCCGCCTCGACGCCGACACGTCGATGAAGATGGAGGCGCTGTCCACCTTCATGAAGGACCAGCCCGACGTCAAGAAGGTCTACCTGATCAACCAGAACTACGCCCACGGCCACCAGGTGGCGAAGTTCGCCAAGGAAACGCTGGCCGCAAGCGCCCCGACATCCAGATCGTCGGCGAAGACCTGACGCCGCTGGCGCAGACGCGCGACTTCGCGCCCTACATCGCCAAGATCAAGGCCTCCGGCGCCGACACGGTGGTCACCGGCAACTGGTCGTCCGACCTGACGCTGCTGGTCAAGGCCGCCAACGACGGCGGCCTCAACGCCAAGTTCTTCACCTACTACGCCGGCGTCACCGGCACGCCCACGGCGATGGGCGCCAACGCCGCCGGCCGCGTGTACCAGGTGTCGGTGATGCCCACCGGCCTGGGCGGCGACGCGCGCAAGCTGATGGACGAGTACAAGGCCAAGTACAACGACGACTTCTACACCGCGCAGATCTACCACGCCTACCTGCTGCTCGGCAACGCGATGGCCAAGGCCAAGAGCACGCAGCCGATCAAGGTGGCGGCCGCGCTCGAGGGCCTGCAGGTCAAGGGCCTGAACGGCGACATCCAGATGCGCAAGGCCGACCACCAACTGCAGCAGACGCTGTACATCCAGGCCTGGCAGAAGGTCGGCAAGCCGCCGCTCGATTACAGCGTCGAGAACACCGGCTACACCTTCGCACCGATCAAGACCTTCGAGCCCTATGTGTCGAGCACGCCCACCTCGTGCCAGATGAAGCGGCCGGGTTGATCGCCCACCCCCGCAGCGCCTGCGGCGCTCCCCCTCGAGGGGGCGGCGCCGGCGGACCGGCGGAGCCGGATCCGCGGCGCCCGCTGGGATCCTTTGTTCGCCTGCGCCTTCGCACGTCGTGGACCAACTGCTGATCAACGTGCTGAACGGCGTCAGCGCCGGGCTGCTGCTGTTCATGCTCAGCTCGGGCCTGACGCTGATCTTCAGCATGATGGGCGTGCTGAACTTCGCGCACGCCAGCTTCTACATGCTCGGCGCCTACTTCGGCTACGCGCTGACCTCGCTGTTCGGCTTCTGGGTCGCGCTGTTCCTGGCGCCGCTGCTCGTCGGCCTGCTCGGCGCCGGCTTCGAGCGCACCGCGCTGCGCCGCGTGCACAAGTTCGGCCATGTGCCCGAGCTGCTGTCACCTTCGGCCTGTCGTACGTGATCCTCGAGCTGGTCAAGCTGATCTGGGGGCTGTCGTCGCTGCCGGTGGCGCCGCCGCGTGCAGTTGCAGGGCGCCGCCTTCACGATCATCCAATCGGCCGGCACGACGGCCTCGGCCTGGCTTGGGGTGCCGCACCGGCCGCGCGCTGCGCCAGCGTCGGCACGGCGATCGTGCATTGCTCGACCTTCCCGGCCACCCGCATGTTCATGATGGTGGTCGCCCTGGTGATGCTGGTGGCGCTGTGGCTGCTGCTCACGCGCACGCGCATCGGCCTGGTGATCCGGGCCGCGCTTGACGCACCCGGAAATGGTCGAGGCCCTCGGCCACAACGTGCCGCGCGTGTTCATGCTCGTCTTCGGCAGCGGCTGCGCGCTGGCGGCGCTGGCCGGCGTCGTCGGCGGCATGACGTTCGTCACCGAGCCGTCGATGGCGGCGATCGTCGGCTCGATCATCTTCGTCGTCGTCGTCGTCGGCGGCATGGGCTCGCTGGCCGGTGCCTTCGTCGGCTCGCTGGTCATCGGCCTGCTGCAGACGCTTGCCGCTGACGGTGGACAAGTCGCTGGTGCATGCCGCCGCGGCACTCGGCTGGCGCATCGTGCCCGGCGACATCGCCTACCCGCTGGCCAAGGTCACGCTGGCGCAGGCGGCGCCGATCCTGCCCTACCTGCTGCTGGTGCTGATCCTGATCCTGCGGCCGAAGGGCCTGCTCGGCACGCGGGAGGGCTGACGTGGACCAGCCCCCGAAGCGCCTTCGGCGCTCCCCCTCAAGGGGGCGCCGCTGGCGGACCGGCGAAGCCGGATCCGCGGCGGCCGCTTGGCAATGCCAATGTCCACGGAAGCCACACGCACTATCACTTCAAGCCCTATAACGTCGGGCGCTGGATCGTGTGGGGCTTGTTCGCCGCTGGTGCTGCTGGTTGCGCCGCGCGTGTGGGCCTCGAGCTTCGCGCACACGATGCTGTCGCAGATGGGCATCGCGATCATCGTCTGCCTGTCCTACAACGTGCTGCTCGGCCAGGGCGGCATGCTCAGCTTCGGCCACGCGGTCTACAGCGGGCTGGGCTCGTTCCTGGCGATCCATACGCTGAACGCTGATCAGCGCCGGCAAGCTGGCGCTGCCGGTCAGCCTGGTGCCGCTGGCCGGCGGCCTGGCCGGCCTGCTGTTCGCGGCCCTGCTCGGTTATGTCAGCACCAAGAAGGCCGGCACCACGTTCGCGATGATCACGCTGGGCATCGGCGAGCTGGTGTGGTCGATGTCGCTGATGCTGCCCGAGTTCTTCGGCGGCGAGGGCGGCATCACCGGCAACCGCGTCGCCGGCAAGCCGGTGCTGGGCATCACGCTTCGGCCCGCAGGTGCAGCTCTACTACCTGATCGCGGTCTACTGCTTCGTCTCGACGGCGGCGATGTTCGCGCTGACGCGCACGCCGCTCGGCCGCATGCTCAACGCCGTGCGCGACAACCCCGAGCGCGTCGAGTTCATCGGCTACAGCACGCAGCAGGTGCGCTACCTGGCGTTCATGGTCGTCGGGCTTCTTCGCCGGCATCGGCGGCGGCCTGGCGGCGCTCAATTTCGAGATCGTCACCGCCGAGGTCGTCGGCGCGGCGCGCTCGGGCGCCTACCTGCTGTTCGTCTTCCTCGGCGGCGCGACCTTCTTCTTCGGCCCGATCATCGGCGCGGTGCTGATGGTGATCGCGCTGGTGCTGCTGTCGGAGCTGACGCAGGCCTGGCTGCTCTACCTCGGCCTGGTCTTCCTGTTCATGGTGATGTACGCGCCGGGCGGCATCGCGAGCCTGATCATGATGAACCTGCGGCTGGCGGCCTTCGGCAAGCTGCGCCGCCTGTGGACGAGCTACCTCGCGCTGGCCGGTACGGCGTGCGCGATCCTGGTCGGGGCCGGCGCGATGATCGAGATGGTCTACCACCTGCAGCTCAACGCCGCGCTCGGGCCCGAGATGAAGTTCATGGGGGCCACGCTCGATGCCCAGGCCTCGACAGCTGGTTCGGCGCCGGCTTCGTGCTGGTGACCGGCGTCGGCCTGTTCGAGCTGACGCGGCGCGAGTTCGTGCGCCAGTGGGGCGCGATCCAGGAAGAGATCGAGAAGGAAATCAAGCGCAGGGAGGCTTTGTGAGCACGCCCGCCCTCGAACTGCGCGACGTGCGCAAGAACTTCGGCAAGACCGAGATCATCCGCGGCGCGACGCTGGCGGTGCAGCCGGGCGAACGGGTCGCGATCATCGGCCCCAACGGCGCCGGCAAGAGCACGCTGTTCAACCTGATCAGCGGCCGCTTCGGCTCCACCTCCGGCGACATCCTGCTCAACGGCCGCAAGATCGACGGCCTCGAAGCCCTACGAGATCAACCGCCTCGGCCTGGCGCGCAGCTTCCAGGTCAGCAACCTGTTCACGCGCCTGTCGGTGTTCGAGAACATCCGCTGCGCGGTGCTGTGGCACCTGGGCTACCGCTATTCGTTCTGGCGCTTCCTGGCCGACCTGCGCGACGCCAACGACCGCACCGAGGAGGTGCTCGAGATGATCAAGCTCGACAAGCGGCGCGACGTGCTGGCGATGAACCTGACCTATGCCGAGCAGCGCGCGCTCGAGATCGGCATCACCATCGCCGGCGGCTCGGAGGTGATCCTGCTCGACGAGCCCACCGCCGGCATGAGCAAGAGCGAAACCAGGCGCTTCGTCGACCTGATCCGCGACGTCACGGCGGGCAAGACGCTGCTCACCGTCGAGCACGACATGGGCGTGGTGTTCGGCCTGGCCGACAAGATCGCGGTGCTGGTCTACGGCCAGGTGATCGCCTTCGACACGCCCGATGCGGTGCGCGCCAATCCGCGCGTGCAGGAGGCCTACCTGGGTTCGGTGCTGGCCGACGCGCAGGTGGCGGCGGCCGGCCATTGACACCGCACCCGCATGCTCAAACTCGACAACGTCCACGCCTTCTACGGCAAGAGCCATGTGCTGCATGGCGTGCACTTCGAGGTGCGGCCAGGCGAGATCGTCGCGCTGCTGGGCCGCAACGGCTCGGGCCGCTCGACCACCGTCAAGACCATCATGGGTCTGGTCGACGGCGCCGGGTCGATCACCTGGCGCGACCGGGCCATCCTCGGCCGCAAGGCCTTCGAGATCGCCCATGCCGGCATCGGCTACGTGCCCGAGAACCGCGACATCTTTCCCAAGCTCACGGTGCAGCAGAACCTGCTGCTGGGCTGCAAGGGCGGCAAGCGGAGCGTGCCCCTGGGCGGCAAGCTGCCGCCGTCCCCCAAGGGGAGTGAGCCCACTCGGGAGCGGCCCAGCGTCGGCTCCGGCCGCTGGTCGTTCGACGACATGTACGCGCTGTTCCCGCGCCTCAAGGAGCGCCAGCACACCGAGGCCGGCGTGCTGTCGGGCGGCGAGCAGCAGATGCTGACGCTGTGCCGCACGCTGATGGGCGACCCCGAGCTGATCATGATCGACGAGCCGACCGAAGGCCTGGCGCCGAAGATCGTCGAGCTGGTGGCCGAGTACCTTCGCGAGTTGAAGCGACGCGGCATCTCGGTGCTGCTGGTCGAGCAGAAACTGACGATCGCGCTCGAAGTCGCCGACCGTTGCCTGGTGATGGGTCACGGCCAGCATCGTCTTCGAGGGCACGCCGGCCGAGCTGCGCGCCAACGCCACGATCCGCAAGGAATGGCTGGAGGTGTGAGGCCGTGGCCCCCGGATCCGCGCCGGTGCGCAGGCTGGCTGATCGAGTCGACGTGGGAGCGGGTCGATGCCCTGGAACAGCGAATACTTTCCGGTCTCCATGCGCCACCTGAGCGAGGCCACTCGCGACAAGGCGATCGCGATCGCCAACGCGCTGCTGGCCGAAGGCATGGACGAAGGCAAGGCCATACGCATTGCGATCGCCAAGGCCAAGGCATGGGCCCGCGATCACGGCATGCCGCTCCGCGACGACGAGCAATGAACCCGCCCTGTCGGGGGCTTGGAGATCGAAGACGACCGTTGGAGGAATCCGCTGTGCGCTATCAGCTCTATTACTGGCCCGGCATCCAGGGCCGCGGTGAATTCGTCCGGCTCGCGCTCGAGGATGCGGGCGCCGATTACGTCGACATGGCCCTGGTGCCCGAGGCGGAGGGCGGCGGTGTACCGGCGATGCGCCGGTTCCTCGATGGCGAAGACGTCGAACGCCCGCCCTTCGCGCCGCCGTTCCTCAAGGCGGGCCGTCAACTGATCGGACAGACGGCCAATATCCTGCTGTTCCTGGGCGGCCGGCTCGATCTCGCCCCGCGCGATGGGGCAGGCAAGCTGTGGACGCATCAACTGCAGCTCACCCTCGCGGACTTCATCGGCGAGATTCACGACACCCATCATCCTGTGAGCGCGAACCTCTACTACGAGCAGCAAAAGGCCGTCGCGAAGCGCCGGTCGAAGGAGTTCCTGGCCCATCGGCTGCCGAAGTTCCTCGGCTACTTCGAGCGCATCCTGCAACGCAACCGGGCCGGCGGGCCGGGGATGGTGGGTGCGCGCATCACCTATGCGGACTTGTCCATGGCACAGGTCATCGCGGGGCTGCGCTATGCCTTTCCGGTCGCGACCGCCAATGCACTCGTCGGCTGCCCGCGCTTACGCACGCTGCACGACGATGTCTTCGCCCGGCCGCGCATCGTGAGCTACCTGGCCTCCGGTCGTCGCCTGGCGTTCAACAATGACGACCTGTTCCGCCACTACCCCGAGCTCGAACAATGAAGGCCTGGCCGGCTGGCGTGCCGGCACCCGGCGTTCCCCCATCCGCATGTTGCGCTACCAGACGATCCCGGTGACCCCGTTCCGGCAGAACTGCTCCATCGTCTGGTGCGACCGGACGATGGAGGGCGCCGTCATCGATCCGGGTGGCGACCTGCCGTTGATCCGCTCCACCGCGCTGCGCCTGGGCGTGACGCTCCGGCAGATCCTGCTCACGCACGCCCACATCGACCACGCCGGTGGTGCCGCAGCCCTTGCGCGCGCGTTGGCGCTGCCCATCGTCGGCCCGCACCCCGACGATCAGTTCTGGATCAGCGGGCTGCGACAGCAGGGGCAAATGTTCGGCGTCGCGTCTGCCGAGCCCTTCACGCCGACGCGCTGGCTGCACGATGGCGATACGGTGCAGGTCGGGCGCAGCGTGCTGGCGGTGCGCCACTGCCCGGGGCATACGCCGGGGCACGTGGTGTTCCACAGCGCCGAGTCCAAGCGCGCCTTCGTCGGCGACGTGCTGTTTGCCGGCAGCATCGGCCGCACCGACTTGCCCGGCGGCGCCCACGACACGCTCATCGCCAGCATCACGCAAAGGCTGTGGCCGATGGGCGACGAGACGGTGTTCATTCCCGGGCATGGCCCGGAGAGCAGTTTCGGCCGTGAGCGGCGCTCGAATCCCTACGTCGGCGGCACTTGAACGGGGGTGGCGGCTGCGCGTGCAGGCCACCGCGCGGCGTCGGCATCGCCGATTCATACGGATTTGCGTTCAATCGTCTGAAAGAACGGCGTGCTCCTTGCGGTGGCCGCGATGCCGACGGTTCGTTGACCGGAGCATTTCGGCGGGCTGCTTCGGTGTCGACTGCGATCACCGTGCACGGCCGGGAGTGGGGCCTGCCGGTCTGCGCGCCGCCCGATATCGGTGCTCGACCGGCAGGCCCCACCCCCGGCCGCAACAACAGGGCGGCGTTCGAATGCCCGCATGCCCACACGTCGGCACGGCGGTGGCCGGGCAGGCTTGGCGAGCACCGATATCGGGCGGCGCGCAGCCAAGCCTGCCCGGTCGCCGCCGCGCGCCAGCCCTCGCATGCAAAGCATCACGCGGCCGTCAGCGGGCAACACCGCACCGACACGCGCTCAGCCGTCGCACCCCGCGCACGCCAGACCTTGTCGATCGAACGCAACTCCGTATCAGCCGGCCGTCAGCGATCCGCGCCGCCGTAGCGCAGCAAGCACGTCACGCAGCCGCTCGCGCTGCGAGGCGTCGAGCGTCGGGCGGCGCAGCAACTCGGTGAGCCATTGCGCCGGCGTGGCCGGTGCCGCCGCCGGCCGGCGTGTCTCGAGCGCCGCCTTCATCGCCTGCAGCTTGAGCTGGCGCCGCGCAGCCTCGAAGGCTGCTGGCGATTCCAGGCCCCACGCCGCCTCCAGGTGCAGCAGCAGCTCGTCGGTGGGCGCCGCGAGCGGTGCATCGCCGCCTGGCGTGCCGGCGCCGGGCAGTCCCGCGCGCAGCGCCAACGCCTGTTCCAGCGCTTCCGGCAATGCGGGCAACGCCGACCAGCGCAGCGCGACCTCGGCCTTCGCGGCTGCGGGGTCCGCGCTGGCGGCCAGTTCATCGCACAGCGCGAGCTTGGCCTCCAGCGCATCGCAGGTGACGTGCCAGGCTCGCCCGGCGCTCTCGGCCAGCCAGCGGCGCACGGCGTCGCGCGCCTGGCGGAACCGCAGGTCCAGCGCCTGCACCTCGCTGCGCGGCGCCGGCCCGGCGCGTTGCCATGACGCATCGACCTCGGCCAGCGTTCGCCTGAGCTGCGCGGCCGGCGTGTCGGCGCCGAGGCATTCGAGGCGCTCGATCAGCGCCGCTCGCTCGGCCCCATGAGCCTTGAACTCCGCGTCGCGAGCATGGAAGGCCGCCTCGCGCGCGCTGAAAGCGCCGTCGATCGCGGCCTTGAATTCCAGCCATAACGCGTTCTCGTCGGCGCGCGCCAGCGGTAGCGCCCGGGCCTGTTGCTGCCACTGCGCCTGCAGCTCGCGCACCTTGTCGACCAGGTCGCGGCCGGCGGCGCCGGCGCCGGACTCGGTGGCCAGCGCCTTGGCGTGTGCAAGCAGCCGTTCCCGCTGCAGGCGAGCGACGCGCCGGGCTTCCTGCAATGGTGCCTCGAGCCGCTGCAAGGCCGCATGCATGCGCTCGACGAGCGGGTCGCGCGCCCGGTTCGGCACGGTGTGTTCGATCGGTCCGAGCTTGCGCCACGCGGTCTGGAACTGATCGAGCGCGACGGCTTGCATGCGCCCGTCGAACGCCGGTGCGCCGTCGCCCGCGCATGCCAGCGGCACGGCCTCCAAGTCGGCGAGGAGCCGTTCGCGCGCCAGCAGGTTCTGCTCGCGCGCGACCCGTTGCACCGCCACCTGACGGGCCACGGGCTCGTACGCCGCCTTCAGCGCGGCGTCGAAGCGCTGCCACAGCGAGCGGCTGGTGCCGCCGCCCAGGCGGTCGAGCTCTTTCCAGCGCGTGCGCATGTCGTCGATGAGCTCGGCTTGCTGCTTGGTCGACAGCTTGACCGCGCGCGCATCGGCGGGGCTGCCGCTGGTCGCGGCCGCCAACGCCTCGGCCTGCTGCACGAGTTCGTCGCGCGCCCGCCCGCCGGCCCAGTGCTGCCAGCCCTTGAGTTGCGCGTATTGGGTCTGCAAGCCATCGATGCGCCCGCGCAGCGCGCCAGCCGGCGCGCCGCCGGTGAGCAGCTTGTCGATCTCGAGCAGGTGGCCGTGTGCCGGCGTCAGCTGGCCGGCGGCGAGCGCGGCCTCGGCGAGGTCCAGCGCCGCGGACAGGGCCTGCGTGCGCTGCTCCCGCACCGCGCGCTGGCGTGCCTGGTCACGCTCGCGCTGCTCGGTGCGCCGTTGTTCGCGTACCTGTGCCTCGGCCTGCTGCGACCGTGCGAAGCGTGTTTGCAGCAGGTCGTCGAGCGCGGCGTCGGCCAGCGGCGCGAGCTCGATCCAGCGTTCAGCCAGGTTCCGCGGGTCACCCTCGAGAACCGACAGGCGTTCGTCGAGCTGGGGGCACAGGTCCACGGCACGGGCCAATTCGTCGAACACCCTCGAGCCGGCCGCCTCTGGGGGCGCCGCGTCGATGACGGCGCGCACCGCCGCGGCGGCGGCGGTGAGTGGCTGGCGGTCCTGCGCGCCGCAGGCGGCCTCGGCGCAGACCGCCTGCAGGCGCGCCAGGGCGTCGCGTGCCTGCTCGGTCCAGCGCTTGAGCTTCAGTGGCTGGTCGGCACGCTCGCGCGTCAGTGCGGCCATGTGCGCCATCAGCGCCGCGTACTCGGCGTGTTGCCCGGCGTCGAGCAGGCGGCCATCCAGCGCTGTCCAGGCGCGGTCGATGTCCACCAGGTGATTGAGCGGAATCAGCGCCTCGCACGACAGTGCGCGCGCGTCCTCGATCAACCCGGCGGCCCGGGCGCGGGCCTCGCGCTGTGCCACCGCGAGCCCGTACCGTTGCTTGGCGAGGCGATGGACACGACGGTCGTGATCGCGGAACTCACGCTCGGCCGACTTCAGTGCCGCTTCGGTCGACAGCGCGGCAGTCGCGGCCAGCTTCACGTCGAGCGGCGACACCTCGCGGATCAAGGCCAGCAACGCCGCATCGTCGCCGGTGGCGGCCTGCAGCCGGCGGGTCCAGTCGTCCCGGCCGGCCGCGGACGTGGCAGCGTCGAGGTCGGTGCCGGCGCGCGCATCGGGAGCGGGCGTGCGGTGACGATTGAAGTCGAGGAACCAGTCGCTCATGGGGGTGCAGTGAGCGTCGCGGGGGTTCGCGACGACCCCGGCATTCTGCGGCCAAGCCGGTCCTTCGCTGCCCGCGAGGCGCCGCTCGTCACTGCGCGTCAGCGGTCCACGTTGTCCTGCCCGACCGCGCCGTAGCTGTTGATGCCCCAGCACATCGGTGTGCCGTCGAGACGGATCGCGCAGGTGGCCACGCCGCCGGCCTGCAGCGTGCGGAAGCGGTGGCCGCCGGTGACGGCCACCGGCACGCGCAACTCGTCTTCGCTACCGCCGCCGACCAGCGCGGCCATACCCCAACACCAGGCCGAACCGTCGGCCTTCAGCCCGCAGGCATGCTGGTAGCCTGCAGACAATCGGGTGAAGACATGACCGCCGCTGACGGCGGTCGGCACGTCACGGTGGCTGTCGATGCCGTCGCCGATGGCCAGCACGAAGCCCCAGCACCACGCGGCGCCGCTCGCGGTGAGGCCGCAGTTGAACTCGCCGCCGACCGCCAGAGAATCGAAGCGCAGGCCACCCGTCACCGCCGTGGGCACCGCGACCGCGCCGGCGGCACCCAGGCCGAGCTTGCCGTAGGCGTTGTTGCCCCAGCACCAGGCCTGGCCGTCGGCATCGAGCCCGCAGGCGTGGCCGTCGCCGGCGCCGACCGACACGAAGGGCCGTGGCGCGAGCACCTGCACCGGCGACGCGGCCATGTCGGTCGTGCCGTTGCCCAGCGCGCCGCCGCCGGCCGGCCCCCAGCACCAGGCCGCACCGGCATCGTCGAGCGCGCAGGCGAGCAGCGCCGAGCGCCCACCGTCGAGTTGCCGGAAGCGATGGCCGCCGGCCACGGCCACCGGCGTGGCGCTGTCCAGCGATCGCCCGTCGCCGAGTTGCCCGCCCTGGCCGAAGCCCCAGCACCAGGCCTGCCCCAGATCGTCCAGGCCGCAGCCATACCGGTGCGCTGGGCTCAGCGCTGCAAAGCGCATCGGGGCGGCGGTGTGCACGGGCTGCCACGAGCAGGCGACGTTGCCGTCGGCGCATGTCGACGCCGTCGCGGCGCCGAGTTGCCCGTCTTCGTTGCTGCCCCAGCACCAGGCGTCACCCGCCGGCGTCAGCATGCAACTGGCGCTGTAGCCCATTGCGACGCGGTCGAAGGCCGGCGTCGGCGTCGCCAGCACGGTGGGGTCGAGGTAGAGGTGTCGCTCCAGCGGCGTGAGCTTGCGGTAGGGATCGCCGCCGCCGCAACCGGCCAGCAGGGCGGACGCAACAATGAACATGACGACGACGTGCGCCGAACGAAACATCATCATCCGTCGACTCCTGTGTTACCTGCCGGCTATCAGCCTGACGCTACGCGGCACGCGGCCCACCGTGTTGATCCATGACAGAACCGGTCCCGCCCCACCGCGGCGGGTATAGCCTGTCGCCGTGGCGACGTGAAACCGTTGCGCACGCCGCCTAGAATCGAACGATCGTTCGTTTCCTCGATGGAAGGGTCCATGCCATGACCGCCAGTTACCAGGTGCGCGGCAGCGTCGCCGTGATCACGCTCGACAACCCGCCCGTCAACGGCCTCGGTTACGCCACTCGACACGCGGTGGCCGAGGGCCTGGCCCGTGCGCAGGCCGAGGCTGCAGTCAAGGCAGTCGTCATCACCGGCGCCGGCAAGGCCTTTTCAGGCGGCGCCGACATCCGCGAGTTCAATTCGCCCAAGGCCTTGGCCGAGCCGAACCTGCACACCGTGATCCGACTCGTCGAAGGCTGCAGCAAGCCGGTGGTGGCCGCCATCCACAGCGTCTGCATGGGAGGTGGCCTGGAGCTCGCGCTCGGCTGCCACTACCGCGTCGCCGCGCCGGGAGCCAACGTCGCGCTGCCCGAGGTCAAGCTGGGCTTGTTGCCGGGGGCCGGCGGCACGCAGCGGCTGCCGCGCGTGCTGGGCGTCGAGACGGCGTTGAACATGATCGTCAGCGGCGAGCCGGTGAAGAGCGAGGCGCTGTTCGCCATGCCTGGCCAAAAGCTGTTCGATCGGCTGATCGACGGCGACCTCGTCGACGGCGCCGCGGCGTTCGCGCTCGAGAAGGCCGACGCGCGTCTACTGCCGCTGGTGCGCCATCTGAGGGCCTCCCATCCGAACCCGGATGCGTACTTCCAGTTCGCGCGCAACACCGTCAAGGCGATGGCCAAGCACTTCCCGGCGCCGGCGCGCTGCGTCGATTGCGTCGAACAGGCGGTGAAGGCACAGAACTTCGAGGAGGGCCTGGCCTACGAGCGCAGTGCCTTCGTGACCCTGATGATGACGGCCGAAAGCAAGGCACTGCGCCACGCCTTCTTCGGCGAGCGCGCCGCCAGCAAGATCGCCGACGTGCCCGACGACACGCCGCAGCGCACGATCGCCAAGGTGGCCGTGATCGGAGCCGGCACGATGGGCGGCGGCATCGCGATGAACTTCCTCAACGCCGGCATCCCGGTGACGATCCTGGAGACGAAGCCGGACGCGCTCGAGCGCGGCGTGGCCACGATCCGCAAGAACTACGAGGCCCAGGTCAGGAAGGGCAAGCTGAAGCCCGACAAGTACGAGGGCCGCATGGCGCTGCTGAAGACCACGCTGGCCTACGACGACATCAAGGACGCCGATCTGGTGATCGAAGCGGTGTTCGAGGAGATGGGCGTCAAGGAGAACGTCTTCAAGACGCTCGACGAGGTGATGAAGCCCGGCGCGATCCTGGCGTCCAACACCTCGACGCTCGACCTCGACAAGATCGCGGCATTCACCAAGCGGCCGCAGGACGTGATCGGCATGCACTTCTTCAGCCCGGCCAACGTGATGAAGCTGCTCGAGGTGGTGCGCGGCGCGAAGACGGCCAAGGACGTGCTGGCCACGGTGATGGCCGTTGCCAAGAAGATCAGGAAGACGGCGGTGGTATCGGGCGTGTGCGACGGCTTCATCGGCAATCGCATGATCGAGCAGTACTCGCGCCAGGCCACCTTCCTGCTGGAGGAGGGCTGCACGCCGGCAGCAGGTCGACCGTGCGATCGAGAAGTTCGGCTTCGCGATGGGCCCGTTCCGCATGGGCGACCTGGCCGGCAACGACATCGGCTGGGCCATCCGCAAGCGCCGCTATGTCGAGAAGCCGCATCTGCGCTACAGCAAGACCGCCGATCTGCTGTGCGAGATGGGCCGCTTCGGCCAGAAGACCGGCGCCGGCTGGTACGACTACGCGAGCCGGCAAGCGCGACGCGATACCCAGCGCGATGGTCGTGAAGATGATCGATGACCACCGCAAGGCGCTCGGCATCACGCCGCGCAAGATCGCCGACGACGAGATCGTGCAGCGCCTGGTGTATTCGCTGGTCAACGAGGGCGCGCGACTGCTCGAGGAAGGCATCGCCAGCAAGGCCAGCGACATCGACATGGTCTACCTCACCGGCTACGGCTTCCCGCTGCTACCGCGGCGGCCCGATGTGCTACGCCGACCAGCAGGGGCTGTACAACGTGGTGCAGGCGATGAAGAAGTTCGCCGCCAACCCGCTCGACGATGCCACGTTCTGGCAACCCGCGCCGCTGCTGGCGAAGCTGGCCGCCGAAGGGAAGTCGTTCACCTGATCCGATCCGAAGGACGCATCATGACCCAAGCCCTCATCGTCTCCACCGCCCGCACGCCGCTCGCCAAGAGCTGGAAGGGCGCCTTCAACATGACCCATGGCGCCACGCTCGGCGGCCATGCCGTGAAAGCCGCCGTCGAGCGCGCCGGCATCGACCCCGGTGCGATCGACGACGTGCTGATGGGTTGCGCCAACCCCGAGGGCGCGACCGGCTGGAACATCGCGCGCCAGATCGCGCTGCGCGCCGGCCTGCCGGTGGGCGTGCCGGGCATGACCATCAACCGCTTCTGCTCCAGCGGCCTGCAGACGATCGCGCTGGCCGCGCAGCGCATCGTCGCCGGCGAAGGCGAGGTGTTCATCGCCGGCGGCGTCGAGAGCATCTCGTGCGTGCAGCAGGAGATGAACCGGCACATGTTCGAGGATCCGTGGCTGGCCGAGCATGTGCCGACGATCTACTGGAACATGATGCAGACCGCCGAGCAGGTGGCCAAGCGCTACGGCGTGTCCAAGGAACGCATGGACCGCTTCGGCGCCGAGAGCCAGCAGAAGGCCTGCGCGGCGCAGGAAAAGGGCCTGTTCGACGCCGAGATCGCGCCGATCACCGTGACCGCCGGCGTGGCCGACGCGCAGCTCGGCCTGCGCAGCAAGGAGGTCACCGTCAAGGCCGACGAAGGCCTGCGCCCCGGCACCACCTACGAAAGCATCAAGGACATCCGCACCGCGGTGCCCGGCGGCGTGGTCACCGCCGGCAACGCCAGCCAGTTCAGCGACGGCGCCGGCGCCTGCGCGGTGGTCAGCGAGGCCTACGCCGCAGAAGAAGGGCCTGAAGCCGCTCGGCCGCTTCCTCGGCTTTGCCGTCGCCGGCTGCGACCCCGACGAGATGGGCATCGGCCCGGTCTTCGCGGTGCCCAAGGTGCTGAACCGGCTGGGCCTGAAGATGGACGACATCGACCTCTGGGAACTGAACGAGGCCTTCGCGGTGCAGGTGCTCTACAGCGCCGACAAGCTCGGCATCCCCTACGAGCGCCTGAACGTCAACGGCGGCGCGATCGCGATCGGCCACCCGTACGGCATGAGCGGCCAGCGCCTGACGGGCCATGCGCTGATCGAAGGCAAGCGCCGCGGCGCCAAGCGGGTGTGCATCACGATGTGCATCGGCGGCGGCATGGGCGCGGCGGGTGTGTTCGAGGTGCTCTGACGCGTCGCACGGCCTGCCGATGCGCCGCACGCTGGACTTCCTGTTGCACGACTGGCTCGGCGTCGAGTCGCTGCTGGACCGCGCGCGCTTCGCCGAGCACAGCCGCGAGACGTTCGCCGCGGTGCTCGACACCTGCGAGCGCATCGCGCAGGAGAAGTTCGCGCCGTTCAATCGTCTGGCCGATACCGAAGAACCACGCTTCGATGGCGAACGGGTGATCCTGCCGCGCGCGACGCATGAGGCGCTGACGGCGTACGTCGCGTCGGGCATGCTCGCCGCGGCGCAGGACCACGACATCGGCGGCATGCAACTGCCGTGCGTCGTCGAGATGGCGGCCAACGCCTTCTTCAGCAAGGCCAGCGTCGCGATGGCGGGCTACGCGCTGCTGACCAGCGGCAACGCCAACCTGCTGATGGCGCACGGCACGCCGCTGCAGCGCGAGGTCTTCGCGGAGAACGAGTTCAGCGGCCGCTGGTTCGGCACGATGTGCCTGTCGGAGCCGCAGGCCGGCTCGTCGCTGTCGGACGTGGCCACGCGCGCGTTGCCCGACGGCCCCGACTTCGAGGCCGATCCGCTCGGTCCGCGCTACCGCCTCAGCGGCCACAAGATGTGGATCTCCGCCGGCGAGCACGAGCTGACCGAGAACATCGTCCACCTGGTGCTGGCCAAGATCCCGGGCGCCGACGGCAAGCCGGTGGCGGGCACGCGCGGCATCTCGCTGTTCATCGTGCCGAAGTGGCTGGTCGACGCGCGCGGCGAGCTCACCGGCGAGCGCAACGACGTCGTGCTGGCCGGGCTGAACCACAAGCTCGGCTACCGCGGCACCAGCAACACGCTGCTCAACTTCGGCGAAGGCCGCTTCACGCCGCGCGGCCGGGCGGGCGCGATCGGCTACCTCGTCGGCCGCCCCGGCGACGGCCTGCGCTGCATGTTCCACATGATGAACGAGGCGCGCATCGGCGTCGGGCTCGGCGCGGTGATGCTGGGCTATGCCGGCTACGAGGCCAGCCTCGACTATGCCCGCACGCGCACGCAGGGCCGGCCGATCACCGGCGCCGGCAAGGATGCTTCGCAACCGCCGGTGCGGCTCATCGAGCACGCCGACGTGCGGCGCATGCTGCTGGCGCAGAAGGCCACTGTCGAAGGCGGGCCTCGCGCTCGAGCTGTATTGCGCGCGGCTGGTCGACGAGCTGCACACCGGCGACGGGCAGGCCGCGCGCGACGCCGGCACGCTGCTCGAGGTGCTGACGCCGATCGCCAAGAGCTGGCCCAGCGAGTGGTGCCTGGAGGCCAACTGCCTGGCGATCCAGGTCCTCGGCGGCTATGGCTACACGCGCGACTTCCCGGTCGAGCAGTACTGGCGCGACAACCGCCTGAACATGATCCACGAGGGCACGCACGGCATCCAGGCGCTCGACCTGCTCGGCCGCAAGGTCACGATGGACGGCGGCGCGGCGCTGAAGCTGCTGGCCACGCGCATCGGCGCGACGATCGAGCGCGCCGGGCACGCGAACGGCCTCGCGCAGCCGGCGAACCAGCTCGCCGCCGCGCTGCAGGCGCTCGGCGCCGCGACGAAATCGGCCTGGGCCACCGGCGTGCCCGAAGAGGCGCTGGCCAATGCCACGCCGTACCTGCAGGCCTTCGGCCACACCGTGCTGGCCTGGCTGTGGCTCGATGTGGCGCTTGCATGCGTGGGCCGGCGAGGATGATCTCGCGCACGGCAAGCGCGCCGCGATGCAGCTACTTCTTCGCCTACGAGCTGCCGAAGACGGGGCCCTGGCTGGCCGTCGCCGCAGCACGCAACCGGTCTGCCGCGAGATGCGGGACGAATGGTTCTGATGCAAACCAAACAGCTCGAAAAATGGATCTGGATCCTGATCTACGGCGGCCTGCTCGGTGCCAGCCTCGGCTGGTTCATCGAGTCGCACAACGAGGCCGCAGGATGGGCGCTGATCGTCGCTGGCGCCGTGGTCGCAGTGATCGGCGCGGTATTGATCTTCGTGCGCTCGCGCATGGGGCCGTGACCACTCCAACAAGGCAACGCACATGAGCACACCGATCCAGAAACTCTTCGATCTCAGCGGCCAGACCGCGCTCGTCACCGGCGGCTCGCGCGGCCTGGGCCTGCAGATCGCCGAGGCGCTCGGCGAGGCCGGCGCCAAGATCATGCTGACCTCGCGCAAGGCGGCCGACCTCGAGGAGGCCGCTGCGCTGCTGCAGGACAAGGGCATCGACGCGCGCTGGATCGCCGCCGATGCCAGCCAGCCGGCCGACATCGAGCGCGTCGTGGCCGAGACGATGGAGCGCATGGGCCGCATCGACATCCTGGTCAACAACGCCGGTGCCACCTGGGGCGCGCCGATGGAGGATTACCCGCTCGAGGCCTGGGACAAGGTCATGAACCTCAACGTGCGCAGCCTGTTCCTGTTCGCCAAGGCGGTCGGCAAGGCCAGCATGCTGCCGAACAAGCACGGCCGCATCATCAACATCGCGTCGATCGCCGGCCTGGCCGGGTCGCTCGACATGCAGTTCATCGCCTACGGCACCAGCAAGGGCGCGGTGGTCAATTTCACGCGCACGCTGGCCGGCGAATGGGGCCCGCACGGCATCACCGTCAACGCGCTGGCGCCGGGCTTCTTCCCGAGCAAGATGACCAAGGGCGTGCTGGCACAGTTCGGCGCCGACAAGCTGGCCTCGGCCGCGCCGCTGCGCCGCCTCGGCGACGACGACGACCTGAAGGGCGCCGCGCTGCTGTTCGCCAGCGCCGCGGGCAAGCACATCACCGGGCAGATCCTGGCGGTCGATGGCGGCGTCAGTGCCGTGCACAACGGCGCTGATGAATGATTCCCGTCCATCATCCCCTTCGTCGAAACGCTGGGCTTCGAACTGCACCGCTTCGACGGCGGCCACGCCGAGTTGCGCGTCGACCTCGACCAGGCGCACCTGAACTCCTGGGACGTGGCGCACGGCGGCGTGTTGATGACGATGCTCGACGTGGCGATGGCCCACGCGGCGCGCAGCATTCACGCACACGAGCCCGATGCCGGCCCCGGCGTGGTCACGGTCGAGATGAAGACCAGCTTCATGCGGCCCGGCCGAGGGGCACCTGCGCGCCGAGGCCAAGCTGCTGCACCGCAGCACCACGATGGCCTTCTGCGAGGCCTCGGTGTTCGACGACGACGGCCATCTGTGCGCCCATGCCACCGGCACCTTCAAGTACCTGCGCAAACTGCCGACCAAGGGCCGCACCGTCAAGGCGCAGCGCCGTCCGCCCTCAACGCCCGAGGAATCGATCCCATGACGACACTCGTCAACCACCAATGGCTGCTGGCCTCGCGCCCGCAGGGCGAGCCCACGCCCGCCAACTTCCGTCTCGTCGAGACGCCGCTGCCCGAGCTGGCGGACGGCCAGGTGCTGGTGCGCCACCACTACCTGAGCCTGGACCCGTACATGCGCGGCCGCATGAACGAAGGCAAGAGCTACGCCGCCGCGCAAGCCGCTCGACCAGGTGATGATCGGCGGCACCGTCGGCGAGGTGGTGGCGTCGAAGAGCCCGCACTTCCAGGTCGGCGACAAGGTCGTCGGCATGGGCGGCTGGCAGGAGTACGCGCTCGTCGATGCCTCGCAGCGCGGCGTGCTGCGCAAGGTCGACACGACGCACATTCCGCTGTCGGCCTACCTCGGCGCGGTCGGCATGCCCGGCGTGACGGCGTGGTACGGCCTGACGCAGATCATCGCGCCGAAGGCCGGCGAGACGGTGGTCGTCAGCGCGGCCACGGGTGCGGTCGGCAGCGCCGTCGGCCAGCTGGCCAAGGTGCGCGGCTGCCGCGCGGTGGGCCTGGCCGGCGGGCCCGACAAGTGCCGCTACGTGGTCGAGGAGCTCGGCTTCGATGCCTGCATCGACTACAAGCAGCACCCCGACCTGAAGTCGCTGTCGCGCGCGCTGAAGGACGCCTGCCCCGACGGCATCGACGGCTACTTCGAGAACGTCGGCGGCCTGATCCTCGACGCGGTGATGCTGCGCACCAACGCCTTCGCCCGCATCGCCATGTGCGGCATGATCGCCGGCTACAACGGCGCGCCGCTGCCGATGGCCAACCCGGCGCTGATCCTCGTCAACCGCCTGAAGGTGCAAGGCTTCATCGTCAGCGAACACATGCCGCTGTGGCCGCAGGCGCTGAAGGAACTCGGCGACGCTTGGTGGCCGCCGGCAAGCTCAAGTACCGCGAGACGATCGCACAAGGGCTCGCCAGCGCACCCGAGGCGTTCATCGGGCTGCTCAAGGGCAGGAATTTCGGCAAGCAGTTGGTCAAGCTGATCTGAGATCGCGGTTCGCATGAACTGGACCTGGCAGCGCTTCGCCGAGCTCGGCGTCGACAACCTGCACGATGCGCTGCAACTGCGCTGCCGCGTGTTCATCCTCGAGCAGGGTCCTATCTCGACGTCGATGGCATCGACCGCGATGCGTGGCATCTGCTCGGCCGTGACGATGCGGGCTCACTCGCGGCCTACCTGCGTGTCGTCGACCCGGGGGTGAAGTTCGCCGAGCCGTCGATCGGCCGCGTCGTCACCGCGCCCGAAGTGCGCGGCACCGGCCTGGGCCGCACGCTGATGCGCGAGGGCCTGGCCGGGTGTGCCGTGCGCTGGCCCGGCAGGCCGGTGCGCATCAGCGCGCAGGCGCGGCTGCAGCGCTTCTATGCCGAGCTGGGATTTTCGTCGGCGTCCGACGAATATCTGGAAGACGGCATCCCCCACCTCGAGATGCTGTGGAGGCCCGCATGACAGCCACGATCACCCACGAAGTCTTCAACCAGAGCACGCCCTGGTCCGGCGCCAACCTGTTCGCCACCAACCGGCCGCTGCAGGATGCACTGCGCTGCCACCGGCCGGGCCTGGACGAGCCGCGCACTGCACGCGCTGGGCGAGCAGGCCGGCAGCGCCGCGATGCAGCTGCATGCGCGGCTGGCCAACGTGCACAAGCCGGTGCTGAAGGCGCACGACCGCTTCGGCCGGCGCATCGACCAGGTCGAGTTCCACCCCAGCTACCACGCGTTGCTCGGTGCTGCGCTCGGCCACGGCCTGCACGGCACGCCGTGGCGGCAGGGGCCGGGGGCGCACGTGCGAGCGCGCCGCCGCGTTCATGCTCTTCACCGAACTCGAACCCTCGGTGCTGTGCCCGGTGTCGATGACCTATGCGGTGACGCCGGCGCTGCGCGCCAACCCTGCGCTGCACATGGCGTGGGGCGCCAAGCTCGCCGGCACCGACTACGACCCGCGCGACGTGCCGTTCGAGCACAAGCCCGCGGTGACGATGGGCATGGGCATGACCGAGAAGCAGGGCGGCTCCGACGTGCGCTCCAACACCACCCGCGCCGTGTTCGACAGCGACACGGGCTGGGGCCGCGCGCTACCGGCTCACCGGGCACAAGTGGTTCTTCTCGGCACCGATGTGCGACGCCTTCCTGGTGCTGGCGAAGACGGAGGCGGGCGAGGCCGGCCTGTCGTGTTTCTTCGTGCCGCGCTGGTGCCCCGACGGCAGCGCCAATCCGATCCGCATCCAGCGCCTGAAGGACAAGCTCGGCAACCAGGCCAACGCCAGCAGCGAAGTCGAGTTCGACGGCCGCACGCTCGGTTGGCTGGTCGGCGACGAAGGCCGCGGCGTGCCGCAGATCCTCGCGATGGGCGCGTTGACGCGGCTCGACTGCGCGCTCGGCACGGCCGGCCTGATGCGCCAGGCGCTGACGCTGGCGCTGCACCACACGCGCGAGCGCATGGCCTTCGGCAAGCGCCTCGCCGAACAGCCGCTGATGAAGAACGTGCTGGCCGATCTGGCGCTCGAGAGCGAAGCCGCCACCGCGCTGGCGCTGCGGCTGGCGCATGCGGTCGACGCGAGCGAGCACGGCGGCGACGCGCACGAAGGGATCATCAGGCGCGTCCTCACGCCGATCGCCAAGTTCTGGATCTGCAAGCGCGGCAGCCACTTCGCGCAGGAGGCGATGGAGTGCCTCGGCGGCAACGGCTACGTGGAAGAGGGCGGCGAGGGCGTGATGGCGCGCATCTACCGCGAGATGCCGGTCAACTCGATCTGGGAGGGCGCCGGCAACATCATGGCGCTCGACCTGCTGCGGGCGCTGCGCGGCGGCGACGTCACGGCCGCGCTGACGCAGGAGCTGGCCCCGGCGCGCGGCGAGCACGCGGCCTTCGACCGCCTGGCCGCGACACTGCCGGGCCGCGTCGATGGGGGCACCGACGAGACGCAGGCGCGTGGACTCGCGCGCGATATCGCACTGCTGGTGCAGGCCGCGCTGCTGCGCCGCCATTCAAGCGACGCGGTGTTCGCCGCGTTCTGCGCGTCCCGGCTGGAACGCGGCGCCGATGTCTTCGGGCTGCTGCCCGCAGGCACGCCGCTCGATGAGCTGCTCGACCGCGCGCTGCCGAGATGACGACCCCAAGCTCGCCATGCTCGCGTCCCCCGAGGGGAGCTCAGGCCGCTAGGGAGCGGCCCGGCGCGGCCGAGATGACGACCCCAAGCTCGCTATGCTCGCGTCCCCCGAGGGGAGCTCCGGCCGCTAGGGAGCGGCCCGGCGCGGCCTGAGTCACGAATGAGGAGACCCCGATGAAATCCTTCCAAGGCCGCACGGCCGTGATCACCGGCGCGGCGTCCGGCTTCGGCCTGGAGACCGCGCGCGTTGCCGCGCGCGAGCGCATGAACGTCGTGATGGCCGATGTCCAGGCCGATGCCCTCGAACGCGCCGCCGCCGAGATCCGCGGGCTCGGCGCCGAGGTGCTGGCGTTCCAGCTGGACGTTTCGCAGGCACACGAGGTCGAAACGCTCGGCGAGGCCGTGCTGGTGCGTTTCGGCACGCCGCATGTCGTCTTCAACAACGCCGGCGTCGGCGCCGGCGGCCTGATCTGGGAACACTCGGCGCACGATTGGGCCTGGGTGTTGGGCGTCAACGTGATGGGCGTCGCGCACGGCGTGCGCGTCTTCACCCCGCTGATGCTGGCGGCGGCGCAGGTCGATCCGGCCTACGAGGGCCACATCGTCAACACCGCGTCGATGGCCGGCCTGCTGAACCCGCCGAACATGGGTGCCTACAACGTCAGCAAACACGCGGTGGTCAGCTTGTCGGAAACGCTGTACCAGGACCTGGCGCTGGTGACCGATCAGGTCACCGCCTCGGTGCTCTGCCCCTACTTCGTGCCCACCGGCATCCACCAGAGCCACCGCAACCGGCCGGCCGAGACCGTCGCGCCCGGGGCGCGCGCCACGCGCAGCCAGCGCATCGCGCAGGCGATGACGAGCCGGGCGGTCGAATCGGGCAAGGTCAGCGCGGCCGATGTCGCCGCGCTGGTGTTCGACGCGCTGCGCGCGAAGCGCTTCTACATCTACAGCCACCCGAAGGCGCTGGCCGCGGTGCAAACCCGGCTGGAAGACGTGATGCAGGCGCGCAACCCGTCCGACCCGTTTGCCGGCAAACCCGAGATCGGCGCCGAGCTGCGTGCAGCGCTGCGCGCCGCGCTTCGAGCCGAGCCCTGAGAGTGAAACAGTCGCTCGCTCGCGACCTCGCATTTCCTCGGTGGCCGCGGGCGCGCTCGTGCCGCCGCGTTCGACCAAGCGTTCCAGCAGCGGCCCACGACATGCCGTGGCAGTTTCATTGCGGCCGTTTGGCGTCCTTCAGCTTCGGCTTTGCCGGCAGCGGCGCGGCAACGGGGCAGCCGGGCCGGGCACGGCGCTTAGGTTCGGCGGTCTTCGCTGCGCTCAGACTGCCCTGCGCTGCGCGGGTCCGTGGCCCCGTCGCTCAACTCGCTACGCTCACTGCGTTCGCTGCGCTCGAACAGTCGCGACGAGTCAGCTCACGAAGCGCGCTGCGCGCGCGGGCCCCGGCCCCTGTGCTGCTCGGCGCCTCACATGCGCGCCGTGCCCGGCCCGGCTGCCCCGTTGCAGAACCAAAGGTGGTGGGCGGGACGTCGAACACCGAGCCTGCTGCCGGCAAGGCGGCGGGCGGGGCCTGGGCGGGGCGAATCGGCGCCGCCGAGAAGCCCAGGGCTTCTGGCCGCGCGCCTTGGCGCGCTTCGTGATCTGACTCGTCGCGACTGTCCGAGCGCAGCGAACGCAGTGAGCGAAGCGAGTTGAGCCACGGGCCAGCAAACCGAGCATCGCAGGGCCCCCGTAGCGCAGCGAAGGGCCAGCCGTCTGAGCTCCGCCCAGGCCCCACCCGCCGCCTTGCTCGCGCCGATGCAAGCATCGGAAGCCACACCCGCGCGAAGAGCCGCAATGGGCAGCACGCCGCCCCCTGCACGTCAGCGCGTTTCCTGCGTCGCGGGACGCGCGCATCGCGGTGGAGAAGCTGAGATGGCGACACCCGCGCCGGGCCAGAAGGAGCTGATCGAGCCGTTCTGGCTCGAGTACCAGCGCAGCTGCAATGTCAAGGTGCCCGGTTTCGCCGCCGGCCCGCTCGGCCACACACGGGCATTGGCCGACGAGCTGGCCGAGTTGGTGCTGGGCGGCATCAAGCGGGCGCATGCCACGCTCGAGCGCGACTTCACGGCCGCCGGCGATTCGCTGCCGGCGCCCGGCGACCACCTGGTGGTGCTCGACGGGCGCGGCCGGCCGCGTGCGATCGTGCGCAACAGCCATGTCGAGCGCCGCCACTTCGACGAGATCGACGACGCCTTCGCCTTCGAGGCCGGCGAGGGCGACCTGACGTTGCGCTGGTGGCTCATCGCCCACCGTCAGGATTTCGCCGAGCGGGCCGAGCGCGAAGGTTTCCAGGTCGGCGAACGGGCGGTACTGGTGCTGGAGTACTTCGAGCGCGTGTGGCCAGCGTGAGCTGCCCCCATTAGGTGTGCCAGTTCCTGACAGGTTGTCGCGCCGGTAGGGCACGCTGGCCAGGCCCGAGAGGTCGGTCAGGTCCCACAGCACGCCGAGCTCGGCCGAGCCCTCGCGCACGATGCGCACGATGTCCAGGCTGACGCGCTCGTCGAGGCTCACGCGCACGCGCGGATGGCGGTGCAGGAAGGCGCCGATGTCGTCGGCCAGCCGTTCGGCCAGCACCGAGGTCGCGGCCACGACGCGCACGCTGCCTTGCGCGCCGGTGGCGAAGTCACTCAGCTCGGCGTGCATGCGCGTCATCGCGCCCAGCACCTCGCGCGCCTGGCGCAGCAGGGCCTGGCCGGCGGCGGTGGGTTCGATCCCGCGCCGGCCGCGCACCGGCAACGGGGCGCCGATCTCGGCCTCGATCGCGGCGATGCGCTTGCTCACGGCCGACGCGACGATCGCCTCGCGCTCGGCGGCGCGCGCGATGTTGCGCTCTTCGCAGACGGCGATGAACAGTCGCAGCGTGACCGGATCGAAGGTGCGTGCCATGCCGGAGGGGAACGCTGGCGGTTCCAAAATACCGTTGATGACGCCTCAGGGCATGGCTACAGTGCCGCCATGTCGAAGCATCAACCCGTGACCGTGCGCGAGGTGGGCCTGCGCGACGGCCTGCAGATCCTGCCGCGCGTGCTGCCCACCGCGCACAAGCTCGAGTGGATTCGCGCCGCGCATGGCGCCGGATTGCGCGAGATCGAGGTCGGCTCGTTCGTGCCGGCCAGGCTGATGCCCCAGCTGGCCGACACCGCCGAGCTGGTGGCCTATGCCAGGACCCTGCCGGGCCTGCGGCCTTCGGTGCTGGTGCCCAACCTGAAGGGCGCCGAGCGTGCGATCGAATGCCGGCGCGCACGCGATGCTGCTGCCGTTGTCGGCCAGTCACGCGCACAGCCTGGCCAATCTGCGGCGCACGCCCGACGAGGTCGTGCAGGACCTGCGCCGCATCGTCGAGCTGCGCGACGCGAAGGGCTCGGACTGCCTGGTCGAGGTCGGCATGTCCACCGCCTTCGGCTGCACGATCCAGGGCCGCGTCGAACCGGCGGAAGTGCTGCGCCTGCTGCGCGCCGCGCTCGACGCCGGCATCGACCGTATCGGCCTGGCCGACACCGTGGGCTATGCCGACCCGCTGCAGGTCAAGACCCTGTTCGAACACTGCCTGGAGGTCGCTGGCGACAGACTGTCTTGCGGCCACTTCCACGACACCCGCGGCCTCGGCTCGGCGAACGTGTTCGCCGCCTGGCAGGCGGGCATGCGACGCTTCGACGCCTGCACGGGCGGCATCGGCGGTTGCCCGCATGCGCCCGGCGCGAGCGGCAACGTGGCCACCGAAGACGTGGCGTATCTGTTCGCCAGCATGGGAGTGCCGACCGGGCTCGACTTCAATGCATTGATCGCGCTGCGCGCCCAGGTTGCAGAATGGCTCGACGGCGAGCCATTGCACGGCGCGATCTGGCGCGCCGGGCTGCCGAAGACGATGGCCGCATGAACGACACTGCAACGCACGAGATCCCGCAGCCCTTGAAGGGCCTGAAGGTCGTCGAATTCACCCACATGGTGATGGGCCCGACCTGCGGCATGGTGCTGGCGGACCTGGGTGCCGAGGTGATCAAGGTCGAGCCGATCGAGGGTGACCGCACGCGCACGCTGCTGGGCGCAGGGGCGGGCTTCTTCCCGATGTTCAACCGCAACAAGAAGAGCATCCAGATCGACCTGCACAAGCCCGCAGGCGCGGCCGTGGCACGCCGGCTTTGCGCCACGGCCGACGTGGTGGCCGAGAACTTCAAGCCCGGCACGATGGTCAAGTACGGGCTCGACCACGCCTCGCTGTCGAACGACAACCCGCGCCTGATCTATGCCAGCCTGAAGGGCTTCCTGCCCGGCCCTTACGACCACCGCACCGCGCTCGACGAGGTGGTGCAGATGATGGGCGGCCTGGCCTACATGACCGGCCGGCCGGGCGACCCGCTGCGCGCCGGCTCGTCGGTGAACGACATCATGGGCGGCATGTTCGGCGCCATCGCGATCCTCGGTGCGCTGATCCAGCGCGGCATCACGGGGCGCGGCATGGAAGTGCAGGCCGCGCTGTACGAGAACAACATCTTCCTCGTCGGCCAGCACATGCTGCAGTACGCGATCACCGGCAGGCCCGCCGCACCGATGCCCGCGCGCATCAGCCCATGGGCGATCTACGACGTGTTCACGGTCAAGGACGGCGAGCAGATCTTTCTCGCCGCGGTGAGCGATGCGCAGTGGCTGACCTTCTGCGACGCGCTGGGTCTTGCCGATCTGAAGGCCGATCCGCGCTATGCGGCCAACAACGACCGCGTCAGGCTGCGCGAACCGCTGCTCGGCGAGTTGCGCGCGCGCCTGGCCGGGCGCAGCGCAGCGGAGATCTCGCGGGCGATGGAAGACGCCGGCTTGCCCTTCGCGCCGATCAGGAAGCCCGAGGAGTTGCTCGACGATCCGCACCTGCTGGCCACGGGCGGCCTGGCGGACATCCAGTTGACCGACGGCGCACGCGCCGGGCAGACCGTGAAGACCACGCTGTTTCCGTTCATGCTGGATGGCGAACGGCTGGGCGTCAAACTCAATCCGCCCCGCCGCGGCGAACACTCGCGCGAGGTGCTGAAGGCGATCGGCCTGGCCGACGGCGAGATCGATGCGCTGATCGAATCCCACGCGGTGGCGTGAAGACCAACATTTCTTCTCAGGAGACAAACGATGTCGAAGCAGCTTCTTTCGCGCCGCGGCGTGTTGCTCGCCAGCCTGGTGGGCACCTTGTCGGTGCCGGCGCTCGCACAGGTCGGCGACAAGACCGTCAAGTTCATCCTGCCCAACGCGACCGGCTCGGGCGTCGATGGACTGACGCGGGCCGTGCAGCCGGCGCTGGCCAAGGCGCTCGGCCATGCCATCGTCGTCGACAACCAGCCCGGCGCCGGCGGCATCGTCGGCCTGCAGGCACTGGCCAAGTCGGCGCCCGACGGCTTCACGCTGTCGGTGGTCTCGAACAACGTCGTCATCTTCCCGAGCGTGTACAAATCGATCCCGTTCGACATGCCGGGTGACTTCACGCCGATCGCGATCGTGGCCTCGACGCCGATCGTGGTCGTCACCAACCCGAACAAGGTGCCGGCGAAGGACTCGAAGGAGTTCGCCGCGCTGCTGAAGTCCAAGCCCGACCAGTACGCCTACGCGTCGGGCGGCAACGGCACGATCCTGCACCTGGCCGCCGAGATGTACGTCGACGAAGCCGGCGGCAAGGCGCGCCACATTCCGTACAAGGGCGTCGGCCCGATGGTGACCGACCTGATCGGCGGACAGGTCGATTTCGCGACGGCCGCCTGGCCGAGCGTTGCGCAGCATGTCAAGAGCGGCGCGTTGCGCGCGATCGGTGTCGGCAGCCCGCAGCGCACGCCGGCCGCGCCCGAGATCCCGACCATCGCCGAGCAGGGCCTGCCCGGCTATGTCGTCGATGCCTGGATCGCCGTCATCGGCCCCAAGGGCATGGCCGCGGCCGACATCAAGCGCGTGCACGACGCCTTGACCGTCGCCTTCGCCGACACGGCCGTCAAGGAGGCGATGGCCAAGCAGGGCAACGTGGTCAACATCAGCACCACCGAGTTCGCGCAGGGCTACTTCCGCACCGAGAAGGACAAGTACGCCAAGCTGGTGAAGAAGGCGGGCATCGAACTGCAGTGATCGAACCCAGGTTCGCACCGCGCTTCCTGTATCTGAGCGCCGACCCGGCGCAGGTGCGTGCGCAGCTCGCGGGTGCACCGGTCGCGGTCGCGGCCGCGCTGCCGTTGCGCGACGACATCTCGACCGACGAGATCACGCCGCTGCCGGTGATGGTGCACTTCGACGCCACGCTCGGCCGCTACCCGTATACCGGGTTCACCGCGCGCGGCGAGCGGCCGATCGGTCGCGATGCGGTGAAGTGCGCCGGCATCGAAGTGGTGGTCGCCGGCAAGCGCTACGGCAAGGGCAGCTCGCGCGAGCACAGCGTCGTCGCCGAGCGTGCGGCCGGCGTGCGCCTCGTGATCGCCGAGAGCTTCGAGCGCATCTACCGCCAGAACGCCGACAACGTCGGGCTCTTCACCAGCACCGACTTCGGCCTCGTCGCTGCGCATCGCGCGCGGCGAGCCGATCGCCATCGACGAGCTGGTGGCCGGGCGCGATGCGCTGGCCGCGGCGGTGCTGCGCGCGGGCGGCCTGCTTGCGTTCGGTCGCACACGCACCTATTCGCCCGCCACCTTCAGCCCCGACCTGCCGCGCACCCTGTTCGAGAAGATCGTTGCGCGCCACGCACTGGCCACCGCCGACACACCGGCACCGGCGAAGCCCGGCGACGGCGGCTTCGTGCGTGCCGACTGGCGCTTCATCCACGAGTACTACACCGGCATGTGCGCGCACATGCTCGACCAGGCCTACGGCGAGGCGCTCGGCCTGCACGAACCCGAGACCATCGTCACCTTCGAAGACCACCTTTCCTACGTGCACCGCAGTCCGGTGCACGTGAGCCAGAACCTGGTCGGCGACGTGCTCGGCCTGTCGCGCGCGCACCGCGCCTTCGCGGCGCGCTTCGGGCTCGTCGAGCACGGCACTCTGCAGCCACAGCTCGACGTGGGTGACGCGGGCAACACCGGTTCGCAGGGCATCTCGCATGCGGTGATGGCCGAACAGTACGCGCTGCCGGGCCAGCTGATCGTGGGCACCGATTCGCACACGCCGCACAGCGGCGCGCTCGGTTGCGTCGCCTTCGGCGTCGGCACCACCGACATGGCCAATGCCTTCGTCACCGGCGCGGTGCGCCTGACGCTGCCGGCCACGCTGCGCGTGGAGTTCGATGGCGCGCTGCCGGCCGGCGTGACGGCCAAGGATCTGGTGCTGCACCTGCTGGCCGACGCGGCGATTCGCGCGGGCGCCGGTGTCGGCAAGGTGTTCGAGTTCGGCGGCGACGTGATCCGCGGCTTGTCCACCGACGAACGCGCGACGCTGACCAACATGACCGCCGAGCTCGGTGGCTTCACCGGCCTGGTCGAGCCCGACGCAGAGACCGTGCGCTTCCTGCGCGAGCGGCGTGGCATCGATGTCTCGCTCGAGCCGTGGATGCGGAGCGATGCCGGCGCGCAATACGCCGACGTGATCCGCATCGACTGCAGCGCGATGACGCCGATGGTGGCGCGCCCCGGCGACCCCGGCAACGGCGTGCCGCTGGCGGCCATCGCCGAGCGGCCGCGCCTGGACATCGCCTATGGCGGCTCGTGCACTGCCGGCAAGCGCGAAGACTTCGACCATTACCACGCCGTGCTGGCCTGGGCCGCCGAGCGCGGCCTGCGTGTCGCCGAGGGCGTCAAGCTCTACCTGCAGTTCGGCACCGTGGCCGTGCGCGACTACTGCATTGCGCGGGGCTACCTGGCCGCGTTCGAGGCGGTCGGCGCGGAGTTGCTGCAGCCGGCCTGCGGCGCCTGCGCCAACTGCGGGCCGGGTTCGTCGACGAGTGCCGAGCAGGTGACGGTCAGCGCCATCAACCGCAACTTCCCGGGCCGCTCCGGCCCCGGGCCAGGTCTGGCTGGCCAGTCCACCCACGGTTGCGGCGAGTGCGATCGCCGGGCGGCTGTGCTCGTTCGAGGAATTGCGCGCGCGCGACGCGTGACCTTGCCGTTGCCGTGCCGTTGCCGCGTCGGCGATGCGCCGTGCCGACGACACCCACCACGAAGGCGTGAGCGATCGCAGCACAGCGTCCGAGCGACCCGTCGACGCTCACGCGTCGCAGGACGCGATCAGCAGCCGAGCACGAGTGCCTGCAGCGGCCGCTGCGATGCGGCGTCCGTGACCACGAAGACCACGCGCCGCGCCGTGCCGCCCATGGCCGCAGGCAGGGTGAGCGAGAACTGCTTGGCGGCATCACGTGCCGACCACGCATCGAGCGGCTTGTACAACGTAACGACATGGTCGTGGTGCAGCGTTTCACCGGCGTTCTCGCCGGCGCGCACGCGGCTCGAGTGGCCGTCCTCGAGCACGGCCCAGTAGCCTGCCAGATGCATGACGGCCGCACCGACGCTGGCCGTGACCGTGTTGCCGTCGCGCCGGAGGGCCAGGGCCACGTTGCTGGCCGGCAGCCGCGCGGGTGCATTGCCGCTCCACTGGCGCCAATCGCGCCCGTTCAGCACCACCTGCGGCGTGTACACGACGTTCGAGCCACTGGTCTGCGCCAACTGGCGCTGACGTTCGGTGATCGCAGTCGTGGCGAAGCGGTCGGGCCAGCCCAAGCGGTCCCAGTAGTTGACGTGAAACGCCAGCGCGACCACGTCGCTGCGGCCCTTCAGCGTCGACAGCCAGCGGTCGGCCGGCGGGCACGAGCTGCAGCCCTCGGAGGTATAGAGCTCGACCAGCGCCGGCGGCTGCGCCGTACGGCGCGCTTCGCACACCGGGCTCGTCTGCGCCGCTGCGGCGGCAGGCAAGAGAGTCGCGGCAAGCGCGGCGCGGACGATCGGGTGCATGGTGGGTTCCGGGGCTGCCCGCCGGGCGACAGGCGTTGGTCGCGCGACGCGGCCGATCCTGACACCCATGGCACCATCCCGCCCACATGACCGATCGAAGCCCCCCGCCATCGCCACGCCGCGCGGCAGTCATCGGCGGTGGCCCGGCCGGCCTGATGGCGGCCGAGGCGTTGGCGGAGGCCGGCACCGGGGTCGAGCTGTTCGATGCGATGCCCTCGGTCGGCCGCAAGTTCCTGCTCGCCGGCAAAGGGGGGCTGAATCTGACGCACAGCGAGGCGTTGCCGGAATTCGTTGCGCGCTACGGCACACGCGCCGTGCAGGTGGCGCGCTGGCTCGATGCGCTGTCGCCGCAGGCACTGCGCGAGTGGGCCGCGAGCCTGGGCATCGCCACTTTCGTCGGCAGCTCGGGCCGGGTCTTTCCTCAGGATTTGAAAGCCGCGCCGCTGCTGCGCGCCTGGCTGCACCGGCTGCGCGAGCACGGCGTGGTCTTCCATATGCGCCACCGCTGGCTGGGCTGGGACGCCGACGGCGCGCTGCGCTTCGCGGCGCCGCACGGCGAGCGCCGCGTCGAAGCCGAGGCCACCGTGCTGGCGCTGGGCGGCGCGAGCTGGCCGCAACTGGGCTCCGACGCTGCATGGGTGCCGTGGCTGCGCGAGGCCGGCGTCGACGTGGCGCCGCTGCGAGCCGGCCAACTGCGGATTCGAGATCGCCTGGAGCGCGCACCTGCGCCAGCGCTTTGCCGGCGCGCCGATCAAGCCGGTGGTGCTGCGCTTTGCCGGTTGCGCGCCGCCATTCGAGCGCCAGGGCGAATTCGTGCTCAGCGACTACGGCATCGAAGGCAGCCTGGTCTATGCCGCGAGCGCGCTTGCTGCGCGACGCGATCGAGCGCGACGGCCAGGCCACGATCACGCTCGACCTGCTGCCGGCGTTCGATGCCGCCCGCGTCGCGCGCGAAGTGGCGCACCCGCGCGGTTCGCGCAGCCTGGCCTCGCACCTGAAGAGCCGCCTCGGCCTCGCCGGCGCGAAGATGGCGCTGCTGCACGAACGGCTGCCGCGCGAGGCGCTGGCCGATCCGGCGCGGCTCGCGGCGGCCATCAAGGCTTTGCCGTTGACGCTGACCGCGCCGCGGCCGATGGCCGAGGCCATCAGCAGCGCCGGTGGCGTCAGGCTCGAAGCGCTCGACGAGCAATTGATGTTGCGCGCGCGCCCCGGCGTCTTCTGCGCCGGCGAAATGCTCGACTGGGAGGCACCGACCGGCGGCTACTTGCTGCAGGCATCGATGGCCAGCGGCCGCGTGGCCGGGCAGGGCGCGTCGGCGTGGTTGCGCGGCCACGCCGGCGTCACTGCGTTGTGACGCTGCGCGCGTCGCGCCGCTGCGTCGCCGAGGTCAACCCGCGGCGGGCGTCTTCAGCAGCGCCAGCACGTCCTTGAAGCGCGCGTGCTCGCAGCTGCGCAACCACTCGAAGGCGGCCATCTCGACGCTCGCGATGCCGGCGCCGGCATCGCGCAGGCGCTGCATCGCCAGCGCGTGGTTCTCGGCCGTGCGCGAGCCGCAGGCCTGCGCGACGACCCACACGCGCAGGCCCGCGCCGAGCATGCCGAGTGCCGTCTGCATCAGGCACACGTGGGCTTCGCAACCGGCGACGACGACGTCGCCCACCTCGCCGCCGCAGGCTTCGCGCAGCCGCTCGACGAGGCCATCGGCGCAGCCATCGAAGTGCATCTTCGCCAGCGTGCTGTCGCAGCGTTCGCGGATCGCCGGCACGTTGGGCCCGAGGCCACGCGGATTCTGCTCGGTGCCGAGCACCGGCAGGCCCAATGCACGGGCGACATCGGCCAGGCGCACGGCATGCGCCACGGCCTCGGCGCCGTGGTGGATGGCCGGCATCAGCCGTTGCTGGTAGTCCACCAGCACCAGCGCGCCGTGGTGCGGATCGATCAGGTTCATGGCGTGGCCCCTCGGGATCGGCGGGAGCTGACTGCGGGCGACGACACGCGGGCGACGAGTGCGTCGAGGTAGCGCTCGAACAGCGCCGGCGAGGTCTGCCCGAACATGCGGATGCGGCCGGTGTGGCTGAGCAGCAGCAGGCCGACGGTGTGCGCGAACAAGGCGGTGGCCTCGGTGAGCGCCGCGGTCGGCTTCAAGCCGAGCGCCACCAGTTGCGCTTGCGTCGGTGCCAATGCGTCGCGCAGCCGCGCGTTGAGGCGCGCATTCAACGCCGGTGTCAGGCCTCGTGGCTGCATGCCATGGAACAGGTAGAAGCCCAGGTCGAGATCGCGCGGATTCTCGCGGTAGAAGTCGAAGAAGGCCGTGGCCTTGGCGCGCAGCGTGGCGGGCGCCGCGGCGACGAAGGCGTTCAGTCGTTCGAGCGATTCGCCGAGCAATGCGCCGTAGACCTGTTCCTTGCTGTCGAAGTAGCTATAGATCGCGCCGGGCGTGTAGCCGGCGCGCTTGGCGATCTCGCGCAGGCTCGCCCCTTCCAGCCCCAGCTCGAAGAAGGCCGAGCGCGCTGCGTCCAGCACCAGCGCTCGTCGCACGTCGGCCACGGCCTGCTGGCGCGTGGCCCGGGCGGCAACGGGGGAGGGTGTCCGGGTCATGGCGCAAATCATACGCTTGAGCAATGGATTGAACAGTGTTCAAATGATGCTCGCACGCCGCCAAGGAGACTCCCGTGAACGCTGCCCCGAGCCCGCCGGCCGCCGCCGGCCGATTGATGACCGGCGCCGACTACCGCGAATCGCTGCGCCGCTACCGGCCGACGGTGTACGTGGATGGCCAGCGCATCGACTCGGTGGCCGATGCACCGAGCCTGCAGCCGGGCATCAACGCGCTGGCCTTCAGCTACGACTTCGCGCACGAGCCGGCCGTGGCGCCGCTGATGACGGCGCAGCAGACCCAGCGCGGCAAGACCGTCAACCGCATGCTGCACATCGACGAGTCGGCCGGCGACCTGCTCAACAAGCTCGAGGCCGTGCGCCTGCTGTGCCAGGAAACCGGCTGTGCACAGCGCTACCTGGCGCACGACGGCCTGAACGCGCTGCTGCAGGTGTGTGCGCGCATCGACGACGCCCGAGGCAGCACCGAGCACCGCGCCCGTTTCGCGGCCTACCTGGCCCATGTGCAGGACGAGGACCTGACGCTCGGCATCGCGATGACCGACGCCAAGGGCGACCGCTCCAGGCGGCCGCACCAGCAGGCCAACCTCGACACCCATGTGCACATCGTCGAGCGCAACGGCAAGGGCATCGTGATCTCGGGCACCAAGGCCATCGTCACCGGTGCACCGTACATGCACGAACTCCTCGTCATGCCGGGCCGACAGATGGGCCCCGCCGATGCCGACTTCGCGGTCTGCTGCGCGGTGCCGGTCGACGCGCCGGGCATCACCATCGTGGCCCGCCCCGCCGGCCGGCCGGGCGAGAAGCTCGAGCATGGCGCGGCGCTGTTCTCGCGTCGCTACGGCCAATCGACCGGCGTGGTGATTTTCGACCGCGTGTTCGTGCCCTGGGAACAGTGTCTTCTACGCAGGCGAATGGGAGCATTCGCAGGTGCTGACCTACAGCTATGCCACGCACCACCGCCACACCTGCATCGGTGCGCGTGCCGGTTTCGGCGACCTGCTGATCGGCGCCGGCGCGCTGATGTGCGAGGCCAACGGCTTCGACCCTGGCGCGAAGAGCGCCCTGCGCGAGCCGATGGTCGAGCTGATCAAGATCACCGAGGGATTCTTCGCCTGTGGCGTGGCCGCCAGCGTCTACGGTTCGCGCGATCAACATGGCGGCAACTTCATGCCCGAGCCGGTGTTCGCCAACATCGGCAAGCTGCTGCTGGCCACGCAGATCTACGACATGCACCGGCTGGCGCACGAAGTGTCGGGTGGCCTGATCGTCGCGTTGCCCGGGCCCGATGAAGACCACAACCCGGCCACCGCCGCGACGCTGGCGGAAGTGTTGCGTGCCAACCCGGCGGTGCCCTACGACAAGCGCATCGAAGTCGCGCGCTTCATCGAGGACCTGACCGTCTCGTACCAGGGCGGCTGGACCTCGGTGATCAGCCTGCATGGCGGCGGCTCGCCGGCGGCAATGAAGCAGGAGATCTGGCGCAACTACCCCGTCGGCAACAAGGTCGAACTGGTCGAGCGCCTGCTCGACCGCGGCGTGCTGCACGACGAGACCCGTGCGATCACGAAGAACCGCCAGCCCGGTCGCTGCTGCGACCGCGGCTGCACCCAGCCCGGCCAGCCGGTGATGGTGGCGCTGCCGGTGACGACGAAGGCGGCCTGAACGCCGAGCGCGCAGGCCTGCGGCGCCGGCGGGTGGCCGCGGTGGCGCGCTGTCCTACAGGAGATCGTGCGTGTCTCCGATGGCGCGGGCCGGCGCCCACGATCACAGTCCACTCCACAAACAGCTTGCGTGGCAAGGCCGCGTGGCAGGTTCCGTTCACATCCACGTGGAGATTGCAATGAAGACACTGGCCATCCTGACCCTCGCCGCCGCTGCCGCCGTGCTGCCGGCCCATGCAGCCACCAGCATCGGCGTTTCGATCGGCATCAACGCTCCCGGCCAATACGGCCGCATCGACATCAACAACTATCCGCAGCCGGTGCTGATCAACGCGCAACCGATCGTGTACGCACCGTCACGCGTTGCGGTGTACCAGCGCCCGATCTACCTGTATGTGCCGCAAGTGCAGCAGAACAACTGGGGCCGCTATTGCGGCGGCTATGGTGCTTGCGGTCAGCCGGTGTATTTCGTGCAGGAGACCTGGGTTCGCGACGAGTACCGCCGCGAGCACGACAACCGCAATGGTCGCAAGGAGTTCAAGCACAGGGACCGCCGCGACAACGACCGCGGCAATGATCAACGCCGGGGCCGTGGCAATTAGGCTGGACCGGACCTGCCGGCCGAGCCGCCGGCCCGCGTCAGCGCGGCTTCGGCGCTGGCGGTGCCTTCTTCACGAGGCTCGCGCGACACTTCTCGCGTGCCAGTTCTGACGATTGGGCTTCGCATCGCGCAGCCGAGTCGTCGATGGCGCCGGAAGATGCCGCCGCGGTCCCTCGCCGAGGCGCTGTGCGTCGTGCCTTCGTCGATGACTCGGCCTTGCGCCATGGGATGACGATCTGAGGCGTGACCCGCTCGTCGGGGCGCAAGTCACCCGGCGGGGAGGCACTGTCGCGCAGTTCGGCGGGCGTCTGAAGTCGCGGGCCGAGCTTCGACGCCAGCGGTGCCGAGGCCGGGGCGCCCGGCGCGGGCGTCTGTGCCGCTGCCGGCAGCATTGCAGCGGCCAGCGCCAAAGGGCCCATCGGGAGCAGCCAGCGATACAACATGGGCAATCCTTTCCAGCCCGGCCACTTGCCGAGGCAGGCCGACGCGGTGATTGGCGTTCTGCTGAACACCGAGTCGCCACGGTGCACGCGGCAGGGTCAGCCCGTCTGTGCGGTGACGAACCGAGGACGACCCCGTCAACGCGGCGGAGGGTGTCGCCGCCGAGAGCCCGCGCTCAGCCCTTCCACGCGGCCCACGCCAGGCACAGCCAGGCTGCCAGCCAGGCCACGCCGCCGATGGGCGTGACGGCGCCGAGCCAGCGCGTACCCGTCAGCGCCAGGGCGTAGAGGCTGCCCGAGAAGAACACGGTGCCGGCCACGAACAGCCAGCCGCTGGTGGTCACCGCACCGCCGGGCCAGCGTGTGCAGGCCCAGCCGACGGCCAGCAATGCCACGGCGTGGGCCATCTGATAACGCACGCCGACCTCGAAGATGGCCAGCATCTCGGCAGACAGCCGCGCCTTGAGGGCATGCGCGCCGAAGGCGCCGAGCGCCACCGCGAGGAAGGCACTGAGGCTGCCGAGGGTGAAGAAGAGTCGGTCCATGGCGCGATTGTCCGCGCGTCGTCGAAGCGGCGTCGCACGGGGTCTTGCCTGGAGAGCACTCTCTAGGGAAACTGGCCCCTTTTGGGTTTCGCGCTCTAGTGGGTTGCGCCGACACTGTGTGGGCCCGATGAGCATTCATCGCAACCAATGGATCCAGACACCATGACCACCCAAACCCTCAGCCGCGTCACGCTGGCCACCCTCGAGAACTACCGTACTGCCGCCACGCAAGCCGTGGTCGCCTATCGCTCGGGCGGCCATCGTGTCGTCGGCGTGGTCAATGGCGCGCTGCAGAAGAGCCTCTACCCGCGCACGGCCAAGCTCGCGCCGCGCGCCACCGACCGCATGGACGAAGTCCGTGGCAACGTCTCCGACATCTTCGAAAAAGGCATCGATGAGGTCGCCGAGCGCACCGAGAAGGCGATCGAACTGGGTTCGACCACCGCTGCCGCGCAAGTGACCAAACTGGCCAAGTTCGCCGCTGGCATCGACAACGAGGTCGTCGCCAACGGCCTGCAGACGGCTGCCCGCCTGACGATGCCCGGCGCCAAGGTCGCGCTGGTGGTGTCGAGCAAGGTCGCCGAAGGCGCCAAGGCGCTGGCCGAGGCTGCGGGTGCGCGGCCGCTGCGCAGGGCGGCTCGCACGGCCGCGGCCGGCGTCAAGCGCCGGGCTGCACCGGTAGCGCGCCAGGCCAAGACCGCGATGAAGAAGACGACCCAGCGCGCTGCAAAGGCCACGCGCGCCGCGAAGGCACCGTTGGCGAAGGCCCGGCGCGCCGTCGCCCGCGCCGCGAAGTAGGTCAGCGCTGAACCTGTAGCCGTCCCGCGCCATTGGGGCGCACGCCCCTTGGCTCTGCGGTGGTCGCCGGCAAGCGCAGCATCGACTGGCGGCTTGCCGGCCGCACGCACTACCATCGTGCGGCATGGCCTTGACCTCACTTGCCGCACTGGAACGCTGCCGCCTCGCATTCGGGCCCGGCGCTGGGCAATCGAAGCTTCTGCTGCTGAAGCGGTTTGCGCACTCGCGGCTCGGCAGCGCACGCGCCGTGATGCGCCTGCACGAAGCCTTGTGCTTCATGCGCGCCTACCCCGACGACGCCGAGGTGCTCGCGCAGGTGCAAGCCATGTTGGCCGGCTTCGCCGCGCGTGCCGATTTGCGGGCGCAGCGCACCGCGCTTGCCGACAGCGGCATCACCGGCACACCGATCCACTACCGTTTCTTCGCCGGTCAGGCGCAGTGGCTGGCGCAACATTGGCCCGACAGGCTGCGGCTGGACCGCGACGATGCCGACGCCGAGGCGCGCATCGCACGCGCGCTGCCGCCGCTGCTGACGCGGGCCGAGGCGCAGGCCTTGACCGAGCTGAAGTGGCCCGGCTACGCGGCCCTCGACCGCGTGCGCGGCGCCGACGAGACCGACGCGGTGTTCCTGCTGCGGCGCATCGCCGCGATGGCGGGCGACGCGTTCACCCGCGAGGCCTACTCGGACACGATGGACGCGGGCTTCGTGCTTGCGCCCGGGCCCGATACGCCGTCGCGAACCGCGGCCCACTTTCCTGGCGTGCCGGTGGTGTTTCGGCGCCATCCGCCGGCGCGCGGCCGCCCCGATCTGCGCGCCGAGATGGCGCGGATGCCGCGCTCGGTGCGTCGACTGTCGGTACGCGACGGCGAGGTCATCGTCGACCTGGCGCGCGGTGCAATGGTCACGCGCGCCCGTTCGCTGGAGGCGTTCTCGTTTGCCGACGCGCGTGATGCGTGGCTCGTCGACGATGGCGATGGCCTGGCCTTCGCCTTGATCGGCGTGATCCCGCAGCGGCGCCACCCGCTCGCGTCGTACGTCGGTGGCCTGACGCTGCGCAACGGCGTGCCGATCGGCTACATGCAGGCCGACATCGTCGGCCGCAGCGCGGCACTGTCGTTCAACACCTTCGAGACGTTTCGCGGTGGCGAAGCCTCGTTCACGTTTGGCCGTTGGCTCGCCGCGTTGCGGCGGCTGTTCGGCACCACGTCGTTCAGCGTCGAGCCGTACCAGCTCGGCAAGGACAACGACGAAGCGCTCGCCTCCGGCGCGTGGTGGTTCTATGCCAAGCTCGGATTTGCGCCGCGCGACGCGGGCGCGCTGAGGCTCGCACGAGACGAGCAGGCTCGCATGCAGCGACGCCCCAGCCACCGCAGCGGCGCTGCCACGCTGCACCGGCTGGCCGAGCGGCACTTGTTCTTCGACCTCGACCCGGCACTGCCGCACCCGCTGGTGCCGCTGGGCGCGTTGGGATTGCGCGCAGGCGCTGCACTGTCGGCGCGGGCGGGCTCGGACAGGAAGCGCGCCGTCGACGATGCCAGCGCCGAACTGCGGCGTCATTGCGGCCTGGCATCGTGGCGCGGTTTCTCGCCCGACCAGCGCGAGGCCTGGCGCAGGTTCGCGCCGGTCCTCATGCTGCTCGACCTCGTGGCGTGGCACGACGACGAACGCCGCGCGCTGGTGGACGTGGTCCGCGCCAAGGGCGGGCGCAGCGAGCGTGACTTCGTCGCGCGCTACCTGGCCCATCCGCGACTCGACGCCGCGTTATTGGAGTGGGCTCGCGCGCAGCCCGCGACGGCACCGTGAGCACGCGTCACGGGCGCCGCGCCGCCGCCTCAGCGGGGCGGCGTGCCCGCTCGACGGCGGAAGGCCTTGTCGATCCGTTGCAAGGCCTCCGGGCCGTCCCACTGCTTGGCACCGTAGACCTTGTCGATGACCCGGCCGTCGGCGTCGACCAGCACGGTCAGCGGCAGGTGCGTCGCCCCCAGCATGTTCTCCATCAACAACTGGCGATCGATGTAATGGCTGATCGTCGCGTTGGAGTCCTTCAGCAGCCGCCGCGCCCGCTCGGGGTCATCGTCGGTCGAAATGCCGATCACCGCGAACTTCGCGGCATGCTCCAGCCACGCGAGCCGTTCCAGCGACGCCATTTCCTGCCGGCAGGGCGCACACCAGCTGGCCCAGACGTTGATGATCAGCGGCCGGCCGCGGAATTCCGAGAGCTTGCGCGCCGGGCCGTTGAGGCCGAGCAGCGTGGCCTCGCGCAGCGTTTGCCCGATCTCCACCTCGCCAGGCGTCTTTGCAGTGGCAGCCGGGCCCGCCGCGGCATGCCAAAGAAGCAGCGCGGCGAGAAGGATTCGCGGCAGCCGCGACGATGGTCGGTGGCGGCTCGCGGTGTGCTGCGACCGGCGCAGGCAACGATCAGCGTCGAAGGGCAGGAGTGAATTCACGGAACGGCGGCGGTTCGTCTGAACGCGAGCAGGTCAACCTCGCGCCCAGCCCGGCGCCCGCTTTTCGATGAACGCCTGCACGCCTTCGAGCGCCGCGGCGTCCATCATGTTGCAGGCCATCGTGCGGCTGGCATCGTCGTAGGCCGCGGCGATCGGCTGCTCGAGCTGGCGATAGAACAAGGCCTTGCCGGCGGCCAGCGCCACGGCCGGCTTGGCGACGATGCTGGCCACCAGGCGCTCGACTTCGGCGTCGAGCTGATCCGGTGCGGCGACGCGGTTGACGAGGCCCTTGTCGCGTGCCTGTTCGGCGCTCGATGAACTCGCCCGTCACCAGCATCTCGAAGGCCGCCTTGCGGCCGAGATTGCGCGACAGCGCCACGCTCGGTGTCGAGCAGAACAGGCCGACATTGATACCGCTGACGGCAAACCTGGCGTCGCTGGCCGCCACCGCCAGGTCGCACATCGCCACCAGCTGGCAGCCGGCCGCCGTGGCGGTGCCGTGCACGCGAGCGATCACCGGCAACGGCAGATGCTGGATCGTCAGCATCATCCGCGCGCATTGGGCGAACAGGCGCTCGTAGTAGGCCAGCGATGGCTCGGCGCGCATCTCCTTCAGGTCGTGTCCGGCGCAGAAGGCGCGGCCGGCGGCGCGGATGACGACGACGCGCGCGGTGGTGTCGGCCGCGACACGGTCGAGTTCGGCCTGCAGCGCGTCGAGCATCGCCTGCGACAGCGCGTTGAAGGCCTGCGGTCGGTTCAGCGTGAGGGTGACGACGCCGCGCGCATCCTGTTCGCGCAGCACCAGGGCTTCGTGGGTCATGGCGGGTTGCTCCTCACTCGATGGCGGACGACGACTTGGCGCGTTCGCGCAACTGGAACTTCTGGATCTTGCCGGTCGATGTCTTCGGGATCGGCTCGAAGCGCACGTCGCGCGGCACCTTGTAGCCGGCGAGCAGGCCCTTGCAATGCGCGATCAGCTCGGCGGCGGTGACGGTCGAGCCCGGCTGCGTCTCGACATAGGCCACCGGGCTTTCGCCCCACTTCGGGTCGGGCCGCGCCACCACCGCGCAGGCCAGCACGGCGGGGTGGCGGTACAGCGCGTCTTCGACCTCGATCGAGCTGATGTTCTCGCCGCCGCTGATGATGATGTCCTTGCTGCGGTCCTTGATCTTCACGTAGCGGTCGGGTTCCATCACGGCCAGGTCGCCGGTGTGGAACCAGCCGCCCTCGAAGGCCTTGGCGGTCGAGGCCGGGTTCTTCAGGTAGCCCTTCATCACGATGTTGCCGCGGAACATGATCTCGCCCATCGTCTGGCCGTCGGCCGGCGTCTCGGCCATCGACTCGGGGTCCAGCACCGTCATGCCCTCCTGCAGCATGTAGCGCGTGCCCTGGCGGCCGTTCAGCCGCGTCTGCTCCGACAGCGTCTCGTGGGCCCACGAAACCCGCTTCACTGCCACCGCGGCCGGGCCGTAGACCTCGGTCAGGCCGTATACGTGGGTGATGTCGAAGCCGATGCGGGCCATGCCTTCGATCATCGCCGCCGGCGGCGCGGCGCCGGCCACCATGCCGCGCACCTTCTGCGTGATGCCCTCGCGCATCACCGGCGGCGCGGCGATCAGCAGGTTGTGCACGATCGGCGCGGCGCAATAGTGGTCCACGCCATGGTCGCGCATCGCGGCCAGGATCGAGGGCGCATCGACGCGGCGCAGGCACACGTGCGTGCCGCCGAGCAGCGCCACCGTCCACGGGAAGCACCAGCCGTTGCAGTGGAACATCGGCAGCGTCCACAGATAGGTCGGGAAGTGCGGCATGGTCCAGGTGGCCGCGTTGCACACCGCGTTCAGGTAGGCGCCGCGGTGGTGGGTGACGACGCCCTTCGGGTCGCCGGTGGTGCCGCTGGTGTAGCTCACCGCGATGGCGTCCCACTCGTCGGCCGGGCCGTCCAGGCGCGGCAGCGGCGCGTGCGCGGCGAGCAGGGCTTCGTACTCGTGCGTGCCCAGCTGCTCGCCGGGGCCGGCTGTATTCGCTGTCGTCCACGTCGATCACCACCGGCATGCGGCCATGCTCGCCCTGCAGCAAACGCAGCGCCTCGGCGATCACCGGCGCGAACTCGCGGTCGGTGACCAGCACCTGGGCTTCGCAGTGGTTCATCTGCCAGGCCAGCAGCGGCGCATCCAGGCGTGTGTTCAGCGTATTGAGCACGGCGTTGAGCGCCGGTACCGCGTAATGCGCCTCGACCATCTCCGGCGTGTTGGGCAGCATCACGCTGACGGTACTGCCTCGGCCCACACCCAGCGCGCGCAGCGCGGCGGCGAGCCGGGCCGAGCGCTCGCGCACCTGCGCCCAGCTGTATCGCCGTGCGCCGTGGACGACAGCGGGCAGGTCGCCGAAGACCTCGGCGCTGCGTTCGACGAAGCTCACCGGGCTCAGCGCCACGAAATTGGCGGCATGGCGGTCGAGGTCGTGATCGTAGATGCTCATCGTCGTCGCTCCAGAGTGGGCCCGCACCTGGCCATTCGCAAGGCGCCGCAGCTCGATCATGCCTCTGCCGCACGCTGCGGCACCGCGGGGCTGGCCAGACTCCTTGTCGCGGCTCGTCGCTCCCCGTTGGCGGCCGGGTCGCTGAAGGAGATCATGGGCCGCAGAGCATACCGAAGCGCCCCCATGTGACACACTCGCGCGCTTCGTTTTCGCCTCCCGGTCGTATTCGCCTTGGAAAATTCGACAGAGTCAAAGATCGTCGGCCAGCTCGCGGTCGAACTCGCCGCCCGGCCGGCGCAAATCCACGCCGCCGTGGCGCTGCTCGACGGCGGTGCCACGGTGCCGTTCATCGCGCGCTACCGCAAGGAGGCCACGGCGGGCCTCGACGACATCCAGTTGCGCGAGCTGGCCTCGCGGCTGGCCTACCTGCGCGATCTCGAGGACCGCCGCATCGCGGTGCGCAAGAGCATTGCCGAACAGGGCAAGCTGACGCCGCCGCTGCAGGCCGCCATCGACGCCGCGCCGACCAAGCAGGTGCTCGAAGACCTGTACGCGCCGTACAAGCTCAAGCGCCGCACCAAGGGGTTGATCGCCCGCGAGGCGGGGCTGGAGCCGCTGGCCGACCGGCTGTTCGCCGACCCGACGCTGCTGCCGCTGGCCGAAGCCGCCGCCTTCGTCGACGCCGACGCCGGATTCGCCGATGCGCACGCGGTGCTCGACGGCGTGCGCGACCTGCTGGCCGAACGCTGGGCCGAGGATGCGGCACTGGTCGGGGCCTTGCGCGAGTGGCTGTGGGCCGAGGGCTTGTTCGTCTCGAAGCTGAGTGCAGGCAAGGACGCGGAGCACCCCGATGTGTCGCGTTTCCGTGACTACTTCGACTACGCCGAGCCGATCCACCGCGTGCCATCGCACCGCGCGCTGGCGGTGTTTCGCGGTCGCACGCAGGAGCTGCTCGAGGCACGGCTGGCGCTCGACGAAGTGGTTGTCCCGGGGCAGCCTGGCCAGGCCGAGGGCCGCATCGCCGGTCACCTCGGCTGGCGTCACCAGGCGCGCCCGGGCGACGACCTGATCCGCAAGTGCGTGGCCTGGACCTGGAAGGTCAAGCTGTCACTGAGTCTGGAGCGCGACCTGTTCGCGCGCCTGCGCGAAGCGGCCGAAGCCACCGCGATCAAGGTCTTCGCCGACAACCTGCGCGACCTGCTGCTCGCCGCGCCGGCCGGCAAGCGCGTCGTGATGGGGCTGGACCCGGGCATCCGCACGGGGGTCAAGGTGGCGGTGGTCAGCGACACCGGGCGCGTGCTCGATACCGCGACGGTCTACCCGCACGAGCCGAGGCGCGATTGGCAAGGCAGCCTGCACACGCTGGCACGCCTGGCCGCGATGCATGGCGTGAACCTGATCGCCATCGGCAACGGCACCGCGAGCCGCGAGACCGACAAGCTGGCCGGTGAATTGATCGCGCTGATGGCGCGGCACGGGCCGGCGTCAGCGATGACGACGGCGGTCCAGAAGTTGGTCGTCAGCGAGGCCGGCGCGTCGGTGTACTCGGCCAGCGAAGTGGCGAGCAAGGAACTGCCCGAGCTCGACGTGAGCCTGCGCGGCGCGGTGAGCATCGCGCGGCGCGTGCAGGACCCGCTCGCCGAGTTGGTGAAGATCGACCCCAAGAGCATCGGTGTCGGCCAGTACCAGCACGACGTGAACCAGAGCGGCCTGGCGCGCAGCCTCGATGCGGTGGTCGAGGATTGCGTCAATGCGGTGGGGGTGGACCTGAACACCGCGTCGCCGCCGCTGCTGGCGCGCGTGTCGGGCCTGTCGGCCGCGGTGGCCGCCGCCATCGTGCGCTGGCGCGACGCCCACGGTGCGTTCCGCGACCGCCAGCAGTTGCTCGACGTGGCGGGCCTGGGCGCCAAGACCTTCGAGCAGGCGGCAGGCTTTCTGCGCATTCGCGACGGCGACAACCCGCTCGACCGCTCGGGCGTGCACCCCGAGACCTACCCGGTGGTGCAGAAGATCATGGCCGCCACCGGCAAGCCGCTGGTCGAGCTGATGGGCCGCGGCGAGGTGCTGAAGGCGCTCAAGCCCGAGGCCTTGGCCGACGCGCGCTTCGGCGCGATCACGGTCAAGGACATCCTGGCCGAACTGGAGAAGCCCGGCCGTGACCCGCGCCCGGACTTCAGGGTCGCGAAGCTGGCCGTTGGCATCGAGGACATCAAGGATTTGCAGCCCGGCATGGTGCTCGAAGGCACCGTCAGCAACGTGGCGCAGTTCGGCGCCTTCGTCGATCTCGGCGTGCACCAGGACGGCCTGGTGCACGTGAGCCAGCTCGCCAACCGGTTCGTCAAGGACGCGCGCGAGGTGGTGAAGACCGGCGACATCGTCAAGGTGCGCGTGGTGGAGGTGGATCTCGCACGCCAGCGCATCGCGCTGACGATGAGACTCGACGCGCCGACACCCCAGCCCGGCGAGCGCCGTGACGATCAGGCATTCCGCCCCGCCGCGCGCGGCGAGCGCGCGCCCGCACGCCACGCAGCTGCGCCGGCGCTGGGCTCGATGGCGGCCGCCTTCGAGCGGCTGCGCGGCAAGTGAGCGCGGCTTGACTTAGCATCCGCGCTCCAACCCAGCCGGAGACTCTCGCATGAATGCACGTTCCTCCTTCACGGCGCTGTCCGCCATCGCCTGCGCCGCCATGCTCGCCGGTTGTGCCGGCATGATCGGTGGCGGCGGCCCGACGGCGACGGCCAAACTCGAGGCCACGCGCGGCAACACCGCCACCGGCACGGTGACCTTCCAACAACAGGGCGATCGGGTGCTGGTGCACGCCAGCGTGGAGGGCCTGAAGCCCGGCCAGGAGCATGGCTTCCACATTCACGAGAAGGGCGATTGCAGCAGCGGTGACGGCATGAGCACCGGCGGGCACTTCAACCCCACCGGCAAGCCGCACGGCGCGCAGGATGCCGATCACCATGCCGGGGACCTGCCGGCGCTGAAGGCCGATGGCAACGGCCGTGCCGACATGCGGTTCCACGTCACCGGCATCGCCGTCGGCAGCGGCGCGGCCGACATCGTCGGCAAGGGCCTGATCGTGCACGCGATGCCCGACGATTACCGCACCCAGCCCACCGGCAATGCCGGCGGGCGTATCGCCTGCGGCGTCATCACCCGCTGAGCACGGCGATGGCGGCGGCGCTGCGCGTCTACGCCGGCCCGCGCGCCCGCGCCCGGCTGCGCGAACGCGGCCTCGCGGCCGGTGACGTGCGCGTGGTGCCGGCCGCGGCCGGCGGGCCCAAGGGCCTGGTGCTCAACCCGCTCGACCGCTTCATCTTCGGCACCTGGCTGCCGGGCGCGGCGCAGACGGTGCACCTGCTCGGCGCGTCGATCGGCGCCTGGCGCCTGGCCTGCGCCTGCCTGGCCGACCCGGTGGCGGCGTTCGAGCAGCTGGCCGCGGATTACATCGCGCAGGACTACCCGCACCTGCCGGGCAAGCCGCCGCGGGCGCGCGACGTGAGCGCGGTGTTCGGCGCCAAGCTCGACGAGCGCTTCGGCGGCCGCGCCGCCGAGGTGCTGCAGCACCCTCGCTACCGCCTTCATGTGCTGACCAGCCGCGGCCGCCATGTGCTCAACCGGCAGGGCCGCGTGCGCACGCCGCTCGGCTACCTCGGTGCCTTCGCGACGAACCTGCTGAGCCGCCGCGCGATGGGCGGCTGGCTCGAGCGCGTGATGTTTTCCGACCCGCGCGAGCCGCTGCCGTTCGCGCTGCACGACTTTCGCACCCGGCAGGTCGCGCTGACGCCCGACAACCTCGGTGCCAGCCTGCTCGCCAGCTGCTCGATCCCGTTCTGGCTCGACGCCGTGCATGACATCCCCGGTGCGCCGCGCGGCGCCTACTGGGACGGCGGCATCACCGACTACCACCTGCACCTCGACTATGCGCAGATGAAGGACGGCCTGGTGCTGTACCCGCATTTCCAGGCCAGCGTGGTGCCGGGCTGGCTCGACAAGGGGCTCAAGCACCGCCACGGCGCCACGGCGCGGCTGGCCAACGTGGTGCTGCTGGCGCCCAACCCGGAGTGGATCCGGGCCGCGCTGCCGGGCGGCAAGCTGCCCGACCGCAGCGACTTCAAGGCCTATGGCGACGACCTGGCCGGCCGCCAAGCGGCCTGGTCGACGGCCGTGGCCGAGAGCCAGCGCCTGGCCGACGAGTTCGCCGCGCTGGTGCAGCGGCCGTCGATCGACGCGTTGCCGCTGGCATAGGGCCTGTCCGCAGGCTGGTCCGTCATGTGGACGGGCGCCGGCTCACATCCTCAGTGCGTACGGCCCGCCGCGCTCGAGCGCACGCCGGTAGGCCGGCCGTGCATGGATGCGGGCCAGGAAGTCGGCGAGCTTCGGGTAGCGCGCCTCGAATCCGACCACGCTGGCGGCGGCTTCGAGTGGGAAGCTCATCATGATGTCGGCGGCGCTGAAGTCGGGGCCGGCGAACCACGGGCGCGATTGAATCTCGGCCTCCATGAACGCCAGCTGGCGATCGATGTTGGGTTGCACGAAGCCCTTCATCACGTTGGCAGCAATCGCCTTGGCGATCGGCCGGGCAAAGAACGGCATCGGTGCCGTGCGCACCTTGTCGAACACCAGCGCCATCACCAGCGGAGGCATCGCCGAGCCCTCGGCGAAGTGCAGCCAGTAGGTGAAGCGCAGCCGCTCGGGCGTGCCGGCGGGCGGGCGCAAGGCATCGCCGCCGCTACGGTCCAACAGGTACTCGACGATCGCACCGGTTTCGGCGACCACCGTGTCGCCGTCGCCGATCACCGGTGACTTGCCGAGCGGGTGCACGGCGGCCAGTTCGGGCGGTGCCAGCGAGGTCTTCCTGTCGCGCGCGTAGCGTTTCACGTGGTACGTCAGGCCGAGCTCTTCGAGCAGCCACAGCACGCGCTGCGAGCGCGAGTTCTCGAGGTGGTGAACAGTGATCATCGGCAGGGGCTTTCGGTTCAGGCACTGAGGAGCTTGTTGACCAGCTCGGGGGTCGTCGACGCGCCGTACTTGCGCATCAGCCGCGCACGGTACACGTCGACCGTGCGTGGGCTGATCGTCAGCTTCAGGCCGATGCGTTTGCTCGTCAGGCCCTCGATCAGCAGCGCGGCGATCTCGCGTTCGCGCGGGGTCAGTTCGGCACCCACCCTGCGCCGGGCCGAAAGATCCTCGAAGCTCCAGATGCCGGCGGCGTGGGGCAGTTGCGGGTCGAGCGCGCGGCCCGACACGTGGCACCAGAACAGCTCGCCGGACAGCCGCTTCATGATGCGTTCGTCGGCGTAGAAGCCGCGCCGGTCGAGGCTGGCGACGATGCGCGCGCCGGTGCGTTCGAACTCGTCGTGGGTCGGGTACAGCAGCTCGAAACTCTGGCCATTGAGCAGCTCGGGTTGGCCGGCACCGAACATCGTCAGCAGTTGCTGGTTGCAGCTGACCATCAAGCGGTCCTTCGACAGCACCAGGCCGATCGGCGCCAGGTCGAAGGCCGTGCGGTAGTCGAGACTCATGGTGTGGTGTTTGGTCTTGCCTTACTGAATTCTACGTAACGACTACGTAATGGGTTACGTAGTACGCTCGCGCACGGTTGCAGACGCCCCTTTCTTCCGGAGACCTCGCGAATGAACAAGATCTATCCGAGCGCGAAAGCCGCGCTCGACGGCCTCGTCAAGGACGGTCAGTTGGTGGCCGTCGGCGGGTTCGGGCTGTGCGGCATCCCCGAAGCGCTGATCGATGCGCTGCGCGATACCGGCGTGAAGAACCTGACCGTCATTTCCAACAATGCCGGTGTCGATGGCTTCGGGCTGGGCAAGCTGCTCGAGACGCGGCAGATCAAGAAGATGATCTCGAGCTACGTCGGCGAGAACAAGGAATTCGAGCGGCAGTACCTGGCCGGCGAACTCGAACTCGAGTTCACGCCGCAGGGCACGCTGGCCGAGAAGCTGCGCGCCGGCGGCGCCGGCATCCCGGCCTTCTTCACCCGTACGGGTGTCGGCACCCTGGTCGCCGAAGGCAAGGAGCTGCGCGAGTTCGACGGCCACACCTACGTGATGGAGCGGTCGCTGCTACCCGAGGTGTCGCTGGTCAAGGCCTGGAAGGCCGACAAGAGCGGCAACCTGCTGTTCCGCCTGACCGCGCGCAACTTCAACCCGGCCGTGGCGATGGCCGGCCAGACGACGGTGGTCGAGGTCGAGGAGATCGTCGAGACCGGCACTTTCGAGCCGGATGCCGTGCACCTGGCCGGCATCTACGTGCATCGCATCGTGCTCAACGCGCACCCCGAGAAGCGCATCGAAAAACGCACCATCACCGAAAAGGCCGGCGTCTAGCCGGCACCCCTTGAAGGGTGCCGTCAGGCACCCGCCATCCTGTTTCTCCGAAGGAGGCCCACATGGCGTGGACACATGACCAAATGGCGGCCCGCGCGGCCAAGGAACTGGCCGACGGCTTCTACGTCAACCTCGGCATCGGCTTGCCGACGCTGGTGGCCAATTTCGTCGACCCCGACATCGAGGTCTGGCTGCAGAGCGAGAACGGCATGCTCGGCATCGGCGCGTTCCCGACCGAGGACACCGTCGACGCCGACCTGATCAACGCCGGCAAGCAGACGGTGACGACGATCCCCGGTTCGTCGATCTTCGGCAGCCATGACAGCTTCGCGATGATCCGCGGCGGCAAGATCAATCTGTCGATCCTCGGCGCGATGCAGGTCAGCGAGAAGGGCGACCTGGCCAACTGGATGATCCCCGGCAAGATGGTCAAGGGCATGGGCGGCGCGATGGACCTGGTCGGCGGCGTCAAGAGCGTCGTCGTGCTGATGGAGCACGTGGCCAGGAAGAAGGACGGCAGCATCGACCTGAAGATCCTGCCGCACTGCACGCTGCCGCTGACCGGTGTCGGTGTCGTCGACCGCATCATCACCGACCTGTGTGTGCTCGACGTGACGCCGCACGGGCTGAAGATCGTCGAGCTGGCGCCGGGCGTGACGCGCGACGATGTGCAGAGCAAGACCGGCGTGCCGCTGCACTAGCGGGCCCGTGCGCCCCGGTTGAGCAGGGTCTGCTGCGGCAGGATCGATTCGGTGCGATCGTCGAGCAGGTTGTCCTGCGTGAAAGTGGCGAACGGCTCATAGCCTGGTGCGGGCGGCGCCTTCACGGCCAGCGCGTTGAGCACGATCACGATGCTGGCGACGCCGCAATAGGCCTGGTTCTTCTGCGTCAGGAAATGCACGCTCAGCGGCCAGTAGGCGCGGCGGGCCTGGCTGTCGATCAGCAGTTGCGCGCCGGCCTCGCTGTCAAGGCGTATCAGCGACGGCGGCAGCGGCAGGGTTTGCGGCGACGCGTGGAGCGAGACCACCAGGCCGCTCAGGACGACAAGCAGACGCAGGGCGGCGGCGATAGGATTCATGGCATCGGCACGTCGGGGCGTGGAGTGGCCGGACCGTACGTCCGCAGGAGCAGCGCGGGGAGCATCGATGCATGCAGATAACCGACTTTTCGAGCCCGCTCGCCACGAGCCGCTGACGACCACGCCGTGGAACGAGGCCGCGGCGCGTGCCGCGATCGAGCGCATCACCAACGATGCACTGGCGACCTTCACGCCCGAAGGCTTGTGGCCTGCGCATCCGCTCGACGAACCCGACACCCCGGCGCAGCGCCGCGCGATGCTCTACTACGGCGCCGGCGGCGTGATCTGGGCGCTCGGACATCTGCGCCGGGCCGGCGCCATCGACGGGGCGTTCGACTTCCACGCCACCGTGGCCAGCCTGGTCGAGCGCAATCGCGCACTGATCGACACCTGGGACGACGCCCGCGGTTCGTACCCGATGGGCGATACCGGCCTGCTGCTGCTGCAATGGCAATTCACACGCGACGCGTCGGTGGCCGATGCACTGTTTGCCGCCATCGAAGCGAACCAGCACCACAAGACCCTGGAAGCGTTGTGGGGCTCGCCGGGCTCGTTGCTGGCTTCGGTGCACATGGCCGAGGCGACCGGCGAGGTGCGCTGGCGCGAGCAGCTCGAGCGCGGCCTCGCGGTCCTGTGGGAGGCGATGGTGTTCGACGTGCCGCTCGGCGCCTGGTTGTGGGTGCAGGACATGTATGGCACCCGGTGCAGATACCTGGGTGCCGGACACGGCTTCGCCGGGAACGTCTTCCCGGCCGTGCGCGGCGCCCGGCTGCTGCCGCAGGCCCTGGCCGACGCATTCGCGACGCGGGCGCTGCGCACGCTGTCGGCCACCGCGATGCACGACGGCCCGTGTGTCAACTGGGAGCCGATCCACGATCCGACCGGCACCTTGCGCAAGAAGTGGCTGGTGCAGGACTGCCATGGCGCACCGGGTATCGCTTGTCGCCTCGCCGATGCGCCGCGCACGCCGGAGTGGGACGCCTTGTTGCAGGGTGCCGCCGAAGCCACCTGGCAGGCGGGGCCGCTCGAGAAGGGCGTGGGCCTGTGCCACGGCACCGCCGGCAACGGCTACGCGCTGCTCAAGCTCTGGCAGCGCAGCGGCGATGCGATCTGGCTCGGCCGCGCGCGGGCCTTTGCGATGCATGCCATCGAGCAGGTGCAGCGATTCGCGGACCGCAGCGGCCAGACGCGCCATTCGCTCTGGACCGGTGACATCGGCGTGGCGCTGTTCGCCCACGCGTGCATCGCGGGCGATGCACGCTACCCGACGCTCGACGTGTTCTAGCGGTCAGCCTTTCAACGCCTTGGCCACTTGTGGCACCAGCGCCGGGCCGTTGTAGATCAGACCGGTGTAGATCTGCACCAGGTCGGCGCCGGCCTTGATCTTCGAGCGCGCGTCGGCCGCGCTCATCACGCCGCCGACGCCGATGATCGGGTAGCCCTTGCCGAGTTCGGCGCGCAGCAGTCGGATCACGCGATTGCTGCCGGCCAGCAGCGGCGCGCCCGACAGGCCGCCGGTCTCCTGGCCGTTGGGCAGATGGTGCACGCCGTGGCGCGAGACGGTGGTGTTGGTGGCGATCACGCCGTCGATGCCGTGGCGCTGCAGCGTCGCGGCGATGATCTTGATCTGTTCTTCGTCGAGATCGGGCGCGATCTTCACGAAGATCGGCTTGTGGCCGAATTCGCGCTCGAGTTCGGCACGGCGGCCGACCAGCATGTTGAGCAGCAACTGCAACTGCTCGTCGCTCTGCAGCGCGCGCAGGTTCTGCGTGTTCGGGCTCGAGATGTTGACGGTGACGTAGTCGGCATGCGGGTACACACCGCGCAGGCACAGCAGGTAGTCGTCGGCGGCGCGTTCGATCGGCGTGGCGGCATTCTTGCCGATGTTCAGGCCGACGATGCCGCCGGCGGCGCGAAAGGTCTTCGCGCGTTGCACGTTGTCGATGAAGGCATCGAGCCCGTCGTTGTTGAAGCCGAGCCGGTTGATCAGCGCGTGCGCGGCCGGCACGCGGAACATGCGCGGCTTGGGATTGCCTGGCTGGCCTTGCGGCGTGACGGTGCCGACCTCGATGAAGCCGAAGCCCATCGCGCCCAGGCCGTCGATGCAGCGGCCGTTCTTGTCCAGCCCCGCGGCCAGGCCGACGCGGTTCGGAAAGCGCAGGCCGGCGACGCTGACCGGGTCGTCGATGCGCGGCTGCTGCCACAGGCATTGCGCCGGCGTGTTCTGCAGGGTGGCGATGGCGCCGAGCGTCAGCTCATGGGCGATTTCGGGGTCGAGGCCGAACAGGAACGGGCGGGTGAGGGCGTAGGGGACGACAGCCATAATTTGCGTCATTCTCGCAAACCCTTCGAGGCCGGTACCGATGACCCAAGACGAACTGAAGACCCTGGTCGGCCAGGCCGCCCTCGACTACGTGGCGCCAGGCAGTGTCGTCGGCGTCGGCACCGGCTCGACCGTCAACAAGTTCATCGACGCGCTGGGTGGCATCAGAGGTCGCATCGCGGGTGCGGTATCGAGCTCGGCGCAGAGCACCGACCGGCTGCGCGCGCTCGGCATCCGCGTTTTCGATGCCAACGACGTCGAGCGGCTACCGGTCTACATCGACGGTGCCGACGAGATCGATGGTCGTGGTTGCATGATCAAGGGCGGCGGCGCCGCGCTGACGCGCGAGAAGATCGTCGCCGACCTGGCCGAGCGCTTCGTCTGCATCGCCGACGAGAGCAAGCGTGTGGCCGTGCTCGGCCGCTTCCCGCTGCCGGTGGAGGTGATCGAGATGGCGCGCGAACAGGTCGTGCGGCGCTTTCGCGCGCTCGGCGGCAACCCGGTGCTGCGCGCCGGCGTGATCACCGACAACGGCCACCCGCTGCTCGACGTGCATGGCTTGTCGATCAGCGATCCGCTGGCCCTCGAAACCGAGATCAACCAGTGGCCTGGCGTGGTCGCGGTGGGCATCTTCGCGCGGCACCGCGCGCGCGTGTGCCTGCTCGGCACTGGCAGCGGCGTGCAGCGGCTGCAGTTCGACTGACTCAGCCGGCCTCGCGCCGGCGCATCAGCGCCAGGGCCAGCAAGGCCGAGCCCAGCATCAGGAACAGGCTGACCGCGTTCAGCACGGGGCTCGCGCCTTCGCGCATGCGGCCGTACATCATCACCGTCAGCGGTGGGTCCGAGCCGACCAGCATCAGCGTGGTGTTGAAGTTCTCGAACGACATCAGGAACGAGATCGCCGCGGCGCCGATCAGCGACGGCCGCAGGTAGGGCAGCACGATGCCGGTAAACACCGCGACGCGCGAGGCGCCGAGGTTGAACGCGGCCTCCTCGAGCGTGGTGTCGAAGCGCTTGAGGCGCGCGGCGATGGTCAGCGTGGCGATCGAGACGATGTAGGAGAACTGGCCCAGCACGACCAGCGGCAGGCCCGGCCGCAGGAAGCCCAGCTCCAGCGCGAACAGGTCGTCGGCCAGTTGCGCCAGCCGGCTGGCGAACGCGAGGATCGAGATGCCCAGGATCACCCCCGGAATCACCAGCGGCGCCAGCATCAGCAACGACAGCGCGGTCTTGCCGCGGAACGTCGCCCGCTCGAGCAGGAAGGCATTCGCGGTGCCCACCACCACCGACAGCAGGGTCACCCAGGCGGCGACGACGACGCTGGTCCACACGCTGGCCAGCAGCGGGCCATCGGAGAACAGCCCGACGCGGCGGCTGTCGGCGTGGCCGGCGAACCAGTCCCACGTGAAGCCGCGCCACGGCGGCGCCGGGTACGGCGCATCGTTGAATGCGAACAAAGCCACCACCAGCAGCGGTAGAAACAGGAAGGCGAAGAACGCCAGTGCGTAGAGCACGGTGGCGGCACGCAGCCAAGGCGGACGTGGCAGCGACGCGATCATGTCAGCGGCTCCACTGCGCTTCGCGCGTCCCGCGACACATGAAGCGCGCTGGCGTGCGACAGGCGGCTTGCGGCCCGTTTCGGCTGTTTGGCTGTGTCCGCTCTCTCACGCATGCAGCGGCGCGAGCAAGACGGCGGGCGAGGCCTGGGCGGGGCTCAGACGGCTTGCCCTTCGCTGCGCTGCGGGTTCCCTGCGATGCTCGGGTTCCTGGCCCGTCGCAGAACTCGCTGCGTTCGCTGCGCTCTCTGCGCTCAAACACCTGCGACGAGTCAGTTCACGAAGCGCGCTGCGCGCGCGGCCAGGCCCCCTGCGCTTCTCGGCGGCGCCAATTCGCCCCACCCAGGCCCCGCCCACCGCCTTGCCGGCAACCGCAGTCGGTGTTCGACGTCGCGCACGCCACCGTTGGTCCTGCAACGGGGCAGCCGGGCCGGGCACGGCGCGCATGTGAGGCGCCGAGCAGCACAGGGGCCGGGGCCCGCGCGCGCAGCGCGCTTCGTGCTCTGACTCGTCGCGACTGTTCGACCACAGTGAGCGAAGCGAACGGAGGGAGTTGAGCGACGGGGCCGCGGACCCGCGCAGCGCAGGGCAGTCGCAGCGAAGCGAAGACCGCCGAACCTAAGCGCCGTGCCCGGCCCGGCTGCCCCGTTGCCGCGCCACCGGCAGCAAAGCGGAATTTCAATCGCAGCAACGGGCCGGAGACAGACATCCAGTTCGGGAAGAACTTGTGCGTTGCACTCATGTCCGCCTCATCACATCGCCGAAACGCTGACCACTGAGCTTGAGGCCCAGCCAGACGATCAGCGTCGACAGGATCAGCAGCAGGAAGCCGAACGCGGCACCTTGCTCCCAGTTGAAGCGGGTGATGAACTGGGTGTAGATCTGCTCGGTGAACCACAGCGAGTTCTTGCCGCCGAGCAAGGTGGGCGTGAGGTAGTTGCCCAGCGTGAGCATGAAGACCACGATGCAGCCGGCGACGATGCCCGGCGCCGCGTGCGGGATGACGATGCGCCACAGGATCGACGGCCCGCTGCCGCCGAGGTTGTAGGCGGCCTCGATCAGCGCGTCGTCGAGCGAGTCGAGCGCGCCGATCAAGCGGCACCACCATGAACAGCAGCGACGTGTAGACCAGGCCGACCAGGATGGTGGCATCGTGGTAGAGCAATTCGGGCGGCGCCGGCGCCAGGCCGGCCGAGACCAGCAGGGCCGGCAACACGCCCGATTCGCGCAGCAGGATCGTCCAGCCCAGCGTGCGCACCGTTTCGCTGACCCAGAACGGAATCATGCAGAGCATGAACAGCAGCGCGCGCGGCCGGCCACGCACCAGCTTGGCGACGGTCCAGGCGATCGGGAACGCCAGCAGCAGCGTGCACGCGGTGGCGACGATCGACATCAGCGCGGTGCGCACGAAGGTGTGCCAGTACAGCGGCTCCTCGAAGAAGGTGCCGTACTGGCGCAGGCTGAACTCGTAGACCCGCGGCGCGACGCGCGAGCGCAGCGACAGCAGCGCCAGTTCGACGTGCGGCAACACGATCAGGCCGACCAGCCACAGCAGGGCCGGCGCCAGCAGCAGCAACAGCAGCAGGCGCGCCTGCAGCGCCGCGTTGCGAGTGTCCAGCGTCATGCGCGGCGCCGCGAAGCACACCGCGCGCTGCGGGTCGAAGCCGAACGCCACCGCCTCGCCGACGCGCAGATCGGCGAAGCGGCCGGTCTGCGGCAGGCGACACGGATCTCGGTGCGGCTGCCGGCTTCGCGCAGCAGCACCGCCGAACTGGCACCGTCGAACAGCAGGCTCTCGACGCTGGCGCTGTAGCGCGGCTGGTCGGCGGGCAGCTCGGCGGCGTCGCGCGCCAGGCAGGCGACCTCGGGCCGCACGAAGGCCTCGACCGCATCGCCGGCAGCCACGCGGCCCTGGGCGCGCGCGTGCAGCACCAGGCCGGCGTCGCTGGTGAGCGTGACGCGATCGCCCGTGCACGGCCGTCGCGCGGCCGGCGAAGCGGTTGTTGGCGCCGACGAAGCCGGCCACGAACGGCGTCTGCGGTTCGTAGTACAGCGCCTGCGGCGTGCCGACCTGCTCGAAGCGGCCGCGGTTCATCACCGCGACGTGGTCGGACAGCACCAGCGCCTCCGACTGGTCGTGCGTGATGTAGACGAAGGTGGTGCCGAACGCGGCCTGCAACTGCTTCAGCTCGATCTTCATGTGCTCGCGCAGCTTCAGGTCCAGCGCGCCGAGCGGCTCGTCGAGCAGCAGCAGCGTCGGCTCGAGCACCAGGCTGCGCGCGATCGCGACGCGCTGCTTCTGCCCGCCCGACAGCTGGTCCACGCGCTTGGCCTCGGCGCCGGGCAGGCCGACGCGCTCGAGCATCTGGCCGACGCGACGACCGATCTCGGCGCGCGCCACGCCGCGCTGCGTCAGGCCGTAGGCCACGTTCTCGCCGACCGACATCATCGGGAACAGTGCCAGGTGCTGGAACACCATGTTCACCGGCCGCCGGTTCGGCGCCACGCCCGCGCATCGAGCGGCCGCCGATGAGGATGTCGCCCTCGTCGGGCGCCGAGAAGCCGGCGATCATGCGCAGCAGCGTGGTCTTGCCGCAGCCCGACGGGCCGAGGATCGAGAAGAAGCTGCCGCGCGCGACCTCGAACGACAGCGCTTCGACGGCCGTGTGGTCGCCGAAGCGCTTCGCGACGCGCTCGACCTGCAGGTCTGACGTCACCTCAACCGGCGCCGGGCCGTTCCCAAGCCGGTTGAGAGCCCCCCGGGGGTAGCGAACGCAGTGAGCTTGGGGCCGTCAATTCGCGGCCTTGACGCGATCCAGCACCCGGCCTTCGATTTCCTCGATGCCGGCGGGCACGGCCGGGTACCACTTGATGTTCTTCAATGCCGCTTCGGGGAAGCTGGCCGCGAACTGCGACTTGAGCTTGGCGTCCATCAACTGGTCGGCGCCCTTGGAGGCCGTGAAATTGCCGGCCGACGCCGCCACCTTGGCGGCGATTTCCGGCCGCATGTTGAAGTTGATCCAGGCGTAGGCGGCGGCGTCGTTGCGACCCTTGGCAGGGATCGCGAAGGTATCGATCCAGCCCAGCGCGCCCGACTTCGGGGCGATGAACTGCATCTCGGCCTTCTCGCCGTTGAGCTTCCAGCCGCCGGTGTCCCACATCATCGCGCCGACGATCTCGCCCGCGCGCATGCCGTTGAGCAACTGGTCCTTGTTGTCCCAGAAGAACTTCAGGTTGCCCTTGCAGGCGGCGAGTGCCTTGCCGGTCTCGTCCATCAGCGCGGTGTAGGCCTTGGCATCGCCGTACAGCGCGAACGGGTCCTTGCCGGCAGCGAACGCGAAGGCCAGCAGCGTCGGCCGCTTCAGGCGCACGGCGGTCTTGCCCTTGAATTCGGGCTTGCACAGGTCGGGGTAGTCGGCCATCTTGGCCAGCTTGGTGTTGACGACCAGGCCATCGGTGCCCCAGATGTGCGGCAGGCCGTAGACCTTGCCGGCCAGCGTGGTGTTCTTCTTCGTCGCGTCGAGCATCGAGGCGATGAACAACTCGGTCTTGAGCTTCGTCAGGTCCATCGGCTTGTAGATGCCGAACTCCTGCTGCGGCCCGGTGATGCGGTCCTGCGACGGCTGGGCCAGATCGAAGCCGGCGCCGCCGGTGGCGCGCAGCTTGGAGATCATCTCCTCGTTGTTCGACAGCGTGATCTCGACCGCGATGCCGGTCTCCTTGGTGAACTGATCGACCACGTCCTTGGGTGCGTAGTCGGCCCAGGTCAGCAGGCGCAGCTTGTTGTCCTGCGCCAGCGCGGCGCCGGCGGCGCCGAGCATGGCGATGGTTGCGGCCAGGACGGTGGTGAGCAGCTTCATGCGATCTCCCGTTGGCGAGGGCAGGGCCCGGAGCGCGCAGTCTGGACTGCCCGCGCCACCGGTCACATCGGGGCAACTCCGTAGCGCGCCAGCCAGCGCGCCGGATCGACGGCATCGACCAGATCGGCCTCGAGCGGCCACGGCGCGCCGCTGGCCCAGGCGGCGAGCAACTCGGCGCCGAGCACCGCGGTGGTCAGCCCGCGCGAGCCCAGGCCGCTGTGCAGCCACAGCCCGGCCTGGCGCGGCAGCAGGCGCGGTGCGTCGGCACGCGCCGGGCGCGGCGCATCGAGGGCCGGCACCGGGCCGACCAGCGGCAATCGGTCGGGCGTGACGGCGCGCCAGCCGACGCGGCCGGCCAGTTCCGCCGCGTCGGGCAGCGCCGCGTCACCGAGCCAGCGCGCCACGCGCGCCAGGTTGTCGGCGTGGTCGGCGTCGCGGACGGCAGGGTCGTCGTCATCGTCATCGCTGGTGGCGCCGATGAGCAGGCGGCCATCGGGCAGCGGCAGCAAGTAGCCGCCGCTGGCAAGCGGCAGCGGCGGCTGCCATGGCGCGGCGGCACGGTCCGCCCAACTGACCTGACCGCGCTGGCGCTTCAGCCATCGCGGCGGTAACGCGGCCAGCCGCAATGCGTCGGCGGCGTTGGCCAGCACCAGCATCGGCGCGGCATCGATGACGCGACCGTTGGCATCGAACAGGTGCCAGGCGTCGCCATCGCACGCGATGCGTTGCACCGACATCGCGCCGCGCCAGGCCACCCCCGGCATCGCGAGTGCATCGCGCACCAGCGCGGCCGGGTCGATCCAGCCGCCGCCGGGGTAGAACCACGCCGGATGCACGACGCGCGCGCCGGCCAGCGCCGACACGGCATCGGCGTCGAGCGCCTGCACGTAGTCCGGCGGCAGGGCTTGGCGCTCGAGCAGCGCCTGCATCGCCGGCCAAGCCAGGCGTGTCTCGAGGCGCAGCAGCCCGGCGGCCCCGCCCGGCACGCCGCGGGCCAGCGCGGCGCGCGCGGCCTGGGTCATGCGCAGCGCCGCCGCCCGGTGCAGCCGCGCGTGCGGGCCGTCGTGGCCCATCACCGCGCCGTGGAACAGGCCGGCAGGATTGCCGGAGGCCTCGGCGGCGGGTTCGGCGTGGCGGTCGATCACGGTACAGGCGATGCCCTGCCGGCCCAGCGCTGCGGCGCTCGCAGCGCCGGCCAGTCCGCCGCCGACCACCAGCGCATGGGTCGGCGGCGCGGCAGGCAAGGCGCGGCCGGGCGGCGCCGGCGCGACGAAGCGCGGCGCGAATCGCGCCAACGTGATGTCGCGCTTGCCGCCACTGCCGGGCGCGGCCTGCACCGCGAAGCCGGCGCCGTGCAGGCCGTCGCGCACCGCACGGGCGGCGCTCCAGGTGGCGGCGGTGGCGCCGGGTGCGGCCAGCCGCGCGAGCATCGCGAACACGCCGCGGTCCCACATCGCGGGATTGCGCACCGGCGCGAAGCCGTCGAGGTAGAAGGCGTCGATGCGCGCCACCAGCGCACGCGCCCAGGCCTGCACGTCGCCCAGCGCCAGCAGCAGCCGCACGCGGCCGCCCTCGAAATCCAAGACGTGCAGGTTGCAGGTGAGCGGCGGCCACGCATCGATCAACTGCCGGGCCAACGCGGGGGCGGGCGACGCAGCGTGGGCGCGCACCAGGTCGGCCGGCGCCAGCGGGTGCTTTTCGATCGAGACGAAGGTCAGGCGTTCGCAGCGGCCCGGGTCGTCGCGCCAGGCGGCCCAGGTGGCGAGAAAGTTGTTGCCCAGGCCGAAGCCGGTTTCGAGGATGGCGAACTGCGCGCGCCCCTGCCAGCGTTCGGGCAGCCCGTTGCCGGCCAGGAACACCTGCCGCGCCTGCGCGAAGGCCCCGCTGCGCGGGTGGTAGACATCGTCGAAGGCTGGCGCGCGGGCGGCGGTCGGGTCGCTGAAGTCGACCGCTGCGGTGACGATCGGCGCGGTTTTCACACGGCCTTCAGGCGGCCGCCGCGCGTGCCGCGAGCCAGGCCAGCAGCGCGTCGCGCACGCCGGCGAGGCTGCGGTAGGCCAGCACTGCGTCGCTCATCGTCGCGATGGCGTCGTGCAGCCGGGCCGCCTTGGCGGGGCTGTCGATCGCGGCGGCCAGTGGCGCGGTCTCGACATGGATCGTGAACACCGCCTGGCCCTGGCCCGGCAGCGGGATGAAGGTCTGGTGCTCGGTGCGCCACCACGCGTGCGGGGCCTGGAGATCGGCAAAGGCCTCGGCCGGCCACGGTGCATGGTCGACGTCGGCCGGATGGGCATTGAGGCGCGGATGCCGGCTGACGTTCCAGACAAAGCGCTCCCAGCGCTCGGGACCGCTGACCATGCGCATCAGGTGGTCGCCGGCGCGCAGCAGCAGCGCGTTGTCGGCCACCGGCGCGTGGACCTCGCGGAAGTGACGGCCGATCTTGTCATGCGGCGCCCAGTGCGAGGGCAGCGCCACCGCCAGCCAGGGCAGCGTGCCGGTGCGGCCATCGACCAGCGCGAAATCCTCGACGAACGCCAGGCTGAGCAGGCCGGGCAGGCGCCATCCCTCGGGCAGGCCGCGCAGGCAGCGCGCCAATTCGTCGCCCAGGCCGAAACTGCCGGCGGCGATCTCGTCGACGGCATCGCCGCGCACCGCGACGCCCAACGCCTGCGCGATGGCGCGCTCGCCGTCCCAGCCGAAGTGCGCCGGATGCTCGCGCGCGGCATGGGCGGCGAGGGCGTGCAACGCGGGTCGCGCGTCGAAGCCGGCGACGGCTTGCAGCGCCTGCGCCGGTGCGGCCGACAGCACGGCGAGCTTCTCGCGCTGGTGGCGCGACCCTGGCGGCACCGGGGTCAGGTGCGCCGCAGCGTCGGCCATGCGGCGCAGGCCGGGCTGCATGCGAAACGGTGCCGTGACCGCGGCGTCGAAGTCGAAAGCCATGCCGTCAATGATGCAACGCCACAAAAGACAAGGGCACCCGTCGGGTGCCCGCTGCCCATCCTGCCGCTGGCGTCAGACCCTCTTGCGGTACTCGTGCGTGCGGGTGTCGATCTCGATCTTGTCGCCGTTCTCGACGAACAGCGGCACCGCGATCTCGAAGCCGGTGGCGATCTTGGCCGGCTTCATGACCTTGCCCGAGGTGTCGCCCTTGACGGCGGGCTCGGTGCTGACCTCGCGCACCACGCTGGTCGGCAGTTCGACCGAGATCGCCTTGCCGTCGTAGAACACCACCTCGACCGGCATGCCGTCCTCGAGGTAGTGGATCGCGTCGCCCATGTTCTCGGCCTCGACCTCGAACTGGTTGTATTCGTGGTCCATGAAGGCGTACATCGGATCGGCGAAGTAGGAGTAGGTGCACTCCTTCTTGTCGAGCACGATCTGGTCCATCTTGTCGTCGGCCTTGAACACCACTTCGGCGCCGGAGCCGTTGAGCAGGTTCTTCATCTTCATGCGCACGGTGGCCGAGTTGCGGCCGCCGCGGCTGTATTCGGTCTTCAGCACGACCATCGGGTCCCTGCCCTGCATGATGACGTTGCCGGCGCGGATTTCCTGAGCGAGTTTCATGGTGTCTTGCGGTTGAAGTATTGGGGCGCACTCGTGGTGTTCGACCCCAGTGCGCAAAGCCTGCAATTCTACCGTTTTGCGGCGACGAAGTGCAGCAGCTGGCTGGTGAGGTCGGGCTGTGCGGCCAGGTGGTCGCGCCAGGCCCGACACTGGGCGCGCCAGGCCACGGCATCCGGCAGCGCGGCGGGCCAGTCCGCGAGGCCGTTCCAGGCCCGCCAGACCTCGCGCACGGCTGCGGCCAGCGCTGGATCGCTGCCGGCGGTGACACGCCCGAGCAGGGCTTCGAGCTTGGGCACGTGGGCGCCGTCCTGCTGCGGGTAGATGTGCCACACGAAAGGCGCGCCGGCCCACATGGCGCGCACGATCGAGTCCTCGCCGCGGGCGAAGTTGAGGTCGCAGGCGCGCAGCAAGCGGTCGTAGCCGGGCTGGTCGAGCCAGGGCAGGGCGTGGGCGCGCAGGTGGCGGCCGCGCCGGCCCTGGCGATCGAAGCACCGCCGTGCCGGCGCCTGCGCGGCGCCGGCCGCCAGCAGCACCAGGGTCGGTTCGCCGTCGAGGCGGTCGAACAGCGCATCGAACGGTGCGTCGGCATAGGCGAACAGGCTGACGCGGCGCTCGCCGGCGCGCGGCGCCACGCCGTGCTCGGCCAGCCACGCGGCAGCGGCGGCCGGCGGCGGGGCGTCGAGCGCGCTCGCCTCGCGCAACAGGCCGCCGCTGCGTGGGCGTGAAGCCGGGGTAGAAGAACCACTTCACCAGGCCGGCGCCGGGGCCGTGCTGCTGCGGCGACGCCAGGCCGTGGCTGCGCTCGACGTAGGTCTCGGCGCTGAGGTACTCGAGGTTGATCCACACCGGCGCCGGCGTCGCCGCTGCCATGCGGGCGACGAACGAGGGCGGCGGGTCGCAGCCGAAGGCCTCGATCACCACGTCGCCCGGCGCGGCTACGGGCAGGGGATCGATCCAGCGGGTGACGCTGACGCCGGCGGCGCCCTGCGGTGCCATCCAGGCCAGCGCCTGCGCATCGTCGACCCACAGCCGCACGGCCTCGCCGCGCGAGCCGAGGTCGGCGGCCAGGCGCCAGCAAACGCCGAGGTCGCCGAGGTTGTCGATCACGCGGCAGAAGATGTCCCAGCGCATCGCGCGATTATCGGCACGGATAATCGCGGCCGATGAGCGACACCCCCGTGGCCCGGACCGAGCCGTCCGTCCAGCGCGAGCACATGCTGGCGCAGGTGGCCGCGCTGCCGCAGCGGCCGGGCGTGTACCGCTATTTCGACGCGGCAGGCGCGGTGCTGTACGTCGGCAAGGCGCGCAACCTGAAGAAGCGCGTGTCGAGCTACTTCCACAAGGACCACGGCGGCACGCGCATCGGCCTGATGGTCGAGCGCATCGCGCGGCTGGAAACCACCGTCGTGCGCAGCGAGGCCGAGGCGCTGCTGCTCGAGAACAACCTGATCAAGGCGCTGAACCCGCGCTTCAACATCCTCTTTCGCGACGACAAGAGCTACCCGTACCTGAAGCTCGTGGCGGGAACCTTCCCGCGCGTCGCCTACTACCGCGGCGCGGTCGACAAGAAGCACCGCTACTTCGGGCCTTATCCGAGCGCGTGGGCCGTGAAGGAATCGATCCAGCTGATCCAGAAGGTGTTTCGCCTGCGCACCTGCGAAGACACGGTGTTCGCGAACCGCTCGCGGCCGTGCCTGCTGTACCAGATCCGGCGCTGCACCGGCCCCTGCGTCGGCCTGATCTCGGCGGATGACTATGCCCGCGACGTGGCCGACACCGAGCGCTTCCTGCGCGGCGACACCGAAGCTGTGCTCGACGATCTGCAACGGCGCATGATGGTCCACGCCGAACGCCTCGAGTACGAGCAGGCGGCCGAGCTGCGCAACCAGATCGAATCGCTGGCGCGGGTGCTGCACCAGCAGGCGGTGGACGCCAGCAGCCTGGGTTCGATCGACAAGGACGTCGACATCCTGGCGGTGAAGGTGCAGGGCGGCCGCGCCTGCGTCAACCTGGCGATGGTGCGCGGCGGCCGCCACCTCGGCGACCGGGCCTACTTCCCGACCCACGTCGAGGATGCGGCGGCATTGGCCGAGAGCACGCCGCCCGAGGTGCAGGTGCTCGAGGCCTTCATCGCACAGCACTACCTGGAGGGCTTCGTGCCCCCGCAGCTGGTGCTCAGCCATCCGATCGACGCGGCCCTGCTGGCCGCGCTGGCCGAGCACAGCGGCGTGCGCGTGACGGCGCAGCACCAGCCGCGCGAACAGCGCCGCATCTGGCTCGAGATGGCGGTCAACGGCGCGCAGATCGCACTCGCGCGCCTGCTGGCCGAAGAGGGTTCGCAGCGCGAGCGCACGCGGGCCTTGGCCGAAGCCCTGGCCCTGGACGTGGCCGACCTGGACACCTTGCGTATCGAGTGTTTCGACATCAGCCACACCGCCGGTGAGGCCACGCAGGCAAGCTGCGTGGTCTACGAGAACCACCAGATGCAGAGCGCGCAATACCGTCGCTACAACATCGAAGGCGTCACCGGCGGTGACGACTATGCCGCGATGCGCCAGGTGCTGATGCGCCGTTACGCCAAGCTGGCCGAGGCGCTGGCGTCGGGCGAAGCCGGGCCGCGGGTGCGGCTGCCCGACCTGGTGCTGGTCGACGGCGGCCGCGGCCAGGTGGCGATGGCGCGCGAGGTGTTCGGCGAGCTCGGCCTGGACCTGTCGCTGATCGCCGGCGTCGAGAAGGGCGAGGGCCGCAAGGTCGGCCTCGAGGAGCTGGTGTTCGCCGACGGCCGCGCCAAGGTCCATCTCGGTCACGACTCGGCGGCGCTGATGCTGGTGGCGCAGATCCGCGACGAGGCCCACCGCTTCGCCATCACCGGCATGCGCGCGCGCCGCGCCAGCGTGCGCACCGGGGCGAGCAGCCTCGAAGAGATCGCGGGCATCGGCCCGAAGAAACGCGCCCGTCTGCTGCAGCGCTTCGGCGGCGTGCGGGGCGTGGCCAATGCGAGCGTCGACGACCTGGCCAGTGTCGACGGGATCTCCAAACCCCTGGCCGAGGAGATCTACCGTGCGCTTCATTGACCGTGTTCGCTTGCTCGCCGGCGTTTTCGGCCTCGCGACCCTGGCCGCCTGCACGCCGCCGCGCGTGCCGGGGCCGCCCGGCGCTGCCCCGCCGCCAGCGCTGGCCCTGCCGCCGGCGACGGCAAGGGCACGCGACTGGGACGACTACAAGCTGAGGGCTGCGCAGCGCCTGGTGGCCGCGAATCCGAATGCCACCTTCACCGGCGAAGTGCCGCAGCCGCTGCTGGCGATCCCGGTGCTGGAGGTCGAACTCAACGCCGACGGCAGCCTGCGTCGCGTCAGCGTGCAGCGTCAACCGAGCCAGGCGACCGACACGGTGCAGTTGGCCATCGATGCCGTCAACCGAGCCGCGCCGTTCGGCGACGTCTCGCACCTGCCGCGGCCGTGGAAGTTCAGCGAGGTGTTCCTGTTCCGCGACGACCGGCGCTTCAAGCCGCGCGTGCTCGACAACTAGCGCAGCGGCTTGTCAGGCCGTCGACGGCCGGACCGGCTACGATCGGCGCATGTTCTTCAACCTGCCGACGCTGCTGACCTGGGCGCGCATCGTCGCGATCCCGCTGGTCGTCGGCGTGTTCTACCTGCCGCTCGAGCCGGCCCTGCGCAACCTGATTGCGACGGTGCTGTTCATCGCCGTCGCGATCACCGATTGGGCCGACGGCTACCTGGCGCGCAGGTTGAACCAGACCTCCGCCTTCGGCGCCTTCCTCGATCCGGTGGCCGACAAGTTCCTGATCTGCGCGGCGCTGTTGATCCTGCTGCAACTTGACCGCGTCAACGCGCTGATTGCCTTCGTCATCATCGGCCGCGAGATCGCCATCTCGGCGTTGCGCGAATGGATGGCGCAGATCGGCGCCAGCCGCAGCGTGGCGGTGCATATGCTGGGCAAGCTAAAGACCGTGGTGCAGATGGTGGCGATCCCGTTCCTGCTGTTCGACGGTCGCCTGTTCGGCTTCATCGACACGCGACTGTGGGGCACCTGGCTGATCGTGATCGCCGCGGTGCTGACCATCTGGTCGATGGTGTACTACCTGCAGAAGGCGCTGCCGGAGATCCGTGCCAAGGTCCGCTGAACGCGCGCTGTTGCTCGCCGCGATGCCGGCCGTCTTCGTGTTGATCTGGAGCACCGGTTTCGTCGTCGCGCGATTCGGCATGCCGCATGCGCCGCCGCTGGGCTTCCTGGCCTGGCGCTATGCCTTCTCGGTGCTGGCGTTCGCGGTCTGGATCGCCGCGACGCGTGCCGCCTGGCCGCGCAGCCCGGCGCAGTGGTCGCACCTGGCCGTGGCCGGCGTGCTGATGCACGCCGGGTACCTGGGCGGCGTCTGGGCCGCTGTCAAGGGCGGGCTGGGCGCCGGCACGGCGGCGCTGATCGTCAGCCTGCAGCCGGTGCTGACGGCGCTCTGGCTGCATTCGCGTGGCGGCGCGTACGCGGTGGCGCTGCGCCAATGGCTCGGCCTCGTGCTCGGCTTCGCCGGGCTGGTGCTGGTGCTGTGGCACAAGCTCGGTGTCGGCGAGGTGACGCCGGCCAACCTGGCGCTGGCCGTGTTCGCGCTGGGGGCCATTACCGTCGGAACGCTCTATCAGAAGCGGTTCGTCGCGCCTTGCGATGTGCGCACGGCCAACGCGGTGCAATTGATGGCAGCGCTGGTGGTGACGGCGCCACTGGCATGGCTCGAAGACGGCCGATTCGCATCTCCATCCCGAGCTCGTCGGCGCGATGGCCTGGTCGGTGCTGGTGCTGACGCTGGGCGGCAGTTCGCTGCTGTACTGCTGATCCAGCGCGGTGCCGCGACCCGCGTCACCAGCCTGATGTACCTGGTGCCGCCGTGCACCGCGCTGATGGCATGGTTGCTGTTTCGCGAAGCACTGGGGCCGGCGGTCTTTGCCGGCATCGGGCTGACCGCGCTCGGCGTGGCGCTCGTCGTACGCGAGCCCGCGCGTGGCTGACAATGCCCCGATGTTCGACGGCTACGACGCTCACGACATCGAGCACGACGGCGTGCGCCTGCACCTGCGTCGCGGAGGCGCGGGCGAGCCGCTGATGCTGTTGCACGGGCACCCGCAGACGCATGCGATGTGGCATGCCGTGGCCGGGCCGCTGGCCGAGCGCTTCAGCGTCGTGGCCATGGACCTGCGCGGGCGCGGCGACTCGTCGCGGCCGGCCGCCAGCGCCGACCATGCGCGGTACAGCAAACGTGCGATGGCGCGCGATGCGCTGGCCGCGATGCGCCACTTTGGCTTCGAGCGCTTCGCGGTCTGCGCGCATGACCGCGGCGCGCGCGTGGCGCACCGGCTCGCGCTCGACCACCCGCACGCGGTGAGCCGGCTGATGCTGCTCGACATCGCGCCGACGCTGGCGATGTACGAGGGCACGTCGGAGGCATTTGCGCGGGCCTACTGGCACTGGTTCTTCCTGATCCAGCCGCCGCCGACGCCCGAGCGTGCGATCGAGGCCGACCCGGTGGCCTGGTTGCGCGAGGGCATGGGTGCACGGCACGCCGGACTGGCGGCCTTTGCGCCGGCGGCGCTGGCCGAGTACGAGCGCTGCATTCGGATGCCCGGCAGTGCTGCGGCCATCTGCGAGGATTACCGCGCCTCGGCGACGATCGACCTCGCGCACGACCGCGCCGATCGCAGCGCCGGCCGGCGCGTGCAAGCGCCATTGCGCGTGCTGTGGGGCGCGCACGGCACGGTGGGCCGCTGCTTCGATCCGCTGGCGTTGTGGCACGCTGCCGCGGTCGACGTGAGCGGCCGCGCGCTGGACTGCGGGCATTACATCGCCGAGGAGCGTCCCGTTGAACTGCTGGCTGAGATGCTGGCCTTTTTTGGAGACGACAAGACATGACTGCTCATCGCATCGCCGTCATCGCCGGCGACGGCATCGGCAAGGAAGTGATGCCCGAGAGCCTGCGCGTGCTCGAAGCCGCGGCGCGTCGCTTCGGCATCGAGCTCTCGCTGCAGACGTTCGACTTCGCCAACTGCGACTACTACGCGCGCCACGGCAAGATGATGCCCGACGACTGGAAAGAGCAGCTGCGCGGCGTCGACGCGATCCTGTTCGGCGCGGTCGGCTGGCCGGCCACGGTGCCTGACCATGTCTCGCTGTGGGGCTCGCTGCTGAAGTTCCGCCGCGAGTTCGACCAGTACGTGAATCTGCGGCCGGCGCGGCTGATGCCGGGCATCCGCTCGCCGCTGGTGGACCGCAACGGCCAGCCACTGAAGCCCGGCGACATCGACATGCTGATCGTGCGCGAGAACACCGAGGGCGAGTATTCGAGCATCGGCGGGCGCATGTTCGAGGGCAGCGATCGCGAAGTGGTGATCCAGGAGACCGTGATGTCGCGCGTCGGCGTCGATCGCGTGTTGCGGTTCGCCTTCGAAGAAGCGATGCGGCGCCCGCGTCGCAAGCTCACGTCGGCGACAAAGAGCAATGGCATCTCGATCACGATGCCGTACTGGGATGAGCGTGTCGCCGAGATGGCCAAGGCCTATCCCGGCGTAGCCGTCGATCGCTTTCACATCGACATCCTCACGGCGCACTTCGTGCAGCGCCCGCAGCAGTTCGATGTGGTGGTCGCCAGCAACCTGTTCGGCGACATCCTGTCGGACCTCGGGCCGGCCTGCACCGGCACCATCGGCATCGCACCGTCGGCCAGCCTCAACCCATCGCGGCAGTGGCCGAGCCTGTTCGAGCCGGTGCACGGCTCCGCGCCCGACATCGCTGGCAAGGGCGTGGCCAACCCGATCGGCCAGATCTGGTCGGCCGCGTTGATGCTCGACTTTCTCGGCCACCGCGATGCGCACGATGCGATCGTCGCCGCCATCGAGGCGGTGCTCGAGCCGAGCAGCGGCGCGCCGCGCACGCCGGACCTGGGTGGTGGCGCAGGCACTGCCGATGTCGGGCTTGCCGTCGAGCAGGCCGTGGGTGCGGCGCGAGGGCCGCTGTAACGCATAGAATCGCGCTCCTGTCTTGCTCTGCAGCCTTGACACCCGCAGGGGGCGCGGCTGTAATCGACCGGTCGACAGGGCGTCGGCGCCTCCTTGCGACGCGACGGCCCGGACAAGAATACCGAGCGACAACCCAATTGACGAACGAGGGGACCCTTTCGTGAACAAGTCTGAACTGATCGAGCACATCGCCAAGCAGGCCGACATCTCCAAAGCTGCCGCGACCCGCGCCTTGGAAGCCATGATTGGCGGCGTCAAGACCACGCTCAAGCGCGGTGGCAGTGTGTCGCTGGTCGGGTTCGGGACTTTCGCCGTGACCAAGCGTGCCGCACGCAGCGGCCGCAATCCGCGCACCGGCGCCAACATCAAGATCAAGGCCGCCAAGGTGCCCAAGTTCCGTCCGGGCAAGGCCTTGAAGGACGCGTTGAACTGAGCGTGTCGGGGCCGCATCCCAGGGCAGGTGCGGTCCGTGATCCCAGGCCGGGTGCTTAGCTCAGTTGGTAGAGCGGCGCCCTTACAAGGCGTAGGTCGGCGGTTCGAGCCCGTCAGCACCCACCACCCGAGCGCAGCCGGCACGCTCGGCTAGAATCGCGCGACTTCGACGAGGCTCGCGTGCGCCATGCGGCGCCAGCCCGACCGCCCGGCCCGCGGCCCCACGAAGGCGAACCTCGGTTCGCCTTCGTGCCGTCTGAAGCCGGCGCATTCCGCCGCATCTGTGCAGAAGGTTCCCACCCATGTTCGATTTCGTCCGCAACCACAACCGCGTGCTGTTCTTCGTGTTGGTGTTGCTGATCTTCCCGTCGTTCGTGTTCTTCGGCGTGCAGGGCTACAGCCAGTTCCAGGATGCCGGCAGCGCCGCGGTGGCCAAGGTCGATGGCCAGAAGATCACGCGGGCCGATTGGGATGCGGCGCACCGTCGCCAGGCCGAGCAGATGCGGCGCCAGATGCCCAACCTCGACGTGGCCGTGTTCGACAGCCCCGAGGTCAAGCGCGAGACGCTCGAGAACCTGGTGCGCGAGCGGGTGCTGTTCGCGGCGGCGACCCGTGCCCACTTCACTGTCGGTGACGAGCGCCTGCAGCGCGAGCTGATGACGGTGCCCCAATTGGCGGCCTTGCGGCGTCCCGATGGCAGCATGGATGTGGCGGCCTACAAGGTGCTGATCGAGGCGCAAGGCATGACCATCGAGGGTTTCGAAGCCAACATGCGGCAGGACCTCGTGCTGCGCCAGGTGCTCGGCGGCGTGACGGCCAGCGTGTCGCCGGCCGGCGCGCCCGGGCGCATTGCACTCGATGCGCTGCTGCAGCAGCGCGAGGTGCAGGTGCTGCGCTTCGACGCCGCGCAGCAGGCCGCGAACATCGCGCCCAGCGACGCCGAACTGGCGGCGTTCCACAAGGCCCACGAGGCCGATTTTCGTGCCCCGGAGCAGGCCAGCATCGAATACGTGGTGCTCGACCTCGATGTCCTGAAGGCCGGTATCAACGTGCCCGAGGAGGATCTGCGAAAGTACTACAGCGAGAATGCGTCGCGCTATACGGCGGCCGAGGAACGACGCGCGAGCCATGTGCTGATCGGTGCCGCCAAGGATGCGCCGGCAACCGAGCGCGCGCAGGCCAAAGCCAAGGCCGAGGCACTGCTGGCCGAATTGCGCAAGAACCCGGCATCGTTCGCCGACGTGGCCAAGAAGAATTCGAGCGACACCGGTTCCGCACAACGCGGCGGTGACCTCGACTTCTTTGCCCGCGGCGCGATGGTCAAGCCGTTCGAAGACGCCGCCTTCGCGATGAAGACCGGCGAGATCAGCAACGTCGTCGAGACCGATTTCGGCTACCACATCATCCGCCTCGATGCCGTGCGCGGCGGCGACAAGAAGCCGTTCGACGCCGTGCGGGCCGAGATCGAGGACGAGGTCAAGAAGCAGTTGGCGCAGAAGCGCTATGCCGAGGTCGCCGAGCAGTTCAGCAACACCGTCTACGAGCAGGCCGACAGCCTGCAGCCGGTGATCGACAAGCTCAAGCTGAAAAAGCAGACCGCGACGGTGCAACGCACGCCGGCGGCCGGCGCCACGGGCGCGCTGGCGTCGGCCAAGCTGCTGGAGGCCGTGTTCGGCAACGAGGCGGTGAGGAACAAGCGCAACACCGAAGCCGTCGAGGTCGGGCCCAACCAATTGGCTGCCGCGCGCGTGGTGCAACACACGCCGGCCCGCGTGCAGGCCTTGGCCGAGGTGTTGCCCCAGGTGCGCCAGCGCGTGATCGCAGAGCAAGCCGCGGCAAGGGCGCGCAAGGCGGGTGAAGCCAGGCTGGCCGAGTTGCGTGCCGGTGGCGACACCTCGGCGCTGCCCGCCGCCGTGATGTTGTCGCGCGCCAGCGCGCAAAGCCAGCCGCGGGCCCTGGTCGATGCGGTGCTGCGCGCCGATGCCACGAAGCTGCCGCAGTGGCTGGGCGTGGACCTCGGCGAGGCCGGCTATGCGGTGGTGCGGTTGACGGCCATCAAGCCGCCGCCTGCGGACGCCCCGGAACTGACGCAGTTGCTGCCGCGATATTCCCAAGCCTGGGGCGCCGCCGAAGCCCAGGCGTACTACAGCGCGCTGAAGACCCGCTTCAAGGCCGCGATCGAGGCGGACGCCGTTGCCGCCGTGGCGACAACGGCGGCGCCCAAGTGACGGCCGCCGCAAGGCGATCGCTATAATTCGCGCCTCTGCGGTGGCTGTAGCTCAGTTGGTAGAGTCCCAGATTGTGATTCTGGTCGTCGTGGGTTCGAGTCCCATCAGCCACCCCATACAGAGTACTGAAGACGGCCCGGCGGGGCCGTTTTTCATGGTGGAGCGGTCGACCGCGATTTACGCGCCGTTTACACAACGTTGCCGAGCGGCCTTTGCGATGCATCAAGCATTTGCACGTGGTGCCTACGCTCCTTGACATTGCGCAACCGATGTCAGCCCACCAGGAGTACCGCGATGACCGCCACCGTCACCATGACACCCGATTCCTTGCACGGCGATGCCAACCACGAGGCGCATGCCTGGCGCGACAACCTGGCGCTGGTGCAGCGGCTGCTGCCGTTCACCCGCCGTGTGGTCCACGCGGGTGACGCCATCTACGAGGGCGGCGCACCGTTCGCGCACCTTCATCTGATCAACTCCGGCCAGTTCAAGACCGTCAACTTCACCGCCGACGGTCGTGGCCAGGTGGTCGGCTTGCACTTCCGCGGTGATTGGCTCGGCTTCGACGGCATTGCCGAAGGTCGTTACGGCTGCGACGCCATTGCGCTGGACACCGGAGAAGTGTGGAGCGTGCGTTACGTCGATCTGTTGACGGCCAGTGCCGCCGAGCCCGAGTTGATGCGCCTGATGCACGCCGCGATGAGCCGCCAGATCGCACGCGGTTGCGATTCGCTGCTGTCGCTGGGCACGCTGCCAGCCGACGCGCGCGTCGCCGACTTCATCAAGGACTGGGCCCAGGCGCTGGCAGCGCGCGGCCTGCGCACCGATCAGATCACGCTGCACATGACGCGCGCCGAGATCGGCAACTACCTCGGCATGACGCTGGAGACGGTCAGCCGCGCGCTGCGCCGCCTGGCGCAATGCGGCGTGATCCGCTTCGACGAGAAGGGCCGTCGCGATCTGAGCATTCCCAGCCTCGCCGCGCTCGACGGCTTCATCCGCAGTGCACTCGAACAGGGCGGCGGCGCAGTCGGGTGCGCACGGCTGCCCGTGATGGCCTGAGGGCCGCGCCTTCAGCGCAACGCCCGGCGCCGCGGGCGCGGTGTCTTTGCCGGCTTCAAGACCAGGCGTTCGAGTTCATCGAACGCCATGCCGGTGAACACGGCGATGCGCTGCATGTGCGGCAGGCTCGCATGGCAGCCGGTGAAGCCGAAATCCATCATGCCGGCGTAGCTCTGGCAGGTGATGTTGAGCGCCTGGCCATGGGTCACGATCGAGGCCGGAAAGGTGCCCAGCATCTCGGCACCGCGAAAGTACAGCGGCTTGTCCGGCCCGGGCACGTTCGAGATGGTGATGTTGAACATCGGCCGCGTGCGCCCGCCCAGGCCGGTCAGCAGGGTCAGGATCGTCGGCGCCATCAGCGCGATCGTGTATTGCGTCATCGCCTGCCGAGGCAAGCTCTGCACGTGTGCCTTCGCGCTCTTCACCGAGGCGCGAATCGCCGCCAGGCGCTGTATCGGATCTTCGATGTCCGTACCGAGCGTCGCGATGATGAACGTGATTGAATTGCCGGCGCTCTCGTCGTCCTTGGGCCGCACGGAGACCGGGATGCCTGCGGTCAGCGACCGCTCCGGCAGCTCGCCGATGTCGGTGAGGAAGTGCCTCAATGCGCCCCCACAGGTGGCCAGCACCAGATCGTTCAGCGTGCAGCCGGCGGCTTGCGCGAGTGCCTTCATGCGATCGATCGCGATTTGCTGCGTGGCGAAGCGGCGCTTGGCACGCACGCGGCCGTTGAGAATGGATTGCGGTGCGCCGAACGGCATTTGCAGCGACTCATCGGCGGGGCCCGAGGTGCGCAACAGCTTGGCAAAAGCCAGCAGCAGTTGTGGCACGGTGCCGATCTGACCGCGCAGGGCCTCGATGGCCGCAGTCGCGGCGTTGCTGAACGTGGCCGCGCGCGTGTCGCGCTCCGGTGGTTGCGCGGCGCTCTTGCGCGAGGACGCCAGGCCGACGGCCCAGAACGGCGGCACGGACAGGCTCTTCGCGGCATCGTCGGGCATGGCCCGTTGCAGCAACTTCATGCCGCTGACGCCGTCGATCAGCGAGTGGTGCATCTTGACGAAGAAGGCAAATCGGCCCCCGTCCAGGCCTTCGATGAGCGTGCACTCCCAGGGTGGGCGCGAAAGATCCAGCGGCTGACTGTGCAGGCGCGCGATCAGCTCGCCGAGTTCACGTTCGCCGCCCGGATGCGGCAGCGCGGCATGACGCAGATGCGCCTCGAGGTCGATGTCGTCGTCGTCGACCCAGTAGTGGACGGGCATTTTCAATAGGCCCGACTTCAGCCGGCGATTCCAGGGCGCGGCGAACTTCTGGTGCTTCTTCAAGTCGGCTATCAGGCGGCGGCCGAAGTCCTTCGGCGCGCCAGCGGGAAGGCGAAATGGCAACAGAGCACCCACGTGCATCGGCGTCGTACGCGACTCGGTATAGAGCCACGAGGCGTCGAGCGGATTCAGGCGGGTGGCGGACATCGATGGGCCTCTCCTGTCGGTCGTACGGAAAGAAAGAAAAGGGCCGGTCAGTGCCGGCCCTCCAGTGTGCAGCGTCTTGCCGTACGCATCACATCAGCTTGACCTCGACGCGGCGAGCGTCGTCGGCGCTGCCGGCGTTGATTTGCTCGGGCTTCTTCAACTCGATGCGATCTTCGGCGACGCCGGCGGCCTTGAGCGCGTCGCGCACGGCGAAGGCACGCTGCTTGGCCAGTTCGGCATTCTTGGCCGGATCACCCGCCGCGTCGTGGAAACCGCTGACCACGAGCTTGCCGGTGCCGCCCTTCGCTGCGGCCGCGAGCTTGGAAATGCTGTCGGCCGCGTTGGCCGGCAGATCGGACTTGCCGCTGTCGAACAGGAACTTGGCTTCCGGCGTCATCGCAGCCGCTGCGGCCGAGGCCAGCGGCGCGGCCGCAACCACAGGTGCTGGCGTCGCGGCTACCGGTGCGGGCGCGGCGGCGGCAGCTGCTGCCGGCGCCGAGTGCGACGCCGTGGTCGCGGTCCCGGCCGGCAGCAGCGGCACGATCAGCAAGGCCACGATGTTGATGATCTTGATCAGCGGGTTGACGGCCGGGCCGGCGGTGTCCTTGTAGGGGTCGCCCACGGTGTCGCCGGTGACGGCCGCCTTGTGTGCCTCGCTGCCCTTGCCGCCGTGATGGCCGTCTTCGATGTACTTCTTGGCGTTGTCCCAGGCACCGCCGCCGGTGCACATCGAGATCGCGACGAACAGGCCCGTCACGATGGTGCCCATCAGCAGGCCGCCGAGCGCGGCAGGGCCGAGCAGCAGGCCAACGACGACCGGCACGATCACCGGCAGCAGCGACGGAATCATCATCTCCTTGATCGCTGCCTTGGTCAGCATGTCGACCGCCGTGCCGTACTCGGGCTTGGCGGTGCCTTCCATGATGCCCTTGATCTCCTTGAACTGGCGGCGCACCTCGACCACCACCGAGCCGGCGGCGCGGCCCACGGCTTCCATCGCCATGGCGCCGAACAGGTAAGGGATCAGGCCACCGATGAACAGGCCGACGATGACCCTCGGTTCGCTCAGGTCGAAACTCACGGCGAGGCCGCGGCTCTCGAGCGAGTGCGTGTAGTCGGCGAACAGCACCAGCGCGGCGAGGCCGGCCGAGCCGATCGCATAGCCCTTGGTCACGGCCTTGGTGGTGTTGCCGACGGCGTCGAGCGGGTCGGTCACGTCACGCACGCTCTTCGGCAGTTCGGCCATCTCGGCGATGCCGCCGGCGTTGTCGGTGATCGGGCCGTAGGCGTCGAGCGCAACGACGATGCCGGCCATGCTCAGCATCGAAGTGGCGGCCACGGCGATACCGTACAGACCGGCCAGGTTGTAGGCCACCAGGATCGCGACGCAGACGAACAGCACCGGCCAGGCCGTCGAGCGCATCGACACGCCCAGGCCGGCAATGATGTTGGTGCCGTGGCCGGTGGTCGAAGCCGCTGCGATGTGTTGCACGGGGCTGTACTGGGTGCCGGTGTAGAACTCGGTGATCCAGACCATCGCCGCGGTCAGCACCAGGCCGACGGCGCAGGCGCCGAACAGGCGGATGTGCGTGCCGGCGCCGAGCGCGTCGGCCGGCATCACCGCGGCAGTGACGAAGTAGAAGGCAATCAGCGACAGCACGCCGGCTACCGCCAGGCCCTTGTACAAGGCCGGCATCACGTTCTTCATGCCGGGGCTGGCCTTGACGAAGCCGCAGCCGATGATCGACGCAATGATCGACACGCCACCCAGCACCAGCGGGTACATCACCGCGGCCATCGGCGCGGCGCTGACGACCAGTGCGCCGAGCGCCATCGTCGCGATCAGTGTCACGGCATAGGTCTCGAACAGGTCGGCAGCCATGCCGGCGCAATCCCCGACGTTGTCGCCGACGTTGTCGGCGATCACGGCCGGGTTGCGTGGGTCGTCTTCCGGAATGCCGGCCTCGACCTTGCCCACCAGATCGGCGCCGACGTCGGCGCCCTTGGTGAAGATGCCGCCGCCCAGACGCGCGAAGATCGAGATCAACGACGCGCCGAATGCAAAACCGAGCATCGGCTTCAACACCGTGGCCAGGCTCTTGTCGGGCGTCATCTGGCCGTTCATGGTCGTGAACCAGAAGAAGATGCCGACGCCCAGCAGGCCCAGGCCGACGACCAGCATGCCGGTGATCGCGCCGCCCTTGAAAGCGACATCGAGCGCCGGGCCGATGCCTTTGGTGGCGGCCTGCGCCGTGCGCACGTTGGCACGCACCGACACGTTCATGCCGATGAAGCCGCAGGCGCCCGACAGCAACGCGCCGAGCACGAAGCCCGAGGCGGTGGTGCCATCGAGGAAGATTGCGATCAGGATGGCCAGTACCACACCGACGATGGCGATCGTCTTGTATTGCCTTGCCAGGTAGGCCGCAGCCCCTTGCTGGATGGCACCGGCGATCTCCTGCATGCGGGCGTTGCCCGCATCCTGCTTCAGGATCCAGCTGCGCTGGATGAAGCCGTAGAGCACTGCGGCCAGGCCGCAGGCAAGCGCGACATAGAGCGCCATGGTGGTCGACATGAAGGTGGCTCCTCTTATTGATTCAGGCCCTGGGAGGGATGGATTTTTCTACCCCGGCAGCAGCGGCCGCCGGATCAACCCTCAATGCTACGCGATGCCGCGGGGTGGCCTCGACGTGTTTTTCCCGCGCCTGTTGCACGGCGGCGAAGGCGGTCAGGGCCGCGCAAGGGGCCTCCGTAGAATCGGGCCTTCCCCTGCCGATTGGTGTTTCCATGAGCCTGCACAACGTGACGCCCGGCGCCAAGGCGCCCGAAGAGTTCAACGTGATCATCGAGATCCCGATGAATGCCGACCCGATCAAGTACGAGGTCGACAAGGACAGCGGCGCGATGTTCGTCGACCGCTTCATGACCACGGCGATGCACTACCCCTGCAATTACGGCTACGTGCCACAGACGCTCTCTGACGACGGCGATCCGGTCGACGTGCTGGTGATCACGCCCTTCGCGCTGACCCCTGGCGTGGTGGTGACTTGCCGGCCGATCGGTGTCCTCAAGATGGCAGACGAGGCGGGCGGTGACGCCAAGGTGCTGGCGGTGCCGACGAGCAAGATCCTGCCGATGTACGACCATTGGCAGAAGCCCGCGGACGTCAATCCGATGCGCCTGAACGCGATCCAGCACTTCTTCGAGCACTACAAGGACCTCGAGCCCAACAAGTGGGTCAAGGTGGTGGGCTGGGAAGGGCCCGATGCCGCGCGGCAGGAAATCGCCAGCGGCATGGCCGCATGGCCGGGCCCGAAGAAGTGAGGGTCAGGCGGGCGTGGCCTTGAACGGGTTGCGTTCGCCGAGTTCCCCGACGTAGGCGTCGACGCCGGCGCCCTCGCGGGCCAGGAAGTCGGCCACTGCCGACGCGAACCGCGGGTCGGCCAGCCAATGTGCCGACGCCGTCTTCACCGGCAGCAGGCCACGCGCCATCTTGTGCTCGCCTTGCGCGCCGCCTTCGAACCTCCCGTAGCCGTTGGCGATGCACCAGGCCAGCGCTTGGTAGTAGCAGGCATCGAAGTGCAGGCAGGGCACGTACTCGATCGCGCCCCAGTAGCGGCCGTAGGCGACGCGGCGTGGCGGGTCGAGCGCGATCAGCGATGCGGCGATGCGCTCGCCGCCACGTCGAGCCACCACCATCAGCCAGTTCGCAGCCATCGTTTGCGCCATCTCGGCGAAGAAGCTGCGCGTCAGGTACGGCGTCGAATGGTGGGCACGGTAGGTGAGGGTGTAGCAGCGGTAGAAGAAGTCCCACAGCTTCGCGTCGATGTGTGTTCCCTCGACGATCTCATAGCTCACGCCGGCCTCGACCACGCGTCGGCGCTCCTGCGCAATCTTCTTGCGCTTGTCGCGCTGCAGGCTGTGCAGGAACTCGTCGAAGTCGACGTACGGTACAGGGTCGCGGTTCTGCCAATGGAACTGCACACCGTCGCGCAGCAGCCAGCCTGCTCGCGCACAGACCGCGCGATCGGCGGCCGACAGAAACAGCAGGTGCACGGACGACAAACCCTGCCGGCGGGCCAGCGCGAGCATGGCTTGCACCAACATTTCACGGGCCGCCTCGTTCACGGCCAGCAAACGCGACCCGGGCACCGGCGTGAAGGGTACGGCACCGAGCAGCTTGGGGTAGTAGTCCAGGCCGTGGCGCTGGTAGGCATCGGCCCAAGCCCAGTCGAACACGTACTCACCGTAGGAATGGGCCTTCAGGTACAGCGCGGCCGCGCCGTGCAGCGCGCTGCCGCATTCGATCGTGATCCACGCGGGTGCCCAGCCGGTCTCGGCCACGGCGCTGCGCGAGCGATGCAACGCGAGAAGGTACTCGTGGCGCAGGAACGGCGTGGGCGCGTCCTGGGCGTCAAGCAGCGCGTTCCATGCGCCGGCGTCGATCGCCGCCGGGTCGTCGTGGACCCGGATGACATAATCGTTTTCGCTCTCCGTCATGGCCACTTCGACTCAGCAGGCTCCGATGTGATCAAGGTTGCGCTGGCCCAGATCAACGCCACGGTCGGCGACCTGGCGGGCAATGCGCGCCGCATCGTCGATGCCGCGCGCCACGCCCATGCCGCCGGCGCGCAGCTGCTGGTTGCGCCGGAGCTGGCGCTTTGCGGCTATCCGCCCGAGGACCTGTTGTTGCGGCCGGCGTTCATGCGCGCCTGTGCCGACACGCTGGCGGGGATCGCCGCGGAGTTGGCGTCGTACGAGGGCTTGTTCGTGCTGGTCGGGCACCCGCATCAGTTCGGCGACCGCGGCGATTTCAGGACCAAGTCCACCGCGCGGCCGTTGCGCTTCAACGCGGCCTCGCTGCTGACAGGAGGACGGATCGTCGGCACCTACTGCAAGCGCGAGTTGCCGAACTATCAGGTCTTCGATGAACGGCGCTACTTCGCCTCCGGTCGAGATGCGGGCCACGGGCCGCTGGTGTTCGACGTCGGTGGCACCCAGGTCGGTGTGCTGATCTGCGAGGACGCGTGGTTCGACGAGCCGGCGCAACAAGCGAAGCAGGCCGGTGCACAAGTGCTGGCGGTGCTCAATGCGTCGCCGTTTCACCTCGACAAGGCCGACGAGCGCGAGCAGCGCATGGCCGAACGTGCGCGAGCGGCCGGCCTGCCGCTGCTGTATGCCCACCTGGTTGGCGGCCAGGACGAGGTGGTGTTCGATGGCGCCTCGTTCGCGCTCGATGCCGCCGGCGCGGTGCGTATGCGCGCACCGAGTTTCGACGAGGCGCTGGCGTTCGTCGAGATCGACGGCGCGGCGCTGCGCGGTCAGGTGCATGAAGTGCCGGAACTCGAGGCGCAGGCGTGGTCGGCGCTGGTGACCGGCGTGCGCGACTATCTCGGCAAGAACGGTTTCCCCGGCGCGATCATCGGCCTGTCGGGCGGTGTCGATTCGGCGCTGGTGCTGGCCCTGGCCGTCGATGCGCTCGGTGCCGACAGGGTGCGCACCGTGATGATGCCGTCGCCTTACACCGCCGACATCTCGTGGATCGACGCGCGAGAGATGGCGACCCGCCTGGGCGTGCGCTACGACGAGATCCCGATCGGCCCGATGTTCGATGCCTTTCGTGCCGGTCTGGCGCGGCAGTTCGCCGGCCTGCCCGAGGACACCACCGAAGAGAACATCCAGGCTCGCATCCGCGGCACGTTGCTGATGGCGCTGTCCAACAAGACCGGCGCGATCGTGCTGACCACCGGCAACAAGAGCGAGATGGCGACCGGCTATTGCACGCTGTACGGCGACATGGCGGGCGGCTTCGCGGTCATCAAGGACGTGGCCAAGACGCTCGTCTACCGCCTGTGCGAGTGGAAGAACCGCCAGCCGACGCGCCGTGCCGACGGCAGCGTGGGGCCGGTGATCCCGGAGCGCATCCTGACGCGGGCGCCGTCGGCCGAGTTGCGGCCGAACCAGACCGACCAGGACAGCCTGCCGCCCTACGACGTGCTCGACGCGATCCTGGCGCTGTACATGGAAGACGACTGCAGCGTCGAGGACATCGTCGCGGCCGGCTTCGAGCGCGCCACGGTCGAGCGCGTGACGCGGCTGATCAAGACCAACGAGTACAAGCGCCGTCAGGCGCCGGTGGGCATCCGCATCACGCACCGCGCCTTCGGCCGCGATTGGCGCTACCCCATCACGTCCAAGTTCCGTGCTTAAATTCAACCAGGATCCCGAACCGGAGTGCACGCCATGAAGCAGATCACCGCCATCGTCAAGCCCTTCAAGCTGGAAGAAGTGCGCGAGTCCTTGGCCGACGTCGGCGTATCGGGCCTGACCGTTACCGAGGTCAAGGGCTTCGGCCGCCAGAAGGGCCACACCGAGCTCTACCGGGGCGCCGAGTACGTGGTCGATTTCCTGCCCAAGGTGAAGATCGAAGTCGTCGTCAAGGACAGCGACGTCGAGCGCTGCATCGAAGCCATCGTCAAGGCGGCCAAGACCGGCAAGATCGGCGACGGCAAGATCTTCGTCACCGCGGTCGAGCAAGTGGTGCGCATCCGGACCGGCGAAACCGACGAAGCGGCGGTTTGAGCATCCGAGATTGCGGCGCTGCTGCGCGTCGCTAGATTCTCGAGTAGTCGTCGCGCGCCGTGGCCTTGGACGAGGCCTCACGCAGGCGCTCGAGCAATCGGTCTGCATCGGTGTCAACCAGTAGCGCGTGGTATTGCGGCGTGGAGACGAAGCCGCGCTCGTGGCTGACGCGCATGAAGTCCAGCAGCGCGTCGTAGTAGCCATCGACGTTGAGCAACGCGACCGGCTTGTCGTGGTAGCCCAGCTGCTGCCAAGACCAGACCTCATAGAGTTCCTCCAGGGTGCCGATGCCGCCGGGCAGCGCGATGAATGCGTCGGCCCGCTCGGCCATCAACTGCTTGCGCTCGTGCATCGTTTGCACCACGTGCAGCTCGGTCAGGCCGCCGTGGCCAACTTCACGGTCCATCAGTGCCTGTGGGATGACGCCGACCACGCGGCCGCCGGCGGCGATGGCGGCATCGGCCAGCATCCCCATCAGCCCGACGCGCCCCCCGCCGTAGACCACGCTGCCACCCCGTTCGGCAATCCGACGGCCCAGGTGGCGAGCAGCGTTCGCGAATGCAGGGGCGTCGCCGAAACGCGAGCCGCAGTACACGGCGACGGCCAGCCCCGTCATGCCAAGCCCAGAAATCGATGCACCAGCGCCGCAGACCAGATGCCACCGCACAGCAGCAGCGAGAGCATGACTGCGGCGCTGCCGAAGTCCTTGGCCCGCTTGGAGAGTTCGTGCCAGTCATAGGACACGCGGTCGACCACCGCTTCGATACCCGAGTTGAGCAACTCGACGATCATCACCAACAACACGGACCCGGCCAAGAGCGCCACCTGGACCCAGCCCTGGCCCAGCCAGAACGCCGCGGGCAACATCGGCAGGGCGAGCCAGACCTCCTGCCGAAACGCGCTTTCACTGCCGTAGGCCAGCCGGAGGCCACTGATCGAATGGCCAGTCGCGCGAATGATGCGATCGATGCCTGTGCGGCCCTTGAATTCGTTGCTCATCAGGATGCCTTTGGGCTGTGCCCGTCGGTACCAGCCCCTGGAGGCATCACGACGGATCATGCGCCGGATTGTGCCCGCCGCGCGGGCGTGCGCCACGTGACCAGGCGGGTGCCGCACAGCGCGTCGTGCCAGAACTGGCGTTCGGGGTGGGCCAGCGCCAGCAGGGCGTACGCAACCACGCCGATGGCCAACAACGAGAAGATCTGGCCGGCGCTTTGCAGGCCGGCCAGCGATGCCGACGCCAGCGCCGGGACAAACCAAATCCAGCTTGCCAGGTAACGAGCCAGTGCGCGCGCCTGTGCCACTGGTTGCCCATCGCGCGTGACGAGGCGGATGTGCCACGCGCGCATGGCGACGGTTTGACCACCATGGCTCCAGAACCAACTGAAGTAGATCGCCAGCACGACGAAGAGAAAGGCCTGCAATCCGGTCTGCCCATGCAGGGCATGGCGCTGCTGGGTCAGCGACGAGTAGAGGTACCCGGCCATCATCAGCACGCCGAAAAGCAGGACGCCTTCGTAGACGAAGGCGCCCATGCGGCGAATCAGACTGGGCGGTGCAGCGTCGACGAACCGCGGCGCGCCCGCGGTCATTGCGCCTTGGACTTCTCGTTGTTCACGGTCGGCGCGCGCGCCGCGGCGCCTTGAGCGCCTCGCTGCGGCAGCAGGGTTGCCCGATCGACAAACCCTGGCGTGGCCGCGACCTTGGGCAGCCCGGCTTGCTGGTGCAGCGGCGGTGTCGCGGGTTTGGACACCAGGTTGGTTGTCGCTCCGGCGCCTCTCTGCACCACCGTAGGCCCGACTGGCCGGGCCGGCGCGGTTGCCGGCGTGCGCGCGAAGCTCGATTTGACGCTGGCATCGCTGCTGGCGCCATTGCGCGTGGTCGCGGCGTTGGGCCGCATACGCTCGGCCAGTGCGCGACGTTGGTCAGGTGGTAGCGCCCGGTAGGCCTCCCATTGCTGCTGCCGCTCCTGCGGACTCAGCTGGCGGGCTTCCTGGAAATTGAGGCGGGCCTGGCCACGCTCCTTGGGCGACAGGCGCGACCATTCGGCGATGCGCTGCTGCACGCGACTGCGCTCTTCGGCCGGCATGGTCGGGAAGCGATTGGCCAACTCGACCCACTTCTTTTGCTGCTCCGGGGCGATGGTGCGCCAATCGCGTTCCAGCGGGGTAAGAACGCCCCTCTGGGCCGGACTCAAGCTGTTCCAGGCCACCGTGCCCGAACTGGCGGCGGCCCCCTGCGCCGCGGCCAATCCGGCACAAGCCAGTGCGCAAAGCACCGCCGCGGTGCGCAGGCCGCGGATAGTCATAGCCAGCAACGGGGCGGCCACGGGCCTCACGGTCGGGAAGTCTTGAGGAATTCGACGAATCCTGCGTCGCGGTAGGCTTCCGGCGGCAGGTCGTCGGCAAGGATGGCAGCGTCGAGTTCGGCTGCAGCTTCGATTTGCGCGCGGGTGTACTGGCTGTCGATCAGCACCAAGCCCGCCAACAGCACGGCCAGCGGCACCAACGCGCTCAAGCGCAGCCACCAAGGCGTGACATCGGAATTCCCGGAAGGGCCGAGCGCCAGCGTGCCACCCTGCGCCACCACTGCGGGCGCGGCCAACGTAGGCGAGCGCACCTCCCGTGCACGCATCAATGCCTGCTGGCGGGCAAAGCGCAGGCGCGCATCGATATCGGCCGCGTTACTGCCGCTTTGTAGCTCGGACAGGGCGGCGGTTACGCGCAGCGCAAACCGAGCCTGTATGGCCTCGAGCGATCGCGAATTACCCGCCGCTGACAACTTTTGCTCGCTCACAGTGAAATCCCCTTTGCACGCAGCGTCGATGCCAATGCATGAACAGCCCGGGAACAGTGAGTTTTGACACTTCCTTCCGAGCAACCCATCACAGACGCTGTTTCTGCAACATCCAATTCTTCCCAGTAACGAAGCAAGAATGCTTCCCGTTGACGCCGCGGCAGGCGGGCCACCTCGGCCTCGATGAGGCGCAGCATCTGCGTGCGCCCCACCGAATCGGCCGCGCTCTCGGTGGCGACCGAGCCGCCCGACGTGTCCAGCAACTCGAGCAGATCAAAATCCCCGCCGTCATCATCAGCGCCCTCGAATTCGGAGAGGTTGACGATCAGCGCATTGCGCACCTTCTGACGCCGAAACCAGTCCATCGTCGCGTTGGACAGGATCCGTTGGAAGACCAGCGGGAGCTCGGCCGCGGGGCGGTCGGCGTACTTTTCGGCCAGCCGGATCATGGCATCCTGCACGATGTCCAGCGCGGCCTCGTCGTTGCGCACCGTGTAGGCGGTGCGCTTGAAGGCACGTTTCTCGACGCTCTTGAGGAAGTCTGAGAGTTCTTTGTCGGTGGCCAAGGCGGCAGAGACACAGGGCCCCCGGCTTGGGAGCGCGGCGGATTATGTCACCGCACCTCAAAGGTGCCGCGCGCTGCGGTCAGCAGTCGCGGCTGATGTAATAATGCTGCTTCGCACAACGCTACACAGGTCTCGGTTGGGCGACCCGACCCGGGCGTCCAGTTTTTGACCGCGCAGGTCCCACATCCGCCTCACGAGGGTGCGAGCAGGGACACCGATGGATTTTCGTTAGAGAAATTCACAAAGGTTCAACATGGATCTGTCTGCCGCGGAAGTCAAGCGTGCCGCATCGGCACAGCCCGCTTCTCCCCTCCATTCCCCAGCGCGCGAGCCGAATGGCTCCGAGATCCTCGTTCGCTGCCTGCAGGCCGAAGGCGTCAAGTTTCTTTGGGGCTACCCCGGCGGCGCGGTGCTCTACATCTACGACGCCCTGTACAAGCAGGACACGATTCAGCATGTGCTGGTGCGGCATGAACAAGCCGCCATTCACGCTGCCGACGGCTACGCGCGCGCCACCGGAGAGGTCGGCGTCGCGCTCGTGACCTCGGGCCCGGGCGTGACCAACGCCGTGACCGGGATTGCAACGGCCTACATGGACTCGATTCCGATGGTGATCATCACCGGGCAGGTGCCGACGCCGGCGATCGGCCTGGATGCGTTCCAGGAGTGCGATACGGTCGGTATCACGCGGCCGATCGTGAAGCACAACTTCCTGGTCAAGGACGTTCGCGACCTGGCGTTGACGGTCAAGAAGGCCTTCCATATCGCGCGCACGGGACGCCCGGGCCCGGTGGTGGTGGATGTACCCAAGGACGTGTCGCTGAAGACGGCGCCGTTCCACTACCCCGAGCGTGTCGAGATGCGCTCGTACAACCCGGTCAAGAAGGGCCACGGCGGCCAGATCCGCAAAGCGGTGCAATTGCTGCTGGCGGCCAAGCGGCCCTACATCTACACCGGCGGCGGGGTGATCCTCGGCGAGGCTTCGACAGAGCTGCGCGAGCTGGTGCACCTGCTCGGCTACCCGTGCACCAACACGCTGATGGGGCTGGGTGCAATCGCCGCCAGCGATCCGCAGTTCCTCGGCATGCTGGGAATGCATGGCACCTACGAGGCCAACATGACGATGCAGCACTGTGACGTGCTGCTAGCGGTGGGCGCGCGCTTCGATGACCGCGTGATCGGCAATCCCAAGCACTTCGCGTCGGTCGAGCGCAAGATTGTCCATATCGACATCGACCCGTCGAGCATCTCCAAGCGTGTCAAGGTCGACATCCCGATCGTCGGCGACGTCAAGGACGTGCTGCAGGAACTGATCGCGCAGGTGAAAGAGGCCCAGGCGCGGCCCGACAAGGATGCGCTCAACGCCTGGTGGGCGCAGGTCAATGAGTGGCGCAAGCGCGATTGTCTTGCCTTCCGCAAGAGCAGCGACGTCATCAAGCCCCAGCAGGTGGTAGACACGTTGTGGCAACTCACGAAGGACCGCGACACCTACATCACCAGCGATGTCGGCCAGCACCAGATGTGGGCAGCGCAGTTCTATCGCTTTGAAGAGCCGCGCCGCTGGATCAACTCCGGCGGGCTCGGCACGATGGGCGTCGGTCTGCCTTATGCGATGGGTATCAAGCTGGCCAAGCCGGAGTCAGACGTGTTCTGCATCACCGGCGAAGGCTCGATCCAGATGTGCATCCAGGAGCTCTCGACGTGCCAGCAGTACAAGACGCCGGTCAAGATCGTGTCGCTGAACAACCGCTATCTCGGCATGGTGCGGCAATGGCAACAACTCGACTACGAGGGCCGATACTCGCATAGCTACATGGACGCGCTGCCCGACTTCGTCAAGCTTGCCGAGGCGTATGGCCATGTCGGCCTGCTGGTCGAGAAGCCGGGTGACGTTGAGCCGGCGTTGCGCGAGGCGATTCGGTTGAAGGACCGCACCGTATTCCTCGACATCCGCACCGACCCGACCGAGAACGTCTGGCCGATGGTCAAGGCCGGTCAAGGCATCACTGAGATGCTACTGGGGTCCGAGGATCTGTAGAGCAGCCCAGGTGCGGGCTGCCGGCGGCATTACCGTGCCGCGGGACGTCCGCGCCGCAGCCGCCCGCCAACCCGGACAATCATTGCCCTCCAATCGAACCGCGTGGCCAAGCAGCGCCGATCACCGTCGGCACCTGTGAAGAGCGCGCCAGGACGACCGAAATGAAACACATCATTGCGCTGCTGCTCGAAAACGAACCGGGCGCGCTGTCACGCGTGGTAGCGCTGTTTTCCGCCCGCGGCTACAACATCGAAAGCCTGACCGTCGCGCCGACCGAGGATGCGTCGTTGTCGCGCATGACCATCGTCACGACCGGCAGCGACGACGTGATCGAGCAGATCACCAAGCACTTGAATCGGCTGATCGAAGTCGTCAAGGTGGTCGACCTGACCGAAGGCAGCTTCACCGAGCGCGAGTTGATGCTGGTGAAAGTGCGCGCCGTAGGCAAGGAGCGCGAGGAGATGAAGCGCATGGCCGACATCTTTCGCGGTCGCGTCATCGATGTGACCGAGAAGAGCTACACCATCGAGTTGACTGGCGACGGTAGCAAGCTCGACGCCTTCCTGGTGGCGATCGACCGCAGCGCAATTCTCGAGACAGTCCGCACCGGTGCCAGCGGCATCGGGCGTGGCGAGCGCATCCTCAGGATTTGATTTTTTCGACGGAGAGACATCCATGAAGGTTTACTACGACAAGGACGCCGACCTCAGCCTGATCAAGGGCAAGCAGGTGGCGATCATCGGCTACGGTTCGCAGGGCCATGCCCATGCCCAGAACCTCAACGACAGCGGCGTCAAGGTGACGGTCGGCCTGCGCCGGGGAGGGGCCTCGTGGGCCAAGGTCGAAAAGGCTGGCCTCAAGGTCGCCGAGGTGGCCGATGCGGTGAAGAACGCGGACGTCGTGATGGTGCTGCTGCCCGACGAGCAGATCGCTGCCGTCTATGCCAACGATGTCGCGCCCAACATCAAGCAGGGCGCATCGCTGGCATTTGCACATGGCTTCAATGTGCATTACGGGCAGGTCGTGCCACGTGACGATCTCGACGTGTGGATGGTCGCCCCCAAGGCCCCGGGCCACACCGTACGCAACACCTACAGCCAAGGCGGAGGCGTGCCGCACCTGATCGCGGTGCACGCCGACAGGAGCGGCAAGGCTCGCGATCTGGCACTGTCGTACGCCGTGGCCAATGGTGGTGGCAAGGCCGGCATCATCGAGACCAACTTCCGCGAAGAGACCGAGACTGACCTGTTCGGAGAGCAGGCAGTCTTGTGCGGCGGGACGGTCGAGCTCATCAAGGCAGGTTTCGAGACGCTGGTCGAAGCCGGCTACGCACCGGAGATGGCCTACTTCGAGTGTCTGCACGAGTTGAAGCTGATCGTCGACCTGATCTATGAAGGCGGCATCGCCAACATGAACTATTCGATCTCCAACAATGCCGAGTACGGCGAGTACGTGACCGGGCCGCGCATCGTCAATGGCGAGACGAAGAACGTCATGCGCCAGGTGCTCAAGGACATCCAGACGGGCGAGTACGCCAAGAGCTTCATCCTCGAAAACCGCGCCGGCGCGCCGACGCTGCTGTCGCGGCGGCGCTTGACCGCGGATCACCAGATCGAGGTGGTTGGCGAGAAGTTGCGCGCGATGATGCCGTGGATCAAAGCCAACAAGCTGGTGGACAAGAGCCGCAACTGAGGCGCTATCCTTGCGCCAATGACAGACGATTCGCACGACGATCTCGACAACCCGCTGGCAGAAATGCCTCCGCGGCTGCGGCGCAAGGGCCTGTACATCCTGCCCAACGCGATCTCGCTGGCGGCGCTGTTTGCGAGCTTCATCGCTATCGTGATGGCGATGAACGGCCGCTTCGAGGCAGCGGCGATCGGGATCTTCTGCGCGGCCGTGCTGGACAGCCTGGACGGGCGTGTGGCGCGCATGACGAAGACACAGAGCGCATTCGGCGAGCAGATGGACAGCCTGTGCGACATGGTCAGCTTCGGCTTGGCGCCGGCCTTGATCGTCTACGTGTGGGCGCTCCAGGGCCTCGGCCGATTCGGCTGGATGGCCGCCTTTGTCTATTGCGCGGCAGCGGCTTTGCGTCTGGCTCGCTTCAACGTCAACATCGGCGTGGTCGACAAACGCTTCTTCCAGGGCCTGCCCAGCCCGGCGGCCGCAGCGCTGGTGATGGGCCTGATCTGGGTCATGGACGATGCCGGCTTCAAGGGAGTGGCCCGGATCGACTGGCTCGCATGGACTGCGTTCGCCGTGACGATGTATGCGGGGTTGTCAATGGTGACCAATGCTCCTTTCTACAGCTTCAAGGTCGTCGGCGCCAAGCAGACGGTCCCCTTTGCAGTCATCGTCGCGATCGCGCTTGGCATCGGGCTGATCAGCCAAAACCCGCCGCTCGCTTGTTTCGCGCTGTTCTGTGCCTACGGCATTTCGGGCTATGCCGTCTATGGCTACCGCAAGTGGAAGGGTGTGCCAGTCAGTGTCATCGCCACCTCCACCGACGAACCGGACGAGGCCGGCCTGCACCGTTGAGTGCGGCGTGCTACATTCCGCCCCATGTCGATGCATCCCGCCATGCCGCTACTGCTTCTAGGAGTGCTGCCCGCGCGCTGATCGATTGCGACTTCGGATTCCTGCCCATCGACGGCCCGCGAGCTACCCAGCCAGCGGGCCGTTTGCATTCCTCGCCACGAAAGCCTGAATCATGAGCACAGACAAGCTGATCATTTTCGACACCACGTTGCGCGACGGCGAACAGTCGCCAGGCGCCTCGATGACCAAGGACGAGAAGCTGCGCATCGCACGCCAGCTCGAGCGCCTGCGTGTCGACGTCATCGAAGCCGGATTCGCGGCATCGAGCAACGGCGACTTCGAGGCTGTCAAGGCGATTGCCGCGGCGATCAAGGACTCGACCGTGTGCTCGCTGGCGCGCGCCAACGATCGCGACATCTCGCGTGCGGCCGAGGCCCTGAAAGGAGCGGCGGGATCTCGCATCCACACCTTCATCGCGACCAGCCCGTTGCATATGGAAAAGAAGCTGCGCATGACGCCCGACCAGGTGTTCGAGCAGGCCAAGCTGGCAGTGCGATTTGCGCGCAACCTCGCTGACGACATCGAGTTCTCGCCCGAGGACGGCTACCGCAGCGACCCCGACTTCCTGTGCCGGGTGCTCGAAGCGGTGATTGCCGAGGGTGCGACCACGATCAATATCCCCGACACCGTGGGCTACGCGATCCCCGAACTCTATGGCAACTTCATCGCCGACCTGCGCCGACGGATTCCGAACGCCGACAAGGCGATCTGGTCTGTGCATTGCCACAACGACCTTGGCATGGCGGTCGCCAATTCGCTGGCCGGCGTCAAGATCGGTGGCGCGCGGCAGGTCGAATGCACGATCAACGGCTTGGGTGAGCGCGCCGGCAACTGCTCGCTCGAAGAGGTGGTGATGGCGGTGAAGACGCGGCGGGATTACTTCGGCCTCGAACTCGGCATCGACACCACGCAGATCGTCGCGGCATCGCGCATGGTCAGCCAGACCACCGGCTTCGTCGTGCAACCGAACAAGGCCGTGGTGGGCGCCAACGCGTTTGCCCATGCCTCTGGCATCCACCAGGACGGCGTGTTGAAGGCCCGCGACACCTACGAAATCATGCGCGCCGAAGACGTCGGCTGGAGCGCCAACAAGATCGTGCTCGGCAAGCTGTCTGGCCGCAACGCGTTCAAGCAGCGCCTGCAGGAGTTGGGCATCGCTTTCGAGGCCGAGGCCGACATCAACGCCGCGTTCGCCAAGTTCAAGGAACTGGCCGACCGCAAGAGCGAGATCTTCGACGAGGACATCATCGCGCTGGTCGGCGACGAGAGCGTCACGCACGAGCGGGAGCACTACCGTCTGCTCGCGCTGGCGCAACGGTCGGAGACCGGTGAACGGCCGCACGCGAGCGTGGCTCTTGCGATCGGCAACGCGGAGTTTCACGCCGAGAGCGATGGCAATGGACCGGTCGACGCGAGCCTCAAGGCGATCGAGTCGAAAGTGCAAAGCGGTGCCGAGTTGCTGCTCTATTCGGTCAATGCCATCACCAGCGGCAGCACAGAATCGCAAGGCGAGGTGACCGTACGCCTGCAGCAAGGGGGGCGCATCGTCAATGGCGTTGGTGCCGACCCGGATATCGTGGTCGCGTCAGCCAAGGCCTACCTCGCGGCGTTGAACAAGCTCCACAGCAAGGCTGAGCGCGTGGCCGCTCAAGGTTGAATCGGCAATCCTTCACATCCTGGAGGAAAACCCAGGATCGACTTGAGGAAAACCACGCAAGTCTTTGTATTGCGTGGTTTTTCTATGTCGCCTAGACTCGGCTGACAGCATCGTTAGGGATTCCCCGTTGTTCCAGATCAAGAGGTCCTTCTCGCGATTGATGCCGTGGCTGCTGGCCCTGGCTGCTTTGGTCGTCGTGCAGCACGACGCCCAAGCCAAGCCGCGCGCCGCCAAGAGCCAGGCCGCGGCCAAGAAGAAAGCGAACGTCAAGGCGCTGCGGTCGCGTGCGACCGTGCGCGCGGAGCCGGCCCGTCCATCATTCGGACAGGCCTTCGGCCTACACGCTGCCGGCGACCCGCTGGAACTGAAGTCGAGCGTTGCGCTGGTCCTCGATCAGGACACCAACGAGGTGCTTTTCAGCAAGAACCCGCAGGTGGTGTTGCCGATTGCGTCGATCACCAAGCTGATGACGGCTCTGGTGGTCACGGAAGCCAAGCAGCCGCTCGATGAGGTGCTGACCATCGGCAGCGAAGACATCGACACCGAAAAGGGCAGCCGCTCGCGATTGCAGGTCGGCTCGCGCCTGTCGCGTGAGCAGATGTTGCATCTGGCATTGATGGCCAGCGAGAACCGCGCCGCGAATGCACTCGGCCGCCACTATCCAGGCGGCCTGCAGGCATTCGTTGCTGCGATGAATCGCAAAGCGCAGGCGCTCGGCATGAAGGACACCCGCTACGTCGAGCCGACCGGTCTGTCGAGCCAGAACCAGTCCAGCGCCACCGACCTCGCCATGTTGGTCGCGGAGGTTGACAAGCACGCGCTGATTCGTCAGCTCTCTACCTCGCCGGAATTTGCCATCGCGATCGGTGCGCGCAATCTGCAATTTCGCAACACGAACGGGCTGGTTCGCAGCGGTGAATGGGATATCGGGGTGCAAAAGACCGGCTATATCGCCGAGGCCGGCCGATGCCTCGTGATGCAGGCGCAACTCTCCGGCCGCAAGCTGATCATGGTGTTGCTCGATTCAGCGGGCAAGTACTCGCGCATTGGCGACGCCGAGCGCATTCGCAAGTGGCTGAGCGAGGCCGCATTGCCGCATCTGCCACATGTGCCGGCGGCCGCCGCTGCAGCGATCGAGCCGCTGGTCTGACGCTTACGCGTTCTGGTGCTGGCCGAGCACGGCAGAGATCTGCCGTGCCGTCTCCTTGACCCGATCGACCCAACCATCTTCGAGCCGGTCGGCCGGCGCCGAGATCGAAAGTCCGGCGACGAGGCGGTCGCTGTCGTCATAGATTCCGGCGGCGACGCAACGCACGCCGATCTCCAGTTCCTCGTCATCTCGCGCGAAGCCACGGCTGCGCACGATGTCAAGTTCGCGCTCCAGCGCCGGCAATTGCGTGATGCTGTTGCGCGTGTGACCGGCCAGCCCGGTGCGTGTCGCGTAGGCGCGAACCCGCTCGCGGTCCTCGCTGGCCAGGAACAGCTTGCCCACCGAAGTGAGGTGCAGCGGTGCGCGTCCGCCGACCGCGCGTACCACTTGCATGCCGGAACGCTCGCTGTAAGCACGCTCGATATAAACGATCTCGTCACCCTGACGCACGGAAAGATTGACCGCCTGTTGCGTGAGCCTGTGCAAGTCTCGCAGCGGTGCCAAGGCAGCGTCTCGCACGTCCAGGCGCGCCTTGACGAGATTGCCCAGTTCGAGCAGCCGCATGCCGAGCCGATAGGTACCTGCGTGCGGCCGGTCGACGAATCGGCCAGCGGCCAAGTCGTTGAGAATCCGATGCGCCGTCGACGGATGCAGCCCGGTGCGTTCGCTGATCTCCTTCAGCGCCAGTGGCTCTGGCTGCGCTGCCAGGACATCGAGCAACGCAAAGCTTCGCTCCAGGACCTGGATGCTGGGGGTGGAGGCACCTTTCTTGACCATGGGATCGATTGTCGGTCGCGCAGGCAATTCTTGCATGGCGGAATCAACTCCCGGATCCTGGGAGCAACACATCGGTTCGGCGCGGTGCCCGCCAAGCCTCGATGCGACGCGTGCTTGGCACTGACGAGTTGGCCAGCGCTTTCAGCGTGCTGCCCGCGCGGGCGCGCCGGAAAGGCCGAGTGCGGCCAGCGCACTGGCCCCCGAACGTACCGCGCCTTCGAGCGTTGCCGGATACGGGCCGTCGATGTAATCGCCGGCCGCGGCGACGCCGGCGACGATGCGCGACGATGGGCGCTGCAGGCTCGGCACGCACAGAAAGGTGGCCCGTCGCTCGGCGAGTGTGCGAAACACCTGCAAGGGTGCGCACCAGGTGCCGGGTGCGAATGCGGCCTGCGCCTGCTGCAGCACGGCAGCCGTCGTCGCCTCGAGTCCGCGCTCGGTCCATGCCCTTGCGCCGCTGACCACGAACGCGAACAGGCCCTCGCGTGCGCCACCGCGCTCGATCGCACCGATGTCAAAGGCAAATTGCGCCGGCGCCTGCGGGCCGCTGACCAGCGCGGTCATTGGCTGGGCGAGGCGGCTGCCGGGGCTGCGCAGGTACACCGTCACGATGGGCTCATAGTCGAATGCGGCGGCCTGGGCCGCCCAGGTCGGCGCCAGCGGTTGTGCCAGCCGGGCCGCCTCGGCGGCCGTGCAGGCGAGCACGACGGCATCGAAGGGCTCACCGTCGATCAGCCAGCCGTGATCGTGCTTCGACAACGCACCGGCCCGCGTACTGCAGCGCAATTCGGCACCGGCAGCAATCAGCCAGAGCGCGGCCGGCTCAGGCAGCAGCGCCGACAACGGCGCCCGCGGCAGCAGCAAGTCAGCCGCGCCTGGGCCACTGAAGAGCGCATCACGCAGTACGCGCAGGAAGACGCGCGCGCTGGCGTGCGAAGCCGGGGTATTGAGCGCGGCGACGCAGAGCGGCTCGATGAGTGTCTCGCGAACGCATGCCGGCAAATGCATCGTCAATTGCACGACGCTGACGCCAGGATCGGCGTCGAAGCCGGCAAGCTGCCAACGCAGCGCGGTGATCAGCAACCGGCATCGATCGGCGAACGACCACGCCCGCATGCCGAGCACGGCGCGGACGAGGGCCGGCACCGCTGCGCCGGGTGGCAAGCGCAGCCCGTTGCCGTCGGGGCCTAACAGTGCGAGCGGCTGGCGCAACAGCAGGACTTCCGGCTTCGCACCGACCAGGCGCATCAACGCCAGTGTGTCGCGATAGGCGCCGATCAGGATGTGCTGGCCGTTGTCGATCGCGATGCCGTCGTGATCGACGCGGCGCGCGCGGCCGCCGAGTTGCGGTGCCATCTCGATCAACGTGACATGGTGGCCGGCTGCCGTGGCATGCACCGCGACCGCAATGCCGGCCCAGCCGCCGCCGACGACCGCCACGCGGCGCGAGCCGCCAGCGGCTGTCAACGCTCCCGCCAGTGGGTGTGCATCGCAATCCACACTTTGCGCAGCGGTGTCAGTGCGATGCGTTGGTGCAGCACGCGGAATTCCTCGGCCTCGATCTCGCGCAACAAGGTGCGGTAGATCTGCGCCATCGCGAGGCCTGGGCGCTGCGTACGTCGGTCGGCCACCGGCAGCAGCGCCAGCGCTTCGTCGTAGGTGCGGTGTGCGCGCTCCGCCTGGAAGCGCATCAGGCGCGTGAAGCGCTCGCTGTAACCCCAAGGAGCTCGGCGCTCGAGGATTTCGCCGGCTTTCACGTCGAACTGCTTCAACTCGCTGAGCGGCAGGTAGATGCGGCCGCGCCGTGCGTCGTCGCCTACGTCGCGGATGATGTTGGTGAGCTGCATGGCCAGCCCGAGCCGGTGTGCATAGGCAATCGTTGCGCCTTCGCTGCGACCGAAGATGTTGGCCGCTACCTCGCCAACGACGCCAGCGACCAAATGGCAATAGCGTGCGAGGCCAGTGAAATCGAGGTACCGGGTTTGCTGCAGATCCGTCTCGCAGCCCTCGATCACCGCCAGCAGGTGGTCCGGCACGATGCCATAGGTGGCCGAGTGCGGCAGCAATGCCTGCGTCACGGGATGGCTGGGCCGGCCGTCGAACGCAGTAGCCACCTCCTTACGCCACCACGCGAGCTTGGTCGCCGCGACGCCGGGGTCGTGCACCTCGTCGACGACATCGTCGACCTCACGGCAAAACGCATAGAACGCAGTGATCGCGGCGCGTCGCTCCGGTGGCAGCAGCCGAAACGCGTAGTAGAAGGACGAGCCGCTGTGTGCTGCCTTGTCTTGCACATACTGCTCGGGTGTCATCGGAGGCCCTGGTCGGTCGGGATCGCAGCGCATGTCGCTGCCGCCGGCCGTTCCATTGCCCAGGCACGCCAGGCCAGCAACGGCAGATCGGCGGTGCTGATCGTCGGCCGCTGCGACAGTGCGTTGCAGCCGCCTGCTTCGATCTTCTCGAGTACGCGCAGACCCCCCTGCACCACAAAACGCAACTCCCAGCCCATGCGGCCGGGCATCCGGTGCACCAGCGCGGCGCCGTCGTGCATTGTCTGGCGTGCCCATGCCACCAGCGCACGCACCAGCCGACGGCTGGCGTCGCTGTCGGTGCCGGCCTTGAGGCGTCGGACATCGAGGCCGGCAGTGGCGGCGTCGGCTTCGGTGACGTAGACACGTCCTCGCGGCAGGTCACGCGAGAGGTCCTGGCAGAAGTTGATCAATTGCAGTGCGGTGCAAATGGCGTCCGACTGCGCCAGTGCATCGCGGTCGTCGATGCCGGACAGGTGCAAGAGCAAGCGGCCGATCGGATTCGCCGAGCGGGCGCAGTAGTCCAGCAGTTCTGCGCGATCGGCGTAGATCGGATTGTCGGTGTCCTGCGCGAAGGCGCTGAGCAGGTCGGCCATCGGGGCCAGCGGCAGACGATGATGGTCGATCGCGGCAGCCAACGGAGCGAAGACCGATTGCCATCGCCCGTCGGTCTCATGCGCGGCGGCTCGCTGCAAGGCCCCACCGAACTCTGCCAGCAGGGCGCGACGCACTGCGGGCGATGCATCACCTTCGTCGGCGATGTCGTCGGCGGTGCGGGCGAAGTGGTAAATCGCCGCGACGGCGGGGCGCAAGGCCGGCGGACACAGCCACGACGCCACCGGGAAGTTCTCGTAGTGATCGATGCTCACGGGTCCGATTGTCCATGCGGTCGCCGCGGTGGCGCTGTGGTTGCTTTCGCTGCGTGACGCCGCGATATTGACATTGGGCAAGACAGTCAATATATTACTGACCGGTCAGTCAGTAATAATCTCCACGCACGGATGCGCCGTTCCTACCTTCCGTGTCGATCCCATGGGGCCCATTCAATGCACAACAAGCCGCTGTTCGGTCCGCGCGTTGGCGCAGTCCACCGGCCGGGCAGTTACTCGCCGGCATTGGTACTTGCGCTCGTGCTCGGCGCCTGCTCGAGACCAGACACCGTGCCCGAGCCGGTGCGCGCCGTGCGAACGGTGACGATCGAGGACGGACAACTGGGCGGTGTCGCCGAATACGCTGCGGAGGTGCGCGCGCGCATCGAGTCGCGACTGGGATTTCGCGTCGCCGGCAAGATGGTTAGCCGCAGCGTCGGGGTCGGCGACAAGGTCAAGGCGGGCCAGTTGCTGGCCAGCCTCGATGCGCAAGACCTGAAGCTCGGTCAGGACGCCGCACGCTCGTCTTTGCAGGCTGCCAACGTCAACCTCGAGCAGGCCGAAGCCGACTTCAAGCGATTCAAGGAGTTGCACGACCAGGGGTTCATCAGCGCCGCCGATCTCGAGCGCCGCGCAACGACCGTCAAAGCCGCGCGGGCCCAGTTCGATCAGGCGCAGGCACTGGCCGGCGTCCAGACCAATCAGGCGCGCTATGCCGCGCTGGTCAGTGACTCGAGTGGTGTCGTGACGGCCGTCGAAGCCGAACCCGGCGCGGTGTTGACCGCCGGCGCGACCGTGTTGCGGATCGCCCAGGATGGCCCGCGCGATGTCGTCTTCTCGGTACCCGAGGACCAGGTCGACGCGCTTCGAGCGTTGCTGGGCCGACCCTCGGCGCTGCAGGTACGCGCTTGGGGTGCAGCCGGCGCTCCGATCCCTGCGGCCGTGCGCGAGGTGGCTGCGGCGGCGGATCCAGCCACACGCACGTTCGTCGTCAGGGCCGATGTCGGAACGTCGAGCCTGCGCCTCGGACAGACCGCCTCCGTGGTGATCGCGCGCCCGCCCGTGGCCGGTGTGATCAAGCTGCCGCTCGCCGCCGTGTTCGAGCAGCAGGGAAAGACCTCGGTGTGGCTGCTCGATCGCACAACCATGACCGTGCGTGCCCAGCCCATCCAGGTGGCCGGTGCCGAGGGCAATCTGGTTGTCGTCGCAGGCGGACTGGCAACCGGTCAGGTGGTCGTGAGCGCGGGCGTGCATGTGCTGACGCCGGGCCAGAGAGTGGCGTTGTATGGCGCCGCGCCCGTCGCGCAGGCCGCCAGCCCGGCGCAGCGCTGAGCGAGGCCCGGCAATGCAACACCTTGACAGCGCTTCGGCGCGCTTCAATGTCTCCAGGTGGGCCCTCGAACATCCGGCGCTGACACGCTATCTGATGGTGGTTCTGCTGGTGTTGGGCGTTGTCGCCTATTTCCAGCTCGGCCAGGACGAGGACCCGCCGTTCACTTTCCGTGCCATGGTCGTGCAGGCCTATTGGCCCGGTGCGTCGGCCGAGCAGATGGCCGAACAGGTGACCTCGAAGATCGAGCGTGCGCTGCAGGAGGTGCCGTATGCCGATGTGCTGCGCAGCTATGCCAAGCCAGGCGAGTCGCTGACGATTCTGCAGTTGAAGGACAGTTCGCCGCCGAAGGAAGTGGCCAACACCTGGTACCAGGCGAGAAAGCGGGTCGGGGACATGCGCTCCACGCTGCCGGCCGGCGTGATCGGGCCGGTGTTCAACGACGACTTCGGTGACGTCTACGGCTCGATCATCGCGCTGTCGGCCGACGGTTTCTCGGACGAGGAACTTCGCCAGCACGCCGACATGGTGCGCCAGAGACTGCTGCGCGTGCCCGACGTGGCCAAGGTCGAACTGTTCGGCGTGCAGCCAGAGAAACTGTTCATCGAGATCTCCCACAAGCGCCTGGCGATGCTGGGCCTGGATCTCAACCGGGTGATCGCCCAGTTGGGGGCACAGAACGCGGTCGAGGGTGCTGGCGTGCTCGATGCAGGCAGCGAGAACCTGCAGGTGCGCGTCGGCGGGCAATTCAACTCGGTCGCTGAACTCGAGCGTTTCCCGATCCGAGGCACGAACGCGGCAACCGGTGCCGCGAGCACGCTGCGCCTGGCCGACATCGCCGTCGTCAAGCGCGCCTATGTCGATCCACCGGCCGTCAAGGTTCGCCACCAGGGCAAGCCGGTCATCGCGCTCGGGGTGGCGATGGCCAAGGGCGGCGACATCATCGCGCTGGGCAAGGCGTTGCGCCGCGAGGTGGCGGCCATCCAGCGCGACTTGCCGCTGGGCATCGAGATGGCGCAGGTTCAAGACCAGCCTGCTGCCGTTTCACGGTCGGTCGGCGAATTCGTCAGCGTGCTGGTCGAGGCCATTTTGATCGTGCTGGCCGTCAGCTTCGTCGCGTTGGGCATGCATACACGGCCGCTGCGCATCGACATCTGGCCCGGCCTGGTGGTGGCAATCACCATCCCGCTGGTGCTGGCGATCACCTTCGTGACGATGTTCTATTGGGGCGTCGGCCTGCACAAGATTTCGCTCGGCTCGTTGATCATCGCGCTCGGCCTGCTCGTCGACGACGCGATCATTGCCGTCGAGATGATGGTGCGCAAGCTCGAGGAGGGCTACGACCGCGCGCGCGCCGCCACTTTTACCTACGATTTGGTGGCCATGCCGATGCTCACCGGCACGCTGATCACGGCCGCAGGCTTTCTCCCGATCGGCCTGGCCAAGAGCGTGACCGGCGAGTACACCTTCGCGATCTTCGCTGTCACCGCGGCGGCATTGGTCATTTCGTGGATGGTGTCGGTGTACTTCGTACCTTACCTCGGTTGGTGGCTGTTGCACACGCGCAAGCAAGTCGACGGCGAGGCGCACGAGGACGAACTCTTCGGCGGTCCCTTCTACGTGCGCTTTCGCCGCACCGTGGACTGGTGCGTGCGGCACCGCTGGATCACCATCGGCCTCACGCTGCTGAGCTTCGCGCTGGGCATCGTCGGCATGGGCCGCGTGCAGCAGCAGTTCTTCCCCGATTCGAGCCGGCCGGAGATCCTGGTCGACCTTTGGCTGCCCGAGGGCGCGACATTCCAGCAAAGCGATGACGTGTCGCGCCGCTTCGAAGCACGCCTGATGCGGGAACCCGGTGTCGCGACGGTGACATCGTGGATCGGCACCGGCGTGCCGCGCTTCTACTTGCCGCTCGACCAGATCTTTCAGAGCACGAACGTCAGCCAGTCGATCATCCTGCCCAAGGATCTGGTCGCGCGCGAGGCATTGCGCAAGCGCATGCCAGCGCTGCTGGCTACCGAGTTCCCAGAGGTCCGCGGCCGTGTGAAGTTGCTGCCCAACGGACCGCCGGTGCCGTACCCGGTGCAGTTCCGTGTCATCGGGCCCGACGTGAAGGGCGTGCGGGCATGGGCCGACGAGGCCAAGACCGTGTTGCGCGCCAATCCCAACATGCGCGGCGTCAACGACAACTGGAATCAATCGATCAAGGTGCTGCGGCTGGCTGTCGACCAGGACAAGGCACGCGCGCTCGGTGTCACCAGCACCGGCTTGGCGCAGGCCTCGCGCACGGTGCTGTCGGGCACCCCCATCGGCCAGTTCCGCGAGGGGGACCGCCTGATCGACATCGTCTTGCGGCAGCCGGCCGAAGAGCGCAATGGCATCACCGACCTGGCCGACGCTTATCTGCCGACCGCGAGCGGCCATTCGATTCCTTTGTCGCAGATCGCGCGCAGCGAGTTGGTCTGGGAGCCGGGCGTCATCTGGCGCGAGAACCGCAACTTCGCCGTCACGGTACAAGGCGACGTGGTCGATGGCGTGCAGGGCCCGACCGTGACCGCGCAGCTGTGGCCCGAACTGCAGCGACTCAAGGCGCGCATGCCCGCCGGCTACGACGTGGAGATCGCGGGTGCAGTCGCCGAAAGCAGCAAGGGCCAGGGATCGATCGCCGCCGGCGTGCCGATGATGTTGTTCATCATCTTCACGCTGCTGATGTTGCAACTGCAGAGCTTTTCGCGCGCGATGCTGGTGTTCCTGACCGGGCCGCTGGGCATTGCCGGCGTGGCTGCGGCGCTGCTGCTGTTGAACCGGCCCTTCGGCTTCGTCGCGCTGCTCGGCGTGATTGCACTCGTCGGCATGATCATGCGCAACGCGGTGATCCTGATCGACCAGATCGAACAGGATCGTGCACGTGGTGTGCCGACGTGGGAAGCCATCGTCGAGTCAGCCGTACGCCGCTTCCGCCCGATCGTGCTGACGGCGGCCGCAGCGGTACTGGCGATGATCCCGCTTTCGCGCAGCGTGTTCTGGGGCCCGATGGCCGTCGCCATCATGGGCGGCCTGATCGTCGCCACCGCGCTGACGCTGTTGGCGCTGCCGGCGATGTATGCCGCGTGGTTCCGCGTCAAGCGCGAGCCTGAGGTGGCACGGTAGAATCGCGGGCTCAAAACGCCATGAAGGGGTCGCGCGGCGACCCCGCCGTCGTGTTTATTGAACTCCCCTCGCGCGGGTGGCGAAATTGGTAGACGCACCAGGTTTAGGTCCTGACGCCAGCGATGGTGTGGGGGTTCGAGTCCCCCCCGCGCACCAGTGTTCCATTACATCCAGAGCCAGACACCATGACGGTCACTGTCGAAACCCTCGAAAAACTGCAACGCCGCATCACGCTGACGCTGGCGGCCGACACGATCAGCGGCGAGGTGCAATCGCGGCTGAGGAAACTGTCGCGCACCGTCAAGGCCGATGGCTTCCGGCCTGGCAAGGTGCCGATGTCGGTGGTCGCCCAACGCTACGGCTATTCGGTGCAGTACGAAGTCATGAACGACAAGGTCGGCGAAGCCTTTGCCGCGGCCGCCAACGAGGCCAAGCTGCGGGTCGCCGGCATGCCCAGCATCACGCAAAAGGAGGGTGCCGCCGATGGCCAGATCGCTTTCGACGCCACTTTCGAGGTCTATCCGGAGGTCAAGCTCGGCGATCTGTCGGTGGTGCACGTCGAGCGCATCTCGACCGAGGTCAGCGAAGCGGCCATCGACAAGACCATCGACATCCTGCGCAAACAGCGCCGCACCTTCGCCCAGCGCCCGGCGGCCGAAGGCGCTGCCGAGGGCGATCGCGTGACGATCGACTTCGAAGGCAAGATCGACGGCGAGCCGTTTGCCGGCGGCAAGGCCGAGGCGTTCCAGTTCATCATCGGCGAAGGCCAGATGCTCGAGCAGTTCGACAAGGGCGTGCGCGGCATGAAGACCGGCGACAGCAAGACCTTCCCGGTGGCTTTCCCGGCCGATTACCAGGGCAAGGACGTCGCCGGCAAGGAGGCCGACTTCCTGGTCACGATGAAGAAGATCGAGTCGCAGTCATTGCCGGTGGTCGACGAGACCTTCGCCAAGTCGCTCGGCATCGCGGGTGGCACGGTGGAGGCGCTGCGCGCCGACGTGAAGAAGAACCTCGAGCGCGAGGTCAAGTTCCGCGTGCAAGGTCGCAACAAGGCGGCGGTGATGGACGCGCTGGTGGCCAGCGCCGAGCTCGACCTGCCCAAGGCCCTGGTGGCCAGCGAGACCGAGCGCATGGTCGAGGCTGCACGTGCCGACCTGAAGCAGCGCGGCGTGAAGGACGCTGCCACGGCGCCGATCCCGGCCGAGCTGTTCACTGCCCAGGCCGAGCGTCGCGTACGGCTGGGCTTGGTCGTCGCCGAGCTGGTGCGCGCCCACAATCTGCAGGCCAAACCCGAGCAACTTCAGGCGCACATCGAAGAGATGAGCCAGAGCTATGAAAAGCCCGCCGAGGTGATGCGCTGGTACTTGTCGGACCGCCAGCGCATGGCCGAGGTCGAGGCGGTGGTGATCGAGAACAACGTCACGGTCCACGTGCTGGCCACGGCGCAGGTGACCGACAAGGTGTTGCCGTTCGACGAATTGATGACAGCGTAATTCCCCTGCCAAGCGCAAGGCGCCGCGCCGCGAGGCTGAGAGCCGCAGCACCAACTGCGCCGGCGCGGAGTTGGACGGCTCGATGGGGCGGCAATCCGCGACGCCGACGCCGCGGCCTGCAAGGCCGGCGCCTGTGTCTTGGGCAGCGACATAATCACCCGACAGCACCTCCACCGAAGGAATCAGATGAGCGCGCTTGAAACGCAAGGCCTGGGCATGGTGCCCATCGTCATCGAGACATCGGGCCGCGGCGAGCGGGCCTACGACATCTACAGCCGGCTACTTCGCGAGCGCATCGTGTTCCTGGTCGGGCCGGTGAACGACCAAACGGCCAATCTGGTGGTTGCGCAGATGCTGTTCCTGGAGAGCGAGAATCCCGACAAGGACATCTTCCTGTACATCAATTCGCCGGGCGGCAGCGTCAGCGCCGGGCTGTCGATCTTCGACACGATGCAGTTCATCAAGCCCGAGGTTTCCACGCTGTGCATGGGCATGGCGGCGAGCATGGGGGCCTTCCTGCTGGCGGCCGGTGCCAAGGGCAAACGGCTGGCGCTGCCCAATTCGCGCATCATGATCCACCAACCCTCGGGCGGCGCCCAGGGGCAGGCCACCGACATCGAGATTCAGGCCCGCGAGATCCTCAAGCTGCGCGAGAGCCTGAATGGCATCCTGGCCGAGCGAACCGGTCAGCCGCTGGAGAAGATCCGTACCGACAGCGAGCGGGACTATTTCATGTCCGCCGGCGAGGCCGCCAGCTATGGCCTGATCGACCAGGTGATCGACAAGCGCCCATAGGGGCCCCCACGACGCGTTTGGCACTGTGCCATCGGTGCCGGCAGCGCGGAAGTCGAGCGCCGCCGCGATCGGACCGTGGCTCGGCCGTCACTGGGCCGCGTCGCCAGGCAATGAGGCGTGATTCACGGCACGAAAAGGGGTTCTTTTCCGCGCCAGTGGCGCCGCGAGGCTTGCACTATGATTGGTGCAGTTCCCCCTAGGCCAGCCCATGCCAGAGAAAAAAGGCTCTTCCAGCGAGAAGGTTTTGTACTGCTCGTTCTGCGGCAAGAGTCAGCACGAGGTCAAGAAGCTCATCGCCGGGCCGTCGGTGTTCATCTGCGACGAGTGCATCGAGCTGTGCAACGACATCATTCGCGACGAGGTGCCGCCGGACGCGGCTGGTGCGAAGGCCGCCAAGTCCGACTTGCCGACGCCCAGCGAGATCAAGGGCAGCCTGGACCAGTACGTGATCGGCCAGGAAGTCGCCAAGCGCACGCTGTCCGTGGCTGTATACAACCATTACAAGCGCCTCAAGCACCTCGGTGCCAAGGACGAGGTCGAATTGTCCAAGAGCAACATCCTGCTCATCGGTCCGACGGGTTCCGGCAAGACGCTGTTGGCGCAGACGCTCGCGCGCCTGCTCAACGTGCCTTTCGTCATCGCCGACGCGACGACGCTGACCGAAGCGGGCTACGTCGGCGAGGACGTCGAGAACATCATCCAGAAGCTGCTGCAGAACTGCAATTACGACGTCGAGCGGGCCCAGCGCGGCATCGTCTACATCGACGAGATCGACAAGATCAGCCGCAAGGCCGACAACCCGAGCATCACGCGCGACGTTTCCGGCGAGGGCGTGCAGCAGGCGCTGCTCAAGCTGGTCGAGGGCACGATGGCCAGCGTGCCGCCGCAGGGCGGCCGCAAGCACCCGAACCAGGATTTCCTGCAGATCGACACGACCAATATCCTGTTCATCTGCGGCGGTGCGTTCGACGGGCTGGAGAAGGTGATCCAGAACCGCACCGAGCGCTCGGGCATCGGTTTCGGCGCCACCGTCCACAGCAAGACCGAGAAGCGCGTGTCGGAGGTGTTCCGCGAGGTCGAGCCCGAAGATCTGATCAAGTTCGGCCTGATCCCCGAGCTGGTCGGGCGTCTGCCGGTGGTGGCTACGTTGGGCGAGCTGACCGAAGAGGCGATGGTGCAGATCCTCACCGAGCCGAAGAACGCGCTGCTCAAGCAGTACCAGCGCCTGTTTGCGATGGACGGCGTGGACCTCGAAATCCGGCCGTCGGCGCTGGCCGCGATCTCGCGCAAGGCACTGGCGCGCAAGACCGGTGCTCGCGGCCTGCGCTCGATCCTGGAACAATCGCTGATCGACACCATGTTCGACCTGCCCAACCTCGATGGCGTGGCCAAGGTGGTGGTCGACGAGCACAACATCGAGGAAGGCAGCAAGCCGCTGCTGGTCTATCGCGAGCAGCAGGCCAAGGCCAGCGCTTGACGTCTCGCTCGCCCCTGGTGCTGCCCGGCTCGCCGCCTTGACATTCCTGCCTCGGGCCCCACTTGGGCTTGAGAAAGAGAGGATCTGATTATGTCTGGACATCCCGTACTCCCTGCGGACCCGATCACGTTGCCGCTGCTGCCGCTGCGCGACGTGGTGGTGTTTCCCCATATGGTTATTCCGTTGTTCGTCGGTCGTCCCAAGTCGATCAAGGCGCTCGAGGCGGCGATGGAAGCTGGCCGCCAGATCGTGCTGGTGGCGCAGAAGGCGGCTGGCAAGGACGAACCCAAGGCCGACGACATGTTCGAGGTCGGCTGTGTTTCGAGCATCTTGCAGATGCTGAAGCTGCCCGACGGCACCGTGAAGGTACTGGTCGAAGGCACCCAGCGCGCCACCACGGTGACGATTTCGGACAACGGTGAGCACTTCGTTGCCGAGGTCAAGCCCATCCCGCCGGTGGCCGACACGCAGCCCGAGATCGAGGCGCTGCGTCGCGCGGTGACGCAGCAGTTCGACCAGTACGTCAAGCTCAACAAGAAGATCCCACCCGAGATCCTGACCTCGATCGCCGGCATCGACGACGCCGGTCGCCTGGCCGACACGATTGCCGCGCACCTGCCCTTGAAGCTCGAGGCCAAGCAGTCGGTGCTCGACCTGCACGACACCGGCAAGCGCATGGAAAAGCTGCTCGAGCTGCTCGAGCACGAAGTGGACATCCTGCAGGTCGAGAAGCGCATCCGCGGCCGCGTCAAGCGCCAGATGGAAAAGAGCCAGCGCGAGTACTACCTCAACGAGCAGGTCAAGGCGATCCAGAAGGAGCTCGGCGACGGCGAGGAGGGCGCTGACCTCGAGGATCTCGAGAAGAAGATCATCGCCGCGAAGATGCCCAAGGAGGCGCGCAAGAAGGCCGAGGGCGAGCTGAAGAAGTTGAAGCTGATGTCACCGATGTCGGCCGAAGCGACGGTGGTGCGCAACTACATCGATACCCTGGTCGGCCTGCCGTGGAGCAAGAAGACCAAGATCAAGCACGACCTCGGCCACGCCGAGGACGTGCTCAACGAGGACCACTACGGGCTCGAGAAGGTCAAGGACCGCATTCTCGAGTACCTTGCCGTGCAACAGCGCGTGGACAAGGTCAAGGCGCCGATCCTTTGCCTGGTCGGCCCGCCTGGCGTGGGCAAGACATCGTTAGGCCAGAGCGTGGCGCGCGCCACCGGCCGCAAGTTCGTTCGCATGGCACTCGGCGGTGTGCGCGACGAGGCCGAGATCCGTGGCCACCGCCGCACCTACATCGGCTCGATGCCGGGCAAGGTGCTGCAGAGCTTGAACAAGGTCGGCACGCGCAATCCGCTGTTCCTGCTCGACGAGATCGACAAGCTGGGCATGGATTTCCGCGGCGACCCATCGAGCGCGCTGCTCGAGGTGCTCGATCCGGAGCAGAACCACACCTTCAGCGACCACTACATCGAACTCGACTTCGATCTGTCGGACGTGATGTTCATCGCGACCTCCAATTCGATGAACATCCCGCCGGCGTTGCTCGACCGGATGGAAGTGATCCGCCTGGCGGGCTACACCGAAGACGAGAAGCTCAACATCGCGCAGAAGTACCTGCTGCCCAAGCAGTGCAAGAACAACGGCGTCAAGGCCGGCGAGCTCGACATCACCGAGAGCGCCTTGCGCGGCATCATCCGCTACTACACGCGCGAGGCCGGTGTGCGTTCGCTCGAGCGTGAGATCTCCAAGATCTGCCGCAAGGTGGTCAAGGGTGTCCAGCTGAAGAAGTACGACGGCCAGGTCGTCGTTACCGAGGACAACCTGAATGACTTCCTCGGTGTGCGCAAGTTCGACTTCGGTCGCGCGGAGAAGAAGAACCAGGTCGGCCAGGTCGTCGGACTCGCGTGGACCGAAGTCGGCGGCGATTTGCTGACGATCGAGGCGGCGGTGATGCCCGGCAAGGGCAACATCATCCGCACCGGCCAGCTGGGCGACGTGATGAAGGAGTCGGTCGAGGCGGCCCGCTCGGTGGTGCGCTCGCGCGCCCGCCGTCTGGGCATCAAGGACGAGATGTTCGAGAAACGCGACATCCACATCCACGTGCCCGACGGCGCGACGCCCAAGGACGGCCCGAGCGCGGGTGCGGCGATGACGACGGCCTTCGTCTCGGCGTTGACTGGCATCCCGGTGCGCGCCGACGTGGCGATGACCGGCGAGATCACATTGCGGGGCGAGGTCACGGCTATCGGCGGCTTGAAGGAAAAGCTCCTCGCGGCGCACCGTGGCGGCATCAAGACCGTGATGATCCCGGAGGACAACGTCAAGGACTTGCAGGAGATCCCGGAGAACGTGAAGAACCGCCTCGAGATCGTGCCGGTGAGGTGGATCGACCGCGTGCTCGAAGTGGCGCTCGAAACGGTGCCGCAGGCGCTGCCCGACGACGAGCCGGCGGCGGCGGCCACCGTCGCCGCACCGGCCGAAGTGCCCACGCCGCCGGCGGCCACCGACACCCGGCCGCACTGACAGCGATGCCCGGCGAGGTCGCGCATTCTTTGGCTATAATGCGCGCTTCGTTGGACGGACCGACCAGCGAAGCATCGATGCGGGAATAGCTCAGTTGGTAGAGCGCAACCTTGCCAAGGTTGAGGTCGCGAGTTCGAGTCTCGTTTCCCGCTCCAGACATGCCCAAGGGAAGCCCACCCGGCTTCCCTTTTCTGTCAATGCAGACCCCGGCGCGGTAGCAAAGCGGTTATGCAGCGGATTGCAAATCCGTCCAGGCCAGTTCGACTCTGGCCCGCGCCTCCACCCCGGACATCGCCATGCGATCAATCGGCACGCACCGTCCGCATGGTGGCTCAGAGTGCCGATTCGCCTTCAGCCTTGCCGAACGCAGTGAACGCACGCGAGAACGGCGGCTTGATCGCCTGAGCCGCCTTTAACAGCGTGTCGAATTCGCTGCCACGCAGTGCATCTGAAAGACGCGCCAGCGCGGCAGTTTCGTCGTCGAGTGCCTTGCGCAGTTGCGCCTGCCGCGCTGCCGAAAGCCCATAGGCGGCCGCGTCGAGGGGTTGTTGCTCGATGCCGCGCCACAGCGCGCGAGCCTCGGCGTAGGCCTGCTCCAGCTGCGCGCGCCGCGCGGCATCGAGTTGCGCGGGCTTGAGCGTCGCCCCGGCCAGAGCGAGCACCTCCATCGGCTCGTGGTACGCGGTCAGCCGGTCGACGAAGTAGTCCATGCCCTGGCGCTGGCGCGCGGCCATCAGTTCGATGCGCACCGGCTCGAGCGCTTCATGGGTCGCCTTCCAGTCGGACTTCGCCGCGGCGTCGAGCGCTGTGCGGATGTGTCGCTCGACGGTGGTGAGCGTGCGTTGCCATCCGGTCGGCGCATTGCCGGTCCAAGTCGCCGCCAGCCGTCGTTTCAAGGTGGGCCATTGTTGGTCCAGCGCGCGGGCCGTGGCTTGGGCCTTCGGTGCCGCACGGGCATCCTGCGATGCGCTGCTGCTCATGGAGAGCGCAGGGATGTACACCGCATCGAAGGCGACCATGTCGTCCAGAGGCGCGGCATTGGCCGAGAAAACGGCCAGCCCGAGGGCGGCCATCGTTGTTAGTGCGTGCCACTTGGGCACGCACCGGCGGATCAGAATCGACATGTGCAATTCCAGTGGGTTGTAATGAATGAACGCGTCAGCAGATCAACTCGGGCGCGCCAGTTGGGCCTGCACCCAGCGCACCAGATCACCCGAGCCCATCGCACCGGACTGCCGCGCCACCTCCTGCCCGCCGCGATAGAGGATCAGCGTCGGGATGCTGCGGATGCGGTTGCCGACGCTGGCCTTCGGGTTGGCATCGGTGTCGACCTTGGCGAAGCGCACGTTCGGCATTTGCGCCGCGGCATTGGCGAAGTGCGGCGCCATCATCTTGCAGGGGCCGCACCAGTCGGCCCAGAAGTCGACCAGCACCGGCAACTCCGTGCCGGCGATGAACGCCGGCAAGGTGGCATCGTCGAGCGCGACTGGGCGGGCGGCCATCAGATCGGCACCGCAGCGTCCGCACACCGGCTGGTCCTGCAGGCGCTCGTCAGGCACACGGTTGGCGGTGCCGCAGGCGGGACAGACCAGGTTCATGGCTCAGGCTCCGGGCTGCGCGCCGAGCTTGCGCACGATGGTCTCCATCAGGCACCACCTGGTCAGCCCGCTCTGCAGCAGGTTGGCGCCGACGAACGCGGTGAAGGCGAGCCACCAGTGGCTGACGAAGAGCGGGCTGCCGGGAATGCCCAGCGCGAGCGACAGCAGGATGAAGGTGCCGGCGACGAGGCGGACGATTTGCCAGGAAGTCATGTGGATGCTCCTTGAGGATGGACGAGTGAAGAAACGGATTCAGGATCGGTCGGCCCGGTGATCGCGCCGAGCCGGTTGCGGTAGGCCACGTAGTACAGCATCGGGATGACCACCAGCGTCAGCAGGGTGGAGACGAAGATGCCGAAGATCAGCGAGATCGCCAGGCCGTTGAAGATCGGGTCGTCGAGGATGAAGAAGGCGCCGAGCATCGCCGCCAGGCCGGTCAGCACGATCGGCTGCGCGCGGGTGATGGCCGAGTGCACGACGGCCTCGCTTGAACGCCACGCCGTCGCGCACCTGCAGGTTGATGAAGTCCACCAGCAGGATCGAGTTGCGCACGATGATGCCGGCCAGCGCGATCATGCCGATCATGCTGGTGGCGGTGTACTGCGCGCCCAGCAGCGCGTGGCCCGGCATCACGCCGATGATGGTCAGCGGGATCGGCGCCATGATGATCAGCGGCGTCAGGTAGGAGCCGAACTGCGCCACCACCAGCAGGTAGATCAGCACCAGGCCGACGGCATAGGCGGCGCCCATGTCGCGGAAGGTCTCGTAGGTGATCTGCGACTCGCCGTCCCACTTGAGCGCGTAGTCGCGGTAGGGGTCGTCGGGCTGGCTGGATGAAGTACTCGGCCAGCGTGCCGCCGCCCGGCGTGGCGATCTTCGCCAGTCTCGCCGCGCATCGCGAACATGCCGTACAGCGGGCTGTCGAGCGTGCCGGCCATGTCGGCGACGACGAAGTTCACCGGCAGCAGGTCCTTGTGGTAGACCGGCTGCTCGCGCACGCGTGTCGCTCACGGTCACCAGTTCGCGGATCGGCACCAGCTTGCCGTCGGCGCTGCGCACCGCGAGCTGCAGCAGCGCATCGAGGTCGCCGTGCCGCTCGGGCGGCAGCTGCAGCGTCGCCGCGGCGGGGTACTTGGTCTCGTCGTGCAGGTAGGTCGTGGCCTCGCCGGCCAGGCCGGCGCGCAGCGTGGTCACGATGGCTTGCTGCGGCACGCCGAGCATCGCGGCCTTGCGGCGGTCGACCAGCAGCAGCGTCTTCGGCGCGGCGGCGATGCTGCTGTCGTCGACGTCGACCACGCCCGCGGTCGTTGCGAACACCGCGCGCACCGCCTTCGCGACCTGCTGCCGGCCGGCGGCCTCGGGGCCGTAGATCTCGGCCACGATCGGCGCCAGCACCGGCGGGCCCGGCGGCACTTCGACCACCTTCACGTTGGCGCCGAAGCGCGCGCCGATCTCCTGCAGCGCCGGCCGCACGCGCGTCGCGATGGCGTGGCTCTGCTCGCTGCGCTGGTGCTTGTCGACCAGGTTGACCTGCATGTCGCCGACCTCGCCGCCGGCGCGCAGGTAGTACTGGCGCACCAGGCCGTTGAAGTTGATCGGCGCGGCGGTGCCGGCGTAGGCCTGGTAGTCGGTCACCTCGGGCACGGTGGCCAGGTAGGCGCCGAGTTCGTGCAGCACCGCGGCGGTCTGCTCCACCGGCGTGCCCGCGGGCATGTCGACGACGACCTGGAACTCCGACTTGTTGTCGAAGGGCAGCATCTTCAGCAGCACCAGGCCGATGGCCGGCAGCGCCAGCGAGACGGCGATCAGCGCCGCGACGCCCGACGCCCAGCAGGCGGCGGTTGCGCTTGCCGCGGCCGTTCGTCGAGCAACGGCCGGAACAGGCGCTCGAACACCGGTGCGATCCTGGCCGCGAGGCCATGGCCGGCCGCGTGGTGCAGCGCGTCGCCTGACGCCGGCACCGACTTCAGCCACAGCCGCGCCAGCCACGGCGTGACGACGAAGGCGATCGCCAGCGACAGCAGCATGCCCATGCTGGCGTTGATCGGGATCGGGCTCATGTACGGCCCCATCAGGCCGGAGACGAAGGCCATCGGCAGCAGCGCGGCGATCACCGTCAGCGTCGCCAGGATGGTGGGCCCGCCGACCTCGTCGACCGCGCCGGGAATGATCTCGCGCCAGCGGCCGCCCGGGATGCAGCTGCTGGTGGCGGTGGATGTTCTCGACCACCACGATGGCGTCGTCGACCAGGATGCCGATGGAGAAGATCAGCGCGAACAGCGACACCCGGTTCAGCGTGAAGCCCCACGCCCAGGAGGCGAACAGCGTCGCCGCCAGCGTCAGGATCACGGCGCTGCCGACGATGGCCGCCTCGCGCCGGCCCAGCGCGAGGAACACCAGCGCCACCACCGAGGCGGTGGCGAACAGCAGCTTCTGGATCAGCTTCTGCGCCTTGTCGTTGGCGGTGGCGCCGTAGTTGCGCGTCTCGGCGACCTGCACGTCGTGCGGGATCACCGTGTTGCGCAGCACCTCGACGCGCCGCATCACCGCGTTGGCCACGTCGATGGCGTTCTCGCCCGGTTTCTTGGTGACCGAGAGCGTCACGGCCGGGTACTCGGCGGGCGCCGTGCCGCCTTGCCGGCCACGCCGTGCCAGACGTAGCGGCTCGGCGGCAGCGGGCCGTCGCGGACCGTGGCCACGTCGCGCAGGAACACCGGCTTGCCGTCGCGCACGCCGACCACCAGGTCGGCGACTTCGCTGGCCTTGCGCAGGAACGGCCCGGACTCGATCGCCACGGCGCGGTTGCCCGCGATCAGCTCGCCCACCGGCAGCCCGAGGTTGGCCGACTGCAGCGTGCTGCGCAGGTCGGCCACGGTCACGCCGGTGCTGGCCAGGCGCGCCGGATCGATCTCGACCATCACGGCGCGGCCGGGGCCGCCGATGGTCACCACCTCGCGCGTGCCGGCGACGCGCTTGAGTTCGGCCTCGATGCTGTGCGCGACGCGCTCCAGGTCGAAGGCGCCGGTCGCGGCGCTCTGGCTGTACAGCGTCAGCGTCACGATCGGCACGTCGTCGATGCCCTTGGGCTTGATGATCGGCGCGAGCACGCCCAGGCCCTTGGGCAGCCAGTCGGCGTTGGAGTTGACCGTGTCGTACAGGCGCACCAGCGCCTCGGTGCGCGGCACGCCCACCTTGTACTGCACCGTGATGACGGCCAGGCCCGGGCGCGACACCGACATCACGTGCTCGATGCCGGCGATCTGCGACAGCACCTGCTCGGCCGGCGCCGGCGACCATCTGCTCGACGTCGCGCGCGCTGGCGCCGGGAAAGGGATCAGCACGTTGGCCATCGTCACGTTGATCTGCGGCTCCTCCTCGCGCGGCGTGACCACGACCGCGAACACGCCCAGCAGCAGCGCCAGCAGCGCCAGCAGCGGCGTGATCTGCGCCGCTGGAAATAGGCGGCGATGCGGCCGGAGATGCCCATCGCGGAGGCGGGTCGCGGCGTCGTCATGGCGGCGCTCAGCGCACGCGGGCGGCGGCCTGCGGATCGATCACCACGCGCTCACCCGGCGTCAGCCCGCAAAGATCTCCACGCGGTCGCCGTCGCTGCGCCCGAGGCGCACCTGGCGCAGCAGCGGCTGCCCGTTCGCGTCGAGGACGTACACGCCGGTCATTTCCGCGCGGCGGACGATCGCCTGTCGTGGCACCGACAGCGCTGCAGGGCCGCCGGCGCTGGCCGCCAGCGGCAGCCACACCCGCGCGAACATGCCGGGCGCCACGCCGCCGAGGCCGCTGGGAAGATCGAGGCGCATCTGCGCCGTGTGCGTCGAGGATCGACCGTGGGCAGCACCTGCACGCGCGCCGGCGTGGCCCATTGCGGGCTGCCGGCAGGCCGGGCAATTCGACGCGCAGCGCCTGGCCGCCGGCGATCTGCGCCGCGACCGTCTGCGGCACCGCCGCCGTGACGCGCAGCGCCGCCGGGTCGTAAATGGTCAGCAGCGGGCGGCCGGGCATCGCCATGTCGCCGAGCGATCACCGGCACTTCGGCGACCACGCCGCCGTAGGGTGCGCGCACGACATGAAGGCCGGTTTGGGCGCGCGCCGCGCCGGCCTGCGCCAGCTGCGCAGTGACCTGCGCCTGCGTGGCCTTGAATTGCGCCTCGGCGCGCTCGAGCGCCGCCTGGCTGGTGTAGTTCTTCTCGAACAGCTGCTTCTGGCGTCGAACTCCTTGGTCGCCACTTCCAGCGAGGCGCGCGCCGACTGCACCTGCGCGTCGCTGGCGGCCACGTTCTGGTCCGCCGCCCGCGCGTCGATGCGCACCAGCACCTGGCCGGCCTTGACGCCGTCGCCCGACCTTGACCTCGAGTTGCGACGACCGCGCCGGCCACCTGCGCGGCGATCACCGTCTGGCGCACCGCCTCGACGACCCCGTCGAAGGCGGACGACGCAACGCCGGCGTCGGCACGCGCGAGCACGAATGGCAGTTCGGGCGGCGCCGACCAGGCGGGCAGTGCCATCGTCAGCGCGGTGAGCGCCGCGGCGAGGGAAGGGATCTTGTGCATCGGACCTTGCTTTCTGACGCAGTCCCGAGACCGGGCCGCGGGACTTGAACAACAGCGGGAATGCGTCTATTATTTGCGCATGTAGCTAAATAGTCAAGTACGCCATTGCACAAGCTAAAGCATAGAGAGGCGGTTCCGAGGCATGATTGCGACAGCTCAACACCCGGCATGCCCCAGCATGGAAGGACTCCCCAGCGAAGCGCTGGCCAAGGTCGCGGCCTACTTCCAAGTGCTGGCCGAGCCCACCCGCCTGCAGATCCTCAATCTGCTGCGCCAACAGCCGCGCAACGTCGGTGAACTGGCGCAGCTGTGCGGCTTCAGCGCGGCCAACGTCTCGCGCCACCTGTCGCTGCTGACGCAGCATGGCTTCGTGGCGCGGGAGACCCGCGGCAACAGCGCCTACTACCGGATCGCCGACCCCTCGGTCTACGCCCTGTGCGACGTGGTCTGCGGCAACATCGCGCGCCAGTTCGAGCGCACCGCGCAGGAGCGCGCAGCCTTCGTGGCGCCTGGCGCGCCACGCAAGAAGGCGCCCTCAAAGTAGGGCCGCTGGGCGCCAGCGGTCGGTGACCGTCGCCGCGGCGGCAGACGCGCAGCCGCAACGCCCGCGTCAGTGCAACAGCGGCTGACGCTCGAAGGATTGGCGACCCGGCACAGCGAGCGCCTGCGCCATCTGGCTCGTCAGCAAGTTGCCGATTCGTTCCGCCGCCAGCGGCCGCGACAGGAAGTAGCCTTGGCCTGAACGTACAGCCCGGCTTCTGCAGCTGCTACAACTGTGCCTCGGTCTCGATGCCCTCGGCAATGATCGACTTGCCGAGCGACCTGCCCAGCAGCACGATCGCCTGCACGACGGCGGCATCGTCGGCACTGTGCTCGAGGTCGGCGACGAAGGCGCGGTCGATTTTCAGGCTGTTCACGGGCAGCTTGGAGAGGTGCTGCAACGAGGAGTAGCCCGTGCCGAAATCGTCGACGCTCAAGCAGATGCCCAGGCGGCGCAACTCGGTCAGTGTCGGGCGTGCGGCTTCCAGGCGTTGCATCAGGATGTTCTCCGTCAGCTCGAGGGTCAGGTGCTGCGGATCCAGGCGCGCCTCGACGAGCGCGGCCGTCACGCGCGCGACGAACCCGGGGTGTGCGACATCGTTGCCCGAGACATTGACGTGCATGTTGAGATTGGCGAACGCGCTGTCGAGCAGTTGCCACTCCCTGAGCTGCACGGCACGCGCTGCGCAGCACGAAATCGGTGATCGGCATGATCAGTCCGGCGTCCTCGGCGATGGCGATGAAGCTTGCCGGGCTGACCATGCCGAGTTCGGCGTGGTTCCAGCGCGCCAGCGCCTCGAAGCCGGTGATGCCTCCGGAAGTCAGGTCGAACAGCGGCTGGTAGGCCACCGAGAGCTGCCCTGTCGCCAACGCGCGGCGCAGGTCGCCCTCCAGGCGCAGGCGGTGCGAGACCTCGGTATGCAGTTCGGTGTCGAACAGTGCATACCTTGCCTTGCCGTTCGACTTGGCCTTGTACATCGCGGTATCGGCGTCGCGCAGCATGTCTTCCGGCGTCGCGTAACCCATGCCGCTGAAGGTGATGCCGATGCTCGCGCTGGTGTTGATCTCGGTGCCCGCGATCTGGAACGGCTGGCGCAGTGCCTGCATCAGACGCTCGGCCAGCGCCACCGCATAGCTCTCGCAGTCGATGTCCTCGGCCAGGATCGCAAACTCGTCGCCGCCCAGGCGCGCGACGATGTCGGTCGGGCGCAATTGGCGCTGGATGCGCCGCGACACGGCGATCAGGAACTCGTCGCCGACCGCATGCCCGAGGCTGTCGTTGATCAGCTTGAAGCGATCGAAGTCGAGAAACATCAGGCCGAAGTGGCGTTTCGCGTCGGCCCTGACGTTGCCCGAGTGCCTGCACCAGGTGCTCCTGGAAGCGGCGCCGGTTGGGCAGCCCGGTCAGCGCGTCGTGGAACGCGATGTGGTGCAGGCCCGGCCTCGGCCTGGCGGCGCGCGGTGATGTCCTGCACCTGCAGGATCAGGCAGGGCGCGGCCGAATCGAGTCTCGGCGAAGAAGCTGCCATGCAGCGCCGCCCAGATCTCCTTGCCTTCGCGGTGGCGCAGGCGCAGCTCGATGGCGAAGGACTGGATCTGTTGCGAATGCATCTGCATCAGTCGCTCGTCCAGCGCCGTCGCGTCCTCGGCAGCCACGAAATCGCTGAAGCCCTGGCGCGCCATCGCCTGGTCGTCATCGACCCCCAGCAGCGCGCAAAGCGCGGCGTTGACCTGCAACACCTGGCCGTCGAAGGACACCAGCGCCATGCCGATCGAGGCATGCGTGAAGGCGCTGTGAAAGCGTCGCTCGCTGGCCTCGAGCTGGCGCATGTGGCGCGTGGCCAGCTCGGCCTCGCGTTCGACGGCCTCGAACTGGCTCTTGCGCGCCTTCTCGTCGACCTCCTGCTGGCGGAAGACATAGTGCACCGTGGTCAGCAGCATCGCGATGATCGGCGCGGCGGCCATCAACACGCCTTTGCCGGTCTGCTGGTAGGTCAGGAACAGCAGGCAGGCCACCGAGGCGCTGCCGGCGAAGGTGACGCCGATCCAGCCGAAGTTGCCGAACATGTCGCGCAGCAACGGCCACTGGTTGCGCTTGAGGTACGGCACGGCCGTGATCAGCGCCGTGTTGAGCATGAAGTACAGCACCGCGCACAGCATGCGTGGCCAACAGCAACAAGCCGGGGCTCTGCGGGCCCAGGCCGGCGCCGATGCCGGCCTGCAGCAGCGAGCCGGTGCCGAACATCGCAATGCACGCCAATGCCGGACTGATGATGCGGCTGGTCCAGCGCTTGGAGGTGCGCCAGGAGCCGATCAGCGCCTTCGCCGGCGGCCGCCAGCGTGGCCGCCTCGGGGCCGTGCAAAAGCAGCAGCAGGAAGATGAAGATCTCGCCGGCGGCGAACGAGTTGGTCGAGCGCGGGATGCGCACCGGGAATACGCCGGCCAGCATCGCGATCGCCGCACCGACGCCGATCTGGACCAGGTCGGCCGTCGGCAGCACCGACAGCGTGCGCAGCGTGTGCGCCAGGATGGCCACACCGGCCAGCACCATGGCCCACCAGTAAACCGTCGTCTTGCGGTTGTAGTCCGGCATGAAGGCCTGGTGCAGCCGCAACCACCCCGCCTCGCTGACCTCGGTCGGTGCGGTCGTGGCGTGCGGTTGCATGGCGGGCCTTCCTGCGCAGCGGGTGGGTCCGATGTTCGGGAGCGGGCCGATCAGGGCTCGCCGAGCAGGCTCGAGTCGTTCTGCGTGCCGCCGGTCTGGCCGCTTTCGCTGAGCACGATGCCTTCGCTGAGCACGATGCCTTCGCTCAGCACGATGCCTTCGCTGAGCACGATGCCTTCGCTGAGCACGATGCCTTCGCTGAGCACGATGCCTTCGCTGAGCACGATGCCTTCGCTCAGCACGATGCCTTCGCTGAGCACGATGCCGCTGCCCGACGACCAGCCAGCCGCTCAGCGTGGCGGTGGGGATGAAGGTACCGGTCTTGCCGGTCTTCGAACTGAAGCCGGCCAGCGAGGTGGCGTTGACCACGCCGGCGGTCACCAGCGACTGGTTCGGCGCCGGCGCCGCAGGTGATCGACTTGACGAAGGTGTTGGCCGGCACGCCGGTGGCCGCGGGCCAGTAGGTCACCGTGTGGCGGCGCGCCACGCTTGCCGGCCCACACCAGGCGGTGGTCCCAGATCGGCTGGAACTTGGTGAACAGTGCGTCGCCGCTGACGATCTGGTTGCCGCCGGCATAGACGATGCGGCTCCAGTTGAAGGTCTGGCCGTTGAGCGTCGAAGTCTTCGCCGGCATCGTCTTGCCGCTGGCCAGCAGGTTGGCGCCGGCGGCGATGCGTGCCCGCTTCGACGGCGGTCTTGATGTCGGTGCGCAGCACCTTGGCCAGCTGGACCGCGCCGTCGACGTTGAGCAGGCCCGCGCCCTGCTGCAGCAGGTTGGCGCCGGCGATCGGCTGCGCGCTGTACTGCAGGATGGCCTTGATCAGCGGCGGCGTCAGGCCGGGGTTGGCCTGCAGCATCAGCGCCACGGTGCCGGCGACCGCCGGCGCGGCGATCGAGGTGCCGCTCAGCTTCATCAGCGCGACCTTGCCGTTCTGGCCCGTAGCCGCCGTACGGGCTGGACAGCACGGCGTAGGTCTTGGCCAGGTAGTTCCACGAGCCGCCGGCGCCGGCCTTGTCGGTGGCCAGCGCGCCGACGATCTTGTTGCCCGGCGCGACGAGGTCGGGCTTGAGCAGGTTGTCGACGCGGCGCACGCCGCCGGCGTCGATGTACGAGCCGCGGGTCGGACCGCGCGAGCTGAACAGGTTGATCGTGTCGTCGCTGCGCGACTGCCGTGCCCTTGGTGTTGGCCGAGCCGACCGTGATCACCGACGGGTCGTGCCCCGGCGAGCTGATGGTGCCGAAGCGCTCGGCGCCGCTGGCGGTCTGGCCGAAGTTGCCCGCGGCCACCACCACCGTGATGCCGGCGGCCACCGCGCTGCGCGCGGCGCGCGCCAGCGGGTCGGTCTGCCAGGTCTCGGTGGAGTCCGCGGCCAGGCTCAGGTTCATCACGCGGATGTTGTATTCCTTGGCGTGGTAGATCACCCAGTCGATCGCGGCCAGCACGTCGGACAGCTGGCCGATGCCGTTGGCGTCGAGCACCTTGACGTCGTAGAGGTTGGCATTGGGCGCGATGCCGGTCGAGTCGTTGCGACTGGTAGTAGCCGCGGCCGGCGGCGATGCTGGCGACGTGGGTGCCGTGGCCGTAGCAGGTCGGGTCGGTTGATGCCGATGTAGTTGATCTTCGATCTCGTAGTCGGCCATCGTCGTGCTGCCCGGATACAGGCCGGCCGACGGCGTCGATGCCGGGGGTCCAGTCCTTGACGCCCACTGCGGTGGCATCGCCGACCTTCTGGAAGTCGACCGCCGCCTTCACGCGCGGCGTCTTGCCGTCCTTGGCCAGCAGATTGGTGTGGTACTGCTCGAGTACGCCTGAGTCGAGCACGGCGATGCCGATGCCGGTGCCGTCCAGGCCGGTATAGGCGCTGGCGCTGCTGAATAGGTGCGCACGTTCGAGGTCAGCGTGCCGGTGGCGTATTCCAGCGTGCTCGCGGTGCGCGCAGTCAGCCGGTTAGGCGAGATGCCCTGCACGTCGCTGCGCGCGGCGATCGCCGCCACCTGGTTCGCCGGCAGCATCACCGACAGCGCGCGCACCGAGACGTAGCGCAAGTAGACCGCGCCGCCCTTGGCCAGCACATCGGCACGAAGGCCAGCGAGATCCGGGTCGCTGCTGCTGGGCGACGATCAGCGCCTTGACGTGGCGTACGCTGTTGATGTCCTTGGCCCAGCTCACCTTCGGCGTGGTCGGCGCCGCGATCACCTGCTGCAGGTCGGCGGCGATCTTGCTCGCCGGCCGTCTGCGCCTGCGCGCTCTGCAGGCCGAACAGGGCGGCCAGCAGCGTCACGGTCGCCAGCGCGCGCGGTGAGCACGTTGCGCAGCCGGCGTCGCTCGATCAGGACCGTGAATTTCGAGGTCGTCGTCATGGCGTGGACTCCCGGGTGGGGTGGGTTCAACGATGGTGAGAGGCAAGGGCGAGCGGCTCGACTCGGGGGGTTGACATCGCAGCGGCTTGCATGTGACGAATTGTTGCCAGGCGTAGCCAGGTGTGCACACGCGACCGTTGGGAGATGTGAGGTCTTCACGGTGGTTTTTCGCGAATCGGTGCGGCACGTGCGGGCGCACGGCCGGCGGGCCGTTCGGCCCGCCGACCACGCGACGCGCGGACGTTGCGCTCAGCGGCTCAGGCGTCGTGCCAGAGCTGGGCCATTGCGTCGTCGAATGCGCGTGCGATCGCGGTGCCCCGCGCGTGGCCGTGGTCGCGGATCACCCAGCGGCCGGCGACCATCACGTCGCGCCAGGGCCGGCCGGGGCTGGAGAACACCAAGGCGTCGAGCCAGCGCGAGGCGGGCAGGCCGAGCAGTCGCCGGGTCCTGCCCATCGGCCAGCAGCGCGTCGGCACGCGCACCGGCCACGCAGGCCCCAGGCGGACTGGCCGGCCGCCGCAGCGCCGCCGCGTGACGGCCAGCCCGAACAGGCGCTCGGCCGTCGAGGGCTGGTCGGCTTGCGGCGCGGCCGACACGTTGCGCTGGCGCAGCGCGAGGCGCTGGCCGTAATCGAGCCAGCGCAATTCCTCGCGCCAGTCGCGCGTGACATGGCTGTCCGAGCCGATCGCCAGCGGCACGCCGGCCGCGAGCCAGCCCGGCAGGTCGGCCAGGCCGTCGCCGAGGTTGGCCTCGGTGCTCGGGCAGATCACGACCCCCGCGCCGCTGCGGGCCACGGCATCGATCTCGCTGCGCACGGTGTGCGTGGCGTGCACCAGTTGCCAGCGCGCGTCGAGCAGCCCCTGGCGCGCCAGCCACTCGATCGGGCGCGCGCCGGTGGCGGCGAGGCAGTCGTCGACCTCGGCCGTCTGCTCGGCGACGTGGATGTGGATCGGCCCGTCGAATCCATCGGCAAGCCGGCACAGGTGGGCGATCGACCCGGCAGCGGCTGCGCGCAACGAGTGAATCACCAGCCCGGCGTTGACGTGCGTTCGGCCGCTCGAAGCAATCGTGCCGGCGGCGGCCCAGACATCGGTCGCCGAGGTCGCGAAGCGGCGCTGGTCGTCGCGCAGCGACGGTTGTGTGAAGCCGGCGCGCTCGTACAGCGCCGGCATCAGCGTCAGGCCGATGCCGGCGTCTTCGGCGGCGTCGGCCAGCGCCCACGACAGCGCCAGCGGGTCGGCGTACGGCCGACCATCGCGGTCGTGCTGCAGGTAGTGGAATTCGCAAACCTGCGTGTAGCCGCCTTGCAGCAGTTCGAGGTACAGCTGCGCCGCGATGGCGCGCAACTGCGCCGGCTCGACGCGCAGCGCGACGCGGTACATGCGGTCGCGCCACGACCAGAAGTCGTCGGCGGTCGATTCGCGCCGTTCGGCGAGGCCGGCGAAGGCGCGCTGGAAGGCGTGGCTGTGCGCATCGACCAGGCCGGGCAGCAGCGGTGAGGCGAGCACCGTGGCGTCCGCAGGGGGCTGCGCGACGCCGGGGCTGACCTCGGCCCAGCGACCGTCGCGGCCGATGCGCAGCAGCACGTGCTCGCGCCAGCCGTCCGGCAGCCAGGCGCGCGGCGCCCACAGCAGCGCGGGCCGGTCGTCGCTCACGCCGTGGTCTCCCGGCCGCCGACGATGACGCGCGCAGCCGGCCGCTGGCCGAAGGCGTAGGCCAGTTCGTTCGGATGCTCGATCGACCAGGCGACGAAATCGGCGCGCTGCCCGGCGGCCAGCGTGCCGCGATCGGCGAGGCCGAGCGCGCGGGCGCCGTTCACGGTCATGCCGCGCAGCGCCTCCTCGGGCGTCAGGCGAAACAGCGTGCAGGCCATGTTGAGCATCAGCAGCGGCGACAGCGTCGGCGACGTGCCCGGGTTGTGATCGGTGGCCAGCGCGATCGGCACGCCGGCGGCGCGCAGCGCATCGACCGGCGGCAGTTTCGTCTCGCGCAGGAAGTAGTAGGCGCCCGGCAGCAGCACCGCGACGCTGCCGGCCTGCGCCATCGCCTGCACGCCGGCCTCGGACAGGTACTCGAGGTGATCACACGACAGCGCGGCGAACTCGGCGGCCAGCTGCGCCCCGCCCTGGTCGCTCAACTGCTCGGCGTGCAGCTTGACCGGCAGGCCCAGGGCACGCGCCGCCTCGAACACGCGCCGGGTCTGGGCCGGCGTGAAGCCGATGCACTCGCAAAAGGCATCGACCGCATCGACCAGACCTTCGGCATGCAGTGCCGGCAGCCAGCTGCAGACGGCGTCGATGTAGGCGTCGGGACGGCCCTCGTACTCCGGCGGCAATGCGTGCGCGGCCAGGCAGGTCGTGCGCACCGTGAGCGGCGTCTCGCGGCCGATACGCCGCGCCACGCGCAGGCAGCGTGCCTCGTGTTCGGCCGACAGCCCGTAGCCCGACTTGATCTCGAGCGTCGTCACGCCCTCTGCGTGCAGCGCCAGCGCACGCCGGCGGGCGCCGGCCAGCAGTGTCGCTTCATCCGCGGTGCGGGTCGCGGCCACCGTCGAGCGGATGCCGCCGCCGGCGCGCGCGATGTCTTCGTAGCTCGCCCCCTGCAGCCGCAGCTCGAACTCGCGCGCGCGGCTGCCGGCATACACCAGGTGGGTGTGGCAATCGACCAGTCCGGGTGTCACCAGCGCGCCGCCGAGGTCGTGCTCGGCGTCGACGCGCAAGCCCGCGGGCAACGCGGTCGCATCGCCGACCCATTGCAGCGTCGGCCCCTCGGTGACCAGCGCACCGTGTTCGCGCCAGCCCCAACCATCGGTGCCGACCAGCGTGGCCAGCCGCGCGTGACGCCACAGCGTCTTCATGCTGCGGCCTCCAGCGGGGTGGCCGCCAGCCACCAGCCGATCAGCGCGGCAGGCCGTTCGCCGGCGTAGAAGGCGAGGGTGGGCGGTGCCTGTTCGAACCACAGCAAGGCTTGGGCCGGTACGGCGATGTCGAGCGCATCGGCGCGGCAGCGGCCGGCCACGGCGCTGTAAAGACCGCATTGCGCCGCCGCGGGCGACCACGGTGTGCCATCGACCGCGGCGACCATTGCGCCGGACGCCGCACGCAGCATCAGGTTCAGATCACGCGTCGGGCCATCGATCAGGTGGCAGTCGGCGGCCGCGTCGCCGGCAAAGACGAGCGGGGGGTCGCCACGCCGCAGGCGGTGCCGCTGGCCGGCCACCGTCAGTTCGACGCCCGCGCCTTGCAGCACGGCGAACCAGCGCGACACGCCGGGGTAGCTCGAGAACGGCCCGTCGCTCTCGACATCGGCGACGCTGACACGCACGCGCCAGGCCTCGCCGGGCGGCCATGCCAGCAACTCGCGGGTGCGGCCGCCGCCATTGCGCCAGGGCTGCGGCGCGGCGTCGATCCAGCGAAGCAGATTGGGTGTCATGGACTGAACCGGCCCTGGAGTTGATAGCGGGAACCGGGGTGCACCAGGCGGGCGAGCGTGACCGGCACGCCCCGGCTGACGGTGCGGCGCACGACGATCAGGCACGGATCGTCGATGCCGATGCCGAGCAGGCGTGCCTCCTGCGCGGTGGGCCGGCTGGCCTCGATCGTGTACTGGGCCTCCCACAGCGGGGCGACCTCGAGCAGGTGCTGCGTCGGCGTGGTGCGGGTGAAGTCGACCTTCAGGTAATCGGGTGCGCAGGCCGGGTTGACGTAGCGGTCTTCGCACTGCAGCGGCACGCCGTTGTCGTGGTGCACGACCAACGAGTGATACACCGGCGCGTCCGGCGCCAGCCCGAGCTGCTGGGCCAGCGGCGCTGCGGCGCGCTCCTCACGCACCAGTTGCACCTCGGCATGGTGGCGGTGGCCGCGCGCCTCGATTTCGTCGTGCAGGTCGCGGATCGTCAGCGTCGACGAAATGCGGTGCAAGGGCGCAGCAAAGGTGCCCACGCCCTGCACACGGTCGACCAGCCCCTCGGCCAGCAATTCGCGCAGCGCGCGGTTGACAGTCATGCGGCTGACGCCGAACTGGGCCACCAGTTCGGCCTCGGAGGGCATCAATTCGCCGACGCGCCAGCGCCCCTCGGCGAGCCCGTCCTTGAGCGCCTGCTTGACGCGCGCATAGGGCGGGGCGGGGCCGCGCCGCGCGGTCGGTGACAGAGAATCCATAGAGCGAGTTTACTTGTGTAGGCCTGTATAGACAAGACTGCCAGAGCGCACCGCGTCCTAGGGAAAACACGGATTCGAGGCAACTTGTGTATGGTTGTCTAGACAACTAAACTGCGTGCATTCTTTCTCGACCGCCAGAGCACCGCCATGACCGACCTCTCGTCCCTGCACCGCATCGCCCAGCCGCACCCGGTGCGCGCTCCGCGCGGCAACACGCTCAGCTGCAAGAACTGGCTGATCGAAGCGGCCTACCGGATGATCCAGAACAACCTCGATCCCGAGGTGGCCGAGAACCCCGATGCGCTAGTGGTCTACGGCGGCATCGGCAAGGCGGCGCGCAATTGGGATTGTTACGAAGCCATCCTCCAGTGTCTGCGCGAGCTGAAGGAAGACGAGACCCTGCTGGTCCAGTCCGGCAAACCGGTTGGCGTGTTCCGCACCCATGCCGATGCGCCGCGGGTGCTGATCGCCAACTCCAACCTGGTGCCCAAGTGGGCCACCTGGGAGCACTTCCACGAGCTCGATCGCAAGGGGCTGATGATGTACGGCCAGATGACGGCTGGATCGTGGATCTACATCGGCAGCCAGGGCATCGTGCAGGGCACCTACGAGACCTTCGTCGAGGCCGGGCGGCAACATTACGGCGGCAGCCTGGCCGGGCGCTGGATCCTCACCGCCGGCCTCGGCGGCATGGGCGGCGCGCAGCCGCTGGCCGCCACCTTCGCGGGTGCCTGCTCGCTGAACATCGAGTGCCAGCAGAGCGCGCATCGACTTCCGGCTGCGCTCGCGCTACCTCGACGAGCAGGCCGCCGACCTCGACGACGCGCTGGCCCGCATCGCGAAGTACACGGCCGCGAAGCAGGCCGTGTCGATCGGCCTGCTGGGCAATGCGGCCGAGATCCTGCCGGAACTGGTGCGCCGCGGCGTGAGGCCCGACCTGGTGACCGACCAGACCAGCGCCCACGACCTCGTCAACGGCTACCTGCCGATCGGCTGGCGCGTCGAGGCCTGGCGCGCCGCACAGGCCGACGCGACGCAGCACGCTTCGCTGCGCGATGCGGCCGCGCAGAGCTGCGCGGTGCACGTGCAGGCGATGCTCGACTTCCAGGCGATGGGCATCCCGACGGTCGACTACGGCAACAACATCCGCCAGGTCGCCTTCGACCGCGGCGTGAAGAACGCCTTCGCCTTCCCCGGTTTCGTGCCGGCCTACATCCGGCCGCTGTTCTGCCGCGGCAAGGGGCCGTTCCGCTGGGTGGCGCTGTCGGGCGATGCGGAAGACATCCGCAAGACCGACGCCAAGATGAAGGAGTTGTTCCCGACGGATGCGCACTTGCACCGCTGGCTCGACATGGCCGGCGAGCGCATCGCTTTCCAGGGCCTGCCGGCACGCATCTGCTGGATCGGCCTGGGCGAGCGCCATCGCGCCGGCCTGGCCTTCAACGAGATGGTCAGGTCGGGCGAGCTGAAGGCCCCGATCGTGATCGGCCGCGACCACCTCGACAGCGGCTCGGTCGCGTCACCGAACCGCGAGACGGAGGCCATGAAGGACGGCAGCGACGCCGTCTCCGACTGGCCGCTGCTGAACGCGCTGCTCAATACCGCCGGTGGCGCCACCTGGGTCAGCCTGCACCACGGCGGCGGCGTCGGCATGGGTTACTCGCAGCACGCCGGGGTGGTCATCGTCTGCGATGGCAGCGACGCCGCGGCCAAGCGCATCGAGCGCGTGCTCTGGAACGACCCCGGCACCGGCGTGATGCGTCATGCCGATGCCGGTTATGACGAGGCCGTCGCCTGTGCCCGCGAGCAGGGCTTGAAGCTGCCGATGCTCGAGCGGCCGGAGGTGCGCTGATGCGACTCGCCCCGGGAGCGCTCTCGCTCGACGAGCTGCTGGCCCTGCATCGCGGCGGCTTGCCGCTCGAAATCGACCCGGCCGCCTGGCCCGCGATCGACCGCAGTGCCGCGGTGGTGCAGGCCGCCGCCGCCGGTAATGCGGCGGTCTACGGCGTCAACACCGGTTTCGGCAAGCTCGCATCGACGCGCATCGGCACCGACGATCTCGCCACGCTGCAGCGCAACCTGATCCGCTCGCACAGCGTCGGCGTCGGTGAGCCGATGGCGCCGCCCGTGGTGCGGCTGATCCTCGCGCTCAAGGCGGCGAGCCTCGCACGCGGCCATTCGGGCGTGCGGCCCGAGGTCGTGCGTGCGCTGATCGCCGCCTTCAACGCCGGCGTCGTGCCCTTGATTCCGAGCCAGGGTTCGGTGGGCGCGTCGGGCGACCTGGCCCCGCTGTCGCACATGACGCTGGCGCTGATGGGCGAGGGCGAGTGCCTGGTCGATGGCGCACGCCGGCCCGCGGCGGAGGTGCTGCGCTCGGCCGGGCTGGCGCCGCTGGCGTTGCAGGCCAAGGAAGGGCTGGCGCTGATCAACGGCACGCAGGTCTCCACGGCGCTGGCGCTGCACGCGCTGTTCACGTTCGAGCCGGTGCTCGAGGCCGCGCTCGTGATCGGTGCGCTGACGGTGGACGCGGCGCGCGGCAGCGACGGCCCGTTCGACGCGCGCATCCACGCGCTGCGCGGCCAGCCGGGGCAGATCGACGTGGCCGTGTATTACCGGCGCCTGCTCGACGGCAGCGCGATCCGCAAGAGCCATCTCGAAGGCGACGACCGCGTGCAGGATCCGTATTGCCTGCGCTGCCAGCCGCAGGTGGTGGGTGCGTGCCTGGACCAGTTGCGTCACGCCGCGCTGGTGCTGCTGCGCGAAGCCAACGCCGTGACCGACAACCCGCTCGTGTTCGCGGAAGACGGGGCCATGATCTCCGGCGGCAACTTCCACGCCGAGCCGGTGGCCCTGGCCGCCGACGCGATGGCCAATGCGATCGCCGAAGTCGGCGCGATCGCCGAACGCCGCATCGCGATGCTGATCGACAGCAACGTGTCGCGCCTGCCGCCGTTCCTGACGTCGAATGCGGGCTTGAACAGCGGCTTCATGATCGCGCATGTCACGGCGGCTTCGCTGGCCAGCGAGAACAAGTCGCTGGCGCACCCGGCCAGCGTCGACAGCCTGCCGACCAGCGCGAACCAGGAAGACCATGTGAGCATGGCCACCTTCGCGGCGCGCCGGCTGCAGCCGATGATCGCCAACGTGGCGCACATCCTCGGCATCGAGTGGCTCGCCACGGCGCAGGGCATCGAATTCCTGCGACCACTGGCCAGCTCCGTGCCGTTGGAGGCGGCCCACGCGCTGCTGCGCTCGCGCTGCCCGGCGATGCCGACCGATCGCTACCTCGCGCCTGACATCGAAGCCGCCACCGCACTGGTGCGCGACGGCTCGCTGTCGCGTATCTTCCGCAACCTGCCGGGCTTGCCCGCGCTGTGGATTGCCGCCTGATCCCCACGTCCCACCGACTCTCACCGACCCAGGAGCCCGTATGAAGCGCACCCTCACCACCATCGTCCTGGCCGGCATGGCGGCCATCGCATCGGCCCAGGAGACCAAGGTCGCCATCGGCATCTCCGGCTGGACCGGATTCGCGCCGCTGACGCTGGCCAAGGAGGCCGGGCTGTTCAAGAAACATGGCCTGGATGTCAGCATCAAGAAGATCCCGCAGAAGGACCGCCACCTGGCGATCGCGTCGGGCGACATCCAGTGCGCCGCCACGACGGTCGAGACCTGGGTGGTGTGGAACGCCAATGGCGTGGCGACGACGCAGATCTTCCAGCTCGACAAGAGCTATGGCGCCGACGGCATGGTGGTCAAGCCGAACATCGGCAAGATCTCTGACTTGAAGGGCAAGACCGTCGCGGCCGACGCGCCGGGCACGGCGGGTTACTTCGGCCTGGCCTGGATCCTGAAGAAGAACGGCTTGTCGGTGAAAGACGTGAAGGTCGTCAACATGGGCCCGCAACCCGCCGCCAACGCAATGATCGCCGGCACCGACGGCATCGATGCCGCGATGACCTACGAACCTTACCTCGGCGCCGTGCGCGCCAAGCCCGAGGCCGGCAAGATCATCGCCACCACGCTGGACTACCCGATGGTGATGGACACCTTCGGCTGCACGCCCAAGTTTCTGGCCGACAACCCCAAGGCCGCGCAGGCGCTGGCCAACGCCTACTTCGACGCGGTCGACCTGATCAAGGCCGAGCCGAAGAAGAGCTTCGAGATCATGGGCGCCGACGTCAAGCAGAGCGGCGAGCAGTTCGAGGCCAGCCAGAAGTACCTGCGCTGGCAGGATCGTGCGTCGAACCAGAAATTCTTCGCCGGCGAGCACGCGCAGTTCAGCAAGGAGGCGGCCGATCTGCTGCTCGAGGTGGGCATCATCAAGCAGATCCCCGATCTGGCCAGGCTGGCCGATACCCGCTTCATCAAGTGAAGCCGCTGGTCGCTGTGGCGCCGGGCACGCGCGTCGTGCTCGGCGTCAGCTTCTTCGTGCTGTTCGTGGCCGTGTGGGCGGCGGCCACCTTCAGTGGCTTCGTCAGCAAGACCTTCCTGGCCGACCCGCTGACGATGCTCAGGAGCGGCTGGACGCTGCTCACCGAGATGGGATTCGCCCACGACATCGGCATGACGGTGTGGCGCGTCGTCGGCGGCTTCGTCATCGCCGCGGCGCTGGCACTGCCGCTGGGTGTCGCGATGGGCGCGTACAAGCCGATCGAGGCCTTCGTCGAGCCCTTCGTCAGCTTCGCGCGCTACCTGCCGGCGAGCGCGTTCATCCCGCTGCTGATCCTGTGGGCCGGCATCGGCGAGGCACAGAAACTCGCGGTGATCTTCATCGGCAGTTTCTTCCAGCTGGTGCTGATGATCGCGGTGACCGTCGGCAACACCCGGCGCGACCTGGTCGAGGCGGCCTATACGCTCGGCAGCAGCGACACCAGCCTGGTCAGGCGCGTGCTGATCCCCGGTGCGGCACCCGAGATCGCCGAGACGCTGCGCATGGTGCTCGGCTGGGCCTGGACCTACGTCATCGTCGCCGAGCTGATCGGCGCTTCGAGCGGCATCGGCCACATGATCACCGACAGCCAGGCCCTGCTGGCCACCGACCAGATCATCTTCGGCATCATCGTCATCGGCCTGATCGGCCTGGTGAGCGACTTCGCCTTCAAGTGGCTCAACCGGCGCCTGTTCCCATGGGCGCAGCTCGGGAGATGACATGACGGCCCCCACGCTCTCTTCGTTCGCTGCCCCCCAAGGGGCGCCCAGGGCCCTTCGGGCGGCCGCGCGGGCCCTGGCATGACCGACATGCTCACCGTTCGCGGCGTCGAGCGCCGCTTCGGCCAGACGCTCGCGCTGCAGGCCACCGACCTCGACGTCGCCGAGAACGACTTCGTCACCATCCTCGGCCCCAGCGGCTGCGGCAAGAGCACGCTGCTGCGCATCGTGGCCGGGCTCGACCGCCAGACGGCCGGCGATGTGATGCTCGAAGGTCGACGCATCGCGGGCCCCGGCGCCGACCGCGGCATGGTGTTCCAGAGCTACACGCTGTTCCCCTGGCTGACGGTGCGCGACAACGTCTGCTTCGGCCTGCGCGAGCGCGGCATGGCGCGGGCGCAGCAGCTCGACACCGCCCATGCCTTCCTGGCCAAGGTGGGCTTGAGCGGCTTCGAGCACCACTACCCGAAGCAGCTCTCGGGCGGCATGCAGCAGCGCGTGGCGATCGCCCGTGCGCTGGCCAACGGCCCGCGCATGCTGCTGATGGACGAACCCTTCGGCGCGCTCGACCATCAGACGCGCGAGCTGATGCAGGAGCTGCTGCTGGGCATCTGGGAGGCCGAGAAGAAGACGGTGCTGTTCGTGACCCACGACATCGACGAAGCGGTGTTCATGGGCAGCCGCGTGGTCGTGATGAGTGCGCGCCCTGGGCGCATCAAGCTCGACCGTGCGGTACCGCTGTCGCACCCACGCCATTACTCCGTGAAGACCACGCCGGCCTTCGCCGAACTGAAGGCCGAACTGACGGAGCAGGTGAGGGTCGAGGTGCGCGCGGCGCAGGAGGCGATGGCACCCGCAGCGTGACGCAGCCGGCCGCGGCTGCGTGCGAAGATACGCGGCGATCCACCCTCCGGGCCTGCCCATGCTGATCAATTGCGTCGCCTACGAGCAGGGCACCAAGCTGGCCGACGTCGCGGTCACCCAGATCGGCGGCTACCTCGAACGCCCGGGGTGTTTCGTCTGGGTGGCGTTGAAGGATCCGTCGCCCGACGAACTGCTCGAGATGCAGCACCAGTTCGGTCTGCACGACCTGGCCGTCGAGGACGCGCGCCACGGCCACCAGCGGCCGAAGATCGAGGAGTACGGCGACACCGTGTTCACGGTGATGCACATGATCGAGTACGCGCCGACCGACGAGTTGCAGGTCGGCGAGGTGTGCGTCTTCGTCGGCCCCAACTTCGTGCTGTCGGTGCGCAGTCGGTCGACCCAGAGCTTGCTCGGCGTGCGCGAGCGCGCCGAGCGCGAACCGCACCTGCTGCGCCATGGTTCGTCGTTCGTGTTCTACGCGCTGATGGATGCGGTGGTCGACCGCTACTTCCCACTGATCGACGCGATGGAAGACGAAATCGAGACGATCGAGGCGCAGATTTTCGAGCCGGGCTCGGCGCGCCAGAACATCGAGCGCCTGTATGCCTTGAAGCGCCGCGTCGGCGTGTTGCGCCATGCCGTGGTGCCGCTGATGGAGGCCACCGGCAAGCTGTTCGGCGGCCGCGTGCCGCAGGTCTGCGAACGCTCGCAGGACTACTTCCGCGATGTCTACGACCACCTGGTGCGCTGCAATACCACGCTGGATGCCCTGCGCGAGACCATCGCCACCGCGATCCAGGTCAATCTGTCGATGGTGACGATCGAGGAGTCGGAGACGACCAAGCGGCTGGCGGCCTGGGCCGGCATCTTCGCGGTGGCCACCGCCTTCGTCGGCATCTGGGGCATGAACTTCGAGTACATGCCCGAGCTGAAGTGGCGCTGGGGCTATCCGCTCGCGCTGGTCGCGATCGCCGGCGTCTGCGGCCTGATGTACCGACGCTTTCGCCGGGCCGGCTGGCTTTGACGTGAACCACCCCCGAAGCGCCTTTGGCGCCTCCCCCTCGAGGGGGCGCCGCCAGCGGACCGGCAAAGCCGGATCCGCGGCGGCCACTGGACTGCAGCGGTTCATGCGTCGCGGGTGCCGCTGGGACGCCATGGAAAACTGAAATGACGACCCCACGCTCACTTCGTTCGCTGGCCTGAGGGGTGGTGCGCGGGACGGGACTCGAACCCGTACGCCTTGCGGCTGCGGGTTTTAAGCCCGCTACGTCTGCCTGTTCCGTCACCCGCGCGCCGGGACCTCGGTGGCTGCGGGCATGATAGTCGCGCCCATTCACTGACCCGAGGCTCGCATGCCGTTGTTCGACCAGGCCGCCTTGAACGAAGGCGTGAAGAAGCGCGAGGTCTTCGGCTGGGCGATGTACGACTTCGCCAATTCGGGCTACACCACGGTCGTTCTCACCGCGGTGTTCAACACCTACTTCGTCGGCGTCATCGCGGCGAACGCCGAATGGGCCACGCTGGCCTGGACCATGGCGCTGGGCCTGTCGAGTGCGCTGGTGATGCTGGTGATGCCCGCGCTCGGCGCCTTCGCCGACCTGCGGGCGGCCAAGAAACGACTGCTGGCGCTGAGCACGCTGGCCTGCGTCGCCACCACCGGCATGCTGGCGCTCACCGGCCGCGGCGACGTTGCGCTGGCGGTGGCGGCGATCGTGCTGTCGAACCTGTTCTATTCGATCGGCGAGTCGCTGACGGCCGCCTTTCTGCCGGAGCTGGCGCGACGCGAGGCGCTGGGCAAGGTATCGGGCTGGGGCTGGAGCTTCGGCTACTTCGGCGGCATGTTGTCGCTCGGCTTGTCGCTGGCCTACGTGATGTGGGCCCAGCGCCAAGGCCAGCCGGCCGCGCAGTTCGTGCCGATCACGATGCTGATCACGGCGGGCGTCTATGGCTTCGCCGCGTTGGCCACGTTCGCGCTCCTGCGCGAACGGGCACAGCCGCAGGCGGGCGCCGCCGAAGGCATCACCGCATCGCTGGCGCGACTGCGCCAGACCTGGCGCGAGGCGCGGCGTTACCGCGACTTCGCCTGGCTGATGGCTTGTGCGACGGCCTACCAGGCGGGCATCGCGGTGGTCATCGCGCTGGCGGCGGTGTACGCCGAACAGGTGCTCGGCTTCGTGCAGACGCAGACGATGGCGCTGGTGTTCCTGGTCAACATCGCGTCGGCGGTCGGTGCCTTCGCCTTTGGCTACTGGCAGGACCGCAGCGGCCACAAGCGTGCACTGGCCGTCACACTGGTCGGCTGGATCTTGATGACGGTGATCGCGGCGCTGGCGACGACGCACGCGCTGTTCTGGCTCGCGGCCGTGATCGCAGGGCTGTGCATGGGCTCGAGCCAGTCTGCCGGGCGGGCGCTGGCGGGCCTGCTGGCGCCGCCGGCACGGCTGGCGGAGTTCTTCGGTCTGTGGTCCTTCGCCACGCGGCTGGCGGCAATCCTCGGGCCGGTCACCTACGGTCTGGTGACTTGGGTCACGGCCGGCAATCATCGCGTCGCCATTGTCTCGACGGCGCTCTTCTTCGTGGTTGGCCTGCTGCTGCTGCGGCCGGTGGATGTGCAGCGCGGTGCGCGCGAGGCGCTGCGCCTGGAGGACCCGCCCTAAAATAGCACGACCGTTCGAATTATCGTGTGTGCGGCCAGGCCGCTGCGATTCGGCTGCCTACAATCGCACGTTACGTAAACGTCAATTCGCCCGCGCAGAAGGAGCCGCTCGCCATGAAGATCCTGGTGCCCGTCAAACGGGTCGTCGACTACAACGTCAAGGTGCGCGTCAAGAGCGACGGCACAGGCGTGGACATCGCCAACGTCAAGATGAGCATGAACCCGTTCGACGAGATTGCCGTCGAGGAGGCCGTGCGGCTGAAGGAAAAGGGCGTGGCCACCGAGGTCATCGCCGTGTCCTGCGGCGTCACCCAGTGCCAGGAGACCCTGCGCACCGCGATGGCCATCGGCGCCGACCGCGCCATCCTCGTCGAATGCGCCGACGAACTGCAGCCGCTGGCCGTGGCCAAGCTGCTGAAGGCGCTGGTCGACAAGGAGCAGCCCGGCCTGATCATCGTCGGCAAGCAGGCCATCGACGACGACTGCAACCAGACCGGCCAGATGCTGGCCGCGCTGGCCGGCCTGCCGCAAGGCGCCTTCGCTTCGAAGGTCGAGCTCGTCGACGGCAAGCTGCACGTCACCCGCGAGATCGACGGCGGCATGGAGAAGGTCAGCCTGTCGCTGCCGGCGGTGGTGACCACCGACCTGCGCCTGAACGAGCCGCGCTACGTCACGCTGCCCAACATCATGAAGGCCAAGAAGAAGACGCTCGACGTGGTCAAGCCGGCCGACCTCGGCGTCGACGTCACGCCGCGGATCAAGACCCTGAAGGTGGGCGAGCCACCCAAGCGCGGCGCCGGCGTCAAGGTCCCCGACGTGGCCACCCTGGTGGCCAAGCTGAAGAACGAAGCGAAGGTGATCTGATGACTGCTCTCGTCATTGCCGAACACGACCACGGCACCCTCAAGCCCGCCACCCTCAACACCGTCACCGCGGCCCTCGAAGTGGCCAAGTTCGCCGGCGGCGAGGTGCACGTGCTGGTGGCCGGGAACAACGCCGGCGGCGCGGCGCAGGCCGCTGCGCTGATCCAGGGCGTGGCCAAGGTGTTGCTGGCCGACGCCCCGCAACTGGCCGAGCAACTGGCGGAGAATGTCGCCGCGCAGGTGCTCGCAATCGCTGGCGACTACAGCCACCTGCTGTTCCCGGCCACCGCGCACGGCAAGAACGTCGCGCCGCGCGTCGCGGCGCTCTTGGACGTGGCGCAGATAAGCGATGCCACCAAGGTGCTGGCCGCCGATACTTTCGAGCGCCCGATCTACGCCGGCAACGCGATCGCCACCGTGCAGAGCCTGGATGCAACCAAGGTGATCACCGTGCGCACCACCGGCTTCGATGCCGCGGCGCTCGGCGGCAGTGCGCCGGTGCAGGGGGCCATCGCGGTCGCCGACAGCGGGCTGTCGGCCTACCTCGGCAGCGAGATCGCCAAGAGCGACCGGCCCGAGCTGACCGCGGCCAAGGTCATCGTCTCGGGGGGCCGCGCGATGGGCAGCACCGACAAGTTCAACGAGGTGCTGATGCCGCTGGCCGACAAGCTCGGCGCCGCGTTGGGTGCCAGCCGGGCCGCGGTCGATGCCGGCTACGCGCCCAACGACTGGCAGGTCGGGCAGACCGGCAAGATCGTCGCGCCCAACCTGTACATCGCCTGCGGCATCTCGGGGGCGATCCAGCACTTGGCGGGCATGAAGGACAGCAAGGTCATCGTGGCCATCAACAAGGACGAGGAGGCGCCGATCTTCAGCGTCGCCGACTACGGGCTCGTCGCCGATCTGTTCACCGCCGTGCCCGAGCTGGTCCAGGCGCTCTGAGGCACATCCACAACCCACCGGAAAGGGGCGCCGCGAGGCGCCCCGCTGTCCATTCGGAGCACCGCCATGACATATCGCGCCCCCGTGAAGGACATGCTCTTCTGCATCGAGGAGCTGGCCGACATCGCCACCATCGCGCAACTCCCTGGCTTCGACGACGTCGACCTCGACACCGCGCAGGCGGTGCTCGAGGAATGCGCCAAGTTCAACGAAGGCGTGGTCGCGCCGCTGAATCGGGCCGGTGACGTCGAGCCCTCGTCCTGGAAGGACGGCGAAGTCACCACCACGCCGGGCTTCAAGCAGGCGTTTGCCCAATTCGCTTCTGGCGGCTGGCAGGGCCTGCAGCACCCGGTCGACTTCGGCGGCCAGGGCTTGCCCAAGACGATCGGCGCCGCCTGCATCGAGATGATCAACAGCGCGAACCTGAGCTTCGCGCTGTGCCCGCTGCTGACCGACGGCGCGATCGAAGCGCTGCTGACGGCCGGCACGCCCGAGCAGCAGGCGATGTACATCTCCAGGATGATCGAGGGCCGCTGGACCGGCACGATGAACCTGACCGAGCCGCAGGCCGGCAGTGACCTGGCCGCGGTGCGCACGCGCGCCGAGCCCCAGTCCGACGGCCGCTACAAGCTGTTCGGCACCAAGATCTTCATCACCTACGGCGAGCACGACATGGCCGAGAACATCGTCCACCTCGTGCTGGCACGGGTGGTCGGTGCGCCCGAAGGCGTGAAGGGTATCTCGCTGTTCATCTGCCCGAAGTTTCTGCCCGATGGCCGCCGCAACGACGTGCATTGCGTCAGCATCGAGCACAAGCTCGGCATCAAGGCCAGCCCGACGGCGGTGCTGCAATACGGCGACCATGGGGGGGCCATCGCTGAGCTGATCGGCCAGGAGAACCGCGGCCTCGAGTACATGTTCATCATGATGAACGCGGCGCGTTATGCGGTCGGTATGCAGGGCATTGCGGTGGCCGAGCGGGCCTACCAGAAGGCGGTGGCCTACGCGCGCGACCGTGTGCAGAGCCGGCCGGTCGATGGCTCGGTCGCCGCCGCGGCGCCGATCATCCACCACCCCGACGTCAAGCGCATGCTGATGACGATGCGCGCGTACACCGAAGGCTGCCGCGCGATGGCAGTGGTGGGCGCCGCGGCGTACGACGCGGCGCACCATCACGACAACGCCGATGTGCGCAAGGAAAACCAGGCCTTCTACGAGTTCCTGGTGCCGCTGATCAAGGGCTACAGCACCGAGATGAGCCTCGACGTGGCGTCGCTGGGGGTGCAAGTGCACGGCGGCATGGGCTACATCGAGGAAACCGGTGCGGCGCAGTACCTGCGCGACGCCAGGATCCTGACCATCTACGAAGGCACCACGGCGATCCAGGCCAATGACCTGGTCGGCCGCAAGACGGCGCGCGATGGCGGCCAGACCGCCAAGGCGATCGCACGCCAGATCGAAGCCGCCGAGAAGCAGCTTGCGCTGCGCGGCAGCGCGGCGGCCACGTCGATGCACAAGCACCTGGTTGTGGCCCGCAAGGCCTTTCTCGAAGTCGTCGAATTCGTCGCCGGACAGATCAGGGCCAGCCCCAATGCGGTCTTTGCCGGTTCCGTGCCGTACCTGATGCTCGCCGGCAACCTGATGGCCGGCTGGCAGATGGCGCGTTCCCTGCTGGTGGCGGAAGACAAGCTCGCCGCGGGCGTGGAGGCGGAATTCATGCAAGCCAAGATTGCCACCGCGCGCTTCTATGCCGAGCACATCCTGTCCAAGGTGCCGGGCGTGCGCGACAGCATCGTCGAAGGCCACGTGGCCGTCACCGAGATGGTGCCGGAGGCGTTCTGATGTCCTTGCCGCCAGCCCTTCGCAAGCTCCGCCTGCCTGTCGTCGGCGCGCCGCTGTTCATCATCAGCAACCCCCAACTGGTCATCGCGCAATGCCAGTCCGGCATCGTCGGCGCGATGCCGGCGCTCAACGCGCGTCCGGCGTCGCAGCTCGACGAATGGTTGGCCGAGATCACGGAAACCCTGGCGGCGTGGGACCGCGCGCACCCGGACCGGCCGGCCGCGCCGTATGCCATCAACCAGATCGTGCACAAGAGCAATGACCGACTCGAGCACGACATGGCGGTCTGTGCGAAGTACAAGGTGCCGGTGGTGATCACGTCGCTCGGCGCACGCACCGATGTCAACGACGCGGTGCATGGTTGGGGCGGCATCGTGATGCACGACGTGATCAACAATTTCTTCGCCAGGAAGGCGATCGACAAGGGGGCCGACGGCCTGATCGCGGTCGCCGCCGGCGCCGGCGGCCATGCCGGGGTGAAGAGCCCGTTCGCGCTGGTGCAGGAGATCCGTGCGTGGTTCAGCGGCCTACTGGCGCTGTCGGGTGCGATGGCCACCGGCGACGCGGTGCTGGCGGCGCAGGCCATGGGTGCCGACCTCGCCTACATCGGCTCGGCCTTCATCGCCACCAACGAGGCGCGCGCCAGCGACGCCTACAAGCAGGCGATCGTCGGCGGCTCCAGCGACGACATCGTCTACTCGAGCCTGTTCACCGGCGTCCACGGCAACTACCTGAAGGCATCGATCCGCGCCGCCGGCCTGGACCCGGACAACCTGCCCGAGAGCGATCCGAGCAAGATGGACTTCGGCGGCGGCGAAAGTGCGAAGAAGGCCTGGAAGGACATCTGGGGCTGCGGCCAGGGCATCGGCGCCATCACGCAAGTCGTGCCAGCCGCCGCGCTGGTGGCGCGGCTGGCGCGCGAGTATCAGGCCGCCAAGGCCAGACTGTCGCTGCAGCAGGCCGCGGCATGATCCGGTCGCGATAGAGAGTCCTAGCGGTCGACGATCACGGATTCGGCCTCGGCCGTCGAATCACAACCCGTGCCGGCTGCGATCCAGCGGCGGGCCAACCAGCGCGAGAGGTGCCCGCTGCCGCGCTTCGCCATGCCGACCGGCGCCATCAACAGGCCGCAGCGGTACCGGGCCTCGGCGTCATGCCAGCGCAGCGAGACACAGCGGCCGCGGCGTCGGCGGCTCACCAGGATGCCGAGCGGGCAGGGTTCGGCCAGGCAGCAGACGCCGCAGCCGTTGCACACGGCGCCAAGGCTCGGCTTCGGTGGTGCCAGGGGCTCGATGCGGATCACGCGCGGGCTCATCGCACGATACTGCGCGCAGGCGGGTTGGCCGATCGCCGCAACAGCACGGCCAAGACCGCCCGTCTTCCCGGCTTGGCTGTAAGGCCCGTGCGAGGCTTCGGTGCTAGAGTGCGCGCCGGAGTGTGAATCGGTCCTTCCCGTTCCCTTGCCGGCGGCTCGGTTCGAGCGCCGCGGCAAGGCGGTAACGCTAGTCCGCCTACCGGTGAAGCCGGGTCGCGGAAGGTTTTGCAACCCATCGAAGCTGCGCAGACCGCGGCGAAAGGTGAGCGAAGATGATGCAGCAATACAGGACGAACTCGTACCTGTTCGGGGGCAATGCGCCCTATGTCGAGGAGTTGTACGAGGCCTACCTCGACAACCCCGGCTCGGTACCAGAGAACTGGCGCGCCTACTTCGACAACCTGCAGAACGTCGCCGCCACCGACGGCAGCGAGCGTCGCGACGTGGCCCATGCGCCGGTGATCGAGTCGTTCGCACAGCGCGCCAAGGCCAATGCCTTCGCCAACAAGGCCAGCAGCACCGACCTGGCCGTTGCGCGCAAGCAGGTTCACGTCCAATCGTTGATCGCGGCCTACCGGTTCCTGGGTTCGCGCTGGGCCGACCTCGACCCGTTGAAGCGCACCGAGCGGCCGAAGATTCCCGAGCTCGAGCCGGCGTTCTATGACCTGTCCGAATCGGACATGGACATCACATTCAGTGCCGCCAACACCTATTTCGGCGCCGAGCAGATGACGCTGCGCCAGATCATGCAGGCGCTGCGCGACACCTATTGCGGCACGGTCGGCGTCGAGTTCATGCACTGCACCGATCCGACCGAGAAGCGCTGGTGGCAGGAGCGGCTGGAGAGCGTGCGCAGCAAGCCGAACTACTCGGCCGACGAGAAGAAGCACATCCTCGACCGCCTGACCGCCGCCGAGGGCCTCGAGCGTTACCTGCACACCAAGTTCGTCGGCCAGAAGCGCTTCTCGCTCGAAGGCGGCGAGAGTTTCATCGCCTCGATGGACGAACTGGTGCAGCGCGCCGGCGAGAAGGGCGTGCAGGAGATCGTGATCGGCATGGCCCACCGCGGCCGCCTCAACGTGCTGGTCAATACGCTGGGCAAGATGCCGGCCGACCTGTTCGCCGAGTTCGACCACACCGCACCGGAACACCTGCCTTCGGGCGACGTCAAGTACCACCAGGGCTTCTCGAGCGACATTTCGACAACGGGTGGCCCGGTGCACCTGTCGCTGTCGTTCAACCCCTCGCACCTCGAGATCGTCAACCCGGTGGTCGAGGGCAGCGTCAAGGCGCGCCTGGATCGCCGCGGCGACAGGGAAGGCGACCAGGTGCTGCCGGTGCTGGTGCACGGCGACGCCGCGTTTGCCGGCCAGGGCGTCGTGATGGAGACACTGGCGCTGGCGCAGACACGGGGCTACTACACCGGTGGCACGGTGCACATCGTCATCAACAACCAGATCGGCTTTACCACCAGCGACCCACGCGATTCGCGCTCGACGCTGTACTGCTCCGACGTGGTGAAGATGATCGAGGCGCCAGTGCTGCACGTCAACGGCGACGACCCCGAGGCGGTGGTGCTGTGCACGCAATGGGCGATGGACTACCGCCAGCAGTTCAACAAGGACGTGGTGGTCGACATCATCTGCTTCCGCAAGCTCGGCCACAACGAGCAGGACACGCCGAGCCTGACCCAGCCGCTGATGTACAAGAAGATCGCGCAGCACCCCGGCACCCGCAAGCTCTATGGCGACAAGCTGGTGGCGCAGAACGTGCTCGCGGCCGAGGGCCCCGACGAAATGGTCAAGGCCTTCCGCGCCGCGATGGATGCCGGTCGCCACACCGTCGATCCGGTGCTGACCAACTTCAAGAGCAAGTACGCCGTCGACTGGTCGCCCTACCTGAACCGCAAGTGGACCGACGCGGCCGATACCGCGCTGCCACTGGCGGAGGTCAAGCGGCTGGCCGAGCGCATCACGACGCTGCCGAAGGACTTCAAGGCCCATCCGCTGGTCGAGAAGGTCGTCGCCGACCGGGCGGCGATGGGCCGCGGCGAGGTCAACGTCGACTGGGGCATGGGCGAGCACCTGGCCTACGCGTCGCTGGTCGCCAGTGGCTACCCGGTACGGCTGTCGGGCGAGGACTGCGGGCGCGGCACCTTCGTGCACCGCCACGCCGTGCTGCACGACCAGAACCGCGAGAAGTGGGACACCGGCACCTACGTGCCGCTCGAGAACGTGGCTGAGAACCAGGCGCCGTTCGTGGTCATCGACTCGATCCTGTCGGAGGAAGCGGTGCTCGGCTTCGAGTACGGCTACGCGTCGGCCGAGCCGAACACGCTCACGATCTGGGAGGCGCAGTTCGGTGACTTCGTCAACGGGGCGCAGGTCGTGATCGACCAGTTCATTGCCTCGGGCGAAGTGAAGTGGGGCCGCGTCAACGGCCTGACGCTGATGCTGCCGCACGGCTACGAGGGCCAGGGCCCGGAGCACAGCTCGGCGCGGCTGGAGCGCTTCATGCAGCTGGCGGCCGACAACAACATGCAGATCGTGCAACCGACCTCGGCCAGCCAGATCTTCCATGTGCTGCGCCGCCAGATGGTGCGCATGTTCAGGAAGCCGCTGGTGATCATGACGCCCAAGTCGCTGCTGCGCAACAAGGATGCGACTTCGCCGCTGTCGGAGTTCACCAAGGGCGAGTTCAGGACGGTGCTCGGCGAGCAGCAAGCATCCATCGAGGCGGCCAAGGTCAAGCGGCTGATCGTCTGCTCGGGCAAGGTCTATTACGACCTGGTGAAGAAGCGCGAGGAGAAGAAGGCCAGCGACGTCGCGATCGCGCGGGTCGAGCAGCTCTACCCGTTCCCGCACAAGGCCTTCGCGACCGAGCTCAAGCGCTACCCCAACGTCACCGAAGTGGTGTGGTGCCAGGACGAACCGCAGAACCAGGGGGCCTGGTTCTTCGTGCAGCACTACATCCACGAGAACCTGCTCGATGGCCAGCGCCTGGGTTACGCCGGACGCCCCGCGTCGGCGTCGCCGGCGGTCGGTTACGCACACCTGCACCAGGAGCAGCAGAAGGCGCTGCTCGACCAGGCCTTCGGCAAACTCAAGGGCTTCGTGCTGACCAAGTAAACCAACGAGACAACAACAATGGCAATCGTAGAAGTCAAGGTTCCGCAGCTGTCCGAGTCGGTGGCCGAAGCCACCCTGCTGCAATGGAAGAAGCAGCCCGGCGAGGCCGTGGCCCTCGACGAGATCCTGATCGAAATCGAGACCGACAAGGTCGTGCTCGAAGTCCCGGCACCCGCCGCCGGCGTACTCGCCGCGCATCTGATGCCCAACGGGGCGACCGTGGTGGCCGAGCAGGTCATCGCAACGATCGATAGCGAGGGCAAGCCCAGCGCGGCGGCGCCGGCGCCGGCGCCAGCGCCAGTGGCCGCAGCGCAGGCAGCCACGGCGGTGTCCGCGGGCACGAGCAAGAGCGACGTGGCCATGCCCGCCGCGGCCAAGTTGATGGCCGACCACCAACTCGCAGCGGGCGCGGTGGCCGGCACCGGCAAGGACGGCCGCGTCACCAAGGGCGATGTGTTGGGGGCCCTGGCGGCGCCCAAGGCCGCGCCTGTGGCGCCGCCCGCCGCGGTCGCAGTCGCCAAGGCGCTGCCGGCCGTGGCCGCACCGGTGGCGGTCAACCTCGGCGAGCGGCCCGAGCAGCGGGTACCGATGTCGCGCCTGCGTGCCCGCGTGGCCGAACGCTTGCTGCAATCGCAAGCCGCCAATGCCATCCTGACCACGTTCAACGAAGTGAACATGGCGCCGGTGATGGAGATGCGCAAGCGGTTCCAGGAGAAGTTCGAGAAGGAACACGGGGTCAAGCTCGGCTTCATGAGCTTCTTCGTCAAGGCGGCGGTGGCTGCCCTGAAGAAGTACCCCGTGCTCAACGCCAGTGTCGATGGCAACGACATCGTCTATCACGGCTACTTCGACATCGGCATCGCCGTCGGTTCGCCGCGCGGCCTGGTGGTGCCGATCGTGCGCAACGCCGATCTGATGAGCTTTGCCGACATCGAGAAGAAGATTGCCGAGTACGGCAAGAAGGCCGGCGAAGGCAAGCTCGGCATCGAGGAGCTGACCGGCGGCACGTTCTCGATCTCCAATGGCGGCGTGTTCGGCTCGATGCTGTCGACGCCGATCATCAACCCGCCGCAGAGCGCGATCCTCGGCGTCCACGCCACCAAGGACCGCGCGGTGGTCGAGAACGGGCAGGTCGTCGTGCGCCCGATCAACTACCTGGCGATGAGCTACGACCACCGCATCATCGACGGCCGCGAAGCGGTGCTCGGGTTGGTGGCGATGAAGGAAGCGCTGGAAGATCCCGCGCGCCTGCTGTTCGATATTTGACCCACCCCCGGAGCGGCTGCGCCGCTCCCCCTCAAGGGGGCGCCGCCGGCGGCCCGGCAAAGCCGGTTCCGCGGCGGCTGCTTGATTGCGACAGGATTCTTCGATGAGCACCAAGAACTTCGACGTCATCGTCATCGGCGCCGGCCCCGGTGGCTACATCGCGGCCATCCGCGCGGCACAGCTCGGTTTCAACACCGCCTGCATCGACGAATGGAAGAACGACAACGGCGGGCCGGCACCGGGCGGCACCTGTACCAATGTCGGCTGCATTCCGAGCAAGGCGCTGCTGCAATCGAGCGAGCATTTCGAGCATGCAGGCCACCACTTCGCCGAGCATGGCATCGGCGTCGAGGGTCTGTCGCTCGACGTTGCACGGATGCTCAAGCGCAAGAACGCCGTCGTGAAGCAGAACAACGACGGCATCCTGTACCTGTTCAAGAAGAACAAGGTGACGTTCTTCCATGGTCGGGGTTCGTTTGCCAGGGCGGTCGATGGCGGCTACGAGGTGACGATCGGCGACGCGACGCTGACCGGCAGGCACATCGTCGTCGCGACCGGATCGAGCCCGCGCGCATTGCCCGGCGCGCCCTTCGACGAAGTCGACATCCTGTCCAACGACGGCGCACTGCGCATCGCGGCCGTGCCGAAGACGCTGGGCCTGATCGGCTCGGGCGTGATCGGCCTCGAGATGGGGTCGGTTTGGCGGCGGCTCGGCGCCCAGGTGACGGTGCTCGAAGCGCTGCCGACGTTCCTCGGGGCGGTCGACGAGCAGATCGCCAAGGAGGCCCACAAGGCCTTCACGAAGCAGGGCCTGAAGATCGAACTGGGCGTGAACGTCGGCGCGATCACGCACGGCAAGAAGGGCGTCGGCATCGCCTACACGAATGCCAAGGGCGAGGCGCAGACGTTGGCCGTCGACAAGCTGATCGTGTCGATCGGCCGCGTGCCCAACACCACCGGCCTGAATGCCGAGGTGGTGGGCCTGAAGCTGGACGAGCGCGGCGCGATCGTCGTCGACGGTGAGTGCCGCACCAACCTGCCCAACGTGTGGGCGGTCGGCGATGTGGTGCGCGGTCCGATGCTGGCGCACAAGGCCGAGGAAGAGGGCGTTGCGGTGGCCGAGCGCATCGCCGGGCAGCACGGCCATGTCGACTTCAACCTCGTGCCCTGGGTCATCTACACCAGTCCCGAGATCGCCTGGGTCGGCCAGACCGAGCAGCAGCTGAAGGCGGCTGGCCGGGCCTACAGGGCGGGCAGCTTTCCCTTCATGGCCAACGGCCGCGCCCGCGCGCTCGGCGACACCACCGGCCTGGTGAAGATGCTCGCCGATGCGGCCACCGATGAAATCCTCGGTGTTCACATCGTCGGCCCGTACGCCAGCGAACTGATCGCCGAGGCCTGTGTCGCGATGGCCTTCCGGGCCAGCAGCGAGGACATCGCGCGCATCTGCCACGCGCATCCGTCTTTGTCGGAATCGACCAAGGAGGCCGCACTCGCGGTCGACAAGCGCACGCTGAACTTGTGACCGGGTTGTGGGCGTCCGCCAACTCTACGAAGAAACGCTCGCGCAACGCGGCTTCAGCGCCGATCCGGCGCAGCTGCGTGCGATCGCAGCGCTCGAGCGCTGCGAAGACGAGTGGAATGCCTACAAGGCGCGGCGCGGGAATGCCATCACCAAATTGATCAGCCGGCCACCGATCCCGCGCGGCGTCTATATGCATGGGGGCGTCGGCCGCGGCAAGAGCTTCCTGATGGATTGCTTCTTCCAATCGGTGCCGCTGCGGCGCAAGACGCGATTGCACTTTCACGAGTTCATGCGCGAGGTGCACCGCGAACTGCAGGAGCTCAAGGGCACCGTCAATCCGCTCGACGAGCTGGGCAAGCGCATCGCAAGGCGCTTTCGCCTGATCTGCTTCGACGAATTCCATGTCGCCGACGTCACCGATGCGATGATCCTGCACCGACTGCTCGTGGCGTTGTTCGCCAACCGGGTCAGCATCGTGACGACCTCCAACTTCCACCCCGACGAGCTGTACCCGCATGGCCTGCACCGCGATCGCATCCTGCCGGCGATCGAATTGCTCAAGGACAAGCTGGAGGTCGTCGGGGTCGACAACGGCATCGATTACCGGCGCCGTGCGATGGAACGCGTCAAGCTCTACCACTGCCCGCTCGGCACGGCCGCGGAAAGCGCGCTGACGCAGGCCTTCGAACAGCTGGCCGAGGTTCGCGACGAAGACCCGGTCCTGAATATCGAGCAGCGCGAGATCACCGCGCGACGCAAGGCCGGTGGCGTGGTCTGGTTCGATTTCAAGTGGCTGTGCGGCGGCCCGCGCTCGCAGAACGACTACCTCGAGATTGCCAGCCGCTTTCACACGCTGATCCTGGCAGGGGTGCCGCAGATGCCGCCGCGCATGGCCAGCGAGGCGCGGCGCTTCACCTGGCTGGTCGACGTGCTCTACGATCGTCGCGTCAAGCTGATCATGTCGGCCGAGGTACCGCCCGAGCAGTTGTATCTGGAAGGCCCGCTGTCACACGAGTTCCCGCGCACGGTGTCACGGCTGAACGAGATGCAGTCGGCCGAGTTCCTGGCCTTGGAGCGTCGCGATGTCGATACCTCGCTCACGTAGGGCGCTACTGGCCGCGATGCTGGCCGCCGTTGCGGCCTTGCCCGCCTGGTCGACGGACGAGGCGGTCGAGCAGCGCCGCCGCATCACCGCGGAGCGTGCAAGCATCGAAGCGCAGGCGCGGGCCGCACAAACGGCCTGTGCCGGGCAGTTCGCAGTCACCGCCTGCGTCGACAGGGTCAGGGCCGAGCGGCGCGAGCGCGTGCGGCGACTCGATCGCGAAGTCGCCGTGCTCGATGCCGAGGACCGCAAGCGCCGCGCCGCCCAGCGCCTGCTGCGCATCGAGCAACGCCAGGCGGCCTCGGCCCCCCAGCAGGCGAGCGCCGCGGCGCTCGGGCGCAGCCCGCGCGCGAGCGAAGCGGGGCCGCGGAGCGTTGAGCCGGCGCCGCAGCCCCGTGTGTCGGATGCGGCGGCGGCACACCAGGCGGCCGCGTCGGCGGCCGATGTTCGCGCCGCGCAGCGGGCCGCTGCATCGGCACGCCGTGCCTCGGAGGCGTTGGCTCACCGCGCAGCGGTCGAAGCGCGCAATCGCGAACGGGACCAGCGGCGCGTGCCAGGCAAGCCGCTGCCGCCACCGTCGGCGGCAGCGAACTGAGCGGCTATTTCTCGAGCGGCTCGATGCGCACCAGCGCCAGCGACACATTGTCGCCGCCGCCACGCGCGCGTTGCCTGGCCTTGGACACCAGCATCTCGCTGGCCTCGCGGGGCGGCAGGGTGTGCACGATCGCGCCCAGTTCCTTCGGGGTGAAGTAGTGCCAAAGGCCATCGCTGCAGGCCAGCACGCTGTCGCCGATTTCCAGCGCGCCCAGGTCGGCCGGCGCGAGCGGTGGGTCCTGGTGGGTGCCCAGGCAGCCGGTCAGCAGATTCGACTGGGGGTGGGTGTTGGCCTCCTCCTCGCTGATCTGGCCTTCGTTGATCAGCCGTTGCACGAACGAGTGGTCGATCGTGCGGCTGACCATGTCGGGACCGCGGAAGTGGTAGATGCGCGAATCGCCCGCATGCACGATGTCGCACTGCCGGCCCGGGCCGATCATGAAGGCGGCAATCGTGCTGTGCGGCTCCTCCTCGGCGGCGATCGCGGTGAGCTTGATCATCAGGTGCGACTCCTGGACCAACTGACGCATCAGGTCGGCCGCATCGTCGCGCGCGGGCGAATAGCGCTCGTAGATCTGCTTGGCCACCATCACCACCTGGTCGGCCGCCTTGCGGCCTCCGCTCTTGCCGCCCATGCCGTCGGCCAGCACGGCCAGCACGCAACCCGGCGTACGGGGGTGCGCAATGATCTCGACCTGGTCTTGCTGGTAGGAGCGGTCGCCACGATGCATGCCAGTGGCGGCGTTGAGGCGGTAGGCGAGGGCGGCGGTGGCCATGGCTGCAATATACGGGAAGGATGACCTTGGTCGGCGACGGCGCGTTGTGAACTCTTGCCGCTCACCTACACTGCCGGCGAGACGATGGACAACAACCTGCACTCACCCCAGCGCCGCCTGATCGAGTTGCGCATGGAGCACGCCGATCTGGACAGCCTGATCGACCGGCTGGCCGACGAACATCCGCTCGATGATCTGGTCATTCGTCGCTTGAAGAAGCGCCGCCTGCTGTTGCGCGACCAGATCGCCCACCTGGCCGCGCAAGTCGATCCGCCCGAACCCGCCTGATGCCTGTCGCCGCGGTTGCCGATGCCCAGGGCGAGCTGGCCAGCGCCGTCGCGCGCACGTTTGCCGCCGCCGGGCCGCTGGCGCGTGCCGACACCGGCTATGTCGAGCGAGAGGTGCAGCAGCGCTTCGCGGTGGCCGTTGCCACGGCACTGGAGCAGCGCAGCGCGTTGGTCGCCGAGGCCGGCACCGGTGTCGGCAAGACCTTCGCCTACCTGGTGCCACTGCTGTTGTCGGGCCGGCGCGCGATGGTCAGCACGGCCACCAAGAGCCTGCAGGACCAGCTGTTTCTGCGCGACCTGCCGCGGCTGGTTGCGGCTCTCGGCGTGCCGGTGCAACTGGCGCTGCTGAAGGGACGGGCCAGTTACCTTTGCCTGCATCGTCTGGATCAGGCTCGCCAGGCCGGCGCGCCCGGGCAGCCGGTGTTGTTGCCGGATCGTTTTGCCGTGCGTGCGCTGGCGCGCGTCGAAGCATGGGCCCAGGCCACGGTCAGCGGCGACCTGGCCGAGCTCGACGGCCTCGACGAGCGCTCGCCGGTGATTCCGCTGATCACGTCGACGCGCGAGAACTGCCTGGGCAGCGACTGCCCGCAGTACGCCGCCTGCCACGTCGTGAAGGCAAGGCGCGAGGCGATGGCCGCCGATGTGGTGGTCGTCAACCACCACCTGTTCTTCGCCGACATGGCACTGCGTGACAGCGGTGTTGCCGAGCTGTTGCCCAGTGTCGACGCCGCGGTGTTCGACGAGGCCCATCAACTGGTCGAGGCCGGCGTGCAGTTTCTCGGCACCACGCTGGGCAGCGCGCAGGCGATCGACTTTGCGCGCGACCTGCTGGCTACGGGGCTGCAGCAGGCACGCGGGCTGGCCGACTGGCAGGCACTCGCCGGCGAGTGCGAACGCGCGGCGCGCGAGCTTCGACTGGCCGTGGCCGGACCGTTGCGCGAGATGCGGGGCGCCCTCAAGTTGCGCTGGCAGGAGCGCGCCACCGTGCCTGCATTCACACACGCGCTGCAAGGCCTGGCCGTCGCGTGCGAGGCGGCCGTCGCGGGCCTTCAGGGCCTGGTCGGGATCGGCCCCGACTTCGCCAAGTTGCAGGAACGTGGCCGCGCGTTGGCCGCGCTGGCCACGGCCTTCCAGCGCGAGGCCGTCGACGGCCGCGTGCGCTGGATCGACGTCAGTCCGCAACAAGTGCGGCTGGTCGAATCACCGCTGGACATTCGCGACATGCTGAGCGAGCAGCGTGCCCGCGCGCCGAAAGCCTGGATCTTCACGTCGGCAACCTTGGGTGACGACGATGACCTGACGTGGTTCACCGCCAGCACTGGCCTGGAAGATGCGACGAAGCTGCGGCTGGGCAGCCCCTTCGACTATCCGGCCCATGCGCGGCTGTACATCCCTGCGGCCTTCCCGAAACCCAACGAGGCCGGGCATTCGGTGGCCGTGGCGACGCTGGCCGCGCACTGCGCGGCAGCGTTGGGCGGCCGCACCTTCGTGTTGACGACGACACTGCGCGCGCTGCCCATGGTCGCGGAAACCCTGCGGGCGCAGCTCGATGCCGCCGGGGCCGGCCATGTCGAAGTCCTGGTGCAGGGCTCGCAGCCCAAGCGAGCGCTGCTGCAGCGCTTTCTGTCGCAGTCGGCTGCGGTACTGGTGGGTTCGCAGAGTTTCTGGGAGGGCATCGACGTGCCCGGTGATGCACTGCAATGTGTGCTGATCGACAAGCTGCCGTTCCCGCCGCCCAACGATCCGTTGGTCGAGGCCCGCGTCAAGCGGCTGGAGGCGCAAGGCCGCAATCCGTTCAACGAATGCTTCGTCGCCGACGCCGCAGTGTCGCTGAAGCAGGGCGCCGGACGCCTGATCCGCAGTGAAACCGACCGTGGTCTGCTCGTCGTATGTGATCCGCGCATGGCCCGCATGCCCTATGGCGCGCGCTTGCGCGCGGCGCTGCCGCCGATGCTGCGACTCGAGGACGAGTCAGTCGCTCTGGAGTGGCTGGCCGAGCTGGCGCTCGATCACTGACGATTGAATCGCGTGCCTACCAGAGTTGCCACCAGGCCCGCTTGGCTTGGCGAACACCCTCTGCGCTGAAGCGGCTCGTCGGGAAGTTCTGCTTCAACACGCGCTCGGCATCGGCACGCAGCTGCTCGAGTCCCAGGGCCCCGTAGCTCAATTGCATGATGACAAGGGCTTCTTCGTTGGCCGGGGTCTGGGGGTACTCCAGCACCACTTGCTGGGCGCGGTTGGCCGCGGCGACGAAGGCGCCGCGCCGCAGGTAGTAGCGCGCCACATGCAATTCGTAGTCGGCCAGCGCATTGACGATGTAATTCATGCGCAGCCGGGCATCGTCGGCGTAGCGAGACTGCGGGAACTGCGTCACCAACTGCCGGAACGCCTGGTAGGCGTCGCGCGAAGCCTGCTGATCGCGCTCCGACAGATCCTGCTGCGCCAGTGCGCCGAGGATGCCCAGGTTGTCATTGAAATTGACCAGGCCGCGCAGGTACAGCGCGTAGTCCAGTGCCGGGCTGGAGGGATGCAACTTGATGAAGCGATCGAGCGTGGCGATCGCGGCGGCGCGTTCGCTGGTGCGGTACTGGGCGTAGGCCAGGTCGAGCGTGGCCTGCTGCGCCAGCAACGTCCCCGCGGCACGGCCCTCGACGCGCTCGAGCGTCTTGATGGCCTTGTCGTAGCTGCCGCTGGCCATGTCGTCCTTGGCGTCTGCATACAATCGTTCGACCGCCTGCGTCGAATTCGGGTCTTCTTTGGGCGTCGAACTGCAACCGGCCAGGCCGAGACCCGCGACCGCGATCAGTGCCGCCAGCAGCGGCCGCAGTAAACCGCGTGCCGTGCCTCGGGCCAGTCCATCCTGAATACGGATCATTGTGTGCTTTGGCCTCGTGCGGGCCCCGTCGTGAGAGCAGAAATCGAGCGCGATTATAGGGTTGGCCCCACTGACGACGAGATCGACAGCGGCGTCGAAGTGCGCCAGTTCGAGGTCGCTGCCGAGGGCCACGGACAGCGGCTCGACAAGCTGCTGGCAACGCATGCCAGCGAGTTTTCGCGCAGCCATCTGCAGGGCTTGATCGCGCGCGGCCTGGTGTGCATCGACGGCGCCGCGGCGACCACGGCCGCCAAGCGTCTGCGCGCTGGACAGACCGTCAGTGCCGAATTGCAGCCCACCGACGAAAGCCGCGCCTTCGTGCCCGAGCCGATGGCGCTGGCGATCCGCTTCGAGGACGCGCACCTGCTGGTGCTGGCCAAGCCGGCGGGGTTGGTCGTGCATCCGGCCCCCGGCCACTGGCGAGGCACCTTGCTCAATGCCTTGCTGGCCCACCATACGGGCGCATCGCAGTTGCCGCGCGCGGGCATCGTGCACCGTCTCGACAAGGACACGTCGGGGTTGATGGTGGTGGCCAAGACCCTGCCCGCGATGACTGCGCTGGTGCGTGCCATTGCCGCGCGCGAAGTGCGCCGCGAGTACCTGGCGCTGGTTCACGGCACGGTTGCGGCGGGGCCGTTCTCGATCGAGGCGCCGGTCGGTCGCGACCCGGTGTCGCGTGTGCGCATGGCGGTGGTGGCCAGCGGCAAAACGGCACGCACCGATGTCACGCGCATCGCCTGCCGAAACGGCGTCAGCGCCGTGCGTTGTGTGCTGCACAGCGGCCGCACGCACCAGATCCGTGTCCACCTGGCGTTCCACGGCCACCCGCTGGTGGCCGATGCGTTGTACGGCGGGGCCGCCGGGCTCGGCCTCGAGCGCCAGGCGCTGCATGCCGTGCGGCTGGCGTTGCGCCATCCGGTGACGGGCGAGGCACTGGCCTTCGACGAACCGCTGCCGCCCGACATGGCAGCCGGCTGGGCGGCGGTGTGTGGCTGATGCGGCGCAGCCGGCTACAATGCAGCCAATGCCCTGGAGCAGGCCGGCGTTGCCGCCGCCCCCGGGAATGCCGCCCGAAGTGACTTTCTGAACCGCGCCGCGCCGATGCGCCGCGCCCCGGGCCGAGCCTCAGAACCCGAATGATGTGAACGCCGCCGGCGGTAACCGGCGCCCAACGATCACTGCCCATGAATACACAGGATGCAAAGCGCGTCCTCGAAACCGCGCTCATCTGCGCCGAGCAGCCACTGCCGCTGGCTGCACTGCGCACGCTGTTCGAGGATCAGTTGGGTCTCGACACGCTGCGCAGCCTGCTCGACGAGCTGGTGCGCGACTGGGATGGTCGCGGTGTCGAGTTGGTGCCCTTGGCCGGTGGTTGGCGCTTCCAGAGCCGGCCCGAGATGCGCGAGTACCTCGATCGCCTGAACCCCGAGAAGCCGCCGAAATACTCGCGCGCCGTGCTCGAAACGCTGGCCATCGTGGCCTACCGTCAGCCCGTCACGCGCGGCGACATCGAGGACATCCGCGGCGTCACCGTCGGCACGCAGATCGTCAAGCAGTTGGAAGACCGGGGCTGGATCGAGGCCATCGGCCACCGGGAGGCGCCCGGAAGGCCGGCCCTCTATGCAACGACGCGCCAGTTCCTCGATGACCTCGGGTTGTCCAGCGTCGACCAGTTGCCACCGCTGGACGCGGGCCAGGAGGGCAACGGCAGCGACGAGCGCGTGCTGTATGCCCTGACGGGGCAGGCCGGACTGATCGATGCCGAAGTCGGCCCCGATGGTCAGAGCTCTCTGCCGCTCGAAGACAACGCGCCGCATCTCGAACCCCGGGCTGCAGCGCCGCGTCAGGCCGCGTCCGATATGCCGGGCGAGCGTCGGCCGACGCCGATCAATCAAACCATTCCATCGAGCGAGCCCACGGCTCCCGCGCCATGAACGATTCCCACGACGCAGATCCCCCCGAGCCCGCAGCGCCGACAGGCGAAGAACCGGCCGACGCGAGCGGCCCGCCCGGCGAAGCCGGCGCTGCGCGCCCGAAGCGCCGGCGGCGCAGCCCCCGCGACGACGGCGCGGCTATCGCGGGCGCCGGCGTCGAGACGGCCGGCAGCGAGCCCGCCGTGGCGGCACCGCCCGCTCAGGGTGACCAACGGGCCGAGGGCGAGGGGCCAGGCTCCGAGGACACGGCCGGCGACGGTGCAGTGGCTGAAAGCGCGGTCGATCGCGCGCCACCGACCGACGGTGAGCCGCGGCGTTCACGCCGCAACCGGCGTCGCGGGCGCAAGGGCCGCAGCGCCCGCGATGCCAACGGTGCGCTGCTCGAGCCAGGTGCCGACGGTGCAGGCCCGTCCGATGCTGCAGTGGCGCAGCCGCTGTTGGAGATGCCCGACGCCGGTGCACTGTTCGCAACCGTGACCTCGGGGGCATTCGATATCGACGCCAGCGCCGAGGCGATCGAGCCGGCGGACGGCGACGTGGCAGCCACCGCGGCGGGCGACGTCGCAGTGGCCGATGGCGCGGCGCCGGTCTTGGCGGGGGGGGCCGTGGCTGCACCGGTCGACACCGAAGCGCCGCGCCGTGTTCTCGCGCCCGACGTCGAGTCGCCGAAACTGCAGAAGGTATTGGCGCAGGCTGGCGTCGGCTCGCGCCGCGACCTCGAGCAGATGATCGTCGACAAGCGCGTCACCGTGAACGACGAACCGGCGCACATCGGGCAGCGCATTTCGTGGGGTGATCGCGTGGCGGTCGACGGCAAGCCGGTGCGGGTGCGCATCGCGCCGCTGCCAGCACGGGTGATCGCCTACCACAAACCTGCCGGCGAAGTCGTCACGCATGACGATCCGCAACAGCGGCCGACGGTATTTCGCCGCCTGCCGCGGTTGCCCCACGGCAAGTGGCAATCGGTCGGACGACTCGACATCAACACCGAAGGCCTGTTGCTGTTCACCACTTCGGGCGAACTGGCCAACCAGTTGATGCATCCGCGATTCGGTGTCGAGCGAGAGTACGCGGTGCGCGTGCTCGGCACACTGGACAGCGAGGCCCGCGCCCGTCTGCTCGAAGGCGTGCCGATCGAGGGCCAGGCCGCGGCCTTCAAGAGCATCGAAGACGGCGGCGGCGAAGGGGTCAACCACTGGTACCGCGTCGTCATTACCGAAGGGCGCAATCGCGAGGTGCGCAAACTCTTCGACGTCGTCGGCCTGACGGTCAATCGCCTGATCCGCATCCGTTACGGCTCGGTGGTGCTGCCGCGCGGCCTGAAGCGGGGTGTCTGGGTCGATCTGGCCGAAGACGACGTCAGGCTGCTGCGCCGCCTGACGGGTCTCGACAACGGTCGGCGCGACGGTGCCAACAAGCGCGGCCGCGGCGGCCGGGTGGAGGTGCCCGAGCGCCCGCCTGCGGCGCCGGCCAGTGCACGCATGCCACCGCGCGTCGATGAGGGGCCGCGGCGGGAGCGCCAGCCGCCGCCGGAACGCGCTGCACGCGGCCCGCAGCGCGGGCACGGCAAGGCCAGGTTGCACGACGGCTTTGGCGATGCGGCGTTGCACGCGCGCGATGCCGAGGACGGCGACCATGGCGACGTGATCGACGTCGTCAACATTCCGAATCCGTTGCAGCAGACCTTCGACCAGCGTGCGATCCGCGAGGCGCGTGCCTCGCGTCGCGAAATCGGTGACGATGCGCCGATCCCGAATCCGCTGCAGCAGACCTACGACAAGCGCGCGATCAAGGAGACGCGCGAGCCGCGGCGTGAGATCGACGACGACGGGCCGATTCCCAACCCGCTGCAACAGACCTACGACAAGCGCTTCGTGCACGGTGGGCCAGGCGGCGGCCAGCGGGCGCGCGGCGGTGCAGGCGGCGGGCGGGGCAAGGGCGGCGGGGCCAAACCGGCGGGCGGTCAACCCGACCCGATGAAGACTGCCGTCGGCTACATCGGCGCCGATGCGTTCCTACGCAAGAAGGGCGGTGGCCGCGGCGGCAAGGGCGGCGGTGGCCACGCTGGCGGTGGCGGACGCCGCAGCGGCGGGGGTGGTGGCCGGGGTGGCAAGGGGCGCTGACCGGGGCGCACGGGCTACAATGCAAAGCTTTGCCAAGTCCCTGTTTTTCTGGAGTGTTTTTCACCATGGCGATCGAACGCACGCTGTCCATCATCAAGCCCGACGCAGTCGCCAAGAACGTCGTCGGGCAGATCTACGCCCGCTTCGAAGCGGCTGGTCTGCGCATCGTGGCCGCACGGATGGCGCATCTTTCGCGGCGCGAGGCCGAGGCGTTCTACGCCGTGCACAAGGCGCGCCCGTTTTTCAATGACCTGGTGAGCTTCATGATCTCCGGCCCGGTGATGATCCAGGTGCTCGAGGGCGAGAGTGCCATCGCCAGGAACCGCGAACTGATGGGCGCGACCGACCCGAAAAAGGCCGACAAGGGCACCATCCGCGCCGATTTCGCCGACAGCATCGATGCCAACGCCGTGCATGGCTCCGATGCGCCGGAGACCGCCGCCATCGAAGTGGCGTTCTTCTTTGCCGGCATGAACGTCTACAGCCGCTGATGATGCGGCGCCCCAGCTTGCTGCGCTCGCGCCCCACGAGGGGCGGCGGCCACTTGGGACGCCCCTGTCCGGCCTAGCGATGGCTGCGAACCTTCTCGATTTCGATCTCGAAGGCCTTGCGGCCTATTGCGATGGCTTGGGCGAGAAGCGTTTCCGCGCCACCCAGCTGTTCCGCTGGATCCACCAGAAAGGTGCCGCGGAGTTCGCGCAAATGAGCGACCTGGCCAAGCCCTTGCGCGACAAGCTGGCGGGCGTGGCCGAGGTTCGCCCGTTGGCCGTGCTCTCCGAGCACGCGTCGGCCGATGGCACCATCAAGTGGCTGTTCGACGTCGGTGCCGGCAACGCGATCGAGACGGTCTTCATCCCCGAGGACGGGCGCGGCACGCTGTGCATCTCGTCCCAGGCCGGCTGTGCCGTCGGCTGCCGCTTCTGCTCGACCGGGCACCAGGGCTTCAGCCGCAACCTCACGACCGGCGAGATCGTGGCCCAGTTGTGGCATGCCGAACACGAGTTGCGCAAGCGGTTGAACCTCGCTGCCGGCGATCGCGCGGTGACCAACGTCGTGATGATGGGCATGGGCGAACCGTTGCAGAACTATGCCGCGCTGCTGCCCGCGCTGCGCGTGATGCTCGACGACCACGCCTACGGCTTGTCGCGGCGCCGCGTCACCGTCAGCACCTCCGGCGTGGTGCCGATGATCGAGCGCCTGCGCGACGATTGCCCGGTGGCGTTGGCGGTGTCGCTGCACGCGCCCGATGACGCGCTGCGCGACGGCCTGGTGCCGTTGAACCGGAAGTACCCGATCGACGAGCTGTTGGCTGCCTGCAGGCGCTACCTCGAGGCTGCCCCGCGCGACTTCATCACCTTCGAGTACTGCATGCTCGATGGCGTCAACGACAGCCTGGCGCAGGCCGATGCGTTGGTGCGGCGCGTGCGCCGTGCCGACGTTTCGTGCAAGTTCAACCTGATCCCGTTCAACCCCTTCACGGCGTCCGGGCTTTTGCGTTCGCCGCGGGAGCGCGTGGACGCCTTTGCCGAGCGGCTGCAGGCTGCGGGCATCGTCACGACCGTGCGCAAGACGCGCGGCGACGATATCGATGCCGCCTGCGGCCAACTCGCTGGTGAGGTGCAGGACCGCACGCGCGCAGACTTGCGCCTGCGGCGCGTTCCGATTGCCGTGCACTCACCCGCGCGCCGCGTTTGACGTCGATGCGCCTGCGCCTGTTCGCCTTTAGCTTCTGCGTCGCCGTGCTGCTGGCAGCGTGCGCCGCGCCCGGCGCCGGCCGATCGGGTGCAGCGGGCGAGGGGCCGCGCACCGCGTCCGACCAGACCGACGCCGATCGCCGCGCGGCCGTGCGCATGGAACTCGCTTCGCTGCATTTCAGCCGGGGCCAGTACGACACGGCGCTGGACGAGATCAAGCTGGCGCTGGCGGCCAGGCCGGATCTCGGGGCGGCGTTCAGCCTGCGCGGCCTGGTCTACGCCAGCATGGGCGAAGAGGCCCTGGCCGAGGACAGCTTTGCACGCGCGCTGCAGATCAATCCGCGCGACGCCGACACGATGCACAACCGCGCCTGGTTCCTGTGCCAGCGCAACCGCTATGACGAGGCCGACCGGTTGTTCGAGCAGGCGCTGACCCTGCCGCAGTACCGCGAAGTGCAGCGCACATTCATGGCGCAGGGCATCTGCCACGCCCGCGCCGGGCGGCTGGACGAGGCCGAACGCAAGCTGTCGCGCGCCTACGAACTCGACCCGTCCAACCCGTCGACGGCGTTGAACCTCTCGGAGGTGCTCTACCGGCGCGGCGAGTACGAGCGCGCGCGCTTCTACATCCGGCGCGTCAATGCACGCGAGGATCTGAGCAACGCACAGACCCTGTGGCTCGCCGTGCGGGTCGAGAACCGGCTGGGCAATCGCGGTGGTGTCGAGGAGTTCGGTCGCCAACTGCGCAACCGCTTTCCCCAGGCGCCGGAAACGCTGGCCTACGAACGAGGGCGATTCGATGAGTGAGGCCACGCAAGGTGCCGCGCCGATCGGCACGGCCAGCCTCGATGTCACGGCCGGCGCGATGCTGCGAGCGGCCCGCGAGAAGCGAGGCCTGCACATCGCGGCGCTCGCGGCTTCGATCAAGGTGACGCCGCGCAAACTCGAGGCACTCGAGTCCGACCGCTATGACGAGTTGCCCGACCTGACGTTCACGCGCGCGCTGGCGCAAACCATGTGCCGCGTGCTGAAGATCGATGCCGAGCCGGTGCTCGCCAAGCTGCCACAGTCGGCCGAAATCACCAAGCTGGCGCAGGTCGGTGGGAGCATCAATGCACCATTCCGTCAGCCGCACGGCAGCCGCGCTCAGGGTGATTTCCCGCTGCTGCGCAAGCCGATCTTCTGGGCCACCCTGGTGGTGCTGATCGGGGCCCTGGCGCTGGCCCTGCTGCCCGAACGATGGATGCCCTGGCGCGGCGTGGCCACTGGTGCTGCCGGCGGCGCATCGGGCGCCGCGCGTGTGGCATCGCTGTCGAAGGTGTCACCGGCGGCAACTGCCATGCCGGCGCCCATGCCGGCCGCGAGTGCCGTCGCGGCGCCGTCCAACGCGGCCTCGGCCATGATCGAGACCGCGCACTCGGCACCGCCTCCCGAACCGGGCGGCTCGGCCTCCGCGGTCACACCGGCGGGTGCGTTGGCAGTGCGCACCAGCGCGGCATCCTGGATCGAGGTGCTGGACGCGAAGGGCCAGACGCTGCTGTCGCGGTTGGTGCAGCCGGGCGAAAACGTCGGCCTCGACGGCGATCTGCCGCTGCGCGTGACGATCGGCAATGCGGCGGTGACGCAGTTGGTGTTCCGCGGACAGGCGGTGGATTTGGCGGCCAGCACGCGCGACAACGTGGCGCGGCTGCGTTTGCCCTGAGGGGGTCTCATGAGCGGGCCGGTCGACGTCGACGCCATCGATCACGCGGGGCCGGTGCGGCGGCACGCGCGCCAGGCGCGCGTGGCCTGGAGCGGCCAGGTCGTCACCGTCGGCGGCGACGCCCCGGTGCGAGTGCAGTCGATGACCAACACCGACACGGTCGATGTGATCGAGACGGCGATCCAGGTCAAGGAACTCGCGATCGCCGGCTCGGAACTGGTGCGCATCACGGTGAATACGCCCGAGGCCGCGGCTGCGGTTCCGCACATCCGAGATCAGCTCGACCGCATGGGCATTGCCGTGCCGCTGATCGGCGACTTCCATTACAACGGGCACCGCTTGCTGACCGAGTACCCGGCGATGGCGCAGGCCTTGTCCAAGTACCGCATCAATCCCGGCAACGTCGGCAAGGGCGACAAGCGTGACCGCCAGTTCGCGATGATGGTCGAGGCGGCCGCGCGCTGGGACAAGGTCGTGCGCATCGGCGTCAACTGGGGCAGCCTCGACCAGGAACTGCTCGCGGCGATGATGGACGACAACGCCCGCCGCGCGCAGCCGTGGGACGCCAAGCAGGTGATGTACCAGGCGCTGGTGCAATCGGCCCTGCAGTCGGCCGAGGTGGCACGTGAGTTGGGGCTCAACCCCGACAACATCATCATCAGCTGCAAGGTCAGCGGCGTGCAGGACCTGATCGCGGTCTACCGCGCCCTGGCGCGGCGCTGCGACTACGCGCTGCACCTGGGCCTGACCGAGGCGGGCATGGGCACCAAGGGCACGGTGGCGTCTGCGTCGGCGCTGTCGGTGTTGTTGCAGGAGGGCATCGGCGACACGATTCGCGTCAGCCTGACGCCGCAGCCCGGCGAGGCGCGCACGCAGGAGGTGGTGGTGGCACTGGAGATCCTGCAGTCGCTCGGCCTGCGCACGTTCAACCCGAGCGTGACGGCTTGCCCCGGCTGTGGCCGCACCACCAGCACCACGTTCCAGGAACTGGCCAAGCAGATCGACGACTTCCTGCGGGCGCAGATGCCGGTCTGGAAGGCGCGCTACCCCGGTGTCGAGAACCTCAAGGTGGCGGTGATGGGCTGCATCGTCAATGGCCCCGGCGAGAGCAAGCACGCCGATATCGGCATCAGCCTGCCGGGAACCGGCGAGGCGCCCGCCGCGCCGGTGTTCATCGACGGCGAGAAGGCCCTGACGCTGCGGGGCGAGGGCATCGCGCAGGAGTTCCACCGCCTGGTCGAGGACTACATCGAGCGGCGTTTCGGCGCTGTGGTGGCCACAGCCTCTCACTGATCGCGCCCGTGGTTCGGGTGCCCATTTCTCATGGCTGAACAGAAACTGCTTGCCGTCAAGGGCATGAACGACCTGCTGCCCGAGGAGGCGGCACGCTGGGAGTGGATGGAAGCCAAGGCGCGCGACTTGCTCGCGCGCTACGGCTATCGCAATCTGCGCACACCCATCGTCGAGCCGACTGCGCTGTTCGTGCGCGGCCTGGGCGAGGTCACCGACATCGTCGAGAAGGAGATGTTTGCCTGGACCGACTCGATGAATGGCGATGCGCTGGCCCTGCGCCCGGAGGCCACGGCGGGCATCGTGCGCGCCGTGAACGAGCACAACGCGCTGTACAACGGGCCTCTTCGCATCTGGCAGCTCGGGCCCATGTTCCGGCATGAACGGCCGCAAAGAGGTCGCTCGCGCCAGTTCCACCAACTCGACGTGGAAGCGCTGGGCCATGCCGGACCTGACGTCGATGCCGAGATGATCCTCATGCTGCGCGCCTTCTGGCGCGAGCTGGGACTGATGGAAGGCCGCGACATCCGGCTCGAGATCAATAGCCTGGGTCAACCCGACGAGCGCAAGGCACACCGTGCCGCGCTGATAGCGCACTTCGAGGCCCATGCCGCCCTGCTTGACGAGGATGCGCGGCGCCGCCTGCGCAGCAACCCGCTGCGGATTCTGGACACCAAGAACCCACACATGGTGCCGGTCGTGGACAGCGCGCCGCGGCTGATCGACTTTCTTGGTGCCGCCTCGCTGGCGCACCTGGACGCGCTGCGCGCGACGCTGGATGCGGCCGGCCTGGCCTACACCCTGAATCCGCGCCTGGTGCGCGGCATGGATTACTACAACCTGACGGTGTTCGAGTGGACCAGCCCGCTGCTGGGCGCACAAAGCACGGTCTGCGGCGGCGGCCGCTACGACCAGCTCATCGAGCAACTCGGCGGCAGGCCGGCGCCCGGCGCCGGTTTCGGGCTCGGCCTGGAACGCCTGATGCTGCTGCTGGAGGCCGTCGGCATCGAGCCGCCGGCGTTCGCGCCGCTGGCCTATGCCGTGGTGCCAGACAGCGCCACCCTGCCGCTCGTGCTGCCGGTGCTGGAGACGCTGCGTGCCGCCGGTGTGTCGGTGCTGATGAATGCCGGCGGCGGCAGCATGAAGGCGCAGTTCAAGCGTGCCGATGCCAGCGGCGCGCGCTGGGCGCTCATATTCGGCCCGGACGAACTTGCCCGCGGCGAGGTGGCCGTCAAGCCGCTGCGCAACCCCGACGCCGCGCAGTTCAGCCGTTCGCTGGCCGTCGTGGCCGCCTGGGCGCACGAATTGCGCACCGCATAATCCCGCACCCGATCGAATCCACATCCCCATGGCGACCCATCTCGACCTGCAAGAGCAGGAGCAAATCGACCAGCTCAAGGCATTCTGGAACCAGTACGGCAACCTGATCACCTGGACCTTGATCCTCGCGCTCAGCGGGTTCGCCGCGTGGAACGGCTGGAATTGGTGGCAGCGCAATCAGGCGGCCAAGGCCAGCGCGATGTTCGACGAACTCGACCGCGCCGCGCAGGCGGCCGACGCCGCACGCGCGGCGCGTGTCTTCTCCGACCTGAAGGAGCGCTTTCCGCGCACCACCTATGCACAGCAGGGCGCGCTGCTGGCGGCCAAGGTGCAGGCCGAAAAGGGCCAGGCCGATGCCGCGCTGGCGACCTTGGCGTGGGTTGCCGAAAACGCCGGCGAGGACGAGTACCGCACCATCGCGCGCCTGCGCGCGGCGGGGCTGCTGCTGGACAAGAAGCAATATGAGCAGGCCATGGCGCAACTCGACGCCGCGGCGCAGGGCAAGAGCGCCCAGGCTTTCGGCGCGCTGGTCGCCGACCGGCGCGGTGACGTGCTGCTGGCCCAGGGCAGGAAGGACGATGCGCGCAAGGCCTACGAAGCGGCCTACCAGGCGATGGACGACAAGGTCGAATACCGCCGCCTTCTCGACGCCAAGCTGACCGCCCTCGGTGCGGCGCCCGCCGCGCCTGCCGCCGCCAGCGCGGCCGCCAGCGGAGCGGTCCAATGAGGGCTCTGCCGCGCTGGATCGTGCTGGCTGCGGCGGGCCTCGCGCTGGCCGCCTGTTCGAGCGACAAGCCCAAGCCGACACCCCTCGAGGCCATCACGCCACAAATCGCGGGCCGCCTGGTCTGGAGTGCGCGCATCGATGGCACGCCGCCCGGCCATGCGGTCAGCGCTCGCGATGGCGAGTTCACCGTCGCGGCAGCAGACGGCAGCGTGATGGCGCTGCAAGCCGACAGCGGTCGCGAAGCGTGGCGCGGCAACGTCGGTGCGAGGCTCAACGCCGGCGTCGGCAGCGATGGCCGATTTGCAGCCGTGGTGACGCGAGACAACGAGGTCGTCGTGCTCGAACGCGGTGCCGTCAAGTGGCGGGCCCGCCTCGCCGCTCGCGTGGCGACGCCGCCGCTGGTGGCCGGCGAGCGCGTGTTCGTGATGGGCGTGGACCGCGTGGTCAGCGCCTTCGATGCGCTCGATGGCCGCCTGCTATGGACCTTGCAGCGACCGGGCGAGGCGCTGACCTTGGCGCAGCCCGGCGTGGTTGCCGCGTTCAAGGACACCCTGCTTGTCGGCCAGGGCCAGCGCCTTACCGGGGTCGATCCGCTGCGCGGAACGGTGCGCTGGGAGGTGCCGCTGGCCAACCCACGCGGCACCAACGAGGTCGAGCGTCTCGCCGACTTGATCGGCCCGGCATTGCGCGTGGGTGACATCGTGTGCGCGCGCTCGTTCCAGTCGGCCGTCGGCTGTGCCGACGCGCAGCGCGCCACGCTGCTGTGGACCAAGAACGTCGGGGGCATCCAGGCCGTCGGAGGGGATGCCGAACTGGTGGTCGGTGCCGACGCCAGCGATCGCATCACCGCCTGGCGCGCCAGCAACGGCGACCTGGCCTGGTACAACGAAGCGCTGCGCTACCGCGGTCTGTCGGGGCCATTGGTGGTTGGCCGCACGGTGATCTTCGGCGACGCCGAGGGGCAGGTGCACTTCCTCGATCGTGCCGACGGCAAGACCCTGCTGCGTCTGTCGACCGACGGCTCCCCGATCGTGGGTGTGCCGGTTCGCTCGGGCAACACGATCCTGGCGGTCACGCGCAACGGCGGGCTGTTCGCTTTCCGGCCGGAGTGATGACAATCCCCGCTTGCTGTGCAATCACCCCCCGCGGTGGTCGGCGGCCGGCTTCGGAGCGGCCGGGCGCCGGCCGCCGCGCGGCCGATGGCAGCAGTGGTAGGCCACGATGAAAGCGGTGGTGGCCATCGTCGGCCGGCCCAATGTCGGCAAGAGCACGCTGTTCAATCGCCTGACCAAGAGCCGCGATGCGATCGTGGCCGACTACGCCGGCCTGACGCGCGATCGCCACTACGGCGACGCGCGCATCGGTGATCACGAGTTCATCGTCGTCGACACCGGCGGCTTCGAGCCCGACAAGCCGACCGGCGTGGTGGCCGAAATGGCCAAACAGACCAAGCAGGCGGTTGCCGAAGCCGACGCGGTGATCTTCGTCACCGACGTGCGCACCGGCGTGTCGGGGCAGGACCACGACATCGCGCGCTACCTGCGCAGTGCCAACAAGCGCGTGTTCCTCGCCGTCAACAAGGCCGAAGGCATGAGCGAGTCGCCGCACCTGGCCGAGTTTCACGAACTGGGCATCGGCGAGCCGCACCCGGTATCGGCCGCACATGGCCAGGGCATCCGCAGCCTGTGTGAAGCCGTGCTGGCGGATTTCGAGGCGGCGGCCAACGACGACGAGGTGCCCGGTGATGGTCCATCACGGCCGATCCGACTGGCCGTGGCCGGCCGGCCCAACGTCGGCAAGAGCACGCTGATCAATGCCTGGCTCGGCGAGGAGCGCTTGATCGCGTTCGACCAGCCCGGCACCACGCGCGACGCGATCCATGTGCCATTCGAGCGCGGAGGCCGGAAGTTCGAACTGATCGACACCGCGGGCTTGCGCCGCAAGGGGCGCGTATTCGAGGCGGTCGAGAAGTTCTCGGTGGTCAAGACGCTGCAGGCGATTGCCGATGCCAACGTCGTGGTGCTGCTGCTCGACGCGACCCAGGGCGTGAGCGACCAGGATGCGCACATCGCCGGCTACATCCTCGACGCCGGCCGCGCGGTGGTGATCGCCATCAACAAGTGGGACGCCATCGACAGCTACCAGCGCCAGATGCTCGAGCGTTCGATCGAGTCACGGCTGGCCTTCCTGAAGTACGCCGAGCGGTTGCACATCTCGGCCTTGAAGCGCCAGGGCCTGGGGCCGCTGTGGCAGGCCATCGCCGACGCCCACGCCTCGGCCACCTGCAAGATGTCGACGCCGGTGCTGACGCGGCTGCTGCACGAGGCGGTCGAACATCAGGCACCCAAGCGGGCCGGGCACTTCCGGCCCAAGCTGCGCTATGCCCATCAGGGCGGCATGAACCCGCCGATCGTGGTGGTGCACGGCAACTCGCTCGAACATGTGACCGATGCCTACAAGCGCTACCTCGAAGGGCGCTTTCGCGCCCACTTCAAACTCGTCGGCACGCCGCTGCGCATCGAAATGAAGACCTCACGGAACCCTTTCGACGACAAGGATTCGTAGGGGTGTTGCCGCGGCCGGCGCCATTGGTGGCAACCCTGTGATAACGTGCCAAGGATTCGAACTTTCAACACGGAGCAAATATCGTGAGCAACAAGGGGCAACTCCTGCAAGACCCGTTCCTGAACCTGCTGCGCAAGGAGCATGTGCCGGTGTCGATCTACCTTGTCAATGGCATCAAGCTGCAGGGTCAGATCGAGTCTTTCGACCAGTACGTCGTCCTGTTGCGCAACACCGTCACGCAGATGGTCTACAAGCATGCGATCTCGACGGTGGTGCCGGGCCGCGCGGTGAATTTCCACGCCCAGGAAGCCAGCGAGCCGGGTAACGGCTGAGCGCGCGAGCACTTGGGTTCCTCCGCCACCGACCGCCCCGGCCAGGCCAGCACCACGGGCGCGACGCGCGTGGTGCTGGTCGGGGTCGACCTCGGCCCGGGCTCGTCTTTCGACGCCACGCTCGACGAATTGGCACTGCTCGCCATTTCGGCGGGCGACGAACCGGTTGCACGCGTCATCGCACGGCGCAAGGCCCCCGACGCGGCGCTGTTCGTCGGCTCGGGCAAGGCCGACGAGATCAAGGCCATCGCGCAGGCGGAACAGGCCCATGGCGTGATCTTCGACCAGGCGTTGTCGCCTGCGCAGCAGCGTAACCTCGAGCAGCATTTGGGCGTGCCGGTGGCCGACCGCACCGCGCTGATCCTCGACATCTTTGCCGCACGCGCGCAGAGCCATGAGGGCAAGCTGCAGGTCGAACTGGCGCGGCTGCAGTACCAGGCGACGCGGCTGGTGCGGCGCTGGAGCCACCTGGAGCGCCAGACCGGCGGCATCGGACTGCGCGGCGGCCCGGGCGAAGCGCAGATCGAACTCGACCGACGCATGATCGGCGAACGCATCAAGACCGTGAAGGCGCGACTCGAGAAGGTCAAGCGCCAACACCAGACCCAACGCCGAGCGCGCGAGCGCAGCGGCACGTTTCGCGTGTCGCTGGTCGGCTACACCAACGCCGGCAAGTCGACGCTGTTCAATGCGTTGGTCAAGGCGCGGGCCTATGCCGCCGACCAACTCTTCGCGACGCTCGACACTACAACCCGGGCACTGTGGCTGCAGGAGGTTGGGCGCCAGGTGTCGTTGTCCGATACCGTGGGTTTCATTCGCGATCTCCCGCACAAGCTGGTCGAGGCCTTCCGTGCCACGCTGCAGGAGGCGGCCGACGCCGATCTGCTGCTGCACGTGGTCGACGCGGCGAGCCCGCTGGCGGTCGAACAGATCGAGGAGGTCGAACGCGTGCTGGCCGAGATCGGTGCCGACCGCATCCCGCAGATCCTCGTCTTCAACAAACTCGATCTGCTGACGGACATGCAGCAGCCCCGTGCACTGCGCGATGCCGTCGAGCGCGCACCGGGCGTGCACACGGCGCGCGTTTTCGTCAGCGCGCGCGATGGTCGCGGCCTAGACTTGCTGCGGGGCGTGATCGCCGAGCAAGTTGCCGGCGACGGCTTGAAGGCGGGTGCTGCGCCCCCATATCCCCCGCTGCCTGTTTCATCACGCGAGCCCTGCGGCGCGTCAGGCATCGAGGAACCCCTGTACCCCGTTCAGCGAGTCAAGCAAGCATGACCCCACGCCTCGAGCCCGACGCCCCCACCCAATTGGGCCTGCGCCTGTGCGAGCTCGGCCGCGCGGCACGGGCCCTGCTGGCGGCCGCGGTGCGCCCGCGCCGAACGCGCCGGTTGGTCGAACGCGGCGACGACGGTCTGGTTTTCGGCAATCGCAACGACGGCCCCCCCGATCTGGATGAGTTGTGGCGCGATTTCAACCGCAAGCTCGGCGGCCTGTTCGGCGGCAAAGGTGGCGGCCAACCGCCGCAACGGGGTGGCGGTGATGGGGGCGGTTCGTCGTTCCAGCCCGACATGAAGAGTGCCGGCATCGGCCTCAGCCTGATCGCTGGCGTGGCCGCTCTGATCTGGCTGGGCAGTGGCGTGTTCATCGTGCAGGAAGGCCAGCAGGCGGTGGTGACCTCGTTCGGCCGCTACACCCAGACGCGCGACGCCGGCATCCAGTTTCGCTGGCCGTATCCGTTCCAGGCCCACGAAACGGTGGCGGTGACGCAGCTGCGCTCTGTCGAGGTCGGCCGCAACACCGTCGGGCAGGCCACGGGTCTGCGCGACTCGTCGATGCTGACCGAAGACGAGAACATCGTCGACATCCGCTTCACCGTGCAGTACCGGTTGAAGGACGCACGTGCCTACCTGTTCGAGAACCGCAACCCCGACGAGGCGGTGGTGCAGGCCAGCGAATCGGCCGTTCGCGAGATCGTCGGTCGCAGCAAGGTCGACCAGGTGCTGTACGAGCAACGCGACGCGATTGCCGCCGACCTCGTCAAGTCGATCCAGGCCCAACTCGACCGCCTGAATGCCGGCGTGGTCGTCGCCAACGTCAACGTCCAGAACGTGCAGGTACCCGAGCAGGTGCAGGCGGCATTCAACGACGCCGTGAAAGCCGGTGCCGACCGTGACCGTTTCAAGAACGAAGGCCAAGCGTACGCCGCCGACGTGATCCCGAAGGCGCAGGGCGCAGCGGCGCGGCTGAAGGAGGAGGCTGAGGGCTATCGCTCCCGGGTGGTGGCCCAGGCCGACGGTGACGCGCAGCGCTTCCGCTCCGTTCTGGCCGAATACCAGAGGGCGCCGACGGTGACGCGCGACCGGCTCTACATCGAGACGATGCAGTCGGTCTACAGCAACGTCAGCAAGGTCATGGTCGACAGCCGCAGCGGCTCCAATCTGCTTTACCTGCCGCTGGACAAACTGATGCAGCAAGCCGGCGCTGCCACGCCTGCGGCTGCCGCGCCACAGCCGACGCCGACACCGGAATCCGCCAGCGCCGCCAGTGCCGACGCGCGTTCGCGCGACGGCGCCCGCACCCGCGAACGCGATGTCCGCTGACGCCAGGAGAACCAGACCATGAACCGCCTCGGACTGATCGCCGTCAGCGCGCTGCTCGTGCTGATGCTCGCCGCTTCCACGCTCTTCATCGTCGATCAGCGGCAGGTGGCCGTGGTCTACGCGCTGGGTGAGATCAAGGAAGTCATCACCGAGCCGGGCCTGAAGGTCAAGTTGCCGCCGCCGCTGCAGAACGTTATCTTCCTCGACAAGCGCATCCAGACGCTGGACAGCCCGGAGACGCGCCCGATCTTCACGGCCGAGAAGAAGAGCCTGATCATCGACTGGCTCATCAAGTGGCGCATCGCGGAGCCGCGTCAATTCATCCGCAACAATGGTGTCGACCTGCGCAACGTCGAGAATCGCCTCTCGCCGGTGGTGCAGGCGGCGTTCAACGAGGTCGTGACGCGGCGCACCGTCAGCGGCATGCTGTCCAGCGAGCGCGAGAAGGTCATGCAGGACGTGCGCGAGCGCCTGGCCGACGAAAGCAAGTCGTTCGGCATCGAGATCGTCGACGTGCGCGTCAAGCGCGTCGATTTCGTCGCCGACATTACCGATTCGGTCTATCGGCGCATGCAGTCCGAGCGCAACCGCGTGGCCAACGAACTGCGCGCACAGGGCGGTGCCGAATCGGAAAAGATCCGCGCCGATGCCGACCGGCAGCGCGAGGTGATCATTGCCGAGGCGTACCGCGATGCGCAGAAGGTCAAGGGGGAGGGCGATGCGAAGGCTTCGGCCCTGTATGCCGATGCGTTCGGTCGCGATCCGCAGTTCGCGCAGTTCTACCGCAGCCTCGAGGCCTATCGCGCGAGTTTTCGCAACAAGGGCGACGTGATGGTGCTCGACCCGAGCAGCGACTTCTTCCGCGCGATGCGCGGCAGCGGCGGTGCGGCCACTGCGCCGCCGGCGAAGAAGTGACGCCGGGGCCGTGCGGCGATGGCTGACGTGCTGCTCGGTGCGGTGGCGCTGATGCTGGTGATCGAAGGCCTGCTGCCGTTCCTCAGCCCGGGCACCTGGCGCCAGATGTTCGAGCGCGCGACGCGTCTGAGCGACGGCCAGATCCGCTTCGTCGGGCTTGCGAGCCTGCTGGCCGGGCTGGTGTTGCTGGCACTCTGGCAAACCTAGCCGGCCCGAGGCAACGGCAAGGCGGTCGGTACAATGCCGTTTTCAACAACGCTGCGTTTTGCCCCATGTCGCGTGCGTGGCTGCTGCCCGAGCAGATTGCCGATGTGCTGCCGAGCCAGGCGCGTCGCATCGAGGAACTCCGACGCACGTTGATCGACGGCGCACGCAGCTATGGCTTCGAGCTGGTGATGCCGCCGCTGCTCGAACATCTCGATTCGTTGTTGTCGGGCACCGGCCGCGAACTCGACCTGAAGACGTTCAAGCTGGTCGACCAGCTGTCCGGGCGCACGCTCGGGTTGCGTGCCGACACCACGCCCCAGGTGGCACGGATCGATGCGCACCTGCTCAACCGCCAGGGGGTGGCACGGCTGTGCTATTGCGGGCCCGTGTTGCATACGCGAGCCGACAGTGCCCAAGGCACGCGCGAACCGCTGCAGTTCGGCGCCGAGATCTATGGCCATGCCGGGCTGGAGGCCGATCTGGAAGTGATCGATCTCGCGCTCGACGGTTTGCACGCGGCCGGCGTCGACGATGTGCTGCTCGATCTCGGTGACGCGCGCATCGTGCGCTCGGTGCTCGGTGGCGCGGCCGTCGATGCCGAGCAACTGACCGACGTGGTCGATGCGCTGGCGCGCAAGGATGCCGCGGCGGTGGCCGAGCGCGCGCGGATGTTGCCGCGGCCAATGCAGCAGAACATCGAGACATTGCTGCGGCTGTATGGCGGCGTCGATGTGATCGACAGCGCACGCCGCTTGCTGCCGGCCCGGCCGACCATTGCGCAGGCGCTCGATGATCTGGCCTGGTTGGCGAGCCACGTGCAGCGCGTGCACCCGTCGGTGCGCATCGGCGTCGACCTGGCCGATATCAGCGGCTACGCCTACTACAGCGGCGCGCGCTTCGCACTTTACGGCGCAGGCGCCAACGCGGCGCTGGCGCGCGGCGGGCGCTACGACGAGGTCGGTGCCGTGTTCGGCCGCAATCGCCCCGCCGTCGGGTTCAGCCTCGACGTCAAGGCCTTGGTGCAGGTGGCGGCGGAGCGTCCGGCGATGGCCGCCGTACGCGCGCCCTGGCGCGAGGGCGGCGAGTTGCGCGCAGCGGTGCGGCGGTTGCGCGAGCAAGGCCACATGGTCGTGTGCACGCTGCCGGGCCATGAACACGAGGCACAGGAATACGACTGCGACCGCGAACTGGTCGAGGTCGATGGTCGCTGGGTGCTGCGCGCCCTCTGACCGCAAACCGTCAACGAGGATCTCTTGAACACGATGCAAGCTACCACCGGCCGTGGCCGCAATGTCGTCGTCGTCGGCACCCAGTGGGGCGACGAAGGCAAGGGCAAGGTTGTCGACTGGCTGACCGACCACGCCCAGGGCGTGGTGCGCTTCCAGGGCGGCCACAACGCCGGGCACACCCTCGTCATCAAGGGCGTGAAGACGGCATTGCAGCTGATCCCCAGCGGCATCATGCGTGACGGCGTGGCCTGCTACATCGGCAACGGCGTGGTCGTCGACCCGACACACCTGCTCGCCGAGATCGAGCGGCTGGAGGGGATCGGTGTCGAGGTGCGTTCGCGGCTGTTTCTCAGCGAATCGTGCCCGCTGATCCTGCCGTTCCATGTCGAGGTCGACAAGGCGCGCGAGGCCCTGCGCGAGAGCAGCGGCGCCGGCAAGATCGGCACCACGGGCAAGGGCATCGGGCCGGCCTACGAGGACAAGGTGGCGCGCCGCGCGCTGCGCGTGCAGGATCTGAAACACCCGGAGCGCTTCGCCACGAAGCTGCACGAGTTGCTGGAGCTGCACAACGTCGCGCTCGGCGGCTACCTGAAGTCCAAGCCGCTCGCATACCAACCGCTCTTCGACCATGCGATGGCGGTGGCCGAACAGTTGAAGCCGATGCTGGCTGACGTGGGCTACCGCATCTATGCCGCCAACCGCGCCGGCGCGAACCTTCTGTTCGAGGGCGCACAAGGCACGCTGCTGGACATCGACCACGGCACCTACCCGTACGTCACTTCGAGCAATTGCGTGGCCGGCAATGCGGCGGCCGGCGCCGGCGTGGGACCGGACCAGCTGCACTACATCCTGGGCATCACCAAGGCCTACACCACGCGTGTCGGCTCCGGGCCGTTCCCGACCGAGTTGCCGATGGACGTGGCGGGCAGCGTCGGCCACCACCTCTCGACCGTCGGCCAGGAGCGCGGCACGGTCACGGGGCGGCCACGGCGCTGCGGCTGGCTGGATGCGGCAGCGCTGAAGCGCTCGATGATCATCAACGGCATCTCGGGCGTGTGCATCACCAAGCTCGACGTGCTCGACGGCCTGCCCGAGATCAAGATCTGCGTCGGCTACGACCTGGGCGGGCAACGCATCGACATCCTGCCGCTGGATGCCGACGACATCCTGGCCTGCCGACCCATCTACGAAAGCATCCCCGGCTGGAGCGAGCCCACCGTCGGGCTGACCCGCTGGGCCCAGTTGCCCGCCAACGCTCGCAGCTACCTCGAGCGCGTGCAGCAGTGCATGGACGCGCCGATCGACATGGTCTCTACGGGCCCCGATCGCGAGCAGACCATCCTGCTGCGCCATCCCTACAAGACCTGACAGGAACTGACGGCAAGGAGACGACTGCGATGCTCACCGACGACGGCAAACACCTCTACGTCTCGTGGGACGAGTACCACATGCTGATCGAGCGGCTCGCGCTCAAGGTGGCGCATTCGGGTTGGATCTTCGATCAAATCCTGTGCCTGGCGCGGGGCGGTATGCGCCCGGGCGACGTGCTGTCGCGCGTGTTCGACAAGCCGCTGGCGATCATGAGCACGAGTTCCTACCGCGCCGAGGCCGGCACCATCCAGGGTCGCCTCGACCTGGCCAAGTACATCACGCTGCCCAAGGGCGAACTGGCAGGCCGCGTGTTGCTGGTCGATGACCTCGCCGACTCGGGGGTGACGCTCAAGGCGGTGGTCGAGCGCCTGCGTGGGATGCCGTCGATCGCCGAGTTGCGCTCGGCGGTCATCTGGACCAAGGGCGCGTCGAGCTACACGCCTGATTACTTCGTCGAGCGGCTGCCCACCAGCCCGTGGATCCACCAGCCTTTCGAGGAGTACGACAACTTGCGCCCCGACAATCTGGCGAAGAAATTCGCGATCTGACGGGCACAAAAAAGAGCCGGCGCAAGAGCGCCGGCCCGCTGTCCTTCTGTACATTGTCTTGGTGCCCAGGAGAGGACTCGAACCTCCACGGAGTTACCCGCTAGTACCTGAAACTAGTGCGTCTACCAATTCCGCCACCTGGGCATTTCAGGGACTGGAAATCTTATCATCAAAAACAACACCTCCCAGGCCAGTGCGGTCCTTGGCGCCGCTCTGATGAGCGAAGTCGACGGCACCGTGCAGGGTCACCGCGACGGCCACGGATTCGTGATCCGCGACGACCGCAGTGCCGCCGATATCTACCTCTCGCCGCAGGAGATGCGCGCGGTGCTGCACCGCGATCGCGTGCGCGTGCGCATCGTGCGCTACGACCGTCGGGGCCGCCCGGAGGGCCATGTGCTCGACATCCTCGAGCGGCGCAAGTCGCCGATCATCGGCCGCCTGCTGCACGAGAGCGGCGTCTGGCTTGTGGCGCCCGAAGACAAACGCTACGGCCAGGACGTCCTGATCCCAAAGAACGCCACCGCCAACGCACAGGTGGGCCAGGTCGTGGCCATCGAGTTGACCGAGCCGCCGTCGATGTTCTCGCAGCCTGTCGGGCGCGTCGCCGAGGTGCTCGGCGAGATCGACGATCCCGGTATGGAGATCGAGATCGCGGTGCGCAAGTACGAGGTGCCGCATCGCTTCTCGGCCGAGACGATCGCCCAGGCGGCGGCGTTGCCCGATCGATTGCGGCCGGCCGACCGCAAGCACCGCATCGATCTCACGGATGTGGCGCTGGTGACGATCGACGGCGAGGACGCGCGCGACTTCGACGACGCGGTGTATTGCGAGCCGCTGGCGGCGGGCCGCGGCCGCGGCAAGGCGAGCGGCTGGCGGTTGGTGGTGGCCATCGCCGACGTCAGCCATTACGTCAAGCCCGGCGAGCCGCTGGACGAAGATGCCTACGAGCGCGCGACGTCGGTGTACTTCCCGCGCCGCGTGATTCCGATGCTGCCCGAGAAATTGTCGAACGGCCTATGCTCGCTCAATCCCGGAGAGGACCGCCTGGCGATGGTCTGCGACATGGTGATCGGCGCCAAGGGCGAGATCGAGGCCTACCAGTTCTACCCGGCGGTGATCCACTCGCACGCGCGCTTCACCTACACCGAGGTGGCTGCGATTCTGGCCAATACCCGCGGGCCCGAAGCGGCGCGGCGGGCCGATTTGGTGCCGCACCTGGTGCACCTGCACGAGGTCTACCGCGCGCTGCTCAAGCAGCGCAGCCAGCGCGGCGCGATCGATTTCGAGACCACCGAAACGCAGATCGTCTGTGATGACAACGGCCGCATCGAGAAGATCGTGCCGCGCGCCCGCAACGAAGCGCATCGCTTGATCGAGGAAGCGATGCTGGCGGCCAACGTCTGTTCGGCCGACTTCATCGCCCAGGCCAAGCATCCCGCGCTGTACCGCGTACACGAAGGGCCGACGCCGGAGAAGAAGGTCACGCTGCAGAACTACCTGAAGGCGCTCGGCCTGGGCCTCGCGGTCAGTGACGATCCGAAGCCGCGCGAGTTCCAGGCGATCGCCGACGCCACGAAGGATCGGCCAGATGCCCTGCAGATCCACACCATGCTGCTGCGCTCGATGCAGCAGGCCATCTACACGGCCACCAACAGCGGCCATTTCGGGCTGGCCTACGACGCCTACACCCACTTCACCAGCCCGATCCGCCGCTACCCCGACCTGCTGGTGCACCGAGTCATCAAGGCCCTGCTGCACGGCAAGCGCTACCACATCGACAGCGGTGCGCTCGAGGATGTGCCCACGGTGCGCAAGGGCGGCAAGGCCCCGAAGGCCCATGCGCAGGAAGGTGAGCACTGGGAGGCGGCGGGTGCGCATTGCAGCGCCAATGAACGCCGCGCCGACGAGGCCTCGCGGGACGTCGAGGCGTGGTTGAAGTGCCGCTACATGCGCGATCGCCTCGGCGAGGAGTTCGCCGGCACGGTGACCGCAGCCACCAGCTTCGGCCTGTTCGTGCAACTCGACGCGCTGTACGTCGAAGGTCTGTTGCACATCACCGAACTCGGCGGCGAGTACTATCGTTTCGACGAGGCGCGCCAGGAACTGCGCGGCGAGCGCACGGGCGTGCGCTACGGCGCCGGGGCACGGCTGCGCGTGCAGGTCAGCCGGGTCGACCTCGACGGTCGCAAGATCGACTTCCGCCTGGTGCGTGAAGGGCCGGACGAGCGCCTGCTGGCGAAGGCCCAGCGTGACAAGGGGGCTGCGCGCCGCGGATCCGGCAGTGCCGTCGAGGAACTCGCGGCGGTCAAGGATCGTGATGTCGCCGTCAAGAAGTCGACCCGCATGCGCCAGGAAAGCAGTGCTGGGGCCGCACGGGGCGCCGGCGTGCGATCGGGCCGTGGCGCTGCGAAGCCCTCCGGCCGCGGCGGCAAGGGCCGCTGAAGCGCGACCGCGAGGCGCGCGTGCCGGGGTCAGTCTGCCGCGGTCAGGCGTTGCAGCAGCGCCGACGCGGGCAGCGGGGTCGGGCTGTCGTCTGCATCGGCGGCGGCGCCGTGCAGCCATGCCGCGGCTGCGGCCACCTGGTGCGCTGGCGCGGGCGTGGCCTGCGCCTGCGCCGCGGCCCACAACCCAGCCAGCCAGCCAGCGAGCACGTCACCGGTGCCGGCGCTGGCCAGCCGGGCGTTGCCACTGCCGTTGATCACGCTGGTTTGTCCGGGCGCCGTGATCACGGTGCCCGAGCCCTTCAACAGCACGACGCAGCCCAAGCTGGTGGCGAGGCGTTCGGCTTGGCCGAGGCGATCGGCTTGGATCTGCGCCGCATCGTCCTCACCGGCCAGTCGCGCCGCCTCGAGCGGGTGCGGTGTCAGCACGGTGGCCTGGCCACGGCCAGCGCGTGCGGCAAGCAGGGAACGCAAGGCACTGTCAGCGGCAATCGCGTTGAGTGCATCGGCATCGATCACCATCCGCGGCGCGCGTGCCAGCAGCGGCGGCAGCACGTCACGCACCGCATCGCCCCCGCCGCAGCCGCAGACCACCGTGGCGGTCGCGAGCAGCGACAACGGCTCTCGCCACAGACCGGGCCGCATCATCAGCTCCGGCCAAAGTGCGTCATGCCCTGGGGCACCGGGGTCGAGTGCACTGACATAGACGCGGCCGGCGCCAGCGGCCAGCGCCGCGCGGCCGGCGAGCAAGGCGGCACCGGCCATGCCCCGTGCGCCGCCGACGACGACCACGTCGCCGAAGCTGCCCTTGTGCTGGGTGTGGCGTCGCGGCGGCTGCAGCGAGTGTGCCAGCTCGCCGCGATGGAGCCAGGCGCGCGGCCGGACCGGTGCGGCGCTGTCGCTGCTGCCGAGGTCGTCGAACCAGACATCACCGGCGAGGTCGCGGCCGTGCGCCGTGAACAGGCCGGGCTTGAGCGTCAACAGCGCGAGCGTGTGCGTGGCCTGCACGGCGGCGGTGCCGAGCATCGCACCGGTGTCGGTGTCGAGCCCGGTCGGCAGGTCGACGGCCAGGCGGGGGCCGGGGTGGGCATTGAGCCGGTGTACCGCCTCGGCGATCGCTCCGCTGGCCGGGCGCGTGGTGCCGAGACCGAGCAGCGCGTCGATCACCAGATCGGCCTGGGGGCCGGCAGGCAGGCCCGCATCGATCTGCACGCCGGCGGCCCGCGCGCGCGCCAACGACGCAGCAGCGTCAGCCGGGCGGGCGGCACTACCGAAGTCGCTGACCGACACCTGCCTGCCGGTGCGTTGCAGGTGCAGCGCGGCCTCGAAACCGTCGCCGCCGTTGTTGCCTGGGCCGGCAGCGATCCAAATGCGCTGCGCGTGCGGCGCCAGCGCCAGCGCCAGCCGCGCCACGGCGGCGCCAGCGCGTTGCATCAACGCGTGCGGCGCCATGCCGCCGGCCGCCAAGGCCTCGATCTGGCGCGATGCGGCGCTGTCGAACAGCGGCCACGCCGCTGTGACGGAGGCAATGCGCTGCGGACGGGTCATCGTGCGGGCATTGTCGCCTTCAGCGCCAGCGCTGCGGTGAAAAGCGCACGGGATCCTGCGTCGGCGGCCGGCCGGCCAGCAAGTCAGCCAGCAACCGCGCGCTGCCGCAGGCCAGCGCCCATCCGCTCGATCCGTGGCCGGTGTTGAGCCAGATGCCGGGCACGCCGGCGCTGCCGATGACGGGCGGACCGTCGGGCAGCATCGGCCGCGCCCCCTTCCAGGACTGCGCGTGAGCGTGGCGCGCGGCGCTCGGAAACCAATCCTGCAACACGCGGTGCAGCGTGGCGATGGGCGCGTCGGACAGGTGGTCCGGCGCGCCACCGAGTTCGGCACCGCCGGCGACGCGCACCCTGTCGCCGAGGCGGCTGATTGCCACCTTGTAGCGCTCGTCGATCAGCGCCGCGCGGGGGCCGACGTCAGGGTGGGCCTCGAAGTGCCGCACGGGAAGCGTGATCGAATAACCGTAGACCGGTTGCAGCGGCAGCGCCAGACCATGCGGACGGAGCAGTTCGCTGCTGCCCATGGCCGCGCAGACCACCACGGCATCGAAACGATCCGATCGAGGCGTGCCGGCCTGGCCCGACCCGTGCGGCATCGCCTCGCTGTCGGTGGCCAGCCAGAGGCTGTCGATGGTCGTGCCCGACCCGACGGTCAAGCGCCGAACCGCATGGTTGACGCGAAACTCGACGCCGCGCCGCTGCAGTTCGGCCTTCAGGCCAAGGGCGAACTGGCGGCAATTGCCAACCTCCGTGTCCGGCAAGTGGATGCCGGCACGCAGTGGCGTGTCGGCGTTCAGTGCCGGTTCGATCTGGCGGCAGGCGGCGGCATCGAGCAGATGGCAGTCGACACCGATGTCGGCCAGCAATTTCAGGCCGGTGCGTGCTTGTGAAAGCTCCTGCTCGCGGCGCAGCAGCACCAGCAGGCCGCGTGTCTGCTCGTGGGCAATCGACAACGCGGCCGCAATCTGCCGCGTGCGCGCCAGGCTGGACGCCGCCAGCGCCAGCATCGCGCTTCGGTTGGCAAGGTAGGTGGTGCGCTGGCAAGCCTGCCACCAGCGCCACAGCCACGCCGTGAGGGCCGGCCCCGGCAGCGCCGCCAGGCGCACCGCGGCATCACGTCGCCACGCCTGGCCCAGCACCTTGCGCAGCATGCCCGGTGCCGCCCATGGCGTGACATAGCCGGGCGCGATGACGCCGGCGTTGGCGAAGCTGGTTTCACTGGCCACGCTGCTGCGGCGCTCGAAGACCGTGACCTGGTGGCCGTCGCAGACCAACTCGAAGGCCGTCGCGACGCCGACGATGCCCGCTCCGATGATGGCGACGTGCATCTAGCGCCGAGCGGCGAGCGCCGCTTCCACCGCAAGCGCAACGCCAAGCACGCGGTCGTCGGCCAATGCCGGGCCCCACACCATCAGGCCGACCGGCCACTCGCCGTTGCGGTGGCAGGGCAGCGACAACGCGCAGCCGTCGAGCAGGTTCACCAGCGACGGATTGCGCAGCAGCAGCGCGTTGGCGGCGAAGAAGGCCTCGTCGTCGTCGAGCAGCGGCTGCAGGTGCGGTGCAACGATCGGCACGGTGGGCGAAAGCAGGGCATCGATGCCGGCCAGCGCGACCTCGGTGGATACGATCCAGCGGCGTCGATCGTCCAGCAGGTCCAGGTAGTCCGCTGCGCCAAAGGCCTCGCCGCGGCGGATCCGCAACGCGACGCGCGGATCGTATTGCTGTTCGCGGTTGGCCAGACGCCGACGGTGCCAGGCCCAGCTCTCGGCCGCGGAGAGCCCGCCGCCCCGCTGCAACGCAGCGGCATCGGTCAGCGCGGACAGGTCGATCTCATCGATGTGCGCTCCGCCGGCGCGCAGTGCGGCAACGGCGCGCTCGAACGCCGTCGCGACGGCCGGCTCCAGCGCGTCTAGCATCACCGCACGCGGCATGGCCAGGCGCCAGGCCGACAGCGGCCGCGGATCCAGCACCACGCGGCGCGCTGCAAGCACCTCGTGCAGCGCCACAGCGTCGCGCACCGAACGGGTGATCGCGGCTGCCGTGTCCAGCGTCGGCGACAGTGGGATGCACCCGGTGGTCGGCACCCACCGCGCCGTGCCCTTGAAGCCGACCAGGCCCTGCAATGCCGCAGGAATACGGATCGAGCCGCCGGTGTCGGAGCCGAGCGCCGCCCACGCGGCACCGGTGGCCACCGACACCGCGCCGCCCGAGGTCGAACCGCCGGGGATGCGCGGCGACGCGTCGAGCGCCGCAGTCGCCGGGTTGGCGGGCGTGCCGTGATGCGGGTTGATGCCCACGCCCGAGAACGCGAATTCGGTCAGGTTGGTGTGACCGATCAGCGCGGCGCCGGCGCTGCGCAAACGCGCCACCGCCGGGCTGTCCTCCAGTGCCACGGGGGCATCGTGCATGGAGCGCGACGCGGCCGTGGTCGGCTGGCCGGCGACGTCGAACAGGTCCTTGATCGAAACCGCCAGGCCGGCCAGTCGCGGTGTCGGCGCGCCGGCGGCGCGCAGCGCGTCGACCGCCCGCGCAGCGGCGCGGGCCTGGGCGTCGAAACGGCGCACGAAGGTGTGGCGGTTGGACGGTGCGGCGGCGGCCGCCAGCGCCACTTCAAGCGCGGATTCGGCGTGCTGTCGGCCGCTGGCGATCTCCGCGGCAGCCTGGAACAGGTCGGTCGGCATCGGTGGCTGGGCTGCTATACTCTTCGGGTTTTTCCCGGTGTGGTTTCGAAGCTCGAAGCCCTACCGAAAAGACCACTCGCGAAGCCGGCAATCGAAAGGTGTCGCAGCGTCAGCCGGCAACGGCCATGCGCTGCGATTCGCGCCGGATTCTAGACCCAACCTTTGGAGCAAACCCCATGTCAGTGACCATGCGCGAAATGCTGGAAGCCGGTGTCCATTTCGGGCACCAGACGCGCTTCTGGAATCCCAAGATGGCGCCGTACATCTACGGCCATCGCAACAAGATCCACATCATCAACCTCGAGAAGACGCAGCCGCTCTTCGAGGACGCGATGAAGTTCGTGCGCCAGCTCGCCTCCAAGCGCGGCACGATTCTGATGATCGGTACCAAGCGCCAGGCCCGCGATGTGATCGCCGCCGAAGCCAAGCGCGCCGGCATGCCCTACGTAGACCAACGCTGGCTCGGCGGCATGCTGACCAACTTCAAGACCGTCAAGGGCTCGCTGAAGAAATTGAAGGAGATGCAGGCCCAGGTCGATGCCGGCACCCAGCCGTCGATCAAGAAGGAAGCGCTGATGTTCCAGCGCGAGATCGCCAAGCTGGAGAAGGACATCGGCGGCATCCAGGACATGAATGCGCTGCCCGATGCGATGTTCGTCATCGACGTCGGCTACCACAAGATCGCGGTGGCCGAGGCCGTCAAGCTGGGTATCCCGGTCATCGGCATCGTCGATTCGAACCACTCGCCGCTCGGCATCGACTACGTCATTCCCGGCAACGACGACTCCGCCAAGGCCGTGGCGCTGTATGCGCGCGCGGTGGCGGATGCGGTGCTCGAGGGCAAGGCCAGCGCCACCAGCGAGGTCGTGCAGGCGGTGGCCGGCGGCGACGAGTTCGTCGAGGTCAGCGAAGACGCCTGATCGTTTCGCCAGGTCCATTCGAAGGATCGATTCGAAGGGGCTGATCGAGGCCCCTTTTTTCCAGACACCGGAGTGAGTTGATATGCCCGCAATTACCGCAAGCATGGTGGCCGAACTGCGCGCCAAGACCGATGCGCCGATGATGGAGTGCAAGAAGGCGCTGACCGAGGCCGACGGCAGCATGGAGCGCGCCGAAGAGATCCTGCGCGTCAAACTCGGCAACAAGGCCGGCAAGGCGGCCTCGCGGATCACCGCCGAGGGTGTCGTCACGGCCGTCGTCTCCGGCAGCGCGGGCGCGATGGTCGAAGTCAACTGCGAGACCGATTTCGTGTCGAAGAACGAATCGTTCCTCGCTTTCTGCAAGGCCTGCGCGCAGTTGGTGGCCGAGCACGACCCGGCCGATGTGGCCGCGCTGTCGGCCCTCGCGTACGCGCAGGACGGCTTCGGCCCGACGCTCGAGGACGTGCGCAAGGGCCTCATCGGCAAGATCGGCGAAAACATGTCGATCCGCCGTTTCGAGCGTTACAGCGGCGGCGGCAAGCTGGCCAGCTACCTGCACGGTACCCGCATCGGCGTGGTCGTCGAGTTCGACGGCGACGCGGTGGCGGCCAAGGACGTAGCGATGCATGTGGCGGCGATGAAGCCGGCCGCGTTGTCGGCGGCCAGCGTGCCCGCCGCGCTGATCGACAAGGAACGCAAGATCGCCGCCGAGAAGGCTGCCGAGGATTCGGCAGCGGCTATCGCCGCGGGCAAGCCTGCTCAATCGCCTGAGATCGTCGCCCGCCGCGTCGAGGGCTCGGTGCAGAAATTCCTGAAGGAGGTTTCGCTGCTGGCCCAGCCATTCGTGAAGAACGACAAGCAGACTGTCGAGCAGATGCTCAAGGAGCGTGCCACGACGGTCAAGCGCTTCACGCTCTATGTCGTCGGCGAGGGCATCGAGAAGAAGCAGGACGACTTCGCCGCCGAGGTGGCCGCGCAGGTGGCCGCAGCCAAGGCCCAGTAAAGCTTTGTTCAGACCCGGGGCCTCACTCGCGGCCCCTTAAACTCCCGCCTGCACCGACAACGCCCGCCGCCCCGAGGAGTACTGCCGAATGCCGGCCTACAAACGCATCCTGCTCAAGCTCTCCGGCGAAGCGCTGATGGGCGACGATGCCTACGGCATCAACCGCGCCACCATCGTGCGCATGGTGCGCGAAGTGCAGGAGGTGACTGCGCTCGGCGTCGAAGTGGCGGTGGTCATCGGCGGCGGCAACATCTTCCGCGGCGTTGCCGGCGGCTCGGTCGGAATGGACCGCGCCACCGCGGACTACATGGGCATGCTCGCCACCGTGATGAACGCGCTGGCGTTGGCCGACACGATGCGGCAAGAGGGCATGACGGCTCGCGTGATGAGCGCGATCGCGATCGAGCAGGTGGTCGAGCCCTATGTGCGACCCAAGGCGTTGCAGTACCTCGAAGAGGGCAAGGTGGTGGTGTTTGCCGCCGGCACCGGCAACCCGTTCTTCACCACCGACACCGCCGCCGCATTGCGCGGTGCCGAGATCGGCGCCGAGATCGTGCTGAAGGCGACCAAGGTCGACGGCGTCTACAGCGCCGATCCGAACAAGGACCCGAAGGCGACACGCTACGCGACGATCGGATTCGACGAGGCGATTGCCAAGAACCTCCAGGTGATGGACGCCACCGCGTTCGCACTCTGTCGCGATCAGAAGCTGCCGATCAAGGTGTTCTCGATCTTCAAGCCGGGCGCCTTGAAGCGCATCGTGATGGGCGAGGACGAGGGCACGCTGGTGCACGTGTGACGACGCGAGGATGGACAGACCATGACCATTGACGACATCAAGAAGACAGCCGAAACGAAGATGGGCAAGTCCATCGAGGCGTTCAAGGGTGAACTGATGAAGATTCGCACCGGCCGCGCGCATCCGGGCATCCTCGATCAGGTGCATGTCGATTACTACGGCTCGATGGTGCCGATCAGCCAGGTGGCCAACGTGACGCTGCTCGACGCCCGCACGATCAGCGTGCAGCCGTGGGAGAAGGGCATGGGCGCGAAGATCGAGAAGGCGATCCGCGAAAGCGACCTGGGCCTCAATCCCGCCGCCCAGGGGGACCTGCTGCGGGTACCGATGCCGCCCTTGACCGAAGAGCGCCGCAAGGAGCTGACCAAGGTCGTGCGCCATGCCGGCGAAGAGTGCAAGATCGCGGTGCGCAATCTGCGCCGCGACGGCAACGAACACCTGAAGAGGCTGCTCAAGGACAAACTGGTTCCCGAAGACGAGGAACGTCGCGCGCAGGACGACGTGCAGAGGCTCACCGACCGCGTGATCGCCGAGATCGACCGCCTGATCCACGCCAAGGAAGCCGAGATCCTGGCGGTATGACGACCGCTGGCCTGCTTCGCGCGCGTCCCCCCATGGGGAACGCAGGCCGCCTGGGAGCGGCCCGGCGCGGCCTGAGATCACGCTGACGTGCAGCACGACCCGGCCCTGCCACGCCACGTGGCCATCGTGATGGATGGCAACGGCCGGTGGGCGAAGAAGCGGTTCATGCCGCGCTTCTTCGGCCACAAGCAGGGCGTCGACGCGCTGGTGCGTACGGTGGCCGCGTGCGCCGACCGTGGCATCGAATTCCTGACCGTTTTCGCGTTCTCGTCGGAGAACTGGAAGCGCCCGAGCGACGAAGTCTCGGGACTGATGGGCCTGGTGCTGGTGGCTGTTTCGAAGTACCTCACCAAGCTGGCCAAGGAGGGCGTGCGCATTCGCATCGTCGGCGATCGCAGTGCAGTGTCCGACAAGGTGCGCGAAGCCTGGGATCAGGCCGAGCGCGCCACGGCGCACAACAACCGCATCACGCTGTCGGTGGCCTTCAACTACGGTGGTCGCTGGGACGTCGTGCAGGCCGCGCGCCGTGCACTGGCCGACGGCGTGGCTGCGGCCGATCTCGACGAAGTGACGCTGAGCCGGTATCTCGCGATGCACTACGCACCCGACCCCGATCTCTTCATCCGCACCGGTGGCGAGGTGCGCATCAGCAACTTCCTGCTCTGGCAGGTGGCCTACTCGGAGCTGTACTTCACCGCATGCCTTTGGCCCGATTTCGGCGAGGCCGAGCTGGACGCGGCGTTGGCGGACTTTCGCGCGCGCGATCGGCGTTTCGGTGGCGTTGCCGCGGAGACGGCGGCTCAGGTCGTCAACGGCTGAGCGCCACCGTCCGATGTTGCTGCAACGCGTGATCACTGCCGTGGTGCTGTTGGCACTGCTGTTGCCTTCGCTGCTGGCGGCCACGCCGTGGCCATTCGCACTGCTGACGTTGCTGCTGATTGCCGCGGCCGGCTGGGAATGGTCGCGCCTGAATGGCGTGGCGGTGGTCGCGGCGCTCGGGCCCGGCGTGCTGTTGGCCGTCGCAGGCCTGTGGGCCGTCTACGCCGGCACGTTGATCCGGGTACCCAATTCGGTGTGGTGGGGCGCGGCGCTGGCCTGGATCGCCGTTGGCGCAATCGCCCTGCGTGGGGGCCCGGCCGCGTGGTCGCGCTGGCCCGCCGTGCTGCGCCTGGCGTTGGGGTTGCTGGCGCTGTGGGTGGCCTGGCTGGCGCTGGCCAAGGCCCGCACGGTCGGCGTCAATTTTCTGCTTTCGGTGCTGTGCCTGGTCTGGGCCGCCGACATCGGCGCCTACGCCGCCGGCCGCGCCTTCGGGCGCCACAAGCTGGCCCCGTCCATCAGCCCCGGTAAGACCTGGGAGGGCGTGGCGGGCGGCCTGGCGAGCGTCGTCGTGCTGGCCACGCTGTGGGTGGTGGCCATCGATCGCCGCTGGCCGGTCGATTCGGCCAGCCTCTACACGCTGTGGGTCGAGCGGCTGGGCTGGCCCGGTCTGCTGCCGTTCACATTGCTGCTGGCTGCCCTCAGCGTCGTCGGCGACCTCTTCGAGTCGTTGGTCAAGCGGGCCGCCGGCGTCAAGGACTCGAGCCGCCTGTTGCCGGGCCACGGCGGCGTGCTCGACCGCGTCGATGCCTTGCTGCCCGTCCTGCCGGTGGCTTTGGCCCTGGCCTCGCTGTGACTGCGATGACTGGTGCGGTCATGGGCAAGCAGCGCCTGCTCCTTCTGGGGGCCACCGGTTCGATCGGCATCAGCACGCTCGATGTGGTGGCGCGGCATCCCGATCGCTTCGAGGTCTTCGCGCTGACGGCGCAACGCCGTACGAGCGAACTCGAAGCCCAGTGCCTGCGCTGGAAGCCACGCTACGCGGCGCTCGAGGACGTGGCGGCCGCCAACGATCTGCGCCAGCGTCTGCGTGCCCAGGGCGTCGGCACCGAGGTTCTGGCGGGAGCAGCGGCGCTGTGCGAATTGGCCGCGCACCCCGAGGTGACGACGGTGATGGCGGCCATCGTCGGTGCCGCCGGCTTGGCGCCCTGTCTGGCGGCGGCGCAGTCCGGCAAGCGCCTGCTGCTGGCGAACAAGGAGGCGCTGGTCGTCGGTGGTGCGCTGTTCATGCGCGCGGTGCAAGGCGGAGGCGCCACGCTGCTGCCGATCGATAGCGAGCACTCCGCAATCTTGCAGTGTCTGCCCGAGCAGCGCGACACCTGGCCCGCCCGCATTGCCCACATCGTGCTCACGGCATCGGGTGGCCCGTTCCGCAATCGTGATCCGGCGACGCTGGGCGATGTCACGCCGGCACAGGCCGTGGCGCATCCGAACTGGGTGATGGGCCGCAAGATCTCGGTCGATTCGGCGACGATGATGAACAAGGCGCTCGAAGTCATCGAGGCGCGCTGGCTGTTCGACCTCGCACCCGAGCAGGTCCGGGTGGTGATCCACCCGCAGAGCATCATCCATTCGATGGTCGTCTGTCGCGACCATTCGGTGCTGGCGCAGCTCGGCACACCCGATATGCGGGTGCCGATCGCCTACGGCTTGGCATTTCCGGAGCGCATTGCCTCGGGCGCGGACACGCTCGATTTCGAGACCCTCCAGGCACTGAGTTTCGAGCCGGCCGACCGTGCGCGGTTTCCCGGCCTCCACCTGGCCTGGGATGCGCTGCGTGCGCGCGAAGGCAGCACCGCGGTGCTCAATGCCGCCAACGAAGAGGCGGTCGAGGCGTTTCTCGCTGGAACGATCCGCTTCACCGACATTCACAGCATCAATGCCGACACCATCGAGACGGTCTTGCCCGACTTGCCCCGCACTGCAATGTTGGCCGACTTGCTCGATCTCGACCGGCGCGCCCGCGCCCATGCCCGCGCCTTGGTGAAGGAGCGGTCACGATGATCACCACGGTGTTGGCTTTCCTCGTCACGCTTGGCGTGCTGATCGTGATCCACGAATGGGGTCACTACCAGGTGGCGCGTTGGTGTGGCGTCAAGGTGCTGCGCTTCTCGGTCGGCTTTGGACGCGTGGTCTGGCGCCGCCAGGCCGGGCCGGACGCGACCGAGTTCGTTGTCTCGGCGCTGCCGCTGGGCGGCTACGTGAAGATGCTCGATGAACGTGAAGGCAGCGTGCTGCCGCGCGAGCAAGGCCTGGCCTTCAACAACAAGTCGCTTTTGCAGCGCACGGCGATCGTCGCCGCAGGCCCGGCCGCCAACCTGCTTCTGGCGGTGTTGCTGTATGCCGCTGCCCACTGGATCGGCGTCGATGAGCCCAAGGCCGTGCTCAGTACCCCAACGGCGGGCAGCCTCGCCGAGCGCGCCGGCTTGCGGTCGGGCGACTGGGTGCGATCCTGGTCGCGCGATGGTGCGAATGGCCCCGAATGGCATGAGGTGTCGTCGCTGACCGATCTGCGCTGGCAGGTCACGCAAGCGGCATTGAACGGTGAGCGCCTGTCGCTGATGGTCAGCGACAGCACGGGCCGCGGCGAGCGGCAGCTCACGCTCGAACTCGACCGCGTCGATGGCCAGGAAGTCGATGCGTCGCTGATGAAGCGCGTCGGGCTCGGCGGGCCGTTCAGCGAGGCCATCCTCGGCGAGGTCAAGGCAGGTGGCCCGGCAGATCGCGCCGGCCTGAAGAACGGTGACCGTGTGCTGCGCGTCGACGGTGTGGCGATCAGCGACGCGCAGCAACTGCGCGATCGCATCCGGCAATTGGCCGCCGACGGCAAAGCCGTAGCGATGGTCTGGCACGTCGAGCGGGCGGGCGTTCTGCAGGAGTTCACAGTCAATCCGCGCGTGATGACCGATGGCAACCAGCGGTTCGGTCGCATCGATGCCTTTGTCGGCCGCGCGCCCGAGATGGTCACGGTAAGCAAAGGCCTGATCGATGGCCTGGTGCAGGGTGGTGCGCGCACCTGGGAGGTTTCGCTGCTCACCGTGAAGATGCTGGGGCGCATGCTGGTCGGCGAGGCATCGTTGAAGAACCTGTCGGGGCCACTGACGATTGCCGACTATGCCGGCCAGTCGGTTCAACTGGGCCTGGCCTATTACCTCGGTTTCCTCGCGCTGGTCAGCGTCAGCCTGGGCGTGCTCAACCTGCTGCCGCTGCCCATGCTGGATGGCGGGCACCTCATGTATTATCTTTTCGAGGCCGTCACCGGCCGCCCGGTCTCCGACCTGTGGCTCAAGTGGCTCCAGCGCGGCGGTGCGCTGATCCTGCTGCTGCTGATGTCGCTCGCCCTTTCCAACGATGTGGCCCGCCTGCTGGGCTTGCACTGACGCGCCGCCTGTTGCGCCCTCGACCGATGCATCTTCCCTTCGCTCCCCTCCCGCTGCGCCCGATCGCGGCCTGCGTGTTTGCGATTGGCGTATCGGCGGCCGCGCCTGCTGTGCGCGCTGCCGAACCCTTCGAGGTCGCCGACATCCGTATCGAAGGCCTGCAGCGTACCGATCCCGGTACGGTATTCGCTTCGTTGCCGTTCCGTGTCGGCGACACCTACAGTGACGACAAGGGGGCAGCCGCCCTGCGTGCGTTGTTTGCCACCGGTCTGTTCAAGGATGTACGTATCGAGATCGACGGCCGCGTGCTGGTGCTGGTTGTCGAAGAGCGCGCGGTCATCGCCACGGTGACGTTCGTCGGCCTGAAGGAGTTCGACAACGACACGCTCGCCAAGGCGCTGAAGGATTCGGGCATTGGCGAAGGCCTGCCGTTCGACCGCGCGCTGATCGATCGCGCCGAACAGGAGGTCAAGCGCCAGTACCTGACGCGCAGTCTCTACGGCGCCGAGGTGGTGACGACGATCACGCCGCTCGAACGCAACCGCGTCAATGTCACCTTCACCATGACCGAGGGCGACGCAGCCAAGATCCGCGAGATCCGCATCGTCGGCAGCCAGGTGTTCTCCGAGAGCACGCTGCTCGGGCTGCTCGAGCAAACCACCGGCGGCTGGTTGACCTGGTACACCAAGACCGACCGCTACTCGCGCAGCAAGCTCAACGCGGATCTGGAGACGATCCGCGCCTACTACACCAACCGCGGCTACCTCGAGTTCGACATCGAGTCGACACAGGTCACGATCTCGCCCGACAAGCAGGACATCAGCATCACCATCACCGTGCGGGAGGGCCAGCGCTACACCGTGACCGAGGTCAAACTCGAAGGCGAGTACCTGGGCAAGGACGAGGAGTTCAAGCGCCTGGTGCGCATCCGCCCGGGCGAGCCCTACCGCAGCGAAGACGTGGCGCAGACGACCAAGCTGTTCGGCGACCTGTTCGGCCTCTACGGCTACGCCTTCGCACGGACGCAGGCGCGGCCTGAGATCGATCGCGTCAACGGCCAGGTGGCCGTCGTGCTGACGGCCGACCCGCAGCGTCGGGTTTACGTGCGCCGCATCAACGTCGCCGGCAACAACCGGTCACGCGACGAAGTGGTGCGTCGCGAGTTCCGCCAATTCGAATCGGCCTGGTACGACGGCGGCAAGATCAAGTTGTCGCGAGACCGGGTCGACCGGTTGGGTTACTTCAAGGACGTCGAGGTCGAGACCGATGAAGTGCCGGGCACCGCCGACCAGGTCGACCTGACGGTGAAAGTCACCGAGAAGCCCACCGGCAACCTGCTGATTGGCGCCGGCTACTCGAGCAGCGACAAGCTGTCGTTCACGGCCTCCGTCAAGCAGGAAAACGTGTTCGGCACCGGCAATTACCTGGGGATCGAGCTGAATACCAGCAAGTCCAACCGGACGCTGGTGCTGTCGACGGTCGACCCGTACTTCACGATCGACGGTATTTCACGGGCGGTCGACCTCTTCTACCGCACCACCAAACCAATCAACAGCCAGGGTGAGGCATACGAATTGGTGACCCCTGGAGCGACGGTGCGTTTCGGCATCCCGTTCTCGGAGTTCGACACGGTCTTCCTCGGCCTGGGTTTCGAGTCGACCCGCATCGCCGGTACCGTGACCAACAAGAGCTACCGCGACTACCGCGAACTCTACGGCCCGACGAGCGCCGCCGTCCCGTTGACGCTGGGCTGGGCGCGCGACGATCGCGACAGCGCGTTGGCACCGACGGCGGGCCGGTACCAGCGTGTCAACCTGGAGTGGTCGATCGCCGGCGATGTGCGTTACCTTCGCGCCAACCTGCAGTACCAGCACTACCTGCCCATCACCAATCGGTTCACGCTGGGTGTCAACGCGGAACTGGGGTGGGGCAAGGGCCTGGGCAACAAACCCTATCCGATCTTCAAGAACTTCTTCGGCGGCGGCCTCGGCTCGGTGCGCGTCTTCGAGCAAGGGTCACTGGGCATCGTCGACGTCACCAACAACTACATCGGCGGTAACCGCAAGTTCAATGTCAACGCCGAGTTGTACGTACCCGTTCCCGGTGGTGGCAACGACAAGACGTTGAGGCTCTTCGGTTTCATGGACGCCGGCAACGTGTGGGGTGAGAACGAAAAGATCGACGTGGGTAGCTTGCGCGCATCCACGGGCGTCGGGCTGTCGTGGATCTCGCCGGTGGGGCCGCTCAAGCTGAGTTGGGGCACGCCATTGCGCAGCAAGCCCAACGATAGAATCCAGAAGTTTCAATTCCAGATCGGGACTGCATTCTGATGAACATGATGAAGACTCTGGCCGTTGCAGCGACGCTCGTCGCGGCAGCGACGGCGGCGCAGGCCCAGGAACTGAAGATCGGCTACGTCAACAGCGAGCGCGTGCTGCGCGAAGCCAACCCGGCCAAGGCAGCGCAGGCCAAGCTCGAAGCGGAGTTCGGCAAGCGTGAGAAGGATCTGGCCGACGTGGCCAACCGCCTCAAGACAGCCGCCGACAAGCTCGAAAAGGATGCGCCGACATTGGCCGAGTCCGAGCGTTCGCGCCGCCAGCGCGATCTCGTCGAGCAGGACCGCGACTTCCAGCGCAAACGCCGCGAGTTCCAGGAGGACCTGAACCAGCGCAAGAACGAGGAGCTGTCCGGCGTCGTGGAACGGGCCAACAAGGTCATCAAGCAGATCTTCGACCAGGAAAAGTACGACTTGATTCTCCAGGACGCCGTGCATTGGAGTCCACGCGTGGACATCACCAAGAAGGTGATCGATGCGCTCAACGCGGGCAAGTGAATCGTTCCTTCCGGTGACCCGCGCGACTGCCTCGAACCTCTGAAGGCGCAGCGGTGCGCGTAACGATCGCCGACATCGTCGCCCGCCTCGGCGGCGAATGTGTCGGTGATGAAGGTCGGGTCATCGATCGCATTGCCAGCCTCGAGTCGGCCTCGCCGACATCGATCGCCTTCGTTGCCAACCCGCGCTACGGCAGCCAGTTGTTGACGACGCGAGCGGGCTGCGTGATCGTCGCGCCAGCGCTTCGCACCGATGCGGCGGCACGCGGCACGGCGATCGTCACGCCCGATCCCTACCTGTACTACGCACGCCTGTCGCAGTGGTGGGCGGGACGGTTGGGCGGCGCCGCGCCGGCGGGTGTTCATCCCAGCGCTGTGGTCGAGGCCGGGGCGTTGATCGCGCCCACCGCCTTCATCGGCGCCTTGTCATACATCGGTGACGGTGCAACGGTCGGTGCGTACTCGCGCATCGGTGCGCGGGTCGTGATCGGCGCTGGCTGCACGATCGGTGAGCGCTGCATCGTTCACCCCGGCGCCGTGATCGGCGCCGACGGCTTCGGCTTCGCGCCCGACGCAGGCCGCTGGCAGAAGATCGAGCAGCTCGGTACGGTGCGCATCGGCAATGACGTCGAGATCGGCGCCAATACGTGCATCGATCGCGGTGCCCTCGACGACACCGTGGTCGAAGATGGTGTCAAGCTCGACAATCTGGTGCAGATCGGCCACAACGTCCGCATCGGCGCGCACTCCGCGTTGGCTGGGTGCGTCGGCGTGGCGGGCAGCGCGCGCATCGGTGCGCATTGCACGGCGGGTGGCGGTGCGATCGTGCTCGGCCATCTCGAGTTGGCCGACCATGTTCACATCTCGGCAGCCACCGTCGTCACGCGCTCCATCACACGGCCCGGCCTGTACAGCGGCGTGTTCCCCATCGACGACAATGCGTCGTGGGAAAAGAATGCCGCCACGCTGCGGCAGCTGCACAAGTTGCGCGAACGCCTGCGCGCCCTCGAAAAGAAACTGCCCTGATCACGAGCCCGCTGATGGACATCCACCAGATCCTGAAGAAGCTGCCGCACCGTTACCCCATCCTGCTCATCGATCGGGTGCTCGAAATCGAGAAGGGCGTGCGCATCAAGGCGCTGAAGAACGTGACCATCAACGAGCCCTACTTCGCTGGCCATTTCCCGCACCGGCCGGTGATGCCCGGCGTGCTGATGCTCGAAGCGCTGGCACAGGCGGCGGCGCTCTTGTCGTTCGAGAGCCTGGGCGAAGAGCCGGGTGACGACAAGGTGGTGTACTTCGTCGGCATCGATGGTGCGCGCTTCAAGCGGCCGGTCGAACCGGGGGACCAGTTGATCCTCGAGGCCTCGATCGAGCGTGCCAAGGCCGGCATCTACAAGTACAAGACACGTGCCAGCGTCAACGGCGCCACTGCCGTCGAGGCCGAACTGATGTGCACGATGCGCAAGGTCGGTTGAGGGCGCGGATGGCGACCACGATCCACCCCAGCGCCATCGTCGCGGCCGGCGCGGAGCTGGCCGATGACGTGACGATCGGGCCCTACACGGTGATTGGCGCACAGGTGCGCATCGGCGAGGGCACGCGCATCGGCGCGCACTGCGTGGTCGAGGGCCACACCACGATCGGGCGCGCCAACCGCATTTTCCAGTTTGCGTCGATCGGTGCCGAGCCACAGGACAAGAAGTACGGTGGTGAGCCGACTCGGTTGCAGATCGGTGACGGCAACACGATTCGCGAGTTCACGACCATCAACACCGGCACCGTGCAGGATGTCGGTGTGACGCGGCTTGGCGACGACAACTGGATCATGGCCTACGTGCACATCGCGCACGATTGCCAGCTCGGCAGCCACATCATCCTGGCCAATGCGGTGCAACTGGCCGGCCACGTGCACCTGGGCGACTGGGTGTTCCTCGGTGGGCTGTCTGGCGTGCACCAGTTCGTGCGCGTCGGTGCTCACGCGATGGCGGGTTTCCAGACGCGCTTGTCGCAGGATCTGCCGCCATACATCACGGCCGCCGGCAACCCGGCCGAAGCGCAGGGCATCAATGCCGAGGGCCTGAAACGGCGTGGCTTTTCAGCGGAACGCGTCGCACAGGTCAAGCTGATGCACCGCGCGCTCTATCGCAAGGGGCTGACACTTGCCGCCAGCCGGGCCGAGATTGCGACCCTGCGCGGCCAGCTCGCCGGCAGTGAAGGCGACATCACGCTGATGCTGGACTTCCTGGACAGCGCCGACCGCGGCATCGTGCGCTGAACCAGGATGGACGGCGCGGCGCCGAAGCTGGCGATGGTGGCCGGCGAACCCTCGGGCGACCTGCTGGCCGGGCTGCTGCTGCGGGGCTTGCGTGCCCGTTGGCCGCAACTGTCTTGCGCCGGCATCGGTGGGCCGAAGATGGCTGCGCACGGCTTCGAAGCCTGGTGGCCGTGCGACAAGCTCGCGGTGCGGGGTTATGTCGAGGTACTGCGCCACTATCGCGAGATCGCCGGCATCCGGCGCCGACTCGCCGAACGACTGCTGCGGGAGCGCCCGGATGGCTTCATCGGCATCGACGCGCCCGACTTCAACCTCGCGCTCGAAGCGCGGCTCAAGGGCTCCGGCATCCGGACGATCCACTTCGTCTGTCCGTCGATCTGGGCCTGGCGCGGCAAGCGGGTCATCGAGATGGCGCACAGCGTCGATCACGTGCTGTGCCTGTTTCCCTTCGAGCCCGCGCTGCTGAGGAAGCACGCGATCGAAGCCACCTACGTCGGCCATCCGCTGGCTGACGCGATCCCGCTCGAGGTGCCGCGCGACGCGGCGCGTACGGCACTCGGCCTGGCGGCGTCCGACACCGTGGTGGCGCTGCTGCCCGGCAGCCGGCGCTCGGAGATCCAGTACATCGCGCCGGCGTTCCTGCAGGCGGCGGCGCGGGTGCACCGCGCGCGGCCCGGTGTGCGCTTCTTGCTGCCGGTGGTGCGCGGGCTGCGGTCGCTCGTCGAGCCGATGCTGCCGCTGCACGCGGGCACGGTGCCGATCACGCTGCTCGATGATCGCTCGCACGAGGCGCTTGCCGCCTGCGACGTGACGCTGATCGCCAGCGGCACCGCGACGCTCGAGGCGGCGCTGTTCAAGCGGCCGATGGTGATTGCCTACCGCATGAACGCCCTGAGTTGGCAGATGATGCGGCGCATGAAATACCAGCCCTGGGTCGGCCTGCCCAACATCCTGTGCCAGGAGTTCGTCGTCCCCGAGCGGCTTCAGGGCGACGCGGATCCGGACACGCTGGCCGCCGACGTGCTGGCCTGGCTCGATGCCCCGGCGAAGGCCGACGCGCTGGCACGGCGCTTCATTGAACTGCACCACCTGCTGCGGCGCGATACGGCCCGCACTGCCACCGATGCGATCGCGCAAGTCCTGGCTTGACCGGCCCGAACAGCTCGGCCTGGTGTGGGCCACGCCGGGCCTGGTCGCCGGCGTCGACGAGGCTGGGCGTGGCCCGCTGGCCGGCCCGGTGGTCGCGGCCGCGGTGATCCTCGACGACCTGCAGCCGATCAAGGGACTGCGCGATTCCAAGACCCTCAGCGCGGCCACGCGCGAACGGCTGGCAGCGGAGGTGCGGGCCGCGCGCCCTGTGTTGCAGCATCGCCGAGGCGACGGTCGACGAAATCGATCGCCTGAACATCCTGCAGGCCACGCTGCTGGCGATGCGCCGCGCCGTCGAGGGCCTGCGCCTGGTGCCGGCGCGCGTGCTGGTCGACGGCAACCGCCTGCCGCTGCTGAGAGTGCCTGCCGACGCGATCGTCAAGGGCGACGCCAAGGTGGCGGCCATCTCGGCCGCGTCGATCGTGGCCAAGGTGCACCGCGACGGCTTGCTCGCCGCGCTGCACGAACAGCACCCAGCCTATGGCTTTGCCGTGCACAAGGGCTACCCGACGCCCGAGCACCTGGCAGCCCTGCGCGTGCACGGCGCTTGTGCGGCCCACCGCCGCAGCTTCGCCCCGGTGCGGGCGGTGCTGGAGGTCGCGCCGTGACGGCAACGGTGGCCATCGCGTCGCGCGACAACCCGTTGCTGGTGCGGCTGCGCAAGCTGGCGCGCATGCCTGCGGCGTACCGCAGGCTCGGCGCGGTCTGGCTCGAAGGCGAGCATCTGTGCCAAGCGCTGCGCTCGCGCGGGCGTGCCGCGACGCAGGCATTGGTCACCGAATCTGCGTGGCAACAGGCGCATCTGCGTGAGCTCGCGGCGTGGGCGCCCCGCGTCGCGGTGGTGGGCGAGGCGCTGTTTGCCGGCGTCAGTGGGCTCGAGTCACCGGCCGACATCGGTTTCGTGATCGACGCGCCGCGGTTGCAGGCCGTCAAGCCGGGCGTGGCCACGGTGGTGCTCGACCGCGTGCAGGATGCCGGCAATGTCGGCAGCATCCTGCGCAGCGCATCGGCGCTCGGTTTCGGCCAGGTGTTGGCACTCGAGGGCACGGCGGCCCTGTGGTCGCCGAAGGTGCTGCGTGCCGGCATGGGTGCGCACTTCGCGATCGATCTGGTCGAAGGGCTGGCGGCCAGCGACCTCGCGGCACTGCGCCTGCCGCTACTGGCGGCCAGCTCGCATGGCGGCACCAGGCTCGACGCGGTTGCGCTGCCCTTTCCTTGCGGCTGGGTTTTCGGGCACGAGGGCCAGGGCATCGAGCCGGCATTGCTGGCCCACTGCGCGCAGACACTGCACATCCCGCAGCCCGGCGGTGAAGAATCGCTCAACGTCGCGGCGGCGGCAGCAATCTGCCTGTACGCGACGCGGTGCGCAGGGGGGTGGGCATGAAACGCGCGCTGCAATGCCTGGCGCTGCTCGGCGCCATGGCGACGTTATCGCTGCCTGCGCAGACGTTCGCGGCACCGCCGTTCGTGACGGTGCAGGCCGAGCCGGCGCGCGACCCCTGGTGGCTGCGTGCGACCCTGAGCCCGCGGGCCTCCTCCGTGCTTGGCATCGGCATCAAGCGCCTGGAGCCGGCCTGGTGCGCAGCGGAGGCGTTCACGCGCGAACTGTTCGGCGAGGAATTGCTCGGCGCCGAGGGTGGCAATCCGCTCGAAGGGCTGGCGTTTTCGCTCGAGCACTCCTATGACGGCAGCGGCAGTCCGCAGACCGCCTTCGTCGGCGCCTACCGCCGCTGCGACGGCGAGCGCGGCCTTTTCGTAGCCATCGTCGACCGACCTGCCGGTCGCCCCGCCCAGCGGCCCTCCGAGCGGCAGCGCGTGCGCTTCCTGGTCGAGGTGCCCGACCCGGGCACGGCCTTCGCTGCGCTCTCGCTCGAGCCTGACGGTGCCCTGGCGGTGTGGTGGTGCGGCGCCTGCAACAGTGGCCACCGCATTGCCTTCAATCGAGAGACCCGCGGTTTCTTCGTCGCCGGACCGGCCACCCGGCGCTGAACCGGCGCTCGATGCGCGACGGATCAGTAGATCAGGCGGTCCGGGCGGATGTCGCGCAGGATGGTGGTGGCGATCTCTTCGATCGACTTGTGCGTCGAACTCAGCCACGCGATGCCGTCGCGCTTCATCATGCGCTCGGCTTCGTGCACTTCGTAGCGACAGTTCTCGATTGAAGCGTAGCGGCTGCCTGGCCGCCGTTCGTTGCGGATTTGCGCCAGGCGATCGGGGTCGATGGTCAGGCCGAAGCACTTCTTCTTGTACGGCACCAGCGACGAAGGCAGGTGCCCGCGCTCGAAGTCATCCGGGATCAGCGGGTAATTGGCGGCCTTGATGCCGTGTTGCATTGCCAGGTACAGCGAGGTCGGCGTCTTGCCGCTGCGGCTGACGCCGACCAGGATCACATCGGCGCGCGCCAGGTTCTTCGCGCTCTGGCCATCGTCGTGGGCCAGCGAGAAATTGATGGCCTCGATGCGGTCGTTGTACTCCGCGCTCTTGGCGGCGTCGGAAAAGCGGCCGATGCGGTGGCTGCTCTTGACCCCGAATTCGGCTTCGAGCGGTTCGACGAAGGTGCGGAACATGTCCAGCACCAGTCCCTTGCAATCCGGGCCGGTGACGATGTCGCGAACCTCGTCGTTGACCAGCGTGATGAACACGATGGGCCGCGCACCTTCGTGCTCGGCGGTGTAATTGATCTCGGCAACCACCGGCAGCGCCTTGTCGACACTGTCGATGAAGGGCCGGCGCACGTGTCGGGGTTTGCCGCCGAATTGCGCCAGGATCGAGTTGCCGAAGGTCTCGGCGGTGATGCCGGTGCCGTCGGAAACGAAGAACACGGTGCGGTTGGGCATGGGGCGCTCGACTGAGGGATGGCGCCATCATAGAGGCCGGGCAGGCTCGTAGAATGAACGTCAATTCCTTCAGCGGCCCGCCCGAAGATGCGCTCCCGTCGCCTGACACTCGAACACAATGGACCTGCGACGGTCCGAGCGCCAGCCTGGCCAGCGGAAGCACCGGTTTCTCATCATCACGGAGCTTTCCCATGTCCACTGACCCCTTGGCGACCGCCCTGGTCGTGCCGTTTGAACATTTGAGGATGACCGACGTCGAGGCGGTCGGCGGCAAGAACGCCAGCCTCGGCGAAATGATCAGTCAGCTGACCAGTTCGGGCGTGCGTGTGCCGGGCGGCTTTGCCACCACGGCCCATGCCTTTCGCCGCTTCCTGGCCCACAAGGGCCTGGCCGCGCGCATCGAGGACCGGCTCGCCACGCTGAACACCGACGACGTGCGTGCGCTGGCCGAGGCCGGTGCGCAGATTCGCCAGTGGGTGACCGATACGCCGCTGCCGACCGACCTCGAGGCCGCGGTACGCAGCGCATTCGATGCGCTGGTGGCCGGCGACCCGACGGCGACCTTCGCGGTGCGTTCGTCGGCCACGGCCGAGGACTTGCCCGACGCTTCGTTTGCGGGCCAGCAGGAGACCTTCCTCAACGTGCACGGCATCGACGAGGTGTTGCACCGCATGAAGGAAGTGTTTGCGTCGCTCTACAACGACCGCGCGATCAGCTACCGGGTGCACAAGGGGTTCGCCCATGCCGATGTCGCGCTGTCGGCGGGCGTGCAGCGCATGGTGCGCTCCGACGTCGGCTCGGCCGGCGTGATGTTCACGATCGACACTGAAAGCGGCTTCAAGGACGTGGTCTTCATCACCTCGAGTTACGGCCTGGGCGAGACGGTGGTGCAAGGTGCCGTCAACCCCGACGAGTTCTACGTCCACAAGCCGGCACTGGTGGCCGGCAAGCTGGCGGTGATCCGGCGCAACCTGGGCTCCAAGCTGATCCGCATGGAGTTCACCACCGCGCAAGAAAAGGCGGCCAGTGGCAAGCTCGTCAAGACCGTCGACAACCCACCCGAGCTGCGCAATCGCTACTCGCTGACCGATGCCGATGTGACCGAGCTCGCCCGCTACGCGCTGGTCATCGAGCAGCACTACGGCCGGCCGATGGACATCGAGTGGGGCCGCGATGGCAACGACGGCAAGCTCTACATCCTGCAGGCGCGGCCCGAGACGGTGAAGAGCCAAGGCGCGGGCCAGGTCGAGCATCGCTACAAGCTGAAGGGCCACAGTGCGGTGCTCGCCGAAGGCCGCGCGATCGGCCAGAAGATCGGCACCGGACCGGTGCGGGTGGTGTCGTCGATCGCCGAGATGGAGCGTGTGCAGCCCGGCGACATCCTCGTCACCGACATGACCGACCCGAACTGGGAGCCGGTGATGAAGCGCGCGGGTGCGATCGTCACCAACCGCGGCGGGCGGACCTGCCATGCCGCCATCATCGCGCGCGAGCTCGGCATCCCGGCGGTGGTCGGGTGCGGTGACGCCACCAGCAAGCTGCATGAAGGCGCGCTGGTGACGGTGGCCTGCTCCGAGGGCGACACCGGCTACATCTACGATGGCCTGTTGGAAACCGAGATCAGCGAGGTGCGGCGCGGCGACATGCCGTACTGTCCGATCAAGATCACGATGAACGTCGGCAACCCGACGCTGGCTTTCGAGTTTGCACAGATTCCGAACGCCGGGGTCGGTCTGGCGCGGCTCGAGTTCATCATCAACAACAACATCGGTGTGCATCCGAAGGCGATCCTCGACTACCCAAATGTCGATCCCGAATTGAAGAAGGCTGTCGAATCGGTAGCCCGTGGCCATGCCAGTCCACGCGCCTTCTACGTCGACAAGATCGCCGAGGGCGTGGGAACCATTGCCGCCGCGTTCTGGCCCAAGCCCGTGATCGTGCGGCTGTCGGACTTCAAGAGCAACGAGTACCGCAAGCTGATCGGCGGCAGCCGCTACGAGCCCGATGAAGAAAACCCGATGCTCGGTTTCCGCGGCGCCAGCCGTTACATCAGCGGCGAGTTCGCCGACGCCTTCGGCATGGAATGCGAGGCCCTCAAGCGCGTGCGCAACGACATGGGGCTGACCAACGTCGAAGTCATGGTGCCGTTCGTGCGCACGGTGCGCCAGGCGGAGCGCGTGGTGGCGATGCTGGCCGAGCGCGGCCTCGGGCGCGGCGTCAACGGCCTGCGTCTGATCATGATGTGCGAGGTGCCGAGCAATGCCATCCTGGCCGATCAGTTCCTCGAGCACTTCGATGGCATGTCGATCGGCTCGAACGACTTGACGCAGTTGACGCTGGGGCTGGATCGCGACTCGGGCCTCGAGCAACTGGCCGGCGACTTCGATGAGCGCGATCCGGCCGTCAAGGCCCTGATCTCGCGCGCCATCACGGCCTGCCGAGCCACCGGCAAGTATGTCGGCATCTGCGGACAGGGCCCGAGCGACCACCCGGACTTCGCCGACTGGCTGGCCCAGGAGGGCATCGTCTCGATCTCGCTGAACCCCGACTCGGTGGTCGAAACCTGGGTGCGCCTGGCCGAGCGACGCTGAGCCAGCTCGCGCGCGCTGCTATACTCGCTGGCTTTCCCCTTGCCGCACCTGCACTATGACGCCGCAGGGCGGCTTCCATCCACTGGAAACCACAAGGAGTCCAAATGCGTCACTATGAAATCGTTCTGCTGATCCATCCGGATCAAAGCGAACAGGTTCCGGCCATGCTGGAGCGCTACAAGGGCCTGGTCACCGCCGCGGGCGGCAAGGTGCACCGTGTCGAGGATTGGGGGCGGCGCCAGCTGGCCTACCAGATCCAGAAGCTCGGCAAGGCGCACTACCTGTGCCTGAACATCGAGTGCGGCAACGAAGTCTTGGCCGAACTGGAGACGGGTTTCCGCTTCAACGACGCCGTGCTGCGCCACCTGACCGTGGCGATGGAGAAGGCCGAGACCACGCCATCGATGATGATGAGGCACGTCGAGCGCGAAGAGGCCCGCAAGGCGCCTCAGCAGCAGGAGGCGACCGCCTGATCGCGACGCGGGCCGCTGCGGCGCCATGAACCGGTTGGTTCTGGCGGCGACGCTGGTCGAACGTGGCGCCATGCGATACACCCCCGCCGGGCTGCCGGCCCTGGATCTGGTGCTCAAGCACGAATCCGAGGTCAGTGAGGACGGCGTGCCGCGCAAGGTCTCGATGGAGGTCAGGGCGGTGGCGATCGGGGCGATCACACGACCCGTCAGCGCGATGGTTCTCGGCAATCCGGCCACCTTCGCCGGCTTCCTGGGCGCTACCCGCAACGGCCGCGGCCTCGTCTTGCACATCACGGCGCTCGATACGGCTTGAGCCAGTTCCGCCCACACCAGATTGTTCGAATTCAGATTATCAGGAGATCAAAACATGCCCCCGCCACGTGGTAAAGGTCGGTTCTCGAAGGACCGCAAACCCAAACGCAATCAGCAATCGCTGTTGTTCCGTCGCAAGCGTTTTTGCCGCTTCACGGTCGCCGGCGTCGAGCGGATCGACTACAAGGACGTCGACACGCTGCGCGACTTCGTCGGTGAGAACGGCAAGATCACGCCGGCTCGCCTGACCGGCACGCGCGCCTTCTTCCAGCGCCAGCTGACGACCGCGATCAAGCGTGCACGCTTCCTGGCGCTGCTGCCGTACAGCGACCAGCACAAGGCCTGAGGAGCACACCACCATGCAAGTCATCCTGCTGGAAAAAGTAGCCAACCTCGGCAACCTCGGCGATGTCGTCAAGGTCAAGGACGGATTCGCCCGCAACTTCCTGATCCCACAGCGCCAGGCGCGCCGCGCGACCGACGCTGCGATCAAGGAATTCGAAGCCAAACGCGCCGAACTGGAAAAGGTGGCCTCCGACAAGCTCGCCGCCGCACAGGCGCTGGCCGAAAAGATGACCGGCAAGACCATCTCGATCTCGCAGAAAGCCGGCGTCGACGGCCGCCTGTTCGGCTCGGTTACCAATGCCGACATCGCCGAAGGCCTGAAGAAACTCGGCTTCGACGTGGCCAAGGCCGGCATTCGCATGCCGAACGGCCCCCTGAAGACGGTCGGCGAGCAGACCGTGACGGTGTCGCTGCACAGCGACGTGCAGGCCGACATCAACGTGGTGGTGGTCGGCGAAGTCGACTGACACGCGCGCGGCGCACAACCTCGAAGGGCCGGCAGTCGCCGGCCCTTTGTCTTGCGCCGGCGCGGTTATCCCGCGATTTCCCGCCTCCATCCACAGACTTGCGCACACCCGTGGCGTGAGCCGGGTCTTATCATCGCGTGCACACGATGTCCGCTGTTTTCACTTCCCGCGACAACACTCCACGCGACGACGAGGTCGCGCGCCTGCGCGTGCCACCGCACTCGATCGAGGCCGAGCAGAGCGTGCTCGGTGGCCTGCTGCTCGACAACAGCGCCTGGGACCGCGCCGGTGACCTGCTGACCGATTCCGATTTCTATCGCTACGAGCACAAGGCGATCTATGCCGCGGTCGGCGCGCTGGTCAATGCCAGCAAGCCAGCCGACGTGATCACGGTATACGAGCAATTGCAGAGCCTGGGCAAGGCCGAGGAGTGTGGCGGCATCGCCTACCTGAACGCGCTGGCGCAAAGCGTGCCGAGTGCGGCCAACCTGCGCCGCTATGCCGAGATCGTCCGCGAGCGGGCGATCCTGCGCAAGCTGATCGAAGCCAGCGACGAGATCGCCACCAACGCCTTCAACCCGCAGGGGCGGGCGGTGAGCCAGATCCTCGACGAGGCCGAAGGCCGCATCTTCAAGATCGGCGAGGAGGGCTCGCGCACCAAGCAGGGCTTCCAGAGCATGGATCAGCTGGTCGTACAGCTGATCGACCGTGTCACCGAGCTGCACGAGAACGGCGCCGAGGAAGTGACGGGCGTGCGCACCGGCTTCTATGACCTCGACCGCATGACCGCGGGCCTGCAGGCCGGCGACCTGATCGTGCTCGCTGCACGGCCGTCGATGGGCAAGACGGCGTTCGCGCTCAACATCGCCGAGAACGTGGCGGTGCACGAGGGCCTGCCGGTAGCGGTGTTCTCGATGGAAATGGGCGCCTCGCAACTGGCGCTGCGCATGGTCGGCTCGCTCGGCCGCATCGACCAGACCCACCTGCGCACCGGCAAGCTTGGCGACGACGAGTGGGGCCGTTTGAGTGAAGCCGTCGACCGGCTGAAGAACGCCAATCTCTTCATCGACGAGACGCCGGCACTCAATTCCGCCGAACTGCGCGCGCGGGCACGGCGTCAGGCGCGGCAGTGCGGCAAGCTCGGGCTGATCGTCATCGACTATCTGCAGCTGATGAGCGGCAGCAGTTCGAGCGACGAGAACCGGGCCACCGAGATCGGCGAAATATCGCGCGGCCTGAAGGCACTCGCCAAGGAGTTGCAGTGCCCGGTGATCGCGCTGTCGCAGCTCAATCGCAGCGTCGAATCGCGCAACGACAAGCGCCCGATGATGAGCGACCTGCGCGAGTCCGGCGCGATCGAGCAGGATGCCGACGTCATCATGTTCATCTACCGTGACGACTACTACAACAAGGAAAGCAAGGAGCCGGGCGTCGCCGAGATCGTCGTGGGCAAGCAGCGCAACGGGCCGGTCGGCACCGTCAGGCTGACCTTCCTGAAGCCGCTGACGCGATTCGACAACCTTGCGCCGGGCAGTGTCGGCAGCGATTCCTACTGACCCAAGCCATTTGCCTTGTGTTCCCGTGCAAACTGTATATATTTACAGTATGCACGAAGACATCCCGCCGCCCGGCCGCGCGCCCGACGTGCCTTTGAAGTTCATGCCGCGCACCAGCCTCAAGGGTCGTGGTACGGTTTGGGCGATCGAGCACCGCTTTACGAGTGAGCACCGCGCGTCGGTCGACGACGGATGGGGCTCGCTCGAACAGTCGGTGCGCGAGGAGGCTGCCCCGCCCGGCACGCAGATCATCGAGCAGCGGGTGAAGACGATCCTCTCGGGCAACGATTCACCCGACATCCCGTTCGACCTTTCGATCAATCCGTACCGCGGCTGCGAACATGGCTGCGTGTATTGCTTCGCGCGGCCGACGCACAGCTACCTGAACCTGTCGCCTGGCCTGGATTTCGAGACTCGCATCGTGGCCAAGGTCAACGCCGCAGAAAGGCTGCGCGAGGCGCTCGGCGCCACGAACTACGAACCGCTGCCGCTGAACATCGGCTCGGCCACCGACGCCTATCAACCGGCCGAACGGCGGCTGCGCATCACGCGCTCGCTGATCGAGGTGCTGGCCGCATTCCGGCATCCGTTTTCGATCATCACCAAATCGTCCGGCATCGAGCGGGACATCGATTTGCTGGCGCCGCTGGCCGCCGAGCGGCTGGCCGCGGCCTATGTCTCGATTCCGACCCTCGACGCCGCGCTGGCGCGAGTGATGGAGCCGCGCGCAACGGCGCCGGTGCGGCGGCTGCAGACGATCGAGCGCCTGGCCCGCGCCGGCATCCCGGTTGGCGTCAGCGTCTCGCCGGTGATTCCGTTTCTCAACGAGCCCGAACTCGAGCGCGTGCTCGAGAGGGCGCGAGATGCCGGTGCCAGCACGGCGTTCGCGACCATGCTGCGCTTGCCGTGGGAGGTCAACCCGCTGTTCCAGCAATGGCTGCAAGCGCATTTTCCCGACCGCGCAGCGCGCATCATGGCCCGCGTGCGTGACATGCGCGGGGGCCGCGATAACGACAGCCGCTTTGGCCAACGCATGACAGGGCAGGGCGTATGGGCGCAACTGCTGGCGCAGCGTTTCGAAAAGGCGACGCAGCGGCTCGGAATGAACCGGGAACGGGTCACGCTCGATCTGTCGCAGTTCCACCGGCCGGCGGCCGCCGCGGCGCTATCGCGGGCGCAGCAATCGCTGTTCTGAGGCACGCTTCAGGCACGTCGCCAAGTGCGCCAGCCGTGATGCGACGCCAGCGTCAACACCAGACAAGTCCACGCCGTCCACAACGTGTGGCTCGGGTAGTGCGCGCCGCGCAGCGTCTGGCCGATGCCGAAGACGAGGCCCAGCACGACGACGGCCGCCAGCCAGCGCTGGGCCGCGACAGAGTGGCGCTGGCGCAGGGCGAAGTATCCGGACAAGAACGAAAACGCCGCCGACGCATGGCCGGATGGGAAACACCCGCCGCCACCGCCGTCGGCCGTACCCAGGCGCCAATGCGAGACATAACGCGCAGTGCCGCCGAATTCGGCCAATGACCACGGGCAGCTGGTCTGGCTCGCATGCTTCAACAGCGGAATCACCAACAGGCACAGCAGACACGTGGCCAGCCACCAGCGCCTTTCGGAGGCCGGCAGGTCGCGGGCAAACGGCAGCGGCCGCCACAGTTGCACGATCAACCCGATCAGGACCACCCAGCCCACCAGCCGGCCACCTTGGTGCAGCACAACGGTCGTGAACCAGTGGTCGCGCCACGCGAATCCCGACCGGCCGGCAAAGGCCCGCATGATGGCCAGATCCCAGCCACTCAGATCCCACAGCAGCAACAGCGCCAGCAGCGCCAGGCAAACGCTGACGTCACGTCGCAGCAGCACGCGTTCGGCCTTTGTCGGGGTGGTCATGTGGCGATCACGTAGCGTGAGATGATGCATTCGCAGTCATCATTGTGTCTTCACCGACCGTCCCCGCCCTTGATCGCCAGAGTCTTCCCCTCCCGCTTGCGCCTGCTATGGGTGCTGCTGCTCGCCTTCGTGATCTTCAATGCGGTGGTCCGCATCGGCCTGGTGGCCTACAACGGCCAATGGGGCCTGTTTGCACCGTGGCGATTGTTGCCCGCGATGGGCATCGGCACCCTGTTCGATGTCGGCGTCGCCACCTTCTTCCTGTTGCCGCTCGGCTTGCTGGTTGTCGCATGGCCTAACGGCCGTGCAGGGCTGCGCAGCACGGTGCTCGCATTGCTGCTGCCGCTGACGGTGCTGATGGTCTTCGTCGGCGCTTCCGAGTTCACATTCTGGAACGAGTTCGCGTCGCGCTTCAACTTCATCGCGGTCGACTACCTGATCTACACCAACGAGGTCATCGGCAACATCCGCGAGTCGTACAACCTGCCCGTGCTGCTGACCGCGGTCGCCGCGCTGTCGCTGGCGATCTGGTGGGCCGTCGCGCGGGCGCTGCGGCCGCACTGGCGGGCGCCGCTGCACGGGCGCGAACGCCTCGTGGCTGCCGGGTTGCTGGTGGCGCTGCCGTTCGCGGCAGTCGCCGCACTCGACGTGCGCTACAAGGAGTTTTCCAGCGACGCGCAAGCCAACGAGATCGCCGGCAATGGCTACTTCGACTTCTGGCACGCGTTCTGGGCCAACGAGATCGACTACGACCGCTTCTACAAGACGCTGCCCGCCCAGCGTGCCCTGGCCACGTTGGCCAACGAGCTGGCCAGGCCGCGCCTGAAGGCCGAGGTCTCGCAGCGACCGTTCGAGCGCGAGATCGTCAATCCAGGTCCGAAGAAGCTGCTCAACGTCGTGCTGGTATCGGTGGAGAGCTATTCGGCCGAGTTCATGGCCGCTTTTGGCAACAAGCAGGGCCTGACGCCATTCACCGACAAGCTGGCCAGCGAGGGGCTGCTCTTCACCCAGCTCTACGCTACCGGTACGCGCACTGTGCGAGGGCTGGAGGCTCTGACGCTGTCAGTGCCACCCACGCCGGGACACTCCATCGTCAAGCGCCCCGACAACGCCAACCTGTTCACCGTCGGCGAGGTGTTCAAGGATGCGGGGTACGAGTCGTTGTACCTGTACGGTGGCTACGGCTACTTCGACAACATGAATGCTTTCTTCGCCGGCAATGGCTACACGGTGATCGACCGCACGACCCTGAAGCCCGAAGAGATCCACTTCGCGAACATCTGGGGCGTGGCCGACGAGGATCTGTTCACGCTGACGCTGCGCGAGCTGGACAAGCGTCATGCGGCCGGGGTCAAGTTCTTCGCGCATGTCATGACGACGACCAACCACCGGCCGTTCACCTACCCCGAGGGCCGCATCGACATCCCGTCCAAGACCGGGCGCGAGGGTGGCGTGAAGTACACCGACTGGGCGATCGGCAATTTCATCGAGCGTGCGCGCAGCAAGCCCTGGTTTGGCGACACGATGTTCGTGATCGTCGCCGACCACACCCACAAGGGCCGCGGGCGGCAGGAACTGCCGCCCGAGAACTACCTCATCCCGATGGTCATCTACGCGCCGGCCCACGTGAAGCCGGGCCGTGTCGACACCCTCGCGTCGCAGATCGACGTTGCTCCCACGGTGCTCGGCCTGCTCAATTTCAGCTACCGCAGCAAGTTCTTCGGCCACGACATCCTGCGGGAGGGACAGAGCCACCCGCGCGCGCTGATGGCCAACTATCAGACGGTCGGTTACTACGAGCAGGGCCGCATCGTGGAGCTCAAGCCCAATGGCCGCACGCGCGTGGTCGACGCCGCCACCGGGCGCGAGGCCCCCGACGATGCGCTGTCCAGGGAACTGGTCGACGACACCATCAGCTACTACCAGGTGGCGTCGCAGGCCTACCGCCGTGGCGAGCTGAAGATCCGTTGAAGCGGAGGGTCTGGCGGCCGGACTCTACTTGAACAGATCCTTGACGCGGTCGGTCCAGCTCTTGGCGTCGGGCGAGTGGCGTTCGCCACCCTTGCGCAGCGACTCGTCGAGATCGCGCATCAGCTTCTTCTGGTGCTCGGTCAGTTTGACCGGCGTCTCGACCGAGATGTGGCAGTACAGGTCGCCAGGGTAGCTCGAGCGCAACCCCTTCACACCCTTGCCGCGCAGGCGGAACGTCTTGCCATGCTGGGTGCCTTCGGGCAGTTCGATCTCGACCTTGCCGGCCAGCGTCGGCACCTCGATGGCGCCGCCGAGCGCGACCGTGGTCAGGCCCACCGGCACGGTGCAGTGCAGGTCGTCGCCATCGCGCTCGAAGATGTCGTGCTGGGCAACGCGGATCTCGATGTAGAGGTCCCCCGGCGGCCCGCCATTGCTGCCGGGTTCGCCATTGCCGGCCGAGCGGATGCGCATGCCCTCGTTGATGCCGGCGGGGATCTTCACCTCCAGCGTCTTCTGCTTCTTCACCTTGCCGGCGCCGTGGCAGGTGGCGCAGGGCTCGGGAATGATCTTGCCGGCGCCACGGCACTGCGGGCAGGTCTGCTGAATGCTGAAGAAGCCCTGGCGAAGGTGCACCGTCCCGTTGCCGTTGCACTGCGGGCAGGTCTTGGCACTGGTGCCCGGCTTCGCGCCACTGCCATGGCAGGTATCGCAACTGTCCCAGCTCGGGATGCGGATCTGCGTGTCCTTGCCACGCGCCGCCTCCTCGAGCGTGATCTCCAGCGCATACGACAGGTCGGCGCCGCGATAGACCTGCTGGCCGCCGCCGCGGCGGCCCCCGCCGGCCGCTGCGCCACCGAAGATGTCGCCGAAGATGTCCCCGAACGCTTCGGCAAAGCCGCCAAATCCCTCGCCGCCCGGGCCACCGCGGAAGCCGCCCATGTTGGGGTCGACGCCGGCATGGCCGTACTGGTCGTAGGCGGCGCGCTTTTGCGCGTCGGAGAGCATCTCGTAAGCCTCCTTGCCCTCCTTGAACTTCTCCTCCGATTTCTTCGCATCGTCACCCTGGTTGCGGTCAGGGTGGTGCTTCATGGCCAGCTTGCGGTAGGCCTTCTTGATGTCGTCCTCGGAGGCGTTCTTCGGCACGCCGAGGATCTCGTAGTAGTCGCGCTTGGCCATGAACGCTCTCAATCCATCACAAACGGAACCGCCGCGTCGAGCCGCAGGCGAAGCCCATCAACTCGAACGCGGCGAGAAGTCGCAGCGGGCCGGTGGCCCGCTGGCGACGTCACTTCTTGACTTCCTTGAACTCGGCGTCGACCACGTTGTCGTCGGCCGCCGCCGCATCGGCCTTGGCCGCCGAGGGATGCGGCGGCTCGCCCGCGCCCGCGCTCGCGCCCTGCGCCTCGGCAGCCTTCTGCACATCGGCGTACATCTTCTCCGACAGTTTGTGGCTGGCCGTCATCATCGCTTCGGTCTTGGCCTCGATCGTCGCCTTGTCGTCGCCTTTGAGGGCTTCCTCGACGTCCTTGATCGCCGCCTCGATCTTGGCCTTCTCGTCGTCGCCCAATTCCTTGCCATGCTCGGCCAGGCTCTTCTTGACGTTGTGCATCATCGCGTCGGCATGGTTGCGCGCTTGCACGAGTTCCAGTTTCTTGTGGTCCTCGGCCGCGTTCAACTCGGCGTCCTTGACCATCTTCTGTATCTCTTCCTCCGACAGACCCGAGTTGGCCTTGATGGTGATCTTGTTTTCCTTGCCGGTACCCTTGTCCTTGGCATGCACGTGCAGGATGCCGTTGGCGTCGATGTCGAACGCCACCTCGATCTGCGGCAGCCCACGCGCGGCCGGCGGAATCCCCTCGAGGTTGAATTCGCCCAGGCTCTTGTTGCCCGCGGCCATTTCGCGCTCGCCCTGGTAGACCTTGATCGTCACCGCCGGCTGGTTGTCGTCGGCCGTACTGAACACCTGGCTGAACTTGGTCGGGATGGTGGTGTTCTTCTTGATCATCTTGGTCATCACGCCGCCGAGTGTCTCGATACCCAGCGACAGCGGCGTCACGTCGAGCAGCAGCACGTCCTTGCGGTCGCCGCCCAGCACCTGGCCCTGGATCGCGGCACCCACGGCCACGGCTTCGTCGGGGTTGACGTCCTTGCGCGGCTCACGGCCGAAGAAGGCCTTGACCTTCTCCTGCACCTTGGGCATGCGCGTCATGCCACCGACCAGGATCACGTCGTCGATGTCGTCGAGCTTGACGCCGGCGTCCTTCACTGCAATGCGGCAGGGCTCGATCGTGCGCTCGATCAATTCGTCGACCAGCGACTCGAGCTTGGCACGCGTGAGCTTGATGTTCAGGTGCCTCGGGCCCGACGCGTCGGCCGTGATGTAGGGCAGGTTGACGTCGGTCTGCGTGCTGTTGGAGAGCTCGATCTTCGCCTTCTCGGCGGCTTCCTTCAGGCGCTGCAGGGCCAGCACATCCTTGGTCAGGTCGACGCCCTGGTCCTTCCTGAACTCGGTCACGATGTAATCGATGATGCGCTGGTCGAAGTCCTCGCCGCCGAGGAAGGTGTCGCCGTTGGTCGACAGCACCTCGAACTGCATCTCGCCCTCGACATCGGCGATCTCGATGATCGAGATGTCGAACGTGCCGCCGCCGAGATCGAACACCGCGATCTTGCGGTCGCCCTTGCCATGTTTGTCCAGGCCAAACGCCAGCGCGGCCGCGGTCGGCTCGTTGATGATGCGCTTGACATCGAGCCCGGCGATGCGGCCGGCATCCTTGGTCGCCTGGCGCTGCGAGTCGTTGAAATACGCCGGCACCGTGATCACCGCTTCGGTGACCTCTTCGCCGAGGTAGTCCTCGGCGGTCTTCTTCATCTTGCGCAGCACTTCAGCACTGACCTGCGGCGGCGCCAACTTCTTGCCGCGCACCTCGACCCAGGCGTCGCCATTGTCGGCCGCGGCGATCTTGTAGGGCATCAGGTCGATGTCCTTTTGCACTTCCTTCTCGGTGAACTTGCGGCCGATCAACCGCTTCACTGCATACAGCGTGTTCTTCGGGTTGGTCACCGCCTGGCGCTTGGCCGACGCGCCAACCAGGATCTCACCATCGTCCTGGTACGCGATGATCGACGGCGTGGTGCGCGCACCTTCACTGTTCTCGATCACCTTGGTGGTGTTGCCCTCCATGATCGCGACGCAGGAGTTGGTCGTTCCGAGGTCGATGCCGATGATCTTGCCCATGTTCTGTGCTCCTGAAAGAAGAATTCGGTTGTCTTCGAGTTGTGGATAACTTGGCGGCTTTCAAGCCTGCCGATGGCTCGTTTCAGCATCCATGCCGTTTCACTTCGGTGCTGCGACCGTCACCAACGCCGGCCGCAGTATCCGGTCGCTGATCAGGTAGCCTCTCTGCAGCACGGCCACGACGGTGTTGGCCTCCTGCTCGGCGGGCACGACGCTGATCGCCTGGTGCTGGCGCGGGTCGAATTTGGTGCCGGCCGGCGGGGCAATCTCGATCACCTTGTTGCGCTCCAGCGCGGCGGTCAACTGGCGCAGCGTGGCATGCACGCCTTCGAGCACCTGGGCGGTGGCCGCATCGGGCTGCGCGATGGCCGCCTGCAGGCTGTCCATGACCGGCAGCAGGCTCTCGGCAAACGACTCGACAGCGTACTTGCGGGCCTTGGACATCTCCTCCTCGGCGCGGCGGCGTGTGTTCTCGGCGTCGGCCCGAGCGCGCAGGAAAGCATCGTTGATCTCGGCCAATCGGCCCTGCAATTCGCTCAACTGGGCCTCGGCGCTGGTTTCGGCCTGCACATCGGCGGGCGCGCCGGCAGGGGGGGCAACGGGCGAGGGTGCCGCGAGGTCGTTCTCCGGGACGGTCATAGGCGGGAAGGGTGAGAAGAAGAATTGACCGCTTGGATATTGGGGACCAATTCCGCGACTTCAAGAGGGAGCCTTGCGGTCCATGCGGTCGGCGCCACGGCCTGTGACCAAGTTGCCACGCACGCTGGCGCAGAGCTGCCACCAGCGCGACCTCACTGGTCGTCGATCGACGCGCTCCAGCGCTGCCATTGCACCTGGCTGCGTTCGATCTCGCGCCGGTCGCGCTTGGTCGGGCGGCCCTGTTCGATCGTCCGGGCCGGTTCGGGCGCCAGGCGACGCGCCTCAGCGGCGCGCTGGCGCTCGGTCACGCTTTGTGCCGTCTCCGCGTACAGCGTCTGGGCCACCGGCGCCGGGCCGCGCATCGCGCTCAGCGCCAACACCTGCAATGTGCGCTGCAGCGCGCCTTGACGCACTGCGACGCAGTCGCCGACGCGCAACTCGCGTGCCGCCTTGGCGGGTTGGCCGTTGACGGTGACGCGCCCCTGGTCGACGGCCTGGGCCGCGAGCGAGCGGGTCTTGTAAAGCCGCGCGGCCCAGAGCCACTTGTCCAGGCGCAGCCGCGCATCGTTGTTGACCATCTCCATCAGGGCGGATTGTCCGCCAAAGGCAACTGGACGATCGCGTCCAGGCCCTCGACGCGATGGCCCTGAAGGCGGTCGTCGAGGGCGATGCTGCCGCCGAGCGAGCCGGCGATTTCGACGCAGATCGCCAGGCCGAGGCCCGAACCGCTGCGCACGTTGCCTGCCGAGAACGGCTGGAACAGGCGTTGGCGCAACTCGGGCGCGATGCCCGGCCCGCTATCGGCAATCGTCAGCGCGGCCATCCGTCCCGCGGCGACCAATCGCACCGACAGCCGGCCTTGCCGCGGCGTGTGCTTGATGGCGTTGTGCAACAGATTGCGCGTCAGCTCGCGCAGCGCCCAGTCGTGCGAGCGCACCCACGCCGGCACCGTTTCGATGTCGAAGTCGAGCTGTCGCTCGGCGATCAGTGGGGCCAGCTCCAAGGCCACCGTGCGCGCCACTTCGGCCCAGTCCAGCACGCCGGCATCGCCCTGTTGGCGCAACTGCTCGACCTTGGCCAGGGCCAGCATCTGATTGGCGACTTGTGTCGCACGCTCGACGGTGTCGCTGATCTCGGCCAGCGCCTGGCCCGGTTCGACGTCGCCGCGCTGCGCCGACTGCACCTGCGCCTTCAGCACCGCCAGCGGCGTGCGCAGCTGGTGCGACGCATCGCGCACGAAACGCTTCTGGTGCTCGAGCAGGTGCTTCAGCCGCGCCATCACCTGGTTGGTGGCCTCGACCAGCGGCAGTAGCTCGCGCGGCGCCTGCGGCGCATCCACCGGCGCCAGGTCGCCTTCGGTGCGCGAGCGAAGCTGCGCGCTGAGCTCGCGCACCGGGCGTGTCGCGCGCTGCACCACCAACACCACCACCAGCGCGATCAACGCGACCAATGCCGCTTGCCGCCACAGCGTGTCGAACAGGATCTGCCGCGCCAGCGTCTGTCGCAACTCGAGCGTCTCGGCGACCTGGATCGTCGCCATGCCCTGGCCCGATTGTCCGGCCACCGGCTGCAGCAGCACCGCAACGCGAACCGGCTCGCCACGGTAGCGGTCGTCGTAGAAGTCGACCAAGGCGGCGTACGGGCCGCGATCCGGCAGTCGCCCGCGCCACGCGGGCAGGTCGTAGAAGCCCGACACCATCTCACCGTGGAAACCGGTGACCTTGTAGAAGATGCGGCTGCGGTTGTCGGCCTCGAACGGCTCCAGCGTCGCATACAGCACCGTGGCTGCCAATTGGGCCTGGTCACCGCTGCCGACCACCGACAGCAACTCGCCGATCGACTTGGCCGAGGCCAGCAGCGTGCGATCGTAGGCCGTGTCGGCCGCGTGCAGTGCTTGGCGATACAGGCTCACCGTATTGACCGCGATGAGGGCGAGCAGCGGCAGCAGGATGCCGAGCAGCAGATGGCTGCGCAGTGACAACTGCCGGATCTTCAAGGCGCCGCCTTCAGCAGGTAGCCCAGGCCGCGCAAGGTAATCACCGATGCGCCGGTGTCGACGAGCTTGCGGCGCAGCCGGTAGACCACGACCTCGACCGCTTCGTGCTGCACGTCGGCCTCGCCGGGAAAGACCAGCTCGAACAGACGTTCCTTGGCCACGGCGTGGCCGGGCCGCGCCAGCAACGCGCGCAGCAGGGCGGCTTCGCGCGGCGCCAGTTCCAGCGCTTCGCCGCGGTGGTAGATCGCTCCGCTTTCAGGGTCGCAGCGCAGGCCGCAGAATTCGGCCTCGCTGACCCCTCCTGTCGCCATGCGCCGCGCCAGCGCACGTACCCGCGCCTCGAGCTCATCGAGGTCGAACGGCTTGGGCAGGTAGTCATCGGCGCCGCGGTTGAGGCCCAGGATGCGGTCGCCGACGGTGCCGCGTGCCGTGAGGATCATCACCGGGGTGCGCAGGCCCTCGGCGCGGGCCGCGGCCAGCACCTGCAGGCCGTCGATGCCGGGCAGGCTGAGATCGAGCACGACGACGTCGGGCACGCTGGCGCGCCAACGATCGAGCGCGCGCGCGCCATCGCTGCACGTCACCACCTGCATGTGGCGGCGCTCGAAGCTGCGCCGCAGCGTGGCCTGCATCGCCGGGTCGTCTTCGATGAGGAGCAGCTTCACGGCGCATACCCTAGCACTTGCCCTAGGCTCCCGGACAGCGATCTGACAGCATCGGGCGCGACCATTCCCGCCACCTGCACAACCGAAGGGGAATATCCATGCGCCGAGAGACCTTCCTGAAATCGATGGCGGCCCTGGCCGCAGTTGCTGCGCTGCCGATGTCGGCGCGCGCGGCGCTGGCCGTGAAAATGATGATTCCGGCCAACCCCGGCGGCGGCTGGGATACCACCGGCCGCGCACTCGGCAAGGCGCTGCAGGATGCCGGCGTCGCCAGCTCCGTCACCTACGACAACAAGGGCGGCGCCGCCGGCGCGATCGGCCTGGCGCAGTTCTACAACGCCGCCAAGGGCGATCCGAACTCGCTGATGGTGATGGGTGCGGTGATGCTGGGCGGCATCATCACGCAGAAGCCACCGGTCTCCGTGACCCAGCTGACCCCGCTGGCACGCCTGACCAGCGAATACAACGTCTTCGTGCTGCCGACGAACTCGCCGCACAAGAGCATGGCCGACGTGATCGCGCAGCTCAAGAAGGACCCGGGCAGCGTCAAATGGGGCGGCGGCTCGCGAGGCTCCACCGAGCACATTGCCGCGGCCATGATCGCGCGCGAGCTGGGCATCGACGCGGCCAAGATCAACTATGTGCCTTTCCGCGGCGGCGGCGAGGCGACGGCGGCGATCCTGGGCGGCAACGTGACCGTCGGCGGCAGCGGCTACAGCGAGTTCCAGCAGTACATCGAGGCCGGCAAGATGAAGGCCATCGGCGTCACCTCCGAAGCGCGCCTAAAGGGCATCGACGTGCCGACGCTGAAGGAGCAGGGGATCAATGTCGTCATTGGCAACTGGCGCGGCGTCTACGGCGCGGCCGGCATCACCGACGCGCAACGCAAGGCGCTGACGGAGATGGTCGTCAAGGCCACGAAGACCAAGGCCTGGGCCGAGGCGCTCGAGAAGAACGGCTGGACCCCCGCGCTGATGACGGGCAAGGAGTTCGAGGACTTCGTCGACCGCGACTTCGCCAGCCTGCGCGCGACGATGGTCAAGGCCGGCATGGTCTGACCTGCGGCAAACCATGCCGCGACACGGGGCGAGGGCCGCTCGGGACCCGCCCCGTTCCCTTTTGGAGGCGAGCCCCATGATCGATCCTGCATCGCGGACGCTGCACCAGAGCCTGGTTGGTGTCGTTGTGCTGGTGGTCGGCCTGCTGATCGCAGTCGGCGCCACGATGATTCCGTCGACCGCCGGCTATGCCGGCGTCGGGCCCAACTTCCTGCCGTGGGTGGTGGCCATCGTGCTGCTGATCTGCGGCGGCTGGCTGGTCTACGAGGCCCGGCGAGGCGGTTTCCGCACCATGGAGGAGCCGTCGGGTGCCGAACGTGGTGACTGGTGGGCCTTCGGCTGGATCTCGGCCGGCGTGCTCGCCAATGCGGCGCTGATCACGACCATCGGCTTCATCCTCAGCTGTACGCTGTGCTTCATGCTCGCCGTGCGGGGCCTGCGCATCTCCGAGGGCAAGGCCGCGGGCAGGCCGCGACAGGTGGTGATGGATTTCGTGACCGGCTCCCTGATTGCCGCACCTGCGTACTGGGTGTTCACGAAGCTGCTGTCCATCAATCTGCCGGGATTGACCGGGACCGGGTGGCTGTGATGGACATCTGGAACCAGTTGCTGGCCGGCTTCATGACGGCCGGCACGCCGATCAACCTGATGTGGGCCTTCGTCGGCTGCGCGCTCGGCACCGCCATCGGCGTGCTGCCGGGCATCGGCCCGGCCGTGACGGTGGCGATGCTGCTGCCGATCACGGCGCAGGTCGAGCCGACCGCGTCGATGATCTTCTTCGCCGGCATCTACTACGGCGCGATGTACGGCGGCTCGACCACCTCGATCCTGCTCAACACGCCGGGCGAAACCGGCACGATGGTGACCGCGCTCGAAGGCTTCAAGATGGCCAAGAGCGGCCGCGCCGGCGCAGCGCTGGCCACGTCGGCGATCGGTTCCTTTGTCGCGGGCACGATTGCGACCGTGCTGGTGACGCTGTTCGCGCCCATCGTCGCCGAATATGCGGTGCGGCTCGGCCCGCCCGAGTACTTCATGCTGATGCTGCTCGCGTTCACGACGGTCAGCGCGGTGCTCGGCAAGAGCACGTTGCGTGGCATGACCGGCCTCTTCCTCGGCCTCGCCGTGGGCCTGGTCGGCGTCGACCAGATCACGGGTCAGGTGCGCTACACCGGCGGCGTGCCGGAGTTCATGGACGGGATCGAGGTCGTGCTGGTCGCGGTGGGCCTGTTCGCGGTCGGTGAGTGCCTGTATACCGCGCTCTACGAAGGACGCTCGGTGTCGTCGCTCAACACCATGGGCAAGGTCCACATGACCAGGCTGGAGTGGAAGCGTTCGTGGCCGGCCTGGCTGCGCGGCACCGCGCTCGGGTTCCCGTTCGGCACGATTCCTGCCGGCGGCACCGAGATCCCGACCTTTCTGAGCTACGGCGTCGAGCGCAAGCTGAGCCGTTACCAGGAAGAGTTCGGCACCACCGGCGCGATCGAAGGCGTGGCCGGCCCGGAAGCGGCGAACAATGCCGCGGTCACGGGGACGCTGGTGCCGTTGCTCACGCTGGGCATTCCGACCTCGGTGACGACGGCGATCCTGCTCAGCGCATTCCAGAACTACGGCATCAACGCCGGCCCGCAGTTGTTCCAGACCTCGTCGAGTCTGGTCTGGGCGCTGATCGCGTCGCTGTATATCGGCAACGTGATGCTGCTGGTGCTGAACCTGCCGTTGGTCGGGCTGTGGGTCAAGCTGCTGAAGATCCCGAAGCCGCAGCTGTATGCCGGCATCCTGATCTTCGCGACTGTGGGGGTGTACGGCATGCGCCAGAGTGCCTTCGACCTGGTCTTGATGTATGCGGTGGGCGTGCTGGGCGTGCTGGTGCGGCGGTTCGACATCCCGTCGGCGCCGATCATCGTCGGCATGATCCTCGGGCCGATGGCCGAGGCGCAGATGCGCAACGCGCTGTCGATCGGAGAAGGCAAGTGGGGCGTGTTCGTAGAGCGGCCGATGTCGCTGGCGCTGTTAGCCGTGGTGGTGGCCGTGCTGATCTTGCCGCGCGTCGCGCGTCTGCTGCGCGCGCGGGGGCCCTAGACCTTCGCGCCCAGGGCCTGTGCACGGGCGCGCTGCGCAACCAGCGCCCCGGCCTCTGAAGGCGCGCTCGTCGTGTCCCAGCCCTGCAGGTTTCGGATGGCGATCGCGGCCAGCGCGGTGATCCACTCGTGCTGGTCGTTCAGGCAGGGGATGTAGTGGAAGGCTTGGCCGCCTGCCGCCAGGTACGCAGCTCGGGCCTCTTGATCGATCTCTTCGAGGGTCTCCAGGCAGTCGGCGGCGAAGCCGGGGCACATCACATCGACCTGCTTGATGCCCTGCGCCGCCAATGACACGAGCGTAGGCTCGGTGTAGGGCGTCAGCCACTTGGCGCGGCCGAAGCGGCTCTGGAAGGTGACCAGCAGTTCATCCTTGCCCAGCCCGAGACGTTCACCGAGCAGGCGCGCGGTCTTGTGACACTCGCAGTGATATGGATCGCCCAACTGCAAGGACCGCTCGGGCACGCCGTGGAAACTGAGCACCAGGCGCTTGCCGCGGCCGTGGCTCATCCAGTGCCCAAGGACCCGTTGCGCCAAGGCGTCGATGTAGCCGGCGTCGTCGTGATAGTGGTTGACCATGCGCAGTTCGGGCTGGCGGCGTTGCGCCAGCATCCACGTCATCACCGCGTCGTTGACGCTGGCGGTGGTGGCAGCCGCGTATTGCGGATAGAGCGGCAGCACCAGGATACGCGTCGCATTGGCCGCTTTGAGCTCATCGAGCACGCTGGCGATCGATGGTTGACCGTAGCGCATTGCGTGGCGCACCACCAGCGACGGCGGCGCGTGGCCGCGCTCGCCAAGGTAGCCTTGGAGCAATGTGGCCTGCTTGGCAGTCCAGGCGCCCAGCGGGGACCCGGCAGCGGTCCAGATGCTCGCGTACTTCGCCGCCGACTTGGCTGGGCGCACGCGCAGGATGACGCCGTGCAGGATCAACCACCACAGCAGGCGCGGGATCTCCACCACGCGCGGATCGCTCAGGAACTCGGCCAGGTAGCGCCGCAAAGCCGGAGCGGTCGGCTCGTCGGGTGTGCCGAGATTGACGAGCAAGATCGCCGTGCGTGCGGGGGTGCCGTGCGGTAGGGAAGGTTCGGTTCGGTAGCGGCTCGGCAGGGGCATGGGCGAGCATTGTCGCCGATGCGCTGCACCGGGGTCGCCGCTTCAGCGCAGCTTCAACGCCACTCCGCGGGGTCGTGCGGCTGCGTGTCGGCGAGGTGCACGACTTCAAAACGCACCGTGGCCGATGTCGGATCCGCCGGCGAGCCGCCGAGGCCGATCACACCGCTGCCGTGCAACGTGCAGGTGCCGCGGCGAAGGCTGACGACTTCCTCCTCGTTGGCGAAGCGTACGTAGGTGCCGTTGTAGCTGAGATCGGCCAGTGAGAAGACGCTGCCGTGCCAGTCGAGGCGCGCATGCTGGCGCGACACGCGGGCATCGTCGACGCAGAACGCGCTCTGCGGGCTGCGTCCGAGCACCACAGGGAGCTGCAGACTGGAATAGACGCGGCTCACGCGCTGCCATTGCAGCCGGATGCCGTCGGCCTCCGCCGCGGGGGCGACCGCCCCGAACGCCGTTACCACCACGTCACTGGCCGGCCGCTTGCCTCCGAGCAGGTGAACGTGCACCGGCTCGGCACGGCCACGCAAGTGCATCCAATCAAGGCTGCGAAAGCGCAACTGCTGATCGCGCGGAAGGCCGGCAAACACCTCCTCGGTGAGAAGGGTTTCGTTGTCGCCGGCATGATCGAGCAAGCGCGCGGCAACGTTGACCGCATCGCCGAAACAGTCACCGCCCATCTCGACGATTTCGCCGCGCGCCAGCGCCACCTGCAAGCGCAGCGCGCGCAAGCCGGGCGAGGCGCCGTGCGCACTGCCGCGGGTGACCAGGCGCTCCAACGCCTCGTGCATCTGCCCCGCGGCCTGCACAGCGTGCGTCGGGGTCTCGAACACGGCCATCAGGCCGTCGCCCAGCGTCTTGACCACCTGCCCGCTGCTGTCGACGACGCTGCGCCCGAGCTCGGTGACGGTATGCGTGACCACCGACGTCGCCTCGGCGTTGCCCAGACGTTCGTACAGCGAGGTACTGCCGCGCAGGTCGGCAAACAGGACGGTTCGTTCAGCGATGCGAGTCATGCGCCCGCGAGTTTAGCGTCGCCCGTGACGAACATGGCCCGTGATGCGTGGCCCGCGCCAGGCGTCAGAGGTTGTCAAGGTAGGTGCGGAGCTTGTCGGAGCGGCTCGGGTGCTTGAGCTTGCGGATCGCCTTGGCTTCGATCTGGCGGATGCGCTCGCGCGTGACGTCGAACTGCTTGCCGACCTCTTCGAGCGTGTGGTCGGTGCTCATCTCGATGCCGAAGCGCATGCGCAGCACCTTGGCCTCGCGTGGCGTCAGGCTGTCGAGGATGTCCTTGACCACGTCGCGCAGGCCGGCCTGCATCGCGGCGTCGACCGGGGCCACGTTGTTGGTGTCCTCGATGAAGTCGCCCAGGTGCGAGTCGTCGTCGTCGCCGATCGGCGTCTCCATCGAGATCGGCTCCTTGGCGATCTTCATGATCTTGCGGATCTTGTCCTCGGGGATCTCCATCTTCTCGGCCAGTGTCGGTGCATCGGGCTCGTAGCCGAACTCCTGCAGGTGCTGGCGCGAAATGCGGTTCATCTTGTTGATCGTCTCGATCATGTGCACCGGGATGCGGATGGTGCGCGCCTGGTCGGCGATCGAGCGCGTGATCGCCTGGCGGATCCACCACGTGGCGTAGGTCGAGAACTTGTAGCCGCGGCGGTATTCGAACTTGTCGACCGCCTTCATCAGGCCGATGTTGCCTTCCTGGATCAGGTCGAGGAATTGCAGCCCGCGGTTGGTGTACTTCTTGGCGATCGAGATCACCAGGCGCAAATTGGCCTCGATCATCTCCTTCTTGGCGTCGCGCGAGGCCTTCTCGCCGGCATTCATCTTCTTGTTGATCTGCTTCAGGTCTTCCAGCGGCACCACCGCGCGGGCCTGCAGGTCGATCAGTTTCTGCTGCAGTTCCTGCACCGCCGGCAGGTTGCGGGTAAGCACCGTGCTGTAGGTCTTGCCGGCAGCAATTTCCTTCTCGGCCCACTTCAGGTTCATCGAATTGGGCGGAAAGCTCTTGATGAAGTGGTCCTGCGGCATCCCGCACTTGTCGACCACGATCTTGCGCAGTTCGCGCTCGTAGCGGCGCACGTCGTCGACCTGCGAGCGCAGGATGTGGCACAGCTTCTCGATCGTCTTGACCGTGAAGCGGATGCTCATGATCTCGGCGCTCACCGCCATTTGCGCGCGGTTGTACGAGGGCGACTGGTAGCCGTCCTTCTCGTAGGCCTTGCGCATCTTGTCGAAATGCGTGCTGAGGGCGTCGAATTTCACCAGCGCCGCGTTCTTCAGTTCCTCCAGTTTCTTGGTCAGAGCCTTGCTGCCACCCTGGCCGTCGTCGTCGTCTTCCTCGTCGAACTCGTCGAAGTCTTCCTCGGCCACGTAATCGTCGGCCTCGTCCTCGGCCACGAAGCCGTCGACGACCTCGGAGATGGTCATCTCGCCGGCGCGGATCTTGGCCGCGAGCGTCAGGATCTCGGCGATGGTCGTCGGCGAGGCACTGATCGCCTGCATCATGTACTGCAGGCCGCCCTCGATGCGCTTGGCGATCTCGATTTCGCCTTCGCGCGTCAGCAGCTCCACCGTGCCCATTTCGCGCATGTACATGCGCACGGGATCGGTGGTGCGGCCGAACTCGGAGTCGACGGTCGATAGCGCCGCCTCGGCCGCCTCCTCCGCTTCCTCCTCGGTGGCGGTCGTGGTCGTGCCGCCGGCGATCAGCAGCGTCGCCGCATCGGGCGCCTGCTCGTAGACCGCGATGCCCATGTCGTTCAGCATCGACACGATGGCCTCGAGGATTTCGTTGTCGACCAGTTTCTCGGGCAGGTGGTCGTTGATCTCCTGATGCGTCAGAAAGCCGCGCGTCTTGCCCATCTTGATGAGCGTCTTCAGCTCCTGGCGGCGTTTGGCGACTTCTTCTTCGGTCAGTTGTGTCTCGTCCAGACCGAATTCGCGCATCAGCGCGCGCTCCTTGGCGCGCGATACCTTCATGCGCAGCGGCTTGGCCTTGGCCTTGCCTTCGCCTTCGTCCGCCGATTCGCCTTCGGGATCGGCTTCGAGGTCGGTTCGATGTCGACAAAGTCCTCGTCGCGGACGTCTTCTTTCTTGCCGGCCGGTCCGACCTTGGCGCTGCCCGTGGGCTTGCCGCCCTTCTTGGCCTTTGCGTCCTCAATGGGCTTCGCGCCCGCCTTCACGGCTGCCTTCGCCACTGGCTTGGTGGCTGCGGCCTTGCCCGGCGTTGCGGTCTTGGCCGGAGTCTTGGCGGCGGGCGCTTGCGCGGTGCCGCTCTTTTTGACGGGTCTTCCGTCGGCGCCGGGCTTGCTGCTTGCCTTGGCGGACTTGGCGGGTGAAGGGGCGGCGGTCTTCTTGGCAGTCATGCGTATCCTCGCTGGCGGACTCGGAGGGACATTCGGAATTGGCGGCGGGTCAGTGTGCGGGACGCCAATGCTGCGCGGCATCGACCAACCTTCGCGCGTCGCGCCGGTCAGCGCGACGCGGCCTGAGGCTGCGCCAATCGGGCAGGATGGGGACGTCCGGCGGGCAAGCTGGCGTGACTTCCAGGGGTGCAGTCCTTGCGGGTGAGGGTGGCCGATGGATTTACCCGTGTCATGGGTGGCCGGGGCCCGGAGGTGCTGCTATCACTCTTGCCGTCGCGACAATAAACAGGGAATTATCGTCGAATACTGACTAGCCGTCAAAAAACCGTCTCACCTCGCAGCGGCGTTCGCCGCCTCATCCCTTTGCCGCGTGCTGAGTTGCGCGATGCGCTGCCCCAATCGACGGTACCTTTCACCGACCGTGGGGTCGCTCGACGCTGCGTGCACGATTTCAGACTGCTCAGCCCGCAGCGCCTCGATCAGGCGGCCGTCGAGCAGGCGCCGCAGATCGGTGAAGTCGGCGTCGAAATCGTCCGCATCAGCGACGTCGCGTGCCGCCACCGACGGTGCCAGCGCCGCGTCCGCGGCCAGGGCGGTGCGAATCGCTGCCCAAGGCCGCGGGCCGTGCTCGACGATGTCCCGCTCGAGCCACGCCAGCAGGTCGCCGTAGGGTGCGGGCAGGGCGTGCAGCAGTTCGTGGTCTTCCGCGGTGAGGCGGTCCCACCAGACGGCCTGCAGCAGCAACAAGGTGACGATTCGATCCTCGGGGCGCCGCGGTGCCCTGCGCGTGACGGCAAAGCCGGCGCCCCCCGGCGCCGATGGTCGTCTTGGCGTGCCCGCCCGCGCGGCCGCCATCGCGGGCCGACGGCTTGGCTGCCGTACCCACCCATTGCGTCTGCAGCTCGCGTTCCGGCAGGCCTGCCAGCCGTGTCAATTCACTCAACATCTGCCCTTTGAGCGCGCCGTCGGGCAGGGCGGCCCAGAGCGGTCGTGCCTGGGTCACGAAGCGCGCACGACCCTCTGGGGTCCCGAGATCGCAACCCTCGCGAGCCACCGTGACCATCTGGCGCGACAGGGGCACGGCCTGCGCGACGAATTGATCGAACGCGGCCGCGCCTTCTGCCCTCACGAAAGAGTCGGGATCGTGCTCGGGCGGCAGGAACAGGAAGCGGATCGTGCGCAGATCGGTGGCATGGGGCAGTGCCGCATCCAGCGCGCGCGTCGCTGCGCGTTGCCCCGCGGCATCGCCATCGAAGCTGAACACCACCGAGTCGGTGAAGCGGAACAGCTTTCGCACATGCTCCTCGGTGCACGCGGTCCCCAGAGTGGCGACGGCATTGTCGAATCCCGATTGCGCGAGTGCGACCACGTCCATGTACCCCTCGACCACCAGCGCGTAGCCGCGCGAGCGCATGCCGGCGCGTGATTCAAACTGGCCATACAACTCGCGGCCCTTGACAAACAAAGGCGTCTCCGGCGAATTGAGGTACTTGGGCTCGCCGCGGTCGAGGACACGGCCACCGAACCCGATGGTTTCGCCCTGGACCGAGCGGATCGGGAACATGATGCGGTCGCGGAAGCGGTCGTAGCGTTTTTCGTCGGTCTCGTCATTGCCATGCACGATCACCAGGCCTGCCTCGACGAGCAGGGGATCGTCGTACTGCGCAAAGGCGCTGGCCAGTGGGCGCCAGCCCTCGGGCGCGTAGCCGATACCGAATCGAGCAGCAACCTCGCCGGTGAGGCCACGCCCCTTCAGGTACTCGATGGCACGCGGGCTGGCCTTGAGTTGCTTGCGGTAGTGGTCGGCGGCGCGCGCGAGCATGTCGGCCAACGTGGCTTGGCGGGCCTTTGACTGCGCGGCCTCGCGACGCTCTTCGTCGCTGCGCGCGTCGTCGGGCACAGTCAAGCCGACCTGTTGCGCCAGATCGGCCACCACATCGCGAAAAGGGGTGCCGGTGTGCTCGGTGAGGAAGCGGATTGCATCGCCTGACGCGCCGCAGCCGAAACAGTAGTAGAACTGCTTGGCGGGGCTGACCGAAAAACTCGGGGACTTCTCGCCGTGAAACGGGCACAGGCCCATCAGGTTGGCGCCACCCTTCTTCAACTGCACGTAGCGGCCGACCACGTCGACGATGTCGACGCGTGACAGCAACTCAGCAACGAAACCGGCGGGAATCATGCGGCGAGTCTAGCGAAGACGCGCCGGACGGATGCACCCCTCGCGGTGCCCCGCACCGCGAGGCTCAGCCCCGCACGATGCGCTTCGGCGCTGCCGCGATCACCGTGCAGTCATACCGCGAAGTCGCCCAGACTCTTGCCGGCAGCCAAAGCCGCCTTGAGCCAGCGCGGCTGCAATCCGCGGCCGCTCCAGGTATCTCCGGTGGCCGCATTGCGGTATTTGGCGGCCACCTTGGCACCGGCGTGTGTTGGCTTGGCCGGGCGTGTACTCAAATCGGCGGCGGTCAGGCCATATTCGGTCATCAGGGCCTTGACTTGGGCAATTGCCTTGTCGCGTTCCTCACGCTGTGTCAGGGCAATCTGCTTTTCAAGCGCGGCCTTTTGTGCGAGCAAATCGCTCAAACTCGTCATGGTTGAATTCCTCGTGAGCCCGTCGGGGATCGAAATATATCACCGGCGGGCAAGAGCAATCCATCCTGATTTCCATCACTTGTAGCCGACTCGATCCAGCATTTGTTGGACTTTGATCTGATTCATACCGATGGTGGAGACCGGGATTGTTTCGCCCTTGAAACTGCCCATGGCCTGCAATGCAGGATTTTCGACCTTGACGCTGCGGACTGCCGGCCATTCGTTGTTGCCGTCGGCAAAGTAGGCCTGTGCGGTATCGCTGGCCAGATACTCCAGGAACCGGATTGCGCCCTCCTTGTTCCTGGCATGACGTGCAATCGCTGCACCGGCGATGTTCACGTGCGTGCCGTAACTGGCCTGGTTCGGAAAGACGACTCCCACTTTTTCCATCTGCGCCTTGTCTTCCGGATTCTGAGAGCGCATCAAGCGTGCCAAATAGTAGGTATTGGTCAGCGCGATGCCACATTCACCGCTCGCGACGGCGCGGATCTGGTCGGTATCGCCACCTTTGGGCGCCCGCGCCATGTTTGACACCAACCCGGAGAGCCAGATCTCCGCGGCCTTCGGGCCCAGATGTTCATACATCGCGCCGAACAAGGACAGGTTGTATGGGTGCGACCCGGACCGCGTGCACAAGCGTCCCTTGTTTTTGGGATCCGCCAGTTCCTCGTAGGTATCGACGTCGTCCCGTTTGACTGCAGCCTTGTTGTAGACGACGACACGCGCGCGCGTCGAGAAACCATACCACTGCGATCCCTGGCCGTCGTCTTTGCCGCGCAACTGCGCCGGAATCCTGTCCTGCAATAGCTTGCTGTGAACCGGCTGGAACAATCCGTCGACTTCCGCTCGCCAGAGCCGGGCGGCGTCGACCAGCAGAATCACGTCGGCCGGGCTGGCGCTGCCTTCGGTCTTCAGCCGTGCAAGGATGCCGGCGTCGTCGGCGTCGACGCGGTTGATCTTGATGCCGGTGGCTTTCGTGAAGTTGTCGTACAGCGCCTCATCGGTCTGATAGTGCCGTGCCGAGTACAAGTTCAATGCCGCCGGCTGGGCCATCGCATTGCTGGTCAACGCACCGGCGATGACCACCGCGGCGAGAGTGGGAAACACAGACATCGGGAACTCCATGGAAGTGGCTGGTTTCCATGAAGTGTAGCATCAAATGCGAATGATTCGTATTTGTCTCGTTGCGTCATGCGGCCGGCGGAACATACCCCGCGGGTTTGTCGCCGCCGTCACCGAAGAAGAACTGCTCCATCTGCCGCGCCAGGTACTGCCGCGCACGCGCATCGGCCAGGTTGAGCCGGTTCTCGTTGACCAACATCGTCTGGTGTTTCTTCCAGAGTTCGAAGGCCTCCTTGCTGACGTTGTCGTAGATCCGCTTGCCGAGTTCGCCAGGGTAGGGCGGATACGACAGGCCTTCGGCTTGCTTCTTCAGATGGACGCACTGCACCATGCGAGTCATGTCGGGGCTCCGTTCGAGATCATTTGAGATGCTTCACCAGCACTTGTGAGCGCCGGTCCCAGTTGTACTTGCGCTTGCGCGCCTCGGGCAGCCAGTCGGCATCGGCCGGCTGGAAGCCGCGTTTGATGAACCAATGCATCGTGCGGGTGGTCAGCACGAAGATGCTGGCCAGGCCCATCCCGCGCGCGCGCTGCTCGACGCGTTTGAGGATGCGGTCGCCGTCGCCCTGGCCCTGCACCTGAGGGCTGACCGTGAGGGCAGCCATCTCCGCCGTCGAAGCCTCGGGATAGGGATAGAGCGCCGCGCAGCCGAAGATCACGCCGTCGTGCTCGATCACGGTGTAGTTGGCGATGTCGCGCTCGATCTCCGTGCGTTCGCGCCGCACCAAGGTCCCGTCGCGCTCGAACGGCTCGATCAGCTGCAGGATGCCGCCGACGTCGTCACTGGTCGCTTCGCGCAGGCTCTCGAGCTTCTCGTCGACGACCATCGTGCCGATGCCGTCGTGCGTGTACACCTCCTGCAGCAGCGCGCCGTCGACGCCGAACGGCAGGATGTGGGAACGTTCCACGCCGCCGCGGCAAGCCTTGACGCAGTGACGCAGGTAGAACGCGATGTCGCTCGGCTGGGTGGGGTCGGGCAGCGCGGCGAGCAGCCGCTCGGCGTCGGCCAGCGCCAACTCGGTGTCGATCGCGCTGTTGGGATCCTCGGTGTTTTCGCGTACACCCGGCACTTCGGTGACGAACATCAACTTGTCGGCCTGCAAGGCAACGGCGGTCGACGTGGCCACGTCCTCCATCGTCAGGTTGAACGCCTCGCCGGTCGGCGAAAACCCGAACGGCGACAGCAGCACCACCGCGCCGGTGTCGATGGCCCGGCGGATCGCCGTGGCATCGACCTTGCGCACCACGCCGCTGTAGATGAAATCGATGCCGTCGACGATGCCGACCGGGCGCGCGGTGAGGAAGTTGCCCGAGATCACGCGCAGCGTCGCGTTGGCCATCGGTGTATTCGGCAAGCCCTGCGAAAACGCCGCCTCGATCTCGAAGCGCAATTGACCCGCCGCCTCCTGCGCGCTATCAAGTGCCACGGCGTCGGTGATGCGCAAGCCGTGGCTGAAGCGCTCCGGGTGCCCCTTGGCTTTCAACTGCTCGCTGACCTGCGGCCGAAAGCCGTGCACCAGCACCAGCTTGATGCCCATCGCGTGCAGGATCGCGAGGTCCTGCACGAAGGCCGAGAGCTTGCCCGCCGCGATGCCTTCGCCGGCCATGGCCACCACGAAGGTCTTGCCACGGTACGCGTGGATGTACGGCGCGACCGAGCGGAACCAGGGCACGAAGGTGTGGGGGAAGACGAGGCTCATGGGTGGCAGCGTGGGCGGCGTCGATTGTGCCGCAGCGCGCCGCGCTGGCATTGACGCCACCAGCCGCACGGCGCAGCATGTTGCCCCTCTCTCAGCAAAGGAGCCCCCGATGGAGCCTTTCAAGACACATGGTGCATTCAGCTGGTCGGAGTTGATGACCAGCGACCCGAAGGCGGCCTGCGAGTTCTACGGCACGCTGTTCGGCTGGAAGGTCGAGACGATGGACATGGGTACCGGGCCGTACCACGTGGTCAAGGTCGGCGACGCCGCGATCGGCGGCATCATGGGCAAGCCGCCGGGTGCCCCGGCGTCGATGCCGTCGGTGTGGGGCTGCTATGTCACCGTGCAGAACGTCGACGAGACGCTGGCCAAGGTGAAGAGCCTCGGCGGGACCGTGTGCATGGAGCCGATGGACATCAAGGGCGTCGGCCGGATGGCCGTGATCCAGGATCCGCAGGGCGCGACGCTGAGCGTCATCGCATACAGCATGTGAGCCGGGCGGTCGGGCGCGGATAATCCGCGGCCCGTGCCCACCGCCATCGCCTCCAACCCGCTGCCGCCGATCACCTTCCCCGAAGCGCTGCCGGTTTCGGCGCGGCGCGACGAGATCGCGCACGCGCTGCGCACGCACCAGGTGGTCATCGTCTGCGGTGAAACCGGTTCGGGCAAGACCACCCAGCTGCCGAAGATCGCGCTCATGCTGGGGCGCGGCCGAGCCCATAGCGGCAAGCTGATCGGGCACACGCAGCCGCGGCGCATTGCCGCCTCGAGCGTGGCCAAGCGCATTGCCGAGGAGCTGCACACGCCGCTCGGTACCGTGGTCGGCTTCAAGGTGCGTTTCCAGGACCGGCTGCAGCCGGGCGCTTCGGTCAAGCTGATGACCGACGGCATCCTGCTGGCCGAAACGCAGGGCGACCCACTGCTGCGCGCCTACGACACGCTGATCATCGACGAGGCCCACGAACGCTCGCTCAACATCGACTTCCTGCTCGGCCATCTGAAGCAGATCCTGCCGCGGCGGCCGGACCTGAAGGTCGTCGTCACCTCGGCCACCATCGACGCCGATCGCTTCGCGCAGCACTTCGCGGGCGTGCAGGGCCCGGCACCGGTGATCCAGGTCTCGGGCCGCCTTTTTCCGGTCGAGCAGCGTTGGCGTCCGTTCGAGGAAACCAAGGATCGTGATCTCGCGGTGGCCATTGCCGATGCAGTCGATGAGCTCTGGCGCGGCGGCGGCGGTGGCGACATCCTGGTGTTCCTGCCCGGCGAGCGCGAGATCCGCGAGACGGCCGACCACCTGCGCAAGCACCTTGCGCACGATCCGCGACGGCGCACGAGCGAGATCCTGCCTTTGTTCGCGCGGCTGTCGCAGGCCGAACAGGACCGCGTATTCGAGACCGGCGGCCCGCCGCGCATCGTGCTGGCCACCAATGTCGCGGAGACTTCGCTCACGGTGCCCGGCATTCGCTACGTCGTCGACGCCGGCCTGGCCCGCGTCAAGCGCTACAGCTACCGCAACAAGGTCGAGCAACTGCAGGTCGAGCCGATCAGCCAGGCTGCCGCCAACCAGCGCGCCGGCCGTTGCGGCCGCGTGGCTGGCGGCATCTGCATCCGCCTCTACGACGAGGCCGATTTTTCGGGCCGGCCTCGGTTCACCGATCCGGAGATCCTGCGCTCCTCGCTGGCCGGCGTGATCCTGCGCATGAAGGCGCTCGGCCTGGGCCTGGTCGAGGCCTTTCCGTTCCTCGAGCCGCCGCCGAAGAAGGCCATCGCCGACGGCTATGCGCTGCTCGGCGAGCTCGGCGCGGTCGACGATCTGAATGAGTTGACGGCCGTCGGCCGCGAACTGGCGCGGCTGCCGCTCGACCCCCGCATCGGCCGCATGATCGTCGCTGCGCGCGAGCACGGCGCGCTGGCCGAAGTGCTCGTCGTTGCCGCGGCACTGTCGGGCCAGGACGTGCGCGACCGGCCGCAGGAACGCGCGCAGGCTGCCGACGAGAAGCACAAGCCCTTCGACGACGAGCGCAGCGAGTTCAGCGGCACCCTGAAGCTCTGGCAATGGATCGAGGCCGGGCGCGGCCACGGCACCGCGCACGATGCGCACAAGCTGTCCAATCGCCAGCAGGAGCAGCGCCTGCGAGAGCACTTCATCTCGCCGCGCCGCGTGCGCGAATGGCGCGACATCCACTCGCAGTTGCTGACGGTGGTCGCCGAGCACGGCTGGCATCTGAACGCGGCGCCAGCCAACTATGACCAGATCCACCTCTCGCTGCTCGCCGGCCTGCTCGGCAACATCGGCTGCAAGGCCGACGACGACGATTGGTACCTCGGTGCGCGTGGCATCAAGTTCTGGCGCCACCCGGGCGCCAACCTGTCAAAGAAGCCCGGGCGGTGGTTGATGGCGGCCGAGTTGGTCGAGACCACGCGCTTGTTCGGCCGCGGCCTGGCGGCGATCGAGCCGGCCTGGATCGAACGCGTGGGGGCGCATCTGCTGAAGACGCAACTGCTCGAGCCGCATTGGGAGAAGAAGGCCGCCGAGGTCGTGGCGCTCGCGCGTGCCACGCTCTATGGGCTGGTGATCTACAACAACCGGCGCGTCAACTTCGGCCGCGTCGATACGGCGGCGGCGCGCGAGATCTTCATCCGCGAGGCGCTGGTGCACGGCGAGTGGGAGACGAAGCTGCCGTTCCTGGCCCACAACGCGAGGTTGATCCACCAGGTCGAGGAACTCGAGCACAAGTCGCGGCGCCAGGACGTGTTGATCGACGACGAATTGCTCTTCGCCTTCTATGACCAGCAGGTGCCGGCGGACGTGGTCAGTGGTGCCGCCCTCGAGCGCTGGTACCGCGAGGAAGTGAAGCGTCAGCCTGAGCTGTTGAAACTCACGCGCGACGAGCTGATGCGGCACGAAGCGGCGGGCATCACCACCGCGGCGTTTCCGAAAACCATCCGCGTCGGTGGCATCGACTGTGCCGCCACCTACCTGCACCAGCCTGGCGACGCCCGCGACGGCCTCACGGTCACGTTGCCGATCTACGCCCTCAACCAGGCCAGCGAGGAACGTTGCGAGTGGCTGGTGCCGGGCATGTTGCCGGCCAAGGTGCTGGCGTTGGCGAAGAGCCTGCATCAGCGGCCGCGCTCGCGCTTGGTGCCATTGCCCGACTTCGCCGAGGCTTTTTGCACCAGCACGCCGTTTGCACAAGGCAACTTGTTCGATGTTCTGCTCAAGGCGGTGCGCGAGCGCACGCAATTGGCCGTCCAGCGCAATGACTTCAAGCTCGAAACGCTGTCGCCGCACCTGTTGATGAACTTTCGTATCGTCGATGAGCATGGCCGGCAGCTCGGCGGCGGTCGCAACCTCGCGGCGCTCAAGGCCGAGTTCGGTGCCCAGGCACGCACGGCGTTCCAGGCGCTGGCGGGGCTCAAGCTGGCGGCCGCGGTCGAATCCGTGTCGGCATCGCCGATGCACGTGCGCGCCGACAAGCCGACGGCCGCCGAAGCGTCGCCATCGGCACCTGCAGCCCGTTACACGGATTGGACGTTTGGCGAGTTGCCGGAGCTGATGGAGGTGCGCAAGGCCGGGCAGACGCTGGTCGGCTTTCCCGCGCTGATCGACAAGACCACGCATGTCGAGATCGAAGTCTTCGACGAACCCGAGGTCGCTGCCACCCGCCACCGCGCCGGCCTGCGGCGACTGCTGGCGCTGCAGTTGAAGGAACCGCTGAAGTACCTCGACAAGAACATTCCCGATCTGCCGCGCATGGCCGCGCAATTCATGGCGCTCGGCACGGTCGACGACCTGCGCGAGCAGATCATCGCGGTCGCGCTCGATCGCGCCTTCCTCGGCGAGCCGCTGCCGACCGACGCCGCAACATTCAAGGCGCGGCTCGACGCGGGCCGCTCGCGCCTGGCACTGATCGCCCAGGAGGTCGCGCGGGCGGCTGCGGCCGTGCTGCAGGAACACGCCAGCGCGCTGCGCAAGCTGCGCGACAGCAAGCCGCCGAAGGATGTGGCGGACGACATCGCCGCGCAACTGCAGCGGTTGGTCGGCAAGCGCTTCGTCATCGCCACGCCGTGGCACGCGCTCGGCCATCTGCCGCGCTACCTGCGCGCGGTGGTGATGCGACTGGACAAGCTGCGTGCCGATCCGGTGCGCGATGCGCAGCGCCTGGCCGAATTGCGGCCGCTCGAGCAGGCCTGGCTGCGCCGCGTCGCCGAGCGCCGTGGCACGGCAGACGCCCGGCTCGAGGAGTTTGGCTGGTTGCTAGAGGAGTTGCGTGTCAGCCTGTTCGCACAGGAACTTCGCACGCCACAGCCTGTCAGTGTCAAGCGCCTGCAGAAGGCCTGGGCCCAACTGTCGGGCTGACGCAGCGGCGCGTTCAGGGGAGGCGCAACGGTGCGGCCATCTCGCGCAGCCTCGGCGACGGCGCAGTGATGCGCGCATTGAACGGTTGCGGCGTGCTGCCGACGCGGGCGACGACCCGGCGCACGTACTCACGCGTCTCATCGAACGGTGGCACGCCACGATGACGGTCGACCGCACCCTCGCCGGCGTTGTACGCGGCGGCAACCAACGCCACATTGCCTTCGAAGTACGCCAGCAGCCAGCGCAGATAGGCCAGCCCGCCCCGAATGTTCTGCTGGGCGTCGAACGCATTGCGCACGCCGAAGCGCTGTGCGGTTTGCGGGATCAGCTGCATCAGGCCCATCGCATGCTTCGGCGACAGTGCAGCCACGTCGAAATTCGATTCGACGGCGATGATGGCCAATGCCAGTTGCGCGGGTACCTCGTACTGCGGTGCCAGCACGCGCACCAATCGATCGATATGCGGCGGCGCCGTCACCACCACGGAGGTGGGTTCGGGTGCCGCGGCGGTCGTGAGCGTCAGGCAGTCCGGCACCGCAGCGGCCGGCCAACTCACCGCGTGCAGCATCTGGCTCGCGCCGCCATGCCCCTGGCTCGACGCGGCGAAGAAGAGGTAGGCTGCCCAGTCGTCGTCGGCGCTCGTCGCCGCGACCGTGGGCGTAGATCCAGGCGAGTTGGTATTGCGACTCGGCATCGCCGCGCCGCGCCAGCCGGCACAGTTCGGCCACCGCCTGGGCACTGTTGCGCGTGCTGACGCTGAATGCGTCGGCGCCGTCGGCTTGCGCCGGCGTGGCGGCCAGTGCGGGCACGCCGAACGTCCCGGCAAGGGCGAAGAGGTAGGCGGCAATCTTCATCGGCTCTGCAGAGTCTAGTGATCCCAGCGCAAATGGCCACCCCAAATTGATGGGGTGTGCGCCCGCCGCCCGCAGTGTCTAGCGCAAGACTTCCAGCAGGCGATCGAGCCCGCCGTCGTCGATAGCGACCATCGCCTGCTCGCGGACGCGCGGCTTGGCGTGGTAGGCCACCGACAGCCCGGCCGCGCCCATCATCGGCAGGTCGTTGGCACCGTCGCCGACCGCGATCGCCTGCGCCGGCAGGATGGCCAGGCGTCGGCAGGTCTGCAGCAGCATGCGTTTCTTCTCTTCGCCGTCGCAGATGTCGCCCCACGGCTGGTCGACCATGCGGCCGGTCAGGTGGTCGTCGGCGACGTCGAGCACGTTGCTGCGTGTGAAGTCCAGCCCCAGCCGGTCGCGCACGCGGTCGGTGAAGAAGGTGAATCCGCCCGACACCAGCAGCGTCTGTCAAGCCGGCCGCCTGGCAGGCACGCACCAGGGTCTCGGCGCCCGGGTTGAGTTGCAGGCGCTCGCGATAGACCTGCTCCAGCGCGGCGACCGACACCCCTTTGAGCAGCGCGACGCGCTGGCGCAGACTGGCCTTGTAGTCGGCGATCTCGCCGCGCATGGCCGCCTCGGTGATCGCGGCCACCTCGGCCTTGCGGCCTGCCGCAGCAGCGATCTCGTCGACGCACTCGATGTTGATCAGCGTCGAGTCCATGTCCAAGGCGATCAGGCGGAAGTCGGCCAGCCGCAGCGGCGGCGTGACGCCACGCAGCGTCAGGCCCGGTGCAAATTCAACGGGGTTCATGCGACTTGATTCTGCCTGGGGGCGCCGAGCGCACGCAGCACGTCGCGAATCATCTGCGCACGGTCCTTGGGTTCGGGTATTTCACGCTCGATGCGCAGCTTGTCGTTGCCAGCCAACTTGATGTGCCGGTTCTTCTGCACCAGTTCGATGATGCGCAGCGCGTCGATCGGTGGGTTCGGCCGGAAGGCAATCACCGCCAACCGGGGTGCGGCCTCGATCTTGACGACACCGTAGGGCTTGGCCAGCACGCGCAGGCGGTGGGTGTCGAAGAGCGTCTGGCCCTGGGCGGGAAGCTTGCCGAAGCGGTCGGTGACCTCTTCCAGCAGCGCATCGATCTGCTCGGTCTTGATAGCGCTGGCCAGCCGCTTGTACAGGTTCAGCCGGGTGTGCACGTCGCCGCAGTAGGCATCGGGCAGCAGGGCCGGCGCGTGCAGGTTGATCTCGGTCGTGGCCGCCAGCGGCGACAGCAGGTCGGGCTCGTGGCCGGCCTTCAGCGATCGCACCGCTTCGGCCAGCATGTCGTTGTAGAGCTGGAAGCCGATCTCCATCATGTTGCCGCTCTGGTGCTCGCCCAGCACCTCGCCGGCGCCCCGAATCTCCAGATCGTGCATCGCCAGATAGAAGCCGCTGCCCAGCTCCTCCATCTGCTGGATCGCCTCGAGGCGTTGCGCGGCGGCCTTCGACAGGCCCTCGACGTCCGGCACCAGCAGGTAGGCGTAGGCCTGGTGGTGGCTGCGCCCGACCCGACCCCGCAACTGGTGCAGCTGCGCGAGTCCGAACTTGTCGGCGCGGCTGATCACGATGGTGTTGGCGGTGGGCACGTCGATGCCGGTCTCGATGATTGTCGAGCACAGCAGCACGTTGTGGCGCTGGGCCACGAAGTCCCGCATCACGCGCTCGAGTTCGCGCTCGGGCATCTGGCCATGCGCGATCGCGATGCGCGCCTCGGGCAGCAACTCGACCAGCTTGTCGCGGCGGTGGCCGATGGTCTCGACCTCGTTGTGCAGGAAGTAGACCTGGCCGCCGCGCTTCAGTTCGCGCAGCACGGCCTCGCGGATCGTGCCGCTCGATTCGTTGCGCACGAAGGTCTTGATCGACAGCCGCCGCTGCGGCGCGGTGGCGATCACCGACAGATCGCGCAAGCCTTCGAGCGCCATGCCCAGCGTACGCGGGATCGGTGTGGCGGTGAGCGTCAGGACATCGACCTCGGCACGCAGCGCCTTGATCGCCTCCTTGTGGCGCACGCCGAAGCGGTGCTCCTCGTCGATGATCAACAGGCCCAGGCGCTTGAACTTGACGTCCTTGGACAGCAGCTTGTGCGTGCCGACGACGATGTCGATCGCGCCGGCCTCGATGCCCTCCAGCGCGGCATTGATTTCCTTGGTCGAGCGAAAGCGTGACAGCTCGGCCACCTTCACCGGCCACTTGCCGAAGCGATCGACGATGTTCTGGTAGTGCTGCTCGGCCAGCAGCGTGGTCGGCGCCAGCAGCGCCACCTGCTTGCCGCCGATGACGCTGACGAAGGCCGCCCGCAGCGCGACCTCGGTCTTGCCGAAGCCGACATCGCCGCAGACCAGCCGATCCATCGGCTTCGGGCTCACCAGGTCCTGGATCACCGCGTGGATCGCAGCGCGCTGGTCGGGCGTCTCCTCGAAGCCGAAGCTTGCGGCGAAGGCTTCGTAGTCGTGCGCCGAGTAGCGGTGGGCGTGACCCTCGCGGGCCGCACGGCGGGCATACAGGTGCAACAGTTCGGCGGCGGTGTCGCGCACCTGCTCGGCGGCCTTGCGCTTGGCCTTTTCCCATTGGGCGGAGCCGAGCCGGTGCAGCGGCGCCTCGTCGGCCGATACGCCGGTGTAGCGACCGATCAGGTGCAGTTGTGCCACCGGCACGTACAGCGTGGCCTTGTCGGCGTACTCGAGGTGCAGGAATTCCGACGGACCATCGCCCAGGTCGATATGGATCAGCCCGACATAGCGTCCGATGCCGTGGTTGATGTGCACCACCGGATCGCCGACTTTCAGCTCCGACAGGTCCTTGATCAGTGCGTCGACGTTGCTGACCTGCTCCTGCTTCCGGCGTCGGCGCGAGGTTGGTGCAGTCGAGAACAGCTCGGTCTCGGTGATGAACTCGATCGCGGTCTGTTCGTCGTCGCGCTGCCACTGGAAGCCTGCGGCCAGCGGCGCGGCGACGATCGCCACCTTGTCGTCGCCGGACTCGAACGCAGCCAGCGTGTCGACGCTCGGCACATCGATGTGGTGATCGCGCAGCAGTTCAAGCAGACTTTCGCGGCGTCCCTCGCTCTCGGCCAGCAGCAGCACCCGGGCGGCCGTGGTGTCGAGGTGCTGCTCCAGCGCGGGCCAGCGGCTCGGTGGCGCCACGGTCGACGGCCACGTCGGGCACGGACCGCGCCCAAGCCTCCGGCGCCTGCCCACGCAGTGCCAGCGTCGCGTGCGGCTGTGTCAGCGCGAAGAACTCGTCGACCCGGAGGAAGATCTCTTCCGGCGCCAGGATCGGCCGTTCGGGGTCATGCTGCAGGAAACGGTGACGCTCGCGCGTGTCGGCCCAGAAGCGCGCCAGCGCCTCGTCGATCTCGCCGTGCAGCACCAGCGCGGCTTGCGCACCGAGGTAGTCGAACAGCGTGGCCGTCTGCTCGAAGAACAGCGGCAGGTAGTACTCGATACCGGCGGTGGCGATGCCGGTGCCGAGGTCCTTGTAGATCCGGCTCTTGGTCGGGTCGCCTTCGAGCTTCTCGCGCCAGCGCGCGCGAAACGTCGTGCGCGCTGCGTCGTCCATCGGGAACTCGCGGCCCGGCAGCAACTGCACCTCTGGCACCGGATACAGGCTGCGCTGCGAATCGGGATCGAAGGTGCGGATCGAATCGATCTCGTTGTCGAACAGGTCGATGCGAAACGGCACCGGCGAGCCCATCGGGAACAGGTCGATCAGTCCGCCGCGCACGGCGTACTCGCCTGGCGACACCACTTGGCTCACGTGCTGGTAGCCCGCCAGCGTCAGCTGCGACTTCAACGCCGCCTCGTCGAGCTTGTCCTTCTGCTTGAACCGGAAGGTGGTCGCGGCCAGGAAGGCCGGCGGCGCCAGGCGGGTCAGCGCCGTGGTGGCCGGCAGCAGCACCACGTCGACGTCCTTCACCGACAACAGCCGCCACAAGGTCGCCAGCCGCTCGGAGATCAGGTCCTGGTGCGGGCTGAAGGTGTCGTAGGGCAGCGTTTCCCAGTCCGGGAACACGGCGATGCGCAGGCCCGGCGCGAAGAACGGCAGTTCATCGGCCAGGCGCTGCGTGTCGGCCGGTTCGGCGGTCACGATGGCGCCGATGCGGCCTTCTCGCGCCCAGCCCTGTGCGAAGCGCGCGAGCAGCAACGCATCGGCCGATCCGACCGGGCGGGGCAGGGTGAAGCGCTTTCCCGGCGCGATCGATGGCAGTTGCATGGGAACTCGAGTGAAGGGGCGGATTCTAGAATCGCGCCCAATGACCACGACTTCCGATGACGGCGGCGTCAATTGCTATGCGCTCGTGCCCTGCGCCGGCGTTGGCGAGCGTGCCGGTGCCGGTGGGCCCAAGCAGTACCGGTCCCTCGCCGGCATGACGGTGGTCGCACGCACCTTGGCCGCATTGGGCCGTGTGCCGCGAATCGCGAAGACGTTGGTCGTGCTGGCGCCCGACGATTCCGGCTTCCTGGCCCATGCACCGGCGTTCGACGGTTGGGCAGAGCGCTGCGGCGGTGCAACCCGGGCCGCTTCGGTGGCCGCCGGGCTGGCGTGCCTCCAAAGGCTTGGTGTTCGTGATCGAGACTGGGTGCTGGTGCACGACGCAGCGCGCTGCCTGGTGCAGCCCGCAGCGATCGATCGCCTGATCGACGCCTGCATCGCCGACGCGGTCGGCGGCCTGCTGGCGCTGCCCGTGGCCGACACGCTGAAGCAGGCGGATGCGGCGGATCGCGTTGCCGCCACGCTCGACCGCCGCGGCAAGTGGGCCGCGCAGACGCCGCAGATGTTCCGCCTCGGCCTGCTGCAACGGGCGCTGGCCCAGGCCGATGGCAATGTCACCGACGAGGCCAGCGCCGTCGAAGCGCTGGGTTATGCGCCGCTGCTCGTGCGCGGCGATCCCGACAATTTCAAGCTCACCTGGCCGGCCGACTTTGCGTTGGCAGCGCGCCTGCTCGCCAGCCCATGAAAGACGAGGTTCAGGCATGAAACTGCGCATCGGCGAAGGCTGGGACACGCACGCATTGGTGGTCGGCCGGCCCTTGATCCTCGGCGGCGTGACGATCCCACACAGCCACGGCCTGGCCGGCCATTCCGATGCCGATGCGCTGGCGCATGCGATCACCGACGCGCTGTTCGGCGCCGCGGCGCTGGGAGACATCGGCGGCCATTTCCCCGACACCGATCCGGCCTTTGCCGGCGCCGACTCGTTGCGCCTGCTGGCCGAAGCCGCACTGCGTATCCGCGCCGCGGGGTTCGAGATCGTCAACATCGACAGCACCGTCGTCGCGCAGGCGCCGAAGCTGGCGCCGCACATCGCAGCGATGCGTGAGCGGCTGGCGGGCGCGCTCGGGCTCGCCGCCGATCAGGTCAACGTCAAGGCCAAGACGGCCGAACAGATGGGCCCGGTGGGCGAGGGCCGCGCCATCGAGGCGCGCGCCGTGTGCCTGCTGGTGCGGGCCTGACGCTCAGGGCGCGCGCTTCAGTCGGATGTGCGCGACAAGGCCGCCATCGGGTGCGTTGTCGATCTCGAACTGCCCGCCCATGCGCTGCATCGCCTTCTCGACGATCGCCAGGCCGAGGCCCGGCGCCGGTGGCGGCCGTGCGCGCGGCGTCGCCGCGATAGAACGGCGTCGTCAACTGCGCCAGCTTCTCGGGCGCCACGCCGGCGCCCTGGTCGCGCACGCTGACGATGACCCACGGGCCCGAGCGCACATAGGTCACCGTCACGACGGCGATGCCGGTGTCGGTGCTGCGGCCGTAGCGGCGCGCGTTCTCGAACAGGTTGCCGAAGACCCGCCCGAGCTCGGTTTCATCGGCCATCACGCGCAGGTCGATCGCCAGCCGGGAGGTGATGCGGATCTCTCTCGGATCGCGGAACGTGGCCGCTTCCTTGTCGACCAGTGGCGACAGGTTCACCGGCACCAGGCGGGCGTCGCCCGGCCGGGCGTAGTCCATGAACTTGTCGATGATGGCGTCGAGCTGATCGATGTCGAGCGCCATGTTCTGCCGGGCCTCCTCGTCGCTGACGCTCATTTCGGCTTCCAGACGCAGCCGCGCCAGCGGCGTGCGCAGGTCGTGGCTGATGCCGGCCAGCATCACCGCGCGGTCTTCTTCCACCTTGGCCAGTTCGCGGGCCATGCGGTTGAAGCCCATGTTGACCTCGCGGATCTCGCTCGTGAGCGTGTTCTCGTCGAGCACGGAGTCGAACTCCCCCTCACGGATGCGGCTGGCGGCGAAGCTGAGGTCGCGCAGCGGCTGGTTGATCAGCCGCGCGATCGACACCGAGCCGACCAGCGTGGCGAGCAACGCGATGCCGACCCAGACGAACCAGGTGCCCGGCGTCAGAGGCACCACGCGTGTCGTCTCGGCCTGCAGCCAATAGGGGTCCTTCTCGATGGTGAAGCCGACCCAGAGCCCCGGTTGGCCGTTGACGGCGCTGGCGACCACCGTGTCGGCATCCAGACGCGAGCGCAGTTCAGCGGCAACGCGCCGCGTGAAGCGGTCGACCTCGAAGGGCGCCCAGCGGTCGCGCGGCTCGCGCGGCAGCACGCGCATCGATTCCTGGTCGGTCATGGTCTTGACCACGGCGACGCGATTGATGCTGTCGGAGTAGCGCAGCGCGGCGCGCGACAGATTCACCAGGCTGGCGATCTGCTGCGCGGCCTGCACTGCGCGCGGCTCGAGTTCGAGCGCACGCAGCGTCTGCACCCAGGCGAAGATGCCGCCGGCCAGCAGCAGGGCCAGCAGGAAGAAAGTGCGCGAGAAGAGGCTCAGGCCGACGGTGGCACGGGGCATGGGGCGCGATGATGCCTCAGTAGAAGGTGGGACCGGCAGCGTGCGGGGTGCTCGTGTGCCAGCGTCGAATCAGCCCGGGCCGCTCCCAAGCAAGCCCCGGCAGCCCCCGGCGGCACGACGCAAGGCCGCGAAGCGGCCCGCATCGGGCGGCCGTCAGCTCGCGCCGTCCGGCACGAAGACGTAGCCGACGCCCCACACCGTCTGGATGTAGCGCGGTTGCGCCGGATCGGGCTCGATCATCTTGCGCAGGCGCGAGATCTGAACATCCAGGCTGCGATCGAAGGGCTCGAACTCGCGGCCGCGCGCCAACTGCGCCAGCTTGTCGCGCGACAGCGGCTGGCGTGGATGCCGCACCAGCGCCTTCAACATCGAGAACTCGCCGGTGGTCAGCGCCATCTGCTCGCCGTCCTTGGTCAGGCGGCGCAGCGACAGGTCGAACTCGAACGGGCCGAAGGTCACGACCTGCGCCTCCTTGGCCGGCGCGCCGGGCGCCTCCATCGCCGGACGGCGGCGCAGCACGGCGTGGATCCGCGCCAGCAGCTCGCGCGGGTTGAACGGCTTGGGCAGGTAGTCGTCGGCGCCGACCTCGAGACCGACGATGCGATCGACGTCCTCGACCTTTGCGGTCAGCATGATGATCGGCGTCACATCGTTGGCCGCGCGCAGGCGGCGGCAGATCGACAGGCCGTCTTCGCCCGGCAGCATCAGGTCGAGCACGATCAGGTCGATCGTCTCGCGGGTCAGCAGGCGATTCAGCGCCTTGGCGTCCTCGGCGAGCAAGACTTCGAAGCCTTCCTGCGTCAGGTAGCGGCGCAGCAGGTCGCGGATGCGGGCGTCGTCGTCGACGACGACCACGCGGTCCGGTCGGGCTGTGGCAGGTGCGTTCATGGGCAGTGACTCCAAATATGTAACAGCCGGATGGTACGGGGCTTTTGGGGTGGGTAAACCCTGGTTCTGACCGTCGGTTACAAGTCTTTCGGCACTACCGGCGCAACGTCGGCCGTCAACGGCAGTTGTTCACGCCGCGCTATGCACACTGCGTCCGGCAGGCGCAAGCAGTCGTCATCGAAAGGATCGAGATGCAATTCAAGTTCGGCTGGGCCGTGCTGTTGTCCAGCGTGGCACTGGGCGCGCAGGCCCAGACGCCGTCGCCCCCCGCATCACCCAGCGGCGTGCTCAACCTGACCACCGCGGCGACGATCGAGGTGACCAAGGACGTCCTCTCGGTGGCGTTCTCGGTGACGCGCGAGGGCAGCGACGCCCAGGCCGTGCAAAGCGGGCTGAAGCAGGCGCTCGACGCGGCGTTGGCCGAGGCGCGCAAGATCGCCAAGCCGGGCCACGTCGACGTGCAGACCGGCAACTTCTCGCTCTACCCGCGCTATGCCAACCCGGCCAAGGGGGGCCAGCCGGTCATCAGCGGCTGGCAGGGCACGGCCGAGTTGTCGGTGCAGGGCAAGGACATCACGGCCATCGCGCAGCTCGCCGGCCGCATCCAGACCATGACCATCGCCCGCGTGGGCTACACCCTGTCGCGCGAGGCGCGGGAAAAGGTCGAGGCCGAGGCGGTCGCGCAGGCGATCTCGCGCTGGCGCGCCAAGGCGGGGCAGATGAGCCAGCAGTTCGGCTACACCGGCTACAGCGTGCGCGAGGTCAACGTCGCGACCAACGAGCCTTCAGTCGCCGCCGATCCCGATGCTGATGAAGGCGGCGCGCGCGTCGGCCGTGGCCGACGAAGCGCTGCCGACGGAGGCCGGCAGAGGCGACGTCACCGCCACCGTCAGCGGCTCGGCCCAGATGACGCGCTAGCGTCGCGACTGCGGCGGCTACTGCGCGGCCCAGCCGCCATCGACGTTGAAGGCGGCACCGCGGATGTTGTCGGCGCCGGGCGAGCACAGGAACACCGCCAATTCACCCAGTTGCGCGGTGGTCGTGAACTGCAGCGATGGCTGCTTCTCGGCGAGCAGCCGGCGCTTGGCCTCCTCGCCGTCGACGCCATCCTTCGCGGCGCGCGCATCGACCTGCTGCTGCACCAGCGGCGTCAGCACCCAGCCGGGGCAGATCGCGTTGACGGTGACGCCGGTGGTGGCCGTCTCCAGTGCCACCGCCTTGGTGAAGCCGATCAGGCCGTGCTTGGCAGCGACGTAGGCGCTCTTGGCCGCCGAGGCCACCAGGCCATGGACCGACGCGATGTTGAGGATGCGGCCCCAGTTGCGCGCCTTCATGCCCGGCAGCGCCAGCCGCGTGGTGTGGAACGCCGAGGTCAGGTTGATCGCGATGATCGCGTCCCACTTCTCGACCGGGAAGTCCTCGACGTTGGCCACGTGCTGGATGCCGGCGTTGTTGACCAGGATGTCGACGCGGCCCATCGTGCGCTCGGCATAGCGCCATCATGTCGGCGATCTGCTCGGGCTTGCTCATGTCGGCCGGGTGGTAGTCGAGCTCGGATGCCGAGGTCGCGGAATTCGCGCCGCGCCGCGTCGACGTCGCCGAAGCCATTGAGCACGATGTTGGCGCCGTGGGTCGCCAGCGTCTTGGCGATGCCCAGGCCGATGCCACTGGTGGAGCCGGTGACCACGGCCGTCTTGCCCTTGAGCATGAGGAACCCTCCTGTCGTTGGTAGCATCGATTATCGATGGAGGACCGACCCGTGACCGACCAACCGCGCCTGGCCCATGTGCAATGCCTGGATACGCCCGCCCCGACGCGCATGGCCCTGCACCGCATGGCGTATTGGGAGTGGGGCGACCCGGCCAACCCGCGCGTGCTGGTCTGCGTGCATGGGCTGTCGCGCCAGGGCCGTGACTTCGACACGCTGGCCCGCGCGCTTTGCGACACCTACCGGGTGGTCTGCCCCGACGTCGTCGGCCGCGGTCGATCGGACCGCCTGGCCAACCCGATGAACTACCAGGTCGCGCAGTACGTCGCCGACATGGTCACGCTGCTGGCCCGCCTGAATGCGGGCACGGTCGACTGGGTCGGCACCTCGATGGGCGGGCTGATCGGCCTCGGCGTCGCGGCGCTGCAGGGCGCGCCGCTGCGCCGGCTGGTGCTCAACGACGTCGGGCCGACGATCGAGCCGGTGGCGCTGACGCGCATCGGCGCCTACCTCGGCCAACCGGCGCGCTGGCGCACGCTCGATGAAGCGGCGGAAGCGCTGCGCGCGATCTCGCTCGGCTTCGGCCCGCACACGCGCGAGCAGTGGCTGGCGCTGACCGCACCGCAGCTGGTGCCCGACGGCGATGGCTTCAAGCCGCATATCGACCCGGCGATCGCGGTGCCCTTTCGCGCCGTCACGCCCGAGATCGCGCAAGCCGGCGAGGCACTGCTGTGGCAGGCCTACGACGGGCTGACGCTGCCGACGCTGCTGCTGCGCGGCGCCGAGAGCGATCTGCTGTCGCCGGCGACCGCCAAGGCCATGACCGAACGTGGGCCGCGCGCGCGCCTGGTCGAGTTCGCCGGTGTCGGCCATGCGCCGATGCTGGTGCAGCCCGATCAGGTGCGAGGCGGTGCGCGAGTTCCTGCTCGGCCCATGAAGACGACGGCGGCCCCGCTCGTCGAAGCCGCGGCGCCGATCGTGCGCCTGGCCGATGACGCGCCAGGCCGATCATGGCGAGGCCGCACTGATCCGCGCGCGTGCGTTCGCCGAGCCGCTGCTCGCCGGCCACCGGCTCGACACCGGCGAAGACGCGCTGGCGCATGCCGACGGCGTGGCCGCCGTACTGCGCAGCATCGGCGCGGCGCCGGCGATGCAGGCCGCGGCCTACCTGGTGTACGCCGGCGACTGGCTGCAGCGGCCCGAAGAGGTGGTGGCCAAGGCCTTCGGCGACAGCTACGCCAGCCTGGTCGGGCACACGCGCAAGCTGGTGCAGATCCAGCGCGCCGCGCGCGCCGCCCACCCGGTGGGCGATGCCGCGGCGCAGGCCGAGCAGACCGAGCGCGTGCGCAAGATGCTGCTGGCCTTCTCGCGCGACCTGCGGGTGGTGCTGCTGCGCCTGGCCTCGCGGCTGCAGACGCTGCGCTGGCACGCCAGCGGCGCGCGTCGCCTGCCCGCAGCAGGTGGCGCGCGAATCGCAGCAGGTCTTCGCGCCGCTGGCCAACCGGCTGGGCATCTGGCAGATCAAGTGGGAACTCGAGGACCTGGCGTTTCGCTTCCTGCAGCCCGACGACTACCGGCGCGTGGCCGGCTGGCTCGACGAGACGCGCAGCGCGCGCGAGGCCGCGGTCGAGGCCTTCCGTGCCGAGCTGGCGGCCGATCTGCGCGCGCACGGCCTCGGCCGCCGAGGTGCAGGGCCGGCCCAAGCACCTCTACAGCATCTGGAAGAAGATGCAGGGCAAGCGCCTCGATTTCGCCCAGGTGCTCGACCTGCGCGCAGTGCGCGTCATCGTCGCCGACGTGGCCGGCTGCTATGCGGTGCTGGCGCGCGTGCACGAGCGCTGGGCGCCGGTGGCGGGGCGAGTTCGACGACTACATCGCACGCCCCAAGCCCAACGGCTACCAGTCGCTGCACACCGTGGTGCGCACCGACGACGAGCGGCCGGTCGAGATCCAGATCCGCACGCGAGCGATGCACGAGCATGCCGAATTCGGCGTGGCCGCGCACTGGGCCTACAAGGAGGCCGGCATCAAGGGCTATGCCGGCGTCAGCGCCGGCGGCAGCGAGGACGAGCGCATCGCCGAGGCGCGCAAGGCCGTGCTGCGCCAGTTGCTGGCCTGGGAGCGCGAGTTCGTCGCCGAGCCGGCCGCGGGCGCATCGGCGCCGGCCGACGATCGCATCTACGTCTTCACGCCGCAGGCCGCGGTGATCGAGCTGCCGGCCGGCGCGACGCCGATCGACTTCGCCTACGTGCTGCACACCGACCTCGGCCACCGCTGCCGCGGCGCGCGCGTCGATGGCGTGCTGGTGCCGCTGAACACGCCGCTGGCCAACGGCCAGACGGTCGAGATCAACGCCACCAAGGACGGCGGCCCGTCGCTCGACTGGCTCAACCCCGAGCTCGGCTACCTGGCCGGCGCGCGCGCGCGCGCCAAGGTGCGGGCCTGGTTCAACGCCCAGGCGCAGGCGCAGACCATCGCCAAGGGCCGCGAGCTGGTCGAGAAGCTGCTGCAGCGCGAGGGCAAGACGGCGGTCAAGCACGACGAGCTGGCGGCACGGCTGGGCTTCAAGAACGCCGAGGCGCTGTTCGAGGTCGTCGGCAAGGACGAGTTCTCGCTGCGCAACATCGAGCAGTTGCTGCGCCCGGCGCCGGCCGCCCACCGCCGAGGAGGCGCCGCTGCTCAAGCGCTCGCGCGCGGAGGAGGGCGGCGGCCGCGGCGGCGTGCTGGTGGTCGGCGTCGATTCGCTGCTGACCAGCCTGGCGCGCTGCTGCCGGCCGGCGCCGCCCGATGCGATCGACGGCTTCGTCACCCGCGGCAAGGGCGTGGCCATCCACCGCCGCAACTGCAGCAACCTGCGCCACATGCGCGAGCGCGCGCCCGAGCGCGTGATCGCCGTCGAGTGGGGCCGCGGCCCGAAGGAGGGCGGCCTGTACCCGATCGACGTGCTGGTCGAGGCCGGCGACCGGCCGGGCCTGCTGCGCGACATCACCGAGGTCTTCGCCAAGGAGAAGGTGAACGTCACCGGCGTGCAACAGCCAGAGCGTCAAGGGCAGCGGCGGCGCCGTGGCCTGGATGACGTTCACCGTCGAAGTCGGCAACACCGAGCGGCTGGCGCAGGTGCTGGCGCAGGTGGCGCACATCGCCGGCGTGCGCTCCGCACGCCGCAAATAGGCGCCGAGACCCGCTGCTACAATGCCGCCCTTTCAGGCGCGTAGCTCAGCTGGTTAGAGCACCACCTTGACATGGTGGGGGTCGTTGGTTCGAGTCCAATCGCGCCTACCAAATTCGGTAGTGAAATCAAGCACTTGGCGGCAACGCCAGGTGCTTTTTTCTTGGCGGTACGGAAAAAGTACGGAAAAGCGGGTGTCGGCGCGGGTGCCCGCACACCAGTGACCCAGCAACCCGACTTCGTGGGCGTTGGTCCTCAAGGCGTTCGGTGGAACGGGGCCAAGGTGTCGAGAGAGGGCTTGCTCAGCATGCGTATGTTCAGTTCCGCCCTGCGACCGAGATCGCGACGTCATCTGGACCCAGTTGCGCGGCAGCCGTGGCCAATCTCGAGTGCCGGTTCGATATGCTGCGATCTGCTGGGTGCGTACGCGATGATGGTTGACGTGAGGCCCCAACGCCGAGCACTGAAGAAGCAGCTGACCTGCGCCCGATGTACGTCTCCGACCTCACCCATTTCCTCGACAAGTCCGGCGCGATCGGCCCGGTCAAGGGTCCCGCGCTCGCCATGGCGAAGTTCCATGTCGACGTGGTCGCTCATGCCTCCGACGCCACGTCAAACGCCCTTCCTGCGCCGAGGTGCTTCAAATGCAATAAGGGTTCAGTCGAGGCTGTCCGGACCCATGACGACGCCATAGTGTGGGTCTGCCCGATGTGCCACACCGAGGGGCGAATTTCGAACTGGCAGGGGAGCCTGTGGGATCTGCGCGACCGTCCATCGGCCGCCGGTTGACCCTGAAGGCGAACGCGATGGGACTGTCGTCGAGGTTGTTTCTGCTCTCCGCTGACGATACGCTGCACGCGCTGGCCAGCACGGCCTTCATGAGAATGCTCCGGCGCGAAGACGTCGCCCGTGTTCCCGACTTTGCCGGACAGCGCGTTCGCCAAGCCAGCATCGTCGTGGAATTGGTGAATGGAACGCCGTCGCGCATGGTGCATTGGACCTTCTCCATTCTCGACATCGATGCTGACGGTTTGCTCGATGTCGAGCGCCTGAGCGCCCAGCAATTCGCCCGTGTGGACGACCCGTTCGAACCTGCAAGACCGGCTCAGGGTAAAGGAGGTCTCATCATCGATGCGGCCAGGCACTTCGTCGCCCGAGGTGGTTCCTGGGAGCCAGACGAACGCCTGCTGCGCCGCATCGAGGCGGCGGCGCTGGGGCATGTATCGTGTCCGCGGGTTCGGGTGGTTCGATAAGTCCAGGTTGCCAGAGCGATGGCGGTGTGGTGCAGCTGACTGGGCGAGACAGGTCTCCACGCGTGCATCACCGGCACCTCGACCTGGTGGGTCGCGAACCGAGGCAACTGTGTTGCCAACATTCGAAGTTCGGCGCCACGGCAGTCTTCTAGTGTCGCGCTGCTGGCATACCTCAGCGTTCCGAGCGAACTGCCGCATACCTGACCTTCCCGGATGCCCGGGTTCGGCCATCAGCAGACCTACGTCTCGCTGCCAGATAGCCGACAGTCATAGGCCAAGCGTGGCCAGCGCTGCCGAGTAACGCAGGTCTCACGTCAGTCACCGCCCAAGCGAAGTGCAATTACGCAGGTCACCTGCGCGCTACTGACCGTGATGGCGCGC
>CAWJAJ010000009.1:0-15905 GCA_963840805.1 uncultured beta proteobacterium | reverse complement strand
CATTTGCTAGACCGCCCGAGGGCGCGCTGGGTGGCCTCGGACAGCAGGGCGCCGCTGAGGGGCCGCCTCAGGCGTCGACGCGAGGCTGCACCCAGCCCTTCGGAAATCCGGCTTCCGGTGTCATGCCGTAAATGGGCTCGCCGGGCAGACCCCGCTGCAGCGGCTCGCGTGCGGCGAAGAGCTTGCCCAGGTCGATGCCGGTGCGCACGCCCATGGCCTCGAACATGAAGACGAGGTCCTCGGTCACGACGTTGCCGGACGCGCCCGGCGCATAGGGGCAGCCGCCGAGGCCGCCGAGCGAGGCATCGAAGGTGCGCACGCCGACGTCCCAGGCCGCCAGGCAGTTCGCCAGGCCCAGGCCGCGCGTGTTGTGCAGGTGGGCGGCGCCGGTGCGCTCGCCGATCGCCGCGCGCACCTTGTCGAACAGCCGGCGCACCTGTGCCGGATTGGCCATGCCGGTGGTATCGGACAGGCCGACCTCGTTGGCCCCGGCGGCGACGGCCTCGCGCGCCACCCAGACGACGTCGTCCTCCTTGACCTCGCCCTGGATGGTGCAACCGAACGCGGTGGACAGGCCCACCTCGATCTTCACGCCCGGGGCGATCTCGTCGCGCAGGCGCACGATGGCGTGCACCTCCTTGATCATCTCGGCCCGGCTCTTGCGGACGTTGGCCAGCGAATGCGCCTCGCTGGCCGAGACGGGGATGGTCAGCTTGTGAACGCCGGCGCGCAGCGCAGCCTCCGCGCCGCGCGCATTGGGCACCAGCGCCATCACGGTCACGCCAGCATGGGTCAGCGCGTGGCGCACCACCAGGTCGGTGTCGGCCATCTGCGGCAGCAGCTTCGCCGGCACGAAGGAACCCACCTCGATCTCACGCAGGCCGGCGGCGACGAGGGCGTCGATCCAGGCCAGCTTGTTCGCGGTGGGCATCACCGCCTTGACCGACTGCAGGCCGTCGCGGGGGCCGACCTCGCTGATCAGAACGTCGGGTGCGCGCGCGGGCGTGTTCATGCCGTGGGTTCCCTGCGGGTGGGTCGTCGGAAGGTCATTCGGCAACGCGTGCGACCGCCCGCAGTTCGTCCGGGGTGGCGGTGCCGAAGCCGAAGAACTCGAGGTAGGCCGGGATCATCTCGAACAGCATGTCGGTGCCGACCTGGTAGCGGCAGCCGCGCGCACGCGCGGCCTCGAGCAGCGGCGTGATCTCCTGCTTCATGACCACCTCGCCGACAAACGTGCTCGGCTCGAGACGGGACACGTCGAAGGGCAGCGGGTCGCCACGCTTCATGCCCAGCGGCGTGGCGTTGACCACGAGGTCGTAGCCCGCGGGATCGCTGCTGGCCAGGCGAACGTCGAGCGCAGGATAGTGCTTGGCAAGGCGCCCGGCGAGCGCCTCGGCCGATGCCCGGCTGGCGTCGCAGAGCGAGATCGCGCCGGCGCCGGCGGCGGCCAGCGAAGCGGCGATCGCCGAGCCGACACCGCCGGCGCCGATCACCAGGCAGCGCGCGCCGCGAACCGCGAAGCCCTTGCGGGCGAGCCCGCGCACGAAGCCGGCGCCGTCGAACATGTCGCCAAGCAAGCTGCCGTCGGGCCGCAGCAGCACCGCATTGCACGATCCCGCGATCTCCACCGTCGGCGTGAATTCGTCGACCAGCCCGACCGTGGTCACCTTGTGAGGCATCGTCACCAGCGCCCCGCGGATGTTGGTGAGCCGGAACAGCGAGCGCAGGACCGTCGGGTAATCGTCGGCCCTGACGCCCATCGGCACGACCACCGCGTCGATGCCCCGGCTCTCGAACCAGGGGTTGTAGATCAACGGGGCCTTGAACGACTCCGTCGGGTAGCCGAGATGGGCGATGAGGGTGGTCTTGCCGCTGATCATGGTTCGTTCGCGATGGCACCGGCCGGGTGGGTCATTGGGCTGACACCGCCGCGTGCGCGCCAAGGCAGGACGCCGCCGACTCGACGAAGCCAAACGCGTGGTCGGCGCAGCCCGTCGCACTTCAACCGGCCGATGTGTGCCCAGCATACGACGTTCAAGCCACGTCGAGTAGATCGTTGAACAGCAATCTCAGCGCATCGTCAAGATGCGACTCGCGATCACGCCCCGGTGCGGGGGATCAGTGCCGACATCGCCGCGCCGGCGCTGGCCACCGTCGGACGGACGCAAGCACTGAGTGGCCCGCCACCGCCGATTCAGGCCACGCAAGTCCTGTTCTTGCCCGTGCGCTTGGCCTCGTAGAGTGCCTCGTCGGCGCGTTCGATCGCGGCATCCAGGCCCTCGCCGGCGCGCCAGGCGGTGACGCCGGCCGAGAAGGTGACGAAGACCTCGCGGCCATCGTGCATGAACAGGCTCGCCGTCAGGTCGCGCTGCAGGCGCGTCAAGGCCTGCTGCGCCTCGGCGAGTTCGGTCGCGGGCAGCAGCAGCACGAACTCCTCGCCGCCAAAGCGCGCCACGTGGTCGACCGGGCGCAGCGTGGCCCGCACGCGGGCGGCCAGCGACTTCAACGCCTGGTCACCGGCCGCGTGGCCGAGCGAGTCGTTGAGCTTCTTGAAGTTGTCGAGGTCGATCAGCGCCACCGCCAGCGTCGTGCCGTCGCGTTGATGGCGCGCGCTCTCGGACTCGAAGGCCTGGGCCAGGCCGCGCCGGTTGGCGACCTGTGTCAGGGCGTCGATCGAGGCCTCGTCGGCCAGGCGCCGCAACTCGCCCTCGAGCTCGCGCACGCGGCCCGACAGTTGCGCGGCCTCGGCCTGGCCGGCCTGCAGCCTGGCGCTGGCGCTCGCCACCTCGGCCTGCACGGTGCGGCTCTGCTGCACCATGTCGCGCACCAGCGTCGTCAGACTGTCGAGCGAGTCGGCCTGCTCGATGCGGTCGGCGTAGCCGCCGAGCTGCTCGCCGAAACGGTCGGTGCGGCCACCGAGTTCGCCGAGCTCGGCCACCAGGTTGTGCACCAGTGTCTTCAAGGCGTCGCGCGCGCGGTCGCGCTCACCCTTCAAGCGCTGCTGCTGGCGCCGCGTCTGCGCCAGCAGGTCGTTGGTGGCACGCACGCTGCGCACGCTCAGTGACTCGCCGGCCTCGCCCCCGCCCAGGCGCGCGCGCATCGCCTCGGCCTGTCCGCGCGCCCAGCTGTCGTCCTCGGCCAGCTCGGTCAACCCGGCGGTCAACTCACGCGCCAGCGCGGTCAGTTCGTCGACCAATTGGTGGCGCTGTGCCAGCAGCCGCCGCGCTTCGTGGCAACTGCGCTCGACCTCGGCCACCAGCCGCGCGCTGGCGCCTTCGCTGTCGATGCGCAACGCCAGCGCGGCCAGTTGGTCGGCGAGGTCGCTTGCCCGCGCCTCGCTGCCCGGCAGGGCCGCCTGCACGGTGCCTTCGAGGCTGGCCACGAGGCCGCGCCAGTCGTCGCCGGCGACGGCGTCGCCGCGCCCCTCGCCGGGCGCCGCGGCCATCGCAACGGCATCGTCCAGGTCGCCGGCCACGGTCTCGGCAGCGGGGTCGTCGGCGTCCCCCTGCCAGCGGCTGGCCAAGTGGCTCAGCCGCTCGTGCAGACGCTGTGCATCGGCGGCACCACTGCCCTCGAGCACGCGTTGCAGGCTGCTCTTGCGGCGCGCGGCCGTCCACTGCCGGCCGCCGCGCTCGAGGCCCTGCATCAGGTGCGCGATCAGCGCGGCCCATGCGGCGACGCCGACGCCCGGTGCCGGCGGCGCGGCCGCGGCGGCGCCGTGGCCGGCCTCCTGGGCCCACGCGCGGGCGTAGTTCTCGGGGGTCGGTTCGAGCTGGCCGGCGGCCAGGCGGCGCAGCGTGGCCTTGGCGAGCTGTGCCGGCGAGCCCTCGACCGTCACCGCGGGCGCCGCCAGCGGCAGCCGGCCGGCGCCAGCGGCCTGCGCAGTGACACCGATGCGATCGCCCATCGCCGCCGCAGCGCTACGCGCGGCCGAGCACGCGCGGGAGGCCGTCGCCGTCGGTCGGGGCGGCGGCACCGATCCAAGGCGCCTTGCGAGGCAGCACGGTCTGCTGCAGCCAGTTCTCGAGGTCGTCGGGCGGCAGGGCCTTGGCAAACAGGAAGCCCTGCATCACGCCGCAGCCCAGGCGATGCAATACGTCCATCTGGCGCAGGTTCTCGACGCCCTCGGCGATGACGCGCAGGCCAAGCGAGCGCGCCAGCGCGATGATCGCGCTGACGACGGCCGAGCTTTGCGGCGTGATGCCCAGGTCGCGCACGAACGAGCGGTCGATCTTGAGTTCGGAGATCGGCAGCGTGGTCAGGTAGGCCAGCGACGAGTAGCCGGTGCCGAAGTCGTCGATCGAGATCTCGACCCCGATCTCGTTCAGGCGGTGCAGCGACAGCGAGACGTTGTGCAGGTCGCGCATCAGGTTGTTCTCGGTGATCTCGAGCAGGATCGCCTTGTGCGGCACGCCATAAGCCGAGACCGACTCGTGGATGTTCTCGACCAGGTCGCTGCGCTCGAACAGCCGGCTCGGCAGGTTGACGGCGATCGAATCGGCAAAGCCGAAGCTCTGCTGCCAGATCTTGGCCTGGCGCGCCGATTCACGCACCGCCCACTCCGACAGCGGCACGATCAGCCCGGTCTCTTCGGCCAGCGGGATGAAGTCGCCCGGTGGCACCAGCACATCGCCACGCTGCCAGCGCATCAGCGCCTCGGTGCCGACCATCTTCGCCGCACGGACATCGACCTTGGGCTGGTAGTGAAGCACCAACTCGCCGCGTTCGATGGCCTTGTGCAGGTGGCTCTCGAGCTCGATCTTCTCGCGGCCGCGTCCGGCCAGTTGCGGGCTGTAGACCGCGGCGGCGTTGCGTCCGGCGTCTTGGCCGAGTACATCGCGACGTCGGAATTGCGCATCAGATCGGCGATGTTCAAGCCGTCGCGCGGGAACATCGCGATGCCGACGCTGGCCGTGACGAAGCACTCCTGGCCGGCCACGAAAATCGGTTCGCGCATCGCGTCGAGGACGCGGCCGGCGACGCGCTCGGCGTCCTGCTCGTCGATGACCTCCGGCAGCAGCGCGACGAACTCGTCGCCGCCCAGCCGCCCGACCGCTTCGAGCGACCGGTGCGATCGCGCGCCGGCCGCTTCGAGCGCGCCCTCCATCACCTGGTCGCTGTGGCGCACGCAACCGCGCAGGCGGCGCGCCACTTCCATCAGCAGTTCATCGCCGGCGGCGTGGCCGAGTGTGTCGTTGACGTTCTTGAATCGGTCGAGGTCGATCAGCAGCAGGGCGGCGGCATGGCCGAGCTGGCGCGCATGCTCGAGTGCGCGCTCGGTGCGCCAGATCAGCTGGCGCCGGTTCGGCAACCCTGTCAACGCATCGAAATTGGCCAGGTGGCGGATGCGGTCCTCGGCGACGCGGCGGTCGGTCACGTCCTGGAAGACCCCGGTGTAGCCGATGGCGTGGCCGTGCTCGAACTCGGCTTCGGCCTCCAGGTGCACCACGCGCTGGCGGCCGTCGACCAGCGTCACCGAGACGTCGGTGGCCAGCACGGCGTTGTGCGCCACCACTTCACTGAGCATGCGCAGCAGCCCACGCCGCTGTGTCGCACCGACCATGCGCAGCAGGCTGCGCACCTGCGGCCGTGCGTCGATGCTCTTGCCGAACACACGCAGCGCCTCGGCCGACAACCAAAGCTGGCCGACCCCCTCGCCACGGCGCCAATCGAAGCTGCCCATGCGCGCGAGGTCCTGCGCGCGCGCCAGCTTGGACTTGCTGCGCTCGAGCTCGATGCGCGTGCGCGAGGCGCGCAGCATGTAGCGCAGCCGCCCGGCCAGCAGGCTCCACTGCGTGCTCTTGACGAAGAAATCGGTGGCGCCGGCGCGGTAGGCGCGGGTGATCGACGCATCGTCGTCCAGGCCGGTCAGCATCAGCACCGGGATCTGCGCATAGCCGGGCAGCGTGCGCAGGGTCTGGCAGGTCTGGAAGCCGTCCATGCCCGGCATCAGCGCATCGAGCACGACCATGTCGGGCTCGCATTCGCCGAGCTGGCGCAGCGCCGCCGTCCCGTCGGTGGCCTCGACGATGTCGAAGCCGCGCTCGCGCAGCGCGATCGCCGTCAACATCAGGTTGACTTCGTCGTCGTCGACCAGCAACACGCGCGGCCGCGTGGCGTGGTCGTCGTCGGCAAACGAGCTGTCGCTGCTCATCGCTGCGGCGTCAGGACGTGTTGCACGGCAGCGAGCACGCGCGCGCCCTCTTCGGCCAGCGCGTCCAGCAGCACCTCCAGGCGGTCATCGTCGCCGTCACGCAATCGGTGCTCGGCCTCGGCGCAGCGGGCCGACAAGGCCAGCGCGCCGACGCTGGCCGACGAGGACTTCAGCGTGTGCGCGACCAACCGCACCGCCGTCCTGTCGGCCGCATCGCGGGCCACGCGCAACTGATCGAGCAAGCGCTGCAGCGACGCCGCATAGGTGGCGAGCACGCGCGCCACCAGGCCGCCTTGGCCGCCCGGGTCGAGCTCCTGCAGGCGCGCCAGTGCCTGGGCGTCGAGCACGTCGCCGGCAGCCGCCGACGCGGCCGGCGGACCGGCCACTGAAGGCGAGTTCATGGCGACTGGCATGGCATGGGCGAACACGGGGCCGATTGTCGCCGACGCCGTCGGCTCGCCGCGGTGGCCGCAACGTACCAGCCCCTCAAGCCGGCACTCGGCGTGGCCTTTGCCACGAATCGGGTAGCCATGTCGCAGCGTTCAATGAATCTGCATCGCCTGGGCTTGCGCGCGCAGCAGCGCGCGGTTGATCTCGCCCACGCCCAGCAGCACACGCTCGGCGCTGTCGCGCACGTCGAACAGCGATTCGTTCTCCACGGCACGCACGATCTCGAGGAACGGCTGGTAGGGGCCCGTGCCGTCGACCAGCACCTGGCGCACCGATTCGGACACCGGCACCAGCTTCAGCAACTCGTCGAACGGCTGCTTCATCATGCGGTCGAGCAGCGAGAAGACGCCGCAGATGAAGGCCTCGCTGCGCATCTGCTCGTCACCGCCGCCGGCGCTGGCGCGTGCCAGCTCCTCCATCAGCAGGCCGCGGCGCAGCGCCGCGAACATCACCGGCTTCATGTCGCGGTCCTTGCTGGCCGAGGCCAACAGCAGCGCCAGCCAGCGTTTGAGGCGCTTGTAGCCCAGCAGCATCAGCGCGTGGCGGAACGAGGCCACCTCGACACGCAGGCCGAAGGCCGGCGAGTTGATGTAGCGCAACAGCTTGAAGGCCAGCGTCGGGTCGAGCTTGAGGCAGTCTTCGAGGCGGTCGATCGAGTCTTCCTTGTCGATGCGCCGCATCAACTCGACGATCGTCGCCAGATCGGGCTGGACGCGGCCGGCCTGCGGCTGCAGCACGTCGTCGATCGGCCAGCCGAGCACCGCCACGGCGCCGCGGCGAAAACTGCCCTCGAGATCGGCCAGCGTGCGCACGCCGGCCTGCATGTGGCTGATCTGGCGTGTCACGCCCGGCGGCGCCGGCCCGTCGGCGCGCCGCTCTTCGCCGACATCGATGATCGAGTGCTTGAAGCAGGGCAGCAGCGCGCGCGGCAGTTCGACCAGCGGACGGCCCTTGATCAACAGCGTGCTGCCGCGCGCATGGAGCGCCGTGATGGCGTCGCTGTGCTGCGGATCGCAGGCCATGAAGGCGGGCACCTCGATCATCAGATTGGCGTTCGGCGCGACCCGCAGCAGGTCGTGCAGCAGGCTCTCGCTGACGACGTTGAGCGACACCGTACCGCCCGCCGCGGGCCAGACTTCGGCCACCGCCGCGAGCAGGTCGCCGGCATCGAGCACCGCATCGGGGCGCGCCGGAAACACCGTCAGGCGGGTGGCGATGACGCTGCGCTCGCGGTCGATCATCGGCGAATAGCCGAGCACGACCTGGGCCAGGATCGGGTGTTCGTTCATCGATTCGCTTGCCGTCAACCGTTGAGGTAATCGAACAGCGACAGTGCGCTGTACAGACGCGTAGGCCTTCAGCGCCGCATCGTAGCCGCTCTGCTGGTTCTGGAACTCGGAGATGGCCTTGACCATGTCGAGATCTTCGGCACTCGAGCGCTCGACCTGCGCCGCCAGGGCCTGGTCGGCAACGTGAGCTTCGACCATGTCGGTGCGATTGAGTACCTCGCCGACGCGGCTGCGCAGCGACTGCAGGGCGCCCATCGAGTTGTCGAGGTCGGCCAGGGTGCGTTGCACGCCCTGCGTCACGGCCGCGTTCGAGCGCAGCGGCGTGTTCAACTCCGCAATGGCGCGGTCGAAGGTGTCGAAGACGCTGAGCGACGGCGTCGCGAGCGACAGCTCGAAGGCGTCGCCCGCCGCCGGCTGGCCGTGCACGGTGAAGGCCATGCCGTCGATCTCCATCGCCTGGCCGCTGACATACGGCGCGCCGGCCACCGCGGTGGCGGCGCCATCCTTCAGGATCGAGTAGGTGGTGCCGGCCGCCGTGGTGGCGAACTGCACGCGGTAGACCAGCGCCGCCGGATCGGCCACCTGGGGCGGCGACGTGGCGGCGAAGAAGGCCGGCGGGTCGACGACGCGGCCGGCGTCGATCCAGCTGCCGCTGGCGCTGGGCGTCGCGGCCGCATTGCGCGTCGCGAACAGGCCGTTGCCCGAGGGCGCCGCCAGCCAGTCGGCGTTGCCGTCGACCGCGCGCGGCAGCGGCTCGTCGCTGGCCACCTTGGCATCGCCGGGGGTGCCGCGAAAACTCACGCCACCGAGGCCGTCGATGAAGGGCGGCTGGCTCGAGCCCTGGCCGCCGAACAGGTAGCCGCCGTCGCCGTCGCCGCGGTTGGCCACCGCCAGCAACTGGCCGCGAACGGCGGCCAGCCGCACGGCGATGGCGGCACGCTCGGCGTCGCCGTAGCTGCCGCTGCCGGCGGCGACCATGGCTTCGCGCGCCTGCTGCAGCAGCTCGCCGGCATCACCGAGCGCGCTTTCGGTCAACGTCATCGCGTGGCGGCTGGTTTCCAGCGCGCGCTGGCTCGCTTCGCTGCGCCCCAGCCGCGCCAGCGCGCGCTCGGCGCGCGCGGCCGCGGTGGGGTCGTCGCTGGCGCGCGACACCCGTTTGCCGCTGGTCAGCCGCTGCTGGGCTTCGCTCATCTCGCGCTGGCGTTCCTGCAGGCGGTCGACACCGCTGTCGAAGGCCTGGTGGGTGGTGACACGCAACATGGTGATCAGTCTCCCGCGACTTGCAGCAGCGTTTCGAACACGCTCTGCGCCACCTGCAGCACCTTGGCGGCCGCCTGGTAGCTCTGTTGGAACTGCAGCAGGCGCGCCGCCTCTTCATCGAGGTTGACGCCGGCCTGCGACGAACGCTGCGCCTCGGCGCTGCTGGCCAGGGCCAGCGAGATCTCGCTGGCCGAACGTGCGCCCTGCACGCGCACGCCGATGCCGGCCATCGCGCTGGCGTAAGCGTCGGTGATCGTTTCGCCGCCGGCCATGCGTTCGTCGCGCAACGCGACCAGGGCCAGGGCGTTGCCGTTGTTGGTCGCCGGCTGGGCCGTCTGCGCCACCGTGAAGGTGTCGCCGCCGGCGGGCACGCCGTCGAGCGTCAGCTCGAATCCGTTCAGCGCCATCGTCGCCCCGCCCTGCCAGGTGCCGGTGCCGCTGGACACCAGCGCATTGCTGGTGCGGTCGCGCAGCTCCCAGCTGTAGGCGCCGCTGCCGTTGGTGAACGTGATCGTGGCGCTGTGCTGCGGGTTGACCGAGGCGCTGGTGATCGCCAGCGCCGCCACCGTCGCGGTGCCGGTATTGGCGACGCCGCGCACCGCCTCCAGCGGCGACGCGGCAGCGATGCCGCGCGGATCGTCGAGCACGCGCCGCAGGCGATTGGCCGCGTAGCGTCGCCGGCTGCAGCAGGAAGCGGTCGCTGGCCGAAGGCGCCGGCGCGCCGACGGTGATGGTCATGCCGTCGACGGTGTCGCCGTCGGCGATGCTGCGCACGAGACCGTCGCTGCGCCGCGTCAGCAGGTAGCGGCCGGCATTGCCCGGGTCGCTGCGCAGTTCGTATTCACTGGCCTGCAACTGCGCTCGCATCGGCGATGCCGACGGCCACTGCGGCAATGAAGTTGCCGCTGGCGTCGCGCGCGTTGGTTTCGGCAGGCAGCGCCTGCGGCGCACCGATCGAAAACAGCGGCGCGCCGCTTCCCGGCGGCACGCGCAAATCGAGGCCGAGCGCCTGCTGCTCGTTCAGGCGCGTGGCCAGGGCGGTGGCCATCTGGCCCAGCCGGGTGCGCGCGGCCACCAGGTCTTCGTTCTGGAAGCGCAGCACGCCACCCAGGCTGCCGGCACCGACCAGTTGCTGCGGCAGCGCGCGCGTGACACCGTTGTCGACGATGCCGATGGCCTGGCGCGACACGTCGTAGGCGTCGGGCACCAGCACCAGCGGCGTGACCTCCTTGCCCAGCACCAGGCGCTGGCCGCTGGCCATGAATACCCCCAGCGTGCCGTCGTCGGCGGGGATCGTCGTCACCTGCAGGTAGTTGCTCAGCTCCGAGATCAGCTGGTCGCGCTGGTCGAGCAGGTCGTTGGGCGGCTGGCCCAGCGCGCTGGCCCGGGCAAGCTGGTCGTTGACCTCGGCGATGCGTTGCGTCAGGCCGTTGACGCTGGCGATGCCGTTCTGCAGCTCCTGCGACAGGCCGGCCTGCAGGCCGTCGAGTTGATTCCCCGCCGCAGCGAAGCGCGCGGCCACGTCCTCGGCGCGCGCCAACACCACTTCGCGGGTCGACGCATCCTGCGGCCGACTGGCCAGATCGACCATCGCATTGAGCAGTTGCCCCGCGGCGTGGCCCAGCCCCTGCTCGCCGAGCGGGAACACCGCCTCCAGCCGCTCGAGCTGATCCAGCCGGGCTGCGTCGCCGGCAGCCTGCGCCTTGGCTGTCGCCGCCTCGCGGGTCAGGAAGGCATCGTGCGAACGCGACACCGTGGCCACGTCGACGCCCTTGCCGAAGAAGCCGGCGCCGGTGAACTGGCCGGTGGCGGTCTGCAACTCCACGCGCTGACGCGAGTAGCCTTCGACGTTGGCGTTGGCGATGTTGTGACCGGTGGTCTCCAGCGCGGCATAGTTCGCCGCCAGCGCGCGCACGCCGATCGACATCAGATTGGAAGCGCTCATGGGCGTGCCACTCCTTTACGCCTGCGAGCGCTGCATGCGCAGGGTGGTGTTGATGATGCGACCGAGCTTGTCGGCGTAGGCCGGATCGGTGGCGTAGCCGGCGCGTTGCAGGCCTTGGGCGAAGCCCTGCGCGCTGTGCATTCCGGCCACCACGTCGCGGTAGCGCGGGCTGCTCTTCATCAGCCGCGCGTAGTCGGCAAACGACTCGTCGTAGCTGGAGTAGGCGCGGAAGCTCTGCACCAGCTTCTTCGGCTGGCCGTCGACGAATTCGGTGGTCACGACGCGGGCCGTCGGGCCGCGCCATTCGGCACCGGCCTTGATGCCGAACAGGTTGAACGAGTTGGAGCCGTCGGCCATCCGGATCGCCTGCTTGCCCCAGCCGGTTTCGTGCGCCGCCTGCGCCAGCATGAACGATGCGGGGATGCCGCTGGCGCCCTCGGCCCGCTTGGCCGTCTCGGTGTGCAGCGCGACGAATTCCTGTGCGCTCGCCGGCGGCCGCAGCGGCGTGCGCTGGGCCACGGTGTTGAGCGGCGGGCTGGCCTGCTTGCCGGATTTGGCGCTCTCGGTGGCCAAGCCCATCTGACGCTCGAGCTGGCGCGCGATGGCCTCCGACAAGCCACCCTTCAGGCCCGTCATCTTGGCCGCGAACTGCGTGTCGAGCATTTCGGTGCCGAGTTGCGTGCCCTCGTTGTCGAGCATGCCGCTGCTCATCGTGGCCTGGCGCATCGACTTCATCAGCTCCTGCATGAACAGCGCCTCGAACTGCTTCGCGGCCTCCTTGATCGCGGCCTTGGGGTCGCGCGCCGCGGCACTGCGCAGCGTGGCCAGCGGGTCCGCATTGAGGCTGGTAACGGCTGCCATGTCAGTGGTCTTCATCTGGCGGCCGTGGCCGCCCGTCGTCGCATGGAATGCAGGCGCTCCACGAGCGGACGCCGCGGATCCGGCTTTGCCGGGCCGCTGGCGTCGCCCCCTCGAGGGGGAGGCGCCGAAGGCGCTTCGGGGGTGGGTCATATCACCTCGATCTCGGCGTTCAGCGCGCCGGCGCTCTTCATCGCCTGCAGGATCGCCAGCAGGTCCTGCGGCGTCGCGCCGAGGGCGTTGAGCGCCTTGACGACATCGGCCAGCTTGGCGCCGGCGGGCATCTGCACCAGCGCGCCGCCCTGCTGGGTGATGGCGATGTCGGCCTTCTCGCTTTGCACGGTCTGGCCCTGCGCCAGCGCGTTGGGCTGGCTGATCACCGGCGTCGAGCTGATCGTCACCGACAGGCTGCCGTGCGCCACCGCGCAGGCCGCCAGCGTGACGGCCTCGTTCATCACCACCGATCCGGTGCGCGCGTTGAGCACGATGCGCGCCGCCGGCCGCGCCAGTTCGAGCGGCAGGTTCTCGATGTCGGCGAGGAACGCCACGCGATCGTCGCTGCCCGCCGGCGCGCGCACGCGCACCACGCGGCCATCGATCGCCAGCGCCGTGCCGTCGCCCTTGGCGCGATTGATCGCGCGGGCGACGTCGCGGGCGGTCGCGAAATCGCTGCTGCCGATGTCGAGTTGGATGAAGTCGCCCTGCGCCAGCGCGGTCGGCACCGCGCGCTCGACCGTCGCGCCCTGCGGCACGCGGCCCGCGGAGAGGTGGTTGATCTGCACCTTGGAGCCGGCCGCCGAGGCACCGGCGCCGCCGACGATCAGGTTGCCCTGTGCCAACGCGTACACCGCGCCGTCGGCGCCCTTCAACGGCGTGGCGATCAGCGTGCCGCCGCGCAGGCTCTTGGCATTGCCGAGCGAGGAGACGTTGACATCGATCGCCTGGCCCGGCTGCGCGAAGGCCGGCAGCGTCGCCGTGACCATCACCGCGGCGACGTTCTTGGCCTGGATCTGCACGCCGGGCGGTACCGTCACGCCCATCTGCTGCAGCATCGCGGCCAGGCTCTGCGCGGTGAACGGCGCGCCGCTCGACTGGTCGCCCGTGCCGTCGAGGCCGACGACCAGGCCGTAGCCGACCAGCTGGTTGGCGCGCACGCCTTGCACGCTGGCGACTTCCTTGATCCGCGTCGCAGCGTGCGCGCTGGCCGGCCACCACAGCGCAGCGCTGGCCAGGAACGCGGTGGCGACGATCGCTATGCGCAGCAACCGGTCCGCGTCAAGCAACCGCCGCGGATCCGGCTTTGCCGGTCCGCCAGCGGTGCCCCCTCGAGGGGGAGCGGCGAAGCCGCTTCGGGGGTGGGTCCAATTCATATCGGCATCACGCTGAGGAAGAAGCGCGCCAGCAAGCCCATCACCTGGGCATCGGCCTGCTGGCCGCGGCTGCGGTGTTCGACACGCACGTTGGCCACCTGCGTGCTCGGCACGCTGTTGCCGGCCTGGATCGCGCGCGGATCGACCTGGCCCGAGAAGCGCAGCACGTCGACGTTGGCGTTGACGCCGATCTGCTTCTCGCCCTGGATCAGCAGGTGGCCGTTGGGCAGCACGCCGGTCACCAGCACGGTGATCGTGCCGCTGAAGTCGTTGCTGCTCTCGGTCGCGCCCTTGCCGCCGAAGGTGTTGGCCGAGCTGCCGCCGATCGCGGCGCGGCCGAAGGAATTGGGATTGATGCCCGGCAGCGCGGTGATCGCGCCGTCGAGCTTGCCGCTCTTGTCGATCGACGAGGTCGACTTCTGGCTCGCGCTGACCTTCTCGACGATCTGCACCGTCAGCGTGTCGCCGGGCAGGCGCGCGCGGTGGTCTTCGAACAGCGGCCGGTAGGCTGCGGCCTGATAGATCGCGCCGTTGGCCGCGACAGGCGGTGCCACGGCCGACGCCACCACCGGCGGCTCGGCACCGACCGCCACCGGCGGCACGCGGTAGTTGTCCACCGTGGCGCAACCGGTGAGCGCTGCCATGAGAAGCACAGCGATCGACCGCAAGCCGCCACCCAGCAGGGGCCGCGGGTCCGGCTTTGCCGGCCCGCCGGCGTGCCTTGCAGGCCGCATGGCCGCGAGACGCGGCCATTCCTCGGCCCGTCCAGGCCGACGCAGGTCGGCCTGGAGCCGCGGGCCTCGGCCCCCTCGAGGGGGAGCGGCGAAGCCGCAACGGGGGTGGGTCATAACTGCCCCAGCTTCTGCAGCATCTGGTCGGAGGTCTGGATCGCCTTCGAGTTGAGCTCGTAGGCGCGCTGCGTGGCGATCATCTGCACCAGCTCTTCGACGACGTTGACGTTGCTCGTCTCGACGTAACCCTGCTGCAGCAGGCCCAGGCCGTTGCTGCCCGGCGCACCGGCGTTGGGCGTGCCCGACGCGGCGGTCTCGCCCCACAGGTTCTGCCCCTTGGGCTCGAGGCCGGCCGGGTTGACGAAATTGGCCACCTGCAACTGCCCGATGGCCTGCGGCGTGGCCTGCCCCGCCAGCGCGACGCTGACGGTGCCGTCGGGGGCGATGGTCACGTTCTGCGCATTGGCCGGGATCGTGATGCCCGGCTGCACCAGGTAGCCGGCGTTGGTGACCAGCTGGCCGCTGCCGTCCACCTGCAGCGAGCCATCGCGGGTGTAGCCGGTGGTGCCGTCGGGCAACTGGATCTGGAAGAAGCCGGGGCCCTTGATCGCGAGATCGAGGTTGTTCGAGGTCTGCTGCAGGTTGCCCTGGCTGAAGTTGCGCGACGTGGCCACCGAGCGCACGCCCAGGCCGACCTGCAGGCCAGTCGGCAACTGCGTCTGGTCGCTGCTGGCGGCGCCGGCCTGGCGCAGGTTCTGGTAGATCAGGTCTTCGAACACCACGTGGCCGCGCTTGAAGCCATTGGTGCCGACGTTGGCCAGGTTGTGCGAGATGGTGTCCAGCTGGGTCTGCTGGGCTTCCATGCCGGTCTTGGCAATCCAAAGCGAACGGATCATGTGCGCACTCCTTGCGGTATTGCGCTGATCATCTTTCGTGCTCGAGCACTTCGACCGCTGGATAAGCGGGAGTTATCCGGGGGTGTTTCTTCTGCCTGCGGCAGTCGGCGCCGGTTCGCTGCCCGATGGGCAAACACTGCTCATCGTCGTTTCTTCCGCCTGCCGAGTCGGCGCCGGGAGTGCCCCGGCTGGCAGTCACTTTCTCTTTGCTGGCTCAAAGAGAAAGTAACCAAAGAGAAAGAGCCCAACACGAATTTTCGTGTTGGTGTGCGCGATGACTCGTCTGTGTCGCCCGCACACCCAGGGGATGTCCGGGCTTTCGTGCGGTTGCAATGCGCCAGTCGGTCCCACGCATGTCTCTGTCGTGGGCCAAGCGCGGTGCGCCGCGCTGCAATCGCAACTTGAGCCCGTACCGGGTCAGGCCTTGCGGCAGGACGCCGGCTTCAATCGAGACCGCAGGCGCGAATGAGCACGTGTTCAGGCGCTCTTTCTTTGGTTACTTTCTTTCTGAGCCAGCAGAAAGAAAGTGACTGCCCGCCGGGGCACTCCCGGCGCCGACTCGGCAGGAGAAGAAAGAAAGAAAGAAGAACTACATGCCCGTTGCAGAAAGCAATTTCGCCGCCGCCTGCTCCTGCCGCTCCGCGGTCTGCAGCAGCTTCATCTGCTGCTCGAACTGCCGCGCCGCGGCGATCATCGCCACCATCGTCTCGACGGCGCTGACGTTGGAGCCCTCCAGTGCACCGTCCTGCAATCGGGCCGCCGTGTCGGCCGACAAGTCGCTCGCGGCACGAAACAGCCCGTCGGGGCCGCGCGTCAGCGCCGCCGGCGACTCCGGCGTCACCAACTTCAGGCGCCCGACGTTGCCCGAGCGGCCGTTGGGCGTCTTCGCGCTGACGGTGCCGTCGCCGGCGATGCTGATCTCGCTGTTGGCCGGCACGCTGATCGGGCCGCC
>CAWJAJ010000008.1:0-136014 GCA_963840805.1 uncultured beta proteobacterium | reverse complement strand
CCGGAAGTAGCGCGGATCGACGCGCACGATGACGTCGCCGACCTTGCATTGGCCTTGTCGCCGCTGACGGCGGCCACGGTGCCGACTTCGCTCTCGCCTTCGCCGCTGAATGCCACCGTGATGCCGAGCTCGGCAGCCGCGCGCTGCACGAACTCGCGCACGCTGACCTGCACGCCGGTGGCGATGACGAAGTCTTCGGGCTGCTGCTGCTGCAGCATCAACCACTGCATCTCGATGTAGTCGCGGGCGTGGCCCCAGTCGCGCAGCGCCGACAGGTTGCCCAGGTACAGGCAGTCCTGCAGGCCGAGCGCGATGCGCGCCATCGCGCGGGTGATCTTGCGCGTGACGAAGGTCTCGCCGCGCAGCGGGCTCTCGTGGTTGAACAGGATGCCGTTGCAGGCGTAGATGCCGTAGGCCTCGCGGTAGTTGACCGTGATCCAGTAGGCGTAGAGCTTGGCCACCGCGTAGGGGCTGCGCGGGTAGAAGGGCGTGGTCTCCTTCTGCGGCACTTCCTGCACCAGGCCGTAGAGCTCGCTGGTGCTGGCCTGGTAGAAGCGGGTCTTCTTCTCCAGGCCGAGCAGGCGGATGGCTTCGAGCAGGCGCAGCGCGCCGATGCCGTCGGCGTTGGCGGTGTACTCGGGCTCCTCGAAGCTCACTGCCACGTGGCTTTGCGCGGCCAGGTTGTAGATCTCGTCGGGCTGCACCTGCTGCACGATGCGGATCAGGTTGGAGCTGTCGGTCATGTCGCCGTAGTGCAGGATGAAATTCCTGTTGTCGACATGCGGGTCCTGGTAGAGGTGGTCGATGCGCGTGGTGTTGAAGCTCGAGGCGCGGCGCTTGATGCCGTGCACGTCGTAGCCCTTCTTCAGCAGGAACTCGGCCAGGTAGGCGCCGTCCTGGCCGGTCACGCCGGTGATGAGGGCGACTTTCTTTGCTTGGCGTCATGGTCGGGTGCTCAGGAATGGAAGGGCGCGGCCACGTAGGCGCGGGCAATGCCCTCGCGCAGCGGCGTGCGGGCGCGCCAGCCGAGCGCGGCCAGGCGGCTGACGTCGAGCAGCTTGCGCGGCGTGCCGTCGGGCTTGCTGGTGTCGAAGCTGATCTTGCGCCTTGCAGCCGACCACGTCCATCACCGTCTCGGCCAGCTCGCGGATCGTCACGTCCTGCGCCGCAGCCGATGTTGACCAGCGGGCCGTCGTAGTCGCTGCTCCATCAGGTGCACGCAGGCATCGGCCAGGTCGTCGACGTAGAGGAACTCGCGCCGCGGAGTGCCGCTGCCCCAGACGACGAGCTCGGCGTCGCCGCGCTGCTTGGCCTCGTGCGCCTTGCGCAACAGCGCCGGCAGCACATGGCTGGTGGCCAGGTCGTAGTTGTCGTTCGGGCCATACAGGTTGGTCGGCATCACGCTGATGTACTGGCGGCCGTACTGGCGGTTGTAGCTTTCGGCGAGCTTGATGCCGGCGATCTTGGCGATCGCATAGGGTTCGTTGGTTGGCTCGAGCGGGCCGGTCAGCAGCGCGTCTTCGGTGATCGGCTGCGGCGCGTCGCGCGGATAGATGCAGCTCGAGGCCAGGAACATCAGCCGCTGCACGCCGGCCAGGTGCGCGCCGTGGATCAGGTTGGCCTCGATCATCAGGTTCTGGTACAGGAAGTCGGCGCGGTAGTGTGTTGTTGGCCTGGATGCCACCGACCTTGGCCGCGGCGATGAAGATGTAGTCGGGCCGCTGCTCTGCCAGGAAGTGCGTGCACGGCGCGCTGGTCGATCAGGTCGAGTTCGGCGTGCGTGCGCGTCAGCAGGTTCGTGTAGCCGCCGGCCTCGCAGCCGGCGCACCAGCGCGCTGCCGACCATGCCGCGGTGGCCGGTGACGAAGATCTTGGCGTTCTTGTCCATCAGATTCGGTGTCACTTGCGGCCGTAGGTGTCTTCGAAGCGCACGATGTCGTCCTCGCCCAGATAGGAGCCCGACTGCACTTCGATGATCTCGAGCGGCACCTTGCCGGGGTTGGCCAGCCGATGCGTCTGGCCGAGCGGGATGTAGGTGCTCTGATTCTCGCTCAGCATGATCACCTGCTCGCCATTGGTCACCTCGGCGGTGCCGCTGACCACGACCCAGTGTTCGGCGCGGTGGTGGTGCATCTGCAGCGAGAGGCTCGCACCGGGCTTGACCATGATGCGCTTGACCTGAAAGCGCGGCCCGGCATCGATGCTGTCGTACCAGCCCCAGGGGCGGTGCACCTTGCGGTGCAGGGTCTTCTCGGCACGGCCCTGGGCTTCGAGGGTGGCGACGATCTTCTTCACGTCCTGGCTGCGGGCGCGGTCGGCCACCAGCACGGCGTCGGGTGTCTCGATCACCATCACGTCCTGCACGCCGACCACGCCGACCAGGCGGCTCGTGGCGTGCACCAGCGTATTGCGGCTGTCGTGCACCATGGCGTCGCCGAGCGCGGCGTTGCCGTCGGCGTCCTTCTCGGCCACTTGCCACACCGCGTCCCAGGCGCCGAGGTCGTTCCAGCCCGCGGCCAGCGGCACCATGCGGATGTCGAAGGCGCTGCCGGGGCAGCGCTCCATCACCGCGTAGTCCACCGATTCGGCCGGCACCAGCGCGAATTCAGCGTTGCCCGGCCGCACGAAACGCGCGTCGACGCTGCGAGCGGCCCAGGCGTTGCGGGTGGCCGCAGCAATGTCGGGTCGGAAGGCCTCCATCGCCGCCAGCCACACAGAGGCTCGCACGACGAACATGCCGCTGTTCCAGGTGTAGTGGCCGTCGGCCACATAGCGTTGGGCGGTGGCGAGGTCGGGCTTCTCGACGAACTGCTCGACGCGGGCCGCGTCCACACCGGCTTTAGAACTCTTGATGTAGCCGTAGCCGGTCTCGGGCCGATCGGGTGTGATGCCGAGCACGACGATCGCCCCGCGTGCCGCCTCTCGAACGGCCGCCTGCAGGGCCCGCGTGAAGGCGCCGAGGTCGACCATCGTGTGGTCTGCCGCCACCACCACCAGCACCGGGTCGGCGTTGCCTTCGGCCGCCTGCAGCGCGGCCAAGGTCATGGCCGGTGCGGTATTGCGAGCGCTGGGCTCGAGCACCACGGTACCGGGGTCGCCGCCGGCCTCGCGCAACTGTTCGAGCACCAGGAAGCGGTGTTCCTCGTTGCCCACCGTCAATGGCGCGGCGAGTTCGATGTCGTCGGCGGCCAGGTCCTGCAGCCGCTGCACGGCCTGCTGGAACAGGCTGCGGTTGTCGGCGGTGAGCACCAGGAACTGCTTCGGGAAGCCGGCGCGCGACAGCGGCCACAGCCGCGTGCCGCTGCCGCCGGCCATGATCACGGGTTGAACGGGGATGCGGTATGGTCATCGGCGGATTCAGAAGGTGTCCACGTCGGCCAAGCATGGTGCGGCAGCGTCTTTGGCCGCCAGCAGCGGCGCGCTGCCGAGGTCCGGCCAATCGATCCCGATCGCCGGATCGTTCCAGGCGATCGCTCGTTCGCAATCGCGGGCGTAGTAGTCGGTGGTCTTGTAGAGGAAGTGCGTGTCGTCTTCGAGCACCAGGAAGCCGTGCGCGAAGCCGGGCGGGATCCACATCTGGCGGTGGCTCGTGGCATCCAGCGTCACGCCGATCCCACCGGCCGAAGGTGGGCGAGCCGCGGCGGATGTCGACCGCCACGTCGAACGCGCTGCCGCGCACCACGCGCACCAGCTTGCCCTGCGCGTGCGGCGGCAGTTGGTAGTGCAGCCCGCGCAGCACGCCGCGCTGCGAGCGCGAGTGGTTGTCCTGCACGAACGTCACGGCCTGGCCGACGGCGGCCTCGAACGCACGCTGGTTGAAGCTCTCCAGGAAGAAGCCGCGTTCGTCGGCGAACACCTTCGGCTCGAGAATCAGCACGCCGGGCAGCGCGGTGGGCGTGACTTGCATCAGTACACCCTGTCGTGCAGCACCTTGAGCAGGTACTGGCCGTAGCCGTTCTTCAGCATCGGCTGCGCCAGCGCTTCGAGTTGCGCGGCGTCGATCCAGCCGCTGCGGAAGGCGATCTCTTCGGGGCAGGCCACCTTCAGCCCTTGGCGCTTCTCCAGCGTGGCGATGAACTGGCCGGCTTCCATCAGGCTGTCGTGGGTGCCGGTGTCGAGCCAGGCGTAGCCGCGCCCCATGATCTCGACGTACGAGCTGGCCCTGGCGCAGATAGGTGGCGTTGACGTCGGTGATTTCCAGCTCGCCGCGCGCGCTGGGTTGGATCGCCGCGGCGATGTCGCACACCTGTTCGTCGTAGAAGTACAGCCCCGTGACGGCGTAGTTGCTCTTCGGCGCCTTGCGGCTTTTCTTCGATGCTGAGGGCGCGCCGCTGCTGCGTCGAAGGCCACCACGCCGTAGCGTTCGGGGTCGTGCACGTGGTAGGCGAAGATGCTGGCGCCGCTGCTGCGCGCGGCGGCACTGACCAGCAGACGCTGGAAGTCGTGGCCGTAGAAGATGTTGTCGCCCAGTACCAGCGCGCTCGGCTGGCCGGCGACGAAATCGCGGCCGAGGATGAAGGCCTGGGCCAGGCCGTCCGGGCTGGGCTGCACGCAGTAGCGGATGCTCATGCCCCAGCGGCTGCCGTCGCCGAGCAGCGCTTCGAAGCGCGGCGTGTCCTGCGGCGTGCTGATCAGCAGCACCTCACGGATGCCGGCCAGCATCAGCGTCGCCAGCGGGTAATAGACCATCGGCTTGTCGTAGACCGGCAGCAACTGCTTGCTCAGCGCCAGCGTGGCCGGGTGCAGCCGGGTGCCGGAGCCGCCGGCGAGGATGATGCCTTTGCGGTTCATGTTCTCCTGATAGGCCTCGGCGAGCATGCGTTCGACGCCGGCTTGCCATTGCGGCAGCGTCAACCCGAACGCGCGCGCAGCTTGTCGGTGGCCAGCCGCGAGTTCAGCGGCCGCCGTGCGGCTGTCGGGTAGGCGCTGGTCGGCACGGCCTTGATCGCATCGGCCGCCACCTTGACCGGCAGGCCATGCGCGCGCGCCCACTCGATGACGAAGCGCGCGTAGCCGTGCCAGCTGGTTTCGCCGGCCGCCACCGCGTGGTACGTGCCGCCCAGTTGCGGCTCGCGCTGCAGGGCGCGGATCGCGTGGGCGGTGATGTCGGCCAGCAGATCGGCACCGGTCGGCGCGCCGATCTGGTCGTCGATCACCGACAGCGCCTCGCGCTCGGCGGCGAGCTTGAGCATCGTGCGCGCGAAGTTGCCGCCGCGCGCGGCGTAGACCCAGCTGGTGCGCAGGATCAGGTGCTCGGCAGCCGCTGGCGCGGATGTGGTTCTCGCCGTCGAGCTTGGTGCGGCCATAGACGCTGAGCGGGCCGGTGGCGGCCTCTCGTCGCGCGGCGCTGTCGCCGCTGCCGTCGAACACATAGTCGGTGCTGTAGTGCACCAGCCAGGCGCCGCGCGCGGCGGCCTCGCGGGCCAGCACGCGCGGCGCCTCGGCGTTCAGCGCCGCGGCGAGCTCGGGCTCGCTCTCGGCCTTGTCGACCGCGGTGTGGGCCGCGGCATTGACGATCACGTCGGGGCGCAGCGCACGCACCGTGTCGGCCAGCGCGGCGGGGCGGCTGAAGTCGGCGTGGTGGTCGGTGCTGTCGAAGTCGAGCGCGACCAGCTCGCCCAGCGGTGCCAGCGACCGCTGCAGTTCCCAGCCGACCTGGCCGTCTCATGCCGAAGAGCAGGATCTTCATCGCGCGTCTGTAGTTCGAGGCGACCCACTCGCGGTAGGCGCCGCTCTGCACGTTGGCCACCCAATCGGGATGGTCCAGGTACCACTGCACCGTCTTGCGGATGCCGCTCTCGAAGGTCTCGGCCGGCCGCCAGCCCAGTTCGCGCTCGATCTTGCGCGCGTCGATGGCGTAGCGGCGGTCGTGGCCGGGGCGGTCGGTCACATGCGTGATCAGCCGGCGGTACGAACCCGCCGGATCGGGGCGCAGCTCGTCGAGCAGCGCGCAGATGGTGTGCACGATCTCGAGGTTGGCCTTTTCGTTCCAGCCGCCGATGTTGTAGGTCTCGCCGACGCGGCCGCGGGCGAGCACGGCGCGGATCGCGCTGCATGGTCGCGCACGTAGAGCCAGTCGCGCACCTGCTGGCCGTCGCCGTACACCGGCAGCGGCTTGCCGGCCAGCGCGTTGACGATCATCAGCGGGATCAGCTTCTCGGGGAAGTGGTAGGGCCCGTAGTTGTTCGAGCAGTTGGTCGTCACCACCGGCAGGCCGTAGGTGTGGTGCCAGGCACGCACCAGGTGGTCGCTGGCGGCCTTGCTCGCCGAGTACGGGCTGTTGGGCTGGTAGGGGTGGGTCTCGGTGAAGGCCGGCGCGCCCGGCGCGAGCGAGCCGTACACCTCGTCGGTGGACACGTGGTGGAAGCGAAACGCTGCCTTCTCCGCGGCGGGCAAGGCGCTCCAGTAGCCGCGCGCCGCTTCGAGCAACGTGAAGGTACCCATCACGTTGGTGCGCATGAACTCGCCCGGCCCGTGGATGCTGCGGTCGACATGGCTCTCGGCGGCGAAGTGCAGGATCGCGCGCGGCCGGTGTTCGGCCAGCAGCCGGTCGACGAGCGCGCGGTCGCCGATGTCGCCCTTGCACGAAGAGGTGCCGCGCGTCGCCCTTGATCGCGTCGAGGTTGTCCAGGTTGCCGGCGTAGGTGAGCGCGTCGAGGTTGACGACCGGCTCGTCGCCTCTGGCCAGCCAGTCGAGGACGAAATTGCTGCCGATGAAGCCGGCACCGCCGGTGACGAGGATGGTCATCGCGCGATTACTTCAGTGCGGCGCGCAGTTGGGCCAGTTTCGCGGCCTTCTCAGGGCGCGCTGCGCTCTGGCGCCAGAAGTGGCGAATGAAGACGAACGCGGCCAGCAGCAGCAAGGTGGCCAGCGTGGTGGCCACCGCCGTGATCGCACGCTTGGGCTTGCTCTTCTTCTCCGCCGGCGCGGCCACGTCGACCACCTGGATCAGCGCACCTTCGCGGCTTTCGTCCAGGCGCGCCAGTTCGTACTGGCGCGCGAACAGCTCGAACAGCGTTTCCTGGTACTTGAACTCGCGGTACTTGCCGATGTAGTCGGGGCCGCCTGCGAGGTCGCTGGCTGGCTTCGGCCTTGCCGAGCTGCGCGCGCAACGCACCCAGCATGGTCTGCGCCTGCCGCACCTCCGGCGTGGTCTCCACCAGGTTGCGGCGCAGCGTCTGCAGCCGCACTTCGGCGGCCGTGACCTCGGCCCGCAGCCGGGCGTAACCTTCGGCGGCGGCCTTGGGCTCGGCCTTCAGCGCACCCGGGTTGAAGCCGCTGGCCTGCAGTGCCTGCTGCGCCGGTGTCAGGTCGTCGCGCGTCTGCTTCAGCTGGCTCTCGAAGAACGCGCGGCGCTGCTGCGCCTCGGTGAGGGCCAGCTGCGCGTCATGCGGCGCAGTTCGTCGACATAGCGGTTGGCCATGTCGGCCGCGCGCTGCGGGCTCTTGTCGTCGACCTCGACGGTGATCAGACCGTCCTTCTTGCCCAGCGATACGCGCACGTTCTCGGCCAGTTCCTTGCGTGCTTCGACGCGGAACTTGGCGTCGTACACCTGCATCAGCTTGAACTGGTCGATCAGGCGGTCGGCGACCGTCGCGCTTTGCATCAGCGCCACGTACTGGTCGGCCGGGCTCTTGATGCCGGCCGCCGCGCCGGCCAGCCCCGCCAGCGCGCCGAGCGACGCCATTGCCGAGGCCGCGGCGCTTTGCTGCTGTTGCGGCGGCAGAAACATCGTGCGCGGCGTGAAGGTCGGCGTGATCAGGTAGGTGATGCCCAGCGCCACGACGCCGGCGAGCAGCGGCGCCGCGATCAGCAGCTTCCAGTGCTGCAGCAACGGCAACGCGAGGTCGAGCAGGTCGATGCCTCATCGTCATCGTCGAGGTCATCGACAGGCGGCGGCGGTGCGGTCTTGCATGGTGGCCGTCACTTGCCGATCGTGTGGATGGCGGCCATGCCGAGACCGAACTGATACAGGATCTGCGTCCAGTCCTTGGCGTTCTGGACGAAGGTGGTCTTGTTGATCTCCTCGGGCACGAACACGGTGTCGCCGGGCTCGGCGCGAGCCTTCGAGGCCAGTGCCGCGATTGAACCAGCCACCGTTCTGGCGCCCGCTGACCACGCTGCCGTTGGCGCGGATCACGAACATGCTGCCCGGGTCGGCGCCGCGGGTCGGGCCGCCGGCCAGGTTCAGGTAGTCGTCGACCGCTGCGGCCGTCGCTGTACAGATAACTGCCGGCATTGAACACGCTGCCGAACACGCCCACCGTGGTGGGCCGCGGCGGGATGTACAAGCGGTCGCCGTCCTCCAGCGCCAGCTCGGGCAGCTCGCGGCTGTGGGCTGCAATTGCAGCACGACGCGCCCGCTGGGCGCACCGCGCGCAGCGTGCCACCAGCCGGGCGTTGGCGCTGTCGCGGCCTGACTGCGCGGCGGCCTCGTCGGCCGTGCTGGTGCGCTGCGTCGCGCCGACGCACTTCGCGCGAGTTCGGTTTCCAGGTCGCGCAGCGCGCGTTCGTAGTTCTCCTGCTGCGTCACGCGCACGCTCTCGCGGCTGAACTCGGTGCCGAAGATGTAGGCCCCGTCGGTCAACCCGCCGGCGGCGCGCCAGCGCATCGGCGATCGAGCTCTCCGGCGGCAGCACGTACTCGCCCGGGCGCAGCACTTCGCCTTCGATGCGCACGCGCTTGTTCTGGCGCTGCACCGGCAGCGCCACGTCGACTGCGTTGAAGGCGCGCAGCACGTCGCCGTTGCGCAGCGCGGCGCTGCTGGTCTGCCGGCAGCGCGAGCTGCACGATGCGCACGGTGGCGCGGTCGTCGAGCCGCTCGATGGCCAGGCGCGTGCTGTCGGCCACGGCCGAGAAACCGCCCGCCATGCGCAGCAGGTCGGCCACGGTTTCGCCGGGCTTGAGCTCGAAGATCGCCGGCCGGTTGACGCTGCCGATCAACGCCACCTGGGGGCCCACCGGCGCCGACATGGATCACGTCGTCGGCCTGCAGCGTGCGGTCGGCCCTGCGGTCGCCGCTTGAGCAGCAAGTCGTAGAGGTCGAAGTCGCCACGGCTCGCTGCCGCGGCGCAGCTGGATGTTGCGAAAGCTGCCCGCCGCCGAGGGCCCGCCGGCGCGCATCAGCGCATTCACCAGCGTCGCCAGGCTGCTGACACCGTATGCTGCCGGGCCTGGCCACGAAGCCGGTCACGTAGACGCGCATGCCGCGCAGCTGGCCGAGCGACACGCTGAGCTGGAAGTTGTTGAACACCTGGGCCACGCGCTGGCTGATCAGCGCGGCAGGTCGGCCTAGCGCACGCCCGGCCACAGCACCGAGCCGACGCGCGGGATGCAGATGCGGCCGGAGCGGTCGACCAGCAGGCGCAGGTCGGCGTCGACCGAGCCCCACAGCGACAGCAAGATTTCGTCGCCGGGCTTGACCAGGTAGTCGGGGGGCACCTGCGGGTAGTCTGCGATTCGCAGCGTCGCGCACCATCGCCGGGTCATCAGGTCGGCGCCGAAGCGGCGGATCTTCAGCGCGGGTGTTGGCCAGGCGCTGCACATAGGCTTCGAATTCGCTGATGGCGGCTTGCCAGCCTTGGATCGCGCGCATCACGTGCTCGCGTGGCATCACGCGGCGGCCGGGCCTACGGCCCGCAGGGCGGCGCCGGCGTGGGCGCCGTGGGCACCGCAGGCTGGCGCAGGCGCATCGGGCCGCTGGCGCTGCCGCGCCCGGGCGTCGGTCGCCGTGGCGGCGTTTGCGCCTGCGCCAGCGCGGTGCCGACCAACGCCGGCTGCAGCGATGACCGCCGCCTGGACCGCAAGCGGCCAATGCGCGATGCGACCGACTGGCGAACGGGTGGCAGTAAGGAATCGGGTCGCTCATGCGGGGTCGCGCTGCGGCGTGGTTGCGTTGGCGCGGTCGACAGCGCAGTGCCGGACTCGCGCGATGGTCGCGGCTATGCATCGGCGCGCGATTCTAGCCGGTGCTGGTCGGCCGAGCGCCCGGCGTCGGCTGGCTAAACTCGGTCCGATGTGGCTGCTGGTTGCGGCGTTTGCCGTTTCGTTCTTGGCGACGCTCTGGGTCGTGCGCCATGCCAAGGCCTGCAGCGTTGGCGAGCGACCACGACCTGTCGGGGCCGCAGAAGTTTCACTCCAGGCCGGTGCCGCGCATCGGCGGCTTGGGCATCGTGGCCGGCGTGATTGCCGGCGGCGCGGTGCTCGGCTTGGCGCGAGCCGACCCTGGCGCCCTGGCTGGCTGTTCCTGGCCAGTGCGTTACCTGCTTTCGGCGCCGGCATTGCCGAAGACTTCACCAAGACGTCAAAGCCCGCGCAGGCGGTTGTTCTTCACCGCGGTGTCGGCCGCGCTGGCGGTCTGGCTGGTGCACGCCGTGATCACGCGCACCGACATTCCGGGCCTCGATTGGGTGGTGGCCTTTCCGCTCGGCGCGTTGCTGGTCACGGTGTTCGTGGTGGCCGGCGTGGCCAATGCGGTGAACATCATCGACGGCTTCAACGGCCTGGCCTCGATGTGCGTGGTGATCATGCTGATCGGCCTGGCCTACGTGGCGTTTGCGGTCGACGACCGATTGATCTCCCTGTTGGCGTTGGCGGGCGTGGGCGCAGTGCTCGGCTTCTTCGTCTGGAACTTCCCGGCGGGCCTGGTCTTCCTCGGCGATGGCGGGGCGTATTTCCTCGGCTTCTACGTCGCTGAACTCGCCATCCTGCTGCTGCACCGCAACCCGGGCATGTCGCCGATGTTTCCGCTGCTGCTGTGCATCTACCCGGTGTTCGAGACCCTGTTTTCGATCTACCGCAAGAAGTACCTGCGTGGCATGTCGCCCGGCATGCCGGACGGCGTCCACCTGCACATGCTGATCTACAAGCGCCTCATGCGCTGGGCCGTCGGCAACGCGAACGCGCGCGAGTTGACCCGGCGCAACTCGATGACCTCGCCCTACCTGTGGATGCTGTGCTCGCTGTCGGTGGTGCCGGCCGTGCTGTGGTTCGACAGCACGGCGATCCAGGCGGGCTGCATCGTTCCTGTTCGGCGCAGGCTACGTGCTGCTCTACTGGCGCATCGTGCGCTTCAAGGCGCCGCGCTGGCTGGTCGTTCGGCCTGGCGGCCGGCACAGGAAGTAGCGACAGGGGATAATCTCGCCGGTGATCACCGACACCCCCCAAGACACCCCCGACGTTTCGCCGTTGCCCTCGCGGCCGCCCGCTTCGACACCCTCCCGCTCGACCCCAAGCTGCTGCGCGCGGTGGCCGATTCCGGCTACACCGCGATGACGCCGATCCAGGCCAAGGCGATCCCGATCGTGCTCGACGGCCGCGACGTGATGGGCGCGGCGCAGACCGGCACCGGCAAGACGGCCGCCTTCACGCTGCCGCTGCTGCAGAAGATGCTGAAGCACGAGAACGCCAGCATGTCGCCGGCGCGCCACCCGGTGCGCGCGCTGGTGCTGGCGCCGACGCGCGAGCTGGCCGACCAGGTGGCCAACAACGTCAAGACCTACGCCAAGCACACGCAGCTGCGCTCGACGGTGGTGTTCGGCGGCATCGACATGAAGCCGCAGACGCTGGTGCTGAAGGGCGGCGTCGAGGTGCTGATCGCCACGCCGGGCCGGCTGCTCGACCACATCGAGGGCAAGAACTGCGTGCTCAACCAGGTCGAGTACGTGGTGCTCGACGAGGCCGACCGCATGCTCGACATCGGCTTCCTGCCCGACCTGCAGCGCATCCTGTCGTACCTGCCCAAGGAGCGCCAGACGCTGCTGTTCTCGGCCACCTTCTCGCCCGAGATCCGCAAGCTGGCCAACAGCTACCTGCAGGACCCGGTGCTGGTCGAGGTGGCGCGGCCCAACGCCACGGCCACCAACGTCGAGCAGCGCTTCTACAGCGTCACCGACGACGACAAGCGCGCGCGTGGTGCGCCAGTTGCTGCAGATCGCGCGGGCTGACGCAGGCGCTGGTCTTCGTCAACTCCAAGCTCGGCGCGGCGCGCCTGGCGCGCTCGTTCGAGCGCGACGGCCTGAAGACGCAGGCGCTGCACGGCGACAAGAGCCAGGACGAGCGCCTGAAGGCGCTGGCTGCGTTCAAGGCCGGCGAGGTCGACCTGCTGGTGGCCACCGACGTGGCCGCGCGCGGGCTGGACATCGTCGACCTGCCCGGTGTCTTCAATTTCGATGTGCCGTTCAACGCCGAGGACTATGTGCACCGCATCGGCCGCACCGGCCGCGCCGGGGCATCGGGCCTGGCGGTGACGCTGGTCACGCGAGACGACGCGCGGCTGGTGTCGGACATCGAGAAGCTGATCAAGAAGAAGATCGAGCTCGAGCCGTTCGAGCTCGAGGACGAGCGCCCGCGCCGGTCGCGGCCGCGTGCCGATGACGATCGGGAAGAGCGCGTGGCGCCGCCCCCGCGCAGCGCCGAGCGCCAGGAACGGCGCCCTTCAGCGGCGCCTGCCGATCCGTTCTTTGACCGACCATACGAGGCAAGCCGCTGCCGCAGCGCCAAGCTGGGAGGCGGCGCCGAGGGCGACGTCGACGACCTCGACGCGCGGCACGTCACCGAACATCAAGCCCAAGCGCAAGGTCGCCGCACTGCTCGGCGGCGTCAAAGCCTGAGACTGCGGCGCACGGTGATGCTGCGCTGGCTGCTGGCCACGCTATTGGCCGTCGGACTGGCGATGGCGCTGCGGCCCCTGACGCCGCACGCGAGCCCGGAAACCTGGTTCCGGCATTCCGACAAGCTGGTGCACTTCACTTTCTTTGCCGTCGCTTGGTGGCTGGGTGTGCAGGCTGGCCTGCGCCCAGGATGGCGCTTGGGCCTGGGCCTGCTTGCCTATGGTGGCGTCATGGAGTTGGCACAGGCTTTCTTGACTTCGGGCCGCGGTGCCTCGTTGACCGATGTGGCGGCCGATGGCATCGGCCTGTTGTTGGGCGCAGCGCTCACGTACCGGGCAGCGCGGCGTGGCCGTTCAGCTGGCCAGCCACAGGAACACCGCCGGTAGGTGCTTGTCGGCGAAGACAGGCGGCTGCGTGCGCCACGCGGCGACGCTGCGCGTTGCGCACCAGCCGCCGGGCAATGTCAGCCCGCAAGCCACCGACAACTGCGTCTCGGGATGCAGCGCCTGCAGCAACGCGGCCATCAGCGTGGCATTGCGGTAAGGCGTTTCGATGGCGAGTTGCGTTTGTCGCTCGCGCCGCGACTGTTGCTGCAAGGCCTGCAGGCGCGTGGCACGCTCGGCTGCATCTGTGGGCAGGTAGCCGACGAACGCGAAGCTCTGGCCATTGAGCCCGCTGGCGGCCAGCGCCAGCATCAGCGAACTCGGTCCGGCCAGCGGCCTCACCGCGATGCCCATACGGTGCGCGCTGGACACCAGCACGGCGCCGGGGTCGGCCACGGCCGGCAGGCCGGCTTCGCTGATCAGCCCGATGTCTGCGCCGGCCAGCGCGGGCGCCAACAGCGGCGCCAGATCGGTATCGGCCGGTGCCGCACGCGCCCCCTTGGGTGGCCGTGGCAACTCGCGGATGTCGATGGCCTGCATCGGCTGTGCCAACGGCACGATTGCATCGACCCGTTTCAAGAAGGCGCGCGTGGTCTTGGCATCTTCGGCCACCCAGTGCCGCAATCGGGCGGCCTGTTGCAGCACGCCCATCGGCAGTACGGCGTCGATCGGCGGCGCGTCGGGCGCGCCGAGATCCAACGTATTGGGCACGAGCAGCAACGTGCCGCGCGGCGCGCTCATCGTCAGTCGCTGGCGAGCGGGTCGAGGCCGGCCTCGCGCAGCAAGGCGCAGGTGCGGATCAACGGCAGCCCGATCAGCGCGGTCGGGTCGTCGGAGTCGATGGCCGCGAGCAGCGCGATGCCCAGGGCCTCGCACTTGGCACTGCCGGCGCAGTCGTACGGCTGCTCGGCACGCAGGTAATGGTCGATCTCTGCATCGCCGAGGGCGCGAAACGTCACCGTCACCGGCGCCAGCAGGCCCCGGGCAAAACCGCGGTCGCGCCGAACCACGGCGACGGCGGTATGAAAGACCACACGACGCCCGCTCATCGCATGCAGTTGCGCCACCGCACGCTCGTGCGTGTGCGGTTTGCCGATTGCTGCGCCGTCGAGTTCGGCCACCTGGTCGGACCCGATCACCACGGCATTGGGCTGCCGAGCCGCCACCGCCTGCGCCTTGGCCATGGCCAGCCGGGCAGCCAGCGCGCCGGGGGGTTCGCCGGGCCGTGCCGACTCGTCCACCTCGGGCGACACCACGTCGAACGGCCTGCGCAGCCGCTGCAGCAACTCGCGGCGATAGCGCGAGGTGGAGGCGAGGATCAGGCGGGGCGTATCGGGCATCGCGCCCATTCTCACACCGACGCGGGCTGCGCCCGGGCCGATCGCGACCGCCCCGAGCCGTAAACTGCTCTGATGAAACAGCGCCCGCCCGACCCGCGCAAGCTCGACGTCGCTGCGGCTGCAGCGCGACGCGCTCGTGCTAGAAGGGCAATGGGCCGTGGCTGGGTTCGAGCGTCTGACCGAGGGCGTGTCGCAGGACGGCGACGTGGCATGGTCGGTGCGCGGCCAGTTGCGGCCGGTGCCTGGCGGCGAGTCCGAGATCTGGCTTCACCTGGCCGCCCGGGGCCGGGTTTGGCGCGAGTGCCAACGCTGCCTGCAACCGGTGGCGCTCGACCTCGAGGTGTCGCGTCCCCTGCGTTTCGTGGCCGACGAGGCGACGGCGGCCGCGCTGGACGCCGAGAGCGAGGACGACGTGTTGGTGGCGAGCCGCCATCTCGACTTGCACGAATTGGTGGAAGACGAACTGCTGCTGGCGCTGCCGCTGGTGCCTATGCACGGCCACTGCCCTCGGCAGTTGCCGATGGCGGCCGGCGACGCGGCGGCCGAGCCGGCACCAAAGCCATTTGCCGCGCTGGCCGCGCTCAAGCGCGCGCGCAAGAACTGACGCCGCCGGGACCCGGCCTGCTATACTGCGCGGCTTTTCGCGCCGGCCCGGCCCATGCCCGGTCAGTGTCGCCTGGCCCGCCGGCTCCACCACCCGGCAGGGCCCCGCCTCAGGAGAAACTCATGGCTGTCCAGCAAAACAAGAAGTCACCATCCAAGCGTGGCATGCACCGCTCGCACAACGCCCTTACGACACCGGGCACCGCGATCGAGCCGACCACCGGTGAGAACCACCTGCGCCACCACATCAGCCCGACCGGCTTCTACCGTGGCCGCAAGGTGTTGAAGACCAAGGCCGACGCCTGATCGGATTGCGCCGGCCCGACGGATGCCTGAACCCGTTCGGCCATTCGGCCTGAGCTGCCTTCCAGCGGTAGCCCGCACACTTTGCAAGCCTCGCTGACCCCGCTGCCGCTCGTTCGACTGGCCGTCGACTGCATGGGCGGTGACTGCGGCCCACAGGTCACTCTCCCGGCGTGCCGCGCCTTCCTCGACAAGCACCCCGCAGCGGAACTGCTGCTGGTGGGTACCGCCGAGGCGCTGGCGCCGGCAGCGAACTGGCCGCGGACGCGGCGGGTCGTCGCCACCGAGGTGGTGACGATGGACGATCCGATCGAGGTCGCGTTGCGCCGCAAGAAGGATTCGTCGCTGCGTGTTGCGATCGCCCAGTTGAAGGCCGAAGGGGGCGATGAGCCGGCGGCCCATGCCTGCGTTTCGGCGGGCAATACCGGCGCGCTGATGGCGGTCGCCCGTTATCTGCTGAAGACGCTCGAGGGCATCGACCGGCCGGCGATTGCGACCGTGCTGCCGAATCGCCGCGACGGCTTCACGACAGTGCTGGATCTCGGCGCGAATGTCGATTGCACGCCCGAGCACCTGCTGCAGTTCGCGGTGATGGGCAGCGCGCTGGTCGCGGCGGTCGATGGCAAGGAGGAGCCCAGCGTGGGCCTGCTCAACATCGGCGAGGAGGCGATCAAGGGCAGCGAGACCATCAAGCGGGCCGGCGAGTTGCTGCGCGCGGCAGCGGCCGAAGGCCACCTCAACTTCTTCGGCAACGTCGAAGGCAACGACATCTTCAAGGGCACCACCGACATCGTCGTTTGCGACGGCTTCGTCGGCAATGTGGTGTTGAAGGCATCGGAGGGCCTCGCGGCGATGCTGACCGAATTCATCCGCCAGGAATTCACCCGCAACATCTTCGCCAAACTGGCCGCGCTGGCGGCGCTGCCGGTGTTGAAACACTTCAAGCAGCGTGTCGATCACCGGCGCTACAACGGCGCAGCGCTGCTCGGTCTGCGGGGTCTGGTCTTCAAGAGCCATGGCTCGGCCGACGCCTTCGCCTTCGAGCATGCACTGGCGCGCGCTTATGATGCCGCACGAAACCGGCTGCTCGACCGCGTGCACGACCGCATCCTTGCGACGCTGCAAGCCCTGCCGACGCTGGATCTCGCATCGCAAGCCGCATGACCGTTTCTCCCTCACCCGGCGCGCCGCGCTACTCGCGCATTACCGGCACCGGCAGCCACCTGCCGCCGCGCCGCGTCAGCAATGCGGACCTGGCGCGCGAGCTGGCCGCGCGAGGCATCGAGACCTCGGACGAGTGGATCGTCGAGCGCACCGGCATCCGCGCGCGCCATTTCGCCGCCGACGGCGTGGCGTGCAGCGACCTCGCGCTGGTGGCTGCGCGGGCGGCGCTGCAGGCCGCCGGCCGTCAAGCGGCCGACATCGATCTGATCATCGTCGCGACCTCGACGCCGGACATGGTGTTCCCGTCGACAGCCTGCATCCTGCAGGACAAGCTCGGTGTCCACGGGTGCCCGGCGTTCGATGTGCAGGCCGTGTGTTCGGGTTTCGTTTATGCACTGACGCTGGCCGATTCGCTGATTCGCACCGGCGTCGGCGACTCGCGCCCTGGTGATCGGCGCGGAGGTCTTCTCCCGCATTCTCGATTTCGACGACCGCACGACCTGCGTGCTGTTCGGCGACGGCGCCGGTGCGGTCGTGCTCGAAGCCAGCGACGAGCCCGGTCTGCTGGCCAGCGAGTTGCACGCCGATGGCCGCCACGTCGGCATCCTTTGCGTGCCGGGCACGGTGGCCGGCGGCAAGGTGCTCGGCGACCCGACATTGAAGATGGACGGGCCGGCGGTCTTCAAGCTGGCCGTCGGCGTGCTCGAAGACGCGGCCCGCGCGGTGCTGGCCAAGGCCGGCAGGACCGAGGCGGACATCGACTTCCTGATCCCGCACCAGGCCAACATCCGCATCATGCAAAGCACGGCCAGGAAGCTGAAGCTCGCGGCCGACAAGCTGATCGTCACCGTCGACGAACATGGCAACACCTCGGCCGCATCGATTCCGCTGGCGCTCGATGTAGCGGTGCGCGACGGGCGCATCCGCCGCGGTCACCGTCTGTTGCTCGAGGGGGTGGGCGGCGGCTTCACCTGGGGCGCAGTGCTGCTCGAGTACTGAAGCAGGAGTCCCTCGATGACCTCGTTTGCCTTTCTCTTCCCGGGCCAGGGCTCGCAGGCCGTCGGCATGCTCGACGCCTGGGGCGACCACCCGGCGGTGCGTGACACGCTCGTCGAGGCCTCGGCCGCGCTCGGCGAAGACGTGGCCAGGCTGATCCGCGAGGGCCCGAAGGACGCGCTCGACCTGACCACCAACACCCAGCCGGTAATGCTGACCGCAGGCATCGCCTGCTACCGCGCCTGGCGCGCCGAGGGCGGGGCCGAGCCTGCGGCGCTGGCCGGCCACTCGCTCGGCGAGTACACCGCTCTGGTCGCGGCCGGCGCATTGGCACTGGCTGACGCACTGCCGCTGGTGCGCTTTCGCGCGCAGGCGATGCAGGAGGCGGTTCCGGTGGGCACCGGGGCGATGGCGGCGATCCTCGGCCTCGATGCGCAGGCGGTGCGTGAAGGCTGCACGGAAGCGGCTGCGGCCAGCGGGGAAGTGGTCGAGGCCGTCAACTTCAACGACCCGAAGCAGACCGTGATTGCCGGCAGCAAGGCCGGCGTCGAGAAGGGCTGTGAGGTGCTGAAGGCGCGGGGTGCCAAGCGAACCCTGCCGTTGCCGGTGTCGGCACCGTTTCATTCGAGCCTGATGAAGCCGGCGGCCGAAAGGCTGCGCGAGAAGCTGGCCTCGGTGGCCATCACGGTGCCGCGCATCGCGGTGGTCAACAATGTCGACGTTGCCGTGGCGACCGAGCCGCCGGCAATCCGCGATGCGCTCTATCGCCAGGCTTTCGGCGCGGTGCGCTGGGTCGAGGTGGTTCAGGCGCTGCGCGCGCGCGGCTTGGCCCAGTTGATCGAGTGCGGGCCGGGCAAGGTGCTGGCCGGCATGGTCAAGCGCATCGATGCCGAGGCGGTCACGATGACGCTGTTCGACCCGGCCACGCTGGCAGAAGCCAAGGGCCTGCTCGCATGAACCCATCGATGCAGGGCCAGGTGGCGCTGGTCACGGGCGCTTCTCGCGGCATCGGGCGGGCGATCGCCCTTGCCTTGGCGGCGCAAGGCGCGGCCGTGATCGGCACGGCCACCAGCGAGGCTGGCGCAGCAGGCATCGACGCGGCGCTGGCGGCCCAAGGCGGGCGCGGCATCGTGCTCGACGTCAACGACGGCGCGGCGCTCGACGCAGCGGTCGACGCGATCGTCAAGCAGCACGGCGCGCTGCACATCCTGGTCAACAACGCCGGCATCACGCGCGACACGCTGGCCATGCGCATGAAGGACGGCGACTGGGACGCCGTGCTCGACACCAACTTGAAGGCCGTGTTTCGCGCCAGCCGCGCGGTGATGCGCACGATGATGAAGCAGCGCTACGGCCGCATCGTCAACATCACCTCCGTGGTCGGTGCGTCGGGCAACGCAGGTCAGGCCAACTATGCAGCGGCCAAAGCCGGGGTTGCAGGCATGACGCGAGCGCTCGCTCGCGAGCTGGGCAGCCGCGGCGTGACGGTGAACTGCGTCGCGCCGGGTTTCATCGCCACCGACATGACCGATGGGCTGCCAGAGGCTCAGAAGGCCGCCCTGCTGGCGCAGATCCCGCTGGGGCGGCTGGGCTCGCCGCAGGAGGTTGCCGATGCGGTGAGCTTCCTGGCCTCGCCGGCTGCCGGCTATATCACCGGTACCGAACTGCACGTCAACGGCGGCATGTTCATGCACTGATCGTTCCCGGCCGGCCCGACGGGAATACTTGCGGGCTAAGGGCCACAGCTCCGGCCCGCGTAGAATTCGGGCCGTTTTGCGTACCCACTCCTGGAGGAGTCAATGAGCGATATCGAAGCACGTGTCAAGAAGATCATTGCCGAGCAACTCGGCGTGCCCGAGGCCGACGTCACCAACGAGAAGGCGTTTGTCGCCGACCTCGGCGCCGACTCGCTCGACACGGTCGAATTGGTGATGGCCCTCGAGGACGAGTTCGGCATCGAGATCCCCGACGAGGAGGCCGAGAAGATCACGACGGTGCAACTGGCGATCGACTACGCGGTCGGCCACCAGAAGGCGTGAAATGACAGCCCCCGGCTCGCTGCGCTCGCGCCCCCAAGGCCCGGAACGGGCCGAGGCGTGGCCCCCGGGGTGCTCAGGCCGATTGGGGGCGGCCCGGCGCGACCTGATGTTGCGCAGCGCATGACACGCCGCAGGGTCGTCGTCACCGGGCTCGGGTTGATCAGCCCGATCGGCAACAGCGTGGCCGAAGGGTGGGCGAACCTGCTCGCGGGCCGCTCGGGCATCGCCAACGTGACGAAGTTCGATGCCTCGGCGTTGGCGTGTCGCTTCGCCGGCGAGGTCAAGGGCTTCAACGTCGAGGAGTACTTCCCGGCCAAGGAAGCGCGCCACATGGACACCTTCATCCATTACGGGATGGCGGCTTCCATTCAAGCGGTGCGCGATGCCGGGCTGGCGACCGGCGATGCACTCAGCGAGGACCAGGCCGAGCGCATCGGTGTGCTGGTCGGCTCGGGCATCGGCGGCCTGCCGATGATCGAAGCCACTCACAAGGAATACAGCGAGCGCGGCCCGCGCCGCATCTCGCCTTTCTTCGTGCCGGCATCGATCATCAACATGATCTCGGGCCATGTCTCGATCCTCTATGGATTCAAGGGCCCGAACCTGGCGATCGTGACGGCCTGCACCACCGGGCTGCATTGCATCGGCGAGGCCGGCCGTCTGATCGAGTACGGCGACGCCGACGTGATGATCGCCGGCGGCGCCGAGAGCACGGTTTCGCCGCTGGGCATTGGTGGTTTCGCTGCCGCGCGCGCGCTATCCACGCGCAACGACGACCCGGCCACGGCTTCGCGGCCATGGGACAAGGACCGCGACGGCTTCGTGCTCGGTGAGGGCGGCGGCGTGCTGGTGCTCGAGGAGTACGAATACGCGAAGAAGCGCGGCGCGAAGATCTACGCCGAACTGGCCGGGTTCGGCATGGGTGCCGACGCGTACCACATGACCGCGCCCAACGTCGACGGCCCCAAGCGCGCCATGAAGGCCGCGTTGCGCAACGCCGGTGTCGGCGCCGACGCGGTGCAGTACCTCAACGCGCATGGCACCTCGACGCCGCTGGGCGACCTCAACGAAACCAACGCCATCAAGCTGGCTTTCGGCGACCATGCGAAGCGCCTGGTGATCAACTCCACCAAGTCAATGACCGGCCACCTGCTCGGTGGCGCGGGCGGCATCGAGTCGGTATTCACCGTGTTGGCGTTGCACCACCAGGTCAGCCCGCCAACGATCAACATCTTCAACCAGGATCCCGAGTGCGACCTGGACTACTGCGCCAACACGGCGCGTGAGATGAAGATCGACGTTGCCGTGAAGAACAACTTCGGTTTTGGCGGCACCAACGGCACGCTGGTGTTCCGGCGCGCCTGAACCGCCCGCTGCCGAATCGTTCCCCGCCATGCACGCTGCACCGCCGGTGCGCATGCGCCTCGTGCCTGACAGGGCGTGGCGCGCGTTCGGTACCTTCTGCCTTGCGTTCGCAGGCGCCAGTTTTGCTGCCTGGGTGGCGCAACATGCCCGCCTGCCTGCGGCGATCATGGCTGGCATGGCCATCGCCGCCGCCGCGACGTCAGCGCTCTGCGCGCGGGCCTGGCTGCGTCGTGCCGACGGCGACGTCGGCGAGCTGGCCTGGGACGGGGCACAGTGGCGGTGGTTGCCGCAATGCGGCGAGCATTGCGTTGGCGATGCGCGGGTGATGCTCGACCTTGGCGCATGGTTGCTGCTGCGCTTCGAGCCGGCGGCAAGGCAACGGGCGCGTTGGATGGTGGCCACTTCCGGCATGGCGGGCCCGGCGTGGCCGGCCTGGCGGGCGGCGCTGTATTCGCGCCGGCCACGCGCCTTGGCCGGCGGTGATCCGAAATGACGCCCGACACCGACGCCGATGCGTTGCTGGTCGAGCGCACCAAGCGGGGCGACGTGCGGGCGTTCGAGATGCTGGTGGTCAAGTACCAGCGGCGCATCGAACGGTTGATCTCGCGCATGGTGCGCGATGTCGACCTGGTACCTGACATCGCCCAGGAGACATTCATCCGTGCCTATCGTGCGATTCCCCAGTTCCGGGGCGAGAGTGCGTTTTATACGTGGCTGTACCGGATAGCGGTGAATACGGCCAAGAAAGCGCTGGTCGAACTCAAGCGCGATCCGCTGGTGTCCGAGGCGGCGTTGGTGTCTCGCGACGACGGCGACGAAACTTCGCGCACCGAGAATGAACTAAGCCACGGCGAAACGCCCGAAGCCATGTTGGCCAGCAAAGAGATTGCGGCCGCGGTGAATGGGGCGATTGACGCATTGAGCGAGGATTTGCGCCAGGCCATCGTGCTGCGCGAAATCGAAGGCTTGAGCTATGAAGAGATCGCCAGCGTGATGGATTGCCCCATCGGTACGGTGCGTTCGCGGATCTTTCGTGCTCGCGAGGCGATCGCAGAGCGGCTGCGGCCGTTGTTGGGTACACGGGAAGGCGAACGGTGGTGAAGCGGTCAGAGAGTCAGGAGTGCGACGACATGAGCAGTGACGATACGACCAATCAACGGCTTCGGCAGCGACAGGCGTTGTCGTCGCTGGTCGATGGCGACGGCGCGCAGGCCGATCTGGCCTGCCGTGCCTGGCGTGACGATGCGGCTGCTCGCGCAGACTGGCACGCCTACCATCTGATCGGGGAGACGATGCGCAGCGAGGATTTGCCGCGTGCGCCGCAACACGATGCGTGGTTCCTGGATCGCTTGCGCGAGCGCCTGGCCCTCGAGCCGGTGGTGCTTGCGCCACAGGCGACCGCCAAGCGTGCTGCGTGGCGCCAAACCTGGGTCGCGCCGGCGGCTGTTGCCGCCGGTTTCGTTGCGGTAGCCGGTGTGCTGGTGGTGACCCGCGTGGCCGCGCCCGATGGGGCGTTGCCCGATCGGGCGGCGCTCGTGGCGAATTCGAAGGCCGCACCTGCGGCCAGCGGCATTCCGCCGGTGGTCCTGGCGCTGCCGGCAGAGGCCTCGGCGCCGGGCATGGTCGTCGCCGAAGGCAACCTGGTCCGCAGTGCCGAACTCGACCGTTACCTGGCAGCCCACAAGCAGTACGGTGACATCTCGCCGCTGACTGTGCCGGGTGGCGTGCTGCGCAGCACGGCTGTCGCCACGCCGGGACGCTGAATGCGGTCCGATGTCAGCCTCTCATGGCGCGGCCGCGGGCTCGCAGCGGCTGCACTCGCGGCGGTTGCGATGCTGTTGCCGGTCTTGGTGCACGCCGGAGAGGGTGCCGCCCACGCGGCGTCTGCGGCCGAGGCGCGTTCCTGGTTGCAGCGCATCCACAGTGCCGCCAGCCAGCGCAACTACCAGGGCACGCTGGTTGTGTCGGCGGGTGGCAGCATGTCGAGTTCCCGTCTTGCGCACTACTGCGAAGGCAACCAGTTCTTCGAACGCATCGAAGTGCTCGATGGCCAGGCGCGCCGGGTATACCGCCACAACGATCAAGTCCTGACACTTTGGCCGGTGGCCAAGATCGCGCGTGCCGAGCAGCGCGACGGCGTGGCGCTGTTCCCGGCCGTGCTCAGCGGCAGTGCCGATCAGTTGTTCGATCGCTACGATATGGTCCCCGAGGGCGCCGATCGCGTCGCGGGGTATGGCGCCGATGTCTATTTGCTGCGCCCGCGCGATGGCCACCGATTTGCGCAGCGCCTGTGGGCTGAAAAGGGCAGCGGCCTGCTGCTGCGTGCCGATGTGCTGGCAGCGGACGGCCGGATGCTGGAAACGGCAGCCTTCACTGACCTGACGATCGGCGTCAAGCCGCAGCCTGAGACCGTGTTGAAGCCGATGAAGATGCTCGACGGCTACCGCGTGCTGCACAGCGCACCGCAACGCACGGCGCTCGACGCCGAAGGCTGGCAATTGAAGTCGTCGGTACCGGGCTTCAAGCAGATCAGCTGCGTCAAGCGCAGCCTGGATGTCGCTGGCAATGGCGATCGCCGTGCCGCGGCGGATGTCGTGCAGGCGATCTTCTCCGACGGTCTGACACATGTGTCGGTGTTCATCGAGCCGTTTGATGGGGGCCGCCACCGTCCTGGCGGCGCCGCGTTTGGCGCCACCCACACGCTGCGGCAGGCGCTCGGATCACATTGGGTCACGGTCGTGGGCGATGTGCCGATGGCCACGTTGAAGCAGTTCGCGGCGGCGCTGGAGCGCACCCGTTGAATCCCCGCCGAAGTTTCTTGTCGTCCTGCTGCGCCCCTCGTGCGCTGATTGTCAGTTCCAGCCCTGCCTACTGAAACCATGACCGACCACCACGCCGTTCCGTCCCCTGCCTTCCTGCTGCGCCGCCGTATCAACGCTGGCCTGATCGTGCTCGCCTTCGGCGTCGGCGCGGGCGCGTTCGCGCCGCCACCGGTGCAGGCGCAAGTGCGCGAGTTGCCGGACTTCACCGAGCTGGCCGAGCGTGTCGGCCCGGCGGTCGTCAATATTCGCACCGCCGAGCGCGGCCGCACCGCTGCGGCGGGCGGCAGTGGTGAAATCGACGAGCAGATGCGCGAGTTCTTCCGCCGCTTTGGGATTCCGCTGCCCGACAGTCCGCAGCAGCCGCGGCGCGGTGGCCCGCGCGACGAAGACAATGAGCCGCAGCAGCGCGGTGTCGGTTCGGGCTTCGTGCTCACCGCCGATGGCTACGTGATGACCAACGCCCATGTCGTCGACGGTGCCGACGAGGTGATCGTCACGCTGACCGACAAGCGCGAGTTCAAGGCGCGGATCGTTGGTACCGATCGCCGTACCGACGTGGCGGTGGTCAAGATCGAAGCCAGCGGCTTGCCGACGGTCAAGATCGGTGACGTCAGCCAGCTCAAGGTCGGCGCCTGGGTGATCGCCATCGGCTCGCCTTTCAACCTGGAGAACACCGTCACGGCGGGTATCGTCAGCGCCAAGCAGCGCGATACCGGCGAATTTCTGCCGCTGCTGCAGACCGACGTGGCGATCAACCCCGGCAACTCGGGCGGGCCGCTGATCAACATGCGCGGAGAAGTCGTTGGCATCAACTCGCAGATCTACAGCCGATCCGGCGGCTACATGGGGATCTCGTTTGCGATCCCGATCGACGAGGCGATCCGGGTTTCCGACCAGCTGCGCGCCAGCGGAAGGGTGATCCGTGGCCGTATCGGCGTGACGATCGCCCCGGTGACCAAGGACGTCGCCGAGTCGATCGGGCTGGGCAGGGCGGCCGGTGCGTTGGTCCAAGGGGTCGAGGCCGGTGGGCCGGCCGACAAGGCAGGCGTCGAAGCGGGCGACATCATCACGCGCGTGGACGGCAAGGCGATCGAGAAGTCGGGTGACCTTCCGCGCATCGTGGGGTCGACCAAACCTGGCGCAAAGACGACGTTGCAGATTTTCCGGCGTGGCGCCTACCGTGACATCGCGGTCACGGTGGCAGAGTTCGAGCCCGAGCGCCCGCGTCGTGTGGCGCAGGGCGGCGAACCGCAGCCCGCAATGCCCAAGACCGCCGTTGGCCTGGCAGTGTCCGACCTCTCCGACGCGCAAAAGCGGGAGCTGAAACTTCGCGGTGGCGTGCGCGTCGAGTCGGCGGAAGGTGCGGCGGCGCGCGCCGGCCTACGCGAGGGCGACGTGATCGTGACGCTCGACAACACCGAGGTCACCGATGCGAAGCAATTCAACGCACTGGTCGCGAAGGCCGACAAGTCGCGCTCGATCAGCGTGATGGTGCGCCGTGGCGAGTGGACGAACTATCTGGTGATCCGCCCAACAGCGCGCTGATCCTTGGCGTCAACTGGGGCAAGCAACTGGCCGGCCCGATTTTCCGTCTGGTGAAAAATTGGTGCCAAGGCCTGTGATCTTGATATGTGAGTATATGTTCACTTCCGAACCTGAATCGCGGTCATTGGATATCGTGACGCATATAATGCAAGCTTGGATTACCACGTTTCCCGGCGCCGGGAACGCGGAGTGATGGCACTTGAAACTATCCCCAGCAGATCCACAAGCATTTGTGGATAACCTGTTGATGGATTTTCCTGTTGGTACCCTGCAACGACGAAATATCGAGGGTTGGCGCGGGTTCCAGCGGGATGGCTTTCGCTACAATGAAAGCCCAACAAGCAGTTGCCATACGTTTTGTTGGAAGGCGCGTCACTCATTCGACGCGCCTTTTTTTATGCACTTTGCACGCTTGCGCGCGTCGTGAGCGGCGCCTGCCGCGCCCGCCGGGGCTTTGATGAATCACATCCGCAATTTTTCCATCATCGCCCACATCGACCACGGCAAGAGCACGTTGGCCGATCGCATCATCCAACGCTGCGGCGGGCTGTCCGATCGCGAAATGGAGGCCCAGGTGCTCGATTCGATGGACATCGAGCGCGAGCGCGGCATCACCATCAAGGCGCAGACCGCGGCGCTGACATACACGGCGCGCGACGGCCGCACCTACAACCTGAACCTGATCGACACCCCGGGGCATGTCGACTTCAGCTACGAGGTCAGCCGGTCGCTGTCGGCCTGCGAGGGCGCACTGTTGGTGGTCGACGCCAGCCAGGGCGTCGAGGCGCAGACGGTGGCCAACTGCTACACCGCGCTCGAGTTGCACGTCGAGGTGGTGCCGGTGCTGAACAAGATGGACTTGCCGCAGGCCGATCCGGAGAACGCGAAGGCGGAGATCGAGGACGTGATCGGCATCGATGCCAGCCAGGCGATCCCTTGCTCGGCCAAGACGGGCGAGGGCATCGACGAGATCCTCGAGGCGGTGATCACGCGCATGCCGGCGCCGCGGGGCGTACCGGATGGGCCGCCGCGGGCGATGATCATCGACTCCTGGTTCGACAACTACGTCGGCGTGGTGATGCTGGTTCGGGTGGTCGACGGCAGCCTGAGAAAGGGCGACCGCATCCGGATGATGGCCACCAACGCCGTCTACCCGCTCGAGCAGCTGGGCGTCTTCACGCCCAAATCGGTGCCGCGCGACGAACTGAACGCGGGCGAAGTCGGGTTCCTCATCGCCGGCATCAAAGAACTGCAGGCGGCGAAGGTCGGCGACACGGTGACGCTGGAGAAGAAGCTGCCGAACAACGCCGGCCCGGCGAGCGACGCTCTGCCCGGCTTCAAGGAAATCCAGCCGCAGGTCTTTGCCGGGTTGTACCCGACCGAGGCCAGCGAATACGACTCCCTGCGCGACGCGCTCGAGAAACTCAAGCTCAACGACAGTTCGCTGCGCTACGAACCCGAGGTCAGCCAGGCACTGGGTTTCGGCTTCCGCTGTGGCTTCCTCGGCCTGCTGCACATGGAAATCGTGCAGGAGCGGCTCGAGCGCGAGTTCGACCAGGATCTCATCACGACTGCGCCGAGCGTCGTCTACCAGGTCGAGTTGAACGACGGCACGGTGCTGCTGGTCGAGAACCCGAGCAAGATACCCGACCCGGGCCGCATTCGGGAGATTCGCGAGCCGATCGTCACGGTGCAGCTCTACATGCCGCAGGACAGCGTCGGACCGGTGATGACGCTGGCCAACCAGAAGCGCGGCCAGCAGATCAACATGGCCTATCACGGCCGCCAGGTGCACCTGACCTATGAGTTGCCGCTGGCCGAGATCGTGCTCGACTTCTTCGACAAGCTCAAGAGCGTGTCCCGTGGCTACGCGTCGATGGATTACGAGTTCAAGGAGTACCGCGCCGCGGACGTGGTCAAGGTCGACCTGCTGATCAACGGTGACCGGGTCGATGCACTGTCGATCATCGTGCACCGCGCCCAGAGCCAGTACCGCGGGCGTGCGGTGGCGGCCAAGATGCGCGAGCAGATCCCGCGCCAGATGTACGACGTGGCGATCCAGGCCGCGATCGGCGCCAACATCATCGCGCGCGAGAACATCAAGGCGTTGCGCAAGAACGTGCTGGCAAAATGCTACGGCGGCGACATCACCCGCAAGAAGAAGCTGCTCGAAAAACAAAAGGCCGGCAAGAAACGCATGAAGCAGATCGGTGCCGTCGAGGTGCCGCAGGAAGCGTTTCTGGCCATTCTGCAGGTGGACGACTGATGGGACTGATGGCAACACTCACCGGGTTGTTGTACGGCGCGCTCGTGGTCTACCTGGGAGGCTGGTTCTTCGGCCACTGGATCGGCAACTTCTCGCTGCTGCTGTTCGTGCTGACGGTTGTCACGCTGGCCTACTGGCTCGCCGAGCGGCTGCGCTTCAAGCCCGCGCGGGAGGCCGCGGCGGCGCAACTGCAGGCCCGGCACGCAGCGCGTCGCGCCGAACTGGCCAAGCAAGGCATCGCGCAGGTCGACGACAACATCGCCCAAGCCAGCGAGCAGTTGCTGATGCAGCCCTGGTGGCTCGATTGGACGGCCGGCCTGTTCCCGGTGATCCTGATTGTCTTCCTGTTGCGCTCGTTCCTGTTCGAGCCGTTCAAGATCCCGTCGGGTTCGATGGTCCCGACGCTGCAGGCCGGCGACCTGATCCTGGTCAACAAGTACAACTACGGTGTGCGCCTGCCGGTCATCAACCAGAAGATCGTTGAAAACAGGGATCCGGCCCGCGGCGACGTGGTGGTGTTCCGTTATCCGCCCGATCCGCGCATCGACTACATCAAGCGCGTCGTCGGCCTGCCGGGCGACGAGGTGGCCTACCTGAACAAGGCGTTGACCATCAACGGCCAGCGCATCGATACGGCACCGCTGCCGGAGTACTACGACGAAGACAGCCTGCGCTACGCGCAGCAGTTCAGTGAGAAGTTGGGTGCTGTCGAGCACCGCATCCTGACCGACAAGGATCGGCCGTCGTTCATCCCGGGGGTGCAGAACTTCCCGAACAGCCAGGCCTGTCGCTATAGCGCCGAGGGCGTGACCTGCAAGGTGCCTGCGGGGCACTATTTCGTGATGGGCGACAACCGTGACAATTCGGTCGATTCGCGCTACTGGGGCTTCGTGCCGGACCGCAATCTGGTCGGCCGGGCCTTCTTCGTGTGGATGAATTTCGGTAATCTCGGGCGCATCGGCGGTTTCCGCTGAGCGTTGCCGGCCCCACCTACTCTTGTCGGAGATCGATTCCATGCGTCGTGCCTGCCACCCTCCCAGTGCCCAACGCGGCATCACGCTGATCGGCCTGCTGCTGTGGGCCATCGTGGTGGCCTTCGTGGCCCTGATCGTGGTGCGCGTGGTGCCGACGGTCAACGAGTACTCGACGATCCTGCGTGCGGTGCAAAAGATCGCCAAGGACGCGCCGTCCACCGTGGCCGAGGCGCGCGCGGCGTTCGAGCGGCAGAAGGAGATCGAGTATTCGATTTCGAGCATCGGCGGCAAGGACCTGCAGGTCACCAAGGAGAACGACAAGGTCGTGATCCGCTTCGCCTACGACAAGGAAGTCGAGGTCTTCGAGCCGGTGTTCCTGCTGATCAAGTACCGCGGCGAGGGCCGCTCGAACTAGGCTTGCATGGACAGTCGTCTCGACGCATTGCAGCAGCGGCTTGGCTACCGCTTCCAGCAACCGGGCCTGCTGACACGTGCGCTGACGCACCGCAGCGCCGGTGCCGACCACAACGAGCGTCTCGAGTTCCTTGGTGACGCGGTGTTGCAGACGGCGATCTCGGCATTGTTGTACGAACGCTTCGCCGGCTCCGACGAAGGCGACCTGACCCGCGTGCGTGCCCATCTGGTACGCGAGGACAGCTTGCACCGGCTGGCGCTGGCGCTCGGTCTGCCCGAGGTGGTGCGCCTGTCCGACGGTGAGGCCCGCGGCGGCGGCGCACAGCGGCCTTCGATCCTGGCCGACGCGCTCGAGGCGCTGATCGGTGCAGCCTTCCTCGACGGCGGCTTCACACCGGCGCAGGCCGTGGTGCAGCGCCTGTTCGGGGAGACCATCGCCACTACCGATGTCGACAACTGGCGCAAGGATGCCAAGACCGAACTGCAGGAGTGGTTGCAGGCGCGCAAGCTGCCTGTGCCGGCCTATCGCATCGTGGCCACGCGTGGCCAGGCCCACGCGCAGACCTTCGATGTCGAGTGCGCCGTCGCGGCACTCGGCCTGGCCGAACACGGCGAAGGCAAGTCGCGTCGCGTCGCCGAGCAGGAGGCCGCCCGGCGCATGCTGGCGACGTTGCAGGCCAGCGATCGCCCCGGCGGGCCGCTCGGGTCATGACCGACGTCGCGGCAGCGGGAGCCCACCAGCGCTGTGGCCTGGTCGCCATTGTCGGCCGGCCCAACGTCGGCAAGAGCACGCTGCTGAACGCGCTGGTGGGCCAGAAGGTCAGCATCACGTCGGCCAAGGCGCAGACCACGCGCCACCGCATCACCGGCATCCGCACGGTGGCTGCGACGCAGTTCGTGTTCGTCGACACGCCGGGATTCCAGACGCGCCATGGCAATGCGCTCAACCGCAACCTCAATCGCACCGTGCGCTCGGTGCTGTCCGACGTCGATGTGGTGCTGTTCGTGGTCGAGGCCGGTCGCTTCAGCCTCGACGACGCCAAGGTGCTGGCCCTGCTGCCCGAAGGCAAACCGGTGCTGCTGGTCGCCAACAAGCTCGACGAGATCAAGCGCCGCGCCGACCTGATGCCCTGGCTGGCGTCGATGCGCGAACGCCGCGACTTCGCCGAATTCGTGCCGCTGTCGGCCAAGAAGCCTGCTGACGTCGAACGCCTGCTCGCGATCGTCGCGCCGTACCTGCCCGAGCAGGATTGGTTCTACGAGGAAGACGCGCTGACCGACCGCAGCGAGCGCTTCCTGGCCAGCGAACTGATCCGCGAAAAGCTGTTTCGCCTGACCGGCGACGAGCTGCCCTACAGCTGCACGGTGGTGATCGACAAGTTCGAGGAAGAGGGAAATCTGCGCCGCATCGCCGCCACCGATCGTGGTCGAGCGCGAAGCCCACAAGGGCATGGTCATCGGCGACGGCGGCGCGCGCCTGAAGCGCATCGGCAGCGAGGCGCGCCAGGAACTCGAACGGCTGTGGGACGCCAAGGTGTTCCTCGAGCTGTGGGTCAAGGTGCGCTCCGGCTGGGCCGACAGCGAGGAGCATTTGCGCAGTTACGGCTACGAGTGAGGCAGACGATGGCTTCCGCGTTCGACGCATTCCTGCAGCAGGCCTGGGCCGACCACGCCGACCAGCCCGAGGCGGTCGCGCTGCGCCTGCGCACCGATACGCCGGCGCCCGAGACCGCCGATCAGTTGAGCGCGCTGGTCGCGCTTGTCGTGCACCTGTGCGGCGAACATCTTGGGTGCTTCGATGACGGCCGCTGGCGCCTGGCCGCGCTGGCCGGCCACCCGCTGGCCGATGCCACGGTGCAATCGGCGCTGCGTGTCGGTGCCGCGGGCCTGACGCTGGCGGAGACCGGCCGCGCCGAGTCTGCACCGGCTTCACGCCCGAAGAGCGCATTCGCGGCGAGGCGGCCGCTGCGGCGATCAGCCTCGGGCGGCACGCAGACCGAGCGCGCGACGAGCCTGCTGCGGGCGGCCCGCGACCGACTGGCGGCGCTGCCGCATGCCGGCGCCGCCGTCCACCGACCGCTGGCCAGTCGCCTGCAACAACATGGCCTGGGAACTGCACGACCGAGGCGGCGCGCGCAGCGCCGAGGACACCGCCGCGATGCTCGACATCGCCGCCGCCAGCGCGTGCATTGGTCGCAGGCCGGCACCTGGCTCGAAGTCGAGCGCGGCGACTATGGCCTCGCCTCTGTGCCACTTGTCGGCCGGACTGATCGACCAGGCCTTGGACTTCGCCGCGCACTGCCTGGCCGGCGTGCACGCAAAACGATGCGCCGCCCTACGAGCACTTCTTTGCGCATGAGGCGCTGGCCCGCGTGCAGCACGCAAGCGGCGACGTGGCGGCCGCGTGCGCGCGCCACGTCGCCGCGGCCGAGGCCGCCTTCGAGCAGCTGACGCCCAGCGACCAAGACGCCTGCCGCGCGCACCCTGGCTGCGCTGCAAGCCCTCGCGCAATGAGCGGCCGCGGCGTCGCCGCTCCGCTGGCGGCCTACGTGCTGCACCGCTATGACTGGAGCGAGTCGAGCCTGATCGTCGACCTGTTCACGCGCGAGCTCGGCCGCGTGGCGGTGGCCGCCAAGGGCGCCAAGCGGCCGACCTCGCAGTTGCGCGCGGTGCTGCGGCCGTTCCAGCGCCTCCAGGCCACGCTCGGCCGCACGGCGCAGGGCGCTGCACACGCCGAGGTGCACAACCTGCGCGATGCGGAATGGGCCGGCGGCGCGCCGCTGGCCGGCGGCGATGCGCTGTTTGCCGGCTTCTACCTCAACGAGTTGCTGATGAAGCTGCTGGCGCGCGAAGACCCGCACCCGGCGCTGTGGGATGCCTATGCTGCCACGCTGGCGCAGCTCGGCAGCGCCGGCGAAGCCGCAGCGCTGCGGGCGTTCGAGTTGCGGCTGCTGCGCGAGATCGGCCTGCTGCCCGACCTGGCGCGCGTGACGGCCACGCATGAGCGCATCGCGCCCGAGGCCGCCTACCTGCTGCGCGCGGAAGCCGGCGTGACGGCCGCCGCGGCGGGCCAGGCCACCGCGATCACGGGCCGCGACCTGCTGGCATTGCAGGTGGCGCTCGACGGCGACGACCTCGGGGCGCTGCAACGCGCCTGTGCCGGACCCGTCGCGGCATTGCGCCGCCAACTGCGCGAACTGCTTGCCTATCATCTGGGTGCGGCGCCGCTGCGCACGCGCCAGGTGCTGCGCGAATTGCAGCCGCTGCTGCCGAGGACGCTGCCATGAATCCGCTGATTGCCCCCGAGGCCCATGCCCGCGACGCGCGCTGCGCGTTGTCGGTCAACGTCAACAAGGTCGCACTGTTGCGCAACACCCGCCACCTCGGCATCCCCAGCGTGACGCGCGCGGCCACGCTTTGCCTCGAGGCCGGCGCGCAGGGCATCACCGTGCACCCCCGGCCCGACGAGCGGCACATCCGCGCGCACGACGTCGCCGAATTGGCGCTGCTGCTGCACGCCTGGCCGCACGCCGAGTTCAATATCGAAGGCAACCCTTTCGACAACCTGATGCGCTTCATCCGTGAGCACCGGCCGCAGCAGTGCACCTTCGTGCCCGATGCGCCCGGCCAGTTCACCAGCGATCACGGCTTTGCGCTGGCCGATCTCGACCGCGTGGCACCGATGGTCGCCGAGGCGCGGGGGCTCGGCGTGCGCGTCAGCCTGTTCATGGACCCGGAGCCGGCGTTGATGGCGGCCGTGGCGGCCATCGGCGCCGACCGCGTCGAGCTCTACACCGAGCCGTACGCCGCGGCGCATGGCACGCCGGCGCAGGCTGCCGTGCTGGCTCGCTACGTAGCGGCCGCCGACGCTGCGCTGGCGGCCGGCTTGGGGCTGAACGCCGGGCACGACCTCAACCGCGCCAACCTGACCGACTTCCTGCGCGCCGTGCCGGGCGTTCAAGAGGTGTCGATCGGCCACGCGCTGATCGCCGACGCGCTCGAACTCGGCTACACGGAGACGGTGCGCGACTATCAGCGCTGCATTCAGCGGGCTTATGTTGTGTGAGGGCGTTCTGCCGGTGCCGCGTCGGCGCCGGGGCGCACTCCCGGCGCCGACCCGCGCATAGCGAAGAGGCAGCGCACGCTCATGATCTACGGCATCGGCACCGACGTCTGCGACATCCGCCGTATCGCAGCCACGCTGGCGCGGCGCGGCGAGCGCTTCGCCGAGCGCGTGCTCGGGCCGCACGAGATCGAGGTCTTTCGCGCGCGACGCGCCAAGGTCGAGGCGCGCGGCATCGCCTACCTCGCCACGCGATTCGCGGCCAAGGAGGCGTTCTCCAAGGCCATCGGCCTGGGCATGCGCATGCCGATGACCTGGCGCGACTGCGAGGTCGTCAAGGCGGCCAGCGGCCAGCCGCAGATCCGCTTGCACGGCGCCCTGGCCGCCTGGTTCGCCGCGCGCGGGTTGGCCGCCCATGTCAGCGTCAGCGACGAATCCGAGTACGCCGCCGCGTTCGTGGTGGTCGAGCAGACGAGAATCGAGCCATGAACGCCAACGCCACTGCCCACGCGCCGGTCGTGCTCGACATTGCCGGCACCATGCTCGACGACGACGATCGCCGCCGCCTGGCCGATCCTCTGACCGGTGGGCTGATCCTGTTCGCACGCAACTGGCGGGATCGCCTGCAACTGACGGAGCTGACCGCCGAGATCAAGTCGCTGCGACCGGACGTGCTGGTCTGCGTCGACCACGAAGGCGGCCGCGTGCAGCGCTTTCGCAGCGACGGCTTCACCCACCTGCCGCCGATGCGTGCACTGGGCGAGTTGTGGATGCGCGATGCGTTGGCCGCCACCGATGCCGCCAGCGCCACGGGCTATGTGCTCGGCGCCGAACTGCGAGCCTGTGGTGTCGACCTGTCATTTACGCCGGTACTCGACCTCGACCACGGCCCCAGCGGCGTGATCGGCGACCGCGCATTCCACCGCGACGCTCGCGTGACGACGATGCTGGCCAAGAGCTTGATGCACGGCCTGCTGCGCGCCGGCATGGCCAATTGCGGCAAGCACTTCCCCGGCCACGGCTACGTACGGGCCGACAGCCACCACGAAGTGCCGATCGACAAGCGCTCGCTGCAACGCATCCTGGCCGACGACGCCAAACCCTACGCGTGGCTGTCGACCACGCTGGCCAGCGTGATGCCGGCGCACGTGATCTACCCCAGGGTCGATGCCCTGCCGGCCGGCTTCTCGCGCCACTGGCTCGAAGACATCCTGCGCGGCCAGCTCGGCTTCACCGGCGCGATCTTCTCCGACGACCTGAGCATGGAGGGCGCCAAGGTCGCCGGCGGCCATGTCGATGCCGCGCTGGCCGCGCTCAACGCCGGTTGCGACATGGTGTTGCTGTGCAATCAGTCGATCGATGGTGGTGCGGCGGTCGACGCGCTGCTCGACGGCCTGCGCAGTGCGGCGCAGCAGGGCCGCTGGCGGCCTCAACCCGACAGCGAGCGGCGACGGCTCGATCTGCTGCCGCAGAGCGCGCCGCTGCCGTGGGACGAGCTGATGCATGCGAGCGCGTACCAGCACGCGCTCGAGCAGCTACCCTGAACGCGTCGCCTGGCGTGCCCAGGCAACGCAGACACGGTCAGTTCGCCGGTGGCGGAGACGGGTCGAACGGCAGGCGGATCTGCGACAGGTCCTTCTTCGTTTCCACCAGCACCAGCGGGCCTTCGTCGATCACGGCGCGTGGCTTGGGCTGGCGCGGCACGTGGATCGGCTTGGGTTCGTTGGCCATCGCTTCTCGCACGGCGCGGATCTTGTCGGCGTCGGAGTTGACCCATTGCAGGCCCGCGTCACGGGCGATCGCGTCCAGCGCATCGGTCGGCAGCACGTAAGGCGCGACGACGATCGGCGCCACCGCGGCCGGCACTGCCGCAGCCTTCGCCGCGGCGGCAGGCGCCGCAGGCATCGTCGCCGGCTCGACCGGCGGCATGGCGACCGGCAGCGCGACCTCGGGCAGCGACGCCGGCACGGCCATCGGTGGTGCCGAGATCGCCGCGCTCGGCACGGGCTCGGCCCAGCGCTCCTCTGCGGCAACGGCCTCGGCCTCCGGCTCATAGGCCACGGCGATCGGCTGGCCGCTGGCCATGCCGTCTCCGGTGGCGACGCTCAAGCCATCGGCGCCTGCCTCGTCGCGGCCGCGGCCACGGCCACCGCGGCGGCGGCGGCGACGGGTGCCGTCACGCTCGCCCGTCTCGGCCACGCTGGCGGCCTCGTCCGGGACGGGCACGGTGTCGACGAACCCGGGCGCTGCCGGCACGAGATCTTCGGCAGCTTGCGCCGGACGCGGTTCGCGTTCACCGCGTGCGCCGCCACGGCGGCCTTCGCCACGTTCGCCGCGCGGTGGGCGCGTCTCGGCAGGCGTCGCTGTTGCGACGGGCGCCGCCTCGGCGCCACCAGTGCGCGCGTCGCGGCGAGTGGCTTCACGATCGCGCGGACCCTCGCCGCGGGCCTCTGCGCGGCCTTCACCGCGGCCTTCACCGCGGCGGCCATCACGGCGGCCGTCGCGTCCTCCCATCGCGGCCGCCTTCGCGCGCGCCGCCTTCGCGGCCCCCTTCACGACGACCATCGCGGCGCCCGCGGTCACCCCGGTCGCCGCGGTCGCCGCGGCCATCGCGCTTGCCGGCGCCGCCGGACGTCGTTGCCGCCACGGCAGTCACGGCGGTCACCGCGCCGGCCGCGGCGGTTGCCGTTTCGGCATCGCCGCCAAACAGCTTCCTGACCCAGGCAAAGAAGCCGCCCCCGGCCTGCTGAGGGGGCGCTGCCACAGGCGCGGGCGCGGGCGCGACCACCGGCGCCGGTGCGGGCGCCGGTTTGGGTGCGACCACCGGCGCCGGGCTCTCGGGCAGGATGCCCTTGATCACCGGCTCCTGCTTGGCCTTGGCCTTCTCGCGACGCGTGATGCCGACTTCGTCCTCGGGCTCCTCGATCATCGTGTAGCTGGCCTGCAGGTTCTCCAGCCGCGGGTCGTCGTGGCGCAGGCGCTCCAACTTGTAGTTCGGCGTTTCGAGGTGCTTGTTGGGCACCAGCAGCACGGTCACGCGCTGCTTGAGTTCGATCTTGGTGATTTCAGTGCGCTTCTCGTTGAGCAGGAACGAAACCACCTCCACCGGCACCTGCACATGCACCGCAGCGGTGTTGTCCTTCAGCGCTTCTTCCTGAATGATGCGCAGGATCTGCAGCGCACTCGATTCGGTGTCGCGGATGTGGCCGGTGCCGTTGCAGCGCGGGCAGGTGATGTGATTGCCTTCGCTGAGCGCCGGACGCAGGCGCTGGCGGCTCAGCTCCAGCAGGCCGAACTTGCTGATCGACGAGAACTGCACCCGCGCGCGGTCGCTGCGCAGCGCGTCGCGCAGTCGCTGTTCCACTTCGCGCCGGTTCTTCGACTCTTCCATGTCGATGAAGTCGACCACGATCAGGCCGCCGAGATCGCGCAGCCGCATCTGGCGCGCGATCTCGTCGGCGGCTTCCAGGTTGGTTCGGGTGGCGGTTTCCTCGATGTCGCCGCCGCGCGTGGCGCGCGCCGAGTTCACGTCCACCGAGACCAGCGCCTCGGTGTGGTCGATCACGATCGCGCCGCCCGCGGGCAGGTTGACGGTGCGCGAGAACGCCGTCTCGATCTGGTGCTCGATCTGGAAGCGCGAGAACAGTGCGGCGTCGTCGCGGTAGCGCTTGACCTTGGATGCCGACTCCGGCATCACATGGTTCATGAACTGCTGCGCCTGCTCGAAGATGTCGTCGGTGTCGATCAGGACCTCGCCGACGTCGGCGGTGAAGTAGTCGCGGATCGCGCGGATCACGAGCGAGCTTTCCTGGTAGATCAGGAACGCACCCTTGCCGGCTTTGGCGGCGCCGTCGATGGCGTCCCAGAGCTTGAGCATGTAGTTCAGGTCCCACTGCAGCTCGGGTGCCGAGCGGCCGATGCCGGCGGTGCGCGCTATCAGCGACATGCCTTTCGGATACTCGAGCTGGTCGAGGTTTTCCTTCAGTTCCTCGCGGTCTTCGCCCTCGATACGGCGCGATACGCCACCACCGCGCGGGTTGTTGGGCATCAGCACCAGGTAGCGTCCGGCCAACGAGACGAAGGTCGTCAGCGCGGCGCCCTTGTTGCCGCGCTCTTCCTTCTCGACCTGGACCAGCAGTTCCTGGCCGTTGGCGATCACGTCCTGGATGCGCGCGTCGCGCACGCTGGCGCCTTCCCTGAAGTAGTTCTTCGAGATCTCCTTGAACGGCAGGAAGCCGTGGCGCTCCTCGCCGTAATCGACGAAGCAGGCTTCGAGCGATGGCTCGACGCGCGTGACGACGGCCTTGTAGATGTTGCCTTTGCGCTGTTCGCGCCCTTCGATCTCGGTCTCGAAATCGAGCAGTTTCTGGCCATCGACAATGGCCAGGCGACGCTCTTCGGGCTGCGTCGCGTTGATCAGCATGCGTTTCATGTTCTCGTGGACTCCATCACTGCCGGCCCCAGAGGCCTGGGTCAACCGGCGATATCACCGATGCACGAGAAACACGACAGAACCGGAAGGAATCGCCCTGGACTGCGGCGACGCGCGCTGATCGCTTGTGGCGACTAGCGGCAGCGTCGGGGTAGCGTTGGCGCGTGCGTGGCGGCCCCGCGGAGCCGGGTTGCGCCAACCACGATGCCTGACGCAGCCTGGGGCACACCGGCACAAGGCCGGGGCAGGGCAGCGGGGAGGGGCAGGGCGGTCGGCAACAGCATGGTCCGGTGGCTGGACGCGGGTATCGGGCGCTGCGCTTCGCGCGGTGCCCGACACCTGAAACCTTTTGTGGGTCGCCCGGCGACTTCATGACGCCGCACAGGCTGGGGTTCTGGTTCGGAGTCTCTGCCGCTCGCACTGTCAGGCTGCCGGGTCACTCGGGAACCGGGCTCGGCCATCGGCGCAAGCGTTGCATCACCTCCACGGCATCCCGTGCGTGCCCGCTAAACTCGCAGCGAATCAAGCACTTACAGCGACAACGTGGTCCAAAGCATTATAGGGGCGAAAGCGGCGCCGGGCGCCAAGGCCCCACAGGTGCAGCGGCTGGTGGTCGACGAGAGCAGCGAGGGCCAACGGCTGGACAACTTCCTGCTGCGCGTGCTGAAGGGGGTGCCGAAGACGCATGTCTACCGCGTCATCCGCTCCGGTGAGGTGCGCGTCAACAAGGGCCGGGCGGCGGCCGACACGCGGCTGGCACTCGGTGACGAGGTGCGTGTGCCGCCGGTGCGGATGGCGCAAGCGTCGGCGAGCGCAACACCGGCGCCCGCACGCGAGTTCACCGTGCTGTACGAAGACGAGCACCTGCTGGCGATCGACAAGCCCGCGGGCGTCGCCGTGCACGGCGGCTCCGGCGTGGCCTTCGGCGTGATCGAACAACTGCGGCGAGCCCGTCCCGCGGCGCACTTCCTGGAACTCGTGCACCGGCTCGACAGGGAGACCTCCGGCGTGCTGCTGCTGGCCAAGAGACGCAGTGCACTGACCGCGCTGCAGGATCAGTTTCGCGATCGGACCAACGACAGGGGCATCGAAAAGCGCTACGCCGCGCTGGTCGCCGGGGCCTGGCCGGCGAACAAGAAGGTCATCGACGTGGCGCTGCACAAGACGCTGGACGCCCACGGCGAGCGCCACGTGCGCGTGGTCGCGGCCGACCACGCCGACGGCCGGCGTTCGATCACGTTGGTCAAGGTGGTACAGATGTTGGCCGGCTTCACGCTGCTCGACGTGACGCTGAAGACCGGCCGCACCCACCAGATCCGCGTGCATCTCGCCAACGAGGGCCATCCGATCGTCGGCGACCCGAAGTACGGCGACTTCGCGCTGAACCGGCAACTGGCGCGCGGCGAACACCGCTTCTCGCGCATGTTCCTGCACGCCAGGCGCCTGGTGTTTGACCATCCAGACAAAGCGGGGGCGTATCGCGGTCGAGGCACCGCTGCCTCCCGAGTGCGCGACACTGCTCGGCCAGCTATGAATCGCCGCTTCGACCTCATCGTCTTCGACTGGGACGGCACGCTGTTCGATTCGACCGCGCTGATCGTGCGTTGCATCCAGGACGCCTGCCGCGACATCGGCGCGGCGGTGCCGAGCGATGCCGATGCAGCGTACGTGATCGGGCTCGGCTTGGTCGATGCGCTGCGCCATGCCGTGCCGGGGTTGCCTGCCGAACGCTACCCCGAGCTCGGCAAGCGCTACCGCCACCACTACTTCGCGCGCCAGCACGAGCTGTCGATGTTCCCAGGCACGCTGGAGATGCTGCACGCGCTGAAGGTGCGCAACCACTGGCTCGCCGTCGCTACCGGCAAGGGCCGGCGCGGCTTGGACGAGGCGCTGGCCCATGTGCAACTGAAGGGCATGTTCGATGCCACCCGCACCGCCGACGAGACGGCCTCCAAGCCCGACCCGCGCATGCTGCTGGAGTTGATGCGCGAGTTCGGCACCGGGCCCGCGCGCACGTTGATGATCGGCGACACCACGCACGACCTGCAACTCGCGCTCAACGCCGGCACGCCGCGCGTGGCCGTGAGCTTCGGTGCACACGACCATGCGGCCTTTGCCGAGTTCGAGCCGCTGGCCATCGCCCATTCGACACGCGAACTGCACGACTGGCTGCTGCAACATGCCTGAGCAAGCCGCCACTGCGCAACTCCTGTGTCGCGCCGACGAACTCGTCGAACGCGGCCGCGCGGTGGTGTTCGACGTGCTGCTGTGGCGCCAGCCGGCGCGGGCCTTTGCGCTGCGCTTCGGCGGCCGCGTGGTGGCCTACATCAACCGTTGTGCCCATGTGCCGTCCGAGATGGACTGGCAACCGGGTGAGTTTCTCGACGCCGAGCGGCGCCACATCGTCTGCTCGATCCACGGTGCGACCTACGCCCCCGACAGCGGCCGCTGCCTCGGCGGCCCATGCGGACGTGGCCGGCTGATGGCGCTGAACATCGGCGAAAGTGACGGGCAGGTGTATTGGTATCCTTCCCGCGACATCGCGCCGCTGGCTTTCGACGAGCCCGACGCGCCCGCCCTCCAGCCGAGCACGCCCTGATGAATCCTTCCGACGAGACTCCCGAACCGGCGGCGCCGGCCACACCGGCAGGTGCCGCACCCGTACCGGCGGCAGTGTCGGCGACAGCGCGCCCAGCCTACGAGGCTGCATTGGAGCAGGTGGCGTTCTCGCTGCTGCGCGAACGGCGCAATGAGCAACGCTGGCGCGTGTTCTTCCGTCTGGCCTGGCTGGGCATCGTGCTGGCGGTGCTGTGGGCCGTGTTCGTTGCACGCAACCATGTCAACGCACCGTCCGGCCCGCACACCGCGCTGATCGAGGTGCGCGGCGAGATTGCTGCCGACAGCGAGGCCAGCGCCGAAGGGATGGTGGCGGCGATCAAGAGTGCGTTCGAAGACAGCGGCGCGCAGGCCGTGGTGCTGCGCATCAACTCGCCCGGCGGCAGCCCGGTGCAGGCCGGCATCATCAACGACGAGATCCGGCGCCTGAAGGCATTGCACAAGAAGAAGGTCTACGCGGTGGTCGAGGAGATGTGCGCGTCGGGCGCTTATTACATCGCGGTGGCTGCCGACGAGATCTACGTCGACAAGGCCAGCCTGGTCGGCTCGATCGGGGTGCTGATGGACGGCTTCGGCTTCACCGGCACGATGGAAAAACTCGGCGTCGAGCGCCGCCTGCTGACCGCCGGCGAGAACAAGGGCATGCTCGACCCGTTCTCGCCGCAGAACGAGAAGCAGACCGCCTACGCCAAGGCCATGATCGACCAGATCCACCAGCAGTTCATCAAGGTCGTGAAGGACGGCCGCGGCGCGCGCCTGAAGGAAACCCCCGAAACCTTCTCGGGCCTGTTCTGGAACGGAGAAGAGGCGTTGCGCCGGGGCCTGGTGGACAAGATCGGCAACCTCGACTACGTCGCCCGTGAAGTGGTCAAGGCCGAGGAGATCGTCGACTACACGCCGCACGAGAACCTCGCCGAACGCTTTGCCAAGCGCTTCGGCGCCGCCGTCGGCCACGGCGCGGTGAAGGCGCTGCGCGAACTGTCGCCCTTGAGATGACGCGCACCCCCGAAGCGGCTGCGCCGCTCCCCCTCAAGGGGGCGACGCTGGCGGCCCGGCAGAGCCGGATCCGCGGCGTCTGCTGGACAAGACGTTGCCCCGCGCTCGCGTTGCGCTGATGACGTGAGCGACCCGACAGACGACCTGGCCCCGCGGGTGGCAGAACGGCTGGCGGTCGTGCCACAGCACCTGTTGCCCAAGCAGGCCCTGACCGCATTCGCCGGTGTCGTGGCCGGCGCGCGCGGCGGCGCGCTGACAACGGCGCTGATCCGCTGGTTCGTCGGCCGCTACGGCGTCAACATGGCCGAAGCGGCCGAGCCCGACATCGCGCGCTACGCCACCTTCAACGATTTCTTCACCCGCGCACTCGCCCCCGGCGCGCGCCCGCTCGCGAATGCAGACCTGGTGTGCCCGGTCGATGGCGCGATCAGCCAGTTCGGTCCGATCGACGGCGATGCGATCCTGCAGGCCAAGGGCCACTCCTACACCGTGCAGGCGCTGGTGGGGGGCGATGCCGATCTCGCGCGGCTGTTTCTGAACGGCTATTTCGCCACGCTTTACCTGAGCCCGAAGGACTACCACCGCATCCACATGCCGTGCGCCGGCCGGCTCCTGCGGATGATCCACGTGCCGGGCGACCTGTTCTCCGTCAATCCGACCACCGCGCGCGGCGTGCCGGGCCTGTTCGCGCGCAACGAGCGCGTCGTCTGCGTGTTCGAAGACGCCTCGCGCCGACCCTGGGTGCTGGTGCTGGTCGGCGCCACGATCGTCGGCAGCATGGCCACGGTGTGGCACGGCATCGTCAGCCCGCCGCGGCCGGGTACGGTGCGCGATTGGCGCTACGAGGGCGACCCGGCAGTAGCGCTGGCCCAGGGCGACGAGATGGGCCGCTTCCAGCTCGGATCGACGGTGGTGCTGCTGTTCCCCACCGGGCCGCTGGCCTTCAGCCCGGCATGGCGTCCGGGCGGGGCGATTCGCATGGGCGAGCCGATGGCTCGCAGCAACTGAGCGACGCGCTCAGCGGCACGCGAACTCGCCCGCATCAGAGATGCTGACCACCACGCCGTCGCGTGCCGTCGACTGCACGCATTGGCGCGATCCGGTATTCAGCCACGTGGCGAACGATTCGCGGCCTTTCTTGAACCCGCTGTAGCGCTCGAAGCCGCGCGCTCTCATTGCCGATTCCAGGCGCCTCTCGGCGCTACCGACGAGGCCTTCGACCGCGCCTTGCGGCGCGCCAGGCGCGATCACCACCGGTGGCCGGGTCGCGGGGGGCGGCGCGCCACGGCGCGACGACGCGGCGCTGTAGCCGTCGGCATAGGCATCGCCGCCGCGGCGATCGCCCGCCGCCGCGCCTTTCAGCGCGTCGCGGTAGCCGCGCTCGAACTCGGCCACCGATTTCGCGTCGCCATAGCGCCGCTCATCGCGCTCGTGCGAGCGGTGCTGCAATGACGCCCCCCCCAGCGCACGCGCGGCGCCGGCCGCGACACGGCCCTTGGCGCTCAACCGCGCCGGGTCGCTGCCGTTGGGTGCGCAGTTGGTCTCGCTGGTCGATTCGAGGCGTTCGACGCGGCCACCGTCCAGCGCAACGAGCAGGCAGACGTCGTCGCGCCGATGCCACCAGTATTGCCAGGTCTTGCCACGCCACGCATCGGACGCCGTCAGCGCGTAGCCCCGGTCGCGCAACTGCTTCTGCGCCGCGGCGGCGTTGTCGTGAAGGAGCCCGGCTACGGCGCGAGGAACATCCTCGGCGGCGGCAGCGCCGCAGCCCAGCGCCGCTGCCAGGACGAGCGCCGACCGGCGCGGCAACCTTCGGATCCAATTGGGCACCATGTCGGCCTCCTCGTTGACGTGCGGATACCCTTAACGCGCGGCTCAGGCCGGCGGAATACGCAGCAACTGCCCCGGGTAGATCTTGTCCGGATGCTTGAGCATCGGCTTGTTGGCCTCGAAGATCAGCGGGTACTTGTTGGCGTCACCATAGAACTTCTTCGCGATCTTCGACAGGTTGTCGCCGCTGACGACGGTGTGCCATTGCGACTCGGGCTCCGGCGCGTTGACGACGAGCATGTCGTTGACGGCGGTCACGCCCGAGACGTTGCCGCAGCACAGCAGCACCTTTTCCTTGGTCGCCTGGTCGGGCACGGTGCCGGACACGGTAACGGTCGCGCTCGGCGCGTCGAAGGCCACGTCCAAGCCGCTGATCGACAGGCCCTGGGTCTCGATGTACTTGGCGATCGCCGCGCCGGCGGCGCTGCTCATCGCCGCCACGTTTTCCGGCGTCGGGGCCGCCTGCACGGCCGCCTGGGCCGCCTTGGCCTCACCACCACCGAACAGTTTTTCGCCGGCTTCCTTGATGAATGACAGCAAACCCATGGTGTGCTCCTCGACAGGTGACTAGGGGACCACCATCGTAACGGGTGTGCCCTCATGTCGGTGTGACGTCGGCTGTCGCAGAATAATCGGAGGCGGCTCGTCGCCTTGGGAGTCCGGATCATGGAACGCAACACTGCCCCGCCGGGAATGCAGGCGCATCAACTGGTGCGCCGCACGGTTGCGCTGGTGCTGGCCGGTGGCCGAGGCTCGCGCCTCAAGCAATTGACCGACAAACGAGCCAAGCCGGCGGTGTACTTCGGCGGCAAGTTCCGCATCGTCGATTTCGCGCTGTCCAACTGCGTCAATTCGGGCATCCGGCGCATTGGCGTGGTCACGCAGTACAAGAGTCACTCGCTGCTGCGCCACATTCAGCGCGGCTGGAGCTTCCTGCGCTCCGAGTTGAACGAGTCGGTCGATCTGCTACCGGCGCAGCAGCGCATCGACGAGGAGCACTGGTACCGCGGCACGGCCGATGCGGTGTTCCAGAACCTGGACATCATTCAATCGTCGCATCCCGAGTACATCGTCGTGCTGGCTGGCGACCACGTCTACAAGATGGACTACTCGCTGATGCTCGAAGACCATGTCGCGCAGGGCGCCGGCTGTACCGTCGGCTGCATCGAGGTGCCGCGCGCCGAGGCCAGTGCATTCGGTGTGATGGCGGTCGACGCAGCGCGCAAGATCACCAGCTTCGTCGAGAAGCCGGCCGATCCGCCGCCGATGCCCGGCAATGCCGATGTGTCGCTGGCCAGCATGGGCATCTACATCTTCGACGCCGAGTACCTGTACAAGCTGCTCGAGGAAGATCTGGCCAATCCGGCCTCGAGCCACGACTTCGGCAAGGACGTGATCCCGCGCACCGTGGCCGAAGGCCGCGCGGTGGCGCATCCGTTCGGCATGAGCTGCATCGCCAACCCGAACGGTGCGCCGCCTTACTGGCGCGATGTCGGCACCATCGACGCCTTCTGGGAGGCGAATCTCGACCTGGCGTCGATCAACCCCGAGCTCGACATCTACGACACCGAGTGGCCGATCTGGACCCACCAGCGCCAGTTGCCGCCGGCCAAGTTCATTCCCGACCACAGCGGTGCGCATGGCGTCGCCGTCAACACCATCGTGTCGGGGGGCTGCATCGTCAGCGGTTCGCACATTACCAGCGCGGTGTTCTTCTCCAACGTGCGCGTCGACTCGTTCTGCCAAATCGACCAGGCCGTCGTGCTGCCCGGCGTGCGGATCGGACGTAACTGCCGCATTCGAAAGGTGGTGATCGATCGCGGGTGCGTGCTGCCGGAGGGGTTGGTGGTCGGTGAAGACGCCGCACTCGATGCGTCACGTTTCGAACGCACCGAGGATGGCGTGGTGCTGATCACGCGCGACATGTTGGCGCGCTTGTGAGTGCCAGGCAGGCGGGCCCCGCGGTGAAAGCGCGCTCGCCGTCGCGGCGTCGGCCCGCCACGCCGCGGCTGTTGCATGTCGGTGCCGAGATCTTCCCGCTACTCAAGACCGGCGGCCTGGCCGATGTGCTCGGCGCCCTGCCGGGTGCGTTGGTGCGCGCGGGCGCCGATGCGAAGGTACTCCTGCCGGCCTTCCCGGCGCTGCTCTCGGCGCTGCGTGGCGTGCGCGAGGTCGGCGCGCTCGCTGCTCCCTGGGGCGGCGCGCCGGCCCAGTTACTCGCCGGCCACGTCGAAGCCCCGTCCCTGGCCGGCGTGCCGATGTACCTGCTGCACCACGATGCGCTGTACGGCCGGCCCGGCAACCCGTACAGCGATGCGACCGGTGCGTCCTATGCCGACAATCACCGCCGCTTCGCGCTGCTCGGCCTGGCCGCGGCGAGGCTGGCCGAAGGCCTCGATCCGGGCTGGCTGCCGCAGCTGGTGCACGGCCACGACTGGCATGCCGGTCTGGCGCCTGCATACCTGGCGTTCTCGCGCGCCGCCGGTGCGAGCCGGGTGGCGACCGTGTTCACCGTGCACAACCTGGCCTACCAGGGCCTGTTTCCCTCGGCGAGCTTCGGAGAGCTGGGCCTGCCGGCCGCGGCCTACACGCTGCACGGCGTCGAGTTCCATGGCCAGTTGTCGTTCATGAAGGCGGGACTCCACTATGCCGATCGCCTGACCACGGTGAGCCCGACCTATGCACGCGAGATCCAGGGCGCCGAACTCGGCTGCGGCCTCGATGGCCTGTTGCGCGGTCGTGCGTCGGTGCTGTCGGGCATCTTGAACGGCGTCGACGAAGCGGTGTGGAATCCCGCCACCGACGCTGCCATCGCGCAACGCTACAGCGCCGACCAGACCGCCGGCAAGGCCGCGTGCAAGGCCGCGCTGCAGCGCGAATGCGGCCTCGCAGTGCAGCGCGAGGCGCCGCTGTTCACGGTGGTCAGCCGCCTGACCGAGCAGAAGGGCCTGCACCTGGTGGCCGAGACGCTGGCCGAAATCGTCGACCGCGGCGGCCAGTTGGTGGTGCTCGGCAATGGCGAGCCCGCGCTCGAAGCCGCGTTCGCCGCCGCAGCGCAGGCGCATCCCGACCAGGTTGCATTGCGTCAGGGCCTGGACGAACCGCTTGCCCACCGCCTGTTCGCGGCCAGCGACGTGACGCTGGTGCCATCGCGCTTCGAGCCCTGCGGCCTGACCCAGTTGTACGCACTGAAGTACGGCAGCCTGCCGCTCGTGCGTCGCACCGGCGGCCTGGCCGACACGGTGGTCGACTGCACGCTCGAAGACCTGGCCGATGGCCGTGCCACCGGGTTTGCGTTCGAACGCTTCGACGCGGCCGACCTGACGCGCGCGCTGCGCCGGGTGTTCGCGCTGTGGGCGCAGCCGCGCGAATGGCGCGCCGTGCGCTGCCGGGCCATGGCGCAGCACTTCGGCTGGGACACCGCGGCGGCGGGCTACCTCGCGCTCTACCGCGAGTTGCTCAATGCTTGAGTTCGATGCGGTAGCCGCGGAACGCAAGCACCGTTGACTTGAGCCGGATCTGTTCGACGCTCAGGCCCTCGACCGGCCGGTCGCCCTCGCGGAACACCTGGCCGTTGAGGATCACGATGCGGCTGGCGGCCACCGGGGAGTACACCGAGCCACCGACGGCCAGCGCCGGCACCTGCGCGCGCACGTCGGGCGGCAACTCGGCCAGCGTGTAGAGCCGGGCTTCGGCGGGGGCCGAGGCCGATGGTGCGGTTTTGGGCGGTGCCGAGGCGCGCGCTGCCGCTGCGGCAGGCGCGGCCGGGCGCGGCATGGTCTGCATCGGCGCCTGTGTCGGGGCGGGCGTTGTCGCACGCGAAGGCACGGGCGCCCTCGGTCCTGTGATGGCCGTAGGCAGCGCGGCGGCGGCTACAGCGGCCGGCGCGGGAGCGGGCTCCGGCAATGGCACGGGAGCCGGCGTAGGAGCCGGCGCGGCAGCCAGCACCGGCGCAATCGATTCGGGCACGGCGGACGGCGCGTTGCCGAGCCACTCCCAAGCCGCCCAAGCCAGTCCGAGCACTGCCGCCGCCAGGGCCCAGCGCCAGCCGCCGTGATGCCCCCCGCGCGCGCATCGTCGGTCACCGCGTCGGGTTGTGCGTGCAGGTCGGGCACGCCGGCGCGTTCGCGTTCGCGTTCGGCATCGGCCTTCTTCAGCGCCTCGAGGATGTACGACATCAGCGGCTGCCTGCAAGCCGTGGCTCGCTGCGGTCGCCCGCGGCGCGCACGAGTTGCATGAAAGTCGTCGGCCCGGCCAGCCCGTCGGCCTTCAGCCCGTTGGCCAGCTGGAAGGCCTGCACGCGTGACTTCAACGCCGCGTCGTAGCGCTGCGGCAGGGCCGGCGGCGTTTCGCCGCGCACGCTGGCGAGCTGCGCCGCCAGGTGGTCGACCAGCGTGCCGGTGTCACCATCGCCGAGCGCGCGCTGGTAGCCGCCCGGCGCCTGCCAGAACGTCGCGAAGTCGCCCTGCCAGACGTTGGCCAGCGAGACCAGCGAGACGGTCGGAGTCTGGTTGCCGATGCGCAGCGTCGCCGTGCGATCGCCGAGCGCCACCAGCAGCACCTGCAGCGGCCGGCCGCCATCGTCGCGCAGCGTGATGAAGCCCGGCCGGTCAAGCTGGCGGATCAGTGGCAGGCCGCCGTTGCCGCTCTTGAAGCACTGCCACGGCGGCGGTTGCGCACACGGGTCGCTGGCGTTTTCGGGCAGGCCGATACGCCACAACGCGGCCAGTTCACGCCAGGCGTCGCCCTCGCGGCGCAGCGGTGGGCCGAAGCGCGCCGGCAGATCGGCGGCAGTCAGGAACAACGGCACTGCGGTCGCGGCGGAGGCGGCCGTGACCGGCCCGCTCACCATCGCTGTCGAAGATGGCGCCGCCGGCGGTGCCGATGCAGGTGCCGAGGCCAAGGCCAAGGCGGAGGCCGGGGCGGTGCTGGCCGCACGCGCGACCGGCACCGAAGCCGCGGGTGCGGCGGCGGTCAACGCGCGGGTCGGCCGCTCTCGCTGCAGCCACAGCGCCACGCCGCCGGCCAGCGTCGCACCGGCGATCAGGCCCAGGCCCCACGGCGCGGCGCGGCGCAGTGCCTGTACCCGAGCGTCGGGCCCGAAGACTTCGGCGGCGGCCTTGTCGACGATGGCGTGGTCGACGCGCGCCACGCCGTCGGCGTAGGCGCCGAGCAGGGCGCGATCGGCGAGCAGGTTGATACGGCGCGGCACGCCGCGCGCACGTTGGTGAATGCGCTGCATGGCCCGCCGCGTGAACGGATTCGCACCGGTCAGTCCGGCTACGCCGAGTCGATGGCGCAGGTACTTCACCGTCTCGGTCTCGGTCAAGGCACCGAGGTGGTAACGCGCGATCACGCGCTGCGCCAACTGCTCCAAATCGGGCTGGCCCAGCATCGAGCGCAACTCGGGCTGGCCGATCAGCACGATCTGCAGCAGCTTTCGCTCGTTGGTTTCCAGATTGGTCAGCAGGCGCAGCTGTTCGAGCACGCCGGCCGCCAGGTTCTGCGCCTCGTCGATGATCAGCACGTTGTTCAGGCCGACCGCGTGCGTCTTCAGCAGGAACTCATTGAGCGGGTCGAGGTAATCCTTGACCGTCGGCGTGCCCGGCCCCTCGTGGTGGTAGGGCACGTGGAACTCGTCGCACACCGTCTTCATCAACTCCTGCGCCGTGAGCTTGGGGTTGAAGATGTAGGCCACGTTGCAGCGCTTGGGGATCTGCTCGAGCAGGCAGCGGCAGACGGTGGTCTTGCCTGCGCCGATCTCGCCGGTCAACAGCACGAAGCCGCCACCGGCTCCCTTGACGCCGTACAGCAGGTGCGCCAGCGCCTCGCGGTGGCGCTCGCTCATGAACAGGTAGCGCGGATCCGGCGCGATCGAGAACGGCTCGTGCTTGAGGCCGAAGAAGGACGCGTACATGGGCGCGCAGGATACCGCGCCGTCGCGGTCAGGCCGGCGCAGTCTCCAGCAGCCCGCGCGTCTCGATGAAGCGCACGATGGCGGCCAGGCCGTCGCCGCTGCGCAGGTCGGTCATCACGTAGGGCCGCGTGCTGGCGTGCAGCGGGCGCATGCGCCGGGTGTCGGCTTCCATCACCGCCAGGTCGGCGCCGACATGCGGCGCGAGGTCGGTCTTGTTGATGACGAGCAGGTCGCTCTTGGTGATGCCGGGGCCACCCTTCCTCGGGATCTTCTCGCCGCCGGCGACGTCGATGACGTAGATCGTCAGGTCCGACAACTCCGGGCTGAAGGTGGCCGCCAGGTTGTCGCCACCCGACTCGATGAAGACGATGTCGGCATCGGGGAACTTCTCGAGCATGCGGTCGACGGCTTCGAGGTTGATGCTGGCGTCCTCGCGGATCGCGGTGTGGGGGCAGCCGCCGGTCTCGACGCCCATGATGCGTTCGGCGTCGAGCGCGCCGGCCACGGTCAGCAGGCGCTGGTCTTCCTTGGTGTAGATGTCGTTGGTGACGACGACCAGGTCCCAGCGTTCGCGCATCGCCTTGCACAGCTTCTCGACCAGCGTGGTCTTGCCCGAGCCGACCGGGCCACCGACGCCCACGCGCAGCGGTGGCAGGGGCTTGCTGCGGCCCGGGATGTCGTGGAGCTTGGGTGGCATGGTGCTCCCTTGGCGCTGCGCGCCGTCCCTCCGAGAGGGAATTTCGCTCTTGGGGCGGCCCGGCGAGCTCATGAGCGGAACAACCTCGAGTACTGGGTTTCGTGTTGCGACGACAGGATCGCGAGCATCGGCGTGAAGGCCTGGCGTTCGCCGTCGGGTGTGACGAGCGCAGCCTCGACGACCGCCGGCAACGCGGCAGACAGTGCGCCGAGGATGCGCTGGCCGCCGGACTGGCCGAGCGACATCGCCTTCAATGCCGCCTGCACCATGTTCTCGGCCCAGCCGAAGCCGAAGGCGAGCAGCGCGTCGCGCGCATCCGCGCCGCTTTGCGCCGCGGCCAGCGCGAACGCGATCGGCCACGCCGGTGCCGGCGTCAGCTGGGCGAGAGTCGCGAGCCGCGTGTCATCGGGCCGGCGCTGGCGCAGCCAGTCGTGCATCGAGCGGCCCATCTGCTCGGCTCTGCCGCCGCAGCTCGCTCGTTTCGCGCGTGGCCAGCGCCCATTCGTTGAGGGCGATCACGCGGGCGGCGTCGCCGCACACCCAGGCGGCAATCGCCTGCGCCAGCAGCGGCAGTTCGCTGCGGCCGAGGGCAAGCTGCAATTGGTCGAGCAGCCAGCCCTGCGCGCTGGCCTCGTCGTGCACGACGCCGGCGTCGATGGCTGCCTCCAGCCCCTCGGAGTAGCTGAAGCCGCCGACCGGCAGGGCCGGCGAAGCCAGCCACAGCAGCTGCAGCAGCGCAGTCGGCATCGTGCTCACTCGCGGCCGCGGCCGTGACCATGTTCGTGGTCGTGGTCGTGGTCGTGGTGGTGCGCGTGGCCGTGGCCATGGCCATGATCGTGCGCGCCATGGTCATGTCCTTGCGGCACATAGGCCCCGCCTTCGGGTTCGAACGGCGCTTGCAGTTCGGTGACGATCAGGTGCATCGCACGCAGCATCTGCGCCAGCACCGGGTCGGGCTCGAGTTGCAGGTGGTCGGCCCGGATCTCGAGGGCCACGTGCCGGTTGCCGAGGTGGTAGGCCGCGCGCGGCAAGTCCAGCGCCGTACCGTGCTCGGGGCACGGCGTCACGCGCAGCACCGGTTGCGGCGCGGCGAGCACGCGCACCAGCGAGCCGTCTTCGGCCACGAGCACATCGCCGCCGCGCAGCACCTGGCCGCGCGGCATGAACACGCCGAGATGTCGACCGCTGCTGTCGGTGGCATCGAAGCGGCTCTTGCTTCGCGTGTCCCAGTCGAGTTCGACCGTCGCCGCGCGGCGCAGCAGGGCCGGTGCGAGCCCGCGGCCCTCGGCGATTCTCTTGTTGACATGCAGCATGGGCGGATTATCGGCCGCGCTGCGGGTGCGGATCGTCGCCGCTTGAATTGCACCGCGGACGGATCAGCTTGAACCGCGTGAACTGCAGAAAGTGTCAATTACACATTCGTTCACAGTGGTTCAACAAGCTACCGCGGGTAAGCATTGGCATGCCCGCACGCATGGGATGTGACCGAGGTAAGTCTTCATCCCCAAGTGCACGGAATCGCCGTTCGCCTCTTAGATTGCGTCCACCCCGATGACCTGGCCGATGTGCTGAGTCGGTCATTGAGGCTGTTGCCCAGTGCCGGTGCATCGCGAGGTCTTGCACCTCCTGTACGTCAACGACAGGCGCTGAGCGTGTTCACTGTTTGACCCCCGTGGGAGGACTGGCGATGAATCGCATTTCCGCAAGACGACACTTTCGAATGTCTGCCATCGCGCTGGCTGGCGCGCTGCTCTTTGGCTGCGGTGGAGGTACCGATACCGCCTCGGGCCCGACCGAGCTGCCTGCGTCGGTGAAGGTCAGCGAGACCGCCACCGTCCTGTCGGTGAAGACCACGCTGCCCGCGGGAGAAACGTCGACGCAGCAGTGAAATGCAGTCGATGCTCTACACGTTTGCGGCGACGATCACCGGCCCTGATGCCGGCCTGGCACTCAAGGGCACGTTGGTGCTCAAGGGGGAACGCCACGACGACGGCAGCACCGAAGTCGAAGGGCGACTGCTGCCCGGCAGCGTTGTCGTGCCGACATCCGCCCCGACCGACGCTGCATCGGCGCCCGTGGCTGTCGACACGCAGGCTCAACTCGATGCGCAGCGCGCGGCCTTGAAGAGCGCACTGCGTGCGGATGTCGAGGCCCTGTCGGCCACGTTGAAACTCGCGCTCGCCGACGGCGCCGTGGCCGGTGCCAAGGAGCCCAGCGCCGCGCAGAAGGAGGCGATGGCCGCATTCAAGGCGGCGTTCGAGCAGCGCGTCGCGGAATACCGTGCGGCGTTGAGCGCGTTGAGCGCAGGATGGCGCTGTCGCCCTGGGCAGCGGTATGCAATCACCGAAGCCGCCCGGCGACGGCGATCGGAAGGGCAGCCGGGGCTATGAAGTCGAGGGCACGATCGATGCGCAAGGCGTGGTCAACCTGACCATCAAGCTCGGCGACAAGCGCAAGATCCTCGCCACCGGCAGCGTGGCCGCCGACGGCACGATGAGCGGGACCCTGACCGGACCCGCCAGCACTGACAGCGGCACCTGGACTGCACAGGCAGCCGGTGGGACGCCGCCGCCGCCGCCGCCGCCGCCGCCTCCGCCACCGCCCCGCCTCCGCCTCCGCCGCCGCCGCCGCCGCCGCCGCCGCCGCCGCCGCCGCCGCCGCCGCCGCCGCCGCCACCGCCACCGCCGCCGCCACCGCCGCCGCCGCCGCCGCCGCCGCCGCCGCCGCCACCGCCGCCGCCGCCGCCGCCGCCGCCGCCGGCCGCTGACGCTGCGAGTGCCAGCGGCGCAGCGTCGACGTGCAACGCGACCTACGCAGGCGGGACCGAGCGGCACGCACGTCGCTGCTTAGCGACACCGTGGCTCCGACGACAGGAACTACGGCCGCGCCTGCGCCAACGGCTGGTGGCCGTGACGACATGGCTGCCGGCTGCTCCGCCGGCGGGTGCGTGCGTGACGCCGCCGCCACCGCCGCCGCCTCCGCCGCCACGGCCACCTCCGCCGGTGGGCTGACCATGCTGCGGGCGCCATCGTCTACAGCGCCAGCTGCTCAGGCTGTCATGGTGCCGATCCCAGGAACAACAATATGGAATGTGCTGAAGGGCACCACCACGGCGGCACTGACCGCGGCCTACGCAGAAGGTCGGGGTCGATGAATCAGTTCCTGACGTCTCTGTCCGCTACCAAGCAACCTGAACCTGGCGGCGTACATCGCAGAGTCGAGTGCCCTGATCGGCAGCGCCGGCTCAGGCCGGCGTGCCGCGATGCGCTGAATCGGTGTGTGCCCGACACACCGAGCTCCAGCGCATCACGGCGTCAATCAGGTCGGACGGCGGACGCGCTGCTAAGTCGCGCGTCGTCCGAGCCGCTTGTCGTCGTCGGCAGGCTTTCAGAACAGGAAGTAGCGCTGCGCCATCGGCAGCACCATTGCCGGCTCGCAGGTCAGCAACTGGCCATCGGCACGCACCTCGTAGGTCTGCGCGTCGATCTGCATCAACGGCAGGTAGTCGTTGTGCAGCATGTCGGTCTTCTTCACGGTGCGGCAGGCCTTCACCGCCGCCAGGCGCTTGTGCAGGCCGTAACTCTCGGCCACGCCTGAGGCAAGCGCGGCCTGGCTGACGAACGTGAGCGACGTGCGCGCGAGCGCACCGCCGTAGCTGCCGAACATCGGCCGGTAGTGCACCGGCTGCGGCGTCGGGATGCTGGCGTTGGCGTCGCCCATCGCGGCGGCGGCGATGAAGCCGCCCTTCATCACCAGGCTCGGCTTGACGCCGAAGAAGGCCGGGCGCCAGAACACCAGGTCGGCCCACTTGCCCGGCTCGATGCTGCCGACCTCGTGCGCGATGCCCTGCGCGCGCGCCGGGTTGATCGTCAGCTTGGCGATGTAGCGCTTGGCGCGGAAGTTGTCGTTCCTGGCGCCGTCGCCGGGCAGCGCGCCGCGCTGCGTCTTCATCTTGTGCGCCGTCTGCCAGCAGCGGATCGTCACTTCGCCGACGCGGCCCATCGCCTGCGAGTCGGAACTGAACATGCTGATCGCGCCGAGGTCGTGCAGGATGTCTTCGGCGGCGATGGTCTCGCGGCGGATGCGGCTCTCGGCGAAGGCCAGGTCCTCGGCGATGCCGGCGTCGAGGTGGTGGCAGACCATCAGCATGTCGAGGTGTTCGTCGAGCGTGTTGACGGTGTAGGGCCGCGTCGGGTTGGTCGATGAGGGCAGCACGTTGGCCTCGCCGACCACTCGCATGATGTCCGGCGCGTGCCCACCGCCGGCGCCTTCGGTGTGGAAGCTGTGGATCGTGCGGCCCTTGAAGGCGGCGATGGTGTCCTCGACGAAGCCGCTCTCGTTCAAGGTGTCGGTGTGGATCGCGACCTGGGTGTCGGTCTCGTCGGCGACGGAGAGGCAGCAATCGATCGCCGCCGGCGTCGTGCCCCAGTCCTCGTGCAATTTCAAACCGACCGCACCGGCCTCCACTTGCTGACGCAGCGCCTCGGGCCGGCTGGCATTGCCCTTGCCCATGAAGCCGAGGTTCATCGGGAAGGCATCCGCCGCGCGCAGCATCATCGCGATGTTCTCCGGCCCCGGCGTGCAGGTGGTGGCGAAGGTGCCGGTGGCCGGCCCGGTGCCGCCGCCGAGCATCGTCGTCGTGCCCGCCATCAAGGCCTCTTCGATCTGCTGCGGGCAGATGAAGTGGATATGCGTATCGACCGTGCCGGCAGTGACGATCAGGCCCTCGGCCGCGATGACCTCGGTGCCCGGGCCGATGACGATGTCCACACCGGGCATCACGTCCGGGTTGCCGGCCTTGCCGATCACCGCGATACGGCAGCCTTTCAAGCCGATGTCGGCCTTGACGATGCCCCAGTGGTCGAGGATCAGTGCGTTGGTGATCACGCAGTCGCAGGCCTCGTGCGCGTGCGGGCCGTTGACTCGTTGGCTCTGGCCCATGCCATCGCGGATGGTCTTGCCGCCGCCGAACTTCACCTCTTCGCCATAGATCGTGAAGTCGCGCTCCACTTCGATGATCAGTTCGGTGTCGGCCAGGCGCACGCGGTCACCTGTGGTCGGGCCGAACATCTCGGCATAGGCGCGGCGGTCGATGGTGGTCATGTCAGTTGCTCCACCGCGCTTGGCGCGCTTCGCAAGGCACGCAACGTTGCACGCCGATCGGTAGGTCTGCTTGCGGCCCATTGCGGCTGTTCGCGAACGTCCGCTTTGATGCTTGCATCGGCGCGAGCAAGGCGGCGGGCGGGGCCTGGGCGGGGCTCAGACGGCTGGCCCTTCGCTGCGCTGCGGGTCCCTGCGGTGCTCGGTCTTCTGGCCCGTCGCTTAACTCGCTACGCTCACTGCGTTCGCTGCGCTCGGACAGTCGCGACGAGTCAGAGGACGAAGCGCGCCAAGGCGCGCGGCCAGAAGCCCTGTGCTCCTCGGCGGCGCCGATTCGCCCCGCCCAGGCCCCGCCCGCCGCCTTGCCGGAGCAGGGTCGGTGTTCGACGTCCGCACGCACCACTCGGTTCTGCAACGGGGCAGCCGGGCCGGGCACGGCGCGCATGTGAGGCGCCGAGCAGCACAGGGGCCGGGGCCCGCGCGCGCAGCGCGCTTCGTGCTCTGACTCGTCGCGACTGTTCGACCACAGTGAGCGAAGCGAACGGAGGGAGTTGAGCGACGGGGCCACGGACCCGCGCAGCGCAGGGCAGTCTGAGCGCAGCGAAGACCGCCGAACCTAAGCGCCGTGCCCGGCCCGGCTGCCCCGTTGCCGCGCCACTGTCAGCACAACGGAAAGGCAATGACCGCAACGGGCCGCGAGCCGTCGTCCGGATCGGCAGCGGTTTCATCCCAGTTCTCCTTGCACCAGGCCGCGAAAGCCGAAGACCACGCGATCGCCGGCGTAATCGACCAGTTCCACCGTGCGCTGCTGCCCCGGCTCGAAGCGCACGGCCGTGCCCGAGGCGATGTTCAGGCGCATGCCGCGCGCCGCCGCGCGGTCGAAGCGCAGGCCGGCGTTGGTCTCGGCGAAGTGATAGTGCGAGCCGACCTGGATCGGCCGGTCGCCGGCGTTTTCGACCACCAGCGTGATCGCGCGCCGCCCGCGGTTGAGTTCGATGGTCGGGGCCATCGGTGAAGAGTTCGCCGGGAATCATGGTCATGCCACCCTCATGCAATCGGTTGGTGCACGGTCACCAACTTGGTGCCATCGGGGAAGGTCGCTTCGACCTGGATGTCGGCAATCATCTCGGCCACGCCGTCCATCACGTCGGCACGAGAGAGCACCGTCTTGCCCTCGCTCATCAGCGCGGCCACGCTCTTGCCGTCGCGCGCACCTTCCATGATTGCGGCGCTGATCAAGGCCACCGCTTCAGGGTAGTTGAGCTTGAGGCCGCGCGCACGGCGGCGCTCGGCGAGCAGTGCGGCGGTGAATATCAGCAGCTTGTCTTTCTCGCGCGGGGTCAGCTCCACCGGCGGCTCCTTGTTCTTGCGGGTGCACAGCTTAAGGCCGTTCGCCATGCAAGCGCTGTGCCCCGTCCCGGGGCGCATGGCACGCCGCCCGCTGGTGCGTGCAGGGCACCAGGCGCTGGCACGTTCGTTGCAAACGTCACGCTCGGCATCCCAGTCCACCACCTCACAGGAGCATGAACCCATGAATTCGATTCCCCGCCGCGCCGGCCTCAAGCTTCTGGCCGCTGCCCTCGCAAGCGCCGGTCTGGCCACGCCTGCATTCGCGCAAAGCACCATCAAGGTCGGCGTGCTGCACTCGCTGTCGGGCACGATGGCGATCTCGGAAACGGTGTTGAAGGACACCGTGCTGATGGCCATCGACGAGATCAACGCCAAGGGCGGCCTGCTCGGCAAGAAGCTCGAGCCGGTGGTCGTCGACCCGGCGTCGAACTGGCCGCTGTTCGCCGAGAAGGCCAAGCAGCTGATCGGGCAGGACAAGGTCGTCGCCACCTTCGGCTGCTGGACCAGCGTGAGCCGCAAGTCGGTGCTGCCGGTATTCGAAGAGATGAACAGCCTGCTCTTCTACCCGGTGCAGTACGAAGGCGAAGAGCTCTCGAAGAACGTCTTCTACACCGGCGCGGCGCCGAACCAGCAGGCCATCCCTGCGGTCGAGTACCTGATGAGCAAGGCCGGCGGCGGCGCCAAGCGCTGGGTGCTGCTGGGCACCGACTACGTGTACCCGCGCACCACCAACAAGATCCTGCGCGCCTTCCTGCACAGCAAGGGCGTGAAGGACTCGGACATCGACGAGAAGTACACCCCGTTCGGCCACAGCGACTACCAGACCATCGTCGCCGACATCAAGAAGTTCGCGGCCGGCGGCAAGACCGCGGTGGTCTCGACCATCAACGGCGACTCCAACGTGCCCTTCTACAAGGAACTCGGCAACGCCGGCCTGAAGGCCAAGGACGTGCCGGTGGTGGCCTTCTCGGTCGGTGAAGAAGAGCTGCGCGGCGTCGACACCAAGCCGCTCGTCGGCCACCTGGCGGCGTGGAACTACTTCCAGTCGATCAAGGCCCCGGCCAACACCGAGTTCATCAAGAAGTGGAGCGCCTACGCCAAGGCCAAGGGCATCGCCGGCCACAAGGACAAGCCGCTGACCAACGACCCGATGGAAGCCACCTACATCGGCTTCAACATGTGGGCGCAGGCGGTCAAGAAGGCCGGCAGCACCGACACCGACAAGGTGATCGCGGCGATGGCCGGCCAGACCTTCACCGCGCCGAGCGGCATCACCTCGAAGATGGACGAGAAGAACCACCACCTGCACAAGAGCGTGTTCATCGGCGAGATCAAGGCCGACGGCCAGTTCAACGTGGTCTGGAAGACGCCGGGCCCGGTCAAGGCCCAGCCCTGGAGCCCCTTCATCCCCGAGAACAAGGGCAAGAAGGACGAGCCGGTGATGGTGGCGGCGAAGAAGTAAGCGGCGCCCGCTGCCCTGTCTTGCTCCCTCTCCCGCTGGGAGAGGGCCGGGGTGAGGGCGCCGTGCGTTCGCAGGCCCTCACCCTCACCCTCTCCCTGAGGGAGAGCGGGATCGCATCGCCATGAAGACTCTTGTGCTGCTGCGCTGGCTCCTGCCGCTGATTGCTGCCGCGCTGCTGACGGCTCCCGCATGGGCCTTGACGCCGCAGCAGGCGCGCGCGCTGGCCGTCGGCGAGGCCGAGACGCGCATCGCCGCGCTCAACGCGGTGCTGGCCGGTGCCGACGAGAAGACCGTCGCGCTGATCCAGGCCATGGCCGACGACGCGGTCAAGTTCACCGACACCGCCGTCTTCGTGATGAAGGACGGCAAGGGCTACGACCCGGTCACGCGGCGCCGAAGTCGCCGTGCCCGAGACGGCCGAAGACGTCATCAACAACAACCAGATGCGCGGCGAACTCGACGCGGCGCTGGCCTCGATCAAGCTGTTCTCGCCCGACGTGGCGGTGCGCACCGAAGCGGTGAAGACGCTGCAGGGCGAGCCCGACGAGGCCAAGCTGCCGCTGATCGAGAAGGCCCTCGCGGCCGAGACCGTGCCGGCCATCAAGCGGTCGCTCGGCCATATCCGCTCGGCCATGCTGCTGGGCAGCGCCGACAAGGCCAAGCGCCTGGAGGCCGCCACGGCGCTCGGCGCGAGCGGCACGCCGGCGACCAAGACCTTGTTGATCGAGCGGCAGAAGGTCGAGACCGAGGCCGACGTGCGCGCCGCGATCGCCGTCGCGCTGCGATGCCATCGAGGGCCGCCTGGCCTGGGGCGAGCGGCTGGGCGTGGTCTTCACCGGCATCAGCCTCGGCTCGATCCTGCTGCTGGTGGCCCTCGGCCTGGCCATCACCTACGGCCTGATGGGCGTGATCAACATGGCCCACGGCGAGCTGATGATGATCGGCGCCTACGCCACCTACGTGATCCAGAACCTGTTCAGGGCCTACCTGCCCGGCGCCTTCGACGCCTACGTGCTGGTGGCGATTCCGGCGTCCTTTCTCGCCGCGGCGCTGGTCGGCGCGGCGCTCGAACGCAGCGTGATCCGCTGGCTGTACGGCCGGCCGCTCGAAACGCTGCTCGCCACCTGGGGCATCAGCCTGATGCTGCAGCAGGCGGTGCGCTCCATCTTCGGCGCGCAGAACGTGCCGGTCGAGAACCCGACCTGGCTGTCGGGCGGCGTCGACGTGATGAGCAACCTGACGCTGCCCTTCAACCGCATCGCGATCGTCGGCTTCGCGGTGCTGGTGCTGGTGGGTGTGTGGGCCCTGATCGCGCGCACCCGGCTGGGCCTGTTCGTGCGCGGCGTGACGCAGAACCGACGCATGGCCGCGTGCATGGGCGTCAACACCGCGCGCATCGACACCTATGCGTTTGCGCTCGGCTCGGGCATCGCGGGCCTGGCGGGCTGTGCGCTGTCGCAGGTCGGCAATGTCGGGCCCGATCTGGGCCAGGGCTACATCGTCGATCGTTCATGGTCGTCGTGCTCGGCGGCGTGGGCCAGTTGGCCGGCACCGTCTATGCCGCGCTCGGGCTGGGCGTGCTGAACAAGCTGCTCGAAGGACTCTCGGGTGCTGTGCTGGCCAAGATCATGGTGCTGGTGCTGATCGTCGATCTTCATCCAGAAGCGGCCGCAGGGGATCTTTGCGCTCAAGGGCCGGAGTGCGGAAGCATGAGTGCGTTGTCGTAGCTTTGCATTCGAGCATCGGCGCGAGCAAAGGCGCGGGCGGGCCGCCGGCAGCGCTTCGTTGCTTGCCCTCGCTGCGCGAGGGTTCCCTGCGATGCTCGGTCTCGCGGCCCCGTCGCGTAACTCGCTACGTTCGCTGCGCTCACTGCGCTCGGACAGACGCGACGAGTCAGTTCACGAAGCGCGCTGCGCGCGCGGCCACGAGCCCTGCGCTTCTCGGCGGCGCAAAGGCGCGCTGCCGGCTGCCCGCCCGCGCCTTTGCCGATGCACCGAGGCTTGTCGTTGGCAGGCACGCCGCGCATGGTGGCCTTCGCGGCAGGCGGTACGCGGCAGGGGCGATTTCTGGGGCGGCGAGGAGCGCAGGCCTGGGGTCGGCGCGCGCAGCGCGCTTCGTGATCTGACTCGCCGCATCTGTCCGAGCGCAGTGAGCGCAGCGAACGCAGCGAGTTATGCGGCGCGACCCCAGGCCGAGCACCGCAGCGGAGTCGTAGCGCAGCGACAGACCGCCCCAGCATGAGCCCCTGCCGGGTACCGCCTGCCGCGACGCGCGCAATGCCGCAGCGGAGGAGCAACGGCATGACGAAGCTGGGCCCACGCGGCTGGACCGGCGTGCTGGTCGCGACGATCGTCATCGCCGGCGCTCGTGCCGCTGCTCAACCTCGCCGTGCCCGCTGGAAGCGCACTGCACCTCAGCGACTTCTACGTCAGCCTGCTCGGCAAGATCCTTTGCTATGCGATCTGCGCGCTGGCGATGGACCTGATCTGGGGCTACACGGGCATTCTCTCGCTCGGCCACGGTCTCTTCTTCGCGCTCGGTGGCTACGGCATGGGCATGTACCTGATGCGCCAGATCGGCAGCGACGGCCAGTACCGCATGCCGATGCCCGACTTCATGGTCTTCCTGAACTGGAAGGAATTCCCCTGGCACTGGGCCGTCAGCGACAGCTTCGTCGCGCAGATGCTGCTGGTGGTGCTGGTGCCCGGCCTGCTGGCCTTCGTGTTCGGCTTCTTTGCCTTCCGCTCGCGGATCAAGGGCGTGTACTTCTCGATCATCACGCAGGCACTGACCTTTGCCGCGATGCTGCTGTTCTTCCGCAACGAAACCGGCTTCGGCGGCAACAACGGCTTCACCGATTTCAAGCGCATCCTCGGCATGCCGATCACGCAGCAACTGCGCGTGTTCCTGTGCGTGCTGAGCGGGCTGGTGCTGATCGGCTTCTTCCTGATGGCGCGCGCGATCGTGCACAGCAAGTACGGCCGTGTGCTGCAGGCCATCCGCGATGCCGAGACGCGGGTGATGTTCACCGGCTACGACCCGGTCGCGTACAAGCTGTCGATCTGGACCCTGAGCGCGGTGATGTGCGCGGTGGCCGGTGCGCTGTACGTGCCGCAGGTGGGGATCATCAACCCCGGCGAGATGAGCCCGGCCGCCAGCATCGAGATGGCGATCTGGGCCGCGGTCGGCGGCCGCGCGACGCTGATCGGCCCGATCGTCGGCGCCTTCTTCGTCAACGGTGCGAAGAGCTGGTTCACGGTCGCGTTCCCCGAGTTCTGGCTCTACTTCCTCGGCGCGCTGTTCATCGCGGTGACGCTGTTCCTGCCGAACGGACTCGTCGGCCTGCTGAGGAAGAAGGCATGACGCCCGACCTGCTCGAAGCCGGCGCGAAAAGGCGCGCCGAATATGAAGCCCGCCGTGCCGCTTCGGCCGGTGGCTCCGGCGGGCGCGACGCCGCGTTCGGCCGCCTCCTCAAGATCGGCCAGCCCGATTTCACGCACGGCGTGGCCCTCTACCTCGACGACATCACGGTCAGCTTCGACGGCTTCAAGGCCCTCAATGCGCTGAGCCTGGCGATCAACGTCGGCGAGCTGCGTTGCATCATCGGCCCCAACGGTGCCGGCAAGACGACGATGATGGATTGCATCACCGGCAAGACCCGGCCCGACGCCGGCGAGGTGTTCTTCGGCTCGACCATCAACCTGCTTCGCCTCACGGAACCCGAAATCGCGCAGGTCGGCATCGGCCGCAAGTTCCAGAAGCCCACGGTCTACGAGCAGCTCACGGTGTTCGAGAACCTCGAGCTCGCACTGAAGGCCGACCGCCGCGTGCGCGCCTCGCTGTTCTCGCGCCTGGCCGGCGCACAGCTCGACCGCATCGGCGAGGTGCTGGCGCTGATCCACCTGAAGGACGAGGCCCAGCGCACCGCCGGGCTGCTCAGCCACGGCCAGAAGCAGTGGCTCGAGATCGGCATGCTGCTGATGCAGGACCCGAAGCTGCTGCTGCTCGACGAGCCGGTGGCCGGCATGACCGACGAGGAGACCGAACGCACGGCGGAGCTGTTCCTGTCGCTCGAGGGCCAGCACTCGCTGGTGGTGGTCGAGCACGACATGAAGTTCGTCGAGCAACTCACGCAGGGCCGCAAGAAGGTGACCGTACTGCACGAAGGCAGCGTGCTTGCCGAAGGGCTGCTGTCGGAGGTGCAGGCCAACGACAAGGTCGTCGAGGTCTACCTGGGCCGATGAATTGGACCCCCTAGCTCACATTCGTTCGCGACCCCCCGAGGGGGCGCAGGTCTCCCTTGGGGCGGCCCGGCGGGAGCCCTGACATGTTGAACGTCGACGGCCTGAACCAGTACTACGGCGGCTCGCACATCCTGCGCAACATCGCCCTCGACGCCAGGCTCGGCGAGGTGACGGTGATCCTCGGCCGCAACGGCGTCGGCAAGACCACGCTGCTGAAGAGCCTGATGGGCGTGGTGCCGGTGAAGACCGGGCGCATCGCGCTCGACGGCAAGGACATCACCAAGGCCTCGTCCTACGACCGCGTGCGCGCGGGCATCGGCTACGTGCCGCAGGGCCGCGAGATCTTCGGCCGCCTGACGGTCGAGGAGAACCTGCGCATGGGCCTGGCGACGAAGCCCGGCAACACGCCGGTCCCGGCCGAGCTGTTCGAGTTGTTTCCGGTGCTGAAGCAGATGATCGGCCGGCGTGGCGGTGACTTGTCGGGCGGCCAGCAGCAGCAGCTCGCGATCGCTCGCGCGCTGGCCGCGGGGCCGAAGTTGCTGATGCTCGACGAACCCACCGAAGGCATCCAGCCCAGCATCATCAAGGACATCGGCCGCGTGATCCGCATGCTGGCCGACCGCAAGACGATGGCCATCGTGCTCGTGGAGCAGTACTACGACTTCGCCGCCGAGCTGGCCGACCAGTACCTGGTGATGGAGCGCGGCGAGATCGTCGCTCGTGGACGCGGCGCCGACATGGCCGCCGACGGCGTGCGGCAGAGGATGTCGATCTAGCGCTTGGCCGCGCGCTTGATCGCGCGCTTGCCGGCCACGGCGCTGGCGGCTGGTGCCGGCGCGATGCCGGCGCGCTCGAGACCACGCTGTGACACGGCCAGTTCGTCGAACAGCCAGGTGCGCAGAGCCACCAGCGGCGGCCAGTCGGCCAGGTTCGGCGGGAACGCGAGCCAGTAGGCATCGGCCTCCTCCTCATGCATCGCGGTTGCCGACAGCCGCACCAGCCGGCCGTCGCGCAGCGCGTCGGCGGCGAGGATCTCGCGCGCCAGCGCCAGGCCGAGATTCTGTTCGGCGGCCTGCAACATCAGCCCGGCGTCGTTGAACGACGCCACCGGGTTCACGCGCGCACGCACGCCGTTGAGGGCGAACCAGCGCTGCCAGATCGCCGCGCTGCCGAGCAACGGCTCGTCCGCCAGCGCTGCCGCGTCGCGGCCACGCAGTCGGTGTGCGGCCTCCGGAGATCCGAGCGCGATCAGTGGCGAGTCGGTCAGGCACAGCGCCTGCAGCCCGCGCCACTGGCCGCCACCCTGGCGCAGCGCGGCGTGAAAGCCTTCGCGCTGCAGGTCCACCAGGTTTTGCGAGGTGTGCAGTTCGATGCCGATGTCGGGATGGCTCTCGCGCCAGCGCCCCATGCGTGGCAACAGCCAACGCTGCGCGAAGGACGACAACAGCGTGATGCGGATGCGCTGATCGGCGCCGCCCGCGGCGGCTGCCGCCGCGCGCATGCCCTCGTCGAGTTGCGTCAGTGCCGGCTCGACCGCACGCAGCAGCGCGGCACCGGCGGCATTGAGCACGACGCGACGGCCGCGCCGATCGAAGACCGCAAAACCGATCTGCTCCTCGAGCAGCCGGATCTGCTGGCTGACCGCGCTGTGGGTCAGATGCAACTCGTCGGCCGCAGCGCGCAGGTTGGCGCGGCGCGCGACGGCGCGGAACGTGGGCAGGGTCTGGAGTGGCAGGCGAGCCATGGCCAAGAGAGCGTTGCTGGTAAGCATAGCTGACCAAAATGGCCAGAACAAATCAATTCCATTGGCCGTGTTGGGCGCCTATTCTGACCAGCACAGACATCCCCACGAGGTACCCGCGATGAACACTGCATGCTGCCCCCGACCGATCCTGTTGCACCGCCCGCTGCCGCTGCGCTGGCTCGACGCCGCTGCCGATCGCCTGCAGCGACTGGCCCGCCAATTCGGCGCCTGGCGCGCCGAGCGTGCCGAGCGTCGCCTCGTCGAGCAGGCCGAGCGCGAGCTGACCCGGCTGAGTTTGCGCACGCTGGAAGACATCGGCGCGCCGCAAGGCCTGATCGGGCAGCGGCGCTGGCAGGACGAACACGAGGCGGCGCAACGCCTGTTCGATCTGCGGCAGCGAGGCTGACGCGCGATTCGCGCTGCGTAAACACAAGGAGCACGTCCATGAAGATCCCCAAACTGATCCATGCCGCGGCGTTGATCGCGGCGGTTGCGACGACCTTCGTGCTGGTGCACGCGATCGCGCTGCTGGCCTTGCCGCCGCACGTGCCCGTGCTGCAGATCGCCCACGCCGCGATGTCGCTGACGCCAGCGTGACGGCGCGGTGGGGGGCGCGTCAGGTCTTCCAGATGCGAGGCGGGCGCGGCGGCAGCGACCAGACCGCCAGCCGCCAGGCCGCACGCACGGCGGCAAGCAAGGCCAGCGCCGGTTCGATCTGCGCCGCCAGCACGCGCAGCACCACCACCCGCTCGTGCGGGCTGGTGGCGCCGCAGCGCAGGTCGGCGGGTGCATCCGCGACGGCTTGCCGCGCGGCGTCCAGCAGCACGTCGCGTTGCGCGGCCGACAACGGGGTGCCGGTGGCGAGCCACACCGTCGCGATGACCCGACGGCCGGCCAAACCCAGCGGTGAGCTCAGCAGTCGTTCGTCGGCGGCGTCGATGCGGCCGCGCTCGAGCCAGCATCCAGACAATTCCAGGTGCTGCCTGAACGACCCGGCGTCGAAGACCGCGCCGGCTGCGGGCAGGCCGAGGGCCAGCACGTCCCAGCCGATCGCCTCGGCGCCGGCATCGAGTGCAATCTGCACGCGGTTCTCGCCGTTGCAGCCGCGGTAGGCGATGGTCTCGAGCGGCAGCCACTCGAGCCGGGCACCTGCCGCCAATTGCAGCGTGGCGCGTTGCGCGGCAGCGGCGCCGCTGCTGCGGTAGAAGCGCGTCGCGCCCGGGGTGGTGATCACGACATGCGTGCCGGCGTCGAGCCTGGCCTCGATGTCGAGTTCGTCGCCGCCGACGATGCCACCGGGCGGGTGCACCAGCACGTGGTGGCAGATCGCGGGGCCCTCGGGGTACAGCCGTTGCAGCACGCGCAGCGGGCCTTCGTGGCGGTCGTGGGCGATCGTGCATTCGCCGTCGCGGCGGTAGTGCAGCGCGAGGTGGCCATGCCAACTCACGCGCGCCGGCCCTCACGTGGCACCGGGCGGCCTGCGTGCCGATTTGCGTCCGCTCGGCAGGCGATGGCATGCGCCGCCTGGCAGGCCGGCAACAGGGGTGTGGGGTTCGGCGTGTGCATGCAGGATCGGCAACGGGACGGTGCGCCGATTGTGCAAGGTCCGTGCGCATCGCGGCCCTTGCAGGGCGAGCGATGGCCGCGACTGGCGTCGGCCCGGATTGACGTGTATGCCAATGTGTATACACTTTGCCGACCTTGTCTTCCGCCTGCCGGCCACGCCCGATGGGACACCTGAGCACCCACGTCCTCGACACCGCCAACGGCTGCCCCGCGGCCGGCATGAAGGTCACGCTGCAGCGCCTGGAGGCGGGCGGGCCCGTCACGCTGCGCCGCTTCTCGCTGAATGCCGACGGGCGCAGCGACGGCCCGCTGCTCGACGCGGCGTCGATGGCGGTCGGCCGCTATTGCCTGCTGTTCGAGGTGGCGCCGTACTTCCGTGCGCGCGGCACGCCGCTGGCCGAGCCGCCGTTCCTCGACGTGGTGCGGCTGGACTTCGGCATCGCCGACGCCGCCGGCCACTACCACGTGCCGCTGCTGGTGAGCCCGTGGAGCTACAGCACCTACCGCGGCAGCTGACCCGCCGCGCGCCGCCGGCCTTCGAACCGCCTTCCGTACTGCAGCCCACCCACCGAGGAGTTCCCCCATGCGCCATCGCCGCTCGATTCTGGCCGCCGCCGTGGCCTTTGCCGTACCGCTGGCGGCCCACGCGGCCTGGCCCGAGAAGCCGATCCGCATCGTCGTCACGTTCGCCTCCGGGGGCGCCAGCGACATCGTCGCCCGCGTCATCTCCGAGCCGCTGGCCAAGGCGCTCGGCCAGACGGTGATCGTCGACAACAAGCCCGGCGCCGGCGGCACCATCGGCGGCGCCGAAGTGGCCCGCGCCGTGCCCGACGGCTACACGCTGATGCTGTCCAATTCGACGCCGACCTCGATCGGCCCCTTCACCGTGCCGAAGCCGCCGTACGACCCGGTGGCCCAGTTCACGCATGTGTCGATGCTCGGCGTCGCGCCGGTGCTGCTGATGGCCAACCCGAAAACCGGCCCGGCGACTTTGAAGGACCTGCCCAAGGCCGCCGCGGCGCCGGGCTACACCTTCGGCAGCGGCGGCCCCGGCTCGATCGGCCATATCGTCGGCGAGATGACCAAGGCGGCGATGAAGATCAACATGACCCACATCCCCTACCGCGGCGGCGCGCCGATGACTACCGACCTGATCGCCGGGCAGATCCCGCTGGGCATCGACGTCATCACCGCGTTCGTGCCGATGGTCAAGGCCGGCCAGATCAAGGCCCTGGCCGTCACCACGCGCACGCGCTCGCCGCTGTTGCCCGAGGTGCCGACGGTGGTCGAGCTCGGCTTGCCGCAGCTGGTGGCCGAGAACTACTTCGGCGTTTCCGGCCCGGCCGGCTTGTCCAAGGACGTCACCGACAAGCTCGCCAAGGCGCTGGCCGACATCGTCGCCGATCCGGCGATCGTGAAGAAGTTCGAGGAACTCGGCATCACCACCGTGAAGATGGGTGGCGCCGACTTCACCCAGTTCGTGGCCAAGCAGGTGGCCGATTGGGGCCCGGCCATCAAGGCCGCCGACATCAAGCCCTGAGCCTGTGCCGGCGTCGCTGATCGACGCGCTTCGTCGAACGGCTGGCGCGCGAGCCGGCAGTGCTCGTGTCGGTTGTTTCGACGCAGGGCTCGGCGCCGCGCGAGGCCGGCGCGTGGATGGCGGTGTTTGCCGACGGCGCCACGCTCGGCACCATCGGTGGCGGACACCTCGAATTCGAGGCCATCGCCAGCGCGCAGCGGGCGTTGGCCGGCGAGGCCCTCGAAGCGCAGCGCCGCTTCGCACTCGGCCCGTCGCTCGGCCAATGCTGCGGCGGCGTGGTGCAGTTGCGATTCGAACGAGTCGGCCCCGCCGATGCGACCGCCACGCGTGCCACGCTCGAAGCCAACGACGACGCGCGCCGCATGCCCGTCGCGCTGTTCGGCGGCGGGCATGTCGGGCGCGCCATCGTGCGGGCACTCGTGCCGCTGCCGGTGCGCGTGCACTGGATCGACAGCCGCGACGAAGTATTCCCCAGCGAGTTGCCGCGCTGGGTACGCAGCGAGCATTCGGCACCGGTGCAGGCCGCAGTGGCCGATCTGGCCGCGCACGCGCGCGTGCTGATCATGAGTTTTTCCCACGCCGAAGACCTCGACATCGTCGCCGCCTGCCTGCAGCGCCAGCGCGAGCGGCACGATTTGCCCTACATCGGCCTGATCGGCAGCCAGAGCAAGTGGGCGCGTTTTCGCCACCGGCTCGAGGCGCGCGGCTTCAGCGATGCCGAGTTGGCCCAGGTCACCTGCCCGATCGGCGTGCCCGGCGTCGTCGGCAAGGAGCCCGAGGTGATCGCGGCGGCGGTGGCGGCGCAGCTGATGCAGCAGCGCTGAGGCCTGCGCCGCGCGCGTCGGCGCAGCCGACCGAGTCTCGCGGCTGCTGCCCGCGGCAGCACCCACGGCGTTCCGGTCAAACGGTGCCGTGCTTCGTGTCGAAGGCGATGCCGATTTCCTGCAGCAGCGGCGTCGGCAACTGGCCACCTGCGCAGACGATGACTGCATCGTTGCGCAGGGTCACCGCGCCGTTGCCGGTCTGCAGGTGCACCGTGTTCGCGTCGATCGACAGCACCTTCGATTCGAGTTCGATGCGCACGCGCCCGGCGCGCCTGGCCTGTTCGAGCGCGAGGCGGTTCTTCTGCTTCACGCGTGAGAACGCGGCGCTGCGGTACGACAAGGTCACCGTGGTGCCCGGCTGTTCGCCGAGCGCGAGGGCGGCCTCCAGGGCGCTGTCGCCACCGCCGACCACGAGCACCGGCTTGCCGACGTATTGGTTCGGGTCGATCAGGCGATAGACCACCTTGGGCGATTCCTCGCCGGGGACGTCGAGTTTGCGAGGTGTGCCACGGCGCCCCAGCGCGAGCAGGACGGAGCGCGTGCGGTACGCGCCGCGATCGGTGCGCACGACGAACCCGTCACCCTGCCGATCGATGCCTTGCATGCATTCGCGAAAGGCGATCTGCAGGCCGGTCCGGGCGACCACGCCTTGCCAGAATTCGAGCAGCGTTTCCTTCCGCACCTCGGCGAACCGCACCTTGCCGACCAGCGCCAGCGTGACCGGCGCCGTCATCGCCACCTTGTTGCGGGGATAGTGGAAGACTGCGCCACCGAGCGACGACTCCTGCTCGATCAGCTTGTAGCGCAACTTGTGTTGGATCGCGGACAGGCCAGCCGACAGGCCCGCGGGCCCACCGCCGACGATGACGACGTCGAACTCGTGCGCTCCGCCGCTGCGTTTACGGATCACCTCGATGGCCTGCCGCCCCTGCTCGGCCGCCTTGCGGATCAAACCCATGCCGCCGAGTTCGCCGGCGATGAACACCCCCGGCACGTTCGACTCGAACTCGGGTGTCAGATTCGGAATGTCGATGCCGCGCTGCTCGGTGCCGAAGACCAGCTGGATCGCGTCGACCGGGCAGGCGGCGAAGCAGGCGCCGTGGCCGATGCAGGCCGCCGCGTTGGTCAGCACCGCCTTGCCGTTGACGATGCCCAGGGCCTGCTCGGGGCAAGCGGCGACGCAAGAACTCGAACCCAGGCAGTGCAACGGATCGATCGTCGGATGCAGCGAGGGGGGCTCGACCAGCCCGGCTTCGATGGACTGCTCTAGTTGTTGCGCGTGCAAGCGCTGCAGGCGCCGCCGCCGGCGCACATAGAGCGCCCACACGACAACGAGGACAAAGGCGTAGAGAGCCAGGTAGACCATGGGCAGGGGGAGTCAGAACTCATAGCGGGCGCCGAGCGAGTAGTTTGCGCGATGGGAGGATTCCTTCGTGGTGGTCGTCAGTAGCGGGTCGTTCGGATCGGTCGTCACCCGCGACGCCTTGCCCAGCTCGTAGGTCAGGCTCGACTCCAGCGACAGGCGTTGCATGCCGCGATACGTCACCCGCAAGCCCGGCGTCCAGCGCTGGCTGGTGCTGCCTTGCGGCGTGCGATCGCGGTAGTACTGCAGCGACGGTTCGAACTGCCACACATCCCAGAGCAACGAGGAGTTGTTGTAGGACAGCAGCAGCCCCTTCAGGCTCGGGCTCGAGATCGCGGTTGTGGCGAGCACATGCGTGTCGCGCGGCGAATAGAGGTTCAGGCCGATCACCTGGCCGCTCGCCGAGTAGATGTTGCCCGTCGCCGGCCGGCCATTCTCGAACCCGACCACCTCGGGTACCGGTGGGATCGCGCCGGTATTGGTCAGCTGTGCGCTGGCACCGACCTGCCAGTTCTTGTTGATCGGTCGCGTGATCCCGAGCTGGGCCTGCGTGACGAACGGCGTGATGCGTTTGATCTGGTCGCGCAGTGCCATCACGGTGGTGGTCGCCAGCCGGTCGGCAATGCGCGTGTACAGCACGCCTGGATTGGCCGGGTCTTCGAACGTCAATGCGTTGCCGAGCGCGAGCATCGTCAAGGCACGCCGGTCGTAGAGTGCGTTGAAGACTGTCGCATCGTCCATGATCAAGGTGCCTTGCACGGTCGCGATGTTCAGGCCCTTGATCAGCGTGTCGTAGTCGAACTGCGAGAAGACCGACGCGCCACCCTTGAAGTAGCGCATTTCGAGGCCCACGGCACGCCGGTCGATCTCGCTGTCGATGGTCTGCTGGATCGCATACGCGGCCGCACCGAAGTTGGGCAGCACGGCGTCCATGTCGATCGCCGCGCCATAGAACTGGCGCCGAGATGCGAAGAACTTGTCGGTCGGCTCGCCGGCCACGGCACTCAACTTGAGCTTCGGGCGCAACAGCACATTCGCCGCGACGCCATCGAAGCGTCCCATGACCCCGCCGCCCGTGGGCGACTGGCGCCCGAGGCGCACACCATAGCCGCCCGTCAGTGACTTGTAGTCGACGTAGAGTGCCGACAGGCGGTTCTTGCTCTTGTCGCTGCGTTCCAGGTCGGTGGTGTAGGCGTCGCGGAACACGAAACGCATGTCGCTTTCCGCGTCGCGGCGGCGCCAGGTGAGGTCGACGTCGTTGAACAGCTGGTTCGACTTGTCGGCGGAAAGCAGCGCATCGCCAGCAACCTGCGGCAGGCCGGCGATCGGTGAATCCTTGAAGTCCTGGCTGCGTATCTGGCCGTTGCCGCCGTAGTAGGACATCGATGTCGATCCGGTGACCGTCGTCTCGGCCGCCGGCCGGGCGGGGGCAGTGGGTGCTTGCGGCGGGGGCGCAGGCAGCGCGGCGAGTTCGCGGCGTACGCGGTCGCTGCCATCGCCCTGCGGATAGAGCTGGAGGTAGGTTTCGAACTCGATGCGCGCGCGCGCCAGATCGCCGCTGCGAGCACGTGCGATGCCGGCCATCTCCTGTGCCGCGCGGGTGTGGGAATTCGGGGGCAGGTTGAGCAGTTCGTTCAGCGCCTCGAGTGCCGCGGCATGGTTCTGCTGCGCCATCGCCGCCTGCGCTGCGGCGAACAGGAGCTCCGCGCGCGCTTCGACCTCGGTGGCCGTGAGGACCCTCGCATCGGCCGCCGCCGTTGCAGGTGCCGCCGGGGGCGCTGCAGGCACGGGCGCTGCGGGAGTCGCAGATGGCTCTGCCGCCGGTGTCGGCGCGGGCGTCGGTGCGGGCACAGGCGCGGGCGTCGGTGCGGGCACAGGCGCGGGCGCGGGTATCGGTGTCGGTGCCGGTGTCGCAATGGACGGCACGGCGGCGGTCACCTGCGGCGCGGGGGCCGCGGCCACGATCGCCGCTTGCGGGAATGCAGATAGTTGGCGCAGCACCGCATCGGCCTGCGTGCGCGTGGAGAAGTGGCCCAGCTGGATTTCGTGGCGCCGCGTGCCGTCGACGATGCGCTCGCTGGTGAACACGTCGTAGTCCTGCAGGCCGCGCGGAATCGGCGTCGACAACGCCACACTCGGGGTGTCCGACGATTGCAGCACGATCACGAACCGGCGCTCGGCCAACGGCAACGTGGCCGGTGTGACTTGGGCCGCAGCAGCCGCTTCGGGCTTCGGCTCCTGAACCGGTCGTACCGATGCCAGCTGGGCTCTCGAGACACCGGGTCCGGCCCCAAGGAGAACGATTTCAATGCTCTGGTTGCCCTGGCCGGCGCGGACCTCCAGGCGCGTCGACGCGGCCGTGCGAATGACGATCCGGCGATTGCGCTCGCCGCTGTCGGGTTCGTCGGAGACGGTCATTGCGGGCAGGCCCTGTGCGGCGCCGAGACGCATGCCCTGGTTTGCGCGCACCGCTGCGTTGGTGGTCGCGACCAGCGAGTAGGAGACCAATGTGAGCTCGCCTGACCGCGTGGCGATCGCGCGCTGGAATTGGATGGCGGTGCCAAAGCGCAACTGCAGCACCGCGTTGTCGCCTTCGCGGCGAACGTCGAACTGATCGACGAGCTGCGCCTGCGCTGCGCAGCAGACGGTCGTCGCGGCAAGGGCCAGGAGTCTGGATTGGAAGTGCAAGTTCATCTCTGTTCGTGACCGGAGTCGAATGGGCCGTAGACCGTCGCTGGGCGGTGCCGCCGCCGCGGTGCACTACCACTTGGAATAGGGCGTGCCTCTCGTGCCGAGCGGCCGGTGGCAGCCGGATTGCGAGCAGTCGGTGACGCCGGTAGACCGCTCGTGCGTCAGCGACTTCTTCTCCATGCCGCCCAGGTAGCTGGTGCCGCTCTGGTGGCACGCCTTGCACCAGCCTGCGCCGTTGCCCAGGCTGGCGTTGTGGTTCATGGTCATGGTTCCCCAACTGGCCGTGCTCGTATGGCACGCCTTGCAGTCCATCGTCGCGCCGGCGAGCAACTGAACTTCGGGAATGTGATTCGTCGGCTTGGCCAGTGCGCCCTGCGTACCCTGCGAGACATAGGCGCCGTTGTGGCACGACTTGCACTGCGCGGCGGTGACCACCGTGTGGTTCATCGTCACCGAGGTCGCGAAGCTCGCCTGCGACTTGTGGCACGAGTCGCACTTGGCCGTGCCGGCAGGAATCGGAATGTGCGTGGCCGGCTTGCCCTTGGCGGTGGTCCCGTTGTGGCAGGTGTCGCAGGTCCCGGTGCCGACCGCATTGGCGGGCGAGTGGGCGAACGTGACGGTCAGCCAACTGGTGGCCGACTTGTGGCAGCTTTCGCAGTTGCCCGTCACGGTGCTGTGCGTCGCCGTGTTGGGCTTGCCCACCGCCATCAGGTAGGCGCCGGTGTGGCAACTGGCACAGCCGGTGCTGATCGCGTAGTAGGCATGCAGCCTGCCGTTGGCCCAGGTCGTGGTGCTGCCCTTGTGGCAGCTGTCGCAATTCGCGGCCGCCGTCACCGCCACCGTCTGGTACGGGATGTGGTTGGTGGGCCGGCCGTCGGCCGGCGGGTAGCCGCCGGTGTGGCACGAGGCGCAGGCCGCTGTGACCGTGACCTGGGTGTGGTTCCACTTGGTCGGCGTCCACAGCGCCGGGCTGACGTTGTGGCAGGCAAAGCAGTTGGTCGCGCCGACGGGGATGTGGTTCGATGGCTTGCCGGTGGCCGACACGCCGTGGCAGCTGGCGCAGTTGGTGGCCGCGGTGTAGGTGCTGTGATCGACCTTGGCGCCGGACCAGGTCGAGGTGCTCTTGTGGCAGCTCTCGCAGTTGCCCGTCACCGTGGCGTGGGTCGCGTTGGCTGGGCTTGGCCACCGCGTTGAGGTAGGCCCCGCTGTGGCAGGCGGCGCAGCCCGTCGTCACGGCGTAGTTGCCGTGGAACTTGCCGTTGGCCCAGCTCGTGGTGCTGCCCTTGTGGCAGCTGTCGCAGTTGGCCGCTGCCGACACCGCCACCGTCTGGTACGGGATGTGGTTGGCGGGCCGGCCGTCGGCGGGCGGGTAGCCGCCGGTGTGGCACGAGGCGCAGGCCGCGGTGACGGTGACCTGGGTGTGGTTCCACTTGGTCGGCGTCCACAGCGCCGGGCTGACGTTGTGGCAGGCAAAGCAGTTGGTCGCGCCGACGGGGATGTGGTTCGATGGCTTGCCGGTGGCCGACACGCCGTGGCAGCTGGCGCAGTTGGTGGCCGCGGTGTAGGTGCTGTGATCGACCTTGGCGCCGGCCCAGGTGGTGGTGCTCTTGTGGCAGCTCTCGCAGTTGCCCGTCACCGCGGCGTGGGTCGCGTTGGCGGGCTTGGCCACCGCGTTGAGGTAGGCCCCGCTGTGGCAGGTGGCGCAGCCCGTCGTCACGGCGTAGTTGCCGTGGAACTTGCCGTTGGCCCAGCTCGTGGTGCTGCCCTTGTGGCAGCTGTCGCAATTGGCCGACGCCGACACCGGCACCGTTTGGTACGGGATGTGGTTGGCGGGCCGGCCGTCGGCGGGCGGGTAGCTGCCGGTGTGGCAACTCGCGCATTGCGCCGTCACTACCAGTTGGGTGTGCGTCCACTTGGTCGGTTTCCAACCGGCCGGGCTGACGTTGTGGCAGGCAAAGCAGCCGGTGGATCCGACGGGCATGTGCGCGGGCGGCTTGGCCGTGGCGGTCGTGCCGTCGTGGCAGCTGGTGCAGTTGGTGGCCGCGGTGTACGTGCCGTGGTCGACCTTGGCGCCGGCCCAGCCGTTGGTGTTGTGGCAGCTTTCGCACGCGGTGGCGCCGTTGTGCACCACCGTGTTGGGCTTGCCGACCGCGTTCAGGAACCCACCGGAGTGGCAACTCGCGCAGCCGCTCGAAACGCTGACGTTGGCGTGAAAGCGCCCATTGGCCCATGAACTGAAACTGCCCTTGTGGCAGGTGTCGCAGTTGGCGGTCGCCGCTGCGGCGATCGACGCATAGGGCACGTGGTTGGCGGGCCGGCTGTCCGCCGGCGGGTAACTGCCGCTGTGGCAAGTGGCGCATTGCGCGGTGACTGCCATTTGCGTGTGGTTCCACGCCGTCGGCCGCCAACCGCTGAAGGACTTGTGGCAGTCGTCGCAAGACTGGTTGGCGTTGGTCGGCATGTGCTGGGCCGACTTTCCGGTGGCCTTTCCTGCGCCGTGGCAACTCGTGCAGGTGCCGGGCACGACGCTGGCGTGATCGAACTTGGCGGCAGGGGCCCACGCGTTCGTGCGATGGCAGCTGTCGCAGGCCGCGCTGGTCTGCACGTGGTTGGCGGGCTTGCCCGCGACCAGCGTGCCGTTGTGGCAGTTCTGGCACGTGCCCGGGGCGACCCCGACGTGGTTGAACCTGGCACCGACGAAGGTCTTGGTCGAGTGGCAGGTGTCACACGCTGCCGTGGTCGGCACGTGCTGCTGCGGCATCGTGACATTGCCGCGCGCGAAGCGCATGCTCGCGACATGGCAGGCCGCGCAATCGCGCGGCGTGCCCTTGAAGATGCCGTTCTGGTGGCACGACTCGCAACGCGTTTGTGCGTGGGTGCCGGTCAGTGCGAAGCCGGTCTTCAGGTGGTCGAAATCCTTCTGTGCCGCGCCTTGCGCCAACGCCAGACTGGCGATGGCGCCCGCGATCGCCAGCAGCAGCCCCATGCCCCAGCCCCTGACGCGGCACCAGGCGGTGTTTGCCATCGGCGACATGGCGCTCATGGCCTCGACCCGGCCGCGGTGACACGCGACAGGCGGTTCGTATCGGCATGGGCCGTCACGCGTTGATCGGGGCGATCCGGAGCGTGGCCGATGCGAGAGCGCATGCGCTTCCAGTGCTCCGTCGTGTGGCACTGCTCACACGTCGGTCCGAAAGCGCCGTCGTGGGTGTCGTCGCGGCGGTGGCAGGCGATGCACGTGTTGCCCACCTCGGCCGCGGCCTTGCCGGCCGGGGCCGGGCGCGTGTGGCACTTGTCGCACGCCAGCCTGGCATGCGCGCCATCCAGTGCGACGCTGGCGCGCCGGGCGTGGTCGTAATCCCAGAGGCCCCAGGCGCGCGCGGTGTGGCAGCTCTCGCAGGCGACGCCGAACTTCAGGTCGTGCTTGTCGGCCTTCTTGTGGCAGCTGTAGCAATCGCGCGGTGCGTCCTTGTAGCGCGCCGTCAAATGGCAGTCGGCGCATTTGACGGCCACGTGCTTGCCGAGCAGCGGGAACCGCGCTTGCCGGTGGTCGAACGTGGTGGTCTTCCAGTCGCGGTCGCCGTGGCAGGACTCGCACTTGAAGCCCTGCTGGCTTTCGTGCTTGTCGTCCTTCTTGTGGCATGCATAGCAGTCCATCGGCGTGTCACGGTAGTGCTTCGGATCGACGTGGCAGGCCTTGCACTGGATGGTCTTCGCGGCGTGCGCATTGCGCAGGCGAAAGCGTGTCTTGTCGTGGTCGAAGCGCGTGCCGGTGGTCTTCCAATCGCGCTCGACGTGGCAATCCTGGCACGGGGTGCCGAGCGTGGCCTCGTGCTTGTCGTCCTTCTTGTGGCAGCCGATGCAGTCCTTCGGGGCCTCCTTGTAATTGCTGCTCTTGTGGCAGACGGCGCATTTGACGTCGACGTGCTTGCCGAGCAACGGGAATTTCGTCTTCTCGTGGTCGAACTTCCCTCTTTCCTTCCAGCCGCTCTCGCTGTGGCAGGCGGCGCAGTCGCGACCCAGACTGCCCTTGTGGCCCTTCGCTCCATCGTCGTCCTTCTTGTGGCAGTCGACGCAGGCCGTGCCGAGCTTTTCCCTGTAAAGGGGGCCGGAGTGGCAGTCGCCGCACCGCGTCCCTCGGTGCTTGCCGCGCAACGCGTACTTGGTCTCCGTGTCGTGGTTGAAGGTCGACGGCTTCCAGGCCTTGGTGCCATGGCAGGTCTCGCACTTTTCGCCGTAAAGACCCTTGTGGCCCTTGTTGCCGTCGTCGTCCTTCTTGTGGCAGCCGATGCAGGTGCGTGGCGCGTCCTTGTACTCGATGCCCTTCTTGTGGCAGTCGACGCACTTGGCATCGGCGTGCTTGCCCTTCAGCCCGAAGCGCGTCTTGTCGTGGTCGAACCTGGCCTCTTTCCAGTCGTTCTCGGTGTGGCAGTCCGCGCACTTCGGCCCCAGCGACCCCTTGTGCGCATCGTCCTTGCGGTGGCAGGTGTTGCAGTCCGACGGCGCCTGCCAATACTTCTTCTTCGGCTCATGGCACTTTTCGCACTCGACCTTGGCATGCTTGCCGCGCAGCAGGTAGTCGCTCTGCGTGTGGTCGAACTTCTGCTTGTCGAGCTCGACGATGCGCGCTGTGCGGCCCTTGTGATCGGTGTGGCAGCTGCGGCACGCCTGGGGCTTGGCGCGCCCGTGAAAGCCGGTTCGGTCACGCATGTCCAGCCCCACTTCCTTGTGGCAGTCGATGCACAGGCGGTCTTGCGCCGCGCGGTCGAAGCGGACGTGGCACTTCGAACAGTCCTCTTCCCACTTGGCGTGGCCTTGAATCAGTTCTCCCGGGCGCAGCACCGATTCGATGCTCTGCGCCATCGTCGGCATGACCGCGGCCCATGCCAGCAGCGTCGCCAGCGCGGCACGGCGAACAGCGGGTCGGAGTTGTGCGATCCACGGCGCCAATCCAGTCCTCAGTACGCGTGGACGGCGATCACGTGCACGATGGCACTGATGACCAGCAGGTAGACGAAGGGCAGGTGCGCCAGGTGCCAGAGCGCGAAGACGCGTTCGAAGGCAGTGAACTGGGCAACACGGACCACGGCGTTCAGGTACTCGTCGACAAGCCGCCTTGCGTGGCGTTTGCGCCGCTGCAGATCGCTTGCGCTCCAGCCTTGCTGTTCGGCCAGTTCGAGCAGCGGCGCGCGCAGATTGCGGACGCAGCGGTGGTAGGTGAGCCACTGCTGCAGCGGCAGCACGGTGGCCTGGCGCAGGTACGTCGTCCAGCCCGGGCGCGCGCGCAACTCGTGCTCCTCGAACGCCAGCAGCCGCGCCTCGACGGCCGGCGCAAAGTGCAGTCGGGAGCGCGCCTGGCTCTCGACGAGGCCGGCGCGGGCCCGCAAGGTGTGCAGTGACGTGCGTTCACCATGCAGCCCGCGGTGCACGCGAACGTGGATGAAGCGCCCGATCACGCCGCTGAATACCACGATCGCCATGCTGATCAGGGCGACCCCGGCGTTGAGCGAGCCGATGCGAAAGGTCGAATGCACCAGGATCAGCCAGGGCCCGGCGACGCCCATGAACAGGTGCAACCAGAACCACCACTTCACCTTGCCCAAGCCCTGCATGAAGCGAACGTACTTGCGCAAGGGATAGGTGAACAGCACCAGCATCATCGACCCGCCCACCACGGCAATCCAGTAGCTGGCGTCGTCGCTGGACGCAAACAGGCGCATGCGGCTGACTTGCCACGCGCTGGCCACCAATGCCGCCAGCAGGCCGTAGAGCAGAAGATCGCCACGACCCGGCGCATGCCGGCGTGCAGCGCGCGGCGCAGGTGCGGCCGGCGCCGGCGCCTCGGCGCGCGGGCGTTTGCCGGCCGCGCGATGCCGGGGCTCGGCGTCGAGCGCCGACGGGACCATTGTGGCGGTGTTCATCGTTCGTGATGCAGCGGTTGCGCGTTGCGGCACGATTGGCCCGCCCATGAAACCTCATGGGCGTGGCACGTGCGGGGCCGGTTCGCGGCAGGCATTCTCGGCGGCAATCCCCGGCTCACGAGCGCGTCGTATCCACCGGATACACGACTTGCGTGAATGGCCGTGACAAATTGCCGACCGCCGCGCGTCGGCCGATGCCGGCGATTCGGGTCCAGGTGTGCATCGCGGGCGCAACTCATGAATGAAGTGTGCGTTAAACACATTTGTATTGTCCGTGCTGCGTTGCACGGTCGGCACACCAAAATGTGCCAAATGGTTCAACGCGGCACGAGGGTCGCGGGCAAGGGCCCGCGTGCGGTGCGGCGCGCGGACCCTGGGCTGCTCAGGTCTCGAAGTGGATCGACGTTGCCGCGATCCGCGTGCCATCGTCCGACAGCGCGCCCTTGACCTCGATCTCGCGCCCGACCCAGCGGCTGAGGTCGCCGGCGTTGCCGCCCTCGAACCGGGTCGCTGCACTCCAGACGACGGTGACGCCGCGCACGACGAGGCTCGCCGCTGCGGTGTCGACACTGTCGAGCGTGCCGTGCAGCTCGAAGGGTTCCGTGCCGCCGTCCTCCTCTTCGCGCTCGACCTGGGTGGCGATGAGCACGCCATTGCGCAGGCTGCCCTTGACCTCGACCATCGCGCCGACCGCGAGGCCGGTCGTGCCGTCGGGGAAGCTCGCGCCCGACGCATCGACCGGCAGGCCGTCGAGTGCGAAGTTCGTTCGCGACGTGAATGCGGAGATTCGCCCCTCGATTTCGGCGCGCTCGCGGTCCTGGGGCATCGGCTGCGCGTTGGCCAGAGTGATCGCGCGCCAGATGCCGGCCGCCGGTGTCTTGTCCAGCGTCACGCGCACCAGGCGGCCCGGCGCCAGTGCGGTCGCCGGGTCGGCGGGCGCGACCGCCGACCAATCGATCGTCAGCCGGCCCAGCGTGAGCGTGCGGGCGTCCGAGCGAGAGCGACGCGATCGCTCCGCGCAGCTTGTAGGCCGCCGCGTCGTCGCGGCGCTCGATCCGCGAAGCGACGTAACGGCCGGCCGCGACGTCGAGCGTGGCGTACACCTCGAGCAGGTCGCCGGGCGCGAGCATCGTGATGCCGCCGGCGATTGCGCCGTCGAACACCGTCGTTGCCACTGCACTGACGCGTTGGCCGAGCACGGTCAGCGTCGCATTCGCAGCGTCGATGTCTTCGAGCGGGCCGATGATCGCGCTCTGCAGACGGATCGACGACGCGGTGGCGCTGGCCACGCCGCCCACGGTGGTCACGGCCGAAGCGATCACCTCGGTGCGCATGCCCAGTCGCAGTTCGTCTCGCGAGCGCGTGCGGCCCTCGTCGTCTTCGATCGTGGCGTTGCTGTCGTCGAAGCGCACGCCATTGACGATGATCGAACCGAAGCCGGTGATCGGGCCGTTGGCGTAGGTCGACGATGCGCCGGTGCCGGTACCGCCACTGTCGACACCGCCGCAGCCAGCCAGCAGGGCCAGTGCGGCCAGCAGCACGTCGCGCCGGCGTGGTTCGGGGCAACCGTTCATGTCAGGCATCCTCGTCATCAGGGGTCTTCATCGCCTCGTCGTAGGAGTACAGGCCGATGCGCAGCCGGCGCTCGGCGCGCCGCGTCTTGGCGCGTTCGCTGGCGCGTCGATCGGCGCGCACGAGTTCTTCGAGTTCCGGCACCAGGGCCGCCGTCAGCACCCGCCACTGCGCATTGACCAGCTTCTTGGCGGCGGCGATGGACGCGTCGGACAGTTCGTCGGCGAACAGCGCCTGCTCGAAGTGCTTGCGCTTGTCACCCAGTACGTTGGCCACGCTGGCGGCCAGGTGATCGCCGACGTTCTGACCGAGAAAGCCTGACCATGCGCGCCTGGTCGTCGCGCGGTACGAACGCCGCTTCCAGCAGGCTCACGGTGTCGGTGGCCGCGTCGTGGTGCACCAGGCCGAGGCGCACCAGCTCCGTGAGCAGGCTGCGCGGGTGGACATCGCGCGTCACGCTCTGCGCCAGCGCCTCGAAGCTCGGTGCGCGGACCCTGACGGGGCAGCTTGCGCGGCTTGCCGCGGCGATCGCGCAGCTTGCGGTCGGCTTGCCAGCGCGTGAACAGCTGTGTCGCCGGAGACGGGCGGTCGGCCAGGGCCGGCGGTTGCTCGAGCGACAGCCGTGTCACCTCGCGCCTTGTCAGCCCGGTCGCCGTCGCGACGCGGCTGACGTCGCGTGCGCCAGTGCCAGGCTGGGCCTGGCGCGCCGCCTGCACGAAGGCCTGCTTGAGCAATTCCTTCATCACCGGGAAGGTCACACCGCGCGCAACGGCCAGCCTGGCCAGCGGGCCGAGCAACTGCGCGACCGCCCGCGTCAACGCGGCATCGATTCGCGCATCACTGCCGGAGGCGGGGCGGCGGGCGGGCATGACACCATCTTAGTGTGTGATTGGCACATTCGGCAGCGCATCCACCATGAAATCCGACCGGCAACTACAGTTGCCGGTTCCTGGCCAGCGGCGGGTTCCTCGCGAAGTAGCGCCTGATGCCGGCGGTGAGGGCTTCGACCAGCCGTTGGCGGTAGTCGGGATCGGCGAGTTTGGCTTCCTCGTCGGGGTTGGAGATGAAAGCCGTCTCGACCAGGATGCTCGGGATGTCGGGCGCCTTCAGCACCGCGAAGCCGGCCTGCTCGACGCGCGGCTTGTGCAGGCGGCCGACGCGGTCGAGCTGGCCGAGCACTTCGTGGCCGACACGCAGGCTGTCCTTGATCTGCGCCGTGGTGCTCATGTCGAGCAGTGCGCGCAGCACCTGCACGTCCTTGCCGGCCTTGACATTGACGCCGCCGACGACGTCGGCGGCGTTCTCCTTGTTGGCGATCCAGCGCGCCGCGGTGCTGGTGGCTGCGCCCTCGCTCAGCGCAAACACGCTCGCGCCGCGCGCGGTCGGGGTGATGAACGCGTCGGCGTGGATCGACACGAACAGGTCGGCCTGCACGCGGCGCGCCTTGCGGACCCGATCGGCCAGCGGCACGAAGTAGTCGGCATCGCGCGTCAGGAACGCGCGCATGCCGGGCAGGGCATTGATGCGTTCGCGCAACTGCAGCGCCACTGCGAGCACCACGTCCTTTTCCTTCAGGCCGCTGCGGCCGATGGCGCCGGGGTCTTCGCCGCCGTGGCCGGGATCGAGCGCGACGACGATCAGGCGCTCGACCTTGCGGATCGCTTCGGCCGACGGTGGTCTCGGCGCCACGGTTTGCGCGGGCGCCGAGGCCGGCGGGCCCTTGGCGACCTGGCCATTCTCGATACGGCCGATGAATTCGCCGAGCGCATCGCGCACCGAGGCCGCAGCCTCGCGCTCGGCCTGCTCCTTGTCGCGGATCAGGGCCAGCAGCGGATCGCGTGCCTCGGTCGGGTAGAGATCGAACACCAGGCGGTGCTTGTAGGCGGCCACCGGCGCGAGCGTGAAGACTTGCGGTGCCGCCGGCTGTTTCAGGTCGATCACCAGCCGCACCACGCGGGCCTGGTTCTGGCCGACGCGCACGCCGGCGATGTAGGGGTCGTCGGCACGCACCTTGCCGACGATCTCGCGCAGCTGCGGGCTGAGTTCGAGGCCGTCGATGTCGATCACCAGGCGGTCGGGGTTGCCGGCCAGCGTATGGCGGGCCACCAGCGCGGCATCGGATTCGATCGTCACGCGGGTGTAGTCGGCGGCCGGCCACACGCGCACCGCGACGATCTCCGCGCCATAGGCCAGCCGCGGCGCCTGCAGCAGCAGCGCCAGGCCGCCGATGCGCTGCAGTGCGGCGCGCCGCGTCACGCCATGGCGGCCAGCAGGTGCCGGCCGTGTTCGGTGACGGCGCGCAGCGTCACCTGGCGCTGATCGCCGTCCTGCGGTTCGATGTCCAGGGTCCAGTCGGGCTGCGGCAGCAGCGGCGCGGCCTTGTCGGGCCACTCGACGAGCTTCAGGCCCGGCGCCGCGAAGACATCGCGAAAACCGGCATCGGCCCACTCGCGCGGGTCATCGAAGCGGTAGAAGTCGAAGTGCGAAATCGCCAGGCCGCCCACCTCGTAGGGCTCGAGCACCGCATAGGTCGGGCTCTTGATGCGCCCGGCCACGCCGAGCGCGCGCAGCAGGTGGCGCACGAAGGTGGTCTTGCCGGCGCCCAGCGGGCCTCGCAGCGCGATGAAGCTGCTCGGGCGCAGCGCGGGAGCGGTGGCCAGACGCCGTGCAAACGCCGCGCAGGCCGCTTCGTCGGGCCAATGGAAGGTGCGGGTTTCTAGAATCGGCGGATGCGCGAGCAAGGTCATGCTTCGATCGACGGCGCGCAGTTGCTGGCGCAACTGCGAGGCTGGGCCGAGGAGCTTGGATTCTCCCAGATCGGTGTTGCCGGCGTTGATCTCAGCGGTGCGGAGCCCGGACTCGCGGCGTGGTTGGCCGCAGGCCAGCATGGCACGATGGCCTACATGGCACGCCATGGCGCCAAGCGCGCACGGCCCGCCGAACTGGTGCCGGGCACGCTGCGCGTCATCACCGCCCGCATGGATTACCTGCCGCGCGCGGCCCCCGCGGGCTGGCAGGCGATCGAATGGCAACGCTTGGCAGACCCAGCGGCCGCCACGGTGTCGCTGTACGCCCGTGGGCGCGACTATCACAAGGTGCTGCGCGCGCGGCTGCAAGCGCTGGCCGACCGACTGGCTGCGACGATCGGCCCGTTCGGCCACCGCGTGTTCACCGATTCGGCGCCGGTGCTCGAAGTCGAACTCGCGGCGCGCAGCGGCATCGGCTGGCGCGGCAAGCACACGCTGGCACTGTCGCGCGAGGGCGGCTCGATGTTCTTTCTCGGCGAGCTGTTCGTCGATTTCGCACTGCCGCTGACGGCGCCGACTGAGGCCCACTGCGGCAGCTGCAGTGCCTGCATCGACGTCTGCCCGACACGGGCGATCACGGCACCGTACCGGCTCGACGCGCGGCGCTGCATTTCGTACCTGACGATCGAGCATGACGGGCCGATCCCGCCGGAGCTGCGTGCGGCGGTCGGCAACCGCATCTACGGCTGCGACGATTGCCAGCTCGCGTGCCCGTGGAACAAGTACGCGCACCGTTCGCCGCTGGCCGACTTCGACCCGCGTGACGCGCTCGCGAGTCCGTCGCTGCTGGTGCTGTGGGCCTGGAGCGAAGCCGAGTTCCTGCAGCGCACCGAGGGCAGTGCGATCCGCCGTATCGGCCATGCACGCTGGCAGCGCAACCTGGCGGTGGCCCTGGGCAATGCACTGCGCACGAGTGGCGACGCGACGATCGCCGCGGCCTTGCAGGCGCACCGAGCCGCCGCGCTGCCGCTGGTGCAGGAGCACATCGACTGGGCGTTGGCGCAGCGCTGAATCAACGGGGCCAGGCCGCGTGCGCCGCCAACGCCAGCGGCACGCTCAGCATGCCGAGCAGCGTCGACATCGTGATCAGCCCCGCCACGTATTCGCCACGGCCCCCCATGCGCGCCGCCAGCACGTAGGCGCTGGCCGAGGTGGGCAGTGACGCGAAAGCGACGACGATGGCTTGTTGCGTCGCATCGAGCGCGGCCACGCGCACCAGCATCAGGGCCAGCAGCGGCAGCACCGCATGGCGCACCGCCAGCAGCGCGGCAGCCAGCCCCGGCGCCTCGCGCAACGCACCCAGGCGCAGGCCGGCGCCAACCGCCATCAGGCCGATCGGCAAGGCCGCGCTGCCGAGCCGCTGCAGCGTGGTCGCCGCGACTTCGGGCAATTGCAGCCCGGCCAGATTGGTCGTGAGCCCGGCCACGGTCGCCAGGATCAGCGGATTGCGCAGCAGCTCGCGCAGGTAGCCGTGACCGCCCGCGCGGGCCAGCGGCCAGACGGCGGCGACGTTGCACAGCGGTACCACCAACGCGATCAGCACCGCGACGGCGGCCACGCCGGCGCTGCCGCCGAGCCGCTCGGCCAGCGCCAGCGCGATGTACGAGTTGAAGCGAAACGCCACCTGCGCGCCCGACGCATGGGCCCGCGGGTCGACGCCCGGCCAGCGGCCGAGCGCGAAGGCCAGCGCGATGCCGCAGGCAGTGAGGCCGAGGCCGACGGCGCCCAGGCTGGCCAGTGCGCCGGGGGCGAGCGGTTGGCGCACGATGGCCGCGAACAGCAGTGCCGGGAACAGCAGGTAGTACACCAGACGCTCGGCGCCGTTCCACACCGGCCGGTCGAGCGCGGTGTGATGGCACAAGCCATAGCCGATCGCGATCAGCACGAAGTCGGGCAGCAGCAGCCAGGCGGTCGTCACGCCCGGCAGTGTGCCTGCGCGCGTGGTGCGTGGTTGCCACATCGGCGCCGGTCGTCCGCGGGGGCAGGCTGCGCGTTGTCTCCGGGTCCGCTAACCTGATGCCCACGATGAGCCCATCGATCCACCGCCTGCGCCGCCGCTTGCTGATCGGCGCTGCGCTAACGTTCGCCGCCTGGCCGGGGGCGCGGGCAGCGCCTGCGATCAAAGTCGAAGGCCTGACCTTTCCAGGCGAGGCGACGGTCGGTGGCCAGGTGCTGCAGCTCAATGGCGTCGGGCTGCGCGCGGTGGCCTGGCTCAAGGGTTATGCAGCGGGCCTGTACCTGGGTACCCGGGTGCGCTCGGCGCAGCAGGTGCAGGCGGCGCAGGGGGCCAAGCGCGTGCAGATGCGCATGCTGGTCGCCGTCGACACCGAGGAGTTCGTCAAGGCTTTCAACAAAGGCATCGTGCGCAACACGCCACCGGCCATCCTGCCGGCGCTCACCGAGCGCATGAGGCGATTCGACGTCCAGGTGCGCGCGATCGGTAAAGTAAAGAAGGGCGACGTGATCGACCTCGACTGGTTGCCGGGGCGCGGCCTGCAGCTGAGCCTCAACGGCCAGCCGCGCGGCGAGCCGATTGCCGGCGAAGACCTCTATGCCGCCTTGCTGCGCATCTTCATCGGCGAGCGGCCGGTCGACGCCGAACTCAAGATCGGCCTGCTTGGCGGCCCGGTGGCGTGAGACGATGCTGCATTCGATGCCCCTGTTTGTCCCTGTTTGCCGCTATTGACTCCCATTTCCCAACCCTCCCAGGAGACCGATCGATGAAGAAGAGGACTTTTCTCGCGACGACGATGACAGCTGTTGCGCTGGCCGGCTTTGCGCCCTGGGTGGCTGCACAAACGTATCCGACCAAGCCGGTGCGCCTGGTGGTGCCGTTTGCGCCGGGCGGCACCACCGACATCGTGGCCCGCGTGGTGGCCGAACGTGCCAACGCCGCGCTCGGGCAAACCCTGGTGGTCGAAAACAAGGCCGGCGGCGGCGGCTCGATCGGCGCGCTCGAGGTCATCCGGGCCGCGCCCGATGGCTACGTGCTGGGCATGGCCACCGTGTCGACGACGGCCGCCAACCCGGCCATCAACGCCAAGATCGGCTACAACCCGACCACCGATTTCACGCCGATCATCAACGTGGCCGCGACGCCCAACGTGATCGCGGTGCACCCGAGCTTCCCGGCGCGCGACTACAAGGGATTCCTCGCCGAGCTGAAGAAGAGCCCGGGCAAGTACAGCTTCGCGAGTTCGGGCACGGGCGGCATCGGCCACCTGCAGATGGAGCTGTTCAAGAGCCTGTCGGGCACCTTCATCGCGCACATCCCGTATCGCGGCGCAGGCCCGGCCCTGAACGACACGGTCGCGGGCCAGGTGCCGATCATCTTCGACAACATGCCGTCGGCGTTGCCGTTCATCAAGGACGGCCGCTTGATCCCGATCGTGGTGGCTGCGCCGCAGCGGCTGGTGCAGTTGCCCAACGTGCCGACCTTCAAGGAAGTCGGCCTGGAGCCGGTCAACCGCATGGCCTATTACGGCGTACTCGGGCCGAAGAACCTGCCCAAGGACGTGATCGACAAGGTTCACGCCGCGGTGAAGAGGACCGCCGAGCTGCCCGAGGTGAAGAAGCGCATCGAAGACACCGGCTCGTTGCTGGTGTTGAACACGCCGGACCAGTTCGCGGCGCAGATCAAGGCCGAGTTCGAGGTCTACAAGCAGGTCGTCGACAAGCAGAAACTCAAGCTCGATTGAGTGCCACGCCGCTGAGCCAGACCGACATCGACCGCTTTCTCGATGCCCTGTGGATCGAGGACGGTCTGGCTGCGAACACCCTGGCCGCCTACCGGCGCGACCTCGAGTTGTATGCGGCGTGGCTCGAGCGCGAGCGCGGCGGCGCGATCGCGGCGACGCGAGAAAGTGACCTGCTGGCCTATGTCGCCCACCGCCACGCCGGATCGCGCGCCACCAGCGCCAACCGGCGCCTGACGGTGTTCAAGCGCTTCTTCCGCTGGGCCGTGCGCGAGCACCTCGTGGAGGCCGACCCGACGCTGCGCCTGCGCAACGCCAAACAGCCGATGCGGGTGCCCAAGACGCTGTCGGAGGCGCAGGTCGAGGCGCTGCTGGCTGCCCCCGACGCGGCCACGCCGCTCGGCTTGCGCGACCGCGCGATGCTCGAGTTGCTCTACGCCAGCGGCCTGCGCGTCAGCGAGCTGGTGACGATCAAGACGGTGCAGGTCGGCCTGGCCGAAGGCGCCTTGCGCGTCACCGGCAAGGGGGCCAAGGAGCGGCTGGTGCCGTTCGGTGAAGAAGCGCACGGCTGGTTGACGCGCTACCTCGCCGAAGCGCGCGGCACGATCCTCGCTGGCCAGGCCAGCGAAGCACTCTTCGTCACCGCGCGCGGCGGCGCGATGACGCGGCAGATGTTCTGGAAGCTGGTCAAGCGCCACGCGCTGGCGGCCGGCATCGATGCGCCGCTGTCCCCGCACACGCTGCGCCACGCGTTCGCGACGCACCTGCTCAACCACGGCGCCGACCTGCGCGCGGTGCAGATGCTGCTCGGCCACGCCGACATCTCGACGACGACGATCTACACCCATGTCGCGCGCGAGCGGCTGCGCGCGTTGCACGCGCAGCATCATCCGCGCGGCTGAAGGAAAAAAGGCCGGTCTCGCGACCGGCCTTTCTTCGTTCCGAGCAACGGCCTCGCGGCCGCGGTGATCAGAAGTTGTGGCGCAGCCCGACGGCGAACGAAGAGAAATCGGCGCCGGCGGTATCCGTGTTGACCTTGGTATAGAAGCCGTACACCTTGGTGCGCTTGCTCAGGTTCTGGTTCACGCCCAGCGTGAACTGCGTGGCCGCGCTGTTGGCCACGTTGCTGAAGTCACCGGCGCGGCCGATGTTGGCGTGCAGCTCGGTGTTGCCCATCGCGTACATGCCGGCCAGCCGGAAAGCATTGCGCGTGCCGGCCACCGGCAGGTCGCTGCGCTGGAAGTAGCCGCCGAAGGTGATGGCGCCCATCTCGTACAGCCCGCGCAGCGCGAACTGATTGGCGTCGCCTTCCTTCTGGTAGCCCGCGCCGAGGTGCAGCGCACCGGCGTCGTAGTTCGCCGCCAGGTCCAGCGTGTCGTCCTGGCTCGGGCTCGACACCGTGGAGCCGATTTCGAAGGTCGCGCCACCGAAGAACGTCGGGGTGCGGTACGACACCTTGTTGACGTCGCGGCCGAGGTAGGTGTACAGCGCATCCGACGAGGTGCCGGTGTCATGGTTGTGCATGCTCACGTAGTCGGCGGTGGCGTAGTACGCCTCGCTGGTGAAGTTGCCCAGACGGACCATGCCGAAGTTGCCCGACAGGTTCACTTCGCTCTGGCGCGCCCAGAACGCCGGTTGCGACTGCGCACCGTTGTTGACGTTGAAGCCGTGCTCGAGCACGAAACCGGCCTTCAGTCCGCCACCCAGGTCTTCGGTGCCCTTGATGCCGAATCGCGACGCGTTGTTCTGCATCACTGTGTCTTTGGTACCGCCGGCGTCCTGGCGTTCGATCGAGACGTTGACACGGCCATAGACGGTGACTGCGCTCTGCGCGAAGGCACTGGCGCCGACGCTGGCCAGGGCGGCCGCGATGATCAAAGAGTGTTTCATGTTGTTTGTCCTTCTTGGATAGGTCAGGAGAGCCGCGATTTTAGAGTTCGACTAGAGGTAAACCCGTGCGCGGCGCTGTAAAGCAGGGTCATCTGCGGCGTCCGCGCAACATTCAAGGCGCCACTGCCGTGGCCGACAATGCGCGCCGATGGATCACAACTTCCTGTCCGCGCTGGTGCTGCTGCTGCTGGTGCTCGACCCGTTCGGCAGCCTGCCGATCTTCATTTCGGTGATGCGCAACGTCGCGCCGGAGCGGCGCACCCGGGTGGCCTTGCGCGAATCGGCGCTGGCTTTCGCCGTGCTCATCGTGTTCATGCTCGCCGGCCAGGCATTCCTGAAGCTGATGCGTCTGTCGGAGCGCTCGCTCGAGGTGGCCGGCGGCGTGATCCTGCTGATCATCGCCATTCGCATGATCTTTGCCGTGGGTGGCGGGGTCTATACCTCCGACGGCAAGACGCGCGAGCCGTTCATCTTTCCGCTCGCGGTGCCGCTGCTGGCCGGGCCGTCGGCGATGGCCACGGTGCTGCTGCTGGCCTCGCGCCAGCCCGAGCGGCTGTTCGACTGGATCGGCGCGCTGACGGTGGCGATGCTGGTCAGTGCCGCGGTGCTGCTGGGTGCCGACCGCATCCGGCATTGGATCGGCTCGTCGATGGTCAGTGCCATCGAGAAGCTGATGGGCCTGGTGCTGACCGCGATTGCCGTCGAGATGATCCTGGCCGGGCTGAAGCGTTACTTCTTCGAGCCGTAGCGCGCGACGAACGCGCGGTCGATGCGGTCCTTCCACACCCCCATCAGCCAGCCCTGCGCCGACCAGCCGTTCCAACTGGCGATGGCGCGCCCGTCGCCGGTGGCCAGCAGGTTGAGCGAGCGGCGCTGCGGCGTATAGGCCTGCAGCACACCGCCGGCGACGAAACGGCGCAGGTTCTCCGCCAGCACCGGCCCGGCCCGCACGGCGTACACGCCGCTGCGCGGATGCGGCCAGTCGTCGCGCACTATCACGTCGCCGGCGGCGAAGACGTTGGCATGGCTGGCGCTTTGCAGCGTGGCGCCGACGCGCACGAAGCCCGCCGCGTCCAGCGCCAGGCCGCTGCCGCCAAGCCAGGCCGGCGCATCGCTGCCGATGGCGACGATCGGCGCGTCGCAGGCCACGCGCAGCGTGCCCAACACCACGTGCGAGGGCTCGACGGCCGTGCAGCGGCCGGGCAGCACCTGCACGTCCAGGCGCCGCAAGGCTTTCAACGCGCGTCGCTGCACGCCGGGGCCGTAGGCCGCCAGCACCGGGCCATCGGACACCAGCGTCACCGCGCCACGACCGTCCAGCGCGTGGCGCACCGCGAGGGCGATCTCGACCCCGGCGGCGCCGCCGCCGATCACGACCACGTCGAGCCCGCGCTCGTCGGCCAAGGCGCGCGTGCGCTGCCACAGCGCCACGAAGTGCTCGATCGGCCGCACGAAGAGCGCGTTGTCGCGGGCGCCCGGCAGGCGCTCGCGATCCTGGGTCGGGCCGGTGTTCAGCGCGAGCACGTCGTAGGCGATGCGTTGGCCGTCGGCCAGGGTCACGGTCTGCGCTGCGGCATCCAGTGCCACGGCGTGATCGCGCACGAAGCGCACACCGGCGGCAGCGGCCAGCGGCGCGATGGCGATCGAGCAATCGTCGAGGCTATAGCGCCCGGCGATCAACCCCGGCACCATGCCCGAGTACACCTGACGCTCGCTGGCCGACACCAGCACCACGTCGGCGCCAGGCAGGCGTTGCCGCGCCAGCGCGGCCAGCACTGCGAGCTGGGCATGGCCGGCGCCGACGAGCAGAACGCGCTTCATCGGCGAGCTAGGGCCTGTTCACACTACGGACGGCAGTGCGAACGGGCCGATTGGGGCGCAGAGCAAGGCGCGGCATGCCGCCCGGACTCGCGTCCGGGCAAGGGACGCAACGCCGCGCTGCGCCCCAATCGGCCCGTTCCCTGCGGGTTGCAGCCACAAAGGCCGCGCGCGGCGTTGCAAAGCCTCGCCGGGGCCCGACCCCGGCTGCGCTTTGCGCCTTGCTCGCGGCCTTTGTGGCTGCAACGCATCTGTCGTCCATAGTGTGAACAGGCCCTGGCCGCGTCACGCGCGGCGCCAAGCGTGGAACTTCGCGACCCACTGCAGCAGCTTTGCAGGCTGGTGCGCGCGCTTCCATTCGCCCGCCGCGTACTTGTTGGCTTCGGCCAGTGTCGGGTAGGTGTGGATCGTGCCGAGGATCTTGTTCAGACCCAGGCCATGCTTCATCGCCAGCACGAATTCGGCAAGCAGGTCGCCGGCGTGCACCCCGACGATCGTCACGCCGAGAATCCTGTCTTTGCCCGGCACGGTCAGCACCTTGACCCAGCCCTGCGCGGCCGAGTCGGCGATCGCGCGGTCGAGGTCGTCGATGCCGTATCTCGTCACCTCGTAGGCGACCCCCTTTTCCTTCGCCTCCTGTTCGTTCAGGCCGACGCGCGCGACCTCGGGGTCGATGAACGTCGCCCACGGGATCACCGAGTAGTCGGCCTTGAACTTCTTGAACGGGCCGAACAGGGCATTGACCGACGCGTACCAGGCCTGGTGCGCGGCGGTGTGGGTGAACTGGTACGGCCCCGCGACGTCGCCGGCCGCCAGGATGTTGGGGTAGATCGTTTCCAGGTACTCGTTGGTCTGCACCGTGCGGTCGACCGGGATGCCGAGTTCCTCGAGGCCGAAGCCCTTCAGACGCGCGCTGCGGCCGACCGCGCACAGCAGCACGTCGAAGGCGATGCGTTTGGGCTCGCCGCCGGACTTCGACGACGATGAACTTGCCCTCGGCGGTCTTCTCGCAGCGCAGCGCCTTGTGCCCGGTGAGGACCGTCACGCCGTCGGCTTCGAGGGCCTGCCGCGCACAGGCCGAGACTTCGGCGTCCTCGCGGATCATGATGCGCGGCAGCATCTCGATCTGCGTCACCTGCGAGCCCAGCCGGGCGAAGCACTGCGCCAGCTCGCAGCCGATCGGCCCGCCACCGAGCACCACCAGCCGAGGCGGCAGTTCGCGCAGGCCCCACAGCGTGTCGCTGGTCAGGTAGCCGACATCGTCCAGGCCTGGCAGCGGCGGCACGAACGGCGCCGCGCCGGTGGCGATGACGATGCTGCGGGTGGTCAGCGTCTGCGTGCTGCCGTCGTCCTTCTTGATCTGTACGGTCCACGGATCGATCAGCCGGGCGTGGCCCGCGACGACATCGACGCCCAGCGCGGTGTAGCGCGCCACCGAATCGTGCGGCTCCACCGCGCGCACGACACCGGCCACGCGCGCCATCACCTGCGCGAAGTCGATGCTCGCGTGCGCCGCAGCGATGCCGTAGTCCTGCGCATGCCGGATCTGCCGCGCCAGCGTCGCGGTCCTGATCAGGGCCTTGCTCGGCACGCAGCCGTAGTTCAGGCAGTCGCCGCCCATCTTGTGCGCCTCGACCAGGGTCACCTTGGCTTTCACCGCCGCGGCGATGTAGGCCGTGACCAGACCGGCCGCGCCGGCGCCGATGACCACCAGGTTGCGATCGAACGAGCGCGGCCGCGCGCCGGCCCAGCGCGCATAGACGCGGCGCGCCTTCGCCGCATCGACGATCTTCTTGGCGATCAGCGGGAAGACTCCGAGCAGCACGAACGAGGCGATCAGCGCCGGCTGCAGGATGCCGCTGGCGGATTCGATCTTCGCCAATTGCGTGCCGGCGTTGATGTAGGCGATGGTGCCGGCGAGCATGCCGAGTTGGCTGACCCAGTAGAAGGGCCAGGTGCGCATCTTCGTGAGCCCGAACAGCAGGTTGATCGCCGCCGGCGGGATGGCCGGGATCAGCCGCAGCGTGAACAGGTAGAACGGTCCGTCGCTGGCAATGCCCTTGTCGACTTCGGCCAGCCGGTTGCCCAGGCGCGCGCGCACGCTGTCGGCAAGCACGTGGCGCGACGCCAGGAACGCGAGCGTGGCGCCGATCGTCGAGGCGAACGACACCACCAGGGTGCCGACCACGAGGCCGAACAGCGCCCCGCCGGCCAGCGTCATCACCGCGCCCACCGGCAGCGCCAGCGCGAAGACCGCGATGTAGACCAGCGCGTAGACGCCGATCACCCACAGCGGCGATTCGGCGTACAGCGCCGCAAAACTCGCCTGCTGCGCCTTCAGGGTATCGAGGCTGAGCAGGCGCCCGACGTCGAAGGCGAAGTACGCCGCGACCAGCGCCGACAGCACGGCCACGATCAACAGCTTCTTCTTCGACATGGGTCTCCTCGCGAGGCGGCGTTCGGTCGGGCGGTGGCCGGCGTACCTTACACGGCCGATGCCGTCAGCGCGACAGCAGCTTCGCACCGCCGACGATGCGCGTGACGATGGTCAGCGCACACAGCGCGGCAAAGCCGTAGGCCCACCAGGTGAAGCGCTCGGGCCAGAGGCACATCAGCGCGAAGCAGATCAAGGTCTCGCCGGCTTCGGTGAGGCCACCGAGGTAGAAGAGGCCCTTGTTCGGATAGGCATCGCTGGCGAGGCCGCGCCGCTCGGCCATCACCGCGAACGCCAGGAAGCTCGACCCGGTGCCGATGAATGCGGCCAGCAGCGCCGCCGCGGGCAGCGCGTTGCGCGCCGGATCGGCGAGCGCGAAGGCCAGCGGGATGCTGGCGTAGAAGAGGAAGTCGAGCGTGATGTCGAGAAACGCGCCGCGGTCGGTGGTGCGCGTCTGGCGCGCGACGGCGCCGTCGAGACCGTCGGCCAGCCGGCTCGCCAGCAGCAGGGTCAAGCCCCAGCCGGTCGCGCCGAAGCCGATCGCCACGGCCGCGGCGACGCCGATGGCAAAGCCGGCCAGCGTCACCGCGTCGGCACCGATGCCCCAGCGCACCAGCACGCGCGCACCGGCGTCGAGCGCGGGCTTGAGCATGGCGGTGGCAGCGCGGTCAAGCATCGGTGTCGAGCCGGATAGTCCGGGCGCCGGCGGGAATGTCGGCCGCATCGTGCGTGACCAGCAAGGCCGGCACCTGGCGTGCCGCCAGCATGGTGAACGTGAACTCGCGCATCTGCGCGCGCAGCGTGGTGTCGAGCTTGCCGAAGGGCTCGTCGAGCAGCAGCGCCGCCGGTGCCGCGAGCAGGGCGCGCAACAGCGACACCCGCGCGCGCTGGCCGCCCGACAGGCTGCCGGGCAGGCGCTCGCCGAAGCCAGCGAGCCCGGCTTCGTCGAGCGCGCGTTCGGCGGCCTGCACCCGCGCCGCGCGCGCGCCGGCCGGCAATGCGAACAGCAGGTTGTCGCGCACGCTCAGGTGCGGGAACAGCAGGTCGTCCTGGAACAGCAGGCCGATGCGGCGCTGCTGGATCGGCACGCCGGCGAGGTCGCGGCCATCGAGGCGCAGGGCGCCGCGGGCCTCGAACGGCGGCTCCAACGTACCGGCGATCCACGCCAGCAGGCTCGATTTGCCCGAACCACTGGCGCCCATCACGGCCAGCACGCGGCCGGGCTCGATGGTCGCGCTCAGGTCGCTCAACAGCGTGCGGCCGTGGACAGCGATGCTGACGTGATCCAGTTGCAGTGCCATGTCAGCTGCGCGATTGTGCTTCGCCCGAGCCGCCAGACACGCAACGATTGCACGCCGATCGGAGGTCAGCTTTCGGCCCATTGCGGGTGTTCGCGTACGACCGCATCTTGATGCTTGCATCGGCGCGAGCAAGGCGCCGGGCGGGGCGTGGGCGGGGCTCAGACGGCTGGCCCTTCGCTGCGCTGCGGGGTCCCTGCGGTGCTCGGCCTTCTGGCCCGTCGCAGAACTCGCTTCGTTCGCTGCGCTCGCTGCGCTCGAACAGCTGCGACGAGTCAGATGACGAAGCGCGCCAAGGCGCGCGGCCAGAAGCCCTGCGCTCCTCGGCGGCGCCGATTCGCCCCGCCCAGGCCCCGCCCGCCGCCTTGCCGGCAACAGGGTCGGTGTTCGACGTCTCGCACGCCACCTCGGTTCTGCAACGGGGCAGCCGGGCCGGGCACGGCGCGCATGTGAGGCGCCGAGCAGCACAGGGGCCGGGGCCCGCGCGCGCAGCGCGCTTCGTGATCTGACTCGTCGCGCCTGTTCGACCACAGTGAGCGAAGCGAACGGAGGGAGTTGCGCGACGGGGCCACGGCCCGCGCAGCGCAGGGCAGTCTGAGCGCAGCGAAGACCGCCGCAACCTAAGCGCCGTGCCCGGCCCGGCTGCCCCGTTGCCGCGCCACTGTCAGCACAAGCGGAAAGGCAATGACAGCAACGGGCCGCAAACCGTCGTCGGGATCGAAAACGGTTTCATGTCAGGGGATTCTCTTGCGCTGCCGTTGCCCGACCCACGCCGCCAGCGCAAAGCCGAGCGCCGGCAACAACGCCTGCAGCACTGCGAACGCCGCGGCGGTGTGGCGCTGGCCACCCGATGCGAGCGTGACGGCTTCGGTGGTGACCGTGGCGTGGCGGCCGGCACCGATGAACTGCGTCGGCAGGTACTGCGCGACGCTGACGGCGAAGCCCACGGCCAGTGCCGCGGCGATCGGCGCCGCGAGCAGCGGCACCTTGACGCGCCACCAGAAGGCCCAGCGGCTGCGGCCGAGCGCCAGTGCCGTCCACTCGAAGCGGCGGTCGAAGCTGCGCCAGGCCGGCGCCAGCGCAACGAACACATACGGCAGCGTCACCAGCATGTGCACCCAGGCCAGGCCGGCGCGCGTGCCGTCGAGCGACAGCCGCAGTGCCAGCGTGTACAGCCCCGCCATCAACAGCAGCGCCGGCACCACCAGCGGCGCCAACACCAGCGGCATCGCGCGCCGATCCCACGCCGCCGGCGTGGTCTCGAACCACAGCAGCACCAGCGCCAGCGACGCCAGCGCGGCCACGGTGCCGAGGCCGGCCGTGAGACCGAGCGCGTCGCCGGCCGCGCCGACCTGCTGCCAGGCATTCAAGGTCCAGGCCTGCGGCAGCAGCGACGGGAAGGCCCACAGCCCGACCAGCGACGACGCAGCGAGCAGCGCCGCGACGACGGCGTACAGCGAGAACAGGCCGACTGTGATGGTGCGCGCCAGTCCCGCCCCCAGGCCGGACACCGCCGCGCGGCGCCGGCCGTCAACGGCCATTCGGCGCCACGCCGCACCCAGCGCATGCGCCGTCAGCAGGCCGGCGATCACCAGCACGAGCAGCACCGCGCCCAGCAGCAACGCCGCCGCGGCCCCTTCGGCATTGCGGGCAGCGTCGCCGGCCTGCAGCGCCTGCCACGCGACCACCGCCAGCGTCGGCGGAGACGCCGGGCCGACGATCAGCGCCAGGTCGACCACCGTCAGGCCGTAGGCCAGCACCGCCAGCAGCGGCCAGGCCAGGCGCGGCAGCAGCAGCGGCCACAGCACCCGCCACCAGACCGCGGCGCCGCGGTAGCCAAGTGTCGCGCCGCTGGCCAGCCAGCCGCGCAGTGCGGCCGCGATGTCGGGCCGCGCCAGCAGCGCGACGGTGTTCCACAACAGGAACGGCAACTCCTTGCCGACCAGCACGGCGACGAGGCCTGCGGCATACGGATCGTTGACCGTGGGCCAATCCGGCGGCGCGGCCCATCCCGCCAGCGGTGCCAGCAGGCGCGCGATCACGCCGGCCGGCATCACCAGCAGCGCCAGCCCGATCGCGAACGCCGCATGCGGGATGGCCAGCATCGGCCCGAGCGCGCGGGCCAGGCGCTGCCACAGCGGCGTGCCGTGCAAATGCGTGACGAGGGCCATGCACGACGCCAGCGCGAGCACCGTGCTGGCGGTGGCACTGCCGACCGTCAGCGTCAGCGCGCGCGGCAGTTGCGGGTCGGCCAGCAACGCACGCCACGCGCCGGCATCGGCGGCCTGCGCCAACGCCACCGGCAGCGCCAGCGCGAGCGGCAGCGCGAACAGCGCGATGGGCGCAACGAGCGCGGCGCGGCAGCGCGGCGGCAGGGTCATCGGGGCCGGCCGCGCGCGGACCCGAGCGGGTCAGGCGGCCTGCCCGTAGCGGCGTGTCCATTCGCGCTCGAGCGGGTCGACCCACGAACCGTGCGGTTCGGGCAGCGTCGGCGCCGGTCGCGTGATCTGGCCGGGCGCAGCGGCGGCCACGAACAGCGCGCGCTCGTTGGCGCCGAGTTTGTCCAGCGCAAGCACGGTCGGATCGCCCCAGTGCCGGATGTCGGCCTTGCGCGCCTGCGCCGGCGGCGACAGCAGGAAGTTGGCCGCCACCTGTGCGCCCGCCTTGGCACGGCTGTTGAACGGGATGGCCAGGAAGTGCGTGTTGCCGATCGTGCCGCCCACGTGTTGATAGCTCACGACGGTGGCCGGCAGCGCCTTGGCGGCGATCTCGTTGGCGGCCTCGTTGGGGTTGAAGGTCAGCCCGATCGCCAGTTCGCCGTCGGCCAGCATCTGCCGCATCACCGTGGTGCTGGCCGGGAATTGCCGGCCCTGCTTCCACAAGTGCGGGTGCAGCGCGTCGAGCGCGGCCCACAGCGGCGCGGTCGTGCGGTCGAAGAGCTCGGCACGGTAGCGGCGCGTAGAGGGCCAGGCGATCGCCGCCCGCCTCGAGCAGCACCTGCTTCAGGAACGTCGTGCCGTGGAACTGCGGCGGTTTCGGGTAGGTGAAGCGTCCGGGGTTGTTCTTCGCCCAGGCCGTCAACTCGGCCAGGCTGGCCGGCGGCCTGGCCACACGCGCGGTGTCGGCGTAGAAAGTCAGCTGGGCCATGCCCCAGGGCGCTTCCATGCCGTCGACGGCCTCCGAGAAGTCGATGCGCGTCGTCGGCTTGCCGACGGTGTCGACCAGCGCGTAGTTCGGCAGCCTCTCGCTCCACGGGCCGAACAGCAGGCCCTCGCGCTTCAGCGCCAGGAAGTTCTCGCCGTTGATCCAGGCCAGATCGGCCGAGCCGCCGCTGCTGCGGCCGGCAGCCTTCTCGGCGCGCACCCGCCTGACGAGCTCGGCGGTGTCGGCGAGCTTGACATGTTCGAGCTTGATGCGCCAACGCTGGGCAAGCTCGCCGCCGGCCCATTGCAGGTAGGCGTTGATGCGCTCGCTGCCGCCCCAGGCGTTGAAGTACACCGTCTGGCCGCGCGCCGCGGCCTCGAGCCGGGCCCAGTCGCCGCCGGCCTGCTGCGCGCGGGCCCCGATCGGCAGCGCCAGCGCGGTGGCGGCGAGCAGCAGGGTGCGGCGGCGCAGCAGGGGTTGCAAGGCGGGTGCGTCGTGCATGGCTTTCAGGCCGCGCGAGTGTAGCCAGCGGCAGGCGCACCCAGCAGGCGTGGCAGCACCCGGTGGTCGAGCGACCAGCGGCCGGGCCCCCACAGCAGCAGGCCGATCAGCAGGCTGCCCCAGAACACGTGCTGCTGCAGCGCCGCTGGCGCGATCTCCGCCAGGCTGATCACCGCGACGACATTCACGACCGACAGGCCGAGCGCAGCGAAGCGACCGCCCAGACCCAGAACCAGGAGTACCGGCAATACCAGTTCGCCAGCGGTGCCGGCAACGGCGGCGACCTCGGGCGGCAGCAACGGCACGTGGTACTCGTCCTCGAACAGCGCCAGCGTGATCTCCCAATCGCGCAGCTTGGTCAGCCCGGACAGGAAGAAGACCTGCGCGACATGCCAGCGCGCCGCCAGCTGGGCCAGTGGCTGGGCGCTCTCGAGTGCGGCGACGGCACGCTGGCCGAGGCGAAGAAGGGTTTGCAGATTCATCGGGGATCCATCGGTTGAAGGGCGACCAGCCAGCGCTTTTGCAGCGCCTGCGCCAGCCACTGATCGAAGGCGAAGCCGTCGCCGGCGGCGTCGAGTGCGCCGGCCAGCGTGTCACCGCGCAACACGCCGCGCGTGAACGCGGCGCCGGCGTCGTCGAGCGCATCGACGCGCACGGCAAAGCCGTCGCGCCAGACGAAGGCGTGCTCGCCTCGGCCGGCCGCGAACGCGGCGCGCACGGCGGCGAAGCGGTCTTCGCCGTCGCGCTGGTGGGCCTGCCAGATCGTCGCCACCGGCCACGCGCTGCCGAGCAACGCGCAGCCCGGGCGCAGCACCAGGCGCAGCGATGCGGCAGCGTCGCTGGCCAGCGCATCGAGGGCCGGTGGCGCCGGCGCGGCGTCGGCGGCGCGGCTGGCCTGGTGCACGCACCAATCGAGCCGGGCGCTGTCGGCGAGGTAGGGCTCGCTGGCCAGTGCGGCGCTGGCGGCAATGAAATCGGGCAGCGCCGCGCCCCATTCGCCGAGATCGCCGCGTTCGGGCGCGTGGTGTTGCCACAAGTCGCGTGCCAGCAAGGCAAAGCTGTCCTCGCCGACCAGCGCCGCGACGGTGGGGTAGGCGCCGGCGAGCGCGCGTGCGGCGATCGCCGCCGCGTTGCCGCGGTAGGCCGCGAGGCCGTGCGCGACCGCCGAGGGGGCTTGGCGCAGCCATCCTTGCAGCGCGTCCGGCTCGGCCTCGCGCCACAGCGAGCGCACCAGCAACTGCTGGCGCAGGGCCTCGCGTTGCGCGTCGGTCATGCCGTCACCGCGGCGAGCACGTCGCCCGCGACGCGGTCCGCTGCGGCGGCTTCGTCGAGCAGCACGCCGAAGTCGGGCAGAGCCGTGTCCCACTCGACCAGCGTCGGCTTGGCGCCGAGCCGCTCGATCGCATGGGCATAGACCTGCCACACCGGCGCGTGCACGCGGCTGCCGTGGTCGTCGATCACCAGCGCGCCGCTGGCGTCGTAGCCGGCCAGGTGGATCTCGCCGACGTGGCGCGCATCGAGCGCATCGACGAAGGCATTGGCACTGGCCACCGGGTCGGCACGGCCGTCGTTGAGCGCATTCACCACCAGGTTGTTGACGTCCAGCAGCAGCCAGCAGCCGGTGCGCTGCGCCAGCTCGCCGAAGAACTGCGCCTGCGCGATGCTGTCGTCGGCCCAGCCCAGGTAGGCCGAGAGGTTCTCGACGCCGATCGCGCAGCCCAGGCGCTCCTGCACGCGCTGCACGTTGGCGGCCATCAGGTCGAGGCTGGCGCGCGTGAAGGCGATCGGCAGCAGATCGCTGGCGTGCAGCGGCGCGGCGCCGGCTTGCAGCGGCGCGCGCGCGAACGAGGCATGGTCCGACACCCGCAGCGGCTCGATGCGCCGCACCAGCGCGGCCAGCCGCTCCAGGTGCCACGCATCCAGCCCGACCGCCGAACCGAGGGCGAGGCCGACGCCGTGCAGGCTCACCGGGTAATGCTCGCGCGCCGCGGCCAGCAGCGCCAGCGGCGCGCCGCCCGTCGGCGAAGAAGTTCTCCGAGTGCACCTCGATGAACGGCAGCGGCGGGCGTGCCTCGAGCAGGTCGCGCTCGTGGGCGTGGCGCCAGCCGATGCCGGTGAGGCGCCGGTTCGGGGCGGGCATCGGCATCGCTCGGGTTCGCAGCGCGGGTTTACTTCTTCATCGCGACCTTGGCCTTGGCTTCCTTTTCCGACAGGCCCTTCATGTCCTTGCAGGTGCCCTTGGCCACGTACTTCCAGTCGGCGGCGTCGTTGTCGGCCTTGGTCAGGCCGGCGCAGGAATGCGTGCCCGACAGGTTGGCGCAATCGTTCTGGCCGGCCTTGGCGATGCCGTAGCACTTGTCCTTGCCCTTGCCGCCCATGTCCTGCGCGGCGGCGGTACCCACCAGGCCGAGCGCGAGCACGGAGGCGAGGGCGGAAGAGACGACGAGACGGTGATTCATGTTCGACAACTCCTGGATGGTGGGGGGTGATCAGCCACTGGCAGAAAGGGCCAGCGAACGTCGGTCGTGGCAGCGGCCGATTGCTTACACTGCCGTCCCGACAACGATAACAGCCGATGCTCGACTTTGCCCACAGCGTGCAGGCACTGCGGCCCCAGTTGCTGCGCTTCGCCCAGGCACAGCTGCGCAACACGGCGTGGGCCGAGGATGCGGTGTCGGAGACGCTGCTGGCGGCGCTGGCCAAGCCGCAGGCGTTTGCCGGTCAGTCGCAGTTGAAGACCTGGCTGGTCGGCATCCTGAAGCACAAGCTGGTCGACCAGATCCGCCGCCACGGCCGCGAGGTCTCGACGACCACGGAGGAGGACGACGAGGACCTCGACGCCTTGCTGTTCGACGACAGTGGCCACTGGCGCAGCGCGCCGGCGGAGTGGGGCGACCCGGAAGCGGCCTGCGGTCGGCGCGAATTCTTCGAGGTGCTGGAAATTTGCGTCGAGAAACTGCCCGGCGTGCAGGGCCGCGTGTTCATGATGCGCGAGTGGCTCGAACTCGATTCGGACCAGATCTGCAAGGAATTGGGCATCACGCCGACCAACCTGTGGGTGTTGCTGCACCGTGCCCGCCTGCGCCTGCAAGCCTGCCTGCAGGAACGGTGGTTCGGCAACGCCAATGCAAGGGCCTCCGCATGAAATTCCCGTTCCGCAACTGCCGCGATGTGACCGAGCTGGTGCTGGCCGGCGAAGACCGCCGTCTCGGCACGGTCGAGCGCCTTGCGGTGCGCCTGCACCTGCAGATCTGCGCCGCCTGCCCGAAGTTCGAGCGCCAGGTGGCGTTGATGCGCCAGGCGCTGCCGCGCTGGCGCGCCTACCGCGACGGCGGCGACGCAGTCTGAGAAGCGCGTCGCCAGCGTGGCGCAGCTCAGGGTGCCGGGCGGCCCCAGCCGCCGCCGCCCGGCGTCTCGATCACGAACACGTCGCCCGGCTGCATCTCGACCGATCCGATGTGGTCGAGCGCTTCGACGCGGCCGTCGGCGCGTTCGACGCGGTTGATGCCGAGCGCGCCGGGCGCGCCGCCGGCGCCGCCGAAGGCCGGCACGCGGCGGCCGTTGGACAGGATCGAGGCCGTCATCGCCTCGAGGAAGCGCACGCGCCGCACGCCGCCGTCGCCGCCGCGCCAGCGGCCGGCGCCGCCCGAGCCCTGGCGGATGGCGTAGCTTTCCAGCCGCACCGGGAAGCGGAACTCGAGCACCTCGGGGTCGGTGAGGCGCGAGTTGGTCATGTGCGTCTGCACGACGCTGGTGCCGTCGAAGCCGCCGACGACGCGGCCCGCGCCGTCTTTCACGACGCCGGCGCCGGAACCGCCGGAGATCGTCTCGTAGTACTGGTAGCGTCGCGTTGCCGAAGGTGAAGTTGTTCATCGTGCACTGGCTCGGCCGCCATCACCCCGAGCGCGCCGTACAGCGCATTGGTCACGCACTGCGAGGTCTCGACGTTGCCGGCCACCACCGCGGCCGGCGGGCGCGGGTTGAGCATGCAGCCGTCGGGCACGATCACCTGCGAGCGGCTTCAGGCAGCCGGCATTGAGCGGGATGTCGTCGTCGACCAGCGTGCGAAAGACGTACAGCACCGCGGCCATCGTCACCGCCTTGGGGGCGTTGAAGTTGTTCGGCAGCTGCGCGCTGGTGCCGGTGAAGTCGATCGTCGCGCGCGCGTTGCGCGGCATCCACGGTGACCGCACGACCGCGATCTGCGCGCCGTTGTCGAGCGGCAGCGTGAAGGCGCCGTCCTTCAAGCGCGCCGATGACGCGGCGCACCGATTCCTCGGCGTTGTCCTGCACGTGGCGCATGTAGGCGGCCACCGTGGCGCGGCCGAACTGCGCCACCATCGCGTGCAGTTCCTGCACGCCCTTCTCGTTGGCGGCGATCTGCGCGCGCAGGTCGGCGATGGTCTGGTCGGGGTTGCGCGCCGGAAACCGGCCGCTGCCCAGTTGCGCGCGCAGCTCGGCTTCGCGCAGCGCGGCCGTCGCGCACCAGCAGGAAGTTGTCGAACAGCACGCCTTCCTCGTCGATGGTGGTCGAGAACGGCGGCATCGAGCCCGGCGTGCTGCCGCCGATGTCGGCGTGGTGGCCGCGGGACGCGACGTAGAAGCTCGGCTTGGCGTCGACGGCGTCGGTTTCGGATCCGGGTCCCCGGTCCGAACGCGCCCTCGGGGGCAGCGACCTCGGGAGCGTGGGGGCTTCAAGATACACCGGCGTCACCACCGTCACGTCGGGCAGGTGCGTGCCGCCGTGGTACGGGTCGTTGAGCACGTACACGTCGCCCGGCTGCATCGTGCCGGGTTGCGCTGCGATCACGGTCTTGATCGACTCGCTCATCGAGCCCAGGTGCACCGGCATGTGCGGCGCGTTGGCGATCAGGTTGCCGTCGGCGTCGAACAGCGCGCAGGAGAAATCCAGGCGCTCCTTGATGTTCACCGAGTAGGCGGTGTTCTGCAGCCGCAGGCCCATCTGCTCGGCGATGTTCATGAACAGGTTGTTGAAGACCTCGAGCATCACCGGGTCGGCCTCGGTGCCGATGGCGTGCTGCGTCGCGCGTGGCGCACGCGGGCAGCTCGAGCGCGCCGCCAGTGGCGTGCTCGGCATGCCGCTCGTCGCGTGCAGCTGCGCGCCTGCCAGCCGGGCTCGACCACGGTGGTGGCGTTGCGCTCGGCGATCGATCGCCGGGCCGTCGATCGTGGCGCCGGCGCGCAGCGACTCGCGCACGTACAGGCCGGCGTCGCGCCAGCCGGCAGGCGCTCTCGCCTTGCAGTACATGCGCACCGGCGCCGTCGGGCGCCGCGGCGTAGGGGCTCGGCGCGGCCGCGATCGCCGCCTCGGCGCAGGCGCTCGCCGGCGGCCGACGGCCTCGACCGACACCGCTTCGATCACCAGCGCGCCGGTCCGGCATCAGGAAGGCGAAGCGCTGGCGGTAGCCGGCTCTCGAAGGCCTCGCGGATCGCCGTCGAGCGTCGGCCAAGGGCACGCACCAGCGCGGTGTCGGTGCCCTGGTAGCGCACGTGCACGCGGCGCTGCGATTCGCACGTCATGCGCGCGGCGACGCCCTGGCTCACCAACTCGTCGGCGGCGCGCCGTCGCCAGCTGCCGCCAGCCGCGTCGCTGCGCGGCGGCGAGGCCCGCGGCATCGAGCGGCAGCTCGACCGAGGCCTCGCGCATCGCGATCTGGTCGGCCAGGCCCATGCCGTAGGCCGACAGCACGCCCGCCAGCGGGTGCACGAAGACGCGCGTCATGCCCAGCGCGTCGGCCACGCCGCAGGCATGCTGGCCGCCGGCGCCGCCGAAGCATTGCAGCGTGTAGCGGGTGACGTCGTAGCCGCGCGCGACCGAGATGCGCTTGATCGCATTGGCCATGTCTGGCCACCGCGATCTGCAGCGCACCGCTGGCCAGCGACTCGGCGCGTCACGGTCGCGGCCGGCGGCGGCCTGCGCATGCGCGCGGCCAATCGCTCGAACTTGCGCGCGCCGCGGCGTCGCGGTCGAGCGGCTGCGTCGCCGCCGGGGCCGAAGACCTGCGGAAAGTGCGCCGGCTGGATCTTGCCCGAGCAGCACGTTGGCGTCGGTGGTGGCCAGCGGCCCGCCGCGGCGGTAGCTGGCCGGGCCCGGGTTGGCGCCGGCGCTCTCGGGCCCGACGCGCAGCCGCGCGCCGTCGAACGCGAGGATCGAGCCGCCGCCGGCCGCCACGGTGTGGATGCTCATCATCGGCGCGCGCATGCGCACGCCGGCCACCTGGGTCTCGAAGGCGCGCTCGAACTCGCCGGCGTAGTGGCTGACAGTCGGTGCTGGTGCCGCCCATGTCGAAGCCGATCACGCTTGTCGTGCCCGGCGGCGACGGCGGTGCGCACCATGCCGACGATGCCGCCGGCCGGGCCCGACAGGATCGCGTCCTTGCCCTGGAAGTGGTGCGCTTCGGTCAGCCCGCCGCTGGATTGCATGAAGAACAGCGCGCACGCCCGGCATCTGCCCGGCCACCTGGTCGACATAGCGGCGCAGGATCGGGCTGACAGATAGGCATCGACGACGGTGGTGTCGCCGCGCGCCACCAGCTTCATCAGCGGGCTGACCTCGTGCGAGACGCTGACCTGCGTGAAGCCGATCGTCGCGCGCCAGCTGCGCCGCCGCCGCCTCGTGCGCGGTGTAGCGGTAGCCGTGCATGAAGACGATGGCGCAGGCGCGGATGCCGGCGTCGAAAGCCGCCTGCAAGTCGCGCTGCAGCGCGCGCCTCGTCGAGCGGCTCGCATCACCTCGCCGTGCGCGCCGACGCGCTCGTCGGCCTCGACCACGCGTTCGTACAGCAGTTCGGGCAGCACGATGTGGCGTTCGAACAGCTTGCGGCCGCGCCTGGTAGGCGATGCGCAGCGCGTCGCGAAAGCCGCGCGTCGTGACCAGCAGCGTGCGGTCGCCCTTGCGTTCGAGCAGCGCGTTGGTGGCCACCGTGGTGCCCATCTTCACGCACTCGACCCGCTCGGGCGTGATCGGCTTCGCCGGCGGCGCAGCTGCAGCAGGCGGCGGATGCCTTCGACGGCCGCGTCGCGGTACTGCTCGGGGTTTTCCGACAGCAGCTTCAGCGTGTGCAGCGCCGCCGTCGGGGCGCACGGCCGACGATGTCGGTGAAGGTGCCGCCACGGTCGATCCAGAACTGCCAGCGGGGGGGGGCTCATTGCAGGTTCCTGGCCGCACAGGTTCGGGGAAGCCCCGGTCGAGACTGCTGCCGATGCAGCCTATGCTAGCCGCCACCGTTGTTGCCCAGACCGAGGAGATCCCATGCGATCGATCAAGACCCTGTTGTGGGCCTGCGCGGCGATGGCCGCCGCCGGCGCCGCGTCCGCGCGCAAACCAAGTGGGACCTGGCCGCCGCCTACCCGGCGACCAACTTCCACACCGAGAACCTGACGCCAGTTCGCCGCCGACGTCGACAAGGCCACGGCCGGCAAGCTGAAGATCACCGTGCATGCCAACGCCTCGCTGTTCAAGGCGCCGGAGATCAAGCGCGCGGTGCAGGGCGGCCAGGCACAGGCCGGCGAGATCCTGCTGGTGAACTACCAGAACGAGTGGCAGCTCTTCGGCGCCGACGGCCTGCCGTTCCTGGCCGACAGCTACGACGAGGCGATGAAGCTGTACAAGGCCCAGCGCCCGCTGCTCGAGAAGAAGCTCGGCGAGCAGGGCATGCTGGTGCTGTACGCGGTGGCCTGGCCGCCGCAGGGCATCTACTCGAAGAAGCCGATCGCGTCGGCGGCCGACCTGAGGGGCTCGAAGTGGCGCGCCTACAGCCCGGCCACCGCGCGCATCGCCGAACTGGTCGGCGCGCAGCCGGTCACGGTGCAGGCCGCCGAGTTGTCGCAGGCGATGGCCACCGGCGTGGTCGAGAGCTACATGAGCAGCGGCTCGACCGGCTTCGACACCAAGACCTACGAGCACCTGAAGTACTGGTACGACACCCAGGCCTGGCTGCCGAAGAACGCGGTCATCGTCAACAAGGCGGCCTACGACGCGCTCGATGCGCCGACCAAGGCCGCCGTGCAGAAGGCTGCCGCCGACGCCGAGGCCCGCGGCTGGGCGGCGAGCAAACGCGTCAACACCGAATCGATCGACAAGCTGAAGGCCAACGGCATGAACATCGTCGCCCCGTCGGCGCAGTTGAAGGCCGACATGAAGAAAGTCGGCGACACGATGCTGACGGAATGGCTCGACAAGGCCGGGCCCGACGGCAAGGCCCTGGTCGACGCGTTCCGCAAGTAGAGCCATCGCAGCGATGCGCCGCGCCCTCGATGCCCTCTACGACGGTGCGGCGGCGCTGGCGGCGCTGTTCATGGTGCTGCTGCTGGCGGCGGTGCTGGCTTCGGTGCTCGGCCGCCAGCTCGGCATTCAACGCCCGCGGCACCGATGCCTATGCCGGCTACATGATGGCCGGCGGCGGGCTTCCTGGCGCTGGCGCACACCCTGAAGCGCGGCGAGCACATCCGCGTCACGCTGCTGCTGCAGTCGCTCGCGCCGCGCGCGCGGCATGCGCTCGAGATCTGGGCCCTGGCCGCCGCGTCGCTGCTGGCCGGCGCTGGTGGCGTTCTACAGCGTGCGGCTGGCCTGGCAGTCGCACGCTGTTCAACGACATCTCGACCGGCAACGACGCCACGCCGCTGTGGCTGCCGCAGCTGTCGATGGCGATCGGCACGACGGTGCTGGCGATCGCCTTCGTCGACGAGCTGGTGCTCGAACTGGCGCGGCAAGCGCGTCCGCGCGGTCAGCGCCGAAGCGGCGCACAACGAATGACGCCTGCATGAACGATGTCGCGATCACCACCCTGCTGATCGTCGCGCTGTTCGCGATCCTCGGCAGCGGCGTCTGGATCGGCCTGGCGCTGGCGGGCGTGGCCTGGATCGGCATGGAGCTGTTCTCGACGCGGCCCGCCGGCGATGCGATGGCGGTGACGATCTGGGGCTCGTCGTCGAGCTGGACGCTGACCGCGTTGCCGCTGTTCATCTGGATGGGCGAGATCCTGTTCCGCACGCGCCTGTCGAGCGACATGTTCCGCGGCCTGGCGCCGTGGATGCAATCGCTGCCGGGGCGGCTGTTGCACACCAACGTGGTCGGCTGCGCGATCTTCGCCGCGGTGTCGGGCTCGAGCGCAGCCACCTGCGCGACGATCGGCAAGATGAGCCTGCCCGAGCTGTCGCGCCGCGGCTACCCCGACGGCATCGCGATCGGCTCGCTGGCCGGCGCCGGCACGCTCGGGCTGCTGATCCCGCCGTCGATCATCATGATCGTCTACGGCGTCGCGGCCGAGGTATCGATCGCGCAACTGTTCATGGCCGGCATCCTGCCCGGCATCATGCTGGCCGGGCTGTTCTCGGGCTACCTCGTCGTCTGGGCGCTGCGCCATCCGGGCCAGGTGCCGGCAGCCGATACGTCGATGGGCCTGCTGCAGAAGGTGCACGAGTCGCGGCACCTGATCCCGGTCATGCTGCTGATCGCGGCGGTGCTCGGCTCGATCTACGCCGGTATCGCCACCGCCACCGAGGCCGCGGCGCTCGGCGTGGTCGGCGCGCTGGTGATCTCGGCGGTGCAGGGCTCGCTCGACTGGCCGACTTTCAAGGCCTCGCTGCTCGGCGGCACGCGGCTGTACTGCATGATCGCGCTGATCCTGGCCGGCGCGGCCTTCCTCACGCTGAGCATGGGCTACATCGGCCTGCCGCGGCACCTCGCCGAATGGATCGCGACGCTCGGCCTGACACAGTGGCAGTTGCTGTTCGCGCTGATGCTGTTCTACATCGTGCTCGGCTGCTTTCTCGACGGCATCTCGATGGTCGTGCTGACGATGGGCGTGATCATGCCCACCGTGGTCAAGGCCGGCATCGATCCGCTGTGGTTCGGCATCTTCGTCGTGCTGGTGGTCGAGATGGCGCAGATCACGCCGCCGGTGGGCTTCAACCTGTTCGTGCTGCAGGGCATGACGGGCCGCGAGATCGGCTGGATCGCGCGCGTCACGCTGCCGTTCTTCTTCTGCATGGCCGCCGGCGTGGTGCTGATCACGCTGTTCCCGGCCATCGTCACCGCGCTGCCCCAGGCGGTGATGTCCGCGGCACGCTGACGCCGCGCCCCGGTGAGGGCCGTGCCCGTGATCTATTGATCACTGTGCGTGCGCAAGCAGATGGCCGCAGGCCTCGGCGCGGGCCTATTTCACAGACGGCGCGCGCGGCCGCACTTACGCTCGGTCACATTCAGAAGCCGGCGCGGCTGCCGGCATCGCGCCAGGAATCCCGTGCCCGTGACCGAACTCGACATGCCGTTCCCGACACTGCAGCTCGACGCCGAGCCCGCCTGGGCCTGGCCGCAACCGCCGTTTGCCCGCCGCGACGTGCTGCCGCCACTGGGTGATGTGGTCGAGCCGTGCCGCATCGAGACGCCTTCGGGCGCGGCGGTCGAAGGCGAGTTGGTTCACTTCGACATCGAAGCCGGCACGCTGCGCTTTCGCCATGGCCCCGACGGCGAGCCGTTGGCGCTGCCGTTCGCCAGGTTTTCCCGCCTGACGCTGACCACGCCATGGCCCGTGATGCAAGGTTCGCAGAACGCGCCGGTCGAGCGTGTGCCCACCGCTGCGCAGGAGCGCGGCTACCGCATCGAGCTCGCCGCCGGCGGGCAATTGAGTGGCCGCACGCTGGGCCACGTGAAGCAGGCCCAGGGCTGGTTCCTGTTCGCGCCGCACGACGATGGCGATGCGCTGCTGCGCGTGTTCGTGCCGCATGCCGCCGTTGCGACGATCGGCTTCGACAAATCGGCCGAGGAGCAGGCCGCCGAGCGCTGGATCGCGACGCCGGCCCAGTTGCTGGCGGCCCTCGAAGCGCAACAGCGCGCCCCCATCAAGCCGCTCGGCGAGGCGTTGATCGACCTCGGCCTGGTGACGCGCACGATGCTCGACCGCGTCGCCAGCCGGCAGGGTGTCAGCCGTGCCCTGCCGCTCGGCGAGATGCTGGTCAAGGAAGGCCTGATCGATCGCGACGACCTGCAGACCGCGCTGGCGGTCAAGATGGGTTACCCGCTGGTGGACCTGGCGCGCTTTCCGATCGACCCCCGGGCCGCGGGCCAGCTGTCGCAGCGTGCCCTGCTCGAACACCGTGCCGTGCCGCTGCTGCGGCGCGGCGACTGGCTGGTCGTCGCCGTCGACGACCTGGCGCGCATCCCGCCCTTGCAGTCATTGAAGTCGCTGGCCGGCCTGAAGGTGGTGCCGGTGCTGGCCGCGCGCGCGCGCATCGCCGTGGCCCTGGCGGCGCTGCCGCAACGCCTGGGCACCGACTGCTGGGCCGACAACGTGCCGCTGCAGCTGAAGTCGCAGCCGGGCGCCGCCGGCGGCATCGCCGCGCACTGAGGCCCGGTGTCCTGAACTGGGTGACCTTCCGGCCACTGATCGACGCATCGCGTGGCATGGGCGCGCCCTAGCATCGGGTCTGCAGAGTTCCGCCTTGCCAGGTAGCGCCATGTCCGACTTGTCTTCGCCACCATCGACGTTGGTGCCGCCCGAGGCGGCGGGCGCGCCATGGCGTTGGCCGACGCCGCCGTACGCCGGCTACTCGGCCGCGGCAGACGTGGTGTGCGACGGTAACGGCGTGGCCTGCGAAATCGAGGGCCTGACCAGCGCGGCCATCGCGGCTCGAGTTGCTGGAGATCGACTTCGAAGCCGCGAACGCACGCATCCGCATCGCCGTCACTGCCACCGAGATGACGCTGCGCTTCTCGCAACTGCGCCGCATCACGCTGACCGCGCCGCTGGCCGTGCAGCCACCGGCGGCGGGCGACCCGCACGCCCCCTTGCTGGCCCATCACCCGATCTCGGATTACCGGCTGCACTTGGCAAACGGCGGCGGATGGCTGTCGGGCCGCACCATCGGCCACGTCGATTCGGCCCACGGCGTGTTCCTGTTCCCACCGCACGGCGAGCAGGGCAGCGTGCAGCGCATGTTCGTGCCGGCCAGCACCTACAGCGACATCGAGATCGGCCCGCGCATCGGCCAGGTACTGGTCGAGCAACAGGCGGCCACCGCCGAGCAGATCGAGGCCGCGGTCGCGCAGCAGGCCCAGCTGCGCACGCGCAAGCTCGGCGAGCTGCTGCTGGCCGAGCGCATCGTCGCGCCCGAACAGCTGCTGGCGGCGATCGACCAGCAGGCCCGCATGCCGGTGGTGCGCATCGGCGAGGCGCTGGTGGCGCTGGAGCTGATCACCGCGGAGCAATTGGCGCAGGCCCTCGAGCAGCAGAAATCGGATCGTTCGACGCCGCTGGGCGAATTGCTGGTGCGGCGCGGTCATGTCTCGCGCGAGCACCTTCAGATGGCGCTGGCGCGCAAGATGGGCTACCCGGTGGTCGACGCTGCGGCCTTCCCGGTCGAGGTCGAGGCGATCCGGCAATTGCCGTTCTCCATCGCACGCCGCATGGGCGTGTTGCCGCTGTTGCTGCGCGGTGCGCAACTGGTGGTGGCGCTCGCCGATCCGTCGCGCCGGACCGAGATCGAGGATCTGGAGTTCATCACCCAGCTGAAGATCGTGCCGACGCTGGCCCATGCCGACGCGCTGCCGCTGGCGATCGGCACGCACTACCACCGTCTCGGCGCGGATGTCTGGTCGGCCCACGTGCCGCTACAGCCGGAAGCCCCGATCGAATTCGACGGCGCGGAGGCCAGCAAGCTGCTCGAGAGCCTCGAGCAACAGCAGGCGCAGGGCGACAACGACGACGACCCGCTGATCGAACAGTCCGACAACTCGCTGGTGCGCCTGATCAACAGCGCCATCATCGAGGCCCATGCACAGGGCGTGTCCGACATCCACTTCGAGACGATGCCCGGCCGCGAAAAGCTGCGCGTGCGCTTTCGCAAGGACGGCGTGCTCAGGCCCTATCTCGAGTTGCCGCATACCTACCGACAGGCCCTGGTGGCGCGCATCAAGATCATGTGCGACCTCGACATCAGCGAGAAACGCAAGCCGCAGGACGGCAAGATCAACTTCGCCAAGTTCTCGCCGCAGCACCGCCTCGAGTTGCGCGTGGCCACGATCCCGACCAACAACGGCCTCGAAGACGTGGTGCTGCGGTTGTTGTCGTCGGCCAAGCCGATGGCGATGGACAAGCTCGGCCTGTCTGCCGGCAACTACCAGCGCCTGCGCGCGGCGATCGAGCGGCCCTACGGCATGGTGCTTTGCGTCGGCCCGACCGGCAGCGGCAAGACCACCACGCTGCACTCCGCGCTCGGCCAGATCAACACCGCAGAGCGCAAGATCTGGACCGCCGAGGACCCGATCGAGATCACCCAGGCCGGCCTGCGCCAGGTGCAGGTCAACCCGAAGATCGACTGGAGCTTTGCCAAGGCGCTGCGCGCGTTCCTGCGTGCCGACCCCGACGTGATCATGGTCGGCGAGATCCGCGATGTCGAGACCGCGCGCACCGCGATCGAGGCCTCGCTGACCGGCCACCTGGTGCTCTCGACGCTGCACACCAACAGTGCCCCCGACACCGTGACGCGCCTGCTCGACATGGGCATGGATCCGTTCAACTTCGGCGACTCGCTGCTGGCCGTGCTGGCACAGCGCCTGGTGCGGCGGCTGTGCCCGCATTGCCGCACGGCGCGCGAGGCCCGTCCCGACGAGATCGATGAACTGCTGCAGGACCACATCTACGCCTTTCCGCACGAGCTGCAGCCGCGTGGCGAGGACGTGCTGGCCGACTGGCGGGCGCGCTTCGGCCAGCACGGTGCGCTGCTGCACTACGAGGCGCCGGGCTGCGAGCATTGCGAGAACACCGGCTTCCGTGGCCGCGCGGCAATGCATGAGTTGCTGAGCGTGACACGCGAGCTGCGCCGCATGATCCAGACCGGCGGCCGCGTCGAGGAGCTGCAGCGCCAGGGCCTGGCCGACGGCATGCGCACGCTGCGCCAGGACGGCATCGAGAAGGTTCTCGCCGGCGTCACCACGATCGGTGAGGTTCGCGCGATGAGCAACGCGTAGGGTTGGGTTATTTCTTCTGCCTGCGGCAGTCGGCGCCGGGAGTGCCCCGGCGGGCAGTCACTTTCTTTCTGCTGGCTCAGAAAGAAAGTAACCAAAGAAAGAACGCCTGAACACGTGCTCATTTGCGCCTGCGGTCTCGATTGAAGCCAGTGTGTAGCCGCAAGGCCTGACCCGGTACGGGCTCAAGTTGCGATTGCAGTGCGGCGCACCGCGCTTGGGCCACGACACAGGCCTGCGTGGGTACGGGTGGCTCAGTGCAATCGCCCGAAAGCCCGGACATCCCCTGGGTGTGCGGGCGCACAGATGACGCATCGCGCACACCAACACGAAAATTCGTGTTGGGCTCTTTCTCTTTGGTTACTTTCTCTTTGAGCCAGCAAAGAGAAAGTGACTGCCCGCCGGGGCACTCCCGGCGCCGACTGCCGCAGGCAGAAGAAACGACGACAGAGAGCGGCCGCCCGCAGGGGCGAGACCCGGCGCCGACGACCGCATGAGAAAAAGTCACGACAAGTATTCACGCGGTGTAGGAAATTGCCTGACAAGCAAGACAGAAGAACATGGACTGCAGGCATGGTGTGCGGCCGCTGGCTGCTGCCCGGCCCGGCTTCTACAGTCGGTAGCACGTTGATACCAACCTTCGAACCGGGAGCACCGCTGACCATGACCACCGAACAGATCCTTGCCGAGATCCGCGAAGCCAATCTGTCGTACCTGATGCTGGCGCAAAGCCTGATCCGCAGCGATCGCGAGCAGGCGCTCTACCGCCTGGGCGTCAGTGAAGACACCGCGACCGTGATCGGCAACCTGACGCCGGCGCAGATGATGAAGGTGGCGCAGAGCAGCACGCTGCTGTGCCGCTTCCGCATGGACGATGAGCTGGTGTGGAACCTGCTCACCAGCCATGGCAAGAGCGCCGCCAATGAAAGCGTCGGCCGCCTGCACGCCGCGATCCTGATGGCTGGGCGCCACCAGGAAGCGGCCTGAACTGACCGCCCCGGGGCGCGGCGTACCGCGCCCACCCCCCGAGGGGGTGTCGGCGCCGCTTGGGAGCGGCCCGGCGCCGGCCCCGGCCTCCGCCAACAACACCGCATCAGTGCACCGAGGGAAACGACCATGGCCCGCAACAAGAGCATCCTCACCGAAGCCCGGCAGATCGAGCGTGCCGTCACGCTGATCCACCTCGGCGCGCGCCTGCAGGTGCTCGAAAGTGAAACCGACCTCAGCTACGAGCGCCTGCTGCGCTTGTACAAGGAAGTCGCGGGCAAGAGCCCGAGCAAGGGCCAGTTGCCGTTCTCCACCGACTGGTTCATGACCTGGCAGCCCAACATCCATGCCAGCCTGTACCTCAACATCCACGAGTACCTGAACAAGTCGTCTGCGCTGGACGAGATCGACGTCGTCATCAAGGCCTACCAGCTCTACCTCGAGCAGACCGAGGCCCAGGGCCTGGAGCCGATGCTCAGCGTCACGCGCGCGTGGCGGCTGGTGAAGTTTGTCGACAACGGCATGCTGACGATGACGCCCTGCCGCAGTTGCGGCGGCCACTTCGTGACGCACCCGCACGAGATCGCCAAGCACTACGTGTGCGGGCTGTGCAACCCGCCGGCCCGCGCCGGCAAGGGCAAGGCGGTCGGCACGCTGCAGATGCCGTCGGGCGTCGCCGCGCACGCCCACTGACGCGCCCAACGCGCTCGCGCGTGACCTCTTTGGCGAAAGGCCGGCGTGCCGTGAAATGTGCCCGACTGGGCGCCATGTTTGCACGATAGCGGCGGTTGCTGCGTGCCGACAATCCAATGCAAAGATCGCTACGCACGACGCGCGGCGCGTGATCGCACCGCTCAACCGGGTTTGCAACCGGCACTACCGAGGTCGGAAATGAAATCACCGAGGCCGCTCTTCGGCGAACGCTCCACGCGGTTCGTGCGCAGCTGCGCGGGCTACGAGCTGCGCTACGACAGCCAGCGCCTGACGCTGGACGGCAGCAAGCTCGGCGGCATTGCCGTGTCGAACCTGCACCTGAGCACCGAGGCCCTGGCCAAGGGGCTCGAGCTGTCGCTGGGCATCCAGAACCTGTTCGACAAGCGCTATGCGCACCCCGGCGCCGACAGCAACTGGCAGAACGCGCTCGAGCAGGACGGGCGCAGTGTGCGGCTGGCCGTCAGCGCGCGCTTCTGATGCCGTGATGGCCCGCCCGACCCGCTCCGCCGCCCGCCGCGCTGTTGCCGCGGCGCTGGCCGTGCTGGCGCTCGGCGCCCCGACGCTGGCCTACCCGATGAGCCTCGCGCAGTTGCTGCAACTGCCGCTGGAGCGCCTGCTGCAACTCGAGATCACGGCGCTGCGCCACGCCGCGGCGCAACGTGCCGGAGCCCCCCATGGCCGCTAGCGTGCGCGCGTGGCTGGGTCTGCTGGCGCTCGCGCTGGGCCTGGGCGTGTCGGGCGCGCGCGCCGCCGACGACCTGCCCGAGTACCGCCTGAAGGCGGCCTTCCTCTACAACTTCGCGCTGTTCACCGAGTGGCCGGCCGACGTCGGCAACACGTTGCGGCTGTGCGTGTTCGGGGACCGATCCCTTCGGCAGCGAGCTCGACGGTCTGCAGGGCAAGGCGGTCGGCGAGCGCAGCATTGCGTTGCAGCGCAAGACCGGCATCGATGGGCTGAAGGGCTGCCAGATCGTCTTCATCGCCCACGTCGGCCGTCGGGCCAGTTGCCCCGCGTGCTCGAAGCCCTCGAGGGCCAGACGGTGCTGACGGTGGCCGACAGCCCCGGCGCCGCGCGTCAGGGCGTGGCGCTGAACATGGCGGTGGTGCAGAACAAGGTCAGCTTCGAGGCCAACCTGCGCGCGGCGCGCGCCGCCAAGGTCAACCTCAGCTCGAAACTGCTGCGCCTGGCCACCGAGGTGATCCAATGACCCAGGCTGCGGGTGATCGCCATGTCACGCTGGCCGGACGGCTGCGCCGCGTCAATCGCATCACGCTCACGGTGGCGCTCGGCATCGTGGCGCTGATCGTCATCGCCAGCAGTTTCACGCTCGGCCTGCTGTCGCTGATCGACACGACGCGGCTGCAGGCCAAGGTGCTGGCCGAGAACGCCGGCGCCGCGCTGATGTTCCAGGACGCGAAGTCGGCGCAGGAATTGCTGCAACCGTTGCGCAACCTGCCGCAGGTGCACGATGCCGTGCTGTACACGCCGTCCGGCCGTGTGTTCGCCCGCTACGAGCCGCAAGGGCATGGCGCGCACCTGATGCCTCTGCTGGCCGACGAAGGAAGACCAGTCGGTGTCGCTGACGCACGTCGACGCGGCCCAGCCGGTGGTCTTCGAGGGCCAGGCGCGGGGCATGTTGCAGATGAGCGTGTCGCTCGACGGGCTGTACCGGCAGACGCTGTGGCAACTGCTCGCGCTGGCGGCCGCCGCGCTGCTGGCGATGGCGGCCAGCCGCGTGCTGCTCAAGCGGCTCAACGCCTCGGTGCTCGAACCGCTGGCCGACCTCGACGGATTGATGGAGCGGGTGTCGGACGACGCCGACTACAGCGTGCGCGCGCAACCGAGCCGGATCGCGGAACTGAATCACCTGGCGCTCGGCTTCAACGACATGCTGCAGCAGATCCAGCAGCGCGACATCAGCCTGGCGCAGCACCGCGAGCATCTCGAGGACGAGGTCGCGGCGCGCACCGCCGAGCTGCTGCGTGCCAAGGACGCCGCCGAGGCAGCCAGCCGGGCCAAGAGCGAGTTCCTGGCGACGATGAGCCACGAGATCCGCACGCCGATGAACGGCGTGCTGGGCATGAACGAGCTGCTGATGCACAGCGCGCTGACGCCGCCGCAGCGCGCCTGGGCCAAGGCCGTGCAGGCCTCGGGCCAGCACCTGCTGGGCGTCATCAACGACATCCTGGATTTCTCGAAGATCGAGTCCGGCCACCTCGCGCTGGAAGCGGTCGAGTTCAACCTGGTCGAACTGGTCGAAGACGCGCTGTCGATGTTCGCGCAGCCGGCCGAGGACAAGGGGCTCGAACTGGCGGCGCGATTCGATCCGCCCGAGGCCGCCTGGGGCGTGCGCGGCGATCCGTTCCGCCTGCGCCAGGTGGTGTCCAACCTGATCGGCAACGCCATCAAGTTCACCGAGCGCGGCGAGGTGATCGTGCGCGTGAGCCAGCACGCGGCCGACGACGGCACGCTGCAGGTGCAGCTGTGTGTCGAGGACACCGGCATCGGCATCCCGACCGAGGCGCACCGCAAGATCTTCGAGCACTTCGCGCAGGCCGACGGCACGACGACGCGCCGCTACGGCGGCACCGGCCTCGGGCTGGCGATCTGCCAGCGCCTGATCGCGTTGATGGGCGGCAACATCCGCCTCGACAGCGTGGTCGGCCGGGGCTCCTGCTTCACCATCGAGCTTCGGCTGCCGGCGTCCGACGCGCCCATCACCGCGCCGGTGCCGGTGCAGGCGCTGCGGGGTACGCGGGTGCTGGTGGTCGACGACAACGCCACCAACCGCGAGATCCTGCAGCAGCAGTTGCGTGCCTGGCAGATGCAGGTCACCTGTGTGGCCAGCGGCGAAGAGGCGCTCGCCGCGATCGCCCACGCGCTGGCCATCGGCGCGCCGTTCCAGCTCGCCATCCTCGACATGCACATGCCGGCGATGGACGGCATGCAACTGGCGCGCGCGATCAAGGCGCAACCCGCCTGCGACGGGCTGCGCTCGATGGTGCTGACGTCGACCTGCGCGCAGCCCGACCAGCAGGAACTGCGCGAGGCCGGCATCCTGCGCTACATCAACAAGCCGATCCGGCGCGCCGACCTGCACCGCGTCGTCGCCCGCATGCTGTCGCCGCACGGTCGAGTTGATGGTCGACAGTGCCGCCGACGCCGCTCGAACCCGCGATGGCGCGCCTGCGCGGCGCGGTGCTGCTGGTCGAAGACAACCCGATCAACCAGGGCGTCGCGCGCGCGATGCTCGAGAAGCTCGGCCTGGCCATGACGCTGGCCGACGATGGCCAGAAGGCCGTCGACCTGGTGCGCGAACGCGACTTCGACCTGGTGCTGATGGACTGCCAGATGCCCGTGATGGACGGCTTCGCGGCCACCGAGGCGATCCGGCGCTTGCCCGCGGGTTGCGGCTGGCGGGTGCCGATCGTCGCACTGACGGCCAATACCCTGCAGGGCGACGAGGCGCGTTGCCTGACCGCCGGCATGAACGACTTCCTCGCCAAACCCTACACGCTGGCCCAGTTGCACGCGACGCTGCAGCGCTGGCTGCTGCCGACCGGCGCCGTGGCCAGCGCAGCGGCGCTGACGACCGTTGCGCAGGTCGCCACGACGCCCGCGGCGGCGGACGGTGCCGCGCCCTCGACCCTCAACCGTGCCGCGCTCGAGACGTTGCGCGAGCTCGACCCGGCAGGCGGCATGCAACTGGCCAACGAAGTGCTGCGCCTGTTCTGCGACATGGCGCCGCGATCGAACGCTCAACTGCGCGATGCGGTGGCCACAGGCAACGGCAAAGTGCTGGGGCAGGTGGCGCACGCCCTGAAGTCGAGCGCGGCCAACGTCGGCGCCGAGAGCCTGTCCGTGGGTTGCCGCGAACTCGAGAAGCTCGCGCGCGAGGAGCGCATCGACGAGGCGCTGGCGCTGGCCGACAGCGTCGGCGCCGAGCTCGAGCGTGCGTTGGCCGCCGTGCGCGGGATGCTGGAGGAAACGGCATGACGGCGCCGGCGCCGCAAACCATCCTCGTCGTCGACGACGATGCCTCGGCGCGCATGCTGATGCGTGCTGCGCTGGCCAAGGCCGGCTTCGTGGCGCGCGTGGCCGCCGGCGGCGACGAGGCACTGCAGGCCTTCGGCGAACAGCCCGCCGACCTGGTGATGCTCGACGTCGATATGCCCGGGCTCGATGGCTATGCCGTTTGCACGCGGTTGCGCGCCGTGGCCGGCGATCAGTTGCCGATCGTGATGGTCACCGGTATGGACGACCTGAAATCGATCGAGCGCGCCTACGAGGCGGGCGCCACCGACTTCATTGCCAAGCCGATCAATTGGGCCTTGATCGGCCATCGCGTGCGCTACCTGCTGCGCGGCTATCGGGCGATGCTCGATCTGCAGAGGGCCGAGTCGCGCACCGCCGCCATCCTCAAGGCGATCCCGGACCTGCTGTTCGAGCTCGACCTCGACGGCCGCTACATCGACTACCACACGCCGCGCACGGACATGCTCGCGGCGCCGCCCGAGGTCTTCCTCGGCAAGACCATCGGCGAGATCCTGCCGCCCGACGCGGCCGCGGCGTGCATGGCGGCGTTGCGCGCCGCGCTCGAGCTCGGTTCGTCGACCGGGGTCCAGTTCATGCTGGCGTTGCCGCAAGGCATCCGCTGGTTCGAGTTGTCGGTTTCGCGCAAAGACACCGGAGCGGCGGCGCGGCCGCACTTCATCGTGCTGTCGCGCGATGTCACCGAGCGCAAGGAGGCCGAGCAGCGCATCGCCCGCCTGGCCTATGTCGACAGCCTGACTGGCCTGCCGAACCGGCAGTCGTTCCTCGAACGGCTCGACCGCGAGGTGCGCCGCGCGCGCGGCAGCCAGCGCCGGCTGGCGGTGTTGTTCATGGATCTCGACGGCTTCAAGACCGTCAACGACAGCATGGGCCATCTGGCGGGCGACGACATCCTGCAACAGGCGGCTGACCGCCTGCGCGGCGTGCTGCGGCCGTCGGACGTCGTCGCGCGCGGCACCGACGCGTCGTTCGAGATCGAGCTGGCGCGCCTGGGCGGCGACGAATTCACGGCGCTGGTCGTCGATGTCGAGCGGCCCGAGGATGTGATGGCCGTCGTCGACCGGGTGCAGGCGCAGATGCGCGCGCCGTTCCAGGTCGCCGACCGCGAGGTGCTGCTGACCGCCAGCATCGGCATTGCGCTGTTCCCCGACGACGGCCATGACGCGAACGCGCTGCTCGAGCACGCCGACACGGCGATGTACCACGCCAAGGAAAAGGGCCGCGACAACGGGCAGTTCTACCGCGCCGCGTTGACCGAGCAGGCCAAGGAGCGCCTGGCGCTGAGCAGCAGCCTGCGCCTGGCGCTCGAGCGCGGCGAGTTCCACCTCGTCTACCAGCCCCAACTCGACGTCAAGACCCAGCGCGTGGTGGCGGTCGAGGCGCTGCTGCGCTGGACCCACCCGGAGCGCGGGCTGGTGCCGCCGCTGGACTTCATCACCCTGGCCGAACAGAACGGCCTGATCGTGCCGATCGGCGAGTGGGTGCTGCGCACGGCATGCGCCGACGCGGCCCGTTGGCAGCAGGCGGGACACGCGCTGGACGTCGCGGTGAACGTGTCGCCGATGCAGTTCAGGGACCCGCGGCTGGTGCAGACGGTGCAGGAGACGCTGGCGCAGACCGGGCTGGCATCGCGTAGCCTGGTGCTGGAGTTGACCGAGAGCGCGCTGATGGCCGATGACGCCACGACATCGGCCACGCTGAGTGCGCTGCGCGACAGCGGCATCCAGTTCGCGCTCGACGATTTCGGCACCGGCTATTCGTCGCTCAGCTACCTGAGCCGCATCCCGCTGAACAATGTCAAGGTGGACCGCAGTTTCATCAGGGACCTGCCTCACGACGCCGGCAACCTGGCGATCGTGCGCGCGATCCTGTCGATGGCCGACAGCCTGGGCTTCTCCGTCACCGCGGAAGGCGTCGAGACCGACGAACAGGCGCAGGTGCTGACCGCGCTGCATTGCGATCTGCTGCAGGGCTACCTGATCGGCCGGCCGATGGCGGCCGCCGAGATCCCCATCGCATTGGCGCGCATCGCGGCCGACCACGCACCGCGCGTGCCGGCCTTCACGGCCGTCGCGGGAGGCCGCCGATGACACGCTACACGGAATCGAAACCGCAGAGTGCCGAACTGCTGCGCATGGTGCTCGGCCACCTCGGCCAGCACGATGCCGCGTGCAACCCGATCACCTATGCGGTCTGGTACGAGCACCTCGCGGGAACCAATCCCAGGCTCAGCGCCGACCTCGCGAAATGCCTGGCCGACGCCCCACGGCTGGACGACGACACGGTCGCGCGGCTGCATCGCCAGCACATCGCCGGCATCGACGAGGCCACCGCCGAACGCGTGCGCGACGATTTCCGCCGCGTCATGAACGATCTGTCGCAGACGGCCGTGCGCACCGGCGATTCGGCCAGCGCCTTCGGCGAGCGCCTCGGCCGGCTCAACCGCAGCCTCGAACAGGCCGATGCCCCGGTGCTGGCGGCGCAGATGGCGGAGACCCTGGACAGCGCGGCGCAGATGAAGTCGTCGGTCGATGCGCTACAGCAGCAGGTGCAGACCAGCCACCGCGAGATCGAGACCTTGCGCGCCGAACTCGAACGCACGCGCGAGGAGGCGCTGCAGTGCCCGCTGACGCGCGTGCTCAACCGCAAAGGCTTCGACGCGCGCCTGCGGGCGATGCTCGACCCGGAAAAGCCCGCCGCACCGGCGAGCAGCCTGATCATGATCGACATCGACCACTTCAAGCGCGTCAACGACGAGCACGGCCACTTGCTGGGCGACCGCGTGTTGGCGGCATTGGGCGAGGTATTGCGCCAGAGCGTCAGCGCTTTGCCCGCGGCAGCGGCAGCGCGCTACGGTGGCGAGGAGTTCGCGATCCTGATGCCCGGCGGCTCGGTCGCCGAGGCGACGGCCTTGGCCGAGACGGTGCGCGCCAGTGTCAAGACGATGAAGATCCGCCAACGCAGCACGGACAAGGTCTTGTCGACCATCACGGTCTCGGCTGGCGTTTCGGCCGTGCAGCCGGGCGACGACGCCTCGGCCCTGATCGCCCGCTCCGACGCCGCGCTGTACCGCTCCAAGCAGGGCGGCCGCGATCGCGTGACGGTGGCATGACGCGGTTTGGGCCGGGTTTCCGGCCCTGATGCGGTGATCGGCCGCGGGGCCGGCCGGCCAGACTTGCCGGTAGCGCTAAAGCGCGGCGCCGCAGCGCCGAAATAGCGCACAGGACTCTTGCACCCGCAACCCACTCACCATGTTCGTCATCATCGGTTGGCTCGTCGCGCTCGGCTGCGTGTTCGGCGTGTTCATCGTGCACGGCGGCAACATCGGCGTGGTGCTCAAGGCCTTGCCGTTCGAGATGGTCACCATCATGGGCGCGGCCGGCGGTGCCTTCGTCGCCAACAACCAGCCCAAGGTGCTGAAGGCGACGGCCAAGGGCCTGGGGCTGTGCTTCAAGGGCAGCAAGTACACCAAGGCGCGCTACATGGAGCTGATGGCGCTGCTCTACGACATCCTGCAGAAGGCGCGCAAGGAAGGCCTGATGTCGATCGAGAACGACGTCGAATCGCCGCACGAGTCGCCGCTGTTCAAGAAGTACGCGGTGGTCGGCAGCGATCACCACGTGGTCGAGTTCGTCACCGACTACCTGCGCATGATGGTCTCGGGCAACCTCAACTCGCACGAGATCGAATCGCTGATGGACAGCGAGATCGAGACCCACCACCACGAGGCCCACGCTGCGGTCGCCGCGCTGCAGCGGCTGGCCGGCGGCCTGCCGGCCTTCGGCATCGTGGCGGCCGTGCTCGGCGTGGTCAACACCATGGGCTCGGTCGGCCAGCCGCCGGCGGTGCTCGGCGGGATGATCGGCTCGGCGCTGGTCGGCACCTTCCTCGGCATCCTGCTGGCCTACGCCTTCGCCGAGCCGCTGGCCGGCCTGCTGGAGCAGAAGGTCGACGAGAGCGGCAAGGAACTGCAATGCATCAAGACCACGCTGCTGGCCTCGATGCAGGGCTACGCGCCGCAGGTGGCCGTCGAGTTCGGCCGCAAGGTGCTGTATTCCACCGAGCGCCCGACCTTCGCTGAACTCGAAAGCCACGTGAAGGGCAAGAAGTGACCGCGACCACGAGCCGCAACCCAGCGGCCGCCGTGGAACCGGCTCTGCCGGGCCACCAGCGGGCCTTGCAGGCCGCATGGCCGCGGGACGCGGCCATCCCTCGGCCCGCGCCGACGCAGGTCGGCTTGGAGCCGCGGGCCTCAGCCCCCCTGGGGGGGAGCGCCGCAGGCGCTTCGGGGGGGGCCAATGATGGCCGGTGACGCCAAGAAACTGCAGCCGATCATCGTCAAGAAGATCAAGAAGGGCGGCCATGGCCACCATGGCGGCGCCTGGAAGATCGCCTACGCCGACTTCGTGACGGCGATGATGGCGTTCTTCCTGCTGATGTGGCTGCTGGGCTCCACCACCGAAGGCGACAAGAAGGGCATCGCCGACTACTTCAGCTCGCCGCTGAAGATCGCTCTGCTGTCGTCGGGATCGGGCGCCGGCGATGCCTCGCATGTCGTCAAGGGCGGCGGCCAGGACCTGACGCGTACCACCGGCCAGGTCAAGCGCGGCGAGATCGAGGCCAAGCGCGACACCGTCAACCTGCACGCGTTGAAGCAGGAACAGGTGCGCGCCGAGGTCGCGCGGCTCGAAGACTTGAAGAAGAAGGTCGAGGCCAAGATTGCCGCGAGCTCGAAGCTGGCCCCGATGGCCTCGCAACTGCGGCTGGACATGACGCGCGACGGCCTGCGCATCCAGATCGTCGACGACCAGAACCGGCCGATGTTCGCCAGCGGCTCGGCGGTGGTGCAGCCCTACATGCGTGAACTGCTGCGCGAAATCGGCCTGGTGCTCAACGAAGTCGCGAACCGCCTCACGCTCGAAGGCCATACCGACGCGCAGCCGTTTTCCGGCGGCGAGCGCGGCTACAGCAACTGGGAGCTCTCGGCCGACCGCGCCAATGCGTCGCGCCGCGAGCTGATCGCCGGCGGCCTGCCCGACGACCGCATCCTGCGCGTGCAGGGCCTGGCCTCGAGCCAGCCCTTCGTCGCCGGCGACCCGGCTGCGCCGAGCAACCGCCGCATCAGCATCATCGTGATGAACCGCGATGCCGAAGACCGCATGTTCCGTACCGCGCCGGAGCTGGCGCAGGCCCTTGATTCGGAGGCTGCCGCTGCAGCCTTGCTGCCCGCTTCGGGGCCTTGAATCTGCTGCCGTAGAGGCGGTTCTTCTGCCTGCGGCAGTCGGCGCCGGGAGTGCCCCGGCTGGCAGTCACTTTCTCTTTGCTGGCTCAAAGAGAAAGTAACCAAAGAGAAAGAGCCCAACACGAATTTTTGTGTTGGTGTGCGCGATGACGTCGTCTGGCCGCCCGCACACCCAGGGGATGTCCGGGCTTTCGTGCGGTTGCACTGAGCCAGCCGGGCCCCCGCATGTCTCAGTCGTAGCCCAAGCGCGGTGCGCCGCGCTGCAATCGCAACTTGAGCCCGTACCGGGTCAGGCCTTGCGGCAGGACGCCGGCTTCAATCGAGACCGCAGGCGCGAATGAGCACGTGTTCAGGCGTTCTTTCTTTGGTTGCTTTCTTTCTGAGCCAGCAGAAAGAGCATGTCGGCGACAGCCGCCGGGGCACTCCCGCGCCGACTCGGCAGCGCAGCAGAAATTAGGCGGACACAAAGTGGCTGCCCGCCAGGGCGAGACCCGGCGCCGACTGCCGCAGGCAGAAGAAACGCCAGATAACACCCGCTTATCAACCTTAAGTTTTCCTCGCCGCGCGACACCATGGCAAGACCATGGCCGACTCTGCCCAGGATCGTCACCTCCCCGCCTCGCAGCGCAAGATCAAGAAAGCGCGCGAGGAGGGCCAGGTCGCGCGCTCGCGGGATCTGGGGCACTTTGCCGCGATCGCCGCGGGCGGTGCGTTGCTGGCCGCGATGGCGCCCGCCGTGGCCGGTTGGCTGAAGCAACTGCTCGCCTCGGGCTTGCAGTTCGATGCCCGCACGCTCGCCGAGCCCGATGCGATGACGGCACGGCTGGCGGCGCTGGGGCTGAAGATGATGTGGCTGGTGCTGCCGCTGGGCGGCGCGATGCTGGCCGTGGCGCTGGCCGCGAGCGTGGTCAGCGGTGGCTGGAACTGGACCACCAAGCCGATGGCGCCCAACTTCGGCAAGCTCAATCCGCTGGCGGGTTTCGGGCGCATGTTTTCCAAACACCAGCTCGGTGAGACGCGCAAGGCCTGCGTGCTGGCGCTGGTGCTGGGCACGATCGGCGCGCTCTACCTGCGCGCGCAGCTGCCGGCCTTCATGGCCACGCTTGGCGCTGCCGCTGCCGGCGGCGCTGGCGCAGGCCTCGGCCACGCTGCACGGCGGACTGGTGCTGCTGCTGCTGGCGCTGGCGCTGTTCGCGCTGATCGACGTGCCGCTGCAGCGCAAGTGGCTGCTCGACCGCCTGAAGATGAGCCACCAGGAACTCAAGCAGGAGTTCAAGCAACTCGAGGGCAACGGCGAGGTCAAGGCGAAGATGAAGGCGCGCATGCGCGAGATCGCCAAGCGCCGCATGCTGGCCGCCGTGCCGCACGCCGACCTGGTGGTGATGAACCCGACGCACTATGCGGTCGCGCTGAAGTACGACGACGCGACGATGACCGCGCCGCGCGTGGTGGCCAAGGGCGCCGACCTGATGGCGCTGCGCATCCGCGACATCGCCAACGAGGCGCAGGTGCCGGTGCTGCAGGCGCCGCCGCTGGCGCGTGCGCTGTACGCCCACGCCGAGCTCGACCGCGAAGTGCCGACGGCGCTGTTCGCCGCGGTGGCGCAGGTGCTGGCCTACGTCTACCAGCTGCGCGCGGCGATGGCCGGGCACGGCGCGGCGCCCGCGGCGCTGCCGGACCTGCCGGTGCCTGCCAGAACTCGACCCGCACCACGGCTTGGCCGTTGGCACCGGAGCTGACGCGTGAACGCTCTGATGCAACGCCTGAACGCCTGGCTCGGCCCGCACGCGAGGCATGGTGAAGAACCTGATGGCGCCGCTGTTCATCGTCATGGTGCTGGCGATGATGGTGCTGCCGCTGCCGGCCTTCGCGCTCGACCTGCTGTTCACCTTCAACATCGCGATGGCGCTGATGGTGATGATGGTCGCGGCCAACATGGTGCGGCCGCTCGACTTCGCGGCCTTCCCCGCCGTGCTGCTGGTGACCACGCTGCTGCGCCTGTCGCTGAACGTGGCCTCGACGCGCGTGGTGCTGCTCGAAGGCCACACCGGCACCGGCGCGGCCGGCAAGGTGATCGAGTCGTTCGGCCACTTCCTGATCGGCGGCAACTTCGCGGTCGGCCTGATCGTCTTCGCGGTCCTGGTGGTGATCAACTTCATCGTCGTCACCAAGGGCGCCGAGCGCATCGCCGAAGTCGGCGCGCGCTTCACGCTGGACGCCATGCCCGGCAAGCAGATGGCCATCGACGCCGACCTCAATGCCGGCCTGATCGACGAGGAGGAGGCCAAGCGGCGCCGCGCCGAAGTCGGCGAGGAGGCCGAGTTCTTCGGCTCGATGGACGGTGCCAGCAAGTTCGTGCGCGGCGACGCGATCGCCGGCCTGCTGATCCTGTTCATCAACATCGTCGGCGGCTTCGTCATCGGCGTGGCGCAGCACGGCCTGTCGGCGGCGCAGGCGGCCGACAGCTACATCCTGCTGGCCGTCGGCGACGCGCTGGTGGCGCAGATCCCGGCGCTGCTGATCTCGGTGGCCGCGGCGATGGTGGTGTCGCGCGTCGGCAAGGGCACCGACGTCGGCGCGCAGATCCGCAACCAGGTGTTCAACTCGCCGCGTTCGCTGGCCCTCACCGCCGGCGATCATCGGCGCGCTCGGCCTGATCCCGGGCATGCCGCAACATCGTGTTCCTGCTGATCGCCGGCGGCATCGGCTGGGGCGCCTGGGCGATGCGCGAGCGCGACCGCAAGGCCGCCGCGGCCAAGCCCGTGACGCCGCGAGCAGGCGCGCGAGGCCAACCCCGAGGCCAGCTGGGACGACCTGCAGCCGGTCGACACGCTCGGCCTCGAGGTCGGCTACCGCCTGATCTCGCTGGTCGACAAGCGCAGCGCGGCGGCGACCTGCTGGGCCGCATCAAGGGCGTGCGCAAGAAGTTCGCGCAGGACGTCGGCTTCCTGCCGCCGCCGGTGCACATCCGCGACAACCTCGATCTGAAGCCCAGCGCCTACCGCGTCACGCTGCGCGGCGCGGTGGTCGGCGAGGGCGAGGCCTTCCCCGGCATGCTGCTGGCCATCAACCCCGGCGGCGCGACGCAGCCCCTGATCGGCACCGCGCACCACCGACCCGGCCTTCGGCCTGCCCGCGGTGTGGATCGAGGAGCGCCAGCGCGAGCTGGCCCAAATGAGCGGCTTTACGGTGGTTGATTGCTCGACCGTGGTGGCGACCCACCTTTCACACTTGATGCAAGTACATGCAGCCCGGTTGCTGGGTCGTGTCGAGACCCAGCAGCTGGTCGAGCATGTGACCAAGCTGGCCCCCAAACTGATCGAAGACGTGGTCCCCAAGATGGTCGGTATCGCCACCCTGCAGAAGGTGCTGCAGCTGCTGCTGGAAGAGGGCGTGCACATCCGCGACATGCGCTCGATCGTCGAGTGCCTGGCCGAGCACGCGGCCACCGTCACCGACGCCGGCGAACTGGCGCGGCGCATCCGCGTGCACCTGGCGCCGGCGATCGTGCAGCAGATCTACGGCCCGACGCAGCGAGCTCGACGTGATCGCGCTCGACCCCGACCTCGAACGCCTGGTGACGCAGGCGCTGACCAGCCCGCACGGCGCCGCGCTCGACCCCGGCGTGGCCGACACGCTGACGCGCAGCGCCGCCGATACCGCCGAGCGCCAGGAAGACCTGGGCGTGCCGGCCTGCCTGCTGGTGCCCGACCTGATCCGCGCGCCGATGGCGCGGCTGCTGAAGCGCGCCGCGCCGCGCCTGAAGGTGCTCGGCCACAGTGAGATTCCCGACACCCATTCGATCCGCATCGGCCCAAGTCATCGGAGCCGCAGCATGAACGTCAAACGCTTCACCGCCCGCACCCCGCGCGAGGCCCTGCCCTGGTGCGCCAGGCCTTCGGCGACGACGCCGTGGTGCTGTCGACGCGGCCCTGCGCCGAAGGCGTCGAGGTGCTGGCGATGGCGCCGGAGAGCCTGTCGCAGATCGAGCAGGTGCGCAGCACCGCGCCGCTGGCCGCCGCCGGCCGCGCCGGCACCGCGTCGAGCCGACGGTGCAGCAGGATGTCGAAGCAGCTTGTCGATGAGCACGCTGTCGTTCCAGGACTATGTGCGCGAGCGCATGTTGAAGCGCCGCCAGGCCGAGATCGCCGCAGCCCGCCGTACCTGGCGCCCGCTGCCGCGCCTGAGCGCGCCGGCCGCGCCGTCGCGCGCAGCGGCGCCCGTTGCACCGATGGCACCGGTCGCGTCGGTCGCACCGGGCAGCCACCCGGCCAGCCTGCCGCCGATGCTGCGCGAAGAGATCCGCTACGGCGACGTGCCGTCGCTGGCGACAGGCCGCCGAACAGCGCCGACCGCGCGCGCCGCGAGCAGACGATGCTGCACGAGCTGCGCCAGGTCAAGGGCCTGATCGAAGAGCGCTTCGGCGCGCTGGCCTTCATGGAAAAGCTGCAGCGCCAGCCCGCCAGGCGCGGCCTGACGCAGAAGCTGCTCGACTGCGGCTTTTCGCCGGCGCTGATCCGCAAGCTCGTCGACGGCCTGCCCGCCGACTGCGCCGACGAAGCGGCTTGGGCCGCCGGCGTGCTCGAGCGCAACCTGCTCACCGGCCGAGCGCGAGCCGGCGCTCGAAGACGACGGCGGCGTGTTCGCGCTGATCGGCGCCACCGGCGTCGGCAAGACCACCAGCACGGCCAAGATCGCCGCCGCCTTCGCCACCAAGCACGGCGCCGGCAACCTGGGCCTGATCACGCTCGACGCCTACCGCGTCGGCGCCCAGGAACAGCTGCGCGCCTACGGCCGCATCCTCGGCGTGCCGGTGCACACCGCGCACGACCGCGCCTCGCTCGAAGACCTGCTCGACCTGCTGTCGGCCAAGAAGATGGTGCTGATCGACACCGCCGGCATGGCCCAGCGCGACGCCCGCACCCGCGAGCTGCTGGACATGCTGAGCCACCGCTCGATCCAGAAGCTGCTGGTGGTCAACGCCGCGGCGCAGGGCGAGACGATCGAGGACGTGATGATCTCCTACCGCGCCGCCACCTGCCGCGGCGTGGTGCTGTCGAAGATCGACGAGGCCGTCAAGCTCGGCCCGGCGCTGGACGCGGTGATCCGCCACAAGCTCAAGGTGATCGGCGTGGCCAACGGCCAGCGCGTGCCCGAGGACTGGCACCGCCTGTCGGCGCAGGCGCTGGTGCAGCGCGCGCTGCGCGCCCACGCCACGCCGAGCTGGAAGCTCGACGCCGGCGAAGTCAGCCTGGTGTTTGCCGGCCGCACGCGGTGCCGGCGATGGCGCCCGCAGCGGTGCGGCGCTCCACGCCTGAGCCTCGCGACTGCCAGCGCTGCACGCACTTCCCGTCCCGCGCGTTCGAGCCCTACGGCCTCGGCCCCGCGTACAGCCGTCCGACCAGGCCGACGGCCTGCGCCGGCTGTTCGGCGCGCAGCGGCCGCGTTTCGTCGCCGGTGGTCGCCAACGCCGCGCTGGCGTTCTCCGGCCTGGTGCTCGAGCGGCTGGCCAGTGCCTGCAGCGCAGCCGGCCGGCACACGCTGGTGGTCGACGCCGCGGCCAGCGCGCCGCGCGCCGCCCGAACTGGCGGCGCTGGACCTTGCCGCCGGCATCGAGCCACTTGGCGCCGGGCCTGGACTACCTGGCCGCGCGCGGCCTGCCGCTGCGCCACGTCAACACCCGCGGCTCCAGTGCCAGCTTCCTCAGCGCGCTGCACCGACGCCGCCCCGCTGGCCGACGTGGTCATCGTGCACGCCGAGGCGTCCGACCTCGGCCGCCTGTTCACCGGCCGCGCGGTGCGCCCGCTGCTGCTCGCGGCCGACCACCCGGCCAGCGTGACCCAGGCCTACGCCGGCCTGAAGCTGCTGGCGCAGCGCCACAGCCTGATGGCGTTCGACCTGCTGCTGGCCGCCGCGCCCCAGCACCGCGCGTGCCGCGCATCGCCGAGCAGCTGGCGCTGACCGCCGACCGCTTCGTCGGCGCCGCGCTGCACGACTGGGCCTGCGTCGATCCGACCGACAGCGCCAGCGCCGCGCGGCGCTGGCGCGGCTGGTGCACGGCCTGCTGCACCCTCGAACCCGAAACCGAAGAACGTCCGGAGCCGTCTGACATGTACACCGCCAAGGCCGCCTCGACAACAGCGCGATGCTCAAGCAGTACAGCCCGCTGGTGCGGCGCCTGGCGCACCAGATGATCGCCAAGCTGCCGGCCAACGTCGAGCTCGACGACCTGATCCAGGTCGGCATGATCGGCCTGAACGATGCGCTGGCCGCTTCGACGCCGCGCAGGGCGTGCAGTTCGAGACCTTCGCCACCCAGCGCATCCGCGGCGCCATGCTCGACGAGCTGCGCGGCAGCGACTGGATGAGCCGCGGCAACCGCAAGCAGCAGCGCCAGATCGAAGCCGCGGTGCACAAGCTCGAGCAGCAGTTCGGCCGCGCGCCGGCCGAGAGCGAGATCGCCGCCGAGATGGGCGTGAGCCTGGCCGAGTACCAGGAGCTGCTGGGCAAGGTGCGCGGCACCCAGCTGGTCTACCTGGAAGACATGAGCGGCGGCGGCGACGGCGACGACGACTACCTCGACCGCCATGTCGCCGACGAAGACGCCAACCCGCTGGCGCATGCTGCAGGACCACCGCATGCGCGAAGCGCTGGTCGAGGCCATCAAGCTGCTGCCCGAACGCGAGCAGTACGTGATGAGCATGTACTACGAGCACGACATGAACCTGAAGGAAATCGCCGCCGTGCTCGGCGTGACCGAATCGCGCGTGTGCCAGCTGCACAGCCAGAGCATCGCGCGGCTGCGCGTCAAGCTGCGCGAGCATTGACGCGGCCGCGTCAGGCGCGTCTTGGCGGTGGCTACCGCGCCGCTGTTTCTGATCGCCTGACTGCCATGTATGGCGCGCTTCGGCGACCGGGCAGGCTTGGCTGCGCGCCGCCCGATATCGGTGCTCGCCAAGCCTGCCCGGCCACCGCCGTGTCGACGTAGGCGTATTCCGGCATTCGAACACCACGCGGTTGCTTCGGGCGGGAGTGGGGCCTGCCGGTCGAGCACCGATATCGGGCGGCGCACAGACCGGCAGGCCCCACTCCCGCCCGCGCGCGGTGCGCGCAATTGAATCCGCAACGGCACGCCGGCTCGTTGCCGATCTCCACACTCAATGGCGTGGTGCCGCCGGCGCCGGGCAGCCGGCCGACTGGCCCAGGCCCTTGAGGTAGGCGCGGCGGATCGTGCCGGCCGCGATCGCTGCCGCCACGTCCTTGGCATAGCGCTCGGCGCCGGTGAGTTTGCGCACCCAGCCGCGGAACGGAACGATGCCGCCCGCCGCGTCGTGCACCGCCACCATCGCCACATCGCCGCCACGCTCTACCAGGCTCGGGTTGGCGGCCGTGGCCGGGGTGTCGAGGTCGGCACCGAGCGCCGCGTCGAGCGCCTGCACGTCCTTGGCCAGGGCCTCGCAACTGCGGTCGGACGGCACGGCGTAGGGCGCCTTCTGCGCCGCCGCCAGCACCGGCGGAATGTCGGCACGCACCAGGTTCAGATCCGTCAGTGGCGTGGTGGCTGCCTGCGCGAGCTGTTCGCCGGAACTGGGTTTCGGATCGGCGGGCGGCGTGGAGCACGCAGCGAGGGCCGCGGCGATCAGGCAGAGGGCAGTGGTCTTCATGTTCGCTTGCCGGGAAGAGTCAATCTTGTGCGAACCAAACGCACACCGCACTCAGTGAGCCACAGCGGCATCGAGCCCGGCCTGCGAATTGTCAACGCGCCGGCGACGCTGCGGGCATCGGCTATCGTCCCGCCCCATGAGCCAGGTCCTGATCAACCAATACCTCGCCGAGCTCGACCGCCTGAAGAAGATCGGTGGCACGCACCGCGAATCGGTGGTGCGCGAAGCCTTCAAGGATTTGCTCAAGGGCTGGGGCAAGCAGCACGAGCTGCAGTTCATCCCCGAATACAAGCTCGACAGCGCGACCAAGGACGCACGCTTCGTCGATGGTGCGCTCTTGCACGAGCTGCGCGTGCCCTTCGGCTACTGGGAAGCCAAGGACGCGAAGGACGACCTCGACGACGAGATCGCCTTCAAGTTCAAGCGCGGCTACCCGTGCGGCAACCGCTGCGCGATCGACGGGGTGCTCGACCCGTACAAGGAAAAGAAACCCAAGGACCCGACCATCCGCGCCAGGTTCGACACCTACCGCTTCGCCGACCACAAGGAAAAGGTCATCGACCTGCTGGCTCGCGTGACGACGGTCAGCGTCGAGACGATGCGCATCGTCGACGCGATGCGCGATGCGCAGCACTGAAACGCGATGACGGAACCCACCCGCTCACCGATCAAGGACAAGCCGCTCCGCATGCCGGGGCAGTCGCTGATGGAGCAGCGCTCGGCGATCTGGGACGACAAGCTGGAGCCGTGGGCGCTGATCGCGGTCTTCCTTGTCGTGCTCGCTGGCTGGGAGTGGATGCGTTACTTCAGGCCCATGCCGCCGCATCCGTGGTTGGTGTCTGTCTGCGCCCTTGCCATGTCGGCGTTCTTCGGTTGGCGCGTGTACCGGCTGCGGCCGACGATGCGCGCTCTGCGCCAGGGTATCGAAGGCGAAAGGGCCGTCGGCCAGTTCCTCGAGCGCCTGCGCTCGCAGGGCTACCAGGTCTTTCACGATCTGATCGGCGAGGGCTTCAACATCGACCATGTGCTGATCGGCCCGGCCGGCGTCTTCACGATCGAGACCAAGACCTGGAGCAAGCCGCAGCGCGGCGATGCGCGCATCGTCTACGACGGCAACACGCTCACGGTGGCCGGCCGTGAGCCCGATCGCAACCCGCTGGTGCAGGCCAAGGCGCAGGCCCACTGGCTGCGCGGCCTGTTGTCTGAGAGCACCGGCCGCCGCATCGAGGTGCAGCCGGTGGTGGTATTCCCCGGCTGGTTCGTCGAGGCGGCGCAGGGGGTGCGGCGTGCCGTGTGGGTGATGGAGCCCAAGGGGCTGCCGGCATTCCTGTCGATCGAGCCGACGCGACTCGTCGCCGAGGACGTGAAGTTGCTGGCCTATCACCTGTCGCGCCACGTGCGCAGCGTGGAACGGGAGCGCGTGCCGATGACTTGACGGCATTGCCTTCGAGCGGGGGCGTGACTCGCGCGCGCGGCACCGGCGCCCGGTTGGCGCAGGCCAGCGCGCTGGAGGGCTCATACCGATTTGCGTTCAATCGCCTGAAAGAACGGCGTGCTCCTTGTGGTGGCTGCGATGCCGACGGTTCGTTGTCCGGAGCATTTCGGCGGGTTGCTTCGGTGTCGACTGCGGGCACCGTGCACGGCCGGGAGTGGGGCCTGCCGATCTGCGCGCCGCCCGATATCGGTGCTCGACCGGCAGGCCCCACCCCCGGCCGCAACAACAGGGCGGCGTTCGAATGCCCGCTTGCCCACATGCTGGCACGGCGGTGGCCGGGCAGGCTTGGCGAGCACCGATATCGGGCGGCGCGCAGCCAAGCCTGCCCGGTCGCCGCCGCGCGCATACCTTCGCGTTCAACGAATCACGTGGCCGTCAGCGGGCAACCCAGCACCGACACGCGCTCAGCCAGCGCACCCAGCGCACGCCACACCTTGTCGATCGAACGCAACTCCGTATCAGGCGTGCAAGCAGCCGCTTGTCGAAGTGCGCGCCGCCTGGCCGGCCTGGCCATACAGCGCGGGAGGCAGCGGTGCCGGCATCAGCACGTCGATGGCGCGATCGAGCGCCGCGGTGGCGCGCGCCAGGCTTTCGCGCTGGGCGGCGACCAGGCCGCCGGCCCGCGCCAGGCGCTGCCGCAGCGGCGGGGGCACGCCGCCCTGCAGGCGCGCGGCATCGCTGAAGCGGTGGATGGCCGTCGCCAGCGCGCGGTGCAGTGCCGCGGCGTGGCTCTCGATGGCCTGCGAATCGCGGTCGCGCATGGCGGCGCCGAGGGCATCGAGATGCCACTCGATGGCGTCGACGGAGGCTTCGAGCGTGGCGGCCGGCGTGTGCGCCGCCGCGGCGTCTGTGTGGCGCTTGGGCATGGGGGCGCTCAGTGCTGCGGGCCGCCGAGCAGTTCCTGCGCGTTGGCGATCAGCTTGTCGGCGATCGCTTCGGCATTGATCTCGAACTTGCCGTCGCGGATGGCCTGGGCGATGCGCGCCACCTTTTCGGCGTCGAAGTCGGCATTGGCCTCGCTCACCAGCGACGCAGCGGCCGGCGACAACGCCACCTTGGCGCTGGCCTCGGGCGCCGCTGCGCCGGCAGGCAACTTGTCGCCGAGGGGCGTGGCACCGTCGCGGGCCGTCGTGGCCCCCGAGGCGGGCGCGATGGGCTTGCTGTTGTCGATGGAACCGATCTTCATGCTGATGCTCCTGGAACCGGCGGCGGGCCGGCCGTGCCGCCGCATCGCGGGGCTGCCGGTTTCCTGCACATGCGTTGGCTATCGGTGCCTGGCGCGGGCACTTTAGGACTTTTTTCAGATTTCACGCGCCGACCCGGCGTTGACGGCACCGGGCGCATGGCCGCGCAGGCGTGCAATTGTCACGCTCACAACGGCACCTCGATCAACCGTTCGGCCACCGCCAGCCCGCTGACGACGCGGCCCGACTCGGTGCGCACGCGCACCGTCTGGCCCTCCAGGCCCGGCGGCCAGCGCCTGGCCCTCGCCGCTGATGCGCCAGCCTGCGCCGGCGGCCACGATGCGCACGGTGTCGCCGGCCGCAAACCATTGGCGTGCGCGCAAATCGGTGGCATGCACGGTATCGCCGGCCGCCAGCGGGCGCGCCAGCGTGCGGCCGACGGCAAGGGCCTGTTGCGTCAGCGCCGCGGCCGGTGATGCCGCCAGGTTGACTTCGGTGCTGCGCAGGTGGTCGGCCGCGAGCACCGCGCCGGCGGGCAGCGGCGCGGCGGCGACGAGCGCGATGCCGAAGACATCGACCTGGATCGGCAGGAACACGTTCCAGCGCGCGACGCCATCGGCGCAGCGCAGGCCGATGCGGGTGGCGCCCCACAGGCGCGTGCCGGCAGGCAGGTAGGGCTGCACGGCGCCGCAAGGGGCCAGGCGCAGGCGCGCGTCGAGCGTGCCCACGCGCACCTGCACGCGCAGCCCGGGCGCGCTGGCGTGGCGCGAGGCCTCGAGTGCGAATTGCTGCACGCGTTCTTCCACCGTCGAGTCGAGGGCGCGCACGGGTGCCGAGGCCAGCGCGAGCAGCAGCGCACAGGCAGGACAGGAAACCTTGTTTCACGCCCAGCACTTTATGGTCGGCGAGCGGCCCCGGTGCATCGAAATGGCCGGCCTTGCGCCACCTTATCGCGCTTATGTTTTGCGCCGGGCTGCCCACAATCCGCCGCAATGCCCCGCAAAGTTGGTTCACCAACGGGGCGCAATGGGGCGGCCCATGATCAACCGACTGACCGATACGCTGAACTTCCAGGCCGATGCGCTCGTGCTGCGCTCGGAGCGCCAGCGCCTGATTGCCAGCAACATCGCCAACGCCGATACGCCGGGCTACGTGGCCCGCGACATGGACTTTGCCGCGGCGCTGCGCGAGGCCACCGGCCAGCTGGCAACGCCGGGGCAGATGAACGCCACCGCGGCCGGCCATCTGCAGCCGCTGGCCGGCGCACGCGCCGAGGCCAACCTGCGCTACGCCACGCCGAGCCAGACCAACCTGGACCGCAACACCGTCGACATGGACCGCGAGCGCGCCAGCTTTGCCGACAACAGCGTGAAGTACGAGGCCACGCTGCGCTTCATCAACGGCAGCGTGCGCACGATGCTCGAGGCCATCAAGGGCCAGTCGTGATGACCCACCCCCGTAGCGGCTTCGCCGCTCCCCCTCGAGGGGGCCACGCCAGCGGCCGGGCAAAGCCCGATCCGCGGCGTGCGCTTGGGAATACCCGACGCTCGAAGCGTAATGGTCCGCGCGTGGCGCGGCCAAGCCACTGAGGAGTCAAGCATGTCGATGTTCCAGATCTTCAACGTCGCCGGCAGTGCCGTGTCGGCGCAGAGCCAGCGCCTGAACGTGGTGGCCAGCAACCTGGCCAACGCCGATACCGTGGCCGGCCCGGACGGCAGCGCCTACAAGGCGCGCCAGGTGGTGTTCCAGACCGAGCTGATGGGCGCGCAGGGCGCGGCCGGTGTGCGCGTCGCGACGATCAGCGAGGACCCCACCGCGGGCCGCCGCGTGCACGACCCCAAGCACCCCGGCGCCGACGCCGAGGGCTACGTGACCTACAGCAACGTCAACGCCGTCGAGGAGATGGTCAACATGATCTCGGCCTCGCGTTCGTACCAGAACAACGTCGAAGTGATGAACACCGCCAAGCTGCTGCTGCAGAAGACGCTGCAACTGGGCCAGGGCTGAGGCGGGACTGAACGATGTCGACCGTCAACCCGCTTTCCACGCTGGACAGCAGCCCGGCCAACGCCGTCAAGACGCAGAACGACACCGCCAGCGCGGATCGTTTCCTCAAGCTGCTGGTGGCGCAGATGAGCAACCAGGATCCGTTGAATCCGATGGACAACGCCCAGGTCACGAGCCAGATGGCGCAGATCAACACCGTCAACGGCATCGAGAAGCTCAACACGCACGGTCGCAGGGCCTGAACCAGCAGTTCGTGCAGATGCAGGCGTTGCAGGGGGCGGCCCTGGTCGGCCGCGACGTGGTCCTCGCCGGCGACCGCCTGGCCGCGAACGACGCCGGCCTGGTGCAAGGCGGCTTCGAGCTGGCCTCGCCGGCCGACAGCGTGAAGGTCGAGGTGCTCAATGCCGGCGGACGCGTCATCGACACCATCGATCTCGGCGCCGAGGGCAGCGGCCGCCACGGCTTCGAATGGACGCCGCCGGCCGGCGTCGATGCCTCGCTCGGCGAGCGCTTTCGCATCGTCGCCAAGAGCGGCGCGGCGGTGCTGCCCGCGACGCCGCTGATGCGCGACCGCGTCGACGCGGTGGCCACCGGCGGCGACACGCTGACGCTCGAGCTGCGCCTGTCGGGCAGCGTCGCCTATTCGCAGATCAAGGCTTTCAACTGAAGGACACACCATGAGCTTCCAGCAAGGCCTGTCGGGCCTCAACGCGACCAGCAAGAACCTCGAGGTCATCGGCAACAACATTGCCAATCCAACACCTTCGGCGCCAAGGTGGCGCGTGCTGAATTCAGCGACGTCTACGCCAATGCGCTGAACGGCGCCGGCGCCAACGCGGTGGGCATCGGCACCACGCTGGCGGCGGTGTCGCAACAGTTCACCCAAGGCAACATCACCACCACCGGCAATCCGATGGACCTGGCCATCAACGGCGCGGGCTTCTTCCAGGTCAGCGATGGACGCAACCCCGCGATGTACAGCCGCAACGGCCAGTTCAAGGTCGATCGCGATGGCTTCATCGTCAACAACCAGGCGCTGCGCCTGGTGGGCTACGCGGCCGACGGCATGGGCGTGATCCAGCCCGGCAATGCCGTGCCGCTGCAATTGCCGACCGCCGGCATCAACCCCAGCGCGACCACCGAGATCCAGATCGAGATGAACCTCGACTCGCGCGCGGCGACCACCGCGCCGACCGTCGGCCCGGCGATCGACTTCAACGATCCGACGACCTACAACAACGCGACGTCGCTGACGGTCTACGACGACAAGGGCCAGAACGTGGCGCTGACCTACTACTTCCAGAAGGCCGCCACCGACACCTGGAACGTCTTCGTCACCGCCAACGGCGCGCCGATCAGCGGCACGCTGTTGGCGCCGGTGGCGACCACGACCATCGCTTTCCCCGCCAACGGCGGCGCGCCGACCGCGCCGGTCGGCCCGGTGGCCTTCGACATCCCGGCCACCACCAACGCGCGGGCGCGCAGACGCTGGCGATGACCGGCGTGCTGCTCGACCTCGACGGCGCCACGCAGTTCGGCGCCGGTTTCGGCGTCACCGACCTGACGCAGGACGGCTATGCGCCGGGCCAGCTGACGGGCATCAGCATCGAGGCCAACGGCATCGTGATGGCGCGCTACAGCAACGGCCAGAGCAAGCCGGCCGGCCAGATCGAGCTGGCCACCTTCCGCAACCCGCAGGGCCTGCAGCCGCAGGGCGGCAACGCGTGGGCGCGCAGCTTCGCGTCGGGTGACCCGATCATCGGCGTGCCCGGCCAGGGCAACCTCGGCGTGCTGCAGTCCGGCGCGCTCGAGGAAAGCAACGTCGACCTGACGGCCGAACTGGTCAGCATGATCACCGCGCAGCGCATCTACCAGGCCAACGCGCAGACGATCAAGACGCAGGACCAGGTGCTGCAGACGCTGGTCAACCTGCGTTGATCGACTGACCCCACGAGGAGCGCCGCGCGATGGATCGCATGATCTACCTGTCGATGTCGGGCGCGAAGGCGGCGATGCAGCGCCAGGACGTGCTCGCCAACAACCTGGCCAACGTCTCGACGGTCGGTTTTCGCGCCGAGCTGGCGGCGTTTCGCGCGGTGCCGGTGGAGGGCAGCGGGGCGTCGACGCGTGTCTACGCGCTCGAATCGACGGTCGGTGCCAACCACCAGCCCGGCGCGGTGCAGGCCACCGGCCGCAGCCTCGACGTGGCGATGAAGGGCAACGCCTGGCTGACCGTGCAGGGGCTCGACGGCACCGAGGCCTACACCCGTGCCGGCGCGCTCGACGTCAATGCCGAGGGCCTGCTGGTGACCAAGGGCGGCTTGACCGTGCTCGGCGACG
>CAWJAJ010000007.1:0-30236 GCA_963840805.1 uncultured beta proteobacterium | reverse complement strand
GGACCTGGTCAAGGCGCACCGCGGCCGCGCGCTGAATCCCGACAAGCCCGTGCTGCGCGGCACGGCGCAGAACCCCGATGTCTTCTTCCAGGCGCGCGAGGCCTGCAACGCGTACTACGACGCCGTGCCGGGCACCGTGCAGCAGGCGATGGACCGCTTCGCGGCGCTGACCGGCCGCCGCTACAGCCTGTTCTGGTACAGCGGCGCCCCCGACGCCGAGCGCGTGCTGGTGCAGATGGGCTCCGGCGTCGGTGCCTCGCGCGAGGCGGTGGCCAAGCTCGTCGCCGCGGGCGAGAAGGTCGGCCTGATCACGGTGCGGTTGTACCGGCCGTTCGACACGCAGGCCTTCGTGGCGGCGCTGCCCAAGACCGTGCGTTCGATCGCCGTGCTCGACCGCACCAAGGAACCGGGCGCGATCGGCGAGCCGTTGTACCAGGACGTGGTGACCGCGCTGGTCGAGGCCTGGCCCGAAGGCACGCCGGCGCCGCGCGTCATCGGCGGCCGCTATGGCCTCTCGTCCAAGGAATACACGCCGGCGATGGCCAAGGCGGCACTCGACGAATTGCGGGCGCCGAAACCGAAGCGTCACTTCACCGTCGGCATCGTCGACGACGTCACCCACCTGTCGCTGAAGTGGGACCCTGCCTTCGATACCGAGTCCGCGGGCGTCACGCGAGCGGTGTTCTACGGCCTGGGCGCCGACGGTACGGTCGGTGCGACGAAGAACACGGTCAAGATCATCGGCGAGAACACGCCGCTGCACGCGCAGGGCTACTTCGTCTACGACAGCAAGAAGTCGGGCGCGATCACCGTGTCGCACCTGCGCTTCGGGCCCAAGCCGATCGAATCGACCTACCTTATCGACCGCGCCGACTTCGTCGCCTGCCACCAGTTCGAGTTCATGGAAAAGCTCGACGTGCTGGCGCTGGCGCGCCCGGGCGCCACCTTCCTGCTCAACAGCCCCTACGGCCCCGAGCAGGTGTGGGCCAAGCTGCCGCGCGAGGCGCAGGAGACGATCCTCGCCAAGAAGCTCAAGTTCTACGTCGTCGACGCGCTGGCGGTGGCACAGCAGGCCGGGCTGGCCGGCCGCATCAACACGGTGACGCAGGCCTGCTTCTTCGCGATCTCGGGCATCCTGCCGCGCGAAGAGGCGATCGCGAAGATCAAGGAGGCGATCCGCAAGACCTACGGCAAGCGCGGCGAGAGCGTGCTCACGCGCAACTTCGCCGCGGTCGACGCCTCGCTGGCGGCGCTGCGCGAGGTGCCGCTGCCCGGCCGCGCCGACTCGTACCTGACGCGCCGCCCGGCCGTGGCGCGTGCGGCGCCCGATTTCGTGCAGCGCGTGACGGCGATGATGCTCGACGGCAAGGGCGATCTGCTGCCGGTCTCGGCGATGCCGGTCGACGGCACCTTCCCGACCGGCACCACGCAGTGGGAAAAGCGCAGCATCGCGCACGAGATCCCGATCTGGGACGAGACGATCTGCACGCAGTGCGCGATCTGCCCGCTGGTGTGCCCGCACGCGGCGATCCGCATGAACGTGTTCCCGGCCGAAGAGATGAAGCGCGCACCGGCGGGCTTCAAGGCCGTGCCGTGGGCGCGCAAGGACGGCGGCCCGCTCGACGGCCTGATGTACAGCCTGCAGGTCGCCCCCGACGATTGCACCGGCTGCGGCATCTGCGTCGACGTCTGCCCGACGCGCAGCAAGACCGCCGGTCAAGCACAAGGCCATCAACATGGCGCCCAAGCTCGAGCACCTCGAGGCCGAGCGCGCCAACTACGACTTCTACCTGAGCCTGCCCGAGGTGCGCCCGTCGATGGACAGCATCGACGGCCTGCGCGGCTCGCAACTGCGCCATGCCGCTGTTCGAGTACTCGGGCGCCTGTTCGGGCTGCGGCGAGACGCCGTACCTGAAGCTGCTGTCGCAGCTCTATGGCGACCACCTGGTGATCGCCAATGCCACCGGCTGCTCGTCGATCTACGGCGGCAACCTGCCGTCGACGCCGTGGTCGCAGAACGCCGCCGGCCAGGGCCCGGCCTGGGCCAACAGCCTGTTCGAGGACAACGCCGAGTTCGGCCTGGGCATGCGGCTGGCGCTCGACGCGCAGCGCGATCTGGCGCTGATGCTGGTGCTCGAGATGCGTGCGGAGATCGGCGAAGCGCTGGCCACCGCATTGCTCGAGGCGCCGCAGGACAACGACGAACAGATCCGGCTGCAGCGCGAACGCGTCAAGCAACTCAAGGCGATCCTGCCGACGCTGCGCTTCCCCGAGGCCGGGCGGCTGCTGGCGGTGGCCGACAGCCTGGTCGTGCGCAGCGTCTGGATCGTCGGCGGCGACGGCTGGGCCTACGACATCGGCTACGGCGGTCTCGACCATGTGCTGGCCTCGGGCCGCAACGTCAACATCCTGGTGCTCGACACCGAGGTCTACAGCAACACCGGCGGGCAGGCGTCGAAATCCACGCCAGCGCGGCGCGGTGGCCAAGTTCGCCGCCGCGGGCAAGGCGATCGGCAAGAAGGACCTCGGCATGATCGCGATGGCCTACGGCAACGTCTACGTGGCCCAGGTGGCGATGGGCGCCAATCCGGTGCAAACGGTGCGCACCTTCCAGGAGGCCGCGGCGTGGAACGGGCCGTCGCTGATCATCGCCTACAGCCACTGCATCGCGCACGGCATCGACATGACCACCGGCATGAGCCACCAGCGCGATCTCGTCAAGAGCGGCTACCTCACGCTGTACCACTACGACCCGCGGCTGGGCATGGGCGGCGCCGACCAGCCGCTGAAGCTCGACTCGCGCAAGCCGACCCTGCCGCTCGAGCAGGTGGCGATGAAGGAAGGCCGCTACGCGATGCTGGCCCAGTCCGACCCGGCGCGGTCGAAACAGTTGATGAAGTCCGCGCAGCACGACGCCGACGCACGCTGGCAGCTCTACGAGCAGATCGCCGGCGTGCACCGCGTGGTCACGGAGGAGGGCAAGGCGAGCATCGACAGCGGCGACGACCAGCCCGCCGCGGCGGCAAACAAGGAGGCAACATCATGAGCGTCGATCTTCGGACCCGCTACCTCGGCTTCGAACTGCAGCATCCGATCGTCGCGTCCGCGTCGCCGTTGACCAGCTCGATCGACAGCCTCAAGCGGCTGCAGGCCGCCGGTGTCGCGGCCGTCGTGCTGCCGTCGCTGTTCGAGGAGCAGATCGAGCACGACGAGATGGCCACCCACAACCTGATGATGTATGGCGCCGAGCTGTCGCCGGAGGCGAGCGGCTTCTTCCCGGAGATGCAGAACTACCGCACCGGGCCGGACCAGTACCTGAAGCTGATCGCCGATGCCAAGAAGGCGCTGTCGGTGCCGGTGATCGCCAGCCTGAACGGCCACACGCCGGGCGGCTGGACCAGCATCGCGCGCCAGATCGAGGACGCCGGCGCCGACGCGATCGAGCTGAACGTGTACTTCCTCGCCGCCAGCGTCGACGACACCAGCGCCGTGGTCGAGCAGCGCTACGTCGATCTGGTCGAGTCGGTGACGCGGCAGGTGAAGCTGCCGGTGGCCGTCAAGGTGGCGCCCTTCTTCAGCGCGATGGCCAACATGGCGGCACGGCTGACGAAGGCCGGCGCTTCGGGGCTGGTGCTGTTCAACCGCTTCCTGCAACCCGACATCGTGCTCGAGGACCTCGAGGTGGCGCCGCACCTGGTGCTGTCGACCTCCGACGAACTGCGTCTGGCGCTGCGCTGGATCGCGATCCTGCGCGGCCGCATCGATGCCAGCCTGGCCGCCACCGGCGGTGCGCACACCCCCGACGACGTGCTCAAGCTGCTGTTGGCGGGCGCCGATTGCGTGATGCTGGCCAGCAGCCTGCTGACCAGGGGCCCGGCCCACGTCGGCACCCTCGTGCACGGCGTGCGGGACTGGATGGCCGAACGCGAGTACACCTCGGTGGCGCAGATGAAGGGCTCGCTGTCGCAGCAATCCTGCCCCGACCCGGACGCCTTCGAACGTGCCAACTACATGAAGGCGCTGAAGTCCTACACCAGCGAGTTCGTCTAGGATACGTTCGACCGATCCCCGCAATGATTTCCTGGAGCAAATCACGATGGCACTGCTGATCAACGACGACTGCACCGCCTGCGACGCCTGCAGAGCCGGTATGCCCGAACGAAGCGATCGCGGTCGGCTCGCCGATCTATGTCATCGATCCGGCGAAGTGCACCGAATGCGTCGGCGCCCACGACGATCCGCAATGCATCGACGTGTGTCCCGCCGACTGCATCGTTCCCGATCCCGGCCATGCGGAGACGCGCGATCAGCTGGAGGCCAAGTACAACAGCCTGCACGGTTGATGCCGCGCGCAGCCGTTGCCGCGGCCGCTCCGTGGCACCGGTTCCGGCCGCGCTGGGGTGATAACTCTTGGCGCCGCGGCCGGCGATGCAGAAGCCATGGCGCGACAGCGGCGCCTTGATGTGGATCAGCCACCCGGTCGACGGGGATATGCACAGTGGTATGCGACTTCGCGCTTCTCGCCTGCCGTGCCCGTGATCCTTGCCACCCTCCTGCCCGCCACCGCGCCGCATTTCGCGCATCTGCCGTGCCGCCGCCGCGCCGGCGTGTCGGGCCTGCATCGCTGCTCGCACAAGCGGCCTGCGGCTGGCCATCGACGCCGATCGAATGCGGGCCTGCCACGACGCTCGAGGCCCCTGCCATGAACATCGATTCGCGCCGTGGGCTGACTCGAAATACCTACACCCTGGTGCTGGCCGGCGGCCGGGGCAGCCGCCTGCGGCAGTTGACCGACCACCGTGCCAAACCCGCGGTGCCATTCGCCGGCACGATGCGCATCGTCGATTTCGCGCTCGGCAATTGCGTCAATTCCGGCCTGCGACGCATCGGCGTGCTGACGCAGTACAAGGCCCAGAGCCTGATCCGCCATGTCGAGCGCAGCTGGGGCTTCCTCGAGGCGAGCCTCGGCGAGTTCGTCGACATCGTGCCGGCGCAGCAGCAGATGGGCGAGCGCTGGTACAGCGGCACGGCCAATGCCGTCTATCAGAACCTCGACCTCGTGCGCGAAGCGCGCTCGGATCACGTGCTCGTGCTCGCCGGCGACCATGTCTACAAGATGGACTACTCGGCCCTGCTGGCCGAGCACGCCGACCATGGCGCCGATCTGACGGTGGCCTGCCTGCAGGTGCCGATCGAGGACGCCAGCGACTTCGGCGTGATGACGGTCGATGCCGAGCAGCGCATCGTGCACTTCGAGGAGAAGCCGGCACGGCCGAAGGCGATGCCCGGCAAGCCTGGCCTGGCGCTGGCCAGCATGGGGATCTATGCCTTCAACACCGGTTTCCTGCTCGAGCTGCTCGCGCGCGATGCGGCCGACCCGGCCTCGAGCCATGATTTCGGCCGCGACGTCATCCCCGGCGTGCTCGCCCGCGCGCGCGTGTTCGCGCACCGCTTCGAAGACAGCTGCATCAACATGGTCGGCGGGCGGCCGTACTGGCGCGACGTCGGCACGCTCGACGCCTATTGGGAGGCCAACCTCGACCTGACCCGGGTCGTGCCCGAGCTCAATCTCTACGACGAATCGTGGCCGGTGCTGGGCCGCCAGCCCACGCGCCCACCGGCGAAGTTCGTGTTCGACGATGCCGGTCGGCGCGGCATGGCCGTCGATTCGCTGGTCTCCGCCGGCTGCATCGTCAGCGGCGCCACCGTCCGCCGTTCGATCCTGTTCCACGGCGTGAAGGTCGCGGAAGGCAGCTTGGTGGAAGACTCGGTGGTGCTGCCCAACGTGAGCATCGGCCGCGACGTCAGCTTGAAGCGAACGATCGTCGACAAGCGCTGCACGCTGCCCGATGGTTTCAGCGCCGGGCTCGACCCGGCGCTGGACCGAGCGCGTTTCCACGTCACCGAACAAGGCATCTGTCTGGTCACGCCGCAGATGCTGGAGGCGAACATGCCATGAGCACTGACACGAAATACGTCTACCGGTTCGGCGCCTCACGCACCGACGGCTCGGCCGCGATGAAGAACCTGCTGGGCGGCAAGGGTGCCAACCTGGCGGAGATGTGCCGCCTGGGCATCACCGTGCCGCCGGGGTTCACGATCACCACCGAGGCCTGCACCCAGTTCACCGAGCACGGCCGCGAGCACGCGCTCGCGCTGATCGAGGCCGAGGTGCTGCAGGGCGTGGCCTGCGTCGAGCAGGAAATGGGCAAGCGCTTCGGCAATGCGGCCGATCCGCTGCTGCTCTCGGTGCGCTCGGGCGCGCGCGCGTCGATGCCCGGGATGATGGACACGATCCTGAACCTGGGGCTGAACGACGAAGCGGTGGCCGGCCTGGCGCGGCAGGCCGGCAACGAGCGCTTCGCCTGGGATTCCTACCGCCGCTTCGTACAGATGTACGGCGATGTCGTGATGGGTCTGAAACCGGTCTCGAAGGAAGACCACGATCCGTTCGAAGTCATCATCGACATGATCAAGGATCAGAAGGGCGTCAAGCTCGATACCGACCTCGATGCGGGCGATCTGAAGGAACTGGTCGCGCGTTTCAAGGCGCTGATCCGCGCGCGCATCGGGCGCGACTTTCCCACCGACCCGTGGCAGCAGCTCTGGGGCGCCGTGGTGGCCGTGTTCGAGAGCTGGAACAACGACCGGGCTCGGGTCTACCGCGAACTGAACGACATTCCCCAGAGCTGGGGCACCGCCGTCAACGTGCAGGCCATGGTGTTCGGCAACCTCGGCGACACCAGCGCCACCGGCGTGGCCTTCACGCGTGACGCGGGCACCGGCGAAGACCTTTTCAACGGCGAGTTCCTCGTCAACGCGCAGGGCGAGGACGTGGTGGCCGGCATCCGCACGCCGCAGCAGGTGTCGCTGGTGGGCTCGCGCCGCTGGGCCGAACTGGCGCAGGTCGGCGAGGCGGAGCGCGCGGCGAAGTACCCGTCGCTCGAGGAGTTGATGCCGCAGATCCACAAGGAGTTGCTGCACGCCGAGACGACGCTGGAGAACCACTTCAAGGACATGCAGGACCTGGAGTTCACGATCCAGGAAGGGCGGCTGTGGATGCTGCAGACGCGCAACGGCAAGCGCACCGGCGCGGCGATGGTGCGCATCGCGATGGAGATGCTCGGGCAGGGCATGATCGACGAGAAGACCGCGCTGCAACGCGTGGCGCCCGATCGGCTGAACGACCTGCTGCATCCGATCTTCGATCCCGCGGCATTGAGTGCGGCCGTGGTCATCGCGCGCGGCCTGCCGGCATCGCCCGGCGCGGCCAGCGGACAGATCGTGTTCTTCGCCGACGAGGCCGACGAGTGGGCGAAGCAGGGCAAGGCCGTGATCCTGGTGCGCCAGGAAACCTCCCCGGAAGACCTGCGCGGCATGAGCGTGGCCCAGGGCATTCTTACCGCGCGCGGCGGCATGACCTCGCACGCGGCGGTGGTCGCGCGCGGCATGGGCAAGTGCTGCGTCAGCGGCGCCGGGGCGGTGCACGTCGACCCGAAGGCGCGCACGATGAGCATCGGCGACCGCGTCTTCGCGGAGGGCGACTGGATCTCGCTGAACGGCTCCACCGGCGAGGTCTTTGCCGGCCCGATCAAGACCCGGGATGCCGAGTTGAGCGGCGACTTCGGTGCGCTGATGGCGCTGACCGATCGCTACAAACGGCTGGAGGTGCGCGCCAATGCGGACACGCCGGAAGAAGCCCGCATGGCACGCAGCTTCGGCGCCACCGGCATCGGGCTGGCCCGCACCGAGCACATGTTCTTCGAGGGCGAACGCATCGTGCCGATGCGCGAAATGATCCTGGCCGACGACGAGGCCGGGCGCCGCAAGGCGCTGGCCAAGTTGCTGCCGATCCAGCGCGCCGACTTCGAAGGGCTGTTCCGCGAGATGAGCGGGTTGCCGGTGACGATCCGCCTGCTCGATCCGCCATTGCACGAATTCGTGCCGCACGACGAAGCCGGCCAGCGCCAGATGGCGCAGGAGATGAAGGTCTCGGCCGGCAAGATCCGCATGCGGGTCGAGGAGTTGCACGAATTCAACCCGATGATGGGGCTGCGCGGCTGCCGGCTCGGCATCGTGCATCCCGAGATCACCGAGATGCAGGCGCGTGCCATCTTCGAGGCCGCGCTGGACGCACGAACCAAGGGCGCGGTGGTGAAGCTCGAGGTCATGGTGCCGCTGGTCGGCACGGTGCGCGAGTTCAACGCCCAGGCGGCGGTGATCCGAGCCACCGCGACGCAGGTGTTCGCCGAGCGCGGCGAGCAACTGCACTACATGCTCGGTACGATGATCGAGACGCCGCGCGCGGCGCTGATCGCCGACAGCATCGGCAAGCAGGCCGAGTTCTTCTCGTTCGGCACCAACGACCTGACGCAGATGACGCTCGGCTTTTCGCGCGACGACGCCGGCAAGTTCATGCCGGACTACCTGAAGCAGGGCCTGTACGAACACGACCCGTTCCGCTCGATCGACCAGAAGGGCGTCGGCATGCTGGTGCAGATGGCCGTGCAGAAGGGCCGCTCGGTGCGGCCGCAGCTCGAGGTCGGCGTCTGCGGTGAACACGGCGGCGACCCGGCCTCGGTGGCGTTCTTCCACCGCGCCGGGCTCGACTATGTCAGCTGCTCGCCGTTCCGCGTACCGATCGCCCGCCTGGCGGCGGCGCAGGCCGCCATCGCCGACTGAAGCGGTGTCGCAGCACCGGGGGCCGTCGCGCCGCGGGGCCCGCATAATGTGGCCCCAGAGGAGATCACGATGGCCCTTCTGATCAATGACGACTGCACCGCATGCGACGCCTGCAAGCCGGTGTGCCCGAACGAGGCGATCGCCGTCGGCGCGCCGATCTATGTCATCGACGCGTCCAAGTGCACCGAGTGCGTCGGTGCCCACGACGAGCCGCAGTGCATCGACGTGTGCCCCGCCGATTGCATCGTGCCCGACCCGCAGCACGCCGAAACACACGATCAGTTGCAGGCCAAGTACGACGCCCTGCACGGCTGACGGGCCGCGCGCAGCGGCCCGGAGGACCGGCGCCGGCAGGGCCCTGTGATTCCGCAGGGCCGCTTGAGCCAAGTCAAGCCGTCCCGGGCGGGTTCGCGTAGTGTTCATGCCGGTACGCAAGGCACGGCATGACGCGGCTTCGGCTGCTTCGCGCCACCCAGGCGATACTCCGGCGCCCCGCAGCACCGACGATCGAAAAACACCGCGAATCACCCGCCAACGAGCCGATGCACCTGTCAGCAGCATCTCCTGCCGCCGCGAACGCCGCTTTCCCTTTCGAGCCTTCAGCACCCACGCTGGCTGCCGCCGGACTCGGCGGGCAGCGCGGCGAGCGCGTGCTGTTCCGCGGCCTGGACATCACCCTGCTGCCCGGCCAGGTGGTCTGGCTGCGCGGGCGCAACGGCCGGGGCAAGACCAGCCTGCTGCGCCTGCTCGCCGGGCTGGCCACGCCGATGGAGGGTGAATTGCGCGTCGGCGGCCAGTTGCTGCGGCGTGCACCGGCGGCCTGGCGGCGCGCGCTGCTCTACATCGGCCACCAGAACGCGCTGAAGGACGACCTGACGGCGAGCGAGGCGCTGGCGTTCCTGTTGCGGCTGGGTGGCACGCGCAGCGCGCCTGCGCAGATCGACGCCGCGCTGCATCGGCTGGGCGTGCACCAGTGCCGGCACGCGCTGGTGCGCACGTTGAGCCAGGGCCAGCGCCGGCGGGTCTCGCTGGCACGGCTGGCGCTGTCGCTGGGCCAGCCGCTATGGCTGCTCGACGAACCGTTCGACGCGCTGGACGCCGACGGCGTGGCCGCGCTCAACGCGCTGCTGGCCGAACACGCCGAGCGCGGCGGCGGCACCTTGCTGACCAGCCACCAGGCGTTGAGCCTGGCCGAGCCGGTGCCGCGCATCTTCGACCTCGACCACCATGCGCTCGCATGACCGACCTGTTCGTCGCCGTGCTGATGCGCGACCTGCGGCTGGCCTGGCGGCGCCGCATCGATTCGCTGCTCCCGCTGGTGTTCTTCGTCGTGGCAATGAGCCTGTTCCCGCTCGGCGTCGGGCCCGAACCGCAGACGCTGCGCGAGATCGCCCCGGGCGTGGTCTGGGTCTGTGCCTTGCTGGCATCGATGCTGTCGGTCAACCTGCTGTTTGCCGGCGACCTGGCCGACGGCTCGCTCGAGCAGATGCTGCTCGCGCCGCAGCCGGCGCTGGCCGTGGCCGCTGCCAAGTGCGCGGTGCACTGGCTGGTCTCCGGGCTGCCGCTGATCGTCGCCTCGCCGCTGGTGGGTGTGCTGTTCGGCATGTCGGGGCCGGCGCTCGCGGCGCTGGTGTTCGGCCTGCTGCTCGGCACGCCGATCCTGAGCCTGCTCGGTGCGCTCGGCGCCGCGCTGACGCTGGGCCTGCGCAGCGGCGGCATGCTGCTGATCCTGATCGTGCTGCCGCTGGCCACGCCCGCCCTCATTTTCGGCGCGGGCGCGGTGGGCACCGTCGAGGCGGGCCAGTCGGCGGCAGGCCACTTCTCGCTGCTGGGCGCGCTGCTGATCGCCACGGCGATCGGCGCCCCACTGGCCACCGCCGCGGCACTGCGCATCTCCACCGAATGAGGCCACCGCATCGCATGAGGTCAAGCCCGTGAACACCCCTTCGTTGCGCTTGTTCACTTTCGCGGCGCCGTCGCGCTTCTACGCGCTCACCGGCGCGCTGGTGCCCTGGCTGTGGGCCGTCACCGTGCTGCTCGCCGTCGCCGCGCTCTACATCGGCTTTTTCGTCGCCCCGACGGATGCCACGCAGGGCGACGCCTACCGCATCATCTTCATCCACGTGCCTGCCGCCTGGATGTCGATGGTGCTGTACCTGGTGATGGCCTTCTGGGCCGGCATCGGCTGGGCCTTCAATGCCCGGCTGGCGTCGATGATGGCGCGGGCCATCGCACCGACCGGCGCGATGTTCACCTTCCTCGCGCTGTGGACCGGCGCCTTCTGGGGCAAGCCCACCTGGGGCGCCTGGTGGGTGTGGGACGCACGCCTGACCACCGAGTTGATCCTGCTGTTCCTCTACCTCGGCTTCATCGCGCTGGTGAATGCCATCGACGACGTGCGCCGCGCCGACCATGCCGGCGCGCTGCTGGCGCTGGTCGGCAGCGTCAACGTGCCGATCATCTATTTTTCGGTCAAGTGGTGGAACACGCTGCACCAGGGCGCGACGATCAGCATGACAGCGGCGCCCAAGATGGCCGCGACCATGCTCACCGCGATGCTGCTAATGACATTCGCCTTCTGGGCCTATGCGTTCGCGGTAGTCTTCATGCGCACGCGCGCGATCGTGATCGAGCGCGAAACCCATGCCGCGTGGGTCGACGAACTGACGAAGGGAACCATCCGGCCATGAACTGGAACAGTGCATCAGAGTTTTTCGCAATGGGTGGTTACGGGCTGTACGTGTGGGGCTCGTACATTGCAGCGGCGCTGCTGATGGGGTTGGAGCCCTGGCTGGCGCAGCGGCGGCACCGCCACGCGCTGCGCGATGCCGCAACCCTGGCCCGCAGCGACTCGAGACACCGGAGCAAGCCATGACGATGAAGCCAAGACACAAGCGATTTGCCATCCTCGGCGGCCTGCTGGTCGCCGTGGGCGCGGTGGTGGGCCTGGTGCTCAATGCCTTCCAGAGCAACCTGGTGTTCTTCTATTCGCCGACGCAGGTGGTGGCCAACGAGGCCCCCAGCGGGCGCACGTTCCGCGTCGGCGGGCTGGTCGAGACCGGCTCGGTCAAGATCGACGGCACCCGGATCCAGTTCATCATCACCGACAGCGCCAAGGCCCTGCCGGTGCGCTACGAAGGCATCCTGCCCGACCTGTTCAAGGAAGGCAAAGGCGTGGTCGCCCAGGGCCAGCTGAAGGACGGCGTGTTCGTCGCGCGCGAGGTGCTCGCCAAGCACGACGAGAACTACATGCCGCCCGAAGCCGCCGACGCGCTCTACAAGGCCCAGCACGGCGACCCGAAGCTGACCAAGTCACTGGCCAAGGAAGGCAGCAAATGATCCCCGAACTCGGCCACTTCCTGCTCTGGTTGGCGCTGGGCGTTTCACTGGTGCTCGGCACGGTGCCGATGCTTGGCGCCGCGCGAGGCCGTGCCGATTGGATGGCCGTGGCGCGCCCGGCGACCTGGTGGCTGTTCCTGCTGGTGGCGGTGTCCTATGGCTGCCTGACGCTGAGCTTTGCGCAGAGCGACTTTTCCGTGCTCAACGTGGCCAACAACTCCAACAGTGCCTTGCCGCTGCAGTACCGCATCGCCGCGACCTGGGGCAGCCACGAGGGCTCGATGCTGTTGTGGCTGGTGATGCAAAGCAGCTGGGCGCTGGCGGTCGCGGTCTTCAGCCGGCGCCTCCCGCTGCCGGTGCTGGCGCGCATCCTGGCGGTGATCGGCTGGCTGATGGTCGGGTTCCTGCTGTTCACCTTGCTGACCTCGAACCCGTTCGACCGCCTGGTGCCGGCCGCGGCAGACGGTCGCGATCTCAATCCGCTGTTGCAGGACCCGGGCATGATCTTCCACCCGCCGATGCTCTACATGGGCTATGTCGGCTTCTCGGTGGCGTTCGCCTTCGCCGTTGCGGCGCTGATCGGCGGCAACCTCGACAGCACCTGGGCACGCTGGACGCGGCCGTGGACGACCGTGGCCTGGATCTTTCTCACCGTGGGCATCGGCCTGGGCAGCTGGTGGGCCTATTACGAACTCGGCTGGGGCGGCTGGTGGTTCTGGGATCCGGTGGAGAACGCTTCGTTCATGCCGTGGCTGGTCGGCACGGCGCTGATCCATTCGCTGGCCGTGACCGAAAAGCGCGGCGCCTTCAAGGCCTGGACCGTGCTGCTGGCGATCGCGGCCTTCAGCCTCAGCCTGCTCGGCACCTTCCTCGTGCGCTCGGGCGTGCTGTCGTCGGTGCACGCCTTCGCCACCGATCCGGCGCGCGGCCTGTTCATCCTCGGCTTCCTGTCGGTGGTGATCGGCGCATCGCTGACGCTGTACGCCTGGCGCGCACCCTCGGTCGGGCTCGGGGCCCGTTTCGGCCTCCTCTCGCGCGAGACCTTCCTGCTCGTCAACAACGTGCTGCTGCTGGTGGCCATGGCCGCGGTACTGCTGGGCACGCTGTACCCGCTGCTGCTCGACGCGCTCGGCATGGGCAAGATCTCGGTCGGCCCGCCGTACTTCGACACGGTGTTCGTGCCGCTGATGGCCCCACTGGTGTTCATGATGGGCGTGGGCCCGCTGGCCCGCTGGAAGCAAACCGAGGTGCCCGACCTGGCGCGGCGCCTGCGCTGGGCCGCTGGCGTCGCGATCGTCGCCACGGTGCTCACCGAGTGGTTCGCCGGCAAGATCTCCTGGCTCGGCGGCCTTGGTCTGCTGCTCTCGTTCTGGATCGTCGCCTCGATCACCACCGACCTGTGGGAGCGCGTGCGCCCCGCCGGTGGCGTGCGCGCCTCGGTGTGGCACCGGCTGCGCCAGATCCCGCGGGCGATGGCGGGCATGATGCTCGCGCACCTGGGCATCGCAGTGTTCATCTTCGGCGTCACGATGGTCAAGACCTACGAGGTCGAGCGCGACGTCAACATGGGCCTCGGCGACACGACCGAGATCGCCGGTTGGGTCTTCACGTTCCGGGGCGTGCGCGACGTACCGGGCCCCAACTACACCGCGGCGCAAGGTCTCGTGGTGCTGAGCAAGGATGGCCGTGAGGTGGCCCAGTTGCGGCCCGAGAAACGCGTCTATCGCGTGCAGCAGAACCCGATGACCGAGGCGGCGATCCGCAGCCGCCCCGCCGGCGACATCTATGTCGCGCTCGGCCAGCCGGCGCAGGGCGACGCCTGGGTGGTGCGCGTGTACTACAAGCCCTTCGTCACCTGGATCTGGGGCGGCTGCGTACTGATGGCCCTCGGCGGTGCGCTGGCCGCAAGCGACCGCCGCTACCGCACGGCGCGGCGCGAACAGGAGGCGCTGGCGCCGCAGGCGGGAGCGGCCACAGCATGAAGCGCTGGCATTTCCTTCTTCCGCTCGCACTGTTCGGCGTGTTGCTGGTCTTTCTGCTGCGCGGACTCGACCTCAATCCGCGAGAAGTGCCGTCGCCGTTGATCGGCAAGCCGGCGCCGGCGTTCTCGCTGCCGCGCCTGGACGATCCGGGCCAGCGCATCGGCCGTGAGGAACTGCTCGGCAAGGTCTGGCTGCTCAACGTCTGGGCCTCGTGGTGCGTGGCCTGCCGCGAAGAACACCCGCTGCTGGTGGAGTTCTCACGCCGCAGGGTGGCACCGATCTACGGCCTCAACTACAAGGATGGCCGCACCGAGGCGCAACGCTGGCTCGCCAACTTCGGCAATCCGTACGACGCGTCCATCTCCGACAGCGATGGCCGCGTGGGCATCGACTTCGGCGTCTACGGCGTACCCGAGACCTTCGTCATCGACAAGCAGGGCGTGGTGCGCTTCAAGCAGATCGGGCCGATCACGCCCGTCGTGCTGCGCGACAAGATCGAGCCGCTGCTCAAGCAACTCCAGGCCGAAAATGCTGCTGCGAACCCTGCGTGACGTTGCCCACCCCCGAAGCGGCCTGGGGCCGCTCCCCCTCGAGGGGGCAACGCCAGCGGACCGGCGAAGCCGGATCCGCGGCGTTTGCTTGGGCGCAGTGAGGTCATGGGCGATCGCCGCGCTGATCGGTGGTGCTTGGATCGGCGCCGCCGCCAAGGAGGCCACGCCGGCCGCGGCCGATCCGGTGCTCGAGGCGCGCATGCAGGCCATCGCCATCGAACTGCGCTGCCTGGTGTGCCAGAACCAGACCATCGCCGACTCGCACGCCGACCTGGCGGTGGACCTGCGCAACCAGGTGCGCGAGATGCTGCGCCAGGGCAAGAGCGACCGCGAGATCATCGACTACATGACCGCCCGCTACGGCGACTTCGTGCTCTACCGCCCGCCGGTCAAGGGCACGACGATGCTGCTGTGGTTCGGGCCCGCGGTGCTGCTGGTCGGTGGCATCGCGATCCTGTGGCTGGTACTGCGCCGGCGCAGCCGGCGGGCCCCTGAAGATTTCGAACCCGACGAACCCGACGTGCTGGCAGCGAACGACCCCGCTGCGCCACCGGCCACCCCCACCCGATGACCGACTCCATTGACACGCTGCGCGCCAAGCTGCGGCAGCTCGAGGCCCGCCACAAGGGCGGCACGCTAGGCAAGAAGGATTACGAACGCGAACGCGCCGCGCTCGAACGCCAGTTGCTCGACCACGTGCTGGCGACACCCGCAGCCTCCGCAACATCGGCCGCGGGTGCCGTGACGGCAGCGGAGCAGGCACCGCGCCCGCCCGTCCGCCTGGTGGCCATGCTGGCGGCCGCGGTGGTGGCCGTGGCCGGTGCCGGCTACTGGTGGAAGGGCGCACCGGGCCTGGTGACCGGCGTGCCCGAGGTGGCCAGCGCCAGCCCGGCATCGCCGCACGACAGCGGCGGACAACAACAGCTCGCCGCCGCCGTCGAGCAGCTCGCCGAGAAGCTCAAGGCACAGCCGGACAACGCCGAGGGCTGGGCCATCCTGGCGCGCTCGTATGCGCAGCTCGGCCGGCTCGGCGACGCGGTGCCGGCCTATGCCAAGGCGGTGGCCCTGCAGGGCGACGATGCGCGGCTGCTGGCCGACTATGCCGATGCGCTGGCCGTGCAGAACAACCGCAGCCTAGAAGGCGAGCCGTCGGCGTTGATCGAACGCGCGCTGAAGCTCGATCCGGGCAACCCGAAGGCCCTGGCGCTGGCGGGCACCGCGGCGTTCAACCGCAAGGATTTCGCCGGTGCGGTGCGGCATTGGGAAAGGCTGGCGCAGACGGCGCCGCCGGACAGCCCCTTCCTGGCCCAGTTGCAGGGCAGCCTGGCCGAGGCACGCGAGCTCGGCGGCCTCGGGCCGGCGCGCGCACTGGCCGCCTCGCCTGCGACGCCGCCGAAGGCAGCCGCGGCCGCCGAAGCCGGCGCCGCCGCGCCGGTGGTCAATGGCACCGTCTCCGGCACCGTGACACTGGCGCCGGCGCTCAAGGGCCGGGTCGGCCCCGACGACGCGATCTTCGTCTTCGCGCGCCCGGCCACCGGCTCGCGCATGCCGCTGGCATTCATGCGCGCGCAAGTCAAGGATCTGCCGCTGAAGTTCACGCTCGACGACAGCATGGCGATGTCGCCGGCGGCGCGGCTGTCGACGGCCGGCCAGGTGGTGGTCGGTGCGCGCGTCAGCAAGTCGGGGCAGGCCATGCCGCAGGCCGGCGACCTGGAAGGCCTGAGCGCGCCGACCGCACCCGGCAGCGTTGGCATCGACGTCGTCATCGCCGGCGAGGTGAAGTAGCGCGCACCAAGGGCGGCTATTTGCCTGGGCGTCTGCCGTTCGATCGCCCATCGGCGCACGGAAGACCCTTGAACCAAACTCTCGGTCCATGGCGCCTGTCGGCGGCGCTGACGATGGATCGGCACGAAAGCGCAGTGAATGCGCATCATCGCGCCCTCACTGCGCCGCACTGGGCCAGCGTCCAGGGGTGTCCGGTGTCAGGCTCGGACTGGCGCCCCTCTGGCCCGCCGGCCGCAGAGGGGCGGATCGCGCGTTACCAAAGGAAAACGGCCGCGAGATCGCGGCTGATTCACGCGCCGGGCGCGTCGGAAGGCGACATCATCGGGCCCCATGTCGGATCTGAGGACCATGCCCGCCGCGCTCGCCGAGCTCATGCGGCCGCGCCGTTTGGCGCGCGTGCGGCGCACCGTGGCGCGCAGCCGAGCCGAGGGCGCGCTGTTCGATGCGGTCCTGTGGAGCGTGTTCGCGCTCGTGTTCGTGACCGCGATGCTGTACGTCCTCAACGTGGTCGATGTGCCGATCCTGGCTGCGCGGGGCGTCGACAAGGCCTGGCTCGTAGCCGGTGGCCTGCTCGTCGCCATCTTCGTGGCCGGTGCGCTGTGGTGGCGCTGGTTCAAGTGGCACGTGCACGCTGCCGACATGACGCAACGCGCGCCAGACTCCTAGCGTGCCGCTGGTCGCGGTTGCGCTTGTCGCACCACGCAGGAACACCCTCCCGCGCTTTGCCTTAACGGTCATATCCGTAACCCAACTTCTTCGCTACGACGCGGCCAACCCGCGGCGGCTTCTGGTTGACCGCGGCGTGTACATCGGCCGGCTTGACGTCGGTATATCGGCGCAGCATCGTCCAGGTCTTGTGGCCGGTGAGCAGCGCGACTCGTGGGATGTCCAGGCCCATGCGGAAGAACTGCGCCGTGGCGCGGTGCCGCAAATCATGGAAGTGCAAATCGACAATCGGCGGTTCCAAGTCGGCGCAGGCTCGGGTGAATGCCGTCGATACCGACGCGCCGCGGTAAGGGAAGAGCAGGCCACCATCGGCGACGGCCAGGCGGGACTTCACGATCTTCCAAGCGTCGGCCAGCAGCGGCACCGTCTGGTCGTTGCCGGCTTTGTCTCTCGGGTCCTTGCGATCGCGGATGACGACGGTGCGGGCGGCGGCATCAACGTCGGCAGCCACGAGGCGGCATATCTCGGCCAGTCGCATGCCGCTGGCGATGGCGAAGCGGCACACCAGCTCCATGTCGATGAACTGCCGCGGCTTGCTGCGCCAATGGGCGTACAGGCGCTGCAACTCGGTGTCGGTCGGCTCGCGGCTGCGCTCGGTGGCGCGGGTGTTCAGCCCGCGTTGTTTCAGGCTGCCGCGCGCCTCGACGGCCAGTCGCGCGGGCAGGTCGAGCTGGCGGGCGTGCCGCCCCCACTTCAACACGGATGACAGGAAGCTCAAGTCTGCGGCAATGGTCACGCCGCCGGCGCCCTGGTCGATGCGGCGGTCGATGAAGTCGCGCAGCACCAAGGCGTTCAATGCGGACAACTTCACCTTGCCCAGTTCGCGTTTGAGCATCGCCAACGTGGCGGTCTTGGTCTTGCCGGGGTTCTTGGCGTTTGTTTCGCAGTACTCGTCGATCAGGTCGGCGAGGGTGACCCCTTTGGGGACCGGCGCGAACCCGGACGCGGTGATGTGGTGCGCCTGCGACTCGATGGCCGTCGCCCAGTCCTTCGCCTCGTTCTTGGTCGGGAAGGTCGCGGCCCGGTAGATGCCCCCGCGTCGGACCTGGACCCGCCATCTGCCGCTGGGCAGTTGAGAGAATGCAGCCATGTGTGCAGTCCTCCGTGTGCAATCAGTGTGCGTCCAATCGAGCCGGGATTCTGCCGTGAATCATGGCGCTTGTGCACGGCGTGTGCACGATGATCTGCACACTGATGTCTTTGGTTGGTGGTTGTTCACTTGGAGTCTCTCGTAAACATTGGATCTTTACCTTGGAGACTGAGTGTCGCTCCGATGATGGATTGGACAGATCGGCACTGCCGCGTCTTCCATCGGCAGATCACGCGGCATGCGCGGCTCTACACCGAGATGGTGACCACCGGCGCGCTGCTGCATGGCGATGTACCGCGCCACCTGGACTTCGACCCGGCCGAGCACCCGCTGGCGCTGCAGTTGGGCGGCAGCGAGCCCGCCGAGCTGGCGGCCTGTGCCAAGCTCGCGGCGCGCTGGGGCTACGACGAGGTCAACCTCAACTGCGGCTGCCCGAGCGAGCGCGTGCAGCGCGGCGCGTTCGGCGCCTGCCTGATGGCCGAGCCCGCGCTGGTGCGCGACTGCGTCGCGGCGATGCGCGACGCGGTCGACCTGCCGGTGACGGTCAAGCACCGCATCGGCGTCGACCGCGATGAGAGCTACGACTTCATGCGCGACTTCGTCGGCACCGTCGCGCAAGCCGGTTGCATGGTGTTCATCGTCCACGCCCGCAATGCCTGGTTGAAGGGCCTGTCGCCGAAGGAAAATCGCGAGGTGCCGCCACTGCGCCACGAGTTCGTCTACCGCCTGAAGCGCGACTTTCCGGCGCTGACGATCGTGCTCAACGGTGGCGTCACCGATAACACGCAGGTCGCCGCGCATTTGCAGCACGTCGACGGCGTGATGCTGGGCCGCGCCGCCTACCACCAGCCGTGGTTGATGGCCGAGTGGGACCGGCGCTTCTTCGGCGACGACACGCAGCCTGCGCCATCGCGCGAAGCCGTCGAGGCCGCCATGGTCGAGTACATGACGCGGCTGGTGGCGCAGGGCATCACTTGGCCGCATGCGGCGCGGCACATGATGGGTCTGGTTCACGGCCTGCCGGGCGCACGCCGCTGGCGCCAGGTGTGGAGCGACCATCGCCTGAAGGACACCGCGCCGGCGCTGGTGATGCAACAGGCGCGGCAGGCGCTGGCCGCGAGGCCAGCCACGCGAGACGACCCGGCGTGATCGAGTTCGGCACGCCGGCGCTCGCGCGCGCCGCAACGCGTCACCAACCTGCGGCATGGACGGTCGCCCGGCGACGTGCGCCGGGCCCGCGCTTTCAGATTCCGCTCTGAGCGGCGATCATTGCGGCTCGCGGTCCCCTTAACGAGGTTTTGTCGATGCGCAACAAGATCGTCTCGGCCCACGATGCGGCGGCCGTCATTCGCGCCGGCGACACGCTGGCGACGTCGGGCTTCGTCGGCATCGGCACGCCCGACGAGTTGCTGGCGGCGCTGTCGGCCCGTTACGTCGAGACCGGCGAACCGCGCAACCTGACGCTGGTGTTCGCTGCGGGGCAGGGCGATGGCAAGGACCGGGGCCTGAATCGCCTCGGCCACGACGGGTTGCTGCAAGCGCGTGATCGGCGGCCACTGGGGGTTGATCCCGCAGGTCGGACGGCTCGCGCTGGAGAACCGCATCGAGGCCTACAACCTGCCGCAGGGCTGCATCTCGCACCTCTACCGCGACATCGCCGCGGGCAAGCCCGGCACGCTCTCGAAGGTCGGCCTGGGCACCTTCGTCGACCCGCGCCTGGGCGGCGGCAAGATCAACGCGGTGACCCGCGAAGACCTGGTGCGCGTGATGGAGATCGACGGCCAGGAGTGGTTGTTCTACAAGGCCTTTCGCATCGACGTGGCATTCATCCGCGGCACCACCGCCGACACCCACGGCAACATCACGATGGAGCGCGAGGCGCTGACGCTGGACAACCTGGCGATGGCGATGGCGGCGCACAACTCGGGCGGCGTGGTCATCGCGCAAGTCGAGCGCATCGCCAAGGCCGGCTCGCTGAATCCGCGCCTGGTGCGGGTGCCCGGCACGCTCGTCGACTGCGTGGTGGTGGCCGAGCCCGAGCACCACCGCCAGACCTACGCCACCGCCTATTCGCCGGCCTTTGCCGGCGAGATCCAGGTGCCGCTGGACAGCCTGAAGCCGATGCCGCTGGACGAGCGCAAGCTGATCGCGCGGCGTTGCGCGATGGAGTTGCCGGTCGAGGGTGTCGTCAACCTCGGCATCGGCATGCCCGAAGGCGTGGCCGCGGTGGCCAACGAGGAGCACGTGCTCGACCTGATCACGCTGACCGCCGAGCCCGGCGTCGTCGGCGGCGTGCCCGCCAGCGGGCTGGATTTCGGCGCGGCCTACAACGTCGAGGCGGTGATCGACCAGAACCAGCAGTTCGATTTCTACGACGGCGGCGGGCTCGACCTGGCCGTCCTCGGCATGGCCGAGTGCGACGCCGAGGGCAACGTCAACGTCAGCCGCTTCGGGCCGAAGCTGGCCGGGGCGGGCGGCTTCATCAACATCTCGCAGACGGCGCGCAAGCTGCTGTTCGCCGGCACCTTCACCGCCGGCGGCCTCGAGGTCGAGGCCCGCGATGGCCGGCTGCGCATCGTGCAGGAAGGGCGCGCGCGCAAGTTCCGCGCCGAGGTCGAGCAGATCACGTTCGCCGGCCGCCGCGCGGCGGCGCTGGGCCAGACAGTGCTTTACGTCACCGAACGCTGCGTGTTCGAGTTGACCGCCAGCGGCTTGCGGCTGGCCGAGGTGGCGCCGGGCATCGACATCGAGCGCGACATCCTGGCCCACATGGACTTCGCGCCGCTGGTCGACACGCCGGCGGCGATGCCGGCCGCGCTATTCGAGGCCGCGACCATGGACCTGCGAACGCGCCTGCTCGCGATCGACCTGACCGACCGCGTCACCTACGACGCCGACCGCAAGCGGCTGTTCCTCGACTTCCGCCACCTGAACCTGCGCCGCCTGGAAGACGTCGAGCGCATCCGCGAGGCGGTGCAGGCGCGCTGCCGCGAAATCGGCCACCGCGTCGCGACGATCGTCAACTACGACGGCTTCCAGCTCGACCCCGACGTGGCCGAGGCCTACGCCCGCATGTCGCGCGAAATGGAGGCGCAGTACTACCACCGCGTGTCGCGCTATGCCAGCGGCGCCTTCCGGCGCATGCAGCTCGAACGCCTGCTCTCGCGGGCCGAGGCGCCGACGATCTTCGAGACCGAGCAGGAAGCGGCGGCCTTTCTTCAGCAGGCGCCGGGCTGATTGGCTCCCTCGACCCACCGGGGAGGGGGCTGGGGTGAGGGGCTGCGCGCAGTCTCGGCTGCCGCGTCGCCGGCCCTCACCCCGGCCCTCTCCCAGAGGGAGAGGGAGTTGAACGACTCGCTCGACGGCCGCGTTGCCGTGGCGAAACTCAGCCCGCCGCGCGCAGCGATGAACGCGCGTCGGCGCCAAAGCCGCCATCGGCCGAGATGGCCATCAGCGGGTCGCCGTAGATCGGGCCGTGCCCGGTCAGACGTGCTTCCAGCGCATCCACGTCGCCGAGTTGAAGAAGCTCGCCACCACCGATCCCGGCGTGACGAGCTCGTCAGCGCCCGCGAGCAGCCCGGCGGGCAGCGCCAGCTCTGCGGCCGGTAGCGCCGACGCCACCTGCGCGACGGTCTTCGGGCCGATGATCGCCGCCGTGATGCCCGGCTGTGCGATCACCCAGGCGTAAGCCGCCTGGGCCGGCTCGAGGCCGTGCTGGCGGGCGAGGGCGGCGAAGGCGTTGCCGACGCGGATGCCGGCGTCGGTGACGCGCTCGGCGTAGATGCCGCCGCGCACGGCCGCACGCGTGTCGCCGGTGCGGCCTTGCTCGTAGCGGCCGGCCAGCATGCCCATGGCCAGCGGCGACCAGCAGATCACGCCCACGCCGTGCGCCTGGCAGGCCGGCACGAGCTCGTTCTCGATGCGGCGGTCGAGCAGGTTGTAGGGCGACTGCTCGGAGACGATGCGCGCGATGCCGAGCCGTTCGGACGTCATCACCGACGTCGCGACATGCCAGCCCGGCGCGGTGGACGAGCCGATGTAGCGCACCTTGCCGGCGCGCACCAGGTCGTCGAGCGCGCGCAGCGTTTCTTCCAGCGGCACCGCCATGTCGGGCCGGTGCGACTGGTACAGGTCGATGTGGTCGCGGCCGAGGCGGCGCAGCGAGCCCTCGCAGGCGCGCATGATGGCCTGGCGCGAGTTGCCGCGGTCGTGCACGCCGGGGCCGAACGGATAGTGGAACTTCGTCGCCACCAGCACGTCGTCGCGCCCGAGCTTGCGCAGCGTGGCGCCGATGAGTTCCTCGGCGGCGCCGGCGGCGTACGAGTTCGCCGTGTCGATCAGGTTCACGCCGGCGTCGAGCGCCGTGGCGATGATGCGTTCGGACTCCGTCGGCCGGCGTCGGGTTGGTGAAGTTGTCGGAGCCGAGCACCAGCGCCGAGATGCGCAGGCCGCTGGAGCCGAGGGGGCGGTACTCCATCAGCCTGCCGACCAGCCGCCGTCGACCGGCACCAGCGCACCGGTCATGTAGCTCGCCGCGTCGGTGCACAGGAAGACCACCACGCGGCCGATCTCCTCGGGCTGCGCGAGGCGGCCGTTGGGCACCACGCGGTCGGCCATCTCCGCCAGCTGCGCATCGGTGAGCGGCACGGCGCGCCCGGCGCCGCGCAGCATCGGCGTGTCCACCTCGCCGGGGCAGACGGCATTGATGCGGATGCCTTCGCGCGCATGGTCGAGCGCGAGCGAGCGCGTCAGGTTGTGCACCGCTCCCTTGGCGGTGGCATAGGCCACGTGGCCCTTGCCGCCTGCCGAGCCCCAGATCGAGCCGAAGTTGACGATCGCGCCCGAGCCCTGCCGGCGCATCTGGCGGATCGCGGCGCGGCACATGAAGAAGGTGCCGTCGACGTTGACCCGCATCTGCCGGTACCAGGCGTCGTCGTCGGTGGCCGGCGCGTCGGCGCGCACGATCACGCCGGCGGCGTTGACGACGATGTCGAGGCGGCCGTGCAGGGCGACGGCCTTGGCCACCGCGGCGTCGCAGAACCCGGAGTCGGCGACGTCGCCAACGAGGGCGATGGCCGGGTGGCTCACGATGTCGGCGCCGAGCACCGTGGCCCCGGCCTCGGCGAGCAGCCGCGCGGTGGCGGCACCCATGCCGGATGCGGCCCCGGTGACGATGGCGATACGGCCTTCAAGCATCATCGTCATCAGGATAGCGCAGGGTTGCGTGTGCCGCGCTTGAGCAGCGCATGCAGGTCCTGGCGCACCTTCTCGATGTGGGCCACGAGGTAGTCGCAGGCCTTGGGCGTCTTGCCTTCCCGGCACAGGCGCAGCAACTGGCGGTGCTCCTTCTCGGCCCGCGTGAACGCGGGAGCGCGGTTCATCTGCAGCCGCGTGAAGCGGTCGCTGGTCTGCAGCAGCGAGGTGACGATGGCCAGCGTGCGCGGCTGGCGCGCGTGGCGGTACAGCGCGAGGTGGAAGCGCGCGTTGAGCTGTCCCCACTGCGCCACGTCCTGCGCGGCGATGGCGCTCGCGAACGCCGCGTCCAGTGCCGAGATCTCGGCATAGTCCTGCGCCGTCAGCAGCGGCGCCGAGGGCGCCAGCATGCGCGGCTCCAGCAGCACGCGCAGGTCGAACACGTCGTCGATCTCTTCCAGCGAGAACGCCGAGACGATCGCCCCCTTGTGCGGCTCGATCAGCACCAGGCCCTCGGCTTCCAGCTGGAACAGGGCTTCGCGCACCGGGATGCGGCTGACCTGGAAGCTGGCCGCCAGCGCGTCCTGGCGCAACTGCTCGCCGGCCGCGTAGGTGCCGTCCAGGATGTCGCGCCGCAGCTGCTCGACGATGGCGGCTGACAGGGTGCGGTGGCCGAGGCGGGTCTTCAAGGGGGGCAGGCGAGGAGGGTCGTTCGGGCTTGACGTGTCGATTGTATAAAATATAAGCTTCGGCTCGGGTTTGCCAAGTCTTCGGGGGTCTTCGGTGAAGGAAGGGGCATCGAGCGCAGCGCCTTGGCGCTTCGTCATGTGGCTGTCGGCCAGGCTGCTGGCCGCCGAGCGCATCGCGGTCGCGGGCTTCATGTTCCTGCTGACCGGCCTGATCCTCCTGAACGTGGTCACGCGCTACAGCGGCGTCGCGCTGTACTGGGTCGACGAGTCGGCGGTCTATTCGGTCGTCTTCCTGACCTTCATCGGCGCCTCGTCGATGACCCGCCTGCGCCTGGATTTCGCGGTCACGATCCTGACCGAGCGCTTCTCGCCACGCGGCGTTCGCATCGCCAAGGTGGCGGCCACGGCCATCGTGCTGCTGTTCGGCCTGACGCTGCTGTGGCTGTGCGTGCTGTGGCTCGACCCGGCGGGCATGGCGCGCGCCGGGTTCGATGCGAAAGAGCTGGCCGCCAGGACCTTCAACTTCATCTACACCGAGCGCACCCAGACGCTTGGCTGGCCGGTGTGGGCGCTGTACCTGATCATGCCGATCTTCGCGCTGTCGATGACGATCCACAGCGCCGCCAACCTGCTCGAGGATCTGGGGCTGGTCCCGCGCGCGAGCCAGGCCGCATTCCTCGGCAACGCCTGCAAGGCCGTGGGCTGAAGATGCTTGACCGGGCGCTCGATGCTGCGCCCTGGTGATGCTGATCGGCGTGCCGATCGGCCTGTGCCTGTGCATCGGCGGGATCGCGTTCCTGGTCTCGCTCAACAACCCGGTGCTCTACCAGTCGTATCCGCTGCAGATGTTCGGCGGGGTCGACAGCTACGGCCTGATCGCCATTCCGCTGTTCATCCTGATCGGCGAGATCATGAACGGCGGCGGCATCACGCGGCGCATTGTCGACCTGGCGATGGCGATCATCGGCTCGTTGCGCGCCGGGCTGGCCTACGTGAACATCCTGGCCAACATGTTCGTGGCCTCCATCCTGGGTTCGGCCACGGCGCAGGTGGCGATCATGTCGCAGATCATGGTGCCCGAGATGGAGAAGCAGGGCTACGACAAGGACTTCGCCGCCGGCTTGACCGCCTACGGCGGCATGCTCGGCCCGATCATCCCGCCGTCGGTCATGTTCGTGGTCTACAGCACCCTGGCGCAGGTGTCCGTCGGCGACATGCTGATCGCCGGCATCCTGCCCGGCGTCCTCCTCACGCTGCTGTTCTTCGTCGTCATCGCGCTGCTGGGCCACTTCCACAACTACCCGCGCGGCGCGAAGAGGACGCCCAGGGAACGCATCGCCACCATCCTCAAGGCCGCACCGACGCTGCTGATCCCGATCGTGATCGTCGGCTCCATCCTCAGCGGCCTGGCCAACGCCACGGAAAGCGCAGCGGTCGGCGCCCTGGCGGCGGCCCTGATCGGCAAGTACTGGACCCGGGAATTCCACTTCTGGCGCCTGCCGCAGATGATGTTGCGCGCCGGCATCTACTCGGCGGTGGTGCTGTTCCTCGTCGCCGCCGCCGCCGTCTTCTCGTGGGTGCTCATCTACGGCAAGGTGCCGCAGGCCACGGCTGCGTGGGTGCAGACCGTCGCCAAGGACCCGGTCACCTTCATGCTGCTGACGAATGTCATCCTGCTGGTGATCGGCACCGTGATCGACGGCATTCCCGGCCTGATCATGACGGTGCCCATCCTGCTGCCGCTGGCCACCGACGTCTATCACATCGACCCGCGCCACTTCGGCGTGGTGGTCGTCATCAACCTCGTGCTGGGCCTGCTGTCGCCCCCGGTCGGCCTGTGCTTCTTCGTGGCAGCGGCCGTCACCGGCGCCAAGCCCGGCCGGATGTTCATGCTGACCCTGCCGTTCTTCGGCGTGGCCTGCGTGTTGCTCGTGCTGCTGTCGATCTACCCGCAGCTTTCGTTGGCCCTTCTTAAGTGACGTTCCTGAATGACCCCCTCCACAACCTCGGAGATCAAGAAATGACGCTTTCCCGCCGCCACATCGTTGCCCTGGGTGCCGCGCTGCCGCTGGCCGCGCCTTCCCTTTCGCTGGCCCAGGCCAAGGAACTCCGGCTCGGCCTCATCACCCCGGTGGGCCACTCGTGGAACAAGGCCGCGCTGGTGCTGGCCGACAAGCTCAAGGCCGCCACCAACGGCCGCATGACGATGACGGTGTTCCACTCCGGCCAGCTCGGCAATGAGTCGGCCATGATGCAGCAGCTGCAGTCCGGCGCGCTGGACATGGGCTTCATCCAGGCGGCGGAGCTGGGCTCGCGCGTGCCGCACCTGGCGGCCATCAACGCGCCCTACCTGGTGCGCTCGACGCCGGCCGTGGCCAAGTTCGTTCGCCACCCCGAGGTGCTCAAGCTGTTCGACGTGCTGCCCGCCACCACCGGCACCATCGGCCTGGGCTGGGGCATCACCGGCATGCGCGCGATCTTCTCGTCCAAGGACCTGAAGTCGCTGGCCGACATCAAGGGCATGAAGCTGCGCATCAACCCGACGCCGGTGTACCGCGACTTCTATCAGGTCCTGGGCGCGGCACCGACGCCGATCCCCACGCCGCAGGTGTACGACGCCATGGCCAACGGGCAGGTCGACGGCCTCGAGGCCGACCTGGAGTTCTCGTGGAACCAGCGCTTCGACAAGGTCTCGAAGGTGGATCCTGCAGATGAACGCCGTCTTCATGCCCTTTGCCGCCATCGTGTCCGGCCGCGTCTGGCAGGGCTTCTCGGCGGCCGACAAGGACCTGATCACCAAGCTGGTCAAGGAGACGCTGGACGAGCAGATCGATGGCCTGGCCGGCAACGAGCCCACACCTGATCGAGAACTTCAAGAAGGCGCCGATTCCCATCCGCCAGGTGGCCGTGGCCGATACTGAAGCCGTCATCGCTGCGTTCGACAAGATCTGGCTGCCGCAGGCGCCGGTGATCACCAACCTGCGCAAGATCGGCGCGTCGATCACCTGACCTGGCCATGGAGCCAAGCTGATGAGCAAGAACGTGTTCTCAGGCGTCCTGCCCGCCCTGATGACGCCCTGCAAGGCCGATCGGACGCCGGACTTCGACGCGCTCGTGCGCAAGGGCAAGGAACTGGTCTCCGCCGGCATGTCCGGCGTGATCTATTGCGGCTCCATGGGCGACTGGCCGCTGCTGACCGACGAACAGCGGATGACCGGCGTAGAGGGCTGGTGAAGGCCGGCCTGCGGGTCATCGTCGGCACCGGCGCGCAGAACCCGATGCGGGCGGCGGCTCTGGCGGCTCATGCCAAGCGGGTAGGGGCCGCGGGGCTGATGGTGATCCCGCGCGTCCTGTCGCGCGGGTCGTCGGTCTCGGCCCAGTACGCGCACTTCGCGGGCATTCTGGAGGCGGGGGTCGACCTGCCGGCCGTGATCTACAACAGCCCGTACTACGGCTTCGAGACCAAGGCCGACCTGTTCTTCTCGCTGCACGAGAAGTATCCGCACCTGGTGGGCTTCAAGGAGTTCGGCAGCGAGGCGGCCATGAGCTATGCGGCCGAGCACATCACGGGCCGATCGCCGGCGCTGACCCTGATGGTGGGCGTGGACACCGGCGTCTTCCATGGCTACGTGAACTGCGGGGCCAAGGGGGCCATCACCGGCATCGGCAACGTGCTGCCACGCGAAGTGCTGCACCTGGCCGCACTGTGCGAGAAGGCGGCGCAAGGCGATGCCGCCGCGCGCCGTCAGGCCCAGGAGCTGGATGCTGCCCTGATGGTGCTTTCCACCTTCGACGAAGGCGTGGATCTGGTGCTGTTCTACAAGTACCTGATGCTGCAGGAGGGCAACGCCGAGTACGAACTGCACTTCAACCCGACCGACGCGCTGTCGGAGAGCCAGAAGACCTTCGCGAGAAACCAGCTCAAGCTCTTCAAGACCTGGTACGCGTCCTGGGCCAAGCCATGAAGATCACCGGCATCAAGTATTGGCAGGTCGACCTGCCGCTTTGCGAAGGGCGCTACAGCTGGTCGGGTGGCAATTTCATGGAGGTGTTTGATTCGACCGTCGTTGCGGTCGAGACCGATGCCGGGATCACCGGCTATGCCGAATGCTGCCCGCTCGGTTCGGCCTATCTGCCCTCCTATGCCAGGGGCGTCCGCGCCGGCCTGGGCGAAGATCGGGCCGAAGTCAATCGGGCACGATCCGACCGATCTGTGGCCGCGTCAACCATCACATGGATGCCGTGCTTCGCGGCCACCCCTATGTCAAGGCGCCCATCGACATCGCGTGCTGGGACATATTGGGGCAGGTCGCCGGCTTGCCCGTGTACAAATTGCTGGGCGGCGCCGAGCAGGAAAAGGTCGCGCTCTACCGGGCCATCAGCCAGGAAGACGCCTCCCGCGAATGGCCGAAAAGATTGCCGGCTATCCCGCGCCGAAGGCTACACAAAATTCCAGCTCAAGGTCGGCGGCGATCCGGCCGACTTTGACATCGCCCGCATCAAGGCGTGCCGGGCGCTATCCTCGCCGCCGACCGACATCCTGGTCGCCGACGCCAACACCGGCTGGACCAAGGCAGATGCCGCGCGAGTGGTCAATGCTGTGCGCGACCTCGACGTCTACATCGAGCAACCCTGTTGACTTATGAGGAGTGCCTTTCGATCCGCCGACTCACCGTGCGCCCCTTCGTGCTCGACGAGATCATCGGCGACATCGGCGGCCTGATGAAGGCCTTGGCCGAGGACGCGATCGACATCATCAACCTGAAGATCACGAAAGTCGGTGGTCTGACCAAGGCCCGGCAGATGCGCGACCTCTGCGTGGCGAACGGCACCCCGATGACCATCGAAGACACCGGGGGCGGCGACATCGTCACTGCCGACAATCGCGCATCTCGCCCGCTCGACGCCCGAACGATTTCTGCTTTACCGCGACCGACTTCAATTCCTACGTCACCGTCTCTATCGCCGATGGCGCACCCCGGCGTCAGAAAGGCTTCATGACGGCGTCCGATGCGCCCGGGCTCGGCGTCTCGCCGCACCTGGAGGTGCTGGGCAAACCCGCCGGCGTGATCCAGTAGGGCCAGCGGTCGTGACGGCCGCGCCCAGCACCACGGTGATGAGCATCGCCGAGGTCGAGGCCTTCGCGATGCGCATCCTGCGGGCCAATGGCCTGGCGGAGCACCAGGCCGGCCCCATCGCGCGGGCCATGGCCGCCGCGGAAGCGTCGGAGTGCCGCTCGCACGGCCTGTACCGACTGATCGGCTATGTCGGCAGCATCCGCAGCGGCAGGGTCAGCGCCGCGGCCCAACCGCGGCTCGAGCGCGTGGCCGGCAGCTTCCTGCGCGTGGACGGCGACAACGGGTTCGCCCCCGCGGCCCACGCCGCGGGTGTGGCCGCGCTCATCGACGCGGCGAAGCACAACGGCATCGCCGCGCTCGCGCTGACGAACTGCTCATCACTACTCGGCGCTGTGGCACGACCTCGACCCCATCGTCGATGCCGGTGCTGGCCTGCTGGGCCTTCACCGTGGGCCAGTGCATCGTTGCGCCGCACGGCGGCAACCGCCGCCTGATGGGCACCAACCCGATCGCCTTCGGCTGGCCCAGGGCAGGGCAGCGGCCCTTCGTGTTCGACTTTGCCACCAGCGCGGCGGCCCGAGGCGAGATCGAGCTCATGGGGCGCGACGGGAAAGCGCTGCCGCCCGGTTGGGCCATCGATGCGGCCGGCGCGCCCACGCTGGATGCGGCACAGGCGCTAGGGGGCGCCTTGCTGCCGTTCGGTGGCCACAAGGGATCGGCGCTGTCGATGATGGTCGAGCTGATCGCCGGGCCCTTGATCGGTGAGCCCACCAGCCGGGCGGCTGCGGCGCTCGACAACGGTGACGGTGGCCCGCCGCTGGGCGGCGAGTTGCTGATCGCGATGAGCCCGGAGGTCTTCACGTCCGGCCTGACTGGCGACTGGCATGAACAGGCGGAGGCCTTCTTCGTACAGGCTCGCGAGCAACCGGGCGTGCGTCTGCCTTCCGATCGCCGGCACGAGGCCCGTCAGCGAAGCGAGAAGCATGGGGTTGGAGTGGCCGATGCGCTGTTGCAGGAGCTTGCTGGCTTGTCGCCTGGGACTTTGTCGAAGCCGGCGTGATGAACGTCAGCGAGGTGCCGCGGAGCATGCGGTCGCGTGGAGGCGTTCATGGGCCGGACTC
>CAWJAJ010000006.1:0-274575 GCA_963840805.1 uncultured beta proteobacterium | reverse complement strand
GGCCGCCGACCAGATCGGTCATCGCCGCCGGGCCGCTCTTGTACGGAATCGGGTTCATCTGGATGCCGGCCATGCTGGTGAGCATCTCCGTCGACACCTGCTGCGAGGTGCTTGCAAACGCGAAGCTCAACTGGCCTGGCTTGGCCTTGGCCAGATCGACCAGCTCGCGCAGCGTCTTGGCCGGCACGTCGGGGTGCACCGCCACCATCAGCGGCACCGAGCCGAGGTAGGCCACCGGCGCGAAGGCCGTGTCCTGGTCGTACGGCAGCTTCTTCATCAGGTGCTTCAGCGCCGCGTTGGTGCTGTTGGTGCCGATGAGGATGGTGTAGCCATCGGCCGGCGCCTTGGCCACGACGTCGGCACCGAGCATGCCGTTGGCACCCGGCTTGTTGTCGATCACGACCGGCTGGCCCAGCGCCGTGCTCATCTTCTCGGCGAAGGCGCGGCCGATCTGGTCGGTGGCGCTGCCGGCGGCAAACGGCACGATGGCGCGGATCGGCTTGTTCGGGTAGGGCTGGGCGTGTGCGCTGCTCAGGCAGCGCGCTGGTGACCACCGTGGCGGCCAGAGCGGCGAGCGAGCGGAGGGTGATGTGCATCATGGGTCGGTCTCCGTCGGATTGGTGGCTGGAGTCTACGGGGGCGATTCGTCAGCCGCGGCCTCGGCCACGTCCACCTCGATGTCGAGGATCGCCGCGCCGAGTGTCTTGCCATGCGCGTCGAGCGCGAGCGAGCGTGTCACGCCGCCGGCCAGCGCCTCGTGCATCACGAAGTGCACGGCGGCCAGGTGCGGCAGCGCGTAGCGCTCGATCGCTGCCGTGCACGACGCCGCGCGTAATGCGCCCGCACGCGCTCGATGCTCAGCGTGCGCTCCAGCAGCGGGTAGTGCGCGGGGTCGAGTGCGATCACGCTGAGCGTGGCGCGGTTGCCCTTGTCGCCGCTGCGGGCGAGTGCGATCTGCTGGAGTTTCATGGGGCAGACTCCAGCACCGTGCACGGCGGTACGGCCGCACCGCGGGATCAGCGCCGAGGCCACGGCAACGACCTCGCGCACCGATTGCGTCACACCGCCACCGCCGGCCGGGCCGTTGAGGTACAGCGCCTCGACCTCCTGGCCCACCTGCTCGGCCTGCGCGCGTGTGGCGCAACGCACGGCCACGCGCAGCCGCACTTCGTAGGGCTCGCGGTCGCTGCCCCGCAGCGGGCCCGTGCATCGCGTTCACGCCGATCAGCTCGGCGCGCTGTTCCAGCGCGCCCAGGCCGAGCCGCTGCAGACGGCGTTCCATCACCGCCAACGCCAGTTCGCCGCGCGCCCGCGCGCCGGGGCCGGCGTAGGAGATCTGGCCCTCGCCGATGAAGCCGTCGCGGTAGCCCAGCGTGACCTTCAACTGCGCGGGCCGCGGCCGTGCCGCTCGCGCCTTCGACCTGCACGCGGTCGGGCCCGATCTCCTGCAACCGCACCCGCGAGAAATCGGCCACCACGTCGGGCTGCAGGTAACGCGCCGGGTCCTCGATCTCGTACAGCAACTGCGCCGTGCAGCTCAGGCGATCGACGCGACCGCCGGTGCCCGCCAGCTTGGTGATGACGCAGCGGCCGTCGGCCTGCACCTCGGCGAGCGGGAAGCCCACGTCGAGCAGATCGGGCACGTCCACAATCCCCGGGTCGGCGAGGTACCCGCCGCTGACCTGGGCCGCGCATTCGAGCAGGTGGCCGACCAGCATGCCCCGGCCGAGCAGCGGCCAATCGTCGGCCGCCCAGCCGAAGTGGTGCATCAGCGGCGCGAGGAACAGCGCCGGGTCGGCGACGCGGCCGGTGATCACGAGGTCGCGCGCCGGAGGCCAGCGCGGGCAGCAGCGCATCGGCGCCGAGGTAGGCGTTGGCCGAGATCAGGCGGTCGCCGAGATCGCGCACGCAACGCGCTGTCCAGCAACGGCGCGTCGTGCGCGCGCATCCAGGGCAGCACGTCGTCACCGGTGACCACGGCCACGCGCAAGCGCGGCAGCCCGAGTTCGCGCGCCACCGCGAGCACCGCGGCGCCAGCGGCTTCGGGATGGGCCGCGCCCATGTTGGTGATGATGGTCACGCCGTGGCGCACGCAGGCCGGCAGCACCGCGCGCATGCGCGCTTCGCAGCAGCGGGTCGAAGCCGGCGCGGGGTCGCGGCTGCGGCGCAATTGCGCCAGCGCGATCGTGCGCTCGGCCAGGCATTCGAACACCAGCGCATCGAGTTCGCCGCGCTCGGCCAGCGCCTGCGCGGGGTCGATGCGGTCGCCGGAGTAGCCGGCGCCGGCGCCGATGCGAAACGGTTTCATGGGGCGCAAGCATTGCACCGGTGCCGTGCCGGCGCCAGCCTGATCGACCCTGAACGGCGCGTCGGCGGACCAGGCGCAGGCGCGCTGCCCCGGGATCAGGCGAGGACGAACCGGCGGGTCGCCTCGAGATCGATCACCCGGCTCGTCGGGGTTCCTCCGCGCGCCGGCGCAGCCACGGGCTGACGCGGTAGCGCTCGCCGCGGTAGTGCGGCATCGAGTGCTTCGAGCACGCGACGACCTCGGCCGCGTTCCAGTCCGCCAGCCACTCGAACGGGCCGGCCGGGTAGTTGACGCCGAGCTTCATCGCCGCGTCGGCGCCTTCGGGCGTGCACACGCCCTGCTGCACCGCGTCGGCGGCTTCGTTGATCAGCATCGCCACCGTGCGCGCGACGACCAGGCCGGGGCGTCGGCCACGCGCAGCGGCGCGAAGCCGAGCGCCGCGAGCCAGGCCGCGCGCCTGCGTGCGCCAGGCGTCGCTGGCGCGCCGGCGCGACGGCAAAGGCCAGCGCGGTGCCGGCGGGCACGGGCAGCGCGAGCGGGCGATCGAACACGGCGACATCGTCGCGTGCCCAGCGCGGCCGCCAGTTCGCGCGGCGCAGCGGCCGTCGGTCAGCACCAGGCGCGCGCCGTCGATGGCCAGGCCGGTCCAGCCGCTGTCGCGCTCGCGTGCCGGGCCCCAGCCCTGCGCGGCCAGCGCCGCGGTGGCGGCCTGTTCGAAGCAGTCGGCGATGGCGCCGACGCCATGCACCGTGACCTCGCGCGCGGTGGTCGGCGCCTCGTGCACGGCCACCGGCAGCGGCGGCACGCCCGCGCCATCACCTGGTAGCGGTAGAAGCCACGCCCGCTCTTGCGGCCGAGCAGCCCGCCATCGACCATCTCGCGCTGCACCAGCGAAGGCACGTAGCGCTTGTCGAAGAAGTTGGCCTCATAGACCGAGTTCGTGACCGCGAAATTGGTGTCGTGGCCGATCAGGTCCATCAGCTCGCACGGCCCCATGCGAAAGCCTGCGGCCTGCAGGCAGGCGTCGAGCACCTGCGGCGTGGCCGCCTGCTCGTGCAGCAGCGCCAGCGTCTCGGCGTAGTACGGCCGCGCGATGCGGTTGACGATGAAGCCGGGCGTCGAGCGCGCGTGCACCGGCACCTTGCCCCAGGCCTGGCTCAGCTCGAAGATCGGCCTGCGGCCACCGGCGCATCGGTGTGCAGGCCGGACACCACCTCCACCAGCTTCATCAGCGGCACCGGGTTGAAGAAGTGCATGCCGACCAGCGGCCCGGATGCTGCCAGGCCGTTGGCGATGCGCCGTGACCGAGATCGACGAGGTGTTGGTCGCCAGCACGCAGTCGGCGCGCGACCAGCGGCTTCGAGTTGCTGGAACAGCGCGCGCTTGGCATCCAGGTTCTCGACGATGGCTTCGATGACCAGGCGCACTTCGCCGGCTTCCTCGAGCGCCGTGATCGGCTCGATGCGCGCCAGCGTCGCATCGGCCGCGTCTTCGGTGAGCTTGCCCTTTGCAACCAGGGCGTCGAGCGTGCGCGCGAGCTTGGCCATGGCCTCTGCCGCTGCGCCCTCGCGGGCGTCGAACAGCAGCACGCGGTGGCCGGCCTGCGCCGCCACCTGCGCGATGCCCGCGCCCATGATGCCGGCGCCGATCACCAGCACCGGCGCGCCTGTCGAGCGACGTGATGGTCATGGCGGCACCCAGTCGGCAGGCCGCTTGCCGAGGAAGGCGGCGAAGCCTTCGCGCGCCTCGTCGCTGCCGCGCACGCGGCTGATGGTCTGCGCGGTCAGTTCGCGCACCTCGGGCGTGATCGGGCCGACGTCGAGTTGCGCGAACAGTTGCTTGATTTCGCGCTGCGCCTGCGGGCCGCCGGCGAGCAGTTCGGCCACCGCCGCATCGACGGCCGCATCGAGCGCGTCGAGCGGCGACCACCTGCTGCACCAGGCCGATCGCCAGCGCCTCGGCGGCGCCGATGCGCGCGGTGGTCAACGCCAGCCGCCGCGCCTGGCGCTTGCCGACCGCATTGGTGACGTAGGGGCCGATCACCGCGGGCAGGATGCCGAACTTGGCCTCGCTGACCGAGAAGCGCGCGTTGTCGGCGGCGATGGCGATGTCGCACGCACAGGCCAGGCCGACGCCGCCGCCGAGCGCCGCGCCCTGCACGCGCGCCACGGTCGGCTTCGGGCAGGCGTCGATGCGCGCCAGCATCGCCGCGAAGCGGCGCGCATCGTCGAGGTTCCACTCCTGCGACGCCGTGCTGGCGCGCTGCATCCACTGCAGGTCGGCGCCGGCGCTGAAGTGCTTGCCCTCGCCGGCCAGCACGATCACGCGCACCTCGGCGTCGTCGCCGAGCGCGGCGAAGGCCGCGTCGAGCTCGCCGATCATCGCTTCGTCGAAGGCGTTGAACACCGCCGGGCGCGACATCGTGACCTGCGGCAACGCCGGTTCCGACGCGCGCGCGGGATGATCGACAAGCGTCGCGGATCATCAATAGGTCTCCAGGTGCAGGCGGCCTTGCGCTTCAGCGCCGCACCGACCGCTGTCCCAGACAAGCCCGGCCTGTCTGCGCCACGTCGCGCAACGCCAGCACCACGCCCTCCTCCATGCTCTTCAGGCCGCAGACGTAGAAGTAGGTGTTCGGATCGGCGAGCAGCGGCGCGAGATCGGCGGCACGTTCGCGCATCACGTCCTGCACGTAGCGCTTGGGCTGGCCGGGCGTGCGGCTGAAAGCGAAGTTGATGTCGATGAAGTCCTTCGGCAGGCTTTGCAGCGGGCCGAAGTACGGCAGCTCTTCCTTGGTGCGCGCGCCGAAGAACAGCATCAGCTTGCCGCCCTCGAACTTGCCCGAGGCGCGCAGGCGGCGGCGCCATTCGGTCATCGCGCGCATCGGCGCGCTGCCGGTGCCGGTGCAGATCATCACGATGTGGCTCTTCGGGTGGTTGGGCATCAGGAAGCTGGCGCCGAAGGGGCCGATCACCTGCACCTTGTCGCCGACCTTCAGGTCGCACATGTAGTTGCTGGCCACGCCGCGCACCGGATGGCCCTGGTGGTCCTCGAGCACGCGCTTGATGGTCAGCGAGATGTTGTTGTAGCCCGGCCGCTCGCCGTTGCGCGGGCTGGCGATCGAGTACTGGCGCGGGTGGTGGGCGCGGCCGCTTGTCGTCGCTGCCCGGCGGGATGATGCCGATCGACTGGCCTTCGAGCACCGGAAACGGCATCGCGCCGAAGTCCAGCATGATGTGGTGGGTGTCGTACTCCTTGCCGACCTCGGTGACACGCACGTTGCCGACGACGGTCGCGGTGATCGACTTCTCAGCCGCCTTCGGGCCCGTAGAGATTGGTGTAGGCATGCGCGGCCGACCAAGGCGGCAGCGTCGCGCCGTACTGGGCGCTGTTGAAGGTCGCTTCATCGCCCATCGCCGCGGCCGGCGACGGTGCGGCCGGCAGCGGCTCGGGCGCGGCGTCGGCCGTCACGCCGGCATCGGCCAGTTGCTCGGAGGTCAGCTCCGGCGGGCAGTTCATCCCAGCCGAGTTGCTCCTCCAGGCTGTAGGCCTTGATCACGCGGCACCGTGCGCCAGTTGTCGATCGAGCCGGTCGGGCACGGCGAGATGCAGTCCATGCAGAAGTTGCACTTGCTCGCATCGACGACGTAGTTGCGCGAGTCGTGCGTGATCGCCTTGACCGGGCAGATCGCCTCGCAGGTATTGCAGCGGATGCAGATCTCGGGGTCGATCAGGTGCTGCTTGATGACGCCGGTGGCGGCCATGTCCATAGTCGTGCCTCGGTTGACTCCCTCTCCCTCGTGGGAGAGGGTTGGGGTGAGGGCCGCAGTCCGCCCGCCCTCACCCTGACCCTCTCCCGCAGCGAGAGGGAACGAACGAGATCAATTGAATCTGACGTACTCGAAGTCCACCGGCTGGCGATTGATGCCCATCACCGGCGGCGCGATCCAGTTGGCGAATTTGCCCGGTTCCACGACACGACCCATCAGGCCGGCCACGTAGGCGCGATCCTGGCCCGAGGGCAGCCATTTGTCGACATTCGCGTTCCATTCGGCATCGCTGACGACGCGGCCGTCCGGCGAGACCTTGACGCCCGACAGTGCGCCGATGTTGCGGTGGAAGGCCTTGTGCGGCACCGTCAGCCTGAACGGGATCCCGGCCTTCTCGATCACCTTGTTCCAGCGCTCGACGCCGGCCACCGAGTCCTTGATGTAGTCGTCGCGCAGCACTTCGTTGAGCGCGTTCAGCATCGGCACTTCCTTCTCGACCAGCAGGCCGCCCTTGGCTTCGCAGCACCTTGTAGGTCTGGCCGCGCAGCTGGTGGTCGTCGACCCGCTTGCCCTCCTCGAAGCGGCCCTTCAGGCCCGACGAGTAGAAGGTCGCGGCATTGCTCGACTCGTCGGCACCGAACAGGTCGACGGTGACCGAGAAGTGGAAGTTGATATAGCGCTGGATCGTCGGCAGGTCGATCACCCCGGCGGCGCGCAGCTTGCCCACGTCGTCGGTCTTCATCTCGTTCATCGCGTTGACGGTGCGCTGGATCACGCGCGACACGCCGCTCTCGCCGACGAACATGTGGTGCGCCTCCTCGGTGAGCATGAACTTGGTCGTGCGCGCCAGCGGGTCGAACGCGCTCTCGGCCAGCGCGCAGAGCTGGAACTTGCCGTCGCGGTCGGTGAAATAGGTGAACATGAAGAACGACAGCCAGTCCGGCGTCTCTTCATTGAAGGCGCCGAGGATGCGCGGGTTGTTGGCGTCGCCGCTGCGGCGCTCGAGCAGCGCCTCGGCTTCTTCGCGGCCGTCGCGGCCGAAGTGCTTGTGCAGCAGGTAGACCATCGCCCACAGGTGGCGGCCCTCTTCGACGTTGACCTGGAACAGGTTGCGCAGGTCGTACTGGCTCGGGCAGGTCAGGCCCAGGTGGCGCTGCTGCTCGACCGACGCCGGCTCGGTATCGCCCTGCGTGACGATGATGCGGCGCAGGTTGGCGCGGTGCTCCCCGGGCACGTCCTGCCAGGCCTTCTCGCCGAGGTGGTCGCCGAAGTGGATCTTGCGTTCGGCATCGCCGGGGTTCAGGAAGATGCCCCAGCGGTAGTCAGGCATCTTGACGTGGCCGAACTGCGCCCAGCCCTGCGGGTCGACGCTGACGGCCGTGCGCAGGTAGACGTCGAAGTTGCTCGAGCCGTCCGGGCCCATGTCGCCCCACCAGCTCAGGAAATTCGGCTGCCACTGCTCGAGCGCACGCTGCAGCGTGCGGTCCTCGGAGAGGTTGACGTTGTTGGGGATCTTTTCGCTGTAGTTGATCGTGCTCATGGTGGACTCCAATTCAGATGCAAACAAAGACGCAGGATGGGGCGCGCCTCAAGCAGACGCCGCGGAACCGGCTTTGCCGGGCCGCTGGCGGCGCCCCTCGAGGGGAGGCGGCCGCAGGCCGCTTCGGGGTGGTCGTCATCACACTCGATTCCAATCGAAAGCGGCCTTGTCGCCCTTGCCGTAGACCTTCAATGCGCCTTTTTCGCCGACGGCGTTGGGGCGCTGGAAGATCCAGTTCTGCCACGCGGTGAGGCGGCCGAAGACGCGCGTGAACATGTTCTCGGGGCCGTTGAAGCGCAGGTTGGCTTCCATGCCTGTCAGTGCGTCGGGCGACATCGACACGCGCTCCTCGACGGCGATGCGCACCTCGTCGGTCCAGTCGATGTCGTCGGGGTTGCTCGTCACCAGGCCGAGCGCGAAGGCCGCATCGGCATCGAGCGCCTGGCCGGTCCTGGCGCGCACGGCGTCCAGCGCCGACTGCTCGTTGTAGAAGCGACGCTGCAGGCGGCTGTCGCCGGTGATCATCGGATAGAGGCCGAAGTTGGTGTCGGCCACCGTGATCTTCGGCGCCTTGGTTTCGTCGTCCGGCAGCGCCAGCATGTAGCTGCGGTCGCAGGCCAGCGCGAGTTCGAGGAAGCTGCCGGCGAAGCACGAGCCGGGCTCGATCAGTGCGAACAGGCTGCGCGACGACACATCCAGGCGGCTGAAGGTGCGGCGCAAGAGGCCGATGGTTTCGCGCACCAGCCAGTGGTTCTTGTGCGCCAGCAGCGTGGCGTCCATCGCCAGCACCGCGGCCGCGTCGCCTTCGGTCTTGACCAGCCAGGTGCCGATGTCGAGTTCGTTGGTGCGCATCGACAGGATCGCATCTTCGAGTTCGCGCGCCATCGCCAGCGGGTACCAGGCGGCGCCGGCGGCTTCGATGCCGGCGATGTCGGTCGGCTGCGGGCCCTGCGGTGCCTTGACAGTCCAGGTGGCCGTGCGCTTGCTGCGGTCGATCTCGACGGTCACGTTCGGATAGCGCAGTGCGTCGGCTTCGATCGTGCGCGTGACCGTCGGCAGCGCGACGCCTTTGCCGTTGGCCGGGCGATCGCTCTGCGCGGCGAGCTGCAGCGCACGCTCCTGCACCTTGGCCGCAAAGGCCTGCGGCTTGGCGATGTCGTCGACCAGGCGCCAGTCCTTGGCCTTCTGGCCGCGCACGCCTTCGACACTGGTGCAGAACAGGTCGGCCAGGTCGTGCCGCACATGCCGCTTGTCGGTGACGCGGGTCAGGCCACCGGTACCTGGCAGCACGCCGAGCAGCGGCACTTCGGGCAGGCTCACCGCGCTGGCGCGATCATCGACGAGGATGATCTCGTCGCACGCCAGCGCCACTTCGTAGCCGCCGCCGGCACAGGCGCCGTTGACGGCAGCGAGGAACTTCAGGCCGCTGTGCTTCGAGGAGTCTTCGAGGCCATTGCGTGTCTCGTTGGTGAACTTGCAGAAGTTGACCTTCCACGCATGGCTCGAGACGCCGAGCATGAAGATGTTGGCGCCCGAGCAGAAGACCTTGTCCTTGGCGCTCGTGAGCACCACGGTGCGGACCTCAGGGTGCTCGAAGCGGATGCGGTTGATGGCGTCGTTGAGTTCGATGTCGACGCCGAGGTCATAGCTGTTGAGCTTCAACTTGTAGCCCGGGCGCAAGCCGGCGTTCTCGTCGAAGTCGGCGGCCAGCGTGGCCACCGGGCCCTCGAACTTGAGCTTCCAGTGCTTGTATTGGGACGGCTGGGTCTGGTAATCGACGCGGGGGGCTTGGTTCACGGGGCGGTCTCCTGATGGCAGAAAGTGCGGGTATGTGGATCCAATGAATGCATCATAGTGCATCAAACGATCCAAGGCAAGCACTTTAATGCGTGTTAGGGGTTTCTACGGGCATGCTCAAGGCGTGCCGGACGATCGCCCGCAGCGCCTGGAACGTGCCATCCAGTGGCGCCGCGCTGGTGTCGACCCGGAACTCGGCCTTGGAGTAGAACGCGGCGCGGCCGGCCAGGATGCCTTTCAGGTCATCCATCGCCTCCTTGCTGCTGCCCATCGGGCGCATGTCGCCCTGCGCGATCACGCGCTTCATGTGGTCTTCGGGTTGGGCCTGCAACCAGACTGTGGTGCAGTGCGCCAGCAGCAGGTTGAAGTTCGCCGCGTCCGACACCAGGCCGCCCGGCGTGGCGATCACCGCCTCCGGATAGATCTGAATCGCCTCCTCGAGCGCGCGACGCTCGTAGCGACGATAGGCACTGACACCGTACAGGGCCTGGATCTCAGCCACGCTGCAGCCGGCGAACTTCTCGATCTCGCGGCTCAGCTCGACGAAGGGGAATCCGAGGTCGTCGGCAAGCCGCTGGCCGAGCGTGGACTTGCCCGCGCCACGCAGGCCGATCAGTGCGACGCGCGGACTGCGCGCGGCGTTGCCGCCACCCGTGCCGAGCATTTCGCCGATCACCACGCGCACGCGCCGCAGCGTGGCGTCATCGCGGTGTTCCAGCAACTCGCGAATCATCAGCCACTCGGGTGACGAGGTGGTCACATCGCCCAGCAGTTCGGCCAGCGAGCATTGCAGGGCACCGGCCACTTGCAGCAACACCAGCGTCGAGGCATTGCCGACGCCATATTCGAGATTCGCGAGGTGCCGCTCGGACACGTCCGCCGCCAGCGCGACCGCCTTGCGGGTCATGCCCCGCCGGGAGCGCAGCGCGCGTACTCGCTCTCCGAGGGCCACCAGAAATGGATTCTTCGCCTCCGGCTCGGTATTGTCCTGGCTCTCGACATGCGCTTCGGTCTGGCTCCCGGCTTCGACTGCGTTGTCGGGGTCGGTCGCGGCATCGCGCATCTCCGGACTAGGTGTTAACACCGATGAATGCAATATAGTGCTTGACACGGTTTATCGTCGGTTCTATTGTTGATACAAGCACAATAATTCATGTTTCGTCATTGTGCAAGCTGAACCGCCACCACGAGGCCCCTTCCCATGACACCCGCCGTCTTTCGCCAACAGATTTCCGATCTCACGCGCCAGCTCGCCGGACGCGCCCTGGACGGTGTGCTCGACGAGTGGCTCAACCGCGAATGTGGCGCCGGCAGCGCGACCTATCTCGCGCTGAAACATGCGTGCGAAGCCGGTGTTGCCGACGGTTGGCTGTGCGACCGTGAAGGCGGCGGCATCCGCTACGGCCGCATCTTCAAGCCGGCCGAAGACCTGCACGGCTTCTCGGTCGACGTGGTCGACATGAAGGACATCGCCGGCCCGCACCACACCCACCCCCAGGGCGAGATCGACCTGATCATGCCGGTCGACGACGCCGCCCGCTTCGATGGCCGGCCCGCGGGCTGGTTGGTCTGCCCGCCCGGCAGCGCGCACCGCCCGACCGTGAGCGGCGGCCGCGCGCTGGTGCTCTACCTGCTACCGCAAGGACAGATCGATTTCACCCGATGACCGCGCGCGCCGACCGACGACGCCGTACCACGACAGCCTGAGCTCCGAAAGCCATCATGACCAACACGCCGACCGTCGCCCCGCCGAGTGCGCAGTTCAACTTTGCGCAGCACCTGCTCGAGCGCAACGTCGCCCGCGCCGCCAAGGTCGCCTTCGTCGATGACGTGGGCACCCTCGGCTACGGGCAACTCGACCAGCGCGTGCGTCGCATGGCCACCGGCCTGCGGACGCTGGGCCTGCGCCGTGAAGAGCGCGTGCTGCTGCTGATGCAGGACTGCAACGACTGGCCGGTGAGTTTTCTCGGCGCGATGTATGCCGGCCTGGTGCCGGTGGCCGTGAACACGCTGCTGACTGCCGATGACTATGCCTACATGCTGGAACACTCGCGCTCGCAGGCCGTGCTGGTATCCGGCGCCGTGCTGCCCGCGCTGACCGCGGCGCTCATGAAGTCCGACCACGAGGTGCGCAAGGTGATCGTGTCGCGCCCGGTGGCGCCGCTGCACCCGGCAGAAGTCGAATTCGAAGCGTTCGTCGCGGCGCACGAACCGCTGGCCCGGCCCGCCGCGACGCAAGCCGACGACCCCGGTTTCTGGCTCTATTCGTCGGGCTCGACGGGCCGCCCCAAGGGCACCGTGCACTCGCATGCCAACCCCTACTGGACGGCCGAGCTGTATGGCACGCAGCTGCTGGGCTTGCGCGAAGACGACGTCTGCTTCTCGGCGGCCAAGCTGTTCTTCGCCTATGGCCTGGGCAATGGCTTGACGTTTCCGATGAGCATCGGCGCCACCACCGTGCTGATGGCCGAGCGGCCGACGCCCGAGGCAACCTTCAAGCGCCTGCGCGGCGAAATCGGCGGCGCAAAACCCACGGTGTTCTATGGCGCCCCGACGGGTTTTGCCGGCATGCTTGCCAGCCCCGACCTGCCGGCGCGCCGCGACGTCGCGCTGCGCCTGGTGTCGTCGGCCGGCGAGGCCCTGCCGGCGGACGTCGGCAAGCGCTTCACGGCGCACTTCGGCACCGACATCGTCGACGGCATCGGCTCGACCGAGATGCTGCACATCTTCCTGTCCAACCGCCCCGGCGACGTGCGTTACGGCACCACCGGCTGGCCGGTACCCGGCTACCAAGTCGAGTTGCGCGGCGAGGACGGCAAGCCGGTGCCCGATGGCGAGCCGGGCGACCTGTACATCCACGGCCCGTCGGCCGCGATGATGTACTGGGGCAACCGCGAGAAGTCGCGCGAGACCTTCCAGGGTGGCTGGACCAAGAGCGGCGACAAGTACGTCAGGAATGCCGACGGCACCTACACCTACAGCGGCCGCAGCGACGACATGCTGAAGGTCAGCGGCATCTACGTCTCGCCGTTCGAGGTCGAGGCCACGCTGGTGCAGCACCCGGCCGTCCTCGAAGCGGCGGTGATCGGCGTGCCCGACGCCGAGGGCCTGACCAAGACCAAGGCCTTCGTCGTGCTGAAGGCCGGCGCACAGGCCACCGATACCGAGCTGAAGGCCTTCGTCAAGGACAAGCTGGCACCCTACAAGTATCCGCGGCAGATCGCATTCGTCGCCGACCTGCCGAAGACAGCCACCGGCAAGATCCAGCGCTTCAAGCTGCGCGAGTTGGAGAACCGCACGCAATGACAGCCGAGTTCGTCGACATCGACTGGGCCGGGCGCCGCGTGCGCATCGAGCACCAATGGCTCGGCGCACGCAATGCGGCCCGGCCGTTGATCGTGTTCCTGCACGAAGGCCTCGGCTCGCTGTCGCTGTGGAAGGACTTCCCCGAGCGCCTCTGCAGGGCTGCCGGTTGCCGTGGACTGGTCTATTCGCGGCCCGGCTACGGCCGCTCGACACCGCGCGATGCCGAGGAGGCCTGGGGTGTGGACTTCCTGCACCGGCAGGCGCACGAAGTGCTGCCGGCGCTCCTGGCGGTGCTCGGCGTCGACGGCGAAAGACAACCGACCTGGCTGTTCGGTCACAGCGACGGCGGCTCGATCGCGCTGCTGTATGCGGCGGCGCATTCCGCGCGCGTGGCCGGTGCAGTCGTGGTTGCGCCGCACATCCTGGTCGAGGACCTGTCGGTCACGAGCATCGCCAAGGCGCGCGACGCCTACCTCGAGACCGACCTGCGCGAGCGCCTGGCCAAGCACCATCAGGACCCCGATTCGGCCTTCTGGGGCTGGAACGACGTCTGGCTGCACCCGCCGTTCAAGCAATGGTCGATCGAGTGCGAGATCGAGACCATCACCTGTCCGCTGTTGGCCGTGCAGGGCCTGGACGACGAATACGGCACGCTCGAACAGATCCACGGCATCGCGCGCCGCCTGCCGCAGACTCGCCTGCTGGAGCTGGCCGCCTGCGGCCACTCCGTTCATCGCGACCAGCCCGAGCGGCTGATCGCTGCCACCGCCGCGTTCATCGCTCAACACCAACCCGGAGACAAACCATGAATTCATTGCGCAAGTCCCTCGTCGCCAGCGCAACGCTCGCACTGCTGGCCGCCTCGCCGCTGGCGATGGCGCAGTCCAAACTCAAGGTCGGCCTGATGCTGCCGGCCACCGGCACGTTCTCGTCGCTCGGCACGGCGATCGAAAACGGATTCAGGCTCTACGTCACCGAACAGGGCGGCAAGCTCGGCGGGCGCGAGATCGAGTTCGTCAAGGTCGACGACGAATCCGATCCGTCCAAGGCCACCGACAACATCAACAAGCTGATCAAGCGCGACAACGTCGATGTCGTCGTCGGCACCGTGCACTCGGGCGTGGCGATGGCGATGGCGCGCGTGGCCAAGGAGAGCGGCACGATCCTGATCGTGCCGAACGCCGGGGCCGGTGCCGTCACGGGCGCGATGTGCGCGCCCAATATCTTCCGCTCGAGCTTCTCGAACTGGCAGACCGGCTACGCCACCGGCGAGGCGGTGGCCAAGCGCGGCCACAAGAAGATCGCCACCATCACCTGGAAGTACGCCGCAGGCGACGAGATGGTGGCCGGCTTCAAGGAGGCCTTCGAGAAGGCCGGTGGCCAGGTGGTGAAGGATCTGAACCTGCCGTTCCCGAACGTCGAGTTCCAGGCCCTGCTGACCGACATCGCCGCCACCAAGCCCGACGGGGTGTTCGCGTTCTTCGCCGGCGGCGGCGCGGTCAAGTTCGTCAAGGACTACGCCGGCGCGGGCCTGAAGAAGACCATCCCCCTGTACGGCAACGGCTTCCTGACCGACGGCACGCTCGAAGCGCAAGGCGCGGACGCCGAAGGCATCTTCACCGCCTTGCACTATGCCGATGGCCTGGGCACGCCGAAGGACAACGCCTTCCGTCTGGCCTACGCCAAGACCTACAAGCTGCAGCCCGACGTGTATGCCGTGCAGGGCTACGATGCGGCGCAGATGCTGGGCATCGGCCTGGCTGCCGTGAAGGGCGACGTGGCCAAGAAGGCCGAATTTGCCGCCGCCATCGAGAAGGCACGGATCGACAGCCCGCGCGGCCCGTTCACGATCTCCAAGTCGCACAACCCGGTGCAGGATTTCTACCTGCGCCAGGTCAGCGGCAAGGAGAACAAGAGCGTGGGCCTGGCGAGCAAGGCGCTGGCCGACCCGGGCCGCGGCTGTAGGCTCTGAGCTTCGCGATGCTCTAGCGGGCGGCAGGCGCCGCCCTTTCTGGGGGTGGTCGGCTGCGCCGACCGCTTCGCACACGCGCTCGGCGCGCCACGACCATGACCCTCGCCACCTTCCTGATCCAGTGTCTGAACGCGCTGCAATACGGCTTGCTGCTGTTCCTCGTCGCGTCGGGGCTGACGCTGATCTTCGGCATCATGGGCGTGATCAATCTGGCGCACGGCAGCTTCTACATGATCGGCGCCTACATGGCCTACGCGCTGGCACCGCTGGTGGCGGGCACGTTCGGCGGCGGCTTCTTCTCGACGCTGGCGGTCGGCCTGGTGCTCGCGGTGCTGCTGGGCTATGTGCTCGAGTGGGCTTTCTTCAGCTTCCTCTACGAGCGCGAGCACCTGCAGCAGGTGCTGATGACGTATGGCCTGATCCTGGTGTTCGAGGAACTGCGCAGCCTGATCGTCGGTGACGACGTGCACGGCGTGTCGCCGCCCGACCTCCTGTCCGGCACGCTGCCGCTCGGCGAGATGATGACCTACCCGGTGTACCGCCTGTTCATCTCCGGCGTCTGCCTGGCGCTGGCGCTCGGCATGTACTTCGTCTTCACGCGCACCCGGCTGGGCATGATGATTCGCGCCGGCAGCACCAATCGCGAGATGGTGCAGTCGCTGGGCATCGACATCAAGTTCCTCTACCGCGTGGTGTTCGCGGCCGGCGTGGCGATCGCCGTGCTCGCCGGCATGGTCGCGGCGCCTGTGTCTTCGGTCTACCCCGGCATGGGCAGCACGGTGCTGATCATCTGCTTCGTGGTCGTCGTCATCGGCGGCATCGGCTCGATCCGCGGTGCGCTGCTGGCGGCGCTGTTGATCGGCATCGTCGACACCTTCGGCAAGGTCTTCGTGCCGCAGGCCGCCGGGGTGCTGGTGTACGTGTTGATGGCGCTGATCCTGCTTTGGAAGCCGGACGGGCTGTTCAAGGCCGGATGAATATGACCACCCCCGAAACGGCCTTCGGCCGTCTCCCCCTTTGGCCCGGAAAGGGCCACCTCATGTCCCTTGGGGCAACACCAGCGGCCCGGCAAAGCCGGATCCGCGGTGTTTGCTTGGCAACGCCGACCTGTCTGCGAAAGCGAGCCGCGTAATGCTCAACGGAAAGTTGCTCTTCGTCGTCTTTGCCTTCGCCGCGCTGGCCATCTACCCGTTCGTCGCGGGCCACTTCGGCGTCGACCTGGTGACCAAGATCATGGTCTACGCCGTGTTCGCGCTCAGCCTCGAGTTGCTCGTCGGCAGCACCGGGCTGGTGTGCTTCGGCCAGGCGGCGTTCTTCGGCATCGGCGCGTACGCCACGGTGCTGCTGTCGCCGTCGAGTGAGTCCGCTTCGCTGGCCTGGCTGTTGCCGGCCTGCGTCATCGCAGCGGCCGCCTATGCGCTGGTCGTCGGCGCGCTGTCGCTGCGCACCAAGGGCGTGTACTTCATCATGGTCACGCTGGCCTTCGCGCAGATGGCGTACTACGTGGTGCACGACACGCCGCTCGGCGGCGGCACCGACGGCATCTACCTGAATGTCAAGCCCGCGCTGGGCGCGCTGATCGATCTGGACAAGCCGCCCGTGCTCTACGCGTTTACGCTGGCCTGCCTGGCCGGCGTGTTCGCCTTCCTTGCGCTGCTGTTGCGCTCGCGCTTCGGCCGCGCGCTGGCCGGCATCAAGGTCAACGAGCAGCGCATGCGCGCCACCGGCTTCTCGACCTACCCCTACAAGCTGGCCGCGTTCACGATCTCGGGTGGCATCGCCGGGCTGGCCGGCTTCCTGTTCGCGGTGAAGGACGGTTTCGTCAACCCCGAACTGCTGAGTTGGCACCTCTCGGGCGCGGTGCTGATCATGATCATCCTCGGTGGCCTGGGCCATCTGCGCGGCGCGCTCATCGGCGCCTTCGCGTTCGCATTGCTGCAGGAGTTCTTCCAGAGCGAGGCGATCTTCGGTGCCTTCGCCAAACACTGGCACCTCGGCCTGGGCCTGACGATCATCGCCAGCGTGGCGCTGCTGCCGCGCGGGCTGGTCGGGGTGACCGGGCAATGGCGCGAACGGTTGGTCGGCGCCAAGGTCACCAAGGAGAGCGGCGATGAGTGACGAGGACATCCTGCTGCGCGGGCACGAGATCACGCGCCGCTGGGGCGGCCTCGTCGCCGTCGACAAGGTCTCGATCGAGCTCGAACGCGGCAAGGTGCACGCCGTGATCGGCACCAATGGCGCCGGCAAGTCGACGCTGATCAACATCCTGTCGGGCGAGATTCCGCCGTCGGGCGGCACGGTCGAGTTGCTCGGCCAGGACGTCACGGCCTGGACGCAGCCGCGCCGCGCGCGCGCCGGTCTCGGCCGCAGCTACCAGCGCAACACCATCTTCCCGACCTTCACGGTGTTCGAGAATTGCCGCCTGGCAGCGCAGGCGCGCACGCAAAAGCCCTGGGCCTGGTGGAGCGCCGCCGAGCATTGCGCCAGCAGCGTGTCGGCGGCGCGTGCCGCAGCGCAGCGCGCCGGCCTCGAGCCCCTGCTCGAACGGCCCGCCGGGCTGCTCTCGCACGGCCAGAAACGCCAGCTCGAAATCGCGATGTGCCTGGCCACCGCGCCCAAGGTGCTGCTGCTCGACGAGCCGCTGGCCGGCATGGGCGCCGAAGAGACCGAGCGCATGCTGGCCCTGCTGGCCGAGCTGAAGGCCGGCCACGCGATCCTGCTCGTCGAGCACGACATGGATGCCGTGTTCCGCATCGCCGATCGCATCACGGTGATGGTCAACGGCAGCGTGATCGCCTGCGATGCACCGGAAGCCGTGCGTTCCAGCCCGGCCGTTCAGGCCGCCTACCTGGGAGGGCACTGAGATGGCCGTGACCACGGGCCTCCTCCTCGATGCCAAGGGCATCCATGCCTGGTACGGATCGAGCCACGTGCTGCATGGTGTCGACCTGCAGATCGGCCGCGGCGAAACCGTCGGCCTGCTCGGGCGCAACGGCATGGGCAAGAGCACGCTGATCCGCACCTTGCTGGGCCATGTGCCGCAGCGCGACGGCCACATCGGCCTGTTCGGCCAGGACATGTCCAAGGCCCGGCCGCACGATGTGGCGCGCGCCGGCGTGGCCTACGTGCCCGAAGGCCGCGGCGTCTTCCCCAACCTGTCGGTGCGCGAGAACCTGCTGATGGCTGCGCGCAACGGCCGCGACGGGCGCAACGACTGGTCCTATCAACGCGTGCTGGAAACCTTTCCGCGTCTGGCCGAGCGCATCAACAACCTCGGCTCGCAGCTCTCGGGCGGTGAACAGCAGATGCTGTCGATCGGCCGCGCGCTGATGACGCACCCGGAACTGGTGATCCTCGACGAAGCCACCGAAGGGCTGGCACCGCTGATCGTGGTCGAGATCTGGCGCGTCATCGACCAGATCCGCGCCAGCGGCATCGCCACGCTGATCGTCGACCGCGACTACCGCAAGGTGCTGGCGCAGTCCGACCGCGCGGTGGTGCTGCAAAAGGGCAGCGTCGTGCTGTCCGGCACATCCGACACGCTGCGCGGCAGCAAAGAACTCGCCGCCTATCTCGGTGTGTGAACACACCGTACACGCTCACGAAAGACGTCCATGCTCAGCTATCAACTCCAGGAATTCGGCAAACCCCTCGCGCAGGTGCTGCGCGACACCCCGCAGCCGCAAGGCAGCGAAGTCATCGTGCGCGTGGCGGCCTGCGGCGTTTGCCACAGCGACGTGCACCTGCACGATGGCTACTTCGACCTCGGCGGCGACACCAAGCTCGACATGACGCGCACGCTGCAACCGCCGCGCACGCTCGGCCATGAGATCGCCGGCACGGTGGTGGCCGTCGGCCCCGACGCCAAGGGTGTCGCCGTCGGCGACCGCCGCGTCGTCTTCCCGTGGATCGGCTGCGGCCAGTGCGCGCTGTGCGTCGCCGGCAACGAGCACCTGTGCAACGCGCCGCGCGCGCTCGGCATCCACCGCGACGGCGGCTTTGCCGACCATGTGCTGGTGCCCGATCCGAAGTACCTGCTGGCCTTCGATCCGCTGCCCGAAGACCAGGCCTGCACCTACGCGTGCTCGGGCCTCACCGCGTACAGCGCGCTGAAGAAAGTCGCGCCGCTCGGTGCCAAGGATGCCTTGCTGGTCATCGGTGCCGGCGGCGTCGGCCTGTCGGGCATCCGCCTGGCACGCGAGCTGTTTCCCGACGTCGAAGATCGTCGTCGCCGAACTCGACCCGGGCAAATGGGACATCGCGCGCGAGGCCGGCGCCAACGAAGTCATCGACCCCACCGCCGACGGCGCGGCCAAAGCGCTGATCAAGGGCACCGGCGGTGGCGTCGCCGCGGCGGTCGATTTCGTCGGTGCTGGGGCCACGTTCGCCTTCGGTTTCGGCGTGCTGCGCAAGGCCGGCAAGCTGGTCTGCGTCGGCCTGTTCGGCGGCGCCACACCGATCGTGCCGGCGCTGGTCTCGATGAAGGCCGTCAGCGTCATCGGCTCCTATGTCGGCAGCCTGGCCGAGATGCAGGAGCTGATGGCGATCGCGCGCAAGGGCACGCTGCCCGGCCTGCCACTGAGCGCGCAGCCGCTGGGCCAGGCCACGCAGGCGCTCGACGACCTGCGTGCCGGGCGCATCCGCGGCCGCACCATCCTGAGGCCATGAGATCAACGTCGGACCGCGACATGGATCAGATCGACTGGAACACGATCAGCCCGGCGGCAATGTGGCGCGACTGGATCCTCAAGTCCGAGGCCCAGTGGAGCGAGGCCCTGTCCACGCTGATGAAGGACGAGCGCGCCGGTGCCGCATTGAACCGCCAGATCGAGGAAGCACGCCAGATGCAGCGCATGTTCGCCGAGATGGCGCAGGCCGGGCTGGCCGCCGCGAACCTGCCCTCGCGCAGCGACTTCGAGGCGCTCGACGAACGGCTGGGCCGGTTGGAAGACGGCCTGGCGTCCGTCGGCGCGGCGCTGGTGCGATTGCGTGCGGCGCTCGTCGACAGCGGCAACGCGCGCGCGGCCGATGCCGGCGGCAACCCGCGGCCCAAGCGCGATCGCAAGCCGGCGGGCCAGCCAGCCGGCAAGGCCGCCACCAAGCCTTCGCGCAAGGCAGCGGGGGCGTAGCCATGCAGGCAACGCCGAGTGCCACGCCACAGCGGCTGCCCGACCCTATGCAGCGCGCGTTGCAGCGCCTTGGCATTCCCGCGGAGGACTTTCGCCGACCTCGCCGGCTCGCTGGGCGTGACGCCCAGGGAAACGATCCACAGCCGCGACACGCTCAAGCTGCACCATTACCGGCCCATCGCGGACTCCGTCTACCGCGTGCCGGTGCTGATCGTGACCTCGCTGGTCAACCAGCCGTACATCCTGGATCTGGTGCCGGGCCAGAGCATGGTCGAATTCCTGCTGCGCCGTGGCTACGACGTGTACATGATCGAGTGGGGCCGGCCGCGCCAGGAACACAAGGGCTTGACGCTCGAAGACCATGTGCTGGACCGCCTTCCTGAGTGCGTGGCCCAGGCGCTCGCGCACAGCGGCGAGCGCGAGCTGTCGATCATCGGCTACTGCGTCGGCGGGCTGTTGTCGGTGCTGTACGCCGCCTTGCATCCGAAGGCGCCGCTGAAGAATCTGGTGTGCATGGCCGCGCCGGTCGATGCCGACGGCCTCGTCGCGCTGCAGTCCTGGATGGGCGAGCGCTTCGACGAGGAGTCGCTGCTGGCGCATTACGGCAACGTGCCGGCCGATTGGGTGCAGAACGCGCTGCGTGCGCTGCGCCCGCTCGGCAAGCTGGCCGGCGCGATGAGCCTGCTCAACAACGTCGACAAGCCCGAGATCTTGAGAAGCCACCTGCGCATGGGCAAATGGGAGACCGACAACATCCCCTTCCCCGGCGCCACCTTCCGCCAGATGGTGCGCGACTTCCTGCGCGGCAATCGCCTGGTGCGCGGCAACTGGGTGATCGGTGGCCGCCGGGTCGATGCAAGGAGCGTCCGCATGCCCATCCTGCACCTGCTGGCGCAGGACGACCACATCTCGCCGTACGCGTCGTCGCACCCGCTGATGGACATCGTCGGCAGCCGCGACAAGCAGGAAATCATCTGCAAGGGTGGCCATGTCGGCCTGGTCGCCGGCCGCGGTGCCGAAACGCGCATGTGGCCCGCGCTCGATGCCTGGCTCGCACCGCGTTCGGTCTGAAATCCGCCCTCTCGCTTTCATCCCCAGGAACGCCAACGATGCGCTGTTATTGCGTGATGCACCACGGCCAGCCGCTCGAGCGGGTCGACAAGCCGATCCCCGAACCGCAGGGCACGGAAGTGCTGCTGCGCGTGCAGGCCGCCGGCCTGTGCCACACCGACCTGCACCTGTGGGAAGGCCATTACGACCTCGGCGGCGGCAAGAAGCTGCTGCTCTCCGATCGTGGCATCAAGCCACCGCTGACGCTGAGTCACGAGATCGTCGGTGAGGTGGTGTCGGCCGGCGCTGCGGCCGGTGCGGTGACGCCCGGCGCACGCGTATTGGTGCACCCGTGGATCGGCTGCGGCGAATGCGCGGCGTGCCGGCGCGGCGAAGAGAACATCTGCGTCAAGCCGCAGTCGATCGGCGTCGTGCGGCCGGGCGGCTTTGCCGAGTGCGTGATCGTGCCGCACCCGCGCTACCTGGTCGACATCGACGGCCTCGATGCCGCCGAGGCCGCGCCGCTGGCCTGCGCCGGCGTCACCACCTTCAGCGCAATGAAGAAGTTCGGTACGCGCATCCACGAAGGGCCGGTGATCGTGATCGGCGCCGGCGGCCTGGGATTGATGGCCATCGAGGTGCTGAAGGCGTTGGGCGGCCAGGGCGCGATCGCGGTGGACATCGACGCCACCAAGCGCCAGGCCGCGCTCGATGCCGGCGCCATCGCAGCCATCGATGCGCGCGCGCCCGACGCGGCGCAGCAGATCATCCAGGCCACCGGCGGCGGCGCACGCGCGGTGCTCGACCTGGTGGGCGCCACGCCCACCGTGACCCTGGCCATTGCGAGCTGTGCGCGCGGCGGCCAGATCGTGATCTGCGGCCTGATGGGCGGCGACATCACGCTGTCGCTGCCGGTGATCCCGATGCGCCCGCTGACGATCCAGGGCAGCTATGTCGGCACGCTGGCCGAGCTGCACGAGTTGGTCGAGATCGTCAAGCGCACGAAGATGAAAGCGATTCCGGTCACACGGCGGCCGATGGACGAAGCCAACGCTGCGATGCAGGATCTGCATCAGGGCAAGGTGGTCGGCCGCACGATCCTCGTGCCCTGATGCCCTTCCTGGAACGCGGCGGCGCGCGCATCCACTGGGAAGCGCTCGGCCAGGGCGAGCCCGTGGTCCTGATCATGGGCCTGGGCTGCAGCTCGGCGATGTGGTTTCGCGTCGCGCCGCAGCTCGCCAAGCACCATCGCGTCATCCTGATCGACAACCGCGGCAGCGGCCAGACACAGGTCCAGCACTATGTGGTGCACCGTGTCTCGCACATGGCCGCCGACGTGGCCGCGGTACTCGATGCCGCGGGTGAAGGCAGCGCGCATGTGATCGGCTTCTCGATGGGCGGCATGATCGCGCTGCAACTGGCCGTGGACCATCCGCAGTGCCTGCGTTCGCTCGCGCTGCTGGGCACCCATAGCGGTGGTCCCTGGGTGACTCAGGCCGAGCCGAAGGTGCGCCAGCTGCTGTTCGACAAGGCCCGCATGAGCGCCGAAGAGAGCCTGCGTGCGATGCGGCCGTACACCTACGCGCGCGAGACTCCCGATGAACTCTTCGATGAGGACGCGCTGGTGCGCCTGGCCAACCAGCCCACCGCGCGCGACTACCAGGCGCAGCTCTACGCGCTGATCGGCTGGTCGGTGTACCAGGACCTGCCGCGCCTGGTGTGCCCGACCCTCGTCATGCACGGCCTGCAGGACCAGCTCATCCCGCCGGCCAATGCGCGGCGCACGGCGCAGCGCATTGCCGGCGCCGAACTGATCGAACTGCCCGACGCCAGCCACTGGCTGATGACCGATCAGAATGCGCACTGCCTCGACGCCCTGCGCGCCCACATCGACCAGCACACGCCATGACCAACCAGACTGGCTCCCTCGAAGGCCTCAAGGTCATCGACCTTTCGCGCGTGCTCGGCGGGCCCTGTTGCACGCAGATCCTGGCCGATCACGGCGCCGATGTGCTGAAGATCGAGCCGCCGCAGGGCGACGAGACGCGCGGCTGGGGCCCGCCGTTCGACGCCCACGGCGTGGCCTCGTACTTCATCGGCTTGAACCGCAACAAGCGCGGCCGCGTGATGGACCTGACTCAGCCCGCGGTGCGCAATGAGTTGCTCGCACTGCTGGCCGACGCCGACGTGCTGGTCGAAAACTTCAAGACCGGCACGCTGGAGAAGTGGGACCTGGGCTTCGACAGGCTGCACGCCATGTTCCCTCGCCTGGTTCACTGCCGCGTCAGCGGCTTCGGCGCCGACGGTCCGCTCGGCGGCCTGCCCGGCTACGACGCGGCGATCCAGGCGCTGACGGGCATCATGAGCGTCAACGGCGAACCCGACGAACGCAATGGCGCGCCGTTGCGCGTGGGCCTGCCGGTGGTCGACATGGTCACCGCACTGAATGCCGCGCTCGGCATCATGTTCGCGCTCAACGAACGCCAACGCAGCGGGCTGGGTCAGTTCGTCGAGGCGGCGCTGTACGACTGCGGCCTGTCGCTGCTGCACCCGCACGCCGCGAACCACCTGCTGGACGGCCGCATGCCGCGACGCACCGGAAACGCGCACCCGAACATCACCCCCTACGACACCTTTGCCACCGGCAGCGAACCGATCTTCCTTGCGGTGGGCAACGACAAGCAGTTCGCCACGCTGTGCCGCCTGATCGACGCCAATGAACTGCTCGGCGATGAGCGCTACGCCAACAACGGCCAGCGCTGCGTCAACCGCGTGGCGCTCAAGCACGCACTCGAGGCCAAACTCGCTGGCCATCAATGCAAGCCGCTGGCCGATGCGCTGGTGCGCGCCGGCGTGCCCTGCGCGCCGATCCAGGACGTGGCCGCCGCGCTGGCCGACCCGCACACGCAGCACCGCGAGATGGTGGTGCGCATCGGCGAGGGCTACCGCGGCGTGGCCTCGCCGATCAAGCTCGGCCGCACGCCGGCCACCTATCGGCTGCCGCCACCGGCCTTCGAACCGAACGGCTAAGCGCCGACCTTCAGGAACAGGTCGCGGTCGGGTGCGAAGTTGGCGTACAGCGGCAGCAGCGCGCCGCCGAGCGCGCGTGCGTCCGAACCGATGGTGCCGGCCAGCAATGACGGCAGCGCCACCCCCTCCCAGCTGTAGCGGCCCAGAGCGTGCCCGGTCTGTGCCAACAGCGCCGAGAGCAACTCCCGGCTGAACGAGCCATCGAGAATGACACCCTCGAGATCGAGCAGGCAGGCTGCCATGTTGATCGACTGCGCGATCGCCGCGCCGGCGTCGTCGAGCCAGCGTTCGGTGTGTGGCAGCCACGGCGCTTGCAGCGCACGCCCGTCCCCCGCCGCCGCGGCGTCCAGACCGGCAGCGCCGTAAAGCCGCTCGAGGTTGAGCAGCGAGGCCACGCTCAGCAATTGCGCGGGCGGCGTATCGCGGTCGCTGCGGGCCAGCCACAGCGGCAGCGAGCCGATGGCGCCGGCATTGCCCGTGACGCCACCGCGCAAGTGGCTGTCGAGCACCAGACCGCCGCCAATGAAGGTATCGACGAAGACATACAGAAAGCTCTTCACGCTGCGGCCGCGGCCGGCCACCAGCTCGGCCACGCAGGCCGCCGCGGTGTCCTTGATCAGCTCGACGGGCAATTCGGTCAGGCGCGCAACCTCGGCGCGCAGATCGAAGTGTTGCCACTTGGCGGCGATCTCGGGTGGCAGGCCGAGCAGTTGCTGCCAGCCGCCCATCGACAGGGGCGCCGCGATGCCGACGCCCTGGATGCGTTCGCGCTGCGCGGGGCCGAGCTTGCGCCGGATGTCCTTCAGGCGCAGCGCAATCTCGGCCAGCAGGGCGTCGGGATCGGCAAACCGGTACGCCAAGGTCCAGCGCTGGCGCGCCTGGCCGATGAAGTCGACGAGCAGGATGTCCAGGCTGCGCCGGCCGACCTTGATGCCGATCGCGAAGGCGCCATCCGGGTTCAGGCTCAGCGGCACCGAGGGCTGGCCGACCTTGCCGCGTTGCGGTGAGCCCTTGATCAGCAGGTCGTCGTCGAGCAGGCGCTTGGTGATCAGCGACACCGTTTGCGCGGTGAGGCGGGTCAGGCGGGCAATGTCGGCACTCGGCAGCGCGCCGTGCAGGCGAATCGCCTGCAGCACCACCCGTTCGTTGTACTGGCGCAGGCCACCCTGGCTCGAGCCGCGCGGTTGCAGGTGCGTCGTGGTCAGCGCATCGCGCACGTTCATGCCAGGCACTCTGCCGGGATGGCCTCCGCGGCCATCGCCCCCGTCATCACCGCCACGGTGTCGCTCATGCTGATCGTCTTCGGATTCAGGATCGCAGCACGGCGGCCGAGGCGGGCGACGTGGATGCGGTCGGCGATCTCGAACACATGCGGCATGTTGTGGCTGATCAGGATCACCGGCAGGCCCTTGTCGCGCACACGTCGGATCAGCTCGAGCACCATGTTGCCTTCCTTGACCCCGAGCGCGGCGGTCGGCTCGTCGAGGATCACCACGTGTTCGGCGAAGGCTGCGGCTCGCGCCACCGCGACGCATTGGCGCTGGCCACCGGAGAGCGTCTCCACGGCCTGCGTCATCGAGCGGATGCCGACCTTGAGGTCGTTCATGCGCGCGATGCTGGTCTCGAGCATCTTCTTCTTGTCGAGCATGCGCAGCACGTTGCCGAGGAAGCCGGCACGGCGCAGTTCGCGGCCGAGGAACAGGTTCTCGGCGATCGTCATCGCCGGTGCCACCGCGAGGTCCTGGTAGACGGTTTCGATGCCGACGCGGCGCGCGTCCATCGGGCTCTTGAAGTGGATGGGCTGGCCGTCGAGGATGATCTCGCCTTCGTCGGGGATCGTCGCGCCCGACAGGCACTTGATCAGGCTGGACTTGCCGGCACCGTTGTCGCCGATCACGGCGAGGATCTCGCCGGCGCGCAGTTCGAAGTCGGCACCGTCGAGTGCCGTGACCTGGCCGTAGCGCTTGACCAGGCCCTTGGCCTGCATCACGAGTCTGTGCGTGGCCTCAGGGCCCGCACGGCCGCCCGAAGGCATCTGAGCACCCGCTTGGGGGGCAGCGAACGCAGTGAGCGTGGGGGTAGTCATTTCTAGCGCCCTCCCTTGCGCGAGAGTTGGTCGATCGCCACCGCCAGGATCACGAGGATGCCGGTGATGAGCACCTGGTAGACGGACGACACGCCCATCAGCGTGAGGCCGTTGCGCAGCACGCCGACGACGACCGCACCGATGAGCGAACCGAGGATCACGCCGCGGCCGCCGAACAGGCTGGTCCCGCCGAGCACGACCGCGGTGATGGCGTCGAGGTTCTCGGTCTGCCCGGCATTCGGGTCGCCGACGCCGGTGCGCGACACGGCGAGCAGCGACGCGATGCCGTAGAACACCCCGGCCAGCACGTAGACGCCGAGCAGCACGCGTTCGGTCGGGATGCCCACCAGCCGCGTCGCCTCGGGGTTGTTGCCGACGGCGTAGACATGACGGCCGGCAGCGGTTTCGCGCAGCCAGAACCACATGCCCAGGTAGAGCAGGATCATCAGCACCGTGCCGTAGGCGACGTTGGTGCCACCCATCGCGAAGGTGCTGCCCAGCCAGGTCATCAGCGGCGGCACCTCGGTGATCGTCTGCGCGCCCGAGTAGAGCTGGGTGATCGCGAAGGCGATGTTGAAGGTGCCGAGCGTGACGATGAAGGGCGGCAGCTTGATGCGCGTGACGAGCAGGCCGTTGATCAGCCCGAACAGCGCCGTCACGCCGACGCCGCACAGGATGGCCAGCGGCGCCGGCAACCCCAGGTCGGCAGCGAACTTGGTCATCACGATGCTGCCCAGCGCCATCACCATGCCGCACGACAGGTCGATGCCGGCCGTCAGGATGATCAGCGTCTGGCCGATCGCGATCACGCCCACCACCATCACCTGCTGCAGGATCAGCGAGAAGTTCTCGGCGCTGAAGAAGCGCTCGGTGGTGGCGCCGAAGATCGCGCAGGCGATCACCAGTGCGATGAAGGGGCCGAGCTGGCCGATCGGCGGCAGCTTGTTTTTCAACGTGTCCATGGGGTCGGCTCCGGTGAGACCTGGGGGGCCACGCACCCGGCGGCGAGCGCACGGGTGCGTTGCGGCGGTGCTTCAGCGCGCAGCGCTCACTTGTTGCCCCAGCACAGGTCGGTGCCGGTCTTCACGTCCTTGCTGTCGACCCCGGCCACCGGCTTGGCGGCGATCAGCGTCACGCCGGTGTCGGTATAGCCGCGAGACCTTCTTGCCGGTTTTCGCGTACTCGACACCGGCCTCGACGCCCATCGACGCCATCTTCAGCGGGTACTGCTGGCTGGTCGCGGCGATGACACCGGCGCCGACGTTCTTCACCCCCTCGCAGCCGCCGTCCACCGAGACGATGATGACGTTCTTCTCCTTGCCGGCCTTCTTCAGTGCGTTGTACGCTCCCGCGGCGGCGGGTTCGTTGATGGTGTAGACCACGGTCACGTCGGGCGCCTTCTGCAGACAGTTCTCCATCGCCGTCTGGCCCTTCGCGCGGTCGCCGAAGCTGTCGGCCATGCACACCACCTCGGCGGGCTTGGCGAGTTCGTTCTTCTTGGCGTCGAAGCTCTGCAGCCCCAAGCCCTGCAGGAAGCCGTTGTGGCGTTGCGCGCCCACCGGGTGGCCGGGGAACAGGTCGAGCGTGACGATCTTCGCCGGCTTGCCGGCCAGCGCCGCCTTGGTGTACTGGCCGATCAACACGCCGGCCTTGTAGTTGTCGGTGGCGAACAGCGCGTCGGTCGCGTCGGCCGGGTCCGTCGGGCTGTCCAGCGCGATGATCATCACGCCCTTGTCGCGCGCTTTCTTGATCGCCGGAACGATGGCCTTGCTGTCGCTCGGCGTGATCAGGATCGTCTTGGCGCCGGCCGCGATCATGTTCTCCATCGCCGTCACCTGGCCCGCGTTGTCGCCATCGGTCTTGCCGGCCCCGGACAGCAGCTTGGCCCCCTTGGCCTTCGCCGCCTCGGCCGCCCCTTCTTTCATCTTCACGAAGAACGGGTTGGTTTCGGTCTTCGTGATCAGGCCGATCACAGGCTGCGTCTGCGCCAGCGCGGCGCCGCCCGCCAACAGCAGGGCGGCGGCCGTGAGGGAGGTCTTGGTGAACATGGCATGTCTCCTTGGGCGGGTGGGTGGTGCTGCAAAGGCCTGCAGCGGTTGCGTGTGGCGGAATTCTGGCCATTCGTGCTTTAATAAATCAAGTGGATTGATTAATGGTTTTCCCGCTGTTGCGGTGGGCGCACCTGCGCCAAGCTTGCGCATCGGGCATGCATGGCGCAGCGCCCAGGAGACGAGCGATGATCGTGGTCAGCGGTGAGGCCTTGATGGATGTTTTTGCGGCCGGCGACACCCCCAATGGCATCACGTTCGATGCACGCATCGGTGGCTCGCCGCTGAACGTGGCCATCGGTCTGGCCCGACTCGGCCAGGCGGTCGCCTTCTTCGGCGCGGTCTCGAGCGGTTTCGTTGGCGACCGCCTGTTGCGTGCCATGCGCGACGAAGGCGTTGCCACCACGTGCACCTGCCGTGTCGATGCACCGGCCACGCTGGGATTGGTCGGGCTGGACACGCACGGCGTGCCCAGTTATGCGTTCTACGGCGAGCATGCCGCCGACCGCCAACTGCCATTGGCGGCACTGGCCACGGTGCCGCCGGCACCGGCCTACCACTTCGGTTCGTACGCGATGGTCGTCGAGCCGGTGGCCGCCACACAGCGCGCGCTGGTGGAGCGCGAGCACCGCCGCAGCGTGATTGCCTACGACCCGAACATCCGCCTCAATGTCGAGCCCGATCTCGCGAGATGGCGCGACACGCTGACCTGGATGCTGCCGCACACCCATCTGCTGAAAGTCAGCGACGAAGACCTGTCATTGCTCTTCCCGGGCGCCGATCACGAGCGGCTGGCCGCCGCGTGGATCGCCGCCGGCGTCTCGCTGGTCGTGGTCACACGCGGCGGCGACGGCGCACGGGCCTGGACTGCGAACCACCAGGTGTCGACGCCGCCGGTCCGCGTGAGCGTGGTCGACAGCGTCGGCGCCGGCGACACCTTCCAGGCCGCGTTGTTGGCAGCGCTGGCCGAACGCTCGCTGCTGTCGGTGACTGCGCTGCGCGCCCTGTCGGCCAGCGACCTGCAACATGTGCTGGCGTTTGCCGCACGGGCGGCAGCCATCACCTGCTCTCGCCGCGGCGCCGATCTGCCACGCCGCGCCGAGCTCGGCACGACGGCCCACTGAGCGAAGAGGACAACCGGCTGCAAACAAGCTGCCGCAATCCGCGCTGCTCGACGTCGTGCAGGCAAGCGCCTGCGCTCGCGACGCGATCAGACGATCGCCGGGACCCCTAGCGCGCTCAGCGTCCCGGCGGTCAGGGTTCCCGAGTCCCGCATGCCCTTCAGCGTCTGAAAGTGGCGCACGCCGGTGACGGTGTTCGGGTTCAGCATGCCGTCGATCGGCCCGTCATAAAGCGACAGGCCGGTGAGCCTGATCTGCACCTGCATCACCTGCAGGCGGACTCTTTCGGTGCCGGTCAGCACCGGCCCCGCAGGATGCGCTTCACGCGGGCCGCAAGCCGCAGTGAGTGTCACCGGCACAGCGTGAGACGTCATCGCAACGCTGGAAGACGCCCGCGGAAAGTTCAGCGCGCGCGATGGGCGTGCCTTGGAGGGCGCATGCTCGCCACGCCGGACGGCGTAAGCCACCAGCGGCAGCGGTCCGTCGGATGGCACCTGCGTACTGTCATTGCGGGATGGCTCGTCCATCCCGCCGCTCGCCGGGGCGCTGCTCGCCATCGCGCGATTCGACGCCTCCGTCGCCGGCGATTCATCGGTCGACGGCAGCAGCGGCACCGCCGGCGTGACGCTCGGCGAGCCCTCGCTGCCGGCAGGCGTCGTGGCTTGCGCAGCATTCGAGTGCGGCGCCACGTCCGGCCGTCGTGCGGTGAAGAAGAGAATGCTGGTAAGGAAGTTGCTCATGGCAGGCCTCCGCTGCTCATTGATTCTCACCGTCACGTTTGGCTACGTGTCCCACTCAAATGAGGGGGCTGATGGCGAACCTTGTTTCACCTGAGACGGCGCCAATGCCGACGCCGATGTAACTCGCGCCAGCCGAACCAGGAGATACGGATCCGAGGCTCATGCTGAGGCCGATGACCTCTTCAATCGACAGGCCGCGGCGCTGGTTGCCGAGCACTCGACGCAGATCGTGATGGCGACGATGGCCGGGCACCGCAGCCGGTGAGTGCCCATATCGATGCCATGCCTGGCTCGACTCGCAACAGACTCGGCGGCTCGCGGAACCAGCACGCCACAGCATGCGGGCACCGCGATCACGGTCGGCATTCGCCGCGATGAGGTCGTCGCCAAGGTGGTTCACGTAGTTCTGGAACGCGGCGATGCGTTCGAGGAGCAATCGGACATTGCGAAGAGTTTTACGAGCGGAGGGTCGTGCCTGCGATCCGCCGGTCGAAGATCGACCAGTGGATCACCCGCGCCACGCGCCAGAAGCCCGGTACACCTGAGGCTCTGCGCGTGGCGGAGCACTTCTTCCTGTACGACTCGCGCGCCGTTGCGGGCGTCCGCCACTACGGCACTCGGATGCCCGCCCCGGCGTACGGTGGCGACCTGCATTACGCGTGGCTTGCTAAGCAATGCGCGGAGCTTGTGAAACGGGGCCAGGCGAAGGTCCGTCGGGACGCTTGCCCCGCGCCAAGTGGACTGGCTCCCGCGCGATTCGGAAGCCGAGCAGTACCGGGCGCCAGGGTCGGGGTGAGCGGAGGCGCAGCGCCGCTTCGCCCGGGTGCCGATACGGGGGTCGAAAAGAAAAACGGGCCGCTAGGGCCCGTCTTTCCTTGATTGTTGGCGGAGTGGACGGGACTCGAACCCGCGACCCCCAATACGATCGTTGAGATGGGATGCGATGTTCGGGGTACGAGCGATTTCGACCCCGAGTTGACATTGACGAACACTATTCGACAACCTGGAAGCGGACGATCGGACTGTGCGCCCAGGCCATGAATCTGAGCGCTGCTCGTCAACGCTGCTGAGTCAGTGGCCCGAGCAGACGCGTCTCCAGCGCCAACAGGTCGTTCATGCCCAACAGGTCCTGCACGTCGGCGAAGTTGGCGATGCGATCCTCGTAGCCGGCGATGCCCCCGCCAGCCCGCACCGCTGCCAGGACATCCCGAATCGCGTGCACGGCCGCGAACATGGTCGTACCCGGCAGGCTGACGCGGGCAATACCGATCGCCTCCATTTCGGCGAAGTCAAAGTCCGGCGGCGTCTTGCCGCCTTCGACGGCGTTGATGGCCACCGGTCCGGCGATCCCGCTGACGAGTCGGCGAGCGGTTTCCTTCGAGTCCAGGCCGTCGATGAAGACCATCGTTGCGCCGGCTTCCAGATAGGCGTTACCACGGCGCAGGACCTCTTCGATGCCACCGACGGCCAGCGCGTCGGTGCGCGCATTGATCACGAAATCCGGATCAAGCCGTGCATCGGCGCAGGCCTTGATCTTCGCGATGGCCTCGTCGATCGGGACGATCTGCTTGCCGTCGAGGTGTCCGCAACGCTTGGGTGAGACCTGGTCTTCGATGTTGACGCCCGCCGCCCCGGCACGCTCGAACGCGCGCACCGCGTGGTAGGCGTTCACCGCGTTGCCGAACCCGGTATCGCCGTCGGCCATGACGGGGATGCGCACCGCTTCGACGATCCGTGCGGTGCGATCCACCATCTCGCGCATGCCGATGAATCCGTAGTCGGGCAGACCCAGTTGCGACACCGATATGCCGTAGCCGGAGCATTGGATCGCGTCGAAGCCAGCCTCCTCGACGAGCCGCGCGGTCAGCGGGTCGTAGGCGCCCGGCATCACCAGCAGACGGGGCGACAGGATCAGCTCGCGCAGCCGACGGGCAGGGGACATGGGTGCGGTGGACATGCCGGAGGGCACCTGTGTGTCAGGCCGGGCCGGGCGTGTGGACGCTGCCGGAAAACAGCTTGCGTCCCGCACGGGGCACGCGAGCCATCAGGATCGAGCCGCTCTCGGCCTCTGTCACGTAGAGCGTGCGTTGGTCGGCACCACCGAAGGCCAGATTGGTCGTCGAAACGCCGCGGCACGACCGAACGCGCAACACAGGCTCGCCCAGCGGCGAGAACAGCCACACCGAGCCGAGCCCGGCGTGGCATACGGCCAGGCCGTCGTCCTCGTCCATCGCCAGACCGTCGGGCCCGCCACCGCCCGAGAGTTGGATGAAGACGCGCACCTTCGAGGTCGAGCCGTCGGCATGCACGGGCAAGTGCCAGATCGCGTTCTCACGGGTGGCGACCAGAACGGCCGTATTGCTGCGGTTCTGGACGATGCCGTTGGGGCTGGGCACGCGGTCGCTCAGGCAGCTGAGCTGGCCGGCGGCGGTGAGCCGGAACACGCGGCCCGTTGCATCGGTCATGCCGGTCTGCCCTTGGTCGGTGAACCAGAGGTCGCCGTTGTCGGCGAACGACAAGTCGTTGACACCCTTCAACGACTCGGAACGCCAGTGGCCGACGACGGCATTGACGGCGCGTGTTTCGGGGTCGATGGCCAGGATGCCGCGCCGGTAATCGGCGACGAAGAGCCGCCCGTCACGGTGGAACTTCAGTCCGTTGGGCCAGCCGTCGTACTCGACGAACAACTCCCACTCGGCGTCCTGCCGGATGCGGAAGATACGGCCCCACGGAATGTCGACGACGTACAGGTTTCCGTGCGTGTCGAAACAAGGCCCTTCGAGGAACGAGTGCAGCGATGCGCCGTGCTTGTTGTGGTCGGCCCAGCCGGAGCGACCCGTGCGCCGGAACTTCGCCGGCAACTCGGTGAAGACGCTGGTCGGCAGCTCGGGCGGGGCGGGGAACATCCTAGCCCGCTATTCGAGCCGCACATTGGCGGCCTTGACGATCTCGGTCCAGCGTTTGGTCTCGGAGGCGATCACCTGGGCAAACTCCTCCGGCGTGCTGCCGACCGGCTCTGCGCCCTGGGCGCCAAGCCGTTCGGCCACTTCGGGCGCCGCCAGCGCGGCGACGGCCTCGCTGTGCAGGCGCTTGACGACGTCGGCAGGCGTGCCGCGCGGCGTGGTCAGCCCGACCCATCCCGCAATGGCGAAGGCTGGCAGGCCCGCCTCGGCCGAGGTGGGGATCTCGGGCAACGCGGCTGCACGCTTGGCGGTTGTCACGACCAGGCCACGGACACGGCCCGCCTTGACGTGGGGTGCCGCGGTGGGCGCCGCCGTGACCAGCAATTCGACGGTGCCTGCCAGCACGCCCGACATCGCGTCGCCCGCGCCTTTGAAGGGCACATGGACGATATCGATGCCGGCGCTGTATTTCAGCAGCTCACCCGCCAGGTGCGTTGCCGAGCCGATGCCGCCGGAGCCGAAGTTGAGCTTGCCCGGGTTGGCCTTCGCGTAGGCAACGACATCGGACAACTGCTTGAAGCCGGTCTTCTCGGCGGCCACCAGCACCAACGGCACCTGCACCAGCAACGAGACCGGTTGCAGATCGGCCGGGTCCCAGGTCAGCTTCTGGTACAGCGCGGGGAGCATCGCGTAGGACGAGTCGGTCGACGCCAGCGTGTAGCCATCGGCGGGCGACTTGGCGGCGGCATCGAACCCGATGCGCCCCCCGGCGCCGGGCTTGTTCTCGACGACGAAGGTGGCGCCCATTCGCTCGCCGAGCTTCTGGCCGATCAACCTGGCGACGAAGTCGCTGGTGCCTCCCGGCGCGTAAGGCACGACGATTCGCACCGGCTTGCTCGGGTACGGCTGCGCGAGCGCCGCGCCGCACTGCAGCGCCATGCAAGCCAAGACCAGTCCCAGACCGAAAACTCTGCGCGTCATGCCGCTCTCCCTTGCACCGAACGGCGTCAACTGTGGCCTGAGCGTGCGATACAGTCCAATAGAGATTGCTTGATCTTCGATAAATATCTTTGATAGGTGTCGCATTGGACCTGCGCCAGTTGCGCTACTTCGTGGCCATCGTCGAGCACGGCAGTCTCACCGCTGCGGCCAAGGCACTGCACATCGCGCAGCCCGCGCTGAGCCATCATCTGCGGAACCTCGAAGAAAGCTTCGGCGTCAGCCTGCTGCGACGCGAGGCGCGCGGCGTGCAGCCGACGCGCGCGGGAGAGTTTCTTTTCAGCCATGCCGTGGGCCTGCTCCGGCAGGCAGAGAACCTGCAAAGCGCGATGACTCGAGGCCCGGCGGTGCCGGGCGGGGCTGTCGCGGTCGGACTGCCCAAGACGGTCGCAAGGTTTCTCTCGTTGCCGATCTTCGAGCACGCGCGGACAGCCTATCCACAACTGTCGCTGGAACTGATCGACGGCCACTCGAAGGATCTCGGGCATGCGGTCGCCCAGGGCCGCCTCGACTTCGCGCTGATCATGCCGCCCGGCCCGGCTCACGGCAGCGTCGAGATTGCACTGCTGACGGAGGAACTCGTGGTCGCGTGTCCGGTGCGCGCGGCATGGCTGCCTGTGACGGCGACCCTCTCGCTGACGCAGTTGTCGCGCCTGCCGATGCTGATGTCCAACCGCCGCGAGCGGCTGTACGAGTTGCTGTCGCTGCTGACGGTCGAACGCAAGATCGAGCTCAACATTTGCGGGCACATCGACGAACTTGCGTCGCTGGTTGCGGCAGTGGCGGCGGGTCATGGTGCAACGGTCCTGCCATGGTGCGCGCTGCAAGACAGTGTGGAGCGCGGGCTGGTGACGGTGCGCCGCATTCGCGGCTTGCCGCTGTCGCGGCAACTGCTGCTGTGTCGTTCGCAGTCGGTGCCACTGTCTGCTGCAGCGACGGCGGCGGCGGAGATCGTTCGCGACGTGTGCCGCAGACTGCTCTCGGATGGGAAATGGCGCGGTGCCAAGTTGGCCGAACTCCATTGGGAGCGCTTCGTCCGCTGAGGGGCCCGGCAGAGAATGCACATGTGGCCAGTGCTCTTGCTCGACATGCTTGAAAGCACCCACGACCCATGCTTCAGTGAATCGGCCCGTCTTCATGTCCGTTCATTCCCCGAAGTGACACTCCAGGCCTCCACTGACGTCTGCTCTCTGCCTCGACGGGCAGCCTGTGCGTCTCACGAATGGACTGTGAACTTCGTGTCTCGACCCACTCCAGACGTACGCCTATCTTGAAACCGGCCATTCAACGTCAGTACAGGGGATGGCGCCACGCAGCGTTGATGACTGCACCCGCTTGGTGGAAGGACATCAACAAGTCGCGAGCTGCCTTTTCACCGATGGTCCCAGCGCGGTTGAACGAGGCGGCGGGATCATCTCGTGAATTCGCGCGCTTGCATGGCGCCCCGGAAACAGTATGAGAGACTCCAACGTGCGCATCGGCTTCCTTGGCGTCGGCACCATCTCCACCGCGGTCATCCACGCGATGTCCGCCAGGCCCCGGGTTGGCTGCACCCTCTATCTGTCACCCCGCTCCTTGGACACCACCGAGGAGCTGGCCGCGACGTACCCGCACTGCATCCGACTGGAGTCCAACCAAGCCGTCATCGATGCGTCGGACATGGTTGTCGTCAGCATGCGTCCGCAGCAGATGGACGAGGCCCTCAAGGGCCTCGTCTTCAGGTCCGACCAGATCATCGCCAGTTTCGTCGCGGCGGTGCCTCCATCCCGGATGGCGCCTCTTGTCGCCCCTGCGACACGTATCGCCCAGTTGGTCCCGCTGCCGCCCATCGCCTTGCACAAGGGACCCCTCCTGATCTGCCCTTCCATCCCCGAGGTCACGGACGCATTCGCCGGGCTCGGGGACATCGTCATCCTCGAGGATGAGACGAAGATCCGCATCATCAGTTGCGCGTCGGCAATCATGTCGACGTACTACGAAATGCAGAATTCGATTATCGACTGGGCGGTCGAGCGCGGCCTGGATCGCTCCACTTCGGCCCTGTATGTGCGATCGCTGCTTGAAGGTCTGGCTGTGGCTGGGCGCCACGCCGATGAGGCGGAACTCGATGCCATGCCCGCCGAGCATCAGACCAAGGGCGGGCTCAACGAGCGTGTCCGAGCGGGCCTGATGGCCGATGACTGGTTTGAGCACCTGCGTCGTCAACTCGACAACATCTACGACAACGCGGTCCTGCGCACTCCCGACGGCGGGTAGGGCTCCTGCAGGGGACGCTGCCTCCTCACTGGCGGTTGACGGTCGCCGTCAAGTACTCCGACTGCGCCTTACGCGGGCTGAAGTTCATCAGCCGCGTCGCTCAACTTGGCTGCTTCATGACCGCTCCCGGAGCACTTGGGCGGCGACGCTGTGTGGCTGCTCATGGCCGAGGCCGTGTGGAAACGGCGTTGAGTCAGCCGTGACGAGCGGCTTCGACCCAATGGCGACTTTCGCTGGTTCGGGTTGATTGCCACAAACCAGTCGTTCAACGTGGAGCCGAGGGGCGGGAAGTCGACCACCGCTTGCCGAGGGATCAGCGGCCGCCCGATGTAACTTGCGCGGCCCGGCCTCGCAGCACCCAGGGCGTCGCCCGTTGCGCCAGCTGCCGGATCGCCGCCACCTCATGGGCCCGCCATTCGTGCCGGGTGCCCAGCACGTTGAACGTGGCCACACAGCGTTCGCCCTGCAGCAGAGGCACATTCACCACCGCATGCAAACCGAGCTCGGCGATGCTCTTGTGCTCGTCGAACACCACGGCTAGGGCCGCGTCGCCTTCGCCGATGAATACTTCGGCCCGTTGCAGCAGTTGCCGCGTCCAGGGCGTGAGCGTCTTGCGTTTGCGTCCGCCCACCGGATAAGCGCCCGGGTCGGAAGTCCACAGACGCTGCAACTGCACCTCGTCAGGCGGATCGTCGGGCTGCGTGGCGTCGAGATTCACGGTCAGCAGGTTGTGCCCCACCACGCTTACCAATGCCATGTGGATGGCCTTGAGCGCATCGTCGCACGTGGCGGCTGCGTCCAGTGCGTCGTCCAGGGCATCACAAACCGCCGCTGGAAGCGCTGTCGGCCTCATGCGTCAGTCTGCCTTGATGTTCAGGTCTTTGATCATTTTGGCGTAACGTTCGCTGTCCTTCAGCAACGTCGAAGCCAGTTGTTCGGGCGTGCTTTGCACCACATCCACGCCGATGCTGTCCATGCGGGCTCGCACTTCCGGCATGGCGAGCGCCTTGTTGATCTCGGCGTTCAGGCGTTCCACCAGCGCCCGCGGCATGCCGGCCGGGCCATAGGCCGCGTACCACACGCTCATGTTGAAGCCTGGCAGGGTTTCGGCCACGGTCGGCACATCGGGTAGCAGCGCTGAGCGTTGCGGCTCGGTCACCGCCAGCAGGTTCAGCCGGCCGGACTTGACGTGCGGCAGCGTCTGCGTGCCGGCCGAAAAGAGCACCTGGGTCTGGTTCGCGGCCGTGTCGGCCACCGCGGGCGCACCGCCCTTGTAGGGCACGTGCAGCATCTCGATGCCGGCGGCGCGCTTGAACATCTCGGCCGCCAGATGGTTGGTGGAGCCGTTGCCCGCGGAGGCATAGGCCAGCTTGGTCGGATTGGCCTTGGCATAGGCGATGAATTCGCGCACGGTCTTGGCCGGCACCGAAGGGTTGACCACCATCGTGTTGACCACATTCGCTATCAGCGCAATGGGCGTGAAATCTTCCGGGGCCTTGAACGGCATGTTGGCCATCAGCGCCGGGTTCACGGCCAGCGTGGTCATGGTGTCGATCAGCACGGTGTAGCCGTCGGGCTTGGCCTTGGCGACCAGACCCGCGCCGAGGTTGCCGGACGCCCCCGCGCGGTTTTCCACCAGCACCTGCTGCCCCATCGACGTCGTGAGTTGTTGGCCGATGGCGCGCGCAATGATGTCGGTGGAGCCGCCTGGCGCCCACGGCACGACGAGCGTGATGGGCTTGTCCGGATAGGCGGCCGAGGCGGCTTGGGCCGCGGCGCAGAGCACCAGTGCGGCCAGCGAGCGGGTAAGGCGGTTCAACATGGTGAGGTCCTCAGCGGAAGGTGAAAAACGAGAACAGATTAGCGGCCGGCGGCGTAGCCCTGCATGCCGCGCGGATTGGCGGCGGCGCGCAGCAGCAGCCTGCCCTTGGCATCGCGTTCGCGGCTGCAGGCCGAAAGACGGCCTTCGGACCAAGCATCGCCCACGGTGACGCGGTGACCGAGCGTGCGCAGCCGCTCGATCTCTTCGGGAGCGAAACGCGACTCCAGGTTGAGCGCATTGAGCGTGGTTTGGCGCGGCCAGAACGAACTGGGTGCATGCTTGACATGCCAGGCCGGCGCATCGATGGCCTCTTGCAGGTTCATACCGTGCACGGCATGGCGGATGAAGAAGGCCAGAGACCATTGGTCCTGCTGGTCGCCGCCGGGCGTGCCGAACGCCATGTAGGGCTCGCCGTCGCGCAGGGCCATCGATGGCGACAGCGTGGTGCAGGGCGCAACTCGCGGTGTCACCGTGTTCGCCAGGCCAGGCTCCATCCACGTGATCTGCAGTCGGGTGCTGAGGGCAAAGCCCAGGGCGGGAACAGTCGGGCTGGATGACAGCCAGCCGCCAGACGGCGTGGCAGCGACCATGTTGCCGTGGCGGTCGATCACGTCGATGTGACAGGTGTCGCCGACGAAGATTTCACGATCCGCCCACTCGGCCACGGGGGGCAACGCGGCGAAGGTGGGCTCACCCACGCCAAAACGGATGTCGGCGGTGCTCAGCGTGCGTTCGCTGACGCCCAGATCGGGCATGCGCGGCGCGAACCCGGCGGGATGGCCTGCGCGCAGAATCTTCGAAGCCGTCCGTGTATCGACCATGCCCCAGCGCTCGCGCAGGTAGTCGTCACCGAGCAGCGCCTGCTGGGCTTCGACGTTGGCCCCGGGCGCCGCGCCGTACCACGCGGCGCGGTCGGCCAGTGCAAGTTTGGTGGCCTCGGCGATGCGGTGCACGAAACCCGCCGTCTCCGGCGAGTGGTGCTCCAGCCCCGCGTGGCGCAGCATGCCCAGCTGCTCCAGGAACATCGGCCCCTGGCTCCAGAAGCCGCACTTGGCCACGCTGTAGCGGCCGAACTTGGCGGTCACAGGCGCCTCGGTCTGCACTGTCCAGGCCGCCATGTCCTCGTACCGCAACAGGCCTGTATGGCGCTCGCCGCTCGTGTCGCGCACGGCCTCGGTGCGGCAATACCGGTCGATCTCGCGGGCCACGAAACCCTGCTGCCAATTGCGCATGGCGGCTTCAATGACGGCGGTGCGCCCGCTGGCCTCGCGTTCAGCCTCGGCGATGAGGCGCTCGTAGGTGGCGGCAAGCGCCGGCAGGCGAAACAGGCTGCCGGGCGTTGGAACCTTGCCGTCCGGCAGCCAGGTGGAAGCCGAGGTGGGCCAGTGCTGACTGAACAGCTCCCGCACTGCCAGGATCGCCTGGGCGCACCGCGGCACCACCGGAAAGCCGTCGCGCGCATAAGCGATCGCCGGCGCCAGCACGTCGGCCAGCGGCCAGGTGCCGTGGTCTCGCAGCAGGGTGAGCCACGCTGGAAACGCGCTCGGCACCGTGAGCGGCAACAAGCCGATGCCGGGCACCTGTTCGAACCCCAACGCACGAAAGGCTTCCGGCGTGGCCGCGGCGGGCGCACAACCCTGGCCGCGGACGGCAGTCATGCCTTTTTCGCGCTCGCTCCACAGCAGGATGGGCACCTCGCCGCCCGGGCCGTTCAAATGCGGCTCCACCACCTGAAGCACGAAGCCGCCTGCGGCTGCCGCGTCGAAAGCATTGCCGCCGCGCTCCAGCACCCCCATGGCGGTTTGCGAGGCCAGCCAGTGCGTCGACGAAGCGACTCCAAAGGTGCCGGTGATTTCAGGGCGGGTGGTGAACACGCATCAAAGCCTAACACTCGCGAAATAGCAGGACCAACATCTTTGCTGATCAATGCATGTCTAAACTGTTATGTGTCTTCGTGGGCAGCGTCGGAGGTACTGGGCATGACTACGTCCCAAGTCGAGCTGACGACTTCTACTTCTTCGAGAACCCAGAAACGCCGGCCAGCGTCACTCTCGCTCGCCACTTGCAAGAGATTGAGCGCTTGGTGCTGGAAGCCCAGGCCATGTTTGCCTAGCCAAACCGCCGCGTATCTGCCCTGACGCCACGCGGCAAGTTCGCCAGCTTCGCCGCCACCTCCGCCCGCTGAAACCCCTCGACAGGGCACTTCTAGGTTCGGGGGCTTATTGGGGGGTACAAATGAACCACGGGGCGCTAGGCCCCGTGTTTGCTTGATGGTTGGCGGAGTGGACGGGACTCGAACCCGCGACCCCCGGCGTGACAGGCCGGTATTCTAACCAACTGAACTACCACTCCACGCGGTGGCTGCGTTACCGGACTTGTGTGTCCGCAAGTGCAGCCAGACTTGGCGTCCCCTAGGGGATTCGAACCCCTGTTACAACCGTGAAAGGGTCGTGTCCTAGGCCTCTAGACGAAGGGGACTGAAACCTTCATCACACCTGAACTGCGCGCCCGCCTCGACCTTGCGGTCTTGGTGGAGGTAAGCGGGATCGAACCGCTGACCTCTTGCATGCCATGCAAGCGCTCTCCCAGCTGAGCTATACCCCCGACGAGGTGTGGCAACGCCGTTCAAGCAAGACCGCGATTATAGACAGCTTTTTCAGACGTGCTGCAGTCGCGCGAGCACCACGTCGCGTGCAAACAGTGCGAGCACGGCGTCGATCGACGGCGTCTGCGTGCGGCCGCAGACCAGCACGCGCAGCGCCGGCGCAAGCTGCGGCATCTTCAGTCGATGCGCGCCCAGCACCTCCTTCATCGCGGCCGCGATCGAGGCCTTGTCCCACGCCACGTCGGCGAGGCGATCACGCAGGGCCACGAGTGCCGGGCGCACCGCATCGGTCAGGTGCGCCGCGACGTCGTCGGCGGCGGGGGTGACCGGTGCGAACAGCATCTGCAGCCAGTCGGCGAGATCGACCGTGGTGTTGCAGCGATCCTTGAACAAGGCGCAAGCGCTCGCCAGGTGATCGAGTCGCACCGGCCCGCACGCCGCGGCCGGCGAGTTGCGCTTGCACCAGTGCGGCCAGTCGCCGGTCGTCGGCCTGCTTGATGTAGTGCGCATTGACCCACGCGAGCTTGGCCGGATCCCACTGCGCCGGGCTGCGCGCGAGGTGGCTGCCGTCGAACCACGCCACCATCTGCTCGCGCGTGAAGAGTTCATCGTCGCCATGGCTCCAGCCCAGCCGCGCGAGGTAATTGAGCATCGCTTCGGGGAGGTAGCCGGCCTCCTCGTAGGCGGTGACGCTGACCGCGCCGCGCCGCTTGGACAGCTTCAATCCGTCGTCGCCGAGGATGATCGGGCAATGGCCGAACTGCGGCAGCGGTGCACCGATCGCGCGAAAGATATTGATCTGCCACGGCGTGTTGTTGACATGTTCGTCGCCGCGAAAGACGTGCGTGATGCGCATGTCCCAGTCGTCGACGACCACGGCGAAGTTGTAGGTCGGAACGCCGTCCGGCCGCAGCAGGATCAGGTCGTCGATCTCGCGATTGCTGATCGAGATCGGGCCCTTCACCAGGTCGTGCCAGGCCACGTCGCCATCGGGCGGATTCTTCAGGCGCACGACCGGGCTGACGCCGGACGGCACCGGCGGCAGTACCTTGCCCGGCTCGGGGCGCCAGCGCCCGTCATAGCGCGTCTTCTCGCCGCGCGCGCGCTGGGCCTCGCGCATCGCATCCAACTCGGCCGGCGTGCAGTAGCAGCGATAGGCGTGCCCGCCGCGCACCAGTTGTTCGGCCACGGCCTGGTAGCGCGCCAGCCGCTGCATCTGGTGGATTGGGCCCTCGTCGTAGTCCAGACCGAGCCAATGCATCGCGGCCAGGATCTGGTCGACTGCGTCCTGCGTCGAGCGCGCAGCGTCGGTGTCTTCGATGCGCAGCACGAATTGGCCGCCGTGATGGCGTGCGTAGGCCCACGAGTACAGCGCGGTGCGTGCTGTGCCCAGGTGCAGGAATCCGGTGGGCGACGGCGCGATGCGGGTGCGGACCGTCATGCGCCGACCGCCTCGAAGCCGCGCTGCAGATCGGCCTTCAGGTCGTCGACGTCCTCCAAGCCGACGGCGAGCCGGATCATCCCTTGCGTGATGCCCGCCGCCAGGCGCTGTTCTTCCGACAGCCGGCCGTGCGAGGTGCTGGCCGGATGGGTGATGGTCGTCTTCGTGTCGCCCAGATTGGCGGTGATCGAGCAGATGCGTGTCGCGTCGATCACCGCGAACGCCGCGGCACGGCCGCCCTTGACGATGAACGACACCACCGCACCACCCTGCCCCGACTGCTGCGCCATCGCCAATGCGTGCTGCGGGTGCGAGGGCAAGCTCGGGTGGTAGACGCGCTCGACGCACGGCACGGATTCGAGCCACTGGGCCATCGCCAAAGCACGCTCGCTCTGCGCCCGCATGCGGATCGAGAGTGTCTCCAGCCCCTTCAATACCACCCAGGCGTTGAACGGCGACAGGCTCATGCCGGCGCTGCGCATCACCGGCACCAGCTTGTCATTGACGAGTTGCTCGCTGGCACACAGCGCGCCCGCGATCACGCGGCCCTGTCCGTCGAGGTACTTGGTGCCGGAGTGCATCACGATATCGGCGCCCCACTTCACCGGCTGCTGCAGCGCCGGCGAGCAGAAGCAGTTGTCGACCGCCAGCAGCGCGCCGGCATCGTGCGCGATCGCCGCAAGCGCAGCGATATCGCAAACTTCGGTCAGCGGGTTGCTCGGTGTCTCGGCAAACAGCAGTTTCGTGTTCGGCCGCATCGCCGCGCGCCATTGCGCCACGTCGGTCTGCGATACGAACGTCGTCTGCACGCCGAACTTGCCGAACTCGCCCTGCAGCAACTTGATGGTCGAACCGAACACGCTTTGCGAGCACACCACATGGTCGCCGGCCTTCAGCAGCCCCATCACCAGCAGCAGGATCGCCGCCATGCCGCTGGAGGTGCCGATGCAGGCTTCGGTGCCCTCGAGCGCCGCCAGGCGACGCTCCATCATCGTCACGGTCGGGTTCGAGAAGCGGCTGTAGACGAAGGCTTCCTCTTCGTTGGCAAATCGCGCCGCGGCGGTCGCTGCATCCGGGTGCACGAAAGAACTGGTGAGATACAGCGCCTCCGAGTTCTCGCCCCATTGCGACGGCGGCAGGCCTTCGCGCACGGCCAGCGTATCCAGCCGTACATCGGGCGGCAGATCGACACGCGGCAGCTTCTTCATCTCGCTCATGCCTTCTCCGCCACGCTCTGCAGCGCGAGGCGGCCACGGTCGCCCGACTCCTCATCATCGAACTGCAGCCGGCGCTGGGCCTCGAGCGCGGCGAAATCGGCATCGCTGACATCGCCGGTGATGTAGTGGCCGTCGAAACAACTGGCCTCGAAGCTGGCAATGCGCGGATTGAGCGCTCCGACCACGCGCTTCATCGCATCGACGTCCTGATAGATCAACGCATCGGCGCCGATGAACTGGCGGATCTCTTCGATGCTGCGGCCGTTCGCGATCAACTCTTCCTTGGTCGGCATGTCGATGCCATACACGTTGGGGTAGCGCACCGGCGGCGCGGCCGACGCCATGTAGACCTTGCGCGCGCCGGCTTCGCGCGCCATCTGCACGATCTCCTGGCTGGTGGTACCGCGCACGATCGAGTCATCGACGAGCAGCACGTTGCGGCCCTTGAACTCGACGCCGATCGCGTTCAACTTCTGCCGCACGCTCTTCTTGCGCACCGCCTGGCCGGGCATGATGAAGGTGCGGCCGACATAGCGGTTCTTGACGAAGCCCTCGCGGTAGGGCTTGCCGATCTTCTGCGCCAGCTGCATCGCGCTCGGCCGGCTCGATTCAGGAATCGGTATCACGACGTCGATGTCCGACGGCGGCATCGTCGAGATCAGCCGCTGCGCCAGCGATTCACCGAGGTTCAGCCTTGCCTGGTACACCGACACGCCATCCATCACCGAATCCGGACGGGCCAAGTAGACGAACTCGAACATGCACGGGTTCAGGCTCGGCTTGTCGGCGCACTGGCGGCTGTGCACACGGCCCGCGAGGTCGATGAAGATGGCCTCTCCGGGCGCGACGTCGCGCGCCAGTCGATGGCCGGTGCCGTCGAGCGCGACGCTCTCGCTGGCGACCATCACTTCGCCGTCCTTGTCCTGGCTGAACACCAGCGGCCGGATACCGAAGGGGTCGCGGAAGGCCAACAGGCCGTGGCCAGCGATCAACGTTATCACCGCGTAGGAGCCCCGCACGCGGCGGTGCACGGCCGCCACCGCCTTGAAGACCACGGTCGGCGTCAGGGGCAGGTCGCGGGCGGCCAACTCGAGTTCATGCGCCAGGATGTTGATCAGCACCTCGGTGTCGCTCTCGGTGTTGATGTGTCGGCGATCGACCTCGAACAATTCGGCCTTCAACGAACGGGCGTTGGTCAGATTGCCGTTGTGCACCAGCACGATGCCGAAAGGCGCATTCACGTAGAACGGCTGCGCCTCCTCTTCGCTGTAGGCATTGCCGGCTGTCGGATAGCGCACCTGGCCCAGGCCGACGTTGCCCGGCAGCGCGCGCATGTTGCGCGTGCGAAAGACATCGCGCACCATGCCGCGCGCCTTCTGCATGAAGCACTTCTGATCCAGCATCGTGACGATGCCGGCAGCGTCCTGGCCACGGTGCTGCAACAGCAGCAGCGCGTCATAGATCAGCTGGTTGACGGGCGCTTTGGAGATGACGCCGACGATGCCACACATGGCCCATTGTCCTTTCAGGGCAGGCGTTGCGCGAAGGGTTCCGGCAACACCGGCTTCAGGGTCTGCAATCCCGTGACGAGCCAGGCTGCGCCTTGCGAACGCTGCCAGGCCGGCGAGCGCGAAGCCGGCGTCAGCGACACCACGCTGGCGACCGCCAGCAGCAGCACGGCGCCCCGCAACAGGCCAAAACCGCCGCCGAGCGCGCGATCGACCAGTTGCAGCGGTGTGGCATGGATCAACAGGCGCAGCAGGCGCGAGGCCAGCGCCCACGCGATCAGCGCCAGCACGAACACCACCGCGAATGCCGCGGCCAGATTGATCGCGCCGCCGGGCGTGCCGACGGGCACATGAATGGCCACCGCCGGTGCGAACGCCTGCGCCGCGATATAGGCCGCAACCCAGCCCAGCAACGACAGGACCTCGAACACCAGACCGCGCCACAGGCCCACCGCGATCGACAGCGCGAGCAACGCGAGCAGCGCCCAGTCGACCCAGCCAAGCGACGCGAAGTTCATAGCGTGAGCACGGCTGCCGGCAGGCCGGCGGCCTTGACCTTGGCCGCAGCAGCCTCGGCTTCATCACGCGACCCGTACGGCCCCAGCCGCACCCGCGTGCGCTTGCCGTTGTCGGTCTCGACGGCCTGGGTGTAGGTGCGCAAGCCGAGCTTCTCGACCTTGGCGCGCGTCTCGCGCGCGACCGCGGCGTCGGCGAAGGCACCGATCTGCACGACGAAGCGGCCCTTGGCCTCGGCGAGCGGCGCTTCGGTCTTGTCCAGGCGACTGGGCGGTGACGACGCCGGCGGCGTTGCGCCGCGTGCTTCGACCTTCGGCGCGTCCGGCTTCGCCGCAACCTCGGGCTTCGGAGGCGACGGCGGCGGCGCGACGGCCTTGTCAGCGCCCGCCTTCGATTCGGTGATCACCGGCAGCACGCCGACCGGCTTGGACGCTGCGGTGGCTGCGGGCCGCGGTGGGGGCACCACGAGCGCCGGCGCGCCCTCCTTGCGCGGAATCTCGATCGCGATATCAACGGGAATCGGTCGCGGCTGCGTCTCGAACAACAGCGGAAAGGCGATCACGCCGATGCCGAGCAACACCACCGCGCCGATCAGGCGCCGCCGCGCGCGCATGCGTGCCGAATCGACCGCCAGTGCCGCGTCGCCGGCGGCTGCGGCCGGTGCCGCGCCACCCGGGCGCTTGAAGATCGAAAACAGACCCATGCGAGGCTTGTCGTGGCGTGTCGATGCGTTGGGGCTGCAGGCGGTGGGCGGCGTGCCGGCAGCTGCAAGCAGCGCCTACGCCGCGTGTCGGGCGCCCAGGCGCGGCAGGCCTTGCCGCAGCACGCCACCCACGGTGAGAAACGAGCCGAACACCAAAATTCTATCAGCGGGGTCGGCCGCCTCGACGGCAGCGGCCAGGGCCGCCGACGGATCGGCATGCGTGCTTGCCGCGGCACCGGGCCGCGTCTCGCCGATGCGCTGCGCGAGGTGGGCCGCGCTCGCGGCGCGTGGCAGCGGCAGATCGGTGCAGTACCAGGCATCGATCAGCGGCGCCACCCGCGCAATCACGCCAGCCAGGTCCTTGTCGTGCATGGCACCGAATACCGCATGCGTGCGCGGATAGAAGCCCATCTGGTCGAGGTTGAGCGCCAACGCGGCGACCGCATGCGGGTTATGCGCCACGTCGAGCACCAGCGTCGGCTGGCCAGGCACGATCTGGAAGCGCCCGGGCAACTCGACCGTGGCCAACCCCTGCCGCACCGCCTGCGCCGGCACCGGCAGGCGCTCATGCAAGGCCTCGAACACCGCCAACGCCCCCGCAGCGTTCAACAACTGGTTGGCGCCGCGCAGCGAGGGATACGCCAGGCCACCGTAACGGCGATCGCGGCCCGACCAGCGCCACTGCTGGCGGTCCCCGGCGTGGCTGAAATCGCGGCCGACCAACCACAGATCGGCACCGATGGCCTCGGCGTGCGCCACCACCGAGCGCGGCGGCAACGGGTCGCTGACGATGGCCGGCCGGCCGCGACGCATGATCTGCGCCTTTTCCAGGCCGATCGACTCGCGGTCGGGGCCGAGGTACTCGGTGTGATCGAGGTCGATGCTGGTGATCACCGCGCAGTCGGCATCGATCGCGTTGACCGCGTCGTAGCGGCCACCGAGGCCGACCTCGAGGATCACCAAATCCAGCGGCGCCAAACTGAGCAGGCGCGCGATCGCCAGCGTCGTGAACTCGAACTTGGTCAGTGTGATGTCGCCGCGGGCGGCTTCGACCGCTTCGAAGTGCGGCAACAGTTCGGCCGCGGCGACCGGCCGGCCGCCGACGCGGCAGCGCTCCTCGAAGTGCACCAATTCGGGTTTCTGGTAGGTGCCGACGCGCCAGCCTGCCGCGAGGGCGATCGACTCCAGCATCGCGCAGGTCGACCCCTTGCCGTTGGTGCCGGCCACCGTGACCACTGGCACCTCGAAGGCCAGGCCGAGGCGCTGGCGGACCTGCACCGTTCGCTCGAGCGACAGGTCCATCGAAACAGGGTGCATCCGCTCGCAGTGCGCGAGCCAGGCCTCCAGCGTGGGCCGGGTCACGCGACGGCGTCGGCGCTCAGGCGCTGCAACATCGCCAGCGTGCGTGCGATCGTGCCGCGAAGCTGGCGGCGGTCGACGATCATGTCGAGCGCACCCTTCTGCAGCAGGAACTCGCTGCGCTGGAAGCCCTCGGGGAGCTTCTCGCGCACGGTGTTCTCGATCACACGCGGCCCGGCGAAACCGATCAGCGCCTTCGGCTCGGCGATCACGACATCACCCATGAACGCAAAGCCCGCCGACACGCCACCCATCGTCGGATCGGTGAGCACGCTGATGAACGGCAGGCCCGCCTTCGCCAGGTGGGTCAGCGAGGCATTGGTCTTGGCCATCTGCATCAGCGAGAGCAGGCCTTCCTGCATGCGCGCGCCGCCCGTTGCGGTGAAGCAGATGAACGGTACCTTCTGTTCGATGGCGGCCTCGACGCCGCGCACGAAGCGCTCGCCGACCACCGACCCCATCGAACCACCCATGAAGTCGAACTCGAAGCACGCGGTCACCACCGGGATCGTATGCACGGCGCCACCGACGACGATCAGCGCATCGGTCTCGCCGGTGGCCTCGAGCGCGTCGCGCAGGCGCTCGGGGTACTTCTTGCTGTCCTTGAACTTCAGCGCATCGACCGGCACCACTTCCTGGCCGATTTCGTAGCGGCCTTCGGGGTCCAGGAAGGCATCGAGCCGCGCCCTTGCGCCGATGCGATGGTGGTGGTCGCACTTCGGACAGACGTTCTGGTTCTGGTCGAGGTCGGTCTTGTAGAGCACCGTTTCGCACGACGGGCACTTGATCCACAGGCCCTCGGGCACCGTGCGGCGCTCGCTCGGGTCGGTGGGCTGCATCTTCGGCGGCAGCAGCTTTTCGAGCCAGCTCATGAGGGCATCCCTTCGTTGGCGTGGTCATCCAGCGCGGCACGGATTCCGGCAATGAACGCCGCGGCCGCGGGCGCCAGAGTATCGCGCGTTTGCGCCTCCAGCAGTTGCACCAGTGCCGAGCCGATCACCACCGCGTCGGCCGAGCGGGCCACCGCCTTCGCGGTGGCGGCGTCGCGGATGCCGAAGCCCACTCCCAGCGGCACCTTCACGTGTTCGCGAATGCGCGGCAGCACCGCCGCGACGGCATCGGTGTCGAGGTGGCCGGCGCCCGTCACGCCTTTCAGCGACACGTAATAGACGTAGCCACTGGCGATGCGGCCGACGTCCTTCATGCGCTGTTCGGTCGATGTCGGCGCGAGCAGGAAGATCGGATCGAGCGCAACTGCCTTCAACGCCTCGGCAAACGGCTCGGCCTCCTCGGGCGGGTAGTCGACCACCAGCACGCCGTCGACGCCGGCGGCCTTGGCGTCGGCGATGAAGCGCGGGATGCCGTAGCGCTCGATCGGATTGGCGTAGCCCATCAGCACCACCGGCGTCACGGCGTTTCGTTCGCGAAAGGCGCGCACGAAGGCCAGCACCTGGCTCATGCCGATGCCCTTGGCCAGCGCGCGCTCGGAGGCCTTCTGGATCACTGGGCCGTCGGCCATCGGATCGGAGAACGGCACGCCGAGCTCGATGACATCGGCGCCGGCATCCGCCATCGCCAGCATCACGTCGACGGTCGCCTCGGGCAACGGATCGCCAGCGCAGATGTAGGGAATCAAGGCCTTGCGGCCTTGCCTCTTCAAGGCGCCCAGGCTCGCTGCGAGGCGGCTCATCGCTTCACCGCCTGGCCCTTGCACGACGGGCGACAGAAGAACTCGGCGCCCGACAGGTCGGCGACCGTGCCGATGTCCTTGTCGCCGCGACCCGACAGGTTGACCAGCAGGTGTTGGTCGGTGCGCATCGTCGCCGCCAGCTTCATCGCGTAGGCCACCGCGTGGCTCGATTCGAGCGCGGGGATGATGCCTTCGGTGCGGCACAGGCGATGGAAAGTCGCCAACGCCTCGTCATCGGTGATGCCGACGTACTCGGCGCGGCCAATGTCCTTCAGGTAGGCGTGCTCGGGGCCGACGCCGGGATAGTCGAGTCCGGCCGAGACCGAATGCGTCTCGGTGATCTGGCCGTCGGCGTCCTGCAGCAGGTAGGTGCGGTTGCCGTGCAGCACGCCGGGCGAGCCGGCAATCAATGATGCCGAGTGCTTGCCGGAATCCAGACCCAGGCCCGCCGCCTCGACGCCGATCAGCCGCACGCCTTCATGTTCGATGTACGGGTAGAAGATGCCCATCGCGTTGCTGCCGCCGCCCACGCAGGCGATCACCGCGTCGGGCTGGCGACCGATCATCTCCGGCATCTGCACCAGGCACTCGTCGCCGATCACGCGCTGGAAGTCACGCACCATCATCGGGTACGGGTGCGGGCCGGCCACCGTGCCGATGATGTAGAAGGTGTTCTCGACGTTGGTGACCCAGTCGCGCAACGCCTCGTTGAGCGCGTCCTTCAGCGTGCGCGAACCGCTCTCGACCGGCACCACCTTGGCGCCGAGCAGGTGCATGCGGTAGACATTGGGTGACTGGCGCTTGACGTCTTCGCTGCCCATGTAGACCACGCACTCCATGCCCCAGCGCGCGGCCACCGTTGCCGTGGCCACGCCGTGCTGGCCGGCGCCTGTCTCGGCGATCACGCGCGGCTTGCCCATGCGCCGTGCCAATAGCGCCTGCCCGATGGTGTTGTTGATCTTGTGCGCGCCGGTGTGGTTGAGGTCCTCACGCTTGAGGTAAATCTGCGCGCCGCCGATCTCGCGCGAGAGCCGCGCCGCGTGATACACCGGGCTCGGCCGCCCGACGAAGTGCGCCAGCTCGCTCTTGAACTCGGCAACGAATTCGGCGTCGTTACGGTAGTGCTCGTAGGCCGCCTTCAACTCGTCGAGGGCATGAATCAGCGTCTCGGCCACGAAGGTGCCGCCATAGGGCCCGAAGTGCCCGCGGGCATCGGGTTGGGCATAGTTCAGCATGACAGGGTCCAGGGTTCAGGTGGCGAGGTCGGCAAGGCGGGCATCGGCCTCGCGAACCGCCTCGCAAAACCGGCGCATCAGCGCGGCATCCTTGATGCCCTTTGCGCTCTCGACGCCGGAGCTCACGTCAACGGCAAACGGCCGTGCGTGCAGCACCCCATCGATCACATTGGCAGGATTCAACCCACCAGACAAAACGACCCGAGCGCCCGGCGCGGGCAGGTCTTGAGGAATGAGCGACCAATCGAACACCTTGCCGCCCCCTCCCCAACCGTCGACGGCGGCGTCGAGCAGCAGGGCCTGGGCGTTGGGAAAACGTTGCACGAAGTCTAGCAAATCGACGCCCGGCGCCATGCGCACCGCACGCAGGTACGGTCGGCCGGTGGCGTCGCAGTCGGCCGGCGACTCGTCACCGTGGAATTGCAGCGTGGCTTGCGGCAACAGCGCGCTGGCGGCAGCGACATCACCCGCCGGGGCGTTCACGAACAGCAGCACCGCGGTCACGAACGGTGGCAGGTCGTGCGCCAACCGTGCCGCCCTCTCGGCGCTGACGTGACGGGGGCTGTTCGGATAGAGCACGAAGCCCAGTGCATCGGCCCCGGCCTCAACGGCCGCCGCCACATCGGCCTCGCGGGTCAAGCCGCAGATCTTGATGCGGGTGCGCGAGTTCATCGCCGTGTCCGACTCTCAGGACGGCAGCCAGTCGAACGCCGGCGTGTGCTCGGGCAACCCATGCCCGGCATCGTAGTACGGCCCGACAAAGTACAGCCCGTCCGCGGCGAAGGTCGGCGCCGCAGCGTCGCGGCTGCGGGCGGCCAGCACATCGGCCAACCAGGCGGGCCCACGCTGACCCGCCCCGACGGCCACCAGACAACCGAGGATGTTGCGCACCATGTGGTGCAGGAAGGCGACCCCATCGAAGTCGAACCGCCAGTACGCGCCATGGTGCGCAATGGCGATGCGGTTGAGCCGCTTGACCGGCGACGCAGCCTGGCAATCGGCGCTGCGGAACGATGAGAAGTCGTGATCACCGACCAAGTGTGCGGCGGCGGCCCGCATCGCGTCGCCATCGAGCGGGCGGAAGACCCAGCCGGCGAGCCCATGCTCCAACGCCGGCCGGACCGGCGACTGCAGCAGCAAGTAGGCGTAGCGCCGCCCGCGCGCGCTGTTGCGGGCGTGGAAGTCATCAGCGACCGGGCGGCACCACTGCACCGCGATGTCGCGCGGCAGGTAGCGGTTCGTGCCTCGCACCCACGAGAAGGCGTCGCGCTTGACCGGTGCCGTGATGTGCACGACCTGGTTCAGTGCATGCACGCCGGCATCGGTACGGCCGGCGCAGACGGTGACCACCGGTGCATCGGCAAAGCGCGAAAGCGCGAGCTGCAGATGGTCCTGGACGGTGTCTCCGTCCGGCTGGCTTTGCCAGCCGTGGTATGCGGCGCCCCGATAGGCGATGCCCAGCGCGATGCGCAGACACGAGGCCGGCGCATCGTCGCGAGCGAGGTCAGGCAAGGCTGTCGAGCAGGCTCTGCGCGCGTGACTTCAGCGGCCCGGTGGCCTTGCCGACGACTTCTTCCAGCAGATCGCGAGCGCCCTCGAGGTCCCCGATTTGCCGGAACTCCTCGGCCAACTCGAATTTGCGAACGAGCGGGTCGGACGGGTCGCCGGGGGGCGCAGCAGCGCCACCCAACGCCCCCGGCATCGACGAATAGTCGAGCGCGGGCTCAGCCGGACCTGCGTTGGCCGAGTGACCCAGGTCGAGCGAGATCCCGCCGAAGTCGAATGCAGCCGCGGTTGTCGTCGAGGCCGCTGCGGCGTCACCAACCGGCAGGTTCATGTCGGCCAGCTTGGCTGCAGTCGCGGTTGCCGCCGCGGTTGCCGCCGCGCTCGGCGGCGCCGCAGCCGGTTCGATCGGCTGCGTGATTTCGAGCGGCTGCTCCGGCGGCGCCGACGCGGCGATGTCGAGATCGAGATCCAGGTCGACGGGGCGCGACACTGGCGTTTCATGCTGCTCCGACAGCGCGAAGTTGGACGTCGGTGGCAACACCGACTGGGGCATCGTGCTGGCGCCGAGGGGCTCCACCACCGCGCCGGCCCCGCCAGCCATGGCCGCGCTCGGCCGGCCACCCGGCTGGTACAGCGGATTCTCGGGGTCGATCTGTTGACCGAGCTCCTGGGCCTTGTGCCACTCGTCGCCGTCTCCCCGGGTCAGCGAGAACAACTGGGTTGCCAGCAATTCGTAGCCCTTGGTGTCGCGCCGCTTGGCATAGACCTCGAGCAGCTTGGAACGAATGGCCAAGCGGTCGGGGTTGCTGCGCATCGCCTCCTTGAGGATCTCCTCGGCCTGCAGATCGCGGCCATAGGCCAGGTAAACGTCAGCCTCGGCCACAGGGTCGACGTCGCCGATCGCATCCAGCTGGCTCAGCGAATAGCTCATCGACGACGCAGCCCCGGACGCATCTCGCGTGTCGATGCGCTGACCGCCGCTGGCGCCGAAGAACGAATCTGGCTGCAACCGGCTCTCGAGGAACGACGTTTCGCCGCTCTCGGTACGGGCGCGGCTGCGCCACCGGTAGAAGCCCAGGCCCGCCAGCAACACCAGCACGAAGCCAGCACCCGGCAGCACGTAGGGGTTGTCGAGCAGGCTCGCAACGAAGCCGGGCTCCTCGACCGCCGGTGCCGTCGGCGGCGCGGCAACGACGGCAGGCTTGACGGCTGGCGCGGGAGCCGATGCTGGCTGCGGTGCCGGCGGCGTCACAGGCGACGCGGCGGCGACTGCCGCCGAGGCCACTGGCGACGCCACGACCGGCGCGACCGACGGCGCTACCGGAGCCGGGGCCGGGGCCGGGGACGGCGCGACCGCGGGCGCGGGCGCGGGCGCCGCGGGCGGCGCAGCCGGTGCCGGAGCCGGAGCGGCAGCGACCACGACCGGGGCGGCTGGCGTTGGCGCCGGGGCCGGCGCAGCGGCGACAGGCGCAGCCGGTGCAGCGCCAGGCTTCGGCGCCGGCGAGCCGGCGCCATCCTTGAGCTTCTTCAGCTCGTCGACATTGCGTGCCAACTCGGCCACGCGAGCCGTCTGTTCTTTCTTCTCGGTGTCCTTGGACACCTTGGCTTCCGTGCCCGGTTTAACGCCACCCTGCGACAACGTCAAACGATCGGGGCTGGTGGCCGCAGCCGCCTTCTTGTCGTCGACCTGGGCCTGTACCTTGCCGGTCGCCTGCCGTGCCGGCTCCGTCGCCTTGACGGCCGGCACGCCGCTGGCCAGCCGCTGGCGGTAAGCGCCGAAATCGGCACTCTGGGCTTGGATGACCTGGCGCGCCTCGGCCACCGCCACTTCCTTCGCAGCCGCCGCCGAAGGCACCGACAAGGTCGAGCCGGCTTTCAGCCGATTCATGTTGTTGGCGATGAAGGCTTGCGGGTTGCTGCGCCACAGCGCGACGAGCATCTGATCGAGCGAAACGCCCTCGCGCTGCGTGCGCCCGGCGATCCGCGACAGGGTGTCGCCGGTCTGTACGCGGTATTCGTCGCCCGACGTCGAGGGGGTGGCCGGGGTCGTCGGGGCCGCCACTCGCGGTGCGGCCACCGCAGCCGGTGCGGGTGCGGCAGCGCGCGGCGCGGGCGCTGGCGGCGCTACGGCGGCGCGCGGAGCAGGCGATGGCGCAGGCGCCGGCGCCGCGGAGATCGCCGGCGCGACGGCTGCCGGCGGGGGCGGCGGTGCGGCAGCCGTCCGCGTCGGCGGATCCAGCAGCATCGTGTACTCGCGCACCAGCCGACCACTGGACCAATTCATCTCGAGGATCACGTCGACGAACGGCTCCTGCACGACACGGTCGCTCGCGATGCGCAGGTAGGGCCGGCCATCCGCACGGCGCGCCAGTGTGACTTGCGTGCCCGGCAGCGCCGCGCTGTAGTCGACACCCGCAGCGCGGTAGGCCTCGGGCGGCGCAATGCGAACGCGCAACGATGCCGCCTCCTCGGGCGTGATGCTGGTGACGTCGATTTCGGCACGCAGGTTCTCGCCCAAGGCCGACTGCACCGCCATGCGGCCCAGGCCGAGTGCCCAGCTGCCCGAGGCAGCCAGCGCCAGCGCGGCAGCAGCCACCGCCGAGAGGGCGAAACGGCCGCGACGGCGCTCGGGACGGGTCGAGTGGATGGTGTTCAAGGCATCTCCCAATGAGCCAAAGCGGACAGTAAGAATTGTCCGCTGCAGAAGTGATGTTGTGCGCAGGGCCGGCGGGTGGTGCTCATGCCACCCCCTCTCAGCCCACAAACCGCCAAAATGACAATAGCATCAAGCATATAGGGTGACAAGCTCATGCAAAGTCTGCCATCGGTCCAGCGCAGGCGTGACTCGATGGCGTCGTGAACTTGTTGTCATGTGGCAACGCCGCGCCTCGCAATCAGCTGTCGAGCAGGATGCGCAGCATGCGCCGCAGCGGCTCGGCCGCGCCCCACAGCAACTGGTCGCCGATCGTGAAGGCGCCGAGGTACTCCGGCCCCATGGCGAGCTTGCGCACGCGGCCGACCGGGATCGTCATGGTGCCCGTCACCACCACCGGCGTGAGGCCTTGCAGCGTTGCTTCTCGCGTATTGGGCACCACCTTCACCCAGGCATTGTCGGCGGCGATCATCGCCTCGATGTCGGCCAGCGGGACATTCTTCTTCAACTTGAAGGTCAGCGCCTGGCTGTGGCAACGCATCGCGCCGACACGCACGCAGAAACCATCGACCGGCACGGCCGCCGTGCCGAAGCCCTCGCCCTGGCCGAGGATCTTGTTGGTCTCGGCCATGCCCTTCCACTCTTCCCGCGACATGCCGTTGCCGAGATCCTTGTCGATCCACGGGATCAACGACCCCCCCAAGGGCACCCCGAAGTTGGCGGTCTCGTCGGCCGATAGCGCACGCTGCTTGGCAATCACCCTGCGATCGATCTCGAGGATCGCGCTCTTCGGATCGTCGAGCAGGGACTTCACTTCCGCGTTCAGCGTGCCGTACTGCGTCAGCAATTCGCGCATGTGCTGCGCACCACCGCCCGAGGCCGCCTGGTAGGTCTGGGTGCTCATCCACTCGACCAGGCCGGCCTTGTACAGCGCACCCACGCCCATCAGCATGCAACTCACGGTGCAATTGCCGCCGATCCAGTTGCGGCCACCCTTGGCCAGGGCATTGCGGATCACCGGCAGATTGACAGGATCGAGAATGATGACCGCATCGTCCTTCATCCGCAGCGTCGACGCGGCATCGATCCAGTGCCCGGTCCAACCTGCCGCGCGCAGCTTCGGGAACACCTCGGACGTGTAGTCGCCGCCCTGCGCTGTGACGATGATGTCGCAGCGCCTGAGCGCGTCGACATCGAACGCGTCCTGCAGCCTGGTTTCGTTCTTGGTGAACTTCGCAATCGCAGCCGGTGCCGAGCCGCCAGCATTCGACGTCGAGAAGAACACCGGCTCGATCAGCGCGAAGTCGCCCTCGGCCTGCATGCGCTCCATCAGCACGGAGCCGACCATCCCGCGCCAGCCAACCAATCCTACGAGTGCCATTCCAGTCTTGCCTTTCCTGCTGCGGACCCCTGCCGTTGCCCGGCTCGCATCGCCGGGGTCCAGAGGTGGGGCGAGACGATCCGGGAGCGTCAGCTCTTGGTGGTGATCGTTTTGCCGGCGAAGTCGCCAACCAGGGCCGCGACGACGGCATCGCCCATCGCCTGCGTCCCGACCTTCTGGGTGCCTTCGCTCCAGATGTCGCCCGTGCGCAATCCCGCCGACAGCACGGACTTCACTGCCGATTCGATGCGTTCGGCGGCGACGGGTTGGTTGAGCGAAAAGCGAAGCATCATGGCAGCAGACAGGATTGTAGCCAGTGGGTTGGCGATGCCTTTGCCGGCGATGTCCGGCGCGCTGCCATGGCTGGGCTCGTAGAGGCCCTTGTTGTGCTTGTCCAACGAGGCCGACGGCAGCATGCCGATCGAGCCGGTCAGCATCGCCGCCTCATCGGACAGGATGTCGCCGAACATGTTGCCGGTGACGACGACGTCGAACGCCTTCGGCGCCTTGATCAACTGCATCGCGGCGTTGTCGACGTACATGTGCTCGAGCTGCACGTCGGGGTACTGCGCATGGACCGCGGTCACCACGTCCTTCCAGAACTGGAAGGTTTCGAGCACGTTGGCCTTGTCGACGCTGGTGACCTTCTTGCCGCGCTTCCTCGCCGCCTGGAACGCCACGTGGGCGATGCGCTCGATTTCGGGCTTGCTGTAGCGCATCGTGTCGAAGGCCTCCTCGGCCCCCGGGAAAGGGCCATCGATCGCCGTGCGACGACCGCGCGGCTGGCCGAAGTAGATGTCGCCGGTGAGCTCGCGAATGATCAGGATGTCCAGGCCGGCGACCAACTCGGGCTTCAGGCTCGACGCATGCGTCAGCTGCGGATAGCAAATCGCCGGGCGAAAGTTAGCGAACAGGCCGAGGTGCTTGCGCAGTCCGAGGATGGCCTGCTCGGGGCGCAGCGCGCGCTCCAGCTTGTCGTACTTCCAGTCACCGACGGCGCCGAACAGCACCGCATCGGCGGCCTTGGCCAGCGCCAGCGTGGCCTCCGGCAACGGATGGCCATGCGCTTCGTAGGCGGTGCCGCCGACCGGCGCGGTCTCCAGCACCAGCGGCAATTCGAGCACGCGCAGCACCTTCACCGCCTCGGCCATGATTTCGGTGCCGATGCCATCGCCCGGCAGCACTGCAATCTTCATTCGGTATCTCTCGTTGCGTCAGATCGGACGGTGATTGAGCCACGGCATCCGCGCCAGGCGCTCGGCCTCGAAGGCGCGGATCTTGTCGGCGTGGCGCAGCGTCAGGCCGATGTCGTCCCAGCCGTTGAGCAGGCACTGCTTGCGAAACGGCTCGACCACGAACGCCAGTTCGACACCGTCGGGCTTGACGACCACCTGGCGCGGCAGATCGACGGTCAACCGGTAGCCCGGGAAGGCGGCCACTTCGTCGAACAGCCGTGCCACGTCCTGCTCACCGAGCACGATCGGCAGCAAGCCGTTCTTGAAGCAGTTGTTGAAGAAGATGTCGGCGTAGCTGGGTGCGATCAGCGCCCGAAAGCCATATTGGTCGAGCGCCCACGGCGCATGCTCGCGGCTCGAGCCGCAACCGAAGTTCTTGCGCGCGATCAGGATCGACGCCCCCTGGTAGCGCGTCTGGTTGAGCACGAAATCGGGGTTCGGCTTGCGTGACGCCGGATCCTGGCCAGGCTCGCCGTGATCGAGGTAGCGCCACTCGTCGAACAGGTTCGGGCCGAAGCCCGACCGCTTGATCGATTTCAGGAACTGCTTGGGGATGATCGCGTCGGTGTCGACGTTCGCGCGGTCGATCGGTGCGACCAGCCCCTGATGAACGGTGAAGGCTTGCACAGCGGTCTCGGTCTACTTCTTCTTCGATGCGTTCTCGATCGTCTCGCCGGCCTTGGTGATGTCCTTGCCGATGCCCTCGAAGGTGTTGCACCCCGCCAGCAACGCCAGCACGGCGATCAGTCCCCACAGTCTCTTCATCGCTCGGTCTCCTGAAAGCGTCATACGAATCGGCGCACGTCGACAAAATGCCCCTCGATGGCCGCTGCGGCAGCCATGGCCGGGCTCACCAGGTGGGTGCGGCCACCGGCGCCCTGGCGGCCTTCGAAATTGCGGTTGCTGGTGGACGCGCAGCGCTCGCCGGGCTCCAGGCGGTCGGCATTCATTGCCAGGCACATCGAACAGCCGGGTTCGCGCCAGTCGAAGCCGGCGGCCTTGAATACGACATCGAGCCCTTCGCGCTCGGCCTGCGCCTTGACCAGCCCCGAGCCCGGGACCACCAGGGCCAGCTTGACCGTTGCCGCGACGCGCTGGCCCAACCGCTTGACCACGGCCGCCGCCTCGCGCAGGTCTTCGATACGGCTGTTGGTGCACGAGCCGATGAAGACCTTGTCGATGCGGATGTCGGCCACCGCCTTGTTCGGCTCCAGGCCCATGTACGCCAGCGCGCGCTCGATCGCGTCGCGCCGACTGGCGTCCTTCTCGCGCTCGGGGTCAGGCACGCGTTCGTCGATGGCCACCACCATCTCGGGGCTGGTACCCCAAGTCACCTGGGGCTTGAGCGCACCCGCATCGATCTCGACGATGCGGTCCCACGTTGCGTCGGCGTCGGATTGCAGCGTGCGCCAGTAGCGAACAGCGTGCTGCAGTTCGATCCCGCTGGGCGCGAACGGCCGCCCTTGCACGTACTGGATGGTCTTGTCGTCGACGGCCACCAACCCGGCGCGCGCACCGGCCTCGATGGCCATGTTGCACACCGTCATGCGCCCTTCCATGCTGAGTGCGCGGATCGCACTGCCGCCGAACTCGATGGTGTGGCCGGTGCCGCCCGCGGTGCCGATGCGGCCGATCACCGCCAGCACGATGTCCTTGGCTGTGCAGCCGCGCGGCAACGCGCCTTCGACTCTCACCAACAAGTTCTTCGCCTTCCTCGCGAGCAGCGTCTGGGTGGCCAGCACATGTTCGACCTCGCTGGTGCCGATGCCGTGCGCCAGCGCGCCGAACGCACCATGGGTGCTGGTGTGGCTGTCGCCGCAGACCACCGTCATGCCCGGCAACGTCGCGCCCTGCTCGGGGCCGATGACGTGGACGATGCCCTGGCGCTTGTCGAGGAACGGGAAGTACGCCGCGGCACCGAAGGCCTTGATGTTGGCGTCCAGCGTGACGATCTGCTGCTTGCTCACCGGATCGGCGATGCCGTCGTAGCCGGCGGCCCAGTTGTGCGTCGGCGTGTTGTGGTCGGCGGTGGCGACGATCGAACTCTCGCGCCAGACCTTGCGCCCGGCCAGGCGCAGGCCCTCGAAGGCCTGCGGGCTGGTCACCTCATGCACCAGGTGGCGGTCGATGTAGAGCACCGAGGTGCCGTCATCCTCGGTGTGAATGACGTGCTCGTCCCACAGCTTGTCGTAAAGGGTGCGTCCGCTCATCGGGTTGTGCCTCTCAACCCGTGATTGTCCCGGATTCTTGGCGCGCAGGCGCGCGGTCCGGAATCCCCGCAGGCCGAAACACGTGCCCGGCGGGCAGCCCTGCGCTAACTGCGGCCGCTCGCGGTCTTCGTGGCTCGCCGCTGCTGCCAGGCCAGCAACTCGCCGACGATGCCCTTGCGGAAGGCCAGCACGCAGACAACGAAGATCGCGCCGATGATCACCGTGACCCAGGAACCGACGCGATCGGCGAGGAAGTTCTGCAGCCCGATGATCGTCACCGCGCCGATCACCGGCCCGGCGAAGGTGCCCATGCCACCGAGCAGCGTCATCAGCACCACCTCGCCCGACAGCGACCAGTGCACGTCGGACAGCGTCGCGAACCCGAGCACCAGGGTCTTCAGCGCACCGGCCAACCCGGCGATCGCGGTCGACAGCACGAAGGCCAGCAGCTTGTAGCGGTCGACGTCGTAGCCCAGCGAGATGGCCCGCGGTTCGTTCTCGCGGATCGCCTTCAGCACCTGGCCGTAGGGCGAGTGCACGATGCGGATGATGGCCAGGAACACGCCGACGAAGATCGCCAACACGACGTAGTACAGCGTCAGGTCGTTGGCCAGCGGGATGAGGCCGAACAGATGGCCTCGCGGCACCCCCTGCAAGCCGTCCTCCCCGCCGGTGAAGGGCGCCTGCAGACAGACGAAATAGATCATCTGCGCCATCGCCAGCGTCACCATCGCGAAGTAGATGCCCTGGCGGCGAATCGCGATCAGCCCGACCACCAGGCCCATCGCGCCGGCGATCAACATGCCGGCGAGCAGGCCGAGCTCGGGTGACCAGCCCGCGCTGCGCACCAGCCAGCCGGTGGCGTAGGCGGCCGAGCCCATGAACGCGGCGTGGCCGAACGACAGCAGGCCGGTATAGCCCAGCAGCAGGTTGAAGGCGCAGGCGAAGATCGCGAAGCACAGCGCCGTCATCAGGAACACCGGATAGACGCCGATGAACGGCGCCACCAGCAGCAGCGCGAACACCGCGCCCCACGCCCACCGCGCCCACTGCTGCGTCGTGGCCGTCATCTCACTTCTCCTTGCCGAACAAGCCGGCCGGCCGGACCATCAGCACGATGGCCATGATGACGAAGACGACGATGTTCGAGGCCTCGGGGTAGAACACCTTGGTCAAACCCTCGACCAGGCCGAGCATCACGCCGGTCAGGATCGAGCCGAGGATCGAGCCCATGCCGCCGATCACGACGACCGCAAACACCACGATGATCAGGTTGCTGCCCATCAGTGGCGTGATCTGGATCACCGGCGCGGCCAGCACCCCCGCCAGCGCGGCCAACGCGGCGCCGCCGGCATAGGTCAGCGTCACCATCAGCGGCACATTGATGCCGAAGGACTGCACCAGCGCGGGGTTCTCGGTGCCGGCGCGCAGCGTGGCCCCCAGCCGCGTCTTCTCGATCACGAACCAGGTGCCCAGGCACACGCTGAGCGACGCGAACACGACCCAGGCCCGGTAGTTCGGCAGCACCATGAAGCCGAGGTTGGTGGCGCCCTGCAGCGCCTCGGGCACCGCGTACTGCTGGCCGGAGACACCGAACTGGTCGCGGAACACGCCCTCGGCGATCAACGCCAGGCCGAACGTCAGCAGCAGGCTGTAGATCGGGTCGATCCGGTACAGCGGCTTGAGCAGCGTGCGCTCGATGGCCGCGCCCATCGCGCCGACCACCAGTGGCGCCAGCACCAGCGCCACCCAGTAGTTGAGACCGAGTCTTTCGAAGCTCAGGTAGGCGACGTACGCGCCGATCATGTACAGCGCGCCGTGAGCGAAGTTGACGATCCCGAGCAGGCCGAAGATCACCGCCAGGCCCAGACTGAGCATGGCGTAGAACGACCCGTTGACCAGGCCGAGCATCAGCTGGCCGAGGAAGGCCTGCAGGGGAATGCCGAAGATCTCCACGGCGCGCGCCTCAGTGCGATGTCACTTCCACAGCGGACATTTGCTGTCGGCCTTGGTCTGCCACGCGGCCTCGCCCTTGAACGTATCGATCACCTTGTAGTAGTCCCAAGGCTCGGTCGACTCGGCCGGCGTCTTGACCTGCATCAGGTACATGTCATGCACCATGCGGCCGTCGTCGCGGATGAAGCCGCCCTTGGCGAAGATGTCGTTGATCTTGGTCTTCTTCATCTGCGCCAGCACCTTGTCGGCGTCGTCGCTGTTGGTGGCCTTGACGGCGGCCAGGTACTGCCCCGCCGCCGAGTAGTCCGCGGCCTGCAGCGACGAAGGCATGCGCTTCATCTTCTCGAAGAAGCGCCGCGCCCAGGCCCGCGTCTCGGCGTTCTGGTTCCAGTACCAGCTGTCGGTCAGGTACATGCCCTGGGTGGTCTTCAGGCCCAACGAGTGGATGTCGTTGATGAACACCAGCAGGCCGGCCAGTTTCATCGTCTTGGTGACGCCGAATTCGTTGGCCGCCTTGATCGAGTTGATGGTGTCGCCGCCGGCGTTGGCCAGGCCCAGGATCTGCGCCTTGCTCGATTGCGCCTGCAGCAGGAAGGACGAGAAGTCGCTGGCGTTCAACGGCACCTTGACCGAGCCGACGACGGTGCCGCCGGCAGCCTTGACGACGGTGGAGGTGTCGTTCTGCAGTGCCGCGCCGAAGGCATAGTCGGCGGTCAGGAAGTACCAGCTCTTGCCGCCGGCCTTGACCACCGCGTTGCCGGTGCCCTTGGCCAGCGCCACCGTGTCGTAGGCGTAGTGCACCGTGTACGGCGTGCACTGGTCGTTGGTCAGTGCCGACGACGCCGCGCCGACGACGATGAACGGCTTCTTCTTCTCGGCCGCCACCTTGGCCATGGCCAGCGCGGTACCCGAGTTGGTACCACCGACCAGCATGTCCAGGCCCTGGGTGTCGAACCACTCGCGCGCCTTGGCGGCCGCGATGTCGGCCTTGTTCTGGTGGTCGGCGAACAGCACCTCGACCTTCTTGCCGGCCACGCTGCCACCGGCGTCGGCGATGGCCATCTTGATGGCCTCGACGCCGCCTTGGCCGTCGAGATCGGCATAGACGCTGGACATGTCGGTGATGATGCCGATCTTGATCACGTCGCCGGAGATCTGCGCCTGCGCCGGCAGGGCGGCGCCCAGCAGCGCCGTTCCGGCCAGGGCACAGGTGGCAGTCAGCTTGTTCAGTTTCATCGAGACTCTCCGTGGGTAGGGTGGGTTGACAACAGAGCGTGCTTCACACGCCCAGATACTCGTGCAGCCGCTCGATGTTGCCGGGCAGCTGCGCTTGATTGAATTCCTGCAGGACGCGGCCGTGCTCCATGACGAAGAAGCGATCCGCGAGCGGCGCTGCGAAACGGAAGTTCTGCTCGACCATCACGATGGTGTAGCCCTGCTTGCGCAGCGCACGCACCATCTCCGCGAGCTTGTGCACGATCACCGGGGCCAGGCCTTCGGACATCTCGTCGAGCAGCAGCAGCCGCGCGCCCGTGCGCAGGATGCGCGCCACCGCCAGCATCTGCTGTTCGCCGCCCGACAGGCGCGTGCCCTGGCTGGCGGCGCGCTCCCGCAGGTTCGGAAACATCGCGTAGATCTGCTCGACGCTCATGCCGCCTGTCGCGAGCGTCGGCGGCAACATCAGGTTCTCCTCGGCCGACAGGCTGGAGAAGATGCCGCGCTCCTCGGGGCAGTAGCCGATGCCCAGCCGCGCGATGCGGTGCGTGGCCAGGCTGATGACTTCGCTGCCTCGCACGCGGATCGAGCCCTTGCGGCTGCCGGTCAGGCCCATGATCGCGCGCAGCGTGCTGGTGCGGCCGGCGCCGTTGCGGCCGAGCAGCGTGACGACCTCGCCTTCCTGCACGTCGAAGTTGACGCCGTGCAGCACATGCGATTCGCCGTACCAGGCATGCAGGTCTTTGACCTCGAGCAGCGGCGTCATGGCAGCCCCCTTCGGCCTGCGGCCTTTCCCCCCAAGGGGGAGCGAGCGCCTTCGGGCGGCCGGACGGCGCTCATCAATGCGCCCCCTTCAGCTCGGCATCCGCGGTGCCCATGTAGGCCTCGATCACCGCCGCGTTCTTCGACACCTGTTCGTAAGGCCCCTCGGCCAGCGTGGCGCCACGTTGCAGCACGGTGATGGTGTCGGCGATGCTCGCGACCACGCTCATGTTGTGCTCGACCATCAGCACCGTGCGGTCGGCGGCGACCTTCTTGATCAGCTGGCGGATGCGATCGACGTCTTCGAGCCCCATGCCCTGGGTCGGCTCGTCGAGCAGCATCAGTTCGGGGTCCATCGCCAGCGTGGTGGCGATCTCGAGCGCACGCTTGCGGCCGTAGCTCAGTTCCACGGTCGGCGTGTCGGCGTAGCTGTCCAGGTCCACCGCGCGCAGCAGTTCGTGAACCCGGTCGTTCAGCGGCTCCAGGCTGCCCTCGCTGCGCCAGAAGTAAAACGAGGTGCCGAGCTTTCTCTGCAACGCAACACGCACGTTCTCCAGCACGCTCAGGTGCGGGAATACGGCCGAGATCTGGAACGAGCGGATGATGCCGCGCCGTGCGATATGCGCCGACGCCTCGCGCGTGATGTCGATGCCATTGAACAGGATCTGCCCGGCGGTGGGGGCGATGAACTTGGTCAACAGGTTGAAGCAGGTGGTCTTGCCGGCGCCGTTGGGACCGATCAGCGCATGGATCGTGCCGCGCCGCACGCGCAGATTCACCTTGTCGACGGCGACAAAGCCTTTGAACTCCTTCGTCAGACCGCGGGTTTCGAGGATTACATCGGCGCTCATTGAGGCTTCGGGGCTCCCGGTCACTCCACTTGCGGGCCGAGAAGTCTAAGCGCTCAGCGCGGCAATGACTTCCGGCGGCGCCTGCACCAGCTCGATCAGCACGCCCTCGCCGCCCAGCGGGAAGGCCTCATTGCCCTTCGGGTGGATGAAGCAGATGTCGTAGCCCGCCGCCCCCCGACGGATGCCGCCCGGCGTAAAGCGTACGCCGCGCGCGGTCATCCACTGCACCGCCGCCGGCAGGTCGTCGACCCACAGGCCGACGTGGTTCAGCGGCGTCGCGTGCACCGCCGGCTTCTTGTCCGCATCGAGCGGCTGCATCAGGTCGACCTCGACCGCATGCGGCCCGTTGCCCAGGGCGCAGATGTCCTCGTCGACGTTCTCGCGTTCGGAGACGAACGTGCTCTTGACACTGAGGCCGAGCATGTCCACCCACAGCGACTTGAGCCGCTGCTTGTCGGGCCCGCCGATGGCGATCTGCTGGATGCCCAGCACTCTGAATGGTTTGTCGCGCATCATGCAAAGCTCAGGATGGGTTGATCGACCGCCAAGCTCTCGCCCTGGGTGGCCAGCAGCTCGGACACCGTGCCGTCGCGCGCGGCGGTGAGGATGTTCTCCATCTTCATCGCCTCGATCACGGCCAGCCGTTCGCCGGCCCGCACCGGCTGGCCCGGCTTGACCGCGATGTCGACCAGCAGCCCGGGCATCGGCGAGAGCAGGAACTTGCTCATGTCGGGCGGCAACTTGAACGGCATCACGCGCAGCAGCTCGGCCGCGCGCGGCGGCAGCACGAGAGTATCGACCTGCATGCCGTTGTGGGCGATGCGCAACCACAAGCCGTGGCGTTCGATCTGGGCCGTGAAGGCATGGCCGTTGCAGGTGCCGCTGGCGCGGATGTCGCGGAAGGTCCAGTCATTGGCGATCGCATACAGCTTGCCGCTCACCATCACCGTCATCGCGCCGTCGGTGTGCACCTGCACCGGGCGGTGCGCATGCACGCCGCCCTCGCCCTTGACGACGACGACGAACTCGTCGCCGACGCGCAGGCTGTGGCCGGGCAACTGCCCGCTGATGCGTGCCGCGCGTTGGCGGTACGTGCGGTGCACCGCCGCGGCCAGCGCGACCAGGAAGTCCGGATCGTCGTGCGGCACGTCCTCGGCGCGAAAGCCGTGCGCGTAGTGCTCGGCGATGAAGCCGGTATTGAAGTCGCCGGCGATGAACCTCGGATGCGCCAGCAGCGCCGACTGGAACGGAATGTTGCTGCTGATGCCGCGGATCACGAAGCCGTTGAGCGCCTCGCGCATGCGCGCGATGGCGTCGTCGCGGTCGAAGCCGTGGACGATCAGCTTGGCGATCATCGAGTCGTAGTACATCGGGATCTCGCCGCCCTCGTACACGCCGGTGTCCACCCGCACCCCGCCGCCCTCGGGCACCGGCGCAGCGGCCTCCATCGTCTGCGCCGGCGGCTGGTAGCGCACCAGTCGCCCGGTGGAAGGCAGGAAGCTGCGGAACGGATCCTCGGCATTGATGCGGCACTCGATGGCCCAGCCGCGGCGCTGCACGTCGGCCTGCACGAAGGCCAGCGGCTCGCCCGCGGCGACGCGGATCATCTGCTCGACCAGGTCCAGGCCGGTGATGCACTCGGTGACCGGGTGCTCGACCTGCAGCCGCGTGTTCATCTCCAGGAAGTAGAAGCTCTGGTCCTTGCCGACGACGAACTCGACGGTGCCCGCACTCTGGTACTTCACCGCCTTGGCCAGCGCCACTGCCTGCTCGCCCATGGCCTTGCGGGTGGCCTCGCTGATGAACGGCGACGGCGCCTCTTCGATCACCTTCTGGTGGCGGCGCTGGATCGAGCACTCGCGCTCGTTGAGGTAGACCACGTTGCCATGCGCGTCGCCGAGCACCTGGATTTCGATGTGGCGCGGCTGTTCGACGTACTTCTCGATGAACACGCGGTCGTCGCCGAAACTGCTGCGCGCCTCGTTGCGGCACGCGCTGAAGCCGTCGAAGGCCTCCTTGTCGGAGAAGGCCACGCGCAGGCCCTTGCCGCCGCCGCCTGCACTGGCCTTGATCATCACCGGGTAGCCGATGTCGCGCGCGATCTCGACCGCGCGCTCGGGCGTCTCGATGGCCGCGTTCCAGCCCGGGATGGTGTTGACGCCGGCCTCCAGCGCCAGCTTCTTCGACGCGATCTTGTCGCCCATCGCGGCGATCGAATAGTGCTTCGGGCCGATGAAGGTGATGCCCTGCTCCTCGACGCGACGGGCGAAGTCCTCGTTCTCGGACAGGAAGCCGTAGCCCGGATGCACCGCCTGCGCGCCGGTGCTCCGGCAGGCGGCGATGATCTTGTCGCCCTGCAGGTACGACTCGCGGCTCGGCGCGGCGCCGATGAACACCGCCTCGTCGGCCAGTTCGACATGCCGCGCATCGCGGTCGGCCTCGGAATACACCGCCACCGTGGCGATGCCCATCTTGCGCGCCGTCTTGATGACGCGACAGGCGATTTCTCCCCGATTGGCAATCAGGATCTTGGTGAACATGTCAGTCTTTCCTGGCGGCTGTGGCCGCCGTCGTCGCATGGATGCGGTGCCCACGAGCAGACGCCGTGGATCCGGCTTCGCCGGGCCACTGGCGTCGCCCCCTCGAGGGGGAGCGCCGAAGGCGCTTCGGGGGTGGGTCATAACGGAATGTTGCCGTGCTTGCGCCACGGGTTGTCGAGCTTCTTGTCGCGCAGCATCGCCAGCGAGCGGCAGATGCGCCGGCGCGTTTCGTGCGGCTGGATCACGTCGTCGATGAAGCCGCGGCTGCCGGCGACGAAGGGGTTGGCGAAGCGGGCCTTGTACTCGGCCTCCCGGGCAGCCAGCTTGGCCGGGTCGCCCTTGTCCTCGCGGAAGATGATCTCCACCGCGCCCTTGGCACCCATCACCGCAATCTCGGCGTTGGGCCACGCCAGGTTGACGTCGCCACGCAAGTGCTTGGAACTCATCACGTCGTAGGCGCCGCCATAGGCCTTGCGCGTGATCACCGTGACCTTGGGCACCGTGCACTCGGCGTAGGCATACAGCAACTTGGCGCCGTGCTTGATGATGCCGCCGTACTCCTGGCTGGTGCCGGGCATGAAGCCGGGCACGTCGACGAAGGTCAGCACCGGGATGTTGAACGCATCGCAGAAGCGCACGAAGCGCGCGCCCTTGATGCTGCTCTTGATGTCCAGGCAGCCGGCCAGCACCTGCGGGTTGTTGGCGACGATGCCGACCGTCGCGCCCATCCATGCGGCCGAAGCCGATCACGATGTTCTTCGCGTAGTCGGGCTGCAGTTCGAAGAAGTCGCCGTCGTCGAGCACCTTGACGATCAGCTCCTTCATGTCGTACGGCTTGTTCGGGTGGTCCGGCACCAGCGTGTCGAGCGAGTGGTCCAGCCGCTCGGCCGGATCGGCCACCAGCGTTCCGCCCAGCCGCACCGGCGGCTTCTCGCGGTTGTTGAGCGGCAGGTAGTTGAAGAAGCGGCGCAGCATCAGCAGCGCCTCGACGTCGTTGTCGAAGGCCAGGTCGGCGACGCCGCTGCGCGTGGTGTGCGTCGTCGCGCCGCCCAGCGCCTCGGCCGTGATCTCCTCGTGGGTCACCGTCTTCACCACCTCGGGGCCGGTGACGAACATGTAGCTGCTGTCCTTGACCATGAAGATGAAGTCGGTCATCGCCGGCGAGTACACCGCGCCGCCGGCGCACGGCCCCATGATCAGGCTGATCTGCGGGATCACGCCCGAGGCCAACACGTTGCGCTGGAACACGTCGGCGTAGCCGCCGAGCGACGCGACGCCCTCCTGGATGCGCGCGCCGCCCGAGTCGTTCAATCCGATCACCGGCGCGCCGACCTTCATCGCCTGGTCCATCACCTTGCAGATCTTCTCGGCGTGCGCCTCCGACAGCGCGCCGCCGAAGACGGTGAAGTCCTGGCTGAAGACGAACACCAGGCGGCCGTTGATCATGCCGTAGCCGGTGACGACGCCGTCGCCGGGGATCTTGTTGTCGGCCATGCCGAACTCGGCGCAGCGGTGTTCGACGAACATGTCCCACTCTTCGAACGTGCCTTCGTCGAGCAGCAGTTCCAGCCGTTCGCGGGCCGTCAACTTGCCCTTGCCGTGCTGCGCATCGATGCGTTTCGCACCACCGCCCAGTCGCGCCGCGGCGCGTTTCTCTTCCAGTTGTTCGACGATCTCGTGCATCGGGGCTACTCCTCGTTTCTCGGTCAATTCATCAAGTCGAGCAGGCGGCGTGCAGCCACCGAGGCCGCGAGGCGGCCGGCCTGCACGTCGGCAGTCATGTGCGGCAGCGCCGCACGCACCGCCGGGTGCGCCTTGAAGCGCTGGCGCAGGCCGGCCTCGATGCGCTCCCACATCCAGGCCCGGTCCTGCGCGTGGCGGCGTTCGGTGAGACGGCCGCTGGCCGTCTGCCGCTCGCGAAACGACGTCACGGCCTGCCAGAACGCCGTCAGGCCGTCGCCCTTCAGGGCGCTCAGTTGCAACACCCGCGGCCGCCAGACCGTGGTCTCGTCGTGCCCCTGTTCAGCCTTGCCGCGCAGCCCGAGCAGGCGCAATGCGCTCGTGATCTGCGCCCGCGCCCGCGTTGCAGCTGCTTCGTCGAGATCGGCCTTGTTGATGACCACCAGGTCGGCGAGTTCCGTCACGCCCTTCTTGATCGCCTGCAGATCGTCGCCCGCGTTGGGCAGTTGCAGCAAGATGAACATGTCGGTCATGCCCGCCACCGCGGTCTCGCTCTGGCCGACGCCCACCGTCTCGACGATCACGACGTCGTGGCCGGCGGCTTCGCACACCAGCATCGACTCGCGCGTCTTCTCGGCCACGCCGCCCAGCGTGCCGCCCGCCGGGCTCGGACGGATGTAGGCGCGCTCGTGCACCGACAGCCGCTCCATGCGCGTCTTGTCGCCGAGGATCGAGCCGCCCGAGACACTGGACGACGGGTCGACGGCGAGCACGGCCACGCGGTGACCCTGGCCCGACCAGAAACAGGCCGAGCGCTTCGATGAAGGTGCTCTTGCCCACCCCGGGCACGCCGCTGATGCCCAGACGGAACGACCGGCCCGATCTGGGCAGCAGGGCGTTGAGCAATTCGTCGGCTCGCGCGCGGTGATCGACGCGCGTCGACTCGAGCAGGGTGATCGTCTTGGCAATCGCCCGCCGCTGCGCGGCGCCCGCGCCGCCCAGGACGGCTTCGGCGAGCATGCGGTCGGCCTCGGCCAGTCGCGGCGGCTGGGTCATGGGAGGCGCGCCCGCGGGTCGCTCAACGGATCGAAACGCACGGCCCCGGCAATGGCACCGGGGCTGCGCCAGGCAGGCGGGGCCTCCACGGTGGCCCAGTACTCGTCCGACGGCGGTGATGAGACCGTCATCGGTGAGGTAGAACGAGGTGGCGAAGAACGTGCTCGGCGGCTGGTCGACGCGCACGACGGACATCACCCGTCCGTCGCGCAACATCGCCACGTCGACGACGTGGATCGTCCAGCCCTCGGGGTAGCGTGCGTTGACCTCGATGAAGGCGTCGGCCCCGGCGAATCGCTCACCGCTGGTCCACCAGACGGCCTGCAGGTCGTCGTGCAGCAGGGCCCGTGCTGCCCTCCAGTCGCGGGCCTGGAACGCCGACCACAAGGCGCGCACCGCGCGCACGCCGGCGGACGGCGGCAGGCGCAGGTAATCGATGTCCCAGTCGCCTTCGCCCGTCTTGACGCAGCCGTGGCGCAGGTAGAAGCGGTTGGCACTGCTGCCCTTGAGCGCGCACAGTTCGAGCGGGAACTGCACCGCGTCGGCCTGCGCGAAGACCCAGCGCATCACCTGCGCGCCGATGCCGCGCCGCTGGTCGGGCGGGTCGATGTAGAGGTGATCGAGCCGCATCACGCGGGACAGCGGCTTGAGAACGACGAAACCGACACGTCGCCCGTCGACGACGATGTGGTGGGTGTGCTCGGGCGCGAAGCCTGCGGCCAGGCTCTCGCGCGCACGCTGCGGGTCGTAGCGGCCCAGGCGTTCCAGGCTCTCGCGCATCGCACGCAGGCGCAGCGCGTGCAGGGCCTCGAAGTCGCCGTCGCTCGCACCTTCGCAGCGCGACCGCGGTGGCCGTCGCCTGGTTCACCCCAGCGCCTTGCGAATGTGCTCGAGCACGTCCTTCGCGCTCGCCGGGATCGGCGTGCCCGGACCGTAGATGCCCTTCACGCCGGCCGCGTAGAGGAAGTCGTAGTCCTGCCGCGGGATCACGCCGCCGACGAAGACGATGATGTCGTCGGCGCCCTGGTCCTTCAGCGCCTGGATGATCGCCGGCACCAGCGTCTTGTGGCCGGCGGCCAGCGTCGATACGCCCACCGCGTGGACGTCGTTCTCGATCGCCTGGCGCGCGCATTCCTCGGGGGTCTGGAACAGCGGCCCGATGTCGACGTCGAAGCCGAGGTCGGCGAAGGCCGTGGCCACCACCTTGGCGCCGCGGTCGTGGCCATCCTGGCCGAGCTTGGCGATCATCACGCGCGGACGGCGGCCGTGCTGCTCGCCGAACTCGGCGATCTCGGCCTTCAGCCGGTCCCAGCCCTCGGCGGAGTCATAGGCAGCTGCATACACACCGGTCACCTGTTGGATGTTGGCGCGGTGGCGCCCGTAGACCTTCTCCAGCGCATCGCTGACCTCGCCGACCGTGGCGCGCAGGCGCATGGCATCGATGCTCAGGGCCAGCAGATTACCCTGGCCCGACCGCGCGGCCGCCGTCAGGGCGTCCAGCGCCGCTTGCACCCGGGCGGCATCGCGCGTGGCCCGGATGTGCTGCAGGCGGGCGATCTGTCCTTCGCGCACCTTGACGTTGTCGACCTCCCGGCTGTCGATCTCGTCGGGTGTCTGCAGGCGGTACTTGTTGACGCCGACGATCACGTCGCGGCCGCTGTCGATGCGGGCCTGCTTCTCGGCCGCGCTGGCCTCGATCTTCAGCTTGGCCCAGCCGCTGTCCACGGCCTGGGTCATGCCGCCGAGCGCATCGACCTCTTCGATGATGGCCCAGGCCCGGTCGGCCATCTCCTGCGTCAGCGACTCCATCATGTAGCTGCCGGCCCAGGGGTCGACGACGCTCGTGATGTGCGTCTCTTCCTGGAGGATGAGCTGGGTGTTGCGCGCGATGCGCGCGCTGAACTCGGTCGGCAGCGCGATCGCCTCGTCGAACGAATTCGTGTGCAGGCTCTGCGTGCCGCCGAACACCGCCGCCATCGCCTCGACCGTGGTGCGCACGATGTTGTTGTACGGGTCCTGCTCCGTGAGGCTCCAGCCCGAGGTCTGGCAATGCGTGCGCAGCATCAGGCTCTTCGGGCTCTTGGCGTCGAAGCCTTTCATGATCCGCGCACCACAGCAGCCGTGCCGCGCGCATCTTGGCGATCTCGAGATAGAAGTTCATCCCGATGGCCCAGAAGAACGACAGCCGACCGGCGAACGCATCCACGTCCAGCCCCTTGGCCAACGCCGTCTTCACGTACTCCTTGCCGTCGGCCAGCGTGAAGGCCAGCTCCAGCGCCTGGTTCGCGCCGGCCTCCTGCATGTGATAGCCGGAGATCGAGATCGAGTTGAACTTCGGCATCTTCTGGGCCGTGTACTCGATGATGTCGGCCACGATCCGCATCGAGGGTTCGGGCGGATAGATGTAGGTGTTGCGAACCATGAACTCCTTGAGGATGTCGTTCTGGATCGTCCCCGAGAGCTGGTCCTGCGCGCACGCCCTGCTCTTCGGCCGCCACCACGTAGCCGGCCAGCACCGGCAGCACGGCGCCATTCATCGTCATCGACACCGAGACCTTGTCCAGCGGGATGCCGTCGAACAGGATCTTCATGTCCTCGACCGAATCGATCGCCACGCCGGCCTTGCCGACGTCGCCCGTCACGCGCGGGTGGTCGCTGTCGTAGCCGCGGTGGGTGGCGAGGTCGAACGCCACGCTGACGCCCTGCCCGCCGCCGGCCAGGCCCTGGCGGTAGAAGGCGTTGCTCGCCTCGGCGGTGGAGAAGCCCGCGTACTGGCGGATCGTCCACGGCCGCACCGCGTACATCGTGGCCTGCGGGCCGCGCAGGTAGGGCTCGAAGCCGGGCAGCGTATCGGTGTGCGGCAGGCCCATAAGATCGGCCGGCGTGTACAAGGGCTTGACGCTGATGCCTTCGGGCGTGGTCCAGTTCAGCGCAGATACATCGCCGCCGGGCGCGGATTTGGCCGCGGCGCGCTGCCAATCTTCGAGCGTGGGGGGGCGTGACGGCATCGTCGTCTCCTTGACCGATCAGGGGTCGGCCCTTGCATTATCCATAATTATGAATTCAAATCCAACACCGAACTGACACGCAACAGTTTCGCTCATGCCCTCCGCTGCGGCCACCGCTGCAACCCGCCCGCTCTCGCCGCGTGCCCTCTACCAGGACGTGGCCGAACGCCTGCGCGCACAGATCTTTTCGCGCGAACTGGAACCCGGCGCGTGGATCGACGAGCAGAAGCTGGCCGGCGAATACGGCATCAGCCGCACGCCGCTGCGCGAAGCGCTGAAGGTGCTGGCCGTCGAAGGCCTGGTGACGATGAAGGTGCGCCGCGGTGCCTACGTCACCGAGATGAGCCGCGACCGACGTGACCCAGGTCTATCGCGTGCTGGCCCTGCTGGAATCCGATGCGGCCGGCGAAGTCGCGCGCAGCGCGAGCCCGGCGCAGATCGAATCGCTGCGCCAGTTGCACGAACGGCTGGAGAAGCAGGTGCGCCAGCGCGACGCCTTCTTCGCCACCAATGAGCAGTTCCACATGGCACTGCTGGCCGTTGCCGGCAACCGCTGGTGTGAACAGATCGTCGCCGACCTGCGCAAGGTGATGAAGCTGAACCGCCACCACTCGCTGTTCAAGCAGGGCCGCCTGGCCGACTCGCTGGCCGAGCACCGCTCGCTGATGGCTGGCCATCGAGGCCCGCGACGCCGCGAAGGCGACGCGCCTGATGCGGGCGCATTTCGAAAGCGGCCTCGAAGCCGCAGCCTGACGGCCGATCGCGATCCGGTTCGTCGCGACGGACCGCAGTCGGCCCACTGGGGCCGTCATGCGAGCGTCCGCTTTGTCGTGCCTGCATGGCGCGAGCAAGGCGGCGAGCGCGGGCCTGGCACGGGGCTCAGGTACGGCTGGCCCTTCGCTGCGCTGCGGGTTGCCCTGCGCTGCTCGGGTTCCGTGGCCCCGTTGCAGAACTCGCTGCGTTCGCTTCGCTCTCTGCGCTCAAACAGCCTGCGACGAGTCAGTTCACGAAGCGCGCTGCGCGCGCGGGCCCCAGGCCCCCTGCTGCTTCTCGGCGGCGCCACATGCGCCCCGCCCAGGCCCCGCCCGCCGCCTTGCCGGCAACAGCGTCGGTGTTCGAACGTCGCACACGCCACCTTCGGTTGCTGGCAACGGCGGCAGCCGGGGCCTGGGCGCGGCGCGCATGTGAGCGCGCCGAGCAGCACAGGGGTCCTGGGCCCGCGCGCGCAGCGCGCTTCGTGCACTGACTCGTCGCGGCTGTTCGAGCGCAGTGAGCGAAGCGAACGGAGGCGAGTTGAGCGACGGGGCCACGGACCCGAGCAGCGCAGGGCAGTCGCAGCGCAGCGAAGACCAGCCGTCTAAGCGCCCGCCCAGGCCCGGCCGCCGCCGTTGCTCGCGCCGACTGCAAGCACGACGGAAAGCGGTCGCTCGCAAACGGCACCGTTGGGCCGAATGCAGGCCATGGCGCCTTGGCCTTCCCAGGCGGCGCGCTCAGAAAGAAATAGGCCCGGCGATGATGCGCCGGGCCCTGGTCGAATGCGCGCCGCTCAGAGCCGCTCGAACACCGCCGCGATGCCCTGCCCGCCGCCGATGCACATCGTCACCAGCGCGTACTTGCCGCCGGTGCGGTGCAGTTCGTAGACCGCCTTGGTGGCGAGGAACGCGCCCGAACAGCCGATCGGGTGGCCGAGCGCGATCGCGCCGCCGTTCGGGTTGGTCTTCTTCATGTCGAGTTCCAAGCCGCGCGACACCGCGATCGCCTGCGCCGCGAAGGCCTCGTTGCTCTCGATGACGTCCATCTGGTCGAGCGTCAGCCCGCTCTTCTTCAGCGCCAGCTTCGAGGCCGGGATCGGGCCTTCGCCCATGATCTCGTTGGGCACGCCGGCCACGGCGTAAGACACCAGGCGCGCCATCGGCTTGTGGCCGGCAGCCGCGGCCACCGCTGCGTCGGCGAGCACGAAGAAGGCCGCGCCGTCGTTGATGCCCGAGGCGTTGCCGGCCGTCACCGAGCCGTCCTTCTTGAACGCCGGCTTCATCTTGGCCAGCGTTTCCATCGTCGTATTCGGCTTCACATGCTCGTCGGTGTCGAAGGTGACATCGCCCTTCTTGGTCTGCTTGACGATCGGCACGATCTGGCTCTTGAAGCGCCCCTCGGCGATCGCCGCCGCGGCACGGCGGTGCGACTCGACCGCCAGCGCGTCCTGCTGCTCGCGCGTGATGCCCCACTTGGTGCACAGGTTCTCGGCGGTGATGCCCATGTGGCCGACGCCGAACGGGTCGGTCAGTGTCGCGACCATCATGTCGATCAGCTTGGTATCGCCCATGCGTGCGCCGGTGCGCATTGCCGGCGACATGTAGCCGCCGCGGCTCATCACTTCGACGCCGCCGCCGATGCCGTAGTCGCAGTCGCCGAGCAGGATGTTCTGCGCCGTCGTCACGATGCCCTGCAGGCCCGACGAGCACAGACGGTTCACCGACATCGCCACGCTGTCCATCGGCAGCCCGGCCTGGATCGATGCCACGCGCGCCACGTAGGGGAAGCGGCTCTCGGTCGGGATGGTGTTGCCCACCGTCACGTAGTTGATCGCCTTCGGGTCGACGCCGGAACGCTTGATCGCTTCCTTCATCACGGTGCCGGCCAATTCGGCGGGTTCGATGTCCGCCAGCGAACCGCCAAAGGTACCGATCGCCGACCGCGCCGCACCCAGAACCACCACGTCACGCTTGCTCATGCTCCGTCTCCTTGAGAACCGAGTTGTCAAAAATGGGATTGGAATCCCCCGGACTGGCGTCGACCTTACGCCCGATCAAAATGGCCTGTCAAATCGCGTCGGTGGCCGGGCCGCCGCGGCACCTCAACGCACCACCAGCCTGGGCCCGCCCGCACGCGGCGCGAGCACCTCGCCGATCTCGGCCACCGCCGCGAAGCCGTGGCGCTCGAAGATCGCGCGCACCTCGGGCACGCAGGCGCTATCGCAAGACACCAGCAGGCCGCCGCTGGTCTGCGGATCGGTCAGCAACGCCTTGTCCTCGGCGGCAAAACCGGCAGGCAGCGCGACGTCGGCACCGTAGGCGGCCCAGTTGCGGCCGGACGCGCCGGTGACGCAGCCCTGCGCGGCAAGTTCACGCACGCCAGGCAGCAGCGGCACGCGGGCCCAATCGATGGCCACCGCCGCGTCCGCGCCGCGGGCGATCTCGAGCGCGTGGCCGGCCAGGCCGAAGCCGGTGACATCGGTCAGCGCGTGCACGCCGGGCAGCGCGGCCAGGTCGGGGCCCGGCGTGTTGAGCTGGGTGGTGCTGGCGATCATCCGTGCATAGCCGTCGGCGCCGAGTCGCTCCTTCTTCAGCGCCGCCGACATCACGCCGACGCCGAGCGGCTTGCCCAGCAGCAGCCGATCGCCGATGCGGGCGTCGGCATTGCGCTTGACGCGCTTGGGGTGCACCAGGCCGAGCGCGACCAGGCCGTAGATGGCCTCGACCGAATCGATGGTGTGGCCGCCGGCGATCGGGATGCCCGCGGCACGGCAAACCGAGTTGCCGCCCTCGAGGATCCTGCCGATGGTCTCGGTGGACAGCACGTTGATCGGCATGCCCACCAGCGCCAGCGCCATGATCGGCGTGCCGCCCATCGCGTACACGTCGCTGATCGCATTGGTGGCGGCGATGCGGCCGAAATCGTACGGGTCGTCGACGATCGGCATGAAGAAATCGGTGGTCGCGATCAGCGCCTGCTCGTCGTTGAGCTGGTACACCGCAGCGTCGTCGGCAGTTTCGATGCCGACCAGCAGTGCCGGCGGCACCGGCATCGTCGACGTGCCCTTGAGGATCTCCGACAGCACCCCGGGGGCGATCTTGCAGCCGCAGCCGCCGCCGTGCGACAGCGACGTCAAGCGCGGCTCGGCAGGTCTTTCGGGGGCGTTCATCGGGGCGTCTCCAGCAGGTCGGCGAGCAGGCGTCGCAACGTGGCGCGCTCGCGCGCCGGCTCGAACAGCGGCGCGCGCGCCTCGCACTGCGCCCGCAAGGCCGGCAGCATAGCCCGGTCGTCGCGGCAGCGCAGCAGCAGCCGGGCAAGCCCCTCGGCGTCGCCGGGATCGAAATAGCCGCGATAGCTGCGCCCGAGCATGCCGACGTTGCCGGCGATGCGCGAGGCCAGCACCGGCGTGCCGCTGCGCACCGCCTCCATCACCACGTGCGCACCACCTTCCATCGCGCTCGGATGGACCAGCACGTGCGCCCGCTGGATGCGCGCCAGCGTGGCCCGGTGCGGCAGCGCACCGAGCCAGCGGTAGCCGGGCAGCGCGGCCGCGAGGGCCCGCGCCTGGCGCCCAAGCCCCGGCTCGAGCGCGGCGCCGACATGGTCGAGCAGGATGTCGGTGCGGCCGGCCAGTCGCCGCGCCGCCTCGAAATAGGTGCCCGGCGACTTCTCTGCGCGCAGGTGCCCGACCATCAGCGCGCGCAGGTGCCGCGTAGTCTTGTCCAGGGGCCGCCGCGCGGCGCAGGACTGGAAGCACACCACGCACTTGTCGCGGTACGCCGCCGGCACGTCGGCCGGCGCACCTTCGTGCAACACGACCAGTCGGTCGGCCAGCACGAGCGAATGCCGCGCCGCAGGATCGCCGTGGATGTCGCGGTACAGGTCGGTTCCGGTCAGCACCACCGCGAGCGGCCGGCGCGGGCGCCGCGCGGCCCAGGCTGCGATGCTGTCGGCCGAGCGGCGCGCATGCAGCGCCAGCATCGCATCGGCGTCACGGCCATCCCATTGCCGGGCCAGCCGCACTTCATAATCGGCCGCGAGCATGCGCGTCCAACGTTGCGCCGTCTGCCAGTTGCCGCTGTTGGCCTGCGCCAGCGCCGGCGTGATCAGGTAGACCGACGGCTTGCGCGGTTTCATGCGCCACAGCTTAGCCTGCCATGACCGACCCGATCGACGACCCGATGCGCATCCGCGCGGCCGACGCCGGCCTGCTCGCCCGTGCGCTGACGGCACAGCGCGACGACACATTGCGGCTGTTCGGTGCCATCCGTGCCGCGCTGGGCGGCCGGCTCGACATCCGCTACGCCGAAGAGGTCAACCCGCCGCTGTGGGAACTAGGCCACGTCGGATGGTTCGAGGAATACTGGATTGCACGCAATCCCGAGCGGTGGCGCGGCGTCGCCGCCCGGCTCGAGACGGCGCGCGCGGCGCCATTGCTGGCCCGGGCGGATGCGCTTTACGACTCCAGCCACGTCGCTCACCCGCGGCGCTGGCACCTCGACCTGCCTGACGCGCCGCGCACGCTGGCGACCCTGGCGCAGGGGCGCGACCGCACCTTGGCCCTGCTGCGCGGGGCGGGCGAGGGCGATGCCGCGTTGTACTTCTATCGCCTTGCGCTGCTGCACGAAGCGATGCACCGTGAGGCCGGCTTGATGATCGCGCAGTGTCTGGCGCTAGACGTCGGCGGTGCGGTCGAGGCCCTCGCCCCTGCTGCTGCCACCACGTTGCGCGCCGAGGCGGCCGTGGCCGCGGCGACCCTGACGGTCGGCGTTCCCGCGGGAGGCTTCGCGTTCGACAACGAACTCGGCACACACACCGTCGAGGTGCCGGACTTCACGATCGACCGCGCACCGGTGACCTGGGCGGACTACCTGCCGTTCATCGTGGCGGGTGGCTATCACGAGCCGCGCTGGTGGACGCCGGGCGGCTGGGCCTGGCGCCTTCGCGCATTGCCGCACGGGTTGCCGCGTTATCTGCAGCGCTGCGACGGCAGCGGCCTTCGCCGCACCCGCTTCGGCGACTGGGCCGACCTCGACCCCGCGCAGCCCGCCGTCAACCTCAGCCAGCATGAAGCTGCGGCGTGGTGCGCCTGGGGCCGGCCGGCGCCTGCCGACGGAACACGAGTGGGTGCGTGCCGCAGACTTCCTCGGCAGCGACTTCGCCTGGGGCCAGGTGTGGGAGTGGACGGCTTCGCCGTTCGCACCCTGGCCCGGATTCGTGCCCCACCCTTATCGCGACTACTCGCAACCCTGGTTCGACGGCCGTCCGGTGCTGAAAGGCGGCTCGTTCGCCACCGCAGCGCGCATGAAGCACCCGCACTACCGCAATTTCTTCGGCGCCGGCCGCAACGACGTGTTCGCCGGCTTCCGCAGTTGCGGCGCCTGAGCGGGCCGCGCTACACGTCGCCGACCGCGAAGACCTCGACCGCCGCGGTCTTGCCCTTGAACAGCACCTGGCCGAGCGCGTCAGCTCGGCATCCCTCGCCGAGCGCTGCCCGTGTCGCCCCGTCGACCAGCAGCGGCCGGCCGCGCCACCTTGGTGTGCGCCTCCAGCCGTGCCGCCAGGTTGACGGTATCGCCGACGCAGGTATAGGTCGCGCGCTGCTCGGTGCCGGTGTAGCCGGCGATCACCGCGCCCGAGGCGATGCCCACGCCGATATGCATCGGCGGCTTGCCGGCGCGGTCGGGCTCGCGATTGAACAGCGCCACCATCTCGAGCATTTCCTGCGCCGCGCGCACCGCACTTGCACAGGGATCGGCCAGCGGCAGCGGCGCGCCGAAGATGGCCATCAGCCCGTCGCCGATCATCTGGTTGACCACGCCACCATGGCCGCTGATGGCGTCGAACATCAGCGTGTAGTAGGTGTTGAGCAGCTCGATCGTTTCTTCCGGCGGCAGCAGTTCCGACATCGCCGTGAAGCCGCGGATGTCGGAGAACATCACCGTGGCCTGCACGCGGTGGCCGCCGAGCGCGAAGCCCGACGCGTCGAGGTCTTCGGCCACTTCACGCGTCGCGAAGCGCCGCACGAGCTCCTTCTGCTGGTCGCGCAGGCGCTTCTTTTCCAGGCTGGCGCCGATGCGTGCCTTCAGCAGAACCGGATTGACGGGCTTGGGCAGGTAGTCCTCGGCGCCGCACTCGATGCAGCGCACGACGTTGTCCATGCCCTCGACCGCCGAGGTCACGATCACCGGCAGATCGCGCAGCCGAAGGTCCCTCGCCAGATGTTCGAGCACCTGGAAGCCGTCCATCTCGGGCATCGCGATGTCGAGCAGCAGCAGGTCGAACGGCTCGCGCGCCAGCATCTCGAGCGCAACGCGGCCGTTCTCGGCCAGCGACACCTGGTGGCCCTGCAGCTGCAGGCTGCGCTGCAACAGCAGGCGGTTGACCTTGTTGTCGTCGGCCACCAGCAACCGTGCGCCGTGGCTAGCCATGGCTGAGCTCCGCGAGCGCAGCGGCGACTCGCGCGTAGGCTGCGTCGAGGGCGTCCAGCGCCGCCGTGTCCTGCGCCGGGTCACCCGCCAGGCCGCGCAACTCCAGTGCGCGCGCCATCGCGCCGAGCGCCAACGCGCCGAAGGTATGGCTGTTGGACTTGAGCGAATGCGCGGCACGCCGGAAGCGCTCGGCATTGCCGGCGGCCCGGGCGCTGCGCAGCTCGGCCAGCATCAGCGGCGCCTCCTCGAGAAAGGTGCCCACCAGTTCGGTCACGAACTCGGCGCCGGCAGCGTCCTGCAGCTCGGCGAAGGTGGCCGCGTCGATCACGGTCGATCCATTCAAGACCCGCTCCTCGGGAGTGCGACGTGGTACAGCGCCTGCACCAGCTGCTCGACGCGGATCGGCTTGGTGATGTAGTCGTCCATGCCGGCTGCGAGGCACATCTCGCGGTCGCCCTGCATCGCGTTGGCGGTCATCGCGACGATGCGCGGCGCTGCGCCGTTCGGGCCAGCGCTGCGACGATGCGGCGCGAGGCCTCCAGGCCATCCATCTCGGGCATCTGCACGTCCATCAGCACCACGTCGTAGGCCTGGCGCTCGATGGCGCTCGATGGCCTCGATGCCGTTGCTCGCCAGGTCGGCGCGGTAGCCCATCTGCTGCTAGCAGCCGCATGCGCCAGCTTCTGGTTCACGACGTTGTCCTCGGCCAGCAGGATGCGCAGCGGGTGGCGCTCGGCCATGCCCGGGTCCATGGCAGCGCTGGCCTGCACCGGCCGCGGCGCGCTGGCTTCGGGGGCGCGGATGCTGAAGCGGAAGGTGCTGCCCTGCCCCGGGCCGGCGCTCTCGGCGCTCATCGTGCCGCCCATCAGCTCCGCAAGGCGCTTGCTGATCGCCAAGCCCGAGCCCCGTGCCGCCGTACTTGCGCGTCGTGCTCGAATCGGCCTGGCTGAAGCTCTTGAACAGCTTGCCCATGCCCTCGCTCGGAGAGGCCGATGCCGCTGTCGCGCACGGCGAACGTCCAGTTCGTCGCGACCGCTGCCGCGTTGCACCGTCAGCGCGACCTCGCCCTTGTCCGTGAACTTGATCGCGTTGGACAGCAGGTTCAGCAGCACCTGGCGCAGCCGCGTCACGTCGCCGGCCACGGCCGACGGGCACGTCGGCATCGATGCTCGCCGTCAGCTGCCACGCCCTTCTCGGCAGCGCGCGCGCCGCACCAGGTTCGAGCGCCGACATCCACGCACTCGCGCAGGATCGAAGGGTTGCGCCTCGAGCTCCATGCGGCCGGCCTCGATCTTCGAGAAGTCGAGGATGTCGTTGATGATCGCCAGCAGCGACTCGCCCGAGTCGCGGATCATCGTGGCGCATCTCGCGCTGGTCGGCGTCGAGCTTGGTGTTCGAGCAAGCAGGCCGCTCATGCCGATGACGCCGTTCATCGGCGTGCGGATCTCGTGGCTCATCGTCGCCAGGAAGGCGCTCTTGGCCGCGTTGGCGGCCTCGGCAGCGGCGCGAGCTTCGCGCTCGCGCTGAGCGATGCGCAGTTGCTCGAAGGCGCGCAGGATAATCGCACCGATGAAGACAAACGAAGGCGCCGACGAGCTCAGGAGACCCGCCCAATGCGGCGTCACGAACCGGTCGGCGTCGATCGGGGCGACGAAGCTGATCGAGTTCCGTCAGCGAGCATGGGTTGGTAGACCACCGCGTCCAGCCCGAACAGCAAGCCGCCCACCGCACCGACGCGGTATCCCAGCCGCCACACCCGCCACGACGCCGCCAGGCCGACCACCGAGAAAAGTACCGCCGATGAAGATGAAGACGGCGCGAGCGGTGGTACTCAAGGCCTCGATCTGAGACAACGGGCTGACCAGCAGGAACAGCACGGCCGTGACGACCATCCAGCGGTTCCAGCGCGGCGCGCGTTCGCGCACCTGCAGCAATTGCGCCGCGGCCAGCAGCATGAGCGCGTTCCAGACGCAATCCCATAGGGCCCGCGGCCACACGCCGCTGGCCAGGCTCGCAGGCAACGATGCGCTGATGCCCTGCCATTCACCGATGGCGAGCCAGGCGAAGAGCGCGGCAAAGACGAACTGGCCGCGGTCGCGGCCAATCACACCCAGCACGGCCGCCCCCAGCGTGACGAGGACGTAGAACACGCCGACACCGATGTGGACGAAAGCGTAGTTGCGCTCGGCCTGCACCGCCTGCGCCAGGTCCACAGCCGCGACGGATACCCTGCGAAGGCGCTGAACGTGGATCAGCACCGGGCCATCCTCGGCGTGCAGCGTCGGAAACAGCATGCTGAGAGGCGAGCTCGCCGGCGCCGACGATGACCTGCTCGCGCGGTCCGTCATGACGTGCCGCGGCCGAGCGGTCGACCGTCGCGCGAGTACACGGCGACTTCCACGGTCTTCCGGGCGCCGATCACTCTCAGGATCCGCGGTGCAAAGGGCGCACAGGTCGATGCGCAGCCAGCACGGGCTGCCGGCGCGCGCGGGGCAGTTCGCCGTCTTCGGCACGCTGCCAGCCATCGGCTGGCAGGCCGAGCGGGCGTTGTCGGTCGCGGCGGCGGCGTCGCAGCGGTAGTCGAAGGGCACGGGCTCCTGCTGCGCGCACGCTCCCCACCAGCACCCACAGCGCCAGAGCCGCAAGCGCCGCGCTGCATTTCACACGCGCGCTCCTCGGACTGGCCTGCATCAGCGCCTCGCACCAGCGCATCGACGCGGATCGGCTTGGTGACGTAGTCGTCCATGCCGGCGGCCAGGCACGCCTCGCGGTCGCCCGGCCATCGCGTTGGCCGTCATGGCCACGATGCGCGGGCGCTCGCCGGCTCGCGAGCGCCAGCGATGCGCCGCGATGGCTTCCAGGCCGTCCATCTCCGGCATCTGCACGTCCATCAGCACCACGTCGTAGGCCTGGCGCTCGACGCACTCGATCGCCTCGATGCCGTTGCTGGCCAGGTCGGCGCGGTAGCCCATCTGCTGCAGCAGCCGCAGCGCGAGCTTCTGGTTCACGACGTTGTCCTCGGCCAGCAGGATGCGCAGCGGGTGGCGCGCGGCCATCTCGGCGTCGATCTTCGGCTTGGCCGCGCCGCGGCGCCTTCGGCGCGCACCTCGTGCGCGAACAGGTTGGCCAGCGTGTCGAACAGCTGCGACTGGCGCACCGGCTTGGCCAGGTAGGCCTTGAACAGGCCCTCGGTGTCGCCCGCCTCGCGCCGGCCGAGCGAGTGAACAGCACCAGCGGCAGCGCAGGCCGCACGGCGTGGATGCGTTGCGCCAGCGTCAGGCCGTCCATGCTCGGGCATGTGCATGTCCAGGATCGCCAGGTCGAAGGCCTCGCCCTGCTCGACCCAGCGCAGCGCCTCGTTCGGCGACTCGGTGTCCTTCGGCAGCATGCCCCACTTGGCGGTCTGCAGCGCCAGCACGCGCCGGTTGGTGGCGTTGTCGTCGACGATCAGCATGCGCCGGCCGCTCAGTTCGGGCTGCGCTGCCGATGTAGTCGCGCCGCGCGCCTCGGCAGGCAAGTCGGCCGATCGGCGCATTGATCGTGAAGCGGAAGGTCGCGCCCTGCCCCGGGCCGGCGCTCTCGACCCACATGTGCCCGCCCATCAGTTCGGCCAGCCGCTTGCTGATCGCCAGGCCCAGGCCGGTGCCGCCGTACTTGCGCGTGGTCGACGAATCGGCCTGCGTGAACGACTGGAACAGGCGCGCCATGCCCTCGGTCGGTCAGGCCGATGCCGGTGTCGCGCACGGCGAAGGTCAGTTCGGTCCGCCCGTCGCCTGCGCCGCGGCGCCACCGTCAGCACCACCTCGCCGCGCTCGGTGAACTTGACGGCGTTGGCCAGCAGGTTGAGCAGGATCTGGCGCAGCCGCGTCACGTCGCCGTCGATCGGCCGCGCGGCACCTCGCCCTCGAACAGGTAGGCCGATGTCGAGCTGCTTCTCGACCGCGCGCGACGTCACCAGGTCGAGCGCCGACTCGACGCACTCGCGCAGGTCGAACGGGTGCGCCTCGATGTCCATCCGCCCGGCCTCGATCTTCGAGAAGTCGAGGATGTCGTTGATGATCGTCAGCAGCGCATCGCCACTGTCGCGGATGGTGGCGGCGTAGTCGCGCTGTTCGTCGTCGAGCGGCGTGTCGAGCAGCAGGCCGCTCATGCCGATCACCGCGTTCATCGGCGTGCGGATCTCGTGGCTCATCGTCGCCAGGAAGGCGCTCTTGGCCTCGTTGGCCGTCTCGGCGGCAGCGCGCGCCTCCTGCGCTTCCTTGAACAGGCGCGCGTTCTGCATCGCGATCACGGCCTGGTCGGCGAAGGTCTTGAGCGTGGCGAGCTCGTCGGCGCTGAATGGCCGTGGCGGATGGCGGATCACGCCCACCGAGCCGAGCCCGCGATCCGGTCCGAGCATCGGCGCCAGTGCCAGCGAGTAGCCGCCGATGCGCCGCACCAGCGCGCGCACCAGCGGCGGCGCGTCGGCGATGGCCGCGGTGTCCGCGTAGTGAAGCGCGCGCCGCTCGCGCAAGGCGACCGCCGTCAGCGTGTGCGCCACCGGCTGCGGCAGGTTGCCGACCAGCGCCTCCGCGGCCACCCCGCGCCAGGCGCCCGCATGCAGCAGGCCGTCGTCGCGGGCCACCAGCACGAACAGCTGCTGGCTCCCGAACAGCGCAGCGCAGGCGTCGAGGATCTTCTCGAACACCGGCTGCGGATCGGCCACCGAGCCGCTGATCGCGGCCAGCACCTCGGCCGATGCGGTCTGTTTGGCCAGCGCCTCCTTGGTCTCGTTGAACAGGCGCGCGTTCTGGATCGCGATCACAGCCTGGTCGGCGAAGGTCTTGAGCAGCGCGTTCTCGCGTTCGCGCAGGCCGTCGACCTCCTGGCGCATCATCGTCAGCGAGCCGATGCCGCGGCCTTCCCACATCAGCGGCGCGACGACCACCGAGGTGCCCAGCTTCATCTGCGCCGCCGCCGCGATGGCCGGCTGCGACGCGTCGGGCCCCTGCTCGCCGGCCCGGATCTCGAGCAGCCCGCCCGAGCGGATGGCCTTCTCGGTCAGCGTGCCAGCCAAGGGCCGCGGGAAGGCCATGAGCGTGCGCGCCTCGATGGCGGCCGCCTCCTGCTCGCCAACCTGCGCTCGTGCGGCCGCCGTGAGCCGGTAGACCGGCAGGTGGACCTGGGACTGCTCGTCGACGATCCCCAGCGCGAAGGCCTGCGCCGAGAACAGGCGCTCGCAGCACTCGATGATCTTCTCGAACACCGGCGACGCATCGGCCATCGAGTGGCTGATCACGCCCAGCACCTCGGCGGTAGCGGTCTGGTGCTCCAGCGCCTCCCTGGTCTCGTTGAACAGGCGCACGTTCTCGATGGCGACCACCGCCTGGCGCGCGAAGGTCTGCAGCAGCGCCACTTCCTTGTCGGCGTACAGCCCCGTCTCGGCGCGGTTGACGGTGATCGCGCCGACCACCTGCTGGTCACGCAGCATCGGTACCGACAGGCCGCTGCGGAAACCCGCCAGCTCGCAGGCGCGCTTCATCGCCGGCGCATAGTCGGCGTCGGACAGGGCCAGCAGGTCGGCCACGTTGACGACGCCACGCTGGCGGATCGCGCGCGCGGCGATCGAGGTGCTGCCTTGCAGCGGCTGCGGCCAGGCCCCGCGCAACGCGGCGGTGCCGGCCTCGTTGACGCCGTGCAGGCTGACCAGGTGCAGTTGCTCGCCGTCCAGGCGCGTCACCAGGCAGTAGCGCGCCGCCGTCAGCGCCGCCGCGCGCTCGGCAATGATGTCGAACACCGGCTGCACGTCGGTCGGCGATTCGCTGATCACCTGCAGCACGTCGGAAGTGGCCGTCTGCCGAGCCAGCGCCTCCTGCGTCTCGTGGAACAGGCGCGCGTTCTCGATCGCGATCACGGCCTGGTCGGCGAAGGTTTGCGCCAGCGCAATCTCCTGTTCGTCGAACGCGCCCTTGGCGGCGCGCAGGATCGTCAGGCACCCGATCGCGCGGCCCTCGCGCAGCAGCGGCACGAACAGGCACGACCGGTAGCCGAGTTTGATGGCCAGATCGGGCATGCGGGGGAACTGCTTCGCGCCTTCGGCCGTGTCGGCGACAGCGACCAGCCGCGACTCGAGAATGCAGGTGCCGGCCCCGCTGCCGCGGTCCAGCGGCCAGGGCTTGAGGATGCTGTCGGCGTGATCGTCAGGGTGGTCGCTGGCATAGGCCACCGACTCGATCATTTCGCCCTTGGGCATCGCCAGCGCGACGGCCTTGCCGGCGAACAGCCGCCGGCAACTCTGCACGATGGCGTCGAAGACGGGCTGCGTGTCGGTGACCGAGCCGCTGATCACGCGCAGGATCTCGGCCGTCGCCGTCTGCTGCTCCAGCGCCTCCTTGGTCTCGTTGAACAGGCGCACGTTCTCGATCGCGATCACCGCCTGGTCGACGAAGGACTGCATCAGCGCGATTTCCTTGTCGCTGAACGCTCCGGCGGCCTTGCGGACGACGCCGATGCAGCCGATGCATTCGCTGCCGCGCATGATCGGCAGCATCAACGACGCGCGGAAGCCACCCTCGTCATAGATGCGCTGCTCGTGCGGCGGCAACTCGACGGCGGACCAGTCCGGCAGATGCAGCATCGTCTTGCCGAGCATGACCCGCGACGGGAAATTGGCCCCCGCATCGAGTGGCACCACGGCCGCGGACGGCTCACCGGCGGGCTGGCCTTCCTTGGCCAGCGACATCAAGCGATAGCCGTCGCCCTCGCGGCGCATCACCACCGCGGTCGAGACATCGAAGAGCCGCAATGCGGTGTCGGCAATGGCGCGGAACACCGGCTGGATGTCGGTGGGTGATTCGCTGATGACCTTGAGGATCGCCGCCGTCGCCGTCTGCCGCTCGAGCGCATCGTTGGTCTCGTTGAACAGGCGCACGTTTTCGATGGCGATCACGGCCTGGGCGGCGAAGGATTCGAGCAACTCGACGTGATGCGCCGCAAACGCCCCCGGCTCGGTGCGCGTGACGCTGATCATGCCGATGGGCACGCCGTCGCGCAGCATCGGCACATTGACATTGGCGCGGTAATGCCGCCGGCGCGCCAGTTCGCGCCACTCGCCGGTGACCTGCGGGTCGGTCTCGGTGTCCTCGACCTGGATCACCCGCCCGCTGCGCAGTGGCTCGAAGCCGTAGAACGCGGACAGCGGTGCCGGGAAGTTGGCCCGCAAGGCCGCAGCACCGGCCTCGTCGGTCGCCGTGAATGCCGCCAGATGCACCGTGCCGTCGAAGACTCGCATCGCAGTGGCCGAGAAGCCGCCGATCAGTCGTTTGGCGCTTTCGACGATGGCGTCGAGCACCGGCTGCACGTCGTCGGGCGAATCGGCAATCACCCCCAGAATCTCGGCCGTCGCCGTCTGCCGCTCCAGCGCCTCCTGTGTGTCGCGGAACAGGCGCGCATTCTGGATCGCGATCACGGCCTGGTCGGCGAAAGTCCGCAGCAGCGCGAGTTCCTTGTCGTGGAACGGGCGCGGCGGCGAACGGGCGATGTCGATCGTGCCCATGCCCTGGCCCTGCCACAGCATCGGCGCGCTGGCGAGCGAGAAGTTCGCGTAGTTGCCCGCCAGCCGGGACACATAGTCGGGCAGGTGGCCGGCCGATGCGTCAGGGATATGCACGACGTCACCGCTGGCCATGACGCGCTCGCTCACCGAGCCCGCCAGCGGCCTCGGGTACTCGGCCTTGACCATGCCGGTGAACCGGCCGCGGTAGGCCGGGAAGTCGATCAGGCCATCGCGCGCCAGGCAGATGCCCATCTCGCCGGTGCCGAACAAACGCTGGCAACTGTCGAGAATGCGCTCGAACACCGGCTGCGCATCGGCCATCGAGCCGCTGATCACCTGCAGCACCTCGGCGGTGGCCGTCTGGCACTCGAGCGAGGCACGCGTCTCGTCGAACAGGCGCGCGTTGTTGAGCGCGATCGCGGCCTGGCGCGACAGGCCGGCCAGGAACTGGAGGTCACGCGCATCGAACAGGTCGCCGCCGCCGCGCCACACCGCCATCGCGCCCTGCACCACGTCGCCCGACAGCAGCGGCACCCCCATCAGGCGCTCGTCTCGGCGCGGCTCGGTTCCGCCGATCTGCACCGCACGCGCGTCGGCGCCGGTGTCGTTGACGAACTCGGGCCGACCACTTTGCAGCACGCTGCCGATGATGCCGATGCCGCGCTCGACGACCGCGGCCTGGATCTGTTCGGCGGCGTCGCCCTGCGCGACGATGGCGCGGAACTGCCGGCCGTCGGGCTCGGGCAGGAAGATGGCGCTGGTGTCCGCTGCGAGCAGTTGGCGCGCATGCGCCGCGATGCGTTCCATCACGGCCGCCAGGTCGAGCGTGGACGACAGGTCGCGACCCACCTCGGCCAGCGCGGCCGATTCTCGTGCGTTGCGTTGCGTCTCGTCGAACAGGCGCGCGTTTTCGAGCGCCACGCCCATGCTGGCGGCCACGGTGGACAGCAGGCGCAAGTCGGCGTCGCCGAAGGCGCCGTCCCGATCCATGTTCTCGACGGAGATGAAGCCCAGCAACCGCTCGCTGGCGAAGATCGGCACGGCCACGCCCGAGCGGCTCATCTCGGTGCCCTCGGCCACGAGCAATTCCTGCGCCCGGTAGTCGTCCTGGTTGCGCCACTGCACCGGCCGCCGCGCCAGCAACGCCGCGTACCAGCGCCGGCCCGTCATGACGGCATCGATCTGCATCGGCGCGACGTGAATCCGCCGACCGCGCTCGACGCCGTACGGCAGGCGCAACAAGCCGGCAGGCTCGTCCAGCCAAGCAATGACCAGCGTATCGGTGGCGAACAAGTCGACCAGCTTGTCGCCGACCAGATCGACGATGGCCTGGAAGTCGAGCTCGGCGGCCATGCCCTGCTGGATGCCGTTGATCAGCGCCAACTCGCCCGCGCGCTGCTCCAACAGCGCGGTGCGCTCGGCCACCTTGCGCTCGAGCCCTTCGGCAGCACGCAGATTGGCCAGCGCCACTGCGGCCTGCGCAGCCAGCATCGCCAGCAGGTCGCGGTCGCCATCGTGGAAGCGGCCGTAGGCGCCTTCGATATCGGCGTAGAGGAAGCCGAGCAGTTCGTGCTGGGCGATCAGCGGCGCGACGAGGCAGGAGCGCTGGTCGATCGGCTCGGCGCCGGCGGGGCCGTGGCGCAGGCTCACGGCGCGGCGCCGGCGCGCCTCGTCGAGCCAGGGCGTGACAGCGGCCAGCAGCGTGGCCGCGTCTTCGCCGGGCGGCGCGTGCGCGCCGGCGAGCTGCAGGCCCGCGGGCGTGTCGAGCACCAGCAGCACCCGCTCGGCGCCGCTGAGTTCGAGCGCTTCCTCGACCAGCGCTTCATGGAAGCCGGTCGCATCGCGCAGCTCGTTCAGACGCAATCCGCTCGCAGCCAGGCGCTCGACAGACGCGCGCTCGTCGGCGGATGCTTGCAGGTGCGCCTGCCAGCGCGCCGGCGCCAGCGCCTCGCGCCGTGCCAGCGCCAGCCAGGCCGGGATGAGGCGCCGGTGGGCGTCGACGCGGTGCAGCCAGCCGCGCCGGATGCCGTCGTCGCGCAAGCCCGCCACCAGCGCCAGCATCACGCGATAGGCGCGCTCCAGCGTCTCCATCCGGGCCGCAGCCAGGCCGTTGGCGCGCAGGGCCTCGCTATGCCACCACCACAACTGCGCGGCCGAGTGCAGACCGCAATGCACGCCGCTGCGCAGGTGCACGCGCACGGCCTCGCGCGTGGCTGCCAGGGCCGCCTTGGCGTTGCCTAGCGCGAGCAGCGCGCGGCCGCGGTAGGTCAGCGAGAGGATCTCCTCGACCGCGTCGTGCTGGGCGCGCCACTCGGTCGCGGCCTGACGATACAGGCGTGCCGAGCGGCGGGCATCGCCCTGCAGCAGCGCGATGGCGCCTTGCAGCTCGGTGGCGAAGGTCGCCCAGCACGGCTCGCCGCCGAGCGCAGCCAACTCGCGCACGAAGCCCGCGGCCGCATCGGCATGGCCCATGCGGCATTCGATATTGGCCAGGTACAGCGCGATGGACCGCAACGCCGCCGACTGCTTCAGCGCGAGGTGCGCCTGCCGTGCCTGCAGCGCCAGCCGGCGCGCGCTGGCGTAGAGGCCGAGCCTGTAGCAGGCCAGCGCCAGCGATGTCCGGGCCGACGCCTGGCCTGGCACGTCGCCGGCGGCCTCCGCCGCCGCCAACGCGCGCTGCAGCGCGCGCAGTCCGGCCGCCAGGTCGCCCCGGCATTGGTCGGTGCCGATCAGGCCGAGCAACTGCGCCTGAGTGAGCTTGTCACCGCTCTGTTCTGCCAGCGCCAGGGCCGCGGCCGTGGCGCTGGCGCTCTCCTGCATTTGGCCCAGGGCCGCCAGGGCCATCGACTGCAGCGCCAGTGCGCGCCCCTGCCACAAGGCATCGCCCTGCCGCCCGAACAGCACCGCGGCGGAACGCGCGTTCCGCGCGCCGGTGGCGTGGTCGCCGGCGCGCGATTGGGCCGCGGCGAGCCGAAACAGCGCCAGCGCTTCGAGCCCCCTGTGATGGCCCTCGCGCGCGTGGGACAGCGCGCTGCGTGCCGATCGTGCGGCGGCTTTCGCGTCGCCGCGGTGCAGCAGCGCAGACGACAGGGCGCACGACGCGCGCGCCTTCGAAGAGGGGTCGCCGAGCTCGTCGGCCAAGGCCTGCATGGCCTCGGCGTCGGCCAGTGCGGCGTCGTCGTCGCCGCTGGCCCGCAGGCTGTCCGCGCGCGCGTCGAGCATCGCCAGTCGTTCGCTGGGCGCCAGGTTGGCCTCGGCGAGTGCCGCGGTGGCCACGGCGATGGCCTGCTCATGCCGGCCGGCCCAGGCCAGTGCGGCGGCCCGTGCCACGCTCGGCGACGCGGCGGCGGCGGTCGCTTGATACTTCTTCGTCGACTCCGGCATGCCGCGCTCGATCTCCCCATCGCCGACGCAGCAGGCGCCGCGCCGCTGCGCACCGTGCCAGCAAGCGGCGTGCCCGTCAACAGGGCAAGCGTGCGGATGAAGACGATTGCGCGCGCAGCGTCGAGCGCCGGCGCGGCGCTTCAGGCCGCGGCGCAGACCACCGCGAACCAGCCGCGCTCGTCGGTCCAGCGCAGCGTCTGCGTGAAACCGGCGGCACGCAGCAAGGCGTCGAAGGCCTCGCTGCGGTACTTGTACGAGTTCTCGGTGTGGATGCGCTCGCCCGCGGCAAAGCGCCTTTCGCCGCCGGGCCAGCGCACGGTGAGTGCGTGCCGTGCCTCGAGGTGCATCTCGATGCGCGAATCAACCTCGTTGAACCACGCCACGTGGCGCCAGTCGCGCGCGTCGAAGTCGCTGCCGAGCCGGCGGTTCACGTGCCGCAGCAGGTTCAGGTTGAACGCCGCGGTGACGCCGAGCGCATCGTCGTAGGCGGCCTCCAGCGTCGCACGATCCTTGACCAGGTCGACGCCGATCAGCAGGTTGCCACCCGGCGAGGCCGCACGCGCTCGCCGCAGGAAGGCCACCGCGCCGTCGGGCGTGAAGTTGCCGATCGACGAGCCCGGATAGAACAAGGTGCGCGGGCTGTCGCCGACCTCGGGCGGCAACGCCAGCGACTGCAGGAAGTCCATCCCGACGCCGACGATGTCCATCTGCGGGTGTTCACGCTGCAGGCACCGCAAGGCATTGCGCAGGTGCTCGACCGAAATGTCCACCGCGACGTAGCGGCGCGGCTGCAGCGTGGCGAACAGGCGCCCGGCCTTCTCGCAGTTGCCGGCGCCGAGGTCGACCAATGTGCGACCGCGGCCGGCGCTGGCGGCAATCGCGGCCGCGTGGGCCGCCATGATCGCGGCTTCGGTGCGCGTCGGGTAGTACTCGGCAAGTTCGGTGATCGCATCGAACAGGCGCGAACCGAGTGCGTCGTAGAAGTACTTCGGTGCGATCGACGGCACCGCCGCCGTCAGCCCGGCAGCGAGTTCCTCGCTCACACCGACGCGGTCGTCGTGGTGCAACTGGACGAAGCTCGGCTGGCGCGGCGCGCCCTGGGGCGGCATGGGCATGCGGTCAATGTAGCAGCGCGCCCGATGGCCGTGACCCTCGACGCCCCATTGGCTTCACACACATGCAGGCGTGCGCGCGCTCCGGCAGCAAGCTGATCTCGCTGGCACGGCGCGAGGAAGACGAGAAGCTCCGCTCGGTGTTCATCACCGGCGATCAACGCCTTGCTCGACCTGAAGGGCAAGGACGCGAGAAGCTCGCTGCGGCGATGTTGCTGCTGGTGGCGCTGGTCGATGCGTCGAGTGACGGCGCGCGACGCGTGATGACGCGCTGGACGCGATCAGTTGGTGCGGCGCTGCGGCGGCGGGCCGCCACGTTCGAGGTGGCGGAAGGTGATGCGGCCCTTGGTCAGGTCGTAGGGCGACAGTTCGAGGGAAACGCGATCACCCGCCAGAATGCGGATGTGGTGCTTGCGCATCTTGCCGCCGGTGTAGGCGACGAGCTTGTGGCCGTTCTCGAGCTTCACGCGAAAGCGCGAGTCGGGCAGTACTTCTTCCACGACACCGTGGACTTCGATCAGTTCTTCCTTGGCCATGCGGGGTCCTTATCTTTGGCGATCGCTCGGAAACAAAAAAACCGCGGCCGATGCCGCGGTTTCTTCGCTGGCACGACGTGCCGGTCGTTGCATCACGCCGTGATCGGACGGATGTTCGCGGCCTGCGGCCCCTTCTGGCCCTCTTTGACTTCGAACTCGACGCGCTGGGCTTCAGCCAGCGTCTTGAAGCCCGAGCCCTGGATTTCGCTGAAATGTGCGAACAGGTCCTTGCCGCCGCCATCCTGGGCGATGAAGCCGAAGCCCTTGCCTTCGTCAAACCATTTGACCGTGCCGGTCTGGGTTGTTTGGGTGCTCATGAATATTCCTATATCAAGTGAAAAAAATGCGCAGCACATGCTGACGCAGTGCAGAGACACGCAAGAAAATCACCTCGGGAATTCAAACCGGGCACCCGTCAGCGATGAGGCTGGAACGGGGTCAGAAGAGACCGTCAAGAATCGATGGTCTTGTGCATACCTACCGAAGCATTGTAACCGGGTTCGCGCGGCACCGCACGCGGCAATCAAAAAGGGGCTGCCTGCGGGCAGCCCCTGTGTCAATCGACCCCGCGGGTCAGCGTTGGCCGATCGGCTTGATGTTGCGCGCCGTGGCGCCGGCGTAGAGCTGGCGCGGGCGCCCGATCTTGTACTCGGGATCGCCGATCATTTCGTTCAGCTGGGCGATCCAGCCCACGGTGCGCGCCAGTGCGAAGATGGCCGTGAACAGGCTCACCGGAATGCCGATCGCGCGTTGCACGATGCCCGAATAGAAATCGACGTTCGGGTACAGCTTGCGGGCGACGAAGTACTCGTCTTCGAGCGCGATCTTCTCCAGCGCCATCGCGAGCTTGAACAGCGGATCGTCGTGCAGGCCGAGCGCAGTCAGCACTTCGTGGCAGGTCTCACGCATCAACTTCGCACGCGGGTCGTAGTTCTTGTAGACGCGGTGGCCGAAGCCCATCAACTTGACACCGCTGTTCTTGTCCTTCACCTGCCGGATGAACTCACCGACCTTCTCGACGCCGCCATTGCGCTGGATCTCTTCGAGCATGTTGAGCGCCGCCTCGTTGGCGCCGCCGTGCGCCGGCCCCCACAGGCAGGCCACGCCCGCCGCGATCGCCGCGAACGGGTTCGTGCCCGAGCTGCCGCACAACCGCACGGTCGAGGTCGACGCGTTCTGCTCGTGGTCGGCATGCAGAATGAAGATGCGGTCAAGGGCGCGCACCAGCACGTCGCTGGGCTCGTACTCCTCGCACGGCGTGGCGAACATCATGCGCATGAAGTTCGCCGTGTAGCTCAGCGAATTGCGCGGGTACATGTAGGGCTGGCCGATCGAGTACTTGTAGGCCATCGCCACCAGCGTCGGCATCTTGGCAATCAGGCGGATCGCGGCGATCTCGCGGTGGCGCGGATTGTTGATGTCGGTGCTGTCGTGATAGAAGGCCGACAGCCCGCCCACCAGGCCGGTCATCACCGCCATCGGGTGCGCATCGCGACGGAACCCGCGCAGGAAGAACTGCATCTGCTCGTTGACCATCGTGTGGTTCGTCACGAGCTTGTGGAAGTCCTTCTGCTGCGTCGCGTTGGGCAACTCGCCGTACAGCAGCAGGAAGCAGGTGTCGAGGAAGTCGCACTGCGTGGCGAGTTGCTCGATCGGGTAGCCGCGATAGAGCAACTCGCCCTTGTCACCGTCGATGTAGGTGATGGTCGAGTTGCACGCTGCCGTCGACAGGAAACCCGGGTCGTAGGTGAACTTGCCGGTCTGCGCGTAGAGCTTGCGGATGTCGATCACGTCGGGCCCGACCGAGCCCTTGTAGATCGGCAGGTCCATCGTCGGGCTGCCGTCGGAGAACGACAGGGTGGCTTTGACGTCGGAAGGGGTCATCATGGTCAGTGCCTTTCAGTCATCGGATCGGTCCGCATCAGCGCCAGCACCCCGTGCACCTCGGCGCGGTCGAGTTCTCCCTGCGGCTCGGTACGCGCCAGCAACAGGTCGAGCAAATCGTTGTCGCCCAGGTCCAGCAGGGTCTGCAGCCCGGCGGCCTGCCCGGGCGTTAGCGTGGCTTCATGGCGACGAAAGAAGCGCTCGACGAACAGGTCGTTCTCGAGCAAGCCGCGGCGGCTGCGCCACTTCAGGCGATTGAGCACTTGCGTGTCGAGCATGGCTTGGGTCTGACGGTCAGACGGCGCGGCGTAGCATCAATTCTTTAATCTTGCCAATGGCTTTTGTCGGGTTCAACCCTTTTGGGCAAACATCGACGCAATTCATGATCGTGTGGCAACGGAACAGCCGGTATGGGTCTTCGAGGTTGTCCAGCCGCTCGGCGGTGGCCTGGTCGCGGCTGTCGGCGATGAAGCGGTAGGCCTGCAACAAGCCGGCCGGGCCGACGAACTTGTCCGGGTTCCACCAGAAACTCGGGCAACTGGTCGAGCAACTGGCGCACAGGATGCACTCGTACAGGCCGTTCAGTTCGTCGCGCTCCTCGGGCGATTGCAGCCGCTCCCGTTCGGGCGGCAGCGTGTCGTTGACCAGGTACGGCTTGATCGAGTTGTACTGCTTGAAGAACTGCGTCATGTCGACGATCAGGTCGCGGACCACCGGCAGGCCGGGCAACGGCTTGAGCACCACGACACCGGGCAGCGTACGCATGTTCGTGAGGCACGCCAGCCCGTTCTTGCCATTGATGTTCATCGCGTCGGAGCCGCAAACGCCTTCGCGGCACGAGCGCCGGAACGACAGCGTCGGATCGACGGCCTTGAGCTTCATCAGCGCGTCGAGCAGCATGCGCTCGGAGCCGTCGAGCTCGACGTCGAGCGTCTGCATGCGCGGCTTCGCGCCGGTGTCGGGGTCGTAACGGTAGATCTGGAAGGTGCGCTTGGTCATAGGAACCCCTCGTCCGACGGGTACGTCAGCCGATCCCCCACGGGGATCCGGGCCGGCTTGGGAGCGGCCCGGCGCTCGGCCCGCCGCGCGAAGTTGTGGTGGAGGTGATTCATCAGAATGTGCGCACCTTCGGCGGGATCGACTCCGCCGTCAGCGGCTTCAGATTCACCGGCTTGTAGTCAAGGCGGTTGCCCTCGCTGTACCAAAGCGTGTGCTTCATCCACACCGCGTCGTTGCGACCATTCGGGTGTTCCGGCGTATCCGCGTAGTCGTTGACGCTGTGTGCGCCGCGGCTCTCCCTGCGCGCCGCCGCGGATGCGATCGTCGCCCGCGCGGCTTCGATCAGGTTCTCGACCTCCAGCGCCTCGATGCGCGCGGTGTTGAAGACCTGGCTCTTGTCCTTCAGCGTGATGCCCTTGACGCGCTCGGCGAGCGCGGCGATCTTCGTCACGCCCTCGTCGAGCATGGCCTGGGTGCGGAACACGCCGGCGTGCTGCTGCATCGTGTTGCGAATGGCGTTTGCCACGTCCTGCGCATACTCGCCCGAGACGCTGTTGTCCAGCCGCGCCAGGCGGGCCAGCGAGCGATCGGCCGCGTCGGCCGGTAGCGGCTTGTGGCTGCGCTGCCGCAGACCCGACTCGGCAATGTGCAGGCCGGCCGCGCGGCCGAACACCAGCAGGTCGAGCAGCGAATTGGTGCCCAGGCGGTTGGCGCCGTGCACGCTGACGCAGGCGCACTCGCCCACGGCATACAAACCGTGGATCACCGCGTTCGGGTTGCCGGCCCTCGGTGCCACCACCTGGCCGTGGATGTTGGTCGGGATGCCGCCCATCTGGTAGTGGATCGTCGGCACCACCGGAATCGGCTCCTTGGTGATGTCGACGTTGGCGAAGTTGTGGCCGATCTCGAACACGCTGGGCAGGCGCTTCATGATCGTCTCGCCGCCCAGGTGCGTCATGTCGAGGTTGATGTAGTCCTTGTTCGGGCCGCAGCCCCGGCCTTCCTTGATCTCCTGGTCCATGCAGCGCGAGACGAAGTCGCGCGGCGCCAGGTCTTTCAGCGTCGGTGCGTAGCGCTCCATGAAGCGCTCGCCGCTGCCATTGCGCAGGATCGCGCCCTCGCCACGGCAGCCTTCGGTCAGCAGCACGCCGGCGTTGTGCACGCCCGTCGGGTGGAATTGCCAGAACTCCATGTCCTCGAGTGGGATGCCGGCACGCGCCGCCATGCCCAGGCCATCCCCGGTGTTGATGAACGCGTTGGTGCTGGCAGCGTAGATGCGACCGGCGCCGCCGGTCGCGAACAGCGTGACCTTGGCTTCGAGAACATGGACCTCGCCGGTTTCCATCTCCAGCGCGGTCACGCCGAGCACATCGCCGTCGGCGTCGCGAATCAGGTCGAGCACCATCCACTCGACGAAGAACGTCGTGCGCGCCTTCACGTTCTGCTGGTACAGCGTGTGCAGCATCGCGTGGCCGGTGCGGTCGGCCGCGGCGCAGGCGCGCTGCACCGGCTTCTCGCCGTAGTTGGCGGTGTGGCCGCCGAACGGACGCTGGTAGATCGTGCCGTCGGGGTTGCGATCGAACGGCATGCCCATGTGCTCGAGCTCGTACACCACCTTGGGTGCCTCGCGACACATGAACTCGATGGCGTCCTGGTCACCGAGCCAATCCGAACCCTTGACGGTGTCGAAGAAGTGGTAGTGCCAGTTGTCCTCGCTCATGTTGCCGAGCGAGGCCCCGATGCCGCCCTGCGCCGCGACCGTGTGCGAGCGGGTCGGGAAGACCTTGGACAGGCACGCGACGTTCAGCCCGGCCTGGGCCAGGCGCAGCGACGCCTGCATGCCGGAGCCGCCGGCACCGACGATCACGACATCGAATCTGCGCTTCGGCAAGGATTTCACAAGTGTTGCCATGTTCTTCAGAGTCTCCACAACACTTGCACCGCCCAGCCGGCGCAGCCGACCAACCAGACCAGCGTGAACACCTGCAGCGCGAGCTTCGCGGCCACCGGCTTGACGTAATCCATCCAGATGTCGCGCATGCCGACCCAGGCGTGGATCAGCATCGCAACGATGACGACGAAGGTGAGCACCTTCATCCACTGCGCCGTGAAGATGGCCGACCAGCGCTCGTAGCCGAGCTTGGCGCCGAAGAGCACCTGCAAGATCAGCACGATCGTGAACAGCGCCATCAGCACCGCCGTCACACGCTGGGCCAGCCAGTCGCGAAAGCCATAGTGCGCGCCGACGACCAAACGCTTGGAGCCGTAGTTCTTTTCCATCGTGGCGCCTTCAGACGAACAACTTGACGGCCAGCGCCAGCGTCAGCACGGCGCTCGCACCCAGCGTGATCCACGCCGACACCCGGCCCTGCTCTATGCTGACGCTGTGCGTCGCGTCCATCCACAGGTGACGCACGCCGGCGATGAAGTGGTGCAGATAGGCCCAGATCAGGGCCAGCGCCACCAGCTTCATGAACCAACCGGGCAGCACGCCGACGCCGGCGGCGAACGCGCTGGTGAAGCGCTCGTAGGAGATCTCCGATGTCAGGCTGACGTCGAACAGCCAGATCACGAACGGCAACAGCAAGAACATCAGCGCGCCACTGACGCGGTGCAGGATCGACACGATGCCCGCCGGTGGCAGGCGGTAGCCGACGATCTGCGTGACGTGGATATTGCGATAGACGGGGCGTTTTGTTGATTGCGTCGTGTCGGCCATGGCTATCCAGACGTGCGGTAACCGCGATGGAACCGAACAATTCTATTGCAGCGCAGCAGACACGAGGCTTACGGCCGCAGGCACTCGGCGCGTGGGTATTCGGGCCGGAAAGGAGAAAGGCGGCCGTGCGCGGCCGCGAGGAGCCCGGCTCGAGCCGGCTCAGCCGAGTTCGTTGCGGTAGTGATGGGCACGCGTGTCGTACAGCCCCCGACGCACCTCGACCGGCCGGTCGCCGTAAGTGAACGACACCCGCGTCACCGACAGCAGCGGCGTGCCTGGGGCCAGTTCGAGCAACGCCGCAGCGCTGGCGTCGGCCGCCACGGCACGGATCTGCTCCTCGGCGCGGATCATGCGCACGCCGAACTCGCTTTCGAACAGTCCGTACATCGGCCCCTGGTACGCCGACAGCCGTTGCGACGTCAAGCCCTTGAACAGCGCGGCCGGCAGCCAGATATCGTCGAGCACCACCGGCCGGCCCTGGAAGTAGAGCAGCCGCCGCACCTGTAGCGTGGCCTCGCCACCATTGAGACCGAGCGCGCGCGCGATGTGTGCCGGCGCACGCTGGCGCCGACAGTCGAGAAAGCGCCGTGCCATCGCTGCCCGTTCACTGCCCGGTGTCGCACCATCGGCGTCGGGAGCCAGGCGCAGGAAGCGGAACTGCGTGGTTGCCTCGGCGTGGGTCGCGACATACGTGCCCTTGCCCTGGCGACGCACCAGCAAGTTGTTCGCCGCCAGGTCGTCGACGGCTTTGCGCACGGTACCCTGGCTGACCTTGTAGCGCGCCGCCAGGTCGAGCTCGCTCGGGATCGCCTCGCCGGGCTTCCACTCGCCGCCCTGCAGGCTGCGTGTGATCAACCCGGCGATCTGCCGGTACAGCGGGCTGAACGATGGTGCATCGCCTTCGCCGGCAGGCGCGGCAACGCGGGGGGCAACGGCGGACAGCATGCGCCGATTGCAGCACAGCGCGCGTCGGTGGTCCAGGAAAGATGTCTTATATAAGACATAGAACCTCGGGCTAACCCTTGCGCCCCGCGGCTTCTGGCCTACACTTTGTAGCGTCGCCGCCGCACTGCGGCCTCCGCCCGCCACGGTATTGCCGCCCAAGAACACCCCCCACCCTCCTCCCACCCCTTCAGGAGTTATCGCGATGAGCAAGAAGCCCGTTCGTGTCGCCGTCACCGGCGCAGCCGGCCAGATCGGTTATGCCCTGCTGTTCCGCATTGCGTCGGGCCAGATGCTCGGCAGTGACCAGCCGGTATCGCTGCAACTGCTCGAGATCCCCGACGAGAAGGCGCAAAACGCGCTCAAGGGCGTGATGATGGAATTGGAGGACTGCGCGTTCCCGCTGCTGGCCGGCATGCAAGCACACAGCGACCCGACCAGCGCCTTCAAGGACACCGACTACGCGCTGCTCGTCGGCGCCCGCCCGCGCGGACCCGGCATGGAGCGCAAGGACCTGCTGTCGGCCAATGCACAGATCTTCACCGCGCAGGGCAAGGCGCTGAATGCCTCGGCGAGCCGCGCCGTGCGCGTGCTGGTGGTCGGCAACCCGGCCAACACCAACGCCTACATCGCGATGAAGTCGGCGCCCGATCTGCCGCGCAAGAACTTCACCGCGATGCTGCGGCTGGACCACAACCGTGCGCTGAGCCAGATTGCCGCCAAGACCGGCAAGGCCGTCGCCGACATCGAGAAACTCGCCGTCTGGGGCAACCACTCGCCGACGATGTACGCCGACTACCGCTTCGCCATGATCGGCGGTGCATCGGTCAAGGACATGATCGGCGACGAGGCTTGGAACCGGGATGTATTCCTGCCGACCGTCGGCAAGCGCGGCGCGGCGATCATTGCCGCGCGCGGACTGTCTTCGGCAGCGTCCGCCGCCAACGCCGCGATCGACCACATGCGCGACTGGGCGTTGGGTACCAACGGCCGCTGGGTCACGATGGGCGTGCCGAGCAACGGCGAGTACGGCATCCCGAAGGATGTGATGTTCGGCTACCCGGTGACCTGTGCCGGCGGGGAATACAAGCTCATCGAAGGGCTGCCGATCGACGAGTTCTCGCAGGCCTGCATCAACAAGACCCTGGGCGAGCTGCTGGAGGAGCAGGAAGGCGTCAAGCACCTCCTGTGATGGGCAGGTTGGCAGATTGAACACGAAGGGCCGGCACTGCCGGCCCTTTGCGCTTTCCGGCACAGTGTTGCTCGACTCGGCGGATCGTCGGCTCGCCGAAGAGGCGCTCGATCCGCTCAGCCCGAGGGGCTGCAATGCATGGAGCGGCGCGGGCCCGCAAGCGATCGGGTATCGTCGCCTGAACCTGCAAGGAGCGATCTTTCATGGTTGCGTTCACCCCGCTGTCGCCCCTGTTCGGCGTCGAAACCTCTGACATCGACCTCTCGCGGCCACTGTCCGATGCCGACTTCGTGGAACTCGAGCGGGCGTTCTACGCCAGCCAGGTGCTGGCGTTGCGCGGGCAACAAGTCACGGCGGCGCAATTCCTGGCCTTCGCGCGCCGCATCGGGCCACCGCAGCCGCACGTCATCGACCAATTCCATCATCCCGAGGATGCGAACATCCTGATCCTCTCCAATGTGAAGAAGGATGGAAAACCCACCGGCCTGCAGGACGCCGGATCGTATTTCCACACCGACTATTCGTATCTGGCGGTGCCGGCGCGTGCAACCGCGCTTTACTCCCGCGTGGTGCCCAGAGTCGGCGGCGCCACGCTGTTCGCGAACCAGCTGGCCGCCTATGACGATCTGTCCGAGGCCATGAAGCGCCGCATCGACCCACTACTGGCGATCCATCACTACGGCAATCGGCACGATGTCAGCGAGGCGAGCCGCACGGCCGCGTCGGCGTTGAATGCCGAACAGAAGGCGCGGATGCCGGTGATCACGCATCGGATCGCGCGGCCGCACCCTGTCACCGGTCGCATGGCGCTGTATGCCGTGTCCGGCAGTTCGTTCGGCATCGTCGGCCTGCCCGACGACGAAGCGCGCGATCTGCTCGACGAGTTGGCCGCGCACGCGACGCAGCCCAGCTACCAGCTGCGCTTCCAGTACGGCGTCGGTGACATCGTCGTGTGGGACAACGCGGCATTGCTGCACTCAGCCACGCTGATCGATCCCGACGACGCGCGCACGTTGTGGCGCATCACGATGCTCGAGACCGCGCAGGACGCCGTGGCACCGGCGGTGCTCGCAACGACGTACGCCTCGCCAGCGATGCGATGACGCCGCGCTGATGCGTGCTGCCGGAGCGGGCTCGCTCGGCATCCGCATCACCCCGGGGCGGCTGGACGCACGAGTCATCACCGCGCGCGTCGCCGCCTCGCGCGGCCCGCCGTCAATCGACGATCTCCGGCCACTGCGTATGAAACGTCTGGCCCGCCGGCTTGTCGATGCGCTCGTAGGTGTGGGCGCCGAAGAAATCGCGCTGCGCCTGCAGCAGGTTGGCTGGCAGGCGCTCGCAACGCAGGCTGTCGTAGTAGGCCAGCGAGGCGCTGAAGGCGGGCACCGGGATGCCGTTGGCCACCGCCAGCGCAACGACGTCGCGCCAGGCCTGCTGCGTGCGGTTGAGCAGATCCTTGAAGAATGGGTCGAGCATCAGATTGGTCAGGCCCGGCTCGCGCCGGTAGGCCTCGGTGATGCGATTGAGGAAGCGCGCACGGATGATGCAGCCGCCGCGCCAGATCGACGCGATGCCGCCGAGGTCGAGCGCCCAGCCCTTCTGGCCGCCGACCGCACGCAGCAGGTCCAGCCCCTGCGCATAGCTGACGATCTTGGAGGCGTAGAGCGCATCGTGCACCTTGGCCACCAGTTCGGCGTGGGGCAGGCCGATTGCCGGCCGCGGCCCGTGCAGTTGCCGGCTGGCCGCGACACGCTGCGCCTTCTGCGACGACAGCACGCGCGCTTCGACCGCGGCATTGATGGTGCTGACGACGACGGCGTGCTCGGCCGCGATCTGCTGCGTCCAGCGGCCGGTGCCCTTCTGCCCGGCCTTGTCCTGGATCAGCTCGACGATCGGCTGGCCGGTCTCGGGATCGATCTGCTCGAGCGCGCGGCCGGTGATCTCGATCAAGTAGCTCTGCAGCTCGCCCTCGTTCCAGTCGCTTGAAGGTGGCGGCGATCTCGGCCGTCGCCAGGCCGGCCGACTTGAACAGCTGGTAGGCCTCGCAGATCAGCTGCATGTCGCCGTACTCGATGCCGTTGTGCACCATCTTGACGAAGTGCCCGGCCCCGCCCGGCCCGATGTGGATCACACAGGGTTCGCCGTCGACCCGCGCCGCGATGGCCTCGAACACCGGCCGCATCACGGCCCAGGTCGACGCCGGGCCGCCCGGCATGATGCTGGGGCCCTTGCGTGCACCCTCCTCGCCGCCCGAGACGCCGGCGCCGATGAAGCGCAGGCCTTTGCCGGCGAGATAGGCGTCGCGGCGCTCGGTATCCGTGTACAGGCTGTTGCCGCCATCGATGACGATGTCGTCGGCATCGAGCAGCGGGATCAACTGCTCGATCACCGCGTCGACCGCCGCGCCGGCCTGCACCATCAGCATGATGCGGCGTGGCCGCGCCAGGCTTTGCACGAAGGCCTCGAGCGTTGACGCCCCCGTGATGCGCTTGCCCGGGTGCTGCGCGACGAAGGCTTCGGTCACCGCCGCAGTGCGGTTGTAGACGCTGACGGCAAAACCGCGGCTTTCGACGTTGAGCACCAGGTTCTGGCCCATCACGGCCAAGCCGATCAGGCCGAAATCACACGGGCTGGGTTTTCTTGCATCGGGCCTCCGCTTGTTCAGCACGCCGCGCAGCAGCGGCCATAACCACATCGATCAGCGTCAGCGCGCCCAGGGTGCCGGCGATCGGCCGCTCGAAGAAGACGAAGAAGTTGCCATCGGCCTTGACCAGGCTCGAGAAGAAATGCTCCTCGAGCATGGTGCCCAGCACCACGCCGAGGATCGTCGGCGCGACCGGGAAGCCCCAGCGCTCCATGAAGAAGGCCAGCACGCCGGCGACCAGCATCACGGTCACGCCGAACAGGCTGTTGTTGATGGCAAAGCTGCCGACCACGCAGAACAGCAGGATCAGCGGCATCAGCAGGCCGGCCGGGATGCGCAGCACCTGCTTGGCCACCTTGATCGCCATCCAGCCCAGCGGCAGCATCAGCAGTTGCGCCAGGATGAAGACGATGAACACCGCATAGATGTTCTGCGGGTTGTTGACGAACAGCGTCGGCCCCGGGTTCATGTCCTTCAGGTACAGCACGCCGATCGCGATCGCGGTGATCGAGTCGCCCGGGATGCCGAACACCAGCGCCGGGATCCAGGCGCCGCCGAGCGCGGCGTTGTTGGCGGCGCCCGATTCGACGATGCCTTCGACGTGGCCGGTGCCGAACTTCTCGGGTTCCTTCGAGAACTTCTTCGACATCGCGTACGACATCCAGGCCGCGATGTCGGCGCCCGCGCCGGGCAGCGCGCCGACCGCGGTGCCGAGCGCCGAGCCGCGCAGCAGCTGCAGCGGGTACTTCTTCAGCAGCGCCCACATGCCCGCGAACACGTTGCCGAACGGCCGCTCGATGGCCATCTCCGGCTTCACGACCGTGACCGCGAAACGCAGCACCTCCGAGATCGCGAACATGCCGATCATCAGCGGGATCAGCGAGATGCCGCCGGTGAGCTCGGCGTTGCCGAAGGTCCAGCGCGGTGCGCCGGCCGGGTTCTCGAGGCCGACGCAGGAGATCAGCAGCCCGAGCAGCAGCGACACCAGCCCCTTCAGCGGGTCCTTGCCGGCGATGAAGATGGCGCAGGTGAAGCCGAGCATCACCAGCCAGAAGTATTCGAACGAGCTGAACTTGAGCGCGATCTCGGCCAGCGCCGGCGCCGCGACGATCAGCACCAGCACGCCGAAGATGCCGCCCAGCACCGAGAACACCAGCCCGGCGCCGAGCGCCAGTTCGGGCTGGCCGCTGCGCGTCAGCAGGTAGGCCTCGTCGGTGTAGGCCGCGCTGGCCGGCGTGCCGGGCATGCGCAGCAGCGCGCTCGGGATGTCGCCGGAGAAGATCGCCATCGCGGTGGCGGTGACGATGGCCGCCACCGCCGGCACCGGCGGCATGAAGAAGGTCACCGGCACCAGCAGCGCGGTGGCCATCGTCGCCGTCAGGCCGGGAATCGCGCCGACGAACAGGCCGTACAGCGCCGACAGCGCGATGACCATCAGCACGTAGGGCTGGAACACGAGCCCGAAGGCGGTCGCGACGGCGTCCATCGGCGGCGCTCAGTAGAAGGGGCGCAACACGCCCCAGGGCAGCGGCACGCGCAGCAGCTTGTAGAACGCGAAGTGCACCACCAGCGTGCCGGCCAGCCGCCCACAGCAGGGCCGTGCGCGGTGTTCACGCGCAGCGCCTTGAACACCGCCAACAGGCACGAGCGGCGCGACGATCAGGAAGCCGAGCCGGTCGGCCAGCAGGATGTAGAACGACGCACGACGCCGATGACGACCAGCGAGCTGCCGAAGTGCTCGCTGCCCGGCGCCACCGCGGCGGGCTCACCGGCGTAGGCCGCCGCACGCAAGCTGCGCACGCACCAGCGCCAACGCCGCACAACAGCAGCCCGACGCCGACCAGCATCGGCAGGAAGCCGGCGCCGACCTTCTGCCCCGGCACGTTCGGGAAGGCGCGCGCCGACCACAGCACGGCGCCAGCCAGCAGGGCCAGCGCGAGGCCCAGCCAACGGTCGGTGCGCTGCACTGAGGCGCGGCGCTTACTTGGCGATGCCGACGGCGGTCATCACCGCCTTCATGTCGGCGTCGCCCTTGGCCATGAAGGCCGCGAACTCGCCCGAGTTGCCCCACAGCATGCCGAAGCCGCGCTGGGCCATGAAGTCCTTGTATTCCTTGCTGTCGTAGGCCTTCTTCACCGACGCCTCGAGCCGCGCCGCCACCGCCGGCGGCAGGCCCTTGGGCGCGGCGATGCCGCGCCAGGCGCCGGTGGCCCAGTCGGAGCCCGTCGCTTCCTTCAGCGTCGGCACGTTCGGGAACAGCGCTGCACGCGACGTCGCCATCACCGCCAGCGAGCGCACCTTGCCGGCATCGATCAGCGAGCGCGCCTCGGGCAGCGAGCACGGCACGAACTCGACGCCGCCGGCGACCAGGTCCTGCAGGCCCGGCGCGGCGCCGTTGGACGGCACCCAGGGCACGGCCGCCGGGTCGACCTTGGCGTCGCGCAGCCAGCCGGCCAGCGCCAGATGCCAGATGCCGCCCTGGCCGGTGCCCGAGGCCTTGAACTTGCCCGGGTTGGCCTTGATCGCGGCGAGCACGTCGGCCATGGTCTTGTACGGCGCAGTCGGCACGCACCTGGAAACCGGCGGGGTCGAGGTTGACCAGCGCGATCGGCGTGTAGCTGGTCGGGTTCAGCTCGGTCAGCTTCTGGTGATGCATCATGCTGATCTCGACCGTGATCATGCCGATGGTGTAGCCGTCGGGCGGCGCGCCGGCGATGGCCGAGTGGCCAACCACGCCGGAGCCGCCGGTGCGATTGACGACGTTGACCGGCTGACCCAGATCCTTCTCCATCAGCGTGGCGAGCATGCGCGCCACGGCGTCGGTGCCGCCGCCGGCGCCCCACGGCACGACCATCGTCAGCGGCCGGTCGGGAAACTGCTGCGCCCAGGCGCCGGACAGGCTGGCCGCGAGGGCGATGCCGGTGAATGCGCGGCGGGTCAGTGTGCGAAGGTGAGTCACGGGCCGGTCTCCATGGTTTCGGGCAGGCCTGCATGTTGCCTGCCCTCGCCGCAGCGACAATGGGGGAAACCCAGTTGGCACCGCGACAGTCGCGGCCGCCGGGTTCGAACCGACGAGCCGCCATGAACACGCCTCCCCCGCACCTGCATCCCCGCACCGCGCTGTTCGATCCCGGTGAACCCGGCGCGGCCTCGTTGCCGGTCTGCGACCACTACTGCGGTGTCGAGGCCCTGATGAGGAAGAGCCTGGCGCTGCAGGCCGAACTCGGCCCGGTGTTCGACGTCACGCTCGACGCCGAGGACGGCGCCCCGGTCGGCGGCGAGGTCGAGCATGCGTTGTTGATCGCGGCGTTGCTGGCCAGCGATGCCAACCGTTTCGGCCGCGTCGGCGCGCGCGTGCTCCCGGTCGGTCACCCACGCTTCGCCGATGTGCTGCGGGCTGTGCTGCAGGCCGCCACGCCGCCGGCCTACCTGATGCTGCCCAAGCCGCGTGGCGTGGCCGACGTGGAGCGCGCCGCCGCGGCGATGAATGCGATGGGGGGCAGTGCGATCCCGCTGCACGCGCTGGTGGAAACGCACGGCGCACTGCACGAGGTGTACGCGCTCGCCGCGCATCCGCGCATCGAGTCGCTGTCGTTCGGGCTGATGGATTTCGTCTCGGCCCACCGCGGGGCGATCCCGGCCTCGGCGATGGGTGTCAAGGGCCAGTTCGAGCACCCGCTGGTGGTGCGCGCCAAGCTCGAGATCGCCGCCGCGTGCCACGCCCACGGCAAAACGCCGTCGCACAGTGTCGTCACCGAGTTCAAGCACCCTGCGGCGCTGATGGAAGCCGCCGGCAAGGCCAGCCGCCAGTTCGGCTACACGCGCATGTGGAGCATCCACCCGGCGCAGATCCGACCGATCGTCGAGGCCTTCACGCCGACGGTGGCGGAGGTCGACCTGGCGATCGAGATCATCGCCGCGGCGCAGGCCGCCGAATGGGGCCCGATCCGCCACCACGACATGCTGCACGACCGCGCCAGCTACCGCTACTACTGGCAACTGCTCGAACGCGCGCACCGCACCTCCTATGCCGGTGGGCCGCAGTTGCCGGCTGAGGTGCGAGAGGCCTACTTTCCCAATGGCCAGTGAGCCCCCGGCGACGCTGGTGCTGCCCACGTTCGCGACGCCGCGGGAACTGCATACGCGACGCTGCGTGCTGCGCCAGTGGAAGGCCACCGACTTCGCGCCATGGGCCGCGATGAATGCCGACCCCGAGGTGCGTCGCTGTTTTCCGAGCACTCTCACGGCCGAACAGGCCGGTGCCGAAGCCGCGCGCTGCCGTGACGCGATCACCCAGCGCGGCTGGGGCATGTGGGCGCTCGAACTGCCCGGCGAAGCGGCCTTTGCGGGTTTCGTCGGCTTGAACGTGCCGCATTACGACGCGCCGTTCGTGCCGGCCGTCGAGATCGGCTGGCGGCTGGCGCGTGCCACGTGGGGCCGCGGCTACGCCACCGAGGCGGCCCAGGCCGCGCTGCACTTCGCTTTCGTGCACCTGCACCTGCGCGAGGTGATCGCGATCGCGGTGCCGAGCAACGAGCCTTCGCTGCGGGTGATGCGCCGCTTGGGCATGCGGCGCGACGAGGCCGGTGATTTCGACCATCCGCGCGTCGAGGCCGGTCATCCGCTGCAGCGTCATGTGCTGTACCGCACAGCGGCGCCGACTTGATCGCTCGCTGCAACGTCTGGCAACGTTTGTCGGCGCCGCGCGCACCACAATCCGTGCCGTGACGACCACCCTTTGGAGACTGCCCGTGAAGCCGATCCTCACCACCCTGACCGCCCTAGCCACCACGCTGGTGTTGGCGGCCGCCGCCCACGCTCAGACCGCCGCCCCGGCCGCCAAGCCCGCCAAGCAGCCCGCGAAGGCGGCAGCCAAGCCCGCCGCCCGCACGCCTGCGCCGGCCGAAGTCCCCCTCGCCAAGGCCGAGGGCGAACAGATGGCGGCCGCGGCGATGACGCACTTCGGCGACTACGCCTGCGAGTTCAACCAGACCGTCAACATCAGCACCACGCCCAAGTACGACGGCTACGTCGACGTGCACTTCAAGACGCAGACGTGGACCATGAAACCAGTGCTGTCGTCGACCGGCGCGCTGCGGCTGGAAGACGTCAAGGGCCGCATGCTGATGCTGCAGATCGCCAACAAGTCGATGCTGCTGGATACCAAGGTCGGCCAGCGCATCGTCGACGAGTGCGTGCACGAGAAGCAGCGTGTGCAGAAGGTCGCCGACGCCGGCAACATCGCCGCGCCGAGGTAAGCGCGCGCAGCAAAGGTTGCAGCGGCCGGTGCCGCGCGCTCACTGCGGCGCGATCCCGGCCTGGACCGCCTGCGCCCAGCCACGAAGCTCGGCGAGCACCTCGCGGCCGCGCGGGTCGGCACCAACTTCGAGCGCGGCGATGCGCTCGAACCAGGCCGGCGCGTCCTGCCAACGCCGGCGGCAATGGGCGTGCCACTGCTCACGCTCGGCGGCGTTCAGCGTGTCCAGGTGGTTGCGCGCGCGAAAGCGCAACAACAGCTCTTCGAGCCGCGGATCATTGAACACCGGCCTGCGCTCGGCCAGCCGCTCCGGCGGCAATGCGCGCATTCGCTGCAATGCGCGGCGGTCGTCGTTGCCGAGAAAGCCGCCGTAAAGGTCCTCGTCGACATCGACCAGCTTGCTCCGCGGGCGGTCGCTCGTACACCTCCGGCCAGATGCCGGCCATCGAATTGGCCTGCCGCGCGGCAACCTCGGCATGGCGCAGCGCCTGGTCGACGTCGATCTGCCAGCGCAGCGTAGCCGGTCCGAGAGTCTTCAGGTTGCCGATCACGATCGGCGACTTGTTCAGGTGGATGGTCTTGATCGGCAATCGCGCCTGCCCTGCCGGCAGCGCATCGGCGCGCGTGAACAGGCGTTCGCGGATCGCCGCGGCATTGAGCGCGAACAACTCGCGCGGGTCTTGCGCGAGATCCCAGACGATGACCTCGTTCTTGAAGAACGGGTGCGGCGCCAGCGGCCACACCAGCGCCATGCAGCCGCGTTCGACCGGGTAGCGCCCGGACAGATGTACGAACGGCCGGCCCACCCCCATCTCGTCGATCACCGCCTGCTTGCGGTGCAGCTTCAGGCAATGCGCCCACAGCTTGGGTTGTCGGTCCTTGACCAGCCGGGCCAGCGCCAGCGTGGCACGCACGTCCGACAACGCATCGTGGGCGGCCTCGTGTGCCAGCCCGTTGGCCAGCGTCAGGTGCTCGAGCTTGAACGACGGCTTGCCCTCGTCGCGTGTCGGCCATTGCATCCCGTCGGGCCGCAGCGCCCACGCGCAGCGCACGGTATCGAGCAGGTCCCAGCGGCCGCACTCGTTCTGCCATTCGCGGGCGTAGGGGTCGATCAGGTTGCGCCAGAACAGGAAGCGCGTGACCTCGTCGTCGAAGCGCAGGCTGTTGTAGCCGCAGCCGACGGTGCCCGGGCGCGCCAGCTGGGCCTCGATGGCGCCGGCAAAGTCGCGCTCGGCGACGCCCCGCTGCCCGCAGACCTGCGGCGTGATGCCGGTGATCAGGCAGGCCTCGGGCTCGGGCAGCATGTCGGCCGATGGACGGCAGTACAGCGTCAGTGGCGTGTCGATCTCGTTCAGTTCGGCGTCGGTGCGTACGCCGGCAAACTGGGCCGGCCGGTCGCGGCGCGGCACCACGCCGAAGGTTTCGTAGTCGTGCCAGAAGAAGCTGAATGACGCCATGCGGCGACGATAATCGAGTTCGACCCCAACATCCCCGTGGAGCCTCGACCGATGACCCGTGTTTTCAACTTCAGCGCCGGCCCGGCCGTGTTGCCTGAATCCGTACTGCGAAAAGCCGCCGAAGAAATGCTCGACTGGCATGGCTCGGGCATGTCGGTGATGGAGATGAGCCACCGCGGCAAGGAGTTCATCTCCATTGCCGAGGCCGCCGAGAAAGACTTTCGCGAACTGCTGGCGATTCCCGCGAACTACAAGGTGCTGTTCATGCAGGGCGGCGCGATCGGCCAGAACGCCATCGTGCCGATGAACCTGCTGCGCGGCAGGTCGAGCATCGACTTCGTCGACACCGGTGAATGGTCGAAGAAATCGATCAAGGAAGCCAAGAAGTACGCCGGCGTCAACATCGCCGCCAGCGCCGCCACCACCGGCTACGACCGCGTGCCGCCGCGCAGCGAATGGAAGCTCGACCCGGACGCGGCCTACGTGCACGTCTGCAGCAACGAGACCATCGGTGGCGTCGAGTACCACTTCACGCCCGACGTCGGCAGCGTGCCGCTGGTGGCCGACATGTCGAGCGACATCCTGTCGCGCCCGGTCGACGTCGCCCGCTACGGCCTGATCTACGGCGGCGCACAGAAGAACATCGGCCCCGCGGGCCTGACCATCGTGATCGTGCGCGAAGACCTGCTCGGCCAGGCGCTGCCGATCACGCCGTCGGCGTTCGACTACAAGACCGTCGCCGACAACGACTCGATGTACAACACGCCGCCGACCTACGCGATCTACATCGCCGGCCTGGTGTTCCAGTGGCTCAAGGCCGAGGGCGGGCTGGCGGCGATGGCCGAACGCAACCGCGCCAAGGCCGCCCTGCTCTACGACTACCTCGACGCCAGCGCGTTCTACAAGAGCCCGGTGCAGCGCGATTGCCGCTCGCTGATGAACGTGCCGTTCAAATTGCGCGACGAGTCGCTCGACGCTGCGTTTCTGAAGGGTGCCGACGAGCGCGGGCTGCTGCAGCTGAAGGGCCACCGCTCGGTCGGCGGCATGCGTGCATCGATCTACAACGCGATGCCGGTCGACGGCGTGCGTGCGCTGGTGGCCTACATGAAGGCATTCGAGGCCGCGCATGGCTGACACTCGCTTCCAGGTACTGGTCCTCAACGCCATCTCGCCCGGTGGCCTGAAGCAACTGCCCGCCGAGCGCTACCGCGCGGCCAAGGACGTGAGCGCGCCCGACGCGGTGCTGGTGCGCTCGGCCGACATGCACGCCATGGAGATCCCGGCCAGCGTGCGTGCGATCGGCCGTGCCGGTGCCGGCACCAACAACATCCCGGTGGCGGCGATGAGCGCGCGCGGCGTGCCGGTGTTCAACGCGCCGGGCGCGAACGCCAATGCCGTCAAGGAACTGGTGCTGGCGGGCATGCTGATGGCCGCGCGCAACCTGCCCGGCGCGCTGCGCTTCGTGGCCTCGCTCGACCCGCGCGACAGCGAGCTCGAGCGAAAGGTCGAAGACGGCAAGAAGCAGTTCGCCGGTTTCGAGCTCGCCGGCCACACGCTGGGCATCGTCGGCCTGGGCAAGATCGGCTGCCTGGTGGCCGATGCCGCGATCAAGCTGGGCCTGAACGTGCTCGGCTTCGACCCCGACATCACCGTCGACGCGGCCTGGAGCCTGCCGTCGCAGGTCAAGCGCGCGGCCAGCGTGGCCGAGGTTCTGCGGCAGGCCCACTTCGTGACCCTGCACGTGCCGCTGGTGGCTGCCACCAGGCACCTGGTCAACGCCGACAACCTGGGCCAGATGAAGGCCGGCGCCGTGCTGCTGAACTTCTCGCGCGAAGGCGTGGTCGACGACGCCGCGGTGCTGGCCAGCCTCGACCGCAAGCACCTGGGCATGTACGTCTGCGACTTCCCGAACGCCGTGCTGCACGCCCACGAGCGCGTGCTGGCACTGCCGCACCTGGGCGCCTCGACGCGTGAGGCCGAGGACAACTGCGCGGTGATGGTGGCGCAGCAACTGCGCGACTACCTCGAGCACGGCAACATCGCCAACGCGGTGAACTTCCCGGCCGTCGCCATGGGCGCGAGTCGAATTTCCGGGTGGCCATCGCCAACGCCAACGTGCCCAACATGCTGGGCCAGATCTCGACCACGATGGCCCACGCCGGCCTGAACATCCACAACATGGTCAACAAGAGCCGCGGCGAGATGGCCTACACGCTGGTCGACGTCGACAGCCCGGTGGCCGACGCCGTGCTGGCGCGGCTGGCGGCCATCGACGGGGTGCTGTCGGTGCGCTACCTGCCACTCTTGTAGGCCAGAAAAAGTATGTATACTTGAAGCATACTTTGCGGAGCATGCGATGGAAGCCACGGTGGCCGAACGCGGCCAGATCACCCTGCCCAAGCAGGTGCGCGATGCGCTCGGGCTGACCAAGGGCACCAAGCTCAAGGTCGAAATCGAGGGTAATCGCATCGTCATCCGCAAGGACGTGGACGACGCCATTTCGCGCCTGCGCGGCAAGTTCAAGCTCGACGGATTCAAGGACACGGACGAGGCGATGCGGGCCATTCGCGGCCGCGCGCCGGGTGATCCCTACCCGCCGCCCGACGAGGACGCTTGATTGATCGCGATTGACTCATCCGTGCTGATCGACTGGATCGGCGGCGGAGAACGGGCAGATGCCGCAGGCGATGCCGTGCGCGATGCGCTGCACCAGGGCCCGGTCGTGCTGTGCGACGTGGTGCTGGCGGAGGTTTGCACCGCGCTCAAGCATGGTTCCGAGGTCCTGCAAGATATGGAGGAGGCCGGCCTCGCCTACCTGCCCACCGAAGCCAAGGCAGCCCTGCGCGCTGGCGAAATGCAGCGCCGCTACCGGCAGCGCGGCGGACATCACGGCCGCACGGTTCCCGACTTCCTGGTCGGCGCCCATGCCCTGCTCCAATGCAGTGCACTGATCACCCGCGACGCGGGCTTCTTCCGCGACTACTTCAAGGGACTCAAAGTCATCGTCCCGAAAGCCGGCTGAGCCACACTTCAACATCCACCCACGAGCGCACACCATGACCCACGCTTTCGCATCGACCCGCAAGCCCCTCGGCAAGAAGGGCGCCTACTTCTCCCTGCCCGAATTGGCCAAGCAGTTCCCGAACGTCAACCGCATGCCGCACTCGATGCGCATCGTGCTCGAGAGCGTGCTGCGCAACTGCGACGGCCAGAAGGTCACCGCCGAGCACGTCAAACAGGTGGCCGGCTGGAAGGCGCAGGCCGTGCGCAGCGACGAGATCCCGTTCGTCGTCGCGCGCGTCGTGCTGCAGGACTTCACCGGCGTGCCGCTGCTGGCCGACCTGGCGGCGATGCGCAACGTGGCCAAAAGCCTGGGCAAGGACCCGAAGGCCATCGAGCCGCTGGTGCCGGTGGACCTGGTGGTCGACCACTCGGTGACGATCGACAACTACGGCACCAAGGAGGCGCTGGACCTGAACATGAAGCTCGAATTCCAGCGCAACCAGGAGCGCTACGAGTTCATGAAGTGGGGCATGCAGGCCTTCGACACCTTCGGCGTCGTGCCCCCCGGCTTCGGCATCGTGCACCAGGTGAACCTCGAGTACCTGGCGCGCGGCGTGCACAGGAGCAAGGACGGCACCTACTACCCTGACTCACTCGTCGGCACCGACAGCCACACCACGATGATCAACGGCATCGGCGTGGTCGGCTGGGGCGTCGGCGGCATCGAGGCCGAGGCCGGCATGCTCGGCCAGCCGGTCTACTTCCTGACGCCCGACGTCGTCGGCATGGAGCTCACCGGCAAGCTGCGCGAAGGCGTCACCGCCACCGACCTGGTGCTGACCGTGACCGAGATCCTGCGCGCGGCCAAGGTCGTCGGCAAGTTCGTCGAGTTCTTCGGCGAAGGCACGCGCACCCTGGCCCTGCCCGACCGCGCGACGATCGCCAACATGGCGCCCGAGTACGGCGCGACGATGGGCTTCTTCCCGGTCGACGAGCGCACGATCGAGTACTTCAAGGGCACCGGCCGCACGACGGAGGAGATCGAAGCCTTCGAGGCCTACTTCAAGGCGCAGAAGATGTTCGGCGTGCCCAAGGCCGGCGAGATCGACTACACCCAGGTCGTCAAGCTCGACCTCGGCAAGGTGGTGCCGAGCCTGGCCGGCCCGAAGCGCCCGCAGGACCGCATCGAGATCACCCACCTGTCGAAGAAGTTCGCCGAGCTGTTCAGCGCCTCGATCGCCGACAACGGCTTCAACCAGCCGGCGGCCAAGCTGGGCCTGCGCCATGTCGTCAAGCACGTCAGGAAGGGCGCGCGCGACGGCGAGGCCATGGCGCTGCCGGCCGACGCGCCGCGTGACCTGATCGAGATGGCCGACAACCATCCGACGATGGACGCCGCGAAGGCACGCGCCCACCACGCGGCCGGCGGCCTGACGATCGGCAACGGCGACGTGCTGATCGCCGCCATCACCTCCTGCACCAACACCAGCAACCCCAGCGTGCTGCTGGCGGCGGGCCTGCTGGCGAAGAAGGCTGTCGAGGCCGGCCTGACGGTGGCGCCCCACATCAAGACCTCGCTGGCCCCCGGCTCGCGCATCGTCACCGAGTACCTGACGAAAGCCGGCCTGCTGCCCTACCTGGAGAAGCTCGGCTTCCATGTCGCCGCCTACGGCTGCACCACCTGCATCGGCAATGCCGGCGACCTGACGCCCGAATTCAACGAGGTGATCACCAAGAACGACCTGGTCTGCGCCGCAGTGCTCTCGGGCAACCGCAACTTCGAAGCCCGCATCCATCCGAACCTGAAGGCCAACTTCCTGGCCAGTCCGCCGCTGGTGGTGGCCTACGCGATCGCCGGCAACGTGACACGCGACTTGATGACACAGCCCGTGGGCAAAGGCAAAGGTGGCAAGGACATCTACCTCGGCGACATCTGGCCGACGCAGCGACGAGGTCTACAAGCTGCTGAAGTTCGCGATGGACCCGAAGGCCTTCCAGGCCAACTACGGCAACGTGAGCAAGAAGCCAGGCAAGCTGTGGAACGACGTCAAGGGCACCAAGGGCCAGGTCTATGACTGGCCCAAGAGCACCTACATCGCCCAGCCGCCCTTCTTCGACGGCTTCACGATGGAGCCCAAGGCGCTGACCTCGGGCGTGCAGGGCGCGCGCGTGATGGCGATGTTCGGCGACTCGATCACCACCGACCACATCTCGCCCGCCGGCTCGATCAAGGAAGCCTCGCCGACCGGCAGCTACCTGAAGGCCAACGGCGTGCACAAGGCCGACTTCAACAGCTACGGCGCACGCCGCGGCAACCACGAGGTGATGATGCGCGGCACCTTCGCCAACGTGCGCGTGAAGAACCTGATGATCCCGCCGGCGCCGACGGCTCGCGCGAGGAAGGCGGCGTGACGCTGTTCCAGCCCGGCGGCGACAAGATGTTCATCTACGACGCGGCGATGAAGTACCTGGCTGCCGGCACGCCGACCGTGATCTTCGCCGGCGAGGAGTACGGCACCGGCTCGTCGCGCGACTGGGCCGCCAAGGGCACGCAGTTGCTCGGCATCAAGGCCGTGGTGGCGCGCAGCTTCGAGCGCATCCACCGCAGCAACCTGATCGGCATGGGCGTGCTGCCGCTGCAGTTCAAGGGCGGCGACTCGTGGCAATCGCTCGGCATTCGGGGCGACGAGGTCGTCGACGTCGTGCTCGGCAAGGAGATCAAGCCGCAGACCGACGCCACGCTGGTGATCACTTCGGCCGACGGCAAGAAGCGCGAAGTCACCGTCACGCTGCGCATCGACACCGCGATCGAGGTCGACTACTACAAGCACGGCGGCATCCTGCCCTTCGTGCTGCGACAGCTGCTGGCGGCCTGAGCACGGCCCGACGCGTCGCCGCCCCGGTCAAGGCCGCAGCATCCGCTGCGGCCTTTTTCCTTGACGGGCGTCAGCCGCAGGGCCCTGCGATGGCGTGCCGCCCGCGGCAACTCGCACCGCGCTTGTGCGCCGTCAACTGCCACGAAGCGCGGCCGGTCGAGGATGCCGGTGTTTCAAACCAGCGTCGCCCGCCGGCCCGGCGGGTCAGCCACGATGCAAGGTGGTTCGGAGTTCACAGAGGTCAGCCGCGAAGTGGCCGCGCCCGCGCTGCTGGCGATCGTCGAGCACACGCTTCGCGAGTTGCACGCCGGGGCGCCCGGACTGCCGGCGGTGACGCTGGCCAGCACGCTTGACCGCGACCTCGGCTTCGACAGCCTGGCGCGCACCGAGTTGCTGTTGCGCACCGAGCGCGCATTCGGCATCCGCTTGCCGGACGAGACCTTGCAACGTGCCGAGACGGTCGGCGACCTGCTGGTCGCGGCGCGAGCATGCCGAGCGGTCGACCGGTCGCGTGGCCATCGGCACGGTGCGACCGGCCCCGTACCCGGCCGAGCCGGCGCCGACCCGACCCGACGCGTCCGCCGCCGCCGCCGACGAATCCCCTGGCAGCGCGCAAACCCTGCTCGACGTGCTCGAGTGGCATCTGCGCAAGCACCCCGATCGCCGCCACCTGACCTGTCTGGCCAACGGCTCCGAGCAGCCGTTCAGCTACCGCCAGCTCGCCGACGCGGGCGCGGCCGTCGCGGCCGGCCTGCAGCAGGCCGGCGTGCAGCCGCGCCAATGCGTGGCCATCATGCTGCCGACGTCGCCCGAGTACTTCAGCACCTACCTGGGCATCCTGCGCGCCGGCGCTGTTCCGGTACCGATCTACCCGCCGGCGCGCGCATCGCAGCTCGAGGAGCACGTGCTGCGGCACGCCGGCATCCTCGACAACGCCCGCGCCACGCTGCTGGTGACGGTGCCCGAGGCGATGGTCGTCGCTCGCCTGCTGCAGGCCCGCGTGGCCGGGTTGCGCCATGTCGTGACGCCACAGCAACTGGCCGTGCCCGGCGGCGTGCCGGCCACGGTCGAGGTCGCACGGCGACGACATCGCCTTCATCCAGTACACCTCGGGCAGCACCGGCAACCCCAAGGGCGTGGCACTGACGCACGCCAACCTGCTGGCCAACATCCGCGCGATGGCGCAGGCCGTGCAGGCCAGCCCGCGCGACGTGTTCGTCAGTTGGCTGCCGCTGTACCACGACATGGGGCTGATCGGCGCCTGGCTCGGCGCGCTGTACGTCGGCTACACGCTGGTGGTGATGTCGCCGCTGGCCTTCCTGGCGCGGCCCGAGCGCTGGCTGCAGGCCATCGACCGCTTCCGCGGCAGCCTGTCGGCGGCGCCGAACTTCGCCTACGAGTTGTGCGTCAAGCGTGTCGACGACGCCGCGCTGGCCGGGCTGGACCTGAGTTGCTGGCGCCTGGCGTTCAACGGCGCCGAAGCGGTCAGCCCCGATACCGTGCAGCGCTTCGAGCAGCGATTCGCCGGTTGCGGCTTGCGCCCGGGCGTGGTCACGCCGGTCTACGGCTTGGCCGAAGCCTGCCTCGGCCTGCTCTTTCCGCCTCTGGGGCGTGCGGTGCAGGTCGACCGCATCCAGCGCGACGCGTTCGCTGCGGAGCACCGCGCGCGGCCGGCGGCGGCCGACGATGCCGACGCGCTGCGCTTCGTGGCCTGCGGGGCGCCGCTGCCGGGGCACGCCATCCGCATCGTCGACGAAGACGGGCGCGAAGTCGGCTGAGCGCATCGAGGGTCGGCTCGAGTTCCGCGGCCCCTCGGCAACGCGCGGCTACTTTCGCAATCCGGAGCAGACGGCGCGCCTGCGCCACGACGGCTGGCTCGACAGCGGCGACCTGGCCTACCGCGCGGGCGACGATGTCTACATCACCGGGCGCGTCAAGGACATCGTCATCCGCCGCGGCCGCAACCTCTACCCGCAGCAGGTCGAGGAAGCCGCCGCCAGCGTCGAAGGCGTGCGCAAGGGCTGCGTGGCCGCCTTCGGCAGCCCCGATCCGGCCTCCGGCACCGAGCGTCTGGTGGTGCTGGCCGAGACGCATCCAGGCGACGCGGCGGCGCAGGCGCAGCGGCGCGAAGCGGTGTCGCGCGCGGTGGTCGCCGCCATCGGCGAACCCGCCGACGAGGTCGTGCTGGTGCCGCCGCACAGCGTGCTGAAAACCTCCAGCGGCAAGGTCCGGCGCTCGGCCTGCCGGGCGGCCTACGAGGCCGGCCGCATCGGCGCCGCCGTGCCGACGGCGCGCTGGCAGGTTTTGAGGCTGGCGGGCGGCGCGCTGGCAGCCCGGCTGCGCTTCACCATCGCGGGCACCCGTCGCGTGCTGTTCGGGGCCTACGCCGGGCTGCTGTTCTGGCTGCTGGCGGCGCTCACCTGGTCGATCACGATGTGCCTGCCGAGTCCTGGACTGGCGTGGCGCGCGAACCACTGGCTCGTACAACTGTTGCTGCGCATGATTCGCACGCCGCTGGCCGTCCACGGCCTCGATCACCTGCCCGCCGGGCCGTGCGTGCTGGCCTGCAACCACGGCAGCTATGTCGACGGTGCGATCCTCGTCGCCGCGCTGCCGCGGCCATTCGGCTTCATCGCCAAGGGCGAGTTGCGGCGGCACCTCGCTGCTGCGGCCGTTCCTGCAGCGCCTGGGCGCCGAGTTCGTCGATCGCATCGACGCCGAGCGCGGCGTCGGCGATGCCGCCCGGCTGGCACGGGCCGTGTCGCAAGGGCGATCGCTGGTGTTCTTCCCTGAAGGCACCTTCACGCCACGACCCGGCCTGCTGCCGTTCCACCTCGGCGCCTTCCTGACCGCCGCGCGGGCGCGCGTGCCACTGGTGCCGGTGGTGCTGCGCGGCAACCGCGACATGTTGCCCGACGGCACCTGGTGGCCTCGGCCGGCGCCGCTCGAGGTCGAGATCTGCGAGCCACTCACGCCGGCGCTGGACGGCGGTGATGCCTTCGCAGCCGCGCTGGCGCTGCGCGCGGCCGCGCACCGGGCGATTGCATTGCACCTCGAGCCGGGTTGAACCGGCGTGGGCTGCGATGAACAACGCCGACGTCGCCCGCATCTTCGACGAGATCGCGGACCTGCTGACCTTGCAGGACGCGAACCCGTTTCGCATCCGCGCCTACCGCAATGCGGCGCGCATGCTGGGCGCCATGGCCACGATGGGGCGCAGCGTCAAGGCGATGGTCGAGCAACACCGCAACCTCGACGCGTTGCCCGGCATCGGCCCGGACCTGGCCGGCAAGATCAGCGAGATCGTCGCCACCGGCCGTTGTGCACTGCTGGAGCGGCTGCGTGCCGAGGTTCCCGCCGACCTCGGCGCGATGCTGCGCCTGCCCGGCCTCGGGCCCAAGCGCGTGCGCACCCTGCACCAAGAGCTCGGCGTGCAGACCCTCGAACAGCTGCACGCCGCCGCGCAGGCGGGGCGCGTGCAGACGGTGCATGGCTTCGGGCCGCGGCTGCAGCAGCAGATCCTGGATGCGGCACAGACCCGGCTGCCCCACGTCGCCCGCATCCGGCTCGATGCCGCCGACGCAGCCGCGCAAGCGCTGCTGGTGCACTTGCGCGCGCTGTGCGGCGTCGTGCGGGCCGAAGTGGCGGGCAGCCTGCGGCGCCGCAAGGACAGCATCGGCGACCTCGACCTGCTGGTGCAATCGGCGCGCGGCAAGGAAGTGGTCGACGCCTTCGTCCACCACGACGACGTGCGCCAGGTGCTTGCCGCCGGCACGACGCGCGCCAGCGTGATGCTCGACAGCGGCCTGCAAGTCGACCTGCGCGTCGTGCCCGCCGCGAGCTTCGGCGCGGCCTGGCTGTACTTCACCGGCTCCAAGGCCCACAACATCGCGCTGCGCCGCCTGGCCCGGCAGCGCGGGCTGAAGATCAACGAGTACGGCGTGTTTCGCGGCAGCCAACGGCTGGCCGGGCGCTGCGAGGCCGACGTGTACGCAGCGGTGGGCTTGCCGCTGATCGCGCCGGAGCTGCGCGAGGACCGCGGCGAACTCGAGGCGGCACGCCAAGGCCGTCTGCCCGCGCTGATCGAACCCGCGGACCTCTGCGGTGACCTGCACGTGCACACCCCGGACAGCGACGGCCAGGACGATCTCGACGCCCTGGTCGCGGCGGCGCGCGCCCGGGGTCTGTCCTATCTGGCCGTCACCGACCGTTCGCCCCAGCGGGCCGCGACACGGGGCCAGATCGCCGCGCGGCTGGCGCGGCAGATCGACCGCATCGACCGCTTCAACGAGCGCCTCGCCGGATTCACGGTGCTCAAGGGCGTCGAGGTCGAGATCCTGGAAGATGGCCGCCTCGACCTGCCGGATGCGGTCCTGCAGCGGCTCGATCTGGTCGTGGCCGCGGTCCACCAGCATTTCGACCTGTCACGCGACCGGCAGACCGAGCGCCTGCTGCGCGCGATGGACCACCGGCACTTCACGATCCTGGCGCACCCGAACGGGCGCCTGATCGGGCAACGCGCCGCGATTGCCGTCGACCTGCCCCGCGTGATCCGCCACGCGCGCCAGCGCGGATGCTTCCTGGAACTGAACGCCGATCCGGCCCGGCTCGATCTCGACGATACCGGCTGCCTGGCCGCGAAGGCCGAGGGGGTGCTGGTCAGCATCGATGCCGATGCACACAGCGCAGGCGACTTCGATCATCTACGCTTCGGTATCGGGCAGGCGCGCCGCGGCTGGCTGCAGGCGGCCGATGTGCTCAACGCCCGCCCGCTCGAGGCCCTGCGGCCGCTGTTGGCGCGCACGATGTGACGCAGAAAGGGCAAAGCGATGCGACGGCGTTTCGACGTGTGCAACGGGGATGCGGACGGGCTGTGCGCGGTGCGGCAATGGCGCCTGCACGAGCCTGCCGAAGCCACCCTGGTGACCGGGCTCAAGCGCGAGATCGCCTTGCTGCAGCGCGTGCCCTGCGACGCGGCCGACGAGGTGTTGGTCTGCGACCTGTCGATGCAACGCAATCGCGCGGCGCTGCTGCGCCTGCTCGATGCCGGCGTGCGCGTGCGCTACTTCGATCACCATGCGGCCGGCGACGTGCCGCAGCATGGCCATCTGGAGGCCCACCTCGACTTCGGCAGCGAGGTCTGCACCAGCCTGTTGATGGACCGCCACCTCGGCGGGCGGTATCGCGCCTGGGCCTTGGTGGGCGCCTATGGCGACGATCTGGTGGCGGTGGCCGACCGGCTGGCCATCGACGCGGGCCTGGACGCCGTACAGCGCGCCGCCCTGCGCTGGCTCGGCCAGGCCATCAACTACAACGCCTACGGCGAGGCCGCCGCAGACGTCCTGATCGCGCCGGATCGCCTGTACGCGATCATGGCCCGCTGGCCCGACCCGATGGACCTGATCGCCCACGAGCCGGTCGTCGACGCGCTCGACGCACAGCGGCGCACCGACCTGGAGCAGGCGCAGGCGATCGCGCCCGCCTGGCAGGACGAACGCGCCCGCGTCATCGTGCTGCCCGATGCGCCGTGGAGCCGTCGCGTGATCGGCTGCCTGGCCAACGAACTGGCCCGCGCGCGGCCCCACCAGGCGCAGGCCGTGCTGCGCGCGCGGCTCTCGGGCGACTACAGCGTCAGCGTGCGGGCGCCGCGCGCCGCGCCCTCCGGCGCCAGCCGCGTGTGCGAGGCATTCGGCGGCAGCGGCCGCGCTGCGGCGGCAGGCATCGACGCGCTGCCCGCGCGGGACATCGATCGCTTCATCCAGGCCTTCTCGGCCACCCGCTGGGGCGAACCGCCCTGACGCTCCTTGCGCAAGCGCAAACCGTCGCCCGATGGCGACGCGCAAGCTCCACTGCAGGGTGTGCGGCATCCGGATTCGCACGATGCTGATCTTCTCGCTCGATCCCGATGGACGGTTCGGCCCGGCGTTGGCCGCCGAACTGGGCACCAGCCTGTCGTGCCACGAAGACCGGGCCTTCGAGGACGGTGAACACAAGGTGCGCCCGCTGGTCGATCCGCGCGGCAAGGATGTCTATGTGGTGGCCAGCCTGCATGGCGGCCCGCACGAGAGTCCGCACGACAAACTGTGCCGCCTGCTGCTGTTCATCGCCACGCTGCGCGAGCATGGTGCGGCACGCGTGAGCGCCGTCGTGCCCTACCTGGCGTATGCACGCAAGGATCGCCAGACCAAACCCTTCGACCCGGTCACGCTGCGCTATGTCGCGCAGCTGTTCGAGGCCGTCGGCACGGCGCAGCTGCTGGTGCTCGAGGCGCACAACGTGGCGGCGCTGCAGAACGCGTTCCGCTGCACCACGCTGCACCTGGAGGCGCACCGCGCGTTCGACAGCGTGGCCAGCGACATCGCCCGCGCCGGCCCGATCGCCGTGGCGTCGCCGGACCCGGGCGGCGTCAAGCGCGCACAGCTCTGGCGCGAAGCCCTCGAGCAGCGGCTGGCGCAGCCGGTCGGCTTCGCGATGGTCGACAAGCGGCGCAGCGCCGGCGTCGTGTCGAGCTTCGATCTCGTCGCCGGCGAGGTGGCCGGCATGGCAGTGCTGCTGCTCGACGATCTGATCGCCAGCGGCGGCACGATGCAGCGTGCCGCCGCGGCGCTGCGGCGGGCCGGCGCACGCGAGGTCATCGCGCTGGCTGCCCACGGCCTGTTCATCGCCGCCCGCGGCCGACGTGCTGGCCGATGCGGCGATCTCGCGGGTGGTGGTCACCGACAGCGTGCCGCCGTTCCGCCTGCCCGCGAACGGGGCCGTGGCCGGCAAGCTGCAGATCGTCTCCGTGGTGCCGTTTTTCGCGCAAGCGGTCAGGCAATGCCATGACGCGTGGCCGCACTGAGCCCTCCACCGCCTTCGAGCGCATCGAGGGCGACCTGGGCACGCGCAAGGTAGCGCTGCGCGAGCGGCAGCCAATGGTGTGGCGTGCGCGGCGCCACGTCGAGCAGATGGGCCGCGGCAAAGCGCGAGCGCAGCAGCGCACGGTGCGCGGTGTACAGCCCCATCAGCGCCGCCGGCGGCGCATCGCCCAGCGCGGCGGCACAGCCGGCCACGAGCTGCGGCGCGATCCACGGCGCGCCCGCCATCTCGCATTCGAGGCCGAGAAAGGCGATCTCGTCGAAGGGGTCGACCTGCCGCAGCGAGGCGTCGAATTCGAGGCAGTCGATGATCACCGGCGGTTGCAGCAGGCACACATGTTCGGGCCGCAGGTCGCCGTGCCCGTCGACGATGCGCTTGCGTGCAGCGCGCTCGTGCAACGCATCGCGGCAGCGCACGAGGGCGTGGTCGAACCGGTCCAGCGCGCCGGCCGCTGCGTGCAGCTGGAACTGCGGGCGCAACAGCACCTCGCGGTTCGTGGCCTGTTCGCGCGCGATGCGCGCCCGGTACGCCGCGGGATCCGGATCGATTGCCCGCGCGCTGCGGTAGAAGGCGACGAGCACGCCGACCAGCGCATCGATCTCGCCGCGCCCGACTTGGCCGTCGGCGATGGCGCGGTCGAGCATCCGCGCCGCCGGCAGCCGACGCATGTGCACCAGCCAGTCGACGGCCTCACCAGCAGCCGCTGGTTCACCGTCGGGCACCAGCGCGAACTGACCGCGCCGCCACTGCAGCGCCATCACGCCTTGGTAGATGCCGGGCGCCAGACGCTCGTTCAGGCGCACCTCCTCGCGGCAGTAGAACTCGCGCGCGGCCAGCGTCGAGAAGTCGAGGAACGGATAGCGCACCGGCTTCTTCAGCTTCAGCGCATGGTCGCCGACGAGAAAGACCCAGGACATGTGGGTCTCGATGGTCTGCACTCGCGCGCGGGCACCGGCAAAGGCGGCGTGCGCGGCGGGCGACTGCAGGAACTGCAGCATCGCGTCGAAACCGGGCGCGGGCGACGGGCCGGGGCGGGGACGGTCGGTCATGGTTCGGGCACCGAGACGTCCATTGCAGCATCGCCCTCGCAGCCGGCGGGTTGCGCAATCTCAAGCACCGCGCTGCGGGCCGGCGATGCGCTGCTGGTGGTCGACGTCCAGCGCGATTTCCTGCCCGGCGGCAGCCTCGCGGTGCCGGGCGGCGACGCGATCGTCACGCCGCTGAACGCCTGCCTCGCGCGCTTCGACGCCTTGCACTTGCCAACCTTCGCCAGCCGCGACTGGCACCCGCCCGACCATTGTTCGTTCCGGGCCCACGGTGGCACCTGGCCGATGCACTGCGTGGCTGGCGGGCCGGGTGCCGATTTCCCCAGCGCGCTGCATCTGCCGGCCGCCACCGGCATCGTGTCGAAAGGCTGCCGTGCCGAGCGCGATGCGTACTCGGCGTTCGACGAAACCGACCTGCACTCGAGGCTGAAGGCGCAGGGCGTGCGACGCCTGTTCGTCGCCGGGCTGGCAACCGACTACTGCGTCCTCGCCACCGTCCTCGATGCCTGTGCGCTGGGTTATGCCGTGGTGGTGGTGCACGACGCCATTGCCGCAGTGGCGCTGCAGCCGGGCGACGCCGAGCGGGCGCTGCAACGGATGCGTGCCGCCGGGGCCGAATTCACCGGCAGCGCGACGCTGTCGGGTTGAGCCGGTCAGCCCATCGCGGCATCGACTTCGCGGGCCAGCGCGCGCACCCCCGCTGAGATCTCGACCGCATGGGACTGCGGTGTCGGCTCCAGGCTGCGCAACGCCGCGGGCAACGTGCGCATCTGTGCAGCGTGGTGGCGGCGGATCTCGTCGAGCGAGGGCGCGGCGGCCAGACGCCGGCCGGCGCGCATGCACGGCTGCAGCAACGGCAGTCCGGCCATCGGCTCAACGTCGAGCTGGACAATGTCGCGCAGCATTTGACCGCTGGCGTCGAAAGTCCGGCAAACCTGCTTGGCCCCCGGCCAGGTGGCCTTGCCTTCCGAGCGTTTGCGGCGCGCCACGCCGGCGTAGGCCTGCAGCTTGTAAACGGCATCCAGCGCAGGCGCATCGAGCGAGGTGTCGAGCGCGGTGCCGACGCCGAAGCCGTCGATCGGCGCCCCGGCAGCCAGCAACTGGGCGATCCGGTGTTCGTCGAGGTTGCCGCTGGCGAACACGGTGATGTCGTCGAGCCCGGCGTCGTCGAGCAGGCGGCGCACCGCCCGCGCATGCACTGCCAGGTCACCGCTGTCGATGCGCACGCCGCCGATCGAGATGCCTTCGGCCGCCAGCCGTGCCGCCAGGCCGATTACCTTGGCGACGGCCGCCTCGGTGTCGTAGGTGTCGACCAGCAGCGTCGGCCGGTTGGGCCGGGCGCGCGCAAAGGCCTCGAAGGCAGCGAGTTCGCTCGCATGCGCCTGGACGAAGGAGTGCGCCATCGTGCCGAACACCGGCAGGCCGAAGCGGCGGCCGGCCTCTGCGGTGGCCGTCCCGGCAAAGCCGGCGATGTATGCGGCGCGGGCGGCGAACAGGGCCGCCTCGGCGCCGTGCGCGCGCCGCATGCCGAAGTCCACCAGCCGCCGGCCGGCCGCGGCGATCACGACCCGCGCCGCCTTCGACGCGATCAGCGTCTGGAAGTGCACGATGTTGAGCAAGCGGCTTTCGACGAACTGCGCCTGCGGCAGCGGTGCCGTGATGCGCAGCACCGGCTCGTCGGCGAAGAAGACGCTGCCTTCGGGCATCGCATGCACGTCGCCCTGCGAAGCGAAAGTCGCGCAGGTAGGCCAGCAGGCGCGGTGAAAAACCACCCTGCCGCTCGAGCCAGGCCAGTTCGGCATCGCCGAACGACAGCGTTTCGAGCCATTCGAGCGCCTGCTCCAGCCCGGCCATGACCAGGAAATGGCGCTGCGGCGGCAGTTTGCGCACGAACAGCTCGAACACCGCCGGCTCCTGCATGCCCTCCTGCAGGTAGGCATCGAGCATCGTGAGCTGGTACAGATCGGTCAGCAGCGCAGGCATGGCATCCCCGTCGGCGATCACCTTGCAGCGCAACCGCAGCCGCGACCTTGCGCGTCGTCAAGGGCGCGCGCTACGCCCTGCGCCGCGACGCGTCAGCGCCGCTCGAGCGGATACGCCGGGTCGTTGTAGCCCGGCGTGGAGGCGTGTCCCGGCGTCACCAGCGAATCCACCAGCGCTTCGTCCGACGCGTCGATGACGCAATCGAGCGCGCCGAAGTAGTCCTGCCACTGCGCCAGCGTGCGCGGCCCGGCGATCACGGCACTGACGGCGCGGCAGGCCAGCACCCAGGCGGTCGCGAAGTGCGCCAGCGACACGCCCTTGCGCTCGCAATGCGCTTTCAGCGTCTGGGCGATGCGCAGCGATTCCTCGCGGAACTCGGTTTCCATGATGCGCGGGTCGCCGCGGCCGGCGCGGGTGTCGGGTGCAGGCTGGCTGCCGGGCGCGTACTTGCCGGACAGCACCCCGCGCGCGATCGGGCTGTACGGCACGACCCCGATGCCGTGATGCCTGCAGGCCACCAGCACCTCGACCTCCGGCTGGCGATTGAGCAGGTTGTAGTACGGCTGGCACACGACGGGCCCGGGCAGGTTCATCGCGCGCGCCGCATGCACCAGCTCGGCGATACGCCAGCCGCGAAAGTTCGACACACCCCAGTAGCGGATCTTGCCCGCCCGCAGCAGCGCGTCGATCGCCCGCAGCGGTTCCTCCAGATCCATGCCGATGAAGTCGCGGTGCAGGTAATAGATGTCGATATGGTCGGTGGCCAGCCGCGCCAGGCTGGCGTCGCACGCGCGCAGCATCCAGCTGCGCGAATACTGCGATTCGTTGGGCCGCTCGGACATCTTGTTGCCGACCTTGGTGGCCAGAATCCAGTCCTCGCGCACACCCTTGAGCAACTCGCCGACCATCGACTCCGACTTGCCCGTCGAGTACGCGTCGGCGGTGTCGATGAAATTGACACCGTGCTCGCGCGCATGCGCGCCGATGTTGCGCGCCTCGGCCAGGTCGGTCTGGTCGGCGAACATCATCGTGCCCAGGCACAAGGCCGAGACTTTGAGCGGGCTCTTGCCGAGCGAGCGGTATTGCATGGGTTGTCCTGGGTCGGTGCGAGGCAACGATGCTATCGCTGATCGGCGCCAAGCTGAGTGCCCTGGCGGCGACGTACGCGCTTGTCGCCGCGCATGAACAAGCCCGCCATCACTCCGCGCAGCCAGCGGTTGCCCGCGTCCCGGTGGTAGCGCGCGTGCCAGTGCTGCTTGACGTCGAACGACGGCACCGGCAGCGGGCACGGGAACACAGCCAGGCCACTCAGGCGCGCCAGCGTCTCGCCGATGTGGCGCGGCAGCGTGACGATCAGGTCGGTGGTGGAGATGATCGGCCCGAGGCCAAGGAAGCCGGGCAACTCGAGCAACACCTGGCGCTGCACGCGGTGCGCGGCCAGTGCATCTTCGAGCAATTGCTGCCCGGTGCCGGCGGCAATCGTGATGTGAGCCTCGGCCTGGTATCGACGCAAGCTCAAGGCCCTGCCGATGCGCGGATGCGCGGGATGGGCCAGGCACACCCAGTCCTGCGCAAACAACGTCTGCTGGTAGATGCCGGACTCGAGCCATGGCGCATGGCCGACGGCCAGGTCGGCCTCGCCGGATTCGAGCGCCGCCGCGGTGTTGCCGTCGATGCGCGCGACGGCCAGCCGCACCTGCGGCGCCAACGCGCGCAAGTGGGCCAGCAGTTGCGGCAGCAGCGTGATGTGGCTGGCGTCGGTGATGCAGATGCGAAAGCGCCGCCGTGCGCTGACCGGCACGAATTCCGGCTCCCAGGCCGAGAGCCGGCGCAGTGCCTCGATCACCTCGCGCGTCTGGCCGATCAGTGCGTCGGCACGCGGCGTCGGCTGCATGCCCTGCGGCGTGCGCACGAACAGGGGGTCGCGCAGTTGCTCGCGCAGCCGGGCCAGCCAGATGCTCACCGTCGGCTGACTCTGGCCGAGCTGCTCGGCCGCGCGCGTCACGCTGCGCGTGTCGTAGAGGCGGTCGAACAGCAGCAACAGCTTCAGCTCGGGCAGGGTTTCGGGGTCGGGCTGGGATCGCTTCACGGTCAGGCTCTTCATTGCATATCGCAATATACCTATTGCCCGCATTGCATGGACAAGGCCCGTGGCCGCGCCTATCGTCGACGTCACTGGGGCGCATCCCGCGCTGCACCGCGACAGGAAATGCACCGTGAAGATCTGTGTACTCGGCGCCGGCGCGCTCGGCTGTGCGATCGGCGCCGCGCTCGGGGAGGCCGGCTCCGATGTCTGGCTCGTCGAATCGCTCCCGGGCCCATGTCGATGCGATGAAGGCCAACGGCCTGGCCCTGGTCACGCCGCAGGGCGAACGCCGCGTCGCCGTCAATGCCGCCACCACTGCGCCGAAGTCGGCACGGTCGATCTGGTGATCGTGCTGGTGAAGTCCTTCCACACCCGTGACGCCATTGCCGGCGCGGCGCCGCTGATCGGCGAACGCACGCTGGTGCTGTCGCTGCAGAACGGCCTCGGCCACGAAGACGTGCTGGCCGAGGCCGTCGGCCGCCAGCGTGTGCTGGCCGGCAAGACCTATGTCGGCGGCGTGATGCTGGCGCCTGGCCGCATCGTCTCCGGCACCGCCGGCAAACAGACCATCATCGGCGAGCTCGACGGCTCGATCAGCGAGCGCGCGCTGGCGATCGCCGCCGAGTTCAACCGCGCCGGCCTGGCCACCACCGTCAGCGACAACATCGTCGGCACGATGTGGGACAAGCTGCTGGTCAACGTCTCGACCGGCGCGCTGAGCGCGATCACGCGCCTGCCCTACGGCGCGCTGTATGCGGTGCCGGAAGTGAAAGCCACCGCCGTTGCCGCCGTCGCCGAGGCCATGGCGGTGGCCCACGCTGCGGGCGTCAGGCTCCGCTTCAGCGATCCCGAGCAGCCCTGGGTGCGCGCCGCCGAAGGCCTGCCGCTGGACTTCAAGGCCTCGATGCTGCAGAGCCTGGAAAAGGGCTCGATCACCGAGGTCGATTTCGTCAACGGCGCCGTGGTGCGCTGGGGCGAACGCTACGGCGTCGCCACCCCCGTGAACGCCACGCTGGTCGGCTGCGTCAAGGGCATCGAGAAAGGTCTCCCATGAGCGCGCCGGGCCGTCCCAAGCGCCATACCGCAGCGCGCAGCGCGGAGGTTGCCTGATGAGTACCGCACCCAAGGCCTACGTCGAGCATGTCGCCGTCTGGGTCAAGGACATCCACTGGCACATCCGCTTCTTCAGCGACGTGTGCGGCATGACGATGCGCGAGGTGCAGGGCAGCCTCGACGCCCCGGTGCAGTACTGGACGCTCGGCGGCATGCAGTTCATCGCCAGCCCCGACTTCGCCGGCCCCGAGGGGCGCCTGGCGCATCTGGGCGTGATGTGCGAAGACCTCGAAGCCGCGCTGGCCGCGGCACAGAAGTACGGCGTCGAGCAAATGCCGCAAGGCCGCAACTGGCTGCGCCTGCCCGACGGCCTGGCCGTCGAATTCATCCAGGCCAGCCCCGGTGCCGTGGCGCAGGCACTGGCCGTCAACCCGAGGAACTTCTAGATGAGCCCCGAAAAGTACTGGGACGACGCGCAAGTCGGCGACGAGTGCGTGAGCCCGACCTACACCGTCACCAAGGAACGCATCCTGGCCTACGCCGACCTGACCGGCGACCACACGCCCGTGCACGTCGACGAGGCCTACGCCAACCGGAGTCACTTCGGCGCGCTGGTCGCGCACGGCCTGTTCGGCCTGTCGATCGCCGACGGCCTGAAGACGCAGAGCGACTACCGCTTCCTGCCCGGCATGTCGCTCGGCTGGACCTGGGACTTCGCCGGCCCGATCAAGGTCGGCGACGTGCTGCACGTCAAGTTCAAGGTCGGCAGCCTGCGCGAATCGAAGAGCAAGCCGGGCTGGGGCATCGTCGTGCTGCCTTCGGAGCTGATCAACCAGCGCGGCGAAGTCGTGCAGAAGGGCGAGCACCGATTGATGATCCCGAGGAGACCTTCATGACCCAAGCCCTACCCCTCGCCGGCATCCGCGTCGTCGACTACACCCACTTCCTCGCCGGCCCGTACCTGTCGCGCTGCCTGGCGGCGATGGGCGCCGAAGTCATCAAGGTCGAGCGCCCGATCAGCGGCGATGCCGGCCGCCAGCATGCTTATTTCGTCGGCGGCCAGAGTGGCTACTTCCTGCAGCAGAACATGGGCAAGCAGGGCCTGTGCATCAACCTGAAGGACCCGCGCGGCCTCGCATTGCTGCACAAGCTCACCGACAGAGCCGACGTGTTCGTCGAGAACTACCGGCCCGGTGCGCTGACCAAGCTCGGCCTGGGCTACACGGAACTCGCAGGTCGCAATCCGGGCCTCGTCTACTGCTCGGTCTCGGCCTACGGCCACACCGGCCCCGACTCGCACCGCGCCGGCTTCGGGCTGATCGCCGAGGCCAAGAGCGGCATCATGCAGATGATCGGCGAGCCTGGGCGAAGCGCCGCCGCTGCTGCGCATCGCGCTGGGCGACATGTACACCGGCATCCACGGCGTGGCGGCGGTCTGCGCGGCGCTGCTCGGGCGCATCAAGTCGGGCCGCGGCCAGCACATCGACATGGCGCTGTACGACTGCCTGGTCTCGATGCACGAGTACGCGGTGCAGTGCTACACGCTGTCGGGCGGCACCGAGGTGCCGGTGCAGACCGGGCACGACCTGCCGCAGTCGACGCTGTATGGCGTGTTCACCGCCAGCGACGGCCACCTGGTGATCGCGGCGCAGGTCGACGACGCCTGGAAGCGCTTCGCGCGACTGATCGGCGGCGAGGCCCTCGCGGCCGACACGCGCTTTCACAGCGCCGGCGGGCGCAATGCGAACCGGCTCGAGATCCTGCCGCGGGTGCGGGCATGGGTCGGCCCGCGTACGGTCGCGGCGTGCCTGGCCGCGCTCGATGCCATCGACGTGCCCAGCGCCAAGGTGCAGCGCATCGACGAAACGCTCGCCGACCCGCAGATCGTCGCCGCGCGGCATGGTCATCGAGCAGGACCATCCGGTGCTCGGCAAGGTCAAGCTGCCGAACCTGCCGTTCCGCTTTTCGGATTGCGACACCACGCAGAAAATGCCGGCGCCGCTGATGGGGCAGCACAATCGCGAGCATCGCCGCGTCGCTCGGCTACTCGGCCGCCGATATCGACGCGATGGCAAGCCGACGGCGTGCTGTACGCCGAACCTGCCGTGAAAGAATCCTAGGATGAAACGTCTGCAGTCTGCTTGCGACCCGTTGCGGTCATTGCCTTTCCGTTTTGCTGACAGTGGCGCGGCAACGGGGCAGCCGGGCCGGGCACAGCGCTTAGGTTCGGCGGTCTTCGCTGCGCTCACGACTGCCCTGCGCTGCTCGGGTCCGTGGCCCCGTCGCTCAACTCCCTCCGTTCGCTTCGCTCACTGTGGTCGAACAGGCGCGACGAGTCAGATCACGAAGCGCGCTGCGCGCGCGGGCCCCGACCCCTGTGCTGCTCGGCGCCTCACATGCGCGCCGTGCCCGGCCCGGCTGCCCCGTTGCAGAACCGGTGGTGGCGTGCGGGACCTCGAACGCCGACCCTGTTGCCGGCAAGGCGGCGGGCGGGGCCTGGGCGGGGCGAATCGGCGCCGCCGAGGAGCACAGGGCTTCTGGCCGCGCGCCATGGCGCGCTTCGTCCTCTGACTCGTCGCGACTGTCCGAGCGCAGCGAGCGCAGTGAGCGCAGCGAGTTGAGCGACGGGCCAGAAGACCGAGCACCACAGGGTACCCGCAGCGCAGCGAAGGGCCAGCCGTCTGAGCCCCGCCCAGGCCCCGCCCGCCGTCTTGCTCACGCCGATGCAAGCATCAGGAAGCGGACGTGTGCGAACACCCGCAAAGGGCCGCAAGCCGTCTCCGGCAGGCCAGCCGCGTCTCATGCGCCGCTGGTGGCGCGTAACGCAATGGACCACTGAGATGACCGACCGCTACGCCGTCATCGGCAACCCCATCGCCCAGAGCAAGTCGCCACTGATCCACGCCAGCTTTGCCAGGCGACGGGGCAGGACCTCGAATACACCAAGATCGAAGCCCCGCTCGACGGCTTTGCCGCCGCGGTGCGCGCCTTTCGCGATGGCGGCGGCCGCGGCATGAACGTCACCGCACCGTTCAAGCTGCAGGCCTATGAACTGGCCGACGAGCGCAGCGAACGTGCCCGCGCGGCCGGCGCCGTCAATGCGCTGAAGTTCGAGCCCGACGGCCGCATCCTGGCCGAGAACTTCGACGGCATCGGCCTGGTCAATGACATCGTTCGCAACCTCGGCGTGGCGCTGGCCGGCAAACGCGTGCTGGTGCTCGGCGCAGGCGGCGCGGTGCGCGGCCTGCTGCTGCCCTTCCTGGCCGAGCGGCCGGCCGAATTGGCCATCGCGAACCGCGACGCGGCCAAGGCCGCGCAATTGGCGCAAGCAGTCGCCGCCCAAGGCAAGGTGCGTGGCGGTGGCTATGCCGACATCGGCACCGGCCGCTTCGACATCGTCGTCAACGCCACCTCGGCCAGCCTGCGCGCCGAGCTGCCGCCGGTATCGCCGGAAGTCTTCGCCGTCGACGGCCTGGCCTACGAACTGGCCTATGGCAAGGGCCTCACGCCCTTCCTGCGCCTGGCGCAGAACGCCGGCGTGAAGCGCCTGGCCGACGGCGTGGGCATGCTGGTCGAGCAGGCGGCCGAGGCCTTCGTCTGGTGGCGCGGCGTGCGGCCCGAAACGCGGGCGCTGATCGAGCAGATGACGATTCCGTTGAAGTGAGCGCGACGATGAGCAAGACCCGCATCGCCGTTGCCGGCGCCGGCTACATCGGCCTGGCGCACATGGGCGTGGCGCGCGCCAGCGCCACCTGTGCGCTGTCGGCCGTGGTCGACCCCTCGCCCGCCGCACAGGCGCATGCCGACGCCGCCGGCGTGCCGCTGTACGCGTCGCTGGCCGAGCTGTTCGCCAAGGCCAAGCCCGACGGCGTGGTGCTGGCCACGCCGAACCAGCTTGCACGTGCCGCATGCGCTCGAATGCATCGAGGCGCGCATGCCGATGCTGCTGGAAAAGCCGATCGCGCCGACGGTGGCCGAAGCCCAGCGCCTGGTCGATGCCGCCGAAAAGGCCGACGCGAAGATCCTGATCGGCCACCACCGCGCGCACAGCCCGATCATGGCCAAGGCGCGCGAGGTGGTCGACTCCGGCGTGCTCGGCAAGCTGGTCGCGGTGATGGGCAGCGCCACCTTCCTGAAGCCCGACCATTACTTCGCCGACGCGCCGTGGCGACGCGAGCCCGGTGGCGGGCCGATCCTGCTGAACATGATCCACGAGGTGCACAACCTGCGCATGCTGTGCGGCGAGATCGTCGCGGTGCAGGCCTTCGCTCGCATGCCACGCGCGGTTTTCCGGTCGAAGACACGGTGGCCATCAACCTGCGCTTCGCCAGCGGCGCGCTCGGCAGCTTCATGCTCAGCGACACCGCCGCCTGCCCGCGCAGCTGGGAGCAGACCTCGCAGGAGAACAAGGCCTACCCGACCTACGACGACGAAGACTGCTACGTCATCACGCGGCACCAACGGCAGCCTGTCGATCCCGACGATGCGCCTGAAGACCTACCCGCGGCCCGAAGACCGCTCGTGGTGGAAGCCGTTCGAGGTCGGCGTCGTCGGCATGGTGCGCGACGACCCGCTCAAGCACCAGATCGAACATTTCGGCGCGGTGGTCCGCGGCGAAGCCGCAGCCGCTGGTCAGCGCGCGCGACGGTCTGGCCAACCTGCGCGTCACCGAAGCCATCGTCGCTGCGGCCAAGGCCGGCAGCACCATCGAGTTGCATTGAACCTCACGAAAGCGAGACACCCCATGAAGATCCTCATGCTCCACGGCATCAACCACAACATGTTCGGCAAGCGCGATCCGAAGCAATACGGAACGATGACGCTGGCCCACATCGACGCGCAGCTCCAGGCGCTCGGCAAGGAACTCGGCACCGAGGTCGAGAGCTACCAGACCAATTGCGAAGGGGCAATGTGCGACCGCATTCATCAAGCCTATACCGAGGGCATGGACGCGGTGCTGATCAACGCGGGCGCGTGGACGCATTACAGCTACGGCATCCGTGATGCGTTGGCGATCCTGACCTGCCCGGTGATCGAACTGCACATGTCGAACATTCATGCGCGCGAATCGTTCCGGCATCACTCGGTGTTTGCCGAGATCGTCAAAGGGCAGATCTGCGGGTTTGGCGTGGACAGCTATCTGCTGGCGCTGCGCGCGGCGGTTTCTGCGATCAAGGGTTGACTCTCTTCGTGCCGCAGTCGGCGCCGGGAGCGCCCCGGCGCCGACGCTCGCGCGAGAAGAACTCTAGAGGCCGCGCTCCCGAGCAAACGCCTCGAGGGCAGGCAGCAATGGCCCGAGCTTCTCGGCCACCGCGTCGCGTACCGTATCCACCATCACCTGGGTCGAGCGCTCGATCTCGACATTGACCCCATCCCCGACATGCTTGTCGCCGAACGTCGTCATGCGCAGCGTTTCCGGGATCAGCCAGACCTCGAACCATCCCGCGCCGCCAGGCTCGCGTTGCGCCTCGGCCACCGTCAGGCTCGCGCCGTTGACCGCGATGTAGCCCTTGGCAAACACGTAGCGCATCCATGGCGCCGGGACGGCCAGACGCAGCACGCGGTTGTTCTCGGGCCGGCGGACATCGGCGACGCGGGCGGTGAAGTCGACATGGCCCGACAGCGGGTGGCCGCCGATCTCGGCACCGTCCTTGGCCGCCCGCTCCACGTTGACACCGTTGCCGACGGCGAGCGCACCCAGCGTCGTCAACGACAGGCTCTGCTGCATCACGTCGAAATCGGCCGCCGTGTCGCCATGCAGTGCAGTGACCGTCAGGCAGACGCCGTCGACGGCCACGCTGGCGCCGATGGCCAGGCCGGTGGCGAACCCCGGCGGCATCGCAAGCCTGAAACTGCGCAAGCCGCTGCGGTCGCTCAGCTGCTCGACGCGGGCGATACCCTGGACGATGCCGGTGAACATGCGGGCACTTTAACGTGCCCGCATGGCACTGCAATGGATCACCAGTTGACCTCACGCTCCGGCGTCGCGCCGATCTTGTGGATCGACAGGTCGGCGCCTTCGTATTCCTCTTCGGCAGTCAGGCGCAGCCCCGTCGTCTGGCGCAGCACGCCGTAGACCACGAAGCCGCCGACGAGCGCCCAGGCCACGCCGAGCAGCGTGCCGATGAGTTGCGCGCCGAAGGCGACGCCGCCGAGGCCCCCGAGCGCCGGCAGGCCGAAGATGCCGCAGGCGATGCCACCCCAGGCGCCGCACAGGCCGTGCAGCGGCCAGACACCGAGCACGTCGTCGATCTTCCACTTGTTCTGCGCCAGCGTGAACAGCGCGACGAAGATCACACCTGCGACGCTGCCGGTGACGAGCGCGCCCAGCGGGTGCATCACGTCGGAGCCGGCGCAGACCGCGACCAGCCCGGCCAGCGGGCCGTTGTAGGCGAAGCCCGGGTCGTTCCTGCCCATCAGCGCGGCCGCCAGCGTGCCGCCGACCATCGCCAGCAGCGAATTCACCGCCACCAGGCCGGAAATCTTGTCGATGGTCTGCGCGCTCATCACGTTGAAACCGAACCAGCCGACCGCCAGGATCCAGGCACCGAGCGCGAGAAACGGGATGCTCGACGGCGGATGCGCGCTCATGCCGCCATCCTTGCGGTAGCGGTTGGCGCGCGCACCGAGCAGCAGCACGGCGACCAGCCCGATCCAGCCGCCGACCGCGTGCACCACCACGCTGCCGGCAAAGTCGTGGAACTCGGCCCCGGCCGTCGCCTTGATCCAGCCCTGCACGCCGAAGCGCCCGCCCCAGACCACGCCTTCGAACAGCGGGTAGATCAAGCCGACCAGCACTGCGGTGGCAGCCAACTGCGGGCCGAAGCGTGCGCGCTCGGCGATGCCGCCCGAGACGATGGCGGGAATGGCCGCGGCAAAGGTCAGCAGGAAGAAGAACTTCACCAGCTCGTAGCCGTTCTTGGCCGCCAGGCCCTCGGCACCGGTAAAGAAGTTCACGCCGTAGGCCACCGTATAGCCGACGAGGAAGTAGGCCAGCGTCGAGACCGCGAAGTCGACCAGGATCTTGACCAGCGCATTGACCTGGTTCTTCTTGCGCACGGTGCCGAGCTCGAGGAACGCGAAACCCGAGTGCATCGCCAGCACCATGATCGCGCCCAGCAGAATGAACAGGGCGTCGGTGCCCTGCTTGACCTGATCCATCGAGATGCTCCTCCAGCGGCGGGTTGTGCGTGCCGCGTGCTGGCGTGCACCAGCGCGGCTTTGTCGGCGCACCAGGAACGCAATTTCTGTGCCGATATCGGTGCACACGCGGGGCCGTGCCGGGGCGGTAAATGCACCGCAAGCGGGCCAGCGTGCAAGGACATGGGTCGTCGCTGGTGCAGTGACGCACCTCTTCTGTGCGATCGCGCGCAGTACGGCGGCTGCGGCACACTGCGTGCTGTCCTCACACCGCCGGCGAGGTGGATCGGATGGAACCGTTCAAGAACCTGCTCACGCCGGCGCTGGTGCGTGCGGCCGGCACGCAATTGCAGCGGGCCTGGCCGGCCTTCGATCGCGCGGCCTTCGTGCGCCGCGCCAACCGCGGCCTCGAGACGCTCGAGTTGAAGGCCCGTGCGATGCAGATTGCCGATGCGCTCGAGGCGACACTGCCGCCGCGCCTGGACGAGGCTTGCGCGGTCATCGAAGCGGCGCTCGCGACGCCGCGCCCGATCGATGACGCGGCGGCGCCGCGCGGCGACCTCGACGCGGGCCTGACCGGCTGGATCGTCTGGCCGCTCGGTGAATTCGTCGCCCGCCGCGGCCAGGCCGAGCCGCAACGCGCACTGCAAACGCTGCACGCGCTGACGCAGCGGCTGACGGCAGAGTTCGCGCTGCGGCCCTTCATCGTCGCCCACCCCCAGCTCACCTTCGCCACCCTGCAACGCTGGGCCACCGACGCGAGCCCGCATGTGCGGCGGCTGGTGAGCGAAGGCAGCCGGCCGCGGCTGCCATGGGGGCTGCGGCTCAAGGCCTTGATTGCCGACCCGTCCCCGACGTTGCCACTGTTGCGGGCGCTGCAGGACGATCCGAGCGCGGCGGTGCGTCGCAGTGTGGCCAACCACTTGAACGACATCGCGAAGGACCACCCCGAAATCGTCGTCGCGTGGGTGCGCGATCACCTGCCTGGCGCCGATCGCGAGCGCCGCGCCCTGCTGCGGCACGCCAGCCGCACGCTGATCAAGCAGGGCCACCCGGAGATGCTGGCCCTGTGGGGCGCAGCGGCACCGCTGGACGGCACGGCGCGCCTGACCTTGTCGCCGCGTCGCTTGCACGTCGGCGACGAATTCACGTTCACATTGACGCTGCGCTCACGGTCGGCGCAACCGCAGGCCTTGCTGATCGACTACGCGGTGCACCACGTCAAGGCCAATGGCCGTCACAGCGCGAAGATCTTCAAGGGCTGGTCGCTGACACTGGCGCCGCACGAGACCCGCACGATCGAGAAGACGCACTCGATGCGCGCGGTGACGACGCGGCGCTATCACGCCGGCCGGCATCGGGTGGATGTGCGTGTCAACGGCGCGGCCGTGGCCGAGGCGGCGTTTTCACTGGCGCTTGGATAGTGCACGCCAGCGCTCGGCATCGAACCCGACGCTGACGCTGCCATCGGGCCACTCGACCACCGGGCGCTTGATCACGCTGGGCTGGTCGAGCATCAGCGCGCGCGCACCTGCGGCGTCGATCACGGCCTGCTGCGCTGCGGCATCGAGCTTGCGCCAGGTCGTGCCCTGGCGGTTGACGAGCGGCTGCCAGCCGAGTGCGGCGAGCCACGCATCGAGCCGCACCGGTGGCACGCCGGCCTTCTTGAAATCGTGGAAGGCGTGCGCCACGCCCTGCGCGGCGAGCCAGGCGCGCGCACGTTTGACGGTATCGCAGTTCGGGATGCCGTAAACGATCATCGGGTGGGGTCGTCTCGCCTCGGCTCGTCGCACTGCGGGTCGATGTCGTAGCTGGCCTCGCGCACGCGGCCTTCGACCAGCCAGACCACGAACCAGCGGCAGAACGGCGACTCGTAGCGGTACGACCAGACCTCGCCGACACCGCGCCAGCCGACGCGGGTTTCCGACGGGCGACCGAGCCGACGACGCACGTCGGACTGCGGCGCCCCGACGGCGATCGACTCGAAATTGGCTTCGGTCAGCACCTGTTCCCAGCCGAGCATTCGACCGCTGGCGTCGAGTTCGACCATGTAGGTGTGTTTGCCCATCGGGCCGCGGGCATATTCGATCCGGGTCCTGCCGTTGGGCATTGCGTCGCGGCCGGTCGGCTCGCCCATGCGGGCGCGTACCTCGGCCTCGCTGGCGCCGACGCGCAAATCGCCCGGTGCGTAGCCGGCGCAGCCCGCCAGTGCCAGGCTCACCAGCAGGGCGGAACTACGCGCGCTCGATGCGCGCGTAGGCGGCGTGGTTGTGGATCGACTCATGGTTCTCGACCTCCACGCGGTAACGGCCGATGCGCGCGTCCGCATTCAGCGCGAGCGCCACATCGCGCACCAGGTCTTCGACGAATTTGGGGTTCTCGTAGGCGCGCTCGGTGATCCACTTCTCATCCGGTCGCTTGAGCAGCGCCCACACCTCGCTCGAGGCGTTGTCCTCGGCGAAACGTACCAGTTCATGCCAATCGACGGGTGCCATCAACTCGGCGCGGATCGTCACCGTCGAGCGCTGGTTGTGCGCGCCGTAGTCGGAGATCTCCTTCGAGCACGGGCACAGGCTCTTCACCGGCACCGCCACCTCGGCCCAGACCGCCGTCATGCCGCCGCGCGTTTCGGCGATCCAGCGGCCCTGGTAGTCGAGCAGGCTCTGCACGCCGGAGACCGGCGCGCGCTTGTTGACGAAGAAGCCGAACCTGGCCTCGATGCGCCCCTCCTGCGCACCCAGGCGCGCGAGCATCGCCGCCAGCCTCTCACGCAGCGTCGTGGCGTCGAGCGCGGCATCCTGCGCCACGCCTTCGTTGAGCCAGGCCACGAAGCGCGACATGTGCGTGCCCTTCTTGTCGGCGGGCAACGCGACGTCCAGGTCCCACAGCGCCGGCGTGGTCTGCAGTGCACCGCCCAGGCGCAGCAACAGCGGGTAGCGCACGTCCTTGATGCCGACGCGCTGGATCGCGAGCTGGCGTTCGTCGCGTTCGCTTTGCGTGTCGGGGATGTGCAGGGCCTGGGTCGGGTGGGTCATCTTCGATCGGTTTGACGAGCGTCGCGAGCATCGCACCAAACACGGGGTGACGCGGCAGTAGGCCCTTTGCGCCGGCCGCGGCAGCCTTCAGCTGTTGACGCGCAGCAGTGCCGGGCGGGCACCGAAGCGCGACGCGATCGACTGTGCGATGCCGTCAGCGTCGAGCCCGTTCATCGCCAGCAGCGTGGCCGGATCGCCGTGCTCGATGAACTGGTCGGGCAAGCCGAGGGCCAGCACCGGCGTCGCCAGGCCGGCCGCATGCAGCGCCTCCATCACCGCGCTGCCGGCGCCGCCCATCACGCAGCCCTCTTCGACCGTGACGATGGCTTCATGCGACTTGGCGAGCTCGGCCACCAGTGCGGCATCCAGCGGCTTCACGAAGCGCATGTTGGCCACCGTGGCGTCGAGCCGCTCGGCGGCCGCCAGCGCCGGGTGCAGCAGCGTGCCGAAGGCCAGGATCGCGATGCGCTCGCCGCGGCGCCGCACCTCGCCACGGCCCCAGGGCAACTCGTCGAACGTGCGCTCGACCTGGATCCCGGCGCCGGCGCCGCGCGGATAGCGCACTGCGACCGGGTGGCTGCGGCGGTATGCCGTGGTCAGCGCCTGGCGGCATTCGTTCTCGTCGGACGGCGCGATCAGGCCCAGGTTCGGGATGCAGCGCAGGAAGGCGATGTCGTAGGCCCCGGCGTGCGTTGCGCCGTCGGCGCCCACCAGACCGGCACGGTCGAGTGCGAAGACCACCGGCAGGTTCTGGATCGCGACATCGTGGATCAATTGGTCGTAGCCGCGCTGCAGGAATGTCGAGTAGATCGCCACCACCGGCTTGAGGCCTTCGCAGGCCATGCCGGCGGCCAAGGTCACGGCGTGCTGCTCGGCGATGCCGACATCGTGATAGCGCGACGGAAAACGCTTGTGGAACTCGACCAGGCCCGAGCCTTCGCGCATCGCCGGCGTGATGCCGACGAGCTTCGGGTCGGCCTCGGCCATGTCGCACAGCCACTGGCCGAAGACCTGGGTGAAGGTCGGCTTGGGCGCGATGGCCGGCTTGACCAGGCCCACCGCCGGGTCGAACTTGCCGGGGCCGTGGTAGTTGACCGGATCGGCCTCGGCCAGCTTGTAGCCGTAGCCCTTCTTCGTGACCACGTGCAGGAATTGCGCACCGGGCAGGTCGCGCAGGTTCTCCAGCGTCGGGATCAGCGAATCGAGGTCGTGGCCGTCGATCGGGCCGACGTAATTGAAGCCGAATTCCTCGAAGATCGTGCCCGGCACGACCATGCCCTTGGCGTGTTCCTCGAAGCGGCGCGCCAGCTCGAACAGCGGCGGCGCGTTCTTCAGCACCGTCTTCGCGCTCTCGCGCGCGGCGGCATAGAACTTGCCGCTCATCAGCCGCGCCAGGTAGCGGTTGAGCGCGCCGACCGGCGGGCTGATCGACATGTCGTTGTCGTTGAGCACCACCAGCATGTCGGCCGTCAGCCCACCGTGCGACACGGCGGCGTTGTTCAGCGCCTCGAAGGCCATGCCGGCACTCATCGCGCCGTCGCCGATGATCGCCACCGCCTTGCGCGTCTCGCCCTTCAGCTTCGCGGCCAGCGCCATGCCGAGCGCGGCCGAGATCGAGGTCGAGCTGTGCGCGGTGCCGAAGGTGTCGTACTCGCTCTCGTCGCGGCGCGGGAACCCGCCGATGCCGCCGAGCTGCCGCAGCGTGTGCATGCGGTCGCGGCGGCCGGTGAGGATCTTGTGCGCGTAGGTCTGGTGGCCGACATCCCAGACCAGACGGTCGTTGGGGGTATCGAAGACGTAGTGCAGCGCGATCGTCAACTCGACCGTGCCCAGGTTGCTCGACAGGTGGCCGCCGGTCTTGGACACGCTCTGCAGCACGTACTCGCGCAACTCGGCCGCCAACGCCTTCAACTCGGTGCGCGACAGGCGCCGCAGGTCGGCCGGGCTGTCGATGCGCTGGAGCAGAGAGGTCGTGGTCATCGCGGCGCTCATCGGTCAGCTGTCACGTTCGACCACCTTGTCGGCCAGCAGCGCCAGGCGCGCCGCGTCGGCCAGGCCACTCGCGGCCAGCGCGGCATGGGCCTGGTCGCGCAACGCCAGCGCATGGCGGCGCGCGGCTTCGAGGCCCAGCACCGAAACGTACGTGGGCTTGTTGTGATGCTCGTCCTTGCCGGCGGTCTTGCCCAGCGTTTCGGAGGCCTGGGTGACGTCGAGGATGTCGTCGACGACCTGGAACGCCAGGCCCACCGCAGCGCCATAGTCGCTCAATGCGCGCCAGGCACGTTCATCGGGCCGGCCGCAGGCCGCACCCATCAGCACGCTGGCCTGCAACAAGGCACCTGTCTTGCGCCGGTGCATGTCGCGCAGCGCGGCCTCGTCGAGGCGGGCACCGATGCTGGCGAGGTCGATGGCCTGGCCGCCGGCCATGCCGGCGTGACCGGCGCTGCGAGCGAGCAACGCACACAAACGCGCCTGCAAGGCGCCGGGCACGGCATCGCCGTCGGGCGTCAATACCTCGAAGGCCAGCGCCTGCATCGCGTCGCCGGCGAGCATGGCCTGGGCCTGGCCGAACTGCACGTGCACCGTCGGCTTGCCGCGGCGCAGCACGTCGTTGTCCATGCACGGCATGTCATCGTGCACCAGCGAATAGGCGTGGATCAATTCCACCGCCACCGCCGCACGCAAGGCCGCCTCGCGCTGGCCATGCACCGCTTCGCAGGCCGCGAGCACCAGCAGCGGACGCAACCGCTTGCCGCCGTCGAGCACGCCGTAGCGCATCGTGGTGCCCAGGCCGGCCGGCGCATCGGCGGGCACCCACGACTCCAGCGCGGCCTCCACGTTGCCCTGCTCGCGCTGCGTCCAGGCCTCGAAGTCGCCTGCCTTCATGCGCCCGCCACCCACGGCTTGAGCTGTCCGTCCTCGAGCACCTTGACCTGTTCCTCGACTGCGGCCAGCCGCGAACGGCACAACGCCAGCAGTTCGGCGCCACGGCGATAGCTGTCGAGCAGCTGGTCCAGTGGCAACTGACCGTCTTCCATGCGCTGCACCAGGCGTTCGAGTTCGGCCAGCGCGTCTTCGTAACGCGGTGGCGCGGGTTCGGCGGAGGGGGCGTGGCGCGGCATTTCGAGACGTGAAATCCAAGACGGCATTGTAGTCAGCCAGCCGCCCTGCGCCGGCGGTGGCCTGCCTCACTCTGGTGAGAGGCCTCCAGCCATGCGCCGGAACGCGCGGCAGCACGGCGCAAATTGGCCGCGCCGATACAATCCTGCTCCCTGCTGCCGAGGCCCGGCACGTCCTAGGAGCCCACCGGCGGCAGCCCGCGGTGGCGGTTCGACATTGGTTTTTGGAGATCCTGGGGATCATGTCCGACCTGAGCATCACCCGCGACGCCCTCGTGCGTGGCAGTTCGCAACTGCCGGTCACCAGCTATTTCGACGCTGCGCTGTTCGAACGCGAGCGCGAAGCGCTGTTTCGCAACGGCGCCCGTTACGTGGGCCACGCGCTGGCGGTGCCCGCCGTCGGCGATTACCACGTCCTGAGCCAGGAAGGCGATGGCCGGGCACTGGTGCGCAATGCGCATGGCATCGACCTGGTGTCCAACGTCTGCCGCCACCGCCAGGCGGTGATGTTGCGCGGGCGCGGCACGACCAACGGCAACATCGTGTGCCCGCTGCACCGCTGGACGTATGACCTGGCGGGCCAGTTGATCGGCGCGCCGCACTTCCCGGACGACCCCTGCCTGAACCTGCGCAACTACCCGCTGCAGCAATGGAACGGCCTGCTGTTCGAGGCCGGCGGCTGCGACGTGGCGACCGATTTGTCCGCGCTCGGCGCACGCGCCGAGCTCGATTTCAGCGGCTACATCTACGACCGCACCTACCTGCACGACTGCGACTACAACTGGAAGAGCTTCATCGAGGTCTATCTCGAGGATTACCACGTCGGCCCCTTCCATCCGGGCCTCGGCAACTTCGTCAGCTGCGACGAATTGCGCTGGGAAATGGGCCCCCACTACTCGGTGCAGACCGTCGGGGTCGCGCGCTCCGGTGGCGAAGCCCTCGGCAAGGCCGGCTCGCCGGTGTACCGGCAGTGGCAGGACGCCGTGCTGCGTTACCAGCGCGGCGCGCTGCCCCGCCATGGCGCAGTGTGGCTGACCTACTACCCGGGCGTGATGGTCGAGTGGTATCCGAACGTGCTGGTGGTTTCGACGCTGATCCCCAAAGGCCCGCGCAAGACCCTCAACGTGGTCGAATTCTTCTACCCTGAGGAGATCGCCGCATTCGAGCGCGAGTACGTCGAGGCCCAGCAGGCCGCGTACCTCGAAACCTGTGTCGAAGACGACGAGATCGCGCTGCGCATGGATGCCGGGCGGCAGGCCCTGATGGAACGCGGTGACGACGACGCCGGCCCGTACCAGAGCCCGATGGAAGACGGCATGCAGCACTTCCATGAGTGGTATCGGCGCCAGATGCAACTGCCCGCGTGACGGCAACCGCGCGCGGCCTGCCGGCGCCGCTGCTGATGCTCGGTGCCGCGCTGCTCTTTGCCATGATGGGCGTCTGCGTCAAGTGGGCGTCGGTGCAGTACAGCGCCGGCGAGATCGTGTTCTATCGCAGCCTGGTCGGCGCGCTGTTCATCGCCGCGATCGCCCGCGTGCGTGGCCGATCGCTGCGCACGGCCGTGCCAGCGATGCATTTCTGGCGCAGCGCCTCCGGCGTGTGCTCGCTGACGCTGTGGTTCTACGCCATCGGCGGCTTGCCGCTGGCCACCGCGATGACGCTGAACTACATGTCCTCGGTATGGATGGCGCTGTTCCTGCTCGGCGGCGCGGTGCTGCTCGGTGCGGCGCGCGTCGATGGCCGACTCGTGGCCGCCGTGCTGACCGGCTTCGCCGGGGTCGCACTGGTGCTGCGGCCCACGTTCGAGCAGCAGCAACTCTGGCACGGCCTGGCCGGGCTGCTGTCGGGCCTGATCGCGGCCATGGCCTACCTGCAGGTCACCGCGCTCGGCCGCGCCGGCGAGCCCGAAGAGCGCATCGTGTTCTATTTCTCGATCGGCGGCCTGATCGTCGGCGCGCTGTGGATGCTGGTGCAGGGCGCCAGCGCGCACAGCCCGCGGGGCCTCGCGCTGATGCTGGCGATCGGGCTGTTGGCCACCACCGCGCAGATGATGATGACGCGCGCCTATCGCATCGGCCGCACGCTCTCCAACGCCAGCCTGCAGTACCTGGGCATCGTGTTCTCGTTCGTCTTCGGCGTGCTGCTGTTCAACGACCCGGTAACCGGCATGGCACTGGCGGGCATGGTGCTGATCGTCATTGCCGGCCTGGGCGCGACACTGCTGCGCAGCGGTCAACAGCACGACGCGGCAGACACCCGCTCGCCGCCCAATGAGACCTAGGATGAAACGGCCCCCACGCTCACTTCGTTCGCTGCCCCCCGAGTGGGCGTCAGTCCGCTTGGGGCGGCCCGGCGCGTCCTGACATGAAGACATTGATCACCGCCGCCGACCTGATCGAACAACTGCGCGGCGACAGGCCGCCGGTGCTGCTCGACTGCAGCTTCGACCTGGTCGACATCGCCGCCGGCGAACGCGCCTGGCGCGAAGGCCACCTGCCGGGCGCGCGTTACGTGCACCTCGAACACGACCTGTCGGGCGCCAAGCACGACGCCGCGGGGCAGTTTCGCGGCCGCCACCCGCTGCCCGATCGCGACGCGTTGGCACGAGCGCTGGGCGCGCTGGGCATCGGCGCCGAATCGGCCGTCGTCTGCTACGACGCGCAGGGCGGCCCGTATGCGGCGCGCGCCTGGTGGCTGCTGCGCTGGATGGGCCATGCCGACGTGGCGGTCCTCGACGGCGGCGTCGCGGCCTGGCGCGAGGCCGGCGGCGCGCTGACCCGAGAACCGGCGGTCGCGCGCGCTGCGCCGCCCTACCCCACGCGGGCGCCGGCCCTGCCGACGATCGACGCCCGCGCGCTGTTGGCCGGCCTGGGCCACCTGCGGCTGATCGACGCCCGCGCCGGCGAACGCTTTCGCGGCGAGGTCGAACCGCTGGACAAGGCTGCCGGCCACATCCCCGGCGCCCGCAATCGCCCATTCAAGGACAACCTGGCCGCCGACGGCCGCTTCAAGAGCGCGGCCGCGCTGCGTGCCGAATGGCTGCCGCTGCTGGCCGGCGCCGATCCGGCCCAGGTAGTGCAGCAGTGCGGATCGGGCGTCACGGCCTGCCACAACCTGCTGGCGCAGGCGCACGCCGGCCTCGGCGACAGCGTGCTCTATCCCGGGTCGTGGAGCGAGTGGTCTGCCGACGCGTCGCGGCCGCAGGCGCAGGGCTGAGTTCCTTCCCCGACTTGACTTAGCGCAAGCCGCGGGTAGGCTTGCGTGCGCACACTGATATGCAAGCTTAGGAGATGGTCATGTTCAAGCGCATCCTGATTCCCACCGACGGTTCCGAGATCACCGCCAAGGCCGTGCAGACCGTGCTCGCGATGGCCAAACAGATCGGCGCCTCGGTGTTCACGATCAGCGTCAAGGAACCGTTTCCCTACAGCGCGATCTCCGAAATGCAGCCGGTGCCGCCACAGGAGTTCTACGACGCGCAGGAGCGGATCGCCGCGGCGCGCGTGAAAGAGGTGACCGATGCCGCGAGCCAGGCCGGTGTGCCGTGCAGCGGGCACACGGTGGAGGCGCTGCATCCCTGGGAAGCGATCCTCGACCACGCCAAGGCGCAGCAATGCGACCTGATCGTGATGGCCTCGCACGGACGTCGTGGCGTCGCGGCCTTGCTGCTCGGCAGCGAGACTTCGCGCGTTCTCACCCACAGCGAGATTCCCGTATTGGTCGTCAAGTAGATCGGTTCTCTCTTGCTCGTGGGCGCGTCGGTGCCGAGCTCGCCCACGAGAAGAACCCACGTCAATGGCCGTGCAACGCCCGCATCGCGAACGCCATCCCGAGTCCGACCGCGATCCACGCGATCTGCGCAAGCGTTTCATTGCGCCGGCAGGCGCCGCTGCAACTGCGGCAACAGGTCCGCCACCGCGACGTAGATGAAGCTGCTGGCGGCCACCACCAGCAAGTACGGAAACAGCGTTTCCCACGGCCCGACGATGAAGTAGCCGGCGACGCCGCCAACCACCGCCGCGAGGCCGGATAGCGCGTTGTAGAGCAGCGCGCGGGCGCGGCTGAAGCCGGCATTGAGCAGCACCACGTAGTCGCCCACTTCCTGCGGGATCTCGTGCGCGATCACCGCCAGCGCAGTCACGGCACCGAGTCGCGCGTCCGCGAGAAACGCGGCGGCGATGATCACACCGTCGCAGAAGTTGTGGATGCTGTCGCCGACCAGCACGCTCCAGCCGCCGCTGCCGGCCTGCTCGGCGTCGAAGCCGTGCTGGTGGTGATGATGCGGATCGTCGCCCTCGTGGTGGTGGCCGTGGCGGTACAGCTCGGCCTTCTCGAGCAGGAAGAAGAACATCAGCCCGAGCAGCAACGTGATGAACAGCGCCTGCGGCACCGGCGTCGCTCTCGAAGGCTTCGGGCAACACCAGCAGCAGTGCGGTGCCGAGCAGCACACCCGCCGACAGGCTGACCAGGCTCTTCACGACGCGGCCGAGCAGATGCACGGTCAGGCTGGCGGCGATCAGCACCGACGCGAGCCCGCCGACCAGCGTGGCGATGACGATGTAGGCGAGCGTCATGCCACGCCGTTCGCCCTGAACCAGGCCACGCAGCGCCGCCAGCCATCGTCGGCGGCGTCGCTGCGGTAATTCGGCCGGTAATCGGCATGGAAGGCATGCGGCGTGTCGGGGTAGAGCACGATCTCCGAGCGGGTGTTGCCGGCCGCCTTCAGCGCCGCGCGCATCTGCTCGACGGTGTCGCTCGGGATGCCGGCGTCGGCGCCGCCATACAGGCCGAGCATCGGTGCCTTGATGCGCGGCGCGACATCGATCGCGCTCTTGTCGCCGGCCGCATAGGCGCGTGCCACCGGGCCGTACCAGGCCACGCCGGCCGTGAGTGCCGGGTTGTGCGCCGCGTACATCCACACGATGCGCCCGCCCCAGCAGAAACCCGTGATACCCAGGCGGGTGGTGTCGGCGCCCTGCGCGCTGGCCCAGGCCACGCAGGCGTCGAGATCGGCCATCACCTGCGCATCGCCGGCCCGGCTGACGACCTCGGCAATCAGCTTGCCGATCTCGCCGTAGCTGGCCGGCTCGCCCTGGCGCACGAACAGCTCCGGGGCAATGGCCAAGTAGCCCAGCTTGGCGAAGCGCCGCGCCACGTCGGCGATGTGTTCGTGCACACCGAAGATCTCGCACACCACCAGCACCACCGGCAGCTGCGTCCCGCCGGTCGGCATGGCGCGGTAAGCCGGCAGACTTGAAGTCGCCGACCGCGATCGTGACCTCGCCGACCGTCAAGCCGTCGGCATCGGTCTCGACCTGAGTCTGCGCGCTCACAGGCAGCACCGCGGCGGCAAAACCGACTGCCGACACTGTCACGCGCACCCTTGCGCGAACTGACCACGCGGGTCGGGCTTTCGACATCGGGTGGAGGCATCGCGATTCCACGGCAGTGCGCCAGCAGGACAAGCCGCGGATTCTAGGCAGCAATCGACCCGCATGCCCGCCAACGCACAATGTGGCCATGCCGAACCGACTGCCGCCCGCCGACGCCCCGCTCGCCGCGATCGACATGGGCTCCAACAGCTTCCGTCTCGAGATCGGGCAGATGCTGCATGGCCATTACCGGCGCGTCGTCTACCTGAAGGAAACAGTGCGGCTGGGTGCCGGGCTCGATGGCCACGGCCTGCTGACCGAGCGAGGCCAGCGAGCGGGGCCTGGCCTGCCTGCAGCGCTTTGCCGTAGCGGCTGCAGGGCCTCGAGCCGATCGCAGGTACGGGCGGTCGCGACGCAGACCTTGCGCGAAGCGCAGCAACCGCGACGCCTTCCTGGTGCACGCGCAAGCGGCCCTCGGCCAACCGATCGAAGTCATCTCCGGCCGCGAGGAAGCGCGGCTGATCTATGCCGGCGTCGCGCATCTGCAACCGAGCCCCGTGCCGCGCCTGGTGATCGACATCGGCGGCCGCTCGACCGAGATGATCCTCGGCCGAGGCCGCGAGCCGCGGGTGGCCGAGTCGTTCGCCGTCGGCAGCGTCAGCCTGACGATGCAGCACTTTCCCGATGGCCGCCTCACCGCGGCCGCGTTCCGCGCCGCTCAGGTCGCCGCCGGCGCCGAACTCGAGGAAGCGCTCGAACCGTTTGCGCCGCGGCACTGGCAGGAAGCGCTGGGCGCATCGGGCACGGTCGGCGCCGTGTCGCAGTTGCTGGCGGCCAGCGGCATCGACGACGGCGTCATCACGCCAGCAGGCCTGCGCTGGCTGATCGAGCGCTGCCTGCGTGCCGGCCACATCGACCGCCTCGACCTGCCCGGCCTGAAGGAAGAGCGCCGTGCGGTGATCGCCGGCGGCCTGGCTCTGCTCTACACGCTGGCCGCGCACTTCGGCATCGAGGCCCTGCGGCCGGCCCGCGGCGCGCTGCGCCAGGGCGTGATCATCGACCTGCACGAGCGCCACGCGGCACTGCGCGCGCCGCGTCGCCGCGTGAGCCGCGGGCCGGCTGCCGCCGACGGCGACATTCGCGACGCCTCGGTACGCGGGCTGCAGCGCCGCTTCATGGTCGATGCGGCGCAGGCGACGCGCGTGCGCCGTGTCGCGTTGTCGCTGTACCGCGGCGCCGTCGGCGCGCCCCTCGATGCCGTCCGGCGACGACAGCGAACGCGAGCTCGGCTGGGCCTGCGACCTGCACGAGATCGGCATGATGGTCTCGCACCACGACCACCACCGCCACAGCGCCTACCTGCTCGGCCATGCCGACGCCGCCGGCTTTTCGCAAAGCCAGTAGCGCCACCTGGCCGCGATGGTGCTCGGCCAGCGCGGCGGCCTGCGCAAGATCGAGGCGGCGCTGACGCAGCGCGCCGTTCGCGCTGCAGGTGCTGGCGCTGCGGCTGGCCGTCATCAAGTGCCACGCGCGCAGCAGCGTCGATGCCAATGCCCTGCGACTCGAAGCGCGGCGAACGCGGCGTGCGCCTGCGCTTCGCGCCGCGAGTGGGCCGCGACGCACCCGCGCACCCTGTACCTGCTGCAGCAGGAAGCCCAGGCCTGGAAGCGCAGTGGCGTGCTCGAACTGGCGCTCGACGGCGCGCCGCGAGCCGGACGACCTCGATCGGGTTGACTAAGCCTGCGCGAGACGCTGCAGGCCGTCGCTGTCGAGCACGCGCACCTGGTAGCCGTGACCTCGATCAGGCCGCGCCGCGACAACTGGCGCATCTGACGCGACAGGGTTTCGGGCGACATGCCGAGTTGGGCCGCGATATCGCGCTTGCGCTCGTTCAGATGCAGCAGCATCTGCGGCGCCGTGCAGATGCCGGACAGCCAGGCCGCAAGCCGGCTGTTCGCGTCCTTGTGCAGCAACTCGTGCGTTTGCATCGACAGGCGTTGTACCTCCTGCGCCAGCGCGGCCAGGAAGCCCGGCGCCAGCGTCGGTCGTTGCAGCAGCAGCGCCTGCAGCGCCGCCCGCGGCAGGTCGACCACCCGCACGGCACCGAGCGCGCGTGCATCGAGCGTGTGGGTGGCGCCGCCCAACCATGCCGACGCCGCATCGAGCCAGGCCGGGCCGTGCAGCACCCGCTCTGGCGCCATCGCTGCGCCGTCGCTGTGGCCCAGCGAGGCCGATCCTTCGAGCAGCAGCACCAGCGTGCGGGCCGGCGTGCGGTGCGTGAAGATCCAGTCGCCGCCGGCCAGCGAGCGCTCGACCGCCAGCGCCTCGAGCGCTTGCGCGTCAGCGGCCGTCAGCAACGGTGCTGACATCGAGCACTTGCTGCCAGAAGCGGCGGCCGATCGGCGCCGCAACCGGCGTCGGGACGTCGACGGCTGGGGACATGGCTATCGCTTGGTCGTTCATTGCGCGAGAAATCTTCGACGGATAAACCTGCGGCGCCGAGGCACCGTGTAGCCAACTCTGATCCGAAGCCGATGCAGCAGTGTTGCGCCAAGTCAATCAGACATGGCGCGGCACCCGGGCCGTGCCGTCACACCACCAGCACGGCACGGAAGTCGTTGACGTTGGTGAACGTGGGCCCGGTGACGACCAGATCCCCGATCGGCGCGAAGAAGTTGTAGGCGTCGTTGCGATCGAGGCAGCCTGCCGCCGACACGCCCCGCGCCGATGCCGCGGGCCAGCGTGTCGGGCGTGACGATGGCGCCGGCGTTGTCCTCGATGCCGTCGATGCCGTCGGTGTCGGCGGCGAGCACGTAGACCCCCGGCTCGGCCTGCAGCGCCAGTGCGCAGCCGAGCGCGAATTCACCGGCGCGCCCGCCGCGACCGCCCTGCTGGCGCACCGTCACGGTGGTCTCTCCGCCCGACAGGATCACGCAGGGTCTGGCGAACGGTGTTCCTCGCCGCGCCACGGCACGCGCCAGCGCGGCGTGGACCTTGCCGACCTCGCGCGACTCGCCTTCGATCTCGTCGGACAGGATGTGCGCCGCCAGGCCGGCGCTGCGCGCCAGCGCGGCGGCGGCCTCGAGGCTCTGCTGCGGCGTTGCGATCATGCGCACGGCATGGCCGGCGAACCGCGGGTCGCCCGGCTTCGGGGACTCGCCGGCGCCGCTTTCCAGGCCGGCGCGCACAGCCGCCGGCAGCGTGATGCGGTAGCGATCGATGATGGCCAACGCGTCGGCACAGGTGGTCGGATCGGGCAGCGTCGGGCCGCTGGCGATGACCTCCGGCACGTCGCCCGGCACGTCGGAAATCAGCAGCGTCAGCACCGGCGCCGGCGCGCAGGCCGCGGCCAGGCGCCCGCCCTTGATCGCCGAGAGATGCTTGCGCACGCAGTTCATCTCGTCGATCGAGGCCCCGCTCGCCAGCAGCGCGCGATTGACCTGCTGCTTGTCCTCGAACGACAGGCCGGCGACCGGCAGCGACAGCAGCGCCGAGCCGCCGCCGGAAACGAGCGCGATCACCAGGTCGTCGGCCGTCAGGCCACGCACGGTCTCGAGCATCGCCAGCGCACCCTGGCGGCCGGCTTCGTCGGGCACCGGGTGCGCGGCTTCGAGCACGCGGATGCGCCCGGGCTGGGCCGCATAGGCCGGGGGCGTGTGGTGGTAGCGCGTCAGCACCAGGCCCGACAGCGGCGCAGCGGCCGGCCACAACGCATCCAATGCCGCCGCCATCGCGCCACTGGCCTTGCCGCCACCGATGACGACGGTGCGCCCTTGCGGCGGCGCCGGCAGGTGGCCGGCCATCACGCGCGCGGGCATCGCGCGCTCGACGGCGCAGTCGTACAGCGCGCGCAGGAACGCGCGCGGCTCGCGGCGTGGATCGGCGGGGGGTGAAGCGATAGTCGTCGTCATGATGCGGTGTCGTTCAGCGGGGGCCCAATACCGATTAGCGAGAGCGCGATGCGGCCGAGGCTGACCCCGCAACAACGGAAGCATTGGCCACGGGGCCCGGCCGAACCCGCAGCGTAACCGCAGTGCGGCCTGCCGTTGCGTCGCCGGCGCCAATGCGCTCGGGCAACGCGCAGGCACAGGGATTCACTCGGCGCCCGATCACGTCGTTCGCCGCGCCAGCGCAAGGCTGCGCCAAGCGCAGGCGGCGGCGGCCAGCGCCACCAGCGCGGCAGCGCCGAACAGCGCCGGGAAACCCCAGCGCTGGCTGACGGCGCCACCGGCAATGCCGCCGATCACCCCCGACAATCCATAGCCGAGCGTGGCGTAGAGCGCCTGGCCGCGGCCGCGCAGCGGGCCGCGGAAGTGGCGATCGATGACGCTGATGCAGGCGGCGTGGTGCGCCGCGAAGGTCAGCGCGTGCAGGCTCTGCGCCAGCCCCAGCACCAGCCAACTGCCGCCGAGCAGCGCCATCGCGGCAAAGCGCAGCACCGACGCCACCGCAGCCACGACCAGCCAGGTGTTCGCGCTCCAGCGTGCGAACCACCGCCCCTGGGTCCAGAAGAACGCAATCTCGACCGCCACCGACACCGCCCACAGCGCGCCGACCGCGCCCTTGCCGTAGCCCAGCGCATCGAGGTAGAGCGACAGGAAGGCATACAGCGCGGTGTGGGCCAGCACGGTGAAGAACACGCCGGCGAAGAACCAGGCCACCACCGGTTGCGCGAGAACGCGCCAGACGCTGGCGCGCCCTGCCGCGTGCGTCGCTGCCGTCGCATGGGTGTGGCGAGGCAAGCCCCAGGTCGACGCGGCCAGCAGCACGAACGCCAGCACGACGAAGCCCGGCAAGGCCGCGATCCCGCTGGCCTGCAGCAGCACACCGAACACGCTGACCGCTGCCATGAACCCGACCGAACCCCACATCGCGCATGCGGCCGTAGCGCCCGACGTCGAACCCCTCCCCGGTGGTCAGGTGCTGCGCCACCGCGGCTTCGGACAGCGGCACGACGGCACCGTTGGCCAGGAAGATCAGCACCACGATGGCCGTCACCACGGCCGGGTCGGTGGACGTCAGCAGCCCCAGCGAGGCGGCGACGATCAGCGCGGTGGCGATGCGCAGCAGATCGACGCGACGTGCGCCGTGGCCCCAGTGGTCGCCGATCCAGCTCCAGGCATAGGGCACGACGACACGCGTCCACGACTGCAGCGACGCGATGGCACCGATCGCCAGCGTCGAGAAGCCCAGCGACTGGAACCACAACGGCGCGTACGGGTTGAACAGCCCGATCGACGCGAAGTAGGCAAAGCTGACCGCGCCGAACGGCACCAGCGAGTCGCGCGGCGTGGCCGCCGACGCGGCCGCGGTCACGGCAGGCTGCCGGGGATCGGGGCGACGGGCAGCGCCACGTCGGCGTTCTGCGCGCGCTGGCGCAGCGCGTGGTCCATCACCACCAGCGCCAGCATCGCCTCGGCGATCGGCGCGGCCCGGATACCGACGCAGGGATCGTGGCGGCCGTGCGTCTCCACCGTGGTCGGCAGCACGGCCCGGTCGATCGACGCACGCGGCAGGCGAATCGAGCTGGTCGGCTTGATCGCGATCGCGACGCGCAGGTCCTGCCCGGTCGAGATGCCACCGAGCACGCCGCCGGCATGGTTGCTGCGAAAGCCCGCCGGGCTCAGTTCGTCGCCGTGCTCGCTGCCGCGCTGGGCGACGACCTTGAAGCCGTCGCCGATCTCGACGCCCTTGACGGCATTGATGCCCATCATCGCGTAGGCGATGTCGGCGTCGAGCTTGTCGAACAACGGCTCGCCGAGGCCGACCGGCACGCTCTGCGCCAGCACCTCGATGCGCGCGCCGACCGAGTCGCCCGACTTGCGCAGCGCGTCCATGTAGGCCTCCAGCCGCGGCACGATGCCGGCGTTGGGCGCGAAGAACGGGTTGTTGCCGATCTCGGCGAAGCCCTCGAACGGAATCTCGATCTCGCCGAGCGCCGCCATCCACGCGTTGAACACCGTGCCGTGCTTCTCGCGCAGCCACTTCTTCGCAACCGCGCCGGCCGCCACCATCGGCGCCGTCAACCGGGCCGAAGCCCGCCCGCCGCCGCGCGGATCGCGCAGACCATACTTGCGCCAGTAGGTGTAGTCGGCATGGCCAGGACGGAAGGTGTCGAGCAGGTTGCCGTAGTCCTTGCTGCGCTGGTCGGTGTTGTGGATCAGCAGCGCGATCGGCGTGCCGGTCGTCTGCCCTTCGTAGACGCCCGACAGGATCTGCACCGCATCGGCCTCGTTGCGCTGCGTCACGTGCCGGCTGGTGCCGGGACGGCGGCGATCGAGGTCAGGCTGGATGTCGGCTTCACTCAATCGCATGCCCGGCGGGCAGCCGTCGATCACGCAACCGATCGCCGGGCCATGGCTCTCGCCGAAGTTGGTGACGCAAAAGAGGTGGCCGAAGGTGGAGCCGGACATGGTCTTGTTCGTTGTGGCGCTGCTTGGATTCCATTGTGACAGCGGGCGTGGGGGTCGCGGCGCTCGCAAGGCGGCGGGCGGGGCCCGGGCGGAGCTCGAGACGGCTGGCCCTTCGCTGCGCTACGGGGGCCCTGCGGTGCTCGGTCTTCTGGCCCGTCGCTCAACTCGCTGCGCTCACTGCGTTCGCTGCGCTCGGACAGTCGCGACGAGTCAGATGACGAAGCGCGCCAAGGCGCGCGGCCAGAAGCCCTGTGCTCCTCGGCGGCGCCGATTCGCCCTGCCCAGGCCCCGCCCGCCGCCTTGCCGGCAACAGGGTCGGTGTTCGACGTCCCGCACGCCACTCCTGGTTCTGCAACGGGGCAGCCGGGCCGGGCACGGCGCGCATGTGAGGCGCCGAGCAGCACAGGGGCCGGGGCCCGCGCGCGCAGCGCGCTTCGTGAGCTGACTCGTCGCGACTGTTCGACCACAGTGAGCGAAGCGAACGGAGGGAGTTGAGCGACGGGGCCCCGGACCCGCGCAGCGCAGGGCCGTCTGAGCGCAGCGAAGACCGCCGAACCTAAGCGCCGTGCCCGGCCCGGCTGCCCCGTTGCCGCGCCATTGCAAGCAAAGCGGAAATTCCAACGCCTGCGTTCATGGGGTTGCAAGCGCGCCGCCGGCTCCTTCTGCGATCGACGGCAAATGCGCATGAGGCCCCGTACTCCGGGCGGCCGAGTTTCGCGCGGGTTCACCCGCGCGGAGGCGAGCAGCGCAGCAACCGTGTTTTGTTCTCAAGCATTTGGGGCAGCCGCTTGGTACCGCACGGCGTCCCAGGCAGCGCCGTCGCGAAGCATCGCGTTCAAGATGACCAGCAGCTTGCGCATGCACGCCACCATCGCCACCTTCTTGGGCTTGCCGGCAGCCACCAGGCGCCGGTACAGCGGCGCGATGGCCGGGTTGTATTGCATCGCCGACAGCGTGGCCATGTACAGCGCTGTGCGCACCTGTGCACGCCCGCCCCAGATGTGGCGCTGGCCTTTGCGCTGGCCCGAATCGTCGGCCAGCGGCGCAATGCCCACGAGCTTGCTGATGGCGCGCCGCCCGAGCCGGCCCAGCTCCGGCAGCCCCGACAGCAACGCCAAGGTGGTGGCCGCGCCCACGCCGCTCACACCCTCGAGCAGCTTGCGCTGTGGCTTGAAGTGCCGATCCATGTGCTCGTCCACGTCGCGCTCGATGTCCTGGATCTGGCGCTCCAGGGTCTTGACGACGGCGCGGATGCTGCGCGCGGCACGCGCGTTGGCTTGCGCCAGGCGCTGCGTCTCGGCCACGCGCATGTCGATGAGTTGGCTGCGCCGCAGCATGAGCGCGGCCAAGGCCTCGCGCTGCGGATCGGCAGGCACCAGGAGGTACTTCTCGCGCTCCTGGTGGCGCGCCAGCACGTCGGCGAAGTCGCGCAGACAACGCGCGTCGATGCGGTCGGTCTTGGCCAGTGCGCCCATGGACTTGGCGAAGTCACGCGCCTGGCGCGGGTTGACGCGTGCCACCGCCATCCCGGCGGCCTGCAAGGCACACACCACGCCCCGTTCGTATCCGCCGGTGGCCTCCAGCACCACCAGGTCCACCTCGGCGGCCTCGAGCTTCGCGATCAACTCGTTCCATCCGGGCGCATCGTTGCCCGCACGCCATTCATCGCCATCGCAGCACACGTCCAGATGCTGCTTGGAGACGTCGATGCCGGCGTTCGGGCGCGCGTCGCGCTTCGCTACCCTACCTTGTGGATGCAAGTTCATGGTTGGCAACCGTTCGGGCTACACGAGTTGGAGGAAACGGGCCAGTGCGTTGACCCCACGCTGCGCTACGGGCTCGAGGCCCAAGGGAACAACAGGTTTGGCGCACCGACCACGAAGCTATGGCGGCCACACGGGCAGTGGACAAGTGGACAGTTCGGCCTGCGGCCGAAGCGGCCGGCTGGCCGTGGACAACGCTTCGCGTTGCCCACCGCGCCGGCCTCCGCCCACTTGCCCACTGCCCTCGACCACCCATGACAAAGATAGTCGAGTTCCAACATACAAGGGAACCCCTCGCGCAGCGAGGGGCGCTGCATCGAAGCGCTGCCGGCGGCCCGCCTGCGACTTTGCTCGCGCTAATGCCCGCACGCACGCGCCAACAGAGACGTCATCCCGTCGGCTGCCCGCCCTTGGCCGCTTCGGGTTCCTCGACCGGCCAATCGCGGATATACGCCTTCAACATGCGGTTCTCGAAGTCCTGCGAGTCGACCACCGCCTTGGCCACGTCGTAGAACGAGATCACGCCCATCAGCGTGCGCTGGTTCATCACCGGCAGGTAGCGCGCATGGCGCTGCAGCATCATGCGGCGCACTTCGTCGAGGTCGGTCTCGGGCGTGCAGGTGAGTGGGAAGTCGTCCATCACCGCGCGCACGGTGCTGTCACCGACGGCGCCGCCGTTGCGCACCACGGCCTGGATCACTTCGCGGAAGGTCAGCATGCCGGCGAGTTCACCGTGGCTCATCACCACCAGCGAGCCGATGTCGAGCCCGGCCATCGTGCGCAGCGCCTCGGCCAGCGACTCGTCGGGGCTGACGGTGTACAGCGTGCTGCCCTTGACGCGCAGGATGTCGCTGACTTTCATGGTGGCTCCAGGAGATGAACGAAGACGCGAAAAACATAGCACACAATGACGCCGACCGACACCCTCGCCATCCCAAGGGAACGCCCCATGCCCGGCCCCTCCGACCCCGGATTCGACACGCTGGCGCTGCATGCCGGCGCCGCGCCCGACCCCGCCACCGGCGCCCGGGCGCTGCCGATCCACCTGTCGACCTCCTTCGTGTTCGAGTCCAGCGAGCACGCCGCGTCGCTGTTCAACCTCGAGCGCTCGGGGCATGTCTACAGCCGCATCAGCAATCCGACGAACGCCGTGTTCGAGGAGCGCATGGCGGCGCTCGAGGGCGGCGTCGGCGCCATCGCCACCGCCAGCGGGCAGGCGGCGCTGCACCTGGCCATCGCCACGCTGGCCGGTGCCGGCGCGCACATCGTCTCCAGCTCGGCGCTGTACGGCGGCTCGCACAACCTGCTGGCCTATACGCTGGCGCGCTTCGGCATCGACACCACGTTCGTCAAGCCGGGCGACATCGACGGCTGGCGCGCCGCGATCCGGCCGCAAACGAAGCTGCTGTTCGGCGAGACGCTCGGCAACCCCGGCCTCGACGTGCTCGACATCCCGACGGTATCGGCCATCGCGCATGACGCCGGTGTGCCGCTGCTGGTCGATTCGACCTTCACGACACCGTACCTGATGCGGCCGTTCGACCATGGCGCCGACCTGATCTTCCATTCGGCCACCAAGTTCCTCTGTGGCCATGGCACGGTGGTCGGCGGTGTGCTGGTCGACGGCGGGCGCTTCGACTGGAGCGAGGCGACGCGATTCCCGGAGCTGAACCAGCCCTACGCCGGCTTTCACGGCATGGTGTTCGCCGAAGAGTCGAGCGACGGCGCCTTCCTGCTGCGCGCGCGCCGCGAGGGCCTGCGCGACTTCGGCGCCTGCATGAGCCCGCACACCGCGTGGCTGATGCTGCAGGGCATCGAGACGCTGCCGCTGCGCATGGCGCGGCATGTCGAGAACACGCGCAAGGTGGTGGCGTTCCTGGCGGCGCACCCGATGGTGGCGGGCGTCGGCTACCCCGAACTCGAAGGCCACCCGAGCCACGCGCTGGCGGAGCGGCTGCTGCCCAAAGGTTGCGGCGCGGTGTTCAGCTTCGACCTGAAGGGCTCACGCCGGCAGGGCGTCGCGTTCATCGAGGCGCTGAAGCTGTTCTCGCACCTGGCCAACGTCGGCGACTGCCGCTCGCTGGTGATCCATCCGGCGTCGACGACGCACTTCCGCATGGACGACGCGGCGCTGGCCCAGGCCGGCATCGGGCCGGGCACGATCCGGCTGTCGATCGGCCTGGAGGATCCCGACGATCTGATCGAGGATCTGAAGCGGGCCTTGAAGGCCGCGGAGAAGGCCGCGCATGAAGCTGGTCGTCGACGGCCGCGAGGCCTACGCCTACACCGGCGGCAAGCCCTTCGATGCCTCCCTGCCCTGCGTCGTGTTCGTGCATGGCGCGATGAACGACCACGGCATCTTCACGCTGCTCGCGCGCTGGTTCGCGCACCACGGCTGGAGCGTTCTCGCGCCCGACCTGCCGGGCCACATGCGCAGCGCCGGGCCGGCGCTGCCGAGCATCGACGCGATGGCCGACTGGTTGCTCGCACTGCTCGACGCCGCCGGCGTCGAGCAGGCGGCACTGGCCGGCCACAGCATGGGCTCGCTGGTTGCGTTCGAGGCCGCGGCGCCGCGCGCCGGAGCGGGCGACGCGCCTGGTGATGCTCGGCACCGCGTGCCCGATGGCGGTGCCGGCGGTGCTGCTCGACCTGGGCACGAGCGACGCGCTGGCCGCCATCGACCGCGTGGTGATGTACTCGTTCTCGACGCTGGCGGCCAAGCCGTCGTACCCCGGCCCGGGCGCGTGGCTGCGCGGCGGCTGCGCGTGCGCTGATGCGCCAGGTGCTCGCCCATGGCCGGGACCCGCTGCTGTTCCACACCGATTTCGCGGCGTGCAATGCCTATGCGCATGGCCTGCAAGCCGCCGAGCGGGTGCGCTGCCCGGCGCATCTGGTGCTGGCGCAGCTCGACCAGATGACCCCGCCCACGCCGCGCAGCAGCTGGCCACGTCGCTGAAGGCCACCGTGCACACCGTGCCCGCCGGTCATTTCCTGATGCAGGAGTGCCCCGAAGGCGTGTTGCACGCGCTGCGCCAGGCGCTCGCGTGATCAGGCGCTGTCGGGCCCGCGCACCGTGACCAGCACGGTCCGGCCGCCTCGCCTTCGCCGCCGGCGTCGCGGTGGCGTCGGCGCAGCCACCACACCGCGCCCTTCTTCACGCTCCACGGCTGCACCACGCCGGCCATCAGATAGGCCGCGGCCAGGCCCAGCGTCGGCTGGTGGCCGACCACCAGCACCGGCTCGCTGGCCTCGGGCCAGCGCGCCGCGGCCAGCAGGGCGTGCACGGTGGCACCCGGCGCCAGCGCGGCGACGGTCTTGAACTTGCGGTCGAGCGCCGCGGCGGTCTGCTGCGCGCGCCGCGCCGGGCTGACGAGGATGCGCGTGGTCGCGGGCAGATGCTGGTTGAGCCAGCTCGCCATGCGCGCAGCCTGGCGCTCGCCGCGGCCGGTCAACGCGCGATCGAGGTCCTCGCCGTCGTCGACGTCGAGGGCTTCGGCGTGGCGCCACAGGATCAGGTCCATCAGCGTCCGGTAACGCCGCATCAGGGCCTGCTGCGCGCTGACGCCGTCTTCGGCGACACGGCGGTAGCTGCCGTCGGCCAGCTGGACCCAGGCATCGCGCCGGTCGTGCAGGTAAGGCACCAGGCATTCGTCGATCACGCGCTGGCGCAGCCGCGGCATCGCGCACCGGCCAGGCGATCTCGATGCGGCGGAACATGTTGCGGCTCATCCAGTCGGCACTCGACAGGTACAGCGCCTCGTCGGCCTCAGCCTCGCCCCAGCGGAAGTACAGCACGCGCGTGTGTTCGAGAAAGCGGCCGACGACCGAGCGCACGCGGATGTTGTCGCTGAAGCCCGCCACGCCGGGCGGCAGCAGGCAGGCGCCGCGCACGATCAGGTCGATCTGCGCACCGGCGCGGCCGGCCTCGAGCAGCGCATCGATCAGCACCGGATCGGTCAGCGCATTGAGCTTGGCCACGATGCGCGCCGGCGCACCGGCGCGGGCGGCATCGGCGACGCGCCCGACCAGCGCCACCATGCGCCGGTGCAGCACGAACGGAGCGGTCAGGAACTGCCGCGGTGCGCGCGCACGGGTCTGGCTGGCGAGCTGCTGGAACACCGCATCGGCGTCGGCGGTGAGGTCGGCGTCGGCCGTCAGGTAGCTGACGTCGGTGTAGAGCCGCGCGGTGCGCGGGTTGTAGTTGCCGGTCGACAGGTGCACGTAGCGTCGCAACACAACTGACGACCGCGCCTGACCCTCGCCGGGCCCCTCGCGCCGCGTCACCAGCAGCAACTTGGCGTGGGTCTTCAGGCCGACGATGCCGTACACCACCTGGGCGCCCACGGCCTCCAGCCGCTCGGCCCAGTTGATGTTGGCCTCTTCGTCGAAGCGCGCCTTCAGCTCCACCACCACCGTCACTTCCTTGCCGCGACGCGCCGCTTCGATCAGCAATACCATCAACTCGCTGTCGCTGCCGGTGCGGTAGATGGTCTGCTTGATGGCCAGCACATTGGGGTCGTTCACCGCCTCGCGCAGGAACGCCACCACCGGCTCGAAACTCTCGAACGGGTGGTGCAGCAAGACGTCGCCGTGCTCGCGCAGGCGCGTGAAGATCGACTCGCCGCGCGGCAAGCGGGCTTGCGGCCAGGCCGGTTCGTAGGGCGCGAATCGCAGCGCCGGTCCGCCGATCGAGTCGTCGCTAGCCTGGTCGATCAGCTGCGCCAGGCGCACCAGATTGACCGGCCCGTTGACGCGGTACAGCGCGGCCTCGGGCAGGCTGAATTGCTCGAGCAGCAGTTGCCACAGCTCGGGCGGGCAGGTGTTGACCACCTCGAGCCGGACCGCCTGGCCGAAGTGGCGCGTGGTCAGGCCCGAGCGCAGCGCCTGGCGCAGGTTGGCCACGTCGTCCTCGTCGACCTCCAGCTCGGAATCGCGCGTGACGCGAAACTGCGAGAACGACTCGACGGTGCGGCCCGGAAACAGGCTCTCCAGATGCGCGCGGATCACGCTGGACAGCAGCACGAAGCCCTGCCGGCCCGGCTTGCACAGCGCGTCGGGCAGCCGGATCACGCGCGGCAGCACGCGCGGCACCTTGACGATGGCAATGCGGTTCTCGCGCCCGAAGGCGTCGCGGCCGCCCAGCCGCACGATGAAGTTCAGGCTCTTGTTGGCCACCAGCGGGAACGGATGCGCCGGATCCAGCCCGACCGGCGTCAGCAGCGGCCGCACCTGCTGCTCGAAGAACTTCGCCACCCAGCGCCGCTGCGCGGCATTGCGCTGGGCGTGATTGACGATGTCGATGCCGGCACGCGCCAGGGCCGGCATCACCTGTTCGTTGAACAGCGCGTACTGCGCGTCGATCAGCGCGTGCGCGGTGGCCGCCAGCGCGTCCATCTCGCGCCGCGACGCGGCGTCGTCGGACGCGCGCACCGCCTCCAGGTAGTCGGCGAAGCGCACCTCGAAGAACTCGTCGAGGTTGGACGAAACGATGGTGATGTAGCGCAGCCGCTCGAGCAGCGGCACGTCGGCGCGCTCGGCCTGCGCCAGCACGCGCGGTTGAAGGCCAGGATCGCCTGCTCGCGGTTGAGCAGCCCCGGCCGCTGCGCGGGTGCCGCGCCGTCGGCCGCGGCGGCCTCGCTGGCGGCACGCTCCTCGGTCATGCGCCGAGTTTATGAACCTTTTGCGACAGTGGCGTGACAGCGCCGGCGCGCACCAATCCCTGCTCGAACTCGTCGCAGACGCGGCGCCAATCGAAGTGCCGTGCCCGCTCGACGGCCCCGCGCGCGGCAGCGCGAGGGCCGCGAGGGCCGCCTCGCGCAGGTCGTCGTCGAGCACACCACCGCGCGAGCGGCCGACGACGTCGTTCGGCCCGGCCACCGGGAAGGCCGCCACCGGCGTGCCGCAGGCCATCGCTTCGAGCATCACCAGGCCGAAGGTCTCGCTGCGGCCGGGAAACACGAACACGTCCGCGGCGCTGTAGATGCGCGGCAGTTCGCCGCGCGGCACCACGCCGCGCCAGTGCACCGCCGGGTACTCGCGCTGCAGGCGCTGGGCCAGCGGCCCGCTGCCGTAGACCACCTTCGAGCCCGGCAGCTCCAGCCGCAGGAAGGCCTCGAGATTCTTCTCGTACGAGAGGCGCCCGACATGCAGCCACAGCGGCCGCGGCAGGCCGAGGTCGGCGCCCGGCTGTGGCTGGAACAGCGACAGGTCGACACCGTGCGACCAGCGCCGCAGGTTGGCGAAGCCGTGGCTGCGCAGGATGCCGAACATGCCGGTGGACGGCACCATCACCGCCGCCGCCGGCGCATGGAAGCGCCGGAACCAGGCGTAGCCCCAGCGGCTCGGCAGGTGCAGGGCCTTGGCCAGGATCTCGGGGAAGCGGGTGTGGAAGGCGGTCGTGAAGCGCCAGCCTCGGCGCAGGCAGTGGGCCCGTGCGGCGCCGCCGATCGGCCCCTCGGTGGCGATGTGCACCGCATCGGGCGCCAACGCGTCGAGCTGATCGCCGACGATGCGGCCGGGCCGCCAGGCCAGTTCGAGCTCGCGGTAGCCGGGGCAGGCAAAGCGCCGGTGCGCCGACGGCTCGATCAGGTGCACCGAGTGGCCGCGCGCACGCAGCCCGGCCACCAATTCGACCAGCGTCGTGACGACGCCGTTGACCTGCGGCAGCCAGGCATCGGTGACGAGCGCGATCCTCATCGGCCGGCCGTCAGCGCCTCGCGCGGCAGTGCCGGCAGCGGCAAGGGCCGCGGCAGATCGGGCGGTATGGCGGGCGACGGCTCGGCCGCCGAAGCCGGCACGACGGCAGCGGCATGGGCAACGGCCGCGCCGGCGCGGCCGCTCCAGTCGACGATCTCCAGGCGGCCATCGGCGTGTTCGACCAGCGCCGTCAGGCTCTCGACCCAGTCGCCGTCGTTGGCGTAGAGCACGCCATCGATCTCGCGCAGCTCGGCGTGGTGGATGTGGCCGCAGACGACGCCGTGCACGCCGCGTTTCTTGGCTTCGCGGGCGACCGCGGCCTCGAATTCGCCGATGTAGCTGACGGCGCGCTTGACCTTGTGCTTGAGCACCTTGGACAGGCTCCAGTACGGCAGCCCGAGGCGTGCGCGCGCCGCGTTCAGCCAGCGGTTGATCTTCAGCGTCAGCTCGTAGGCACGGTCGCCCAGATGGGCCAGCCAGCGCGCGCACTGGATCACGCCGTCGAACAAGTCGCCGTGCGTGATCCACAGGCGGCGGCCGTCGGCAGTGACGTGGATCCAATCCTCGACCACGTCGACGCCGCCGAAGTTGTGCAGCGCGTAGCGGCGCGCGAACTCGTCGTGATTGCCGGGCACGAAGATCACCCGGGTGCCCTTGCGCGCCTTGCGCAACAGCTTCTGCACCACGTCGTTGTGCGCCTGCGGCCAGTACCAGGCGCGGCGCAGCTGCCAGCCATCGATGATGTCGCCGACCAGGAACAGCGTCTCGCACTCGATGTGCCTGAGGAAGTGCAGCAGCGCCTGCGCCTGGCAGCCCGGCGTGCCCAGGTGCAGATCCGAGATCCAGACCGTGCGCAGCCGCAGCAGGCCTTCGGGGGCCACCTCGTCGAACGGGTTTCCATGCGCTTGCATGGACCGACATCGTCACGCGCCGGCGTGACGCCGGCATGGCGCGACGGTGACACTGCGATGACAGGTCGCGCCGCTACAACGGCAGCCAGGACTTGTCGCGCCGGTAATGCATGTAGCCGACGCTGGCGCCGGCGCGCAGCCCGACACCCAGCCGGATCGGCGCCAGCACCACGCTGCCGCGGCGCTGGTAGTTGATGCCCGCGCCGCCGATGTAGTACAGGCTGCCGTCGACGCCGGCGTAGCGCTTGAAGATGTCGTCGATGCGGGCCAGGCGGTAGACGAGGATGTAGACCTTGGCGGCGTTGGCGCCGAGATCCAGGCCGATCGACGGCCCCGACCAGTACACCTTGCGCGAGCCGCCGTGCTTCAGCGTCAGCGTGCCGTTGCCGTAACGCACGCCGACCGTCACCGCCGCGCTGGCCTCCTCGCCCTTGATGTAGCCGTTGGGCCGGCCATGCTCCTGGAAGGCCTTCTCGACCACCTTGGCCAGCCCTTCGGTGGTGCTGCCGAAGAACTCGGTCACATCGTGCGAGATGGTGCCCTGGTCGTAGGTGGCATCGTCGCCGGTTGCCGCGAACGCCAGCGCGGGGCAGGCGATCGCGGAACCGCTGGCGATCAGCGTGCCCAGGGCATCGCGGCGCGTCGGCGCCGGCAGCGGGGGGATCAACCGGGTCATGCGGCCTCCAGTGTGCCCATCGTGCCCGGTTGGAGTCGATCGGGGGCGGCCGGAGCCGGGGCGCCCGGTTGCCGCCAATGGCAGCCCGGGCGCCCAACCAGCGCCTCAGGCGCTGACCTGCTTGGGCGCCTGCAACGGCGGCGTGCCGGGCTTGAACAGGCTCCTGAGCTGCTTGCGCAACTCGGCGCTGTCCTGATGGCCGTGAACGGCGCAGGCATGCTGCACCGCGGCCTCCACCAGTTCGTCGTCACCGTCGGCGCACAGCGCGACGGTGCAGTTCTTCTCGCTCGGGAATTCGCGGCAATCGATGTACTTGCGGGCCATGACGGTCTCCTTGGTCAGGTCGTGAAGGGGCACTCCTCGCCGTCCTGCGCGCCGAGCGCCGGGCCCGCTGTCGGCGGCGCCGGCAAACCGAGCTCGAAACAAATCTACTGACTGGTAAGCTGTTTGTCAACCAGTAGGTAAGTTCCTAGAATCGGCTTCATGCAAACCAGCTTCCCAGCCGCGCGCAGAGCCGGCGTCGACCGCGACACCCCGCAGCGCATCCTCGATATCGCGTCGCGGCTGGTGCAGACGCGGGGCTTCAACGGCTTCAGCTACGCCGACATCGCCGCCGAACTGGCGGTGACCAAGGCCAGCCTGCACTACCACTTTCCGAGCAAGGCCGAGCTCGGGCGCCACCTGATCGATCGCTACGCACGGGCCTTCGCCACCGCGCTCGACCGGATCGACGCCGGCGGCGCCGACGAATTCGACAAGCTGCAGCGCTACGCGCAGATGTACGCGACCGTGCTGGGCGAGCATCGCATGTGCCTGTGCGGCATGCTGGCCGCCGAGTCGGCCACGTTGCCCGAGCCGATGCGCGAGGCGCTGAAGCGTTTCTTCGAGCTCAACGAACGCTGGCTCGCCGCCGTGCTGGTGCGTGGCCGCCGCAAGGGACAGGTGAGCTTTGCCGGCGCGCCGATCGACGCGGCCCGCATGCTCGTCGGCGCGCTCGAGGGCGCCATGATGCTGGCCCATTCCTTGGCCGACGCGGCGCGGTTCAAGGCGGCGGCGGCGCGCCTGCTGGCCGATTTCGCGCCGGCGCGCGCGCCCGCGCAGCGAGGCGCGGCGAAGCCGGCCGCGCTCAGTGCGCCTGATCCCAGTTCGCGCCCACGCCGACCTCGGCCAGCAGCGGCACGCTGAACTGCGCCACGCCGGCCATCAGCCGCGGCACCTCCGATCGCAGCCATTCGACCTCGGCCTCGGGTACCTCGAACACCAGTTCGTCGTGCACCTGCATCACGATGCGCGTCGCACGCTGCTGCGCGTCGATGGCCTGCTGTACCGCCAGCATCGCCAGCTTGATGAGGTCGGCGGCGGTGCCCTGCATCGGCGCGTTGATGGCCTGGCGCTCGGCGCCGGCGCGCCGCGGGCCGCTGCCACCCTTGATCTCGGGCAGGTAGATGCGACGGCCGAAGTAGGTCTCGACATAGCCGCGCTCGGCCGCCAGGGCCTTGGTCTCGTCCATGTAGCGCTTGACGCCGGCAAAGCGGGCGAAGTAGCGCTCGATGTAGTCCTTGGCCGCCTTCTGTTCGATGCCGAGCGACTGCGCCAGGCCGAACACGCCCATGCCGTAGATCAGGCCGAAGTTGATGGTCTTGGCATAGCGGCGCTGCTCGCTCGTGACCTCGCCGAGCGGTGTGTTGAAGACTTCGCTGGCGGTGGCACCGTGCACGTCCAGGCCTTGCGCGAAGGCGCGCGTCAGGCCTTCGTCGCCGCTGACGTGCGCCATGATGCGCAGCTCGATCTGCGAGTAGTCGGCGCTGGCGACCCGGTGCCCCGGCGGCGCGACGAAGGCCTCGCGCACGCGCCGGCCCTCGGGCGTGCGGATCGGGATGTTCTGCAGGTTCGGCTCGTTGCTCGCCAGCCGGCCGGTCACCGCCACCGCCTGCGCGTAGCTGGTGTGCACGCGGCCGGTGGCCGGGTTGACCATCAGCGGCAGCTTGTCGGTGTAGGTGCCCTTCAGCTTGGCGAAGCTGCGGTGCTCGAGGATCTTGGCCGGCAGCGGGTAATCGGCCGCGAGTTCGGCCAGCACCTCTTCGTCGGTCGACGGCGCGCCGCTGGCGGTCTTCTTCTTCACCGGCAGCCCGAGCTTGGTGAACAGGATCTCGCCGATCTGCTTCGGGCTGCCGAGGTTGAACGGCTGCCCCGCCAGCGCATAGGCCTGCTGTTCCAGCGCCACCATGCGCTCGCCGAGCTCGCGGCTTTGCGTCGCCAGCAGCGCCGCATCGATCAGCACGCCATGGCGCTCGATGCGCGCCAGCAGCGCGCTGGTCGGCATCTCGATCTTTTCGTAGACGAAGCGCAGGCCGCGCTCGGCTTCGAGCTGCGGCCACAGCACCTGGTGCACCGCCAGCGTCATCTCGCTGTCTTCGCCGGAGTACTCGGCCGCCTTGTTCACATCGACCTGCGCGAACGGGATCTGGTTCGCACCCTTGCCGCACAGGTCTTCGTACGAGAGCCCCTTGCGGCCGAGGTGGCGCTCGGCGAGCTTTTCCAGGCTGTGCGCGAGGTGCGCTTCGAGCACGTAGCTCTGCAGCAGCGTGTCGTGCCGGTAGCCGCGCACCGTGATGCCGTGGTTGGCCAGCACGTGGGTGTCGTACTTGATGTGCTGGCCGACCTTGGCGGCGGCCTCGTCTTCGAGCCAGGGCTTCAATTGCGCCAGCACCGCATCCAGCGGCAGTTGCGCCGGGGCGTCGCCGTAGTTGTGCGCCAGCGGCACATAGGCCGCCTCGCCAGGAACGACGGCAAACGAGATGCCGACGATGCGCGCCGTCATCGCGTCGAGCGAGGTGGTCTCGGTGTCGAGCGCCACCAGCGCTGCCGAACGCAGCCGGGCCAGCCAGTGGTCGAGGCGCTCTTGCGTGAGGATCGTCTCGTAGCTGCGCGCCAGCGCGGCCACCGGGCGGCCGGGTTCGACGCCAGGCGCCTCGGCGGCCGCCGGGGCGGCCTCGGCGCTGCCGGCGTCGGCACCCTGCTCCAGTTCGCGCCTGAAGCTGCGAAATCCGTAACGGCCGTAGAAATCGAGCAGGCCGGCACGGTCGGGCGGCGCGAGCGCCAGCGCGTCGAGCTGCGGCCAGCCGCGCACGTGCGCCGACAAGTCGCAATCGGTGACCACCGTGACCAGCCTCCTGGCCATCGGCAGCCAGCCGAGCGCGCGCTTCAGGCTCTCGCCGACAGCGCCGCCGATGCGGTCGGCGGCAGCGATCACGCTGTCGAGCGACCCGTGTTCGGCCAGCCACTTCACCGCCGTCTTCGGCCCGACCTTCTCGACGCCGGGCACGTTGTCGACACTGTCGCCGACCAGCGTCAGGTAGTCGACGATGCGCTCCGGTGGCACGCCGAACTTGGCCGCCACGCCGGCCACGTCGAGCTTCTCGTTGCTCATCGTGTTGATCAGCGTCACGCGCTCGTTGACCAGTTGTGCCAGGTCCTTGTCGCCGGTGGACACGATCACGCGGTGGCCGCTCGCGGTGGCGCGCCGCGCCAGCGTGCCGATCGCGTCGTCGGCCTCGATGCCCGGCACTTCCAGCACCGGCCAGCCGAGCAGGCGCACCACCTCGTGGATCGGCGCGATCTGCTGCGCCAGCGCCTCGGGCATCGGCGAGCGGGTGGCCTTGTAGGCGGGGTACCACTCGTCGCGGAAGGTCTTGCCCTTGGCGTCGAACACGCACGCCGCGTGCTCGGCACCGACGTCGGCGCGCAGCTTCTTCAGCATCGCGACGAAACCGTGGATCGCCCCGGTGGGGAAACCGTCGGGCGCGGTCAGGCTGGGCATCGCGTGGTAGGCGCGGTACAGGTAGCTCGAGCCATCGACGAGCAGCACGATGGGCAGCGCATCGGTCGGGGCGGAGCGGTCGGCATCGGTCATGGCGCGGATTGTCGCCGCGCCGCGCGGCGCTACCACGCAGACGCCTCGGTAGAATCGGCTGCATGAAATCGCTCCCCGCGTCGATCCTGCTGGCGCTCACTGCCGGCACCGTGCTGGCCCAGGGCCGCACCGTGCCCGAGCCCAAGGTGCAGCGCACCGTGATCGAGGACGACAGCGTGCGCATCGAGGAGTTGCGCGTGCGCGGCCTCAACACCAGCCTGGTCGTCAAGCCCAAGCACGCCGCCGTCTACGAGGTGGTGCCCACGCCCGGTGGCCGCGATCCGTCGCAAGGCCGCGGCGGCAGCCAGGGCGCGGCCGGCCAGCGCGTCTGGAACGTGCTCAAGTTCTGACGCGGCGTCGATGGCAGTCTTCACCGAGGTCTCGGTCGACGAGGCCAGGGCATTCGTGGCGCGGCTGGATGTCGGCACGCTGACCGGCTTTCGCGGCATCCAGGCCGGCATCGAGAACAGCAATTTCTTCGTCGACACCGAGCGCGGCGGCGTCACGCAGCACTGGGTGCTGACGATCTTCGAACGCCTGACGTTCGAGCAATTGCCGTTCTACCTGCACCTGATGCGCCACCTGGCGCGTTGCGGCATCCCGGTGCCCGCGCCCCAGGCCGATCCCGGAGGCGAGATCCTGCACGCGCTCAAGGGCAGGCCCGCGGCGCTCGTCGACAAGCTCGAGGGCGGCCACCAGCTCGCGCCCGACGTCGACCACTGCAGCCAGGTCGGCACGATGCTCGCGCGCATGCATCAGGCCGGCCGGGACTTCCCGCTGTCGCAGCCCAATCTGCGCGGGCTGCCCTGGTGGATCGAGACGGTGCCGCTGGTGCGACCCTTTCTCGACGACGACCAGCGCGCCCTGATCGACGGCGAACTCGCGTTCCAGCAGCAGCTCGCCGCGTCGCCGGCCCATGCCAGCCTGCCGCGCGGGCCGATCCATGCCGACTTGTTCCGCGACAACGTGATGTTCGAGCGCGGTCCCGTCGGCCACGAACGGCTGTCGGGCTTCTTCGACTTCTACTTCGCCGGCGTCGATGCCTTCCTGTTCGACATCGCCGTGTGCCTGAACGACTGGTGCATCGACCTCGAAAGCGGCGCGATGGCCGACGATCGCGCGCAGGCCTTCGTCGCCGCCTACGCCACGGTGCGGCCGCTGACATCGAGCGAGCGCCGCCTGATGCCGGCCCTGCTGCGGGCGGCGGCCCTGCGCTTCTGGCTGTCGCGGCTGTGGGACCTGTATCTGCCGCGCGATGCGGCGCTGCTCAAGGCCCACGACCCGACCCACTTCGAGCGCGTACTGCGCGCGCGCGTCGGCGCGCCCTGGCATCCGGAGGCCGCGTGAGCGCGCCGGGCCGCCCTCAGCGCCACACCGCAGTGCGCAGCACGGAAGTTGCCCGATGAGCCTGCGCCTGCTGTCGGCCCCGCCGCGCCAGGGCGCCACCTGGGTCAGCCAGGCCTTCGCGTTGTTCCTGCAAAAGCCGATCGCCTTCTCGGCGCTGTTCGCGCTGTTCCTGTTCGCGGCGCTCATCCTGCTGGCGCTGCCCTACATCGGCGCGGTGCTGTTGCTGATGACGATGCCCCTGCTCAGCCTGGGTTTCATGATCGCAACGCGCTCGGCGCTCGACGGCGGCGCGGTGCATCCGGGGCAACTGCTGCAGGCGCTGCGCGGCGGCAGCGCCACCGAGGTGGCCCGCCGCAAGACCTTGCTCGCGCTGTGCGGCCTGTACGCGCTGACCAGCGCCCTCGTGATGCTGGCCAGCGATGCGCTGGACGGCGGCGCCTTCGAGCGGCTGCAGGTGCTGCTGGCCGGCGCGCGCGATGCCGCCGCGCAAAAGGAAATCGATGCGCTGCTCGACAGCGCCGGCCTGCGCCAGGGCCTGGCGTTGCGCCTGGGCGGTACGGCCTTGCTGTCGATCCCGTTCTGGCACGCCCCCGCGCTGGTCTGGTGGGATGGGCAGAGCGTCGCCCAGGCCCTGTTCTCGAGCACGCTGGCGTGCTGGCGCAGCCGGGGCGCCTTCCTCGTCTACGGGCTGGCCTGGACCTTGACGATCGTGCTGTTCGGCGTCGCCGCCGGCGGGCTGTTCGCGCTGATCGGCGCACCGCAACTGGTCGGGCTGGCCGCGGTCCCGGCCGGGCTGATGTTCTCGACCGCTTTCTACGTCTCGTTGCTGTTCACCTACCGGGGTTGCTTCGACGACGAGACGCCGACGCAACCCCACTGATCGTCAGGGCCTGCTCAGGTGCCGATGCGGCCGCCGTCGAGCTTGGTGATGACAATGGTGGCCGAGCGCGGGCGTGCCGTTGCGCCACCGGCGCCGTAGCCGGCATTGCCGGGCCAATGGCTCGGGTACTTGCTCGGATCGGTCACGTCCGACGTCGCCGCCAGGGTTTCGCCCGGGTGCTGGATGTTGACGAACAGCGCGCGGCCGTCCGGCGTCTCGCTGCAGCCAGTGATCTCGCAGTCGACCGGGCCGACCAGGAAGCGCTTGAGTCGCTCGGCCGACGGCGTCGCGCCGATGTAGGTGTCGATCGCCACCGTGCTGCCATCGGTACGGGTGTAGTTCAGCGTCAGCTTGCGGCCATCGCCAACGCGGCCCGGCACGGCCGCCAGCATCATGCAGTTGCTGACGTCGGTGTAGGCGCCGTCATCGGTCTGGATCCAGCACAGTTGGGTGCTCGGGCTGAACCACAGGCCGTCGGGACTGGAGAAGTCCTGGTCGGCCGTCAGCGACGACAGATTGACCTTGGTCGGGTCGGCATCGGCTTGCGCGCCGAACAGGTAGACGTCCCAGGCGAAGCGCGTGGCAGCCGCCTCGCCGCCGGCCTCGGCCATGCGGATGATGTGGCCATTGACGTTGCCCGGTGCGCCCGCTGCGGCACCGTCGTAGCTGTCGCTGTAGCTGCGCGGGTTGGCGGCATCCAGGCCCTGCTGTGAGCTCGTGGGCTGCAGCTTGCGGTTGCTGTTGTTGGTCAGCGTGTAGTAGACCTCGCCGGTCGTCGGGTGCACCGCGCACCACTCGGGACGGTCCATCTTGGTCGCACCGACTGCGTCGGCAGCCAGGCGTGCATTGACCAGAACGTCGGTCTGATCGGCGAAAGCATAGGTCGAATAGCCGCTGATCAGCGGGTTGGCGATCGACAGCTCGATCCAGTCGCCGCTGCCGTCGGCCATGAACCTGGCGACATACAACTTGCCATCGTCGAGGTACTTGTCGCCGGTGGCGATGCGGTCGGCGGGTTCGTAATCGGCGTCGCTCCAGCGCGCGCTCGAGACGTACTTGTAGATGTACTCGCCGCGCGAATCGTCACCCATGTATACCACCAGCGGCGCGCCGGCCTTGCACGGAGCGAACGCGGCACTCTCGTGGGCAAAGCGGCCGAGTGCACTGCGCTTCTTGACCGCGGCGGCCTTGTCGTAGGGGTCGACCTCGACGATGTAGCCGAAGGTATTGAGCTCGTTGCGGTAATCGTCGCTCGACGTGGCTCCGACGACGCCGATGTTCCAGCGCGCGTAGATGTCTTCGCTGCCGGCGGTCTCCCAGCCGTGGCGGCTGGCCGCGCCCTGGTTGCGCCCGTAGCGGCGCAGCGAGGCCACGCTCTTGGCGTCGCCCGCGGCGACGCGCGCTGCGTCGTCGGTGGCGCCGCGCGTGAAGTAACCAGCCCAGTTCTCTTCGCCGCTCAGGTAGGTGCCCCACGGCGCGTAGCCCGAGCCGCAGTTGTTGATCGTGCCACGTGCACCCGTGCCGGCCGGCGCGTACCGGGTGCGCGCCAACGCATGGCCACGCAGCGGACCGGACAATTGCAGCGGCGTCAACGGCGTGATCCTGCGGTTGTAGGCCGAGCCGCGCACCGTGGCGAACGTGCCGCTGGTCTTGCGCACCTCGACCACCGAGATGCCATGGATCGCGACCTCCTTGTCGGTCTCGGATTTCGGCCGCGGCAGCAGCGTGCCACCGTCGACGTGCAGGTAATACGAACGGATGTCGCGCTGGCTGGTGGCCTCGTGGTTCATTGCCAGCAGGCCGCGCACGCTGCCTTTTGGGTCGCGGCGGCGACCATCGCCACTGAGACCGAAATACTCCATGCCATCGTGATGATCACCGGCGCGTTGCTCGAAGCCGGCGTCGCTGCCGTCGTTGCTGTAATCGGGCGTCGCAGAATCGAGCGGGTCGCCGAGCGCGTAGATCACCGTGGCGCTGTAGCCGACGGGCACGATGACCCCATCGGCGAGGCTCTTGGGCACGGCGGCAAAGCTCAAGGTCTGGATCGGTTTGTCGTTCTTGGCCTGGGGCGTTTCGGTGGTGCCGGCGACGGCCTCGCCAGCGCCGCCGCAGGCGGCCAGCCCGAAGCTGCCGAGCACCGCTGTTGCCGCACCGCCGACGCCGCCGCGCAGCAGCGAGCGGCGCGACAGGCGCGCGTCGAGCACCTCGTTGAAGCTGGGTGGGCGGACGGATTCAGGTCGGCGTCATCGATGACAACCGGGTGAAACGGCAAGTCGTGTGGCTTGTTCATGGGCTTCCTTCGATAGGGGGTGACAACGGATCGATGGATGCTCGCCAGTCCGCATGAAAGCGCCATGACCGGTGCGTGACGGCGCTGTCATGTTCGGAAACAAGCCCACCGCGCGCGCGGCGACAATCCTGGCGCGATCGCCACCCCTTTCCGGTTACTGAAGCCCACCGCCGCCATGCGCTGACAGTGGCCCTGTCGATCGGGCTCGGCGGTTGCGCCGTCGTCAACGTGGTCGGGGCCGCGGCCGGTGCGGCCTCAGCATCGGTGGCGCGGTGGTCAGCACCGGCGTCAAGGTCACCGGCAAGGTGATCGAGAAGACCGTCGACGTGGTGGCCGGCGGCGATGCAGCCACCGCGAGCGAATAGCGCGGGTCAGTTCACCGGCGTCAGCTTGGCGATCGACAGCTGCAGCCACTTCGCACCGTGGCGGCCGAAATTGACCTGCGCGCGCGCATCGTCGCCACTGCCCTCGAGCGTGAGGATCACGCCTTCGCCGAACTTGGTGTGGAACACGCTCTGGCCCGACGCAGCCCTGGCCGTGGCGCGCGGCGTAAGCCGGCGGTGGCGGCGGTGCCGCGACGCGGCCGGCACCGACCATCGAGGCCGCTGCCGCGCGCCCAGGCGTTCTGGTACTCGCGCGCATAGCCCGAACCGAAGCCCTGGCGTCTTCGGCGTCAGCCACTTCAGCGTCGCCTCGGGCAGCTCGTCGAGGAAGCGGCTCTTGACGTGGTAGCGCGTCTGGCCGTGCAGCATGCGCGTCTGGCTGAAGCTGAGATACAGCCGCTTCCTGGCCCGCGTGATGGCCACGTACATCAGGCGCCGCTCTTCCTCGAGGCCGTCGTGATCGGCCATCGCGTTCTCGTGCGGGAACAGGCCCTCTTCGAGGCCGGTGATGAACACCGCGTCGAACTCCAGCCCCTTGGCGGCATGCACCGTCATCAGCTGGATCGCGTCCTGCCCGGCCTGGGCCTGGTTGTCGCCGGCTTCCAGTGCGGCGTGGGTCAGGAACGCCGCCAGCGGGCTCATGATCTCGCCCGTCTCGGCGTCGGGCGTCAGCGTCTCGGCCAGCAGCGCCGCACCCCCGGCGATCGACCCCGGGCCCTGCTCGTCGACCGGCAGCGCCACCGCGTCCTTGCCGAAGCCCTCCTGCGTGACGAAGGCCTCGGCGGCGTTGACCAGTTCGTCGAGGTTCTCGATGCGGTCCTGGCCTTCCTTCTCGGTGCGGTAGAAGTCCACCAGGCCCGAGCGCTGCAACATCGCTTCGATGATCTCGCGCAGCGTCTGGCCGCGTGTGCCTTCGCGCAGCTCGTCGATCAGGCGGTTGAAACTGCTCAGGTTGCCGCCGCCCTTGCCGGCCACCGCACCGACGCTCTGGCAAAGGCTGCGGCCACTGGCGCGCGCCGCGTCCTGCAGCAGTTCGAGCGTGCGCGCGCCGATGCCGCGCGCCGGGAAATTCACCACGCGCAGGTAGCTGGTGTCGTCGTTCGGGTTCTCCAGCAGGCGCAGATACGCCAGCGCGTGCTTGACCTCGGCGCGCTCGAAGAAGCGCAGCCCGCCATAGACGCGGTACGGGATGCCGGCGTTGAACAGCGCACTCTCGAGCACCCGGCTCTGCGCGTTGCTGCGGTAGAGCAGCGCGATCTCCGAGCGCGGCATGCCGCCGCGGTGCAATTGCCGCAGTTCGTCGAGCACCCACTGCGCCTCGGCGTAGTCGCTGGTCACCTCGACCACCCGCACCGGCTCGCCGGGCCCGGCCTCGGTGCGCAGGTTCTTGCCCAGGCGCTTGGCGTTGTGCGCGATCAGGCCGTTGGCGGCGTCGAGGATGTTGCCGAACGAACGGTAGTTCTCTTCGAGCTTGATGACGCGCCGCACGCGGTACTCGCGCTCGAAGTCGGCCATGTTGCCGACCTGCGCGCCGCGGAACGCGTAGATGCTCTGGTCGTCGTCGCCGACGGCGAACACGCTTTGCTCGGTCCCCGAGGACTCGGAGGCCCCCGCCTTGGCTGGCGGGGGTGCGAACATCTGCAGCCAGCGGTACTGCAAGCGGTTGGTGTCCTGGAACTCGTCGACCAGCACGTGGCTGAAGCGATGCTGGTAATGCGCGCGCAGCGGATCGTTGTCGCGCAGCAGCTCGACCGTGCGCAGCATCAGCTCGGCGAAATCGACCACGCCTTCGCGCTGGCACTGCTCTTCGTAGGCCTGGTAGATCTCGACCAGCTTGCGCGTCTGCTCGTCGCGGATCTCGACGTCGCGCGGGCGCAGGCCTTCGTCCTTGCTGCCGGCGATGAACCACGCCACCTGCTTGGGCACGAAGCGCTCCTCATCGAGGTTCATGCCTTTGATCACGCGCTTGACGGCCGACAGCGAATCGGCGCTGTCGAGGATCTGGAACGACTGCGGCAGCCCGGCGAGCTTCCAGTGCGCGCGCAGGAAGCGATTGCACAGGCCGTGGAAGGTGCCGATCCACATGCCGCGCACGTTGACCGGCAACATCGTCGTCAGCCGCGCCAGCATCTCCTTGGCGGCCTTGTTGGTGAAGGTCACCGCGAGAATGCCGCCCGGCGACACCTGGCCGGTCGACAGCAGCCAGGCGATGCGGGTGGTCAGCACGCGCGTCTTGCCCGAACCGGCGCCGGCCAGGATCAGCGCCGGCTCGGCCGGCAGCGTCACTGCGGCGAGCTGCTCGGGGTTGAGGTGGCGCAGCAGGCGATCGTTGGCGGCAGCAACGGGGCGGTCTTCGACGGAGAGGGGCATGCAACCATTCTAGGAGGCGTGCGGCACGTTACGTGCTTGTCACCTCGCAAGCGCATCATCGCGGCCCATGCCCGGACTCTTCCGTTCTCGCCCCACGCCGATCAGCCTCGCGCTGCAGGGCGGCGGTGCGCATGGCGCCTTCACCTGGGGCGTGCTCGACCGCCTGCTCGAGGACGGCCGCGCCTCGATCGCCGCACTCAGCGGCACCAGCGCCGGCGCGATGAACGCGGTCGTGCTCGCGCACGGCCTGCTCGAGCACGGCCCTGAGGGCGCGCGCGCCGCGTTGCAGCGTTTCTGGCAGGCCGTGGGCAGCAGCGCGCCGCTGGACGCCTTCCTGGTCGGCAGCAGCGAGCAGCCGGCCTTCGCACCGGCCGCACGTGCCTGGATGCACTGGGCGCGCCTGCTGTCGCCGCACCAGCTGAACCCGCTCGGGCTCAATCCACTGCGCGACGTGCTCTGCCAGCAGATCGACTTCGAGCGCCTGCGCACCGCGGCAGCGCCACGCCTGTTCGTCGCCGCCACGCACGCGAACAGCGGCCGACTGCGCTTGTTCGACAACGCCGACGTGACGGCCGACGCGCTGCTCGCGTCGGCTTGCCTGCCGACGCTGCAATCGGCTGTCGAGATCGATGGCGAGCCGTACTGGGATGGCGGCTACAGCGCCAATCCGGCCCTGGCCCCGCTGCTGCACATCGGCGTGCCCGACCTGCTGATCGTGTGCCTCAGCCCGCTGACTTATGCCAAGTCACCGACCAGCGCCGAGGAAATTCGCGGTCGCGTGCTCGACTTCGCGTTCAACGCCGCCTTTCTGCGCGAGGCCAGCCTGCTGGGTGACCTGTGCACCACCGCGCGCCGGTCGCCCTGGCCGTTCGGTGCCCTGCAACGTCACCTCGTGCGCTTGCGCACGCACCTGATCGACGCCCACGACGACCTCGGTGAACTGCCCCAGGAAACCAAGCTGATCGCGCACCTGCCTTTTCTCGAGCACCTGCGCGACCTCGGCCGCGAGCGCGCGAGCCGCTGGTTTGCCGGACCCGGGCGCCAACTCGGCCGGACGCCGACGGTCGACCTCGGCCGCTTGTTCGCGATGCCGCCGCGGGCGGCGGCAGTCTCCGGCGGATCGGACTGAGACGGCGCAGGTGGTGCGGGTCGCGTGCAGACGCAGCGCGCTACTCGGCCTCGTTCATGCTGAACAAGGTGATCGGGCCGGTGTCGGCGTAGGTGTCGGTGAAGCGGCCGCGCGAGCGCCGGCGCGCCCGGCTGCGCTTGTGCTCGACCATCCAGGCCACGAAGTCGGTGCCCGCCATCGGCCGGCTGAGCAGATAACCCTGCATCTCGTCGCAGCCCAGTTCGAGCAGCAACTCGGCCTGCGACATCGTCTCGACGCCCTCGGCGACGACACACATCCGCATGCTGCGGCCGAGTGCGATGACCGCCGCGGCGATGGCCACGTCCTCGTCGTTGTCCGGCAGCGACTGCACGAACGAGCGGTCGATCTTCAACGAGTCGATGTTGAATCGCTTGATGTAGCTGAGCGATGAGTGGCCGGTACCGAAATCGTCGATGGCCACGCGCACGCCGATGCGGCGGAAGTGTTCGAACATCGCGCGCGTGGTTTCGTTGTCCTCCATCAGCAACGACTCGGTGAGCTCGATCTCGAGGCGATCCGGTTCGATGGTGTTCTCGCGCAACGAGTCTTCGATCAACGAGGCCAGGTACTGGTGACGGAATTGCCGCGCCGACAGATTCACCGCCAGCCGAACCGGCGGCAGGCCCAGACGATCCCATGCCGCCAATTGCTGGCACGCGGCGCGAATGACCCAGGCGCCGACCGGCAGGATCAAGCCGGTTTCTTCGAGCACACTGACAAAACGGTCGGGCGCGATCAACCCGTGTCCGGGTCGTTGCCAGCGCAGCAGCGCTTCGACGCCGGTGATCTCGCCGGTGCGCAGGTCAGCCTTCGGCTGATAGTGCAGCACGAACTCGTTGCGCTCGATGGCGCGGCGCAAGTGGCCCTCGAGCGACATCCGTGCGGCGACCGCAGCAGTCAGGTCGTCGCTGAAGAAGCTGTACGTACCGCGGCCGATCGACTTGGCGCGGTACATCGCCATGTCGGTGTGGCGGATCAGTCCATCCAGGTCGACATCGTCCGTCGGGTACATCGAGATGCCGATGCTGGCCGAGGTCACGATTTCTTCTTCGCCGACGATGAAAGGTGCGTTCAGTGCGTCGAGCATGCGCCGCGCCACATGGGCGGCGTCTTCGGGACTGCCGATGTTCTCGGCAATCACGGTGAACTCGTCGCCGCCCAGGCGCGACAGCGTATGTGAAGTCGGGCTGTCCTTCGCGATCATGTCTCCGCCGCGCAGGCAACTCGTCAAGGTGGCGCTGACATGCTGCAGCAGCCGATCACCGACCTCGTGACCCAGGCTGTCGTTCACCAGCTTGAAGCGGTCGAGATCGAGAAACATCAACGCCATCGGCTGCCCGGAGCGCTGCGCCCGCGCCATCGCCTCGCTCAATCGCTCACGGAACTGAGCCCGGTTGGGCAGCCCGGTGAGGCTGTCGAAATTGGCCAACTGCGTCAGGCGCACCTGGGTTTCGTCGTGATCGACCGCGGGATGCAGGTGCACGATCACCATTGGGCCGGCAGCGGTGTCCACCGGTGTCACGCGCACCGACAGCAAGGTGCCGGGCGCCCGACCGACCCGGATGATGCCCTCGCCCTCGCGCAGCGGGATCGACTGCTCCGACGCCTGGGGCGCCAGCGCATCCGTCACCGGCCGGCCGATCAGTCCGGCCGTGTCGACCCCGAGCAACTGGCAGGCAGCGGCATTGCACGACTGCACGGTGCCGCCGACGGTGCACACCAGCAAGCCGTCTCTCGATCGATCGAAGACAGCCGCGAACATCGGGTCGGGCCCCGCTGCGGGTGGTGGCTCGGGCCTGGCGTCGGGCATGACCTCGGTCGTGGGCTCGGGCAAAACCGATGCCGGTGCGGCCACCGCTCGCTGCACGAACCAGCGTTCGAAGGCATGCCAGGGCCGACGGCGCGCGAGGGCGAGCGAGGCAGGCTGGCTTGGGCGAGTGTTCACGCGAAGTTGGACGGTAACAAGTTGCTAGCGTCGATTATCGGAAGCACCTGTGCGCCGCGGCCGGCTTCCGCCCTCCCCAGCCGCGCACTTCGCCACGGTCGGGCGGGATTTGAGCGCGTAGAATTCGCTACCGGGCCCAAATTCAGGCGCCCGGTTTTCTTTTCCCGCTCCCGCGCACACGCTCGGCCTCGCGGGAAAGGGGGTACCGGCACCCGGTCAAGCGCTCGCTGACCCACCCCTGCTGGAGCGACGTTCCATGAACCCCCACACTCACATTCGTTCGCTGCCCCAAGGGCCACGCAGGGGCCCCTTTGTGGCCCCTGGGGCGCAGCCCTCCCTTGGGACGGCCCGGCGGGAGGCCTGATGGAAATCTTCGACTACGACAACATCCTGCTGTTGCCGCGCAAGTGCCGCGTCGACAGCCGCGCTGCGTGCGATACCACGATGAGCTTCGGCCCGCGCCGCTTCGCGCTGCCGGTGGTGCCGGCGAACATGAAGACCGTCGTCGACGAAGCGATCGTCGAGACGCTCGCAAGGCAGGATCACTTCTACGTGATGCACCGCTTCGATCTGGACAACGTCGCCTTCGCACGCCGCATGCGAGAGCAGGGCCTGTTCGTTTCGATCAGCCTGGGCGTCAAGCCAGCCGACGCCGCGACGGTCGATCGCCTGGCCACCGAGGGCCTGGGTGCCGACTACATCACGATCGACATCGCGCACGGCCACGCCGAGAGCGTGCGGCGCATGATCGAGCACATCAAGGCGAAGCTGCCGCAGGCCTTCGTCATCGCCGGCAACGTGGCCACGCCCGAGGCCGTGATCGACCTCGAGAACTGGGGCGCCGACGCGACCAAGGTCGGCGTCGGCCCGGGCAAGGTCTGCATCACGAAGCTGAAGACCGGCTTCGGCACCGGCGGCTGGCAACTCTCGGCGCTGAAGTGGTGCGCGCGCGTGGCCACCAAGCCGATCGTCGCCGACGGCGGCATCCGCCACCACGGCGACATCGCCAAGAGCGTGCGCTTCGGCGCCACGATGGTGATGATCGGCTCGCTGTTCGCCGGCCACGAAGAGAGCCCGGGCCAGACGGTCGAGGTCGACGGCAAGCTGTACAAGGAGTACTACGGCAGCGCGTCGGACTTCAACAAGGGCGAGTACAAGCACGTCGAGGGCAAGCGCATCCTCGAGCCGATCAAGGGCAAGCTGGCCGACACGCTGCGCGAGATGCGCGAAGACCTGCAGAGCTCGATCAGCTACGCCGGCGGCACCCAGCTCGCCGACCTGAAGAAGGTCAACTACGTGATCCTCGGCGGCGAGAACGCGGGCGAGCACCTGTTCATGTGAGCCCGTGCGGCCCATGCCGGCGCGCGGGCGTGCGCATCGTCACCAGTTCCTCGGCCGCGGTCGGGTGCACCGCCAGCGTGGCGTCGAGGTCGGCCTTCGTCGCGCCCATCTGCAGCGCCACACCGACGAGCTGGATCATCTCGGCGGCATCGGCGCCGACGATGTGGCAGCCGAGCACGCGGTCCGACGAACGCCGCACGACGAGCTTCATCAACGTGCGCTCGTCGCTGCCGGCAAAGGCCGTGCGCATCGGCCTGAACGTGCTGGTGAAGATGTCGATGTCGGGATGCGCGGCCAGCGCCTCGCTCTCGGTCAGCCCGACGCTGCCGACCTCGGGCGTCGTGAACACCGCCGACGGCACCAGGCCCTGCGGGCCGAGGTGCGACAGCCGGGTGTCGGCGCGGCCGCCGAACACCCGATCGGCATAGGCCTGGCCCTCGCGGATCGCCGCCGGCGTGAGTTGCACGCGGTCGGTGACATCGCCGATGGCATGGATGTGCGGCACCGAGCTCTGGCCATCGAGGTTCACGACCACCGCGCCGTCCGTGCCCATGGCCACGCCGGCCGCCTCGAGGCCCAGCCCGGCCGTATTGGGGCGGCGGCCGAGAGCGCGCAGCACCGCGTCGGCATGCACCACCTGGCCGCCGTCGAGCGTCACGGCCAACGCACCCTGAAGCGGCTCGATCGCGGCCACGGCGGCGCCCGTGGTGAACGCGATGCCCTGTCCTTCGAGCTGCGCCTGCAGGTGCTCGCGCACCTCGTCGTCGAAGCCGCGCAGCACGCGATCGCCACGCAACACGACGGTGACGTCGGACCCCAGCCGCCGCAGCAGGCAGGCGAACTCGAGCGCGATGTAGCCGGCGCCCTGCACCACGACGCGGCGCGGCAGCTCGGGCCAATCGAACAGATCGTTCGAGCTCGAGGCGAATTCGCCGCCGGGGATTGCGGGCGTCATCTGCGGCACGGCGCCGGTGGCGATCAGGATCTGGCGGGCGCGAAAGCGCTCGCCGCTGCCCGCCAGGGCCACCGTGTGCGCGTCGTGCAGCACGGCGCGCTCGGCATGCAACGCCACACCGGCGCGCAGCAGGTTGGCGCTGTAGACCCCTTCGAGCCGCGTGACCTCGGCATGCACCCGGCCCATCAACTCGGGCCACGAGAACCGCGGCGCACCGGACAGATGCCAACCGAACCCGGCGCCCTCGGCGAATCCCTGCGCAAAGCGCGAGGCCAGCACCATCAGCTTCTTCGGCACGCAACCGCGGATCACACAGGTGCCGCCGACACGCGACTCCTCGGCCAACGCGACGCGAGCACCATGCTGCGCCGCGACCCGCGCGGCACGCACGCCGCCCGAGCCACCGCCGATGACGAACAGGTCGACGTCCTTCATCACCACCCCCTGGCAGACCTTCTCGACAGCATGCCAAGGGCTCTGACGGCAAGCCGATCGTTCAACGTGCCGACATTCCCGTGCGCTCGCCGCCGTCGGCACCGTTGTAGCGGGCACGTGGCGACGTGCTGCGCGACTGCGGCTGCTCGCGCACGGCCGTACCGGCCGGGCAGGCGCCCGTGTCGGCGTGGTGCGCAGCGGCGACCAGCAGGGGGTCGCTCAACTCGCCGGCCGGTTGGCTGAAGTCTTCGGCAACCGCGCAGGTGGCCTGGAAACCGTCGAAGTAGCGGCCTTCGTTGCGGGCATTGACGCCCTCGAAGTTGACCACGCTGTACGTCGTGCCGCAGGCGTCGCCCTGCGGCAGGAAGCCGACCGGCTTGCCGCAGGTGGTGTCGCCAATGGCGATGACGTTCACGCCGACGCCGCGCAGGCCGTTGATGACCTGCTCGCTGGCCGAGCAGGTGCGTGGGCCGGCGAGCACGTAGACCTTGGCAAAGCCGGCCCAGTTGGCAGGGTTGCCGAAGAAGAAGTCTTGATTGTTGCCGCTGCGCCTGTCGTTGTAGAGCAAGCGCGCGAACAACTGGCCACTGCCGCGCGACCCCGCAGCGTAGGAAGCCACCGTGCTGCCCATCGACACCAGGCCACCGCCGTTGTAGCGCATGTCGAGCACCAGTTCCTGCACGTTGTTGGCGCGGAAGGTATTGAAAGCGGTGGCCAGCGGCGGCGCCGCCTGGTCGATCATGTCCTTGACCATCACGTAGCCCATCTTGCGGAGGCCCGGACTCTGCAAGACCTGAGTGTTCTGCACGGGTGTCAGGGTGAAGATATCGGCCGTAAGCGTCACGGTGCGCTCGACGCCGAGCCGATTGCGCAGCACCAGCTTCAGCCTGTCGCCCTGTTGGTTGGCAGTGAGTGCGCTGAAGTCGTCGTTGGCAATGATGGTCGATGCCGCGACGTCATTGATCGACATCACTTCGTCGCCACGGACCGGACCGTTCAAGGTCAATTCGGCTGGCGAAAGCGGCTCGACATAGCGCACGTAGAGCGGCTGGTTGGGTAGCGGCGTCGGCACGGTCACCTCGAGGCCGGCCACCGCGACGCCATAGCCCAGCGTCTGGCCGGCGCCGAAGAAGCGATTGAAGCTCTCGGTGGATTCATAGCCGCTGTACCGGTCGGCGGGCCAGACCGCGCCGCCGCCGTTGGGAATCAGGTCGCCGCCGCCATAGAGCAGCGCATTGAAGTACGCATCGACCGTGCCGTATCCGGCCGGCGACGGGTTCGGAGCCAGCGTGTACCAGAAGTACCAGTCGTTCATGTAGCCGCGCAGCCAGTCCTGCTGGCCGGCAACGCTGCAATCCACCGGCGGCGGCAGCGAGCCGCCATCGCCCCCGCCGCCGCAGGCGGCCAGCAGCACGGGCAACACACACGCCAATTTGCGCAACGTTCGGCGGGGCAGGACAGACATGGCGGGGCTCCTCGGCAGGGCTGGGATCGATGGGCTTCAAGGTAGCACGACCTAGAATCGACAAAACCCCCGAGACCCCGCGCGCGTTGACATGGATCGTGTTGGCGTGTGACAGCCCGTTGCCAACATGACCGACCTCGCCAAGTCCTTCGAGCCCGCCGCCATCGAGGCGAAGTGGGCGTCGCTGTGGGCCCAGCCCGGCCTGTTCGCGCCGACGCTCGACCCCGGCAAGCCATCGTTCAGCATCCAGCTGCCGCCGCCCAACGTGACCGGCACGCTGCACATGGGCCACGGCTTCAACCACACCATCATGGATGCGCTGACGCGCTACCACCGCATGCGCGGCTTCAACACGCTGTGGCTGCCGGGCACCGACCACGCCGGCATCGCCACGCAGATCGTCGTCGAGCGTCAGTTGCAGGACGAGGGCAAGAGCCGGCACGACGTCGGGCGCAAGAACTTCGTCGCCCGCGTGTGGGCCTGGAAGGAGGAAAGCGGCAACACCATCACCGGCCAGATGCGCCGCATCGGCGACACGGTGGACTGGTCGCGCGAGTACTTCACGATGGATGCCACGCAGTCGGCCGTCGTCAACGAGACCTTCGTGCGCCTTTACGAGGAAGGCCTGATCTACCGCGGCAAGCGGCTGGTGAGCTGGGACCCGGTGCTGCGGTCGGCCGTGTCGGACCTCGAGGTCGAGAGCGAAGAGGAAGACGGCTTCCTGTGGCACATCCGCTACCCCCTGGCCGATGGTTCGGGCTCGCTGGTGGTGGCCACCACGCGCCCCGAGACGATGCTCGGCGACACCGCGGTGATGGTGCATCCCGACGACGAGCGCTACACGGCGTTGATCGGCAAGCAGGTGACGCTGCCGCTGTGCGACCGCACGATCCCCGTCATCGCCGACGCCTACGTCGACCGCGAATTCGGCACCGGCGTGGTCAAGGTCACGCCGGCGCACGATGCCAACGACTATGCGGTCGGCCAGCGCCATGGCCTGCCGATCATCGGCGTGCTGGCGCTCGACGCCACGATCAACGACCACGCGCCGGCGGCGTACCGAGGGCTGGACCGCTTCGTCGCACGCAAGAAGGTCGTGGCCGACCTCGAGGCGCTCGGCCTGCTGGTCGAGACCCAGAAGCACAAGCTCACCGTGCCGCGCTGCGCACGCACCGGCCAGATCGTCGAGCCGATGCTGACCGACCAGTGGTTCATGGCCATGACCAAGCCCGGCCGCGACGGGCAGTCGATCGCAGGCCGCGCGATCGCTGCGGTCGAGCGCGGCGACGTGCGTTTCGTGCCGCCGCAATGGGTCAACACCTGGAACCAGTGGATGAAGAACATCCAGGACTGGTGCATCTCGCGCCAGCTCTGGTGGGGTCACCAGATCCCGGCCTGGTACGGCAGCGGCGGCGAACTGTTCGTCGCCCGCGACGAAGGCGAGGCGCGCACCAAGGCGACTGCGGCGGGCTACCGCGGAGAATTGACGCGCGACGAAGACGTGCTCGACACCTGGTACTCGGCGTCGCAGTTCCCGTTCTCGACGCTCGGCTGGCCGGCCAAGACCGTCGAGCAGGACCTGTTCCTGCCCTCGACAGTGCTGGTGACGGGTTTCGACATCATCTTCTTCTGGGTCGCCCGGATGATCATGATGACGCTGCACTTCACCGGCAAGGTGCCGTTCCGCGATGTCTACATCCACGGCCTGGTGCGCGACGCGCACGGCCACAAGATGAGCAAGAGCGAAGGCAACGTGCTCGATCCGGTGGACCTGATCCGGGGCGTCGATCTCGACACGCTGATCCGCAAATCGACCGTCGGCCTGCGCCGGCCCGAGCGCGCGCCGAAGATCGCCGCGCGCATCACCAAGGAGTTTCCGCAGGGCATGCCGGCCTACGGTGCCGACGCATTGCGCTTCACGATGGCCAGTTATGCCAGCCTGGGCCGCGACATCAACTTCGACACCCAGCGCTGCGAGGGCTACCGCAACTTCTGCAACAAGCTCTGGAACGCCACGCGCTTCGTGCTGATGAACTGCGAGGGGCAAGATTGCGGCCTCGCGGCGCACGGCGCCGACGAATGCGGGGCCTCAGGAAGCGACGGTCAAGCCGCCGCGAGGGGCGCCTACCTCGACTTCTCGCCGGCCGACCGCTGGATCGTCGGCGAGTTGCAGCGCGTCGAGGCTGCTGTGGCGCAGGGCTTCGCCGATTACCGGCTCGACAACGTCGCCAACGCCGTGTACTCGTTCGTGTGGGACGAGTACTGCGATTGGTACCTCGAGATCGCCAAGGTGCAGATCCAGACCGGCGACGCGGCGCAGCAGCGCGCCGCCCGGCGCACGCTGATCCGTGTGCTGGAGACCGTGCTGCGCATGCTCCATCCGCTGACGCCGTTCATCACCGCCGAGTTGTGGGACCGCGTTGCGCCCGTCGCCGAGCGCAAGGTGCCCGGCAGCGCCGACGGCATCGTCACCGCGCCCTACCCGGTGGCGCAAGCCGAGCGCATCGATGCGAGCGCCGACGCCTGGGTGGCGCAGTTCAAGGCGGTCGTCGGGGCCTGCCGCAACCTGCGCAGCGAGATGGCACTGTCACCCGCCGAGCGCGTGCCGCTGCTGGTGTTCGGTGACGGCGCGTTCTTCGATGCCGCGGCGCCGCTGCTGAAGGCACTGGCCAAGGTCTCGGAGGTCCGCCGCTTCGCCGACGAGGCCGTCTTCGGCCAGGCCACCCTGAACGCCCCGGTGGCAGTGCAAGGTGCCGCGCGCATGGCGCTCGAGGTGCAGATCGACGTGGCCGCCGAGCAGGCGCGCCTGGCCAAGGAAATCACCCGCCTGCAAGGCGAGGTGGCGAAAGCCCAGGCCAAGCTCGGCAACGAAGGCTTCGTCGCGCGCGCGCCGGCGGCGGTGGTCGATCAGGAGCGCCAGCGGCTGGCCGAGTTCAGCCAGACGCTTCGTCGGCTGGAAGATCAAGTGATTCGTCTGGCGTCGTCGCCTTGAATTCCTTGCGCTGCGGCACGGCCGTGGCCGTCAGCAATTCATCGATGCGCCGCGCAATGGCCCAAGCGCTGCGGATACGCGACTCGCGCGTCGTGCTGGCCACACGTGGGGTGATTTGCAGCGAGTCGATGTCGTGCAACGGGCGGCCGGGGTCCATCGCGCCCGGCTCCATGCTGTCGAACCAGGCCGCGGCCATGCGCCCGGTAGCCAGCACGTCGGCCAGCGCAGCCTCGTCGAACAGGCTCGAATGCGCCACGCTGACCAGCACCTGATTGGGTTTACAGAATGGCAGGAAGCGCTCACCGATCAGGCCCTGGTAGCGCGTGAAGTAGGCCAACTGCACGCAGACGCCGTCGCACTGCTCCATCAAGTCGCGCAGCGGCAGCGGTTCGACGCGCCAGCGTCCCCAGACGTTGTCCGAGGCGTGCACCGACGGGTCGTAGCCGACCACGCGGGAGCCGAACGCACCGAGCAATTGCGCCAGTGCGCGTGCCGCCGGCACCATGCCGATCAGCCCGATCGTCGATCCACCCAGTTCCCGACCGACCAGCAGGCCTTCGGCATTGACCACCGGCACGCGTCGCAGCATCGCCAGCAATGCGCCGACCATGAATTCGGCCTCGGCGACCGCACTGGCAGTGATGCTGCGCACCACCTCGACGCCGGCCCGCCCGCAGGCATCGAGGTCGATGTTCTCGGCACCCGAACTGAGCCGACCCACCGCGCGCAACACCGGCGCGTAGTGCAGCACCTGCGCGTCCAGCGCGACCGAGGGTGGAATGATCAGCGCACGGACATTGAACAGCGCCTGGCGCAGTGAGCGCGGATCGTGGGCCAACTCGGGCGCATAGCGAACGGCATGGCGTTCGCTCAGCCATTGCATGACTTCCGGCTCGAGCGGCTCAACGATCAGGACGTCCATGCGATCCCAGGGCAGTTTCGACACGGGACGCACCTGCAGCGCGTGCCAGAATCTGCCTGTCTCCCTCCGTTAATTGTAAGCAAATGCACATCAAGAAGGCGATTTTTCCCGTGGCAGGTCTCGGAACCCGATTCCTGCCGGCCACCAAGGCCCAGCCGAAGGAAATGTTGCCGGTGGTCGACAAACCGCTGATTCAGTACGCGGTCGAGGAGGCGTATGCCGCCGGCGTTAGAGAAATGATCTTCGTGACAGGCCGCCACAAGCGACCCATTGAGGATCACTTTGACATGACGTTCGAGTTGGAAGTAGCCCTTGAACAGGCGGGTAAGACGGAATTACTTCACGTTGTGCGCAGCGTGAAGCCCGATGACATGGAATGCGTGTACATACGGCAACCCCAGGCATTGGGCCTGGGCCACGCCGTGCTGTGCGGCCAGCGCCTGATCGGCAACGAGCCCTTTGCGGTGCTGTTGGCCGATGACCTGATGGTCGGCCAGCCGCCGGTGCTGGCCCAGATGGTCGAGCAGTACGCCGAATGGCACGTCTCGATCCTGGCGGTGCAGGAAGTGCCGGCCGAGCAAACCCAGCGCTACGGCATCGTCGCCGGCTCGCCCGTCAACGACCGCTTGATCAACATCGACCGCATCGTCGAGAAGCCGCTGCCGGCGGTGGCCCCCTCCCGGCTGGGCGTGGCCGGCCGGTACATCCTCACCCCCGGCGTCTTTCGCGAGATCAGCGCGCAGCAGCGCGGAGTCGGCGGCGAGATCCAACTCACCGATGGCATTGCCGGGCTGCTGCGCCGCGAGAAGGTCTTTGCCTATCGCTACGAGGGACGGCGCTACGACTGCGGCAGCAAGGAGGGTTTCCTGCAAGCCAATGTCGAGTTGACGCTCGAGCACCCGCAGTTGGGGCCGCCGTTTCGCGCCTTCCTGAAGGCGCTCGCGCTGTGACCGACGTCGCTACCTGCGCCGCAGGTAGTGCACGAATTCCTTCTCATCGCTCGACTGTTCGACCAGTTCGTTGCCGGTCTGGCGCGCGAAGGCCTGGAAATCGCGAACCGAGCCGGGATCCGTCGCCACGACCTTCAGCACCTCGCCGCTGAGCATGTCGGCCAGCGCCTTCTTGGCCTTCAGGATCGGCAGCGGGCAATTCAGGCCCCGGGTATCGAGCTCTTTGTTCGCTTCCATGGCGGGCGTTCCTTCACAACGGCGGCGCTGATTCTAGGCGGGCGCCGCAAAGTCGATGAACTGCGGCTGGTGGCCGCGGCTGCGCAGCCAGTCGGCGAGCGCGTAGCCGGTGCCGGCTGGCCAGCACTTGACGTGCTGCGGCGCGAACAGGCGGTACTCGGCCAGTTCCGGCGACAGCCGCACCTCGCCACGGGCAGCGGCATGGTAGGCAATGATGACCTGGTTCATGCGCTGGAAATCGTAGACACCGATCAGCGACAGCGCGTCGACCGTCAGCGCCGTTTCCTCGGCAACTTCCCGCGCGATGCCGGCCTCGGCTGTTTCGCCGGCCTCCATGAAGCCGGTGATCAGCGCGAAGCGCCGGCCCGGCCACGCCGCGTTGCGCGCCAGCAGCAGGTGGCCGTCGCGGTCGGTGCACTCGACGACCGCCGCCAGCACCGGCGTCGGGTTGTTCCAGTGCGTGAAGCCGCACGCCGCGCAGCGCAGCCGCGTCTTGGGGCCGCCATCCTCTTCCAGTTCGATCGGCGCCAGCGCGCCGGCGCAGCGCGGGCAGAACCGGAAGTCCATCATGCAGGAAACACGCCGGTCGACAGGTAGCGGTCGCCGCGGTCGCAGACGATGAACACGATGGTCGCGTTCTCCAGGCGCTCGGCCAGGCGCAACGCAACCCAGCACGCACCGGCGGCCGAGATGCCGGCAAAGAGACCTTCCTCGCTCGCCAGCCTGCGTGCCATGTCCTCCGCCTCGGCCTGGCTCACCAGCACGATCTCGTCGACATGGGTCGGGTCGTAGATCTTGGGCAGATAGGCCTCGGCCCACTTGCGGATGCCGGGAATGCGCGAACCCTCGCTCGGCTGCGCGCCGACGATACGCACGGCCGCGTTGCGCTCCTTCAGGTAGCGTGAAACGCCGGTAATGGTGCCGGTGGTGCCCATCGCACTGACGAAATGCGTGATGTGGCCTTCGGTGTCGGCCCAGATCTCGGGGCCGGTGGTTTCGTAGTGGATGCGCGGGTTGTCGACGTTGGCGAACTGGTCGAGCACACGGCCCTTGCCGTCGGCCTGCATCTGCAAGGCCAGGTCGCGCGCGTACTCCATGCCACCCGAGCGAGGCGTCAGCACCAGCTCCGCGCCGAAGGCCTTCATCGTCTGCGCGCGCTCGATCGACAGATCCTCCGGCATGATCAACACCATGCGGTAGCCGCGGATCGCCGCAGCCATTGCCAACGCGATGCCGGTGTTGCCGGAGGTGGCCTCGATCAGCGCGTCGCCCGGCGCAATGTCGCCGCGCTCCTCGGCTCGCTTGATCATGCTCATCGCCGGCCGATCCTTCACCGAACCGGCCGGGTTGTTGCCTTCGAGCTTGCCCAGGATCACGTTGCCACGGCGCGCGTTTTCGGCGCCCGGCACGCGCTGCAGTTGCACCAGCGGCGTAGCGCCGATCACGTCTTCGAGCGTCTTGTAAGCAGGCATGGCGCGATTGTCGCAGCGCGCGCAATCCGTTGCAGCTCGCGTGTGATAATCCGCGCCCACGCGCTACCGCGTGCTTTGTCTGTCCTGCCCGGGTGGCGAAATCGGTAGACGCAAGGGACTCAAAATCCCTCGCCGCAAGGCGTGCCGGTTCGAGTCCGGCCCCGGGCACCACACCTCCATCAATGCCGCCACTGCCACCGGTCACCAGAACATTGATGCTGCTGTGCGTGGGCATCTTCTGCGCGCAACTGCTGCTGCCGCCGGTGTTCGAAGGGCTGTTCGCGTTGTGGCCATTGCAGAGCGGGCGCTTCATGCCGTGGCAGGTGGTGAGCTACGCCTTCCTGCATGGCAGCGTCACGCACCTGTTCTTCAACATGCTGGCGCTGTGGATGTTCGGTGCCGAGATCGAGCGGCTGTGGGGCGGCAAGCGCTATTGGCAGTTCCTGCTGGCCAGTGCGCTCGCGGCCGCCGCGGTGCAGATCGTCTGGACCTTCCTGATCGGCTCGCGCGTGCCGACGCTCGGGGCTTCGGGTGCCACCTTCGGCCTGCTGCTGGCGTTCGGCATGATGTTTCCCAATCGCATGATCATGCCGCTGTTCCCACCGATCCCGATGAAGGCCAAGGTGTTCGTCGCGGTGTTCGGTGCGCTGGAACTGGTGTTCGGCGTCACCGGCGGCAGCGGCATCGCCCACTTCGCGCACCTCGGCGGCATGCTCGGCGGCTTCCTGATGATCCGCTACTGGCGCGGCCAGGCGCCATTCGGCCGCCGCCGCTGAGACGCCCGGCGCCCGCCGCGCAACCTGTTGCGCGGCGCGCCGCCTTGGCGCATCCTGCCGGCATCGCCGATGGAGGTACATCATGGTGAGCCTGCAGGTCGCATGGGGCGGTGTGTTGTTCGCGGCGGCCACCGCGCTGGCTGCCGCCACCGCAACCCCGCCCTCCGGTGGCGCGGATCTCGAGGCGCAGTCACGCGCGCTCGAACGCGCCAGCCAGGCCGTCGTCGGCGTGCAGGCGTTGGCGCTCGAAGATGCCCGCTCGAATGCGACGCTGGGGCGCTTGCGCCAGGGCTCGGGCGTCGTCATCGGCGCCGACGGGCTGGTGCTGACGATCGGCTACCTCGTGCTCGAGGCCGATCAGGTGCAGTTGCTGCTCGACGATGCCCGTGCCGTGCCGGCGCGCGTGCTCGGCTATGACCTGGCCACCGGATTCGGCCTGCTGCAGCCGCTGGCGCCGCTGCGCATCGCACCGGCGCCGCTCGGTGGTTCGCGCGCGGTGATGCCCGACGAGCCGCTGCTGGTGGCCAGCGGCGGCGACAACGGCCAGCTCAGCATGGCACGGCTGGTGTCACGACGCAGTTTTGCCGGCTATTGGGAGTACCGCATCGACGAGGCCCTGTTCACCGCGCCGGCGCGCACCGACCACAGCGGCGCGGGCCTGTTCAACAGCCGTGGCGAGTTGGTGGGCATCGGATCGCTGGTGGTCGCCGACACCCGCGCCGACCCGCCCGGCGACGGGCCGCGCATTCCCGGCAACATGTTCGTGCCGACCGACCTGCTGCGGCCGATCCTCGGCGAGTTGCGCACGCAAGGCACGTCGAGCGCCAGCCGGCGCGCATGGCTCGGCGTGAACTGCGTGGAGCAGCGGGGCGCGGTGCACGTCGTGCGCATCGCCGGCGACAGCCCCGCGGAGGCGGCCGGCCTGCGGGTCGGCGACCGCATCCTCGCCATCGACGGCACCTCGGTGGCCACCCTCGAAGCCCTCTGGACACGGCTGTGGTCCGGCGGCCCGGCAGAGCGTGACGTCATGCTGGAGATCGAGCGCAACGACACGCGCCAGGCCATCGCCGTGCGCAGCATCGACCGCATGCGGGCGTTGACGCGGGCCCGCGGCATCTGACGCGGGCAGCGGGCGACGCCGCGCACAGCCTGCCGTCGCGGCTCAGTCCTGAGCGGCCTCCTGCCACGCCGTGGCCGGCGTCGGATAGTGCAGGCGCAGTCGCAACTCGGCCAGCAGCCGCCGGTTGTCGAGCCGGCGTGACTCGGCCAGAAAACTCATCTGCATCGGCGACAGCACGCGCGCCGCCTCGTCGCGCGTCAGCCGCGGCGGCCTGGCCAGGCCGAAGGCATCGGCCACGGCATCGAAGTGCTGCCCCATCTTCATCTCGCTGCAGTCGCTGGCGTGGTAGATGCGCTGCGGCGCACCGCGCAACAGGGCGGCAACGCACGCGCGCGCCAGGTCGTCGGCATGGATGTGGTTGGTGTAGACATCGTCGTCGGCCGCCAGCACCGGCGTGCCGCGACGCACGCGCTCGCGCGGGTCGCCCCCTTCACGGTCGAGCGCGTAGATCCCCGGCACGCGCAGCACGCAGGCGCGCACGCCGAAGGCGCGACCGTGGTGGCGTACGCGCGCCTCGGCATCGACGCGGCGGCGCGCGCGGTCGGTCGCCGGATGCACGGCCCGGGTCTCATCGAAGCGCGCGCCAGCGGCGTCGCCGTAGACGCCGCTGGTACTGGCATAGACGAGCCGCCGCACGCGCGCGCTGCGCGCCAGCGCGCGCAACAGGGCCCGCGTGCGCGAGTCGACGGCACCGTGGGCGGGCGGTGGCGCCAGGTGCAGCACGCCGTCGGCCAGCGCGGCCAGGCGCCCGAGTGACGCGGCGTCGTCGAGATTGCCGACCAGCGGCAGCGCACCCGCAGCGCGCAGCGCCGGCACCCGCGCGGGCGACGACGTCAGCGCGAGCACGCGACAGCGCCCGCGCAGCAAGCGCAGCACGCGCATGCCGACGTCACCGCAGCCGACGATCAGCAGCACGGGGCGGCGGGCACGGGATGGCGGCAACATGGTCGGCAACAGGGTCGTGTGGGGTCAGCGGGCACAATCCCAGACAGTGTAGAAGCCCCTCATTGCGACCCTCATGACCTTCAAAGTCCTTGTCCAGCCCGCCGGTCTGACGTTCGACGTTGCGCGCGACGAAGCCATCCTGCCCGCCGCCATCCGCGCGGGCATCGGCCTGCCCTATGGTTGCCGCGACGGCGCCTGCGGCTCCTGCAAGAGCCGCCTCCTCGAGGGCCGCGTGATCCATGGCGTGCACCAGGCCAAGGCCTTGTCGGCGGCCGAGGAGGCCGGCGGCTTGATCCTGACCTGCTGCGCCACGCCGCAATCCGATTGCGTGGTCGAGGCCCGCACCGTCGCCGGCGCCGGCGAATACCCGGTGCTGAAGATGCCGGCCCGCGTCGCCGCCCTCGCCCGCCCGACGCACGACGTCGCGGTGATGAAGCTGCAACTGCCAGCCACCGTGGCCTTCAAGTACCGCGCCGGCCAGTACATCGAGTTCATCCTGCGCGACGGTGCGCGGCGCAGCTACTCGATGGCCAACGCGCCCGAACACCTCGGCGACCCGCCGGCCCTCGAGCTGCACCTGCGCCACATGCCCGGCGGCAAGTTCACCGACCACGTGTTCGGCGCCATGAAGGAGCGCGACATCCTGCGCGTCGAGGGGCCGTTCGGCACGTTCTTCCTGCGCGAGGACAGCGACCGGCCGATCGTCCTGCTGGCCTCGGGCACCGGCTTCGCCCCGATCAAGGCGATCATCGAACACCTGCGCGCGCAAGCCATCACGCGGCCGGCGGTGCTGTACTGGGGCTGCCGCACGAAGGCCGACCTGTACCTGCACGAGTGGGCCGAGCAGGCCGCCGCATCGACGCCGACGCTGCGCTATGTGCCGGTGCTCTCCGACGCCCGGCCCGACGACGGCTGGCAGGGCCGCACGGGCTTCGTCCACCAGGCCGTGATGGCCGACCTGCCCGACCTGTCGGGCCACGAGGTCTACGCCTGCGGCACGCCGGCCATGGTGGAGGCGGCGCAGCGAGACTTCGTGGCCCGGTGCGGCCTGCTGGCCGAGGCCTTCTACGCCGACAGCTTCACGTCGGAAGCCGACAAACACGCCGGCGCGTAGCGCACGCCCCGATCGCTGCCGTGTCGTCTCGGCCAGGCCGGCGGGCGGCACCGAATTCGGAACCGCCCTTCCCCCCACTTCGGCACATGACAAGCCCGATCGCCATGGCCACAATGCGCCCATGCGGCCGCTGCGGGCTGCAAACCACCGAGGGGTTACGCATGTCCACGATCACGAGTCACTGGCCTGGCCTTGTTGCGTTGGCTTTTGCGGCGGCGCTCGCACCCGCGGCGCAGTCCCAGACCCTGGGTGAAGGTGGTTCGGCCGCGCAGGGCAGCGCCGGTCCCGGCGGCGCACAGAATGCGAGTGCGCAGCTCGAGAAGTGTGACGCGCCGAAAGGCACGCTCGCCGTCGTCGAGGCGCAGAGCCAGGTGATCGCCAGCCTGGGCCGCTACGGCTTGCAGTCACCCACCGGGCTGATCCGCATGATCGTGCAGCAGTCCAACTGCTTCCAGGTTGTCGAGCGCGGCGTGGCGATGCAGAACATGATGCAGGAGCGCGCGCTGGCGGCGGGCGGCCAGATGCAATCCGGCCAGAACATCGGCAAGGGCCAGATGGTCGCGGCCGACTTCATCGTGACCCCGAGCGTGGTGTTCAGCGAAAACAACGCCGGCGGCGTGGGCGGCGCCATCGGTGGCCTGCTCGGCCGCGTTGGCGGCGCCGGGGCGTTGGTCGGCGCGGTGGCCGGCGGGCTGAAGTTCAAGGAAGCGCAAACCAGCATGCTGCTGGCCGACACGCGCTCGGGGATCCAGGTCGCCGCGGCCGAAGGCAGTGCCAAGCAGACCGACTTCGCGCTCGGCGGCACCCTGTTCGGCGGAGGCGGCGGCGCGGCGCTGGGCGGCTATACCAATACCAACGAAGGCAAGGTCATCACCGCGTCCTTCCTCGACAACTGGAACAACATCGTGCGCGCGATCCGCAACAACCCGAGCCTGATCCAGGCCAAGGCGGGTCAGGCATCGCAGGCCAATGCGGCGGGCAGCGTGCAGGCCGGAGCGGCCGCCGAGGGCGACGTGATGGTGGCCAAGATCGCCGGCGCGAAGGTGCTGCGCAATCCGCAGGACAGCGCCGGCGTGCTGATGGCGCTGTCGAAGACCGACGAAGTGCTCTACCTCGGCGAAGAACGCAACGGCTTCCTGAAAGTCACCTCGCCGCAGGGCGACGGCTGGGTCAAGAAGGTGTTGCTGAAGAAGCCCTAAGGCGCCACACGCGGCGGGCGCGGCGCCGCGGCCATCAGCGCCGCACGGCGTTCGAGGCTGGCCGCCGGCCAACGCGCGCTGGCCTTGTAGTACTCGGCCACCGCGGGCGCGCCCGGCGGCAACACCACCCAGGGCTGCTTCGACGCCGTGTAGATGTGGATGTCGGGCGGGCAGCGGTCCGGCTCGTCGAGCGTGCCCACGCGCACGAACCGAACCGCGTCGCCGGCGCCGGCATAGTTGCTCCACACCGCGATGCGGCAGCGCGGGCAGCGCGCAATCCGTTGTCCCTTGCCGCTGTTGGACGGCGTGTCGATGACCTCGACCTCGCCCGCGAGCAAGGGCACGCGGTCGGCCTCGATCAGCGCATTCAGCGCGAACGCCGAGCCCGATTCACGCTGGCACCAGCGGCAGTGGCAGCAATGCACGAACAGCGGCTCGCTCAGCATGCGGTAGCGCACGAAGCGGCAGGTGCAGCCGCCGTCGTGCGCGGCAATGCGCGGGTCCAGGGTCATCGGCTAGCGGTGCCTGAACACCGGCTTCTTCTTGCCGACGAACGCCGCCATGCCCTCCTTCTGGTCTTCGGTGGCGAACAGCGAATGGAACACGTTGCGCTCGTAGCTCACGCCGTCGGCCAAGCCCGATTCGAAGGCCCGGTTGACGCATTGCTTGGCCATCATCACGCTGGGCATGCCGAAGCCGCAGATCGTGGCCGCGACGGCCAGCGCTTCGTCGAGCAACCTGTCGGCCGCCACCACGCGGCTGACCAGGCCGGCACGCTCGGCCTCGGCGGCGTCCATCATGCGCGCCGTCAGCACCATGTCCATCGCCTTGGCCTTGCCCACCGCGCGCGGCAGGCGCTGCGTGCCGCCGGCGCCGGGGATGATGCCGAGCTTGATCTCGGGCTGGCCGAACTTCGCGGTGTCGGCGGCGATGATGAAGTCGCAGGCCATCGCCAGTTCGCAGCCGCCGCCGAGCGCGAAGCCCGCCACCGCGGCGATCACCGGCTTGCGCACGTTCTTCAGCGCCTCCCAGTTGCGCGTGATGTAGTTGCCGAGGTAGGCATCCATGTAGCTGTAGTCGGCCATCGCGCCGATGTCGGCGCCCGCGGCGAAGGCCTTTTCGCTGCCGGTGACGACGACGCAGCCGACGCCCGCATCGGCATCGAAGCCCTGCAGCGCGTGGCCCAGCTCGTCCATCAGGCGGTCGTTCAGCGCATTGAGCTGCTTCGGGCGATGCAGCGTGACCAGGCCGGTGGCCAGCGTGCCGGCGGCGTTTTCACGGCGCTCGACCAGGATGCATTCGTAGTTCATCGCGGGGTGTCTCCGTCGAACGAGGCCAAGGGATAGATCACTATACGTGCGCAAGCACACGAATGGGCCGCCGTTCAGGGTGCCTTGCCGCTGGCTGCTGGGCGCGCAACGTTATGCTCGGCATGCAATGGCTGTCGTCTACCGCAAGAGCCCCAAGGGCCTGGCCGAGATCGAGACGCGCGCGCACCGTCTGGCGCCGCGGCTGCGCGGGGCGCTGATCCTGGTCGATGGCCGCAAGACCGACGCCGAACTGGCGACGTTGATCCTCGCCGAGCCCCAGGCCGTGCTGGCCAGCTTGCTCGCCGACGGCTTCATCGAAGTGGTGGCGACACTCGCCGATCGCCCGGCCGAACGCGCCGCGGTGGTCGGGCCGTCACCCGAACCGGCCACCGCCGTACCGGCGGCACGCACCGGCGGGCCGTCCTTGGAAGCCACCCGCCGCGATGCGGTGCGCCAGCTCAACGACCAGCTCGGGCCCACTGCCGAAACGCTGGCCATCAAGATCGAACGCGCCAAGTCAATGCCCGAGCTGCAGCCCTTGCTCGCGCAGGCGGTGCGCGCTGTTGCGCAGCGCGCGCGGTGCGGCCATCGCCGAGGCCTTCGCGGCGCGCTTCATCGTCGACCCCGACGCGTAGCGCGCGCCGGCGCGCCAGCGTCAGCCAGGCGCCGACGCGGCCCCTTCGGGCGCAGCCTGCAGTGGCGCCGCATCGAGCATCAGGTCGACGAAGGTATCGGCATCCTGCTGGATGCGGATGCGCACCGGCAGGTACTGCAGCGTCGGTGCAAACCAGACCTCGGCGCTCAGCTCGTTGCCCGGCCGGCGCTCGCCCAGGCGCGGCTTGAGGTGGAAGGTGTCGAGTTCACCGACCGGCGTGACCAGCCGATCCTGGCCGAGGATGTCGTAGACCCAACGGCCGACGCGGCGCGGCAGCGCGAGCGGCATCGTGACCGTGTTGCCGACCCTCAGTATTTCGGGGCGGGTCGTGAACAGCCAGGTCAGCTGCACGAACTGGCTGGCCGCATCCTGTACGCCGGGCGGCGCCGCGTGCGCGCTGCCGTTGGCCAGCGTCACCTGCTCCGGCGTGAACTGGATCGCCGAGCGGCGCGGCGCCTGGAACGGCAGGCGGGTCGCCTCGTCGTAGCGTCGTGGCACCAGCCCTTGCTCGCCGAGTTCGCCGTCGCTGGTCATGCGGCGCGAGATCAGCGGTGCGAAGCTCGGTCCGATCAGCACGTCGAGGTGCACCTGGTAGCGCGCACCCTGGCGCACCCACTGCACGCGCGCGCTGCCGCGCACCTCGCCGCGGTAGTTGCCGGTGAGCTGGTACGTCAGACGGGTCGACAGCGGCCATTCGAACGCGGGCGCGATCGCCGGCGCCGAGGCGGCGGCCACGGCCGTCGCTGCCGCCGAAGCCGCCGCCGATACCTCGGTCGCCGCTGGCGCTGCACTGGCGGCGTCGGCCACGGCCTCCACCACAGGTGGCTCGACGACGGCAGCCGGCGATGGTTCCGGCTCGGGCGCCGATGCCGCGGCCTCGACCACCGCGGCCGCCGACGCGGCCGACGCCGCCGGCACCGCAACGCGCGCGCGCTTGGGCTTGCGGGCGCGGGGCACTGCAGCGGCCGGCGCCGGTGGCGGTGCGGCCGGCGCCAGCACCTGCACGAACGCGACTTCGATGCGCTGCGGCATCGGCGTCTCCCCCGCCCCCCAGCCGACCAGGTTCTGCTGCAACCAGAGCGTGGCGACAGCATGGCCGAGCAGCACCGCCAGCAGCACGGCCCACCACGCCGCGCGTCGCGTCCAAAGCCGGTGCGGCGGGCGCCCGGTCGGCCCGGCAGGCAACGTTGAGCTCATCGCCAAACTGCGCCCGACCGCCTACACGCCGATCCAGCCGCGCCGCAGCGATGCGGCGGCAGGGGCCGGCTTGTCGGCCAGCGCGAGCGACAGCGTCGTCGAGGGCTTGGCGTCGGGGCGCACGCGCAGCGTCAACAGCCGCTGGTCGCGCGCGAGCGTCAACTCGAACGCCGCGCCGGCCAGCAGCCAGTGTTGCGCGTCGTCGAAGCGGCGGATGCGCCAGCCGTCGACGGCCAGCAATTCGTCGCCGGCCGAGACTCCGGCGCGTGCGGCAGCGCTGTCGGCCAGCACCGACTTGACCTGCACGCCGCTGACCGGCCCTTCCGACAGGCGCAGGCCGAGTGCCGCGCTGAGCGGCGCCGCGCTCTGGCGCTGCACCACGCCGGCGGCCTCCAGCAACGCCGGCAGCGGCAACTCGCCGGTGCCGTGCACCCAGGCTGCCAACTCGCGCGTGTAGCCGCGGCCGCCCACCTCGCGCAGCGCCGCAGCGATGTCGCTCTCGTCGATCGGGCCGCCGCGGCTCGCGCGCCACAGGCGCTGCATCACCGCGTCGAGCGTGCCGCGGCCTTCGCGGCGCAGCGTCAGATCGAGCGCCAACGCCACCAGCGATCCCTTGGCGTAATAGCTGATCGTTGCGTTGGGTGTGTTCTCGTCGCTGCGGTAGTACTTGACCCAGGCATCGAAGCTCGATTGCGCGACGCTCTGCACCAGTCGGCCGGGTGTCGCCGCGACGCCGTTCAGCGTCTTGGCCAGCAGGTGGAGGTAGCGTGGGGCGTCGATCAGCCCGGCGCGGCGCAGCAGCAGATCGTCGTAGTACGAGGTGAAGCCTTCGAAGAACCACAGCAGCGGCGTGTGGTTCTCGCGGCTGAAATCGATGCGCGCCAGCTCGCGTGGCTTCAGGCGCTTGACGTTCCAGGTGTGGAAGTACTCGTGCGAGATCAGGCCGAGCAAGGTGTTGTAGCCGTCGCTGGCCTCCTGGAGGCCCTGGCGCGGCAGGTCGCGGCGAGCGCAGATCAGCGCGGTGCTGGCGCGATGCTCGAGGCCGCCGTAGCCGTCGTCGACCGCGTTGAGCAGGAACACATAGCGCGCGAACGGCGGCTTGGCCCGGCGCGTGCCGTGCCAGAACGCGATCTGCGCTGCGCAGATGCGGTGCGTGTCGGCCAGCAGCCGCTCGCCGTCGAACCCCGGCCAGGCGCCTGCGACCACGAACTCGTGTCTCACGCCGCCGGCGTCGAAGGCGCCGCGCCAGAGGCGGCCGAGCTCGATCGGGTGGTCGACCAGTTCCTCGTAGTCGGCGACGACGAAGGCGCGGCGGCCATCGCCGGGCATCGCAGTGGCAAGCGTCCAGCCGCGTGGCAGCGCACCGACCGTGAGCCGGTGCGGTTCGCTCTCGCGGCCCTCGACGCGCAGGCACAGGCTGGTGCCGTTGAAGAAGCCGCGCGCCGCGTCGAGGAATGCCGTGCGCACCGAGGTGTCGAAGGCATACACGAGGTAGCTCAGGGTCAATGCCGCGCTGCCGCTGCAGGTGGCCTGCCAGGTGGCCTTGTCGAGTTGCTGCAGCACGACCGCCCGGCGGCCCTGACGCGCCTGCAACTGCGACAGGTGGCGGCTGAATTCGCGCACCATGTAGCTGCCAGGGATCCAAACCGGCAGCGCGACGCGCTGCGCGGCCGCGGGTTTCGGCACCGTCAGCGTGACGCGGTACTGGTGAGCGTGCAGGTCGTGCAGCTCGATGCGGTAATGAATCATCGGCCTCGATCGGGATGTCGCTCGCGGATTGTCGCTTGCCGCTCGCACGCCGGATGGCGCCTAAACTGCCGCCCACCCTGCCATCCCTGGAGCCGTCATGCGACGCCGAGACCTCCTTGCCGCCACTGCCACGTTCGCCGCCACGGCGGCCTGGGCGCAACCCAAGCCGCTCCGACTGATCGTGCCCTACCCGCCCGGCGGGCCGCTCGACATCGCGGCGCGCGCGCTGGCCGACAAGGTCAAGGACAGCCTCGGCGTGGTGGTGGTCGAGAACCGGCCGGGTGCCGGCGGCAACGTCGGTGCCGACGCGGTGGCCAAGGCCGCCCCGGACGGCAGCGCGATCGTGATGGGCGCGGTGGCCACGCACGCCATCAACCCGTGGCTCTACAGCAAGATGCCCTACGACGCGCTGCGCGACTTCACGCCGATCACGCTGGTGGCGCAGGTGCCCAACGTGCTGGTGATGAATGCCGAGGCCGCGCAGCGCCTGGGCATCGCGTCGGTGCGTGACCTGGTGGCCTATGCGAAGAAGAACCCGGCACGGCTGAACTACGGCTCGGGCGGCAACGGCAGTGCCGGCCACCTCGCCGGCGAGATGTTCAAGACCCAGGCCGGGCTGTTCATGGTCCACATCCCGTACGCCGGCGGGCCGCCGGCGCAATTGGCGCTGGTGTCGGGCCAGGTCGACCTGAACTTCGACAACCTCGCCGCGGCCTCGGCGAACATCAAGAGCGGCAAGCTGCGTGCGCTGGCCGTCACCACCGCGAAGCGCTCGAGCGCGATGCCGGAAGTGCCGACGATCGCCGAGAGCGCAGGCGACCTCGGCCTCGGCCAGTTCGACATCCACACCTGGTTCGGACTGTTCGGGCCAGCGCGGCTACCGGCCGACGTGACCGCGCGGCTCAACCGGGCCTTCGTCGACGCGCTGAACTCGGCCGAGATCAAAGCGCGGCTGGCGACGCTGATGGCCGAGCCTGCACCGACCACGCCCGAGGCCTTCGCGCAGTTCGTGCGCAGCGAGCACGCCAAGTACGAGCGGGTGGTCAAGGCCACGGGGGCCAAGGCCGATTGAGGCGAGTTCGCGCGCGATCGTCGAGCGTGCAACGTTGCGCGCGATGCGTCGGTTCAGCCCGCTTGCGGACGATCGTCGATGGCTTGCTTCTTCGAAGGTTCTCTGTTCGCGTGGCCAGCCGGGTCCCGCCCCGGCAGGCGGGTAACTTTCATTTGGAGGCCCAAATGAAAGTCACCAAAGCAAAGGGCCTGAATGCAAAACCTCTCATGGTTTCTGCACGCTGCGGCGCCCCGGCCCGGCGGGCCACTTGGACGCAATGCGGCGCATCGGACCCGCAGCGCACTCGACGGCGCGGGCTCGCAGGGCCTCGCCCGCGCAATGCGGGAGAAACGAGCAGTACGAGCACTTGGAGCGATGGGGTTCAGGGGCGACGCGGAGCGAGCCCCCGTCGAGTGCGTTGCTGTTCCGATCGGCCTCGGTGCATCCAAGTGGCCCGCTGGACCGGGTGTGCAAAGCAAGAAGAACGCACCGAGAGGTGTTGCGTTAAGCCCCTTTGCTTTGGTGACTTTCATTTGGGGCCGCAAATGAAAGTTACCCGGCCGCCGGGACGGGACCCGGCTGACCACGCGAACAGAAAGCTTCGAAGAAGCAAACCAAGGACAAGCGTTCGAAACGTACCGCATGCACGCGGTCAGTGCCTTGCGATTGAACGAGTCCCGCGTGAGCACCCTCAGGCGCTGCAGCTGCGAAAACCGGCGAAGCCCTCGTCGCGATCGGCGGCCACGAAACGGCGGGCCTTCGGGTGCGCCAGGCGTCGCGGCTCGAACCAGGCAGCACCCCGCTGCACGCGCAGCGCGCCGTCGGGCACCACCGTCGCGCCGGGCCAGGCGCGCGCATGGCCGGCCACCCACTCGGGCACCTGGCCCCAGGCGAAGCCCCGCGACGCGCCGCGGCTGGCCGCCAGTTCCCATTCGATCTCGGTCGGCAACCGTCGCCCGGCCCAGCGGCACCAGGCATCGGCCTCGAACCACGCCACCATCGTCGCCGGCTCGACGGCGGGTGCACGCTGCAACTCGCCGAAGCGCCGCAGCAGCACCCCGTGGCGCAGTTGCTCGACGTCGCGCGGTGTGCGTCGTTCGGTCGCCTGCAACCAGCGCCACCCCGGCTCGCTCCACCAGCGCGGTTCGTCGTAGCCACCGTCTTCGACGAACTCGGCGTACTGCGACCACGCCACCGCCTGCGCGTCGATCTCGAAGGCGGGCACGGCCTCTTCGTGCTCCCATTGCTCGTTGGCCGGCACGTAGCCGCCGGGCGGCGACCCGAGCTCCCAGCGCTGCGCCGCGAACGCCAAGGGCTCGCGCAGCGCATGGCGATGCCGCTCGGGCAACAGGCGCGGCGCCGCTGCGATCTGCTGCGCTTGCGCCAACGCGACGAAACGCCGCAGCAGCGCGTCTTCGTCGAACAACGCGGCGCGGTAGACGTGCATCCCGTCGTCGTCGGGCGCGGCGCGGCGCAGCAGTTCGAGCGTGACCTCCAGCGTCTCGGCGAGGTAGGCGCGCGTGGCCTCGTGCGTCGGTGGCGCGGCCGACCCATGCGGCGCGATCGGCCAGCGCCTCGGCGCCCCAACAGCGGTCGGCGTCGGGGTCGATCGACGCCAGGGGTGCGCGGCCCGCACCGGCGCGATGGCCGCGGCCCCGCTGCAAATTGCGCGCGATCCAGCGTTCCTGCAACCAGCCGGCATGGCCGGCGAGCCAAAGCGCCGGCTCGAAGTGCGCGCTTGGCAGCGGCTCGGGCGCGGCCGCCGCCGTCTCGAACAGCGCCAGCCAGGCCAGCGTCTGGTTGCGCGCCTGCATCAGCGCCAACGACAGCAGCTCCGCGTCGGCATGGCGCATGCGTTGGGCGTTGGCCAGCGCGCTGGCGGTATCGTTCATCGTGCCGATTGTCGAAACGGGGCCGGTGTCGCTCGCGCGACGGGCCGCGGGCGAGGCGCCGTGCTAAAACGCCGAGCGTAGCGGAGACCCCGATGGACCTCAATTTCACCGCCGAAGAAACCGCGTTTCGCGAGCAGATCCGGCAATGGGTGGCCGAGAACCTGCCGGCCGACATCAGCCACAAGGTGCACCACGCGCTGCACCTGACGCGCGACGACCACCAGCGTTGGGCCCGCATCCTCGGGGCCAAGGGCTGGCTCGGCTGGGGCTGGCCGAAGGAGCACGGCGGGCCGGGCTGGAACGCCGTGCAGCGCCACCTGTTCGAGGAGGAGTGCGCGCTGGCCGGCGCGCCGCGCGTGCAGCCGTTCGGCCCGGTGATGGTGGCGCCGGTGATCATGGCCTTCGGCACCCCCGAGCAGCAGCGCCGCTTCCTGCCCGGCATCGCCAGCGGCGATGTCTGGTGGAGCCAGGGCTACAGCGAACCCGGCGCGGGTTCGGACCTGGCGTCGCTGAAGTGCAAGGCCGAGCGCCGCGGCGACTACTACCTCGTCAACGGCCAGAAGACCTGGACCACGATGGCCCAGCACGGCGACTGGATCTTCTGCCTGGTGCGCACCAGCAACGACGGCAAGCCACAGACCGGCATCTCGTTCCTGCTGATCGACATGAAGAGCCCAGGCGTTTCGGTGCGGCCGATCGTGATGCTCGACGGCAGCCTCGAAGTCAACGAGGTCTGGTTCGACAACGTCGAGGTGCCGGCCGACCAGCTGATCGGCGAGGAGAACAAGGGCTGGAGCTACGCCAAGTACCTGCTCTCGCACGAGCGCACCAACATCGCCGACGTCAACCGCGCCAAGCGCGAGCTGGAGCGCTTGAAGCGCATCGCCAAGGCCGAAGGCTTGTGGGACGACCCGCGCTTTCGCGACCAGATCGCGCTGCTCGAAGTCGATATCGTCGCGCTGGAGATGATGGTGCTGCGCGTGCTGTCGGCCGAGAAGAGCGGCAAGCAGAGCCTGGACGTCGCCGGCCTGCTGAAGATCCGCGGCAGCGAGATCCAGCAGCGCTACACCGAGCTGATGATGCTGGCCGCCGGCCCGTTCGCGCTGCCATTCATCAAGGAGGCCATGGCAAGCCGGCTGGCAGGGCGAGCATGTCGGCGCCGCGCACTGCGCGCCGCTGGCCGCGACCTACTTCAATTACCGCAAGACGACGATCTACGGCGGATCGAACGAAGTTCAACGCAACATCGTGGCTCAAACCGTGCTGGGGAGCTGAACATGTACCCCCAAGCTCACATTTGTTCGCTGCCCCTGCCGAGGGGGCGCAGGCCCCCCTTGGGGCGGCCCGGCAGGAGGCCTGACATGGACTTCGATTTCACCGACGACCAGATCTCGCTGCGCGACGCGGTGCAGCGCTGGGTCGACAAGGGCTTCTCGTTCGAGCGCCGCCATGCACTGGCCAAGGCCGGCGGCGCGACGCGCGCGGTCTACGCCGAGCTCGCCGAACTCGGCCTCACCGGCCTGGCGGTGCCCGGCGCGCAGGGCGGGCTGGGCTTCGGCGCCGTCGAAGCGATGGTGGTGATGGAGGAACTCGGCCGCGGCCTGGTCAACGCGCCGTACGCGGCGGCGGCGCTGATCGCACCTGCACTGCTCGCGCAGGGCGATGCCGCGGTGCAAGCCACCTGGCTGCCGCGCATCGCTGCCGGCTCGGCATTGGTCGTGCCGGCACTGCAGGAGCACGGCACACGCTACCGCCGCGACACGGCAGCGACCACCGCCACGCAGGCCGCGGGCGGTTGGGCCCTCAGCGGTCACAAGAGCCTGGTGCCGGCCGGCGACGAGGCCGATGCCTACCTGGTGCCGGCCCGCGTCGGGCCGCACGCGGTCGGCCCCGATCGGCCTGTTCCTGGTCGAACGCGGCCCGCTGCGCGGTGCGCGGCTACCCGACGCAGGACGGCGCGCGCGCCGCCGACGTCACGCTCGCGGCCATCGCCGGCCAGCCTGGTGATCGCCGACGCCACAGCCGCGCTCGAGCAGGCCGCCGACATCGGCATCGCCGCGGCCTGCGCCGAGGGCGTGGGCCTGATGGACAAGCTGCTGGCGGTCACCGTCGAGTACATGAACACCCGCAAGCAGTTCGGCGTGCCGATCGCCAGCTTCCAGGCCCTGCGCCACCGCATCGCCGACGTCAAGATGCAACTCGAACTGGCGCGGTCGATGAGCTACTACGCGACGCTGAAGCTCGGCGAGCCCGCACCGCAGCGCCGGCGCGCGCTGTCGCAGGCCAAGGTGCAGCTCGGCCAGTCGATGCGCTTCGTCGGCCAGCAGTGCATCCAGCTGCACGGCGGCATCGGTGTCACCGACGAGTACATCGCCAGCCATTACTTCAAGCGCCTGCGATGCTCGAGGTGGCGTGGGGCGACACGCTGCACCACCTCGGCGAGGTCAGCGAGCGGATGCAGGACACCGCGGGAGTGTTCGCATGAACGCCCCCCTCACCCCAACCCTCTCCCCCGTGCTCGGGGGCGAGGGCGCCGATACACCGCCGCTGCCGAGCACTCCCGACAGGCATCCCATCAGCCCCTCTCCCGCTCGCGGGAGAGGGTTGGGGTGAGGGCGCAACGATGAGCACCAGCCTGCTCTCCGACGCAATCACCGACGTCGCCGGCCTCGCCGTCGGCCACTTCACGCACCCGGCGCGCGCCACCGGCTGCAGCGTGGTGCTGTGCCCTGAGGGTGCGGTGGCCGGCGTCGACGTGCGCGGCGGCGCGCCCGGCACGCGCGAGACCGACCTGCTGCAACCCGACACCTGGTCGACCGCGTGCACGCCGTGCTGCTCACCGGCGGCAGCGCCTTCGGCCTGGACGCCGCCGGCGGGCGTGATGCGCTGGCTCGAAGAGCACGGCCACGGTTTCGCCGTCGGCGCGGTGCGCGTGCCGATCGTGCCGGCGGCGGTGCTGTTCGATCTGTGGCACGGCGACCTGTCGATCCGGCCCGATGCCAGCGCCGGCTACGCGGCCTGCGTCGCCGCCGGCCGCGCCGCGCCGGCACAGGGCAACGTCGGTGCCGGCGCCGGTGCCAGCGTCGGCAAGCTGTTCGGCATCGAGCGCGCGATGAAGGGCGGCATCGGCACCGCGTCGATCCGCGTTGGCGCCATCACCGTGGCTGCGCTGGTGGCCGTCAACGCCACCGGCGACGTGATCGACCCCGCCGATGGCCAGGTGCGTCGCGGGCGCACGCACCAGTGCCGGCGGCCACCATCTGCTGCACTCGGCGGCAGCGCTGGCGCGCGGCGAATTGCCGCAGCGTCTGCAGGGCGGCATGGCGACCACCATCGGCGTCGTCGCCACCGATGCCGTGCTCGACAAGGCGCAGTGCGGCAAGCTGGCCGGCATGGCGCACGACGGCCTGGCGCGTTGCATCGATCCGGTCCACACGCCGTTCGACGGCGACACGCTGTTCGCGCTGGCCACCGGCGCCAGCGGCAAGCCGGGCCACCTGACGGTGATCGGCGCCCTGGCCGCCGAGGTGACGGCGCGCGCGGTGGTCAGCGCGATCCACCACGCCATCGGATTGCCGGGGCTGCCCGCGGCGCGCGACCTCGGCGGCGCGCTCTGATGGCCGTTGCGACGGGGCCGCTGCCGCTGGCGCAGATCCTGTTCAGCCAAGGCTTCGGCACACGGCGCCATTGCGCGGCACTGATCGCGGCGGGCCAAGTGCAGATCGGCGGCGCAACCGTCGACGACCCGCGCGCCCTGTGGCCGACCCAAGGCCTGGTGTTCAGCGTGCAGGGCCAGGCCTGGCCGTACCACGCCCAGGCACTGGTGATGCTGCACAAACCGGCCGGCTACGAGTGCTCGACCAAACCGCGCCACCACCCCAGCATCCTCACGCTGCTGCCCGCGCCGCTGCGCGAGCGCGGCGTGCAACCGGTCGGCCGGCTCGACGCCGACACCACCGGCCTGCTGCTGCTCACCGACGACGGCACGCTGATCCACCGCCTGACCTCGCCGAAGCACCACGTGGCCAAGGTCTACGAAGTGACCTGCAAGCACGCGCTGGCGGACGACACGGTGGCGCGCCTGCTCGCCGGCGTGGTGCTCGACGACGACCCGCAGCCGGTGCGCGCCGACGGCCTGCGAAGCCACCGGCGAGCGACAGCTGCGCCTGACGCTCACCGAAGGCCGCTACCACCAGGTCAAGCGCATGGTCGCCGCGGTCGGCAACCGCGTCGAGGCGCTGCACCGCAGCGCGTTCGGCGCCTGGGCGCTGCCGGCCGACCTGCCGCCCGGCGCGTGGCGCTGGGCCGATGCCGCCGCGGCCGACTCGACAGGCGGCTGACCTGCTCGCCGGCCGGTATTCGGCCGCGCAAATGCAACACGCCGACGCGGCGTGAACAAGGGCACGGGCACTGTTCACGCTGCACCCCCCAACCCAGTGTTGCAAACAGACACATCCCCCTACGATCCATTCATCACCTTTGCTTACACGCCGAAACGGGATGCAACAAGTGCCGGCGGGCCAGCCAGAGGAGCCAGAAACAGACCCCACCCGTTGGAGCCGCAGATGAACCCCCTCAGTCAATTCACGGTCCTGATCGAGCGCCGACGACTGCGCACTGCCCTCGCGGCCGCGCTGGCGTCGATGGTGTTCTTGGGCGGTGTGCTCGGTGCCCAGCGCGCTCTGGCGCAGACGGCGGCCGACAAGATCGCCACCGACCTGCAGCAGGTGCTTGCCGCTCCGACCACGCCGGTACTGAACTGGGCCAAGGACGTCAACGGCATGCGCCATGGTCAAGGTGCTGGTCGTTTGCAACAGCACCGACCCCGACCTCGATTGCGCTGCGCAACGACATCGTCGGCCGCGGCGGCGCGGTCTACTTCCGCTACGTCTCGGTGGCCGCCTGTACGGCGATGCTGCCGGCCAACCAGGTGGCGGCGATCGCCGCGCGCAGCGACGTGCAGGGCGTCTCGCCCAACCGGCTGACCGCGCGCACCGCCAGCACGCTCGAAACCGTGACCGGCGCGCTGACCGCAACGTGCGCACCTACACCAGCACCACCACGTACACCGGCCTGGACGGCAGCGGCATCGGCATCGCCATCCTCGACTCGGGCATCGGCAACTACAACAAGGCTATGAACGACGACAGCCGGCGCGAGCCGCGTCAAGCGCGCGGTGGACTTCCAGAAGGTCGGCGACGCGAACGCAGTCGGCGCCAAGGACTGGACCGCCGGCGTCGACGCCTCGCGTCGGCATGATCCCGGGCAGCAGCGCGTGGCCAGCTACGAGTCGAACATCGACAGCACCGGCGACCAAGCTGCACGATCCGTACGGCCATGGCACGCACGTGGCCTCGATCGCGGCCGGCCGCGGCTACTACCAGTCGCCCGACGCCACCGGCATCGCGCCCAACGCCAACCTCTACGACGTCAAGGTGCTCGACGGCAACGGCTACGGCACAGATGAGCGACGTGCTCGCCGGCATCGACTGGGTGATCTACCACGCCAAGGAATACAACATCCGCGTCATGAACCTGAGCCTGGCGGCGGACTCCACCGAGAGCTGGCAGACCGACCCGCTGGCGCGCGCCGCGCGCAGCGCAGCGGCCGCCGGCATCACGGTGGTGGTGGCGGCGGGCAACTTCGGCCAGAACGCGAGCGGCGCCGCAACGCTACGGCACGATCAGCTCGCCCGGGCACGACCCGACGGTGATCACGGTCGGCTCGGCCAACACCAAGGGCACGCACGCTGCGCAGCGACGACACGGTCAACTTCTTCAGCTCGCGCGGCCCGACGCGCGGCTCGTACGTCGACACGACTGGCGTGCGCCAGGTCGACAACCTGCTCAAGCCCGACCTGGTCGCGCCGGGCAACAAGATCCTCGGGCGCGCTGTCCAGGCAGACACCAGGGGCAACCGCAACTACCTGGCAACGACCTACACGAAGCTGTGCCGCCGTAGCAGGCGCGACGCAGAGCTCAGGCCAGCCAGGTGATGTACCTCAGCGGCACCTCGGTCGCCGCGCCCGGTGGTCACGGGCACCGTGGCGCTGATGCTGCAGGCCAACCCGGGCCTGACGCCGCCGCTGATCAAGGCGATCCTGCAGTACTCGGCTCAGCCGATCGCCGGTGCCAATCTGCTGCAGCAGGGCGCCGGGCTGCTCAACGTCCACGGCGCGGTCGCGCCTTGCCAAGGCGCTGCGCACCGACATCAAGCACCGCGGTCGAGGCCGGCACCATCGTCGCCGGCGCCAACCTGCTCGCCAGCCGGCAAGACCATGCCCGCGCCAGCTCGACGATCAACGGCCAGACCTTCAACTGGAGCCGCATCGTCTACGCCGGCGGCAACCAGATCGTCAGCGGCGATGCGCCTGTTCACCAAGTTCCAGCCGATCTACGACCATCGCCTGCGTCTGGGCCGGCAAGGTCGCGCGCCGCCACACCGTGACCTACTGGCCCGCGGCCGGCAGCGTGTCGGCCAACACCTTCGTCAAGTCGATCACCTGGGCGCCGGCGCCGAACCAGACGCTGGTCACCGCCGGCGTGGTGCAGCGCCACCTCGCTGGCCGGCACCAGTCTGCTCGGCAAGACCGGCGCCTTCATCCCGACCGCCACGCTGAGCGGCTGGCTGGTCGCCGGCAGCGGCGTCGTGATGAGCGAAGGCGTCGTGATGAGCGAAGGCGTCGTGATGAGCGAAGGCGTCGTGATGAGCGAAGGCGTCGTCATGAGCGAGGGCGTCGTGATGAGCGAGGGCGTCGTGATGAGCGAAGGCGTCGTGATGAGCGAAGGTGTCGTGATGAGCGAGAGCGGCCAGCCCGACGTCAGTTCGGCCAACGACTCGAGCCTGCTCGGCGAACCCTGACGCGAACGGCCAGCGCGCACCACACTGCAACAACCGCCCGGCGCCGGCTTCCTTCGTGGACGCCGGCGTCGCCGCTTGTGGAGGCGACGGGCGACATGCGGCGCGCTGGACCACAGCAGGCGCAAACCGACGCAAAAAACAACGCAAATGCAACACGCCGCACGGCCGTGAACAAGGGCACGGCCACTGTTCACGCCGCACCCCCCAACCCGGTGTTGCAAACGGTCACATCCCCCTAGGATTCAACCGTCACCTCTGCTTACGTGCCGGTACGACAAGCAACAAGTACCGGCGGGCCTGCAGAGGAACCAGCAAACAGACCCCACTCGTTGGAGCCGCAGATGAACCCCCTCAGTCAATTCACCGTCCTGATCGAGCGCCGCGCGCTGAAGGCCCTCTTCAAGCGCCTGGTCGCCGCAACGGCCGCGCTGGCGATGCTCGGCGGGCAACCGGCCTTCGCCGCGCCGGGCACCGGCCAGGCCAAGAAGGTCGCCAAGGACCTGCAGGCCGCGCTGGACGCACCGACGACGCCCAACGCCAAGTGGGCCAAGGACGTCAATGGCACGCGCCACGTGCAGGTCGTGATCATGAGCAACAGCACCGACAAGGAGATGACCGCCCTGCGCACCAACGTCAAGAGCCTCGGCGGCTCGGTGCACGTGCGCATGCCCGGCCTGCGCGCGGTGACGGCCACGCTGCCGGCCGCGCAGGTGGCCAAGATCGCCGCGCGCTCCGACGTCGTCACCGTGGCCCCGAACCGTGCCACCTCGCGCACCGCCAGCACGCTCGAATCGATCACCGGCACGCTGACCACCGGCGTGCGCACCAACAGCACCAAGACCAGCTACTCGGGCTACGACGGCACCGGCATCGGCATCGCGGTGCTCGACTCGGGCGTGATGAAGGCACATGAAGCCTTCAACAACGCCAGCGCCGTCACTCGCGTCAAGCGCAACGTGCAGATGCTCAGCACCACGCAGGCCAACTGGACCAGCGGCCTCGACGGCAGCTCGTCGCTGCAACCCGGCAGCACCGCGCTGGCGCAGTACGAGACCGCGATCGCCAACGACAGCAACGTGCTGCACGACCCGTACGGCCACGGCACGCACGTGGCCTCGCTGGCCGCCGGCCGCCCGGTGACCTACAACGTCGCGCCCGACCTGACCGGCATCGCCCCCAACGCCAACATCTACGACGTCAAGGTGCTCGACGCCAACGGCTTCGGCACCGTCAGCGACGCGATGGAAGGCATCCAGTGGGCGATCTACCACGCCAAGGAATACAACATCCGCGTGCTGAACCTGAGCCTGGCCGCGGCCTCGACCGACAGCTGGCAGACCGACCCGCTGTGCGCCGCGGTGCGCAGCGCCACCGCCGCCGGCATCACGGTGGTGGTGGCCGCCGGCAACTTCGGCAAGAACACGCTGTTGCAGGAGACCTTCGGCACCATCAGCGCGCCGGGCAACGACCCGTCGGTGATCACCGTCGGCTCGGCCAACTACAAGCACACCGCCAGCCGCAGCGACGACACCGTCAATCTGTTCAGCTCGCGCGGCCCGACGCGCAGCGGCTGGACCGACACGAACGGCGTGCGCCACGTCGACAACCTGCTCAAGCCCGACCTGGTGGCCCCCGGCAACCTGGTCATCGGCGCCGCAGCGACCCGCGCACAGAGCAACAACTCGACCTGGGACTACCTGGCCAGCGCCTACTACAGCCTGCTGGTCACGGCCACCGGCATCAACCAGACCTACGGCGAGACGCAGATGTACATGAGCGGCACCTCGATCGCCGCGCCGGTGGTATCGGGCACGGTGGCGCTGATGCTGCAGGCCAACCCGGGCCTGACGCCGCCGCTGATCAAGGCCATGCTGCAGTACTCGGCGCAGCCGATCGCCGGCGCCAACCTGCTGCAACAAGGCGCCGGCCTGCTCAACGTCAACGGCGCCGTCGCGCTGGCCAAGACGCTGCGCACCGACATCGCCTCGAAGATCGCGGCCGGCACCATCGCCGCGGGCGACAGCCTGCTGGCCAGCAAGTCCACCAAGATGCCCGCCGCCACCTCGACCATCAACGGCTCGAGCTTCAACTGGTCGCGCGTGGTCTTCATCGGCGGCAGCATGGTGGCGAGCGGCGATGCGCTGTTCACCACGTTCCAGCCGATCCACGACCCACGCTTCGTCTGGGCCAACGGCGTGGTGCGCAAGCGCGTGCCGGCCTACTGGTCGGGTACCGGCATCCCGCTCGAACACCTTCGTGCAATCGTTCAGCGAGGTCTCGGTCCCGGCCGGCCAGGTGCTGGTGACCGCCGGTGTGGTCAACGGCAATTCGCTGCTGGGCACCAGCTCCTGGCTCGGCAAGACCGGCGTCTTCACCCCCACCGCGACGCTGTCGGGCTGGTTCACCGCCGGCAGCGGCGTGGTGATGAGCGAAGGTGTCGTGATGAGCGAGGGCGTCGTGATGAGCGAGGGCGTCGTGATGAGCGAAGGCGTCGTGATGAGCGAGGGCGTCGTGATGAGCGAAGGCGTCGTGATGAGCGAGGGCGTCGTGATGAGCGAAGGCATCGTGATGAGCGAAGGCGTCGTGATGAGCGAGGGCGTCGTGATGAGCGAAGGCCTGGTGCTCGGCGAGCGCTAACGCGCCAGTGCAGAGCGGCGCACCCTGTGCCGCCCACCCGCGCGACGCCGGCCTCCCCCGTGGACGCCGGCGTCGCCGTTTGTGCAGGCCGTGCTCGACAGCCACGCACGAACGCCGCACGCGCCGCGCGATGGGCAACACGACGTGCCGCGCCAAGGCCCACGCGCTGGCCGCCGCCGCCAGAAATCGCTGCCAAAACAACGCAAATGCAACACGCCGCGCGGGCGTGAACAACGGCACGGTCACTGTTCACAGCGCACCCCCCGACCCGGTGTTGCAAACGGTCACATCCCCCTAGGATTCAACCGTCACCTCTGCTTACGTGCCGGTACGAGATGCAACAAGTACCGGCGGGCCGGCAGAGGAGCCAGCAAACAGACCCCACTCGTTGGAGCCGCAGATGAACCCCTTGAGCCACTTCACCGTCCTGATCGAGCGCCGGGCACGCAGGATGAACCTGCTCAGCAACTTCACCGTGCTGATCGAGCGTCGAGCGTTGAAGGAGTGCTTCAAGCGCCTGGTCGCCGCAACGGCCGCGCTGGCGATGCTCGGCGGGCAGCCGGCCTTCGCCGCACCGGGCAACGGCAACGGCCAGGCCAAGAAGATCGCCAAGGATCTGCAGGCCGCACTCGATGCACCGACGACGCCCAACGCCAAGTGGGCCAAGGACGTCAACGGCACGCGCCACGTGCAGGTGGTGATCATGGCCCGCGACAACAGCGACCGCGAGATGACCAACCTGCGCGAGCGACATCAAGGGCAACGGCGGCTCGGTGCACGTGGCCATGCCCGGCCTGCGCGCGGTGACCGCCACGCTGCCGGCGGCGCAGGTGGCCAAGATCGCCGCCCGCTCCGACGTCTTCACCGTGGCGCCCAACCGCGCCACCTCGCGCACCGCCAGCACGCTGGAGTACGTCACCGGCACGCTGACCACCGGGGTGCGCAGCAACAGCACCAAGACCAGCTACTCGGGCCTGGACGGCACGGGCATCGGCATCGCGGTGCTCGACTCGGGCGTGATGAAGACGCACGAGGCCTTCAACAATGCGTCGGCCGCGACCCGCGTCAAGCGCAACGTGCAGATGCTCGGCACCACGCAGGCCAGCTGGGCGCCGGGCGCCAACGGCTCGACCTCGCTGCAGCCCGGCTCGGCCGCGCTGGCCAGCTACGAGGCCGCGATCGCCAACGACACGGCACCTGACGCAGGACGGCTACGGCCACGGCACGCACGTGGCGTCGATCGCCGCCGGCCGCCCGGTGACCTACAACGTGGCGCCCGACCTGACCGGCATCGCCCCCAACGCCGACATCTACGACGTCAAGGTGCTCAACGACTACGGCTTCGGCACCATCAGCGACGCGATGGAAGGCATCCAGTGGGTGATCTACCACGCCAAGGAATACAACATCCGCGTGATGAACCTGAGCCTGGCCGCGGCCTCGACCGACAGCTGGCAGACCGACCCGCTGTGCGCCGCGGTGCGCAGCGCCAGCGGCCGCCGGCATCACGGTGGTGGTGGCCGCCGGCAACTTCGGCAAGAACTGGCTCGGCCAGGAGACCTTCGGCACCATCAGCGCACCGGGCAACGACCCGACGGTGATCACCGTCGGCTCGGCCAACACCAAGGGCACGACGGCGCGCAGCGACGACGTGGTCAACATCTTCAGCTCGCGCGGCCCGACCCGCAGCGCCTGGACCGACAGCGCCGGCGTGCGCCATGTCGACAACCTGCTCAAGCCCGACCTGGTCGCCCCCGGCAACGCCATCGTCGGCGCCGGCGCGACCAAGGCTTCGAGCAGCACGCCGACCTGGAACCTGCTGGGCACGCTGTTCTACAGCCAGCTCGTCACGTCGACGGGTATCACCCAGACCTACCGCGAGACGCAGATGCAGCTGAGCGGCACCTCGGTGGCCGCCCCGGCGGTCTCCGGCGCCGTGGCCCTGATGCTGCAGCAGAACCCCGGCCTGACGCCGCCGCTGGTCAAGGCCATCCTGCAGTACACCGCGCAGCCGATCGCCGGCGCCAGCCTGCTGCAGCAAGGCGCGGGGCTGCTCAACCTCCAAGGTGCGGTGCGGCTGTCCAAGGCCCTGAATACCGACATCGCCTCGAAGATCGCCGCCGGCACGATGACCGCCGGCGCCGACATCCTCAGCGATAGCAAAGTGCCGTACGAGACCTCCAGCATCAACGGCACCACGGTCAACTGGTCGCGCATCGCCTTCGTCGGCGGCAACACCATCGTCAGCGGCGACGACCTGTTCAAGAAGTTCCAGCCCTTCTACGACCCGCGCCTGGTCTGGGCCAACGGCGTGGTGCGCAAGCGCGTGCCGACCTACTGGTCGGGCACCGGCATCACGGCCAACACCTACGTGCAGTCGATCAGCGAGGTCTCGATCCCGGCCGGACAGGTGCTTGTGACGGCCGGTGTGCTCAACGGCAATTCACTGCTGGGCACGAGCTCCAAGCTGGCCAAGACCGGCGTGTTCACCCCCACCGCCACGCTATCGGGCTGGTTCATCGGCGGCAGCGGTGTCGTCATGAGCGAGGGCGTCGTCATGAGCGAAGGCGTCGTCATGAGCGAGGGCGTCGTGATGAGCGAGGGCGTCGTCATGAGCGAAGGCGTCGTGATGAGCGAGGGCGTCGTCATGAGCGAGGGCATCGTCATGAGCGAGGGCATCGTGATGAGCGAAGGCGTCGTGATGAGCGAGGGCCTGGTGATGAGCGAAGGCCTGGTGTTCGGGGAAAAGTAACGCCTGAGGCGGTTTCCCTTCGTCCACGCTGCGCAGTATTGCGGTTCGGCTCTCGATAATTGACTCATGGAAGCGACCGAATCGCCAGTGCCGCAGCGCAACCTGGCCCAGCGCCTGCACCAGGCGCTGATGCCCGACTACAACCGCAAGGCCACCACCTACTGGTGGGCCATGGTGCTGCTGGGCAGCGGCGCGCTGGCCCACTCGATGTGGGCGGTGTCGTCGATGCCGTTCCTGGTGGTGTTGCAGATCGTCGTCGGCGGGCTGCTGGCGGTGGTGGCCGGTTTCTTCCCGGTGCGCATCCCCGGCTCGAAGAACTCGTTCGTCGCCGGCGAGATCTTCATCTTCCTGCTGCTGCTGATGCACGGCCCGCAGGCCGCGACCATCGCCGCAGCGGGCGAGGCCTTCATCGGCGCCTTCCGCTCGTCCAAGCGCTGGACCAGCCGCATCGCCAGCCCGGCCATGGCCGCGCTGGCGATGTTGCTGGCCGGCCTGCTGATGAACGCGCTGTTCGGCATGATGACCACGCGCAAGGTGGAGGCCCCCGGCCTGTTGCTGCTGGCCGCGATGGTGGTCTCGCTGACGCACTTCGTCGCCAACACGCTGTTCGTTTCGCTGGTCTTCACGTTGAAGCGCAACGAGCGTTTCGACGTCCGCGAATTCATCGGCAGTTTCGGCTCGATCGGCATCGCCTACGGCGGCAGCGCGCTGATCGCGGCCCTGCTGTTCCTGACCGTGGAAAACTCGGGCATCAGCGTGTTGTTCGGCGCGCTGCCGGTGATCGCGATGCTGCTGACCACGGTGCACTACTTCCTGCGCCAGCAGGAAGCCGCCGACACGGTGCGCAAGAGCCGCATCGAGGCCGCGGAGCGCGAGGCGGCTCAGTCGGCCAAGCACCTGGCAGCACTGCGCGACAGCGAGCAGCGATTCCACAGCGCCTTCACGCACGCCTCGATCGGCATGGCGCTGGTGTCGTTCGACGGCCGCGTGCTGCAGGCCAACGCCGCGCTCGCCTCGCTGCTCGGCGAAGCGCAGAGCGAGGTGCTGGTCGACAAGCTGTTCAGCAGCTTCGTGCTCGACGACGACGTGCCCGCGCTGGCGCGTGAATTCGATCGCATCCACAGCAACGCGATCGACACCTTTGCCATCGAGTTGCGCTGCCGCCATCGCTCCGGCGCGGACCTCTGGGTCGCGCTGCACTGCGGCTTCTTCTCGGAGCCGGGCTCGGCGGCGCCTTGCCTGATCCTGCAGGTGCAGGACATCAGCGCGCGCCGCCACGCCGAGGCGCAGCTCAATCACATCGCCTTCCACGACGGCCTGACCGGGCTGCCCAACCGCGGCCGCTTCCACAGCCTGCTGATCCAGGCGCTGGCCGCCGTGAAGGCCAACCCCAACCACCACTTCGCGGTGATGTTCTTCGACTTCGACCGCTTCAAGCTGATCAACGACAGCATGGGCCACTCGGCCGGCGACGAATTCCTGATCCAGGTCTCGCGCCGTATCCAGGACCACGTGCGGCCGGGTGACGTCGTCGCGCGGCTGGGCGGCGACGAGTTCGCGGTGCTGGTGCACAAGGTCGAGAACGAGCAATGCGCCACCTCGCTCGCCGAGCGGGTGCAGCAGGTGCTCAGGCAACCGATGCAGATCGCCGGCGTCGCCGTCAGCACCAGTGCCAGCATCGGCATCACCTTCAGCCGGCTCGGCTACGTGACACCCGAAGACATGCTGCGCGACGCCGACATCGCGATGTACCGCGCCAAGTCGGCCGGCAAGGCCCGTTACGCGGTTTTCGATGCCGATCTGCACACGGAGGTTTCGGGGCGCCTGAAGCTGGAGGCCGATCTGCGGCTGGCGCTGGCCAACGGCACGTTGTCGGTGGCCTACCAGCCGCTGTTCAACCTCAACACCTTCAAGTTGCGCGGCTTCGAGGCGCTGGTGCGCTGGCAGCACCCGACGCTCGGCGAAGTGACCCCGACGACGTTCATCCCGATCGCCGAGGAGACCGGGCTGATCATCGAGCTGACCGACATGATGCTGTCGCGCGCGTGCCGCCAGGTGCGGCAGTGGCAGCTGCGCGACGAATCGCTGCGCGACCTGAGAGTCCAGGTCAACGTCTCCAGCAACGACCTGGCGCACAGCGCGCTGGCCGAGCGTGTCGAGCGTGCATTGCGCGAGTCGCGGCTCGATCCGCGCCTGCTGACGCTCGAGCTGACCGAGAACATCCTGATGCAGCGCGTCGACGGCGTGATGGCCACGCTGGATGCGCTGCGGCGCCTCGGCGTCAGCCTGGCGATCGACGATTTCGGCACCGGTTATTCGTCGCTGTCCTACCTGTCGAGCCTGCCGATCGACAGCCTGAAGATCGACCGCTCGTTCGTCAACGGCATGCGCGAGGGCTCCAAGGATGCGGAGATCGTTCGCGCCATCGTTTCGCTCGGCACGTCGCTGGGCAAATCGGTGGTGGCCGAGGGTATCGAGACCACGTCGCAGTTCGCACAACTGCGCGAACTGGGCTGCGAGAACGGCCAGGGCTACCACCTGTCGCGGCCGATGCCCGCCGCCGATGTCGACCTGTTGCTCGAAACCATCCTCTCCGAACATCGCCTCGGCGCCGATCGCTTCGTCAGCTCCGGCATGATGCCGATCCTGGTGCGACACTGACCCAGCGCGCGTGGCCGCAATAATCGCGGCCATGCGAGTGTTCCGCGGCTTCCATCACCCCGAGATCGCGCCGGCCTGCGCCGTCACGATCGGCAACTTCGACGGCGTGCACCGTGGCCACCAGGCCATGCTGGCGCTGCTGATCAACGAAGCCCGCCACCGCGGCGTGCCGTCGTGCGTGCTGACCTTCGAGCCGCACCCGCGCGACTTCTTCGCCGCGCGGGCCGGCCGCCCCGCCAGCGCACCGGCACGCATCGCGACGCTGCGCGACAAGCTGGCCGAACTCGAGCGCTGCGGCATCGAGCAGGCGGTGGTGTTGCGCTTCGACGAAGGCTTTGCCGCGCAGACACCGCAGGCCTTCATCGCGGACGTGCTGGTGCGAGGCCTGGGTACGCGCTATGTGCTGGTCGGCGACGATTTCCGTTTCGGCATCCGGCGCAGCGGTGACTACGCGATGCTCGACGCCGCCGGCGAGGCCGCTGGCTTCGATGTCGCGCGCATGCAGAGCTACGAGGTGCACGGCTTGCGGGTGTCGAGTTCGGCGGTTCGCGAGGCGCTCGAATGCGGCGACATGGCGCGCGTGGCCACGCTGCTCGGCCGCCCCTACAGCATCAGCGGCCATGTGCTGCAAGGGCGCCAGCTCGGCCGCGCGCTCGGCGAGAGTGCGCCCGGCCGCGGCGACGGTTTCCGCACGCTCAACTTGCGATTCGCGCACCGGCGACCGGCGGCGATGGGCATCTTCATCGTGCGCGTGCATGGCCTCGCGCCCGCACCGCTGCCCGGCGTCGCCAGCCTGGGCGTGCGGCCGACGCTCGGCGACAACGGCCGCGTGCTGCTCGAAACCCATTGCCTGGCGTGGCCGCCGTCGCTCGGGCCCGACGGGGGCTACGGCCGCGTGGTGCGCGTCGAGTTGCTGCACAAGCTGCACGACGAACGCCAGTACCCCTCGCTCGATGCGCTGCGCGATGGCATCGCGGCCGACGTGGCCAGCGCGCGGGCCTGGTTCGCTGCCGGGCGCTGAATCGCGTCAGAAGCGCCAGGCGAAGCCGGCGCCGACGCCGGCTTGCGTGGTCTGCAGCGTCAGCGGGCTGTCGGCCGCGGGGCCGAGCAGATGGCTGATCCCGGCGCTGGTCCACACCGACCAGCGGCGGTCGATATCGGTGCGCCACTGTGCCGAGAGCGCCACGTCGCGCCAGCCGCCACCGGGTTCGAACGCCAAGCGGCCGCTGCGCGCGGCGGCCTGCGGGCTGATGCCGAAGCGGGCCTGCATGTAGCGCTCGTCGCCCCAGGACACGCCGGTGCCAATCGAAAAGACGCTGCGCGGGCTGACACGGAACTCGCGCGCGACGCCGAAATCGACCAGCGCGCCGCCCTTGCGGCCGAGGATGTCGTTGCTCCAGCCGGCACTGATGCGCCAGTCGGGCACGGGCTGCCAGACCGTCGACAGGCGCGCCCGCACCGTCGAGGGCACGTCGTCGAGTTGCGCCAGATCCGCGCTGTCGCTGGTCTTGCGGCCGGGGTCGAAGCGCAGGCCGAGCCGCACGCGCAGATTGTCGCGCTGGACCAGTTCGGCGCCGACGCCCCGCGCGACCTCGTCGTCGTGGCGGGTCACGAAGTTGCCGGCGGTCGCCAGATAGAAGCGGCCCCAGCGCAGGTAGAGGCCGGGCCTGACGCCGAAGGAGCGCCGGTCCGAACCCTGGTATTCCGGCGCATAGTTGACCTGCAGGCCGATCGCACCCTCCCAGGTCCGGCTCGGCGGAAACAGCGGCGGCTCAGGCAGTACGCCCTGCGCCTGCGCCGCGGGCGGCAACCCGCAAGCCAGCAGCAGCGCACACACGGCCAGGCGCTGCGATGGCCTCGTTAGAATGTTCACTATGGTTGCTTGCATGGTTCGGCTCGATCTCCTGCGCTGGCGCACCGCGACGCGGCGGCAGACGACACGCGATCGAATTTAGCCGGGTTCCGCCGACGAACCCGCCGCTGGCTTGCGAGAGCGCAAACCAGCCCCAAAGAAAGTGAGCGCATTGCGCGCCACGCCACAGCGCTCGGCGCCTTCGCCCCATGACCCACCCTGAGCCCACCCCCGACTACCGCGCCACGCTGAACCTGCCCGACACGCCGTTCCCGATGCGCGGCGACCTGCCCAAGCGCGAGCCGGGCTGGATCGCCGCGTGGAACGAACAGGGCCTGTACAAGAAGCTGCGCGATGCACGCCACGGCGCGCCGCTGTTCGTGCTGCACGATGGCCCGCCCTACGCCAACGGCGTGCTGCACATCGGGCACGCGGTCAACAAGATCCTGAAGGACATGGTGGTCAAGTCCAAGCAGCTGGCGGGCTTCGATGCGCGCTACGTGCCGGGCTGGGACTGCCATGGCCTGCCGATCGAGAATGCGATCGAGAAGGCGCATGGCCGCCACCTCTGCGCGCGACGAGATGCAGGCCAGGAGCCGCGCCTACGCCACCGAGCAGATCGCGCAGCAGAAGGCCGATTTCCAGCGCCTGGGCGTGCTCGGCGACTGGGAGCACCCCTACCGCACGATGGATCCGGCCAACGAGGCCGGCGAGATCCGCGCGTTGAAGCGCGTCATCGAACGCGGCTTCGTCTACCGCGGCCTGAAACCCGTGTACTGGTGCTTCGACTGCGGCTCGTCGCTGGCCGAGTTCGAGATCGAGTACGCCGACAAGCCATCGCAGACGCTCGACGTCGGTTTCCTCTGCGCCGAGCCCGACCGGCTGGCGGCGGCCTTCGGCCTGCCCGAGATCGTCGGCGAAACCTTCGCGGTGATCTGGACCACCACCGCGTGGACCCTGCCCGCCAACCAGGCGCTGAACCTCAACCCGACGCTCGAGTACGCGCTGGTGCACACCGAACGCGGGCAACTGGTGCTGGCCGCCTCGCTGGTCGAACAATGCCTCGAACGCTACGGCCTGCAGGGCAAGGTGGTGGCGACGACGTTGGGCGAAAAGCTCGCCGGCATCGGCTTTCGGCATCCGCTGGCGCATGTCGACGCCGGCTACGACCGCATCGCGCCGGTCTACCTGGCCGACTACGCCACCGCCGAGGACGGCACCGGCATCGTGCACTCGTCGCCGGCCTACGGCCTCGACGACTTCAACTCGTGCACCGCGCACGGCATGAAGCGTCGACGAGATCCTCAACCCGGTCGGCGCGCAGGGCAGCTACGCCGCCGACTTTCCGCTGTTCGGCGGCCAGAACATCTGGAAGGCGGTGCCGGTCATCATCGATGCGCTGCGCGACGCCGGGCGCCTGTTCGCCACGCGGCCCGCTGACGCACAGCTACCCGCATTGCTGGCGCCACAAGACGCCGGTGATCTACCGCGCCGCGGCGCAGTGGTTCATCCGCATGGACGAGGCCAATGCGTCGACGGCAGGCGTGTTCACGAAGGACAAGGCGCCGCGCACGCTGCGCGCGATGGCGCTCGATGCCATCGAAGCCACGACCTTCTTCCCGGAGAACGGCAAGGCGCGCCTGCGCGACATGATCGCCAACCGGCCCGACTGGTGCATCAGCCGCCAGCGCAGCTGGGGCGTGCCGCTGCCCTTCTTCCTGCACAAGGAATCGGGCGAGTTGCACCCGCGCACGATGGCGATCCTCGACCAGGCCGCGACGATCGTCGCGCAAGGCGGCGTCGAGGCCTGGAGCCGCGTCACCGCGGAGGAAATCCTCGGCACCGAGGACGCCGCGCACTACGGCAAGAGCAGCGACATCCTCGAGGTCTGGTTCGATTCGGGCTCGACCTTCTTCCACGTGCTGCGCGGCTCGCACCAGGGCCCGGCGGGCGACCGCGGCCACCACACGGCGGGCCCCGAGGCCGACCTCTACCTCGAAGGCCACGACCAGCACCGCGGCTGGTTCCATTCGGCGCTGCTGCTCGGCTGCGCGCTCGAAGGCCGCGCGCCGTACCGCGGCCTGCTGACGCACGGCTTCACGGTCGACGGCCAGGGCCGCAAGATGAGCAAGTCGCTCGGCAACGTGATCGAGATCCGCGAGTTCGCGAAGGACCCCGGCGCCGAGGTGGCGCGGCTGTGGTGTGCCTCGACCGACTACGCCGGCGACCCGCCGATCGACAAGAAGATCCTCGCCCGCGTCGTCGACAGCTACCGCCGCATCCGCAACACGCTGCGCTTCCTGCTCGCCAACGTGGCCGATTTCGACGCCGACCAGGACGCCGTGCCGGCGGCACGGATGCTCGAGATCGACTGCTGGATGGTCTCGCGCGCGGCCGAGCTGCAGGCCGAGATGCTGGCCCACTACGAGCGCTTCGAATTCCACCCGGTGGTGGCCAAGCTGCAGCTGTTCTGCAGCGAAGACCTCGGCGCGTTCTACCTCGACGTGCTGAAGGACCGCCTCTACACCACGGCGCCGAAGTCGCTCGCCCGCCGCTCGGCGCAGACTGCGCTGTGGCAGGTCACGCACGCGATGCTGCGCTGGATGGCGCCGTTCCTGTCGTTCACCGCCGAAGAGGCCTGGCCGGTGCTCGCGCCCGGGCAGTCGCCGTCGATCTTCACCGAGACCTTCTGGCGCTTCGACCCGCCCGATCCGGCGTTGCTCGCCAAGTGGCAGCGCATCCGCGCGATCCGCGACGAGGTCAACAAGGCCATCGAGGCGGTGCGCAGCGCGGGTGGCGTCGGCTCCTCGCTGCAGGCCGAAGTCACGCTGACGGTGAGCGACGCCGACCATGCCCTGCTGGCCACGCTCGGCGACGATCTGAAGTTCGTGCTGATCACGTCGCAGGCGACGCTGGTGCGCGGCGAGGCGCTCGCTGTGGCAGTGACGCCCTCGACGGCTACCAAGTGCGAGCGCTGCTGGCACTGGCGCAGCGATGTCGGCCACGACACCGCGCACCCGGCAATCTGCGGCCGCTGCACCAGCAACCTCTACGGCGCGGGCGAGACCCGCACGATCGCCTGAACGTGGCGCGCAACGCAAACGGGGCACCGAGCCTCGCGCTGTGGCTCGGCCTGGCGCTGGTCGTGATCGTGCTCGACCAGTTCACCAAGACGCTGATCCTCGGCTACTTCCAGCTCGGCGACAGCCGCCACGTGACGTCGTTCTTCAACGTCGTGCGCGTGCACAACACCGGCGCGGCGTTCTCGTTCCTGGCCGGTGCGGCGGGCTGGCAGCGCTGGTTCTTCGTGACACTCGGCGTGGTCGCCGCCGGCTTCATCGTCTGGATGCTGCGCAGCCACCCGACGCAGAAGCTGTTCTGCTTCGCGGTGACGATGATCATGGGCGGCGCGCTGGGCAATGTCGTCGACCGCCTGCTGCACGGCCACGTGGTCGACTTCATCCAGGTGCACTGGGCGCGGCTGGTACTTCCCCAGCTTCAACCTCGCCGACAGCGCCATCACGCTCGGCGCGGTGCTGCTGATCGTCGACGAGATCCGGCGGGTGCGCCGCGGCCTTGAGCGCAGCCAGCCCGCAGCGATGCACCAGCTGCGCGGCAGCCAGATCCTCGAGCGCGGTGCCGACCGACTTGAACAGCGTGATCTGATCGTCGGCCGTGCGGCCAGCGCACTCGCCCCGCAGCAACTCGGCAAGGTCGCCGACGACGCGGGCTTCGTCGATCACGCCGCACGCCAGCGGCTGCACCAGATCGCCGGCCTCGGCCAGCGCGCCGGCGCGGGTGTCGACGACGATGCGCGCACGGGCCACCGCGGCATCGTCGACCTCGCGCATGTCGGGCCGAAAGCCGCCGACCAGATCGAGATGCGTGCCCGGCGCGAGCCAGGCGCCATGCACCACCGGCGCCGTCGCGGTGGTCGCACAGCTGACGATCTGCGCGTCGCCCACCGCGGCGGCGAGGTCGTCGCGCGGCAGCGCATCGATGCCCTCGGCCCGCAATTGCGCCGCCAGTGCCGCGGCGGCCTGCCCCTGCCTTGCCCAGACCAGCACCTGCGCCAACGAGGGGTTCAGCGCCAGGTGCGCGCGCACCAGCCACGGCGCGAGCCGACCGGCGCCGACGCTCAGCAACGTGCGCAGCGTCGCGGCGGGCCATGCGCTGCGCCGCCAGCGCCGAGGCCGCCGCGGTGCGGCGCAGCGTCAATGCCTCGCCGTCGAGCAGTGCCAGCGGCGCGCCGCTGACGCGGTCGCTGAGCAGGTAGCTGGCCTGCACCGTCGGCAGGCCCTGCGCGGCGGCCCGCGGCATCACCGTGACCAGCTTGACCCCCAGCGCGCTGGCCGACCACGCCGGCATCAGCAGCAGCGTGCCGCCTTCGCTGTCCCCAGGCGCGAGGGCATGCGCATGGCGCAGCGGCACCGTGGTGTCGCCGGCGACGAACGCGGCAACGAGCGCGTCGGCGAGCGCCTGCCACGGCAGCGCGGCATGCACCTCGGCGGCTGAATAGACTCGCAACGTCATGACGAGTTCGAGTGTAGTGATCGTCGGCGGCGGCGTGATCGGTGCCGCCACCGCCTGCTTTCTCGCCCGCGACCACGGCGTCGCGGTGACGGTGCTCGAACGCGACCCGAGCTACCGCCGCGCATCGAGCGCGCTGTCGGCGAGTTCGATCCGCCAGCAGTTCTCGACGCCGATCAACATCGCGTTGTCGCAGGCCAGCCTCGCGTTCCTGCACCGCATCGGCGACGAGCTCGAAGTCGACGGCCAGCGGCCCGATGTCGGGCTGGTCGAGGCCGGCTACCTGTACCTCGCCAGCGCCGCCGGCGCGGCGCAACTGCGCGCCAACCACGCCGTGCAATGCGCGCACGGCGCCGCGATCGAGTTGCTCGACGCCGCCGCGCTGCGCGCGCGCTGGCCCTGGCTGGCGACCGACGGCGTGGTGCTCGGCACGCACGGCGTGCGCGGCGAAGGCTGGTTCGACGGCCCTGCCCTGCACGCCGCGTTCCGGCGCAAGGCGCAGGCCTGCGGCGCCCGCTTCGTGCACGCCGAGGCGACGGGCTTCGACCGCGACGGCGATCGCGTGCGCGCGGTGCGCGATGCCGAAGGCCGGGCCCACGCCGGCGATGCGGTGCTGATCGCCGCCGGCGCCTGGAGCGCGCCGCTCGCCACGGCCCTCGGATTCACGTTGCCGGTGCATGCGCAGAAGCGCGACGTGTTCGTGCTGTCGTCGCCGGCCCGCCTGCCGGGTTGCCCGCTGCTGATCGATCCTTCGGGCGTGTGGCTGCGGCCCGAGGGCGGCCTGTTCCTGGCCGGTGCGCCGCCGCGCGACGACGCCGCCGCAGGCACCGACGAGTTGCCGCTCGACGCCATCGACCATGGCCTGTTCGACGACGTCATCTGGCCGGCGCTGGCCGCCCGCATCCCGGCCTTCGAGGCCCTGCGCGTGCATTCGGCCTGGGCCGGCTACTACGAGATGAACCGCTTCGACCACAACGGCATCGCCGGCGCGTTGCCGGGTTGGCGCAATGCGTTCGTCGCCTGCGGCTTCTCGGGCCACGGCATGCAGCACGCGCCGGCCGTCGGCCGCGCGATGGCCGAGCGCATCGCGCGCGGGCACTTCGCCAGCATCGATCTGGCACCGCTGGCCGCCGAACGCCTGTTGCGCGGCGAGCGGCTGGTCGAGCACAACGTCATCTGAGCGGCACGGCGCCGTGGTTGCGCTTGACGCAGATCACGCCGGCGCCGGGCGGTGCGCCCGCCTGCCGTGTGTCGCCGCCATACTGAGGCCATGCTGATCGAGACCCTGGGCAGCGCGCGCGACCTCGGACGCTTGAACGATATCGCCGGCGTGCTGATCCGCCACGGCTTCGGCGATGCCGTGCGCCGTCTCGGCCTGTCCGAGACGCTGGCCCGCGCCGGCCATGCGCTGCACTGGGACCACGCCGGCGAGCTGGCGCGGCTCGAGCCACCGGCGCAGGTGCGGCGCGCGCTCGAGGAACTGGGGCCCACCTTCGTCAAGCTCGGCCAGATCCTGGCCGGCCGCGCCGACCTGTTCGGCCCCGAGTGGATCGCCGAGTTCGCCAAGCTGCACAGCCGCGTGCCGCCGGTGCCGCTCGACCTGCTGCGGCCGCAATTGCGCGAAGACCTCGGCGGCGAGCCCGAGGCGGTGTTCGCGCGCTTCGACGTCGAACCGCTGGCGGCGGCGTCGATCGCGCAGGTGCATCGCGCGCAGTTGAAGGACGGCACCGAGGTCGTCGTGAAGATCCGGCGGCCCGACATCCGCAACGTGATCGAAGCCGATCTGCGCCTGCTGGACCGCGCAGCCGCGGCGGCCGACCAGGACTGGCCGGCGCTCAAGCCCTACCGGCCGCGCCAGTTGGTGCGCGAGTTCGCGCACTCGCTGCGCCGCGAACTCGACCTCGCCGCCGAATGCCGCAATGCCGAGCGCATCGCCACCAACCTGGCCGCACTGCCCGAGGTCGTGATCCCGCGCGTGCACTGGGACTACACCGGCGAGCGCGTCAACGTGCAGGACTACATCGACGGCGTTCCCGGCGAAGACCTCGAGCGCATCACGCGCGAAGGGCTCGATCGCAAGCTGCTGGCCAAGCGCGGCGCGCGCGCGGTGTTGAAGATGATCGTCGAGGACGGCTTCTTCCACGCCGATCCGCACCCCGGCAACGTGTTCTACCTGCCCGGCAACCGGCTCGCGTTCATCGACTTCGGCATGGTCGGCCGGCTCTCGCCGCGCCGGCGCGAGGAGTTGCTGCAGTTGCTGCTCGGCCTGGTCGAGCGCCAGCCGCAGGCGGTGGCCGACGTGCTGCTCGAATGGACCGGCGACCAGCATGCGGTGCATCTGGCGCAACTCGAGGACGAGATCGAGGCCTTCGTCGACCAGCACCACGGCACCCCGCTGGCGCAGCTGAAGCTGGGCCAGATGCTGGCCGAGGTGACCACCGTGCTGCGCGAGCACCGGCTGGCGCTGCCGGCCGACCTGGCGCTGCTGATCAAGGCCTTCATTTCGCTCGAGGGCATGGGCGGCGGGCTCGATCCCGACTTCCACATGACCACCGAGGCGCTGCCGCTGCTGCGCCAGGTGGTGCGCGCGCGCTACCAGCCCCAGGCGCTGGCGCAGCGCGGCTGGCAGACGCTGCGCCGTGCGCTGGCGGTGGCCGGCGAGTTGCCGCACGACCTGTCGCGGCTGCTGCGGCGCGCGCGCCACGGCCAGGTGCAGGTGAGCATCGATATCGCGCACATCCGCCGCGTCGGCGATCAGCTCGACCGCGCGGCAGACCGCCTGTCGCTGTCGCTGGTGGTCGCGGCACTGATCATCGGCTCGTCGATCGTGATGACGGTGGGCGGTGGGCCGACGCTGCTCGGGCTGCCGGCGTTCGGACTGCTCGGCTACGTCGGCGCCGCGCTCGGCGGGCTGGTGCTGCTGCGCTCGATGTGGCGCAGCCGCCACCCGCGCGACAATGACGACGACTGACCGCCCCAGCCCCCGTCGACGATGAGCGCCTCCGGCAACCACGAACCATCCGATCTGCCCGAGCCGGCGGCGCCGCCCGCGCCACCCATCGTGTTGAATACGTTGCGCTGGGCCGATCCGTGGCGCTGGCTGCGCCTGGGCTGGCGCGACTTCGTGCGCTGCCCGGGCATCGGGCTGTTCTACGGCGGCGGCTTCACGGTGATGGGCTGGGCGCTGCTGAAGGCCTACGAGCACGCACCGGCCTACGTGCTCGCGCTGTCGGCCGGCTTCCTGCTGATGGGGCCGTTCCTGTGCCTGGGCCTGTACCGCGCCAGCCAGAGCCTGGAGCGCGGCGAGCGGCCCGATTTCGGCGATTCGCTGCTGGCCTGGGACACGCGCACCGGCACGCTGGCGATCTTCGGCTTCGTGCTGCTGGTGCTCGAGATGCTGTGGGCCCGCGCCTCGCTGGTGGTGTTCGCCGTCAGCTTCGACGGCATGCCCGACTTCAAGGGCTCGATCGGGGCGCTGCTCGAGCCCGACAACCTGGCCTTCATCGTCGCCTACCTGGCCGTCGGCGGCGTCTTCGCCGGGCTGATCTTCGCCACCAGCGTGGTCGCGATGCCGCTGATCCTCGACCGCCCGGTCGACGCCATCACCGCCGGCCTGACCAGCCTGCGCCTGGTGTTCACGCAACCCGGCGTGATGCTGCTGTGGGGTGCGCTGATCACCGCGCTGGTGGTGCTGGCGATGCTGCCGTGGTTCGCCGGGCTGCTCGTCGTCGGGCCGGTGCTCGGGCACGCCTCGTGGCACGCCTACCGCGCGGCGGTCAGGGCCTGACCTGCAAGCGTCTGTACCGCTGGGGTCGCTCGGCAGGTTCGGCCGGCCGGCGCTGCACCTTTGCAAGGCACGACGCCGGATACTCGCCCGATGCACCTGCTGTGGACCTACCTGCGCCCGCATCGCCGGCTGGCCGCCCTGGCGCTGCTGCTGGCAGCGATCAGTCAGATACTGGCGCTCGTCGATCCCATCATCTTCGGCAGGATCATCGATGAGTACGCCATCGGGCGCGCCGGAAGAAGCGATGACGAGCTGGTGTCGGGTGTGCTGTCGCTGCTTGCGCTGGCGGTCGTGGTGGCGGTTCTGTCGAGGCTCGCCAAGGCACTGCAGGAGTACGTCACGCGCCTCATCGTGCAGAAGTTCGGCACGCAGATCTTCAACGACGGGCTGCGGCAGACGTTGCGCCTGAAGTTCCAGGAGTTCGAGGACCTGAAGAGCGGCGAAGTGCTTTCCATGCTGCAGAAGGTTCGTGCGGACAGCGAGCGGTTCATCAATGCCTTCATCAACACCGCGTTCGCGGCGTTCGTCGGCATCGCATTCCTGTGCTGGTACTCCGTGACGAAGCATTGGGCGCTGGTGCCGGTGTTCCTCGTCGGGGTCCTGGTGCTCGGCGGACTGACCGGATTGCTCAGCCGCGAGATCAAAGGTCAGCAGCGCTCGATCGTGCGCGAGACGAACCGCAGCTCGGGCTTCATCAGCGAGTCGTTTCGCAATGTCGAGCTGATCAAGAGCCTGGGGCTCACCTTCGTCGAGATACGGCGCCTTCAGGCCCAGACCATGAACATCTTCGCGCTGGAAATGCAGAAGGTGAAGCGCATTCGCCTGTTGTCGTTCCTCCAGGGCACGACGCTGAGCCTGCTCAAGCTGTCGATCCTCTTCGCGCTGTTGTGGCTGATCTTTCGCGACATCGTGAGCACGGGTGAACTGATCGCCATGCAGTTCATCTCGGTGGCGATCTTCGCGCCGCTGCAGGAACTCGGCAACATCATCATTGCCTGGCGGGAAGCCGAGGCCTCGTTCGCGAACTTCGCAACGTTGATGGCCAAGCCCATCGAGCGGCGGCCCGAGTCGCCCGTGGAAATCGGGCCGCTCACGAACCTTCGCTTCTCGGAAGTGACCTTCCGGCACAAGGACGCTGCCGACAATGCGCTCGAAGAGGTGACCTTCTCTGCAAAGCTGGGTGACACGATCGCCTTCGTCGGTCCGTCGGGCTCGGGCAAGTCGACGCTCGTCAAGTTGCTGGTCGGCCTCTACACGCCGGCGAGCGGCGAGGTGTTCTACAACGACATCTCGACGAAGGACCTGCGCTACAACGAAGCGCGGCGGCAGATCGGGTTCGTGACCCAGGAAACACACCTGTTCGCAGGCACCATTCGCGAGAACATGCAGTTCGTGAAGCCCGAGGCCGGTGACGCCGATATCCGCGCCGCGCTCGAGCAGGCCTCGTGCGGGCCTCTGCTCGAGAAGTCGCCCGCAGGGCTGGACTCGCTGATCGGCGAGATGGGCATGAAGCTGTCAGGGGGAGAGCGGCAGCGTCTGTCGATCGCGCGTGCGTTGCTGCGGCAGCCCAGGCTGCTGATCTTCGACGAGGCCACCTCGGCGCTGGACTCGATCACCGAGGAGCGGATCACCGAGACCGTCCGCTCGGTGTCTGCGCGAAGCAATCAGATCACGATCCTGATCGCGCATCGCCTGTCGACGATCATGCACGCCGAAACGATCTTCGTGCTGGAGAAAGGCCGCATCGTCGAGAGCGGAAGCCACGACGCACTCCTCGAGCGCAAGGGCCTCTACTACGCCATGTGGCGACAGCAGATCGGCGAGCGACTGCCACCGCTGGCCTGAACGGCCTTCCAGCATCAGGCGCCTTCGAGCGACGGCCGCGGTGCGATGGCACCAGCCCGGCGAGAGGGTCGAGTTCCAACGGGACGGCCGTGGGCGCGGCGGTGCCGCACCGCCCTGCTAGGTGGATTGAAGCAAGCGAATCAGCACGTCGATCACGTCGCTGCCGTCGGGTGACTTGAGCCGGTGCTGGCGCAGCGAGCGGGCCAGGTCGGCGCGCGCCAGCATCTTGGTGTCGGAGCGGATCAGGATGCCGGCGATCGCGCGCTGCACTTCGAGCGAGCGGGCCAGCGGGAAAAGTCCTGCGATCTCCTGCAGGCTTTGCGGATCGGCCAGCCGCTGCTTGGCCAGCGTCTCGAGGGCGCGCACCTGCGCGCCGGCGGCGGTCATGCGCGCGATACCCGACGTGACGCTGCGCAGTTCACCCACATCGGCCAGCGGTCGCTGGCGCAGGTAGGCCTGGGCGATCGCGACCTCCTCGTCACGCGAACTCGTCAGCGCGCGCACCGTGCGTTCGTGGGCCTCTGCGTTGCCCAGGCACGCCAGCACGGCCGAGTGCGCCACGTTGCCGGGTCGCGCAGACCCCGTCGCCAGCAGTTGCCGCGCCACGCCAGGGTCACGCTCCTGGTGGGTCGCGCAGACGAGATCGACCTCGTTCTTGCCGATGCCGTCGCGCGCCATGCGGTCGGCGAGCATGTGCAGGAATTCCGCCTGCTCCTGCGCGGGCGACAGCCAGCCCACGTTGCGCGCCAGCGCCATCATGCGGGTCTGCACCGCGGCATCGTCGGCGTCGCGTGCAAACGCGAGGTAGCGCTCACGGGTGGGGCGGTCGCGTTCGATCGCGCCGAGCGCCGCGGCCACCTCGGGCACACGCCGCTGCGCCGCGCCGAGCGAGGCGGCATAACGCTCGAGATGTTCGAGGAACATGCGCACTTCGGTCACGTCGCGCTGCAGCACCTGGTGCATGAAGGCGAGCTTCTGTGCATCCGCGGGGCCGTCGTCGGCGAAGCTGCACATGTCGCGGCGAAAGCCCGCGTGCGGATCCGCATCGGTCAGGCCGGCGACGGCGATCATCGAACTCGGCCCGAAGAGTTTCAGCAGGGTCTGACTGACGCGGCCGCTCGCCACCTCGCCCGCGGGTGCCGTCTGGAAGTAGCGTTCGAGCAGCGGCCCCGCATAGCGTCCGAGCGGCGCCTTCGACGAAAAGCCGTAGAGCACCGGCACGTCCTTGAATACGTGGCGCAAGCCGGTCGCGATTGCTCTGGCCGTAGCGCTCGCTGAGCAGGGCGGCCACGCGGTTGGCGTCGGACTGGGTATGCCCCGCGCGGACCAGGCTGCGTGTGATCTCGCCCGAGGCCACATACCGCGGGTCGGACTTCAAGGTGTTGCACCCGAACAGATACACCTCCTTGAGCTTCGAGAACAATCCGTTACCAGATGCACTGCACGACGCCTGCTGCATCTCGTGGACCGTCAGGAATTCGCGGTCGTCGAAGCGATCGGTGTAGAACTCGGTGCCGTCGTCGAAATGGCCGGAAATGATCAGCGCGTCGCAGCTCACGCCGCGCCGGCGGGCCGATTCCAGCCAATCCGGCTTCCCGCGCTGCACCAGTTCGACGAACTTGTACTCGCCGGGCGGCAGATGACGCTGGAACGCGTCTTTCTCGTCGGAGGAGTTGATGGTGACGGTGCACACCGTCTTCGGTGCAGCGCGCACATCGGACGACCAGGTCGCGGCCAGGCACGCCAGGAGTGCAGCCGACGTGGCGAACATGGATCGGTTCACGGGTTTTCGACGCAGCATGATTCAGTGTTCCACAAACCGCGCGGGCGAGGAAAGGGCTTGTTACCGATCGCTCAAGGTGGTTGCAGCCGGCGTATCAGCGCGTCGACCATGTCGTCGCCGGGGGGCGACTGCAGGCGCTTGTCGAGCAAGGTGTGCACCAGCTGCGGGCTGGCGATCGACCGCAGATCGGCGCGGATCAGGATGCCCGCGATCGCGGCCTGGACGGACCACGACGAAGTCTCCGAGAAGAGGCGCGTCAACCTCTCCAGGATGCCACGGTCGGACACGTAATGCCGGCCCAGGGCCTCCAGCGCGCGCAACTGAGCGTCGGACGCAGGCATGTGCGCGATGTTGTCGGCGACCCGACGCAACTCCGCGGCATCGGTGAGGGGCCGGTGCCGCAGATAGGCCTGCGCGATCTTGACGTCCGCCTCGACAGGGCCGACCAGCCCATCCAGCGTGCGCGCATGACCCTCGGCGCTGCCCAGGCAGGCGCGAACCGCGGCATGCGGCACGTCGTCGGTCGGGCTGCCCGGCACGACGCGCCGGTTGAACGCGCCGTCGAGGTCGTGCGCCTGGTTCAAGGTGCAGGCGAGATCCACCTCGCTGATGCCGACCGTCTTGCGGGCCTGCAGTTCGCCCAGCATCAGCGCGAGTTCTTCCCAGCGTTGGTCGGCCGACAGCCAGCCCAGGTCCTGCGCGACCTTGAGCATGCGCACCCGTACCGGAGGTCGATCGGCGTCGCGCGCGAAGTCGAGAAAGCGTGCGCGGGCCTCCGCGTCGCCCGCGATGGCCGCGAGCGCCTGGGCCACCTCCGGTGTGCGCCGCGCAGGGTCGTCGAGCGACGTCGCATACCGATCGATGCGATCGAGATGGACCCTGGCTTCCGCCGTCGGGCGTTGCAGCAGCTGGTGCACGAAGCCGAGCTTCTTCGCGTCCGGCAAGCGGTCATCGGCGAACTGGCACACGTCGCGCCGCACGGCGGCGTGCGGATCCTGGTCGGTCATGCCCTGGGTCACGGTCATCGCGAACGGCGCGAAGTGCCCGAGCAGGCGGCCGCTCGGGCGGCCTTGTCCGATCTCGCGCGCGCCGTTCGTGCGGAAGTAGCTGCTCAGCGTGGAGGCCGCGATCGGACCCAGCGGCGCCACCGACGAGAAGCCGTAGATCACCGGCACGTCCTTGAACACCAGGCGCATGCGGTCGCGGCTGCTCTCTCCGTGCCCCGCATTCAACGATTGCCAGTGGCGCTCGGCCTCCTTCGGCGAATGTCCTTCGCGCACGAGACTGCGAACGACCTCCGCCGATGCGCTGCTCTGCGGGTGCGGATTCAGGGTGTTGCAGCCGAACAGATGCACCTCCTTCAGCTGGGAAAAGAGGCCGGGGCAGGAATCGCTGCAGGAGACGCGCTCGAGTTCGTCGACGGGCAGGAACTCGCTCACCTCCAACCGATCGGAAAAGAATTCATTGCCGCCGTCGTAGTGGCCGGAGATGACGAGCACGTCGCAGGCAATGCCCGCGCGGCAGGCCGAGGCCAGCCAATCGGGCCGGTCACGCTCGACGAGTTCGACGAACTCGTACTTCGCTGCGGGCAGGTAGCGGCGAAACGCTTCCTTCTCGTCGGCGGAGTTGACGGTGATGGTGCACACCGTCTGCTTCTGGGCCGCCGCAAATGGAGCCGACAAGGACAAGGCGGCGACGAACGGTACGAAGCGGAGCTTCGGTGGCCAGCGCATGCGGCCATCTTAGCGATCGCCGGGCAGCCGCGGCGTCAGGGCATCAGCACCGTCGAACCGGTGGTCTTGCGTGCTTCCAGATCGCGGTGCGCCTGCGCCACGTCGGCCAGCGGGTAGCGCTGGTCGATGCGGATCTTCACCGCGCCGGACAGCACCACCGCGAACAGATCGTCGGCCATCGCCTGCGCCGATTCGCGCGTGGCGATGTGCGTGAACAGCGTCTGCCGTGTCAGGTACAGCGAGCCCTTGGCCGCCAGCACGCCCGGTGAGAACGGCGCCACCGGCCCCGAGGCATTGCCGAAGCACGCCATCAGCCCGAACGGCTGCAGGCACTCGAGGCCCTGGTCGAAGGTGTCCTTGCCGATCGAGTCGTAGACCACCTTGACGCCCTTGCCGCCGGTGATGGCCTTGACGCGGGCGACGAAGTCCTCCTTCGTGTAGTCGATCGCATGCGCCGCGCCATGCTCGAGCGCCAGCGCGCACTTGGCGGCGCTGCCGGCGGTGCCGATCAACTGCAGGCCCAGCGCCTTGGCCCATTGGCAGGCGATCAGCCCGACACCGCCGGCCGCGGCATGGAACAGCACGAAGTCGCCCGCCTGCAGGCCCTCGACCGGCCGCGTCTTCTTCAGCAGGTACTGCGCCGTCAGGCCCTTCAGCATCATGCCGGCGGCGGTGTCGAAGGCAATGCCGTCGGGCAGCTTGCACACCGTCTTGGCCGGCATCACGCGCACCTCGCTGTAGCTGCCCGGCGGGGTGCTGGCGTAGGCCGCGCGGTCGCCCGCCTTCAGGTGCGTGACGCCCTCGCCCACCGCCTCGATCACGCCGGCGCCTTCCATGCCCAGCCTCAGCGGCAGCGGGTTGGCGTACAGGCCGGTGCGCTGGTAGACGTCGATGAAGTTCAGGCCGCAGGCGTGGTGGCGGATGCGCACTTCGCCCGGCCCCGGGGCGCCGACCTCGACATCGACCAGGTGCATCACCTCGGGGCCGCCGTATTGCTGGATCTGGATGGCTTTGGTCATGGTGTCTCTCCGTGCAAGGGCGCCTAGGTTACGCGAGCGTCGCAAACCCTGCCGCGCCGGGGCGGCGAGAATGGTGCTACCGATGAAACGCCTGGCCCAAGCCCCCAACCTCGCACTGGCCTCGCTGTGGTGCGACATGCTCGAGCAGGCCGGGCTCGAAGCCAGCGTGCAGCGGGCCTTCGCCAGCAGCATCGCCGGCGAAATCCCGCCCGACCAGGCGCTGCCGGAGATCTGGATCCACGACGACGCACGCCTCGCTGAAGCGCGCAGCCTGCTCGCACAGCTGCAGCACCCGCCATGGCGGCACTGGACCTGCCGCGGCTGCGGCGAGCGCATCGACGGCCCCTTCGACCAGTGCTGGCGCTGCGGCGCGGCGATGCCGGCGTGAACGTTCGCACCGCGCTGCTGATGACGGTGCCACCACTGATGTGGGCCGGCAACGCCGTGGTCGGCCGCCTGCTGGTCGGCCATGTGCCCCCGCTGGCGCTGAACCTGCTGCGCTGGGCGCTGGCGGCGCTGCTGCTCGCGCCGCTGGGCTGGCAGGTGCTGCGCCGCCGGCGCGAGATCGCCGCGAGCTGGCCCTACCTGCTGGCCATCGGCTGCCTCGGCGTCGGCGCCTACAACGCATTGCAATACCTGGCGCTGACCACCTCGACGCCGCTGAACGTCACGCTGATCGCCGCGTCGGGCCCGTTGTGGATGCTGGCCGTCGGCGCGCTGGCGTTCGGCCAGCGGCCCGTGCCGCGCCAGATCGTCGGCGCGCTGCTGTCGCTGGCCGGCGTGGTGCTGGTCGTCTCGCGCGGCTCGTGGTCCACGCTGGCCCAGTTCGAGCTGGTGGCGGGCGACGGCTACATCCTCGTCGCCGCGCTGTCGTGGGCGGTGTACAGCTGGCTGCTGGCGCAGCCGCCGGCGTGGCTGAGGCCGCCCGAGCGTGCGGCGCTGCAGGCCTGGGGCTGGGCCGGCCTGCTGCTGGTGCAGATGCTGTTCGGGCTGCTCGCGGCCGGCGCCGCCGCGGCCGGCGAAGCGCTGCTGATGCCGCCCGCGGCCATCGACTGGGCCAACGCCTGGGTCTGGGCCGCGCTGCTGTTCGTCGCCATCGGGCCGTCGATCGTGGCCTACCGCTGCTGGGGCCTCGGCGTGGCCCTCGGCGGCCCGGCGCTGGCGGCCTTCTTCGCCAACCTGACGCCGCTGTTCGCCGCGCTGCTGTCGGCGCTGCTGCTGCGCGATGCGCCGCGCGGCTACCACGCGCTGGCCTTCGCGTTGATCGTCGCCGGCATCGCCGTCTCGGCCGGGCGCACGCGATGACGCTGACGCGCCGCCAATGGCTGCTGCTCGCAGCCCTGACGCTGATGTGGGGCCTGAACTGGCCGATGATGAAGTTCTCGCTGCGCGAGGTCAGCCCCTTGCACTTCAGGGCCATCACGATGAGCGGCGGCACGCTGACGCTGCTGCTGTTCTTCGGCTTGCGCGGCGTCGACCTGCGCCTGACCGGCGCCAGCGCCTGGCGCGTCGCCGCGCTGGCGCTGCCCAACATCGTCGGCTGGCACCTGTGTTCGATCATCGGCCTGGCGCAACTGCCGGCCGGCCGCGCCGGCATCCTGGCCTTCACGATGCCGGTCTGGACGGTGTTGCTCGGCGTCGCCCTGTTTCGCGAGCGTATGACGGTGCGGGCCTGGATCGCGGTGGCCTCGGCCATCATTGCGGTGGGCTTGCTCGCCGCCAACGAGTTGAACGCCCTGACGGGCCGGCCGATCGGCGTGCTGTGGTTGCAGGCGGCGGCGCTGTGCTGGGCGCTGGGCACGCAGGCCATGCGGCGCACGTCGCTCGCGATGCCGACCGAGTCGGTGACGGTGTGGATGATGGTGCTCGGCTCGCTGTTCTTCTGGGCCGTCGCGCCGCTGGCCGAGGCGCCGCCGGCCTGGCGCACCTGGCACGCGGCGACGTGGTGGTCGCTGGCCTACGGCGTGTTCCTCAACTTCGGCTATGCGCAAATCATCTGGTTCGGCCTCGCGCGCGAGCTGCCTGCGCAGGCCAGCGCGTTCTCGGTGATGGCCGTGCCGCTGGTGGGCATCGCCACGGCCACGGCGCTGGTCGGCGAGATCCCGCAGCCGACCGATTGGCTGGCCGCGCTGTTCGTCGTCGCGGCGATCGCTGCTGCCACCGGCGCCAGCCGGCCGGCACGGCACAGCGGCGACAATCCGCCGCGATGACCGCCACCCCCTGCCCGGCCCTGGTGCTGATCGCCGCCGTCGACCGGCACGGGGCGATCGGCCGCGGTGGTGCCTTGCTGTGGCACGAGGGCGAGGACCAGCGCCACTTCCGTCGCGTCACGATGGGCTGCCCGGTGATCATGGGGCGCAAGACCTGGGATTCGCTGCCCGCGCGCTTTCGCCCGCTGCCGGGCCGGCGCAACGTCGTCGTCACGCGCGACCCGGCCTGGCACGCCGACGGCGCCGTGCCCGCGCCTTCGCTCGACGCCGCCTTGGCGCTCGCCGCCGATGCCGCGCGCGTGTTCGTGATCGGCGGCGGCGAGTTGTACGCGCTGGCGCTTCCCCGCGCCGACGAACTGATGCTGACCGAGATCGATGCCGTGTTCGAAGGGGCCGACGCCTTCTTCCCCGCCGTCGACCGCGCCGCGTTCGCCGAAACCGCGCGCGAATCGCACCGCGCGGCCGACGGCACGCCGTTCGCGTTCGTGACCTACCGCCGCCGCGCGCGCTGAGCGCCGCCGGGCCGGCGCCTGCTAGGCATCACTGCGCCGCGCGAACAGTTGCCGCACGCGGTCGCGCAGCCAGGCCTGCGCCGGGTCGCGCGAGGCACTCTGGTGCCACACCATGCGCACGTCGTAGCGCGGGCCGTGGCCCGGCAGCTCCCACACGCGCACGGCGTAGCGGGTCGCCAGCGAGGCGGCGAACATCTGCGGCACGATAGCCATCAGGTCGGTGCAGGTCACCAGCTCCGGCAGCGCGCCGTAGTGGCGCGCGCGCACGGCGGCGCGGTCGCTCAGGTGCAGGCGCGTCAGCATGCGTTCGACGCTGCCGTGGAAGGTCGCCGTCGGTGCCGCGACCGCCAGCGCGGCGCGCGACAGTTGCTCGGTGGTCAGCGTCTTGCCGGCACGGCCCACCGCCGGCCGCCATGGGCTGCCGGTGATGGCGACGAAGCGCTCGTGAAAGAGCGACTCGCTGTCGATGCCGATATGCGCCGGCGGCAGGATGCCGATGGCCAGATCGACCTCGCGCGCCTCGAGCGCTGCGCTGACCTGCGCCGCATTCACCGCGACGTTCGAGACCTGGCTCAGCGGTGACTCGCTGCGCAGCGCGCGGGCCAGCGGGGGCAGGAACATCATCTCGCCCAGGTCAGACAGCGACAGGCGCCAGTGCACGCCGCTGCGCGCCGGCTCGAAGCTCTCGCCGCTGGCCAGCGCCGATTCGAGATCGCGCAGGTGCGCCGCCACCAGCGGCGCGATGCGCTGCGCCAGCCGCGTCGGATGCAGGCCGGTGGGCGAGCGCACGAAGAGTTCGTCGTCGAACCAGCGCCTCAGGCGCGCCAGCGCGTTGCTCGTCGCCGGCTGCGACAGCGCCAGCTGGCGCCCGGCTTCGGTCACCGAACCGCTGCGGTGCACCGCGCACAGCACGCGCAGCAGATTGAGGTCGAGTTGGCGGAAGTTCATCGACATCCGTTTCGTGAATGGCCCGGATTCTGACTATCAATTCGACGGATGCCAAGCCGAGCGCTAGATTGCACGCGAGCCACCCGGGCACGGGCGGCCCGGCAAGGAGGCACGGCGTGCTGCAGATCATCATCCAGGGCCGCGGCGGCCAGGGCGCGCAGACGGCAGGCAACCTGCTGGCGATGGCCTTCTTCGCGCAGGGGCGCCAGGTGCAATGCTTTGCCAGCTACGGCGGCGCGCGCCGCGGCACGCCGGTGAGCTCGACCCTGCGCGTCGACGACCGGCCGGTGCGGCTGCGCTGCGACATCGAACGCGCCGATGCCATCCTGTGCTTCGACGCCAGCCTGCTCGAAGGCCGGTTGCTGGCGACGGCGCACGCCGACACGCTGATCGTCGTCAATTCGGCCCGCAGCGCCGAACAGATCGCGTCGACCTTGCCCGGTTACCGGGTGATCCCGGTCGACGGCCTCGCGATCGCGCGCCGCAATGGCCTCGGGCGCATCGTCAACTCGGCGCTGCTCGGTGCGTTCGCACGCGCGCTGGCGGCACCACCGCTCGACGTGATGGAACGCACGCTGACCGAGCAGGCGCCCAAGATGCACGACGAGAACATCGCCGCCTGCGAAGAGGGCTATCGCCTCGTCGACGAACAACTGCGCGAGAGCGAAGTGGCGGGCCGAGCGCCGGGCCGCCCCAAGCCGGCCCGCGTCCCCTCGGGGGACCGTCCGATGTATCCATCGGGCGAGGGGTTGTCATGATGCCGTCGATCTGGACCACGGCCAGCACGGCCGCCATCAAGACCGGCACCTGGCGCGCGGCGCTGGCCCGGCATGTTGATGCACCCTCGCCGTGCCACGCCGCCTGCCCGGTGCACGGCGACATCGCCGAGTGGATCGGCCAGGCGCGCGCCGGCGACGTCGATGCCGCGTGGCAGACGCTGTCGCGCCACAACCCCTTCCCCGCCATCACCGGCCGCATCTGCCACCACCCCTGCGAGAACGCCTGCAACCGCGCCGGCTACGACGAGGCGATTTCGATCTGCAAGCTCGAACGCCACGTCGGCGATGTCGCACTCGAACGCGGCTGGTCGTACCCGCCTGCCCCAGCGCCGCGCCGCGAACGCATCGCGGTGGTCGGCGGCGGGCCGTCGGGCCTGTCGGCCGCCTATCAACTGCGGCGGCGGGGTTACGCGGTCACGCTGTTCGAGTCGCAGCCCGAGCTCGGCGGGCTGATGCGCTATGGCATTCCGCCGTACCGCCTGGCGCGACGCGTGCTCGACGGCGAGATCGCGCGCATCGTGGCGCTGGGTGTCGAAGTGCGTTGCGGCCAGCCGCTGGCCACGCCGCAGGGCCTGGCCGAGATGCGCGCGGCTTTCGACGCGGTTTACCTGGCCTACGGCGCGCGGCGCCAGAAGCGGCTGCCGCAACTCGACTACGGCCGCCCATGGGCCGTCGACGGCGCGGAGTACCTGGCGCGCACGAGCCAGGGCGCGCCGCCGGCGCTCGGCCGACGCGTGGTGGTGGTCGGTGGCGGCAGCGCCGCGCTCGACGTGGCGCGCAGCGCACGTCGCGCCGGGCACGTGGTGACGATCCTGGCCCTCGAAGCCGAGCCGGCCATGCCGGCGCAGCGCGAGGAGGTCGTCGAAGCGCTCGAGGAAGGCATCGCGCTGGTCGATGCGGCGATGCTGCGCAGCGTCAGCGAAGCCGGTGGCGATGGCGGCCTGCGGCTGGATTGCGTGCGCGTGCACTTCGAGCCCGGCTTGCAGCGCGGCCAGTTCACGGTCACGCCGCGGGGCGGCAGCGGCTTCACGCTCGAAGCCGACGCGATCGTCAGTTCGATCGGCCAGGACCCGGACCTGACGCCGCTGGCCGGCGCCATCGGCGGCGACGGCCCGCTGCTCGCGACCGACGCGGTCGGCGCCACCGGCATCGAAGGCGTCTGGGCCGGCGGCGACCTGACCAGTTCGGCGCGCTTCGTCTCCGAGGCCATCGGCATGGGCGAGCGTGCGGCGTTGGCGATCGACCGCCGGCTGAACGCGCGCACCGGCCCCGATGTCGCGGCGCCGGCCGCGCCACCGCTGGTGCCGCTGGAGGCGATCAACCTGCACTACCACCCGACGCAGCCGCGTGCCGCTGAACACCGGCTGGCGGTGTCCGAGCGCCTGGCCGACGGCGGCGAAGTGCAGCTCGGCCTGGCCATCGAACAGGCGCTCGCCGAGGCCGCGCGCTGCTTCTCCTGCGGCACCTGCACCCATTGCGACAACTGCATCACCTACTGCCCCGACCTCGCGGTGCAGCGCGCCGGCACCGGCTACCGGGTGCTGACCGACTATTGCAAGGGCTGCGGCGTGTGCGTCAAGGAGTGCCCGACCGGCTCGATGGCGATGCAGGAGGAATTGAGATGAGCGCCGCACGGCCGCTCCGAAGGCGCTCACTCCCCAAGGGCCACTCGGGGGCCCCTACGGGACCCTGGGGGACGGCGCGCAGCGACAAGGGGGCCCCATGAGCACAGCGGACAAGCCGATGCTGCTGACCGGCAACCACGCGGTGGCGTGGGCGGCCCGGCTGGCGCGGCCGAAGGTGGTGCCGGTCTATCCGATCACGCCGCAGACACCGGTGCTGGAACAGCTCACCGCCTTCCAGGCCGAGGGCCAGTTCGACGCCGAGATCATCACCCCCGAGTCCGAACACTCGGTGATGTCGGCCTGCATCCCGGCCTCGCTGGCCGGCGTGCGCGTGTTCACGGCCACCGCGTCGCAGGGACTGCTGCTGATGCACGAGCTGCTGCACTACGCCAGTGGGGCGCGCGCGCCGATCGTGATGGCCAACGTCAACCGCACGGTGGCCTCGCCGTGGGCCTTCTGGCCCGACCAGACCGACAGCCTGGCGCAGCGCGACACCGGCTGGATCCAGTTCTACGTCGAGACGGCCCAGGAGGCGCTGGACAGCGTGATCCAGGCCTATCGCGTCGCCGAGCAGGTGCTGCTGCCGGCCATGGTCAATCTCGATGCGTTCTACGTCTCGCATTCGCTGGAGCCCGTCAGCGTGCCGGCGCAGGCGCTGGTCGATGCCTACCTGCCGCCGTTCGCGCCGCCGCAGCGGCTGGACACGGCCCATCCGTCATCGTGGGGCAACGTCGTCACGCAGGACATGTTCTACCGCCATCGCCAGGACATCGAGGCCGCGATGGCGCGCGTGCCCGAGTTGGCCGCCGACGCGGACCGCGCCTGGGCCGAACGCACCGGTCGCAGCTGGGGCGTGCTGGAGCGCTACCGCTGCGACGGCGCGGCCGTCGTCATCGTCAGCATGGGCAGCCTGTGCGGCACCGCGCGCGACGCCGTCGACGCGATGCGCGACGACGGCCTGGCCGTCGGCCTGCTGAAGCTGCGCCTGTTCCGGCCGCTGCCGGCGGCGGCACTGCGCGCGGCGCTGGCCGCGATCAATGGCTTGGCCGACGTGGTCGTGCTCGACCGCAACCACTCGCCCGGCCACGGCGGCGTGCTGCACCAGGAGTTGCGTGCCGCGCTGTACGGCATCGACCGGGCGCCGCGCATCCACGGTTATCTGGCGGGGGTGGGTGGCGTCAACGTCTCGCCCGAACGCATCGCGGCCTTCGTGCAGCGGGCGCAGGCCAGCGTGCCGCAGCCGCATTCGGAATGGGTCAGGTGAACACCATGCAGACGATCGGATTGTCGCCGTCGCCGGCCGAGGAACCGCTGCTGTGCTCGGGCCACGCGGCCTGCCCGGGCTGCGTCGAGCCGCTGACGGTGCGCCACATCCTGGACGTGCTCGGCCCCGACACGATGGCCGTGATCCCGCCGTCGTGCATGGCCATCATCGCCGGCCCGCAGCCGTTCAGTTCGCTGCGCATCCCCGTCTACCAGCCGACGCTGGAATCCAGCGCGGCGGCGGCCACCGGGCTGCGCCGGGCGCTCGATGCCCAGGGCCGGCGCGAGACGCAGGTGATCGTGCTGGCCGGCGACGGCGGCACCTACGACATCGGCTTCCAGTGCCTGTCGTCGGCAGCCGAGCGCAACGAGAACATTCTGTACTTCTGCCTCGACAACGAGGGCTACATGAACACCGGGGCGCAGAAGTCGTCGTCGACTCCGCACTACGCCCGCACCGGCTCGACACCCGCTGGCAAGACCTCGCGCAAGAAGAACCTGGTCGAGATCATGGCCGCGCACGGCGTGCCGTACGCGGCCACCGCCAGCATCGGCCACCTCGCCGATCTGAAGCGCAAGGTCGAGAAGGCCAAGGCGCTTGCGTGGGCTGCGCCTGATCACGCTGCTGATCCCCTGCCTGGACGGCTGGGGCCTGGCCGACGACGGCGCCCTGGCGACTGCGCGCCACGCCGTCGAGTGCGGCGCCTTCCCGCTCTACGAGGTCGAGGACGGCCAGCGCTACACGCTCAATCACGCGCAGCGCACGCGGCCGCTGGCCGAGTACCTGGCGCTGCAGCGGCGCTACCGGCATCTGTCGGCGGCCGAGACCCAGGCCCTGCAGGCCGAAGTCGACGAAGGCTGGGCCCGGCTGCTGCAGCGCGTGGCCACCAGTGCGCCTGCCCCGGCGCGCCCGGCGGCGGCCTGAAGCGACGCCGGCCGCAGCGGTGTGCCGAGCCGGCTTGAACCAGATCAAGCCCGTTATCGCATTTCGGTACCAGAATATTTGTATAAGGGGTAGTGCGGCCGTGGCGCCCGGGCGGGGGGCCGGTAGCTGCACCCTGGGTCGAACGGCGATGGTCCCAAGGAGCACGACACGGTGAGCAAGCGACTGTTGACCCTGAACGTCAACGAACGTGTCCAGCAGCATGCGGTGGCCGACAACGCGCTGCTCGTCGACGTGCTGCGCGACACGCTCGGCCTGACCGGCACCAAGCAGGGTTGCGACGGCGGCGAGTGCGGCGCCTGCACGGTGCTCGTCGATGACCAGCCGCAACTGGCCTGCATCACGCTCGCCGCCACCTGCGCCGGACGGCGCATCGAGACCATCGAGCACCTCGCGACCAACGGCCGCATGAGCCGGCTGCAGCAGGCTTTTCACGAGAAGCTCGGCACGCAATGCGGCTTCTGCACGCCGGGCATGGTGATGGCCGCCGAGGCGCTGCTGCGCCGCGTCCCGCACCCCAGCGAAGGGCAGATCCGCGAGGCGCTGGCGGGCAACCTGTGCCGCTGCACCGGCTACGTGAAGATCATCGAATCGGTACAGACCGCCGCGGGGGTGGCGCCGTGAACAAGCCGGCCCACGCGGGCGGCGCGGTTGGCGTGCGCACGCCGCTCGTCGACGGCGTCGAGAAGGTCACCGGCCGCGCGCGCTACACCGCCGACCTGCCGTTCGGCCAGGCGCTCGTCGGACGCATCCTGCGCAGCCCGGTCGCGCATGGCGTGATCCGCGGCATCGATACCGCGGCGGCACGCGCGCTGCCCGGCGTGCGCGCGGTGATCACCGGTGAGGACTTCGCCGCACCGTATGGCGTGATCCCGATCGCACAGAACGAATGGCCGCTGGCACGCGACAAGGTGCGCTACCGCGGCGAGCCGCTGGCCGCAGTGGCGGCGATCGACGACGCGACGGCCGAAGCCGCGCTGCGCGCGATCGTGCTCGATATCGAGCCCTTGCCGGCGTACTTCAACGCCACCGATGCGCGGGCCGAAGGCGCCGTGCTGCTGCACGACAAGAAGGCCGGCAACATCGAGCGCCAGGTGGAACAGGACTTCGGCGACGTCGAGGCCGGCTTTGCCGCGGCCGATCTCGTGCTCGAGCGCAGCACCACCTACGCCGAAGTCGCGCACGGCCAGATCGAGTTGAACGCCGCGGTGGCCGCCTACGAACCCGAGGTCGACCGCCTGACCACCCACTCCGTGACCCAGGTGCCCTACTACCTGCACCTGACGCTGGCCCAGGTGCTGGGCATGGACAGTTCGCGCATCCGCGTCATCAAGCCCTTCGTCGGCGGCGGCTTCGGCCACCGTGTCGAGCCGCTGAACTTCGAGATGGTCACCGCGGCGCTGGCGCGCGCGGCCGGCGGCACGGTGCGGATGCAGTTGACGCGCGAGGAAGGCTTCCTGACCCACCGCGGCCGGCCGGCGACCGACATCCGGCTGAAGATCGGCATCAAGCGCAGCGGCGAGATCACCGCCGTCGACTGCGAGATCGTGCAGCGCGGCGGCGCCTACGGCGGCTACGGGCTGGTGACGATCCTCTACGCCGGAGCGCTTGCTGCACGCGCTGTACCGCGTCGGCGCGGTGCGCTACCGCGGCTTTCGTGTCTACACCAACCTGCCGCCGTGCGGCGCGATGCGCGGCCACGGCGCGGTCGATGCGCGGCACGCGTTCGAGTCGCTGCTCGACGAGATGGCCGGCCGGCTCGGCCTGGATCCGTTCGCGGTGCGGCGCGCCAACCTGATCGACGCACCGTACCGCACGCTCAACGACCTGCAGGTCAACTCGTATGGCATCCCGGCCTGCCTGGCCTGGGCCGAGCAGGCCTCGGGCTGGCAGGCGCGGCGCGGCAAGCTGCCGCGTAACGACGGTCTGAAGCGCGGCCTGGGCATGGCTTGCTCGCACTACGTGTCGGGCTCGGCCAAGCCGGTGCACTGGAGCGGCGAGCCGCATGCGGTGATCAACCTGAAGCTCGACTTCGACGGCGGCATCACGATCCTGACCGGCGCCTCCGACATCGGCCAGGGCTCGTCGACGCTGCTGACGCAGGTGGTTGCCGAGGTGCTGATGCTGCCGATGGCACGCATCCGCGTCATCGCCACCGACAGCGCGCTGACGCCCAAGGACAACGGCTCGTACTCGTCGCGCGTGTCGTTCATGGTCGGCAATGCGGCGCTGCGCGCGGCCGAGGCACTTGAAGCGCGTGCTCGTCGCAGCCGCGGCCAAGGCGCTGCAGGTCACGCCCGACGAGGTCGAGTGGGAAGGCGAGCGCTGTGCGGTGGTCGGCACCGACAAGTCGCTTAATTTCGCGCAGGTGGTCGAGGCGGCACTCGCGCACAGCGGCACGCTGACGGTCAAGGGCGTGTGGTCGACACCGCCGGAAACCCAGGGCGGCAAGTTCCGCGGCGCGGCGGTCGGCTCGACCGCCGGCTTTTCGTACGCGGCGCAGGTGGTCGAGGTCAGCGTCGACGAGGACACCGGCGTGGTCCGGGTCGAGCATGTCTGGGTCGCGCACGACTGCGGCTTCGCGATCAACCCGCTGGCCGTCGAAGGCCAGGTGCAGGGCGCCGTGTGGATGGGCATGGGCCAGGCACTGTCAGAAGAAACCCAGTACCACGAGGGCCTGGCGATGCGGCCGAACATGCTCGACTACCGCATCCCGACCATCGTCGAGTCGCCGCCGATCGACGTCCATCTGGTCGAGAGCCTCGACCCGCTCGGGCCCTTCGGCGCCAAGGAGGCGAGCGAAGGCGCGCTGCACGGCTTCCCGCCGGCGCTGACCAACGCCATCTGCGACGCCATCGGCATCCGCCTGACCGAACTGCCGGCCACGCCCGATCGGGTGCTCGAGGCGATCCACGTGCGCCGGCGCGAGCAGACGCACCAGGCGCGGCGCGCGGCGATGGCCGCAAGTGCCGGCGTGACTGCGGCGGCCGCCGAGGTGAAGTGATGCAGCGGATGCCCGAATTTCGGCTCGCCCGCCCGGCCACCTTCGCCGAGGCCGCGGGTTGCTCGCGGCCGAGCCGGGCGCCCGGCTGCTGGCCGGCGGCACCGACCTCGTCCCCAACCTGCGGCGCGGGCTCGAAAGCCCGCCGTTGCTGGTCGACCTGGGCGGCGTGGCCGGCTTCGCGGACATCGAGTCCAGCGCCGACGGACTGGTGCTCGGGGCCGGCGTCACGCTGGCCCGGCTGGCCGCCGACGAACACATTGCCAGCGACGCCACTGCGATCGGCGAAGCCGCGCGCGCCGCGGCGGGCCCCGGCCACCGCACGGTCGCCACGCTCGGCGGCAATCTGTGCCTGGACACGCGCTGCGTGTTCTACAACCAGAGCGAATGGTGGCGCCAGGCCAACGCCTATTGCCTCAAGCGCGGCGGCAGCACCTGCCATGTCGCACCGCAGGGCCAGCGCTGCCATGCCGCTTTCAGCGGCGACCTGGCACCGGCGCTGATCGCGCTCGGTGCCGAGGTCGAGTTGCTGTCGTGCCGCGGCACGCGACGCATGGCGCTGGCCGACTGCTATCGCGACGACGGCGCCGCCCACCTGACGATCGAACGCGACGAGATCCTGGCCCGCGCGCGCATCCCGGCCCCCGCGACGGGGCGGGTCAGCGGCTATCGCAAGGCCCGCGTGCGCGGTGCAATGGACTTCCCGCTGGCCGGCGTGGCCTGCGCGCTGCGCATGGCAGGCGACACGGTCGCCGAGTTGCGCGTCGCGCTGACCGGCACCAACTCGCACCCGTTGCTGCTGCAAGGCACCGACGCGCTGCTCGCCAAGCCGCTCGACGACGCCGCGCTCGCGGCGCTGGGCAAGCTGGTGCACAAGCAGGTCAGCCCGATGCGCACGACGGTGACGGCCTCCAACTACCGGCGCCTGGTCGCCGCCGTGCACGCGCAACGCCTGGTGCGGGAATTGGCGGGCGGCCACAGGGCCGCACCAGCATGAAGTCTCTCCCGATCCGGACGACGGGGGCCGGCCCCGCGTGGGCGGGCGTCCTTGGTTTGCCTCTTCCAAGGTTGGTGTCCCCCGTTGCCAGCCGGGTCCCGGCCCGGCGGCCGGGTAACTTTGGTGTCCGCATCACTTCGCTGCGCGAAGTGAGCGGACCCCCGCTGCGCGAACATTTGGTGCCTCAAATGAAAGTCACCAAAGCAAAGAGGCTGAATGCAACACCTCTCGGTTCGTTCTTCGCCCCTTGCATGCCCGGCCCGGCGGGCCACCTGGAAACTCCGCCGCCCATCGAGGCGACAGCGCACTCGACGAGGCCTCGCTGCGCTTTGGCCTTGTATCCAGCGCATCTGCGCGGGCGAGGCTTGGCGAGGCCCGCGCCGACGAGTGCGCGGCTGGTCCGATCTGCAGCGGTGCGTCCAAGTGGCCCGCCGGGCCGGGGCTCCGCAGCGTGCAGAACGCATGAGAGGTTTTGCATTCAGGGCCTTTGCTTTGGTGACTTTCATTTGGCCCCCCAAATGAAAGTTACCCGCCCGCCGGGGCGGGACCCGGCTGGCAAGCAGTCAGAAATGCAGAGACAAGAAGCACTGATCGCCATGCGCGCAGCAAAGCACCAAGCGTGGCGGAGCCACTGAGATGGCCCCCCTCGAGCCCTGCCCGCATTGCGGCCGCCCCGTCGCAGACGAATACGCCGGGGACCTGCTGTGCTGTGCCGGCGCCGGCGGGCTATGGCACTGCGCCCGCTGCAACCACACCGAAGAAGCCTTCGCCCTTCCATACGCACTGTGCCCGCAGTGCAGCGGCAAGCTCAGGCGGGTGGACAAGCCGCGCCTGGGTGCGCCCGACAATGCAGCGGTCGAAGGCGTGCGCATGGCCTTCGAGATCGAGCTCGGCGGGCGCGCCTTCTACCAGCGTGCCGCCGCCGACAGCACCGACCCGGCATTGCGCGCGCTGTTCAGCCGCTTCGCGGTGATGGAAGGCGAGCACATGGAGACGCTCTCGCGGCGCTACCACGTCGATGCGCCGGCGCCATCGAGCGAGCTGCGTATCGAGGCGGCGGCCCTGTTCGCCGAGGTCGAGCACCGCCCGCAGGACGCGGACAACCTGTTCCGCATCGCGATCGCGCTGGAGCAGCGCGCGATGCGATTCTTCACCGCGCGCGCGGCGCTGGCCGCCGAGGGCTCTGCGACGCAGCGGCTGTATTGCGAACTCGCCGCCGAGGAGTGGGCACACGCCGAGCTGCTGAGCACCGAGCTCGAGCACTGGCAAGCGGGCCGGCCGGGGCGTTTGAGCATCGATCCGCACGCCGCGCCGGCGCGGCCGGCCGGTGCCTCCCCCGCGACGACGAACGCGGCGGCGCTGCTGCTCGACGGGCCCGACGCGCAGCGCACGGCGCTGGTCTGTCACGGCGGCGAGAGCCTGGACCTCGGCACGCTGCGCGATCGCGTCGCGCGCACCGCGGCGGTCTGGCGCGCACGCGGCGTCGGGCCCGGCGATCGCGTGGCGATCAAGCTGCAGGACGGGCCCGACTGGGTCACCGCCTTCCTCGGCACGATCTGGTGCGGCGCGATCGCGGTCGGCGTCAACCCGCGCATACCGGCGGCCGAGTGGCAGTACATCCTCGACGAGGCTGGTTTCAGCGTGATCCTCGCCGAGTCGGACGGCGACACGCCGCCGCCGTGGCGTGAGCGTGTGATGCTGCAAGGTGACTGGCGCGCTTCACTGCAGCACAGCGCGCCAGTCGCCGTGCAGGCGATGGACGAGGACGCGCCGGCCTTCTGGTGCCATTCGTCGGGCACCTCCGGCAAGCCCAAGGCGGTCGTCCACGGGCATCGCTTCGCGCGACGGATCGAGCAGGTCTCGCGCGAGGCGCTGGGCATCGTGGCCGGCGACCGCCTGTTTGCCACCTCCAAGCTGTTCTTCTCGTACCCGCAGACCAACAGCCTGTTCGCCGGCCTGAAGCTCGGCGCGACGGTGATCCTCGACCCGCAGTGGCCGACCGCGGCCAGCGTGGCCGCCACCGTCGCGGCGCAGCGCCCGACGGTGCTGCTCAGCGTGCCGTCGCTGTACCGCAACCTGCTGCACGAGGGCCATGCACCGGCGATCGCCCGGGCCGGCGTGCGCCTGTGCGTATCGGCCGGCGAGGCGCTGCCGGCGAGCCTGCGCGACGAGTGGCAGCGGCAGACCGGCCTGACCATCATCAACGGCTATGGCGCGTCGGAGACGCTGATCCTGGTGATGCTCGATCGCGGCGACGGCCAAGGCTTCGCGCCCTCGCCCGGGGTCGACATCCAGCCGCTGGAAGGCGCGGCGCCGGGCACGCCGACGCGCCTGCTGATCCGCGCGCCGACACTCGCCGTCGGCTATCTCGACCGGCCGCAGGCCCAGGCGGAGAACTTCCGCAACGGTGCGTTCTGCCCGGCCGACCTGTTCGCGCGCGACGAAGCCGGCGGCGGCTGGCGCTTTGCCGGTCGCGAAGACTCGCTGGTCAAGATCCATGGCCGCTGGGTCAACCTGGTCGAACTCGAGGAGCGCCTGTCATTGCGCGCGCCCGGCATCGCCGAGGCGGCAGCCGTGTGCGTACCCGACCGCGACGGCGTCGACGCCGTCGCGTTCTTCTATGTCGCCAGCGACGTGGCCGGTGTCGGCGCCGCGCTGCAATCCGGCGCCGAGGCGATGCCGCCGCACCAGCGCCCGCGCTGGCTGCACGCGGTGGATGCCTTGCCGCGCACGCCGACCGGCAAGCTGCTGCGCCGCAAGCTGCGCGAACTGCACCTCGCGATGGAGTGATGGCATGGCGGCGATGGTGTCGACCCAGCAGACCGGCCGCGTGCTGGTGGCCACGTTGTCGCGCCCGCCCGTCAACGCCCTCGACGACCGGCTGATCGCCGAACTCGAAGCAGTCGTCGATCGCGCGATCGAAGACGACGACATCGCCGTGCTGCACCTGCGCAGCGACCAGCGCGCGTTCAGCGCCGGCGCCGACCTGGCGCTGATCGAAGCCTGCTTTGCGACGCCGCAGGGGCCGGACGCGATGACCGACGTCGTGCGCCACATGCAGCGCCTGTACTGGCGCCTCGAATCGGCCCCGCTGGTCACGCTGGCCGAGATCGCGACCACCGCGCTCGGTGGCGGGCTCGAGCTGGCGCTGGCCTGCGACCTGCGCGTGGCCGCACTGGAAGCCCGGTTGGGGCTGCCCGAAGCCCGCCTGGGCCTGCTGCCCGGCGCCGGCGGCACGCAGCGGCTGACGCGCCTGTGCGGGCCGGGCCTGGCCAAGCGGCTGATCCTCGGCGCCGAGGTGATCGACGGTGCCGAGGCCGAGCGCGTCGGGCTCGTGCAGTGGGCCCGGCCGCGCGATCAACTGGCCGCATTCGCGAGCGAGATCGCCGCGCGCTATGCCGCGATGCCGAAGGCGGCGCTGGCCGCCAACAAGCGCTGCATCGCCGCCGCCACCGATCCCGCGCGCGACGGTTACGCCGACGAGATTGCCGAAACCCGCACCCTCTACGACCACGCCGAGACTCGCCGCAAGGTGTCGGACTTCCTGGCCAAGCGTTCGGCCTGACGAAAGGACCCCCCATGGACTTCGAGAACAAGACCGCCGTCGTCACCGGCGCCGGCTCCGGCATCGGCCGCGCCACTGCGCAGGCGCTGGCCCGCGAAGGCGCGCATGTGATCGTGGCCGACATCGACGGCACCAGCGGCGAGGCCAGCGCCGCGGCCCTCCGTGCACAGGGCCACCGCGCCACCTTCATGCACGTGGACATGACCGACGCGGCGTCGATCGCGGCCTTTGCCGCGGCGGCGCAGTCGCAGTGCGGCCCGATCGACGTGCTCGTCAACGCCGCCGGCTGGGGCCGCACCGCGCCATTCGTCGAAGGCACGCCCGAGTTCTGGAACAAGCTCGTCGCGCTCAACTTCGTCGGCCCGATGACGCTGGCCAAGGCGCTGCTGCCGGCGATGATCGAGCGCGCCAGCGGCAAGATCGTCAACATCGCCAGCGACGCCGGCCGCGTCGGCAGCCTCGGCGAGACGGTCTACGCCGGCGCCAAGGGCGGCCTGATCGCCTTCACGAAATCGCTGGCGCGCGAGACGGCGCGCTACCGGATCAACGTCAACTGTGTCTGCCCAGGCCCGACCGACACGCCGCTGATGGCGGTGGTGCCCGACAAGGTCAAGGAGGCGCTGATCAAGGCCATCCCGTTCCGCCGCCTCGGCAAGCCCGAGGAGGTGGCCGACGCGGTGGTGTTCTTCGCCAGCGACCGTGCCGCCTACATCACCGGGCAGGTGCTCAGTGTCAGCGGCGGGCTGACGATGGTTGGCTAGCATGATGGCGTCGCTGATCCGGACGATGGGTTTCGAGCCTTTGCGGTCTGTGGCGATCGGACTGTTTTGCCACGGTGTGGCTGACTGCGATGCTTGCCGGGTCCCGGCCCGGCGGCCGGGTAACTTTCATTTGCGGCCCCAAATGAAAGTCACCAAAGCAAAGGGGCTCAATGCAACACCTCTCGGTGCGTTCTGCACGCTACGGACCCCCGGCCCGGCGGGCCACTTGGAGGCGCCGCCGTGGATCGAGGCGACAACTCACTCGACGAGGCCTCGCTTCGCTTTGGCCTTGTATCCAGCGAATCTGCGCGGGCGAGGCATTGCGAGGCCCGCGCCGACGAGTGCGCGGCTGGTCCGATCTGCCACGGGTGCGTCCAGGTGGCCCGCTGGGCCGGGCCCCCGCAGCGCGCAGAACGCATGAGAGGTTTTGCATTGAGGGCCTTTGCTTTGGTGACTTTCATTTGGCCCAACAAATGAAAGTTACCCGCCCGCCGGGGCGGGACCCGGCAAGGCAACGCAGAAAGCCAAACCCCGCCGAAGGAAAGCCGTTCGCACGCCAGCGCCGACTGAACAGCGACTTCCCCAGGGAACCATGAACCATGGACTACACCTTGCCCTCATTCCTGGCCCACGCGATCGCGCTCGAGCACGAAGCCGCCGAGCGCTACCTCGAGCTGGCCGACATGATGGAGGCGCACCGCAACGACGCGGTGTCGGCGCTGTTCCGCGACATGGTGCGCTTCTCGCGCATGCACCACGACTCGATCGTCGAACGGGCCCACGGGGTGGTGCTGCCTGTGCTGCACTCATGGCAATACCGCTGGACGCAGCCGCCGGAAGCCGGTGGCGAGGAGGCCTTCGACTACACGCTCGACGCCTACGGCGCGTTGCGCTACGCGCGCGAGAACGAGGTGCGTGCGATGGAGTACTACAGCGCGGTCGGCCAGCACAGCGCCGACGCCGAGGTCAGGCGGCTGGCTGCGGAATTCGCGGCCGAGGAGACCGAGCACGTGCAGGCGCTCGACGACTGGCTCGCCCGCACGCCGCGGCCGTCGGCGCCGTGGCGCGACGACCCGCATCGGCCGCCATCGGCGTGACTCGCGATGCAGCCCGCGCTACTCGCAGAGACGGCGGATGTCCTCGGGCACCGGGATGGCGTGGATGCGCCGCCGATCCTGCGCATCGCGCACGCAGAACACGCGCGTTTCGGTGCTCTCGCAGATCAGGTCGTCGCCGCGCGTCACGGTGTGTTTCTGGATGAAGGCCTTGTTGCGCCATTCCTCGATGCGGGTGCTGATCGTCAGCCGCTCGCCGTAGGTGGCGCTCTTGACGAAGCGCGCATGATGCTCGAGCAGCGGCGTGCCGATGATGCCGTTGGCGTGTTCGAGCACATGCCACGGCGGCACGCCGCAGGTCATGAAGAAGTGCAGCGACGACGCGTCCATCCAGCGGTGGTAACGCGGAAAGAACACGATGCCCGCCGGGTCGCAATCGCCGAAGCGGATCTCGACGTTCATCGTCGTCGTCTTGCTCATTCGAGGTCCCGAGTCCGTGTCGGACCATTCTATGAGGCGGCCGTGCGCCGCACGCCCCATCCACCCCCAGGAGGTCAACGATGAAACGCGTCCAGCTCGCCGGCTACCAGGCGACCCACTTCGGCTACTCGGCGGCGGGCAAGGTCGCCACGATCCGGCTCAATCGCCCCGATCGCAAGAACCCGCTGACCTTCGATTCGTACGGCGAGCTGCGCGACCTGTTCCGCGAGATGGTCTACGCCACCGACATCAAGGCCATCGTCTTCACCGGCGAAGGCGGCAACTTCTGCTCCGGCGGCGACGTGCACGAGATCATCGGACCGCTGGTGAAGATGGAGATGCCCGAGCTGCTCGAGTTCACGCGCATGACCGGCGACATGGTCAAGGCCATGCGCGCCTGCCCGCAGCCGATCATCGCGGCGATCGACGGCGTGTGCACCGGCGCCGGCGCGATGATCGCCTGCGGCTCCGACATGCGGCTGGCCACCGCGCGCAGCAAGCTCGCCTTCCTGTTCGTGCGCGTCGGCCTGGCCGGCGCCGACATGGGCGCCTGCACCCTGCTGCCGCGGCTGATCGGCCTGTCACGCGCAGCCGATCTGCTCTACACCGGGCGCGTCGTCGGCGGCGAGGAAGCCGAGCGCTTCGGCTTCCACAACCGCCTGGTCGAACCCGACAAGCTGCTCGAGGAAGCCACTGCGCTGGCGCAGAGCCTGGCCGACGGCCCGACCTTCGGCCATGCGATGACCAAGACCATGCTGTGGCAGGAGTGGAGTTCGGGCCTGGGCGAATGCATCGAGGCCGAGGCGCAGGCGCAGGCGATCTGCATGCAGACCAACGACTTCGAGCGCGCCTACCACGCCTTCGCCGCGAAGGGCAAACCCGTCTTCGAGGGCAACTGATGGCCGTGCGCGCCGCCATGGCCCCGCGGCGCTGGCGCGACGACGACGGCGAGCACATCGACGTACGCGGCCTGCCGCCGCCGCAGCCGCTGGTGGCGATCCTGCGCCTGGTGCACGAGCAGGCGAACGCCGGCCGCGCGGTGATCGTCCACCACGATCGCGATCCGCTGATGCTCTATCCCGAACTGGCGACGCTCGGCTGGAACGCCGCGCGCCTGCCGGCCGGGCCGGGTGAAGTGGTGCTGCGACTCGAGGCCGCACCGTGAAGCTCGCGGCCGGCGCGTTCCTGTCCGGCGCCACGAGTCGGCTGCTGCCGATGTCGATCCCGTTTCGCTTCTTCGGCGCCGCGGCGGCCTTCCACCTGTGCGCCTGGCTGGCGCTGCTCGCGGGGGCCGGCCAGTTCCCGCGCTACGCCTTCGGCGCGGGCTGGCCGCTGGCGGCGCTGCACCTGGTGACATTGGGCGTGCTGGCGATGAGCGCCATCGGTGCGAGCCTGCAGTTGCTGCCGGTGGCCACGCGCCAGCCGGTGCGCTCGACACGCTGGCCGGCGGCGATCTGGTGGCTGTACACGCCCGGCGTGGGCGCCGTCGCGCTCGGCATGGGCCTCGTCGTGCCGGCGCTGCTCGGCGCGGGCGCCGCGGCAGTGGTGCTGGCGCTGCTCGGCTACGCGGTGCTGCTGGCGATCAACCTGCGTGGCGCCCGCGGCATGCCCGCCGTGGTGGCGCACGTGTGGGCCGCGTTGGGCGCGCTGCTGCTGGTGCTGGCCACCGCGCTGGCGCTGGTCGGCAACTACCTCGGGCTGCCGCTGCTCGATCACGGCACGGCCTTGTCGCTGCACATCGCCTTTGCCGTCTATGGCTTCATGGGCCTGCTGGCGCTGGGCTTGTCGTACGTGCTGGTGCCGATGTTCGCGCTCTCGGCATCGCCCGACGAGCGGCAGGCGCTGGCCTCCTGCGCATTGGCGGTCGCGGCGCTCGCGGCAGCCGCTGCGGCAGCACTCGGCATCGCGCCGCTGCCCCTGCGCCTGGCCGCGCTGGCCCTCGGCGGCGCAGCGGTCGCCCTGCACCTGCGCCTGATGCGCCAGGCGCTGCGTGGCGGCATGCGGCGCGAACTCGGCCGCTCGTTCATGCTGGTTCGCATCGGCTGGGCCGGTCTCGTCGCCAGCCTCGCGGCCGCGCTGGCCGTCGTGCTCGATGCGCCCTGGGACGGCGCGCGCACGCTGTTCGGGCTGGCGCTGATCGGCGGCTGGTTGCTGACCTTCCTGCTCGGCATCCTGCAGCGCATCCTGCCCTTCCTCGCCTCGATGCACGCCGGGCGCGGCAGCCGGCGGCCGCCGACCCCCTCGTCGCTGAGCGCCGAGCGGCCGCTGGCCGTGCACTTCGGGTGCCACCTGGCCGCGCTGGCCGGGCTGGCGCTGGCCGTCGTCGCCGACAGCGGCGCCTTGGCGGCGGTGGCCGCCATGGTGGGCACGCTGGGCGCGCTGGCGTTCGCCGTATTCTTCGTCACCCTGCTGCGGCGTACGCGCGGCGCGTCGCCGGCCGCGCCGGCACCGGCACCGGCCCCGCCGGCAACTTGAGGTGCATCAACGATTTGCCCGGCTTACTCGGTATTCTGGTACGTTAATACCATTATTGGACCCCCCGATGACCTTCATGCGCCAAGTCAGCCAGACGCTCGACACCGAGCACCGCAGCGCGCTCGACCTGCTGGGCCGGCTCGAGCAGGCCTGCGCGCGGCGATCGCGCGCGCCGGCGGACGCGCCCGAGTTCGCGGCCCTCGCCGGCGCCTTCGCGCGCCTGATCGAGCACGACACCGGCCGCCACTTCGACTTCGAGGAACGCGAGCTGTTCCCGCGCATGGCCGAGTGCGGCGAAGGCGACATCGCGGCCTTGCTCGAGGAAGAGCACCATGCCATCCGCGCCGTGGCGGCCGAAGTCCTGCCGCTGGCGCGGGCCGCCGCCGCGGGCACGCTGGCCGACGGCGGCTTCGACGCGTTCAAGCGCGGCATGCTGGAGTTCGTCGAACGCCAGGTGTCGCACATCCAGAAAGAGACGATGGCGCTGCTGCCCCTGCTCGACGACCTGCTCGACGACGACACCGACCGCGAGCTGAGCCTGGGCTACGCGTCCACCTGACGGCGATCCACCACAAGGACCCGGACACCATGCCAAGCGCTGCCCGCCCCGAGACCTCGATCCGTGCCTTGACGCAGCAGGACCTCGACGCCGTCGTCGCGATCGACGCGGCCCTCGAAGGCCGTGTGCGCCGCGCCTACTTTCAGCGCCGCCTCGCCGCGGCGCTGAAGCAGCCCGCGCTGCACGTGCAGCTGGCCGCGGTGGACAGCGCCGGGCTGGCGGGCTACATCATGGCCCGCCGCACCAGCGGCGAGTTCGGCCGGCGGCAGCCGGGGCTGCGGCTGGAAGTCGTCGGCGTGCGCAGCGACCGCCGCCGCCAGGGCGTGGGCAAGCTGCTGATGGACGCGCTGGCCCAGTACGCCGCGCGCCATGGCGTGGCCGATCTGCGCACCACGGCGGCCTGGACCAACGCCGGCATGCTGCAGTGGCTGCAGGCGATGCACTTCGCGCTGGCGCCCGAGCAGGTGGTGGACTGCGCCGTCGGCGACGGTTACCAGGCCGAGCGCGGCGACGCGCTGGACCTGCCCGCCGACGAGAGCCGCGGCCGCGAGATCGACTACGGCGCGCCAGAGGGCAACGATTTCGAGCGCGTCGGCAAGGTCCTGGCCGACGTGCAGGCGATGCGTCCCGAGGACTTGCCGCAAATCCTGCGCATCGACCGGCAGCTCACCGGCCGCGACCGCCAAACGTATATCGCCGAGAAGCTCGGCGAGGCGATGGACGACTCGGCCATCCGCGTCTCCCTCACGGCACGGCTTGACGGCGCCATCGTCGGCTTCCTGATGGCGCGCGCCGACCTCGGCGACTTCGGCCGCACCGAACCGGTGGCCGTGCTCGACACCATCGGCGTCGATCCGGACTACGTGCACCGCGGCATCGGCCATGCGCTGGTGTCGCAGCTCTTCGCCAACCTCGCGGCGCTGCACATCGACCGCGTCGAGACGGTGGTCGCGCCCGCCGATCTGCCGCTGCTGGGCTTCCTTCACAGCACCGGGTTCAAGCCCTCGCAACGGCTCGCCTTCGTGCGCCGCCTCTGACACAGCGGCCGCGCGAGGCGAGCCGGGCGCGTCCCTGCCATGAGGAGACCACGATGACCCCCGCCACCGCCGTGCCGGCGCCGCCGGCCCGCTTCAATTTCGCGCAGCACCTGCTCGAGCGCAACGCCGCCCACCCCTCGCGCCCGGCCTTCATCGACGATCACGGCGCGCTCGGCTACGGCGAGCTCGACCAGCGCGTGCGCCGCATGGCCGCCGCCTTGCTGGCGCTGGGCGTGCGGCGCGAGGAGCGCATCCTGCTGCTGATGCACGATGGCTGCGACTGGCCGGTGAGCTTCCTGGGTGCGATGTATGCCGGCATCGTGCCGGTGGCGGTCAACACCTTGCTCACCGTGGACGACTACGTCTTCATGCTGGGCCACAGCCGCGCGCAGGCCGCGCTCGTGTCGGCGGCCCTGCTGCCGACGCTGCAGGCCGCGCTGGCCGCCGGCGGCCACGAGGTGAAGACGGTGATCGTGTCGCGCCCGGCGGCGGCATTGCCCGGCGGCACGCTGGCGCTCGACGACTTCGTCGCGGCCCACGCGCCGCTGGCCGAAGCCGCCGCCACCGCGCCCGACGACCCCGGCTTCTGGCTCTACTCGTCGGGCTCCACCGGCCGGCCCAAAGGCACGCTGCACACCCACGCCAACCCGTACTGGACGGCCGAGCTGTACGGCAAGCCGGTGCTGGGCCTGACCGAACGCGACGTGTGCTTCTCCGCGGCCAAGCTGTTCTTCGCCTACGGCCTGGGCAATGCGCTGAGCTTTCCGCTGAGCGTGGGCGCCACGGTGCTGCTGATGGCCGAGCGGCCGACGCCCGAGGCCACGTTCAGGCGCTGGCGCGGCGAGGTCGGCAACGTCCGGCCGACGGTCTTCTTCGGTGCACCCACCGGCTATGCCGGCATGCTGGCATCGCCCGCGCTGCCCGCGCGCCGCGACGTCGCGCTGCGCCTGTGCTCGTCGGCCGGCGAGGCGCTGCCGGCGGACATCGGCCAACGCTTCACGGCCCACTTCGGCGTCGAGATCATCGACGGCATCGGCTCCACCGAGATGCTGCACATCTTCCTGTCCAACCTGCCGGGCAGGGTGCGCTACGGCACCACCGGCTGGCCGGTGCCGGGCTACGACCTCGAACTGCGCGGCGACGACGGCCGCGCGGTGCCCGACGGCGACATCGGCGACCTCTACGTGCGCGGCCCGAGCGCGGCGCTGATGTACTGGGGCAACCGCGACAAATCGCGCGAGACCTTCCAGGGCGACTGGACGCGCACCGGCGACAAGTACTCGCGCAATGGCGACGGCAGCTACACCTACGCCGGCCGCAGCGACGACATGCTCAAGGTCAGCGGGGTCTACGTCTCGCCGTTCGAAGTCGAGGCCACGCTGGTGCAGCACCCGGCCGTGCTCGAGGCCGCGGTGATCGGCGCGGCCGACGCCGAGGGCCTGACCAAGACCAAGGCCTTCGTGGTGCTGAAGCCCGGCCAGACCGCGAGCGAGGCCGACCTGAAGGCCTTCGTCAAGGAGCGCCTGGCGCCCTACAAGTACCCGCGCGCGATCGAGTTCGTCGGCGAGCTGCCGAAGACGGCCACCGGCAAGATCCAGCGCTTCAAGCTGCGCGATCGCGAAGCCGCACGCCGGTGACCCGCGACCCCGCCCGCCACCGGTGAGCGCCGTGCCCGCGACCGGACTGATCGTCGACGCCGTCGGCATCCACGCGTGGTACGGCTCCAGCCACGTGCTGCACGGCGTGGATCTGGCGCTCGGCAGCGGGCAGATGCTGGGCCTGCTCGGCCGCAACGGCATGGGCAAGAGCACGCTGATCCGCACGCTGATGGGCCATGTGAAGCAGCGCGACGGGCAGGTCCGGCTGTTCGGCAAGGACATGTCTCGCGCGCAGCCGCACGAGGTCGCGCGCCTGGGCGTGGCCTACGTGCCCGAGGGTCGCGGCGTGTTCCCGAACCTGTCGGTGCGCGAGAACCTCGTGATGGCCGCGCGCCGCGGCATCGACGGCCGCGCCGACTGGCCCTACGAGCGCGTGCTCGACACCTTCCCGCGGCTGAAGGACCGCTTCGCCGCGATGGGCGGGCAACTGTCCGGCGGCGAGCAGCAGATGCTGGCGATCGGCCGCGCGCTGATGACGCACCCCAACCTGCTCCTGCTCGACGAAGCCACCGAGGGGCTGGCACCGAAAGTCGCGGCCGACATCTGGCGCGTGATCGCAGAGATCCGCGGCAGCGGCATCGCCACGGTCATCGTCGACCGCGACTGGCGCAGGGTGCTGGCGCAGGCGGACCGCGCCGTGGTGCTGCTGAAGGGCCAGGCCCTGCTCAGCGGCCCCGCCGACGAAGTGGCCGGCAGTGCGGCGTTGTCGAGCTACCTGGGGCTGTGAGGCGTCCTCGCGTTCGGTGATCGCATCGATCACCTGACGGCAGCACGACCGCACGCGGATTGATCCGGCGGCCAGGGTGGCCAAGCTTCGGCGAACGCGATGACGCGGGAGCGGGCCTGCATGCCTCGCCAGCGGCCTTCGCGATTCGGCCACCGGCTGACTTTCACTGCCGGCAGCTTCCCGGCGGCGCTACGAGACGGGACGTGCTGCAGCCGAGGGACTTTCAGGGCTTGCGAAAGTCCTAAGGTGGCGAAACCGCCCCAAGGTGCCGCCGCCCCAGCAGACGGCTGCGGCGGCAGGTGCTTGCTGCGGTCGGCAGGCAACGCACATCAAGGGCACCGTCAGCCTGCCCGCCCGTCCCAATTAGGCAACGACGAAGATCGGGCAGTCGCAGTCCGCGGCACCTGGACCGACACAGATGCACACGGTGCCCGCGCTGTCCGAGGAGGACGTGCAGTTGCACTTCACGCCGCCGTCGCCCGTGATCGTCTTGCCCTTCTTAGGGAACGACATGTGCACAGTCGTTGTGATGACCACGTCGACCTCTTCCTTGTCGACGTGCTTGCCGCTGCGCAGCTCGAAGCGCGCCTGCTTCAGCGCAGCCTCCGTGACGATCTCCTGGATCGTCTTGCCCCAAGCCTTGCCCAGTGGCTTCACGATATTGCGGCGTTTCACTTTTGGGACAGTTGCCATCGTCACTCTCCTACGGTGTTGTTAAGGTGAGCACCCGGGCGCCTGCCGGCGAGCTCAGCCGAGTGCCGGGCGCAAGCACAGCACTTCATCGACCGCAAGTCAATCGCTAACCTGATTAGCCACCAACCTCAGCCGTTCACATAGCGGTTGTGTCTCCATAGCGGACAGCCATGATCGATGTCGACACGATCATGGGCACTCCATGGGGCACTTCCGACATGCCCGCCGAAAGCCCACAGACCCACACCGCGGACTGCTCAGGCAAGGCGAGCCGGCCAGTTCCGGGAGGACGGCCGAAACATCTCACGGTGCAAGCCCCAATGCTCGACTGCGGCGACGAGCACGGTCGATTCGCCTTCGTCGACATGGGCGTCGGCCTCTGCAAGTTCGACACACACGCGCAACAGGGTAAGCCGCAGCGCGGGGTCTTGGATCTCGCCCATCAGGTCTGCCAGCGTGCGTTCGTCCACCGGGCAGGCGTCGGCCCATTGCAACTGGCCGCTCGAAAGCAAGTCTTCGCAGAAGGTGTCCAGCAGTGCGTGCAACTCATGCCGCGCCAGACCCAGCTGCTCATGCACGGCAAGACGGTCGAGCCACTCGATCTCGGCGTCTCCGATGTCGCCGTCTGCCACCACCGTCAGGGCGACGATTCGGGCGGCGGCTTGCGGGCTATTCGCGGGATAACTGCGCATGATGGGTCTCCCTTGGGTGCCGTCGGTCGCGGGTCAGTCGAAGATGTCGCTCAGCCAGGACTTCTTCCGGCCGCCCTGCGGGCTTCGGCCGTGGTCGTAGTCGGAGTCAACGAACTGGGGCTGCGATCGGGCAGCACCGTCGCGGGCTGGCGTCGATGCCGCCGTGGCCGAGCGCTCGATCAGCTTGTCGAGTTCGCCGCGGTCCAGCCAGACGCCGCGGCATTGCGGGCAGTAGTCGATCTCGACGCCCTGGCGATCGCTCATCACGAGTGCGGTGTCGGTGCAGGTGGGGCATTTCATGGGGTGTTCCTGGTGAGGGTTCATTCATCCGAGCTGCCGAAGCCGAAAAGGCTCAGCAGACTCGTGAACAGGTTGAAGATCGAGACGTACAGCCCGACGGTGGCCAGCACGTAGTTGGTTTCGCCACCGGTGACGATGCGGCTGGTCTCGAACAGAATCAGGCCGGCCGACAGCAGCGCCACCATCGCGGCCACGGCCAGGCCCAACGCAGGAATCTGCAGGAACACGGCGCCCAGGCCGGCAATCAGCGCGATGACCATGCCGGCGAACAGGAAGCCGCCCATGAAGCTGAAGTCGCGACGGGTCGTCAAGACCCAGGCCGACAAGGCCAGGAAGGTGGCGCCCGTGGCTGCCAGGGCCAGGGTCACGACCTGTGCACCGCCGGGCAGTGCCAGCGACTTGGCCAGCACCGGCCCCAGCGAGTAGCCCATGAAGCCCGTCAGCGCAAACACCGCGGGCAAGGCCCAGCCGCTGTTCTTGAACCTGTAGACGGCGAAAAGCAGGCCGAAGTAGCCGCCCAGGGTCAGCAGGATGCCCGGCGCCGGCAGCTGGAACGCCACGCTGGCAGCGGCGATGGCCGCGCTGAACAGCAGCGTCATCGACAGCAAGGCGTACGTGTTGCGCAACACACGGCTCGTACCGGCGACATCCGCGGGTGTCGCGCTGCCTGCGGCGATCGGCGCCGAATGCGCGGCCTCCGGGCGAGCGGTCGAGGGGATGGGCGTCATGGAGTTCATGGTGTCGAGTCCTTGGGTCGTTCGAGTTCAGCGTTCGTGACTGATGAAGCGTTGGCGCATGCGGCGGGAGTCACTCCCTCGGCGCCAAAGGCGCATGAGGAAGCGCGCAGCGCGCGCGAGCGCGTTGTCCAGCGCAGTGCGCCAGTCGCTGGCCACGGAGGCGACGACCACCGACCCTGCGCCATCGGTCCGCAGTTCCACCTGGCAGCGCTTGTCGATGCCGCCGCGCGGTCCGTTCACGTCGGACATCTGCACCTCGGCGCGTGGCACCAGCCAGCCCAGGCGTCGCAGCACGAAGCGCACGCGGCGCTCGGTCAGGTCGCGCAATTCAGTGGCTTGCGGATGGCGGGACTTGAAGAGCACTTGCATCACGGATCTCCATCGGTTGTGGGACAGACGGAATGTGGGGCGACTGGCGGTTCTGGAAAAGCAGCCTTTCAGGAACGAGAACATCGGATAAACCTGAACATAAGACGGAGCTTCGGCCGCAGACTTCGGGGTTTGGTGGCTCCGGCCGGCACGCGTTGCAGCACGCCAGCCTTCTTGGCACGTCACCCTTTGGAGAAGCACCCGATGCCCAACGCCCGAACCGCCAATGCCGTCCGTCTGGAGTTCGCTCCTGACTCCCTGGTTCAAATCCAATCTGTCCGGCGCGGCCTTCACCGGCGACTGGCTCTGGGTGGCGGGCGACGAAGCCTGCGGCCTGGACCGCCTGCGCCGGCTCGACCCCGTGGGGCGCGAGGCCTTGCGCTTCGGCGAGGTGCGCGACTTCCCGCTCGCCGATCTGCTGGACCTGCCCGGCACGGCCGGGGAAGAGGCCGATCTGGAGGGCATGGCCGTGGCCGATGGCTTCCTCTGGGTGGTCGGCTCGCATGGCCTGAAGCGCAAGAACGCCAAGCCGGACCGAGGCCACGCCGAAAACGCCAAGCGGCTGGCGAAGGTGGCGCTGGACGGCAATCGTCGCCTGCTGGCCTGCCTGCCCATCGAGCCCGACGCCAAGGGCGAGCCCTGCCTGGTGCGGCAGGCCCAGGACGGCCGGCGGGCGCTGCGCCTGAAGGGCGATGCGCAAACGAACCTGCTCACCCGTGCGCTCGCGGATGACCCCCACTTCGGGCCGTACATGGCCATCCCGGGCAAGGACAACGGCTTCGACATCGAAGGCCTGGCCGTGGACGGCCGCCGGCTGCTGCTCGGCCTGCGCGGCCCGGTGCTGCGCGGCTGGTCGGCGCTGCTCGAGATCGCGGTCGAGGCGCGCGGTGACCAGCTGCGCCTGGCGCCCCTGGACGACAGCGGCACGCTGATCCGCAAGCACTTCCTGCAGCTCGACGGCCTGGGCGTGCGGGACCTGCACTTCTCCGGCGACGACCTCTACATCCTGGCCGGCCCGACGATGGTGCTGAACGGCGACATCCGCGTCTTCAAGTGGCCTGCCGCCCGGCCCTTGCTGGCCGCCAACCGCGAGCCGGTGCGCTTCGAGTCGGCGCTGACCGAGTCGGTGCCACTGCCGCACGGACGCGGCACCAACCGCGCCGAAGCCATCTGCGACCTGCCGCCGGCGCTGGCGGGCGGCAAGGCGCGCTGGCTCGTGCTGTACGACGCGCCTGGCGCCGATCGCAAGGAGGGCGAGCACACCGTCTTCGGTGACCTGCTGCGCCACGATTGAGATCGTCCGCCCCGGTCTGTCTGAAATGAGGCCAATCGCCGCGTCCTGTCTCGACAGCCCCATGGCCGCTTTCCCCGAAATCGACCTCGCGTCACCGCTCCAGTTCGTCATCAATGCGGCAGCGGGCAGCAGCGACGCGGAGGCGAAGCGCGAAGTCGTCGAAGCCGCGCTGCGGGCTGGTGGACGGCGAGGTGACTTGCTGTTCTGCAGCCCCGCCGGGTTGAGCTGCGTGTCGCACGAGGCTGCGACAAGGGCGATCGCCACCCGCACGGCCGTGGTCGCCGTCGGTGGCGACGGCACGCTCAACACCGTGGCGCAGGCCGCACACGCCGCAGGCTGCGCCATGGGCGTGGTGCCGCAGGGCACGTTCAACTACTTTGCCCGCACGCACGGCATCCCCGCAGACCCGGCCGATGCCGTCCGCCAGTTGCTGCATGCGGTGCCGGCCCCGGTTCAAGTGGCCGGCATCAACGACCGCGTGTTCCTTGTCAACGCCAGCCTCGGGCTCTATCCCGACCTGCTGGAAGACCGTGAAGCCTACAAGGCACGCTTCGGTCGCAGCCGCTGGGTGGCGTTCGTGGCGGCCTGTGCGACGCTGCTGCGCGCACAGCGCCGGTTGCGACTGCACATCGAGATGGGTGGCAAGGTGCGCGACGTGCAGACCTTGACGCTGTTCGTGGGCAACAACCGCCTGCAGCTGCAGCAGTTCGGCGCGGAGCCCGAGGACACCCTGGCCGGCACGCCAGGCGACGGCAGCATGGCCGCGCTCATGCTGCGGCCTATCGGAACGCTGTCGATGATCGGCCTGATGCTGCATGGCGCCATGGGCAGGCTGGGCGAAGCCGCAGGGCGTGGAGCGCTTCGAGTTCGAGCACCTGGTGGTGCGGCCCACGCTGCCGCAAGGCCGCAGCGGGGTGAAGGTGGCCTTCGATGGCGAGGTGACGACGATGCGCGCGCCGCTCGACTTTCACGTGCTCGCCAAACCGCTTTATCTGCTGACGCCACAGCGCGACGCTGCCGTCATCGAGGCCCGGTCCAGCTCCGAGAGGGCGGCACCTTGAGCGTCCTGCTGCAGATTTCCGACACGCACTTCGGCACCGAGCAGACGCGGTCGTCGAAGCCCTGGGCACGCTGGCCCAGCAGCAGCGTCCTGACGTGGTTTTGCTGTCGGGCGACATCACGCAGCGCGCTCGGCCGGCCCAGTTTCGCGCGGCACGCTCGTTCGTGGACCGCCTGGGGGCGCCGGTGCTGGCCGTTCCAGGCAACCACGACATCCCGCTCTTCGATCTGTGGGCGCGCCTGCGCAGCCCGTATGCGCGGTACAGCGCCGCGTTCGGGACGGATCTCGAGCCCGTGCACCGCTCTGCAGAACTGCTGGTGGTGTGCGTCAACACCACGCGACCCTGGCGACACAAAAATGGCGAGGTGTCCGCGCTGCAGATCGACCGTGTGGCCCGACTTGTGGAGCATGCCGACCCTGCGCAGCTGCGCGTGGTGGTGGTGCACCAGCCCATGGCCGTGACGCGTGCCGAGGACGAGCCCAACCGACTGCGCGGGCATGCGGCCGCGCTGCGGCGTTGGGCTGAAGCCGGCGCCGACCTCGTCATCGGCGGTCACATCCACCTGCCCTACGTCATGCCGCTGCAAGGCCTGGCGCGTCCGCTGTGGGCCGTGCAGGCGGGCACGGCCGTGTCGTCCCGCGTGCGCGATGGCGCGCCCAACTCGGTGAACCTGCTGCGCTGGGGCGCGGATGCGGCTCCAGGATGCTGTCGGATCGAGCAGTGGGACTACGAGGCCGACGAGCGGGCTTTCCGGCTCGCCAAGGTCAGCGAGGTCCGACCGGACAGGGCGTGAGTGCGGCTTTGCGACGGGTGCATCATCTTCCGGCGAGTTCGAATTTTCCTGAGTCGAAGTCTCGGAAGTGCCGCTTCTTTCGAATGAAGACCGGCTGCATATTCCAGCCTGTCATCACTCCCGGGCTCACCCGCCATGAAGATTTCCTTGCATCTCGCATCCCTCGTGCTTGCCCGCCTGGTACAGCGCCTGCACTTGCTGAAGGAAGCTCTCAGGGGATGGGCACCGCGGCAGGAACCGATGCTCATTCCCATCCCGATCCCGGCCGAGCGCCGGACACGCCAGTCGGACCGCCGCAATTTCGATCGGGACGATTGAGTCCGAACCCAGCTTGTCACCTCAGCCTGACTTATCTCAACGGAGACGCACCATGCGCAGCTACCCCCATAACAGCCCAGAAGCCGCCGCGCGCATCGTCGCGTTGGTGCTCATCTCCGACGGTCACGTGTGCAGTTCCGAGTTCGACATCCTCAAGAAGTTGGGCGCGGAGCGCGAACTCGGGCTGGAGCCCCAAGTCCTGCCGCACATCGTTCGCACGCTGTGCGAAGAACTGCTGGCGGGTGGGTACGAGACAGGTTCGCTCATCGGCAACGTCGATGACAGCGCCTTGGCGTCATTGATGGCCGAGATCTCCGATCCGGCGCTGCAAAGGAAGGTGCTGCGTCTGTCCCTGGCCGCGGCGCGGGCCGATGGCCATCTGGCCGACGGCGAAACCATGGTGGTGGAGGCCGCGCGGCACCATTGGAAGCTGGTCGATGGCGAGGAGCCGAGCGTCACGAAGGTGGCCCATCGCCACGCTGCCTGATCGGGGTCGATCAGGACACATTCAAGGGCGAGCCGCAGCCACCACCTGCATCACCAGGGGGTGGTGCTGGCCGCGACGCGAGCGGATGGCGTGGATCTCCTCCTTTACGCCATCGCTGCTGCCGAGCAAGCGAAGCCCGCGCATCAGGCCGACGTCGTCCGCGCCGAGCCGACTGACCGGGAAGACGCCCAGGCCGCGAGCCGCGAAGACCGCGAGCAGCGCGCTGTCCTCGAACTCGCCGACGATGCGGGGCCGCAGGCCCTGCGTCTCGAACCAGTGGTCCAGCGTCGGGCGCAGGGCCGAATGCCCCGTGGGCAGCAGCACGGGCAGGTCGTTGAGGCTTTGTGGAAAGCGGTCGCGCTCCGTCTTGCCGACCAGCCTGGCCGGACCGTACCACTCGACGGGTGAGTCGACGAGCCGCTCGCTGGTGAGACGCAGGTTCGGATTTCGCGGTGCCGCCTGGCCGGCCAGCACCAGGTCCAGGTGATGCAGCGCCAGTTCGCTGAGCAGTTGCTCGAACTCGCCCTCGTGGCAAACGAGCCGAAGGTTGGCGGTGCCCAACACGGGCTCCAGCAGCGCATGGGCTGCAAGCTTTGAGATGCCATCGGAGAGGCCAACCGCCAGGCGAGCCACCTTGCCGCTGGCCGCCTCTCGCACCTCGTCGGGGATGCACTGGCCCAGCTGGAAGATCTCCTCGGCGCGCGCGAAGGCGGCCTGGCCCGCCTCGGTGAGGGCCACGCCACGGCCCGAGGGCTTGAGGAGCTGGTGGCCCAGCGCCTTCTCCAGCTCGCGCACCTGCGCGCTGATGGTCTGCACCGCCATGTCCAGCCGCTCGGCGGCCCGGGCGAAGCCGCCCTCCTTGGTGACGACCCAGAAGTAGTGAAGATGGCGATAGTTCAGCATGCGTCCTCCGGTGCGGGAAAACCGAATCCTAGGTGCGATTCATGCAGGTTCGTTCAAAGCCAGAAGGGCGGCACACTGGCGGTCTTAGCATCCTCGACGCGCGTTGCATCGAACCAACCGCACCGACCCCCATGAGTTTCCTGACTTTTGCCGCCGGCCTGATCTTGCTGGTCGTCGGTGCCAACATCCTGGTCCGCGGTGCATCGAAGCTGGCACTGTCCTTCGGCATCAGCCCGCTGGTGGTCGGCTTGACCATCGTCGCGTTCGGCACCAGCGCACCGGAGGTGGCGGTGAGCGTCGGCGCCGTGTTTGGCGGCCGCACTGACATCGCCATCGGCAACGTGGTGGGCAGCAACATCTTCAATGTGCTGTTCATCCTGGGGCTGAGCGCTTTGATCACACCGCTGGTCGTCAACATCCAGTTGATCCGCCAGGAGGTGCCCATCATGCTGGGCGCCAGCCTGCTGTTGTTGGTCCTGGGGCTGGACGGCCGGTTGTCGATGACCGACGGTGGCCTGATGTTCGCTCTGGTGCTGGCCTACACCGTGTTCCTGGTGGTGCAGTCGCGCCGCGAGACGCAGGCCGCGAAGGACGAGTTCGCCGGCGAACTGCAGCCTGCCGCGCCGGGCGCCTGGGACAGCCACTGGGCGGCGCAGACGGGTCTCATCGGCGTCGGCCTGGTGGCTTTGGTGTTCGGTTCCGACTTGCTGGTGGATTCGGCGGTTGGCTTCGCAAAGGCCATGGGCGTGAGTGATCTGGTCATCGGGCTGACCATCGTTGCCGCCGGCACCAGCATGCCCGAGGTGGCCACCAGCATCGCCGCGGCGCTCAAGGGCGAGCGCGATATCGCGGTGGGCAACGTGGTGGGCAGCAACACCTTCAACATCCTGGGTTGCCTGGGTCTGTCGGGGTTGGTGTCGGGTGATCTGGGCCTGGTGATGGCGCCGTCGCTGCTGTCCTTCGACATCTGGGTGATGTTGGCGGTGGCGCTGGCCTGCCTGCCGGTGTTCATGACCGGCCGTGAGATCGCGCGCTGGGAAGGTGGCGTCTTTCTCGGCTATTACGCCGCCTACGTGACCTACCTGATACTGGCCGCGCAGCAGCACGACGCGCTGCCCGCTTACTCGGGCGTGATGATGAGTTTTGTCGTGCCGCTGACGGTGGTGACGCTGGTGGTGATGATGATTCGCCGGCCGGCCGCTGTCCCGGCGCAGTAAGCCGATGAGTCTGTTCCTGCTGGCCTTGCTGCCGTGGTTGGGCGCGGCCCTGGTGGCGAGCCAGCCAGCCGGTGCCCGGCGCTTGCAGGCTGCGCTGGCCGGCGCAACGGCCTTGGGAGTGACGGTACTCGCGCTGCAGGCGGCACCGGCCATTTTGGGCGGCCAGGTGCTGCGCGCAAGCGTTGAATGGTTGCCCGCGCTCGGGCTCGACCTGGGCTTTCGGATGGACGGCCTGGCCTGGCTGTTCGTGCTGCTGATCGGTGGCATCGGCGCCCTGGTGGTGCTCTACGCGGCCTGGTACCTGGATCCGGGCGACCCGCACAGCCCGAGTGGGCGCTTCTTTGTCTTCCTGCTGCTGTTCATGGGTGCCATGCTGGGCGTGGTGCTGGCCGACAACCTGGTGCTGCTGGTGCTGTTCTGGGAACTCACCAGCCTGGCCAGCTTCCTGCTCATCGGCTTTTGGCATGGCCGTGACGATGTGGGCCGCGATGCACGCGAGGGCGCCCGCATGGCGTTGACCGTCACTGGCGCCGGCGGGCTGTGCCTGCTGGCCGGTGCGCTGCTGATAGGCCACATCGTCGGCAGCCTTGAGCTCGACGTGGTGCTTGCCTCGGGTGACCGCATCCGTGCCCATGCGCTGTACGAGGTGGCACTGGTGCTGGTGCTGCTGGGCGCCTTCACCAAGAGCGCGCAGTTTCCGTTTCACTTCTGGCTGCCGCACGCGATGGCGGCGCCCACGCCGGTCTCGGCCTACCTGCATTCGGCCACGATGGTGAAGTGCGGCGTGTTCCTGCTGGCGCGCTTGTACCCAGCACTGGGCGGCAGCGAGCCCTGGTTCTGGATCGTCACCAGCGTCGGGTTGGTCACGATGCTGCTGGGTGCCTACATCGCGATCTTCCAGCACGACCTGAAGGGCCTCCTGGCCTACAGCACCATCAGCCACCTGGGACTGATCACGCTGCTGTTCGGCCTGTCGGAGCCGCTCGCGGTGGTGGCCGGGGTGTTCCACATCCTCAACCACGCGATCTTCAAGGCCAGCTTGTTCATGAGCGCCGGCATCATCGACCATGAATGCGGCACGCGCGATTTGCGGCGCATCAACGGCCTCATGAAGCTGATGCCTTTCACCGCCGCCCTGGGCATCGTGGCGTCTCTCAGCATGGCCGGCGTGCCACTGCTCAACGGCTTTCTCAGCAAAGAGATGTTCTTTGCCGAAGCACTGGCCAAAGACTCGCATGCGGCGATGGAATGGCTGCTGCCCGCCGCAGCCACACTGGCCGGCGCACTGAGCGTGGCTTACTCGCTGCGCTTCATCCACGACACCTTCTTCAATGGCGAGCCGGTGGGTCTGCCGAAGACCCCGCATGAGCCCCCGTTTTTCATGCGGCTGCCGGTCATGCTGTTGGTGCTGCTGTGCCTGGCGGTAGGCCTTGCGCCGGCGCTGGTGGCCGGGCCGCTGTTGGCGGTGGCTGCGCAGGCAGCGTTGTATGGGGCGCCCGGGCCGGCATTGCCGGCCTACCAGTTGGCGGTCTGGCATGGCTTGAACGGCGCCTTGCTGATGAGCGCGATCGCCGTGGTGGCCGGCGTGATGCTGTATGTCGCGCTGCAGCGGGGCCTCAACCTCCACCGCATTACACGCCTGCCCGGCTGGGTAGTGGCTGGCGGCCGCGAGCTGTTTGCAGGGTTGCAGGCCGGCGGGGTGTCGGCCGCCCACGGGCTGGTCGGTGCACTTCAGAACGGACGTTTGCAGCGCTACCTGCTGCTGCTGGTGCTGATGGCGCTGGCCGCCGGGGCGGCGCCTTTCGTGCTGTCCTGGGGGCCGTCGGCGCAGCCGGCAGCGCTGCACCTGCAGGGCCTGCATCCACTGGCGCTTTTGCTGGGGCTGCTGGGCAGCGCCGCCGCACTGGGCACGGCGCTCTTGCACAGACAGCGCTTGGTGGCGGTGCTGCTGATGGGCGGTGCCGGGCTGGTGGTTTGCCTGGTGTTCGTCGGCCTGTCGGCCCCCGATCTGGCGTTGACACAACTGCTGGTGGAGGTGGTGAGCCTGGTGCTGCTCATGCTGGCGCTGAAATGGCTGCCCGAGGAGAGCCCGCTGGAGCGCGGCGCCCGCTGGCACCAGTGGCGTGACGCTGCACTGGCTCTGGCAGTGGGCTTGGGCGTGGCGGCGCTGGTGTGGATGGTGCTGACACGGCCGGGCCATAGCATCAGCGACTTTTTCTTCGCCACCGCGCTGCCGCTGGGCGGTGGTGCGAACGTCGTCAACGTGATCATCGTCGACTACCGCGGCTTCGACACCCTGGGCGAGATCACCGTACTGGGCATCGCCGCGTTGACGCTGCATGCGTTGTTGGCCGGCTGGGTGCCGCCGGCAGCACAGACACCTGTTGCCAGTGGCCAGGCCCATCCGTTGATGCTGCAGCGCGTGGCGAGGCTGGTGCTGCCCTTCGTGGTGCTGATCTCCGTGTTCCTCTACCTGCGCGGCCACAATTTGCCGGGTGGCGGTTTCATCGCCGGCCTGGTGCTGGCCATCGGCCTGGTGTTGATGCAGGTGGCGCATGGCCAGACCTGGGTGCGTGAACGCAGCCCGTTGCTGGGCGGTGACTTCCGCGCCTGGATCGGCTGGGGCCTGGCGCTGGCCGCCGCCACGGGGCTGGCGAGTTGGCTGTTCGCGGCGCCGTTCCTCACCACCACCTACGACTATCCGTGGCTGCCCGGCATCGGTGGCGTGCCGCTGGCCAGCGCTTCGGTCTTTGACCTGGGCGTGTACCTGGTGGTGGTGGGCGCGACGATGGCGATGCTGCTGGCCATCGCCCGCCTGTCGCGCCCTGCTGCAGCACCACCCACGGATTGACCATGCTGCTGCTGCTCAGCCTGTTCATCGGTACGCTGGCCGCCAGCGGCACATGGCTGCTGCTGCGTGCGCGCACCTTCGACACCATCCTCGGCCTCACGCTGCTGAGCTACGCGGTCAACCTGTTCATCTTCGCGATGGGCCGGGTCCAGGTGAACGCAGTGCCCATCATCGAGCCGGCAGTGGCTGCGACGCTGGCCACCCATGCCGACCCGCTGCCGCAGGCGCTGGTGCTGACAGCCATCGTCATCAGCTTTGCGATGACGGCGTTGCTGCTGGGCATCGCACTGCGCACCCGCGGCGAAGTCGGCAGCGACCATGTGGATGGCGAGGAGCCGCTGCGATGACAGTGGCCGCGATGAATGCCGCCGCGACGCTCTTGCCGGGGGGGCATGAGGTGGTGCTCCCCATCGTGCTGCCATTGGTGGCCGGCGCGGCGCTGCTGTTGCTGGAAAAGATCGCGTCGCGCTGGGTGCCGGTGGTGTCGGCCGCCGCCGTAGCCGCCGGGGTGTTGCTGGCCGCGTTGCTGGTGCAGCACGCCGACCACGGCTTGGTGCACGCCTACCTGCTGGGCAACTGGGCCGCGCCCCACGGCGTCGCCCTGGCGCTGGACCGACTGTCGGCCTTGATGCTGCTCGTCACCGCGCTGGTGGCCGCCGCAGCGTTGACCTACGCGCTGGCCGGCGACGACCGCCGGAACGAAACGCCGTCGCGTCACTTCCACGCGCTGTTCCAGTTTCAGCTCATGGGCTTGAATGGCGCCTTCCTCACGGCCGATCTCTTCAACCTGTTCGTCTTCTTTGAGGTGCTGCTGGCCGCCAGCTACGGCCTGCTGCTGCACGGCGCCACCCTCGAGCGCCTGAAGGCCAGCGTGCACTACGTGGTCTTCAACCTCGCAGGCTCGGCGCTGTTCCTCGTCGCGGTGAGTTTGCTGTATGCGGTGGCGGGCACGCTGAACATGGCCGACCTGGCGGTGAAGCTGCCGCAACTGGCTGCGGAAAACCAGCGCCTGGCCCAGGCAGCGCTGCTGATGCTGCTGGTGGTGTTTGCGGTGAAGGCGGCGCTGCTGCCGCTGTACTTTTGGCTGACCGACACCTACGCCAGCGCCAGCGCGCCCACGGCGGCCTTGTTCGCGGTGCTGACCAAGGTGGGCGTGTACGCCATCGTGCGCGCAACCACGCTGTTCGTGCCGGCGGGCCTGGTCACCGGCGCGTCGCCGCTGCTGTCCATGTTCGCCCTGGCCACGCTGGTGCTGGCGGCCCTCGGCGCACTGGCGGCAATGCGGCTGCGGACCCTGGTGGCCTATTTGGTGGTGGCCTCGGCCGGTACCCTGCTTCTGGCCACTGGCTTGGGCAGTGAACCCGGCCTGGCTGCCGGGCTGTTCTACCTGGTGCCCAGCACTCTGGTGGCCTGCGCCTGGTTTCTGCTGGCCGGCCGGATCGCAGCCGCACGGGGCGGCAGTGACAGGCTGCAGCCCGGCCGGCGTCTTGCGGCCTGGGCGCCGCTGGGCATCGGTTTCTTCGTTGCGGCAGTGTCGGTGGCTGGCGTGCCGCCGCTGGCCGCTTTCATGGGCAAGGCGCTGCTGCTGCAGGCTGCCGGCACCACGCCTTGGGCGGGCTGGGTAACGGCCGGTGTCCTGTCGTCAAGCCTGATGGTGATGGTGGCGCTGGCGCGCGCCGGCAGTGTGTTGTTCTGGGAGCATGGCAGCGGGCCGGCCCCCGGCAGGCCTGACCGCGCCCAAGACCCCACGGGCCAGCCCGGCCTGGCGCGCGCTGCCACCGTCGGCGCGTTGGCTGCCGTGGTGCTGTGCGCCGTGGCCGCCGGCCCGATCGCGCGCTACACCGCCGCCACTGCGGCGCAGCTGTTCGCGCCGCAGGACTACGTGAAGGCCGTGCTCGGCGCACAACCGTTGCCGGCGGCGATCGATGTGCGGCGCGAGATGCGCGAACGAGGAGACCTGAAATGACCCTGCGCCACCGTCTGTTGCCCTCGCCGATGACGAGCGTTGCGCTGCTGCTGGCGTGGCTGATGCTCAACGAGTCGGCTTCGCCCGGCCAGTGGCTGCTGGGTGCGCTGCTGGCGCTGACCATCCCCTGGATGCTGATGCCGCTTCGGCCGGCACGCTCGCCGCTGCGCTCATGGCAGGCGCTGATGAGGTTGGTCATCGTGGTGCTCTGGGACATCATGCGCAGCAACCTCGACGTGGCCCGCCGCGTGCTCGGTCGAGACGCCGCGATCCAGCCGCGTTTCGTGTGGGTGCCGATCGACCTTCGGGATCCGCTCGCCATCGTGCTGCTGGCCGGCATCGTCACCACCACCCCGGGCACGATCTCGGCCGAGCTGAGCGACGACCGCCGCTGGCTGCTGGTGCATGCGCTGCATGCGCCGGACGATGCAGCCGCCGCCGCAATCGCCGCTGATATCAAATCGCGCTACGAAGCGCTGCTGATGGAGGTGTTCGGATGATGGTCGCTGCCGTGCTGCCCTGGGTGCTGGGCGTGCTGACACTGGCCCTGGCCCTCGCGGCCTGGCGCTTGCTGCGCGGCCCCAGTCTGCCCGACCGCATCCTGGCACTGGACACGCTCTACATCAACGCGCTGGCGGTGCTGGTCACCCTGGGACTGGCCTTTGGCCACAAGCACTACTTCGAGGTGGCGCTGCTGATTGGGTTGCTGGGCTTCATCGGCACGGTGGTGGTGGCCAAATTCCTGCTGCGCCGAGACATCACCGAATGAGGCTCTGCCGATGACCCAGAACCTGCCCCTATGGGCCGACGCCTTGGCCGCCGCGCTGCTGGTGATCGGTGCCGCCTTCGCGCTGATCGGGTCGATTGGCCTGGCGCGGCTGTCTGACTTTTTCAAGCGCCTGCACGGGCCGAGCAAGGCTACCACGCTGGGCGTGGGCTGCGTGCTGCTGGCATCGGCGCTGGTGGCCGCCGTGGCCGGCAAGCCCAGCTTTCATGAGGCGCTGATTGCCTTGTTCTTGTTCCTGACCGCGCCGGTGTCGGCGCATCTGCTGGTGCAACTGGCGCTGAAACATGCCCCCGGCCTGCGGCCCACACCGCCTACGGGCTCGGCCGGCGCGATATCCGCGCGCCCTTGATGTCGAACATAGGGCGGCCTTTCCCGGTGACGACTCTCAAGCAATTGTGGTTCGGCTACTTTGCTTGAGCCCCCCGCGGGGGCTCGATGGGCGCCGCCGGGCACCAGGGCGCTCTGAAGCGGTGACGATGGCGGCCATTCGGCCGGCACCTGAGGTTCAGGAAAACCGAATCCCAAGTGTGAAAGACCATGGTTTGTTCAGAGCGTTTCCATCGCCACACTGTCGTTCAGTTTGTCGCTCACGGAGATCCCATCATGTTCTATGCCCTCAACTGGTTCGTCGTCGTCGCGTTGCTGGCGTTCTGGTCCGTCACCGCTTGGGCACTGCATGCCGTTGCGGTCTGGGCCGTTTCGAGTGCCGGCGCGTTGCCCGGTGCCGCATCGGGCGTCGCCACCATGGCCCTGCCCGATTGGCTGGCGCCCTGGGTGCCGCCGGAGATCGCGCAGTGGGCTAGCCAGCTGCTGGCCGGCCTGGGGCCCGTGATCGACAGCCTGCTGCAGGCCGCACCGACTCTGGCTGGTGGCGTGACGGTGGCGACGTGGGTGGTCTGGGGCATCGGCAGCGTGCTGCTTGTGCTGCTGGGCGCCGGGCTGCATCTGCTCATTGCGCTGTGGCGCCGCCGCGGTAGCGGCGGATCCGGGCCCAACGCCGGTTCCTCACTGGCGGCTGGCTGAGCACGCGATCCTCATCGTCACCTTCCACGCTTGGCGCCTGGGCAACGAGAAGCGCGGCGTCGCGCTGCTGGGTTTGTTCGGCGGCCTGTGTAGTGCTGGAACTGTCGTCTCTTCCAACCTCTGAAACGGAACCATGGACTTCCTGCTTCCCTTCCTCACGGCCGACTTCATGGGCAAGCCTGCCTGGGCCTGGTGGTACTGGGCGCGCAGAGCGGCTGCAAAGACGCGCGGGCAGTCGGCTGCAGGTGAGGCCGCGTGACGCCGCCGATCGCGCAGCGCTTGCGCAACGCGGCCGCAACCTTTCGGGAGGAAAGGGTGTCGATGCGGGCGATGGCGCAGGCCAATGGGCCAGAGGCCCAGGGTACGTTGCTGCTGTTGCTGGCCATGCCCTGCCTGCTGCCGGTGCCGGGCGTGGGCACGTTGCTTGGAGTTGGGCTGGCGGCGCTGGCCGTCGCCATGTGGCGGGGCCAAGGCGAGCCATGCCTGCCGCAACGAGTCGCCAATCTCGAACTGCCGCGCCATTGGGCACGGCGGGTGCTGGAGGGTCTGGCTTCTGCCTACGAGATGGCTGGGCGCCACGCCAGGGCTCGGCTGAGCCACCTCGCGGCGCCGACCTGGCGATCGGCGCTTGCCGCGGCGGTCGGATCGATGGCCATCATCGTGGTGCTGCCGATCCCCTTCGGCAACCTGCTGCCAGCGCTGGCGCTGATGCTCATCGGGCTCGGGCTGGTGTTTCGCGATGGGATTGCAGTGATCTTGGGGCTGCTGATGTCAGGTGTGGCATTGGTTGCCACGACCGGCCTGCTGCTGATGGCATGGGTCTGGGGCAGCGACTGGATCCTGGGCTGGGTTTCGGTTTGAAGGGGACTGTTCGATGATCTACGCGACCCTCAAGACCCTGCACGTGCTGTCCATCGTCGTTTGGATCGGTGGCATGGTGTTTGCGCACTTCTTCCTGCGACCGGCGGTCGCTCAGCTGGAGGCGCCGGTGCGGCTGCGGCTGATGCACGACGTGCTCGGGCGCTTCTTCCAAGCCGTGCTTGTGGCCTCGCTGCTGACTCTGGCCAGCGGCGTGTGGATGCTGGGTCGTGTGGCCAAGCAGGTGGTGCAGTCGGGGGGCAACTTCGAGATGCCGCTGGCCTGGACCGTCATGGCGGTGCTGGGCGTCGCGATGGTGGCGATCTTTATGCACATCCGCTTCGTGCTTTTCAAGAGGCTCGGCCGGGCCATGGCAGCGTCCGAGTGGGCCGCCGGTGGTGCGGTCCTGACGCAGATTCGCACATGGGTCTCGATCAACCTCGGCCTGGGTGCCTTGGTGCTGCTCGTGACGCTGATGCGCTGGACGACTTGAGTCCGGACCCTGCAGACCATTTCCCTGCGTCGTAGACGGCATCGATGCGGTCAGCCGACCAAGCTGCCCGACCAAGCACAAACACGGCGAAGGCATCCATGGTGACGTCTTTGAAGACGGCGGCCCGTACGCGCCAGGTCAGTGTCACTCCGAGCGTGACCAACGAGAGGCCGTAGTTCGCCGCTGCCGACGGGCTTCACGTCAGTGAGCGCGCATGCGCCCTGGTCTCACGGAAGCGACAGCCGTTGGGGTCGCCCTTCGCCACAGGAATGACCGGTCTTCTGTTGAACCGCCGGCTGCTATGGGTCGAGTCCAGCCCATCGACTGCCGTTGCTGAATGACCGCATGCGGCTCTAAGCCGCCTTACATTGGCCCTGTGTGGCGCCTCCCCTTCTCGGGCCGTTCAGTCGCAGGCTCGGTGCAGCGCCTCGTACTTGGCCATCAGCTCTTCGGGCGACTCCTGGAAGTCGGGGGCTCAGGCTGCAGCCGTGGCCTCGAGCTCGCGCAGCTTGGCGTGGCGGAAGGCGCCCCACAGCGCCGCGCC
>CAWJAJ010000005.1:0-19685 GCA_963840805.1 uncultured beta proteobacterium | reverse complement strand
GACACCGCGATGCCGGTGAAGCCGGCGCCGGCGACGAAATCGGCCATCAGCCGGTTGTGCACGCCGGCGATCTCGTTGATGCCGACCAGCGCGGCCAGCCCGCCCGACAGCGCCATCGCGCGCAGGATCTGCAGGCGTGGCCGGATGCCGGCGTAATGCGCCGCGTCGGGCGTGTGGCCGACGGTGCGCAGCGCATAGCCGGGCTGCGACCGCCACAGCAACAGATGGACGCCGACCGCCGCGGCCACGGCCAGCAGCACGCTGAAGTTCAGCGGCGTGCGCGGCCAGTCGAGGCCGATCCAGCCGAGCATCTCGTGCATGCCCGGCAGCTGCGCCGCCGGACCGAAGGCGCGGCTCTCCGGCGTCATGTTGCCCGGCTCCTTGATGACGTTGACGAGCAGGTAGATCAGCAGCGCCGAGGCGATGAAGTTGAACATGATCGTCGTGATCACGATGTGGCTGCCGCGCCAGGCCTGCAGTGCACCGGGCAGTGCGGCCCAGGCCATGCCGAAGACGACCGCCGCCAGCACCATCAGCGGCAGCAGCAGCCAGGCCGGCAGGTGCGCCGCCAGCGGCAGCGCCACCAGCCCGGCGCCCAGCCCGCCCATCATCGCCTGGCCCTCGCCGCCGATGTTGAACAGGCCGGCGTGGAAGGCCACTGCCACCGCCAGCCCGGTGAAGACGAAGGTGGTGGCGTAGTAGAGCGTGTAGCCGATGCCGGCGCGGGTGCCGAACGCGCCCTTGACCAGCAGCGCCAGCACCTTGACCGGGTCTTGCCCGGCGGCCACCAGCACCACCGCCGAGACCGCAAAGGCCATCGCCAGGTTGACCAGCGGCAGCACCACCAGATCGAGCCAGCGCGGGAGTTCGGCCTGCGCGCTCATGTCACGCCGCCACCGCCTGCGCCTGGCCGGCGCCGCCCATCAAACGCCCGAGCGCGGCGACGCTGCATTCATCGATGGCCAACTCGCCGGCGATGCGCCCGCCGCACATCACGATCACGCGGTCGGACAGCGCCAGGATCTCGTCGAGCTCCGACGACACCAGCAGCACCGCGCCGCCGCCGTCGCGCAGCGCACGCAAGCGCTCGTGGATGAATTCGATGGCGCCGATGTCGACGCCGCGGGTGGGCTGGCCGACCAGCAACACGCGCGGTTCGGGGAAGGCCTCACGGGCGAGCACCAGTTTCTGCTGGTTGCCGCCGGAGAACTTCGACGAGCGCAGCGTGATGTCGCGCGGGCGCACGTCGTAGCGCTCCATCATCGCCGCGGTGTCGGCGCGCATCACCCATTGGCGCAGCCAGCCGAGCCGGTCGTAGCGCGGCCACTGCTGGTAGCCGAGCACGGCGGACTCCCAGGCCGGGAACGGCAGCACCAGACCGCGGCGCTGGCGGTCCTCGGGCACGTGGGCGATGCGCAGCGCGCGTGCGCGGTCGGGCCGCAGCCAATGCGCCGGGCGTGAACGTCGCGCCGTCGACTTCGAGCGTGCCCGCCTGCGGCACCAGCAGGCCGGCCAGTGCATCGAGCAACTCGCTCTGGCCGTTGCCCGAAACGCCGGCGATGCCGACGATCTCGCCGGCACGCAACTCGAGCGACACGCCGGCCAGGCGCGGCACGCCGAGGGCGTCGCGCCACTGCAGGCCGGCGGCGCGCATCAGCACCGCACCCGTGCGGGCCGGCGTCGCGCCGGTGACGCGGCCGAGGTTGACGTGGCGGCCGACCATCGCCTGCGCCAGGCCGTCGAGGTCGGTGTCGGCGATGCGCGTGTCGAGCACGACGGCGCCACCGCGCATCACCGTCACCGCATCGGCCAGCGCGATGATCTCCTTCAGCTTGTGCGTGATCAGCAGGATCGTCGTGCCACGTTCGCGCAACGCGCGCAGCGTGACGAACAGCTGCTCGGTCTCCTGCGGCGTCAGCACGGCCGTCGGCTCGTCGAGGATCAGGATGCGCGCACCGCGCACCAGCGCCTTCAGGATCTCCAGCCGCTGGCGCTCGCCCACCGGCAGGTCCGCCACGGTCTGGTCGAGCGCGACGACGAGGCCGGTGTCGCGCATCAGCGCATCGAGCCGGGCCCGCAGCTGCCTGCGAGCCGCGCGGCAGGAACCACGACGGTTCGGCACCGAGCATCACGTTGTCGAGCGCCGACAGCGTCTCGACCAGCATGAAATGCTGGTGCACCATGCCGATGCCCAGCGCGATCGCGTCGCGTGCGTGCGCGATGCGCACCGGCCGGCCTTCGATCTCGATGCTGCCGCTGTCGGCCTGGTAGAAGCCGTACAGGATCGACATCAGCGTGCTCTTGCCGGCGCCGTTCTCGCCGACGATGCCGTGCACGGTGCCGGCCGCCACTGTCAGGTCGACCGCCACGTTCGCGTGCACCGCGCCGAAACGTTTGTCGATCGCCCGCATGGCGACTGCGGGCGCGGCGGTGTTCATTCCGCGAGCAGCGTTCCGTGTCCTTCCAAGCAAACGCCGCGGAACCGGCTCCGCCGGGCCGCTGGCGTTGCCCCCTCGAGGGGGAGCGGCGAAGCCGCTTCGGGGGTGGGCCTCATCAACACTTGTTGGCGGCCATGTAGTCGGTGACCCTGATCTTGCCGCCGATGATGTCGGCGCGCGCCGCGTCGACCTTGGCCTTCATCTCGGGCGTCACCAGCTTGGCGTTGTGCTGGTCGACCGCGATGTCGACGCCCCCCTCCTTCAGGCCCAGCGACGTGACCCCCGGCTTGTGCTGCTTGAAGCTGTTGTAGACGGCGACGTCGACGCGCTTGACCATCGAGGTCAGCATCGTGCCGGGGTGCAGGTGGTTCTGGTTGCTGTCGACGCCGATGGCCAGTTTGCCGGCGTCCTTGGCCGCCTGGTAGACGCCGACACCGGTGCCGCCGGCAGCCGCGAATACGACGTCCACGCCCTTGGCGAACTGCGCCTTGGCGAGCTCGCCGCCGCGTGCCGGGTCGTTCCAGGCCGTCGGCGTGGTGCCGGTCATGTTGGCGCTGATCTCGACTTTCGGGTTGGCGTACTTGGCGCCCTGCTCGTAGCCGCACTGGAACTTGCGGATCAGCGGCACGTCCATGCCGCCGACGAACCCGACCTTGCCGCTCTTGCTGGCCATCGCCGCCATCATGCCGACCAGGAAGCTGCCCTCGTGCTCCTTGAAGACCACCGATTCGACGTTGGGCAGGTCGATCACGAAGTCGATGATCGAAAAGCGGAGCTTCGGGAACTCCTTGGCCACCTTCTCCATGCTCGAGCCCTGCGAGAAGCCGACGCCGATGATCGGGTTGGCGTTGCGCTCGGCCATGCGCCGCATCGCCTGCTCGCGCTGCGTCGCGTTGGAGATCTCGAACTCGAGATAGGGCTTGCCGGTCTCCTTCTTCCAGCGCTCGGCGCCGTTGTAAGCCGCCTCGTTGAACGACTTGTCGAACTTGCCGCCCATGTCGAAGATGATCGCGGGCTGTTGCTGCGCAGCGGCCAGCGCGCACGCCGCCGTGGCGACCAGCGCGGTGCCGATCTGGTGGGGTTTCATCATCGGAGCATCCTTCCTGGCACGGGGTGGTTCGGGGGGGTGGCGCAGGATAACGCGGACACGCCACCACGCGCCTCAGGGGCTGCACTACGATCCCGCGATGCCGCTTGCACCCGCCGCCGTCGACCGAGCCCGGCGGGCACGAACGCTGCCCAAGGTGCTGCTGCACGAGCACCTCGACGGCGGGCTGCGCGTGGCCACGCTGCTCGAGTTGATGCGCGCGCGTGGCCTGGCAACGCCGGCCACGAGCGTCGCCGCACTCGGGCGCTGGTTCGACGCACGGGCGCACGCCGGCAGCCTGACCGAGTACCTGCGCGGCTTCGAGCTCACGGTGGCAGCGATGGCCACGCCGGCAGCGCTGGAGCGCGTGGCCTACGAAGCCGCCGAGGATGCGCGCGCCGATGGCTGCGTGCTGGCCGAGTTTCGCATCGCCGCGCTGCTGTTCGAGCCCCATGGCGTGCCCGGCGAGGCCGCCGTCGAGGCCCTGCTCACCGGCCTGGCCCGCAGCGCCCTGCCGTCGGGGCTGATCGTCTGCGCGATGCGCCACCTGCCCGAGAGCGAGACGGTTCGCGCGGCCCGGCTCGCGCTGCGCTACCAGGGCAGCGGCGTGATCGGTTTCGACCTCGCCGGCGCCGAGCGCGGCCACCCGCCGGCCGACCATGCCCATGCGCTGGCGCTTTGCCGCGACGCGGGGCTGCCGTTGACGCTGCACGCCGGCGAGGCCGACGCCGCCGAGCGCGTCGTCGAGGCCGTGCGCCTGGGTGCACGGCGCATCGGTCACGGTGTGCGGCTGGTCGACGCGCTGTGCGATCCGGCGCGGCAGGCCCTGGTCGACGCGGTGCGCGAGCAGGACGTGCACCTCGAGGCCTGCCCGACCAGCAACGTGCATACCGGCGCCGCGGCGTCGATTGCCACGCACCCGATCACGGCCCTTTGGCGCGCCGGCGTGTCGGTGAGTTTTCACACCGACAACCGGCTGATGTCACGCATCACGCACAGCGGCGAGGCGCTGGCGTTGCTGCGGCACACGTCGCTGGACGCGTCCGACCTGGTGGGCATGAGCCTCGAGGCCGCCCGCCACTCGTTTCTCGCAGCGCCAATCCGCGACGCCGTGCAGGGGCAATTGCGTGCCTGGGCGGCGCGCGAAGGCCTGCCGGTACCATCCCCGCCGCAATAGCCACCGACGAGAGCCCGCCATGATGGAACTGCTGACCGACCCGCAAGCCTGGATCGCCTTTGCGACGCTGACCGCGCTCGAGCTGGTGCTCGGCATCGACAACATCATCTTCATCTCGATCCTGGTCGACAAGCTGCCCCCGGAACGGCGCGAGGTGGCGCGCCGCCTCGGCCTGTTCATGGCGATGTTCATGCGCATCGGGCTGCTGATGGTGCTGGCCTGGATCGTCGGCCTGGTGGCGCCGCTGTTCACCGTGGTCGGCCAGGAGATCTCGGGGCGCGACCTGATCCTGATCCTCGGCGGGCTGTTCCTGATCTGGAAGAGCACCGGCGAGATCCATCAATCGCTCGAGGGCGAGGAAGGGCATGCCACGGGCGCCGCCAAGGCCACGTTCACCGCGGTGATCGTGCAGATCATGCTCGTCGACCTGGTGTTCTCGCTCGATTCGATCATCACCGCGGTCGGCATGGTCGACGACCTGCCGGTGATGATCGCCGCGGTGGTCGTGTCGGTGGCGCTGATGATGCTGTTCGCCGCCCCGATCGGCCGCTTCGTCTCGGATCACCCGACGATCAAGATGCTGGCGCTGGCCTTCCTGGTCGTCGTCGGCGTCGTGCTGGTGGCCGAGGGCTTCGGCCACCACGTGCCCAAGGGCTACGTCTACTTCGGCATGGCGTTCTCGCTGGGCGTCGAGATGCTCAACATCCGCATGCGCCGGCGTGCCAAGGCGCCGGTGCAACTGCACGCCCCGCACATCCCCGGCGACTGAGTCGCGTATGCGTTCCATCGCGGGGGCCTGAGGGGCCGCTTGCGGCCCAATGGGGCCGTTTGCGAGCGACCGCTTTGTCGTGCTTGCATCGGCGCGAGCAAGGCGGCGGGCGGGGCCTGGACGGGGCTCAGACGGCTTGCCCTTCGCTTCGCTGCGGGTTCCCTTGTATGTTGGAACTCGACTATCTTTGTCATGGGTGGTCGAGGGCAGTGGGCAAGTGGGCGGAGGCCGGCGCGGTGGGCAACGCGAAGCGTTGTCCACGGCCAGCCGGCCGCTTCGGCCGCAGGCCGAACTGTCCACTTGTCCACTGCCCGTGTGGCCGCCATAGCTTCGTGGTCGGTGCGCCAAACCTGTTGTTCCCTTGGGCCTCGAGCCCGTAGCGCAGCGTGGGGTCAACGCACTGGCCCGTTTCCTCCAACTCGTGTAGCCCGAACGGTTGCCAACCATGAACTTGCATCCACAAGGTAGGGTAGCGAAGCGCGACGCGCGCCCGAACGCCGGCATCGACGTCTCCAAGCAGCATCTGGACGTGTGCTGCGATGGCGATGAATGGCGTGCGGGCAACGATGCGCCCGGATGGAACGAGTTGATCGCGAAGCTCGAGGCCGCCGAGGTGGACCTGGTGGTGCTGGAGGCCACCGGCGGATACGAACGGGGCGTGGTGTGTGCCTTGCAGGCCGCCGGGATGGCGGTGGCACGCGTCAACCCGCGCCAGGCGCGTGACTTCGCCAAGTCCATGGGCGCACTGGCCAAGACCGACCGCATCGACGCGCGTTGTCTGCGCGACTTCGCCGACGTGCTGGCGCGCCACCAGGAGCGCGAGAAGTACCTCCTGGTGCCTGCCGATCCGCAGCGCGAGGCCTTGGCCGCGCTCATGCTGCGGCGCAGCCAACTCATCGACATGCGCGTGGCCGAGACGCAGCGCCTGGCGCAAGCCAACGCGCGTGCCGCGCGCAGCATCCGCGCCGTCGTCAAGACCCTGGAGCGCCAGATCCAGGACATCGAGCGCGACGTGGACGAGCACATGGATCGGCACTTCAAGCCACAGCGCAAGCTGCTCGAGGGTGTGAGCGGCGTGGGCGCGGCCACCACCTTGGCGTTGCTGTCGGGGCTGCCGGAGCTGGGCCGGCTCGGGCGGCGCGCCATCAGCAAGCTCGTGGGCATTGCGCCGCTGGCCGACGATTCGGGCCAGCGCAAAGGCCAGCGCCACATCTGGGGCGGGCGTGCACAGGTGCGCACAGCGCTGTACATGGCCACGCTGTCGGCGATGCAATACAACCCGGCCATCGCGCCGCTGTACCGGCGCCTGGTGGCTGCCGGCAAGCCCAAGAAGGTGGCGATGGTGGCGTGCATGCGCAAGCTGCTGGTCATCTTGAACGCGATGCTTCGCGACGGCGCTGCCTGGGACGCCGTGCGGTACCAAGCGGCTGCCCCAAATGCTTGAGAACAAAACACGGTTGCTGCGATGCTCGGGTTCCTGGCCCCGTTGCAGAACTCGCTGCGTTCGCTTCGCTCTCTACGCTCAAACACCTGCAACGAGTCAGTTCACGAAGCGCGCTGCGCGCGCGGCCAGGCCCCCTGCGCTTCTCGGCGGCGCCGATTCGCCCCGCCCAGGCCCCGCCCGCCGCCTTGCCGGCAACAGGGTCGGTGTTCGATAGTCCCGCACGCCACCACCGGTTCTGCAACGGGGCAGCCGGGCCGGGCACGGCGCGCATGTGAGGCGCCGAGCAGCACAGGGGCCGGGGCCCGCGCGCGCAGCGCGCTTCGTGCTCTGACTCGTCGCGACTGTTCGAGCGCAGCGAACGCAGTGAGCGTAGCGAGTTGAGCGACGGGGCCACGGACCCGCGCAGCGCAGGGCAGTCTGAGCGCAGCGAAGACCGCCGAACCTAAGCGCCGTGCCCGGCCCGGCTGCCCCGTTGCCGCGCCACTGCCAGCAAAACGGAAAGTCAATGACAGCAATGGGCCGTATGCACTCAGCCAGCGCGATGCGCGCTATATGCAGACCCGTGCGGAACGCGCGGTTCAGGGCTTGCTGACGGCTCGCACGGCAGCCTCGGCAGACGCATGCAGCCGATCCGGCGCCTGCCGGTGCAGCTGCCACTGTTTGACCAGCGCATAGATCGCCGGGATCACCGCCAACGTCAGCACGGTCGACGAGACCATGCCGCCGACCATCGGTGCAGCGATGCGGCTCATCACCTCCGAGCCGCTGCCCGTGCCCCACATGATCGGCAGCAGGCCGGCCATGATGGCCACCACCGTCATCATCTTGGGCCGCACGCGCTCGACCGCGCCTTCCATCACGGCGCCGTACAGATCGGCGGCACCCGGCTGCCGCCCTTCGGCGCGACAGCGGGCCTGGGCCTGCGCCCAGGCGTGGTCGAGGTAGATCAGCATCACCACGCCGGTCTCCGCCGCGACGCCGGCCAGCGCGATGAAGCCGACCGCCACCGCGACCGACAGGTTGTAGTCCAGCCACCACATCAGCCAGACGCCGCCGACCAGTGCGAACGGCACCGACAGCATCACGATCAGCGTTTCGGTCAAGCGCCGGAAGTTCAGGTACAGCAGCAGGAAGATCGTCAGCAGCGTCACCGGCACGACGATCTTCATCTTCTCGATGGCGCGCTCCATGTATTCGAACTGGCCGCTCCAGGTGATGTAGTAGCCGGGCGGGAACTTGACCTGGTCGGCGACCGCCTGGCGCGCGTCGGCGACGTAGGAGCCGATGTCGCGGTCGCGGATGTCGACGAAGATGTACGCCGACAGCAGTGCGTTCTCGGTGCGGATGCCCGGTGTGCCGCGCGTCACCCGCACCTTGGCCACCTGGCCCGAGCGGCACCATCGCGCCGTCCATCACCGGTACCAGCACCTCGCGCTCGATCTGCTCCGGGTTCGAGCGCAGCTCGCGCGGGTAGCGAACCGTCACGCCGAAGCGCTCGCGGCCTTCGACGGTGGTGGTCACCATCTCGCCGCCGAGCGCGGTGCCGATCACGTCCAGCAACTCGCCCACCGACAGGCCGTAGCGCGCGAGTTGCGCGCGATCGGGCTCGATGTCGAGGTAGCTGCCGCCGGTCAGCCGCTCGGCGTAGGCCGAGGTCGTGCCCGGCACCTTCATGACCACCGCTTCGATCTCCTTGGCGAGCTTCTCCATCTCGGCGAGATCCTTGCCGAAGACCTTGATGCCGATCGGCGTGCGGATGCCCGTCGACAGCATGTCGATGCGGGCCTTGATCGGCATCGTCCACGCATTGGAGATGCCGGGGAACTGCAGCGCCTTGTCCAGCTCGGCGATCAGCTTGTCGGTGGTCATGCCGGGGCGCCATTCGGATTCCGGTTTCAGGTTGATCACCGTTTCGAACATCTCGATCGGCGCCGGGTCGGTGGCGGTGTTGGCGCGGCCGGCCTTGCCGTACACCGAACTGACCTCGGGGAAGCTCTTGATGATCTTGTCCTGCGTCTGCAGCACCTCCGCGGCCTTGGTGATCGACATGCCCGGCAGCGATGTCGGCATGTACAGCAGCGTGCCCTCGTTCAGCGTGGGCATGAACTCGGTGCCCAGGCGCGACGCCGGCACCGCCGACACCGCCAGCACGGCCACGGCCAGCGCGATGGTGGCCAGCTTCCAGCGCATCACCGCGGCAATGATCGGGCGGTAGACCCAGATCAGGAAGCGGTTCACCGGGTTCTTCGCCTCCGCCATGACCTTGCCGCGGATGAACAGCATCATCAGCACCGGCACCAGCGTCACCGACAGCAGCGCCGCGCCGGCCATCGCGAAAGTCTTGGTGTAGGCCAGCGGCGAGAACAGCCGGCCCTCCTGCGACTCGAGCGTGAACACCGGCAGGAACGACACGGTGATGATCAGCAGCGAGAAGAACAGCGCCGGGCCGACCTCGGTGCAGGCCGTGAGCATCGCGTCGGCGCGCTCCTTGACGCTGTGACCGGATCTCAGGCGCTCCAGGTGCTTGTGCGCGTTCTCGATCATCACGATCGCCGCATCGACCATCGCGCCGATCGCGATGGCGATGCCGCCCAGGCTCATCAGGTTGGAGTTGATGCCGAGCAGGCGCATCGCGATGAACGCGATCAGCACGCCCACCGGCAGCATCAGGATCGCCACCAGCGCCGAGCGCACGTGCAGCAGGAAGACGATGCAGACCGCGGCGACGATCAGGCTCTCCTCGAGCAGCGTGCGCTTCAAGGTGTCGATGGCGCGGTGGATCAGCTCCGAGCGGTCGTAGACGGCTTCGATCGTGACGCCCTCGGGCAGCCCGGCGGCGATCTCGCCGACCTTGGCCTTCAGGTTGTCGATGACCTCGAGCGCGTTCTGGCCGTAGCGCGCCATCGCGATGCCCGACACCACCTCGCCTTCGCCGTTCAGCTCGGCCAGGCCGCGCCGCTCGTCCGGCGCCATCTCGACGCGAGCGATGTCGCGCACCAGCACCGGCGTGCCGGCCTCGCTCTTCACCACCAGCGCCTCGATATCGCCCTTGCCGCGCAGGTAGCCCTTGCCGCGCACCATGTACTCGGTTTCGGCCATCTCGACGACGCGCCCGCCGACGTCGCGGTTGCGAGTCGCGGATCACCTGCGCCACCTTCATCAGCGGGATGCCGTAGGTGCGCAATTTCTGCGGGTCGACGGTGACCTGGTAGGTCTGCACGAAGCCGCCGATCGAAGCCACCTCGGCGACGCCGGCGGCCTTCGTCAGCTGGTAGCGCACGTACCAGTCCTGGATCGTGCGCAACTCGGCCAGCGATCGGTTCTTCGCGAGCAGGACGTACTGGTAGACCCAGCCGACCCCGGTGGCATCGGGGCCGAGGGCCGGCGAGACGCCTTTGGGCAGGCGCGCCGCGGCGAAGTTGAGGTACTCCAGCACGCGGCTGCGTGCCCAGTAGATGTCGGTGCCGTCCTCGAAGATGACGTACACGAACGACGCGCCGAAGAACGAGAAACCGCGCACGACCTTCGACTTCGGCACCGCGAGCATCGCCGTCGTCAGCGGGTAGGTCACCTGGTCCTCGACCACCTGCGGCGCCTGGCCGGGGTATTCGGTGTAGACGATGACCTGCACGTCGGACAGGTCGGGCAGCGCGTCGAGCGGCGTTTTCATCACCGCGACGACGCCGCCGATGACGACGAACAAGGTGGCGAGCAGGACCAGGAACGGGTTCCTGCCCGACCACAGGATGGTTTTCGCCAGCATGGTGGGCTTTCTTCAGTGGCCGCTGTGAGGGTCTTTCGCCGCGCTCGCCGCCGCAGGCTTTGGCACGCCGGCCGGCACCGCGCTGATCGACGTCACCACGTACTCGCCGCGCTGGCGCTCGACGAACTCGAACGACACCCGCTGCCCGGCCCGGAGCCCCTGCAGCAGCGCCGCGTTGGCGGCCTTGAAGTCCATCGTCATCGCGGGCCAATTCAGCGAAGCGACCGGGCCGTGGTTCAGGCGCAGCGTGGCCGCCGCCGTATCCACGCTGGCCACCGTGCCCTCGGCCCGGTGGCCGACCGCCGCGGCCGGCGCACTGGGCGCGGCGGGCGCGGCAGGGCCCTGGCCCGCCGGTGCGGCCGGCGCGCCGAGACCGCCGATCGCGGCCTTCAGATTGCTCTCCGCATCGATCAGGAAGTTCGCCGCGACGACCACCGGCTCGCCCTCGCGCAGCCCCTTGACGATCTCGACGTGGTTCTCGCCGCGCCGGCCCAGCTCGACCTCGCGCGGCTCGAAGCGCCCTTCCTTCAGCTGCACCAGCACGATGCGCCGCGTGCCGCTGTCGATCACCGCCGAGTCCGGCACCGTCAGCACCGGCACCTTGCTGCCCACCGGCAGCTCGAGCTGCGCGAACATCGCCGGCTTCAGCAACTGCTTCGGATTCGCCAGTTCGACGCGGACCGGCACGGTGCGTGTCTGCGCGTTCAGCATCGGATAGACGTAGGTGATGCGGCCTTCGAACACCTGGTTCGGATAGGCGTTGACCTTGATGCTGGCCTGGCTGCCGACCTTGATCGCACCGATGTCCTGCTCGAACACATCGGCCACCACCCACACCGACGACAGATCGGTGATCTGGTAGAGCATCTCGCCGGGCATGAAGCGCATGCCCTGCAGCGCCTTCTTCTCGGTGACGACGCCCGACACCGGCGAGCGGAAGGTCAGCGTGCGGCTGGCCTGTCCCGACTTCACCAGCGCGTCGATCTGCTCGGCCGACAGATCCCAGTTGCGCAGGCGCGCGAGGCTCGAGGCGGCGAGTTGCTTCATGCTGTTCTGCGCATCGCTGCCGGCGTCCGCCATCGATTGCAGGCCTTGCACCGCGATCGCATACTCGCGCTGCGCCGACACCAGCTCGGGGCTGTAGACCTCGAACAGCGGCTGCCCGCGGCCGACCGGCTGCCCGGTGACGTTGACGTGCAGCCGCTCGACGTAACCCTCGAACTTCGGTGCGATCGCAACCACCCGGCGCTCGTCGGGCTCGACGCGGCCGGCCACGCGCACCGTCTTGCCGAGCGGCCGCAGGCTGGCGGCCTCGGTGCGCACGCCGAGCTTCTGCACCTTCTCGGTACTGATGCTGATCTGGTTGCCGCGCGAGCGGCTTCGTCCTCGCCTTCGTAGACGGCGATGTAGTCCATCCCCATCTGGTCCTTCTTCGGCGTCGGCGAGGTGTCGGGCAGGCCCATCGGGTTGCGGTAGTACAGCAGCTTGCGCGCCTTGGCCGGCGCCGACGCGGCCACGTCAGCGGCGGACGCCACGGCGGGCGGGGCCGGTGGCCGCGCGCGCAGCCCGAGCCAATAGCTGCCGGCGCCGACGGCACCGAGCAGGACGATTGCGAGCAGGGGTGTGGTGGCTTTCACAGGTCCTCTCCCAGGATGCGTTCGATCTCGGCCAGGCGCATCTGCGCCTCGACCTGGGCCTTCAGAAGGTCTTGCCGCGCCTTGCGGATCTGGCGCTGCGCATCGAGCAGCGTCGCGAAGTCGACCTTGCCGTTCTCGTAGGCGGCGAGCGCCGACTGCAGGCTCATCTCGGACTGCGGCAGCATCTGCGCCCTGACCAGCGTTTCGGTGCGCCGCGCGGCGTCGAATGCCGCCAGTTGCCCGGCCAGTTCGCCCAGCAGCTGCTGCGACAGCGCCTCGCTGCGCGAGCGCGCGGCGCCGACCATCGCCTCGGCCTCGCGCTCCTGCGCACGGCGCGTGTCCTGCTGCAGCGGGATGTTGACCTCGAACATCAGGCCCCACGTGGTGATGCGGCTGCCCATCTGCGTCGGCGTCACGCCGACCTGCACGTCGGGGTAGCGGTTGCGCCAGGTCAGGTCGCGGTTCTTCTGCGCGCTGGCCAGCCGAGCCTGCTCGGCCTGCAGTTGCGGGTTGTGGGCGCGTGCCCGCTCGGCCAGCGCCGTCGCGTCCGCCGGGCCGATCGTCGGCAAGGCCCGCATTCCTTCGGGCTCGGCCAGCGGCGACATACCGTCGCGCGCCAGCAGACCGTTCAGGCGCGAGCGCAACTGGCGCTTCTCGCTGTCCATCGCGATCAGCTCCGAGCGCATCGCCGTCTGCTCCAGCTGCGCGCGAATCGCGTCCTGCTGCACCACCAGCCCGCCGGCGTAGCGTGCCTGCACCACCTGCTCCAGCCGCGACATCAGGTCGAGCACTTCGCGCGTCAGACGCTCGTTGCCGGCAGCGCGGTAGTAGTCGGCGTAAGTGGTCTTGATGCGCATCGCCAGCTCGGCCCAGGTGGCCTCGGCCTGCGCCTGGGCTTGCCTGGCGTCGGCAGCGGCGGCATCGCGCCGCAGATCCCGCTTGCCCCAATAGGGCAGGTTCTGCATCAGCGTGTAGCGCGTCTCGCCGACGCGCGCGGGCAGCAGGTTGAACGACCCGCCGTTGCCGTAGTTGTTGATGTTCATCAGCTCGAGGCGCAGCACCGGGTCGGGCAGCGCGCCGGCGGGCAGCACGCGCTGGGCGGCCGCATCGGCCTCCAGGCGCATCGCGGCCAGCTCGGGGCTCTGCGCGCGGGCGTACTCGAGCAGGCCCTGCACGCTGGACCCCAGCGTCTGCGGCTGCGTCAGCGCCGGGCCTGCCAAGGCTGCGCCCAGCAGCACAGCCACCCAGCAGCGGCGAAGGCCAGGCGAGTGGCACGCTGCTGCGGCCGTGGGCACGAGCTGGGTCGTGATCTTGCGAAGGAACGTCATGTCGAACTCGATTGACTCGCGGGAGCGTTGAGGAATCAGCCACGGCGCATCGGTGTCGACGGCGGGCGCCCGAACGGTGAAGCGCGGGCCGCTGAGCGCGCGGGTCAGACTCGCGCGAACGGCCCGGCGCTGCGGCTAAATGGTCAGCCGAAGGAACAGGATGGCTACCGGCGGGCCCGGTGGCGGCAGCGGCGCGATGGCCCACCAGGGATGCTCGGCGCACGCGGCAGGGCGCACGCAAGGCACGCCAGGCATCGCCGCGAGCTGAGCGGCATTGGATGCATCGACGCTCTTGGTCTTCGCGACCGCATTCTGGCCGGACTCGCACAGCCCCTTGCACGCGGGCTGGCAGGCATCGGTATCGCCAACGGCATCACTCGGCGTTGCATCGGCGCAGCCGTGGTGTTGCACACTCGGCGCGGCGACCGGCACGTCGCGCGTGGCACAGGCATTGGCAAACGCGACGGCAAGACCGAACAGCCAGACGAACGCCATCAGCTTGGCGACGAACTTCGTGCGGCGTGGGCGCATCGTCAGGGTCATGTTGCGGTTCGCTGATGCACGGACGGGCCCGTGCACAGGGCGGCATGGTAAAGCCCAAACGCCCGACGTGCTTGATGGACATCAAGCCGGCGGGCCACAGCCAGGACCGCAGTGGCGGTGACAGCCAGCAAAAAGCCCCCGGCTCCGTACGGACCCGAGGGCTTGCTTCACTACCGATTTGGTAGGCGTGTTGACGCCGACTCAAAATTGACCCACTTACAGCGATAGTGCGACACACGGTCCACCGCCGCACCTCCCTCACCTGGCGCCAACCTGGGTCGCTGTTTCGCGAGATTCGAGTATTTCGAGTGAAGCTGCTAAACTCAGCGATCATGAAGACCGCCCGCAAACCGACCGAAGCCCCACAGCGCATCGCCCATCCAGCGCTGTCGGTGAACATCGACATCGACCCCTTGGTCGAGGTCGTGCGGCGCCACGTCAAGCTGACACCCCAGGCCACGCGGCTGATCAAGGGCGAGTTCGCGCAGATCTTCCAGAACCCGACCATCAGCGGCAGCACCCGAAAGACCACGACCGCCAAGTCCGAACCTGCAACGGACCCGGTACTGAGCACCCAGGAGGCCGCTGACCTGGTCGGTGTCTCCCGCCCCTACATCGTGGCCCGCATCGAAGCCGGCGACATCCCGTTGCACCAGCAGGTGGGCAATCAGCGACGTGTCCTCAAGTCCGCCGTCCTGGCCTGGCACCGCAAAGAACAGACCCGGCGCCGCAAGGCCCTGGGCCAGCTCGGCGCCGACCTCGACAGCGAGATCTTCGCAGGCTGAGAGCCGTGATCCCTGTCGTCGCCGACGCCGACACCCTGTTCGGCGCGACCACCCGCGGTCTGTTGATCCACCTCGACTACCTGGGACTCATCCGCCTGCACTGGAGCCCGCTGATCCTCGACGAAATGAGCCGCGCACTTGTCGACACCGGCCGCAAGCCGGATGCCGAGTCGGCAAAGCATCACGAGCAACTCATGCGGGCCGCGTTGCCGCAGGCGGAGATCACGACGCCGGAGGTTCAATCCCAGTTCGCTCGCGTGGCGCCGGCGATGCGCTCCGCCAAGGACGTCCACGTCGCCGCCTGCGCAGCGGCCATCCTGGCCGGTGACTTCTATCCCGGCGCCCAGGTCGTCAGCCTCGTGACCAAGAACATCCGCGACTTCGGCGTCCGCAAACTCGCCGCTCTGGGAATCGAGGTCCTGCGCCCGGACGCCTTCTTGCTGGATCGATTCCAGCAAGATCCTGCAGCCGTCGCTTCGGCTTTCGCCGCTTTTCGCTCCACGCTGCGCTCGGCACCCGCACCCGACCGGCTGCTGGAACGACTGGCAGCCGACGGCCAGGCCCTGACGGCGGCAGCCCTGCACGACGCCTGGCAACAGGGCGCCGCGCGCCTTTGACGACGAGATCGCTCCAATGCACCCCTGGGCATTCCGCGCTCGCTTCCGCCGGGCTGCGTTCGGTTGGAAGGGCTCCAAGCTCGCGATCGAGCGCATCGACGAAGCCCTTGCCGAAATCCGTGCGGTCGCCCGACAACATCCAGCCACAGCGGCCGAGGGCGCCGTCCTGTTCCTGGAGAAGCTCTCCCCTGCCCTGAACCAGATCGACAGCTCCACCGGCGCCCTGGGCAACGCCACCTACGCGGCCGTCAAGGAGCTGGTGCCCCTCATCGGCAGCGCGTCCGTAGACACCGCCGTGCGCAAGAAGTGGCTTGACCGCCTGTTCGAGGCCATCCAGGAAGACGACCCGCCCTACATCGAGCACCTGGGCGACCACTGGGGTGACCTCTGCGCCACAACCGAACTCGCATCCGTCTGGGCCGACCAGCTGCTGCCCACCCAGCGCAACGTGCTGCGCGAACGCAAGCGCGGCACTTACGCCTTCTTCTCCGGCACCTCCCTCTGCTACAGCGCCCTGTTCAAAGCCGGCCGCCACGACGAGCTGCTCGAACTGCTGGCCCTTGACCCGCGCCCGATCTGGCAATACCTGGTCTGGGGCGCACGCGTGCTTTCAGCGCGCGGCCAGGTCGACGAGGCCATCGCCTACGCGCGCGAACGTGCGGGCAGCACCACCAGCTCGAAACCATTGCACGTTTCGCCGAAGACAGCGCTGCTGCAAGGCAGGCCGGCGCGCCGAGGCTTTCGACCAGTACGCACTGCTGGCCAACCAAGCGAACTCCCACCTGTCGACGTTCAGGGCGCTGGCGAAGAAGTACCCCGAACTGGCACCCGACAAGCTGCTGGGCCACCTCATCGCCTCGACACCAGGCGAGCCGGGTAAATGGTTCGCCACCGCCAAGACGCTGAAGCTGTTCGTCCGGGCGACGCAACTGGCCTGGGCCTCACCCTGCGACCCCAAGACCCTGACGCGCGCCGCGCGCGACCACCTGGTCAAGCAGCCCGGCTTCGCGATGCAAGCCGCACTGGCAGCGCTTCACTGGATGTCGATGGGCCACGGCTACGAACTCACCGGCCTGGATGCGCACGAAGCCCACCGGCTGGCCATCGAAGCCGCCAGGACCACCCAACAGATCGACCAGGCACAGGCCACCATCGACCAGGTGCTGGCCGCCGACCGCCCCATGTCGGCATGGATGCGACGATCACTCGGCATCACGCCAACCTCGCCGCTAAGCCTGCTGCCATCTCGGCAACACTGACACCATGCGACGTGCATGCACTGTGCCGATGCCGCACCCCAGGATGCCGACATGAGCAAGGTGCTGTTCGACTTCACCGATGCCAGCACCGTACAGGCCTGGACCGCGATCGACGACCGCGTCATGGGCGGCGTCTCGCGCAGCAGCCTGCAACACGACCCGGCAGGCCACGCCGTCTTCAAGGGCACGGTTTCGCTGGAGCGCAATGGTGGTTTCGCCTCGGTGCGATCCAGCCCCGCCGATCGCAGCCAGGCCGGCTCAACCTCATGCCTGATCGAGCTGCGCGGAGACCACAAGCAATTCAAGCTCAGCCTGCTCACCGACGATGGCTTCGACAGCCTGAACTACCAAGCCAGCTTCACCCCCACGGGGCACGAGTGGCACGTCATTCAACTTCCGCTCACCGCATTCAGGCCGAGCTTCCGCGGTCGCGAGGTGCAGGGTGCCCCGGCACTGGACCCGGCCCGAATCCGGCAGGTCGGACTGATGATCGCCGCCCGACAAGCGGGGCCCTTCGAGCTCCACGTGCGGCGGATCAGCCTGGCCTGAGCGCCCGCGGGCCAGGGCCGTCAAGGGCACGTCGACGTGCCCCGGAAGGCGCTACAGAAGCCCGAGCTCCGCGAAGCTGCTGACTTCTGCGCCGGCCACCACCAGGTGATCGAGCACCCGCACGTCCACCAGCGCCAGCGCCGTCTTCAGCGTCTGCGTCAGGAACTCGTCGGCCCTGCTCGGCTCGACCGAACCCGAGGGGTGGTTGTGGGAAAAAAGTACCGCCGCAGCGTTCATGCCCAGCGCTTCCTTGACCACCTCGCGCGGGTACACCGAGGTCTGCGTCACCGTGCCGCGGAACATCTGCTTCAACGCGATGATCCTGTGCTGCGCATCCAGGAACAACACGCAGAACACCTCGTGCTCCAGCGCTCCGATTTCCACCCGCAGGTAGTCCTTCACCGCCTGCGGCGACGACATCGTGGCACCGCGCCGTACCCGCTGCGACAGCACGCGCCGCGCCTGCGAAAGAACCTCCTCGGCACGCGCCGGACGGTACTGGCCATTGACATCGCGCACCAGCAGCGCATCGACAGCAACGACGGAAGAAGTGGAAGACGACGACATGGCGAACTCCGGTCTGTGTCGGGCGGGATTGCCCGAGACCGGAGCACCACGGCGCAGCGCAGCAGTCAGGGTTCGAAGACGGCCACGGGCCGCAAGCGCTCGCCCCGCGAGCGCGCAGACCTTGACGGCGAGAACGACGTGGTAGCGTGGGTCGACACGGCAAGCCCATCCATGCACGCCAACCTGCCTCAGGCTTCAGACAGCCCCGGTCGGCACGAGGCGCACCCAAACGCCGGCTTTACGGATGGCCACTTTGGCGGGCAGCTTTTCGGCACCGAGTTCTTGTTGGCGTAGACCCGCAAACGACCCCAAGCCGACGCTCGACCGGCGCAGCCCGAATGAACGAAGGGCTCAGATCGGGAACACTGCCTCTGGGCCCCGCGGGCGCAAGTCCAGCCTCACGTCGCCGGCGTTCCATCGACGTGTTGCCGAATCAGTGCGGCGATCTCCGCAGGATGGCTGCTCGGAAGAAAGTGACTCCCGCCTTCGATCGTGACGAGCTGCGCCCTAGGAATTGAAGCGTGCAGAAGCTCGGCAATTCTGCGCATGGCCGGGTGACTGTTTCCTCCGCGAACCACCATCGTCGGAACGTCGATCGACTGCAGGATCTCCTCGCTGGGTTCGAAAGGTGTTCCGGAGGACCAGTCACGCAGGTTCACCGCGGTGGTCGCGACGATGTAGCTGCGGACCTTTGGAGGCATCGAATCGAAGGTGCCCGGACCGCCGTAGAAGTCGATGACGTGCCGGGCCGCCTCGGCATCGCCCCGGGCAAAGTCGGCGAAGTACGGGCCCGTCATCGACTCGAACATCCCGTAGTGCTCCAGGTCTCCCGACGCGCGCAGCAAGCCCAGAGGGTTCGCTTCCACGAGCAGCAGGCTCGCGGGCCTGTGTCGGCCGGTCAAGGCATGCACGATGGCGGAGAGTCCGCCGTACGAGTGCCCCACGACATGGGGGGACGTGCCGATCCGGTCGATGATCCGGTCGATGAGGCCGACTTGCTGCACCATGGTGGCATTCCCGTCAGGCCGGATGTCTGGCGTGGCTCCATAGCCCAGTAGGCTTGTCGTGACCATGCGGTAACCGTCGCCGAGATACTCCATGACCGCTTTCCAGCCCGTGCCCGTGCCGAAGCTCCCGGGCAGGAACAGCAGGGCTGGGCCGGAACCCGTCTCGGCATAGTCGAACGCAACGGTTTGCTCGGTCACGACTTCCTCCAGGCGATGTGTACACAGTCGCGGGTTGCGGCGCTGCACTCACGCGGCGGCACATCCCTGGCCTGGTATGCAGTGGTCGACCCGAAGCGAACATGCCCGGTGCGCCACCCGCTAATCTACAGCTTGGTCGTGTTGCCCGGTCGAGCCATCGGATGCCCGCCTTCGACCCGTTCGCGGACGCCTTGGGATCGCGATGCGACGGCCCGCTCCTGGCCGATACGCGCTGTCGGCGTTCGCCCTCCATAACGGTCATTGGCGGCGGGACCGATTGAATGACCGCTGCCTCTGCGCTTCACCGTCGCTGGTCGACCCAATGCGGTACTTCAGCCTGCGCGATTCGCATCACGCAAGCTGTCCATCCAGCGCGCGATCTCGGCGGACAGGCGTGCTAATGAAGGCGCCGAAAGACAACAACCGCTGAATGAACTGGAGCGGCGATATCACCCAGTGCGTGGTGCCGTCGTGCCGTGGTGTCTCGAGCTTGGGCAGCACCTGTCCGGTGGCGTGG
>CAWJAJ010000004.1:0-24925 GCA_963840805.1 uncultured beta proteobacterium | reverse complement strand
CCCAAGCTTCATACGAGGGTTCGATTCCCTTCACCCGCTCCAATCGTTGCGGGCCCCTGCGGGGCCCTTTGTCCATCCGCCGATGACTTCCAGCGCACCGTCCAAGCCCACCGCCACGCTGTTGTGCGTGGGCCTGGAGGTGCCTGGTGCGGCTTGCTGCGCCAGCCTCGACGAGGCGGCGCAGCGCCTGTGCGAGGTGAGTTACGAGGTCATGGTCGTGGCGGCTCCGGCGGAGGCCCTGCTGCATTGGCCGGCGCTGTCCCACGCCGTGCTCGATACCGCCGTCGTGGTGCTGTTGGCGGCGCTGCCGGACCACGCGATGCTCGGCCGCTTGCTCGAGCTTGGCGTGCAGGACATCGTGGTGCAGTCCGACAACGCGGCTGACGCGCTGCGGCGGCGCATGGAAATCGCCGTGCGACGCAAGGCGCTGGACCGCGCGACGAGCAAGGCCTTCGCCACCGATCTGGCCACCGGGTGCCCAACCACGCACAGCTGCTGGAGCACATGACGCACTTGCTGGCGCTGCGCGAGCGCGAGCCGGCGCCGATGGCGGTGATCGCGCTTCGCGTCGAAGGGTTGGCGACGGTACAGGCGTCCCTCGGTGTCGAGTCGGCCAACGTACTGCGGCGCAAGATGGCAGTTCGGCTGCGGGCATCGCTTCGCGCCAGTGACGTCGTGGCTTCGATCGGCAACGATGCGTTCCTGGTCTTGCTGGCCTGGATCGACGCCCCCGGCGACGGCGAGCGCGTCGCGGCCAAGCTGCTGCAAGGGCTGCGTCAGCCGTTCAATGTCGCCGGCAGCGATCTGGCGCTCGCGGTGAGTATCGGCCTGGCCCTGTACCCGGAGCACGGCAAGAGTGCCGATGCGTTGCTGCGACGTTCGATCGGTCAGGCGTCGGGCATGGCCAGTGTCGGCCGCGCCGGTTTTGCCAATCGCATCGAGCGCGGCCCGGTCGCGGCGGCCAACGACGAAGAGTCCTGACCGGTCGGCCGGGCAAGGCTCACTTCAGCACGTCGCCGATGCACAGGTACTTGATCTCGACGTAGTCGTCGATGCCGTGGTGCGAGCCCTCGCGGCCGAGGCCGGATTGCTTGACGCCGCCGAACGGCACCTCGGCCGTCGAGATCAGGCCGGTGTTGATGCCGACCATGCCGTATTCGAGGGCCTCGCCGACGCGCCAGATGCGGCCGATGTCGCGGCTGTAGAAGTAGCTGGCCAGGCCGAACTCGGTGGCGTTGGCCAGCGCAATGACCTCGGCCTCGGTGTCGAAGCGAAACACCGGCGCCACCGGGCCGAAGGTCTCCTCGCGCGCGCACAGCATCGCCGAGGTCACGTCGGCCAGCACGGTGGGGGTGTAGAAGCGCTGGCCCAGACCCGGCACCGGCCCGCCGCCGACGACGATTCGCGCGCCCTTGGCCAGCGCGTCGGCGACATGCGCCTGGACCTTGACCAGCGCCGCGTCGTCGATCAGCGGCCCCTGCTGCACGCCGGCCTCGAAGCCGCTGCCGACCTTGATGCCGCGCGCCTTCTCGGCCAGCTTGGCGACGAAGGCGTCGTAGACGCCCGCCTGCACATACAGCCGGTTGGCGCAGACGCAGGTCTGGCCGGCGTTGCGGTACTTGCTGATCATCGCGCCCTCGACCGCGCTGTCGAGGTCGGCGTCGTCGAAGACGATGAACGGCGCATTGCCGCCGAGCTCGAGGCTCAGCTTCTTGATCGTCGGCGCGCACTGGCGCGCCAGGATGCGGCCGACCTCGGTCGAGCCGGTGAACGACAGGTGGCGCACGACATCGCTGTCGCACAGCACCTTGCCGATGGCGATCGAGCGCTCGCCGTCGGCAGTCAGGACGTTGAGCACGCCGGGCGGCATGCCGGCGCGCTGGGCCAGCTCGGCCACCGCCAGTGCCGATAGCGGTGTCTGCTCGGCCGGCTTGATCACCACCGGGCAGCCGGCGGCCAGCGCGGGTGCCACCTTGCGCGTGATCATCGCGATCGGGAAGTTCCACGGCGTGATCGCCGCGCAGACACCGACCGGCTGCTTGATCACCAGGAAGCGCTTGTTGTTGTCGGTCGACGGGATCGTCTCGCCGTAGACGCGCTTGGCCTCTTCGGCGAACCACTCGATGAAACTGGCGCCGTAGGCGACCTCGCCCTTGGCCTCGGCCAGCGGCTTGCCCTGTTCGGCGGTCATGATGCGCGCCAGGTCGTCGGCATGCTGGTGCAGTAGTTGGAACCACTTCATCAGGATCGCGCTGCGCTCCTTCGCGGTCTTGCCGCGCCAGCCCGGCCAGGCGCGGTTGGCGGCGGCAACTGCCGCGGCGGCGTCTTCGGCGCCGAGGTTGGCGACCTCGGCCAGCTTCGCGCCGGTGGCCGGATCGTTGACCGCGAAGCGCGATACGCCGGCGATCCAGCGGCCATCGACGAGGGCGTCGGTCTTCAGCAGCGTGTCGTCGTTCAGGGCGGCCAGTGGCGATGATTTCATGTCCATGATGTCCTCCGATACAGCGCACACGATAGCAAGTTCGCGCGTCGCCCGGGGCGGTCCGAGGCGTCGGGCGAGCGGGCCGGCGACGATGCCCCTCCTATAATGAAAATCTTTTTCCAATCAAGCACTTACGCGATCGCGCGTCGGTGCGCGACGCCGCGATGAAAGCTGCCGAGATCCGTTCCACGTTCCTCAGGTTCTTCGAGAGCAAGGGGCACCAGATCGTCGCCTCGAGCCCGGTCGTGCCCGGCGACGACCCGACGCTGCTGTTCACGAACGCCGGCATGAATCAGTTCAAGGACGTGTTCCTCGGCTTCGACAAGCGGCCGTACTCGCGTGCGGCGACGAGCCAGAAGTGCATCCGTGCCGGCGGCAAGCACAACGACCTCGAGAACGTCGGCTACACCGCGCGGCACCTGACGTTCTTCGAGATGCTCGGCAACTTCTCGTTCGGCGACTACTTCAAGCGCGATGCGATCGTCTACGCGTGGGAGCTGCTGACCGAGCACTTCAAGCTGCCCAAGGAAAAGCTCTGGGCCACGGTGTATGCCGAGGACGACGAGGCCTACGACATCTGGCTCGAGGTCATCGGGCTGCCCGCCGAGCGCATCGTTCGCATCGGCGACAACAAGGGTGCGCGTTACGCGTCCGACAACTTCTGGATGATGGGCGACACCGGGCCGTGCGGCCCGTGCAGCGAGATCTTCTACGACCATGGCCCGGCCGTTGCCGGGGGCCCGCCGGGCAGCCCCGAGCAGGACGGCGACCGCTACGTCGAGATCTGGAACAACGTGTTCATGCAGTTCAACCGCACCGACGACGGCGTGATGCACCTGCTGCCCAAGCCGAGCGTCGATACCGGCATGGGCCTGGAGCGGCTGTCGACGGTGCTGCAGGGTGTGCACACGGTGTTCCAGGTCGACTTGTTCATGCGCCTGCTCGACGCCGCGAAGCAGGCCGTCGACGCCGTCGGCGGCAGAGGGGCGGGAACCGCCGCCGGCGACGGCGTTGGGTGCGACCGCGAATCGCCGTCGCTCAAGGTCATCGCCGACCACATCCGCGCCTGCGCCTTCACCGTCACCGATGGCGTGATCCCCGGCAACGAAGGCCGCGGCTATGTGCTGCGGCGGATCGCACGCCGCGCCATCCGCCACGGTTACAAGCTCGGTGCGCGCAAGCCCTTCTTCCACACGCTGGTGGCGCCGCTGGCCGCCGAGATGGGCGAGGCCTACCCGGAACTGCGCCGCGAGATGGCGCGCGTCACCGAGGTGCTGAAGCAGGAGGAGGAGCGCTTCTTCCAGACCATCGCCAACGGCATGGAGATCCTCGAGAGCACACTGGCCAGGGGCGCGAAGCAGATCGACGGCGACTTGGCCTTCAAGCTGCACGACACGTTCGGCTTCCCGCTCGACCTCACCGCCGACGTCTGCCGCGAGCGCGGTGTGACGGTCGACGAGGCCGGTTTCAATGCCGCGATGGGCCGCCAGCGCGAGCAGGCCCGTGCGGCGGGCAAGTTCAAGTTGGCGCAAGGCCTGGCCTACAGCGGCGTCGACACGGCCTTCCACGGTTACGAGCACCTGGTTTGCGAACACAGCAAGGTCACGGCGATGTATATCGACGGTGCGCCGGTCAACCGCGCGCGTGCCGGCGACGACGTGGTGATCGTGCTCGACCACACGCCGTTCTATGCCGAGAGCGGCGGCCAGGTCGGCGATGCCGGCGAACTGCGCAACGCCCGTGCGCGGGTGCTGGTCGAAGACACCACCAAGATCCAGGCCGCGGTGCATGGCCACCAGGGGCGCATCGTCGAGGGTGAGATCGAAGTCGGCGACGCTCTCGTCGCCCGCGTCGATGCCGAGCGGCGTGCACGGACGGTGCGCAACCACAGCGCCACGCACCTGATGCACAAGGCGCTGCGCGACGTGCTGGGGGCGCATGTGCAGCAGAAGGGCTCGCTGGTGAATGCCGACCGCACGCGTTTCGACTTCGCCCACAACGCACCGTTGACCGACGCGCAGATCCGCAAGGTCGAGGCGCTGGTCAACGCCGAGGTTCTCGCCAATGCCGCGACGCAGGCTCGCGTGATGCCGATCGACGAGGCGCAGAAGCAGGGCGCGATGATGTTGTTCGGCGAGAAGTACGGATCGGAAGTGCGCGTGCTCGACATCGGCAGTTCGCGCGAACTGTGCGGCGGCACGCACGTGCAGCGCAGCGGAGACATCGGGCTGTTCAAGATCGTCGCCGAGGGCGGTGTCGCCGCCGGCATCCGGCGCGTCGAGGCCGTCACCGGCGACAACGCGCTGGCCTACCTGCAGGAGCTCGAAAGCACCCTCGGTGACGTCGCCGGCGCGCTGAAGGTCACGCCGGCCGAGGTGCCGGCGCGCGTTGCGACGACACTCGACCAGGTGCGTGCGCTCGAGCGGGAAGTCGCGGCGCTGAAGGGCAGGCTGGCCTCGGCGCAGGGCGACGATCTGCTCGCCGCGGCGGTCGACGTCAAGGGCCTCAAGGTGCTCGCTGCGCAGTTGCACGGTGCCGACGCGAAGACCCTGCGCGAGACGATGGACAAGCTCAAGGACAAGTTGAAGAGCGCAGCCATCGTGCTGGCCGCCGTCGATGGTGGCAAGGTGCAACTCGCTGCCGGCGTGACGGCCGATCGCATGGGTCAGGTGAAGGCCGGCGAGCTGGTCAATTTCGTCGCGCAACAGGTGGGTGGCAAGGGCGGCGGCAAGGCCGACATGGCGATGGCCGGCGGTACCGACGCCGCCGCGCTGCCGCAGGCGCTGGCGTCGGTGGCGGGCTGGGTGGCCGAACGCGTCTGACAGCGGCGATGCGCTGATGCCATCACGCCGTGCGCCGCTGCTAGAGTCGCGCCCATGAGCGATCGACCAGACCTCGCCGGGCGGCACATCGTGCTCGGCCTCACCGGCGGCATCGCCTGCTACAAGGCTGCCGAGCTGACGCGCGAACTGGTCAGGGCAGGCGCGACGGTGCAGGTGGTGATGACCGAGGCCGCCGAGCACTTCATCGGTGCGGCGACGATGCAGGCGTTGTCGAACCGACCGGTTTTCACCAGCCAATGGGACCCGCGCGAGGCCAACAACATGGCCCACATCAACCTCACGCGCCATGCCGATGCGCTGATGGTGGCACCGGCCAGCGCCGACTTCATTGCCAAGCTGGCGCAAGGGCGTGCCGACGAACTGCTGAGCCTGGCCTGCTTGGCGCGTCCGGTCGCGACGTGCCCATTGCTGGTCGCACCGGCGATGAATCGCGAAATGTGGGCCCACCCGGCGACGCGGCGCAACGTGGCGCAGGTGATTGCCGACGGCGCCACCGTGCTGGGGCCGGCAGCCGGCGACCAGGCGTGCGGCGAGGTCGGCGACGGCCGCATGCTCGAACCCGACGAACTGCGCGACGACCTGATCGCGTTCTTCCAGCCCAAGGTGTTGGCCGGCCTGTCGGTGCTGGTGACCGCAGGCCCGACCTACGAGGCGATCGACCCGGTGCGCGGCATCACCAACCTGTCGAGCGGCAAGATGGGCTTTGCCGTTGCGCGCGCAGCGCTCGAGGCCGGTGCGCGCGTGACGCTGGTGGCCGGGCCGGTGGCCTTGGCCACGCCGCGCGGGGTGAATCGCATCGACGTGCGCAACGCGCAGCAGATGCACGATGCGGTGCTGTCCGTGGCGGCCGGGCACGACGTGTTCGTGGCCACGGCTGCAGTGGCCGACTGGCGGCCGGTGGAGGTCGCGGCGCAGAAGATCAAGAAGGCTGCCGGCCGCGAGCTGCCGAGCTTCGAGCTGACCGAGAACCCCGACATCCTGGCGGCGGTGGCTGCGCTGCCCGAGCACCCGTATTGCGTCGGCTTTGCCGCCGAGAGCTCGGAGGTGGCGCGCCACGCGCGCGATAAGCTGGTGCGCAAGAACGTGCCGCTGATCGTCGGCAACCTGGGGCCGGCCACCTTCGGGCGCGACGACAACGCGCTGCTGCTGGTCGATGCCGATGGCGAAACCGAATTGCCGGGCGGCGGCCAGCGTGCCGACAAGCTTGTGCTCGCGCGGCAGCTGGTGGCCGACATCGCGAAGCGGATCGCCGGATGAGCGCCATCGATCTGAAAGTGCTCGATGCGCGCATGGCCGCGTTCCTGCCGCACTACGCCACCCCCGGCAGCGCCGGACTCGACCTGCGCGCCTGCCTCGACGAAGCGCTGGTGCTCGCGCCCGGCCAGGCGCACCTGATCCCGACCGGCCTGTCGATCCACATCGGCGATCCCGGCTTGTGCGCGATGCTGTTGCCGCGCTCGGGCCTGGGTCACAAGCATGGCATCGTCCTCGGCAACCTGGTCGGCCTGATCGACAGCGACTACCAGGGCCCGCTGATGGTCAGCTGCTGGAACCGCGGCAGCGTGCCGTTCACGATCGAGCCGATGGAGCGCATCGCGCAGATGGTGATCGTGCCTGTCGTGCAGGCGACGTTTCGACGTGTCGAGAGCTTCGCGGCATCGGACCGCGGCGAGGGCGGGTTCGGCTCGACTGGCAAGCGCTGAGACCTCGAGCGCGGCGGGCCGCTTCCGAGCGGGGACCGAGCTCCCCAGAGGGCCACGAAGGGGTCCCTGCGGATGCTGGGGTGACGCCGCTGGCGTCTTGGGGTTGTCAATGCACGCCGCGTGCGGCGGGCAGCACCTCCAGCACATCGAGCACGCCGGCCCCGACACTGCCGGCCTCGATCTCCGACGCCGTCGCTTCGCGCACATCGCGCACCGTCAGGTGCAACCGCAAGGCCATGCCGGCCAGCGGGTGGTTGCCGTCGAGCACCACATGCGTCGGGTAGACCTCGGTCACCGTGTACACCACGTCCGTCGGCATGTCCGGCGTCACGCTGCCCTCCGGCAGGCCCTCGAACTGCATGCCGGATTCCACCTCATCGGGAAACAGCGCGCGCTCCTCGAAGCAGACCAGGCTGCTGTCGTAGTCGCCGAATGCGTGCTCGGGTTCGAGGTGCAGGTGCGCGTCGAAGCCGACCGCCTGGCCAGCGATGGCCTCCTCGACCTTGGGCAGCAGATCGTTGCCGCCGAAGAAGAATTCAACGGCGTCGGCCAGTTCGTCGAGCGCCAGGCCCTGGGCATCGGACAGCTGCCACGTGAGCGCGACCACGCAAGGTTTTTCGATCAACATTGAAAGATCATGGCACAGCGTGACAATCGCGCCATGGACGTCGATCGACCTCTGCCGCTGTTGGGCGGCCTGTCGCCGGCGCGGTTCATGCGCCGCCACTGGCACAAGCGGCCGCTGCTGGTGCGGCAGGCGCTGCCGGGCGTGCAGCCGCCACTGCCGCGTGCGGCGCTGTTCGCGCTGGCCGCGTGCGACGATGTCGAATCGCGCCTGGTTGTCTGCGGCACGCAGGACGATTGGCGTCTGCGCCACGGCCCGGTGCCGCGGCGCGCATTGCCGCCGCTCTCGCAACGCGGCTGGACATTGCTGGTGCAAGGGCTCGACCTGCACGTCGATGCGGCGCACGACTTGCTGTCCCGGTTTCGCTTCGTTCCGGCGGCACGCCTGGACGACCTGATGCTCTCCTACGCCAGCGACGGCGGCGGCGTGGGCCCGCATGTCGACTCCTACGATGTGTTCCTGCTGCAGGTGCAGGGCCGCCGGCGCTGGCAGGTGGCGCGCAGGCCACAGTTGAAGGTGCGCGACGATGTGCCGCTGAAGATGCTGGCCCGCTTCACGCCCGAGCAGGAATGGCTGCTCGAGCCGGGCGACATGCTGTACCTGCCGCCCGGTTGGGCGCACGACGGCGTGGCCGTCGGCGGTGAGTGCATGACGGCCTCGGTCGGCTTTCGTGCGCCGCGGGCCGACGAATTGGCGCGTGCGCTGCTTGCGCGCCTGGCCGACGACCTGCCCGATACGGAGCAGTCGCGGCGTTACCGCGACGCGCGGCAGCAGGCCGCCGTCAATGTCGGCGCGGTGCCCGAGCCGCTGCAACGCTTCGCCCGAGCGGCCGTCGCCCGCGCCGTGGCGAACCCGGCATCGCTGGATCGCGCACTCGGCGAGTGGCTCACGGAACCGAAGCCGCAGGTGTGGTTCGAGGCCCGTCATCGCGGGCTGACCGATGCCATCGTTCGTGGCGTCGTTCTCGATCGCCGCACGCGGATGGCCTATGACCGGCGTCATGTCTTCATCAACGGCGAGTCGCTGCGCGCCGCGGGGCGCGACGCGCGCTTGGTGCACCGGCTGGTCGACCAGCGACGTCTCGATGCAAGAGACTTGCGCGATCTCAGTCGCGGCGCCCGCGACTTACTCGATGATTGGCTGCGCGACGGTTGGCTGCACCCGGCCACTGGAGAAGACGATGCCCCCGATTGATTCCCCCGGCAAGGCGCTGATCGATGGACGCAGCGAGTTCACCGATGCGGTGCGGCTCGCGTTGTCGCAGGCGGCACGCGAGCGCGCGCGGGAAATGTGCTTTGTCGATGCCGACTTCGACGCCTGGCCGCTCGACGATGCCGCAGTCCTGGACGCGCTGGCCGCGTGGGCGCGGCTGCCCAAGCGCCGCTTGCTGGTGATCGCCGGCCGCTTCGACGACGTGCCGCGACGCTTCCCGCAGTTCACCGCCTGGCGCCGCGCCTGGGCGCATGTGGTCGAATGCCGCGCGACCGACGTCGAGGCCTCGCAGATTCCAAGCCTGTTGCTGGCCGGGCCGCACAGCCTGCAATTGGCGGACCGCTTGCACTGGCGCGGGCATTGGCTCGGTGACGACAGCGAGATCAGTGCCTGGCATGAAGTGGTTGATGCTTTGGTGCAACGTTCCGAGGTCGACTTTCCCGCCAATACGCTGGGACTCTAGGGAAGTTACCTAGGCGCGCTATAATTTTTGGCTAGGTACAAGGCCGCTTCGAGCGTTTCTTGTCCTTGATTGAAGCGGATTCCTCGTGGATCCAACAATTACCGGTAATCGTTCGACTCACTGAATTCCAAGGATCTAGCTCATGAACAAGTCGCTCCTGTTGGTCACTCTGGTTGCTGCTGCTGCTCTGGCTGCTTGCGGCAAGAAGGAAGAAATGGCTGCTCCGGCTGCCGCAGCCGCTGCGTCCGCTGCCGCGCCGATGGCTGCGGCCGCTTCGGCCGTCGTCGCTGAAGCTGCCTCGGCTGCGGCGTCTGCCGCCGCCACCGTCACCGAGGCTGCCGCCTCGGCCGCCACCGGCGCCGCTTCGGCTGCTGCCGGCGCGATGCAGGGCGCTGCCAAGGATGCAGCCGCTGCTGCCGTCGGTGCCGCCAAGGATGCCGCGACGAAGGCTGCCGACGCTGTCAAGAAGTAATCGGCTCGCCGACGGCCGTCAACAAGCCGCCCTCGGGCGGCTTGTTTCATTGGCGGGTCGATTCAGCGGATATCGATCCAGGCGCACCCGGCGGCGGCGTCTGCCACCGTGATCTGTGTGGCGCTCGCGCTACCCAGGGCACCGCGCAAGGCCGCCACGGCCAATGCCGGCCGGTTGTTCTGCTGACTCAGGTGCGCCGCCAGGACATGCTGCAGGTCGCCGTGCCGGCAGGCATCGAGCAGCGCTGCCGACTGGTGGTTGGCCAGGTGGCCGCGCGTGCCGGCGATGCGGCGCTTGAGCCAGACCGGGTACGTGCCGCTTGCGAGCATATCGGGGTCGTGGTTGCACTCGAGCAGCAGCGCGTCGCAATCTTGTAGCGCGCGCACGATGTCGGCGGTCGGCTCGCCGATATCGGTGAGGATGCCCAGCCGCTTCCGGCCATCGCTGCACGTCAACTGCAGGGGCTCCGCGGCGTCGTGTGGCACCGCGAAGGGCTGCAGCACCAGGTCGCCGACGACGATGGCCTCGCCGTCGCGCGCGATGTGCGCGGCCGGCTTGTCTTCGAGCCGGGCCGTCGCTCGCGCCCAGGTGCCCTCGCTGGCCCAGACCCGTACGCCGTGGCGCCGCTGCACGGCCAGCACGCCGCCAACGTGGTCGCTGTGCTCGTGCGTGACGAACAAGGCATCGAGGTCGGACACCAGCAGGCCCCGAGCGGCCAACCGCGCAGCCAACTGGCGCAGCGGCAGGCCGCAATCGACGAGCAGACGGGTCGGTCGCGCGCCATCGGCGGGCTGGGACTCGATCAGCGTCGCGTTGCCGCTGCTACCACTGCCGAGGCTGGTGAAGCGCAGCACTGCCGGCGACGCCGCGCTCTACTTCAGATCGTCCACCAGCCGCGCCACGATCTGCTGGCCGACGGCGCCGTTCTCGGGGCCGCCCTGGGCGTTTTGCACCGATACGTTGGTGCGTTCGCCGTCGGCCTTGACGACGATGCGGTATCGCACCGGCGTTTGTTGCGCCTCGGACTTGCCGAAGCTGAACAGCTTGGCGAGGAAGCCGGGATCGGCCGTCGCGGCACTCTTCGGATCGACGTAGCGCACGAAGTACAGGCCGCCGGCACGGTCGCGGTCTTCGACGGTGAACCCGCTGCGGTCGAGGGCCAGGCCGACACGGCGCCAGGCGCGATCGAACCCTTCGTCGACCTGCAGTGTCGCGGCCGGCTGGCCGCCGAGCGCCCGCGCCCGCGGCGCCGCCGTCACCGGGCTGGCCGCCGCGGTGCGAGCGATCTCTTCCTTGGCGCCGAGCTTGACCATCAGCCGCGACAGGAATTCAGCCTCGAGCTGGGGGTCGCTCGGACGCGGTGTCCACACCGTCTGCTCTTTCTTCTCGGTGGTGTACACCTCGGCCATGCCACGGTGGCTGATGAAGACGTCGCTGTTGCTGCCGTTGCGCTCGACGCGCAGGCGGAAGCGGTCGCGCTCGCCGGTGTCGTAGAGCGAGTCCAGCACGCGGCCGAGCGTGCGGCGGATGATGTCCTGCGGAATCTTGGCGCGGTTCTCCGCCCAATCGGTTTCCATCACCCCGGTTGTTGGATCGTCGATCACCAGGCTGAAGCCGCGCTCCTGCCAGAACGTTCGCAATTGCGGCCAGAGCTGTTCGGCCGGCATCGGCACCACCAGCCAGCGCTGATTGCCCTCGCGCACGATGCGCATTTCACCGAAGCTGCTGGGGGCCACGCTGGCCGTGGCGGGGGTCCCTGGGTTGACCGCGGTCGCGGCCGTCGCGCCGAACGAGCTGGCGCTGACCGAGCTGCCGCTCTGCGGCTGATAGCGTCCCTCGCGCTGCAACTGCGTCAGGTCCGGCGGCACCTCGAGCGGCGCGGTTTTCGCCGCCTGGCTCTTGTAGTCGATCCTGTCGCCTGCCAGGAGGCCATCGAGGGACGAGCAGCCCGCGAGCGCGGCCATGGCCGCGCCCAGGAGCAGGGGTCGCAGCGCACGCCGGTGCCAGGTCGATTGCAGGGATTCGTTCACGGCAGGATGCATGGGTGGGGCGGCGCGTCGTGGCGGCCGGCAGGATGAGAAGGGAAAAGGATCGGCGGCTCGGGGCAATGGGCGGCTTGTCGTGCCTTACAACAGCCCGGCCTCGCGCAGAGCCGACTCGAGCGGCGCATGTTGCGCCTCCGACAGCCCGACCAGCGGCAGGCGCAGTGTCGGGCCGCAACGGCCCAGCCGCGACAGCGCCCACTTGACCGGGATCGGGTTTGCTTCGACGAACAATTGCTTGTGCAGCCCCAGCAAGCGCAAGTGGATTTCGCGCGCCCGCTTGGCATCGCCGGCGATCGCCGCCCGGCACAGCTCGGCCATCGCGCGTGGTGCCACGTTGGCCGTGACACTGACGTTGCCGTGGCCACCCAGCAGCATCAGCGCGATTGCCGTCTGGTCGTCGCCGGAGTAGATCGAGAAGCCTGCAGGCGCCTGCTTGATCAGCCACGCGGCACGGTCGATGTTGCCGCTGGCTTCCTTGATGGCGACGATGCCCGGCACCTGCGCGAGCCGCAGCACGGTGTCGTGCTGCATATCGGCCACCGTGCGGCCGGGGACGTTGTAGAGCACCACAGGAATGTCGACCGCTTCGGCGATCGCGCGGAAGTGCCGGTAGATGCCTTCGGGCGTCGGCTTGTTGTAGTACGGCACGACCTGCAGGGTGCAATCGGCGCCGACGTCCAGCGCGAACTTCGACAGCTCGATCGCTTCGCGCGTCGAATTGGCCCCGGCCCCGGCCATCACCGGCACCCGGCCGGCAGCATGCTCGACGGCCACGCGGATGATCTCGCAATGCTCCTGCACGTCGACCGTCGGCGACTCGCCGGTGGTGCCGACGACACCGATGCAATCGGTGCCTTCGGCGACGTGCCAATCGATCAGGCGGCGCAGCGCGGGGTAGTCGACGCTGCCGTCGTCCTGCATCGGAGTGACCAGCGCGACGATGCTGCCAACAATCGGTTTCATGGGGGAGAGGGGAATTTCAGTGAGCGAGCGATTTTAGCCGCCACCGCGCGGCCGGCCGGCTACAGCGCAAATCGGGCGTCGGCGGCCGGCGATTGAACCGCGACGATGCGCTGGACGCGGCGCGGCGGGCCACTGAGCAAACCGTCCTCGTAGGCCACCACGTGCAGGCCGCGGCAGGCTTCGAGCAACTCGCCCGGGCGCAGCAGGAAGTCGGGGTTCGACGGCTTGCCGAAGGCCTCGTTGCCGACGGCGAAGGTTTCGTAGATCAGGACGGCACCGTCGGCCAGGCTGGCCCGCAGCGACGGCCACAGCGGCCGCCACAGGTAGTTGGTGACGACCACGGCATCGAAGCGTTCGCCGGCCAGTGGCCACGGGCCCGTCTCGATGTCGGCGACGATCACGCGGCCGACGCCCGCGAGCGTGGCGAGCGCCGCCGCGTCGCGGTCGACGCCGGTGACTTGCGCGCCGCGTGCGGCGAACCAGCGCAAATGCCGCCCACCGCCGCAGGCCACGTCGAGCACGCGGGCACCGGGGCCCAAGAGATGCGACCAGCGCTGCACCCAGGGCGACGGCTCGAGCGCCGCGTGAGCGGTCAGAAACAGCTCCAGAGGAAGTTGGACAGGTCAAACATCAGATCGGGGCGCAGGTAGGCCGCGAAGACCAGGCCCAGGGCCAGCAGTGCGGCGGCACGCCAGACGTGGCGAGGCTTGAGCCATCGAACGACAAAGCGACTCATGCCGCCGCCAACGCCGGCCGCTGAATGGGTGATTCGCGCACCGGCAGGTTGATCAAGGCGGCGAACACGCCGAGCGCGACCGCGATCCACCAGACCACGTCATAGGTGCCGGTGGCGTCGTAGAGCCTGCCGCCGAGCCAGGCGCCGAGGAAGGAGCCGAGCTGGTGGCCGAGGAAGACGAAGCCGCCGAGCATCGAGAAGTGGCGCAGGCCGAACATCTGCGCCACCACGGCATTGGTTGGCGGCACGGTCGACAGCCACAGCATGCCCATCACCGCAGCGAAGGCATACACCGACCACGGCGACAAGGGGACGGCCAGAAAGGCGACGATCGTGACCGAACGCAGGATGTAGATCGTGCTCAGGATGTGGCGCTTCGGATAGCGCTGGCCCAGAGCACCGGCCGCATAGGTGCCGACGACGTTGAACAATCCGATCAGCGCCAGCGCGGTCGTGGCCACCTGCGGCGTCATGCCATGGTCCTTGAGGTAACTCGGCAGGTGCACACCGATGAACACGACCTGGAAGCCGCAGACGAAGTAGCCGGCCATCAGCAATTGGAAGCTGCGATGGCCGAAGGCCTCGCGAACCGCCTGGACGATGCTCTGGTGCGCGCCGTGCGCCAGCGCGTCGCCGGCCGGCTCCTTCAGACCGAGGGCCAGCGGCATGATCATCAGCACGCCGACGCCGAGGATGACCAGGGCTTCTTGCCAACCGAAGGCGCCGATCAGCCCGGCCGCAACGGGCACCATCAGGAACTGGCCGAAGGAGCCGGCCGCCGCCGTGACGCCCATCGCCCAAGAGCGCCGCTCGGCCGGCACGTTGCGGCTGACCACGCCGTAGATCACCGCGTACGTGCAGCCGGCCTGGGCCATGCCGATCAGGATGCCGGCGCTGCCGGTGAAGGCCAGGCCCGATGTCGCAGGCGCCATCAGGATCAGGCCGGCGGCATACAGCAGCGCCGAGCCGAGCAGCACCTTGAAGGCGCCGAAGCGATCGGCCAGCGCGCCGGCGAACGGACCGGCAATGCCCCAGGCCAGGTTCTGCACGGCCAGCGCAAAGGCGAAGGTCTCGCGGGTCCAGCCGCGCTCCATCGTGATCGGTTGCAGCCACAGCCCGAAGCCGTGGCGGATGCCCATCGACAGCGTGACGATCGCGGCGCCGCAGAGCAGCACCTGGAGCATCGAGAGGCGGTCGTGCGTGGGCGATGCGGCAACCATGCGTTCACTCTAGCGGATCGCAGCCAAGCCCGTGCGCCGCGGCTGGCATGTCCGTACAGCGGCTGGTTGACGTCGACGAAGCCGACCGTGGCGGCGAGGTGGCGGTCGCGACCAGCAGCAGGAAGCCCGTGCCGAGCCCGCACCAGCCGCGGCGCGACGGGAATGCGCACGCCAGCCACAGCGTTTCGATGGCCGGCATCGTGAAGTACAGGATCGGGATCGGCAGCCCGACGAGATCGGTCGCTTCGATCGGCCTTGGCTCCTAAGTTTCGTCGCGTGGCGCCCCTCGGCGTCGCCACGACAAGTCGGTCTGGATCGACCTGCCCTTACATCGTAAGGGCATACTCCAGGCTTGTCTTTACGCTGTAAGATTTCAAGCCATGGCTGCCCCCGAAACGACCCGCTCCCCCGCCTGCGGGCCAATGCGCACGGTCGCCGCGCCGGCGCGCCGCTGTCGCGCGAGCGCATCGTGGCCGTCGCGTTCGAGCTGGTGGAGGCCGAGGGCCTGGCCGCATTCAGCACACGCAAGCTGGGTGATCGCCTGGGCTGCGAGGCGATGAGCATCTACCACCACTTCCCGAGCAAGCACCACCTGCTCGATGCGATGGTCGACGATGCGATCGGTACCGCTCGATCCGCCGCCGGCCGACATGGCGCCGATCGAGCGCCTGCGCCACTTCCTGCACGCCTATCGCGCGATGGCCAATCGCTACGCGGCGTTCTATCCCTTGCTGGCGGTGCATCGACTGAACACTCCGGCGGGCGTGCGCATGATCGAGTCGGTGCTCGGGTTGATATCGGACGTGCTGCCCGACGCCGAGCTGACGGCCCGCCATTTCCGCGCCGTGGGCTACTACATCACCGGCGCGGCGCTCGACGAGACCGCGGGCTACGCACGCGGCCCGTCGGCCGCCGAGCCCGTCAGCGACGCGTACGTTGCCGAGCATTGTCCGCTGCTGGCCGCCTGCGCACCGTTCTTCAGGCCCGAGCATTGGGCGGCGTCCTACGAGCTCGGCCTCGAAGCCCTGCTGGCGCGCATCGAGGCCGATGCAGCTTCGCTGGACGCGCCTCGTGGGCGGCGTCGCGGCGGCTCCTAGAATCCGCCGCCATGCCGACCAAGACCGCCAAATACGCCGAAGCCTCGATCCGGGTATTGAAGGGCCTCGAGCCCGTCAAGCAGCGGCCGGGCATGTACACCCGCACCGAGACGCCGCTGCACGTCATCCAGGAAGTCATCGACAACGCCGCCGACGAGGCGCTGGCCGGCTTCGGCAAGCGCATTGCCGTTGACGCTGCACGGCGACGGCTCGGTCAGCGTCGAGGACGACGGCCGCGGCATCCCGTTCGGCCTGCATCCCGAGGAAGGCGTGCCGGTGGTCGAGATCGTGTTCACGCGGCTGCATGCCGGCGGCAAGTTCGACAAGGGTGGCGGCGGCGCCTACAGTTTTTCCGGCGGCCTGCACGGCGTCGGCGTCAGCGTCACCAATGCGCTGGCCAAGCGGCTGGCGGTGACGGTCTACCGCGAGGGCCAGGTCGCGACGATGGCCTTCGCCGGCGGCGACGTGGTCGAGAAGCAGGCGCTGCGCAAGGCCGGCACCGCCGATCGCAAGCAGGGCACCACGGTGCGCGTCTGGCCCGATGCGAAGTACTTCGACAGCGCCGAGCTGCCGCGCGCACGAACTGATGCACCTGCTGCGCAGCAAGGCGGTGCTGATGCCGGGCGTGACGGTGACGCTGACGCAGGAGAAGAGCCGGCGATGTGCAGACCTGGCTGTACCAGGGCGGCCTGCGCGACTACCTGATGCAGAGCCTGCCGGCCGACCCGCTGATCCCGCTGTTCGAAGGCGAGCACTACGCCGAAGCCGGCGACAGCGAGAACAACGCCGAAGGCGAGGGCGCGGCCTGGTGCGTGGCCTTCACCGAAGACGGTGCAGACGCTGCGCGAGAGCTACGTCAACCTGATCCCCACGGTGGCTGGCGGCACCCACGAGGCGGGCCTGAAGGACGGGCTGTTCGCCGCCATCAAGGGCTTCATCGAGATGCACGCATTGCAGCCCAAGGGCGTGAAGCTGATGCCCGACGATGTGTTCTCGCGCGCCAGCTTCGTGCTTTCGCGCCAAAGTGCTCGACCCGCAGTTCCAGGGCCAGACCAAGGAACGCCTGAACTCGCGCGACGCGCTGCGGCTGGTCTCGGGCTACACCCGGCCGGCGCTCGAGTTGTGGCTGAACCAGCATGTCGAGCACGGCAGGAAGCTCGCCGAACTGGTGATCCGCCAGGCGCAGACGCGCCAGCGGGCGAGCCAGAAGGTCGAGAAGCGGCGCGGCTCCGGCGTCGCCGTGCTGCCCGGCAAGCTGACCGACTGCGAGAGCCGCGACCTCGCGCACAACGAAGTCTTCCTGGTCGAGGGCGACTCGGCCGGCGGCAGCGCCAAGATGGGCCGCAACAAGGAGACGCAGGCGATCCTGCCGCTGCGCGGCAAGGTGCTCAACGCCTGGGAGGTCGAGCGCGACCGCCTGTTCGCCAACAACGAGATCCACGACATCGCGGTGGCCGTCGGCGTCGATCCGCATGGCGCGAACGACGAGCCCGACTTCACCGGCCTGCGCTACGGCAAGGTCTGCATCCTGAGCGATGCCGACGTCGACGGCTCGCACATCCAGGTGCTGCTGCTGACGCTGTTCTTCCGCCACTTCCCCAAGCTGATCGAGCGCGGCCATGTCTACGTCGCCAAGCCGCCGCTGTACCGCGTCGACGCGCCGGCGCGCGGCAAGAAGCCGGCGGCCAAGATCTATGCGCTCGACGACGGCGAACTCGACGCCGCGCTGGACAAGCTGCGCAAGGAAGGCGCGCGCGAAGGCTCGTGGAGCATCAGCCGCTTCAAGGGCCTGGGCGAGATGAGCGCCGAGCAGCTGTGGGACACCACGCTCAACCCCGACACGCGGCGCTTGCTGCAGGTCGCCTACGGCGCGCTCGATTTCGCCGCCACCGTCGACGCCTTGACCAAGTTGATGGGCAAGGGCGAGGCGGCGGCGCGCAGGGAGCTGATGGAGATCCATGGCGACGCGGTGGACATCGATGTCTGACGCGCCGCGCCTGCGGCTGCGGCCGACGATGCTGTCGGACCTCGATTTCGTGCAGTCGGTGGAAGTCGATTCGCACAACCTGCCGTTCATCACGCCGTGGGAGCGCACGCAGCACGAGGGTGCGGTGCGCTTTCCCGACTTTCGCCACTTCATCGTCGAGGCCGGGGCCGACTACGCGCGCGCCGGGTTCGTGATCCTGCAGGGCTGCCGCAACCCGCACCGCAGCGTCGAGTTGAAGCGCATCGTGCTGCAGCCCAAGGGCCAGGGGCTCGGCCGGGCCTGCGCGCGGCTGTTGAAGCGGATGGCCTTTCGCGACCTGCACGCACACCGCTTCTGGCTCGACGTGAAGCGCCTCAACGTGCGCGCGCAGGCGCTGTACGCGAGCGAAGGCTTCGTCGAGGAGGGCGTACTGCGCGAGAGCGTGAGGCTGGCCGACGGCTACGACTCGCTGGTCGTGATGTCGATGCTCTCGCGTGAGTACGACGCCCGCGTCGCACTCGAGCTCGAGTAGCTCAACGCCGGCAGGCGAGGTCGGCGAACGAGATGCCCGCGTCGGCGATATGGGCCGGCAGCGGGTGGCCGAGCAGGCTCGCCGCGCAGGCCTCGCCCATCGCCGGGCTGGTCTGGATGCCGTAGCCGCCCTGGCCGCAGCACCAGAAGAAGCCGGGTACGGCGTCGTCGAAGCCGCCGACCAGCGCGCCGTCGGGCACGAAGCTGCGCAAGCCGGCCCAGGTGCGCAGCGGGCGTCGTATCGTCAACGTCGTGGCGGCTTCGATGCGAGCGATGCCGATGGCTATGTCGAGCTCCTCGGCCACCACGTCGTGCGGTGCCACCGGGTCGGCGTTGGCCGGCGAGCCGAGCAGCAGGCCGGCGTCGGGCTTGAAGTAGAAATCTTCGTCGATGCCGGCGACGCAGGGCCAGTCGCGCACGTCCAACCCTGGCGGCGGCGCGAAGGTGAACGCGCTGCGCCGCCGCGGCTCGAGACCGAACGGCGCCACGCCGGCCAGCGCCGCGACGGTGTCGGCCCAGGCGCCCGCGGCGTTCACCAGCAACGGCGCGGTGAACCGCCGCGTCGGCGTGGCGAGCGTCCAGCAGCCGGCGGCGAAGGCGATGGTGCACACGTCGGCATTGACGAACAGTTGCGTGCCGTGCTGCCGCGCACCGCGCAGGAAGCGCTGGTGCAGGCGATCGACATCGATGTCGCAGGCGTCTTCGTCGAGCAACGCGGTCGCGGCGGCCGCGTCGCGCAGCACCGGCACGCGCGCACGCGCGCCGGCCGTGTCGAGCCTGCGCACGCCCGCACCGTCGCGGCGCAGCTGATCGTGCAATGCAGCCAAGGCCTCGGCCTGCTCTGCACGCGCGATAAACAACGCGCCGCGCGGCGTGATCAGCGGCGGCCCACCGTCTGCGGGTGTCGACAGGAAGGCGCGGCTGGCCCGCGTCAGCGCGCGCACCTGCGGCGGGCCGTAGCTCTCCATGAACATCGCCGCCGAGCGCCCCGTCGTGTGGTAGCCCGGCATGGCCTCGCGCTCGAGCACGGCCACGCGGGCGTGCGGCGCGAGGAAATACGCTACCGAGGCACCGGCGATGCCGGCGCCGACGACGAGCACGTCGAAGTCGGGGCTGACCATGGCGCGATGGTAGACGCGGCCATGGCGGCGCGCTTCACCGGTGGCTTGGCGCGCGCCCAGCCCGGCCGCGGCCCGGCGTAGCCGTCGGTGGCCAGGGCCCAGCCGTCGGTGGCGGCCGCCCGCGGCAGCCACTGCCACGCCTTGCCGCCGAGGCCGCGCCGCGCCGCGGTTCGCACCAGGCGCTCGGCATCGGCTTCGCTGAGTTGCAGTGCAAAGCGCTGCCAGCGGCGGTTGACGGCGGCGTCGGCCCACAGGTCTTCCAGCGCGTGGCGCAGCGCGAGGCCGGCCGTCTGCATGCCGATGGCCAGGCGCCGTGCCTGCAGCGTCAGCGTGAAGACCTGGAAGTCGTGACGTGCGGGTGCCGGCACATGCGCCAGCAGCTCGCGCAGCCGCGGCACCGCCTGCGCTTGCGTGAACGCCAGTGTCACCACCGCCTGCAGCGCCTGCACCGCATTGAGCAGGCGCAGCCGGTTCGGCGGCAGCACCAGCAACGGCAGGCGGGCGGCCTCGTCGTGCGGCAACGGCGTCACGAAGCTCATCAGCACGCCCAGCCGCGACCAATGCACGGGGGCCAGCCCGTCCAGCGTGTCGAGCCCCGAGGCTTCGAGTTGGCGCACGACGGTGAGCGCGTCGTGCCAGCCGAGATCGGCCTTGGCCTGGTTGGCGCGCGTGCTCATCACCGCCAGATTGCCGGCGGCATAGCCGGCCTGGTTGCAGACGCGGTCGACCGACGCATCGCTGCCGGCGCCGCTGGCGTGGGTCAGCACCGTGCGGGTGATCGGGCACACCGGCACGTCGATCTGCGCCAGGAAGTGCGGCGTGACCTGCATGCCCTCGAAGGCGCGGCCGCGGTTCCACGCGTTCAGCCGCAGCTGCAGCCACTTGCGCACGTGCGGCGTGGGCTTCGAGTGTGCGCGTGCCGAACACCGCGGCGCCGGCCTGCCAGCCCTGGTGTACCGGGTGAGCCGCGGCCAGATGCTGCGGCGGCGGCGTCAGCCGGTAATGGGCGTGGTCCCAACCGATCTCGAAGCCGGTGGCGTCGGCGGCATCGGCGGGGCGGGCGGCGGGGGCGGTGTCTGCGAACAGGTCGGCGGTTTGCGGCATGGTGGCGAGGCTTTCGCAGGTGTCACCGGGACGACCCCGGCACAGCCAGTTTGCGAGGCCAAAGCCTCATGGCGTGAGGCTGCCGAACGTCGATTCGGCTACCCTGCAGCCTCCTTGACCGCCATCGACGCGCATGGACCGCACCGAACGCTTCTACAAGATCGAAATGCTGATCCGCAGCCGCGGCGCCGTGCCGTTTGCCGACCTGGTGGACGAGCTCGGCGTCAGCCGCGCCACCCTGCAACGCGATCTCGAGTACCTGCGCGAACGGCTCGATGCGCCGATCGTCTACGACCGCTTCGCCAACGGCTACTCGATGCGGCCCGATGCGCGCGACCAGCGCCAGGTCAGGCACGAGTTGCCCGGCGTGTGGTTCAGCGAACGCGAGATTCACGCGTTGCTGACGATGCACCAATTGATTCAGGGCCTCGACGAGGGCGGCGTGCTGGCGCGCCACCTGCAGCCGCTGCTCGACAAGCTGCACGGCATGCTCGGCACGAGCGATGCCGAGGCCGGCGAGCTGATGAAGCGGGTGAAGATCATGACGGCCGCGCGGCGGCCGGTGGCGAGCCGGCACTTCGAGCTGATCGGCAGCGCGATCACGCGACGCCAGCGCGTGCAGATGCGCTACTACGTGCGCAGCCGGCGCGAGGAAACCGAACGCACCGTGTCACCCCAGCGCCTGGTGCACTGGCGCAACACCTGGTACCTCGATGCCTGGTGCCATGCCAGCGACGCGCTGCGGCGCTTCGCGCTCGACGCCATCCGCAGCGCCACGCTGCTCGAGCAACGCGCGAAGGACGTGGCGCTGAAGACCATCGAGGCCGAGCTCGATGCCGGCTACGGCGTATTCAGCGGTGCCAGGCTGCAATGGGCCACGCTGCGCTTCACGCCGGAGGCCGCGCAATGGGTGCAGCACGAACAGTGGCACCCCAAGCAGCAGGCCACGCTGCACGACGATGGCGCGCTGACGTTGCGCGTCCCCTATGCCGACGCCACCGAACTGGCGATGGACATCCTGCGCCACGGCGAGCAGGTGAAGGTGCTGTCGCCCGCGACGCTGGCGCGCACGCTCGCGCGGCGCACCCAGGCAGCCGCGGCGCAATACCCGGCAGCGCCGTCGTAGGCGACGCTATTCCACTTCGAGGTGCGGCGGCGATTGGCCTTCGGCCGGCGCGCCGGTTTCGGGATCGATCCAGTCGGCGATGCCGATCTCGAGTTCGGCTTCCTGCAGGGTCTCGGCCGGCTCTTGTTCGCTGTCGTCGGTGGCGGCCTGCATCGCGGCCTGCGCGTCCTCGAGCGTCTCGAAGGGGCCGAATTCGTGAATGCCATCGCGTGCCAGCCAATGGTATCCATCCGGTCGCGCCACGATCGACTCGCTGCCGTCGTCGTCGGCGGCCTCGAGCTCGAGCAACTCCGGTTCGATTGCAGCGGGTTGCTGCAACGCGGGTGCTGCGGTACGCGCTGGGGGCTTGCGCTTCATGGCGGCTCCGGCCGGATCGGGAGGGTTGCTGAGTGGGTGACCAAGTGTGCAGCCGATTGAGCCGCATCGGCATGACGCCTTGTTGAGGCCTGTCAAGGTTGGTCGATCGCGGCCGAAGGGGATGGCCAGTCCAGGCGTTGCAACAGCGGCAGCCAGCGCGCAGCGACGCTGGCCTCGTCGTATCGCGGTTCGGCGTCGAAAACGAACACCTCTGCCAGTTCCTGCGGGCGCAGCGGTTGCGCGTGGGCCAACTGGTCGTCGAGCACCGCAAGGTCGGCCTCCGAGGCGTCGTCGGCGCGTTGCGCGCGTTGCTGTACGCGCTGACGCAGCGTGTCGGCAGGGGCCTGGAAGTCGACGACAACGAAGCGCACGCCCAACGCCGCGGCCAAGGCGCGCGCCAACTCGCGCTGCTCGAAGGCCAGGAACGTCGCGTCGAGAATCACGCTGTGGCCGCTGCGCAGCGCCAGCGTGGCCACCTCGCGCAGGCGTGCGTGGGTGGCCTCGGTGGCCGTGCTCGAATACAGCCTTTCCTTCTGCGCCGCGCCGCTGCGCGCGTTGGCCGGTAGGCCGAACAGGCGTTTGCGCTCGACATCGGCACGCACGCGGATCGCGCCGATGTGCTCGAGCAGGCTTTGCGTCAGCAGCGTCTTGCCGCTGCCCGAGCAGCCGTGCGTCACGATCAGCACCGGGGCCGCGGGGCGGCTGCAGGCCCGCGCGACGCCGAGGTAGCGCTGGCAGGCGGCGGCCGCGGCGGCGCGCTCGGACGGTGGCGTGCGTGTGTCCAATTGTGCAGCGCGCAACGCGGCGACTTTCGCGCGCACCAACGCACGGTAGACCATGTAATAGCGCAACACACGCAGGCCCGCCGCGTCACCGCCGCGCTCGACGATGCCGTTGACGAAGCGGTGCGCCAGCCGCGGCAGGCCATGGCCGTGCAGGTCCATCGCCATGAAGCCGACATCGTTCATCACGTCCGTCCAGCGCAGGTCGGCGTTGAACTCGAGGCAGTCGAACACGGTGGTCCGGCCGTCGATGCGGGTGACGTTGCCCAGGTGCAGGTCACCGTGGCATTCGCGCACGCGGTGCTCGCGCACGCGCTCGTCGAAGCGCTCCACGAGTGCATCGAACGCCTGCGCCTCCCAGCGGCTCAGTGCGTCGAGCGTGGCACGCTCGCCCGGCGCAGGGCACAGCGCCTGCAGCGCCTGCAGCGTGTCGCGCATCGGCGCACGTACCTGCGCTGGCCGGCCGTAGCCATCGGCGGGGCCCGCGACCGCCGCACCGTCGTGGAAGGCGACCAGCACGTCGACCAGCGTGTCGAGATCGCTCGGGCCCAGCGCACCGCGCTTCGCGAGCCGATCCCACAGGCCGTCCTGCGCGAAGGCGCGCATCTTCACCACCCAGTCGATCACCGGGCCGCTGCCGCCGAGCACCGGCTGGGCTGGCGTGCCGGTGATCGGCAACACCGCCAGGTACAGCGCCGGGGCCAGCCGACGGTTCAGGCGCAGTTCTTCGTCGCAATAGAAGCGGCGCAGCGCCAGCGTCGTGAAATCGACGAAGCCGAGGTTCACCGCCTTCTTCATCTTGTAGGCCAGGGCGCCGGCCAGCAGCACGAACGAGATGTGCGTCTCGATCAGCGTGACCGGGCTCGATGCTGGCGACCCCGCCAGCGCGGCCTGCAACGACGCGACGACGCGGGCCTGGTCGGCCAGCGTCAGCGCGGTCGCGGGGGGGCCGGCGCGTGGTTCATGTCGCCGCCGACGGTCGCGCCTCAGGGTCGACTCAGCGGCAGGTGCAGCTGCAGCGTGTCGGACTCAGGTAGCAGCCCGTCGAAGCCGAAACCCAGCTCGCGCGCCAGCTCGAGCATGCGCTCGTTCTCCGCCAGCACGGTGGCCACCAGCTGCCCGGTGCCGTGGCCGCGCAGGTAGTCGATCAGCTTGCGCATCAGCATCTCGCCGAGGCCCCTGCCCTTCAGTTCCGAGCGCACGATGATGCCGAACTCGGCCTCGAGGTTGTCGGGGTCGCAGATCGCGCGCACCACGCCGAGCGTCTGCTCGCCGCCGTCGGGCCCCGGCTCGTGGCGATGAAGGCCATCTCGCGCGCGTAGTCGATCTGCGTCAGCCGCGCGAGCTCGCTGCGCTCGATGCTGCGGCGGCTGTAGAACACGCGCATGCGGATGTCCTCCGGGTCGAGCTGGGCCAGGAATGCCAGGTGCTGCGCTTCGTCCTCGGGGCGGATCGGGCGCAGCGTCAGCCGCGGCCCTGCCATTCGAAGGTTTCGCCAGCTCGGCCGGGTAGGGCCGGATGGCGAAGTGGTCAGCGCCGGCCGGCGCCGTGACGCTGAGACGGATGCGGGCATCGAGCGCGATCGCGCCCTGGCATCGGCGACCAGCGGGTTGATGTCGAGCTCGGCGATCCGCGGCTCGTCGGCCAGCAGCTGCGACACCGCCATCAGCACCGCGACCACGGCGGCGCTGTCGGCCGCGGGTCGTCGCGCCAGCCGGCCAGCAGCCGCGCCACCCGGGTGCGCGCGACCAGCGCGCGGGCCAGTGGCGCGTTCAGCGGCGGCAGCGCCATGGCGCGGTCGGCCACCACTTCCACCGCGTGCCGCCCTGGCCGAACAGGATCACCGGGCCGAACAGCGGATCGATGCTGGCGCCGACGATCAGCTCCAGCGCATGCGGGCGCCGCACCATGGTCTGCACCGTGAAACCCTGGATCGTCGCATCGGGGCGCAGGTGCGTCACGCGCTGGCGCATCGCGGTGGCGGCGTTGCGCACGGCCGCGGCGTCCTCGAGGTCGAGGGCGACACCGCCGACATCGCTCTTGTGCGTGATCTGCGGCGACAGGATCTTCAACGCCA
>CAWJAJ010000003.1:0-87579 GCA_963840805.1 uncultured beta proteobacterium | reverse complement strand
TGCGCCTGCGACTCGATGGCCGTCGCCCAATCCTTCGCCTCGTTCTTGGTCGGGAAGGTGGCGGCGCGGTAGATGCCCCCGCGTCGGACCTGGACCCGCCATCTGCCGCTGGGCAGTTGAGAGAATGCAGCCATGTGTGCAGTCCTCCGTGTGCAATCAGTGTGCGTCCAATCGAGCCGGGATTCTGCCGTGAATCATGGCGCTTGTGCACGGCGTGTGCACGATGATCTGCACACTGATGTCTTTGGTTGGTGGTTGTTCACTTGGAGTCTCTCGTAAACATTGGATCTTTACCTTGGAGACTGAGTGTCGCTCCGATGATGGATTGGACCGACCGGCACTGCCGCGTCTTCCATCGGCAGATCACGCGGCATGCGCGGCTCTACACCGAGATGGTGACCACCGGCGCGCTGCTGCATGGCGATGTGCCGCGCCACCTGGACTTCGACCCGGCCGAGCACCCGCTGGCGCTGCAGCTGGGCGGCAGCGAGCCCGCCGAGCTGGCGGCCTGTGCCAAGCTCGCGGCGCGCTGGGGCTACGACGAGGTCAACCTCAACTGCGGCTGCCCGAGCGAGCGCGTGCAGCGCGGCGCGTTCGGCGCCTGCCTGATGGCCGAGCCCGCGCTGGTGCGCGACTGCGTCGCGGCGATGCGCGACGCGGTCGACCTGCCGGTGACGGTCAAGCACCGCATCGGCGTCGACCGCGATGAGAGCTACGACTTCGTGCGCGACTTCGTCGGCACCGTCGCGCAAGCCGGCTGCAAGGTGTTCATCGTCCACGCGCGCAATGCCTGGTTGAAGGGCCTGTCGCCGAAGGAAAATCGCGAGGTGCCGCCACTGCGCCACGAGTTCGTCTACCGCCTGAAGCGCGACTTTCCGGCGCTGACGATCGTGCTCAACGGCGGCGTCACCGGCAATGACGCAGATCGCCGCGCATTTGCAGCACGTCGACGGCGTGATGCTGGGCCGCGCCGCCTACCACCAGCCGTGGTTGATGGCCGAGTGGGACCGGCGCTTCTTCGGCGACGACACGCAGCCTGCGCCATCGCGCGAAGCCGTCGAGGCCGCCATGGTCGAGTACATGACGCGGCTGGTGGCGCAGGGCATCACCTGGCCGCATGCGGCGCGGCACATGATGGGTCTGGTTCACGGCCTGCCGGGCGCACGCCGCTGGCGCCAGGTGTGGAGCGACCATCGCCTGAAGGACACCGCGCCGGCGCTGGTGATGCAACAGGCGCGGCAGGCGCTGGCCGCGAGGCCAGCCACGCGAGACGACCCGGCGTGATCGAGTTCGGCACGCCGGCGCTCGCGCGCGCCGCAACGCGTCACCAACCTGCGGCATGGACGGTCGCCCGGCGACGTGCGCCGGGCCCGCGCTTTCAGATTCCGCTCTGAGCGGCGATCATTGCGGCTCGCGGTCCCCTTAACGAGGTTTTGTCGATGCGCAACAAGATCGTCTCGGCCCACGATGCGGTCGCCGTCATTCGCGCCGGCGACACGCTGGCGACCTCGGGCTTCGTCGGCATCGGCACGCCCGACGAGTTGCTGGCGGCGCTGTCGGCACGTTTCGTCGAGACCGGCGAGCCGCGCAACCTGACGCTGGTGTTCGCCGCGGCGCCGGGCGACGGCAAGGACCGGGGCCTGAACCGGCTCGGCCACGACGGCCTGCTCAAGCGCGTGATCGGCGGCCACTGGGGGCTGATGCCGAAGCTCGGCGGCTGGCGGTGGAGAACCGCATCGAGGCCTACAACCTGCCGCTGGGCTGCATCTCGCACCTCTACCGCGACATCGCCGCGGGCAAGCCCGGCACGCTCACCAAGGTCGGCCTGGGCACCTTCGTCGACCCGCGCCTGGGCGGCGGCAAGATCAACGCGGTCACCACGCGAAGACCTGGTGCGCGTGATGGAGATCGACGGCGAGGAGTGGCTGTTCTACAAGGCCTTTCCCATCGACGTGGCGTTCATCCGCGGCACCACCGCCGACACCCACGGCAACATCACGATGGAGCGCGAGGCGCTGACGCTGGACAACCTCGCGATGGCGATGGCGGCGCACAATTCGGGCGGCTTGGTCATCGCGCAGGTCGAGCGCATCGCCAAGGCCGGCTCGCTGAACCCGCGCCAGGTGCAGGTCCCCGGCATCCTGGTCGACTGCGTGGTGGTGGCCGAGCCCGAGCACCACCGCCAGACCTACGCCACCGCCTATCCCCGGCCTTCGCCGGCGAGATCCAGGTGCCGCTGGACAGCCTGAAGCCGATGCCGCTGGACGAGCGCAAGCTCATCGCGCGGCGCTGCGCCTTCGAGCTGCCGATGGGCGGCGTCGTCAACCTCGGCATCGGCATGCCCGAAGGCGTGGCCGCGGTGGCCAACGAGGAGCACGTGCTCGACCTGATCACGCTGACCGCCGAGCCCGGCGTGATCGGCGGCGTGCCCGCCAGCGGGCTCGATTTCGGCGCGGCCTTCAACACCGAGGCGGTGATCGACCAGAACCAGCAGTTCGATTTCTACGACGGCGGCGGCCTCGACCTGGCCGTCCTCGGCATGGCCGAGTGCGACGCCGAGGGCAACGTCAACGTCAGCCGCTTCGGCCCGAAGCTGGCCGGCGCGGGCGGCTTCATCAACATCACCCAGAACGCGCGCAAGCTGGTGTTCGCCGGCACCTTCACCGCCGGCGGGCTCGAGGTCGAGGCCGGCGATGGCCGGCTGCGCATCGTGCAGGAAGGGCGCGCGCGCAAGTTCGCGCCGAGGTCGAGCAGATCACCTTCACCGGCCGCCGCGCGGCGGCGCTCGGCCAGCCGGTGCTCTACGTCACCGAGCGCTGCGTGTTCGAGCTGACCGCAGCGGCCTGCAGCTGACCGAGGTGGCGCCGGGCATCGACATCGAGCGCGACATCCTGGCGCACATGGACTTCGGGCCGCTGGTCGACACGCCGGCGGCGATGCCGGCCGCGCTGTTCGAGGCCGCGCCCATGGACCTGCGAACGCGCCTGCTCGCGATCGACCTGACCGACCGCGTCACCTACGACGCCGACCGCAAGCGGCTGTTCCTCAACTTCCGCCACCTGAACCTGCGCCGCCTGGAAGACGTCGAGCGCATCCGCGAGGCGGTGGAGGCGCGCTGCCGCGAAATCGGCCACCGCGTCGCGACGATCGTCAACTACGACGGCTTCCAGCTCGACCCCGACGTGGCCGAGGCCTACGCCCGCATGTCGCGCGAAATGGAGGCGCAGTACTACCAGCCGCGTCTCGCGCTATGCCAGCGGCGCCTTCCGGCGCATGCAGCTCGAACGCCTGCTCTCGCGGGCCGAGGCGCCGACGATCTTCGAGACCGAGCAGGAAGCGGCGGCCTTTCTTCAGCAGGCGCCGGGCTGATTGGCTCCCTCGACCCACCGGGGAGGGGGCTGGGGTGAGGGGCTGCGCGCAGTCTCGGCTGCCGCGTCGCCGGCCCGCACCCCGGCCCTCTCCCAGAGGGAGAGGGAGTTGAACGACTCGCTCGACGGCCGCGTTGCCGTGGCGAAACTCAGCCCGCCGCGCGCAGCGATGAACGCGCGTCGGCGCCAAAGCCGCCATCGGCCGAGATGGCCATCAGCGGGTCGCCGCAGATCGGGCCGTGCCCGGTCAGACGTGCTTCCAGCGCATCCACGGCGCCGAGTTGAAGAAGCTCGCCACCACCGATCCCGGCGTGACGAGTTCGTCAGCGCCCGCGAGCAGCCCGGCGGGCAGCGCCAGCTCTGCAGCCGGTAGCGCCGACGCCACCTGCGCGACGGTCTTCGGGCCGATGATCGCCGCCGTGATGCCCGGCTGGGCGATGACCCAGGCGTACGCCGCCTGGGCCGGCTCGAGGCCGTGCTGGCGGGCGAGGGCGGCGAAGGCGTTGCCGACGCGGATGCCGGCGTCGGTGACGCGCTCGGCGTAGATGCCGCCGCGCACGGCCGCGCGCGTGTCGTCGGTGCGGCCTTGCTCGTAGCGGCCGGCCAGCATGCCCATCGCCAGCGGCGACCAGCAGATCACGCCCACGCCGTGCGCCTGGCAGGCCGGCACGAGCTCGTTCTCGATGCGGCGGTCGAGCAGGTTGTAGGGCGACTGCTCGGAGACGATGCGCGCGATGCCGAGCCGCTCGGACGTCATCACCGACGTGGCGACATGCCAGCCCGGCGCGTCGACGAGCCGATGTAGCGCACCTTGCCGGCGCGCACCAGGTCGTCGAGCGCGCGCAGCGTTTCTTCCAGCGGCACCGCCATGTCGGGCCGGTGCGACTGGTACAGGTCGATGTGGTCGCGGCCGAGGCGGCGCAGCGAACCCTCGCAGGCGCGGATGATGGCCTGGCGCGAGTTGCCGCGGTCGTGCACGCCGGGGCCGAACGGATAGTGGAACTTCGTCGCCACCAGCACGTCGTCGCGCCCGAGCTTGCGCAGCGTGGCGCCGATGAGTTCCTCGGCCGCGCCGGCAGCGTACGAGTTCGCGGTGTCGATCAGGTTCACGCCGGCGTCGAGCGCCGTGGCGATGATGCGTTCGGACTCGTCGGCCGGCGTCGGGTTGGTGAAGTTGTCGGAGCCGAGCACCAGCGCCGAGATGCGCAGGCCGCTGGAGCCGAGGGGGCGGTAGTCCATCAGCCTGCCGACCAGCCGCCGTCGACCGGCACCAGCGCGCCGGTCATGTAGCTCGCCGCGTCGGTGCACAGGAAGACCACCACGCGGCCGATCTCCTCGGGCTGCGCGAGGCGGCCGTTGGGCACCACGCGGTCGGCCATCTCCGCCAGTTGCGCATCGGTGAGCGGCACGGCGCGCCCGGCGCCGCGCAGCATCGGCGTGTCCACCTCGCCGGGGCAGACGGCATTGATGCGGATGCCTTCGCGCGCATGGTCGAGCGCGAGCGAGCGCGTCAGGTTGTGCACCGCTCCCTTGGCGGTGGCATAGGCCACGTGGCCCTTGCCGCCGGCCGAGCCCCAGATCGAGCCGAAGTTGACGATCGCGCCCGAGCCCTGCCGGCGCATCTGGCGGATCGCGGCGCGGCACATGAAGAAGGTGCCATCGACGTTGACCCGCATCTGCCGGTACCAGGCATCATCGTCGGTGGCCGGCGCGTCGGCGCGCACGATCACGCCGGCGGCGTTGACGACGATGTCGAGGCGGCCGTGCAGGGCGACGGCCTTGGCCACCGCGGCGTCGCAGAACCCGGAGTCGGCGACGTCGCCGACGAGGGCGATGGCCGGGTGGCTCACGATGTCGGCGCCGAGCACCGTCGCCCCGGCCTCGGCGAGCAGCCGCGCGGTGGCGGCGCCCATGCCGGATGCGGCGCCGGTGACGATGGCGATACGGCCTTCAAGCATCATCGTCCATCAGGATAGCGCAGGGTTGCGTGTGCCGCGCTTGAGCAGCGCATGCAGGTCCTGGCGCACCTTCTCGATGTGGGCCACGAGGTAGTCGCAGGCCTTCGGGCGTCTTGCCTTCCCGGCACAGGCGCAGCAACTGGCGGTGCTCCTTCTCGGCCCGGGTGAACGCGGGAGCGCGGTTCATCTGCAGCCGCGTGAAGCGGTCGCTGGTCTGCAGCAGCGAGGTGACGATGGCCAGCGTGCGCGGCTGGCGCGCGTGGCGGTACAGCGCGAGGTGGAAGCGCGCGTTGAGCTGCCCCCACTGCGCCACGTCCTGCGCGGCGATGGCACTCGCGAACGCCGCGTCCAGTGCCGAGATCTCGGCATAGTCCTGCGCCGTCAGCAGCGGCGCCGACTGCGCCAGCATGCGCGGCTCCAGCAGCACGCGCAGGTCGAACACGTCGTCGATCTCTTCCAGCGAGAACGCCGAGACGATCGCCCCCTTGTGCGGCTCGATCAGCACCAGGCCCTCGGCTTCGAGCTGGAACAGGGCCTCGCGCACCGGGATGCGGCTGACCTGGAAGCTGGCCGCCAGCGCGTCCTGGCGCAACTGCTCGCCGGCCGCGTAGGTGCCGTCCAGGATGTCGCGCCGCAGCTGCTCGACGATGGCGGCTGACAGGGTGCGGTGGCCGAGGCGGGTCTTCAAGGGCGGGCAGGCGAGGAGGGTCGTTCGGGCTTGACGTGTCGATTGTATAAAATATAAGCTTCGGCTCGGGTTTGCCAAGTCTTCGGGGTCTTCGGTGAAGGAAGGGGCATCGAGCGCAGCGCCTTGGCGCTTCGTCATGTGGCTGTCGGCCAGGCTGCTGGCCGCCGAACGCATCGCGGTCGCGGGCTTCATGTTCCTGCTGACCGGCCTGATCCTCCTGAACGTGGTCACGCGCTACAGCGGCGTCGCGCTGTACTGGGTCGACGAGTCGGCGGTCTATTCGGTCGTCTTCCTGACCTTCATCGGCGCCTCGGCGATGACCCGCCTGCGCCTGGATTTCGCGGTCACGATCCTGACCGAGCGCTTCTCGCCACGCGGCGTTCGCATCGCCAAGGTGGCGGCCACGGCCATCGTGCTGCTGTTCGGCCTGACGCTGCTGTGGCTGTGCGTGCTGTGGCTGGACCCGGCGGGCATGGCGCGCGCCGGGTTCGATGCGAAAGAGCTGGCCGCCAGGACCTTCAACTTCATCTACACCGAGCGCACCCAGACGCTCGGCTGGCCGGTGTGGGCGCTGTACCTGATCATGCCGATCTTCGCGCTGTCGATGACGATCCACAGCGCCGCCAACCTGCTCGAGGATCTGGGGCTGGTCCCGCGCGCAAGCCAGGCCGCTTTCCTCGGCAACAGCCTGCAAGGCGTGGGCTGAAATGGGACCCCCAAGCTCACTTCGTTCGCGGCCCCCAGGGCCCGGTCAGGGCCCCTTCGTGACCCTTGGGGCGCTCATTGGCTTCGGAACGGCCGGGCGCCACTGAGATGCTGACCGGCCTCACGCTCGCCCTGGTGATGCTGATCGGCGTGCCGATCGGCCTGTGCCTGTGCATCGGCGGGATCGCGTTCCTGGTCTCGCTGAACAACCCGGTGCTCTACCAGTCGTATCCGCTGCAGATGTTCGGCGGGGTCGACAGCTACGGCCTGATCGCGATTCCGCTGTTCATCCTGATCGGCGAGATCATGAACGGCGGCGGCATCACCCGGCGCATCGTCGACCTGGCGATGGCGATCATCGGCTCGTTGCGCGCCGGGCTGGCCTACGTGAACATCCTGGCCAACATGTTCGTGGCCTCCATCCTGGGCTCGGCCACGGCGCAGGTGGCGATCATGTCGCAGATCATGGTGCCCGAGATGGAGAAGCAGGGCTACGACAAGGACTTCGCCGCCGGCTTGACCGCCTATGGCGGCATGCTCGGCCCGATCATCCCGCCGTCGGTCATGTTCGTGGTCTACAGCACCCTGGCGCAGGTGTCCGTCGGCGACATGCTGATCGCCGGCATCCTGCCCGGCATCCTCCTCACGCTGCTGTTCTTCATCCTGATCGCGCTGCTCGGCCACTTCCACAACTACCCGCGCGGCGCGAAGAAGCCGCCCAGGGAACGGGTCGCCACCATCCTCAAGGCCGCACCGACGCTGCTGATCCCGATCGTGATCGTCGGCTCCATCCTCAGCGGCCTGGCCAACGCCACGGAAAGCGCAGCGGTCGGCGCCCTGGCGGCGGCCCTGATCGGCAAGTACTGGACCCGGGAATTCCACTTCTCGCGCCTGCCGGAGATGATGCTGCGCGCCGGCATCTACTCGGCGGTCGTGCTGTTCCTCGTCGCCGCCGCCGCCGTCTTCTCGTGGGTGCTCATCTACGGCAAGGTGCCGCAGGCCACGGCCGCGTGGGTGCAGACCGTCGCCAAGGACCCGGTCACCTTCATGCTGCTGACGATGTCATCCTGCTGGTGATCGGCACCGTGATCGACGGCATTCCCGGCCTGATCATGACGGTGCCCATCCTGCTGCCGCTGGCCACCGACGTCTATCACATCGACCCGCGCCACTTCGGCGTGGTGGTCGTCATCAACCTCGTGCTGGGCCTGCTGTCGCCCCCGGTCGGCCTGTGCTTCTTCGTGGCAGCGGCCGTCACCGGCGCCAAGCCCGGCCGGATGTTCATGCTGACCCTGCCGTTCTTCGGCGTGGCCTGCGTGTTGCTCGTGCTGCTGTCGATCTACCCGCAGCTTTCGTTGGCTCTTCTTAAGTGACGTTCCTGAAATGACCCCCCTCACAACCTCGGAGATCAAGACATGACGCTTTCCCGCCGCCACATCGTTGCCCTGGGTGCCGCGCTGCCGCTGGCCGCGCCTTCCCTTTCGCTGGCCCAGGCCAAGGAACTCCGGCTCGGCCTCATCACGCCGGTGGGCCACTCGTGGAACAAGGCCGCGCTGGTGCTGGCCGACAAGCTCAAGGCCGCCACCAACGGCCGCATGACGATGACGGTGTTCCACTCCGGCCAGCTCGGCAATGAGTCGGCCATGATGCAGCAGCTGCAGTCCGGCGCGCTGGACATGGGCTTCATCCAGGCGGCGGAGCTGGGCTCGCGCGTGCCGCACCTGGCGGCCATCAACGCGCCCTACCTGGTGCGCTCCACGCCGGCGGTGGCCAAGTTCGTGCGCCACCCCGAGGTGCTCAAGCTGTTCGACGTGCTGCCCGCCACCACCGGCACCATCGGCCTGGGCTGGGGCATCACCGGCATGCGCGCGATCTTCTCGTCCAAGGACCTGAAGTCGCTGGCCGACATCAAGGGCATGAAGCTGCGCATCAACCCGACGCCGGTGTACCGCGACTTCTATCAGATCCTGGGCGCGGCACCGACGCCGATCCCCACGCCGCAGGTGTACGACGCCATGGCCAACGGGCAGGTCGACGGCCTCGAGGCCGACCTGGAGTTCTCGTGGAACCAGCGCTTCGACAAGGTCTCGAAGGTATCCTGCAGATGAACGCCGTCTTCATGCCCTTTGCCGCCATCGTCTCCGGCCGCGTCTGGCAGGGCTTCTCGGCGGCCGACAAGGACCTGATCACCAAGCTGGTCAAGGAGACGCTGGACGAGCAGATCGACGGCCTGGCCGGCAACGAGCCCAACCTGATCGAGAACTTCAAGAAGGCACCGATCCCCATCCGCCAGGTGGCCGTGGCGGACACCGAAGCCGTCATCGCCGCGTTCGACAAGATCTGGCTGCCGCAGGCGCCGGTGATTGCCAACCTGCGCAAGCTCGGCGCGTCGATCACCTGACTGCCCTGCGGCCAAGGAGACAAGCTCATGAGCAAGAACGTGTTCACAGGCGTCATGCCTGCCCTGATGACGCCCTGCAAGGCCGACCGCACGCCGGACTTCGATGCGCTGGTGCGCAAGGGCAAGGAACTGGTGGCCGCCGGCATGTCCGGCGTCATCTACTGCGGCTCGATGGGCGACTGGCCGCTGTTGACCGACGAGCAGCGCATGACGGGCGTGGAGGGGCTGGTGAAGGCGGGCCTGCGGGTCATCGTCGGCACCGGCGCGCAGAACCCGATGCGCGCCGCGGCGCTGGCCGCGCATGCCAAGCGCACCGGCGCGGCCGGGCTGATGGTGATCCCGCGCGTCCTGTCGCGCGGGTCGTCGGTGGCGGCGCAGTACGCGCACTTCGCCGGCATCCTGGAGGCGGGGGTCGACCTGCCGGCCGTGATCTACAACAGCCCGTACTACGGCTTCGAGACCAAGGCCGACCTGTTCTTCTCGCTGCACGAGAAGTACCCGCACCTGGTGGGCTTCAAGGAGTTCGGCAGCGCCGCGGCCATGAGCTATGCGGCCGAGCACATCACCGGCCGCTCGCCGGCGCTGACGCTGATGGTGGGCGTGGACACCGGCGTCTTCCACGGCTACGTGAACTGCGGGGCCAGGGGGGCCATCACCGGCATCGGCAACGTGCTGCCGCGCGAAGTGCTGCACCTGGCCGCGCTGTGCGAGAAGGCGGCGCAAGGCGATGCCACCGCGCGCCGCCAGGCCCAGGAACTGGAGGCCGCGCTGATGGTGCTGTCCACCTTCGACGAGGGCGTGGACCTGGTGCTGTTCTACAAGTACCTGATGCTGCTGGAGGGCAACGCCGAGTACGAGCTGCACTTCAACCCGACCGACGCGCTTGTCGGAAAGCCAGAAGACCTTCGCCAGAAACCAGCTCAAGCTCTTCAAGACCTGGTACGCGCAGTGGGCCAAGGCATGAAGATCACCGGCATCAACTACTGGCAGGTCGACCTGCCGTTGCGCGAAGGCCGCTACAGCTGGTCCAACGGCAACTTCGTCGAGGTGTTCGACTCCACCGTCGTCGCCGTCGAGACCGATGCCGGCATCACCGGCTACGCCGAGTGCTGCCCGCTGGGCTCGGCCTACCTGCCGGCCTACGCGCTGGGCGTGCGCTCGGGCCTGGCCGAACTGGGCCCCAAGATGATCGGCCTCGACCCGCGGGACCTCGGCACCCTCAACCGCCACATGGACGCGGTGCTGCGCGGCCACCCGTACGTGAAGGCGCCGATCGACATTGCCTGCTGGGACATCCTGGGCAAGGCGACGGGCCTGCCGGTCTACAAGCTGCTGGGCGGCGCGGCGCAGGACAAGATCGCGCTGTACCGCGCGATCTCGCAGGAGTCGCCGCAGGCCATGGCGGCCAAGATCGCGGGCTACAAGAAAGAGGGCTACACCAAGTTCCAGCTCAAGGTGGGCGGCAACGCCGACACCGACATCGTGCGCATCCACGAGACGCGCGCCATCCTCGATGCCGGCGACATCCTGGTGGCCGACGCCAACACCGGCTGGACGCGCGCCGAAGCCGCGCGCATCGCCGCCGCGGTGGCCGACGTGGATGTCTACATCGAGCAGCCCTGCATGACCTACGAGGAGTGCCTGTCGGTGCGCCGCCGCACCGTGCGCCCCTTCGTGCTCGACGAGGTGATCGGCGACATCGGCGGCCTGATGAAGGCCCTGGCCGACGACGCGATGGACATCATCAACCTGAAGATCAGCAAGGTGGGTGGCCTGACCAAGGCGCGGCTGATGCGCGACATCTGCGTGGCCAGCGGCACGCCGATGACGATCGAAGACACCTGGGGCGGCGACATCGTCACCGCCGCGATCGCCCACCTGGCCCGCTCGACGCCCGAGGAGTTCTGCTTCTCCGCCACCGACTTCAACAGCTACGGCACGGTGGCCATCGCCGCCGGCGCGCCGCAGCGCGTCGACGGCTTCATGACCGCATCGGACGCCCCCGGGCTCGGCATCACGCCGCACCTGGAGGTGCTGGGCCAACCCGCCGGCGTGATCAAGTAGGGCAGGGCGCGCTCGTGACGGCCGCGCCCGGCACCACGGTGATGAGCATCGCCGAGGCGGAGGCCTTCGCGATGCGCATCCTGCGCGCCAACGGCCTGGCGGAGCACCAGGCCGGCCCCATCGCGCGGGCCATGGCCGCGGCGGAAGCGTCGGACTGCCGCTCGCATGGCCTGTACCGGCTGATCGGCTATGTGGGCAGCCTGCGCAGCGGCCGGGTCAGCGCCGCGGCGCAACCGCGGCTGGAGCGCGTGGCCGGCAGCTTCTTGCGCGTCGATGGCGACAACGGCTTCGCGCCGGCAGCCCACGCCGCGGGCGTGGCCGCGCTCATCGACGCGGCCAGGCACAACGGCATCGCCGCGCTCGCGCTGACGAACTGCTATCACTACTCGGCGCTGTGGCACGACCTCGACCCCATCGTCGATGCCGGCCTGGCGTGCTGGGCCTTCACGGTGGGCCAGTGCATCGTGGCGCCGCACGGCGGCAACCGCCGCCTGATGGGCACCAACCCGATCGCGTTCGGCTGGCCCAGGGCAGGGCAGCGGCCCTTCGTGTTCGACTTCGCCACCAGCGCCGTGGCGCGCGGCGAGATCGAACTCATGGGCCGCGCCGGCAAGGCGCTGCCGCCCGGTTGGGCCATCGACGCGGCCGGCGAGCCCACGCTGGACCCGGCCCAGGCGCTGGCAGGCGCCTTGCTGCCGTTTGGCGGCCACAAGGGATCGGCGCTGTCGATGATGGTCGAGTTGATCGCAGGACCCTTGATCGGTGAGCCGACCAGCCGGGCGGCCGCCGCGCTCGACAACGGTGACGGCGGGCCGCCGCTGGGTGGCGAACTGCTGATCGCGATGAGCCCTGCGGTCCTCACGTCCGGTTTGACTGTCGACTGGCATGAACAGGCAGAGTCCTTCTTCGCGCAGGCTCGCGAGCAACCTGGCATCCGTCTGCCTTCCGACCGCCGTCACGAGGCCCGTCAACGCAGCGAACGCTACGGGGTTGGAGTGCCCGACGCGCTGTTGCAGGAGCTTTCTGGCTTATCGCCTGGGACTACTTGATCGAACCCCGCGTGATAAACGTCAGCAAGGTGACGCTGAGCAGGCCGTCGTGTGGCGGTTTCGTGGGCCGGACCCGGCCAGGAGGAGTCGCTCACGGCCGGCAGTCTACTGGCGGCTCAACGCCGTCTGCAGTATCCATGTGGAGCCGGTGATGGAGAAGATCCTCACCCACCTGGGGCTGGAACCTCAGCTGCCGCCCAAGGGCTGGGCGCGTGAGTCGGTGCTGCACTTCACTGCCTGAGCCCGCGGCCGCCGATGCACACGGAACCCCGCAGGCTTGACCGCCGCGCGGCAGGCGGGACGACACTGCGCGTCGAGCCGGCACGACGCCGTCAACACCAGGATCAACCGTTGGACTGAGGCCGACGGCGCTTTGAACGGTCCAGAACATGCCGAATCGGCACAACGCTACGGCCGAGGGCCAAGTCAAAGCACTTCAGGCTGCCGCAGACCGGTCCCGAGGCCAGTCTCGGTTCTTGCCGAGGGCGTTTGAAACGCCTGTGCTCGTTGGACACCGACTGAGGCGCCGCCCTGGCCGCTCGCCTGTGAACGGCCGTCGCAGCGGGGGACGGTTGCCAGGCCGATCGCAAATGCCGGCCTGGTGCATGCGGTTCCCGAAGCCCTGCGGGTCGACGATCAGGAACAACGTTCTCTCGCTGCGGGTTCATCGAACCTGATGGATCTCCTGCCCGAGCATCTCAGGCGTGATCAGCGTGACGCCGTTGCGGGTCACGTGGAAGCGGCGCCGGTCGGCCTCTGGATCGACGCCGACCTGCAGCCCTGCCGGCAGGCGGCAGCCTTTCTCCACTACCGCGCGCTTCAGCACCACGTGGCGCGCCACGTCGACATCGGGCAGCACCACGGAGTCCTCGATCGTGCAGTAGCTGTGAACGACCACATTGGAGAACAGCAGCGAGCGGCGCACCACGGAACCACTGATGATGCAGCCGCCGGAGACGATCGAATCGACCGCGAGTCCGCGCCGGTCATCCGAGTCGAACACGAACTTGGCCGACGGCAGCTGCTCCTGGTGGGTCCAGATCGGCCACGCTGCGTCGTACAGGTTCAGTTCTGGCGTCACGTGCACCAGGTCGAGATTGGCCTCCCAGTACGCATCGATCGTGCCGACATCGCGCCAGTACGGGCGGTCGCCGACCATGTTGACGCTGCTCGAGGCAAAGCGGTGCGAGTACACGCGGTATCCGCGCTCGATCGAGTGCGGAATGATGTCCTTGCCGAAGTCGTGCGAGGACGAGCCCAGTCCGGCATCGCGGATCAGCTGCTCGTAAAGGAACGGCGTGTTGAAGCAGTACACGCCCATGCTGACCAGCGCGGTGTCGGGCCGGTCGGGCAGGGGCTGCGGGTGCGCGGGCTTCTCCTGGAAGCCGACGATGCGCCCCTCGGCGTCGACCTGCATCACGCCGAAGGGGCGTGCCTCTTCCACCGGCAACTCGAGGCACGCGATCGTCATGTCGGCCGAGCGCGCCACATGCTCGCCGAGCATCTTCGAGTAGTCCATCTTGTAGACGTGATCGCCGGCCAGCACCAACACGAAACGCGGCTTCTGCGTGCGCAGGATGTCGATGTTCTGGTAGATCGCGTCGGCGGTGCCCGCGTACCAGTGCGTCGCCACGCGCTGCTGCGCCGGCAGCAGTTCGACGAATTCGTTGAAGCGACCGTCGAGGACCGACCAGCCGCGCTGCACGTGTCGAATCAGGCTCTGCGCCTTGTACTGGGTGCAAACGCCGACGCGGCGGATGCCCGAGTTCACGCAGTTCGACAGTGTGAAGTCGATAATGCGGAACTTGCCGGCGAAAGGAACCGCGGGTTTGGCGCGCCACTCCGACAGCGGCCCAAGGCGCTCGCCGCGCCCGCCGGCGAGCACCATCGCCACCGAGTCGCGGGCCAAGTCGGCTCCCGGCGGCCCGGCCACCTCGTTCTTGTACGGGCAATACCCAAGGTGCAGGCATTCGGCGTCGGTCATCGGGGTCGCCTGTCTACAGCGCGGGGCCGGTCGCAACAAGCGCTACTGCAATTTGGCGCCCGCACTTTGCACTAAGTCTGTGTGCGATCGATCAGTACGGAATTGCGATATGTCATTGAGCATGCTGTTTCTTGTGTCCGAGTGCGTGTCGCCGGTCAAGACGGGCGGGCTGGCCGACGTTGCCGGCGCGTTGCCCGCGGCGCTGCGCCGGGTGGCGCTGGACGTGCGCGTGCTGCTGTTCGCCGTGGCGCGGCGGCACCACGCACCTGGCAATGTCGCTGCCGAGCTCATGCAAGGACTGTCGACGCAGATCCCGCGGCTCCGGCTGCACCCTCAATGACCGCTTCGCAGCGATTCTGTTGAAAAACAGGGTTCGCGATCGAGGTCACAGGGCTTCTGAGCCCCACCAGTTGGTAGCGAGTTGCAGCGCTTGAAGATGCAAGAAGGTCCGCAGAGTTGCCCGCGCATCTTCTACGTCGGGATCCAGGCTCCTTGCTTCGCATCCATCAACCGCTTCGCCATCCGTCGTAGGTTCTGAGCGGTAGCCGCGAGCAAGAACTCATCTCTTGCACCGGACAACCCTCGCAAGCGAAGCCGATCGAGCTTCAAGATGCGCTTCAGGTGGGCGAACAGCATCTCGACCTTCTTGCGCTGATGCTTCGACTGGCCGTACTCGGGTGTCCTTGCGATCTCACGTCCCATGTCTCGCGCGTCTTCGTGCACGCTGCGAGCGATCTTGCGGATCGGCGTGTTGGGGCAGCAACTCTGTTTCAGTGCACATCCAGTGCAGTCGTGCTGGCTGGAGCGGTAGATGATCGTGCCGGCCTTGGTGACGTGATCGCGCGGCTGCGCGAAGCTGCGACGGTCGCTGCGAAGCGCGCAGCCCTGTGGGCACCTGTATTCGTTAGCCTGCGCGTCCCATAGGAACTCGCTGGCCGACAGCGATCCATCCTTGCGCTGGGTCTTGTCCCAGACCGGTACGTGCGGCGCGATGTGCTTCTCATTGACCATCCAGGACAGCATCTCCGCCGTCCCGTAGGCGGTGTCGCCGACGAGGCGGCGTGGCTTCATGCCGAAGCGCTGCTCGACACGATCGACCATCGCCTTCGTCGATTCGACCTCCTGCGTTCGATTCGCCGGTGTCGCCTCAACATCAACAATGATTCCCGCCTCCAGGTCGATCAAGTAGTTGGTGGAGTAGGCGTATTGCGGTGGGCCTCCTGGCGCGGCTGTCCAGTGCGCCGCTGGGTCGGTCAGCGAGACGTTCCTTCCCGGCGGCTTCTGCGCGTCATCGTCCTCGGCTACAGGGTTGGTCTTGTCCAAGCCCTTCTAGGTACTCACGCACAGCGCGACTGGGTTCATCCCATTGCGGCACTTGGTCGCCAGGTACGCCGCGCGTGCGGTTGGCGTCAGCCCGGATGAAGCTGGCGTCCGTGGCAAAGCCCTCTCCGCCGACCAGTCCCTCACTCATGCACCGACGAAGCACTGTCTCGAACATGCATCGGAAGGCGTCGCTCGCGCGGAACCGACCATGGCGATTCTTCGAGAAGGTCGAGTGGTTCGGCACCGGCTCATCGAGCTCGAGCCGGCAGAACCATCGATAGGCCAGGTTCAGATGGACTTCTTCGCACAGTCGCCGCTCCGATCGAATGCCGAAGCAGTAGCCGACGATGAGCATGCGCAGCATCAGCTCCGGATCGATCGAGGGGCGCCCTGTGTGGCTGTAGAACGGTGTCAGCTGTGCGCGCAGTTCTCGCAGATCAAGAACCTGATCGATGCCGCGCAGCAGATGTCCTCGTGGGACATAGTCATCAAGGCTGAAGCTGTAGAACAACTTGTCTTGTGCCTCCGGTCGCTGTCCCATCATCTCGACGCTCCCTCCGACGTTGCCCTCAACATAGGCGACGGCCGGCGAATTGCCAGGGGAGTTTTTCAACAGAATCCAGCGGTCAACGTCAGGAGTCGGATGCCCGGATTGGGTCGATTGCCGCCGACTGGCGTGTTCGGCGAGCAACCGCTGTCCGTCGCTGCAGACAGTCGAGTCCGTCTTAGTCGATCGCCAAGGCATGATGACTCGTTTGACAACACCCTCGAACGTTGGCATCCTTGTCAACAATGAAGGCCAGGCTGATCACTCGCTTCAAGGACGTGACGCCGGAGGGCGGTGTGATCGAGTTGGTCGTGTGGCGTGTGCCCGAGCCTGTGCGCCCAAGCGAACACGGCTTCAAGTACAGGGCAGCCTACGCGATCGACGGCGTGCGGGTCGTCGGGTTTGACAACGAGCGCGGCAAGGGCGATCACTGCCACTTGCGCGGGACCGAGCGAAGCTACACGTTTGTCTCGGTCGAGCAGCTGATCGAGGATTTCATTGCTGCCGTCGATGCGGCGAGGAACATGAGATGACCAAGCGAACGCTGATGATCACGATGAACGCCGACTGGCGGGCTGCGCTGCGCACCGCAGGCAAGCGAGCCGCTGCCCGCAGCTACCAGGGCGAAGTGCTGAATTTCGAGACCGCGGGGAGTTTCTTCGGCAAGCTCACGGAGCGTCGCTGGGCGCTGGTGCATGCGCTGCAGGGTCAGGGCGCCATGTCGGTACGCGAGCTGGCGCGCCGGGTGACACGCGATGTCCGGCGGGTTCATGACGATGTGGAGGTGTTGGCCGAGTTGGGCCTTGTCGAGCGCACCGACAGTGGCGGGGTCGTGTGTCCCTTCGATGCCGTGCATATCGACATGCGATTGACGGCCCCCCATCCGCTGGCGGCGTGAACTGCATTGTGTCGACGGGCTACTGCGACGTCGTGCCGCTGACCCCCCAGGTGTCGGCCAGCACATAGCCCGTCGGGTACGGATCGCTCGGATCGAGCATCTCGCTGGCCAGCCCGGTGATCCACGCGCGGCCCTCGATGGTCGGCAGGATCGCCGGCCTGCCGCCCACCGTGGCCGTGCCGACGATGCGGCCGGTGAAGCGCGAGCCGATGATCGATTCGTGGACCATCGAGTCGCCGGCCTTCATGGCGCCGCGCGCGTGCAGCACCGCCATGCGCGCGCAGGTGCCGGTGCCGCACGGGCTGCGGTCCGAGCGGCCGGGCGCGACGATGACGGTGTTGCGCGTGACCTGGCCCACGCCGGCGAACGGCCGGGTGAACTGCACGATGCTCACGCCGGCGATGTCGGGGTTCTCGGGGTGCACGACGTCGAGTTGCTCGCGTGCGGCCAGGCGGATCTTCTCGCCGACGATGGCCAGCTCGCGCCCTTCGTGCGGCTCGATGCGAAAGCCGAGCTTCGTGGCATCGGTGATGGCGTACCACATGCCGCCGTAGGCGATGTCGACGACCACGCTGCCGAGCCCTTCGATCTCCAGCGTCGCGTCCAGGCGGTCGACCAGGCTCGGCACGTTGGCGAACTCCACCGACACGCACTTGCCGTCGCGGCAGGTGGCGCGCGCGCGCACCGGCCCGGCGGCGGTGTCGACGCGGACGATGGTCTCGGGCTCGTGCATCGGCAGGATGCCGGTCTCCAGCGCCACCGTCACGGTGCAGATCAGGTTGGAGCCCGACATCGGCACGAACTCGGTGGGCTCCATCGTGATCATGCCGATGTCGCAATCGTCGCGCGCCGGCGGCGTGATCAGGTTGATGTGGCGGGCCACGCTGCCGCGCGGCTCGCACAGCAGCAGGCGGCGCAGGCCGTCCTGCTCGCGCTGCATCGCGCTCATGCGCTCGAACATCGTGCGCCCGGGCGGCGGCAGCACGCCGCCGACGATCACGTCGCCGACCTCGCCCTCGGCGTGGCAGCGGACGATGGAGATCACGCGCTGGGTTCTCATGGCGGGGCTTTCGTGGCTGGCAGCGGGCGGCTAGGGTCTGTTCACATTGCAGACTGACCGCGCGGGTATCCTAGGGTGCAGCGCAAGGCGACGGCCGCAGACGGGGTCAGGCCCCGTCAAGGCCGGCAACGCGGCGATGCGCCCCGGACACCCCGGCCCGAAGGGTGAGCACCCCAATGGGCCCACTCGCGTTGCAAGCCTTGACGGGGGCCCGCCACGCCTGCGGCTTCGCGCCTTGATTGCAGCCCAGGGTGCTCCGGCGCGGTCAGCTCGCAATGTGAGCAGACCCTAAGCGAACCGCTGCGGGCGGAACGGCGCGAGGTCGAGCGCGCTCGGGCGCCCGGCCATCAGGTCGGCCACCAGCCGCGCCGTGGATGCGGCCTGCGTCAGGCCCAGGTGGCCATGGCCGAAGGCGTAGGTCACGCGCGCGTCGCGCGCGGCGGGGCCGATGGCCGGCAGGCTGTCGGGCAGCGACGGGCGAAAGCCCATCCACTGCGTGCCGCCCTCGGTGGCCAGGCCGGGCATGAAGCGCTTGGCCTTGGCCAGCAGCACCTCCGAGCGCTGGTAGTTGGGCGGCGCGTCGAGGCCGGCGAGTTCGACCGCGCCGCCCACGCGCACGCCGCACGACAGCGGCGTGACGACGAAGCCGTGGCCGCCGAAGGTGAGCTGGCGCTTGAGGTCGAAGGCCGACACCGGCAGCGTGGTGTTGTAGCCGCGCTCGGTTTCGAGCGGGATGCGCTCGCCCAGCGTGCGCGCGAGGCGGTGCGACCACGCGCCCGCGGCCACCACGACGCTGCTGCGCCGTCATGCGCTGCGCCCCCGCCAGCGGCACGACGACGCCGTCCGCAACCGATTCGAGCGCCAGCGCCTCGCCGCGGCGCAGGCGCCCGCCCAGCTCGGTGAAGCGGCGCGCGAGGGCCAGCGTCAGCAGCAGCGGATCGGTGACCGTCTTCCAGGCCGGCAGGAAGGTGGCCGCCACCAGCGTGGGGGACAGCCCGGGCTGCAGCTCGGCGATCGCCTGCGGGCCGTGCAGGTGCGTGAAGGCGATGCCGTGGTCGGCGCGCGCCTGCCAGCCGGGTTGCGAGGCCGCGAGCTCGGCCTCGCTCTCGTACAGGTGCAGCACGCCGTCGCTGCGCAGCATGTCGGTGGCGCCGGCGGCGGCCAGCATCGCGTCGGTCTCGCCGATCGACAGGTCCATCAGCGCGGCCTGGGCGGCGGCGCTGGCCTTCACGCGCTCGGGGAAGCTCGCGCGCCAGAAGTGGAACAGCCAGGGCGCGATGCGCGGCAGGTAGGCGGGCGCGATCGACAGCGGGCCCAGCGGGTCGAGCAGCCAGCGCGGCGCCTTGCGCAGGATGCCGGGCGAGGCCAGCGGCATGATGTCGGTGAAGGCGAGGGCGCCGGCGTTGCCGCGGCTCGCCTCGGCCGCGACCCCCGTGCGATCGATCACCGTGACCTGGCGCCCCTCCTGCTGCAGGCGCAGCGCGATGGCCATGCCGACGCTGCCTGCGCCGATCACCAGCACGTCGCAGGCCAGGTCGGCCGCGGCGAGCGGCGGCAGCGGGATGTCGTCGGCGGCGGGCATCAGAGCACCGACTTGAGGAATTCCACGGTCTCGGGCTCGCGCGGATTGCCGATCACCTGCTCGGGCGGGCCGATCTCGTGGATGCGGCCGGACTTGAAGAACGCGACGCGGTGCGAGACCTCGCGCGCGAAGGCGATCTCGTGCGTCACGACGATCATCGTCATGCCTTCGGCGGACAGGATGCGCATCGTGTCGAGCACCTCGCCCACCAGCTGCGGATCGAGCGCGGAGGTGACCTCGTCGAACAGCATGTAGTCGGGCGACATGGCCAGCGCGCGGGCGATCGCCATGCGCTGCTGCTGGCCGCCGGAGAGCTTGGACGGGTAGACATCCAGCTTGTCGCCCAGGCCGACGTGGCGCAGCTTGGTGCTCGCGATCTGGTCGGCCTCTTCGACGCTCTTGCCCAGCACCTTGCGCGGCGCGAGCATCACGTTCTCGCGCACCGTCAGGTGCGGGAACGCGTTCCATTGCTGGAACACGATGCCGATGCGCTGGCGCAACTGGTTCAGGTTGGTGCCGCGCGCATGCACGTCGGTGCCGTCGACCAGGATGCGCCCGGCCTGGATCGACTCGAGCCCGTTGATGCACATCAGCAGCGTGGACTTGCCCGATCCCGAGCCGCCGATCACCGACACCACCTCGCCCTTGTTCACGGTCATCGAGACGCCCTTGAGCACCTCGAGCGCGCCGAACGACTTGTGAACGTCCTGGATCTCAATCATCGTCGCGCCACCGGGTTTCAAGGTACGCGCCGAGGCGCGAGATCGGGTAGCTCATCAGGAAGTAGATCAGGCCGCACAGCATCAGCACCAGCAGCGGCTCCTGGATGCGGGTGACGATGACCTGCGAGGCGCGCAGCAGCTCGACGATGCCGATCCACAGCACCAGCGAGGTGTCCTTCATCACGCCGAGCGTGAGGCCGACCCACGACGGCAGCGACACGCGCAGCGCGATCGGGTAGACGATGAGGCGCATGTCCTGCCACCAGGTCAGCCCGAGCGAACGGGCGGCGCGGCGCGTCGTGGAGGGCACGGCCAGCACGCCGGCGCGCACGATCTCGGCGCAGTAGGCCGAGGTGTAGATCGCCAGCACCACGCAGGCGACGGTGAACGCGGACACGTCGACGCCGACGATCGACTTGAACGAGTTGGCGAGGATGAACTGGATCAGCAGCGGGATCGAACGGAAGACATCGAGCACGGCGCCCAGCAACGCATTGACCCATGACGATGCGACGGCGCGCAGCACGCCGAACACGAAACCCATGAAGGTGCCACCCAGCACCGCCCAGAAGGTGAGCGCCAGGGTCATGCCCGCGCCCTTGAGCATGAACCACAGGTCGGTGCGCGCGAAGTCGGTCTCGATCATCGCGGCTGCCCTAGTAGCGGAACAGCCGTGCCGCCAGCAGGCGCGCCGACAGCGTGACGGTCTTGGTGATCAGGTAGTAGATCACCGCGGCCATGACGAAGAACTCGAAGGTGCGGAAGGTGCGCACGTTGAGCTCCTGCGTGATGCCGGTCAGGTCGCTGTTGAGGCCGACCACGACACCCAGCGAGGTCATCAGGATGGCCCACACCATCTGGTTGGTCATCGGGTGGAACACGGTGCGGAACAACTGGGGCAGCACGATCAGGCGGAAGGCCTGCGGCGCACTCATGCCCAGCGAGCGGGCGGCGCGCACCTGCGTCGGCGGGATCGCGCGCAGGCCGCCGCGGAACGTCTCGGCCAGGTAGCCCGCGTTGTTGAAGGCGATGCCGACGAGCAGTGCCGGGAACGAGTCGACGAAGATGCCGAGCGAGCCGAGCCCGAAATAGATCATGTAGATCTGGAACAGCGCCGGCGTGTTGCGCGCCGTCTCGATCCACACCGTGGCGACGCCGCGCGCCAGGCGGTTCCTGGTGTTGCGCGCGAGCGCCAGCGCGACGCCGCAGACCGTGCCGATCACCATCGACAGCACGGCCACCTCGATCGTGACCAGCGCGCCGCCCAGCATGGCGGGCAGCGCCTGGAAGGCCTGATGCCAGTGAAACGTGTAGTTCATGGTCAGGCCTTGCGGGCCAAGCCCCGCCAGCGTTCAGCGATAGACGCCCTTCACCGTGAGGTCAGGCATCGTGCCGCCCACCCACTTCGCGTACAGCTCCTGCGCACGGCCGGTCCGCGTCTGCAGGTGGGTGAACAGGTTGAGGTAGTTGAGCAGGCCGTACTCCTGGCGCAGCGCGATCAGCGAGACGTAGTCGAGGTCGTACGGCGCGTCGCCGCCCATCTGCAGGTCCTTGTACTTGCCGGCCTTGATGGTGGCGGCCGCGACGGTGGAGGTGACCACCGTGGCCTCGATCTGGCCCTGCGACAGCGCGAGGAAGACGTCGGCCTGCGTCTGGTAGGCGCGGAACGAGCCCTTCGGGTCGTTCCACTTCTTCACGTCCTTCTCGAGGGCGATCGCCTCGTAAGTCCCGGTCACCGACCCGGTCTTGCGCCCTTTGAGGGTGTTGTAGGCGCCGATGTTGGTGCCCTTCTTGCTCAGGACCACCATCTTGAACACGAAGTAGGGCACCGAGAAGCCGATCGTCTTGGCGCGCTGCAGCGTGTCCGACGTCGAGGCCACGCCCACGTCGGCGCGGTTGGAGACGAGCGCCGGAATGCGGTCGGGGAAGGGCGTCTCGACGATCTCGGCCTTCACGCCGAGCGCCTTGGCGAGGTCGTTGCAGGTGTCGACGTCGAAGCCGATCGGCTCGTTCTTCTCGTCGCGCGATCCCATCGGCGGGAAGTCGAGCACCACGGCGCAGCGCAGCTTGCCCGAGGCGATGATGTCGTCGAGCTTGTCGGCGCGCGCGGCGGGCGAGAGCAGCAGGCCCAGGGCCCCTGCGATGACGATCAATGTCCTTGCAATCACGGTCGATCCTTTCGATGCTGGGGCCGGTGGTGCCCGGAGCGTCGATGCCGCGCCGGGTCGAATGATTATTGCGGATTGGATCCAATATGCAATACGCGGCAGCTCGGGTAGATTCCCGATGCATGCAGATCAAGAAGTCGAACCTGGGCGACAGCCCTTCGGCGGCCGACAAGATCTTCGAGAGCCTGCGCCGGGCGGTGATCTCGGGCGCGCTGAAGGACGGCGATGCGCTGCGCCAGGAGGAGATCGCGCACCACTTCAACACCAGCCGCATCCCGGTGCGCGAGGCGCTGACGCGCCTGGAGCAGCACGGGCTGGCGCAGGCGCGCCGCTTCTACGGCTATACGGTGGCGCAGATGTCGCGCCAGCAGATCGAGGAGATCTGCCGCTTCCGTGCGCTGGTGGAGGGCGAGGTCGTGGCCAGCGCGGTCAGCCGGGCCTCGGAGAAATCACTGGCGCAGGCGCGCAAGGCCTGCGAGGCCTTCGCACGCGAGCGCGATCCGGTGCTGTGGGGCGAGCGCAATCGCGAGTTCCACTCGGCCCTGTATCGCGAATGCGGGATGCCGTACCACCTGGAGGCGATCCACGCGGCGCTGGACAAGACCGAGCGCTATCTGGTCGACCAGCTGGTGCTGACCTCGGGGATGCGCCGCGCGCGTGCCGAGCACCAGGCCATCCTCGATGCGTTCGAGGCGCGCGACGCGCGGCTGGCCGCCAGGCTCACGCGCGAGCACATCCTCGGCGCGCTCAGCCTGTTCTGCGAGTACATGGATTCGCACCCGGCGGCGGCCGAGGCAAGCGTCAGCCCAGGCCCCACGCGAAAGGGTCCGCCGGGTCGAAGACCAGCGTCGCGTCGAGCGTGACGTGCGCGCGGCCCTGGATGACCGGCAGCACCGCGTCTGACGGGCAGGCCGGCGACAGGCAGTTCGACTCGCGTGTAGGAGCCGCTGAACACGCTGCCGATGACGCTTTCCTGGCGCCAGAGCGCGCCCGGCGCGAGCTTGCCGTCGGCCGCCAGGCAGGCCAGCTTGGCGCTGGTGCCGGTGCCGCACGGCGAGCGGTCATAGGCGCCGCCGGGGCAGAGCACGAAGTTGCGCGCCTGGTTGGCGGCGTCGGCAGGCGGGCCGACCAGTTCGATGTGGTCGATCTCGGCGCCGTCGCGCCCGGTCACGCCCTGGCGCTGCAAGGCATCGCGCACGCGCTGGGCGAAATCGGTCAGGCGGGCGGTGGCGTCCGGCGCAAGGGCCTGGCCATGGTCGTGGCAGAGGAAGAACCAGTTGCCACCCCAGGCCACGTCGCCATGCACGATGCCGTGGCCGGCCACCTCGACGGCCACGTGCGCGGCATGCCGGTAGGAGGGCACGTTGGCCACGCTGACCGAGCCATCCGGATGCAGCGTTGCAGTGACCGTGCCGACCGGGGTTTCGATGCGGTGTTCACCGGGCGCGATGCGGCCCAGGTGGGCCAGCGTGGCGATCAGGCCGATCGTGCCGTGGCCGCACATGCCCAGGTAGCCGACGTTGTTGAAGAAGATCACGCCGCAGGCGCTCGACGGGTCCAGCGGCGCGCACAACAGCGCGCCGACGACGACGTCCGAGCCGCGCGGCTCGCAGACCAACGCCCTGCGCCACGCGTCGTGCACTTCGCGAAAGCGCTGCCGTCGCTCGAACAGCGTGCCGCCGCCAAGATCCGGGCCGCCGCTGATGACGCAGCGGGTCGGCTCACCGCCGGTGTGGGAGTCGATGACGCGGGTTTGCGCAGGCGGGATATGGCTCATCGTGCAGCGGTGTCGGCGGGTCGTCAAAACGCGGTCGCGTAGCGCTGCAATTCCCAGTCGCTGACGTGACGCGCATAGGCCGTGTGCTCCTCGCGCTTGAGGGCGATGAACTCGCGCGCCAGCGTGTCGCCGAGCGCGCCGCAGACGGTGGCGTCGGCCTCGAGCGCGTCGACCGCCTCGGCCAGGCTTTGCGGCAGCAGCGCGATGCCGCGTTCGGCGATCTGTGCCAGCGACAGCACGAACAGGTCCTCGTCGCAATCGGGCCCCGGATCGAGCTGGCGCTCGATGCCGTCGAGGCCGGCGGCGATCATCCCGGCCAGCATCAGGTACGGGTTGGCGCTGGCATCGGGCGCGCGCCACTCGAAGCGGCCGTGCAGCGTGCGCACGAGCGCGGTGCGGTTGTTCGGGCCGTGCGCCACGTAGGCCGGCGCCCAGGTGGTGCCCGAGATCGATTCGCCGACGGTCAGCCGCTTGTACGAGTTGACCGTCGGTGCGGCCAGCGCGGTGAGGGCGCCGGCATGGGCCAGCACACCGGCGACGAACTGGCGGCCCAGCGGCGACAGCGTCGCGTCGGCATCGATGGAGCCGTCGGCGCGGTGGGGAACGAAGACATTGCGCGCGTTGTCATTGCGGCCTTCCCACAGGCTGACATGGCAATGCATACCGCTGCCCGGCTGGTTGGCGAACGGCTTGGGCATCATCGAGAAGACCATGCCGTGGCGCGTGGCGATCGCCTGCGCGGCGAGCTTGAACAACATCAGGTGATCGGCGCTGGACAGCACGTGGGCGAAGGCGAAGTTCACTTCGTACTGGCCCTGCGCGTCCTCATGGTCGAGCTGCAGCACGTCGAGGCCACAGCGCTCGAGCGCGTCGTGCAGCTCGCGCAGGAAGGGCATCTGCCGCGCCACGCTCTTCAGGTCGTAGCTCGGCTTGTCCAGGCGGTCGGCATCGTCGGCAGGAACCCAGCCTCCTTGTTGCGCCTTGAGCAGGAAGAACTCGGGCTCGATGCCGACCTTCAGCGTCCAACGCCGGTCGGCCAGCCGCGCGACCGCGCGCTTGAGCACCTGGCGCGGGCAGGCGTCGAAGGGCTCGCCGGCCACGAAGCCGTCGGCCACGATGGCCGCCACGCCGGGCTGCCAGGGCAGCGGCCTCGCCGTGCTCGCCGCCGCGCGAGCCATGTACTCGGCGCGCGGGCCGGTGCGTGCCAATCCCGTGCCGGCGATCGAGGGGCCGGAGAACCCGGCGCCGACCGTCAACACATCGTCCAGGTGCGCCAGCGGCACCAGCTTGCCCTTGCCGACGCCATGCAGATCGGTGAAGTGGACCAGCAGCGTATGCACGCCGGCCGCGGCGAGGCGTTCGCGCAGATCCTTCATCGTGCCGCCAGCATGGCCTCGCGCAGGATGCCCAGCGCCTCGTCGAACACCGCTTGCGGCGTGGCCAGCGGGAACAGGAAGCGCAGCACGTTGGCATTCACGCCGCAGGTCAGCAGGATCAGCTTGCGGCGCAGCGCCTCGGCCTGCACGCGCTTGGTGAAATCGGCGTCCGGTGCGCCGCGGCTGTCGGCGAACTCGACGGCGACCATCGCACCCAGGCCGCGCACGTCGGCGATCTGCGGCACCTCGGGCCGCAGGCCCTCGAGCACGGCCTTGAGCTGTTCGCCCAGGCGCGCGCCGCGTTCGGGCAACTGCTCGTCGGCCATCACGTCGATCACCGCGTGCGCCGCCGCGATCGCCAGCGGGTTGCCGGCGTAGGTGCCGCCGAGGCCGCCGGGGGCCGGGGCGTCCATGATCTCGGCACGGCCGGTGACGGCCGAGAGCGGCAGGCCGGCGGCGAGGCTCTTGGCGATGGTCATCAGGTCGGGCACGACGCCGAAGTGCTCCATCGCGAACAGCTTGCCGGTGCGGCCGAAGCCGGTCTGGATCTCGTCGGCGATGAGCACGATGCCGTGCTCGTCGCACAGCGCACGCAGCCAGCGCACGGCTTCGGCCTGGATGACGTTGAAGCCGCCTTCACCCTGGATCGGCTCGAACACGATCGCGGCGACGCGGCTCGGCTCGATGTCGGCCTTGAAGAGGTGCTGCACGGCCTTCTTCGTTTCATCGAGGTTCGCGCAATGGCACGGGAAGGGCGCGTGGTAGATCTCGGGCGGGAAGGGCCCGAAGCCGGCCTTGTACGGCTGCACCTTGCCGGTCAGCGCGACGGCGAACATCGAGCGGCCGTGGAAGGCACCGCCGAACGCGATCACGCCGCCGCGGCGGGTGTGGGCACGGGCGATCTTGATCGCGTTCTCGATGGCTTCGGCGCCGGTCGAGAACAGCGCGGTCTTCTTCGCGTGCGTACCCGGTGTCAACTGGTTCAACTTCTCGGCCAGCGCGATGTACCCCTCGTACGGCACCACCTGGTAGCAGGTATGCGTGAAGCGTTTCAATTGCGCCTCGATCGCCGCCAGCACCTTCGGGTGGCCATGGCCGACGTTCATCACCGCGATGCCGCCGGCGAAATCGATGTAGCGCTGGCCCTCGGCATCCCACAGCTCGGCGCCCTCGGCGCGTTCGGCGAAGAAGCTCGCCATCACGCCGACGCCGCGCGGCGTGGCCGCCGCCTTGCGGGCCATCAGTTGTTCGTTCTTGGAGTGGTTCATAACGCCTCCTTGTGTTGGGGCCAGCCAAGCGACCGCCGCGGATCCGGCTCCGCCGGTCCGCCAGCGGTGCCCCCTTGAGGGGGAGCGGCGCAGCCGCTACGGGGGTGGGGCAATTCTTATCCAGGTGGTCTTCAGCTCGGTGTATTTTTCCAGCGCGTGCAGGCTCTTGTCGCGGCCGTTGCCGCTTTGTTTATAGCCCCCGAACGGCACCGTGATGTCGTCTTCGTCGTACTGGTTGACATGCACCGTGCCGGCGCGCAGCGCACGCGCCACGCGGTGGGCACGGTTGAGGTTGTCGCTCCAGACGCTGGCCTGCAGCCCGTAGGGCGAGGCGTTGGCCAGCGCGATGGCCTCGGCCTCGGTCTTGAAGCGGATCACGCTCATCACCGGACCGAAGATCTCCTCGCGGGCGATGGTCATGCCGTTGGCGACGTTGTCGAACACCGTCGGTTCCACGTAGAAGCCGCCGCTCGCCGCCAGCGCGCGCTGGCCGCCGGTGACGGTGCGTGCGCCCTCGCGGCTGCCGGCTTCGATGTAGCCCATCACCGTGCGCAGCTGGCCTTCGTCGACCAGCGCGCCCATCACGGTGGTGGCCGCCAGCGGATCGGCCGGGCGGTATTGCGGCGCCTCGGCGGCCACGATCTCGACGAATCGCTCGGCGATGCGCTCGTGCACCAGCACGCGCGACGGCGCATTGCAGCTCTCGCCCTGGTTGAAGAACAGGCTGCCGGCGGCCGTCTTGGCGGCGCGCTCGATGTCGGCGAAATCCTCGAAGACGACGAACGCCGACTTGCCGCCGAGCTCGTTGTAGACGCGCTTCAGATTGCTGCGGCCGGCGTATTCGAGCATCTTGCGGCCCACGCGCGTGCTGCCGGTGAAGCCGACGGCGTCGACGTCCATATGCAGCGCCAGCGCTTCGCCGGCTTCGTGGCCGTAGCCGGGCACGACGTTGAAGACGCCCGGCGGCAGGCCAGCCTCGACGGCCAGCTCGGCCAACCGCAACGCGGTGTAGGGCGACTTCTCGCTCGGTTTCAAGACCACCGAGTTGCCGGTGGCCAGCGCGGGCCCGAGCTTCCACGCGGCCATGATCATCGGATAGTTCCACGGCACGATGACGCCGATCACGCCCATCGGCTCGCGTGTGATCAGCGCCAGTGCCGAGGCCGGCGTCGGCGCGATCTCGTCGTAGACCTTGTCGATCGCCTCGCCGTACCAGGCGATCGTGCGCGCCGTGGACGGCACGTCGACCGACCGCGAGTACTGGATCGGCTTGCCCATGTCCAGCGTCTCCAGCAGCGCGAGTTCGTCCTTTGCCGCGAGGATGCGGTCGGCAAAACGCTGCAGGACCTTCTTGCGCGCCGCGGGAGGCTTGCCGGCCCAGCGGCCATCGTCGAAGGCCGCACGCGCGCTCTTCACCGCGGCATCGACGTCGGCCTCGCGGCCCCGCGTCACCGGCCCGAGCGTGCGGCCGTCGATCGGCGACGCCTTGACGAACGTCTCGCCGGAGCGCGCGTCGCAGCGGATGCCGTCGATGACGGCGCGGCCATCGAACGACAGCTCGCCGGCGCGGGCATGCCAATCGGGGGCAGGCTGGCTCATCGCGACGATCAGAAGCTCAGCACGACCGAGGCGCCGAACAGGTCGTTGTTCTTCTTGTAGGTACCCGAACCGACGTCGTAGAACACCGGCACGTTGGCACCGTCGCGACGGTATTCGACCTTGAATGTCGTGTTCAGGTTGAACGCGTACTTCAGCCCGAACGACAGCGCATAGCGGTTGGCGCCCTTGTCGCAGCCGACCACCGTGGGATCGACATCGCAACCAAGCGTGGGGTTGGGGCCGATGCCGTTGCGGTAGTCGCCGTAGCCGCCGTCGACGCCGAAGACGTCCCAGTAGCCGGTGTAGCCGAACAGGCCGCCGCCGCCCTTGCTGTTCTTGATGTAGTCGGCACGCGCCAGGAGCTGCAGCCGCGGCGTGATGTTGTAGCCGACCAGACCCGACGCGCCGGTCCACTTGGAGTCGGGGAAATCGCCGTTCGCGTCCGGCATGATCGCGCCTTGCTTCTGCTGGCCGTACTACAGCTGACCCTGGAGCGTCCAGTCGCCGCGGATGAAGTAGCCGTCGACCTCGAACAGATGCGTGGTCGTCTTCTTGAAGCCGTTGCAGTCGACATCGGCGCAGAGGTTGAAATTGGTCGTCTTGCCGTGCAGGCCGGCGAAGCCGAAACCGTCGAACTCGCCCTTCGAGTAGTCGACGCGATACACCAGCACCGGTGCGCGTTCACCCTGCTGCAGGATGTTGCCGTTGATGTTGGCGATCATGCTGCGCACCCACCACTTGCCTTGCGTGTATGTCGATACCCGCGCCGGTGTAGGTGGTCGGCAGCGTGAAGTCGAACAGCAGGTTGTGCGTGATGAACGGGTTGAGCGTCGGTTGCTGGTACTCGTAGCCCGACCAGTCGGGCACCTGGCCGACGATCAGGCGGGTCTGCAGGTCGGTCAGCGGCACCGACATCGACGCCTCCTGCACGATGCTCCGGCTGTCGGTGTCGGCCACCGAGCCGGCGCTGCGGTTGGGCGACAGCGTCAGCTTGCAGCGGGTGCCGCTATCGGTTTCCTTGGAAGTCGATCGATGCCGCACCGATGTAGGAGGTGTCGTATGAGTAGCCGTCGGACCGCTTGTTCAGGAACTGGAAGCCGGCGCGCTTTTGCGCCCGGTTGTAGATGTAGGCCGGGTCCATGTAGCCGCGATCTTCAGGCCCTTGAAACCCCAGGACTCGAGGTTGTCTTCCGTGGCTTCTGACTTGATGGTGACGCGGCGAGCTCCTCGGCCTGCTCGGGCGTCATGCCCCACTGGCCGGCGGCCGGCGTCTTGGTCTCGGCGGCCTGCAGCTTCTTCTCCAACTCGGCCACGCGGTCGCGCAACGCACGCAACTCGTTGAGCACCTCGGCGTTGGTCTGGGCCAGCACCGGGAAGGCGGCGGTCAGTGCCAGGGCCAGCACGGTCGGACGCAGGGCATTCATTTTCATCATCACGTTTTCTCCTCGGGTGCGGTTTGTTGATGGTGTGACAGGGTGTTCAGGTGCGGTTGGCGGCCGCCATCTCGAGCGTGCGCTGGCGTTCGGCGCGGGCGATCAGGTAGCTGGCGACCACGACGCCGGCGGCGACCAGCGCGACGATGATGGTGGCCACTGCGTTGACGCTGGGATTCAGGCCCAGCCGTGCGCGCGAGAAGATCACCAGCGGCATGGTCGTCGCGCCGGGACCCGACAGGAACGCCGACAGCACCACGTCGTCGAGCGACAGCGTGAATGTCAGCAGCCAGGCCGACAGGATCGATTGCGTGATCATCGGCAGCGTCACCAGGTAGAACACCTGGTGCGGCCTGGCGCCGAGATCCATCGCCGCTTCCTCGAGTTGCGGGTTGAGGTCATGCAGCCGCGCCTGGATCACCACCGTGGCGTAGGCCATGCCGAGCAGCAGGTGGCCGAACCAGATGGTCATCATGCCGCGCTCGGGCACGCCGATGGCGCGTTGCACGCTGACCAGCATCAGCAGCAGCGACAGACCGATCACGACTTCGGGCATCACCAGCGGGGCATTGACCATGCCCGAGAACATCGTGCGCCCGGTGAACCGCTTGTACTTGACGAGCGAGAACGCCGCCAAGGTGCCGAGTACGACCGCGCCGGAGGCGGTGAGGAAGGCGATCTTCAGGCTCAGCCACAGGCCGTCGAGCATCTCGCGGTCTCGCGTGAGGGCGGCGTACCACTTGAGCGTGAAGCCGCGCCAGACATTGGGAATCGGTGAGTCGTTGAACGAATACAGCACCAGCGCGACGATCGGCAGGTACAGGAACACGAAGCCCGCGCCGAGCCAGCCGCGGGCAAACCAGCGATTGACCTGCGCGGCGTTCATTGGAGCCCCTCGCCCGATGAGACCATCGTTCGATCCCCCGGGGGGATGTGGGCCGGCTTGGGGGCGGCCCGGCGCTCGGCCCAACTCATTGCCGCCTCTCCTGGGCCTCGGCCTGGTACTTGTTGAAGATCGCCAGCGGCACGATGATCAGCAGCACCATCACCACGGCCACGCTGGAGGCCATCGGCCAGTCGTTGTTGGAGAAGAACTCGTCCCACATCACGCGGCCGATCATCAAGGTGCGCGGGCCGCCGAGCAGCTCGGGGATCACGAACTCGCCGACGCACGGGATGAACACCAGCATCGAGCCGGCGATGATGCCGGCTTTGGACAGCGGCACGGTGATGCGCCAGAAGGCTGTCCAGGGCGTGGCACCGAGATCGGCGGCGGCTTCGAGCAGGCGCAGGTCCATCTTGGCCAGGTTCGCGTACAGCGGCAGCACCATGAACGGCAGGTAGGTGTAGACCATGCCGAGCACCAGCGAGAACGGGGTGTTCATCAGCCGCCCCTCGGCCTCGATCAGACCGGCGGCGAAGAGCAGGCGGTCGAGCCCGACACCGACGATCGCGCCCTCGATCCAGCCGCCCTCGCTGAGCAGGCCCTTCCAGGCATAGACGCGCAGCAGGAACGAGGTCCAGAACGGCAGCATCACCAACATCAGCAACGCCGGTTGCGCCGTCGGCCGGGCGCGGGCCATGAAATAGGCGAACGGGTAGCCGATGGCCAGGCACAGCACGGTGGTCGCGGCGGCGTACTTAGCGCTGCGCAGGTAGGCGTCGAAGTAAAGCGAGTCTTCGACGATGAACTGGTAACCGGTGAACTTGAGGGTCAGCTGCAGCAGGCCGTCCTTGAAGACCAGCAGGTCCTTGAACGTCACGTTTTCCATCTCGGCCACGCTGATGCGCGCAACGATCAGGAACGGCAGCAGGAAGAACGCCAGCAGCCACAGGTAGGGCACGCCGATGACGGCGGTGCGACCGGTGGCGAGCGAGCGCAGGCGCTGCAGCGTGGTCATGGCGTTCATGACGTCAGCACCACATGGGCCAGCGGCGACCAATGCGCCCAGGCACGGTCGCCCCAGGTCAGCGCATCGTCGCGGTGACGCTGCGTGTTGGCCTGGCTGACCTTGAGCAATGCGCCACTGGCCAGCGTCAGGTGATAGACGGTGAAGCTGCCGAAGTACGACATCTCCTTGATCGTGCCCTGCACCGCGTTGAATTCGGTCTCGGGCGGCGCATCGCGCGTCAGCGCGATCTTCTCGGGCCGCAGCGCCACCGAGACCGCCATGCCCTCGTTGCCGGTGATGCCGTGGCCGACGTAGTGGCGGCAGTCGGCACAGTCGATGATCACGTGGTCGGGGCGGTCGACCGTGACGGTGCCGTCCATCAGGTTGACGTTGCCGATGAAATCGGCGACGAAGCGACTCGCCGGGGTTTCGTAGATGTCGGCCGGCGCACCGACCTGCAGGAAGCTGCCTTCGCTCATCACCGCGATGCGCGAGGCCATCGTCATCGCCTCTTCCTGGTCGTGCGTGACCATCACGCAGGTCACGCCGACCTGCTCGATGATGTTGACCAGCTCGATCTGCGTTTCTTCGCGCAGTTTCTTGTCGAGCGCACCGAGCGGCTCGTCGAGCAGCAGCAGTTGCGGCTGCTTGGCCAGGCTGCGCGCCAGCGCGACGCGCTGCTGTTGCCCCCCGGAGAGCTGGTGCGGCTTGCGCTTGGCGTACTTGCCGAGCTGCACCAGTTTCAGCATCGCCTCCACCCGCGCGGCGACCTTGTCCTTGGCCAGCCCCTCGCGGCGCAGCCCGAACGCGATGTTGTCCCACACCGTGAGGTGCGGGAACAGCGCATAGCTCTGGAACATCATGTTCATGCGCCGTTCGTACGGCGGCAGGCCGGCGAGATCCTGGCCATCGAGCACGATGCGCCCGGAGGTCGGCGTCTCGAACCCCGCCAGCATGCGCAGCAGCGTGCTCTTGCCGCACCCCGACGAGCCGAGCAGCGCGAAGATCTCGCCCTTGGCAATATCCAGGCTGACATGGTTGACGGCCAGGTGGCCGCTGAAATCCTTGACCACGTCCTGGATCTGCAGGAAGGCCCCCGATGATTGCGGTGGTGAAGCCATATTCGTCAGCGCGAACCTCGGCCGTCGCCGGGCCGCCCCAAGGCGGCCGCGCTCCCCCTCGGGGGGGCGCGCAGCGGCGCAGCCGCAAGCTTGTGGGCGGTCATCAGAGTCCCGTCTTGAAGGAGGTGTAGGTGCGGGTCATCAGGCGGCGCAGGTCGTTCGACAGCGAATCCGGCGGGACCATGTTCTTCAGGTCGGCCGGCGGCAGGAACACCGTCGGGTTGCTGGCCACCTCGGGCTTGACGAAGGGCTTGGAGGCCGTCGTCGGATTGGCGTAGAAGACCTTGTTGGTCAGGCTGGCCGAGACCTCCGGACGCAGGATGTAGTTGATGAACTTGTGTGCGTTGCCGGGGTGTGACGCGTCGGCCGGGATCACCATCACGTCGAAGAACAGCAGCCCGCCGTTCTTCGGGATCAGGGCCTGGATGTTCTGCCCGGTCTTGCCGTCGATGGCGCGCTGGCGCGCGATGTTGATGTCCCCCGACCAGCCCAGCGCCAGGCAGATCGAGCCGTTCGCCATGTCATTGATGTAGCCCGACGAGCTGAACAGCGAGACATGCGGCCGCACGGCCTTCAGCAGGTTGGCTGCAGCCGAGTAGTCGGACGGGTTCTTGCTGAACGGCGGCTTGCCCAGGTAGTGCAGCGCGGCCGGCACCACCTCGGAGGCGGCATCGAGGAACGACACGCCGCACGACTTCATCTTGCTGATGTACTCGGGCTTGAACACCAGATCCCAGACGTTGTCGGGCATCGGCGTCGGCCCCAGCGCGGCCTTGACCTTGTCGACGTTGATGCCGACGGTGGTGAAGCCCCACAGCCAGTTGACCATGTAGTCGTTGCCCGGGTCCATGCGCGCCAGCTGCCCCTGCACCGCCGGGTCGAGGTTCTTGAAGTTCGGCAACTGGCCCTTGTCGAGCTTGCGCAACAGGCCGCCGTCGATCTGCAGCTTGGCCCAATTCGACGACGGCACCACGACGTCGTAGCCGGTCTTGCCGGCGACCAGCTTGGCGTGGACGATCTCGTTGTTGTCGAAGTTGTCGTAGCGGACCTTGATACCGGTCTCTTTCTCGAAGTTCCGGATCGTGTCCTCGGCGATGTAGTCCGACCAGTTGTAGATATTGAGAACCTTGTCCTCCTCCTGGGCGCGCAGCCCCGGGGAACACAGGGCCAGCGCGAGGGCACCGAGGGTGCCGACGGTGCGCAGCGAGAACGGTTTGATCATGATGCGGAAACCTCCGGGTGGGGATGAACGACAGCGGTCAACGGGGCAGTCTAGGCGGTGGACGACTGCCGGTCATTGGGGGGAATGCTCAGCGGTCCCAGCCGCGCGCGCGCACATCGGCCAGGGTCAGGTCGAGGCAGCGGCGGATCAGCGCCACCATCTCGTCGATCTGTGCGCGGGTGATCACCAGCGGCGGCGCGATGATCATGCGGTCGCCGACGGCGCGCATGATCAGTCCGTTGGCGAAGCAGTGGCCGCGACAGACCATCCCGACCTCCAGATCGGAAGCAAAGGGCGTGCCGCGATCGCCGCGCCCATGCTTGTCCTTCACCAGCAGCAACGCCCCCATCAGGCCGCAGGTCTGCGCCTCGCCGACCAGCGGGTGCTCCGCCAACTGTGCGAACGCTTGCGCGAGGTAGGGGCCGACATCGTCGCGCACACGCTCCACCAGGCCGAGCTCGCGCACCAGCTTGATGTTGGCCAGCGCCACCGCGCAGGCGACCGGGTGGCCGGAGTAGGTGTAGCCGTGGTTGAACTCGCCACCTTGCTCGATCAGCACGTTGGCGACGCGGTCGCCGACCATCACGCCGCCGAGCGGGATGTAGCCGCTGCTCACGCCCTTGGCGAAGGTCATCAGGTCGGGCCGCGTGCCCATCGTTTCGCAGCCGAACCAGCGCCCGGTGCGGCCGAAGCCGGTGATGACCTCGTCGCTCACCAGCAGGATGCCGTACTGGTCGCAGATGCGCTGGATCTCGGGCCAGTAGGTGGCAGGCGGCACGATCACGCCGCCAGCGCCCTGGACCGGCTCGCCGATGAACGCCGCCACCTTGTCGGCGCCGATCTCGAGGATCTTGCTTTCGAGCCAACGCGCCGCGACCAGGCCGAAGTCGTCGCGCGACATGCCCGGCGCGGCATTCTCGAACCAGTACGGCTGCTCGATGTGCACGATGCCGGGGATCGGCAGGCCGCCCTGGGCGTGCATGCCGGCCATGCCGCCCAGCGACGCGCCGGCCATCGTCGAGCCGTGGTAGGCGTTCTTGCGGCTGATGATCACCTGCCGTTCGGGCTGGCCGAGGATGTCCCAGTAGCGGCGCACCATGCGCACGATGGTGTCGTTGCCCTCCGAGCCCGAGCCGGAGAAGAACACGTGCTGGAACTGCGGCGGGCTGACCTCGGCCAGCAGTTCGGCCAACTCGATCGCCGGCGGCGTGGCGGTCTGGAAGAAGGCGTTGTAGAACGGCAGCGCCTCCAACTGGCGCGTCGCGGCATCGATCAGCGCGCGCTGGCCGTAGCCGACGTTGACGCACCACAGGCCGCTCATCGCGTCGAGGATCTTCTTCCCGTCGCTGTCCCACAGGTAGATGTTGTCGGCCCGCGTGATCACGCGCGAGCCCTTCCGGGCCAGCGCCTTGAAATCGGTGAACGGATGCAGGAAGTGGGCCGCATCGGCGGCCTGCCACTCCTGCGTGGTGCGGTTGCGGGGCTCGGTGCGGGGGGTCAGAACGGCGTTCATGGCGGTGTGTCCTTCAAACGTGCAGCAGAAGATGCTCGCGCTCCCATGGCGAAATCACCTTCATGAATTCGGCGTACTCGACTTCCTTGATCTCCGAGTACACGGTGACGAAATCGGCGCCGAGCACCTCGGCCAGGTCGCGCTCCCCGCGCAGCAGCGCCAGCGCTTCGCCGAGGCTGCGCGGCAACTGGTGATCGCCGAGGTAGGCATCGCCCTTGCATTCGTGCGACGGCTCGATGCGGTTGACCATGCCCAGGTAGCCGCAGGCCAGCGTCGCGGCCAGTGCCACGTAGGGATTGGCGTCGGCGCCGATGACGCGGTTCTCGATGCGCCGCGCCGCCGGCGTCGCCACCGGGCTGCGAATGCCGACCGTGCGGTTGTCGGTGCCCCACTGGATGTTGATCGGCGCCGCGGTGAAGCGTGCCAGCCGCCGGTAGCTGTTGACGTAGGGCGCGAACAGCGCCATCGCCGCCGGGATGTACTTCTGCAGGCCGCCGATGTACCAGAAGAACTCCTGCGATGGCGAGCCGTCCGCGTTGCTGAAGATGTTGAGCCCGGTGGCCTTGGCCAGCACGCTCTGGTGGATGTGCATCGCGCTGCCGGGCTCGCCGGCGATCGGCTTGGCCATGAAGGTGGCGAACATGTCGTGGCGCAGCGCCGCCTCGCGTACCGTGCGCTTGAACAGGAACACCTCGTCCGCGAGGCCCAGCGGATGGGCATGGAAGAAGTTGATCTCCATCTGGCCGGCGCCGACCTCGTGGATCAGCGTGTCGACGTTCAGCTCCATCTTCTCGCAGTAGTCGTAAACATCCTCGAACAACGGATCGAATTCGTTGACGGCGTCGATCGAGTAGGCCTGGCGCGACGTTTCGCTGCGGCCGCTGCGGCCGATCGGGGGCTTCAGCGGCACGTCGGGATCGGTGTTGCGCGCGACCAGGTAGAACTCCAGTTCGGGCGCCACCACCGGATCCCAGCCCTTGGCGTCGAACAGGTCGCAGACGCGGCGCAGCACCGAGCGCGGCGCGTAGCTGACGAGCTTGCCGTCGCGGTCGTAGCAGTCGTGGATCACCTGCGCCGTCGGGTCCACCGCCCACGGCACGATGCGCACCGTGCTCGGGTCGGGGCGCAGGTGCATGTCGCGGTCGGTCGGCGTGATGACGTCGTAGTACGGCCCTTCCTCGGGGAATTCGCCGGTCACGCCCATCGCCACCACCACCTCGGGCAGGCGCATGCCGCGGTCCTCGGTGAATTTCTGGCGCGGCAGGATCTTGCCGCGGGCCACGCCGGTCAAGTCGGGCACCAGGCACTCGATTTCGGTGACGCGCCGCTCGTTGAGCCAGTTCTCGAGTTCGCTGAATGTGAAGTTGTCGCGTACGACCATGGGGTCCCCTACTGAGTTGTCTTGTCGGTGCGGTACGAGCGGCACGCGGCGCCGAAGGCCGCCAGCAGTTGCATCGATACCGGGTTGTCCTGGGCCAGCCACTCCGGGTGCCATTGCACGCAAAGGTTGAAGCCGGGGGCACCAGGGTGGGCGAACGCCTCGATCACGCCATCGGGCGCACGGGCCTCGACGCGCAGCCCGTCGGCCAGCCGGTTCACCGCCTGGGCATGCAGCGAGTTGACGTCGAAACGGCTGCGGTCGAGCACGCGCGCCAGCACGCCGCCGGGCTCGACGGCCACGCTGTGCGACAGCCCGTACTGCACCTCGACCGGCGCAGCGTCGTCGGCGCGGTGATCGTTGAAGCCCGGCACGTCCTGCACCGCCTGGTGCAGGCTGCCGCCCAGCGCGACGTTGGTTTCCTGCGCACCGCGGCAGATCGCCAGCAGCGGCACGGCGCAGCGCCAGTGCCTTCGGAATCAGCGGCAGCGTCCAGGCATCGCGCGCGGTGTCGAGCGGCAGCGCCGGGTTGTGCACACCCTCGTCGAAGTGGCTCGGATGCACGTTCGATGGCGAGCCGGTCAGCAGCAGGCCGTCGGCCAGCGCCAGCAATGCGTCGAGTTCATCGAGCGCGGCGCTCGGCACCACCAGCGGCTGACAGCCCGCCAGCCGCACCGCATCGATGTACTTCTTGCCGGCGATGTGGAACGGGTGGTGGCCGAGCATGCGATTGCAGGCGGGCACCAGCACCACGGGTTTGCTCATTGGAGCCCCTCGTCCGCGGCGTACCGCGGCCGATCACCCGAGGGGATGCGGGCCGGCTTGGGAGCGGCCCGGCGCTCGGCCCGCGAGCTGCTCGCGGTAGCTCTCTTCACAACAGATCCTTCAGGCGGTAATAGGCCATGCCGAGCACCAGCGCCGGGGTGCGCAGCGCGCGGCCGCCGGGGAACGGGCGATGCTTCAGCCGTGCGAAGGTGTCGAAGCGCGCGGCGTCGCCGGCCATCGCCTCGGCCACCAGCTTGCCCGCCAGGCCAGTCAATGCCAGGCCATGGCCGGAGAAACCCTGCAAGTAATACACCGCGCCGCCGAGCGCGGGCACGCGGCCGAAATCGGGCGCGCGGTTCATCGAGATGTCGACGAAGCCGCCCCAGGCGTACTCGACCTCGACGTCGCGCAGCTGCGGGAAGGTCTGCGCCATGCGCTTTTGCATCGAGGCGGCCAGGTTCATCGGCGTGGCGGTGCTGTAGCTGACGCGGCCGCCATAGAGCATGCGGTGGTCGGCGGTGGTGCGGAAGTAATCGAGCACGAAATTGGTGTCGCACACCGCAGCGCCGCACGGGATCAGTGCATTCGCCTGCGCGGCGGGCATCGCCTTGGAGCAGACGATGTAGGTGCCGACGGGCATGATCCGTGCGGCCAGTTGCGGCGCCAGCGCCGGCGCCAGTTCCTGCAGGTAGACGTTGCCGGCCAGCAGCAACTGGCGCGCGCGCAGCGAGGCGCCGCTGGCGGTGCGCAGCGTCACGCTGTCGCGGCCGCTGTCGATGCGCGTGACCGCCGTGCCCTCGTGCAGCCGCACGCCCAGCCCGGCCGCGGCGCGCGCCAAGCCGAAGCAGTACTTCAGCGGGTGCAGGTGGCCCGAGCGCGGGTCATGCGCACCGGCCACGTAACCCGGACTCGCGATCCAGCGCGGCAGGTCGGCGCGGGCGATCCACTGCAGCGGGTAGCCGTAGCGGGCCTGCAAGGCATCCACGTCGGCACGCAGGTGGCGCGCCTTGCGTTCGCTGGTGGCCACCGCGAGGTGACCATCGCGCCAGTCGCAGTCGATGGCAAAGCGCGCGCAGCGCTGGCGCATCAGGTCGAGCGACTCGATCGACATGTCGAACACGCGCTTGGCCGCCTCGCGGCCCAGTTGGGCCTCGATCGTGGCCTGGTCGCAGGCCAGGCCGTGGATCGCCTGGCCGCCGTTGCGGCCGCTGGCGCCCCAGCCGATTTCGTGCGCTTCGAGCAGCGCCACGTCGAAGCCGCGTTCGCGCAACTCGATCGCAGCCGACAAGCCCGCCAGCCCACCGCCGACGATGGCCACATCGCACGCGCCGGCATCGCCCTGCAGCGCAGCAAAGTGCTGCGTGCGCGACGCCGTGGCGGCGTAGTACGAGTGGCGCGTCAGTTCGCGGTCCGTGTCGAGCAGGGGCATACGGTATGCGCTAGGCAGTGTCCTTGGTGGGTTCCGGTCGCCGGCTCGTCACGCGTTGCGCTTGATGGCGGCGCCGAGCACGTCGACGATGCGGTCGATCTGCGGCTTCTCGATGATCAACGGTGGCGACAGCGCGACGATGTCGCCGGTCGTACGCACAAGCAAGCCCTGTTCCCAGCAGTCGAGGAAGACGTTGAAGGCCCGCTTGGCCGGCTCGCCGGGCAGGGCGGCGAGCTCGACACCGCCGACCAGGCCGATGTTGCGGATGTCGATGACGTTGGGCAGGCCTTTCAGCGAATGCAGCGCGTCGGCGAAATAGCCTTCGAGTTGTGCGGCGCGCGTCAGCAGGCCTTCGTCGGCGTAGGTCTCGAGCGTGGCCAGCGCCGCGGCACAGGCCAGCGGGTGCGCCGAGTAGGTGTAGCCGTGGAAAAACTCGATCAGGTGCTCGGGCCCGCTCATGAAGGCGTCGTGGATCTTGTCGGTGGCGAACACCGCGCCCATCGGCACGCAGCCGTTGGTCAGGCCCTTGGCCACCGTCATCAAATCGGGCGTGACGCCGAAGGTCTGCGCCGCGAACGGCTGGCCGGTGCGGCCGAAGCCGGTGATGACCTCGTCGAAGATCAGCAGGATGCCGTGCTTGTCGCAGATCTCGCGCAGCCGCTGCAGGTAGCCCTGGGGCGGCAGCAGCACGCCGGTCGAGCCGGCCACCGGCTCGACGATCACCGCGGCGATCGTCGACGCGTCGTGCAGCGCGACCAGGCGCTCGAGGTCGTCGGCGAACTCGGCGCCGTATCGCGGCAGGCCGACCGAGAACGCGTTGCGCGCCGGGTCGTGCGTGTGGCGGATGTGGTCGACGCCGGCCAGCAGCGTGCCGAACATCTTGCGGTTGGCGACGATGCCGCCGACCGAGATGCCGCCGAAGTTGACGCCGTGGTAGCCGCGCTCGCGGCCGATCAGCCGCGTGCGCGCGCCCTCGCCGCGCACGCGGTGGTAGGCGATGGCCATCTTCAGCGCCGTCTCGACCGATTCGGAGCCCGAGTTGGTGTAGAAGACCTTGTTCAAGCCCTGCGGCGCGATCTTGACCAATTCCTCGGCCAGTTCGAAGGCCTTTGGGTGGCCCATCTGGAACGACGGTGCGAAATCGAGTTCGGCGGCCTGTTCGGCGATGGCCTGCACGATCTTCGGCCGCGCGTGGCCGGCATTCACGCACCACAGCCCGGCCACGCCATCGAGGATCTCGCGGCCTTCCGGCGTCCAGAAGTGCATGCCCTGGCTCCTGGCCAGCAGGCGTGGCGCTTTCTTGAACTGCCGGTTGGCAGTGAACGGCATCCAGTAGGCATCCATGTTCTTGGCCATGGTCTTCTCCGAACGAATAGCGAAGCAGGCAGTGTGGCCCTCGCAATGCCGCCAGTCTAGGCAAGCGCGGGCGCAATAGGATTGCGCAATGGACGCGGGCTTACCCGCCGTTTCGCAATATCATGCGAACAAACAGCGTTCCAGACAGCACTAAATGCGAAATCAAAGCAGCATCGTGCAACTTGATGCGATCGACGTGTCGATCCTCACCGAGTTGCAGGCCGACGGCCGCCTCACCAACCTGGAGCTGGCGCAGCGCATCCACTTGTCGCCATCGGCCTGCCTACGCCGCGTCAAGCACCTCGAGGAGGCCGGCGTCATCGCCCAGTACACCGCGCTGCTCAATCCCAAGGCCGTCGGCCAGCACGGCACCAGCTTCACGATCGTCAACCTCGAAACGCTGACCGATACCGCACTCGCAGCCTTCGAGCAGGCCGTGCGCGACGAGCCGCGCGTGCTCGACTGCTACTACGTGGCCGGCAGCAACGACTACCTGATCCGCTTCACTTACCGCGACGCCGAAGACCTCGAGCGCTTCCACACCGAGGTGCTGATGCGCCTGCCCGGCGTCATGCGGTCGAACTCGATGCTGGTGTTGCGCACGGTGAAGAAGACGACGGCACTGGCGTTGTGATCGCGCGGGTCAGGCCTGCGCCGACGCGATGCGGCCGCACAGGTAGGTCCAGATGAAGCTGGCGGCAGCCAGGCTGGTGAGCTCGGCGTGGTCGTATGGCGGCGCCACCTCGACGCAGTCCATGCCGACGCAATCGATGTCCTTCAAGCCCTCGAGCACGCTGAGCACCTGATTGGTGTTCATGCCGCCAGCCTCCGGCGTGCCAGTGCCGGGGGCAAATGCCGGATCGAGGCAATCGATGTCCAGGCTCACATAGAGCGGTGGCGTGCCGTGGGCGGCCAGGCGAGCGCGCAAGGTGTCGAGCAGGGGCGCGAGTTGCTGCGGGCTTTCGAGACCGCGCAGCTCACGTGCGGTGTAGATCAGGCCGCCTTGGTCACGCACGTACTCGCGTGCGCTGCGCTCGCCCGCCGACCGGATGCCCAGTTGCATGAAGCAGTCCTTCACCACCAGCCCCTCCTGCATCGCCTCGCAGACCCAGGTGCCGTGACCGCTCGGCTCGCCGAAGTGGTCGGTCCAGGTGTCGCAATGGGCATCGAAGTGCAGCACCGCCAACGGCCGCCCGAGATGCGCTCGGTAGGCGCGCAGGAGCGGCAGCGTGATCGAGTGATCGCCACCGATCCAGACCATGTGGTGGCGCGCGATCAACGCCGGCAACTGGGCTGCCATCGCCTCGCGCATCGCGGCGAGGCCGGTGTTGGGCAAGGGCAGGTCGCCGGCATCGCCCAGATGGCCGGCCGGCGTGACATTGAAGAGTGGGTGGATGCCGTCGCACAGCATGTGGCTGGCTTCGCGAATCGCGCGCGGACCCATCCGTGCGCCGGGGCGGTTGGTGGTCGAGCCGTCCCAAGCCACGCCGGCCACCGCGTAGCGCTGCCGCTCGGCCGCCGGGACTTTCATGAAAGCGTTGTTGGCGGTGTAGGCGAAACCGGTCATGGCAGCGTCGGTGCGTGGGCGCAAGGGGCGGGATCATAAGCACCGACAGCTGCACTGCGGCTTCGATGCGCGACCATTTCGCGATGCGAACTCACGATTTCATTTTGCGAAATTGGCGCTATCGCGTCAGGCCAGCCAAATTTTGTGCAGAGCAACAACTTTCCATATCGTAAAAATGTCGCGCCAAGTCATTGATTTACAAGAAAACAATTTTTAGTCTTATATAAGACATAAGTCATCACACATGGCCTGCGACGCGGTAATCTGACGCCATCGGACCTCGCCTTTTCTCAACCTCAAGGAGCTCTCATGACCCAACCGACCCGTGAACAACAAGTCGCCGCCCTCGACAAGGAGTGGGCCGAGAACCCGCGCTGGAAGGGCATCACGCGCGGCTACAGCGCCGCCGACGTGGTACGCCTGCGCGGCTCGCTGGCGATCGAGCACACGCTGGCCAAACGCGGCGCCGAGAAGCTGTGGACGCTGGTCAACACCGAGCCCTTCGTCGCCACGCTCGGCGCACTGACCGGCAACCAGGCGATGCAGCAGGTCAAGGCCGGCCTGAAGGCGATCTACCTGTCGGGCTGGCAGGTCGCCGGCGACGCCAACAGCAATGGCGAGATGTACCCGGACCAGTCGCTGTACTCGGTGGATTCGGTGCCCAAGGTGGTGAAGAAGATCAACGCGACCTTTGCCCGCGCCGACCAGATCCAGTGGAGCGAAGGCAAGAACGACGTCGACTACTTCGCGCCGATCGTGGCCGATGCCGAGGCCGGCTTCGGTGGCGTGCTGAATGCCTTCGAGCTGATGAAGGCCATGATCGAAGCCGGTGCCGCCGGCGTGCACTTCGAGGACCAGCTCGCGTCGGTGAAGAAGTGCGGCCACATGGGCGGCAAGGTGCTGGTGCCGACGCGTGACGCGGTGGCCAAGCTGGTGGCGGCGCGCCTGGCCGCCGACGTGATGGGCGTGCCGACGGTGCTGCTGGCGCGCACCGATGCCGAAGCGGCCGATCTGGTGACCAGCGACGTCGACCCGATCGACCAGCCGTTCTGCACCGGCGAGCGCACCGTCGAGGGCTTCTACCGCACCCGCAATGGCCTCGACCAGTCGATCGCCCGCGGCCTGGCCTATGCGCCGTACGTCGACATGCTGTGGTGCGAGACCGGCAAGCCCGACCTGGCTTTCGCGAAGGCCTGGGCCGATGCGATCCATGCCAAGTTCCCGGGCAAGCTGCTGGCCTACAACTGCTCACCGAGCTTCAACTGGAAGAAGAACCTCGACGATGCGACGATCGCCAAGTTCCAGCGCGAGCTGGGTGCGATGGGCTACAAGTTCCAGTTCATCACGCTGGCCGGCTTCCACAGCCTGAACTATTCGATGTTCGACCTGGCCTACGGCTACGCGCGCAACAACATGAGCGCGTTCGTCGAGTTGCAGGAAAAGGAATTCGCGGCGGCCGAGCGCGGCTTCACTGCGGTCAAGCACCAGCGCGAGGTCGGCACCGGCTACTTCGATGCGGTCACGACGACCATCGAACGGCAATCGTCGACGGCGGCGCTGAAAGGCTCGACGGAGGACGAGCAGTTCTTCGACCAGAAGCACGGGTGATGACGGCCCCCGCTCGCTGGACTCGCGCCCCCGGGGCCACGCAGGGGCCCCTGCGTGGCCCTTGGGGCCTCATGCCGCTTGGGAGCGGCCCGGCGCTGGCCTGAGCGCGTTGCGTGCACCGCTGAAAGGGGCCCCGACGGGGCCCCTTTTCTTTACATCGACGCTTCGAGCATTGCGCGGTAGTCGTCGCGGTTGGCGAGACGGGGGTTGGTCTTGTGGCAATGGTCGGCCAGCGCGCCGTCGATCACGCGCTCGAACAGGTCGGGCGTCACGCCCATCTCGGCCAGGCCGCCGGGCAGGCCGAGGGCCGTGTTCATCGCGCGGATCGCTTCGGCGATGTCGCGGCCTTGCTCGTCGCACGCCGGCAGGTCCATGGCCTGCGCCATGCGCTCCAGCCGGCGCTCGCGGCGGATCGATTCCGCCGCGGCGTTGAAGCGCACCACCGCGGGCAGGAACATCGCGTTCAGCGTGCCGTGGTGCAGCTTCGGATTCACGCCGCCGAGGCTGTGCGACAGCGAATGCACGCAGCCCAGGCCTTTCTGGAACGCCATCGCGCCCTGCATCGAAGCGCTGAGCATCTGCCAGCGCGCGTCGACATCGTGGCCGTCGCGCGTGGCGCGCTCGATGTGCGCCCAGCCGCGCGCCAGGCCATCGAGCGCGATGCCGTCGGCCGGCGGGTTGACAGCCGGGGCCATGAAGGTCTCGATGCAATGCGCGACCGCGTCCATGCCGGTGGCGGCGGTCAGCCCCGGCGGCAGGCCCAGCGTCAACAGCGGGTCGAGCAGCGCCGCCTTGGGCACCAGGTGCCAGCTGTGAAATCCCAGCTTGCGGCCGTCGTCGACGATCAGGATCGCGCCGCGGGCGACCTCGCTGCCGGTGCCGGCGGTCGTCGGCACCGCGATCAACGGCGCCACGCGCGCGCTGATGCGCGGGCTGGCGCCCTCGATGGTGGCGTAGCCCACGAGCGGCCCGTCGTGCGTGGCGGCGATCGCGACGCCCTTGGCCAGATCGATCGACGATCCGCCGCCGACCGCGATCAGCCCATCGCAGCGTTCGGCGGCATACATCGCTGCGGCCGCGCGCACCGCGGCCTCGGTCGGGTTCGACGGCGTGGCGTCGAACACCGCATGCGGCGTGCCGCCGAGCGCGGTCAGTGCCTGCGCGAGCACGCCCGCGGCACGTACGCCAGCGTCGCTGATCACCAGCGGCCGGGTGATGCCGACGCGGCCGCATTCCTCGGGCAGCCGCTGCACGACCCCGGGGTCGAGGTGGATCTGGGTCAGGTACTGGATGTGGGCCATGCCGCTGTGGGATCGGTCGAACGCAGCCGCGCGTCCATGCTCAGTATGCTAGCGGCCCGATGAACCCGACGACCCGGTTGCTGACGCCCGCGATGGGCGGTGTGCTGGAGCGCATCCGCCGCGCCGGGCGGCCGCCATTCCATGCGCTGACCCCTGCGGCGGCGCGCAGTGCCTACACGCTGGGTGCCGAAGTGCTGGAGCCGCCGCGCGTGGCGCTGGCGCGCGTCGAGGAGCTCACGGTGCCCGGCGCGGACGGCCTACTGCCTGCGCGGCTGTATGCCCCCTCGCACGAACGGCTGCCGTTGTTGCTGTACCTGCACGGCGGTGGATTCGTCGTCGGCAACCTCGAGACGCACGACAGCCTGTGCCGGCAATTGGCGCTGCGCAGCGGCGGTGCGGTGCTGGCGCTGGATTACCGCCTGGCGCCCGAGCATCGCTTTCCCGCGGCGGCGGACGACACCTGGGCCGTGCTGCAATGGCTGGTCGACCACGCGGCGTCGTTCGGCCTCGACGGTCACCGCCTGGCCGTCGGCGGCGACAGCGCCGGTGGCACGCTGGCCGCGGTGGCCGCGCTGCAGGCGCGCGATCACGGCCTGCCGCTGGCGCTGCAATTGCTGATCACGCCGGGCACCGCGGCCGACGGCGCCACCGCATCACGCCACCTGTTCGCCAACGGCTTCCTGCTCGACGCCGCGACGATCGACTGGTTCTTCGACCACGCCATCGACCATCACCATCGCCGCCACTGGCGCTTCTCGCCGCTGTACGCCGACGACGTCGACGGCGTCGCGCCGGCGTGCGTGATCCTGGCCGAGTGCGATCCGCTGGTCGACGAAGGCCTGGCCTACGCCGACCGCCTGCGCGCCGCCGGCGTGGCGGTGCATCTCGACCTGGTGCGCGGCATGACGCACGATTTCATCAAGATGGGCCGCGTGCTGAAGGAGGCGGGCGCAGCCCTCGCGTTCGCTGCCGATGCCCTCGCTTCTGCCTGGAGCCCTCCATGACCGAACATCACGCGACGCCGCCGCGCAGCGGCTTTCGCTTCCTCGAGCGCCTGCGCGTGCGCTGGGTCGAGGTCGACATGCAGCGCATCGTCTTCAACGGCCACTACCTGATGTACTTCGACACCGCCGTGGCCGGCTACTGGCGCGCGCTGGCGCTGCCGTACCACGAGACGATGGAGCGGCTCGGCGGCGACCTGTACGTGCGCAAGGCGACGCTCGAATACGAGGGCTCGGCGCGCTACGACGATCTGCTCGACGTCGGCATCCGCTGCGCGCGCATCGGCAAGTCGTCGATGCTGCTGCAGGCCGCGGTGTTCCGCGCCGAGCAGCGGCTCGTGCATGGCGATCTGGTCTATGTGTTCGCCGATCCGGTGACGCAAACCGCCAAGCCGGTGCCGCCGGCGCTGCGCGAGGTGCTGCAAGCCTTCGAGGCCGGTGCGCCGATGATCGACGTGCGCGTCGGCAATTGGGCCACCCTCGGCAGCGATGCACGCTCGATCCGCGAGGCAGTGTTCGTGCAGGAGCAGGGCATCCCGGCGGCGCTGGAGCAGGACGCGGCCGACGTGCAGGCGCTGCATGCGGTCGCGTTCAACCGCCTGGGCCAGGCATTGGCCACCGGCCGGCTGGTCGGCCACGCGCCCGGCGTGGCCAAGATCGGGCGCATGGCCGTCGCGGCGGGTGTGCGCGGGGCAGGCATCGGCCGGCCGCTGCTCGACGCACTCCTCGGCGCGGCACGCGGGCGAGGCGACCGGGAAGTGTTCCTGCACGCCCAGGCCAGCGCGGTCGGCTTCTATGCCCGCGCCGGCTTCACGGCGCGCGGGCCGGCTTTCACCGAGGCCGGCATCGCGCACCAGGAGATGTTCCGCGCGCTCGGCTGATACCCGACGCTCAGCGGACACGGTCCGTCTCGACGCGCGGCAGTTCAGTGTCGGCCAGGGGCCAGCGCGCGAAACGCACGCGGCGCTGGCTGGCAGTGCGGCCGTCGGCATCGAACTGGCGCTCGACCACCTGTGCGCTGAAACCGTGCGCCGTGCGTTCGGCAATCAGCAGTGTCGAGCAGCGCGTGCCGTAACGCGCGTCGGGCGTGCGGATGAACGCCGGCGCGAGCCAGCGTTCGCGTTCGACTCCGATGCCGGTGTCGGGCAGGGCGTCATCGGCGACCGGTGTCGTGTCGGCCAAGGCGTCGAACAGCCGGTTTTCGAGCGCCTCCGCGTTGGCCAGCGCGGCGACGAGCGCGTGTTTCAGCCGCTCGACCTTCGGCCACGGCGTATCGAGCGCGGCATTGGACAGGCCGTACACGCCGGGGCCGAGTGGCCGCGGTGCCGCCGCGCGGTCATCGCTACACCACCAGCGGCCGGCGTGGCCATCGCTGGCGAGCAGGTTGAACGGGTTGTGCCCGGCAGCGGCGGTGCGTTGCCAGAAGTCGACAGGCCTGTGCGACCCGGCCAGCCACGCCGGCACGATCGCACCGCGCGACGGCGCCGATTCGCGTTGACGCGACGGATCGCGCACGTTGGTCAACAGCGCAATGCGGCCCTCGGCGGACAGGCCCATCCAGGTGCCGCCGGCGCGCAAGTCGCGCCCGCCGAGCAGCGGCGCGGCGCCCGGCGCGGGCCGCCACCAATCGAGCGCGGCGGCCGGGCGGTGCAGGAATTCGTCGCGGTTGGCGGCGATGACCAGCGCATAGCGCGGGTGCTGTTCGAGCGCCAGCGCGATCAGGCACATGGCACGAAGACTTCGACGTGCCGCTCGCCGACGATCCAGGCGCCGAGTCGCTCGCGAGCCGCGCGCTCGATTTCGCGCCGACGCGATGCCGGGACGCCACCGGGTTGCGTGTACGTCTCCATCAGCGTCCATGGCCCCGTCGCATCGCGATCGTGCGCGTCGGCACGCCGTGCCAGCGCGCAGGCAAGGCCCGGCCATCGGGCCCGCCAACCGGCATGCAGCGCGCCAACCGCGTCGATCACCGCCGGGGCATCGACCGGCCGCACGCGGTAGTAGACATAGAGCTGCGCTTCACCGGCCATCGCCGACCGTCAGGCTGCGGCCTCGAGCGGCACTGGGTAAGGTTGTGCGCTGCGGCGCAAGACGGGGCCGCCGGCCGCGCCAAGGTGCAGCGTGCCGGCATCGAGCGCGGTGAGCTTGACTTCGACCAGCGCACGGTGCGCGGCGCCGAGCACCGCGGCGTTGACGACCATGCCCGCGGGCTGGGCAGCGTCTGCGCTGTGAAAGACCTCCTGGCCCGGCAAGGCGGCGGCATCGACATCGAACACGAACGCGCGGCGTTTGAGCGTGCCGCGGTACTGGCTGCGTGCGACGACTTCCTGGCCCGGGTAGCAGCCCTTCTGGAAGTTCACGCCACCCACCAGTTCGAAGTTGACCATCTGCGGCACGAACTGCTCCGCGGTGGCAGCGACGATGCGCGCGACGCCGCTGGTGACCTCGAGCCAGCCCCACGCGGCGGCGGACAGTGGAGGCAGGGCAGGGGCCGCGACGTCGTGGGGCAATGCCAGCAGGTACCGCACCACACCCTGCGCATCGGGCAGGCGCACGACCCGTCCCCGTGCGGTGTCGGCACATTGCCAAGCCTGCACCGGTGCCTGCTCGCCGAGCCAGGCGCCGGCCGCAGCGCCCGTCAGGCCGTAGAGGGCGACGGCAGCGCTGGTATCGGTCAGCTTGCAGCGCGCGCGCAGCACGAACATCGACAGCCGCTTCAGCGTGGCGGGCAACACGTCGGCGCTGCACGCCAGCAGCAGCTCATCGGCCGCGTCGCGCCAGATCACCGCGCTCGCCAGCAGCCGCCCCTTGGCCGAGCAATAGCCGGCCAGGCGGGCCGCGTGCGCGTCGAGGTGCTGCACGTCCTGCGTCAACTGGCCGTGCAGGAAGCTGGCGGCATCGGCGCCCTGCGCACGGATCACACCCCAGTCGGCAAGGCGCACCACGCCCTGCAATGTCTTCAGATCAGGCTCGCTCATGCGGTGATTATCATGGGCCGACATGAACCACACGGTCGTTGGGTGATGCGCTGGCTGCTGCGCTTGTTGTTGCTGTTCGCGCTGGCCGGGCTGGCTGCGGCAGCGGCGGCGTGGTGGTGGTTGCAACGCCCGCTGCCGCTGGCTGCGCCCGCCGTCGAGGTTTCGGTCGAGCCCGGCCTGTCGCCCCGCCGCGTCGCCGAGCTGTGGGTCGAGGCGGGCGTGCAGGTGCCACCACGGCTGCTTTATGAGTGGTTCCGCTGGTCGGGCCGGTCGCGCCAGATCCGCGCCGGCAGCTACGAGATCGAAGCCGGCATCACGCCGCGCGAGCTGCTCGACAAGATGGTGCGCGGCGACGAAATCCTCGAGAACGTGCGCTTCGCCGAAGGCGGCACCTTCACGCAGATGCGCGAGGCGATGGCCCGCGCACCATCGCTGAAGCCGGCCACGCGCGGCCTGACCGATGCCCAGCTGATGGCCGCGCTGGGCGAGCCCGGCCAGTCACCAGAGGGGCGCTTCTTTCCGGACACCTACGCCTACAGCCGCGGCGTCAGCGATCTGACGGTCCTGAAGCGGGCTCACGCCGCGATGCTGCGGCGGCTGGTCAGCGCCTGGGCCGAGCGGGCCGCCGACCTGCCGCTGAAGTCGATGGACGAGGCGCTGGTCCTGGCCTCGATCGTCGAGAAGGAAACCGGCCGCGACGCCGACCGCGGCCTGGTGGCCGCGGTGTTCGTCAACCGGCTGCGCATCGGCATGCCGTTGCAGACCGACCCGACGGTGATCTACGGGCTGGGCGCGGCCTTCGACGGCAACCTGAGGAAGCGCGACCTGCTGGCGGACGGCCCCTACAACACCTACACCCGCCGTGGCCTGCCGCCGACGCCGATCGCGATGCCGGGTGGCGCGTCGCTGCGTGCCGCGGTGAAGCCGGCGCCAAGCCGCGCGCTGTACTTCGTCGCCCGCAGTGACGGCAGTGGCGCCAGCATCTTCAGTGAATCGCTGGCCGACCATAATCGCGCGGTGAATCAATTCCAGCGCGGCGGCAAGAGCGCGCCGTGACCGCCCAGTGACCACAACGCCGGCCGCGCCGGCCGCCACGCGCGGCCGTTTCATCACCTTCGAAGGCATCGACGGCGCCGGCAAGTCGTCGCACATCGAAGCCTTGGCCGCCTGGCTGCAAGAGCACGGTCAGCGGGTGCTGGTCACGCGCGAGCCGGGCGGTACGCCCCTGGCCGAGCGGCTGCGCGAGCAGTTGCTGCATGAGGCCATGGATGCACTGACCGAAACGCTGCTGGTATTCGCGGCCCGCCGTGACCATCTGGTAGCAGGCCATCGAGCCGGCACTCGCCAGCGGCACCACGGTGCTGTGCGACCGCTTCACCGATGCCACCTTCGCCTATCAGGGCGGCGGCCGCGGCTTCGACCGCGACGTGCTGGCGCAACTCGAGGGCTGGGTGCAGCAGGGGCGACAACCCGACCTGACCCTGTGGTTCGAGCTGGCGCCGGCCCTCGCCGCCGAGCGCCGTGCCGCGGCACGGCGCCCCGACCGCTTCGAACGCGAGGACGAAGCCTTCTTCGCGCGCGTGCACGCCGGCTACGAACAGCGTTGCGCCGCGCAGCCGCACCGCTTCGCGCGCATCGACGCTGCACAGCCGCGTGACGCGGTGTGGTCGCAGGTGCTGGCCGCCGTGCAGGCGCATGCCCTCGCATGACCGATCGCGCGGCTTTGCTGCCATGGCTGGCCGCCCCGCTGGCGCAAGGGCTCGGCCTGCGCTCGCATGCGCTGCTGCTGCATGGCCCCGGGGGCGTCGGCCAGTTCGAGCTCGGCCTGGCCTTGGCCGCGGCCTGGCTCTGCGAAGCCGACGACAGCACGTTGCTGCGCCCGTGCGGCCGCTGTGCCAGTTGCCACTTGATGGCCATGCACGCCCACCCCGATTTCCACTTGCTGCTGCCCGCAGCGCTGCGCGAGCCGCTAGGCTGGGGCGAGAGCGTGAACGGCGGCGACGACACCGCCAAGCCCGGAACGGCCACCAGGAGCACGGCCAAACCGAGCAAGGAAATTCGCGTCGACGCGGTGCGCGCAGCGATCGATTGGGGCCAGAAGACCGGGTCGCGCGGCCGCGCCAAGATCATCCTGATCCACCCCGCGCAGGCCATGAATGCGGTCACCGCGAATGCCTTGCTGAAGACGCTCGAAGAGCCCCCGGGCCGACTGCGCCTGTTGCTGACCGCCCACGATCCCGAGTCGCTGTTGCCCACCGTGCGCAGCCGTTGTCAACGCCTGCCGCTGCCGCTGCCGCCCGCAGCGCAAGCCCTGGCATGGCTCGCCGAACAGGGCCTGGACCGGCCCGAGACTCTGCTCGCCGCCGCCGGCGGGCAGCCGCTCGAGGCGCTCGCGCTCGCCGCCGACGGCATCGACGCCGCAGCATGGGAACAGGTGCCGGCGGCCGTGCGACAGGGACGGCCGGCGGCGCTGGCGGGTTGGCCGTTGACGCGGGTGATCGACGCCCTGCAAAAGCTGTGTCACGACCTCATGTGCAGCCGCGCGGCCGGCGCGCCGCGCTACTTCAGCCCGGGCGCGCTGGCCGCCGCGCTGCGCCCGAGCGCCCCCGCATGGCCCGCGCTGGCGCGATGGGCACGCGAGTTGGTGGCTGCCGCGCGCCACGACGAGCACCCGTGGCATGCCGCGCTGCGCATCGAGGCCCTGGTGGAGCAGGGCACGCGATCGTGGCAAACAACACGCAACACGGCGTTCGCCGACGGCGGCCCATTGGATACACTCGGCCCTCGATGAGCGAACCCGGCCCACGCAGCACCAATCTCAGCGCCGTCCCGACCGCGTCAGGGCGGCCGAGCGTGATCCAGTTGGTGTTTCGCGAAAAGGGTGCGCTGTACGCGGCCTACATTCCGTTGTTTTCCGAAGGGGGGTTGTTCGTGCCGACGACGCGCGATTACCGCCTCGGCGAAGACATCTACCTGCTGCTGTCGCTGCCCGATGACCCCCAGCGCTACCCGGTGGCGGGCAAGGTCGGCTGGATCACGCCGGCCAATGCGTCCGGCGGCCGCACGCAGGGCGTCGGCGTGCGTTTCCCGGGCGACGAGAAGACGCGGCTGCTCAAGATGCGCATCGAAGAGTTGCTCGGCACCTCGATCCAGTCGGCCAAGCCCACGCAAACCATCTGACGCGCCGGGTGGGTTGCCGCCCGCAGCGATCGGCTCACCGCACCACCGCGATGTACGTCGATTCGCATTGCCATCTCACCTTCGAAGGGTTGCACGAACGCATCGACGACGTGCGCGCGGCGATGGCCGCAGCACAGGTCGACCGCGCCCTGACCATCTGCACCACGCTCGAGGAGTTCGATGCCGTTCACGCGTTGGCGATGCGCTTTCCGAACCTCTGGGCCAGCGCCGGTGTGCACCCAGACAACGAAGGTGTGCGCGAGCCGAGCGTTGCCGACCTGCTGCAGCGTGCGGCGTTGCCGCGCGTGGTGGCGATCGGCGAAACCGGGCTCGACTACTACCGCCTGGGCTCGCGCAGCGTGACCGACATGGCCTGGCAGCGCGAGCGCTTTCGCGTCCACATCCGAGCGGCGCGGGCGTGTGCCAAGCCACTCGTGATCCACACCCGCAGTGCCAGTGCCGACACGCTGGCGATCCTGCGCGAGGAGGGCGGCGAACACCCGGGCGGCGTGTTCCACTGCTTCACCGAGACCGCCGATGTTGCGCGCGCCGCCCTCGAGATGGGCTTCTACATCTCGTTTTCCGGCATCCTGACTTTCCGCAATGCCGACGACCTGCGTGATGTGGCCCGCTTCGTGCCGCTCGACCGCTTGCTGATCGAGACGGACAGCCCCTATCTGGCGCCCGCGCCGCACCGCGGCAAGACCAACCAGCCGGCGTATGTACCGTTCGTCGCGCGCCAGGTGGCGACCTTGAAGGCACTGCCGGTGGAGCACGTCGCCGCGGCGACGAGTGCCAATTTCGACCGCTTGTTCAGGCCAGAAAAATGCTGACAAAATACTTTAAGAGATTCGTATATCTATTTGTAGTGGTTGGATATTGTTCCGCAACTGCCGGGGCCTACGAAGATTTCTTCAGCGCCGTCGAGCGCAATGACGAACGCGCCGTTGGCCAACTGTTGCAGCGTGGTTTCGACCCCAACGCACGCAGCCCGGAAGGCCAGACGGCATTGCATCTGGCGCTGAGAGACCGTTTGCCGGACGTGGCCGAGGTGTTGTGGCGCCACGCCGCGCTCGACGTCAATGCATCCAACGGCAACGGCGAAACGCCGTTGATGTTTGCCGCGCTGCGTGGCCAGTTGGACTGGGCCCGACGCCTGCTCGAACGCGGCGCCAAAGTGCACCAGGCCGGTTGGTCACCATTGCATTACGCCGCCACCGGCCCCGAGCCGCAGATCGTGGTGTTGCTGCTCGATCGCGGCGCACCGGTCGATGCACCCAGCCCGAACCGGACCACGCCGCTGATGATGGCGGCGCGCTATGGCGCCGAGGCCAGCGTGGACTTGCTGCTCGCGCGCGGCGCCGACAAACGCCTGCGCAACGACCGCGACCTCGACGCGGCCGGCTTTGCCCGACTGGCCGGACGCGAGTTCTTGCTCAAGCGGCTCGAGGCGCCATAGCGGACCGCGCCGACAGGCTTGTCAGGCATCGACCGACAGCGCGTTTGGCGGCGCCCCGACTTGGTTGCGTGCAACGGGTTGACTAGAGTGGGTTGCACGACCAACGGATTCAAGGAGACAACGCCATGCGAGCTTCTCAGCACTGCGCAGACCCGTTCGACCTGCTGATCGATCCCGAGGCGGTGCTGCGCGCTGTCGCGGCGTCGACTCCGCTGCACAGCCTCGCACGCAAGATCTGCCGGCCGCTCGACAGGACGCAGACGCCGTTGGCGACGAACTCGGAGGCGACGGACTTCCTGGATTCCGCCGAGAACAAAACGAACGACGACCTCATTTGATATCGCCACAATGTATATTATGTTAACTGCCTGACAGACTCGAGGCAGTGCGGGCCTGCAGTCCCGTCAGTCAGCTCGCACCGCCACTGTCGTGCCAGGCCGGGCCGCCCCGGCCACCATGGCTTCCAGCACCCGCATGGCTGTCACGCCATCGGCGATCGTCGGCAGGTCATTGCGCTCACCGTCGAGGCGAGCGAAGAACGCCCCGAACAAGGCGTTGTAGCCCTTGAAATCCTCGTTCGCGGCGGCCGTGAAGTTGGGCTTCCAACTCAGAGTGTCGACACCGTCGGCCAGCGAGGCCGCCGGATCGTCGGCCTTGAACGGCGGGTTGCGAAAGTACTGCACGTCGATGACCCCGTTGACTTCGACACGGCGGTGGTCGCCCATGATCTGCAGTCGCTCCATCGGCGTACCACGCGATTGCAGCGTGCCGAGCACGACGGTGCCGATGGCACCACCCGAAAAGCCGAAGTGCACGTGCAGCAGCAACTTGCCCGGGGCAAACTCGTTGCGGTAAACCGTCACCTGCTCCACCGGCGCGACGAAGTAGCGCACCAGGTCCATGTAGTGCACGCAATGGTGCAGGTAGAACGCGGTGTAGTCGACGCTGGCGGCAAAATAGGTCGGCGCCGTCATGTACTCGCCGAAGAAGCCGACGACGGTACCGAATTCCGCGCCCTTGACCACGTTGTAGGCAATGCGGTTGGCGGTCGAGTAGCGCTTCATGAAGCCGACCCCGACGATGCGCCCTGCCGCGACGGCGGCGTCGGCAATCGCCTGCGCGTCGGCCGCAGTGGCACCGCAGGGCTTTTCCATGAACACGTGGCAACCCCGCTGCAAGGCGGCGATCGACAGGTCGCGGTGCTGCAACGGGCCGACCGCCATGCCCACGACATCGATGCTGGGGAGCGCCAGCAGCTCGCGGTAGTCGGTGGCGACGTGTTGCACGCCGTAGCGGCGCCCGATGCGTGCGGCTGCGGCGGCATCGATGTCGCAGACGCCCACCAGTTCGACGTCATGGCGCTGCATTTGCGGCAGCAGCATCTGCTCGGCGTGGCGGCCACAGCCGATCCAGACCATACGACGGGTCGTCATGTGCGGGCTCCATTCAGGTGCAGCAGGTTGCGCAGGAACGAACAGGCGGCCGCCAGTTCCGCCTGCTCTTCGCGTGCTGGCGGCTTCCACTGTGCGAACGGCACGCCAATGCGTTCGTCGGTGCGGCGAAACGGCTCGAGCGTGATCCAGCCCCGATAGTCGACGTCCCCCAGAGCGCGAACCACGCCGGTCCAATCGATGTGCCCGCTGCCGAGGTGGCCGCGGTGGTTCTCGTTGGCCTGGAAATGGATCAGGTGCCGCCCTGCCGCGCGGATCGCACCTGGGATGTCGTCGTCTTCCATGTTCATGTGGAAGGTGTCGAGCACCAGGCCGACTGCGTCGTGATCGACCAGCTTCATCAGCGCAACACCCTGCCGCGTCGTGTTCAGGATGTCGGTTTCGAAACGGTTCAGGGGTTCGACACCGAGCTGAACGCCGGCCGCGGCGGCGATCGGTGCGGCCTCGCGCAGACCTTCGACGCACCAGACTTCGCGGCGCTGGCGCAGGCCCTCGTCGACCGGGTGCGGCGCTCGCGCCGCGAACACCAGCGGATTGCCGTACAGCGGCCCGCCGACCACCCGGGCGCCAAGCGCGTGCGCCACCTCGACGCAGTAGCGCAGGTAGTCGCGCCCTGCCCTGCGGCGCGCCTCGTCGTCGGAGCACAGGTTGCGGTCGAGGTTGACGCGTGCGGCCAGCGCCACGCCCAGACCCTCGTCGCCGAGCGCCCGCCGCGTGGCCGCCAGATCGAGCTCGCCCGGCTCGGGCACCAGCAACTCGACGTAATCGAAACCCGCGGCGCGCCAGCGCGCGAGTTGCGGCAGGTGCTGCGCCGTGAACGGGCGCGTGTACTGCATCGAGATGATGCCGATCGGGTTCGTCATGGATTCAGCCTTTCACGGCGCCTTGGGTCATGCCGGCGATCAACCGTTGCTGGATCGCCATGAACAGCAGCGTCACGGGCAGCGCGCCGACCACGCCGCCGGCAGTCAGCAGGCCCCAGGCGATTTCGTATTCGCCGATCAGCGTCTGCACCGCGACCGTCAACGTGCGCACCTCCTGCCCCGCCAGCACCGAGGCATAGAGGTACTCGTTCCACGACGTGATGAAGATGTAGATGCCGGTGGCGATGACACCGGGCATCGCCAGCGGCAACACCACCTTGAACATCGCCCCCAACGGCGTGCAGCCGTCGACCATCGCGGCCTCGTCCAGGCTGCGCGGGATGGCGTCGAAGTAGCTCGTCATCATCCAGGTCGCAAAGGGGATCGAGAACGTCGAGTGCGCGAGGACCAAGGCGATGTGCGTGTCCAGGATGCCGAGCACACGCATCGTGATGAACAGCGGGATGATCAGCAGGATCAACGGGAACATGTTGATCAACAGGAAGGTCATCATCAGCAGCCGCCGCCCGGCAAAGCGAAAGCGCGAGAAGGCGTACGCGGCGGTCAGGCTGAGCGCCAGCCCGACCACCACCGTGCCCAGGGCCACGACCAGGCTGTGCAGCAGGTTGACGGCGAAGGTGGTCTTGGTGAACAGACGCAAGTAGTTGGCCGGCGTCAGCGCCTCGGGCAGCAGCGTGCGCTGCGGCGAGAACAGCGTCGCCTCGGGCCGGATCGAGGTCAGCAGCATCCACAGGTAGGGCCCGATCGCGAACAGCACGATGGCCAGCATCGGCAGGTGCAGCGTCAGCGCACGATGCAGGGCGGCTGGTCGCGGTCCGGCCATGGTCATTTCATGTCCTTCCCGACACGCCGCAGGTAGATCACGATCAGGCCCAGCAGCAAGGCCGAAAACGTCACCGCCAACGCCGTGCCGTAGCCGAAGTCCATGCTGCCGTAGGTGCGCTTGAAGGCATACAGCGGCAACGTGTGCGTGGCGTAGCCGGGGCCACCGCCGGTCATCACGACGATGACGTCGATCGAGTTGGCAACCCAGATCAGGCGCAGCATCACCGCGGTGACGAGCACGCCCTTGAGCCCCGGCAGCGTGACTTCCCAGAACTGTTGCCACGGCGTGGCGCCGTCGATCGCGGCAGCCTCATACAGCGCAGCAGGAATCGCCTGCAGGCCGGCCAGGATCATGATCGCGAAGAATGGAAATCCCTGCCACACCAGCGCCAGGATGATGGCGTAAAGGGCGGTACCCGGCTGCGCGAGCCAGGGCACGGCCTCGTTGACCAAGCCGATACGCAGCAGCAGGTCGTTGAACAGGCCCACCTGCGGCTGGTACATCCAGGCCCACATCAGCGCGATCACCACGCTGGGCAGCGCCCACGGAATGAGGATCAGGCTGCGCGCCACGCCACGCCACCAGAAGCGTTGATTGAGCAGCAGTGCAGCGGCCAGCCCGAGCAGCAACTGCAGTGGCACGGTGAGGCCGATCCACAGCAGCGTGCGCCCGAGCGACGACCAGGCCACCGGGTCCTGCGCGATCGCCAGGTAGTTGTCCAGGCCGATGAAGCGCACGTCGCGCGGCTTCCACAGGATCTGGTGGTACAGGCTCGTCACCACCGCCTGCAGCATCGGAAAGAACACCAACGCCAGCGTCGCCAGCACGGCTGGCGACAGCAGGACATACGGTAGGGCGTTGAACGGTGCCGGCCGACGCCCCAGGCGCGGCCTCACTTGGCGGCGTAGTGCTTGGCGATCGCGTCCATCATCTGCGCGGAGGTCACTTCGCCGTTGAGCGCGCGCTGCATGTTGGTCGGCCAGACGTTGGAAACGAAGTCCGACGTCTGCGGCACCGCCGGCAGGATGGCGGCGAACGGCAATGAATCGGCGGTCGCTTTGGCGAAGCGCGGCTGGAACGTCACCTGCGGTACGCCGCTCTTGGTGACCGTCATCTGCCCGGTGGCGCCGACGAACTTGACGTTGCCCTCCCGCTCAGACAGGTAGGCCATCCATTTCCAGGCCGCAGGCTTGACCTTGCTGGCCTTGAACATGGCGTGCGATTCGTCGCCGAACGAAGTCCAGCGCTTGCCGCCGCACGAAGGCACCGGCAAGGCAGAGACCTTGTCGCCGTGGGTGTCGTGCATGGTCTTGGACGAGCCGATGTGGTGGAAGATCATCGCCGTCTGCCCCGACTTGAAGCCGTTGATGATCTCGTTGAAGCCGTCGTTCGGCGCCGACGGCGGCACCACCTTGTGCGTGCGCATCAGGTCGATGTAGAACTGGTTGGCGGCCACGGCTTTGGGCGTGGCGAGTTCGACCGGCGTCATCGCCACCTGCGACAGCACGAACGGGCCCCAATTGTCCTGGCCGCCACGGCCGCCCCGCATGCCGAAGCCGTACTGCGGCGTGCCGCCGTTCTGCGCAGCGGGCAAGGTGAGCTTCTTCGCGGCGTCGAGGAACTCTTCGCAGGTCGCGGGTGGCTTCAGCCCGGCCTTGGCGAAGAGGTCGGTGCGGTAGTAGAGGTAGATCACCACGTACTGCAGCGGCAGGTAGTACTGCTTGCCGTCGTGGCCCTTGTTGATCTCGAGCAGGTTGTCGCCGAGGTCGGCCTTGCCGGCCCAGGACGCCACCTGCGCATCGATCGGTTCCAGCGCGCCCATCTCGATCAATTGCGGCTGGTTGGCGAGTTTGACCATCGCCACGTCGGGCGCCTTGCCGCCGGCGATCGAGGTATAGAGCCGGTCGTAGTAGCTGTTCCAGGGAATGTTCTGCGCGTTGATCGTGATGCCGGGGTTCTTGGCCTGGAAGTCGGCCACCAGACCGTCCATGATCTTGGTCTGCTCCGGGTTGTCGAAGTGGTACCAGTACTGCACCGCCTGCTGGGCCGCGGCCGGCCCGCTGGCCAACGCGCCGCACAAGCCCGCCAGGCACACCAGACGCCGGGTGATCGAGGGTGGGTTCATCACGAGATCTCCAGTGGGGGAACGGATGGCGTGACCGATCCGGTCACTCGGTTTGAAGCCGCCCGCGCAGGAACGCAGCGGCATCGCGGAACGCTTGTCGGGCCTCGGGCAACGCACTGGCCATCTGCATGAAGCCATGGTTCATGCCGGCGTAGCGGCGGAACTCGAACGGGGTGTCGGTCTCGGCGAGCTTCTTCGCCAGCGCCGCGCTGTCGTCGAACAACGGATCGAGCTCGGCGCCAGTCACCAGCAGCGGCGGCAAACCAGCAACGTCGGCGTGCAGTGGCGACACCCGCGGGTCGTCCGCATGGCCGCGGCCGCCAGCCAGGTAGTGCCGCCGGTACCAGGCCATCTTGGCGCTCGACAGGCCGAAGCTGCCATCGCCGCAACGCATGTGTGACGGCCTGCTGTGGTCGGCGCTGTACACGCCGTAGAACAGCAGTGCCGCGTCGGGCAACGCCTCACCGGCATCACGCAGTTCGATCATCGCGGACAGCGCGAGGTTGGCGCCGGCCGAATCACCGGCGATGACCCATGGCGTGGCTTCATCCGCAGCATGGCTGCGCAGCCAGCGCCAGGCCCAAAGGCAATCGTTGAGGCCGTGAGGGAACGGCGCCTCGGGCGCCAGGCCGTAATCGATGCCGACCACCGCGCAGCCGGTCAGCTCGGCCAGCCGCGCCATCGCGCCGCGGTGCGTTTGCACGCTGCCGAAGACCCAGCCGCCGCCGTGCAAGTACAAGATCGTTCCCGGCCTGCGCTTGTCGGCTTCGATGCGCAGGGCCCCGAGGCCCTTGCCAGCCGCGCGCTGCGGCCGCGGCGGCGCGGGAATGTTGAACGGCTCGATGCGATGGCGACCGGGTTTCAATTCGTTCCAGCGCGTGTTGATGGCCTCGAACTGGCGCCGCGCCGCATCCAGCGGCAGCGCGGTGATATCGGGCAGACGGGCATCCTCCGCTTGCACGCGCTGCCACAGGGCCGCCAGCCGTGGCGCCATGCGCGGTGGCGCACTGCGCGCCGCTTCATCGTCACCGACGACGCTTTCGATGTGGTGCCGCAACACTCGTTCGGCTTCCGCAGCCTTGCCCGATTCGAGCGCCGCGACGATTCGCCAATGGCGCCGCGCCGTTTCCAGCAAGCTGCGCGGCGCGACATCGAGTGCGATCTTGTTGCGATGGTTGTAGAGGGAACAGCGTGTCAGCACCGGCACCAGCGACGGCATCTCGGCCCAATGGAACAACGTCGCGTGAAACTGTTGATCCAGTTCGAACAGGCCGTACTCGTCGCCCGCCCCGGCCGCAGCCTCCATCTGCCGCACCAGGGCCGACAAGACTTCGATCTGTTCCGGGCCGATCCGCGGCAATGAATGCGCGAGAGCCTGCGCCTCGAGATGGGCGCGCAGGCCGAGGAACGCTCGCGCCTCGGTGGCCGATGTCGGCGTGACGATCGTGCCGCCATACCCCTTGCGTACGATCAGCCCATCCTCCTGCAGCCGCAGCATGGCTTCACGCACGGTGCCCTGGCTGCATCCCATCGTCGCCGCGATCTCCAACTCGACCAACGGCTGGCCTGGCAGCACACGCGACAAGATGATCTGCTTCTTCAGCCAGCCATGAACATCGCCGACCTTGCGCTTGGGCGCAGCAAGTGGCACGGCGGGGCGGTCGTTCATGGCGCAGTCATTATCGATACTGAGACGGTAGCGCACCGAACAGGCGCCGACATCGGTGTTTGTGCCGAGAGCCGCAGATTATCGATAAGCGAATGACAAGCCCCGCGATGCGGGGCTCGAGGCGGGCACAGCCGGGGGCTGCGAAGGCCTACACCAATGCTCGGTGCGCCCTGTGCACTTCGCCTTCTGGGCCGCGCGCCTCGAGAACAACGCTATGGAGCCGTTGGAGGACAGGCCTGCGCCGGCACGAATCCCTTTTCGATGATCGCCACCATGCTGTTACTCCTACCGTGCTACGTCTCACGACGTCTGTCAGCGCACCGTGAAGCCCGCATTCGCCTCAGCCGTTGGTGACCCGGAGCAAAGAAGCAAAGCCAGGGCCGGTACCGCTGCCGACCATTGAATATTGCGTGCGCGGGACCTCCTTTTCTCATCTAGCTGCCATTATTGATACTTGGACACTATCCAACATTACTAGCAGTGCAATCAGGGTTCTTGCCGATGAGGCGAAATTATCAATAAGCGAACTCTTAGGAACGAGGTGGATGCGAAAGGCCACCCTCAAGTTCAAATCGCTACTCACTGTCTGTAGATTCATAGGCATCAGTTCATGACACTCGCGCGTGAGTCGCCCCGAAATTCTGGTTCGCCAGTGAATGAAGAAACCAAGAGCATTTCGCAAGCCAAGCTCACCCCTGACGGCCACCCTGGCCGCCAACATTCGCGCTTTCCGCGAGGCGAACGAACTATCGCAAGAAGAGTTCGCGGATATGTGCGGCCTCCACCGCACCTATGTTGGTTCGGTCGAGCGCACTGAGGCCGATGTCACCCTCAGGCACACTTGAGGTGTTTGCGTCGGTCATCGGCGTCTCTGTTTCGCAACTTCTGTCTGTAGACGCCAAAGCATGACCGCTAGTCCCGCTGCGGTACCCATCCCCTACGTCCAAAACATCCGCGCCGCTGGCCTCACGATCTACGATCACATTGAAATTGGTGAGCCCACGCTATGGATTCCGACCCCCGACCTTGAACGCCTGCTTGATGACGGATTGCGCGGCATCTCCCTCGCAGGCTTGCCGCTGCGTACACGTTCAAAGGTTGCGAAGGAGCATGTTTGTCGGGTGTCTGGGCTATCCCCTCCCGGGGCTCGTTCCAAAAGACCCAACCTCGTTTTCCGGGGCAGTTCTTCGATACCTATGTGCAAAAGTCGAATAACGTTCAGGTATGGAATGAAGAGCTGTCGCCGACACGTCGCTATGTGCTCATCCGACTGTCGTCTGAGAATGTTGTCACCAAGGTCAAGGTTGTCACAGGCGACGCGCTGGCCAAGTTGGACACAACCGGCACACTGACGCAGAAGTACCAGGCCCATTGCATCCCCGGCGCAAAAAAGGCTGAGTTGATTGCATCTAAGGACACCGCCCTATTGCGCCCGTTCATTGCTACGAACGTTGATCTTCGGCACGTCGCCACGCCGATTAGCTATCCGGCGGCTGGTGCGCTCCTACCGATTGCCACGCTACACACTCGCCTTTCGCACTGATCGATTGCACGTTCAAAGACACCGGCTACCATCAAGAGCGCAATCGTGGCGCGGGCTTGCACCGGCTCGTGTGCGCTGCGCTTGGATATGCCTGCTATCAGGACGACGGACAGTTTCCGGACGTGCGCCACCAACTGCTGGAAGTCAAACTGCAAACCAGCCCAACCGTTGACCTTGGCTTGGTTCTACCTTCAAGCACGGAGCCGCTTGACGTGCCAAACATTGCAGGACGCCAAGTGCGGCACTGTGACGTGCGCTATGCGATCTTCTACGCGCACACAGACGGCGCGTTGGTGACGCTGACTCATCTTTTTCTGACAACGGGGGAAGCGTTCTTCTTCCGCTTCCCACAGTTCCAAGGCAAGGTGCTCAACAGGAAACTGCAAATCCCGCTACCGAGCGACTTCTTTGGCCTCGACGCCGAAGGCCTCCCAGACTAGCTTATCTAGCTGCATAGAAAGCGCAGCTTCGTCGCTTGTACCGACCGCCTCGTAAATCTGCTTTGCCAGGGAGACGATTGTGCGGCTGCGCGGAAATTCAGGGTCGGGCAACGGGAACCGCTCGACGTACTGCGTGATGAAACGACGGCGACCGGCATAGAGCTTGTTATTGAAGCTGTGGTCGTAGAACGCTTCAATGAACGAGGAATTGGCAACGGCTGCGGCCAGCCACAAGTGGTCAGTACTGTTCGGCTTCGCGCACGTCAGCCAATAGCAATCGCCGTTGACGATGCTCCCTTCGAGGTCAAGCCAGAATGTCGGCTCTTCGGAAATGTCCCGGAACACGAGCTTGGGCGCGGCCCAGCTAGACGGGTCTTGCGGAACCCAAATTTCAAACCACTGGCGACCGCCCTCAATAACGTAGGACCGTCCTTCGAGTGCGCGGCGGTGCTGTTCAAGATATGCCGCCGCGTTGGGGTACGCCGCCAAGTCAACCGCCCGTCGCTGTCCGTTCACGCTTTCATGCGGGTAAAGAATATGCCGCGTCTTCTTGGCTGCGCCGGCGTGAAACCGTCGCGCCATGTGATGGGTCGTCAGTGGCCGCAGTAGTTCAGGCCGCGACGCGGCGGGCATGTCATGCCAATCGGTGCGGATGAATACCTTGTCGGCGCATGTCTTCACGCCGACGCGGACTTTCCCGATGTCTCCGAATCGCCGCCACGTGTTGGCTTCGACGGTCGATAGCCAGTCGTCGCTTGCGACAGTGGCGACGCGCCACACGGCATCCGGTGCCGCACTGATGTCGAGAACTCCGTTCTTCACGATGAAGCAACGGCCATCGTCAATTTCTACCACCCCGCTACAGCGGAGGGCAGCAATGACATCCGTTGTCTGCTGCGTTGGCTCATCGGCGGTGACGTAAATCGAGGTGAAGCCTGCGGACACGCGCTCTTGCCCTTCGTGTTTTTCCACCAGCAGCACGGCAGGGAGCACGGCAGCGTCGAAAAGCTTGGTATCGCCCAAATCCCAAACATGACGCACGTTGAAGTGTTCTCGGATTGCCTGGCGCACTGCGCTGCCGGATTTCGTCGTCATGAAGCGGTTCGAGACGATGATTCCGCCGATGCCGCCTGGCTTGAGGACGTGCGCTATGCCCACGATGAAGGCGTAGTAGAGGTCAAGACGGCCAGCGAGTCCGAACTGACTGGAGAGCACCTGCGCTTGCTCAGCCCCCATGATTTGGGTGCGAACATAGGGTGGATTGGCAATGATGAGGTCATAGGACGGCAAAACGCCCTCCTTCTCAAACAATCCTCCTGTGTCCTGCGGTCGAACCTCATCAAGCACGAAGTCCAAGAAGTTGCCGTGCACGAGATGCAGTGTGACTTTCGGGAAGTGCTGTTTGATGCGTGCAGTCGCAATGGTGAGCGCCCGAATATCCGTCTCAAATCCGTGCACCTCGATTGCGCCGACGCCTGCTCGGTCGAGGTGCGCCAGCAGGCTAATCAATAGCTCGCCGTCGCCAGTTGCAGGGTCAAGTACGCTGATGGGGCCGTTTCCTGGCGTCGTACGAGCGGCACGGTGAATATGTTCGGAGACGAAGTCTGCTAGGTTCTTGGGGGTGTAAGTCGCCCCGCCCGACTTTTCCTCGGTGACGACCTTGTAGCGACTGCTAGGCACTGCCTCATCAGAAATTCCCATGACCCGTCCTTGCGAGAAGCGCAGAGAAATTATAGGCTACTTATAGTCATCAAATTGAAAAGTAGCGGGACCGCTCCGTTGAGCCTCGATTGCTGTTGATCTCAGCGTAGGCATTGCCTGCGGAATGACGACAGCGCGGCAGTCCAATCCTCGACATGAGTCCCGCAAAGTAGGGAAAATGGAAACGGGCCACAAGGCCCGTCTTCTTCCACTTCCTGGCAGAGTCGGAGTCTGTCTAGGCCCGCGCCAATGCAGGGCTGTGTGATCGCCCTCCTCCATTCCGCCAGTCAGTCCACCAGATCGATCCCGGCCACCAACTCGAGTATTACCGTCGCATCACGCCTTGATCGGCAGCTCGTCAGTATTGGGCGCCTCATCCTCTGCGAGGCAGGTCGCGGTAGGGATGGTTTCAGCAAAATCCTGAGGGAGGGTATCGCTCCACTGGGCCTGCGCAGCATTCCTCGGCGTGACCTTCGGCAATCGAATCACCCTCATGATCGATGCGTTATCTCGTCTGAACATCATTTGCAGACCCCCAGTCGGCGATCCCATTCGGCGTGTGGATCACCTGCGGTTCGAGCTTCATCGTGGCCCGTCTACGGTTTGTTCTCCCGCCGTCTATGTAACATATGGTCACGGCCTTCACAACCCTGCCGTGCAACCAGGTTGCTGCTTGACCCTGTGCGAGGCGCTCAGTGGGGAACTGAGTAGGGTAGAAACGCAAAACGGGCCGCGAAGGCCCGTATTTCCTGTATCTCTGGCGGAGTCGGAGGGATTCGAACCCTCGATGCAGGTTTTGCCCACATACTCCCTTAGCAGGGGAGCACCTTCGGCCACTCGGTCACGACTCCAGTGGCGCGGATTCTAGATCAGGCCGCGGCCCAGTCGCCGGGCCGCCCCAGCGGCCCGAGTTCCCCTCGGGGGACGCGAGCGCAGCGAGCTTGAGGCTGTCATGTCGCCGGCCCGCCTTCCAGCTCGAACGCCCGGTGCAGCGCCCGCACCGCGAGTTCCATGTACTTCTCGTCGATGACGACGCTGGTCTTGATCTCGCTGGTCGAGATCATCTGGATGTTGATGCCCTCCTCCGACAGCGTGCCGAACATCTTGGCCGCGACGCCGACGTGGCTCTTCATGCCGATGCCGACGATGCTGACCTTGCAGATGCGCGGGTCGCCACTGACCTCGGTGGCACCGGTGGCGGGCGCCACCTGGCTCTTCAGCAAGTCGAGCGTGCGCTGGTAGTCGTTGCGGTGCACGGTGAACGAGAAATCGGTCTTGCCGTCGCGCGACACGTTCTGGATGATCACGTCGACGTCGATATTGGCCTCGGCCACGGCACCCAGGATGCGGTAGGCCACGCCCGGCTTGTCGGGTACGCCGAGCACGGTGACCTTGGCTTCGTCGCGGTTGAACGCAATACCCGAGACAACGGCTTGTTCCATGTTGGCATCTTCCTCGAAAGTGATCAGCGTGCCCGACTTGGCTTCGTCTTCGATCGGGATGTCCCAATCGGTGAAGCTCGACAGCACGCGCAGCGGCACGCGGTACTTGCCGGCGAACTCGACCGAGCGGATCTGCAGCACCTTGGAGCCCAGGCTGGCCATCTCGAGCATTTCCTCGAAGCTGACCGTGCTCAGCCGCCGGGCCTCGGGCACGACGCGCGGGTCGGTGGTGTAGACGCCGTCGACGTCGGTGTAGATCAGGCACTCGGCGGCCTTCATCGCGGCGGCCACGGCCACCGCCGAGGTGTCGCTGCCGCCGCGGCCCAGCGTCGTCACACGGCCATCGCCGTCGATGCCCTGGAAACCGGTGATGATCACCACGCGGCCCGCTGCCAGGTCGGCGCGCACCTTGGTGTCGTCGATGCTGTCGATGCGCGCCTTGGTGTAGGCCGAGTCGGTGACGATGGGCACCTGCCACCCGGCATAGCTCACCGCATCCAGGCCCTCGGCCATCAGCGCAAGGGCCAGCAGCCCGACCGAAACCTGCTCGCCGGTCGCGGCAATGGTGTCGAGTTCGCGCATCACGGCGGTCGAGGTCTGCGGCGGCGAGACCTCCTTGGCCAGTGCGAGCAGGCGGTTGGTCTCCCCGCTCATCGCCGATGGCACGACGACGATCTGGTGCCCGGCACGCACCCATTTGGCGACGCGCTTGGCGACGTTGCGAATGCGCTCGGTGGAGCCCATCGAGGTGCCACCGTACTTGTGAACGATCAGTGCCATGGGGGTGCGGAGCGTCGTGTCGCGGACAAAGCGGGTGATTTTACCGGGGCGCGGCGAGCCGGCAGCTTGCCGGTCACGGCTGACGCACCCATGACAGCACGAACTGCGGCTCGCCGGCGGCGGCGTGCGCGCGCGCGTCGATGCCCAGGCCGGGCACGAACAGCAGGCGGCCGTCGGCGGCGCACAGCAGCGGGGCGTCACGCTGCCATGCCGGCACACCGGCGGCCTGGAACTGCTTCTTCAGGCTGCGCGGCGGCGTGCCCGGCGCACGCTGGAAGCGCTCGCCGCCGCTGCGACGACGCCACGACGCCTGCCGCAATGCGGCCAGGGCCACCCCACCCTCGTCCACGGCGAGCACCTGCAAGTGCGCCCCCTGCCCCGCCACCGGAAACAGGCCGGCACCGGTGATGGCGGCGCGCCGCGGCAGCAGCGTGCTCGACGCGGCGCCGCGCGGCCGCGGCACGGCATCGAGCCGGCCACGGTATCGCTGCAGCACCATGTCGCCACACGACCACTGGGCCGCGCCGGTGCCGGGCAGCTCCTGCATCAAGCGGTCGACCAGCGACTGCGGCGCGCCTCGATCCAGACGCAGGCGCAACCACGCGCGCAGCGCGTTGGCGCGCCGCGCCGGGCTGAGCGCGCGCCACGGCACGAGCCGCAGCGCGGTCGCGTCGCAAACGGCCGCCAGGTCGGCCCGTGCGATCTCGGCCAGCACCGCCTGTGCCTCGGCACAACGCGCGGCCGAGTCCGCCAGCGCGGACTCCGCATCCGCGAAGGCCAGCCGCAGCGCGGGCATCACCTGGGCACGCAGGCGGCTGCGGGCATAGCGGGGATCGGCATTGCTTGGATCGTCGACACCGCGCAGGCGGTGGCGATGCACGTAGTGCTCGATCGCTGCCGGCGCCACGTGCAACCACGGCCGTGCCCAGACAAGATCGTCTCGTTCGGCGCACCGCGGCATCGCCGCCAGGCCGGCCGGCCCGGCGCCGCGCAGGGCCTGCAACAGGAAGGTCTCGGCCTGATCGCGTCGGTGGTGCGCCAGCAGGACCAGGCCGGCACCCGCGTCGCGCGCCATCGCGCCGAGCGCCTGGTAGCGCCCGCGTCGTGCCCAGGCCTCGACGCTTTCGCCGGCCAATGGCTTGCCGGCCAGGCGCTGCAGCGCAAAGCGCAACGGCCAGCCTTGCGCGCGCCAGCGCCGGCAGGTGGCCGCCACGCGCTCGGCCCAGGCGTCGGCCGCCTGCTGCAAGCCATGGTGCACGTGCAATGCCACGACATCGATGCCGAGCGGCCCGGCCGCACGCAGCGTGCAGTGCAGAAGCGCCAGCGAGTCGCGGCCGCCGCTGACGGCTACCGCGACGGTGTTCACCGCGACTTGGTGTCGCCGAAGCGTCCGTAGGACTGCAGGCGCTGGTAGCGGCGCTCGAGCAGTTCCTTGGGCTTCAGATCCACCACCTGGCGCAGCGCGTCGCCGAGGGCGCGCTTGAGCGAGGCGCTCATCGCCTTCGGGTCCCGGTGCGCGCCGCCGACCGGCTCGCTGACGATCTTGTCGACCAGACCCAAGGCCTTCAGCCGGTGCGCCGTGATGCCGAGCGCCTCGGCGGCCTCGGGGGCACGCTCGGTCGATTTCCACAGGATCGATGCGCAGCCCTCGGGCGAAATCACCGAGTAAACGGAGTACTGCAGCATCAGCAACTGGTCGCCGACCGACAACGCCAGCGCGCCCCCCGAGCCGCCCTCGCCGATGATGGTGACGATGATCGGGACTTCGAGTTGCGCCATCTCGAAGATGTTGTGGCCGATGGCCTCGCTCTGGCCACGCTCCTCGGCACCGACACCCGGGTAGGCTCCCGGCGTGTCGACGAAGGTGAATAGCGGCAGCTTGAACTTCTCGGCCAGCCGCATCAATCGCAGCGCCTTGCGGTAGCCCTCGGGCCGGCTCATGCCGAAATTGCGTGCCGCGCGCTCCTTGGTGTCACGGCCCTTCTGCTGGCCCATGACCATACAGGCCTGGCCATTGAATCGCGCCAGCCCACCGACGATCGACAGGTCGTCGGCAAACGAGCGATCGCCGTGCAGTTCGTTGAAATCGGTAAACAGGTCGGCCACATAGTCGAGCGTGTAGGGCCGCTGCGGATGACGCGCGATCTGCGTCACCTGCCAGGGCGTCAGGTGCGAATAGATGTCCTTCGTCAGCTGCTGGCTCTTCTTGTCGAGCCGGTCGATCTCGTCGGAGATGTCGACCGCCGACTCGTTCTGCACGTAGCGCAACTCTTCGATCTTGGCGTCGAGCTCGGCGATTGGTTGCTCGAAATCCAGGAAGTGGCGTTTGCTCATGCGGAGGGACTCCTCAGTATTCAACGGGCAGCGGATCGAGGCTGCGCCAGACGTACCAGGTAGCGACCGACTTGTAAGGCGCCCAGGCCTCGCCAACCTCGCGGGCCTCAGCGCGGGTGACCGGCTCGCCGCTGAAGTAGTTGACGCTGATGCCCTTGATCAGGCCAAGGTCGTCGAGCGGCATCACGTTCGGGCGCAGCAGGTGGAAGATGAGGAACATCTCGGCCGTCCAGCGGCCGATGCCGCGGATCGCCACCAGTTCTTCGATGATGGCCTCGTCGTCCATTTGCTGCCACTGGCGCACATGCACCAGGCCACCATCGAAGTGCTGCGCCAGGTCACGCAGGTACTCCACCTTGCGCGCCGACAGGCCCGCCGCACGCATCGCCGGCGTGTCCAGCGCCAGGATGGCCTGCGGCGCAAGGCGCACCGGCGGCGACGACACCAACGCGATGAATCGGTCCCATACCGCCTGTGCCGCCTTGACCGAAATTTGCTGGCCGACGATCGAGCGCGCCAGCGTGGTGAAGGCATCGCCACGACTCTGCAGTCTCGCCTCGCCGAAGCGTGGGATCAGCTTCTTCATCACGCGGTCACGCCGCGCGAGATGCTTGCACGCCTCGTCCCAATAGTCGGGCGTGACGGAAGCGAGGTCGGAAAGACGAACCACGATGCTCAGGCCTTGACCCAGGTGGTGCCCTGCGCCGAGTCCTTCAGTTGCACCCCCATCGCGGCGAGTTGCTGGCGAATGCGGTCGGCCTCGGCGAAATCGCGCGCCTGCTTGGCCGCCACTCGCGCCGCGATCAACGCATCGATCGCGCCGGCATCGAAGCCACCATTGCCGCCCTGCAGGTAGGCGCGTGGTGCCTGCTGCAGGACGCCCAGCGTCGCGCCGAGCGCGCGCAGCAGCGCGGCGGTCTGCGCCGAACGCGTGCGATTCAACTCGCCGGCGAGGTCGAACAACACGGCCAACGCCAGCGGCGTGTTGAAGTCTTCGTTCATCGCGTCGCGGAAGGCCGCGGCGGCAGGCTGCGACCAGTCGACGTCGGCGGCGGCGCCGTCGACACCATCCAGCGCGGTGTAGAGCCGGCGCAGCGCCGTACGCGCATCGTCGAGGAGCGTGTCGCTGAAATTGAACGGGCTGCGGTAATGGGTGCGCAGCATGAAGAAGCGCAGCGTCTCGCCGTCGTAGCGTTCGAGCACCTCACGGATCGTGAAGAAGTTGCCCAGCGACTTGGACATCTTCTCGTTGTCGACGTTGAGAAAGCCGTTGTGCAGCCAGTAGCGGGCAAACACGCCGCCGCTGGCCCCTTCGCTCTGCGCGATCTCGTTCTCGTGGTGCGGGAACTGCAGATCCATGCCGCCGCCATGGATGTCGAACGGCTCGCCGAGCACCGCGCAACTCATCGCCGAGCACTCGATGTGCCAGCCCGGCCGGCCGGGGCCGTATTCACTCGGGTACCTGGCGTCCTCCGGCTCGTCGGCCTTGGCGGCCTTCCACAGCACGAAGTCGAGCGGGTCGTGCTTGCCATCGAGCACGGCCACGCGCTCGCCGGCGCGCAATTCGTCCAGGCTCTTGCCCGACAACTTGCCGTAGCCCGGGAACTTGCGCACGGCGAAATTCACGTCGCCGTTGGCCGAGCGGTAGGCCAGGCCCTTCTTCTCCAGCCGCCCGATCAGGCCGAGCATCTGCGGCACGTAATCGGTGGCGCGCGGTTCGTGGGTCGGCGTGGCGATGCCGAGCGCGCCGATGTCGCGGTGCATGGCCTCGATCATCTCGTCGGTCAGCGCGCGGATCGTGATCTGCCGCTCCAGTGCGCGCTTGATGATCTTGTCCTCGATGTCGGTGATGTTGCGCACATAGGTCACGTCGTAGCCCAGCGTGCGCAGCCAGCGGTAGACCACGTCGAAGGCCATCATCATGCGCGCATGGCCCATGTGGCAGAGGTCGTAGATCGTCATGCCACACACATACATGCCGACCTTGCCCGGGCGCAATGGCTGAAAGACCTCGAGCGAACGGGTCAGCGTGTTGTGGATGCGCAGGCTCATCGCGGTGAAAAACGTGACAGCGGCCTCGGTGCAGATCGGGGCAGATCGCTGCAGGAGGCCGCTCGGTAGAATCGCGACCCAGTATAGCGGGCCGGTTGCCCGCGCATGTGGAGCCGATACCCGATGAAAACCCGTCTTGCGATCATCTTGTGCGCCGCCCTCGCGGCCACGCCGGCGCTGGCCCAGAAGGTGCGCCTGGCCACCAGCCTGGGCGACATCGTGGTCGAACTCGACCAGGCCAAGGCGCCGAAGACCGTCGACAACTTCCTGGCCTATGTCAAGGCCGGCCACTACGACGGCACGGTGTTTCACCGCGTGATCGAGAACTTCATGATCCAGGGCGGCGGCATGAAGGCCGACATGAGCGAGAAGCCGACGCGCGCGCCGATCCCGCTGGAAAGCCGCAACGGCCTCGACGAACCTGCGCGGCACGCTGGCGATGGCGCGCACGATGGACCCGAACTCGGCCACCGCGCAGTTCTTCATCAACCTGAAGGACAACGCCTTCCTCGACCAGGCCAACTCGCGTGACGGCAACGGCTACGCCGTGTTCGGCAAGGTCGTCGCGGGCATGGACGTGGTCGACAAGATCAAGGCGGTGCCCACCGGCAACAAGGGCGGCGCACCAGAACGTGCCGCTCGAGCCGGTGACGATCAAGCAGGCAACTTTGGAGAAATGACATGACCAAGACCGTCGAGATGACCACCAGCGCCGGGACGATCCGTATCGAACTCGATGACGTCAAGGCGCCGGCCAGCGTGGCCAATTTCCTGGCCTACGCGGCCAAGGGCCACTACGACAACACGGTGTTCCACCGCGTCATCAAGGGCTTCATGGTCCAGGGCGGCGGCTTCGAGCCGGGCATGAAGCAAAAGCCCACCGATGCGCCGATCGCCAACGAAGCCAACAACGGCCTGAAGAATCATGCACTACACGCTGGCGATGGCGCGCACCTCGGCGCCGCATTCGGCCACGGCGCAGTTCTTCATCAATACCGCCGACAACGGCTTCCTCGACTTCAAGAGCGAATCGCCGCAGGGGTGGGGCTATGCGGTGTTCGGCCGGGTCGTGTCGGGTGCCGAGGTCGTCGATGCGATCGAAGGCGTTCGCACCGGCCGCAAAGGCATGCACGACGACGTGCCGTTGGAAGACGTGGTGATCCAGCGCGTCGTCGCCCTCTGAACGCCAGCCCCGCCGGCGCCATGGCATGAGCCCCGCATCGCCGCCGGCGCTGCCGACGTTCCATGAACTCGAGGCCGACACGCAGTGGCGCGCGATCGAGTTCATCTCCGATCTTCACCTCGGCCCGCAGCAGCCCCGCACGGTCGCGGCCTGGGCCGACTACCTGGCCAGCAGCACGGCCGACGCGATCTACATCCTCGGCGATCTGTTCGAGGTCTGGGTCGGCGACGATGCAAGGCAGCCGGGCCGCTTCGAGGGCCGGGCCGCCGCACGTGCTGGCCGATGCGGCCAGCCGCCGCGCGATGGGCTTCATGGCCGGCAACCGCGACTTCCTCGTCGGTGCCGCGATGCTGCGATCGTGCGGCATGGCGGCGTTGCCGGACCCGACGCTGCTGTCGGCCTGGGGCCAGCGCGTGCTGCTGACGCATGGCGACGCGCTGTGCCTCGCCGATACGGCCTACCAGGCGTTTCGTGCCCAAGTGCGCAGCCCCGCGTGGCGCGACGAGTTCCTGGCCCAGCCGCTGGCCACGCGCGAGCACCTCGCGCGCCAGATGCGCGATGCCAGCGAGGCCAACAAGCGCGGCCGCGCGCCCGCCGACTGGGCTGATGTCGACCCCGCCGCCGCCGTCGCATGGATGCACGCGGCGGGCAGCCACGCGATGGTGCATGGCCACACCCATCGGCCCGGCAGCGAGGTGCTGGCACCGGGCTATACCCGCCACGTGCTGAGCGACTGGGATTGCGACGGCGCGCCGGCGCGCGCCCAGGTGTTGCGGCTGACGCGCGATGGCTTCGCGCGGATCGACCTGAGGCTGTGATCGGGCGCCTCATCGATGCGCTGCGGCAGCGCCGCGAACGGCGTACGCTCGCGCGCCGCGCGGTCCCCGACGATCTTTGGCAGCAGGCGTTGGTGCGCCTGCCTTTCATCGCCCGGCGCTCGCCCGAGGATCTGGTGCGCCTGCGCCGCATGGCGAGCCTGTTCCTCGACCGCAAGGAGTTCAGTGGCGCCGGCGGCTTCGTCGTCGACGATGCCACCGCGCTGTCGGTGGCGCTGCAAGCCTGCCTGCCGGTGCTCGAACTCGGCATCGAACAGTACGACGGCTTCGTCGGCATCGTGATCCACGCCGACGCGGTCGTGGCCGAGCGCGAGATCATCGATGAGCAAGGCATCGTGCATCGCTACGACGAGGTGCTTGCCGGCGAGGCGATGGAGGGTGGCCCGGTGATGCTGAGCTGGGCCGACGTGCACCCACCCGAAGGCGCCGAGGCAGCGACTGGGGCCTACAACGTCGTGATCCACGAGTTCGCGCATGTGCTGGACATGCGCGACGGCGCGCCCGACGGTGTGCCACTGTTAGGGGGCGCCAAAGAGCGCGACGGCGTGGTTGGCGGTGCTGACGCCCGAATACGATCGTTTCTGCGAACGCGTGGTCTGTGGCTACGAGACCGTGCTCGACGCCTACGCGGCCGAGGCCCCCGACGAGTTCTTCGCGGTCGCTTCGGAGGCCTTCTTCGTCACGCCGCACGCGCTGAAAGAAGAACAGCCGGCGTTGTACCGGCTGCTCGCTTCGTACTACCGGCAGGACCCGGCAGCGCCGTAACGTCAGGACGCCGTCGCCGGCTCGGCCTTGGGCTTGTCGCTCTTCTTCGGCGGCTGGATGTCGAGCACGGTATCGCCCGCGTCGTCGACGTCGACCGTCAAGCGGCCGCCATCGACCAGGCGACCGAACAGCAACTCGTCGGCCAGCGCACGGCGCACGGTGTCCTGGATCAGGCGCTGCATCGGGCGTGCACCCATCAGCGGATCGAAGCCCTTCTTGGCCAGATGGGCGCGCAGTTTGTCGGTGAACGCGACTTCGACCTTCTTCTCGGCCAGCTGGCTCTCGAGCTCCAGCAGGAACTTGTCGACCACGCGCATGATGATCTCTTCATCGAGCGCGCGGAAGCTGATCGTCGCGTCGAGCCGGTTGCGGAACTCCGGCGTGAACAGGCGCTTCAGGTCGGCCATCTCGTCGCCCTGCTCGCGCTTGGTGGTGAAGCCGATCACCGACTTGTTCATCGTTTCGGCGCCGGCATTGGTGGTCATGATGATCACCACGTTGCGGAAGTCGGCCTTGCGGCCGTTGTTGTCCGTCAGCGTGCCGTGATCCATCACCTGCAGCAGGACGTTGAACACGTCGGGATGCGCCTTTTCGATCTCGTCGAGCAGCAGCACCGCGTGCGGCTTCTTCGAGATCGCCTCGGTCAGCAGCCCGCCCTGGTCGAAGCCGACATAGCCCGGCGGCGCACCGATCAGGCGGCTGACGGCATGGCGCTCCATGTACTCGCTCATGTCGAAGCGGATCAGCTCGATGCCCAGGATGAAGGCCAGCTGCTTGGCGACCTCGGTCTTGCCGACGCCGGTCGGGCCGCTGAAAAGGAACGAGCCGATCGGCTTTTCCGGCCGGCCGAGGCCCGAGCGCGCCATCTTGATCGCCGCCGCCAGTGCGTCGATCGCCGGATCCTGGCCGAAGACCACGCTCTTCAGGTCGCGGTCGAGCGTCTTCAGCTTGCTGCGGTCGTCGCTGGACACCGATGGCCGGTGGAATGCGCGCGATCTTCGAGACGATGTCCTCGACCTCGGTGCGCGTGATGGTCTTCTTCTGCTTGTTCTTGGGCAGGATGCGTTGCGCCGCACCGGCTTCGTCGATCACGTCGATCGCCTTGTCGGGCAGGTGACGGTCGTTGATGTACTTGGCCGACAGTTCGGCGGCAGCCTGCAGCGCACCGAGGGCGTACTTGACGTTGTGGTGCTCCTCGAAGCGCGACTTCAAACCCTTCAGGATCTCCACCGTCTGTTCGACCGAGGGTTCCACCACGTCGACCTTCTGGAAGCGCCGCGACAGCGCCGCATCCTTCTCGAAGATGCCGCGGTACTCGGTGAAGGTGGTCGCACCGATGCACTTGATCTGCCCGGACGACAGCGCCGGCTTCAGCAGGTTGCTGGCGTCGAGCGTGCCGCCCGACGCCGCACCGGCGCCGATCAGGGTGTGGATCTCGTCGATGAACAGGATCGCGCCGGTCTGCTCCTTCAACTGCTTCAGCACGCCCTTCAGGCGCTGCTCGAAGTCGCCGCGGTACTTGGTGCCGGCCAGCAGCGCGCCCATGTCGAGCGCGTAGACGTTGTGCGTCGGCCAGCACCTCGGGCACGTCGCCCTGGGTGATGCGCCAGGCCAGGCCCTCGGCGATCGCGGTCTTGCCGACGCCCGCTTCGCCGACCAGCAGCGGATTGTTCTTGCGCCGCCGGCACAGCACCTGGATCACGCGCTCCACCTCGGCCTCGCGGCCGATCAGCGGGTCGATGCGGCCATCGCGCGCCAACTGGTTGAGGTTCTGCGTGAACTGGTCGAGCGGCGACGACTTGGCCTCGGCAGCGTCCTCCTTCTCGCCCTCGCCACCACTGCTGTCGTTGGACTTGGAAGGCTCAGGCGGGTCGCTCTTCTTGATGCCGTGGGCGATAAAGTTCACCACGTCCAGCCGGGTCACCCCCTGCTGGTGCAGGTAGTAGACGGCGTGCGAATCCTTCTCGCCGAAGATCGCCACCAGCACGTTGGCGCCGGTGACTTCCTTCTTGCCGCTGCCGGTGGACTGCACATGCATGATGGCGCGCTGGATCACGCGCTGGAAGCCGAGCGTCGGTTGCGTGTCGACCTCTTCGTCGCCGCCGACGGTCGGCGTGTTCTCCTTGATGAAGGCCGTCAGGCTCTTGCGCAGATCCTCGATGTTGGCGGCGCAGGCGCGCAGCACCTCGGCCGCCGACGGGTTGTCGAGCAGCGCCAGCAGCAGGTGCTCGACGGTGATGAATTCGTGGCGCTGCTGGCGCGCCTCGACGAACGCCATGTGCAGGCTGACTTCCAACTCTTGCGCAATCATGCGGCCTCCATAATGCATTGCAGCGGGTGGCCGGCGCGCTTGGCAGCGGCTTGCACCAATTCGACTTTGGTGGCGGCAATGTCCCTGCTGTAGACACCGCACACCCCACGACCCTCGTGGTGGATCTTGAGCATGATCTGCGTGGCGGTGTCGATGTCGCGCAGGAAGTATTCCTGCAGCACCAGCACCACGAACTCCATCGGCGTGTAATCGTCGTTGAGCAGCACGACCTGGTACAGCTTGGGCGGCTCGACACGCTGTTCCTGGCGCTCGGCCAATACCGTTCCCTGCCCCTCGTCGCGGTCGGGCGACACAGGCGGCTTGGGCGGCATTGACGGCGGGTCGGCAGGCATGAAGTCATTCTATCGAGTCGGCGTGCGCGCGCGGCCAGCGCGGGTATCCGCCCCAGGCGTGCCGGCACGCGGGGCCCCGCGCCCGATCGCCCGGCCAGAACCTTGACACGCCACGGCCAATATCTTGACAATTCTCGTTGCAAGTGGTTCGTTGCGCCGCGGTAGGAGTTCGCAAAATGGCTTTCGGCAGTGTCAAGTGGTTCAATGACGCCAAGGGCTTCGGCTTCATCGAGCCCGAGAGCGGCGGCAGTGACGTGTTCGCCCATTTCTCGTGCATCCAGATGGACGGCTTTCGCACCCTGAAACAGGGCGCGCGGGTGTCGTACGAGCTGGTGCAGGGCCCCAAGGGTGACCAGGCACAGAACATCCAGCCGGTCGATAGCCAGGGCCAGCCGCTGAAGGTGCAGCAGGGCGTCGCTGCCGCCTGATCCCCAACGCCCGTTGCCACGAAGAAAAGCCCGCCGAATGGCGGGCTTCTCGTTTCACTGCACCGCCCACCGCGGGCGGCCCGCGCTACATGTGGTCGATCATGACCTGGCCGAAGCCCGAGCATGAAACCTGCGTCGCGCCCTCCATCAGTCGCGCGAAGTCGTAAGTCACCTTCTTGCTGGCGATCGAGCGCTCCATCGAGCGGAGGATCGCATCGGCGGCTTCGGTCCAGCCCATGTGGCGCAGCATCATCTCGGCCGAGAGGATTTCGGAGCCTGGGTTGACGTAGTCCTTGCCGGCGTACTTGGGCGCCGTGCCGTGGGTGGCCTCGAACATCGCCACCGAATCCGACAGGTTGGCGCCCGGCGCGATGCCGATGCCGCCGACCTGCGCGGCCAGCGCGTCCGACACATAGTCGCCGTTCAGGTTCAGCGTGGCGATCACCGAGTACTCGGCCGGGCGCAGCAGGATCTGCTGCAGGAAGGCGTCGGCGATCACGTCCTTGATGATGATGTCCTTGCCGGTCTTCGGGTTCTTGAACTTGCACCACGGGCCGCCGTCGATCGGCACCGCGCCGAATTCGCGCTGGGCCAGCGCATAGCCCCAGTCACGGAACCCCCCTTCGGTGAATTTCATGATGTTGCCCTTGTGCACGAGCGTCATGCTGGGCTTGTCGTTGTCGATCGTGTACTGGATCGCCTTGCGCACCAGCCGCTCGGTGCCTTCGCGGCTGACCGGCTTGATGCCGATGCCCGAAGTGTTGGGGAAGCGGATCTTCTTGACGCCCATTTCCTCGATCAGGAACTTGATCAGCTTCTTGGCCTTGTCACTCTCGGCCTCGTATTCGATGCCGGCGTAGATGTCTTCGGAGTTCTCGCGGAAGATGACCATGTTGGTCTTCTCCGGCTCCTTGAGCGGGCTGGGTACGCCCTTGAAGTACTGGATCGGGCGCAGGCAGACGTAGAGATCGAGTTCCTGGCGCAGCGCCACGTTCAGGCTGCGGATGCCGCCGCCGACCGGCGTGGTCAACGGGCCCTTGATCGACACCACATAGTCGCGCACCGCGTGCAGCGTTTCCTCGGGCAGCCAGACGTCCGGGCCATAGATCCTGGTCGACTTTTCGCCGGCGAAGACCTCCATCCAGTGGATCTTGCGCTTGCCGCCGTAGGACTTGGCCACCGCCGCGTCGACCACCTTCAACATCACCGGCGTGATGTCCAGCCCGGTGCCGTCGCCCTCGATGTACGGAATGATCGGCTGATCGGGCACGTTGAGCGAGTAATCCTTGTTGACGGTGATCTTCTGGCCGCCTTCGGGGACCTTGATGTGCTGGTACATGGTGGGCGCGGGCTCCGGGTTAGGGCAATCGGTCTGGGGTCGGAAATTCTAGTTCACCGACCCAACGGGGCTCTTACGGCGCAGAGCCTCGCCGCTGCCGCTTGTAGCGCAGCCGGCGAGCCTCCTTCGGGTCGACCGTCAGCACGCGGTAGACCTCCACCCGGTCGCCGTCACGCAGCGGCCAGTCCGGCGCCTGCGGACGGCCCCAGACCCCGCAGCGCATGGTCTCCGGCGCCAGCGCGTATCGCTCGAGCAGACCGCTGGCACGCAGCGCCTCGCGCGAGCGTGCTGCCGGCGGGCAGCATCAACGCCGCCACCTCGACGATTCGCGGCGCGGGGCTGTAGGCCACCTCGACGCGTATCGGCATCGCGCTGACCGATTCAGCGTGGCCCATGGACCTGCTCGGCGCGCTGAACGAACGAATCGACGAAGGTGTTGGCAATGCGGTCGAACACCGGGCTCACGACGGCTTCCAGCGCTGCGCTGGCAAACGTGTAACGCAGCTCGAACTCGATGCGGCAGGCCTGCGGCTCGCCCTCGGGCGCCAGCCCGGCGCGGCCGAGCGGCAGGAAGCGCCAGGTGCCGTCGAGTTGCGAGAACGGGCCGTCGACCAGCTGGACCTGCACCAGGCTGCCGGGCTGGTGCAGGTTGCGGGTGGTGAACGCATGGCGCACGCCGCCCTTGGCCAGCGTCAGCCGGGCCGTCATGCCGGCGTCGTCGCGCTGCAGCACCTCGGCGCGCTCGCACCACGGCAGGAAGCGCGGGTAGTCATCGATCGCGGTCACGAGGTCGTACATCTCACGCGGCGAGTACCACAGCAGGACGGACTTCTTGACGTGCTTCACCTCAGTACCGCCCGGCCGTTCCGAAGGTACTGAGCGCCCCCTCCGGGGGGTGGCGAACGAAGTGAGCTTGGGGGCTGTTCATACAATCGCTCGATTCTAGAAGCGCCCCTTCATGTCCATTGCCGAGAACCGCCGCGCCCGCTTCGAGTACCACATCGAAGAGACCTACGAGGCCGGCATGGTGCTCAGCGGCTGGGAGATCAAGGCCATCCGCGCCGGCCAGGTGCAGTTGACCGACGGCTACGTGGTCATCCGCGACGGTGAGTTGTACCTGATCGGGTGCCGCATCAACGCACTGCGCTCGGCGTCGACCCATGTGCAGCCCGAGCCCGACCGCACCAAGAAGCTGCTGATGCACAAGGAAGAGATCCGCCGGCTGATCGGCAAGGTCGAACAAAAAGGCTTCACGCTGGTGCCGCTGGACCTGCACTACAAGGGCGGCCGCGTGAAGGTGACGATCGCGCTGGCCAAGGGCAAGGCCGAGCACGACAAGCGCGACACCGAGAAAAAGCGCGACTGGGAACGCGAGAAGGGCCGCCTGATGCGGCACAAGGTCAGCTCGAAGGCCTGATCCTCAGGCGCGAAGCGCAGCGAGTGCCTGCGTGCAATCGGCGATCAGGTCGTCGACCGCCTCGAATCCGATCGAGAAGCGCACCACCGTGCCGCGCCACGCGGGCCGGGCGCGCATCTGTGCCAGGTCGTACGGCACGACCAGGCTCACCGGCCCGGCCCATGAGCTGCCGATGCGAAACAGCCGCAGCGCATCGACGAATGCATCGACCTGTGGCGTGGCAAAGCGCTCGTCGAAGACCACCGAGAACAGCCCCGCGGCCGCGGTGCACACCGTTTGCCAGTGCGCATGACCCGGCGACCCCGGCAGCGCCGGATGCAGCACCTGCACGATTTCGGGCGCGACCTGCCCACCAATGCGCCAATGCGCGAGCCGCGCGGTCCTGCGCGGCTGTAGCGCACGCGGATGGTCGGCAGCGAGCGCAACACCAGCTCGGCGTCATTGGCGCCGACGCCCCAGCCCCATGCGCATGTGGGTGAACTTCACCTTCAGGTGCAGGGCCTCGTCCCGCGTCGTCACCGAGCCCATCAGCACGTCGCCGCCACCCGACGGGTACTTCGTCAGCGCTTGGACCACGATGTCGGCGCCGAACCCGCCGCCGAGGTCGAAGCCATTGAAAGCCACGCCAGCGCCCCAGGTGTTGTCCAGAGCGGTCAGGACGCCGCGGGCTTTGCGCCGTGGCCAGCAAGGCGCGCAGGTCCGGAAACTCCATCGTCACCGACCCGGGCACCTCGAGCCACACCAGCTTCGTCGCGGGGCTGAGCGCCTGCGCGAGGCTGTCCGGGATCCATCGGGTCGTACAAGCGGTGCGTGATGCCCCAGCCGGCGAGTTCGCCGGCGGCCAGCGCCTTGCTCGGCCCGTAGGCGTTGTCGGGGATCAGCACCTCGTCGCCGGCCTTCAGCAGCGCCATGTCGACCAGCGTGATCGCCGCCAGGCCGCTGGGCACCAGCAGCGCCTGCAAGCCGCCCTCGAGCGTCGCGATGCGCTCCTCGAGCATAAACGTCGTCGGCGTGCCGTGCAGGCCGTAGGTGTAGCCGGCCTTGGACTTCCAGTCGCGCGCGCGCATGGCCGCGACGTTCGGGAAGTACACCGTCGAGCGCCTTGAACACCGGCTCCTGCGGCGCCTCGAATCCTGCTGGCGCGCGGTAGGGGTGGTGAATCAGCGTGGTGCTGGGGTCTTCGTCGTTCATCGTCACACCGGCAGGGCAATCAGGTCATGGCCATCGGCGGCAACGATGCGCGCGGCCGTGAATTCGCCGACCTTGAGCGTCTTGCTTGCCTTCTCGGGCGGCAGCAGGCGCACGCGTGCCGTCGATCTCCGGCGCATCGGCGTAGCTGCGTCCCACGCCGCCGCTTGCGGCCGAGCGCCAGGCGCGCTGTCGACCAGCACCTGCATCGTCGCGCCGACGCGGCGCTGCAGCCGGGCGGCCGACACGCGTTCGGCCACGGCCATGAAGCGCGCGCGCCGCTGCTCGCGCACCTCGGCCGGCAGGGCACCGGGCAGCTCGTTGGCCGCGGCGCCCTTCACCGGCGAATAGGCGAAGCAGCCGGCGCGGTCGATGCCGGCCTCCTCGACGAACTGCAGCAGGTGCTCGAATTCGGCCTCGGTCTCGCCGGGAAAGCCGGCGATGAAGGTGCTGCGCACCACCAGCTCGGGGCAGAGCTCGCGCCAGCGCGCCAGGCGCTCGAGATTCCTTCTCGCCGCTGGCCGGCCGCTTCATGCGCCGCAGCACGTCGGGATGCGAATGCTGGAACGGCACGTCCAGGTAGGGCAGCACGCGGCCCGCGGCCATCAGCGGCAGCACCTCGTCGACGTGCGGATACGGGTAGACGTAGTGCAGCCGCACCCAGGCGCCGTGCGGCGTCGGCCAGTTCGCCGAGCTTCTCGCACAGCTCGAACATGCGCGTCTTCACCGGCTGGCCGTTCCAGAAGCCGGTGCGGTACTTGACATCGACGCCGTAGGCGCTGGTGTCCTGGCTGACCACCAGCAGCTCCTTCACACCGGCTTCGAACAGCCGCCCCGCTTCGCCCAGCACGTCGCCGATCGGCCGCGACACCAGGTCGCCGCGCATCGACGGGATGATGCAGAAGGTGCAGCGGTGGTTGCAGCCTTCGCTGATCTTCAGGTACGCGTAGTGCCGCGGCGTCAGCTTGATGCCCTGCGGCGGCACCAGATCGACGAACGGATCGTGCGGCTTGGGCAGGTGCCGGTGCACGGCGTCCATGACCTCCTGCGTCGCGTGCGGCCCGGTCACCGCCAGCACCTTCGGGTGCACCTGGCGCACGAGGTTGCCGCCGCCGCCGTCGGCCGCCCTCGCGCCCAGGCAGCCGGTGACGATCACCTTGCCGTTCTCGGCCAAGGCCTCGCCGATCGTGTCCAGGCTCTCCTTGACCGCCTCGTCGATGAAGCCGCAGGTGTTGACGATCACCAGGTCGGCGCCGGCAAAGCTCTTGCTCGTGGTGTAGCCCTCGGCGCTGAGTTGGGTCAGGATCAGCTCGGAATCGGTCAGCGCCTTCGGGCAGCCGAGGGACACGAAACCGACCTTCGGGGCGGCAGTGACGTCATTGGTCATTGGTAGACGCTTGGCCCTTGTCAGGCCCGAAGGTCGAGTTCAGAGCCAACACCCCCGTTCAAACCGTGCATGCGGATTTCCCGCACACGGCTTACCAGTGGTCTGTCGGCTCGCAGCATTACGCAGGCCTCCCGTTGCCAGGAGGTTTGCCCGGGTAGCGGATCGTCCCGCGCAGGCGATGCAATCCAAGGCTTTCGAAGTAGTCGCGGTCCCAGCGCTGGGTCTGGCCCGCCCGCAAGTTGCGCCCCGCGCGCTTGACGCGCAGGCTTCGCAGCCGCTTCACGACGTAGTCGTCCACGTCGATGAAGTGGTCGGCCGCGTTGCCCGTGCGGAAGTACTGCCCCCAGCCGCGCAGCACCGGGTTGAGCTCGGCGATCACGCTTCGCACATCCTGGTGACAGCGCCTGCGCGGGGTCAGCTCCCGCACCCGCTCTCGCACTCGGTTCATCGCCTTGCGGCTCGGCCAGCGCTGCAGGTAGTAGCGCCTGAGGCCCTTTTGCTGCCACAGCCGCCCGCTCATGCGCTTGTGCAGGTGGCAGCCCAGGAAGTCGAAGCCTTCCCGGCCGTCGCGCCAGCTCCACGCGTCGCGTCTTCTGTGGATGCAGCTTCAGCCCCAGCCGGTCCAGCACATGCTCGATGCGGCCTTGCGCTTCTTCGCAGGCCCTGCGCCGCTGCGGCACATCACCACGAAGTCGTCCGCATAGCGCACCAACTCGCCCAGGTGCTGCGCCGTGCTTGGCCCACACCCGGTCCAGCACGTGCAGGTAGATGTTGGACAGCAGCGGCGAGATCACTCCACCCTGCGGCGTTCCCGCCACCGGGTGGCTCACCACGCCGTCTTCCATCACCCCGGCCTGCAACCACTGCCTCACCAGCTTGAGCATCCTGCCGGTCGCTGACCCGCTGGCTCACCAGCGTCAGCAGCTTGTCGTGCTCGATGCTGCCGAAGTAGTTGCTCGATGTCGGCATCCAGCACGTGATCCGCACCTTGCGTTGCCCAGTTGCCTGAGCCGCTCCAGCGCCATCGTGCGCACTGCGCCTCGGCCGGAACCCGTACGAGCACGGCCCGAAGTCCGCCTCGAAGATCGGCTCCAGCACCAGCTTGGCCGCCATCTGCACCACCCGGTCTTGCACCGTCGGGATGCCCAGGGGCCGCTTGGCCCCGTCTGCCTTGGGAATGTAGGCGCGCCGCACGACCTGCGCACCGTACTCGCCTGCGCGCAGCACCTCGCCCAGCTCTTTCAGGAAGCGCCGGACTCCGTACTGCTCGACTTCGCTGATCGTCACCCGATCGACGCCCGCTGCGCCCTTGTTGCGGCGCACTCGCTTCCACGCCTCGTGCAGGACGTCACCCCTGCACATCTGGCCGTACAACGCATGGAAGCGCCTTCCCGGTGCCCGCTTGGCTGCGGCCCAGAGCTGCCTTTGCAGTTGTCGCACTTTGTCGCTCGGTCTCATCACCGCCGGGGTCGTTAGAGTCCGGTCTTGCCGGCCATTCCCTCGCGCTTACCCGCTCCATCAGCATGACCACCGCAGGGACCCTTCCCTCCAGCCGCGTTATGCCGCACGGCCTTCGTCGATGCGGCTTGCGCCCCACCGTCCAGTACTACGATCCCCTCGGACTCCCGCTGCGCACGGCTCGACTTCGCCTTGGGCTTATACGAGCGCGCTTGCCCCGACCGGGCCGCGCAGACGGGCCTCTCACGTTCCACACCTGTCCTTGCACGCGTGCTGCGCCCCATACCCCGCCGCAGTCACCAGCGCGCTTCGGTTCTCGCGCCAGGTGGTGTTGCCTTCGCCGTGACATGAGCGGCTCGGCCTGCGGGTTGTAAATCTGTCGAGGCTGCAGGCTTCACTTCATGTTGCGGCCCGCGTGCTTGCTCCCCGCTGCGCGGCTTGCGCCGCCTCACGGGCTTTTGACACCCCGCTCGGGCACAGAGGTCTCCCTCCACTACCTGGGGTCTGCTACCCGGCGCTCCGACGCCTACCGGGACGGGACTCTCACCCGTTGGACATGGCGCAGCATGCAGCAGCACTCCCTCGCCCTTGCGGGTTCAGTCGAGCCTTTGCTTCGTGACGCACCATGGCGGGATTGTCCCGCACGCCCGCCGACCCTACTTCTTCGGCGCCCCGAAGCCCGGACGGAAACAACACGCCCGCCTGCTTGCCCATCTGCTCCTGCATCTGCACGAACAGGTTCTTCGACTGCTCGAGGTAGCTGCCCATCAGGCCCTGCATCATCGGCGCCTGGCCGCTGATGAACTGCGTCCACATCTCGGGGGTGAAGTTCTTCGGGTCGTAGAGGCCCTTCGACTGCTCGGCAAAGCGCGCCTGCATGTCGGTGAAGGTCTGCAGGTTCTGCTCGAGGTAGCTGCCCATCACGCCCTGCATCGCATGGCCGTAGAAGCGGATGATCTGCGCCAGCGACTGCGTCGAGAACATCGGTACGCCGGCACTCTCTTCCTCCAGGATGATCTGCAGCAGGATGCTGCGCGTCAGGTCTTCGCCGGACTTGGCATCGCGCACTTCGAAGTCCTGGCCGTCGAGCACCATCTGCTTGACGTCGGCCAGCGTGATGTAGCTGCTCGTTTGCGTGTCGTAGAGGCGCCGGTTCGGGTATTTCTTCAGCACGCGGGGGCCACTCGCCGTCGCGGCCTCGCCCCCGGTGGGTGGGCTGCTGCGGCTTCGGCGGGCACTGGACATGGACGAACACTCCTGCGACAAGGGTCTCTGGCGATTCTAGGAGCCCGCTGTTTGCGCCGACCGGAGGGGTTTACCCGGGCGGCGCGGAGGCCCACTGCACCACCGCCGGCAGGGTCCGACAACGCTCGCCGATCGTGATCGCGGCCAGCACGGCGTCGCGCGCGACGGTGGCCTCGGCGCGGCTGCGCGCGTGCACGCGGGCCAGTGGATCCCCCGTGCGCACGGCAGCGCCACGGCCCACCACCGCCGACAGGCCGACGCGGGCATCGATGATGTCGCTCGCGTGCAGGCGGCCGCCGCCGAGCGCCACCACCACCAGCGCCGATCGCTCGGGTGTCCATCGCCGCGACGACGCCGTCGGCCGGCGCAGGCACGTCGATCGACACCGGCGCCGGGCGCAGCCCGGCAAAGCGCGCCGAGAGCACGTTCTTCGGGCCGCCCAGGCCGGCCACCATGCGCGCGAAGCGTTCGGCGGCCTCGCCGCTGTCGAGCGCCTGCACGGGCACGGCGCTCGCCGTCGGCGCGGTTCGGCGGCCAGGCCCGCCAGCTCGAGCAGCTGCGCGGCCAGTGCCAGCGTCACCGCCAGCAGGCGCGGCTCGCGCGCCGCCGGCCGGTCGAGGAAGTCGATCGCCTCGCGCACCTCGATCGCGTTGCCGGCGCGTGTGGCCGAGCACCTGGTTCATGTCGGTGATCACGCGCCCGCGTCGGCAGCCCGGCGCCCGCCGCCACTTCGACCAGGCTGTCGGCCAGCTCGCGCGCCTGCTGCCATCGTGCGTGCAGAAGGCGCCGTTGCCGACCTTGACGTCCATCACCAGCGCGTCGAGCCCGGCGGCGAGCTTCTTCGACAGGATGCTGGCGGTGATCAGCGGCACCGATTCGACGGTCGCGGTGACGTCGCGGATCGCGTACAGCCGCCGATCGGCCGGCGCCACGCGCGCACTCGCGCCGACGATCGCGCAACCGGCATCGCGCAGCACGCGCACGAGCTGCGCCCGGCTCGGCGCCACGCTGTAGCCGGCGCAGGCTCTGCAGCTTGTCGAGCGTGCCGCCGGTGTGGCCGAGGCCGCGGCCGCTGACCATCGGCACCACGCCGCCGCAGGCCGCGACGATCGGCGCCAGCATCAGGCTGACCTTGTCGCCGACGCCGCCGGTCGAGTGCTTGTCGACGACCGGGCCGTCGAAGCCGGCGCGCGACCAGTCGAGCACGTCGCCGGAATGCGTCATCGCCTGCGTCAGTGCGACGCACTCGTCGCGGTCCATGCCGTTGAGCAGCACCGCCATCGCCAGCGCCGCGACCTGCCCTTCGCTCCAGCGCGCGGCGCCGCGGCCGACCAAGCCCTGCACGAACGCGCCGATCTGCGCACCGTCGAGCGTGCCGCCGTCGCGCTTGATGCGGATGAGCTCGGCGGGAGCGAGCATGTCAGTTGCTCCACCGCACTTCGCGCGACCCGCGACGCATGAAGTTGCGTTGCCAAGCGGCCGCCGCGGATCCGGCTTCGCCGGTCCGCTGGCGGCGCCCCCTCGAGGGGGAGGCGCCGAAGGCGCTTCGGGGGTGGGTCAATTCACGCGCTTGATGCGGTCCAGCGCGACCGCTTCGCCCAGCGGGCGCCTGGCGATGAACTGCTCGAACGCGTCGACGTCCATCGCACCGGTCTTGCGGTCGCGGCCTTGCTTGAAGGCGCCGAAGTTGTCGCCGCCGTCGGCCAGGAAGCTGTTGACGGTAACGCGGTAGCTCGACGCGGCATCGAGCGGCCTGCCGTCGAGCATGACGCTGCCGGCCACCACCCGCTGCCCGGCCGGTTTGGTGTTGTCCCAGCTGTAGCCGAAACCCCGCGAGACCTGCAGGATGCGCGGCCGCGGCTGGTTCAGCCACTGCTGCTCGAGCACCTGCACGATCTGCGCGCCGGTCAGGCTCAGCGTCACCAGGTTGTTGTAGAACGGCTGCACGGCGAACAGGTCTTCGTAGCGCACCGCGCCGTCGGCGGCGGCCGTCAGGTTGGCGCGCAGGCCGCCCGGGTTCATCAGCGCGATCTGCGCCCCGCCGTCGGCCGCGGCGCGGGTGGCAGCGAGTTGCGCATCGGCCACGACCTGGCCGACCGCCGACTCGCCGGCCGGGCTCTCGTCGCGCGTCAGCGGCGCGGCGATTCGCCCGACGACACGCTTGGCCAGCGGCGCGAGAGCTGTTCGTAGACCTCGATCAGCTTGGTCTGCGCCGCATCCTTGGCGAAGCGGTCGGTGCGCACGATCAGGTTGTCGGCGCGGGCCTGCGTCACGTCGCCGCGTCTTCGGGTCGAGCACGAGGTCGATCTCGCTGACGATCGTGCCGTACTTGTCGGCACTGGTGACGAGGCGGCCGTCGATGCGGCAGTTGTAGGCGCGGTGGGTGTGGCCGCTGACGACCAGGTCGACCGCCTTGTCGAGCTGCTTGACGATGTCGACGATCGGGCCCGAGATGCCCGGGCACTCGTTGTAGTCGCCGGTCGGGAAGCCGCCTTCGTGGATCAGCACGACGATGGCCTCGATGCCCTGGCGCTTCAGCTCGGGCACCAGGCGATTGACGGTGCTGGCCTCGTCGTCGAAGCGCAGCCCGGCGACGCCACTCGGCACGACGATGTTGGGCGTGTCCTTCAGCGTCAGGCCGATGAAGGCCACCGGGATGCCCTCGAAGCGCTTGACGTGCGC
>CAWJAJ010000002.1:0-239653 GCA_963840805.1 uncultured beta proteobacterium | reverse complement strand
GTACCTGAAGAATAAGCACCGGCTAACTACGTGCCAGCAGCCGCGGTAATACGTAGGGTGCAAGCGTTAATCGGAATTACTGGGCGTAAAGCGTGCGCAGGCGGTTATGCAAGACAGATGTGAAATCCCCGGGCTCAACCTGGGAACTGCATTTGTGACTGCATAGCTAGAGTACGGTAGAGGGGGATGGAATTCCGCGTGTAGCAGTGAAATGCGTAGATATGCGGAGGAACACCGATGGCGAAGGCAATCCCCTGGACCTGTACTGACGCTCATGCACGAAAGCGTGGGGAGCAAACAGGATTAGATACCCTGGTAGTCCACGCCCTAAACGATGTCAACTGGTTGTTGGACGGCTTGCTGTTCAGTAACGAAGCTAACGCGTGAAGTTGACCGCCTGGGGAGTACGGCCGCAAGGTTGAAACTCAAAGGAATTGACGGGGACCCGCACAAGCGGTGGATGATGTGGTTTAATTCGATGCAACGCGAAAAACCTTACCTACCCTTGACATGTCAAGAATCTTGCAGAGATGTGAGAGTGCTCGAAAGAGAACTTGAACACAGGTGCTGCATGGCCGTCGTCAGCTCGTGTCGTGAGATGTTGGGTTAAGTCCCGCAACGAGCGCAACCCTTGTCATTAGTTGCTACGAAAGGGCACTCTAATGAGACTGCCGGTGACAAACCGGAGGAAGGTGGGGATGACGTCAGGTCCTCATGGCCCTTATGGGTAGGGCTACACACGTCATACAATGGCCGGTACAGAGGGCTGCCAACCCGCGAGGGGGAGCTAATCCCAGAAAACCGGTCGTAGTCCGGATCGCAGTCTGCAACTCGACTGCGTGAAGTCGGAATCGCTAGTAATCGCGGATCAGCTTGCCGCGGTGAATACGTTCCCGGGTCTTGTACACACCGCCCGTCACACCATGGGAGCGGGTTCTGCCAGAAGTAGTTAGCCTAACCGCAAGGGGGGCGATTACCACGGCAGGGTTCGTGACTGGGGTGAAGTCGTAACAAGGTAGCCGTATCGGAAGGTGCGGCTGGATCACCTCCTTTCTGGAAAAAGCACTCAAATTCTTGGCGCCCACCCTTATCGGCTGTGTTTTACGACAGTGAGTGAAACGTGAACCGGCGATTGCGGCCAAGCGCCTTGGCGCTGCTGGTTTCGACGCGAGATCGGATCGTCGCGGATCACAATAGTTGTGCGATGGGTCTGTAGCTCAGTCGGTTAGAGCACCGTCTTGATAAGGCGGGGGTCGTTGGTTCGAATCCAACCAGACCCACCATCCTGTCCACTCGGGGGTGTAGCTCAGCTGGGAGAGCACCTGCTTTGCAAGCAGGGGGTCATCGGTTCGATCCCGTTCACCTCCACCATTTCACGTCGGACACGCAAGCGATCAATGATCGCTTGCGTGTCCGATCGTTTGATCGGCTGTCGTTCTTTAACAATTCATAGAGTCGAATCAGTGTTGTCGACGGAAACTGCTTCATGGCAGACCGTGCCGTCGGCAACTTTTTGATTGCGTCACCAAACTTCAGCTCAACTCGAGCTTGAAGAAACGGCATAACGCGTAATACTCAATCCGATCGCAAGATCGATGAGTCCTTGACGATGCCTCTACAGCGAGGCGTCAAAGTTATAGGGTCAAGTGACTAAGTGCATGTGGTGGATGCCTTGGCGATTACAGGCGACGAAGGACGTGATAGCCTGCGATAAGCTTCGGGGAGCTGGCAAACAAGCTTTGATCCGGAGATTTCCGAATGGGGAAACCCACCCGCAAGGGTATCGCATACTGAATACATAGGTATGCGAGGCGAACCGGGTGAACTGAAACATCTCAGTAGCTCGAGGAATAGACATCAACCGAGATTCCGAAAGTAGCGGCGAGCGAAATCGGAACAGCCTGCACGTTTTAGCAGTCGACTTATCAGAACGGAATGGAAAGTCCGGCCATAGCGGGTGATAGCCCCGTATGAAAAAAGACGACTGTGGAACTGGGCGTGCGACAAGTAGGGCGGGACACGTGAAATCCTGTCTGAAGATGGGGGGACCATCCTCCAAGGCTAAATACTCGTAATCGACCGATAGTGAACTAGTACCGTGAGGGAAAGGCGAAAAGAACCCCGGGAGGGGAGTGAAATAGATCCTGAAACCGCATGCATACAAAAAGTCGGAGCCCGCAAGGGTGACGGCGTACCTTTTGTATAATGGGTCAGCGACTTACATTCAGTGGCGAGCTTAACCGAATAGGGAAGGCGTAGAGAAATCGAGTCCGAATAGGGCGTTCAGTCGCTGGGTGTAGACCCGAAACCAAGTGATCTATCCATGGCCAGGATGAAGGTGCGGTAACACGTACTGGAGGTCCGAACCGACTAGTGTTGCAAAACTAGCGGATGAGCTGTGGATAGGGGTGAAAGGCTAAACAAACTTGGAGATAGCTGGTTCTCTCCGAAAACTATTTAGGTAGTGCCTCAAGTATTACCATCGGGGGTAGAGCACTGTTATGGCTAGGGGGTCATGGCGACTTACCAAACCATTGCAAACTCCGAATACCGATGAGTACAGCTTGGGAGACAGTGCACCGGGTGCTAACGTCCGGACACAAGAGGGAAACAACCCAGACCGCCAGCTAAGGTCCCTAATATTGGCTAAGTGGGAAACGAAGTGGGAAGGCTAAAACAGTCAGGATGTTGGCTTAGAAGCAGCCATCATTTAAAGAAAGCGTAATAGCTCACTGATCGAGTCGTCCTGCGCGGAAGATGTAACGGGGCTAAGCCAGTAACCGAAGCTGCGGATCGTGGCAACACGATGGTAGGAGAGCGTTCCGTAAGCCTGTGAAGGTGGGTTGTGAAGCCTGCTGGAGGTATCGGAAGTGCGAATGCTGACATGAGTAGCGTTAAAGGGGGTGAAAAGCCCCCTCGCCGAAAGCGCAAGGTTTTCTACGCAACGTTCATCGGCGTAGAGTGAGTCGGCCCCTAAGGCGAGGCAGAGATGCGTAGCTGATGGGAAACAGGTCAATATTCCTGTACCGATGTGTAGTGCGATGTGGGGACGGAGAAGGTTAGCTCAGCCGGCTGTTGGATATCCCGGTTCAAGCCTGTAGTCGTGGTCTCTAGGCAAATCCGGAGATCTTAGATGAGGGGTGATAACGAGGAAGCTTGCTTCCGAAGTGAGTGATACCCTGCTTCCAGGAAAAGCCACTAAGCTTCAGCTGCACACGACCGTACCGCAAACCGACACTGGTGCGCGAGATGAGTATTCTAAGGCGCTTGAGAGAACTCTGGAGAAGGAACTCGGCAAATTGACACCGTAACTTCGGAAGAAGGTGTGCCTTTAGTAGGTGATCCATTTACTTGGTGAGCCCAATGAGGCCGCAGAGAATCGGTGGCTGCGACTGTTTATTAAAAACACAGCACTCTGCAAAGACGAAAGTCGACGTATAGGGTGTGACGCCTGCCCGGTGCTGGAAGATTAAATGATGGGGTGCAAGCTCTTGATTGAAGTCCCAGTAAACGGCGGCCGTAACTATAACGGTCCTAAGGTAGCGAAATTCCTTGTCGGGTAAGTTCCGACCTGCACGAATGGCGTAACGATGGCCACACTGTCTCCTCCAGAGACTCAGCGAAGTTGAAATGTTTGTGATGATGCAATCTCCCCGCGGAAAGACGGAAAGACCCCATGAACCTTTACTGTAGCTTTACATTGGACTTTGAACAGATCTGTGTAGGATAGGTGGGAGGCTTTGAAGCGGTGCCGCTAGGTGTCGTGGAGCCAACGTTGAAATACCACCCTGGTGTGTTTGAGGTTCTAACCTTGGCCCGTTATCCGGGTTGGGGACAGTGTATGGTAGGCAGTTTGACTGGGGCGGTCTCCTCCCAAAGCGTAACGGAGGAGTTCGAAGGTACGCTAGGCACGGTCGGAAATCGTGCTGATAGTGCATTGGCATAAGCGTGCTTGACTGCGAGACTGACAAGTCGAGCAGGTACGAAAGTAGGACAAAGTGATCCGGTGGTTCTGTATGGAAGGGCCATCGCTCAACGGATAAAAGGTACTCTGGGGATAACAGGCTGATACCGCCCAAGAGTTCATATCGACGGCGGTGTTTGGCACCTCGATGTCGGCTCATCTCATCCTGGGGCTGTAGCCGGTCCCAAGGGTATGGCTGTTCGCCATTTAAAGAGGTACGTGAGCTGGGTTTAAAACGTCGTGAGACAGTTTGGTCCCTATCTTCCGTGGGCGCTGCAAGATTGAGAGAGCCTGCTCCTAGTACGAGAGGACCGGAGTGGACGCACCTCTGGTGTATCGGTTGTCACGCCAGTGGCATTGCCGAGTAGCTAAGTGCGGAAGAGATAACCGCTGAAAGCATCTAAGCGGGAAACTCGTCTCAAGATGAGTCTTGCCGGGGCCTTGAGCCCCCTGAAGAGTCGTTCGAGACCAGGACGTTGATAGGTCGGGTGTGGAAGCGCAGTAATGCGTTAAGCTAACCGATACTAATTGCTCGTGAGGCTTGACCCTATAACTTTGACGACCGTCAAAGCGTTATGCCAGGTTGGTACGCAATCAAACTGATTTGATTCTGTGAATTGGTCTCTCTGACTGTGTCGGGGAGGCAAAAAGTTAAGCCTGATGACCATAGCGAGGTGGTCCCACTCCTTCCCATCCCGAACAGGACAGTGAAACGCCTCAGCGCCGATGATAGTGCGGGTTCCCGTGTGAAAGTAGGACATTGTCAGGCTATTAAATGGAAAAGCCCGGCCAGTGATGGCCGGGCTTTTCGCTTTCTGGTGCTCCCGGCGATCCGGTTAGTTTCCGCTGCGTAACTCGCGGCGCAGTATCTTGCCGACATTGCTCTTCGGCAGATCGTCGCGAAATTCGATGTATCTTGGGCGCTTGTAGGCAGTGAAATTTTGACGGCAGTATTCTGCGAGATCCTCCTCCGATAGCGCCGCATCTCGCTTCACCACGAACAATTTGACCGCTTCGCCAGATCGATCGTCCGGAATGCCGATGGCGGCACACTCGAGAACGCCGGAGTGTCGGCTGACCACCTGTTCAATCTCCGCCGGATACACGTTGAAGCCGGATACCAGGATCATGTCCTTCTTGCGATCGACGATCTTCACGTTGCCCTGGTTGTCCATCACCCCGATATCGCCTGACTTAAAGTAGCCGTCGTCGGTCATGACGTTGGTTGTTTCGTCCGGCCGCCGCCAGTAGCCGGCCATGACCTGCGGCCCCCGGATGCAGATCTCCCCAGCGGCACCATACGGCACATCCTTGCCGCTATCGTCGCGGATGACGATGTCAGTTGAGGGAAGGGGCAAACCAATCGTGCCCGTGAAAGTGTGGGTATCGATGCGATTGGATGTAGCCACCGGAGAGGTCTCCGACAGGCCGTAGCCTTCGATCACTGGGCAGCCGGTCACGCGCTGCCATAAATTGGCCGTCGCCTCCTGCACTGCCATGCCACCGCCGTTCGAGACGACCAATCCTGAGAAGTCCAGTCGAGCGAACTCTGGGTCACTCGCCAATGCGTTGAACAGCGTGTTGACCGCTGGGAACATGTTGACGCGGTGTCGCGACAGCGCCCTGACGAAGGTCCGGAGATCGCGTGGGTTTGGAATCAACAGGTTCATGGCGCCCAGGCGCGCACCCATCAGGTAGCAGATTGTCAGTGCAAAGATGTGATACAGGGGCAATGCACAGACGATCGTCATCGGGCTGTGCCCGAGCTTTTCCAACATCGGCTTGAACCAGGCCTCTGTCTGCAGGACGTTCGCGACCACATTTCGATGCAGGAGCGTCGCGCCTTTGGAGACGCCGGTCGTGCCCCCTGTGTACTGCAAGAAGGCGACATCGTCGGCCCCCAAGTCGAACCTACGAAGCGGCAGTCTCGACCCGAGTGCGCATGCTTCGTTGAAGCGCGTGACGGTGTGACCATCGCCAAGCGCCAGATGAAACTCGGGGACCATCTTGCGCACATGCCGGACCGCAAAGTTGACCAGTCGTCCCTTCCAGAACCCAAGCAGATCGCCCAAGCCCACCAACACGACGTGCTTGACGGCCGTACGGTCGATGACATCCGCCAGTGTGCAGGCGAAGTTCTCCAAGACCAGGATCACGTCCGCTTCGGAGTCGCGAAGCTGGTGCTGGAGTTCACGCGCCGTATACATGGGATTCACGTTGACGACTGCAAATCCTGCACGCAGAACGGCGGCGATCGCCACCATGTACTGAGGCAGGTTAGGCATCATCAGCGCGACGCGCGAACCGCGTGGTAACCCGAGCCCTTGCAGCCAGGCCCCGAGGTCGTGCGACAACTGGTCGAGTTGTGCAAATCGAAGCCGCGTGCCCATGCATTCCGCGGCATCGCGCTGCCGATAGTCGCGGAACGCCGTCTCGAGCAGGTCCGCCAGCGTCGTGTGGCGATCGAGCGGGATCTCGGCAGGAACCCCGGGTGGGTATTGTTCCAGCCATGGTTTACTGGATGCGCTCACGTCGGCGTCAAGAGTTCAGGAGCCCCGATGCTGGGCGGCCTTGTGTGTCGATGACTACGGTAGTTGTCCTAGCGCAGTGGCATCGCCGGCCGTGGCGCTGAACAGGTAGGCAGCAAATGCCCGCTCACGAGTCTCGATTTGAGTCAGGAACTCGCTGGCGCCGTGCATCGCGCGAAAGGTATCGAAGCCGGACTCGAGGAAGGACTGCAGCGCATCCATGCCGGCTGCGCGTGCAGGCGTGCGCATGATCCGCAGGGTGTGGCGGAGCCATGGCCTCCGGGTGTAGACGTCGAGCGCACGACCGACCGCGAGCATCAGATCAACCTGCCGTGCGCGATGCTCAGGATGGCCCGTGCGCTGCCACGCTGTTATGTAGCGCACCGCATCGAGGGCCCCAGGGCCTGCATGGCGCGCCATTTCTGTATCAAGCCGCTCCGACAGCGCGTGCAACGATGTCAGTGCCTCCACCGTCTGCGCAATCTCGTGCGGGAACAAGCGCACCAGGCCGGGCACGATGCGTGCGAATTGCGCGTCACGGAGGCTGAAGTCTTCGGGCCCATACAAATCGTCGAGAAAAAAGCGCGACGCGCCCGCGTAGCGCGGGTGCGACAGCAGGTCGGCGTAGGTGCGCTCGAAGCGGGCTTGCTGATAGCGTTTGACCCAAATCACGCGCTCGCCCAGCGCTGTGTCGGCTGCTCGGACGGCCCGTTCTGCCCGCACCTCACTCAGATGTTGCAGTATCGATTCAGTGAGTGGATTCATGCTGGATTGGTCGGGGCAGCGGTTAGTCGACGATCCCTAACGGGCCATCGCGCAATGATGCAACATTCAAAACAATGCAACGTCGCACTCTGCTCAAACTGGGCGTCGCCACCGGGACTGCGCTGGCACTGATCGGTGGCAGTGTCAGTCTGCTGCATGAGCCTGCGTGGCGTGACGGGCGTTTGACCGACGCTGGCCGCGCGGTGCTCGGTGCCGTCGCGCGCGCGGTACTGGACGGCAGCTTGCCCGCCGCGCTGGCGCCGCGGGAGATCGCGCTTGCCGCTCATCTCGACCGCATGGATGCCACGTTGCGCGCACTGCCGACAGCGATGCAGCGCGAGATTGCCGATCTGCTCGCATTGCTGGCGATCCCGCCCGGCCGGTTGGCGCTGGCCGGTCTGACCACCGACTGGCCGCGCGCCGACGTGCTGCAGCTGCAATCGGCACTTCAGGGCATGCGCACCTCGAGAGTCAGCTTGCGACAGCAGGCCTATCACGCGCTGCGCGACCTGACGCACGGCGCGTACTTCGCGGACAGCGCGACTTGGTCGCAACTGGGTTACCCCGGCCCGACACCGATTGACTGAATCCGGCGCCATGACCTCACGCATCGAAGATCCCATCCGCAACGGCCTGGCGCGCGGCTGGCACGTGTTCGGCAGAAACCATGGCACCGCAGGCGACGCCGCACCGGCCACGCTGGACTGCGATGTCGCGATCGTCGGCAGCGGCGCGGGTGCGGGTATCACCGCCGAGCTACTCAGCGCAGCCGGCCTGAAGCTGGTGATCATCGAAGAGGGCCCACTGAAGTCGAGCGATGACTTCCACCAGCTCGAGAGCGAGGCCTACCCCAGCCTGTACCAGGAAAGCGCGAGCCGCAAGACAGCCGACAAGGCGATCAGCATCCTGCAAGGTCGATGTGTCGGCGGCTCCACGACGGTCAACTGGACCAGTTCGTTTCGCACGCCGACGTCGACGCTGGCCTACTGGCGCGAGCATTTCGGCCTGAATGAGTTGACCGACGACGGCATGTCACGGTGGTTCCTGCAGGCTGAGCGGCGCCTGTCGATCGGCCCCTGGCTGACGCCGCCGAACGAGAACAACGAGTTGCTGCGGCAAGGCGCATTGAAACTCGGCATCGCTGCCGCGGCGATCCCGCGCAACGTCAAGGGCTGCTGGAATCTGGGCTCGTGTGGCCTCGGTTGTCCCACCAACGCCAAGCAATCGATGTTGGTGACGACGATACCCAGTGCGCTCGACCGCGGAGCCATGCTGCTCGTCAACACCCGGGCCGAGCGCTTCGACATTATGGGTGGCAACGTTGTAGGGTTGGATTGCGTACCGGTGATGGCCAATGGTGCACCGGTGCCAACGGCAAAGCCGACGCGAGTGGTGGCCCGCCATTACGTCGTCGCTGGTGGCGCAATCAACTCGCCTGCGCTGCTGATGCGATCTGGGGTGCCTGACCCCCATCGCCGCCTCGGTGCGCGCACCTTCTTGCATCCGGTGGTAATGGCGGTGGCCACCTTCGACCACACGGTTGCTGGCTGGCAGGGCGCGCCCCAGACCATGTACAGCGACCATTTTCTCGACGTCGATGCAATCGACGGCCTGATCGGCTACAAACTCGAGGCGCCGCCCTTGCACCCCCTGATCTATACGACCTCGATGACCGGCTTTGGCCGCACTGCCGCCGCCCAGTTCGCAAGATTCCCCAACCAGCATGCATTGCTGGCGCTGCTGCGCGACGGCTTCCACGTGGAGTCACCCGGTGGCCAGGTGAGGCTGCGCGACGACGGCTCGCCCGAGCTCGACTATCCGCTGACCGCGTTCGTGATGGAAGGTGCGCGGCGTGCATTGCTGACGATGGCCGAGTTGCAGTTTGCCGCGGGCGCGAAGCATGTGTCGGTCGGCCACGAGATGGCACCACCGTATGCCACGTGGGCGGAGGCACGCACGCATATCCCGACGTTGTCGATGCGTCCCCTGCTGACCAAAGTCGTCAGCGCGCATGTGATGGGGGGCTGCGGCATGGCTGCAGATGCTTTGCGCGGTGTGGTTCGCCCCGATGGCGTGCACTGGCGGATCGGCAACCTGTCGGTGCACGACGGATCGCTATTTCCGACCAGCATAGGGGCCAATCCACAGCTATCCGTCTACGGCCTGACCAACAAGTTGGCCACGCAGTTGGCCAAGCGCCTGACCGGGCGCGACGTCGCCCTGGCGTGATCGCGCTGCTGCAACGGGGTGTCATGCTGCTGGCCGCGGCGGCCGCGCTGCTCTGGGTCGTGTACTGGGCGGCGCGCGGCGAGTGGCTGGTGGCCGTGGCCGGTGCATGCGTGCCGTTGTTGCTGCAGCCCGCCGTGCTGGCGGTCGAATTCTTCCTGATGCTGCCGGCCACTAACCGCGGCGATACCGCACCCCGGCCCAGTGGCAGGCAGTTGGCAGCGGCCTGGTGGCGCGAGTCACTGACAACCTATGCGGTGTTCAACTGGCGCCAGCCGTTTCTCGCGGGTGCCGAGCCCGACCACCTCGAAGGCCCCTTGCAGGGCCGCCGAGCGCTCATTCTGGTGCACGGATTCTTCTGCAACCGAGGCATATGGAACCCCTGGATGCAACGGCTCCGCCGCGACGGGGTGCCCTTTGCTGCGATCACGCTAGAGCCGGCGTTCGGAGGCATCGATCACTACGTACCGCTGATCGACGCGGTGGTTGCCCGAGCCCACAGCGCGACCGGAATGCCGCCGCTGATCGTCGGCCACAGCATGGGGGGCATCGCGGTGCGCGCCTGGCTGCGTGCGCAAGGCGACGCCGGCGACAGTCGCATCGCTGGCGTCATCACGATCGGCAGCCCGCACGCCGGCACGTTCACCGCACGCTTCTCGCGCGCCGCCAATGCACGGCAGATGCGGCTTGACAGTGAATGGCTCACCGCACTCGCTTCCGTCGAGACGGCGGAGCGTCGCGCCATGTTCACCTGCTTCTACAGCCATTGCGACAACATCGTGATGCCGGCATCGAATGCCGCGATGGCTGGCGCCGTCAACCGCCATGTCGAGGGTGAGCCGCATGTCGCGCTGGCATTCGCGCCCCAAGTCTTCGACGAGGTGCTGAAGCGCGTGCGCACCTCGCCACTCAGCGCGCAGTGAGATTTGCCGCGTAGGTGCGCTCGCCCGCCAGCACGGCACCGGCGTCAATCACCGGCAACTCGCGCACCTCGCGGTAGATCGGCGTGAAGTCCGGCGCGGTGGCCGCGAACAACTCGTCGAACGCATCGATCACGAAATAGCTGGCCTGGTAGCTGTCGATCTTGTAGCGGGTTCGCATCAGGCGTCGCAAATTGAACGCAATGCGCTTTGGCGCGGTGCTGGTCACGCTGTGGTGCAACTCGCCGGCCGAAGAAAGGATGCCGGCGCCGTAGACACGCAGCCCCGCCGGCGTGGCGATCAGGCCGAACTCGACCGTGTACCAATACAGCCGCGCCAGCAACTCGCAGGCATCGAGCCGGCTTGCTTTCAGGCCGCCGGCACCGTAGGCCTGCATGTAGTCGGCAAACACCGGGTTGAACAACAGCGGGACATGACCGAACAGGTCGTGGAAAACATCCGGCTCGACCACGTAGTCGAACTCGGCTGGGCTGCGTATCCAGTCGGTCACCGGGAATTTGCGCGCTGCGAGCAGCGCGAAGAAGGCTTCTTCCGGAATCAGTCCCGGTACGCCGACAACCTGCCATCCGGTGGCCTTGAGCAAGCGCTCGGAGATGTCATCAAAGCGCGGGATGCGATCGGGCGCGCCGAGCTGCTGCACCGCAGCGATGAACTCCTCACAAGCCAGGCCCGGCAACTGCTGCACTTGCCGGGCGTAAAGCCGCCGGTAGATTTCGTGGTCGGCCGCACCGTAGCGGTCGTAGTTCTGCTCGCAGGTGAAGTCGGAGCGCGCGCGGGTGTAGTCGCCACGGGGCGGCCGATCACCCTCGCCGTACGTGACCGGCGCGACGCCCTGGTTGAGTCCCTTGTCCCGGTTCATGACTTGGCGAGCACGCCGCGCCGCATCTGGTCGAGTTCGATGCTCTCGAACAGGGCCTTGAAGTTACCTTCACCGAAGCCCTGGTCGCCCTTTCTCTGGATGAACTCGAAGAAGATCGGCCCGAGCTGGTTTTCGGAGAAGATCTGCAGCAGCAATTCGCCTGCCTTGCCATCGATCAGGATCTTGCGCTGGCGCAATTCAGCGACATTCTCGCCGTGGCCGGGGATGCGCTTGTCGACCAGTTCGTAGTAGGTGTCGATGGTGTCGAGCAGCTTCACGCCACTGGCGCGCATGGCGTCCACAGTGGCGAGCAGGTTGCTCGAGCCCAGCGCGATGTGCTGGATGCCTTCGCCGTGGTAGCTGTCGAGGTACTCCTGGATCTGCCCGGCCTTCTCGTTGCCCTCTTCGTTGATCGGGATGCGGATCTTGCCGCAGGGGCTGGTCATGGCCTTGCTCTTGACGCCGGTGACCTGGCCTTCGATGTCGAAGTAGCGCACCTCGCGGAAGCTGAACAGGCGCTCGTAGAAATCCGCCCACTCGGCCATGCGGCCGCGGTGCACGTTGTGCGTCAGGTGGTCGATGTAGGTCAGGCCGTGCCCGACCGGATTCAACTGAGCAACGCCGACACCGGGCAGCGGCTCGAAGTCGACGTCGAAGAAGCCGATGTTGCCGATGTCGCCCAGTTGCTTGCCACCCTTGCCGCGCCAGCGATCGACGAAGTAGATCACGCTATCGCCGATGCCCTTGATGGCCGGGATGTTGAGCTCGCCCGGGCCCGCGCTACCGGCATAACCCCAGGCGCCGAGCGAGATGGCTCGTTCGTAGGCTGCCCTGGCGTCCTGCACACGAAATGCAATCGCGCAGATGCTCGGCCCGTGCAGGCGCGCGAAGCGTTGCGCGAAGGAGTCGGGCTCGGCGTTGACGATGAAGTTGATCTCGCCCTGGCGGTAGAGAACCACGTTCTTGTGGCGATGGCGGGCGATCGGTTTGAAGCCCATGCGCGCGAACAGCGCGCCCATCGCGGCAGGGTCGGGCGCAGCGTATTCGATGAACTCGAAGCCGTCGGTACCCATCGGGTTGTCCCAGGGGGTGAATTGCATGGCGGGTATTCCGTGGTCAGGGTGATGCACAGGAGCGTGACTCTAGGTTCGTCGCCGCGCAGGTTTTCTGCAAGTTCGGGCTCGATGTGCCTAGAATTTGCAGGAAACATGCAAGGAATTGAATGAGGACGGCCTTATCGTGCTAGACACCATTGATCGGCGCATTCTTCGCGTGCTCCAGCAGGATGGGCGCACCACTTACGACGTCTTGGCCCAGCAGGTCGGCTTGTCACCGTCGGCCGCGCTGCGGCGCGTCAAACGGCTCGAGGACGCCGGCATCGTGACCGGCTATGTCGCCGTCCTGGCCGCTGAACGTGTGGGTTTGGCACTGACCGCCTACCTCAACGTGCGGCTCGAAAAGCACACCGAGCGTCACAAACGCAATCCGATGGACGTGTTTAGGGCCGCAGTGCAGACATGGCCTGAGGTGGTGGCGTGCGCTGCGCTGACTGGCGACATGGACTACCTGCTGCACGTAGTGGTCCAGGACATGGCGCATTACTCCCGTTTCGTCATGGACACGCTGCTGAAGCACCCGAGCGTGCAGGACTGCAAGACCAGTTTCGTGCTCGATCGGGTGAAGAACACGACGGCGCTGCCGGTGTAGCGGCTACGGCGCGATGGCGACGCGCCGTGGCCGAACGCGTGGCAGGTCCTGCCGACGTGAGGGCGGCCTCGCTCGTCGGGACACCCGACACAGGCGACGCAGGACTCTCAGACATCGATCTCGCGCAGCAACTTCTGTGTTGGCGCCGCGCCCAACTGCAGCAACTCGGCAATCTCGGCCACATCGTCGGGCAGCGCGGCGTTGTCCCAGCCGTGCGCGGTGTGGCGGGCCAGGCGCACGGCGAGCATCACGTTCTTGACTTGCGAGTTCCCGGCATGTCGCACGTCGCCAAGGCGGATCAGCAACTCGGGCAAGCGCCAAGCTCTCATCAACGACTGCTGCAAGTCGGCCAGGGTAATGCCCAGCACGGCCTGCTGCACGACGGCGGAGCGCAGGCTGGCGTCGGCCTGCTGGCGGCGCGCGAGCTCGAGCGCCAGCGCCGGCGCGTGGCACCACAGCAGCAATTCGGCAAAGCCGTGAAGCAGCGCGGCCTCGTGAATCACCGCGGCGTCCGGGTCCATGCGGTGTGCCGCGAAGCCAAGCGCGAAACGTGCGGCGCGGTGTGAACGCACGAGCACGGCTTGCAGGCCGGCGTCCACATCGGCCGCCTCGGGCGCGTCGCACAACGCCTGACTCAATGGCGTCAGTTCGGAAAAGCAACGGAAGAACGGTCCGATTCCCAACAAGACCAGGGCGCCGACCACGGTTTCGACATCGGTTTCGCGACGGCTCGTGCTGCCGACGTGTGCAAGCAGCTTGAGGGTCATCAGCGGGTCGGATGCCAGCGTTTCCGCCAACAGGTGAGCGTCAACGGCGTCTTCGTTCGCGGCGAGCACCTGCAACGCGTCGACCGTGCTGTCGAGCACCGGAATTGGTGCCGCGCGAAAGTGGGCCAACCACGCCGACAGATCGCGCAACGGGCGCTCGATGCGGGCCGATGTTGCGATGGAGGGGCTCATGGTCGGTCGCAAGGGTGGTCGGGCGATTCGTCTCGATGCTATCGACCGTCGCGCGCTGGACTTGAGACGGCATTGAACCACCAGCGCGTGATCGACACGTTGTACGCCGCGATCCTGCCGCACGGCGCGCACGTCACCTTCGCGCCGCGTGCGTCACCCGCCTGGCGTCGCGATATGCGCAACCGCAGTCAGGCATCGGCGCTGCCCTTGCGCGTTTCCTGATCGATCACAAGCGGCTGATGCCCGGCAGATGGCCGACCAACCGGCCGTCGACGTACAGCGCGCCCTCGGGCGCGCCGGCGTCGGCGTGGAATTCGAGCATCCGTTCGACGACCATCCTGTGCGGCTGGGCCGCCCCGGCGGCCGGTCGGCGTGCCAAGGATTGCAGCACGCGGCTGGCGTTGAGTGGCACGGCGGCAGCGCTGCGGCGAACGGCGGGCTTCTCGCGTGGCAGGGCCGAGTGGGTGAGGCTCGGCGAGAAGGGCATCGTCATCTTCGGGCTCTCCTCGGGCGCCACGACGGCGCCGCCCGCGTTCGTTCAACGGCCCGGGGGCCGCTCCTTCGCGCTCATGCGCTCCAGTTCACGTCGCAGTTCACGCGAGTTGCGCTGGCGCAGAGCCCCGCCCGACGGGCCGTGCACGCCGGCGTGGCGCTGGCGACTTGGGCGCACGAGCGGGTTCCGGGTGGGGATGCGGGGCAGGGTGATCTTCATCGTGGTTTCTCCAGTCGTCAGTGGTTGCGTTGTCGCGCCGGTTCCAGCAAAGCAATAGGCCCGGAGGCATCGCTGCGCCCGGGCCTGGTGGGTGTGCGTCGAACTCAGTGCTCGGCGCGAACCGACTGCCAGGCCCCGGCGGGGGTGTTGTCGCTGTCAAAGGCGCGCAGGCCGCAGCGCGGGCGTGCGCGGGCCATGGCGGTCGCGGCCATGCGGCTCCTCGAGCGGGGTGGAAGGACGGGACGTCGTTGCGCTCGCGCCGGTACGGGGCTTCAAGGTAACTTGCGCATATGATAAACGTTAGATTATCTTAGGCGATGGCGATTGATCCCTAAGGCAGGGGATCGCGCGTCAGCGCCTTTTCTGCTTCAGCGGCGCCACGCCGGTTTGCGTGCGGCGCCAAAGGTCCTGGGGGCCGTCGTGCGGGCCCGTCGGCGCGGCGGCCTTGGGCGGCGGCGCGCGCGTAGCGGCGCCGCCGGGCACGAGCACTTCGCCGAGCAAGTCCAGCAGCCGCGTTCGTGCGCGCTGCGGGTGGCGTCGAAAGTAGGTCAGCACCAGGCCGACGATGAAGCGCTCGTCATCGTCCTGCGGCAGGGGGCTGTCGTTGGGCTCGGGCGCCGAGACGGCGCTGCCTGGGCGCGCGTGGGCCGGCACGGGGCTGTCGTCGTGGCGCAAGTCCATCCAACCCGTCGGCTTTTGGCAAAGCTGTTCGAATTGCCGTGCCAGCCGTTCCCCAATCTGGCGCGAGCGGCTCTTGATCTGGCTCCAGTAGCTGGGCTGGATTTGCAGCCGCTCGGCGAAGCGCCGTTCCAGGCCGCGCAACGTCGCCGCATCGGGGTGTTTGACGGTGGCATGAACGAACTCGTCGAACAAGCGCAGTGCATTGTCGAGCCTGGTCTGCGCGACGTCGTGCACGGGGGCGATCATGTTGCAATGATAAAGGAGTCTTGCGCGAACGGCTGCGGCCCCCCGCAGTGTCCGGCACTTGACGCAAGGTAGCTTGTCGGTTACCGTAATCGAATGGTTACCAATCAGGCGCACCCGTGAAGGCCGGCGCAGCGCGCTCGGTGGCGGCGTTGGCCGACCCGACGCGCGAGGCCATCGTGCGCCTGCTGATCGACGGTGAGCATTCTGTCGGCGAGATCGCCGAGCGGCTGCCGGTCAGCCGGCCCGCGGTATCTAAACACCTGCGCGTGCTCGAAAGTGCAGGCTTGGCGGTCGTGCGCGCCGAGGGCACGCGCCGTGTCTACGCCATCGCACCGGCCACCCTAGGCGCACTGCGAGACGAAATCGACCGCATGTGGCAGCGGGCAATGGCACGCTACGCGCTGGTGGCCAACAACGGCGCGTTCGGGGAGGCGCGCCGCAAGACCAGGAGTTCCCGATGAGCCAGAACAATCCCGTGCCGCCCGTCGAGCACCGCGTTCGCGTGGCGCTGGCTCCTGCGGCCGCTTTCGACCTCTTCACCCGCCAGATCGGGCGCTGGTGGCCTTTCGCGGGTCACTCCTGTTTTGGCAAGGAGGCGCGTGATGTCAGCTTCGACGGGCGCGAGGGCGGCGAGGTCCTCGAGCATGCGCGCAATGGGCAGACTGTCGTCTGGGGCCGGCTGACGACCTGGCAGCCACCGCACGGGTTCTCGATGAGTTGGCATCCCGGTTTGTCTGCCAGCGAGGCCACGCTGCTGGCGGTGCGCTTCGTCGCCGTCGATGGCGGTACCGAGGTGTCGGTACACCACAGCCGCTGGGAGGCGCGTGGCGCGCAGGCGCGGGCCAAGCGCGATCAGTACGAGGGTGGCTGGCCGCTGACGCTGGCCGCCTACGCGGCTTGTGCCCTCAAGGGGTTCGCCGCGTGAACCGCCGTTGGCTCCGACTGATGGCCTGGTTGGCCATCCTGGTGGCTGCACCGCTGACGCATGCGGCCGAACGCGCCATCGAGAAGAGCATCGAGATCAATGCGACTATCGATCAGGCGTGGGATGCCTGGACCACGCGCGAAGGCATCGTCGGCTTCTTTGCGCCCGACGCCCGGATCGAGCCGCGTGTCGGCGGCGCATTCGAGATCTACTTCGACCCCACCGCGCCGCTGGGCAGCAAGGGTGCCGACGACATGCGCTTCCTGGCCCTGCAACCGAAGAGGATGTTGTCGTTCGACTGGAATGCGCCGCCGAACCTCCCCGAGGCGCGTGCCCAGCGAACCTTCGTCATCGTGCGCTTCGAGGCGCTGCGCGACAAGACGACCCGTGTCGTGCTGCACCACACGGGCTGGGGCGACGGCGGTGAGTGGGACAAGGCCTATGCCTACTTCGACCGTGCCTGGGGCAACGTGCTCGGCAACCTGAAGAAGCGCTTCGAACAGGGACCACAGGATTGGACGGCTTGGCTCGAACAATTGAAGAAGTGGCGTGCCGACGGTGCGAAGTAGCTCGCGGTTCGCGCCAGTGCGGTAAGCAGCAAGAATTCTGTGCAGTGGCTGCCTGTAACACTTGCGCGCCGCTGTGCGTTGAATAGTTCCGCTGCCTGCGCCGCAAGTGCTGATACGTTCTGTTGCCATGATGCTCGAACACCCCCCCCTCCGTGCCGGCGGCAATACCGGTCGCCCACTGACTCGCGGTGGTCTCTCCGTTGCGCCCCTGGTGATGCTTGGCGAGGCGGTGGACATCACGCGATTGTTCGGGCCTGCCCAGCCGCCTGAAATACCGGCGTCCGAACCATCGGCGCCCGCTGCCGCCAGTGCGCCAGCGGGTGGATTCCTCGCCGAACTCGAGCGCGAGGCCACCAGCCGCGAAGTCCAGAGCGGACCCGACCCCGAGGTGCGCAACCGCAACGTCCGTCTGGTCAATGCCGCCTGCCGTACCGCGACCGATTACTGGACACGCCTGGTGGAGCATCTCAACGTGCTTAAGCCGGCGGGACCCGGACGCTACGTGTTCGACGGCCGCAATGTCCTGGATCGCCCGCCCGGTCAGGCCTTCCGCGTCGTGCCCAAGCTGCGCGTCAGCCACGGCGGTGACGAACACTTTGAATCGGTGACGCTCGGGTGGCGCGCCGGTGTCGGCCAGCGCGTGCGGGTCATCAAGGAGTTCCCGGCGGAAATCGATCGCCTAAAGGCGCGGCTGCTGTTTGCGGGCATCACGGCCCATGAGTCACAGGCACTTCATCCGGAAACGGGTCGGCCGCAAGGCACGCTGTTCGAGTTCACGGCCGATGTCATCGCCAGCGTGCGCCTGACCCCGTTGCACGACGAGGGCAAGGTGCGGCTGTCATTCCACAACATCAACACGCTCGAGCGCATCGAGGCTGAATGGCCTGCATTCGCGATCCGTGCGGCTGAACTCGACGAGCTTGCGCGCTGGATCTGCGGCAAGCCCCACACGCTGCTCAAGCACGCACAGAACGTCGTCCGGCACGAGCCCTGAGGCGCGTGCCGGAGCTTGCTCAATCCTCGTCGTGCGCCTGGTACTGCGATACCAGTTGCTGCTGCACGATGGGCGGCACCGCTTCGTAGCACGACAGCGCCACCGTGTAGCGGCCCTGCCCTGCCGTCATCGCATTCAGGCGTGACTGATAGCCCGCCAACTCCGCCAGCGGCGCCTGGCCCCGGATGATCATCGTGCCTGTGGTGCCATTGTGGGTCCCGCTGACCTGGCCGCGCCGTGACGACAGATCGCCGGTGATGTCGCCGGTGGCCGCGCCAGGGGCGGTGATCTCGACATCGACGATCGGCTCGATGACGATCGGCCGCGCGCCGCGCACCGCGGCCATGAAGGCCTTGCGGCCGGCCGTGATGAAGGCGATTTCCTTGCTGTCGACGGTGTGGTGCTTGCCGTCGTAGACGATGACCTTGACGTCGACCAGTGGATAACCGGCAATCACACCCAGTGCCAGCGCCTCGCGCACGCCTTTTTCGACCGCCGGGATGAATTGGTTCGGAATGGTGCCTCCCTTGACCTGATCGACGAACTCGAAGCCGCCGCCGCGTGGCAGCGGTTCGATCTTCAGGAACACCTCACCGAACTGGCCGGCACCGCCGGTCTGCTTCTTGTGGCGGTGGTGGCCCTCGGCCGGCGCCGTTACTGTCTCGCGATATGCGATGCGTGGCGGCCGCGTATTGACCTCGAACTTGTAGACGTCGCGCAGGCGTTCGAGCAGCACGCGCAGGTGCAACTCACCCAAGCCGTAGACGATGGTCTCGTTGGTGGTTGCCACATGTTCGACCTTCAGGCAGGGATCTTCGTCGACGAGTTTGGTGAGGATTTCCCACATGCGCTGCTCGTCGCCGCGGCGCTTCGGCTCGATCGCCAGGCCATGTACCGGGACGGGGAACGGCAGCGGCTTGAGGTGAATGTGGTCGTCTTCGGCGGCATCGTGCAATACCGCGTCGAAGTGGATCTCGTCGATCTTGGCGACCGCCGCGATATCGCCAGGCACCGCGCTCGGCACCTCGACGTAGTCCTTGCCCTGCAGCCGAAGCAGGTGGCCGACCTTGAACGGTTTCCTGCCGTCGCCGATGTAGAGCACGCTGTCCTTGGTGATCGTGCCCTGGTGCACACGGAACAGACCCATGCGACCCACGAAGGGGTCGACCGTCACCTTGAACACATGGGCGAGCACATGGGCACTTGGATCAGGCGACGCCTGCTTCGGTTTGGCCTGGGCACCTTCGCCTTCGAGGAAGTCCGGCGGGTTGCCCTCGGTGGGATTCGGCAGCAGCTTGACGATCACGTCGAGCAACTCGGCCACGCCTGCGCCGCTGCGCGCCGAGACGAAGCAAACCGGCATCAGGTGCCCTTCGCGCAGGGCCTGCTCGAGCGGCGCGTGCAGTTCGGCGGCATCGATATCGCCGTCGTTCAGGTAGCGGTCGACGAACGCGGCATCGACCTCGACGACCTGCTCGACCAGCGCCCGGTGCGCGGCATCGACGCTGCCGAAGTCGCTGTGACCCTCGCGGTTGTAGAAGCAGTCGACGACCTTGGCGCCACCAGCGTCGGGCAGGTTCAGCGGCAGGCACTCGCGACCGAAGGTGGTTTGAATGTCGGCCAGCAATGCCGGCAGGTCTGGCCCCGCGGCGTCGATCTTGTTGACGACCAGCATGCGATCGAGGTGCCGTTGTGCGGCGTAATCCATCATGCGCACGGCTGCTGCATCGATGCCGCTGACCTTCCAATTCGCCGCGTTGATCACGATCACCGCCGTATCCACCGCCTCCAGCGCGGGCAGTGACTGGCCGATGAAATCGGGCGCCCCGGGCGTGTCGATCATGTGGATGCGGGTACCGGCATGTTCGAAGTGCATCACCGTCGCGTTGAGCGAGTGCTGCATCTTGCGCTCCAGCGGGTCGAAGTCGCTCACCGTCGTGCCACGCTCGAGGCTGCCTGCAGCGCCGATTGCGCCCGTACGCGCCAGGAGCGCCTCGGCCAGGCTGGTCTTGCCGGCGCCCTGCGGCCCGACCAGCGCCAGGGTGCGGATGTCGGCGGTACTGGCGGGCACGCTGCTGGATGGGCTGGGCATGGGGGTCTCCTTGTCTAAAGATGAATCGGATTCAGCCTAAGGGATCGCGTGCGGGGGCACAACCTCGGCGCGTCATTGAAACGCCACTTCCGAGAAGCTGCGCAGCTTGCGGCTATGCAACTGGTCGACGCCGGCCGTGCGCAGCAATTCGACCGCGCGCATGCCGATGCGCAGGTGCTGATCGACGCGCTCGCGATAGAACTGGTTGGCCATGCCCGGCAGCTTGATCTCGCCGTGCAGCGGCTTGTCGGACACGCACAGCAAGGTGCCGTAAGGCACCCGGAAACGAAAGCCGTTGGCGGCGATGGTCGCGCTTTCCATGTCCAGCGCCACGGCGCGGCTCTGGCTGAATCGACGCTCGGGCCCCGGGTGCGGCAGCAACTCCCAATTGCGGTTGTCGGTCGAGGCGACGGTCCCGGTGCGCAACAGGCGCTTGAGCTCGTAGCCCGAAAGCCGCGTTACGTCGGCGACGGCGCGCTCGAGCGCCACCTGCACTTCGGCCAGTGCCGGGATCGGCACCCACAGCGGCAGCTCCTCGTCAAGCACATGGTCCTCGCGCACATAACCGTGCGCCAGCACGTAGTCGCCCAATTGCTGCGTGTTGCGCAGGCCGGCGCAGTGCCCGAGCATGATCCAGACATGGGGGCGCAATACCGCGATGTGGTCGGTGATGGTCTTGGCATTGGCTGGCCCGACGCCGATGTTGACCATCGTGATGCCGCTGCCGTCGGGGCGCACCAGGTGGTAAGCCGGCATCTGCGGCAGCCGGGCCGGCAATGCGCCTGCGGCGTCGCGCGGCTCCGCCGCCGTACCGGCGCGGCGCGTGACCACGTTGCCGGGTTCGACGAAGGCGACGTAATCGCCCACGGCTTCGGCCATCAGTTCATGGCCGAGCTCGATGAACTCGTCGATGTAGAACTGATAATTGGTGAACAGCACGAAGTTCTGGAAATGCTCGGGTGCTGTGCCGGTGTAATGGCGCAGCCGGTGCAATGAGTAGTCGACGCGCGGCGCGGTGAACAAGGCCAGCGGGTGGGCTTCGCCATGGCTCGACTCGTGGGTGCCGTTGGCGATGCCGTCGTCCATCGCGGCGAGATCGGGCAGGTCGAACAGGTCACGCATCAGCAGGCGTCGCTGTGGTGTCAGCGTGCCTTCGAGGTGATCGTCCTCGGCCAGCGAGAAGTGCACCGGGATCGGCTGTTCGCTCGCCCCCACCTCGAGCGCAACGGCATGGTTGCGCAGCAACAGGCGAAACTGCTCGCGGTAGTAGTCGCCAAACAGATCCGGCCGCGTCAGCGTCGTCTCGTAGCGGCCCGGGCCGGCGGCAAAGCCGTAGCTCAGGCGCGAGTCGGCACGGGCCACGGTATCGATGCGCACGCGCACGAAGGGGTAGGTGGCGCGCACCCGCTCGCCGGGGACCTCGCCCTCGAGAAAGGCTTGCAGGTGCTTGCGCAGGTGGGCCACGCCAGCTTCGTAGATCGCGCGCGCATGCCCCAGGGCGGCGTCGGGGTCGTTGAATTCACGGCGGGGCAACAGGTCGGGAGCAATCATGCGGTGATTGTGCAGCGGCTCCGTACACTGCGAAACCTGGAGGCAAGCCGATGAAGGTGTTGGTCCTGGGCGGGGGCGTGATCGGCGCCACGGCAGCCTACGAATTGGCGGGCGACGGCCACCGGGTGACCCTGATCGAGCGCCAGCATCGGCCCGGCGCTGGAAACCAGCTTTGCCAATGCCGGCGAGATCTCGCCGGGTTACTCGGCGCCGTGGGCCGGGCCGGGCGTGCCGCTGAAGGCCGTGAAGTGGCTGCTGATGCACCACCGCCCGCTGGTGATCCGCCCGCACTTTGACTGGCACATGGTCAGCTGGGTCCTGGCGATGCTGCGCAACTGCACCGCGGCGCGCTACGAGGTCAACAAGAGCCGTATGGTGAGGCTGGCCGAATACAGCCGTGACTGCATGGTGGCGCTGCGCGCAGCCACCGGCATCGCGTACGACGAGCGCATGCAGGGCACGCTGCAACTCTTCCGCACGCAAAAGCAACTCGACGGCACGGCTTCCGACACGTCGATCCTCGACCGCTACGGCGTGCCTTACCAGCTGCTCAGACCGCGATGGCTGCATCGAGCACGAACCGGCGTTGGCGCGGGTGCGCAACAAGTTCGTCGGCGGCCTGCGCCTGCCTGGCGATGAAACCGGCGACTGCTTCAAATTCACCAATCGCATCGCGAGATGGCCGCCGCACGCGGCGCGAACACTGCGCTTCGGCGTGAACATCGAGGCGCTGTTGACCGATGGCAAGCGCATCACGGGCGTCGTCACCGACCATGGCCGCCTGCAAGCCGACGCCTACCTGGTCGCGCTCGGCAGCCATTCGCCGAAGTTGCTGGCGCCGCTGGGGATGCACCTGCCGGTCTACCCGGTCAAGGGCTACTCGATCACGCGTGCCGATCACCGACCGTGGTGGCGCGCCGGAATCGACCGTGATGGACGAGACACACAAAGTGGCCGTGACCCGGCTGGGCGATCGCATCCGCGTCGGCGGCACGGCCGAGCTGGCCGGCTACTCGATGCATTTGCACGAGGCGCGGCGACGCACGCTGATGCATGTCGTCGGCGACCTGTTCCCCGACGGCGGCGATCTCGGCCGTGCCGAGTTCTGGTGCGGTCTGCGGCCGATGACGCCCGATGGCACGCCAGTGGTCGGCGGCACGGAAATGCCCAACCTGTGCTTAGCCACCGGCCACGGCACCCTCGGATGGACGATGGCCGCCGGCACGGCGCGCGTGATCGCCGACCTGATTTCGGGGCGTGCAGCCGGCCATCGACCTGGCCGGATTGACGATCGCCCGCTACGGTTGACGTCGGCGCCACTTGACAGGTCGCGCTGCCGCCCCCATTTCTGCTTCGCGAAATGCCCTTGACCCTTTAAGCCCCACGATCCGAACCATGAGCCACAAACAGACCCTTGCCTTCCAGGCCGAGGTGCAGCAGATCCTGCACCTGGTGACCCACTCGCTGTATTCGAACAAGGAGATCTTCCTGCGCGAGTTGGTGTCCAACGCGTCGGACGCCTGCGACAAACTGCGCTTCGAGGCGCTGAACAACGCTGCGCTCTACGAAGACGCGCCCGAGTTGAAGGTGCACGTGAGCTTCGATGCCGCCGCCAAGACGCTGACCATCCGCGACAACGGCATCGGCATGAGTGCCGAGGAGGCGGTGGCGCACCTGGGCACGATCGCCAAGAGCGGCACGCGCGAATTCATGGCCCGGCTGGAAGGCGACCAGAAGAAGGACGCCAACCTGATCGGCCAGTTCGGCGTCGGCTTCTATTCGGGTTTCATCGTCGCCGACCGCATCACCGTCGAATCGCGCCGTGCCGGTCTGAAACCCGAAGAGGGCGTGCGCTGGAGCAGCGACGGCACGGGCCAGTTCGAGGTCGAGACGATCACCCGCGCCGAGCGCGGCACCGACGTGATGCTGCACCTGCGCGAGGGCGAAGAGGAGTTCCTCAAGACCTGGAAGCTGAAGTCGATCATCGGCAAGTACTCCGACCACATCTCGCTGCCGATCCTGATGAAGAAGGAGGAGTGGATCGCCGAGAAGGCCGAGACGGTGCTGAAGGACGAGTGGGAAACCGTCAACAAGGCCGCGGCGCTGTGGACGCGCGCCAAGAGCGACATCACCGATGCGCAGTACCAGGACTTCTACAAGCAGATCTCCTTCGACAGCGATCCGCCGCTGGCCTACACGCACAACCGCGTCGAAGGTCGCACCGAGTACACGCAGCTGCTCTACATCCCGGCCAAGGCGCCGTTCGACCTGTGGAACCGCGACAAGCGCGGCGGCGTGAAGCTGTACGTCAAGCGCGTCTTCATCATGGACGACGCCGAGGCCCTGATGCCGGTGTACCTGCGCTTCGTCAAGGGCGTGATCGACAGCGCCGACCTGCCGCTCAACGTCAGCCGCGAACTGCTGCAGGAAAGCCGCGACGTGAAGGCGCATCCGCGAGGGCTCGACCAAGCGCGTGCTGTCGATGCTCGAAGACTTGGCCGAGAACCAGAAGGACAAGTACGCCGCGTTCTGGAAGGACTTCGGCCCGGTGCTCAAGGAAGGCATCGGCGAGGACCACGCCAACCAGGAGCGCCTGGCCAAGCTGCTGCGCTTCGCTTCGACGCAGGCCGACGAGGGCGTGTCGTTCGCAGACTACGTGTCGCGATTGAAGGAGGGCCAGGACCCGATCTACTACATCACCGCCGACACGCTGGCCGCGGCCAAGACCAGCCCGCAGCTGGAGATCTTCCGCAAGAAGGGCATCGAGGTGCTGCTGCTCACCGACCGCGTCGACGAGTGGATGCTGTCGCACCTGTACGAGTTCGAAGGCCACCCGCTGCAAAGCGTGGCCAAGGGCAGCGTCGATCTGGGCAGGCTGCAGGACGAGGCCGAGAAGAAGGAGGCCGAGGCGGCGGCCACGGCGTTTGCGCCGGTGCAGGAAAAGCTGAAGGTTGCGCTGAAGGAGCGCGCCAAGGACGTGCGCGTGACGACGCGCCTGGTCGATTCACCGGCCTGCATCGTGGTCGAGGAGGGCGACATGAGTGCGCACCTGGCGCGGATGCTGAAGCAGGCCGGCCAGCAGGCGCCCGAAGGGCCTGCCGATCCTGGAAGTCAATGCCGCAGCACGCGTTGGTCAAACGCATCGAGCGCGACGACGCGCATTTCGATGACCTGGCGCATCTGCTGTTCGACCAGGCATGGCTGGCCGAAGGCGGCCAGCTCGACAACCCGGCCGAGCATGTGCAGCGCGTGACGCGCCTGTTGACGGCCTGATCCGGGTCAGCTGAGGCCACGCGGCGGCTCGTCCATGGCCTCGACCTGCTCGCGCAATTGCGTGGCCTGCTGTGACCAGTAGGCCGCGCTGCCGAACCAAGGGAACGCGGCCGGGAAGGCCGGGTCGGTCCAGCGCTCGGCGATCCAGGCGCTGTGGTGGATCATGCGCAGCGTGCGCAACGGCTCGATCAGCGCCAGTTCGCGCTCGATCGAATGGCCTGAAGACGCGGTAGCCAGACAACAGATGCGCCAGCTGTTCGCGCATCGATGCGGCGTCGCCCGACAGCAGCATCCACAGGTCCTGCACGGCCGGGCCGTTGCAGGCATCGTCGAGGTCGACCACATGCGGCCCCTCGTCGCGCCACATGATGTTGCCTGGGTGGAAGTCCCCGTGCAGGCGCAACTTCGCCACGGATCGCGACTTGCGCGAACGCGCCATCGACGCGGCCCAGTGCGGCTTCGCACCAGCGGCTCCAGGGTGCCCGCTCGGTGTCGGGGATGAAGTCGCCGTCGAGCAGTCGCTTCATCGCGTCGTGACCCCAACCGGCGGCGTCGATTGTGCGTCGATGGTTGAAAGGACGCCGTGCGCCGACGGCGTGCAGGCGGCCGAGAAATCGTCCCAGCCACTGCAGTACGGTCGGGTCTTCGAGTTCTGGGCTGCGGCCGGCGTGGCGGTCGCAGACGGCGACGCGGTGCATTGCGTCGCCTGCGCTACAGCGCGCCAGCGTCGGTGGATCGCCAAGCAGCGTGATCGCCTGGCAGTCGTCGCTGGCCGAGAGCGTACGCGGCGCCACGGCCGGCACGTCGTCGTCGGCCAGTTCGCGCGCGAAGGCGTGCTCTTCGAGAATCTGCGCGTCGCTCCAGCGCTCGGGACGGTAGAACTTCGCGACCACCACGTCCCCATCTTCCAGGAACACCTGGAAGACGCGGTTCTCGTAGGAGTTGAGTTGCAGCAGCCGACCATCGCCGCGCAGACCCAGCATGTCCAACACGCCCAGCACACGGGCGGGGTCCAGATCGGCGTAGCCCGCCCGTGGCGCGGCCGGTGTCGCAGCGGCGGTCATGCGCGCATGGTAGGCGCGCGGGCCGCCAACAGGTTCAGTGGTGGGTTCCGGTGCTCGGATAGCGCGGTTCTTCAACCACCACGCCACTCATGTCGTCAGGCGTGTTTTCGCCGAAGGTCGAGGTTGCGTGCAGGCTGCGAACTGCGGCATTTCGCCAGTCAGACTGGCGTCGAGGCGGTTATCGGGGGCGAAGAAGGAGTCCTGGAAGAAGCTCGAGTCCTGCCACAGGGCAGTGCGTTCGCGCCGCCGCGCGGAGCCGTCCCTTGCGGCGTCGTCGCGGGCCTTCGGCCGACTCGGCGCGGGCTGTGGCCCACGGGATGCGGCCACGCTCTGTGGCACCAGGAGCTGCAATTCGGCCACCGAGGGCAGATGGTCGACCGGGCAGCGCAGGTAACGCACGCGGCAGGCCCCGAGCACGGATTGCTTGATCTGCAACACGCGCCGGGAATTGCCGCGGTCGGTATCGAGATCGATGGCGGCCAGAACACGGCCGTTCGCACTGCAGATGGCGAAGGTCACATGGATCGAGCCGAGCAACTCGTACCAATAGCGCACTTCTTGAGGATCGTTAGGCTGGCAGAAGCGCACTAGGGGCAGCTTCGACAGCACGATGTGGTGCGGCAGTGCCTCACGCAACTGCCGATAGACGCGGCGCTCGTCGGTTGAGAACACTGGCCGCGGTGCCAGCGACCACTCGGTCGGCAGCGGCTTGACCTGGGGCTTGCGTTGGCGCACGAAGCGCCATGTCACCAAGCCCAGCAGTGCGACCGCCAAGGTGGCCAATGCAACGAACCATGGCAGCAGAGGTTCCATGTCGATCGGGGTCCGGTGATGCCCGCGCGTTGCCAGGCGACATTTGGTTTCAATTGTCGCCATGTTAACCGGTGCGGCTGCGCCGCAGATCCCCCAAGCCGATGCCCGTTGCGGCAAAACGGCGTGGTCACGCGTGACGTACTACTCGCTCGCCGCTTGTCCGCCTTGTGCGTATCGATTCTTGACGTCATCGATCGCGTCGAGCAAGCCGTCCAGGCGCCGGGCATGGACCTTGAAGCCGTAGTCGATTTCGGCGGCCTGATCTCTGATCAGTTCGTCGACGTGTGACTGAAAGTCATCGCGCGGCAAGCGCAGCCGCGCTTGCGACTCGCCCCCATCACGCTCGACGATAGCGCCCGCCTTGCGCACGATGCGCAGCATGGCCGTGTTTTCGCTAAGCGCGTAGATCACCAATGTGTGGATGTGCTGATTGCGCGCGTGCAGGACGGCGCGTTCGAAGAGTCGGCTGCCAAACCCGCGGCCGCGCACGCGGGGCAACACCGAGACGCCGAACTCCGCCTGGGCAACGTGCCCCTCCGCACTGGGTGGCAGCAGCGCCAAGTGGGCCATCGCGATCAACTCGAGGCGCCGATTGAAGATGCCGAACACCTCGTCGCGAGAGAAGTCGATCAGGTCGGCGTAATGAGCCAGCTGGGCGTCTGACGCGGCATAGCCGAAGCGCAAATGCCGATCCTCCTCCGACAGCACCAGCAAGTGGGCGAGGATGCGCGGACGGTGGCGCTCGGACAGCGAGCGAATCGGCACCCACCCAAACGGAAACGCTGCAGTTCCGCCGGACGGTGCTCTGTCATGGCGGTCGTTGGCGACCCGCGCGCCGGGCGTCTTCAGTATGTCCCCAGGAAATCCCATCACAGTCTCCGATCGATGAACAACAGTCTGCTGGTATAGGGTTTTCCCGCATCCTACTCGACCAGAGTGGAGAGCGCAGCCGAGTGTGTTTCGCGGCGGTCCATCGATGTCATTCGATCTGTGCGAACTTTCGCTATACTTCAAGGCTTTCCCGTCAGCGGCGGGGAATGCCGTGGATCACGGCGCAGCGTTCCCGGCGGGCCTCTGGCGCGCCGATGGGCGCTGCGCCATTGCCCGAGAGGCCGCAGTCTGCACAAGCGGTGCCGAGGGTTGCGATTCAGGCCAAACAGCCGCCACAGGGCCGCCACGCACATCATGCCGCAACGGCCCACAACCGAAAGACCCTCATGAAGACCTTCAGTGCCAAGCCGGCCGAGGTGAAGCACGAGTGGTTTGTGATTGACGCCACCGACAAGGTGCTCGGACGTGTTGCCAGCGAAGTGGCACTCCGTTTGCGCGGCAAGCACAAGGCCATCTACACGCCTCACGTCGATACCGGCGATTTCATCGTCGTGGTGAATGCGGAAAAATTGCGCGTCACCGGCAACAAGGCCAACGACAAGGTGTACTACCGCCACTCGGGCTATCCCGGCGGCATCTATGCCACCAAGTTCAAGGACATGCAAGCCAAGCATCCGGGGCGCGCCCTGGAAAAGGCGGTCAAGGGCATGCTACCCAAGGGCCCGCTCGGCTATGCGATGGTGAAGAAACTGAAGGTGTACGCTGGTGCCACGCATCCGCACACCGCCCAGCAGCCCAAGTCGCTGGAAATCTAAGGAGCGGTGATGATCGGTAATTGGAACTACGGCACTGGCCGTCGCAAGTCTTCTGTGGCTCGCGTGTTCATCAAGAAGGGCACTGGACAGATCAAGGTCAATGGCAAACCGGTCGGCGAGTACTTCGGCCGCCAGACTTCGATCATGATTGTCAAGCAACCTCTGATGCTTACCAACAACGATGCGGCGTTCGACATCAAGGTCAATGTGCACGGTGGAGGCGAATCGGGCCAGGCAGGTGCCGTGCGCCACGGCATCACCCGTGCGTTGATCGATTACGACGCGGCGCTCAAACCCGGTCTCTCCCAGGCCGGCTTCGTGACACGCGATGCCCGCGAGGTCGAGCGCAAGAAGGTCGGTCTGCACGGCGCCCGCCGTCGCAAACAGTTCAGCAAGCGCTGAACATTTCGCTACACGCCGCAAGCCGACGAGGCCGCAATACTGCGGCCTCGTTCGTTTCGGACTCTGCCATGCGTTGGAAGTTGCTTCGTCGCCGGCTGTCGATCAGCGCACCACGCATGATCGTGCGCAGCCACCTGCCGTGGCCGCTGCGTTGGGTGGTGCTGGCGCTGGCGTTCGGCTTCTCCGCTGCGCTGGCGTTGTGGGCGTTCGAATTCGGCAAGGAGATCGCCGGCCTGGAACGCGGCGCGAAGGAGGAACTCGCCCAGTTGCGCGCCGATGTGCAGCGCCTTCGCGACGAGCGCGAGCGCGCCGTGTCGATCGCCAACACGGCCGACAGCTTGCTCAAGACCGAGCGTGCGACCCAGGAAAAGCTGACACAGCAGTTGCGCCAAGCCGAGGCCGAGACACTGGCTCTGAAGGCTGATCTTGGCTTTTTCGAGCGCCTGTTGCCGGCGGCTGGGGAGGGCCTCGCGGTGCGCAGCATGCAGGCCGAGGTGATGCGTCCAGGCCAATTGCGCTACCAGTTGCTGGTGATGCAGAGCGGCAGGGCGCCCGGCGAGTTCAAGGGGCACTACGAGCTGCAGCTGGCAGGCACATTGGATGGCAAGCCTTGGACGCTGGGTTTGCCGGCGGGTCCGCAACCCATTGCGCTGCGGCAGTATGCTCGCGTGGAAAGTTTGGTCGACTACCCCAGTGGGGCCGTGGTAAAAACCGTACAGGTCAGGGTGACGGACAACCATGGTGGGGTGCGCGCCACCCAGACCGTGAAGCTTTGAGAGGGCAAAACGATGTGGGCGTTCTTCAAGAAACAGCCGCCGATCCGCAGCCTGATCGGCGAGGGTACGGTGCTGCTGGGTGAGGTGCGGTTCAGCGATGGCTTGCGCATCGACGGCGAGGTGAGGGGCGACGTGGTTGCGGTCGGCGACGAGCGCAATATCCTGGTCATCAGTGAGAAAGCCCGGGTTCTTGGCAAGGTCAACGCCGGACATGTGATCATCAACGGCACGGTCGTCGGCCCGGTGCAGTCCGATGAGCTGCTCGAATTGCAGCCCAAGGCGCGTATCACCGGCGATGTCCGCTACGAGACCCTCGAGATGCACCAAGGCGCGACGATCGACGGTGAACTTCGCGCGCAAAAGAATACCGAAGAGCGGCCGGCATTGAAACTGGCGGCGTCGAGCAGACTCTGATTCAAGGACAAGGATTGACCACCATGAACGCAATTTCCCAGCCTTTGGCCGCCGACACCGACACGCTGCCGGTGCCGCTGGTGTTTACCGATAGCGCCGCCGACAAGGTCAAGCAACTGGTCGACGAGGAAGGCAACCCCGACCTCAAGCTGCGGGTGTTCGTGCAAGGCGGTGGCTGCTCGGGCTTCCAGTACGGGTTCACGTTCGACGAAGTCGTCAACGAGGACGACACGCAAATGGCCAAGAACGGCGTCACGCTGCTGATTGACGCGATGAGCCTGCAATACCTGATGGGCGCGGAGATCGACTACAAGGAAGACCTGCAGGGTGCGCAGTTCGTCATCAAGAACCCGAATGCCACGACGACCTGTGGCTGCGGGTCGAGTTTTTCGGTCTGATCGACACCGGCAACGGTGACCAGGCCGCCGCGAGGCGGCCTTTTTCATGCCGGCCGTCAGGCAGGATGGAACGCCCCGAGCAGGCGCGGGCCTCGGGCACCGGTCACGCCGGCCAGGTTTCCGGGCTGGCGTTCGCAGAAGCGGTGAGCCAACCAAGCGAACGCAACACCTTCGACCTGATCGACGGGCAGGCCGAGGCTGGCGGTGGTGGTGACTCGCACGTTCGCCAGCCGCGCGGCCAAGCCTTGCATCAGGTGCGTGTTGCGAGCGCCACCGCCGCACACGATGAGCCGCGAGGCATCGCGGGCGTGGCGCCGCACGTCGAGCGCAATGCTCTCGATGGTCAGCGCAGCCAGCGTGGCTTGTACGTCGACCGCAGCGGCATCGGGGGCGTGGCGCAGCAAGTGGTTGTCGAGCCAGGCCAGATTGAAGAGGTCCCGCCCGGTGCTCTTGGGCGGCGCCATGCTGAAGAAGGGCTCCGCGAGCATCGCGGTCAGCAAGGGTTCGATGACATGGCCGCCGGCAGCCCAGCGGCCACCGTCGTCGAACGGGTCGCCACTGTGGCGTTGGCACCAGCCGTCGAGCAGCGCACTGGCCGGCCCACAATCGAAACCGGTCACGGTGCCCTCTGTACCGAGCACTGTCAGGTTCGCGATACCACCCAGATTGAGCACGGCACGTGTTTCGCCTGGCGCGGCAAACAGGGCCGCGTGCAACCCCGGTGCCAGCGGCGCGCCCTGGCCTCCTGCTGCGACATCACGCTGGCGCAGATCGGCCACCACATCGATCCCGGTCAATTCCGCGAGCAGTGCGCCGTTGAGCAATTGCACGGTATAGCCGTTGCCATCGAACTCCTGTGGACGGTGACGCACCGTCTGGCCGTGGGCGCCGATGGCGCGCACATCGCGCGGCGCGGCCTCGCCGGCTTGCAGTACCGCCCGCACCACGTTGGCGTAAGTGCGTGCAACCGCATTTGCCGCCAAGGCGGCACGATGAAGTTCATTGTCGCCGGGGGCGTTGAGCGCGAGCAGGTCGGCGCGCAACGCAGCGTCGAACGCCTGGTGGTGATGCGCCCGCAGTGCGAGCGGCGGGCCCTGCACCGCTGCGATGTCGATCAGTACGCCGTCGACGCCGTCGAGCGAGGTGCCCGACATCAGGCCGATGTAAAGCGTCACTCGACGCCAGTGCTTACTCGCTGCGACCGCTCGCGCCGACCAGCGTTTCGGCGACGTCGAGCGTGACTTGCAGCGATCTCGCCGCGATGGCGAACTCAGTCTTGGCTGCCGGCGCGATGGCCACGGCCTCGCTGGCTTTGGCGATGCGCAGCGGATCCTGGTGCTGGCCGTTGACGCGAAACTCGAAGTGCAGATGCGGGCCGGTAGACCACCCCGTCGTGCCGACAGCCCCGACACGCTGACCCTGCTCGATGCGCTGGCCCTTTCTGACGTCGATACGCGACAGGTGCGCATACACCGTCGAGCGGTCATTGGTGTGCCGGATCTGCACCACATTGCCGTAGCCGTTCTGCCACCCCGCAAACTCGACCAGACCGTCGCCGACCGTGCGCACCGGCGTACCGGTCGGTGCAGCGTAGTCGACACCGAGGTGCGCGCGCTGCGTCTGCAGGATCGGGTGGAACCGCATCGCGAACCCCGACGTCACGCGCGAGAACTCCATTGGGCTGGCCAGGAATGCCCGCTTCTTGCTTTGTCCGCTGAAGTCGAAGTAGGCGCCGCGGCCGCTTGCATCGCGGTACCACACCGCCTGGTGCGTCTTGCCGCCATTGACGAACTCGGCGGCCAACACACGGCCGTTGCCCTGGCCCCACGTGATCGGTTCTCCATCGGCGGTCAGGGCCTCGTAAACCACGCTGAACGTATCGCCGCGGCGCAGTTCGCGGTGCATGTCGATGTCGACGGCAAAGATCTCGGCGATCTGCACGGCGATGCTGTCGGGTATTCGCGCCTCGTCGCTGGCGGCGAACAGCGAGCTGCGGATCGTTCCGCCGGCCATCCGCACCTGCGATTGCAGCGGCAGCGACTCTTCAATCGCCCGCCAGGCGCCCAGAGCATCACGTGCCACCGTCAGGCGCGTGAAATGGGTCAAGAACTGCTCGCTACGCTGCGCCGGCGACCGCGCCACCAGTTCGAGCAAGCGGCCATCTTCGCCGGTGCGTACTTGTACAGTACGCCCGCCGCGGCCTTCGAAAAGGCGCCTGGCATCGGCGTCGCTGCGCAGGAAGGCCACGGCCGATGCATCCGCCACGGCCAGACGCTCGAGCAGCGTGGCTGCTGTGTCGCCTGAGCGGGTGAGTTCGGCGCGGCTGAGCTCGATGGCGTGCGCTGCCAGCGCTTCGAGCTGCGGCTCGACGGCCTCAGGTTGCACAGCTTCACTGACCCACCGTTGCGGCAACGCTGCGGCATCCGGCGCCAAGGGCGCAATCGCGAACGCGGCCGCGGCGCAGCCAGCCAGCAGCGTCACGCCGGCGGCAACGATGCCGCGGCGGTGTTTGCCTGCAAACGCTTGTGCGCTGGCAGAGGCTTGCGCCAGGGATCCCAACGAGGTCACTTGTCTTCGGGGGCTCTCGCCCTCTCGGCTGGTCGGCGCGACTGCCGGCGGTGGGCAGGGGCGGCGGGTGTGTCTGCATGCCCGCCCGCCTTTAAGATGCGCGGTTTGCGGACGCGGAATCGGTCGCTACGGCAGCGGCCGTCCAACGACCGCCGCGCAGTATAAACACCGGCCTGCGCGCCGCCGCTGTGAAAAACCCCCGGGACTCCTTGGACTCCATGTCAGAAATCGTGACAGCCGCGGCGACGCCCGGCACCCCCCCCGCTCCCGTCACCGATGCGGTGCGTGAGGCCATGGCCGTCAGCCTGCGCGGCTGCGACGAGTTGCTGCCGCAACCCGAGTGGCTGGCCAAGTTGGCTCGCTCGGCCGCGACGGGGCACCCGCTGCGCATCAAGCTCGGCCTCGATCCGACGGCCCCTGACTTGCACCTGGGCCATACCGTCGTGCTGAACAAGATGCGCCAGTTGCAGGACCTGGGCCACAAGGTCATCTTCCTGATCGGCGACTTCACGTCGATGATCGGCGACCCGTCGGGCCGCAACAGCACGCGACCGCCGCTGACGCGCGAGCAGATCGAGGCCAATGCGCAGACCTACTTCCGGCAGGCGAGCCTGGTGCTCGATGCCGAGCGCACCGAGATTCGCTACAACTCCGAATGGAGCGATCCGCTCGGCGCTCGGGGCATGATCCAGCTCGCGGCCAAATACACCGTCGCGCGCATGATGGAGCGCGACGATTTCGCCAAGCGCTTTGCGGCCAGCACGCCGATCTCGGTGCACGAGTTCCTGTACCCGCTGATGCAGGGCTACGACTCGGTGGCGCTGAAGAGCGACCTCGAACTCGGTGGCACCGACCAGAAATTCAACCTGCTGATGGGCCGGCACCTGCAATCCGAATCGGGCCAGGAGCCGCAATGCATCCTGACGATGCCGCTGCTCGAAGGCCTGGACGGCGTCGACAAAATGTCGAAGTCGAAGAACAACTACGTCGCGATCACCGAGCCGGCCAACACCATGTTCGCCAAGCTGCTGTCGATCAGCGACACGCTGATGTGGAAGTACTACACGCTGCTGTCGTTCCGGGCCGAAGCCGAGATCGCCGCCTTCAGGCGAGAAGTCGATGCCGGCCGCAACCCGAAGGACATCAAGGTGCTGTTGGCCAAGGAAATCACCGCGCGCTTCCACAGCGCCGCGGGGGCCGAGGCGGCCGAGCAGGACTTCATGCACCGCGCCCGCGGCGGCGTGCCCGACGAGATTGCGGAGGTCACGCTCGGCGGCGCGCCGCTGGCGATCGGTGCATTGCTCAAGCAAGCCGGCTTGGCGCCGTCGACCAGCGAGGCGCTGCGGCTGATCGAGCAGGGCGGTGTGCGCGTCGACGGCGTGACCATCAGCGACAAGGGCTTGAAATTGACGCCTGGTAGCTACGTGGTGCAGGTCGGCAAGCGCAAGTTCGCTCGCGTCGCGCTGTCCTGATCCAGCGCCGTCACCCCGCCGTGCAAGTCAGTGCCTACCTGAAGCTGTCGATCGCCGTGGCGATCGCCACCATCACGCTGAAAACCGGCGCCTGGTGGTTGACCGATTCGGTCGGCCTGCTGTCCGATGCGATGGAGTCGGTGGTCAACCTGGCCGGGGCGATGTTCGCGCTGGCGATGGTCACGATTGCCGCGCGTCCGCCCGACGAGGATCACCCGTTCGGCCACCACAAGGCCGAGTATTTTTCGAGCGGCTTCGAGGGCGCGCTGATCTTCGCGGCCGCGCTGGCGATCATCTGGGCGGCGGTGCATCGACTTTTGGCGCCGCAGCCGCTCCAGAGCCTCGGCCTGGGCCTGCTGTTGTCGGTGGTGAGCTCGGCGATGAACGGCGCGCTCGCGTGGGGCATGCTGAAGAAGGCGCGCGAGCACCGCTCGATGGCGCTCGAGGCCGACGCGCGACACCTGTTCACCGATGTCTGGACCTCCGTCGGCGTCGTGTTCGGCCTGCTGGCCGTGGCCGGCACGGGCTGGCTCTGGCTCGATCCGGTGATCGCGATCGGGGTCGCCGGCAATGTCGCCCGCGAGGGCTTCTCGCTGGTGCGCCGCTCGGCCGACGGCCTGATGGACAGTGCGGTCGAGCCCGAGGTCATCCGGCAGATCGACGAGGTGCTGGCCGGCTTCGTGCACCCGAACACACTGCGCTTCGATCACATCTCGACGCGCCGCGCCGGCCAGCGCCGCTTCGTCGACCTGCACATGCACATGCCGGCCGGCTGGTCGCTGCAGCGTGCCGCTGCGCTGCGCAGTTCCGTCGAGCAGGCGTTGATGAGCGCCGTGCCCGGGTTGCGGGCGACGATCCAGTTGCTGCCGATGGATGTCGAGGCGCATTTCGACGATCCGAAGGATCTGATTTGATCGCGCTGGTGCAGCGCGTCCGGCAGGCACATGTCGAGGTGGCGGGGCGCACTGTTGGCGCCATCGGGCGAGGGTTGCTGGTCTTCGTCTGCGCCGAACCGCACGACGACGCAGCCAGCGCGGCAAGACTGGTTGCCAAGCTGCTCAAGCTGCGCATCTTCGCCGACGATGCCGGCAAGATGAACCGCAGTGTGCAGGACGCGGCCGGGGGCCTGCTGATCGTCTCGCAGTTCACGCTCGCGGCCGACACCGCGGGCGGCAACCGGCCGAGCTTCACCGGCGCCGCACCGCCCGAGCAGGGGCGCACGCTCTACGAGCAGGTGCTGGCGCAGGCGCGTGCGGCGCACCCGACGGTGGCCGCGGGCGAGTTCGGTGCCGAGATGCAGGTGCACCTGGTCAACGACGGCCCGGTGACGATCCCGCTCAAGGTGTAGCCAGGCACTCGTCGAGGATATCGAGCGCGGCGTCCATCTGCGCGATCGTCGTGATCAGCGGCGGTGTCAGCGTCAGCACGTTGCCCATCGTCGTCTTGAACGACAGCCCGCGCGACAGCGCGCGGTAGAGCGCCTGCTCGGCCAGGTCGGCCGCCGGCGCCTTCGCGTCGCGGTCGTCGACGAGTTCGATGCCGAGCAGCAGGCCGCGGCCGCGCACGTCGCCGATCACCGGGTGGCGGCGCTGCAACTCGTGCAGGCGACCGAGCGCGTGTGCACCGACGCGCGCGGCGTTCTCGACCAGGCCTTCGCGCTCGATCACTTCCAGGGTTGCCAGCGCCGCGCGTGCCGTGACCGGGTTCTTCTCGTGCGTGTAGTGGCCCAACGCGTAGTCGCCGGCCACGTTCAGGTCGTCGCGGGCCACGCAGGCCGCGATCGGCAGCACGCCGCCGCCGAGCGCCTTGCCGAGCACCAAGATGTCGGGTGCGGCGCCATCGTGCTCGGCAGCGAAGAAGCGGCCGGTCTTGCCCAGGCCGGTCGGGATCTCGTCGAAGACGAGCAGCGTGCCGTGCGCATTGCAGGCCTCGCGCACCGCCTGCCAGTAGCCCGGCGGCGGGATGAACGGCACCGCGCGCGCCGGCTCGGCGATCACGGCGGCCACGTCGCCTTCGCGCTCGAGGACGTACTTGACCATCGCGGCGCACGCCAGCCGGCATTGGTCGAGCCGTGGCTGGCCGTGCGCGTCGACCGGGTGGCCGAAGGCACAGCGATAGCAGCCGAACGGCGCGACATGCTCGCTGCCCGGCAGAAGCGGCCCGACCGACGAACCCTGGCGGAACAGCGATTCGCCGCCGACGCTTGACGCGCCGAAGCCCGCGCCATGGAACGAATCCCAGAAGCTCAGCGTCTTGAAGCGGCCGGTGGCGGCGCGCGCCAGCTTGATCGCGACCTCGACCGCATCGCTGCCGCCGGTCGTGAACAGCACCCGCCCGGCGTGCCCGGTGAGCCGGCGGAACTGCACTGACAGCGCCTCGGCCAGCTCGACGGCGCGATCGCTGGCGAAGCGCCGCGGCGCAAAGCTCAGTTCATCGAGCTGGGCCTTGATGGCGGCGATCACGTGCGGATGGGCGTAGCCGACGTGGTGCACGTTGTTGCCGTGGAAGTCCATGTAGCGGCGGCCGCGCATGTCCTCGATGTAGATGCCTTCGGCGCGGCGGATCGCCGACAGGCACGGCGTCGACACCGATTGGTGCAGGAACGCGGCGCTGTCGCGCGCCAGCAGTGCGCGGCTGGCCTCGTCGAGGTGCTCACGCTGCCAGGCCGCGCGTCGCGGCGTGTGGTTGACGTCGCCTTCGCTCTGCGAGGGGGTCGGTTTCATGCGGTCCTTCCGGCTCCATGCAGCCACACGACCGGCCAGCCGCGCTCGGCCGCTTCGCGGCCAGCTGCGCATCGGGGTTGGTCGCCACCGGGCGCTGCACCGCCGCCAGCAGCGGCAGGTCGTTGATCGAATCGCTGTAGAACGTGGCGTCGCAGTCGGCCCACGCCAGGCCGCGCTGCGCCAGCCACGCCTGCAGGCGCTCGACCTTGCCCTCGCGCATGTTCAGCGCGCCCTGCGTGCGGCCGGTGAAGTTGCCGTCGGCATCGACCTCGCATTCGGTGGCGATCAGGTGTTCGATGCCGAGGTGCGCGGCGGTCAGCTCGGTGATGAAGCGGTTGGTGGCGGTCGTCATCACCAGCAGATCGCCGGCGTCGCGATGGCGCTGCACCAGCGCCTGCGCCGCCGCCCCGATGCGCGGCGCGATCACTGTGTCGAGGAACTCGCGCCGCAGGGCTTCCCACGGCGGCGCGCGGGCGTGCCGAGAGCGTCGAGACGTAGAACGCGCAGAAGTCCTGCGCGCTGACGCTGCCGGCGCGGTAGCCGCGTTCCATCTGCGCGTTGCGCGCGCCGAAGCTCGCGGCGTCGAGCACGCCGCGCTCGATCAGGAACTCGCACCACAGCACATCGCTGTCGCCGTCGAGCAGCGTGTGGTCGAGGTCGAACAGGGCCAGGCGCGCCATGCCAGCGGTGCCACGGTCAAGGCTGCCGCAGGTGCCAGGCCTTGGGCCGCGTGAAGGTCTGGATGCCGTAGGTCGACAGCGTCAGGCCGACGCCCGAATCGCCGTGGCCCGACCAGGGCAGGCGCGGGCTGACGCGGTCGCAGCAGTTCCAGTACACGCTGCCGGCGTTGACGCGCGCCAGCAGCTCGCGGGCCCGCGCCTCGTCGCGCGTGTAGACGCCGGCCGTCAGGCCGTAGCGGGTGTCGTTCATCAGCGCGCACGGCCTCGTCGTCGCCGCGCGACCTTCTGGATGCCGATGATCGGGCCGAAGCTCTCTTCGCGCATCAGCTCCATCGTGTGGTTCGACGTCGGTGAACACGGTCGGCTGCGAACCAGTTGCCGGGCCGCGGCAGGCGCTGGCCGCCGCAGCGCAGCGTCGCGCCCTTGGCGCGCGCGTCGGCCACCTGCGCGTCCAGCACGTCGAGCTGCGGCGCGCGCGTGATCGCGCCGATGTAGGTCGCCGTCGTCCATCGGGTCGCCGACCTTGAAGCCGTCGCACGGTGGCCAGGAAGTGCTCGACGAAGGCGTCGTGCATGCTCTCGTGCACGTAGATGCGCTCGACCGAGCAGCAGCTCTGGCCGGTGTTGTACATCGCGCCGTCGGCCAGGCTCTCGGCGGCGGCCTTCGGGTCGGCGTCGGCGCGCACGTAGGTCGGGTCCTTGCCGCCGAGCTCGAGCTGCAGCTTGACCAGGCGCGGCGCCAGCGCCTGCGCGATGCGCACGCCGGTGGCGTGGCAGCCGGTGAAGAACACGCCGTCGATGCGCTGTGCGAGCAGCGCCGCGCCGACCTCGCCGGCGCCGACCACGGCACTGAATCACGTCGGCCGGCACGCCGGCCTCGTGCAGCAGCCGCGCGATGTGCAGGCCGGTCAGCGTGGCGTACTCCGAGGGCTTGTACAGCACCGCGTTGCCGGTCAGCAGCGCCGGCACGATGACGTTGCAGCCGACGAAGTACGGGTAGTTCCAGGCCGAGATGTTGGCCACCACGCCGAGCGGGCATGTGCGAGATCTGCTCGTGCATGCCGCCGTCGTCGAACACATGTCTCGTCGCGCACCGCGGCCTCGGCCTGCTCGAGGAAGAAGTCGATGCGCGGCAGCAGGCCGTTCAGCTCGTTGCGCGACTGCGCGATCGGCTTGCCGACCTCCTGCGTCAGCGTGCGTGGCCAGCGTCTCGAGCTCGGCCACCAGCAGCGGCGCGAAAGCGCTGCACGGCGGCCAGCCGCTCGGCCATCGGCGTGGCCGCCCAGCCCGGCTGCGCGGCGCGCGCCGCCGCGGCCTTGGCGGCCACCGCGGCCGGCGTCGTCGGCGGGCAGTTCGGCGATCAGCGCGCCGGTGGCGGGGTTGTGGATGTTCGAGTGTCGTGGGTCATGGTGTTCAGCGCGCGTGCGCGCGCCGCGTCGAGAAAGTCGTGCAGCATCGGCGCGTCGTCGATCAGCGTGCCGTCGGCCGGGTCGTGGAACTCCGGGTGCCATTGCACCGCGGCCACGTAGCTCGGCGCCGCGCCAGCGGATCGCCTCGATCATGCCGTCGTCCGGGCAACGCGCCTCGACCACGAAGTCCGGCGCCAGGTCCTTGATGCCCTGGTGGTGGACGCTGTTGACGCGTCGCGCGTGCGCTGCCGGGGTACAGCTCGGCCAGCCGCGTGCCGGGCACGAATTCGATCGCGTGGAAGTTGCGGTCGTAGAGCGCCGGCGTCGCGGTGCACCAGCGCGTCGGGCCGCTGGGTGGCGATGTCCTGGAGCAGCGTGCCGCCGAAGGCGCACGTTGAGCAGTTGCAGGCCGCGGCAGACGCCGAACACCGGCTTGCCGGCGTCGACGAAGGCGCGCGCCAGCGCGATCTCGTACTCGTCGCGGATGCGGTCGCCGCTCCACTGCGGCTTGCAGCGGCTCTTCGCCGTAGCTGCCGGGCCAGACGTCGGAGCCGCCCTCAGCACCAGGCCGTCGAGCCAGTGCGGCGTAGTCGGCCAGCGTCGACCGTCGCCGCGCGAGGTGCTCGCCCGGCGGCGACGGGATCATCACCGGCAGCGCGCCGCTGCGACATCACCCAGTGCGCGATCGACTGCTCGATGTACTGCAGCGTCTTGCCGGTGAAGATCGGCCGCGCCGGATCGGCGTGGAAGAAGCAGGCCGAGATGCCGATCTTGAGGCGGTCCGTCATGACCGGCTCACATCGCCTGCCAGGAACAGCCGCTCGTAGTCCGCCGCGGTGGCCGGGCCGCGGGTTGGTCTGGTGGCGAAGTCCGTTGTCGGCCAGCGGCCACCAGCCGCGGCAATGTGCTCGGGCGTCACGCCGCGCGCGGCCAGGCCGCCGCTGATGCCGATCGCTGGCCTTGAGCTGCTCGCAGCCACGGCACGAAGGCCGCGCCGCCGCCGGCGACGCCGGCCGCATGCGCCAGTTCGTCGAACTTCGCCGGCACGGCCTCGAGGTTCCAGGCCAGCACGGTGTCGATCATCAGCGCGTTGGCCAGGCCGTGGTGCAGGTCGCACACGGCGCCCAGCGCGTGCGCGCAGGAGTGCACCGCGCCCAGGTCCTTCTGGAAGGCGATGGCGCCCATCATCGAGCTCATCATCATGTCGGCGCGCGCCTGCAGGTTGCCCGGCTCGCGCACCGCGGTGGCCAGCGCGCGCGCGCCGATGCGCAGGCCTTCGAGCGCGATGCCGTCGCACAGCGGGTGGTAGGCCGGCGACAGGTAGCTCTCGATGTTGTGCGTCAGCGCGTCCATGCCGGTGGCGGCGGTGACCGCGGCCGGCAGGCCGAGCGTCAGCTCGGGGTCGGCGAACACCGCCCGCGCCAGGATCTTCGGCGCTGAACACGGTGCGCTTGATGTGCGTGTCGTTCTCGCGACACCACCGCCGAGCGGCCGACCTCGCTGCCGGTGCCGGCGGTGGTCGGCAGCGCGACGAAGTAGGGCAGCGGCTGCGTGATCGGCCGCACCTGCGGGTGGTCCCAGACGTACTCGAGCACGTCGCCGTCGTGCGCCGCCATCAGGCCGACGACCTTGGCCACGTCGAGCGCGGCGCCGCCGCCGAAGCCGATCACGCAGTCGGCGCCGTGCGCCTTGTAGGCCGCGGCGCCGGCCATCACCTGGGCGCAGGTCGGGTTGCCGAACACGCCGTCGAACACGGCGACGTTCAAGCCCGTCGAGGTGGGTCGCGGAACTCGGCCATCACCGGCAGCGCGGCCAGCGCCCGGTCGGTGACGATCAGCGGCCGCTGCAGGCCCTGCTCGCGCAGGTGCTCGGCGACGAGCTTGCGCGCGCCGGCGCCGAAGTGGATGGTGGTGGGGAAGGAGAAGCGGGTGATGGTCATGGCGGTCAGATGATCTCGAAGTAGCGCTTCATTTCCCAGTCGGTCACGGCGTCCAGCCACTGGCGCCACTCCCACTCGCGGGTGGCGGCGAAGTGGTCGACGAAGGTGTCGCCGAGCCAGTCGCGGGCGATCGTCGACTGGCGCTGGAAGTTGCGCGTGGTCTCGATCAGCGTGCGCGGCGCGCGCGGGATGTTCTCCGCGCCCTGGTTGGTGCCGGTGATCGGCGGCGCGGTCAGCTTCAGGCCCTTCTCGACGCCGTGCAGGCCGGCGGCGATCACCGCGGCCATCGCCAGGTAGGGGTTCACGTCGGCGCCGGGGCAGCGCGTCTCCAGCCGCGTGGCCTTCGGGCTGCCGGCGATGACGCGAAAGCTCGCGGTGCGGTTGTCGATGCCCCAGGTCGGCTTGACCGGCGCCCAGAAGCCGTCGACCAGGCGCTTGTAGCTGTTGATCGTCGGCCAGAACATCGGCGCGAACTCCATCAGGCAGGCCACCTGGCCGGCCAGGTAGCTCTCGAACAGCTTGCTCATCGAGCGCGTGCTCTTGGCGTCGTAGAACAGGTTGGTCTTGCCGTCGCGACAGGCTCTGGTGGATGTGGCCGCTGCAGCCCGGGTACTGCTGGCTCCACTTGGCCATGAAGCTGGGCATGATGCCGAAGCGCTGGCCGATCTCCTTGGCGCCGGTCTTGAACAGGATCGCGCGGTCGGCCGGCTCCAGCGCCTCGCTGAAGGCGATCGCGGCCTCGTAGACGCCGGGGCCGGTCTCGGTGTGCAGGCCCTCGATCGGCACGCCGAAGGCGGGCATCTCGTCCATCAGCGCGTTGAAGAACTCGCGGTTGCTGGTTCATGCGCAGCAGCGAGTAGCCGAACATGCCCGGCGTCAGGTTGGTCGGGCCCGACGCCCTTCTTGTCGGCCCAGCTCTGCGGCGTCTCGAGGAAGTTGAACCACTCGAACTCCATGCCGGCCATCGGCATCGAAGCCGAGCTTCTCGGCGCGCTTCAGCACGCGCTTCAGGGTCTGGCGCGGGCACACCGGGTACGGGCGTGCCGTCGGCGTTGACGAACTCGCCGAGGAAGAAGGGCACGCCGCCGTCCCACGGCACGTGGCGCGCGGTGTCGAGGTCGAGCCGCGCCAGCGCGTCGGGGAAGCCGTGCTGCCAGCCGGTGACCGTGGTGTTGTCGTAGCAGCTGGTCGTGCGAGTCCCAGCCGAACACCACGTCGCAGAAGCCGAAGCCGCCTGTCGGCCGCGCCGAAGAACTTGTCCTTGTGCAGGTACTTGCCGCGCAGGATGCCGTCGATGTCGCTGCACGGCGACCTTGACCTTGGCCGCGCCCGATTTGCGGACCGCCGCGAGGGCGGGGTGTTCTTTGTGGTGCTTGCGTCGGCCATGCGGTCGTCCGTCCTTGCGGATCGCTCGAGCGCCGGGTCGCCGCGATGCGATGCCCATTTCGCGCAGCGTGTCGGCCACCGCGTTGACCGCCTGCTGCATCTCGTTGCGCGCCGATCGCGCCGATGCAGCCGACGCGGAAGGTCTCGACCTGCGTCAGCTTGCCCGGATAGAGGATGAAGCCGCGCGCCTTGGCCGCGGCGTAGAAGCGCTTGAAGTCGTAGCGCCGGATCGGCCGGCGCGTGGAAGGTGACGATGATCGGCGCCTGCATCTCGGCGCGTCAGGAACGGCTTGAAGCCCAGCGCGCGCCATGCCGTCGATCAGCGTGCGGCAGTTGTCGGTGTAGCGCGCCAGGCGCGCCGGCTGGCCGCCTTCCTCGATGAACTGGTCACCGCCTCGGCCAGCGCCGCCACCACGTGCGTCGGCGGCGTGAAGCGCCACTGGTCGTCTTCTCCATGTAGACGTGCTGGTCGTGCAGGTCCATCGCCAGCGACTGGCTGTTGCCGGCGCAGCGCTCGAGCACCGCCTTGCGCACGAACACGAAGCCCATGCCCGGCACGCCCTCGAGGCACTTGCCGCTGGCGGCGACCAGCGCGTCGAAGCGGACGCTCGCGCGCGTCGATCGGCAGCGCGCCGAACGAGCTCATCGCGTCGACGATCAGCCCCTTGCCGTGGCGCTGCGCACACCGCGCGCCACCTCGGCCAGCGGGTTGAGCACGCCGGTGCCGGTCTCGCAGTGGATCAGCACCACGTGGCGTGATCGACGCGTCGGCCGCCAGCTGCGCGTCGAGCGCCGCGGCCGTCGACCGGCTCGTCCTCGGCGAACGGCCAGCACGCTGGCGCGGCGGCCCATCATCTGCGTCAGCTTGGCGGCGCGCTTGCAGTAGGCGCCGTTGTCGAGCACCAGCACGTGGCCGTCGCGCGGCACCACGCGTCGCCACCGCGGCCTCGACGCTGAAGGTGCCGCTGCCCTGCAGCGGCACGCAGGACGTGGCTGTCGCTGCGCCGTGCACGATGTCGAGCAGGTCGCGCGCGCAGGCTGCGCGGTGACGGCGTTGAAGTCGGCGTCCCACGAGCCCCAGTCGCGCAGCATCGCCAGCTTGGTGCGCAGCGTGGTCGTCAGCGGGCCGGGGGTCAGCAGGATGGGGTCGTCGGTCCATCGGGTGTCTCCTTGGAATTCGGTGGTCAGCGCAGTGGTGCGCTTCCAGGCCTGGGTGCGGCGATCGACGCCACCACGCCAGCGCCATGAACAGCAGCGTGGCCACGGTGCGACGCGGCGACGATCAGCGTCGCCATCGCGGCGGCGGCGCCGATCTCGCCGGCCTCGTCCAGGTTCAGGATCGCGATCGACGCCACCTTGGTCTCGGGCGAATACAGGAACACGACCGCCGAGATCGTCGTCATCGCGTTGACGAAGAAGTAGCGCGCGATGTCGAGCATCGCCGGCAGGCAGACCGGCACCGTGACGCGCCAGAAGGTCTTGTAGAACGGCACCTTCAGCGAGGCCGACACCGCCTCGAACTCGGTGTCGAGCGCCTTCAGCGCGGTCACCGCGGTCAGGTGGCTCGATGGTGTAGAAGTGGACGATGGTGCAGATCACCAGGATCGTCAGCGTGTGGTACAGGCCGTTCAGCGGGTTGGCCGGCGCGTTGAAGAAGAAGATGTAGCCGAGGCCCAGCACCATGCCCGGGCACGGCCATCGGCAGCATCGCCAGCAGGCGCACCAGCGGCGCGCAGGCCAGTCCAGGCCGCGCGTCTTCTCGAGCAGGTAGGCGCCGACGAAGATGAGCGCCGTGCCGAGCACGCGCCGTCCGCGCGGCCATCTTCAGGCTGTTGACGAAGGCGTCGCCGACGTCGGCGTCGACCAAGCCCGATACGTGTAGTGGTCGCAGGCTGAGCGACAGGTTGTAGGGCCAGAACTTGACGAACGACGCGAACACCGCCATGCCGAGCACCGCCAGCATCAGCAGCGCGACGACGACGCAGTAGGCGGTCATCAGCGGCGTCGAAGCCGCGGCGCGGGCTGCGGCGCGTAGGGCACGGCGCGCGCGGTCAGCATCGCCGTCTGCTTGCGCTGCACGCAGCTGGTCGACGACGAAGGTCAGCACCGCCGGCACCAGCAGCAGCAGCGCCGACCACCGCGCCCTTCTGGAAGTCCTGCTGGCCGATCACCTGCTTGAAGATGTCGGTGGCCAGCACGTTGAAGTTGCCGCCGATCACCTTGGGGATGCCGAAGTCGGTGACCGACCAGCGTGAACACGACCATGCGCCGCCGAGATCAGGCCGTACTTGGCGCCGGGCAGCGTGATGGTGAAGAACTTGCGCGCGCGCGTGGTGCCCAGCGCGTCGGCGGCTTCGTACAGGCGCGCGTCGGCCAGCGACAGCGCGGTCACCAGGATCATCAGCGCGTGCGGGAACGACGCGAAGATCTCGGCCAGCACGATGCCCGGCGCGCCGTAGATCTGCGTCGATGCCCGAGCCGCCGAGCATGCAGCCTTCAGCACGCCCTGGTTGCCGAACCAGTAGATGAACGAGATCGCCGACAGCAGCGACGGCGCCAGGATCGGCATCAGCGCGATGTCGCGGAACAGCGCCCTTGAAGCGGCATGCAGCTGCGCGTCAGCGCGTAGGCGAAGGCGAAGGCCAGCGGCATCGTGATCGACGGTGACCAGCGCCGAGACCCACACGCTGTTCCAGATCGACTGCGAGCAGCGCCGGCGTCTGCGACGTAGGCGACGAAATTGGCCAGGCCGACGAACGCGCCGTCGCGCGTCCTCGACGCTCTGCAGCAGGATCGTCGCCAGCGGCGCGGCCAGGAACGCGAGCAGCGCCAGCGCCACGACCGCCAGCAGCAGCGTGCGCGATGCGGTCGGTCCAGTGCACTTGCAGCGCGCACGCGCCGCGGCAGTGCGCCAGCGGCGCAGCGATCGCCGCCGTGCATCACGCAAACAGCCGCATGCGCTCGGGCAGCAGGCGCAGCGGCAGCCGGCCGCCGACCTCGAGCCGCGTGCTCGGCCAGGAAGTTGAGCGACAGGTAGACGGTGAGCCGGTGCTCGCCGAGCGCCGTCGCTGCGCACGCGCACCAGGCAGTACGCGCCGAGGAACTCGATCTTGTCGATCTCGGCCGTCGAACACGTTGGCGTCGCCGGCGGCGATCGGCCGCGCCAGCACGTCCTCGGGGCGCAGGTAGACGCGTCACCTCGCGGCCCGGCGTCGCCGTCGTGCGCGGCAGGCGAAGCTGCGCGCGCCGACGCGCAGCTGCGCCGCCGCCGTCCAGCGTCGCCGGCAGCACGTTGATCTTGCCGACGAAGTCGGCGACGAACGGCGTGGCCGGGTCGCGGTAGACCTCGCATCGGCGTGCCGACCTGCTCGATCGCGCCCTGGTTCATCACCACGATGCGGTCGGCCATCGACAGCGCCTCTTCCTGGTCGTGCGTGACCATGATCGTGGTGACGCCGAGCCGCTGCTGCAGGCTGCGGATCTCGCCGCGCAGCCGCACGCGCACGATGCGCGTCGAGCGCCGACAGCGGCTCGTCGAGCAGCAGCAGCCCGGGCGAGGTGGCCAGCGCGCGCGCCAGCGCGATGCGCTGCTGCTGGCCGCCCGACAGCTGGCTCGGGATACTTGCGCCCGCTGCCGGGCAGGCCGACCAGCGTCAGCAGTTCGTCGACGCGCGCCGCGATCTCGGCCCGCGGCACCTTGCCGGTTGACCAGGCCGTAGGCGACGTTGTCGGCGATCGTCAGGTTCGGGAAACAGCGCGTACGACTGGAACACGATGCCGTAGTCGCGCTCGGCCGGCGGCAGCGCGCGAGATGTCGCGCCCGGCCTGCACGATGCGTGCCGGCGGTCTGCACCTCGAGCCCGGCGATGATGCGCAGCAGCGTCGTCTTGCCGCAGCCCGAGGGCCCGAGGAAGCAGACGAACTCGCCCGCGGCGACGTCGAGGTCGATCGTCCTTCAGCGCCGTGAAACTCGCCGAAGTCCTTGCGGATGCCCTCGAGACGCAGGTAGCGTCAGTCACGCGGCGGTCGCGTGTAGCTCAGCGGCGCCGCGGATCCAGCTGCGCCGGCCGCTGGCGTGCGCTCGAGCGCGAGCGGCGTCAGCCGCTTCGGAGCGGTCTACTTCGGTTCGGCCTTGGCGTCGTAGCGCTTGTTCCACTCGGCGAGGATCCGCTCGCGGTTCTCGGCGGCCCAGGCGAAGTCGTTCTTCACCAGGCGCGCTTCGTAGTCCGTCGGGCACGTTCGGCAGCGGCTGCGGCCACGCCCGGCATGCGCGACGATCGCGAAGTTCTTGGCGTACAGCACCATCGCGTCCTTGCTCGACGCCCAGTCGGCCAGCTTCTTCGCCGCGTCGAGCTTCTTCGTGCCCTTGTGGATGCGCGAACGCCTCGAGGTCCCAGCCCAGGCCTTCCTTCGGGAACACCAGGTCGATCGGCGCGCCCTTGGCCTTGTTGGCGTTGGCGCGGTATTCGAACGAGATGCCGACGACGTACTCGCCGGCGCCGGCCATGTCGCAGGGCTTGGAGCCCGAGTGCGTGTACTGCGCGATGTTCTCGTGCAGCGCGTCCATGAACTTCCAGCCGTCGCCCTTGCCTTGTCGCCCCACAGCTGCAGCCAGGCGCGTGACGTCGAAGAAGCCGGTGCCCGACGAGGCCGGGTTGCGGCATCACGATCTGGCCCTTGTAGACCGGCTTGGTCAGGTCCTTCCAGGTCTCGGGCTTCGGGATGTCCTTCTTCTGCGCCTCGACGGTGTTGAAGCAGACCGTCGCGCCCCACACGTCCATGCCGAACCAGGCCGGCGGGTTCTTCTTGTCGCGGTACTTGGCGCATGATGCGCGTCGAGGTTCAGCGGCGCGTACGGCATCGAGCATGCCCTTGCTTGTCGAGCAGCGCCAGGCTGCGACGCGGCCACGCCCATCACCACGTCGGCCTGCGGGTTGGCCTTCTCGGCCAGCAGCTTGGCGGTGATCACGCCGGTCGAGTCGCGCACCCACTTGATCTCGATGTCCGGGTTGGCCTTGTTGAAGCCTTCCTGGTAGGCCTTCAGCTGGTCGGTCTCGAGCGCGGTGTAGACCAGCAGCTGCGGTCTTCTGCGCGCTGGCGCCGAACGCGAGCCAGCGACAGCGCCAGCAGCGGCCGAGCGGCCAGGGACAGCGGATTCATCGGGACTCCTCATGGAGAGGACTCCGTCGGTGCTGCGTGGTCACGGACGGATCGAACAACCGGCACGACTGCGCCGCTCGCCGCATCGGTGACGGTCTGCCGACTGACGCGCCGGTGCGCGGGCAGTCTAGCGCCGGCGTTTCCAGACGTGTCAACGGTTTTTTGCAGATTGTTGACAATCTACTTTCCGGCTGCCGTCTAATGCCGCGCGTGCCATGCACGCTGCACGTCATCCCGCACCCGACGATCGCCCTGCTGCAGTCGAACTCGCTGCCCAGCGTGGTGCAGCAGGAGATCGAGCGCATGATCCTCGCCGGCGAGCTCGCGCCCGGCGCCAAGCTCAACGAGGCCTGCGCTGGCCGAACGCTCGGCGTCTCGCGCGGGCCGGTGCGCGAGGCCTTTCGCATGCTCGAGGAGGCCGGCCTGGTGCGCCAGGAGAAGAACCGCGGCGTGTTCGTGCGCGAGCATTCCGCTCGACGAAGCCGACGAGATCTACGACCTGCGCGCCGCGATGGACGAAGCTGGTCGGCCGCCGCCTCGCCGAGCGCGTCACGCCGGCGCAGCTGACAGCCAGCTGCGCGGCGATGGTCGAGCGCGATGGAGCAGGCGGTCAAGGCCGGCGACGCCGACAGCTACCACCTGCTCAACCTCGAGTTCCACGACCGCTGGTCGAGTTCGCCGGCAACCGCAAGCTGACCGCGATCTACCGCACGCCTGGTCAACGAACTGTCGCTGTTCCGGCGCCTGCAACCTGGCCGACGCGCAGGCTGCTGCCGATCTCGGCCGCGCGAGCACCGCGCCATCGTCAAGGCCATCGCCGTCCGGCGACGCCGACGCCGCCGGCCGCGCGATGCTACGACCACGTGATGGACAGCAAGGAGCGCACGCTGCGCAACAACCGCGCCGCAGCGACCCGCGCCGACGGCCGCACGCGCCGGGCGGTGACGTCCAGGAAGGTGACCCGATGCTCGACGTCAACGGCCGGCGCTACGCGGCTGCCGCGCCAGCCCACCGTCGTGGTCTGCGTCGACGGCTGCGAGCCCGACTACATCGCCCAGGCCGTCGCCGGCGGGCACACGCCCTGGCTGAAGCGCATGCTGGCCGCAGGGCACGGCGCTGATCGCCGACTGCGTGGTGCCGAGCTTCACCAACCCGAACAACCTGTCGATCGTGACCGGCGCGCCGCCGTCGGTGCACGGCATCTGCGGCAACTACTTCTTCGACGTCGCGAGCGGCACCGAAGTCATGATGAACGACCCGAAGTAGCTGCGCGCGCCGACGCATCCTCGCGGCGCTCGCCGACGCCGGCGCCAGCGGTCGCGGTCGTCACCGCCAAGGACAAGCTGCGCCCGCTGCTCGGCCACGGCATGAAGGGCATCTGCTTCTCGTCGGAGAAGGCCGACCAGGTCGACGCTGGCCGAGAACGGCATCGCCGACGTGCTGTCGCTGGTCGGCATGCCGGTGCCCGACGTCTACAGCGCCGAGCTGTCGGAGTTCGTGTTCGCCGCCGGCGTGCAGCTGATGCGAGACGCGCGCGGCCCGACGTGATGTACCTGTCGACCACCGACTACGTCCAGCACAAGCACGCGCCCGGCACCGCCGGCGCCAACGCGCTTCTACGCGATGATGGACGGCTACCTCGCGCAGCTCGACGCGCTGGGCTGCGTCGATCGCGCTCACCGCCGACCACGGCATGAACGCCAAGACGCGATGCGACGGCGCAGCCCGAACGTGATCTACCTGCAGGACCGTGCTCGACGGCTGGCTCGGCGCCGGCCGCGCGCGCGTGATCCTGCCGATCACCGACCCGTATGTCGTGCACCACGGCGCGCTGGGCTCGTTCGCGACCGTCTACCTGCCGGCCGATGCGGTCGGCCGACGCCGCGGCGCCGCATCGCCGCGACTGCCCGGCATCGAGCGCGTGCTGACGCGCGCCGAGGCCGCCGCGCGCTTCGAGCTGCCGGCCGACCGCATCGGCGACCTGGTCGTCGTGTCCGAGCGCTCGGTGGTGCTCGGCACCGGCCGCCGCGCGCCACGACCTGTCGCGCTCGACGTGCCGCTGCGCTCGCACGGCGGCGTCTCGGAGCAGCGCGTGCCGCTGATCCTCAACCGGCCGATCGCCGGACTCGACGCGAGCCGGCGCTGGCGCAACTTCGACGCCTTCGACCTCGCGCTGAACCACGCGCAATAGGCCGCCACGAACGCCCTATGCGAATCGAAGCGCTTGCGCCTGGCTGGCGAGAAAGTCGGCGCCGACCGCGTCGGCGACCGCGCCATCGAAGTGTCGCAACCCGTACACCGGCGAAGTGCATCGGCACGGTGCCCAAGGCCACGCTCGACGACGTGCGGCGGGCGTTCGCAGACTGCGAAGACCTACAAGGCGCGGCTGACCCGCTTCGAGCGCAGCAACATCCTGAACCAGGCCGCGGCGGCCGTGCGTGCGCGCACGGCCGAGATCGCCGCGCTGATCACGGCCGAGTCCGGCCTGTGCAATGAAGGACGCGCTCTACGAAGTCGGCCGCGTCGCCGACGTGCTGATGTTCGGCGCCAACCAGTGCCTGAGCGACGACGGCCAGATCTTCTCCTGCGACCTCACGCCGCACGGCAAGCAGCGCCGCGTCTACACGCAGCGCGAGCCGCTGCTGGGCGTGATCACCGCGATCACGCCGTTCAACCACCCGATGAACCAGGTCGCGCACAAGGTGGCGCCGGCGGTCGCCACCAACAACCGCATGGTGCTGAAGCCGTCGGAGAAGATGCCGCTGTCGGCGCTGCTGCTCGCCGACATCCTCTACGAGGCCGGGCTGCCGCCGCAGATGCTGTCGGTGCGTCACCGGCGACCCGCGCGAGATCGCCGACGAGCTGCTGACCAACCCGAACGTCGACCTGGTCACCTTCACCGGCGGCGTGGCCGATCGGCAAGTACATCGCCGCCAAGGCCGGCTACCGGCGCATCGTGCTGGAACTCGGCGGCAACGACCCGATCATCGTGATGGACGACGCCGACCTCGACGAAGCCGCGATCGCTGGCGGTGCAGGGCTCGTACAAGAACTCGGGCCAGCGCTGCACCGCGGTCAAGCGCATGCTGGTGCACGAGGCGGTCGCCGACGCGCTTCACCGACCTGGTGGTCGAAAAGACGCGGGCCTGGACGCTTCGGCGATCCGCTCGGATCCGGCGATCGACATGGGCACCGTGATCGACGAAGCCGCGGCGCGGCTGTTCGAGGCGCGCGTCGACGAGGCGGTGGCGCAGGGCGCGCGGCTGCTGACGGGCAACCAGCGCGACGGCGCGCTGTACGCGCCGACGGTGCTCGACCGCGTCGACCCGGCGATGACGCGTGGTGCGCGAGGAGACCTTCGGCCCGGTGTCGCCGATCATCCGCTTCCGCGACGTCGACGAGGCCATCGCGATCGCCAACGGCACCGCCTACGGCCTGTCGTCGTCGGTCTGCACCAACCGCCTCGACTCATCACCCGCTTCGTCAACGAGCTGCAACGTCGGCACCGTCAACGTGCGCGAGGTGCCGGGCTACCGGCTCGAGCTGACGCCGTTCGGCGGCATCAAGGATTCGGGCCTGGGCTACAAGGAAGGCGTGCAGGAAGCGATGAAGAGCTTCACCAACCTCAAGACCTACTCGCTGCCCTGGTGCCTGACACCGACGGCCCGATGCTTCATCTGCTGAATCTGCTCGCCGCGATTGCCCTGCTGGTCTGGGGCACGCACATCGTGCGCACCGGCATGCTGCGCGTGTTCGGCGAGAACCTGCGCCAGGTGCTGGCGCAGAGCATGAGCTCGCGCTGGCACGGCGTTGCTGGCGGGGCTGGGCGTGACCAGCCTGGTGCAATCGAGCACCGCCACCTGCCTGATCGTCGCCTCCTTCGCTCGGCCAGGGCCTGGTGCCACTGGCGGCAGCGCTGGCGGTGATGCTGGGCGCCGACGTCGGCACCGCGCCTGATGGCGGTGGTGTTCTCGTTCGACCTGTCGTGGCTGTCGCCGCTGCTGATCTTCGCCGGCGTGGTGATGTTCGTCACCCGCGAGAAGACGACGGCCGGGCGCCTCGGCCGCGTCGCGATCGGCCTCGGGCTGATCCTGCTGGCGCTGCAGCTGATCATGCTGCACACCCGGCCGCTGATCGAGTCGCCGGCGGTGCGCACGCTGCTGGCCGCACTGCCCAACGAGGTGCTGCTCGACATCGTGGTCGGCGCCGCGCTGACCGTGCTGTCCTATTCCAGCCTGGCCATCGTGCTGCTGACGGCCACGCTGGCCGGCTCGGGCATGGTGCCGACGACGGTGGCGCTCGGCCTGGTGCTCGGCGCCAACCTCGGCAGCGGCGTGCTGGCGCTGCTGTCCACCGCCCACAGCCCAATGGCGGCGCGCCGCGTGCCGCTCGGCAACCTGGTCTTCAAGCTGATCGGCTGCGCTGCTGATGCTGCCGCTGCTGGCTGTCGTGCACGTCGAGCTGCAGCAATGGGTGCCGACCGTGCATCAGCAGGTGGTCGTGTTCCACCTGGTCTTCAACGTCCTGCTGGCGGCGACCTTCATCGGCTTCACCGCGTCCGCTGGCGCGAACGCTCGAGCGCTGGTTGCGCAGCGCCGCGGGGCCGCGGCACCGACCGGCCGCGACACCTCGACCCGTCGGCGCTGGCCACGCCGTCGCTGGCCATCAGCTGCGCCGCGCGCGAGGCGCTGCACCAGGCCGACGTGGTCGAGACCATGCTGCGCGGCATCCTGCCGGTGATGCGCGACAACGACCTCGAACTCGCCGAGCGGCTGCGCAAGATGGACGACACGGTCGACGAGCTCTACTCGGCGATCAAGTTCTACCTGACGCAGATCTCGCGCGAGGCGCTGTCCGAGCGCGAAGGCCGGCGCTGGACCGACATGATGTCGTTCACCATCAACATGGAGCAGATCGGCGACATCATCGAGCGCGTGCTGCAGGACCTCGAGGACAAGAAGATCCGGCCGCAACCGCAGCTTCTCCGAGGCCGGCATGGCCGAGATCTGCCACCTGCACGAGCGCCTGCTGGCCAACCTGCGGCTGGGCATGAGCGTGTTCCTCGACGGCCACGTGCGCGATGCGCGCAAGCTGCTCGAGGAAAAGGCGCGCTTCCGCGACCTCGAGCGCGAGTACGCCGCCAGCCACATCGCGCGGCTGCAGGACAACACCGCGCAGAGCATCGAAACCAGTTCGCTGCACCTGGACCTGATCAGCGACCTGAAGCGCATCAACTCGCACATCTGCTCGATCGCCTACCCGATCCTCGATTCGGCCGGTGCGCTGACGCAAACGCGCATCCGGCACTCGGTCCTGGCGCCCAACGACGTCGACGAGCACGGCCGGTGATGGCCCTGACCTGGCCGGTGGTGCTGGCGGTGCTGTGCGGCGCGGTGCTGCACGCGGCATGGAACGCGCTGGTCAAGTCCAGCGGCGACAAGGCGCTCGACACCGCGCTGGTGCACTTCCTGGGCGCGGTCGTCGCGCTGCCGCTGCTGGCGATCGTCGGCCTGCCGCCGCGGTGGCGCTGCCATTCATCGCGGCGTCGCTGGTGATCCACATCGGCTACTACATCGCGCTGGCCGGTGCCTACAAGCACGGCGAACTGGGCCTGACCTACCCGATCATGCGCGGCTTCGCGCCGTTGCTGGTGGCGCTCGGCAGCTCGGCGGTGTTGGCCGAGGCACCGACGCCGCTGGCCTGGGCCGGCATCCTCGGCATCACGCTCGGCGTGGCGCTCGTCGGGCTTGGCCCACCCGGGCGAAACGCTGCACCACCGCAAGGCGCTGGGCTTCGCCTTCGCCAACGCGCTGATCATCGCCGTCTATACCTTCGTCGACGGCAAGGGCGTGCGCGAGACGGTCGCCGCCGGGCACACGGCCGCAGCCTACGTGATGCTGCTGTTCGTGCTCGACGGCCTGCCGTATCCGGCACTGGTGTACTTCAGGCGCGACGCCGCCGGCCGCCGCGCGATCCTGGCCTACGCGCGGCGACGCTGGCCGCTGGCCGCGCTCGGCGGCGCGGCCTCGATCGGCTCGTACTGCGATCGCGCTGTGGGCGATGACGCGCGCACCGGTGGCCAGCGTGGCGGCGCTGCGCGAGACCTCGGTGCTGTTCGCCGCGCTGCTCGGGGTGTGGCTGCTGAAGGAGAAATTCGGCATCCAGCGAGGCCTCGGCACGCTGGTGATCGTGGGCGGCGTGATGGCGCTGCGCCTCGGATGAAACCGCCGCCCGCTCACGACCGCGCCTGCTTGCGTCGCCGCGCTCGACCAAGACTTGCTGCTGTGGCTGGGGACATGAAGGACCTGCCTTCCTGCTGCGGCGTGGCAACGGGGCAGCCGGGCCGGGCACGGCGCTTAGGTTCGGCGGTCTTCGCTGCGCTCAGACTGCCCTGCGCTGCGCGGGTCCGTGGCCCCGTCGCTCAACTCCCTCCGTTCGCTTCGCTCACTGTGGTCGAACAGTCGCGACGAGTCAGAGCACGAAGCGCGCTACGCGCGCGGGCCCCGGCCCCTGTGCTGCTCGGCGCCTCACATGCGCGCCGTGCCCCGCCCGCCGCCTTGCTCGCGCCGATGCAAGCATGAAAGACCAGACGCAAGCAAGCCGCCGCAATGGGCCACAAAATGCTCCTGCGTGGCCTTGGGGCGGTCGGGCCGCTTGGAGCGGCGCCGCGCCGGACCGAGGAGTGACGTGATGAACCTTCCCACCCATGCCCGCGTGGTGATCGTCGGCGGCGGCATCGCCGGCTGCTCGACCGCTTACCACCTGACAAAACTCGGCATCGGGGACGTGCTGCTGCTCGAGCAGGGCAAGCTGACCTGCGGCACGACGTGGCACGCGGCCGGGCTGGTCGGCCAGATGCGACCGAACCGCAACATGACGCGCATGAGCAAGTACGGCATCGAGCTGTACAGCGCGCTCGAGGCCGAGACCGGCTTGGCGACGGGCTGGAAGCAGTGTGGCAGCGTCAACGTCGCGCGCACGCCCGAGCGCTGGCAGGTGTTCAAGAAGCAGGCCGCACTGGCGCGCAGCTTCGGCGTCGAAGTGCAACTGATCACGCCGCGCGAGGCCGGCGACCTGTTCCCGGTGATGCGCACCGACGACCTCAGCGGCGCGATGTGGATTCCCGGCGACGGCAAGGCCAACCCGACCGACCTGACGATGTCGCTGGCCAAGGGTGCGCGCAACCGGGGCGCGAAGCTGTGCGAGGACGTCGAGGTCACCGGCGTGCTGACCGAGCGCGGGCGTGTCGCCGGCGTGCGCACCACGCAGGGCGAGGTGCGCTGCGAGATCGTCGTCAACTGCGCCGGCCAGTGGGCGCGCCAGTTCGGCGCAGCTGGCCGGCGTCAACGTGCCGCTGTACTCGGCCGAGCACTTCTACATCGTCACCGACCGCATCGACGGCGTGCACCCGATGCTGCCGGTGATGCGCGACCCCGACGGATTCATCTACTACAAGGAGGAGGTCGGCGGCCTGGTGATGGGCGGCTTCGAGCCGATGGCCAAGCCCTGGCGGGTCGATCCGATCCCGAGCACCTTCCAGTTCCAGTTGCTCGGCGAGGATTGGGACCAGTTCGAGATCCTGATGACCAACGCCATCCACCGCACGCCGTGCCTGGAGACGGCGCAGATCAAGATGCTGCTCAACGGCCCGGAGAGCTTCACGCCGGACGGCAACTTCATCCTCGGCGAGGTGCCCGAGCTGGGAAACTATTTCGTCTGTGCCGGCTTCAACTCCGCCGGCATCGCCAACTCGGGCGGCGCCGGCCGCCTGATCGCCGAGTGGATCGCCGGCGGCGAGGCGCCGAGCGACCTGTGGGACGTCGATGTGCGGCGCTTCGGTCCGTTCACGGCCAACCGCCGCGCGTTGGCCGAGCGCACGGCGGAGACCCTCGGACTTCACTACGCGATGCGCTGGCCGCGCCAGGAGCTCGAAAGCGCACGGCCGCTGCGCACCTCGCCGTTGTACGACCTGCTGGCCGCCAAGGGCGCCGAGTTCGGCAGCAAGAACGGCTGGGAGCGAGCCAACTACTTCAGGCCGGCAGGGTGCGCACGGCCCGAGTTCGGCCTCGGCAAGCCGGGCTGGTTGCCCTGGGTGCAGGCAGAGATGCGGGCCACGCGCGAGGCCGTCGCGCTGTATGACCAGACCTCGTTCGGCAAGCTGCTGGTGCAGGGGCGCGATGCATTACCGCTGCTGCAGCGGCTGTGCGCCAACGAGATCGACGTGCCCGTCGGCCGCATGGTCTACACCGCGATGCTCAACGAACGTGGCGGCTTCGAAAGCGACCTCACCGTGATGCGCCAGGCGTGCGCAGCGTTTCCTCGTCGTCACCGGCTCGGCACAGCCGCAGCGCGACCTGGACTGGATCGAGCGTCATGTCGAGGCCGATGAACACGCCGTGGTCACCGACGTCAGCGCGCTGTAGTCGGTGCTGTCGGTGATGGGGCCGCGCTCGCGCGAGCTGCTGGCGCGCGTCAGCCCCGACGACCTGTCGCCGCAGGCGCTGAAGTTCTCGCACACGCGCGAGATCGATCTCGGGCTGGCCCGCGTGCGCGCCGCGCGCATGAGCTACGTCGGTGGCCCGGGCTTCGAGCTCTACGTGCCGATCGAGATGGCGCGCCATGTCTACCTCGCGCTGCACGAGGCCGGGGCCGACCTCGGATTGGTCGACGCCGGCTACTACGCCCTCGACGCGCTGCGCATCGAGGCCGGGCGGCGCGCCTGGGGGGCCGAACTCGGCCCCGACGAAACGCCGTGGCAGGCGGGGCTGGCGTTCGCGGTCAAGGCTCGACAAGCCTGCGCCCTTCATCGGCCGCGACGCACTGGTGCGGACACGTGACGCGCCGCTCACCAAGAAGTTGCTCGGCTTCGTGCTCGCCGACCCCACCGCGTATGCCTGGGGTGGCGAAGCGATCCGCATCGACGGCGAGGCGGTCGGCGAGCTCAGCTCCGCGGGCTGGAGCCCCGCGGCGGGTGCCTGCATCGGCCTGGGCTATGTGCGCGGCGCCGCTGCGCAGCGCGTCCACCGTGGGACCCAGGTGGTCATCGACCTGTGGGGCGAAGCGATGTCAGCCACGGCGTGGGATGAGGCGGTACTGCAACGCGTCGGGGCGCCGTCGCGTGTTGACCCGGGGCGCGGCGCGCAGTAGGATAAAAACAGAATTCTTCATACGGGGTACATGGTGAGCACGCAAGCCTTGGGCGCGAGCCTGCTGTCGTCGCTGGCCCTCGTCGGCATGCTCGGCTTTCGGCATGGTTTCGACGCCGACCACATCGCCGTCGTCGACGGTATGACGCGGGCGCGCCAGTTGCACCATTCGTACTGGACTTCGCGCCTGGTCGGGCTGCAATTCGCGCTCGGCCACAGCGCCGTGATCCTGCTCGCGTCCTTGTTGCTCTACCGCCAGAGCGTGGCGCTGCCGCACTGGCTCGATGGGCTGGGCATGGTCATCTCGACGGTCTTCCTGCTGGTGATCGCGGCGTCGAATCTCGCGCACGCCCTGCGCCCCGCCGCCGGGCCGGCGCCCGTCGGGCCGGTCACGGCGACGCTGCTGCGACTGACGGGGCGCCAACTCCACCCGGTGCTGGTCGGGATGGCTTTCGCGATGTCGTTCGATGCGCTGGCCCAGGCGGCGTTCTTCGCCAGCCGCGGCAGCGAGTTCAGCGGTCTCGGCGCGGTGGCGCTGCTGGCCGGCGTGTTCGGCCTGGGCATGATGCTGGCCGATGCCACCAACGGCGCCTTGCTGAACTGGTTCGCCAGCCGCAGCGACCGGCTCGCGCGGCAGGCGAGCCGCTTCTCGAGCGGCTTCATCGCGCTGATCGCCATGCTCACGGCCGGCGCCGGACTCTTGCGGGGCCTGGAGGCGGGATTCGCGCAGGTTTGGGACGACATGGGCCTCTGGCTCGGTGTCGGCCTGTTGGCCCTGACCTCGCTGGTCTATGCGGCACGCATCGCCGTGCAGCGGGCACGGCTGGCGAGCACCGTGCCCCTGCGCTGAATCTCAGCCGAGGGGTTTGACGTGGAGGTGCCCCGACGGCGCCGCGCCGCCGTGCGCATGCCCGTGCCCGCCGGCCTCGAGTTCCACCGGCACCAGCGAAACGCTGCCATGGCGCACCCCCTTCTCGGCGATCAGGCGGTCGGCCAGGCGACGCACTTCCGCTGTCGCGCCGCGAACGAAGCTGACTTCCAGGCAGTTGTCGTGGTCCAGGTGCACGTGCATGGTCGACAGCGTCAGGTGATGGCACTCGTGCTGGATCGCCGCCAGCCGCTCGGCGAGCGAGCGATCGTGGTGGTTGTAGACGTAGCCGATCTGCGCGATGCAATGCCGCGCCGTCTCGTGGCGCAGCGCCTGCTGCGCGATCCAGCCACGGATCAGGTCCCTGACCGCCTCGGAGCGCGAGGCATAGCCGTTCTGTTCGACCAGCGCATCGAAGGATGCCGCCAGTTCCGCGTCGAGCGAGATCGTCAGGCGTTCCATGCGCGGCCCCGTCAGGTGCTGGCCGCGATGAAATCGCGCAGGTCGGCACACTGCGCGACGCCCATCGCCAGGTCCCACGCGCGGGCCGTCTTGGCGGCGCCGAGCACGGCTTCGCTCTGGCCCGCGAACTTGGCGCGCAGTTGCGCGTCGCTCATCGGCCGCTCGACGCTGCCGATGGCGTGCTCGACGAACAGCTGCAGCTCGCGGCCGTCGGTGGTGCGGATCGTGATGTCGACCGAGGCCTCGTCGATGCGGTCGTCGACGACGGCCTCGACCTTCGCGCGCAGCGCCGTGACCTCGGGGCGGTTGACCACCTCGTCGGTGTACTCGTGTTCGCCGGCCTGGCCGTACAGCAGGCCGACCGCGCACGAGTGGTAGACGCTGAACTTGCTCTCCAGGCCGGTCGTCGGCGCCTTCTTGCCGGTCAGCTCGAGCACCAGCGAGTGCACGCGGATCGTCACGCTTGGCGATGTCGGCGGCCTTGAGGTGGTGCTTCTCGCGCAACTGCACGCAGGCATCGATGCTGGGGTGGATCACGATGCCGCAGGCGAACGGCTTGTAGGTATTGAGCGAGATCTCCCAGTGCTGGCCCAGGCCCTCGGTGATCTCCGACCAATCGGTCTTGTCGGAAAACACCTGCAGCAGGCCGCGTGGCGCCTCGAGCGCGCGCTTGGACGCGGTGTAGCCGTGCCGCGCCATCAGCGCGGACATCAGACCGACGCGCGCCGCGCCGCCGGGGTGGAACGGCTTGGTCATGGTGCCGAACTGTTCGCGCACGCCGATCGGCTGCGACGCGGCGATGCCCAGCGCCATCTGCGTGCGCCCCGCGTCGAGCCCGAGCAGCCGCGAGCAGGCCGCGGCGCTGCCGAGCATGCCGGTCGAGCCGGTGATGTGCCAGCCGCGGTCGTAGTGATCCGGATAGATCGCGTTGCCGACGCGGCAAGACACTTCGATGCCGAGCACGAGGGCGTCGATCAGCGCGCGGCCACCCAGGCCCAGGTGTTCGGCCAGCGCCAGCGCCGCCGGCGCCACCGGCCCGGCCGGGTGGATGATGGTCTTCAGGTGGGTGTCGTCGAAGTCGAAGGTGTGCGAACTGATGCCGTTGAGCAGCGCCGCGCTGGCGATGTCGACCTTCTCGCGGCGGCCGAGTACCGAGGCTTGCGGCGCCGGCGACAGCATCTGTACAGCGGCCAGCGCCGCCTGCATCGTCTCGTGCCGCGACGGCCCGATCGCGCAGCCGACCCAGTTGGCGAAGGTGCGGTGCGCTTCACGCTCGACGGCGTCGCTCCAGCCGCGGGAGGGGTGCCCGGTCACGAAGCGGGCCAGCATCTCGGTGATGCCGGGAGCGTTGGGGTCGGCCTTGACCGTGCTGTTGCGTGCCATGCGGCATCCTAAACGCAGCAATGCAAGGGGCGCCGATCCGGCGCCCCTTGTCCCGAGCAGCCTCTGCGCCCCTGTCGGGGGCGCAGGCGAGCAGGCGGGTGCCGTCGATCAGTCGGCGTATTGGCCGGCGGCCTTGATCGCCGGGCCCCACTTGTTGATCTCGGCCTCGACGAACTTCTTGTGCTCGGCCGGCGCCAGACGGCCGTCGGTGATCACCACCGCACCGAGTGCTTCCTGGCGCTTGATGAACTCGGGGTCCTTCAGCGCACTGCGCAGCGCGGCGTTGATCTTGTCCACTGTCGGCTTCGGCGTGCCCTTCGGGGCGTACAGGCCGTGCCAGATGCTGACGTTGAAGCCCTTCAGGCCCGCCGCGTCGAGCGTCGGCAGCTTGGCCAGTGCCGGCGTGGTCAGCGGCTTCAGGGTCGTGACGGCGAAGGCCTTGACCTTGCCACCCTCGATCTGGCTGGTGGTGTTGGTGGTCTGGTCGCACATGATGTCGACCTGGCCGCCGAGCAGGTCGGTCATCGCCGGCGCGGTGCCCTTGTACGGCACCGTGGTCATGTCGATCTTCAGGCTTTGCTGGAACAGCAGGCCGCACAGGTGCGATGCGGCGCCGAGGCCGGCGTTGGCCAGGTTGATCTTGCCCTTGTTGGCTTCCAGCCACTTCGCCAGTTCGGCATAGTTGTTGGCCGGCAGCGTCGAGCGGCCGATCAGCGTCATCGGCACTTCGTTGATCATGCCCAGGTACTCGAAGTCGTCGAGCGTCTTGTACGGCATGTTGCGGTACAGGCCGGGCGACGTTGCCATGCCGATGTGGTGCAGCAGCAGCGTGTAGCCGTCGGGCGCGGCCTTGGCTACCTTGTTGGCGCCCAGCGTGCCGCCGGCGCCGCCGACGTTTTCGACGATCACGGTCTGGTTGTTCAGGCCCTTGCGCAGCACCTCGGCGAAGTCGCGCGCGACCTTGTCGGTCGGGCCGCCGGCGGCGAACGGCACCACGATGGTGACCGGCTTCTCGGGGTACTCGGCAAAGGCCGCGGTGGTGGCGAGCAAGGCAGCAGTGGCCAACAGGGTGCGTTTCATCGTCGTGTCTCCTGGTTCAGGTTTGGAATGGGTCGGGCGCAATAGGCGGATGCTAGGACAGCGCCCCGAGTCCGACGCAGCGGGAATTACGTAGGTCGAGTCGTTGACTGACCCGCGTCAATATGCCGCACGCACCGTCGGCGCTACTTCATGAGCCCGGGCAGCCACAGCGCGAGCGGCTGGAACTCGAGCACGGTGATCAGTGCCGCCACCAGCGCCAGCACGAACAGCCAGACACCGCGGAAGATCTGCGCCAGGGCCACCTGCTTCAGCAGCGAGTTCAGCACGAACAGGTTCATGCCCACCGGCGGCGAGATCAGCCCGATCTGCACCACCAGCACGATCAGCACGCCGAACCAGACCGGGTCGAAGCCGAGCTGCACGACGATCGGGAAGAACACCGGGATGGTCAGCAGCACCATCGACAGTTCCTCCATCACGGTGCCCAGCAGTACGTAGATCAACATCATCGCGCCGACGATGGCCAGCGGCGGCAGCCCGAGGTGCAGGATCCAGTCCTTCAGGTCGCCCGGCATGGCCGTGAAGTTGACGAAGTTGGCGAACATCATCGCGGCGATCAGGATCGTGAACAGCATCGCCGTCGTCCGCGCGCTTTCGACCAGCACCTCGACCAGCACGCGCCAACCCAGCGTGCGGCGCGCCAGCGCAAAGAAGAACGCGCCCGAGGCGCCGATGCCGGCCCCCTCGGTGGCGGTGAATACGCCGCCGTAGATGCCACCCAGCACCAGCAGCACCAGCAACGCCACGCCCCAGATGCCGCGCACGGCGGCCAGCCGGCCGGGCCACGACGTGCGCTCGCCGGCCGGCCCGGCGGCCGGGTCACGCCAGGTGATGAAGACCACCGCGCCCATCATCGTCAGCGCGCACACCAGGCCCGGCAGCACCCCGGCGGCGAACAGCTTGCCGATATGGGTTTCGGTGACGATGCCGTAGATCACCAGGATCGTCGACGGCGGGATCATGATGCCCAGCGTGCCGCCGGCGGCGATGACGCCGGTACTCAGGTAGTCGGCATAGCCGAGCTTCTTCATCGATGGGTAGGCCACCTTGCTCATCGTGGCCGCGGTGGCGATGGACGAGCCGCAGATCGCGCCGAAGCCGGCGCAGGCCAGCACGGTGGCATGCGCCAGGCCGCCGCGCACGTGGCCGACGAAGGCATAGGCGGCGCGGAAGAGTTCCTGCGCCAGCCCCGCGCGGGCGACGAAGTTGCCCATCAGGATGAACAGCGGCACCACCGACAGCGTGTAGGCGAAGCCGGTCTCGTAGACCACCTGCGCCGTGCCGGCCGCGGTGGCCGTCCAGCCGCGCATCAGGCCAAGGCCGACAAAACCGACGAAGCCCATCGCAAACGCCAGTGGCACACGCAACAGCGCGAGCACGAAGATGGCGCCGAAGCCGAGCAGCGCCTGCGTCACTGCAGACCAGTATGGTGGTGCGTGGCCGGCGCGGCGATCAGCAACAGGTGCACCAGGGCAGTCAGCATGCACAGCGCGCTCATCCCGTAGACGAACGGGCCCTGCGGGATCTTCAGTTGCGCGGAGGTGTCGCCGTATTCCATCATCTGCCCGGCCTTGGACCACAGCAGCCACGCCAGGCCCCCCAGCGCCGCAGTGCATAGCAGATCGACGACGAGCGCCTGCACGCGCCGGAGCCAGCGTGGCAGCAGCGGATCGAGCGAATCGAAGACCACGTGCTCACCGCGCAACGACACCAGCGGCAGGCCGGCGAAGATCACCAGCACCATCATCATCTCGGTCAGTTCCAGCGAGCCGGTCACCGAGGTGCTGACGGCCTTGCGTCCGGCCACATCGATCAGCGTCAGCCACATGATGCCGAACAACGCGGTGGCGGCGAGGCTGCCGCACAGCACTTCCAGGGCAACGCGCAGTCGTTGCATCACGCAGGACGGCGGGCCACGTGGCGCGGGGCGCGCCGGGGGGCCATGGTCACTTCTCGAGCTTCTTGATGTCGGCGCGGAACTCGGCCAACACCTTCTTGGCATCCTTCAGGCCCTTGGCTTCGGCGGCGGCGGCCCACCGGTCCTCGACTGCGGCGGTCCTGTCCTGCACCGCCTTGACGAACGCCGCATCGGCTTTCGTGAACTGCACGCCCGAGGCCTGCATGAAGGCCATGCCGCGGCGGTCGACCTTGTCCCAGCCGCGGCCGAACATGCGTGCGGCGACCTCGCCGGAGAGTTCGTCGACGGCCTTCTTGACGTCGGGCGGCAGCTTGTCGTACGCGGCCTGGTTCATCAGGAACACGAACGCGGTGTTGTAGAGGCCGCCCGGGAAGGTGGTGCCGTGCTTGACGACCTTGTCGATCTTGAACGACTCGATCGACTCGGCCGGAAACAGCGTGCCGTCCATCACCCCGGTGGACAGAAGCTCGTAGCTCTCCGGCGCGGGCTTGAGCGTGACGTTCATGCCGAGCGCCTTGGTGATTTCGTTGACCATGCCGCCGCCGACACGGAACTTCAGCCCCGACAGGTCGTCGGCCTTGGCGATCGCGCGCTTGGTGTTGAAGACGATGCCCGGGCCATGCGTGAAGACCGCCAGCACCTTGGCGCCCTGGTGCTCGGCGGCAATCGCCTGGTGCTTGTCGTAGGCGCGCTGGAAGGCCACCGACACCGTCTCCGACGAGTTGCCGAGGAACGGCACCTCGGCCATCTGGGTGGTCACGAAGCGTCCCGGCGTATAGCCCTGCACCGTGTAGGACAGGTCGGCGAGGCCGTTGCGCACGGCATCGAACGTTCCCGGCGGGGCGGCGACCGCGCGCGGCAGGAAGTTGCAGCGGACCTTGCCGGCCGCCTTCTGTTCGAGTTCGGTGCACCAGGCCTTCTGCGTTTCCGAAAGGATATGGGCCGGCGGCAGCCATGACGATACGGTCAGCACGGTCTGCGCTTGGACCGAGGCGCCAGCAGCGACCACGGCGGCGGCGATGACCAGCGGACGGCACATGGAACGGAAAGACGACATGGCAGGACTCCTGGACGGACTTGGGCCGCGCACCGATGCGTGCGGCGCCCGATTGTCGAAGCGCAGTCGTCAATGACGGCCTGTGGTTTTCCTTGACGCGGCCTGATATGACTTGCGTCATGCCACGTAACCGGCGGGACCCCCGTGCTCGTGGGTGAGCCCCGGAACCGGGGGAAGGCAGCGGCGGTGCGCCTGCCTAGCATCTGATGCATCCCGGTTCGCTTCATCGACCTGTCATGCCCACCAACACCAAGCTCGAATCAGCGCGGCAATCGCTGCGCGAGGCGATGGCCGCGCTCGATGCGGCCGAAACTGCCGGCGAGCCGGCACGGCTCAGCCAGAGCTTTGCCCACGTCAGTCGTTGCCTTCGCCGCATCGGTGCACTGGCCGACGCGGTGTGGTACGCCAAGCGCGGCCTGCAGTTGGCGCGCAGCCTGTCGGCGGTCGATGCCAGCGTCGATGCGCTGTGCGAACTGGCTGAGCTGGCCATCGAGCGTTCCATGCTGCTCGACGACCAGGACGAGCCGCGCGGTGCCGAGCGCTTGCGCGACAGCGCCAGGGATCACGGCTTCGAGGCGGCGCAACTGGCGCTGCGCTCGGCCGATCCGCAATGGGAGATCACCGTGCTGCTGCGCGTGTCCGACTTGTTCGATCGCCTCGGCGACCATGACGACGCGATCGTCCTGCAGTGCCGTGCTGTCGCGCTGATGACGCGCGCGGCCGCGACCGCCAGCGCGGTTGAGGCTTAGGCCAGCACTGAACAGGTCCCCGCCATGCGCGGCGGGGACTTTTTCAGTGCTTCCTTGGCCGCGCTAACGGCGCGCCCGCGCCAGCACTGGCGCCAACGCTGTGCCGGTGTGGCTGGCGGCGGCAACCACCTGCTCGGGCGTACCGGCCACGACGACGCGGCCGCCGTCGGCGCCGCCTTCCGGGCCGAGATCGATGACCCAGTCGGCCTCGGCGATCACATCCAGGTCGTGCTCGATCACGACCACGCTGTGGCCGCCATCGACGAGGCGATGCAACACGCGAATCAGGCGCTCGACGTCGGCCATGTGCAGACCGACGGTCGGCTCGTCGAGTACGTACAGCGTGTGCGGCGGCTTCTGGCCGCGGCGTGCCGGCCGCAGCGCCGGGCCGCTCCCAAGCAAGGCCGGCGCCCCTGGGGCCACGGAGGGGCCCATGCTGGGCCCGGGGGGCGGATCGCCGAAGGCGGCGGGGGCTGCACGAAGGTCGTCGCGCACCTTGCTCAACTCGGTGACGAGCTTGATGCGCTGTGCTTCGCCGCCGGAGAGCGTCGGCGACGGCTGGCCCAGCGTCAGATAGCCCAGCCCGACGTCGTGCAGCAATTGCAGCGGGTGCGCGATGGCCGGCATCGAGGCGAAGAAGCCCACCGCCTCGTCGACTTCCATGCGCAATACGTCGCCGATGCTCTTGCCGCGCCAGCTCACCGCCAGCGTCTCGGGGTTGAAGCGCTGGCCGTGGCAGCTGTCGCAGGGCACCTTGACGTCGGGCAGGAAGCTCATCTCGATGGTGCGCACACCCTGGCCTTCGCAATCGGGGCAGCGGCCTTCGCCGGTGTTGAAACTGAATCGATTCGGCGCGTAGCCGCGCGCCTTGGCCTCCAGCGTTTCGGCGAACAGCTTGCGGATGGCGTCCCAGAAGCCGATGTAGGTGGCCGGGCAGGACCGCGGCGTCTTGCCGATCGGCGTCTGGTCGACCTCGAGCACGCGGTCCACGGCTTGCCAGCCGTCGAGTGCGGCGCAACCCGTCAACGTCGACCTGCCGCGATGGCCGACCAGCGCCGCGACGTTGGCCAGCAGCACGTCGCGCGCCAGCGTGCTCTTGCCTGAGCCCGAGACGCCGGTCACGGCGACCAATCGATGCAACGGGATGCGCACGTCGATCGACTGCAGGTTGTGCAGCGAAGCGCCGCGCAACGACAGCGCAGCTGCGCCGGCGGCGATCGGGCGGCGCGCCTGCAGCGGATGCGGCAGCGGCCGCGCCAGGAAGCGCCCGGTCACCGACTCGGCGTGCTGCGACAGTGCCGCGACGCTGCCCTCGGCCACCAACCGTCCGCCGCGCTTGCCGGCGCCCGGCCCGATGTCGATGATGTGGTCGGCGCGGCGGATGGTGTCTTCGTCGTGTTCGACCACCACCAGCGTGTTGCCCTTGGCGCCGAGCGTGGCCAGCGCATCGAGCAGGATGCGGTTGTCGCGCGGGTGCAGGCCGATCGTCGGCTCATCGAGCACGTAGCACACGCCCTGCAGATTGCTGCCGAGCTGCGCCGCGAGTCGGATGCGCTGCGCTTCGCCGCCCGAGAGCGTCGGCGCCGCACGGTCGAGCGTCAGGTAGCCTAGGCCGACCTGCTCGAGGAACTCGAGCCGGCTCTTGATCTCGCTGACGACGTCGCGTGCAATCTCCGCGTCGCGGCCGAGCAGCGCCAGGCCGTTGACCCAGCGCCGCGCGGCCTGCACCGACCAGGCGGCGACGCTGCCGATCGGCTGGCCGTCGAAGGTGACGCCGCGCGCGGTGGCGTTCAGGCGCGTTCCTTCGCAGGCCGGGCAGGGCTCGCCAGCCAGGCCCTCGACCTCGGGCTCCTCGGACGGAAAGCTCCGCTCGCGGCCCTTGTTGTCGTCGTCCTGCTTCGAATCGTCCAGCGCCTTGCGCTGCTCGCGCGTCAACGCCAGGCCGGTGCCGACGCAATGCGGACACCAGCCGTGCTTGCTGTTGTACGAGAACAGGCGCGGGTCCAGTTCGGGATAGCTGGTGCCGCAGGTCGGACAGGCGCGCTTCGTCGAGAAGACCTTCACCGTGCCGATGGCCGCGGTCGCCGCGCCGCCGGCGATGGCAGCCTGCAAGCCGTCGAGCGGCGACAGCAGGTGCATCACGCCCTTGCCTAGGTCGAGCGCCTTCGTCAGCAACTCGCGCAATTCGCCTTCTCGCGCCGGGTCGACCACCAGGTCGCCGATCGGCAACTCGATGGTGTGTTCCTTGAAGCGATCGATGCGCGGGAACGGATCGACCTTCACGAACTCGCCGTCGATGCGCAGGTGGGTGTGGCCGCGCGCCTTGGCCCATTTGGCGAGGTCGGTGTAGACGCCCTTGCGCGCCACGACCAGCGGCGCCAGCAGGCCGACGTGCTGGCCCTTGTGATCGCGCAGCAGTTGCGCGGCGATGCTCTCGGCGCTCTGCGGCCGCACCGGGCTGCCGTCCTTGGCGCAATGCTGCAGCCCGAGCTTGACCCACAGCAGGCGCAGGAAATGCCAGACCTCGGTGGTGGTCGCCACCGTGCTCTTGCGCCCGCCGCGCGACAGCCGTTGCTCGATCGCCACCGTCGGCGGGATGCCGTAGACCGCGTCGACCTCGGGCCGGCCCGCCGGCTGCACGATGCTGCGGGCGTACGCGTTCAGCGATTCGAGATAGCGTCGCTGGCCTTCGTTGAACAGGATGTCGAACGCCAGCGTGCTCTTGCCCGACCCCGACACGCCGGTGATGACGCTGAACTTGCCGCGCGGGATCGACACGTCGAGCGACTTCAGGTTGTGCTCGCGGGCGTTGACGATGCGGATCGATTCGTCGATCGGCGCACGCCGGCGCGTGGCGCGCACCACGCTCTGCAGCGGCCGGCCTTCCTCGACGCGTTGCACCAGCCCGAGCGCGACCTCGTAGTCGGCCAATGCACGACCGGTGTGCGAGGTCGGGTGGTGGCGGATGTCTTCGGCCGTGCCGGCGAACACCAGCGCACCGCCGGCCTCGCCACCCTCGGGCCCGAGGTCGATCACCCAGTCCGCCGCGCGGATCACGTCGAGGTTGTGCTCGATCACGATCACCGAATGCCCGGCGTCGAGCAGCTTGCGCAGTGCGCGCATCAGCTTGGCGATATCGTCGAAGTGCAGGCCGGTAGTCGGTTCGTCGAACAGGTACAGCGTGCCTTTGCGCGCCAGCCGTTGTGCCGGCGTGCCGACGGCCTCGGCCAGGAAGCCGGCCAGCTTCAGCCGCTGCGCCTCGCCGCCCGACAGCGTCGGCACCGGCTGCCCCAGGCGCACGTATTCGAGGCCGACATCGACGATCGGCTGCAGCACGCGCAGCACCTCGCGGTCATCGGCGAACAGCCGCACCGCTTCGCTGACGGTCAGATCGAGCGTGTCGGCGATCGACAGCTGGCGGTCGCCGCGCACGATCTTCACGTCGAGCAACTCGGCCCGGTAGCGGCGGCCGTCGCAATCCGGGCAACGCAGGTACACGTCGGACAGGAACTGCATCTCGACATGCTCGAAGCCCGAGCCGCCGCAGGTCGGGCAGCGGCCGTCGCCGGCGTTGAAGCTGAACATGCCGGCGCCATAGCCGCGCTCGCGCGCCAGCGGCGCCTCGGCGAACAGCTTGCGAATTTCGTCGAACGCGCCGACATAGCTGGCCGGGTTGGAGCGCGTGGTCTTGCCGATCGGGCTCTGGTCGACGAACACCGCGTCGCTCAGCCAGTCGGCGCCGAGCAGGCGATCGTGCGCGCCCGGCGTCTCGGTGGCCTTGCCGAACTGCCGCGCCAGCGCCGGGTACAGCACGTCCTGCATCAGCGTGCTCTTGCCCGAGCCCGACACCCCCGTCACGGCCACCAGCCGCAGCAGCGGGAACTCGATCGTGATGCCCTTCAGGTTGTGCTCGCGCGCGCCTTCGAGCACCAGGCGCGGCGTGCTGTCGGTGACCAGGCGCTTGATGCCGCTGCCGACATGCTTGCGCGCGCCGAGGTAGGCGCCGGTCAGCGTATCGGCGTGGCGCGCCATGTCGGGCGAGCCGTCGAACACGATCTGCCCACCGCGTTCGCCGGGGCCCGGACCCATGTCGATCAGGCGGTCGGCGGCCAGCATCACCGCCGGGTCGTGCTCGACGACGACCAGGGTGTTGCCGGCGTCGCGCAGCCGGTGCATGGCTTCGACGATGCGGCCCATGTCGCGCGGGTGCAGCCCGATGCTCGGCTCGTCGAGCACGAACATCGTGTTGACCAGCGAGGTGCCCAGCGCGGTGGTCAGGTTGATGCGCTGCACCTCGCCGCCACTGAGCGTGCGGCTCTGGCGGTCGAGCGTCAGGTAGCCGATGCCGACGTCGCACAGGTACTTCAGGCGCGTGCGGATCTCGTCGAGCAGCAGCTTCAGCGCTTCGTCGCGCATCGCGTCGGGCAACGTGATGTTGTCGAAGAAGCGCCGCAGCCGATCGATCGGCAGGCGCATCAGGTCGTGCAGCGCCAGGCCGTCCAGCGACTCCAGTTGCTCACGCGTCCACTGAACGCCCAGAGGCATGAAGCGCTCGGTCGGCGGCACGGCCGCATCGGCGTTGAGCTTGGAGCCCAGGCGCCACAGCAGCGCCTCGAGCTTCAAGCGCGCGCCGCCGCACACCGTGCATGGCGTGTAGCTGCGGTACTTCGACAAGAGCACGCGGATGTGCATCTTGTAGGCCTTGCTCTCCAGGTACTCGAAGAAGCGGCGCACGCCGTACCACTGCTGGTTCCATTTGCCGTTCCAGTGCGGCGAGCCGTCGATCACCCAGCCGCGCTGCGCGGCCGTCAGCTGGCTCCACGCGGTGTCGCGCGGAATCCCGGCCTCGCCGGCGTACTTCATCAGGTCGTCCTGGCACTCCTTCCAGGCGGGTGTCTGGATCGGCCGGATCGCGCCGCTGCGCAGCGTCTTGCGCTCGTCGGGGATGACGAGGCCGAAGTCGACGCCGATCACGCGGCCGAAGCCGCGGCAGGTATCGCAGGCGCCGAACGCCGAGTTGAACGAGAACAGCGCCGGCTGCGGATCGCTGTAGCGCAGGTCGCTCTCGGGGCAGTGCAGGCCGGTGGACCAGCGCCACAGCTCGGGTTGGCCTTCGTCTGCCATCGCATAGACGTTGATGCGCCCGCTGCCGCGCTTCAGCGCCAGCTCGATCGCCTCGACCACGCGCACCTTTTCCGCCGTCGACGCACGGATTCGATCGACGACGACGTCGAGCACCTTGCGCGAGCCCACCGTGCGCTCGGCCTGCACGCGCGTGAAGCCGCTGGCGGCGAGCCATTGCTCGATCTGCTCGGCCGAGGTGTCGGCCGGCAGCTCGACCGGCATCGTGATCACCAGTCGCGGGTCGCCACTGGACTGTGAGCCCCCCACCCCCCGAGGGGGCTCGCCTTCTCGGCGCGGCCCGGCGAAGGCGGCGGCGCGCGCCAGCAGGTCGGCGCAGATCGTCTCCGGCGTGTCGTGCCGCACCAGCAGGGCGGTTTGCTTGTCGTAAAGCTGCGCGGCCCGTGCATAGAGCAACTTGAGGTGGTCGTTCAGCTCGGTCATCGTGCCGACCGTGCTGCGCGAACTGCGCACCGGGTTGGTCTGGTCGATCGCGATCGCCGGCGGCACGCCGTCCACCCGGTCGACGGCCGGCCGGTCCATGCGGTCGAGGAACTGCCGCGCGTAGGCCGAGAAGGTCTCGACGTAGCGGCGCTGGCCCTCGGCGTACAGCGTGTCGAACACCAGGCTCGACTTGCCCGAGCCGCTGGGGCCGGTGACCACCGTCATCTCGCCGGTGCGGATGTCGAGGTCGAGGTTCTTCAGGTTGTGCTGTCGCGCGCCGCGGATGCGGATCAGGCCGCTCATGGAAGGCTCTCGGGGACCAGGGCCGAACATTCTAGTGACCGCGACAGCCCCGTGGGCCCGTGCAAGCATTCGGCGCCCGCCGGCGTATACCTGCTTTCCACCCCCTTCGGAGATCCGCGATGAAGACCCTGTTCACATTGATGCTGGCGTTGGCGGCCGGTTCGGCGTTCGCGTTTCACTGCCCGGCGGACATGAAGGCCATCGACGCCAAGCTGGCCACCGGCGTCAAGCTGTCCGACGCCGAGATGGCCAAGGTCAAGCAGTTGCGCGCCGACGGCGAAACCGCGCACAAGGCCGGCAAGCACGACGAATCGGTCAAGCTGCTGGCCGAGGCGATGAAGATCCTGAAGATCTGAAGTAAACGCCGCTGGCGGATGTCGCGTGTCGGCCCAATGGGGCCGTTTGCGAGCGACCGCTTTGTCGTGCTTGCATCGGCGCGAGCAAGGCGGCAACAGGGTCGGAGTTCGACGTCCCGAACGCCACCTTCGGTTCTGCAACGGGGCAGCCGGGCCGGGCACGGCGCGCATGTGAGGCGCCGAGCAGCACAGGGGCCGGGGCCCGCGCGCGCAGCGCGCTTCGTGCTCTGACTCGTCGCGACTGTTCGAGCGCAGTGAGCGAAGTGAACGCAGCGAGTTGAGCGACGGGGCCACGGACCCGCGCAGCGCAGGGCAGTCTGAGCGCAGCGAAGACCGCCGAACCTAAGCGCCGTGCCCGGCCCGGCTGCCCCGTTGTCGCCCCGTTGCCGCCCCGCTGCCGGCAACGGGCGGCCCGGCGCTGGCGCGGCACCTCGCGCGCGAACGCATCCGCGGCGGTCAGCTCATCAGGATCGACACTGACTTGGTCACCAGGTAGGCGTCGAGCGCCTCGGGTCCACCCTCGCTGCCGTAACCCGAATCCTTGACGCCGCCGAACGGCATTTCGGGCACGGCCAGCGCCGGCTGGTTGACCCACAGCATGCCGACCTCGAGCCGCTGAGACAGCGCGTGCGCGGTCGCCAGCGAGCGCGTGTAGGCATAGCTGGCCAGGCCGAACGGCAGGCGGTTGCTCTCGGCGATCGCCTCGTCGAGCGTGTCGAAGCCGCGCACCGCGGCCAGCGGGCCGAACGGCTCCTGATTGAACACCATCGCGTCCAGCGGCACTTCGGTCAGCACCGTCGGCGCGAAGAAGTTGCCGGCCGAGCCGATGCGCTCGCCGCCGGTGGCCACCTTGGCGCCGCGCTTGACCGCGTCTTCGGTGATCTGCTGCATCGCGGCCAGGCGTCGCGGGTTGGCCAGCGGGCCCATCGTCGTGCCGTCGGCCAGGCCTTCGCCGACCTTGAGCTTCTGCGTCTGCGCCACCAGTGCGCGCTCGAAGTCGCCGCGGATGCTGTTGTGAACCAGGAAGCGCGTCGGCGAGATGCACACCTGGCCGGCATTGCGGAACTTGGCCGCGCCGGCGGCCTTCACCGCCTGGGCGATGTCGGCATCTTCGGCGACGATCACCGGCGCGTGGCCGCCGAGTTCCATCGTCGCGCGCTTCATGTGCTGGCCGGCCATCGCGGCCAGTTGCTTGCCCACCGGCGTCGAGCCGGTGAAGGTGATCTTGCGGATCACCGGGTGCGGGATCAGGTAGCCCGAGATCTCGGCCGGGTTGCCGTAGACCAGGCCGATCACGCCGGCCGGCACGCCGGCATCGGCGAAGGCCTTGATCAGCCCCGCCGGTGAGGCCGGCGTTTCCTCCGGCGCCTTGACGATGATCGAGCAGCCCGTCGACAGCGCGGCGCAGACCTTGCGCACCACCTGGTTGATCGGGAAGTTCCACGGCGTGAACGCCGCCACCGGGCCCACCGGCTCCTTCAGCACCAGTTGCTGCACCGCCATGTTGCGCGGCGGCACGACGCGGCCGTAGATGCGCCGGCTCTCGTCGGCGAACCACTCGATGATGTCGGCCGCCGACAGCGTCTCGCCCTTGGCTTCGGCCAGCGGCTTGCCCTGTTCCTGCGACATCGACGCCGCGATCGCATCGGCGCGCTCGCGCACCAGCGCGGCGGCCTGGCGCATCAACTTCGCGCGCTCGATCGCCGGCGTATTGCGCCAGGTCGCGAAGCCCTTTTGCGTGGCGGCCAGCGCACGGTCGAGATCGGCGATGCCGGCGTGGGCGACGCGGCCGATTTCGGCGCCGGTGGCCGGGTTGACGACCGGCAGCGTGCGGCCGTCGGCAGCGTCGCACCATTGGCCGTCGATGAACAGTTGGGTGTGGGGGTAGCTCGGAGCGGTCATGGTCGGCAGGAGTGGCAGGTGGAAACCGGACATTCTCCCTCCGATCCGGGCGGCAGCCGTCAGCGTGCACCGGCTTTCAGCAGCATCTGTTCCATGGCTTGGTACCCGCGCTCGCGCGCCAGCGCCAGCGGTGTGCGTCCGCTGCGGTCGGCGAGCTGCAGGTTGGCCCTGGCATCGACCAGCGCCTTCAGCGTGGCCTGGTGGCGTGGGCCGCCGTTGCCGAGCACGATGGATTCGATCACCGCCGTCCAGTGCAGGTTGTTGACATGGTCGAGCGGCGCGCCGGCGGCGATCAGTTGGCGTACCACGCCGTCGTGGCCGAGGTGCGCCGCGGCGATCAGCGCGGTGCCGTCGTAGCGGCTCGTCGTCAGCCCGGCGCTGGCGCCGAGCGCGAGCAGCACGCGCAGGCGTCTCCTCGTCGTCGGCCACCGCGGCAATCGTCACCGCGTCGTAGCGGTCGTTCTCGAGCAGGCCGAGGCCGGCACCGGCGGCCGCCAGCGCCTTGATCGCCTCGCGCTGGCGCGCGAACGTGGCCACGTGCAGCGGCGTGCGGCCATGGCCGTCGCGGCCGTTCACGTCGGCGCCCGCCGCCAGGCGCGTGGCGCAGGGCCGCCAGGTCGCCGCGGTGCGCCGCCGCGTGCAGCGGCGAGTAGCGCGCCACCTCGTCGGCGCGCGGCGCGGTCTGTGCCCACGCGGCCCACGGCGCGGCGGCCAACCAGGCGAGCAGGGTGCGGCGTGGCAGCATCACTTCAGTTCTCCATGGTGCCAAGCGACACCCTCGGTGCATGAACAGGACTCTTCCCAAGCAGCCGCCGCGGATCCGGCTTTGCCGGTCCGCCAGCGGCGCCCCCTCGAGGGGGAGCGGCGAAGCCGCTACGGGGGTGGTTCACTTCAGCGCGTCCTTGACCTTGTCGAGCGCGGCCAGCGCGCACTGCTCGTCGAGGTGGCCGCCGGGCGCGCCGCCGATGCCGACGGCGCCGATCACGTCGTTGCCCACCTTCACCGGCACGCCGCCGCCGAGCAGCAGGAAGCCGGGGATGTCGACCAGGTTGGCCGCGCCGGGATTCTTCTGCGCGCCGTCCATCATCGCCAGCGTGGTGTTCTTCGCCGACGCCGAGGTGTAGGCCTTCAGGCGGCTGGCTTCGAGCGTGTGCGGGCCGGCGTTGTCGGCGCGCTGCACGGCGCGCACGCCGCCGGCGCGGTCGACCACGGTGGTCGGTCACGGCGTAGCCGTTGGCCTGGCAGGCGGCCACGCCGGCGGCGGCGATCTGGGTGGCCAGTTCCAGCGACATGTTCTTCTCGCTGCGCACCGCCTGGGCCTGGGCCAGCGTGGTGGCGGCCAGCAGGGCCAGGGCGCTCAACTTCAGGGTCTTCGACATCGGTTCGTTCCTCGGGTGTTCGATGGGTTGGCGGCCGCTGCGCATCGTTGCCGCGACCGTGCCGGCACTGTAGAAAACCGGCCGTCGCGCCGCCATTCGTGCGGCTACGCCGGGCACCGCGTAGAACTACGCGGTGCGCGCCGTCGCCGCGCTCGACCAGCGCCGCGTACTGGCGGATCAGCTGCGCCAGCGACGGCGCGGCGAGCTTGTCGAACAGGTGCGCGCGGTGCGCCTCCACCGTGCGCGGCGACAGCGCCAGCGCGCGGCCGATCTCCTTGTTGGTCAGGCCCTCGACGATCAGCGCCCAGCACCTCGCGCTCGCGCGGCGACAGCTGCGCATAGCGCGCGGCCGCGGCGCCGTCGGCAGCGCGCCGCTCGCGCGATCGCACATGCGTGCGCACCGCGTGCTGCAGCGCTTCGAGCAGCTGCTCGTCGTCGACCGGCTTCTCGAGGAACTCGGCCGCGCCGGCCTTGAAGGCGCGGCGGCACATCTCCACCGTGCCGTGGCCGGTGAGCATGATCACCGGCAGGTCGACGCCGTCGGCGACCAGGCGGTCGAGCACCGCCAGGCCGCTGATGCCGGGCATGCGCACGTCGAGCACGATGGCGCCGATGTCGCGGCGGTCGAAGCCGTCGAGAAACGCCTGCGGATCGGCCCAGGCGCTGCACGCGCAGGCCGACGCTGCCGATCAGCAGCGCCAGGCCGTGGCGCACCGCCGCATCGTCGTCGACCAGGTGGATCAGCGGCGACTGCGCGAGGCTCATGGCGTCGGCGCGGTGGCCAGCGGCAGCGTGAGCCGGAATTCCGCGCCGCGCGGCGCGGCGTGGTCGCGCGGTCAGGGTGCCGCCAATGCCTTCGGCCAGCGAGTGCGCACAGGCTCAGGCCGAGGCCCAGCCCGCCGCTGCGCGTGGTGAAGAACGGCTCGAAGACCCGCGGCAGGTTCTCCGGCGCGATGCCCGGCCCGCTGTCGCGCACGGCGAGTACGGCCTGCCGCCCTGGCGCGCGAGGGCCAGCGACAGCCGGCGCTCGGCCGGCGGCACCTGGGCCAGCGCCTGCAGCGCATTGGTCGAGCAGGTTGTGCACGACCTGCTCCAGGCCCACCGGGTCGGCCAGCACGTCGAGCGGTTCGCTTCCGGCGTCCAGGCTCGGCACCACGCCGTGGCGGCGGCATTCGGGCTCGAGCAGGTACAGCGCGTTGCGCACCGCCGCGTCCAGCCGCACCGCCTGCAGCGCCGCACTGCGATCGGGCCGCTCGACGGCGCGGCGCAGCCGCTGCACCACGTCGGCGGCGCGCTTGGCCTGCGCCGCCGCGTGGGCCATCGCCTCGCGCGCGGTGGCCAGTTCGGGCGGGTCGTCGTCGATCAGCCGCGCCGCCGCCTGGGTGCTGGCCAGCAGCGCCGTCAGCGGCTGGTTCAACTCGTGCGCCAGGCCGGCGGCGAGCTCGCCCAGCGTGTTCAGGCGCGCCACCTGGCCCAGGCGCAGCAGCTCCTCGGCGCGCCGGCGTTCGCTGCGCTGGCGCTGCACCAGTGCGCCGAGCGCGAGCACCGCGCCCACGGCGGCCAGCCAGCCGGCCATGCGCGCCCACGGCAGTGCCGACCAGCCGAGCGTGCGGCTGAGTTGCAGGTCGAACGGCTGGCTCTCGGCGGCCAGGTGCTTGCTGAATGCCAGCCGCCAGGGCCCCTCGCCCGGACGGCCGGCCTGCAAGGTCCAGCGCCGGTCACCGAGCGCCAGCTCGGCGCGCACCGCGCCATCGCGGGGCAGCGGCCAATCGGCCCACGGCACCATGCGCGGGATGTCGACTTCCAGCGCATAGGCCGCCGGCTCGGCCGCGCGCACGATGACGAAGCGGCCCTCGGCCGGGCCGCTCTGCGTGGCCTGCGCCAGCACGGCGCGCTGCTCGCGCCGCGACTGCGCCTCGGCGGAAGCCCAGGCCGGCTGCGGCCACGCGGCGTCGCGCTCGCGCCGTTCGACGCGCAGCAGCTGCGGGTACAACGCGAGCAGGCGCGGCGCGGGCCGCGCGTCGTCGCCGGGTTGCAGCAGCGCCAGCGTGGCCAGGATGGCGTCGTGCTCGACGGCACGCTGGCTGAGCAGGCGGTGCGCGATGCGCGCATCGGTGTCGAAGGCCTCGCGCTGCGCGGCCAGTTCGCCGCGCGCGATCCACACCGCGCCCGCGGCACCGACGACAAGGCCGATCCCTGCCCACGGGGCCCAGTGCCGCCATTGCCTCACGACCATGCGCCGATTCTGGCATCGGCCTGTGGGCACACGCTGGCCCAGCCGGCAAGGCGCTCGCGCATCGCGGTCGGCGCTAACAGGCAACGCTCTGCTGCAACGCCTGCAACGCGGTCATGGCCCGGTCGGTGGATTCGACGGGGACGAAGAGGTGATCGTGATGCGCGCCGGCGATGACGTTGCAGGCGATGTCGGCCTGGCTCAGCGCGGCGGCGACGGCCGCGGTGAGGCCGATGGCCTGAAGATCCGAGTGCACCTCGAGCGTGATCCACGCGCAGCGGAACAGCGCCTGCAGTCCGGCCCGCCGCGCCTGGGCTTCTTCCACGACCACGGTCCAGCCCTCGCTTCTCGCGGATCGCGGCCACGGCGGCGCAAGCAGCGACGTCGGCGCCTGGCGGCAGCGAGGCATAGACGTAGGTGCCGCCGTTCCTGACGGGCTGCAGCGCGCGCAGAAGCGCCGCGAGATCCGACTCGGCAGCGCTCATGATCTCGCGTTGCATCAGCAGTTCGTCCGGATCGACGGGGTGCTCGATGTGCTGCTCGGGCGTCGCCGGCGCGAAGCCGAGCCGCTCGAGCAGGCGCAGCGAGCGCGCATTCTCGCGCTTGAGCACGGCCGACAGGCGGCGCACCCGGTGGTGCGACACGAGTTCACCGATCATCGCCTGCACGGCCTGGCGCGCCAGCCCGCGTCCCCAGTACGCACTGGCCAGCTCGTAGGCGATGGCGGCGCTGCCGTTGCCGTGCACCGTGGCCTGCACATAGCCGGCGAGCTCCGACGTCGGCAGGCGGATCACCCAGTTCAGCCATTGCTCCTGCCCGTCCGGCGAGCAGCGTGATTCGAGCCTGGCAAAGCGATCGCGCAACCACGCCAGCGACGGCGGGGGCTCGTTCTCGTACGTATAGATCGCCGGATCGCTGAGCACGCCGAACATGGCCTCTGCGTGTGCCGCCACTTGCGGCTCCAGCGTGAGGCTGTCGGTGGCGATGACGTTCATGCGTGCTGCGCGCTCAGCGTCGACGCGGCCGCTGGCGCGACCGGCGAAGCCGCCCGCGGGCCGCTCGGCGGCGCGGCGGATCAGAACTCGATCGCATCGGCGATGGCCTTGATGCCGGCCGATCCACAACTGTCGTCGGCCTCGCCGTTGGGCCCCCCCGAGACGCCGATCGCACCCAGGATGCTGCCGCCGGCTTCGATCGCCTGCCCGCCGCCCGCGGCGAGAAATCGCGGCAGGCTGCGCAGCCCGCTCATCGGGCGCCCGGGCTGCGTCTCGGCGGCGATCGCGGCGGTCGAGGTTCTGAAGCTCACGGCGGTCCAGGCCTTGTTCGACGCAACCTCGACGGTGTGCGGCCCGGCGAAGCGATCGCGCAGCAGGACCTGCGTGATGCCGGCGCGGTCGGTCACGGCCACGGCCACCTGGAATCCCTGCTTTCGGCAGGCCTCGAGTGCGGCGCGCGCGGCCACGAGCGCGGTTTCCGGGGTCAGTGACCGGGACTGGAAGGTGCCGTCCTGTGCGTTGGCCGACAGCGCGGCGGCAAGCAGCAAAGGAACCGGCCAAGGGGCAATTGACATCGTTCGTCTCCACAGGGGTTTCGGGATCCAGGGTTCGACGCGCGCGGCCGCGAGCATCCCGTTCACAGGCACGGGCCGGCCCGGCCCATCGAGCGTCTTGAGCATGTTGATGCCGGTGACAGCGTAGCCGAGTTGCCGGTACAGGGCCTGCGCGCCGGCGTTGTGGCCGAACACGTGAAGGCCGATGCTGGACAGGCCCAGCGCGGCGACGATCGGCTCGAGCGCCTGGAACGCGCGCCTCGCGTGGCCGCGGCGCCGGTATTCGGCCTGGATCTCGACGTCGTAGACATAGGCGCCGCGCAGGCCGTGCCGCTCCTGAACGGCGAACCAGAGGAAGCCGACACGCGTGCCCGCTGCGGACGAGCGGATCTCGAACAGGTGGTGTTCCGGTGTCGCGAGGCCTTGCGGCAGCAGGCTGTCGAACTCGTCGCGAGCCCGCTCGACGGCCCCGTCGGCCGGCCAGCGGCCCGAGGCGACATTCTCTTGCGCATAGCCCACCACGGAGGACTCGCGGAATTCGGCAAACACCGCCGGGCTCATCGGGGCCAGGGCCGTCATCGGGCACGCTCAATCGCCATGGTGGCCAGGGCAGACGATGTCGACGCTCATGACTCGATTGCGGCGCCCGCCTCGGCCAGCAGCGACCGCAGCACCGATCGATGGCAGTGCGCCTCGTTCTCGCAGTAGCAACCGACCGAGAAACTCGTCTGGTGCGACAGCGATGCGAGCAAGCGAAGTGCGTGAGCGTTCTCCGGCCGCGCCATCTCGCTGCGGTACTGCCGGGTGAATGCCGCCCACTGCGCGGGTGATTGCGCGGCCTGCCCGAGCTTCATGGTCTCGACGCTCGGGGCCAGGTTCGGGAACCACACGTCGTACCAGTCCTGCGCTGCGAATGCCGTCTTCGGCACGCCCCGCGGTGGGCGACGCACCGTGCCGATGCGCAGGCCCTCGTCGGTGGCTCTGGCGCTGCCGAGGCGAACGACTCGAATTCCCATGGCCGACTCCCGGTGTGATGCCGATCTCCGGCGTCGCCGCCGCAGTTTGCACCAAGCGGGCGCGGGTGAACCGCAGCTCAGCGCGCCGAGTCGGCCAGCGCCGCGATGCGCTCGGAGACAACCGCCGGCACGACGCCGTGGGCCTCCAGGCAGGCCAGCAGGGCCAACGCGGCCGGCACCGTACCCGTGTAGCCGCCGGCCCAGGTGGGCAAGGCCGCAGCCGCCTGCGGGTTGCGCGCTTCGATGCGCCGGTCGACGTTGAACGGATCGCGCCGTGCGTGCGCTTCGTGGGCTGCCGGTTGCAGCGTCTCCAGGAACTCCAGCACGCGATCCAGTGCCTGGACCTGCACCATGCGCATCGCGGCCAGCTTCTCGCCTCGCGCGTGCCGCTGCAGGCCGACGATCAGGTTCGACAGGGCTTCGCCGACGAGCCACGGTGCGCCGTGCGGCGAGGGCAGCGGCTGCGTCGGGCACGCCAGCGCTTCGTCGACCTCGTCGCGTCGCCAGACGAAGCGGCCCGGCGCGTACGGAATCCGGCTCAGTTCGTGCATCTCGAACACGGCGAACTCGCAGAACACGCCGTCGGCCATCAGCACCTTGTGGCCGTCGGCCGTGTTCTGGAAGTGCCACGCGAGCGGGTGGGTGGCCGCCAGCCAGTCCAGGCGATCGATGTAGCCGCGCTTGGCGCCGTCGCGCACGAGCACGAAGAAGTCGAGGTCGGACCAGGCATCGAGCCGATCGGTGTCGCGGCCCGTGGAGCCCAGCGCGAGCAGCGCCAGGGCGTCATCGCGGCGCGCCAGTTCCCGGGCCAGGCCGGCCAGGCGCTCCTGAAGGTGCTGGGGCGTGGCCGAGAGCAGAGCGGTCATGCGGGGCTCGGCGGGACGGATGTTCACGCCGGCCTGGCGCACCATGACGTACTTGGCGACGCCCGGCGAGAACCCCTGCAACTCGAGCCTGACCTCATAGCCCAGCGAGCGGTACAGCGAAGGGGCCTGGAAGCTGAAGGTTTCGAGGTAGTAGGTGTGGCAACCACGTTCTTGAGCGCGCTCCTCGAACGCACGCACGATCCGCCCACCGATGCCTTGGCGCCGGTATGCCGGGCTGACCCACAACTGCTGCAACTCGCAGCAATCGCCCCAGGTGCGGCCGATGGCGCCGCCGATGACTTCGCCGGACGCCAGGCGCGCGAAGGCCGACAGTGGCCGCACCTCGTGCAACGGCGCCGCCGCCTCGTTGGCTTCGCCGAGGCCGGTGTCGACGACGCGCCAGGCCTCGTGTGGCAGGTCGTCGTGGACCGTCAGTGAAGGTCCAGGCGCGAGCGGTGTTCCGGGTACCTGGCTCATGGCCCGTGCATCGTGTTGCGCAATAGCCGGACAGCGACCGCGCAGCGCGCCTCACGCCGGCCTGAGGCGCACGACGGGCCGTTGCGGCTGGCGGCGCGCGACTTCCTCGAAACCCGCACGGTCGTACATCGACTTGGCACCGAACCACATGTCGTCGTCGGCCGACTTGGCCGGCTTGTCCACGGGGTAGGCCTCGAGCAGCGTGGCGCCGTGCTTCTTCGCGTAGGCAATGGCGCCATCGAGGAGCGCCCGCGCGACGCCCTGCCCACGAAACTCGGCCGGCACGACGAAGCAGATCACCGACCACACGGGTTGGTCGTCGACGGCCTTCATCACGCGCGAGCGCCTGAGCCTGGCGTATTCCTGCCGTGGCCCGAGCGACACCCAGCCGACCGGGACCTTGCCGCAATAGCCGATGAGGCCCGGGACCGTGCCCGCGTCGACGAGCGCCTTCAGCTCGGCGCGATTGGCCTGGGCCTCGGTCACCCCGCGGGGCAGCGGCCCGCGCGGGCCGCTGCGGCGGTAGCACATGCACCAGCAGCCGCGCGCCACGGCGCAGCCCTTGGCGTTGAACAACGCCTCGAGATCGGGCCAGCGCGAGGGCGTCAGGGGACGGACGGTGAGCTTCATGATGCGTCCTCCAGGGGCCTGAGGTTACCTCGGCCGAAGCGTTGGCGTCAGCGGCCGATGGCGTATACGCACTCGATGCACGCTTCGCCGCGAAACACCGCGTCGCGTGATGCCAGGCAGCGCATGCCCAGGCGCTCGAGGAGCCGGATCGACGGCGTGTTGCGCGCGTCGGTGACGCCGACCACGCGCGCGGCGGGCGTTTGCTGAAACACCATCTGGATCGCGGCGCGCACCGCTGCCGTCGCCAGGCCGCGCCCGCGGGCGAGAGGCGAGAGCGTGAAGCCGACCTCGGCTTCGCCGCCGTCCCGGGCGAGGCACAAGCCGATGTCACCGACGAGCGCGCAACTGGTCGGCTCCGCGATCGCGATCTGCGACCAGGTGCCCGGCACAAGGAGTTCCGCATCCTGCATTTCACACAGGAAGGCGGTGGCCTCGGCGTCGGACATGGCGGCCCAGCCCTGATAGCGGCCCACGATGGGATCGCTGCGGTAGGCCTGGAACGCGGCGAGATCACCCACCGTCAGCCGGCGCAGCAATGCGGGCGCTGCGAGGCGAGGCAAGGGGTCCATCACCGGTAGCCGCGCTCAGGCCGTGATCTCGATGCGATGGCCGTCCGGATCCAGCACCGCGCTCTCGTAGCAGCCGTCGCCGGTTCTCTGCTGGTCGGGGGCTCGTTGGGCGCTCGATCGCCCCATGTCTGCCTTCATGCCCGGCGCTCGAGTGCGAGCTTGAGGCCCAGGCCGATCAGCACCGCGCCGCTGGTGCGATGGATCCACATGAGGGCGCCGGGCCGGGAGCGCAGCCAGCTCGACAGCAGGCCGGCGCCCAGCCCGACGGGGCCCTTGACCAGGAAGGTGAGGGCGGCGAACACCAGCCCCAGCACGAAGACGGCCAGCGTCGGATGCGCCGCACCGGGCAGGATGAATTGCGGCAGGAACGCGAAGTAGAAGACGGCGATCTTGGGGTTGGAGACGTTGGAGAGCGCGCCGTCGAAGAACAACCGCCACCGCGAACGCGGTGCCCCGGTCGGCACGGCGAGTTCGTGCCTGCTGGTGCGAAGCAGCTGGATGCCCAGGTAGACGAGGTACGCCGCACCGACGAGCTTGAGCGCCAGGTACAGCCACGCGGACGTGCGCAGGATGGCGCCGAGGCCGAGCGTGGCCAGCAGGGTGTGGCCGACCAGGCCGATGCTGACGCCCGCAGCCGTGGCCACGCCGGCCGCGGCGCCCTGCGCGATCGAGCGCGACATCACCAGGATCATGTCCTGCCCGGGCGTCACGATGAGTACCAGCGACGCGACGACGAAGAGCAGCCAAGTGACTTCGACCATGGATGCATTGCCTTGAAACTGATTGTGTTCTGCCGAGTTCAAGCGGACGCTGCCGCTATTGCGCGGCCCCGCGTGCGCCGAACTCGTTCATCACGCCGACCTGAACGTCGACGGCCAGCTGAACGGCCCGGTTGCCCTGGCGCACGGTTGGCATGGCGATGGCCTCCGGGTGTGTCTGAGGCCTATCGTCACCGATCGCCGGCCGCTGAAGGCCGTCCGGCCTCACTGCTTGGGGTAGCGGCTAAGGTGTTCATGGATGATCTGCAACTGCCCGTTCTCGACCACGAGAACCCGTGTTCCTCGACCTTGAACCCGGAAGGTCCGCCCATCCATTGTTCCTTCCCAGTTGTAGGTATACGTGGCAGCGGCGCTTCTTGCGTCGACAGATAGCACTTGAATGTCGGTGAGGTAGAAGCGCTCCTTCCTGACGTTGGCGCTGCCTTTCCAGGTTTTCTCGAACGCGCCTCGCACTGCCTGCTTGCCGACGAAGTCTCCGTCATTGAAGCGGATGAATGCGTTGTCATGAATCATGTCCTGAATGAGATCGAAGTTCTCCTTCTCGGCGGTCTCCTCGAAGCGGTTCAAGAACTGCACGACGGAGTCTCTGGTGAGAACGACATCGGTCATATGGTCGACTCGGCTTGTCAGCAGCATGCGTGACCGACTGACAAACACGCTCGTCGCGAAGTTCAGCCAGTACTTCCGCCTCCTTGGCTGACGACGTGGGCATATTCGCCACCCCAGTTTCAGGCCCTGCCCGACCGTCGACCTGAACGCCGAGCTTCTTCTGCACGGCAGAAATCATTTCTTCGATCTTCATGGCAGAGCCTCTGCTGTGACGCATAACAACGAGACTGGGCAATAACCCGCTTTTCGACGCGATGGGCGGCGGCAATGCGAGCCTCGGTGGATTGGCCGTGCATGTGGGGCTTGCGGCTCATCGGCTTGCTTGAATTGAACCCCGAAGGCGTGCGGCGCGTCAATGCGTGGCCACCTTCGCCTTGCCGCGCAGCGTGAAGCGGCTCATGCGCTTGTGATGGCGGATGCTGGCGAAGACGGGCTCCACCGTCGCGATGCGCCGGCTGTACAGCGCGCGGCCGAGCGGGCTCACCTGACGGCCCCGGCCGCTGGTCGGGTTCTTCAGACCGCGGTGGTGCGGCGCGCAGCCCTGGCAATCCTCATCGCGGGCCTTGAACTGCAGGACGGTTCAACCAACCCGTAGCGCACTGCACGCACAGACAGGTCAGCGCAGCGACGCCAAGTGCGCGGCCAGCGACTCGATCTCGGCGTTGCTGAGATCGGCAAGGAGCGGATCCGGCGTCGCGGCGGCTCCGTGCGACCGGCTGCCGCCTCGCATCAGCTGCAACGACCAGGCCGTGTAACGCGCCTTTTGCCCGCCGAGCCGTGCTGCGCCGGCGTTCGTCCCCTGCAACGCTGGCCCGTGGCAGTCGGCACATCGCAAGCGATCGACCAATGCGCGGCCGGCATCGCTGCCGGACGATTCCGGGGCGCGCGGGGGCAGCAGTGCCGCATAGTGTTCGGCGAGGTCGTCGACATCCTGCTCGCTCAACTCCTCCGCGAGGCTCACCATCACCGGGGCGGTGCGCTTGCGCTCGCGGAAGGCACGCCACTGCGCAATGAAGGCGGCCTTCGGCTGCCCTTCGAGCAGCGGCAGCATGGAGTGGATCGTTTCCGTGGACGAGTGGCAGGAGACGCAGCGCGCCGCGGCGAGCCGTGCACCGGCTGCCGCGTCGCCGGCCGCCGCGCCGTGCGCGACGAGGAGGCAGCCCGACAGCGCAGCCGCCGCAGATGCGTGCCGAGCACGGTCAGCGATCGAGCACAGCATTCGCAGTCCGGCGGAATTGGAGCAGCATGAATACTGGTTCGTGTTGTCTAACGTCGGCGAAGCGCGCCGGAAGTTGTCCACGCGATCAACTGGTTAGGCGTCATTGGTTGAGTACCCACTCCATGAACTCTTCGGCCGCGCGCCCAGCGCGAACTGTCAAGACTCAGCACCGCGTATTCCTATGACGCCCAGTGTTCGACATGAGCGGACGTCAAAAAGGCGCAGCCTTTTTTGACGTCCGCTCGATCGATGGGATGGACTCCCCCGCGCATTTCGGTATCAAAGTACCAGCCGGCGTCGCGTGGTGCGGGTGTCGGCACATGACGCGAAGGAGTCCGACATGAAGCTACGAGCGTTTGCCCATCGGTTCAATCCAGTGCCGGCATGATCGTCGGCGTCGACCTGGCCAAGAACGTGTTCCAGCTGTGCGTGGCCGACGCCGCCTGCGCCCGGCGAGTCGCAGCGTCTCTCCCGCGCGCAGTTCGAGCGTTGGTTCGCCAACCGCGCAGTCTCGCGCTGGTGATGGAAGCCTGCGATCGGCCCACCATTGGGCGCGCTGGCTCGCTGTGCTGGGCATCGAGTCACCCTGCTGCCTGCGCGCTACGTGCGCGCCTACGTCAAGCGCAACAAGACCGATGCCGCCGATGCGCCGCGCTGCTCGAAGCCGCACGCTGCGCCGACCTGCATCCGTGCGCATCAAGAGCGTCGAGCAGCAGGCCCTGCAGGCGCTGCACCGCACCCGCAGCCTGTGGCATGGCGACCGCACGCGGCGCATCAACACCCTGCGCGGCTTCTGCCGCGAGTTCGGCATCGCCATTGCGTTGGGCTCGCGCCTGGGCCTGAGCAGATCGCCCGCGTGCTGGCCGAGCCGCGCTCGGGCATCCCCGAGCTGCTGCGTCCGACGATGGTCCTGCTCGTCGAGGAGGTGCGCCTCCTGGAAGCGCGCATCAGCGCGCTCGAACGCGAACTGGCCGCGCTGGTGCGCCACAGCCCGGCCTGCACCACGCTGCTGACGTGCCGGGCATCGGCTTGCTCACCACACGGCGATGGTGGCGGCCACCTCGGGTGACGTCACGCACTTCAAGGATGCGCGCACTTTGCCAGCTGGTTCGGCCTCACGCCCAAGGAGCACTCTCGGGCCAGCGCCGCCAGCTCGGACGCATCAGCAAGCAGGGCGACCGCTACCTGCGCATGCTGCTCACGCACGGCGCCCGAAGCGTGCTGCGCGCGGCGGCCGCGGCGCGCAATGCGGCAAACCGGTCCAGGGCTGCGTGCCTGGGCGCTGGCGTGCAAGACAGAGCAACCACAACAAGGCCTGCTGCGCGCTGGCCAACAAGCTCGCGCGCATCGCCTATGCGTGCCTGCGCGATCACGCGGCCTATGACGAAGAAAAACCCAACAGCCGGCTACCAGAAGAAGACCGAGCGCCTGAGCTTCGAGATGCCGGCCGGCGCCCTGAGCGCTTAACACAAACCCGCTTGAACAACGAATACCCACCCAGCCTTGCACAGAGATTGATCGCCCACCATGGCACCCCGGTCACCCCCACAGCGCCAGACGCCGATAACCCTTCCGGCAGCTTCACGCCTGCCGCTCGTAACGATTGGCGCAGCGCTGACGCAGATTCCATGTCGGCACGGGCCCCAACACGCAGCCCACCTCAGATGCCGGATATACGACTGCAGGCTCAACCCTTCGTGCACTACCAGATCGATCAGTCACTGCGTTGCGGGGAGTCCATATCGACGGGTTGGGCGTCACGTTGCCTTCTGCGGCACCAGACGCACTTGAAGCTCGCAACCAACTGCGCTCGCATAGCGCTTGAGCGTTGCCAACGACGGCGCATGCTTGCCCGCCGACTCCAGGCGTGAGACAGCGCTCTTGGTTGTACCCATGCGCTCAGCCACAACGTCTTGCGTTAGGCCCGCGCGTGCGCGGGCTTTGAGCATTTGGCCGGCTACCTGGTACTCAAGTTCGAGCGCCTCGTAGGCTCGGGCAAAGCCCTTGCGAGCGCGCGCACGCGCCATGAACGCGGCATGGTCATGCGGAACAGGCTTGTATTTCAGCTCAGCCACCTAGCAACTCCTTCAGGCGCTTGCGCGCCAGCTTTAACTCCCGATCTGGCGTTTCCTGAGACTTCTTGATGAACGCATGCAGGACGACAACCCGCCTGGCGAGCATGAAGCTGTAGAAGGCCCGGCCAATGCCAGAACGCCCGCGCGGCCGCAGCTCAAACAGCCCGTCTCCGAAAGCTCGAGAGTGCGGCAGACGAAGGCTTGGCCCATGCTCGGCAAGGAGCTCGACCAAGCGCGCATAGTCAGCAAGAACATCTACAGGCCAAGACTCGATCTCAGAACGAACGCGTTCGTGGAAGTACTCGATCTCGAACGGCATGCCGACATGTTAGCAAGAGTGCTAACGACGCGCAAGAGACGAATGCTGTGACGCCCACGTTGGAGTTCACCCGCGTGTGGCAGCCGGCGAAGCCGGCTGACGCACGTCGGGTGCAATGATGGGATGGACTCCCCCGCGCATTTCGGTATCAAAGTACCAGCCGGCGTCGCGTGGTGCGGGTGTCGGCACATGACGCGAAGGAGTCCGACATGAATGCTACGAGCGTTTGCCCATCGGTTCAATCCAGTGCCGGCATGATCGTCGGCGTCGACCTGGCCAAGAACGTGTTCCAGCTGTGCGTGGCCGACGCCGCCTGGCGCCCGTGCGAGTCGCAGCGTCTCTCCCGCGCGCAGTTCGAGCGTTGGTTCGCCAACCGCGCAGTCTCGCGCGTGGTGATGGAAGCCTGCGGATCGGCCCACCATTGGGCGCGCTGGCTCGCTGTGCTGGGCATCCAGGTCACCCTGCTGCCCGCGCGCTACGTGCGCGCCTACGTCAAGCGCAACAAGACCGATGCTGCCGATGCAGCCGCGCTGCTCGAAGCCGCACGCTGCGCCGACCTGCATCCGGTGCGCATCAAGAGCGTCGAGCAGCAAGCCCTGCAGGCGCTGCACCGTACCCGCAGCCTGTGGCAGGGTGACCGCACGCGGCGCATCAACACCCTGCGCGGCTACTGCCGCGAGTTCGGCATCGCCATTGCGTTGGGCTCGCGCCTGGGCCTGGAGCAGATCGCCCGCGTGCTGGCCGAGCCGCGCTCGGGCATCCCCGAGCTGCTGCGTCCGACGATGGCGCTGCTCATCGAGGAGGTGCGCCTCCTGGAAGCGCGCATCGGCGCGCTCGAACGCGAACTGGCCGCGCTGGTGCGGCACAGTCCGGCGTGCACGACGTTGCTGTCGGTGCCTGGCATCGGCCTGCTCACCAGCACGGCGATGGTGGCGGCCACCTCGGGTGACGTGACGCACTTCAAGGATGCGCGGCACTTTGCCAGCTGGTTCGGCCTCACGCCCAAGGAGCACTCGTCGGGCCAGCGCCGCCAGCTCGGACGCATCAGCAAGCAGGGCGACCGCTACCTGCGCATGCTGCTCACGCACGGCGCCCGAAGCGTGCTGCGCGCGGCGGCTGCGGCGCGCAATGTCGGCAAACCGGTCCAGGGGCTGCGTGCCTGGGCGCTGGCGGTGCAAGACAGGAGCAACCACAACAAGGCCTGCTGCGCGCTGGCCAACAAGCTCGCGCGCATCGCCTATGCGTGCCTGCGCGATCACGCGGCCTATGACGAAGAAAAACCCAACAGCCGGCTGACCAGGAAGAAGACCGAGCGCCTGAGCTTCGAGTTGCCCGCCGGCGCGCTCGCAGTTTGAACAGAACCCAGCATCGATCCCTCGATCACTCCAACCCTCTCGAGCCTTGCGCAGAGATTGATCGCCCACCATGGCACCCCGGGTCACCCCCACAGCACCAGACGCCGATAACCCTTCCGGCAGCTTCACGCCTGCCGCTCGTAGCGATTGGCGCAGCGCTGACGCAGATTCCATGTCGGCACGGGCTCTCAACACGCAGCCCACCTCAGATGCCGGATATACGACTGCAGGCTCAACCCTTTGTGCACTACCAAGATCGATCAGTCACTGGCGTTGGCGGGGGAGTCCATATACGACGGGTTAGGGCGCATTTGCCGCTTCGCACAGCAATGAGTACGCCGAGCGGTACGACCTTAGAGATGGCGAAGGCGCATGCATAGACAACGAGAGCGAGGCCAATAGTGCCTCAAGGCCGAGCCACCACGATACCGACCATAAAGACGCCGGTGAAATAGAGCTCAAAGGCGATGAGAGCAGCGACGCCTGCACAGAGCACAGCAAAACTACAAGACAGGCCAAGCATGAACCGCGGCTTGGATAGGCCCGCAATGATTCCACAGATGACGCCCACCATGGCGCCGACAACGAACTCCGTCAATTGGCAAGCTATCGGGACATGCAGCGGTGCGCCCTAACGTTGGCTTCAGCCGGCCGCCGAAGGCGGTCGCTGGAACGACTTGGTGTGCGCCCAGCATGGGCGCGAACTTATGGGGTGCAAGTCCCCTGTGGAGGTACCGACTTGGACTCATCGTGAGCAAGGATAACCACGAGCCGACGGCAAGGGCAGACCCGCGAGGGCTTGTCCGGAGGAAGCCCGAGTGCAAGAGGTGCGAGGCGACGAACAGAAACCGCATAGTCAAGGCCCAGGGATGCGAGGCGAGCTGGCACATGACAGCAAAGCCCACCGGTACGCAGCCTACGGTAAATGCGGCGCTTGTGCACCGACAGTTCGCGTTCTTACCTGGGGAGATCTGCACCGCGAGCGGTGCGCATCGATGGTGACCAACCCGGCACCGGACCGCACCGGGATATCAAGGTCCAGGCGCCGCGGCGAGCTGCCCGCCGCGAGCGATGAATCGGCAGCGACCACCATCGAAGTGCACAGCGTGCGCGGCGGCAACGCCGTGCATGACGACGCAGAAGTCAGCAGACGCCGTAGTAGGTGGCCAGGTGTCGGGCCGCTGAAGGGCTGAACAACGAGACACGAGGAGCAGACGTGCCGCCCTCGCGCGCATCGCCGATGCCCGACAGGGTGAGATGCGTCGGCGGGTGGGCACGCACCGAGCCTTGAAACAAGACGAAGCAAACCAAGACCTGTTTGATGCCGTGCTGGACAGCGACAACCTGTCGCGGGCGTGGAAACGGGTGAAGGCCAACAAGGGCGCGCCGGGTATTGACGGCATGACCATCGCGGACTTCCCCGCCTACGCGCGTGAACACTGGCCGGCCGTGCGCGAGCAGATCATCCAAGGGCGATATGTGCCGCAGCCGGTGCGCAGAGTCGAACTGCGCAAGCCTGGGGGCGGCATCAGGAAGCTCGGGATACCCGTCATCCTCGACAGGGTGCTCCAGCAAGCCATCGCCCAGGTGCTCACGCCGATCTTCGATCCGACGTTCTCGGAGTCGAGCTTCGGCTTTCGACCGGGCCGCAATGCACATCAGGCGATCCGTCAGGTGCAGGCGTACGTGACGGACGGCTACCGCATCGCGGTGGATCTGGACTTGGCCAAATTCTTCGACACGGTCAATCAAGACCTGCTGATGAGTTTGCTGGGTAGGACCATCGCCGACAAGCGGCTGCTGGCTCTGATCGGACGCTACCTGCGCGCCGGGGTGCTGGTCGGTGAGCACTTCGAGCCCAGCGAGGTCGGCACTCCGCAAGGAGGGCCTGCGTCCCCGCTGCTGGCCAACATCTTGCTGCATCAACTCGACTGCGAGTTGGCGCGGCGAGGCCACCGCTTCGCACGCTACGCCGACGACCTGGTCATCCTGGTCCGAAGCGCACGCGCCGGCGAGCGGGTGATGCGCAGCATCACGCGATACCTGCACACGTCTCTCAAGCTCGAGGTCAATCCTGCCAAGAGCAAGGTCGCGCCGATGAGCGAATGCAGCTTCCTGAGCTTCACCATTCGGGGCAACAAGATCCGCTGGACCGACGAGGCGCTGGCGGACTTCAAGCACCGAGTGCGTGAACTCACGGGGCGCAGTTGGGGCGTCGCCATGGAACACCGGCTGCAAAAGCTGGGGCAATACGCGCGGGGTTGGATGGGGTACTTCGGCATCGGCCAGTACTACCGCCCGATCCCGCTGCTGGAGGACTGGATCCGACGGCGAGTCCGCATGTGCTACTGGAAACAGTGGCGCTGGGCACGCACGAAGATCCGTCATCTGCTGGATCTGGGCGTGAGCCTGAAGACAGCCATCCAGCACGGCGTCAGCAGCAAGAGCTACTGGCACATGGCGCGCACCCCGGCGCTGCAGCAGGCCCTGTCCAACGCGTGGTTGACGGCGCACGGCTTGGTCAGCGTCAAGGCCCTGTGGAGCAAGGCCCAGGGCTACACGACATAGTTGCTCCGTCGCGCGAGCCGACTTGTTGAACCGCCCACTGCGGACCCGCACGGTGGGTGGTGTGGGGGCTGGGGGCTAAAGACCCCCGGCTACCCGATTAGGCGTCGACGGACTGCGGCGAACGAATCTGGTCACAGGGAACGGCATCCAGACTTGCGAGCGTAGATTAGGCTATGCCCGTCCCGGGTTGCAGCATTCGAGCACAATGCAACGCTCGAATCAGTCGCGACAAGATGCGGCGGCATCGCTCAGTCACGACGAAGCGACGAACATCGAACGGATGCGAGACGGTGGCTCCATGAACGCCGCAACTGGCGCGATAGCGGCAATGTAGGCGGGCAAAGTCGCGCCGGAAGCTGTCCGCCGATCAACTGGTTAGCGCGCATGGTCGTCGGCCTCGCTCGCGACCTTCGGATTGGTCGACAACTGCTATGCAGTCGCGAGTCGCAACAGCGGACGTAGTACGATCGGCATGAGACACAGGTCAAGGACGCGTGGCGAATACGCCAGTATCTGCAGACGCATGGCAGAACCGGGCCGAAGGGTGCGACGAGAACTCTCGACACGTACTGTGCTGCGCACAGGCACCGCAGTTCGCAGCGAACGGCAACGCAGTCAGCACGGGCATTCAGATAGCGGCGAGGTCTAACTGCAACTACAAATGGACGACGGGAGCGGTTGCATGAGGTGTCGCGTATGGGAGTAGCTGTCAACTTCATGGTAGTGGGTAACTCCCCACTGTGGAAGCCGGGTTTGATTCCCCCTTAAGGGGGATCGCGCGGCACCATACGCGCCCTAAAAATCCTGGCATGAGCATCGCCACGCAACCCGACGACGTGCCTGCCCCGGCGCCTCCGGCGTCGCCTCGCCTGCTGGCCCGCCTGCGCGAAGCGGTTCGCGTGCGCCACTACTCTCGGCGCACCGAGGAGGCCTACGTCGGCTGGGCGCGGCGCTACGTGCGCTTTCATGGGATGCGTCACCCGCAGGTGCTCGGCAGCCGCGAGGTCGAGGGCTTCCTGACGCACTTGGCCAACGAGGGCGGGGTGTCCGCTTCGACGCAGGGCCAGGCCAAGTCGGCGCTGCTGTTCCTCTACAAGCAGGTGCTGTGCGTGCAATTGCCGTGGCTCGACGAAGTGGTTTCGGCAAAGGCCACGCGTCGCCTGCCGGTCGTGCTGACAGCCCGCGAGGTGCGTGAGTTGCTGCTGCAACTGGACGGCGGCACGAATGGCCTGGTGGCCGCGCTGCTGTACGGCACGGGCATGCGTTTGCTCGAGGGCCTGCGCCTGCGCGTGAAGGACGTGGAGTTCGAGCGCCGGGAGATCATCGTGCGCGAAGGCAAGGGCTCCAAGGACCGCGTGACCGTGCTGCCCGAGAACCTGATCGTGCCCTTGCGCGCCCAGCTCGAGGCGTCGCGTGCATGGCATCGCAAGGACATTGAGGCGGGCCGAGCCGGCGTGTGGCTGCCGGATGCCCTGGCCGTGAAGTTCCCGAGGGCCGGGCAATCGTGGGGTTGGCAGTGGGTGTTCCCGAGCCCGACGCTGTCGATCGATCCACGCACCGGCATCGAGCGCCGGCACCACCTGCACGAGCACAGCGTGCAGCGCGCGGTGGCCGGCGCCGCGCGCCGCGCCGGCATCGACAAGCCCTGCTCGCCGCACGTGCTGCGCCACTCGTTTGCCACCCACCTGCTGCAGGACGGCTACGACTTTGGCTCCGGCCGCTTCGCTTCACGTGGGCTACGCCCACATGAGCCTCGCCGCAGCGGCGCTCCGCTTGCTGTCGCACCGTGCAGGAGCTGCTCGGCCACAGCGATGTGAAGACGACGATGATCTACACGCATGTGCTCAACCGCGGCGGCCGCGGCGTGCTGAGCCCGCTCGACCGCATCTGACGGCGCCGCCGCCGGCCCGCTTCAGCGTGGCCGTGGCGTGGTGGTGGCGGTGTACAGCCCCAGGCCGATGTAGGTGGCGGCCGCGGCGTAGCGGCCCAGCGCGGCGGTGCGGCGGCCCGTGCGGCCGGCCAGCGCGCGCGCGGCGGTGCCGGCCAGCAGTGCGTAGGCGCTGTCGGTTACGGCGGCCACCGCCACGAACAACGCACCGAGCGCGGCGGTGCGGCCCATGCTCGCCGTGGCGGCGTCGGGCAGGAACTGCGGCAGGAAGGCGGCGAAGAACAGCGCGGTCTTCGGGTTGAGCAGCGCCACCACGAAGCCGTCACGCACGATGCGCGCCAGCCGCGGCGCCTCGAAGGCGCCCATCGCCGTGGCCGCCGCGAGCGGCTGCCGCAGCGCCCGCACGCCCAGCCACACCAGGTAGGCTGCGCCGGCCCACTTGACGATGGCGAAGGCCAGCGACGACAGCGCGAACAGCGCCGCCAGCCCGAGCGACGCGGCCAGCGCATTGCCGAGGTTTCCGAGCGCGACGCCGGCCACCGAGGCCAGCCCCGCAGCGCGCCCCTGCGCCAGCGTGCGCGCGACGATGTACAGCACGCCGGGCCCCGGCGTCACGGCCAGCACCAGGCTGGCAACCAGGAAGGCGGCCCACATCGCAGGTCAGTCTTCGAGTTCGGCCTTGGCCATCTCCACGTCCAGCCGCTCCATCGCATCGGCCGGCGTGCAGGCCGCGGCGTCGGCGTACAGCTTCTCGGCATCGGCCATGCGCTTCTCGCCCTCGAGCATCACCAACCCGTTGGCGTACTCCACCATCGCGATCGCACTGGCCGGTGTGAGCTTCAAGGCCTGCTGGTACAGCGCCAGCCCGGTGGCCTTGCTGGCGCCCTGCGTCTTGCCCAGCAGCGAGCCCACCTTGTCGATCACCTCGGCATGGAAGGCGCCCAGCGCGATGTGCGCATCGGCGTGCTTCGGCGCCAGCTTGATGGTGGTTTCGAGCGCGGCCTTGACTTTCGCGCCGAGGCCCTGCGCCAGCGCCTTGGCCACGCTGATGCCCTGGCTGTAGCGGCCCAGTGCGTAGGCCATCCAGTAGTGGGCGTTCGGGTTGTTCGGTTCCGCGGCAGCCTGCGCCTCGGCGCGCGCCACCACTTCCTGGAACATCGCGAGCTTGGTCTTCTCGCTCTTCTCCAGGTAGTTGGCGTAGATCGACTGCGCCTTGTTGGCCACGGTGATGCCACCCGAGTTTCCGGCTGATGCGGCCTTCAGGCCCGCGTCGTAGGCCTTCTGGAATTCGCCGGCATGGAACAGCGCCCACGCATCGAGCACCTTGGCGTCCTTCGGGGCCGGTTCAAGGTCGCCGGCATGCAGCCGCGCCCACTGCTTCTTCACCTTCGCGGCATCGAAGGCGTACAGGTCGTAGGGGAAGGCGGTCCACTTGGCCATGGTCTTGTCTCCGTGTCGTCGTTTCTTCAGCTCTGTCGGTACGGCGCCACCAGCCCGTGCAGGTGGTCGCGGGCGGCGGGCTCCAGGTAGGGCATCAGCAGGCTCAGCACATGGTAGGCGCCCCGCGCCAGCGCCGCACCGGCGCTCTCGGGCTCGAGCGCCTTGCGCGGATCGCGCACGTACTCGTAGCTGAGCCAGTAGGTCAGCACCACCACCATCGCGGTGGCCACCGGTTCGGCCTCGCGGGCGTCGATCTTCACCGCGCTGCCACGTGCCAGGCCGCCCAGCACGGCCTGCACCGCGCGGCCCTTGTTCTTCAGCACGAACTGGAAGTGCGTTTCGAGCCGGCGGTTCTTGCTGAGCAGGTCGTTGAGGTCGCGGTAGAGGAAGCGGTACTGCCAGATCAGCTCGAACAGCATGTGAAAGAACAGCCATGCGTCCTCGACGTTGCGCACGCCGTCGGCGGCGCGCAGCAACTCGTCGAGCGCCTTCTCGTAGCGGCCGAACAAGGCGTTGATCAGCTCGTCCTTGGCCGGGTAGTGGTAGTACAGGTTGCCCGGGCTGATCTTCAACTCGGCCGAGATCACCGTGGTACTGACGTTGGGCTCGCCGAAGCGGTTGAACAGCTCGAGCGTGACTTCGAGGATGCGCTCCGCGGTGCGGCGCGGCGCCTTCTTGGGCTTGGCGTTGACCATGGCCCTACACGTCCAGGGTGTAGACCTCGGCGCCGCGGCGTTCTTCGGCACTGTGGCCTTCGAGCGCACGATCCCACTCGGGGCCGTCGGCGCCGCGCAGCGGCGCCAGGCCCTGCGTCATCAGCGCCACCTCTTCGGTGCCGGCGTCGAACTCGGCCACCTGGGTGCGGTCGTGGAGGAACAGCCGCGCCAGCGTGGTGCCCGCCGCGTCGATCAGTACGAGGTAGCGCGTGACCGCGCGCCGCGGCGCGCCGTGGTGTGCGCCCGGGGCTTGCATGCCGAAGTTTTGACTCATGAATCCATGATGCCACGCGCCGCGCCGACACGGGCGCTGCCGCTGCCGTTCGCCGGACAGGGCCCTCCTACAATCGCCGGCCATGCCCGCTGCCGTTGTCTTCGATCAGGTTGCCAAGACCTTTGCGGGCGCCCGCGGCGCCGTGCGCGCCCTAGACGGCGTGAGCTTCAACGTCGAGCAGGGCGAGTTCTTCGGCCTGCTCGGGCCCAACGGCGCGGGCAAGACCACGCTGATCAGCATCCTGGCCGGCCTCACGCGTGCCAGCACCGGCCGCGTCACGGTGATGGGCCACGATGTGGTGGCCGACTACGCCGCGGCGCGCATGGCGCTGGGCATCGTGCCGCAGGAGCTGGTGTTCGACCCGTTCTTCTCGGTGCGCGAGTGCCTGCGCATCCAGAGCGGCTACTTCGGTATCCGCCACAACGATGCCTGGATCGACGATTTGCTCGCCGGCCTGGGCCTGGCGGACAAGGCCGACGTCAACACGCGCCAACTGTCGGGCGGCATGAAGCGCCGTGTGCTGGTGGCACAGGCGCTGGTGCACAAGCCGCCGGTGATCGTGCTCGACGAGCCGACGGCCGGTGTCGACGTGGAGTTGCGCCAGACGCTGTGGGGCTTCATCGCCGGTCTGAACAAGCAGGGCCACACGGTGCTGCTGACGACGCACTACCTCGAGGAAGCCGAGGCGCTGTGCGGCCGCATCGCGATGCTGAAGCAGGGCCGGGTGGTGGCGCTGGACCGCACCGCCAACCTGCTGGCGGGCACCGCCAGCACGATGCTGCGCTTCAAGACCGACGATGCGCTGCCCGCCGCGGTGGCCGCGCGTGCGCGCGTCACCGGCCGCGTGGCGCAGGTCACGGCGCGCGATGCCGGCCGAGATCGAGGCCATCCTCGGCCGCCTGCGCGAGGGCGGCGTGAAGGTCGAAGACCTCGAGATCGGCCGCGCCGACCTCGAGGACGTGTTCCTCGAGATCATGCAGAAGGAAGCGGCTTGATGAGCTTGGCGCCGGGCCGCCCCAAGCCAAGCGACGCCCCCTCGGGGGGCCGTGCGCCGTACCCGGCGCGCGAGGGGCTCACATGATGGAGGGCACGCGCACGCTCTTCAACAAGGAGGTGCTGCGCTTCTGGAAGGTCAGCGTGCAGACGGTGGCCGCACCGGTGCTGACCGCGGTGCTGTACCTGCTGATCTTCGGCCACGTGCTCGAAGCGCATGTGCAGGTCTACCCAGGCGTCGGCTACACCAGCTTCCTGATCCCCGGCTTGGTGATGATGAGCGTGCTGCAGAACGCCTACGCCAACAGCAGCAGCTCGCTGATCCAGAGCAAGATCTCCGGCAACCTGGTGTTCCTGCTGGTCACGCCGCTGTCGCACTGGGCTTGGTTCGCGGCCTATGTCGGCGCCAGCGTGGTGCGCGGGCTTGTGGTCGGCGTGGGCGTGTTCGCGGTCACCGTGTGGTTCGCGCCGCCGCATTTCGCCGAGCCGTGGTGGATCGTCGTCTTCGCCGTGCTCGGTGCCGCGATGCTCGGCACGCTGGGCCTGATCGCCGGGCTGTGGGCCGAGAAGTTCGACCAGACCGCGGCGTTCCAGAACTTCCTCATCATGCCGATGACGTTCCTGTCGGGCGTGTTCTATTCGGTGCATTCGCTGCCGGCGTTCTGGCAGGGCCTGTCGCACGCGAACCCGTTCTTCTACATGATCGACGGCTTTCGCCGCGGCTTCTTCGGCGCCAGCGATGTCTCGCCCTGGGTGGCGCTGGCCGTGGTGGCCGCGAGCTTCGTCGCCGTCGCCGTCGTCGCGCTGCGCCTGCTCGCCAGCGGCTACAAGATCAGGAGCTGACGAGCAACCCCTGCGGCACCGGCACGTCGAGCGCCAGGCAGGCCAGGTGCAGCGCGTCGCCGGTGCCGGTGTCGCCGGCCAAGCCGCTGCGCTCGGCTGCCTGCAGCCACGCGCGCAGGAGCAGTGGCCGTTGCATCGGCGCGATGCGACGCACACGCAGCGCGAGCAGCAGCTGGCGCCGTGGCGTCGGCGGCGCCAGCCCGGCGGCCAGGCCGCGCGGCGCAGGCGCACCGGCCTCGGCCAGCGCCTGTGCAGCCACGTTGCGCCAGGTGTGGCGGGTGTCCTCGGCTGCGCCCAATGCCATCGCGAGCTGACGCGTTGCCGCGTGGGCCGCTTCGGCCTGACGGGCCAGCGACAACGGTGCCGCGACGCGCCTGCCCTGCGGCGGGCGGGTGCCCAGCAACAGGCCGATCGCCAGTGCGCGCCATTGCGCCGCCGCCGAGCGGGCGCCCGCCGGCCAGCGCTGCAAGAGCGCGCGCCGGGCCTGCCGCCGTTGCGGCAGCGATGCCGCACGGGCCCGCTGCAGCAGCAGCTCGAACACGCGCCGGCGCGCCGGGGCACCGAGCACTTCGATCTCGCGGCCCACGGCAGCGGCCACGCCGAGATCGGCCGTCGCCTCGCGCCAGGCCTCCCAGCGGGCCGCAGCACCGGGCGCGTGCGCTTCGAGCGCCAGCGCGAGCATCGCGGCCTGCCATTCGCCCGGGCCGTGCCAGCGTTCGATGCGCGCCAAGGCTTCGGCCTCACGGGCCGCGGCATCGAAGCTGGACGGCCGTTGCAGCGCGTCGTGGCGGTGGGCTTCGGGTTCGGCGTCGGTCGTGCGGTCGCCGGGGCCGGCGTGATCGGCAGGGCCGGCGCTGCCCGGCAGCGCCGGCGCGATGCGCATCAGCGCGTCGCTGTCGTCTTCTTCGATCGGCGGAAGCATCTCGGCCGCGAGCGGCAGCACCTCGCGGCCGTACAGGCGGCGCAGCCGTTCGGCCAGCGGCGGGTGGGTGTGCCACAGCGCGCGCCAGCCGGCTGCGGCGCTGCGGTGGGCGAGCAGCAGGTGGGCCAGGCTGGCGGCATGGCTGCTTTGCAATGCGGCGACATGGCGCGCCTGCTGGTCGGCGATCTTGCGCAGAGCGCCGCCCAGGCCGTCGACGAGCCGGGTGTACTTGACCGCCGAGGCGTCGGCGAGGAACTCGCGTTGCCGGCTGACGGCGGCCTGCAGCAGGCGGCCCGCGGCCCAGCCGAGCGCACCGACCGCCATCAGGCCGAGCCCGAACAATGCACCTGGGCCGCGCCGCCCTTCCTCGCTGGGCGCCCACAGCGAGCAGCCCAGGCCCCACACCATCTGCAGGCCCCACACCAGGCCGACGAGCCGCATGTTGAGCCGTGTATCGCCGTGCACCAGGTGGCTGAACTCGTGCGCCACCACGCCCTGCAACTCGGCGCGCGTCAGGCGTTCGAGCGCACCGCGCGTGACGGCCACCACCGCATCGTCGCCCCCCCAGCCGGCCGCGAAGGCGTTGATCGCGTCGTCCCTGGGCAGCACCCACGCGGCGGGCCCACCGGTGTGGCCGTCAGTCTGCCCGGACGCGATGGCCATCTCCTGCACGATGTTGGCGAAGCGGCGCTCGAGGGCGGCCAGTTCGCCACCGCCGGAGATCTGCGCCTCGCGGCCGCCCGCGAGCCGGGCCACGTGCACGCCGCCCTCGCGCAGCCGCATCGATTCGATCCAGCAGCCGCCGAGCACGAACAGCAGCACCAGCGCGGTGTTGGTCTCGAAGAACAGGGTCGGGAAGCCGCGTGCGAACGGGAACGTGACGGTGTAGATCAGCGCCAGCACCGCGTTGACGGCTGCCAGCAGCCCGACGACCACCAGCGCGAACAGCGCGAGCAGGCGCAGCGTCGATTGCCGCGCCGTGCGCTCGTGCTGGCGAAAGCGCATCGTGCAGCGAGGCTCAGCGCGGCGTCACAGGGTCACGCGCACGGCGCTGCGCTCGGCCTCGGTCGTGGTGGCCTCGAGCATCGCCGCCGGCTTGAAGCCGAACAGCCCGGCGACGACGTTGGTCGGCACCTGCTGCGCGGCATTGTTGTAGTCGAGCACGGTGTCGTTGAAGGCCTGGCGCGCGAAGGCGATGCGGTTCTCGGTGTGGCCGAGCTCTTCGCTCAGCTCGCGCAGCGTGGCATCGGCCTTCAGCTCCGGATAGGCCTCGACGACGACGGCCAGCTGCTTCATCAGGCCGGCAAGCGCCCCCTCGGCGCCGGCCAGGGCGCCGATGCGCGCGGCGTCGGCCGGCTTGGCGCGCGCGGCGTCGCCGGCGCTCTTGGCCGTGTTGCGCGCCGCGATCACCGCTTCGAGCGTGTCGCGCTCGTGCTGCACGTACTTGCGCGCCACGTCGACGAGGTTGGGGATCAGGTCGTAGCGGCGCTTGAGCTGCACGTCGATCTGCGCGAAGGCGTTGGCGATCTCGTTGCGGTTGCGCACCAGGCGGTTGTAGGCCGCCAGCATCCACAGCGCCAGCGTGACCAGCACGACCCAGGTGACGATTGTGGCGCTGTGCTCACTGGGCAATGACCCTCCGTGACGATGCGCCGCAATGTACGACAGCGCGCGCGCCTACAATCCGGGCACCATGTCATCGCCCGAACCCACCGCCGACGAAGTGCGCAACTTCATCGCCGCCGGCCTGGCCTGCGAGCACCTCGAGGTCGAGGGCGACGGGCGCCACTTCTTCGCCACCATCGTGGCGGCCGAGTTCGAGGGCCGCTCGCGCGTGGCCCGCCACCAGCGCGTCTACGCGGCGCTGGGCGATAGAATGCGCGCACAAATCCACGCGCTGTCGATGAAGACGCTGACACCCGCCGAATGGCATGCCAGCGCCGCTCCGGCTGCCCAACCGGCCCACCACCACCACTGACCCTGCCCGCGGCGCGCACGCTGCGGGTGGCGGTCGGCGTCGCTCACCACAGCGCCCGTCGACCCGTCTCCCGCGGCACTGCGCCGTGCGCCCGGCACCCAACGGACGACGACCATGGACAAGCTTCTGATCCGCGGTGGCCGCCGGCTGCAAGGCGAGGTGCCGATCGCCGGCGCCAAGAACGCCGCGCTGCCCGAGCTGATGCGCCGCGCTGCTGACCGCCGAGCCGGTGACGCTGGCCAACGTGCCGCGCCTGCAGGACGTGGCGACGATGTTGAAGCTGCTGCGCAACATGGGCGTGGCCGTGCACGTCGGCCGACGACCCCGAGGGTCACGCTCGACGCGTCGGCACTCGCCACGCCCGAAGCGCCCTACGAGCTGGTGAAGACGATGCGCGCGTCGATCCTGGTGCTGGGCCCGCTGCTGGCGCGGCTCGGCGAGGCCAAGGTGTCGCTGCCCGGCGGCTGCGCGATCGGCTCGCGGCCGGTCGACCAGCACATCAAGGGACTGCAGGCGATGGGCGCCGAGATCGCCGTCGAGCACGGCTACATCGTGGCCCAGGCGCAGGCGGCTGAAAGGTGCACGCATCACCACCGACATGGTCACCGTCACCGGCACCGAGAACCTGATGATGGCCGCCACGCTGGCCGACGGCGACACGCTGCTCGAGAACGCCGCGCAGGAGCCCGAGGTGACCGACCTGGCCGAGCTGCTGATCGCGATGGGCGCGCGGATCGAGGGCCACGGCACCAGCCGCATCCACGTGCAGGGCGTCGAGGCGCTGCATGGCCGCGAGGCGGCCACCGCATCATCCCCGACCGCATCGAGACCGGGACCTTCCTGTGCGCGGTGGCCGCGGCCGGCGGCGACGTGACGCTGCGCGGTACGCGCGCCGACCACCTCGACGCGGTGATCGACAAGCTGCGCGAGGCCGGTGCGCCGGATCGAGGCGGGCGACGGCTGGATCCGCGTGCGCGCCGACGGCGCGGCCCAGGGCGGTGAGCTTTCGCACCAGCGAGTACCCGGCGTTCCCGACCGACATGCAGGCGCAGTTGATGGCGGTGAACTGCATCGCCGAGGGCAGCGCGCGTGATCAGCGAAACGATCTTCGAGAACCGCTTCATGCACGTCAACGAACTGGTGCGCCTGGGCGCGAAGATCGAGGTCGACGGCCACACCGCGGTGGTGCACGGCGTGCCGCAGCTGTCGGGCGCCACGGTCATGGCCACCGACCTGCGCGCCTCGGCCAGCCTGGTGATCGCCGGCCTGGTGGCCGAGGGCGAGACGCAGGTCGAGCGCATCTACCACCTCGACCGCGGCTACGACCGCATGGAAGCCAAGCTGCGCGCGCTGGGCGCGCGACATCGAGCGCGTGGCATGACAACAGTCCCCACGCTCACTTCGTTCGCTGCCCCCCGGGGGCGCTGCAGGCCGTCCCTTGGGGCGGCCCGGCGCGAGGCCTCGCATGATCACCCTCGCGCTGTCGAAGGGCCGCATCCTCGACGAGTGCCTGCCGCTGCTGAAGGCGGCCGGCATCGAGGTGCTCGAAGACCCCGAGACCTCGCGCAAGCTGATCCTGGCCACCAGCCGCGCCGACGTGCGCGTGGTGCTCGTGCGCGCCAGCGACGTGCCGACCTACGTGCAGTACGGCGGCGCCGACCTCGGCGTGGCCGGCAAGGACGTGCTGCTCGAGCACAGCGGCGAGGGCCTGTACCAGCCGCTGGACCTGAAGATCGCGCGCTGCCGCATGAGCGTGGCGGTGCGCGCCGATTTCGACTACGCCCAGGCGGTGAAGCAGGGCTCGCGCATCCGCGTGGCCACCAAGTACACCGGCGTGGCGCGCCAGCACTTCGCCGACAAGGGCGTGCATGTCGACCTGATCAAGCTCTACGGCTCGATGGAGCTGGCGCCGCTGACGGGGCTGGCCGACGCCATCGTCGACCTGGTGTCGTCGGGCAGCACGCTGCGTGCCAACCAGCTGGTCGAGGTCGAGAAGATCATGGAGATCTCGTCGCGGCTGGTCGTCAACCAGGCCGCGCTGAAGCTGAAGCGCGCGGCGATCCAGCCGTTGATCGAGGCCCTCGAGGCGCGCCGTCCAGCCATGACGCTCCACCTGCGCCAGCTCGACACCCGCAGCGCCGACTTCGAGGCTGGCTTCGCCCGCCTGCGCCATTGGTCGGCCGAGGCCGACGCGGCGATCGAGTCGCGCGTGGCCGAGATCCTCGCCGACGTGCGCGCGCGCGGCGACGCGGCGGTGCTCGACTGCACCGCGCGCTTCGATGCGCTGCCGGCCGCATCGATGGCCGCACTGACATTGACGCGCGACGAGATGCGGGCGGCTTACGAGGCCATCACGCCGGCGCAGCGCGAGGCGCTGCAGGGCGCGGCACGGCGCATCCGCAGCTACCACGAACGCCAGCTCGAGGCTTGCGGCCGCTCGTGGAGCTACCGCGACGAGGACGGCACGCTGCTGGGGCAGAAGGTCACGCCGCTCGATCGCGTCGGCATCTACGTGCCGGGCGGCAAGGCAGCGTACCCGTCGAGCCTGTTGATGAATGCCGTGCCGGCGCAGGTGGCGGGCGTCGGCGAGATCGTGATGGTGGTGCCGACCCCGAAGGGCGAGCGCAACGCCCTGGTGCTCGCTGCGGCGCACGTCGCCGGCGTACACCGCGCGTTCACGATCGGCGGTGCGCAGGCCGTGGCGGCGCTGGCCTATGGCACCGAGGCGATCCCGCGCGTGGACAAGATCACCGGCCCCGGCAACGCCTACGTCGCCAGCGCGAAGAAGCATGTCTTCGGCGCGGTCGGCATCGACATGATCGCCGGCCCCAGCGAGATCCTGGTCATCGCCGACGGCACGACGCCGCCCGACTGGGTGGCGATGGACCTGTTCTCGCAGGCCGAGCACGACGAACTGGCGCAGAGCATCCTGCTCTGCCCCGATGCCGCCTACCTCGACGCGGTGCGCGCGATGATCGAGCGCCTGCTGCCGACGCTGCCGCGCGCCGACATCATCCGCGCCTCGCTCGAGGGCCGCGGCGCGCTGATCCTGACGCGGTCGATGGAGGAGGCCTGCGAGATCAGCAACCGCATCGCGCCCGAGCACCTCGAGGTCAGCGCGCAGGATCCCGAGCGCTGGGAACCGCTGCTCAAGCATGCCGGCGCGATCTTCCTCGGTGCCTTCACCAGCGAGAGCCTGGGCGATTACTGCGCCGGCCCCAACCATGTGCTGCCGACGTCGGGCACCGCGCGCTTCTCGTCGCCGTTGGGTGTGTACGACTTCCAGAAGCGCAGCAGCCTGATCGAGGTGAGCGCCGTGGGCGCCCGGGTGCTGGGCCCGATCGCGGCCGAACTGGCCCATGGCGAGGGCCTGCAGGCGCATGCGCGCGCTGCGGAACTGCGCCTCGACCGGCCCGACCCGAATGAGTGATCCGACGTTGTCAGAACGCATCGCGCGCACGATCCGCCGGGACGTGCAGTCCGCGGCCGGCTACGCCATCCAGCCCAGCGCCGGCATGGTCAAGCTCGATGCGATGGAGAACCCGTTCGGCCTGCCGCCGGCGTTGCAGCGTGAACTGGGCGAGCGGCTTGCACGTGTCGCGCTCAACCGCTATCCGCTCGGCAAGGGCGATGTGGCGGCTGCGCTGGCCCGGCACTTCGCGGTGCCCGCCGATTGCCGCGTCGTCGTCGGCAACGGCTCCGACGAGTTGATCGACATCCTGTCGGTCGCCTGCGACGTGCCCGGGGCGGTGGTGCTGGCCCCCTTGCCCGGCTTCGTGATGTACGAGATGTCGGCGCGGCTGCGGGGCTTGCGTTTCGTCGGCGTGCCGCTGACCGCGACGTTCGAGTTGGACGAGGCGGCGATGCTGGCCGCGATCGAGCGCGAACGGCCGGCCCTGACCTACATCGCCTACCCCAACAACCCGACCGGCAACCTGTTCGACGACGCGGTGATCGACCGCATCGTCGCCGCGGTGGGCGCGCAGCACGGCCTGGTGGTCTTCGACGAGGCCTACCAGCCGTTTTCGTCGCGCACCTGGATGCAGCGCATGGCCGCGCAGCCGCATGTGCTGGTGATGCGCACGCTGTCCAAGTTCGGGCTGGCCGGCGTGCGCCTGGGCTACATGGCCGGCGCCGCGGCGCTCGTCGAGCAGATCGAGAAGGTGATGCCGCCGTACAACGTCAGCGTGCTGAATGCCGAGGCGACGCTGTTCGCCCTCGAGCACGCCGACGTCTTTGCCGAACAGGCGGCGCTGCTTCGCGCCGAGCGCGCACGGCTGGCCGCCGCACTGGCGCGGCTGCCGGGCGTGACGGTGTTCCCGAGCGATGCCAACATGCTGCTGGTGCGCGTGCCCGATTCGCAGCGCGCATTCGACGGCCTGAAGGCGCGCGGCGTGCTGGTCAAGCACATCGCCGGCCTGCACCCGCTGCTGGCGAACTGCCTGCGCCTGACGGTGGGCACGCCCGAGGAGAACACGCTGATGATCGATGCCTTGAAAGCGAGCCTGTGATGACCCACCGCATAGCCGAAGTGCAGCGCAACACCAAGGAAACGCAGATCCGCGTGCGCGTCGACCTCGACGGTAGCGGCGCCGCCAAGCTCGCCACCGGCATCGGCTTCTTCGACCACATGCTCGACCAGGTGGCGCGCCACGGCCTGATCGACCTCGAGATCGATGCCCAGGGCGACCTGCACATCGACGGCCACCACACGGTCGAGGACGTCGGCATCACGCTCGGCCAGGCGGTGGCCAAGGCGGCCGGCGACAAGGCGGGCCTTGCACGCTACGGCCACGCCTACGTGCCGCTGGACGAAGCCCTGTCGCGCGTGGTGATCGATCTGTCGGGCCGGCCGGGGCTGCACATGGACGTGCCGTTCAGGAGCGGCATGGTCGGTGGCTTCGATACCCAGCTGACCTACGAGTTCTTCCAGGGTTTCGCCAACCACGCGCTGGCCACGCTGCACATCGACAACCTGAAGGGCGCCAACGCGCACCACCAGTGCGAGACGGTGTTCAAGGCCTTCGGCCGCGCGCTGCGCATGGCGCTGGCGCTCGATCCGCGCAGCGCCGGCGTGATCCCGTCGACCAAGGGCAGCCTCTAGACCTATGTCCCGTACCGTCGCTGTCGTCGACTACGGCATGGGCAATCTGCGCTCGGTGTCGCAGGCGGTGATGCACGTGGCTGCCGGCAGCGGCGTCGAGGTCGTCGTGACGCGCCGGCCCGAAGAGGTGCTCGCGGCCGAGCGCGTGGTGCTGCCGGGCCAGGGCGCGATGCGCGACTGCATGCGCGAATTCACCGACTCCGGGCTGAAACAGGCGGTGCTCGAGGCGGTGCGGTCGAAGCCGCTGTTCGGCGTCTGCGTCGGGATGCAGATGCTGCTCGACCACAGCGAGGAGCAGGACACGCCGGGGCTCGGCCTGGTGCCCGGGCGCGTCAGGCGCTTTCGCCTCGAAGGTGCGCTGCAGCCCGACGGCAGCCGCTACAAGGTCCCGCAGATGGGCTGGAACCGCGTACAGCAGGCGCAGCCGCACCCGCTGTGGGCGGGCGTGCCCGATGGCGCCTGGTTCTACTTCGTGCACAGCTTCTACGCCGAGCCGTCGGAGGCGCGCCACAGCGCAGGGCTCACCGAGTACGGCCTGCGCTTTACCTCGGCCGTGGCGCGGGATAATATTTTTGCCACCCAGTTCCACCCCGAGAAGAGCGCCGCCGACGGATTGATGCTGTACCGCAACTTCCTCTCCTGGAAGCCCTGAGCGCCCTCGTTCGACCTCCACCATGCTGCTGATACCCGCGATCGACCTCAAGGACGGCCACTGCGTGCGCCTCGAACAGGGCGACATGGCCGTCTCCACCACGTTCGGCGAAGACCCGGCGGCGATGGCACGGCGCTGGCTCGCCGCCGGCGCGCGGCGGCTGCACCTGGTCGATCTGAACGGTGCGTTCGCCGGCAAGCCCGTCAACGAAGCGGCGGTCAAGGCCATCGTGCGCGCGGTCGGCGACGAGATCCCGGTGCAGCTCGGCGGCGGCCTGCGCGACCTCGACACCATCGAGCGCTACCTCGACGACGGGCTCAGCTACGTGATCATCGGCACCGCCGCGGTGAAGAGCCCGGGATTCCTCAAAGACGCCTGCACGGCCTTCGGCGGCCACATCATCGTCGGCCTCGATGCCAAGGACGGCAAGGTCGCGACCGACGGCTGGAGCAAGCTGACCGGCCACGAGGTCATCGACCTGGCCAGGAAGTTCGAGGACTACGGTGTCGAGGCCGTGATCTACACCGACATCGGCCGCGACGGCATGATGACCGGCATCAACGTCGATGCCACCGTCAAGCTGGCGCAGGCGCTGACGATTCCCGTCATCGCCTCGGGCGGGCTGGCGGGCATGGCCGATATCGAGCGGCTGTGCGCGATCGAGTACGAAGGTGTCGACGGCGTGATCTGCGGCCGCGCGATCTACAACGGGGCGCTGGATTTCGCGGCCGCACAGCGGCGCGCCGACGAGTTGAACGGCCGCGCCTGATGCTGGCCAAACGCATCATCCCTTGCCTCGATGTCACCGGCGGACGCGTCGTCAAAGGCATCAACTTCGTCGAGTTGCGCGATGCCGGCGATCCGGTGGAGATCGCCGCGCGCTACAACGAGCAGGGCGCCGACGAGCTGACTTTCCTCGACATCACCGCCACCAGCGACGGCCGCGATCTGATCCTGCCGATCATCGAGGCGGTGGCGTCGCAGGTGTTCATTCCGCTGACCGTCGGCGGCGGCGTGCGCAGCGTGGCCGACGTGCGGCGCCTGCTCAACGCCGGTGCCGACAAGGTCAGTTTCAACTCGGCCGCGGTGGCCCGCCCCGAACTGATCCGCGAGGCCAGCGACAAGTACGGCGCGCAGTGCATCGTGGTCGCGATCGATGCCAAGCGCCGGGCCCCTGCGCAGGGTGGCGGCTGGCATGTCTACACGCATGGCGGGCGCAACGACACCGGGCTCGATGCGGTGGCGTGGGCAACGCGGATGGCCGAGCTCGGGGCCGGCGAGATCCTGCTCACCAGCATGGACCGCGACGGCACCAAGAGCGGCTTCGACCTCGAACTCACGCGCGCGGTCTGCGATGCGGTGCCGGTGCCGGTGATCGCGTCCGGCGGCGTCGGCGCACTCGAGCACCTGAGCGATGGCATCCGCATCGGCGGCGCCGATGCGGTGCTGGCGGCGAGCATCTTCCACTACGGCGAGTTCACCGTCGGCCAGGCCAAGGCGCTGTTGGCACGCGACGGCATTCCGGTTCGACTGTGACGAGTCGTGCCCGCCAGCGCGGCGGCCCGCCCGGCGAGGTGCGGCTGATCGGCGGCCAGTGGAAGCGCAGCAAGCTGCCGGTGGCCGACCGGCCGGGCCTGCGCCCGACGCCCGACCGGGTGCGCGAAACGCTGTTCAATTGGCTCGGCCAGGACCTGGCCGGCTGGCACGTGCTCGATGCGTTCGCCGGCAGTGGCGCGCTAGGCTTCGAGGCGGCATCGCGTGGCGCGGCCGAAGTGCTGATGCTCGAACGCGATGCGGTGCTGCTGCGCAGCCTGGCCGAGGCCAAGGCCAGGCTGCATGCCGATGCCGTGCAGGTGATCGGCGGCGACGCACTGGCCTGGCTGTCGCGCTGTGCCCCCGGCCGGTTCGAGCTGGTGCTGCTCGATCCGCCGTTCGACAGCGAATTGTTCGACACGGCACTGGCGGCGGCGGTGCCGGCGGTGGCGGCGGGCGGTTTCATCTACCTGGAGGCTTCCCGCGTGTTCGCGACGGCGCCGGTCGGGTTCACGGCCTACCGCCACCTGCGCGCCGGTGCCGTGCACGCACACCTGTTCCGGCGCCTCGAAGGCTAAACTGCCGAGCCACTGCGAGCACCCGCCTTGACCTCCGCCACCCGCCTCACCGCCGTCTACCCCGGCACCTTCGATCCGATGACGCTGGGCCACCAGGACCTGATGGCGCGGTCCAGCCGGCTGTTCGAGCGCCTGATCCTGGCGGTGGCCGTCGGCCACCACAAGCGCACGATGTTCACGATTGCCGAGCGTCTGGAGATCGCGCGCGAACTGGCGGCGCCGCACCCGAACGTCGAGGTGATGCCCTTTCGCGGCCTGCTGCGCGACTTCGTCGTGGCCCATGGCGGCAAGGTGGTCGTGCGCGGCTTGCGGGCGGTCAGCGACTTCGAGTACGAGTTCCAGATGGCCGGCATGAACCGCCAGTTGATGCCCGATGTCGAGACGCTGTTCCTGACGCCCAGCGACCAGTACCAGTTCATCAGCGGCACCTTCGTGCGCGAGATTGCCACCTTGGGCGGCGATGTCTCCAAGTTCGTGGCACCCTTGGTGCTCGAGAAACTCAAGGAGCGCGTGGCGCAGTCGCCGCGCGAATGAGGCCCATGGCGTTGATGATCACCGACGAGTGCATCAACTGCGACGTTTGCGAACCGGAGTGCCCGAACCAGGCGATCTCGATGGGCGCCGAGTACTACCAGATCGACCCGTCGCGTTGCACCGAGTGCGTCGGCCATTTCGAGGAACCGCAATGCGTTCAGGTGTGCCCGGTGGCGTGCATTCCGCTGCACCCGCAGCACGTGGAATCGAAGGAAACGCTGTGGGCGAAGTACCGCCGCCTGCAGCCGCAGGCCACGCCGGCCGCGGGGTTGGCTCAGGGCTGAGTCGGCTTGGCGGGCGGCGCGGCTTTGCCGTTGCCGGCGCGGGGCTTTTTCGCCGCGGCGCCCGAGGCGGCTGATGCCGCCGGCTTGGCGGCCGATGCGCTGGCGATGAAACTTGGGCCTTGCTTGGCCGCCGCGGCCTCCTGCGCCTGCCGTTCGCGCGTCATCTTGTCGACGGCCTTGTCCTCGCGCTTGGTGGCGTCTTCGGCGGCCTTGCGCTGTTCGGCGCTGCGCGGATCGGCAGCGTTGACTTCGTAACCATCCTTGCACGGTGTCTGCGAGTAGATGCGGCCGTCCGGCCCGCAGCGATAGACTTTCTGGGGAGCCGCGCCGGCGCTTCCGGCGGCCAGCCAAAGCGCAGTAGCCAGCAGTGCACCCACACGGCTCGTGCATCGGGTCATGGTGTTTCTCCCTCGGGAACTCTGGCTGCGGGCGGCGCGGCTTTTGGCGGCGCCGGCTTGGTATGCACCTTCATCATCGCGCGTTCCATCGCGCCGGCCAGCATCAGATCGAGCGCGTCGAGCGTGCGCGCGATGCATTGATCGATCGCGTCGCGGTGCTCCGGCGAAGGCTTCTTCAGCACGTAGTGGATGACTTCGGATTTGACGCCCGGATGGCCGATGCCCAGCCGCAGGCGCCAGAAGTCGGTGCTGCCCAGTTGCGCGACGATGTCCTTGAGGCCGTTGTGGCCGGCGGCGCTGCCGCCCTGCTTGAGCTTGACGTGGCCCGGCAACAGATCGAGTTCGTCGTGGGCCACCAGGATCTCGTCGGGCGCGATCTTGAAGAAGCGTGCCAGCGCGGCCACCGATTTACCCGACAGGTTCATGAAGGTCTGCGGCTCGAGCAGCCACAGCGGCTCGCCGCCCGGGCGGTTCACGCGCGCCGCCAGGCCGTGGTAGCCGCGGTCGAACGACAACCGCGCCCCGAGCCTGGCCGCCACGGCGTCGACCCACCAGAAGCCGGCGTTGTGCCGCGTGGCGTCGTACTCGGGCCCCGGATTGCCCAGGCCGACCAGCAATCGGATCGTCATGTTGGGGCGATGATAAAGCGGCCACCAAAAAGAACAGGCCCCGCAATGCGGGGCCCGTTCACTGGCACGCCGCACTCGCGGCCTACTTCTTGTTCTGCTTTTCGTTCTTCTTGGCCTTCTTGTCGGCCGGTGCCGCGGCGACGATCGGTGCCGCCGGGGCCGCTTCCTCGACTTCTTCCTTCGGCAACGTCACGGCAGCGATCACGGGATCCTTCTTGCCGTGGGTGACGATCTTCACGCCTTCGCCGAGGTGCAGATCGCTGGCCTTCAGTGATTGTCCCTTGACGAGGTTGCTGAGGTCGACGGTCAGGAACTCGGGCAACTGCGATGCCAGGCACTGGATCTCGATCTCGGTGACGACGTGGCTGACCAGGCACTTGTCGGTTTTCACGGCCGGCGACAGCTCTTCGTTGACGAAGTGCAACGGCACCTTCTTGGTGACCTTGGTCGTGTCGTCGACGCGCTGGAAGTCGATGTGCAGCACGTTCTGCTTCCAGGCGTGCATCTGGAAGTCGCGCAACAGCACCTTCTCGTGCACCGAGCCGTTGGGGCCGGCCAGTTCCATCTCGAGAATCGACGAGTGGAACGCTTCCTTCTTCAGTGCGAAGTAAAGCGCGTTGTGGTCCAGCTCGATCATCTTCGGCGTTCCCGCGCCATAGACGATGCCGGGAACCTTGTTGGTCAGGCGCAGGCGGCGGCTCGCTCCGGTCCCCTGCGACGTGCGCTCATAGGCGACGAATTTCATGGTCTTCACTCCAAAGTGAGAGCCCCGCGACCAGGGCTCAAGGTAGAGGGTCAACAACGACCCAACAAGAAAAGGCCTCCTGTAAGGAGCCCGCTCTCCATCTGTCAAAAGTTATTGTTCTGCTCCGCAAAGAGCGACGTCACCGACTCGCCGTCGGAGATGCGGCGGATGGTCTCGGCAAACAGGAAGGCCACGGACAGCTGGCGGATCTTCGCGCAGCCCTTGGCCTTGTCGCTGAGCGGGATCGTGTTGGTGATCACCACCTCGTCGAGTGCCGAGGCGTTGATGCGCTCGATCGCCGGACCCGAGAACACCGCATGCGTGCAGTACGCATAGACGCTCTGGGCGCCGCGCTCCTTGAGCACCTCGGCGGCCTTCACCAGCGTGCCGGCGGTGTCGATCATGTCGTCCATGATCACGCAGTTGCGGCCTTCGATCTCGCCGATCACATGCATCACCTCGGCCACGTTGGCGGACGAGCGGCGTTTGTCGATGATGGCCAGGTCGCAGCCGAGCTGCTTGGCCAGGGCGCGGGCCCGCACGACGCCACCGACGTCGGGCGAGACCACGATCAGGTCGCGGTAGTCCTTGCTCTTCAGGTCGGCGAGCAACACCGGCGACGCATAGATGTTGTCGACCGGGATGTCGAAGAAGCCCTGGATCTGGTCGGCGTGCAGGTCCATCGTCAGCACCCGCTCGATGCCCACGGTTTCGAGCAGGTTGGCCACCACCTTGGCACTGATCGGTACCCGCGTGCTGCGCGGCCGGCGATCCTGGCGGGCATAACCGAAGTAGGGAATCACCGCGGTGATGCGGCGCGCGCTGGCACGCTTCAACGCATCGACCATGATGAGCAATTCCATCAGGTTGTCGTTGGTCGGTGCGCAGGTCGATTGCACGACGAACACGTCCCGCGCACGCACGTTCTGGTGCACTTCGACCGTGACCTCGCCATCGGAGAAGCGACCGACCGTGGCCTTGCCGAGATCGACCCCCAGGTGGGCCGTGATCTCCTCTGCCAGAACGCGATTCGCGTTGCCGGTGAACAGCATGGTGTTGAACAACACGGCGTGGGCTTTCAGGGGCGGGCTGCGGTTCAGGGCAGGTGGAAGGGACGCGCGAAGTGCATGTTTTGGCAGGGGAGGAAGGACTCGAACCCTCGCATGTCGGAATCAAAATCCGATGCCTTGACCAACTTGGCGACTCCCCTACACAGGAAGCGGCTCGCGCCGCCACCGTCAAACCGTTTCAACCGGGCTCGTCATCCGCCCATGCGATGAGCGGATGCTGTTCCAGGCTGCGGCACATCCGACCGACCCAGCCCGGCGGAAGCTCTTCCGCCGGCCATGTCGCCAAAGGCTGGTCGCCTGTGCCGTTTCTCGCAAACACCGCGCTGCCTGAGCCTGTCATGCGGCTGTTGCCGAACCGCGATTGCAGCCACTCGGCGGCCTGGGCCACCTCGGGGCAACGGTCTTCGGCGGGTGGTTGCAGGTCGTTCCTGCCATGGCCACGCTGCCAGAACCCGGGTTTTGCTGCGTCTGCAAGAAAGCCGGAAAGTATAACAGCGGGCGTGTCGCGGACCAGCGCCGGGTGCGTGAAGATCGCCTGGGTGGTCAGCCCGGCGGCCGGCTTGACGATGGCAAACCACTGGCGCGGCACTGCCAGCGGCGTCAGGCGTTCGCCGATGCCCTCGACGAAGGCGTTGCGGCCACCGATGAAGAACGGCACGTCGGCACCCAGGCGTGTGGCCAGCGCGGCCAGGCGGCTGCGGGGCCAGTCCAGGCCCCATAGCCGATTCAGCGCCAGCACGGTGCTGGCCGCGTCGGAGCTGCCACCGCCGAGCCCGGCCGCCCAGGGCACGCGTTTTTCAATCGAAATGTCGCAGCCATGGCGCGTGCCGCTCTCGGCCTGCAGCAGTCGCGCCGCGGTCAGCGTCAGGTCGTCGGCGGGCAGGGCCGGGCCGAGATCATGTCGCTGCAGCCGGCCGTCGCTGCGGCGTTCGAAATGCAGCGTGTCGGCCCAGTCGATCAGCACGAACACCGACTGCAGCAGGTGGTAGCCGTCGGCCCGGCGACCGATCACATGCAGGAACAGGTTCAGCTTGGCCGGCGCCGGCACGTCGTACAGCGCGCACAGGCTCATTCGGGTCGCTCCAGCAGGGCGCGCACGGCGATCGCCGGCGCGCGCTCGCGTGCCGCCAGCACCCAGCCTTCGGCGAAGCGGCTGAGATCGATGCGCCAGCCGAGTTGCTCGAAACCGCCGGGCGAGGCGACGCTCGGCGCGCCGGGCCAGGGGCGTCCGCGCAGCCAGTCGATCAGTGCCGCCAACGGCAGTGCCTCGCCGAGCATCTCCTGGGCCAGTGCGTCGAGGTCGGCATAGCGCTGCGTGCCATCTGCGGTGACCAACTCGGCCGCGCCGGGGCGCCAGCGCGCCTGTGCGGCGGTGGTGCCGAGTGGCGTGGTCAATTGCAGCTCGCCGGCCCGGGCATCGCCGCGCAGCTCGAATCCGGTGCTGATGCTGCGCGGGTCGGCGCCCGAGTGGGCGTCGACGCGCAGCACGAGCCGTCCGGCCAGATCGGGCGGCGTGGGCGGTGGCAGCGTCGCGCAGCCGGCCAGCAGCGCCAACGCAGCGAGCAGTGCCGCGCAGCCCGGGCGACCCGCCCGGATCACAGTTTGACCTGCAGGCGCGCCAGCGTCTCGCGCAACACCTCGTTGGTGGCGTCGCGTTCGCGCCCTTCGCGCCAGATGCGGCGGGCCTCGTCGCGGGCGCCTGCCGACCACAGCACTTCGCCGAGGTGAGCCGCGATCTCGGTGTCGGGCCGCGCCGCATAGGCCTGGCGCAGCAGGCGCAAGGCGTCGTCGCGGTTGCCGAGCCGGTACTCGACCCAGCCGAGACTGTCGGTGATGAACGGATCGCCGGGTGCCAACTCGAGCGCCTTCTTGATCAGCGCACGGGCTTCGGGCAGGCGCAAGCTGCGATCGGCCAGCGAGTAGCCCAGCGCGTTGTACGCATGGTGGTGGTCGGGTTTGATTTCGATGACCCGCCGCAGCACGCGTTCCATCTCGTCGATGCGCTGCAACTTCTCGGCGACCATGGCCTGCTCGTAGAGCAGGTCGGCGTCACCCGGGAAGCGCTCGCTGGCGGCCACCAGCACCGCGTGGGCCTCGGGCCAGCGCTTGACCTCGCGCAGCACCTGGCTTTCGGCCAGCATCTTGGCGCGCGCATCTTCGGGCCGTCGTTCGGGCACCTGCTGCACCATCAATCGCGCCTCGCGCACCTTGCCTTGGCGCGCCAGCAGCATCGCGCGGCGCGTCTGTACCTCGAGCGCGCGCTGCGGGTTGTCGATCTTGTCGAGCCAGGCGTTGGCCGCCCTTGCGTCGCCGCGCTGGTCGGCGGCCTGCGCCAGCATCAACAAGGCCTGCGTCTGACCACCGTCCTCGCTGGCACGGCTGCCTTCGTCGTCATCGTCGTCGCTCGCGCTGGTGCCGGTTGCGGTGGGTGATGCAGCATGCGCGGCCAGAAAGCGCTGCAGCGAGCGCTCTGCATCGCGTGGCTGTCGCAATTCGAGTTGCAGCGCACCGAGGCTGAGCCAAGGCGCGGCCAACTCGGGCTTGCTGCGGGTGACGGCCTCGAGCTGTGCGATCGCATCGACATAGCGCTGGGCGGCGCTCAACGCGCGCACGTAGGCCATTTGCACGCCGATGTCGGCCGTGGGCTGCTGCAGGTAGCCAGTGACCACCCGCTCGGCGACGGGTAGGGCCGGCAGCAACTCGAGGGCGAGCAGCGGCGGGCCGACGGCGCTCGGGTCATCGGCGAAGGCGCGTTCGGCGTGGTGCAGGGCCCGAGCCGCGTCCGCCGCCAGCCACCAACTGCGCCCGACAGCCACGCGGGCCGCAGTGCGGGTCGATGGTGCCTGGAGGTAGGGCTCCAGCAGATCCTCGAGCAGGACCGCCGCCTGCTTCTTGTCGGCGACGCGCTGGAACAGCCGGGGTAGCGTGGCGATCAGCGCCGATCGCTCGTTGTCGGGCGTGCGTGCGAGCAACACCTTGAGCGGCTCTGCGACCTCCGAGCTGCGGTTGAGCGCGGCCAACAGCTGCAGCTCGTACCGAACCGCCTCCAGCGACTCGGGCAGGGCCTGGCGCCACGCCCGTGCGGCCGCCAGCGCCTGGTCACCGGCGCGCGCCTGCAGCGCGACGTCGACGCTGCGCTTGAACAGCGTCTCATCGCGCGTGCGGCGCGCCGCATCGAGCAGCACCGCATAGGCATTGCCGGCTTCGCCGGCGCTGAGCTCGATCTCGCCGATCAACACCTGGTAGAACAACGGTGCATCGAGCGCAGAACGCTGCGGTGCCGAAGCGCCACCGGCGGGCGCGGCCGCGCCCTGCACGGCACCCGGTGCCTGCGCCGACGCGCCGGCCATGCCGAGCAGCATCGCCATGCAGGCCAGCGCTCGGCGGGTTCGCAGCGCGCTGCGGCGGGGAAAGGCGGTTATGGGCATGAAGAACTCGTGGTCGTCGGGCGATTCTAGGCACCGCGTTGGAGTGCGCGTAGCGGCGAGCGTTCAACCCGACACGCTTCTATCATCGCCGTCATGCCCGAACTGCCCGAAGTCGAAGTCACGCGGCGCAGCTTTGCCGAGCACATCGCCAGCGCTCGCGTGCTCGCCGTGCGGCTGGGCGCGCCGTTGCGCTGGCCACTCGGCTGCGAGCCGTTGTCGCTGGTGGGTTGCACGGTGGGCCTGGCGGCGCGCCGCGGCAAGTACCTGTGGCTGCCGCTCGAAGGGCACCGCGCCGCAGCGGCCGGTGGCCTGTTGATGCACCTGGGCATGTCGGGGTCGCTCGCGTTCCGTGCCGGCGCCGATACCGGACCGCCGGGCAAGCACGACCACTTCGACCTCGTCACGTCGCGCGGCACGCTGCGCCTGACCGACCCGCGCCGATTCGGCGCGGTGGTGTGGTCGCCCGCGGCCGATGCTGCGCCGGCCTCGACCTTGCTGGCCCGCCTGGGCGCCGAGCCGTTCGACGAGGCGCTGACACCGCAGGCGTTCCACGCCGCGCTGCGCCGGCGCCGCACAGCGGTGAAGACGGCACTGCTGGCCGGCGACATCGTCGTCGGCGCCGGCAACATCTATGCCTGCGAGGCGTTGTTCGAGGCCGGCATCGACCCGCGCACGCGTTGCCACCGCTTGTCGCGGCCGCGCAGCGAGCGCCTCTTGGCCAGCGTGCGCGCCACGCTGGCGCGCGCAATGGCACTCGGCGGCTCGTCGCTGCGCGACTTTCGCGACGCGCACGGCGTCGATGGCGCCTACCAGCGCCAGGCCCATGTCTACGGCCGCGAGGGCCTGCCCTGCCTGCGCTGCGGCGCCGCGGTGCGCCGCGTCGTGCAGGCGCAGCGCTCGACATACTTCTGCCCCGGCTGCCAAAAACGCTGATCCGCGACAAGTGCACGGCAAGTGCACGTTGTCGGCTGTCAGCAGATGTATCGCCGACGTTTGCTGGCGGCCCCGTGCGCTAGGATTCTGCGGCGCCCGCTTGGCGTTGTCGAAACCTGTCACTGTCGCGCCGCATGGAACTCTCCCTCGCTGGTCAGCTCGACGCGCTCTCTACCTGGCGCCACGGCCTCGATCGCCAGGCGACCGATCTGGCGCGTTACCTGATCGACCATGATCTGCAGGACGAGGCCAGCGAACGCAACCTCGGGGCCCTGCGCGAGCGGCTCGCTTCGGACCGGCTGTGCGTGGCCTTCGTGGCCGAGTTCTCGCGTGGCAAGTCGGAACTGATCAATGCCATCTTCTTCGCCGACACCGGCCGCCGCATCCTGCCCGCGACGCCGGGCCGCACGACGATGTGTCCGGTCGAGTTGGGCTACGAGCCCGGCACGCCGGCGCTGCTCGCATTGCTGCCGATCGATACCCGGCTCGAGCCGCAGCCGCTGGCCGAATTGCGCGAGCGGCCGGAGCTGTGGACGCGGATCCGTCTTGATGCCGAGCAACCCGACCGCCTGGCCGATGCACTGACGGAAGTGATGCGCACCAAGGCCGTCAGCGTCGAGACGGCACGTGCGTTGGGCTTCTGGCACGACGACACACCCGAGGACAACCCGCCGCAGATCGCCGAGGGCCTGGTCGAGGTGCCGGCCTGGCGCCATGCCGCCATCAACTATCCGCATCCGTTGCTCAAGCGCGGCCTCGTCGTACTCGATACGCCGGGCTTGAACGCCATTGGCGCCGAACCCGAACTGACGCTGTCGCTGCTGCCGGCGGCGCACGCGGTGGTGTTCATCCTCGGCGCCGACGCCGGCGTCACCAAGTCGGACATGGCGGTCTGGCGCGACCATCTCGGCGGCCAGTCGATGGCGCGCTTCGTGGTGCTGAACAAGATCGATGCGCTGGCGGACCCGCTGCTGACGGAAGCCGTGGTGCGTGAACAGATCGAGCAACAGTGCCGCAACACCGCCGCGATGCTGGACGTTGCGCGCGATCGCGTGTTCCCGCTGTCGGCGCGGCAGGCATTGGCCGGGCGCATCGATGGGGACCGCACCGCGTTGGAAGCCAGCCGCCTGCCTGCGCTCGAGGAGGCACTGGCCACCCAGCTGCTGCCGCGCCGCCGCGAAGTGATCGAGCGCATGGTCGACGAGACCGCGCTGGCCGTCGAGCAGCTGGGCGCACGCCGCCTGACCGACCAGCGTCGGCAGATCGCCGAGCAGATGCTCGAATTGCGTGGCCTGCGCGGCAAGAGCACCGGCAAGGTGCAGCTGATGATCGAGCGCGTCGACCGCGAGATGCACGAGTTCGAGTCCTGCACCGAGCGCTTGTCGGCCGTGCGTGCCGTGCACGCCAGGATGCTGCGCGAGTTGCTGGAGGGCCTGTCCAGCGACGCACTGCGCGATGAAGTGGCGCGCATGCAGCGCGAGGCCCGTGCCACGCTGTTCAACCTCGGTGCCAGGAAGGCCTTCATCGCGTTGTGTGCGCGCCTGCGGGGCCGCGCGGACCAGGCACGGGCGCGCGGCCAGGAGATCCACGACATGCTGCAGGCGAGCTTTCGCCAACTCAACAGCGAGTTCGGCTTTGCGCTGACGCTGACGCGGCTGCCCTCGCTCGAGCGCTGCGACCGCGAACTCGATCTGATCGAGCGCAGCTACGTCCAGTACCTCGGCCTGTCGCAGGCACTGCGGCTGGCCGAGCCGCGCTTCATGGAGCAGTTCCGGCGCATGCTGCTGTCGAAGTTGCGCATGGCGTTCGAGAACGCCAGCGGCGACGTCGAGTTGTGGCACAAGTCGGCATCCAACCAGATCGATTCGCAACTGCGCGATCGGCGCCGCGGCTTCAAGCGCCGGCGCGACGGCCTCGAGCGCATCCGCGCCGCGGCCGGCGATCTCGACCACCGCATCGCCGACCTCGAATCGCAGGAGGCGCGCTGGCAGCATCTGGGGGTCCGCCTGCATGCGCTCACGGCCGCGCTGCGCGATGCGGCGCACACGCCAACGACGGCGTCGCCCAGCGAACCGTCGGCCCATGACGGCGCCCTGCAACGGCCCCTGCCGCCGCTGTCGCTGGTCGCGTCGCGCAGCGCCAACGGCTGAGGTGACGTCGCCGAGCCGCCCGCGGCGCCTGCGGGGCGACGATCTCGCCGCTCGCGTGATCGCATGGCAACGCGATCACGGCCGGCACGCCTTGCCGTGGCAGGGCAGCCGCGACCCCTACCGCGTCTGGCTGTCGGAAATCATGCTGCAGCAGACGCAGGTGGCGACGGTGCTCGATTACTACCCGCGTTTCCTGGCGCGTTTTGCCGACGTGCAGGCGTTGGCCTCGGCGCCGCTCGACGACGTGCTGGCGCTGTGGAGCGGCCTGGGCTATTACAGCCGCGCGCGCCACCTGCACCGCTGTGCGCAGGTGGTGGTGGCTGAGCACGGCGGTGCGTTTCCGCGCAGCGCGGTGGCGCTGGCCTTGCTGCCCGGCATCGGCCGCTCGACGGCCGGCGCGATCGCCGCGTTCTGCTTCGGCGAGCGCGTGGCGATCCTCGACGGCAACGTCAAGCGCGTGCTGACGCGCGCACTCGGCTTCACCGGCGATCTGGCACTTGCGGCAAACGAACGGGCGCTCTGGCAACAGGCCGAATCGATTCTGCCGCGGCACGGCATCGAGCCCTACACGCAGGGGCTGATGGACCTGGGTGCCACGGTCTGCAGCACCCGCCGGCCGCGCTGCGAGGCCTGCCCGCTGCGCTCGTTGTGCGTGGCGCACCGAGAAGGCCGCACTGAGCGCTATCCGGTGAAGACGCGCAGGCTGCAGCGCACGCAACGCAGCAACGCCATGTTGTGGCTGGCCGACGGCGATCGCGTCTGGCTGGTCCAGCGGCCCGCACGCGGCGTCTGGGCCGGCCTTTGGACATTGCCGCTCTACGACTCGCTCGCCGCGCTGCAGGCGCAGTCGGCCGCCTGGTCAGGACGCGGCGAAGCGCTGGCGCCTGTGCAGCACGCACTGACGCACTTCGATTGGCACCTGCAGCCGTGGCACCACCGCCTGCCGCAACGCTTGTCGGCGCCGCGCCGCGACGCGCTCGAGGCCGCGCTGCCCGAGGGGCGCTGGTTCACGGTCGAGGCCGCGCTGCAACGCGGGCTGCCGGCGCCGGTGCGCAAGCTGCTCGCTGCGGTCGCGACGTCGAAACCCAACGGCTAGACGACACCCTTGCCGCGCAGGTACTCATCGACCAGGCGCAAGCGCAACTGCGGTTCGGGCAGCGCCATCAGGCGCTGCTTGGCGGCCAGCGGAATCGGCAGGATCTCGCACCAGCGGTTCGCCACCCAACCCGCGTCGTCGAAACGGTAGGGCTCGATGAAGGGCGTGGCGCCCTGTTCGCGCAGGGCGTCGATGGCGCTGGCGAGCGCCTGCACGGTCGGCAGCAACGCGGCGTCGGGTGGCATGGCGTCGTCGTCGGGCAGCGTATTGACGTCGGCCAGCCAGAGCCCATCGCTCTGCTGGTGCGGCGCGCCGCTGATTTCGAAACGCTGCATCCCGGTGCAGCGGACGCGCAGGATGCCGGCCTGGTCGGCGTCGACCTCGTCGACGCGTGCGATCACGCCCACGGGCTCGAAACTGACGCGCTCGCGGCCGGCCTCCCGGCCCTGGCGAAGGCAGACGACACCGAACGGTGCGTTCGTGCGCAGGCACTGCCCGATCAGGTCGAGGTAGCGCGCCTCGAACACCTTCAGCGGCAACAGCGCGCCGGGAAACAGCACACTTTGCAGCGGGAAGAGCGGCAGCTCGAAAGGAGGCGCCGCCGCTGTCACTCGCGTGCGTCCAGCTCGCGATGGCGCACCAGCGCGGTGGTGTGCGCGGCAAAGCGCGCCGCCAGGTGCTCGGCCGCGTACACCGAGCGGTGCTGCCCGCCGGTGCAACCCATCGCCACGGTGAGGTAGCTGCGCTGATCGTCGACGAAGGCGTCCAGCCAGCGCGAAAGGAAGGCCTCGATCTGCGCCAGCATCTCGCCGACCTCGGGCTGCGCCGCAAGGTAGGCCGCGACCGTGGCGTCGCGGCCGGTGAGCGGGCGCAACTCGCGGATGTAATGCGGGTTGGGTAGCACGCGCAGGTCGAACACATAGTCGGCGTCGAGCGGCACGCCGTGCTTGAAGGCGAACGACTCGAACACCAGCGTCAGCCCCGCGCGCGCGGCACCCACCGCCTGACGCAGCCACAGTCGCAGTTGCGCCGGCCGCAGCTGGCTGGTATCGATGACGGTCGAGACCTCGCGCAATTCGGCCAGCAGTTGGCGTTCGAGCTCGATCGATTCGATCAGCGCGCGCTGTGCGTCGCCGCCCCCCGCCTCGCTCGATAGCGGATGCGGCCTTCGCGTCTCGGAGAAGCGACGCACCAGCGCATCGGTGCTGGCATCGAGAAAGAACGACTGAACCGCCACGCCCTCGCCCTGCAGTGCGTCGATCAGCGGCAGCAGGTGTGGCAGCGATCCGGCGCTGCGCACATCGACCGCGATCGCCACCCGACGCGGGCCGCCGCCGCGCAGGCGTTCGACGCGCAGGAAGTCGCGCAGCAGCTCGGGCGGCAGGTTGTCGACGCAAAAGAAGCCGGCGTCTTCGAGCGCATGCAGCGCCACCGACTTGCCCGACCCCGAGATGCCGGTGATCAGCACCACCTTGTCGGCGGTGGTGGACGAGGGCGCGGAGGTGGCGGGCGTGGCCATCGTCAGGCGCGGCTGCGGCGCTTCTTGTCCGGCGCAGGCATCGCGGTGGTGGCGTGCTGCAGCAGTTGCTGCGCATGCGCCAGGCTGGTCGCCAAGCGCTCGCCGCCCAGCATGCGGGCGATCTCGGCGACGCGCTGCTCGCCGTGCACCGCCTGCACGTCGCTGGCGGTGCGGCCGCCGGCCTGCAGCGCCTTGGTCACGACGAAGTGCTGGTCGGCGCAGGCGGCCACCTGCGCCAGATGCGTGACTGCGAGCACCTGACGCTCGCGGCCGAGCTGCTTCATCAGTTGGCCGACCGTATCGGCCACGGCGCCGCCGATGCCGGCGTCGATCTCGTCGAAGATCAGCGTGCCGGCGCCGCGGCCGACGTCGCGTGCGGTGGTGACGGCGATCGCCAGTGCCAGGCGCGACAGCTCGCCGCCCGAGGCCACCTTGGCCAGCGCCCGCGGCGTGCTGCCGGCATGGCCGGCCACGCGCAGCTCGACCGATTCGAGACCGAACGACTGCGGCTCGGCTTCGAGCAGCAGCGCGACCTCGAAGCGGCCGCCCGCCATGCCCAGCGGCTGCATGGCCTGGGTCACCGCATCGGCCAGCGTCGGTGCGGCGCGTGCGCGCGCCGCACTGATGCGCCGGGCCTCGTCGCGCCAGGCACGTTCGGCGTCGAGCCACGCGCGCTCGAGGGCTGCGGTGTCGGTGGCCGCCGTGAGCGCGCGCAGTTCGTCCTGCCATTGCAGCCGTTGTGCCGGCAGGTCTTCGGGCGCGCGGCGGTAGCGCCGCGCCAGGCCGATCCAGGCCGCCAACCGCGCGTCGAGCACGGCCAGGCGATCGGGGTCGACATCGGTGTGCTGCAGGTAGGCCGAGAGGGTGTGTGCGGCATCCTGCAACTGCGCCTGGGCGCTCTGCACGACTTCCAGCACCGGCCCGAGGCGGTCGTCGAAACGCGTCACGTCGGCCAGCGCATCGGCGGCGTGCTGGGCCAGCGCGGCGGCATTGCCGTCGGCCTCCGACAGCGCGTCGAGCGCGCGGTGTGCGGCGTCGATCAGCGCCTGTGCGTGAGCCAGGCGCTGATGCTCCGCGTTCAGCATGTCCCACTCGCCGTCGGCTGGCGCCAGCCGCTCCACCTCGCCGACCTGCCAGGCCAACCGTTCGCGCTCGCGCTCGATGTCGGCGCTCTGGTTGCGAGCGCGCTCGAGCGCGGCGCCGGCCGCCTTCCACCGTGACCACAGCGCCGCCAGGGGGCGGGCGTCGACACCGGCCTGGGCATCGAGCAACTCGCGCACCGCGGCCGGCCGCGTCAGGCTCTGCCAGGCGTGTTGGCCGTGGATCTCGAGCAGGTGCTCGGCCGCCTCGCGCAACTGCGCGATCGTGGCCGGACTGCCATTGACCCAGGCCCGGCTCTTGCCCTGGCTGTCGACCGTGCGGCGCAGCAGCAGTGTGTCCGCAGCCTCGAAGCCGGCGTCGTCGAGCCAGCCGGCGAGCGAGGCGGGCGCATCGAACTCGGCCGCGATCTCGGCCCGCACCGCGCCTTCGCGCACGACGCCGACATCGCCGCGGCTGCCCAGCGCCAGTTGCAGGGCATCGACCAGGATCGACTTGCCGGCGCCGGTTTCGCCGGTCAGCACGGTGAAGCCGGCGCCGAATTCGACCTCGAGGGCCGGCACGATCACGAAATCGCGCAAATTCAGTCGACGCAACATCTCTAGTCGTCCGAAGGGGAACAACCAAGCAACCGCCGCGGATCCGGCTCCGCCGGTCCGCCAGCGGTGCCCCCCTGGGGGGGAGCGCCGAAGGCGCTACGGGGGGGGGTCACACCACCCCTTCGTACCAGCGCAGCTTGCGCCGCAGCGTGGCGTAGTAGCTCCAGCCGCGCGGGTGCAGGAAGCGCACCTTGTGCGCCGAGCGGCGCACGCGCACCTGGTCGCCGTGCAGCAGGCTGGCCAGGCTCTGCATGTCGAAGTTGGCCGAGGCATCGCGTCCGGCGACGATCTCGATGCGGATCTCGCCACCGTCGGGCAGCACGATCGGCCGGTTGGACAGCGTGTGCGACGCGATCGGCACCAGCACCCAGCCGCCGATGCCGGGGTGCAGGATCGGCCCGCCGGCCGACAGCGCATAGGCCGTCGAGCCCGTCGGTGAAGCCACGATCAGGCCGTCGGCGCGCAGGTTGGCGACGAATTCGTCGCCGATGTCGATCTTCAGCTCGACCATGCTGGCGGTGGCGCCGCGGCTGACCACCACGTCATTCAGCGACAGGCCTTCGAAGATGCGCTCGTTGTCGCGCCAGACGCCACCCTCGAGCATCGAGCGGTGTTCTTCCTCGTAATCGCCGGCGATCATCGGCGCCAGCGCCTCGCGGAACTGGCCGACCGGAATGTCGGTGATGAAACCCAGCCGGCCCTGGTTGATGCCCACCAGCGGGATGTTGTGCCGCGCCAGCTCGCGTGCGATGCCGAGCATCGTGCCGTCGCCGCCGACGACCACCGCGAGGTCGCACTGCGCACCCATCTCGGCGGCACTCAGCGCGGCGTAGCCGGCCAGGCCGGTGTTCAGCGCGGTGGCGCGCTCGAACGACACGTCCAGGCCCTCGCGTGCCAGGAACTGCGCCAGCTCGTCGAGCAGCTCGCGCATGCCTTGCGCCTGGTGCTTGCCGACGATCGCCGCATGACGGAAGCGCTTGGCCATGCGAAGAATTACACCATAGCCCCCGGCGCCTAAAATCCACCCCACGACCATGGACGAACGTGCCAGGACCCTATTGAAAGCGCTGGTGGAGCGCTACATCGCCGAGGGCCAGCCGGTGGGCTCGCGCACGCTGTCCCGGGCCTCGGGGCTGGAACTGAGCCCGGCCACGATTCGCAACGTGATGGCGGATCTCGAAGACCTCGGCCTGATCGCCAGCCCGCACACCAGCGCCGGCCGCGTGCCGACGGCGCGCGGCTATCGCCTGTTCGTCGACACCATGCTGACGGCGCGCTCGGTCGACCTGGAGCACGTGCCGGCCGACGTCGCCGCGGCGCGCGGCCAGTTGCAACCCGACCAGCCGCAGCGCGTGATCGCGAATGCGGCGCACCTGCTGTCGAGCCTGTCGCACTTCGTCGGCGTCGTCACCGCGCCGAAGAAGGCCAGCGTGTTCCACCACATCGAGTTCCTGCGCCTGGGCGAGCGCCGGGTGCTGCTGATCCTGGTGTCGCCGGACGGCGACGTGCAGAACCGCGTGATCTTCACGGCCCGGGACCACAGCCAGGCCGAGTTGGTCGAGGCCAGCAATTTCCTGAACAGTCACTACGCCGGCTTGACGCTCGATGCGGTGCGCGAGCGCCTGAAGATCGAGGTCGAGGCGCTGCAGGGCGAGATCGCGGCGTTGATGCAGGCGGCGGTGCAGGCCGGCACCGAGGCCATGGCCGAGACCACCGAGCAGGTGGTGGTGAGCGGCGAGCGCAACCTGTTGGCGGTGCAGGACTTCGGCAACGACATGGGCTCGCTGCGCAAGCTGTTCGATCTGTTCGAGCAGAAGACGCAGCTGATGCGGCTGCTCGACGTCAGCAGCCGTGCCGAGGGCGTGCGCATCTACATCGGTGGCGAGAGCCGCGTGGTGCCGTTCGAGGAACTGTCGGTGGTCAGCGCGCCGTACGAGGTCGACGGCGAGGTGGTGGGCACGCTGGCCGTCATCGGCCCCACGCGCATGGCCTACGACCGCATGATCCAGATTGTCGACATCACCTCGCGGCTGGTCAGCAACGCCCTCAGCGTACCGCGTTGAGGGTTGGCTCGTGACCCGGCGGCGACGGTCGCGAGCATCGACGTGACCGTTCCCTCTGCCGCACGAACTGCCACGCCGGCCTCAGTCCGGCGCCAGGACAAACGTGCCACGCCCCCGCACCTTGCCAAGCAACATGGCGTGGTCGGCACGCTCGGTCGCGGTGACAAAGTCTTCGTCCGGACGTGTCCGGGCCAATCCGACGGTGACGGTCGGGTGCAACGTGACCCCCGAGGCAATGGTCAGCGGCGCAGTGCGTACCGCATCGAGCACGCGAACCGCCAGCTGCTCAGCGCCCTGCTTCTCGTGCACCAGGAACAGGCCAAGGAACTCCTCGCCACCGAAGCGGAACAGCGCATCGGAATGCCGCAAACAGGCCGCCAAGCACCGTGAAATGTGCTGCAGCACGATGTCGCCGACGGCGTGGCCATGGTTGTCGTTCACTGACTTGAAGTGGTCCACATCGATCATGGCAAGCCAAAGCTGCGCTGCTCCGCGCTGCGCATCCTGCTGACGCAACGAGTACGCGTACTCAAGCCCGTGGCGCAGCGGCAATCCGGTCAGCAGATCTCTGTGTGTCTCTGCGTCGGCGATCTTTCCGCGCAGCTCGTTGAGCAAAGTGACCATCGCGCTCTGCGCATGTCCGTAGGCCTGCAGATCGGCGCCGGTTGCGGGCCGGCCCTGCAGTGCCTGATGGCACATCAGTCGCACGGCGTCGTGCATGCTCTGATGGGCCTCGGCGATATGCCCGACAAGTTCTTCGCCGAACATACCAACCTCGTGTCGATGGCTCGCGAGCCACACGCCGAACCTACAAAGCGAATGCGCGTCCGGTCGCAACAGGTCGTCGCCCGGCGACTCACGCAACAGAGCACACCGCAACAGTCGCTGGTTCCACGCGAGGTGCGCTTCGATGCCGTGGTCGATGCCCTCGAGCAGCGCTCCCAGCGTTTGCGATGGGACAGTCGGGAGATCGTCGTTCCCCATGGGCGCGATTATCGATGTCCACTCTTACGTTCGCCCAATGACGGGCGTGCGTCGCGGACTGCCGTCGACGCGTCGAGATCGAACGACAGCACCCGGCCCGAAGTGAACGCCCGACCAGCGGCGCTTGAACGGCGGCGCATGGCCACATGCGGGCATCTGGCGACGCGCGCTGGACGCGCCGCGGGTGCCGTCAGGCCGGCAGGAAGCCCTCGATCGACAGATAGCGCTCGCCGGTGTCGTAGTTGAAGCCGAGCACGCGCGCGCCGGCCTTCAACGCGGACAGCTTCTGCGCGATCGCCGCCAGCGTCGCACCACTGGAGATGCCCACCAGCATGCCTTCCTCGCGCGCGCAGCGGCGCGCCATCTCGCGCGCGGCTTCGGCCTCGACCTGGATCACGCCGTCGAGCAGCGCGGTGTGCAGGTTGGCCGGGATGAAACCTGCGCCGATGCCCTGGATCGGGTGCGGGGAGGGCGCACCACCGCTGATTACCGGGCTCGCGGCAGGCTCCACCGCGAACACCTGCAGTCTCGGCCAGCGGGCCTTGAGCACCTGGGCGCAGCCGGTGATGTGGCCGCCGGTGCCCACGCCGGTGATCAGCGCGTCGACGCCATCGGGGAAGTCGCGCGCGATCTCCTCGGCCGTGGTGCGCACGTGCACTTCGATGTTGGCCGGATTGTCGAACTGCTGCGGCATCCAGGCGCCGGGCGTGGCGGCAACGATTTCCTGGGCACGCGCGATCGAGCCCTTCATGCCCTTCTCGCGCGGCGTCAGCTCGAAGGTGGCGCCGTAGGCCAGCATCAGGCGGCGCCGCTCGATGCTCATGCTGTCGGGCATCACGAGGATCAGCTTGTAGCCCTTGACGGCGGCCACCATCGCCAGCCCGATGCCGGTGTTGCCCGAGGTCGGCTCGACGATCGTGCCGCCGCCCTTCAATTGGCCCGAGGCTTCGGCCGCTTCGACCATCGACAACGCAATGCGGTCCTTGATCGAGCCGCCCGGGTTGCTGCGCTCGGACTTGATCCACACCTCGTGCGTGCCGCCGAACAGGCGGTTGATGCGGATGTGCGGCGTGTTGCCGATGGTGGCGAGGATGGAGTCGGCTTTCATCGTGGTCTCGCTTTGCACAACAGGACGCACCCACTGCGCGTCGTCGCCAGCGATCTTAGCGAGCCGGGCAACGCGTCGGGCGATGCACTCCTACAATGCCCCGCCGCGTGCCTTGAACGATTCACAGCGGGCCGTTAGCTCAGTCGGTTAGAGCAGAGGACTCATAATCCTTTGGTCGTTGGTTCGATCCCAACACGGCCTACCACCACCCGTCACCCTGAGGAGCCCGCCATGGCCAAGCCCGCCTTCGATGCCGATGCACTGATTTCGATGTTCGAGAACGCCAGCGCGCGCGGCAGCGCCAAGCTGCGCGAGGGGGTCGAGCAGGCCACGCTCGCGGCCTTGCAGGGTCGCGAGCTGACGCTGAAGAACATCCGGGGCGCGCTCGAAGGGGTGACGCAGGCGGTGAGCCAGGGTGCGGCGAAGAACGTCGCCGGCATCGATGCCGCGAGCCTGCTCGACAAGGCCGTGATGGGCATGGACGACGCGCTGCTCAAGGCGGTGCAGGCCAATCGCGCGGCCTTGCAGCAGTTCGTCGATCGCGGCGCCGACCTGCGTGAGAAGCATCTGAAGAAGGCGCTCGACGACCTCGACAAGTTCGAGGACACCTTGATCGGCGCTGTGAAGAAGGCCGGCGTCGATGCCGGCCCGCTCGCCGCGCCGTGGCAGCAGATGCTCGAGAAGATGCAGGCCGGCGGCACGCTGTCGGGGGCCTCCGCGGCGACCACGGCCGAGCAGTTCGCCAGCCAGATCCAGGAAGGCCTGCGCGGCAGCCGCGCGGCCGGTCTGCGTGCGGCGCAGGCGCTGGCGGAGAGCTACGCGGCGATGGCCAGCGGGGTGCTGGTCGGCATGCTGGACGCGTTGCAGCAGGGCGGCGGCGAAGCGCCCAGCGCCAAGCCGGCGGCGAAGAAGCGCTGAGGCGCTGCGCTACGGGCGCGGCGGCACCACCTTCTGCTCGATCGCGCCGAAGATCGACTGGCCGTCGCGGCCCTTCATCTCGATGCGGATGGTGTCGCCGTACTGCATGAACGGCGTCTTCGGCGCGCCGTCCTCGATGGTCTCGATGCAGCGCTTTTCGGCAATGCAGCTGTAGCCCTTGCTCCAGTCCTTGTTGCTGACGGTGCCCGAGCCGATGATCGAGCCCGCGCGCACGGTGCGCGTCTTGCAGACATGCGCGATCAACTGGCCGAAGTGGAAGGTCATCTCCGGGCCGGCGTCGCACATGCCGACTTCTTTGCCGTTCCAGCTCGACTGCAGCGTCAGGTGCAGGCGGCCTCCCTGCCAGGCATCGCCGAGTTCGTCGGGCGTCACTGCCACCGGGCTGAACGCGGTGGCCGGCTTGCTCTGGAAGAAGCCGAAACCCTTGGCCAACTCGCCGGGGATCAGGTTGCGCAGGCTCCAGTCGTTGGCCAGCATCACCAGGCGGATGCCCTCGAGTGCCTGCTCGGGCGTCGCGCCATTCGGGACGTCGCCGGTGACGACGGCGATCTCCGATTCGAAGTCGATGCCCCAGTCGGGGCTGGCGAACGGCGCGTCGTCGCAGGGGCCGAGGAAGTCGTCGCTGCCGCCCTGGTACATCAGCGGGTCTTCGTAGAAACTGGCCGGCACTTCGGCATGCCGGGCCTTGCGCACGAGTTCGACATGGTTCAGGTAGGCCGAGCCGTCGGCCCACTGGTACGCGCGCGGCAACGGCGCCGCGCACATCTGCGGCACGAACTCGAAGGCATGTCGCGCCTTGCCCTGGTTCAGCGTCACGTACAAATCCTGCAACTGCGGCGACAGGAAGTTCCAGTCGTCGAGCACCTGTTGCATGCGACTGGCGATGCCGGTCGCAAAATGAGCGGTCGTGAGGTCGCGCGAGACGACGATCAACTGGCCGTCGCGCGAGCCGTCCTTGTAGGTGGCGAGCTTCATGGTGCGATTGTGATTGCAATTCTCGACCCGGCCCCGACCGCATGACCTTGTCTGTCGCCGCGCGCCGCCGCGCGTTCCTGCTGCCCGCACTCAGCGCCGCGGTGCTGGCGCTGCATGTTGCCGCGCTGTCGCTGTTGGCACCGGGCGGCATCGAACCCGAGGCCCCGATCGTCTCCGCGGCTGCGATGCAGGTGCGCAGCGTCGTGCTGGCGCCCGTTCCGAGGGCTGCGGCCACGGTGGCGGCGCCGGTACCCGCGGCGCTGCCGAAGTTGCAGCCGGCCCGCCTCCGCGCGGTGGCGGCGTCATCGCCCGCAGCGCCGGCACCGACGCCAGCGTCGCCGACAGCGGCCGCGGTGCCCGTCGCGCGGCCTGTCGCGGAGAGCGGCGCCGAGCCGGGCCAGACCGCACACGCCGCGCCGAGCGGCGTCGACGTGCCGGTGTATGCAACGCGGCTGCCACCCCCCGGGCGCTGGCGATACCGGCTGCAGCGGGGCGCCGCGATCGGCGAGGCGGAACTGCAGTGGTCACGACCGCCCGACGGGCGCTACGAGCTGCATCTGGAGGGCCGCGTGGCCGGCGTGACGCTGCTGGAATGGGCCAGCCAGGGCGCCATCGATGCCGCCGGCGTGGCGCCCGAGCGCTTTGCCGTGCGCCGACGTGGCCGTGACAGCCAGGCCGCCAACTTCCAGCGCGAAGCCGGCAAGATCACCTTTGCCGGGCCCACGCACGAGGTACCGCTGCAGGCAGGGGCGCAGGATCGCCTGAGCTGGATGCTGCAACTGCCGGCGATCGTCGATGCCGCACCCGAACGCTTCGGCGCCGGCACGCGTGTCACGCTGTTCGTCGCCGGCGCGCGCGGCGATGCCGATCTATGGGCCTTCCAGGTGCAGGGCGTCGAGATGCTGGGGGACACACCGGCGCTGAAGCTGGTGCGCGAGCCGCGCAGGCTCTACGACACGCGCGTCGAAGTCTGGCTCGATGCGGCCGACCACCACATGCCGATGCGCGCCGTGCAAACCCCTGCCGGCGGCGGGGTCGCGCTGGAGCTGCAACGCGAGAAGAGAAGCCCGTGAGCGGGTGTTTTTTGCCGCTGCGGTCATCCGCCACCTTGAATTAGGCGTTGCAGTGCATCACGTGGATGCCAAGGAGAAATTGGCATGTTGATGCTCTACAACTCGGATAGTTTTGCCGTCGTGCAGTTCGACATCGGCCGTGGGGCGGGTGGCGCGGGCCTGCCGTCGCGCGGGGGTTACGAGCTCGTCGACAAGCTCGCGCGCAAGGAGATCTTTCTCGAAGGCCCCGCGGCGCAGCAGTTCAAGGCGGCGGTGGATGCGCTGGTGCAGACCGATCCGAGCGAAGAAGCACTCGACGAGTTGATCGGCCGCTACACCACGCTCGCCCAGCAACCGCTGGTGTTGCACTGAGCCCGGTCTTGCGCACTAGGTAACGCAGGGGCTTGCCCCGGGTGCGCGGCTGCGCCAAGATGGCACGGACCCCTGGCCCGCGTCGGGCCCGGGCTTGCCGCTGGAGGTGAGCGCCTTGAAAAGTCGCGCCGATGTCCAGATCGTGTTGTCGCCCGGCCTGCGCGAGGCGCCGGTGCTCGACCGCATGTGTTCGCAGTTCGTGCTGGCACTGACACTGCAGAACGCGGCGCGCTTCAACCTGCGGCGCGATTGGGCCAGCCTGCTGTCGCTGACCGGACGCCACCTGGTGTGGCCGCTGTCGGCACTGCACCGCCTGCGCGAGTTCCTCGGCCGCCGTTGCAAGGGCAACCCGCAGTGGCGCGGCCACGAGGCCTTGAGCGACGAGGCCTTCATGCAGCGCCATGGCGGCTGGCGCGGCCCGTACGAAGAGGGCACGCTGTTCTTCTACATCGACGAGTACGTCAAGGATGCGCCGAAGGACCTGCTGGCCATGCTCGGCGCCACCGCCGAGTGGCTGTCGCGCAGCCTGAAGAAGGAGTCGACGCTGGTGCAGAAGAACATCGATGCGCTGGCCGGCCTGCTGCAACTGAATCCGGCCGAGCGTGCGCTGCTGCTGTACGGCACGCTGGCGCGTTATCAGCGCGAGTTGCGCGGGCTGCTGGTGGAGTTCAAGGTCGGCAGCGCGCAGGAGGCCTATGCCGCGATCGCCGCGGTGGCCGGTGTCGACGAGCGCGACGTGGCCGAAGCGCTGCGCGCCGGCTCGCGGCTCGAGCGCACCGGCATGGTCGAGAACCTGATCTCCGAGCACAACATCACCGACCTGGCCGACCTGATGAAGGTCAGCGAGCAACTGCCGCCGGTCTTGATGCGCGAGTACCGGGCACCCAGCGAGCTGATGGCGGTGTTCACGCGGCCGGCCAGCAAGAGCGAATTGACCGCGACCGACTTCGCTTTCGTGGCCGACGACGTGCAGGTGCTGACCACGTTGCTGGCCAATGCGGTCGCGTCGCGCTCGCTCGGCGTCAACGTGCTGCTGTACGGCCCGCCGGGCACCGGCAAGACCGAGCTGGCCAAGGTCTGCGCGCAGGCCGCAGGCCTCGAACTGTACGAAGTGGAGTACGCCGATCGCGACGGCAATTCGCTGACCGGGCGCGATCGCTACCGCTCGCTGCAGATCAGCCAGGTGTTCCTGAAGGGCAGTGCCGACGTGGCGTTGCTGTTCGACGAGGTCGAGGACGTGTTCCCGCCGATCTCGGCCGACGCGGCGCAGTTGATGGCGCGGCTCGATGCCAGCGATGCGCCGCCGTCGGCCAGCGTCAGCGGCAAGGCCTGGGTCAACCAGATCCTCGAGACCAACCCGGTGCCGGTGATCTGGGTCACCAACCGCATCGAGCAGATCGACCCGGCGTTCCGCCGCCGCTTCCAGTACCACCTCGAGCTCAAGTCGCCGCCGCCGGGCGCGCGCGAGGCCCTGGTGGCGCGCGCCCTGTCGGGTATCGAGGTCGGCGAGGGCTTTGCCGCGCGAGCTGGCCGAGCGGCGCGGGCTGACGCCGGCGCAGATACGCACCGCGGTGCGGTTTGCCGCCCTGGCACGCCCGGCCGACGATGCCGGCCGCTCGGCATGGAAGCGCTGATCGAGCGCCAACTCGGCAACGCCGACAAGGCCCTCGGCCAGAACATGCAGCGCCAGGGCGCGCGGCGCGTCGTCACGAGCTACGACCTGTCGCTGCTCAACGTCGAATCGCATTTCGAGGTGCCGCGCATCGTCGAGGCGCTGCGCCGTCGCGGCCATGGCACGCTGTGCTTCCATGGCCCGCCGGGTACCGGCAAGACGGCACTGGCCGAGTACATCGCGCAAGCCTTGCAACGGCCGCTGCTGGTGCGCCAGGCCAGCGACCTGGTCAGCAAGTACGTCGGCGAGACCGAGCAGAACATGGCCAAGATGTTCGAGGAGGCGCAAACCGAGGGTGCGGTGTTGCTGCTCGACGAGGCCGACAGTTTTCTGCGCAGCCGCCAGCGCGCCGAGCGCACCTACGAGGTCACCGAGGTCAACGAGATGCTGCAGGGCATGGAGCGCTTCGGTGGGCTGTTCATCTGCACCACCAACCTGTTCGACGAGATCGACGAGGCGGCGCTGCGTCGCTTCACCTTCAAGGTGCGCTTCAAGCCGCTGGGCGCGGAGCAGCGCGTGGCGATGTTCGTCGCCGAGGCCCTCGACGGCGATGCCGCGCGCCTGTCCACCGAGCAGCGCCAGCGCCTGGCCACCCTCGACCAACTGGCGCCGGGCGACTTCGCGGCGGTGAAACGCCAGGTCGATATCCTTGGTGCAGCGTTCGAGGCCGACGAGTTCCTCGCGCAACTGGAGAGCGAGCACCGCGTCAAACCCGGTGTGCGCGACCGGCGCGGGATCGGCTTCACGACCCCGCCGTGATCGCGTCGCTTCACCCCAAGAACGAGGGGTGTGGTTGCTCGCTTACCCGATCAGGTGCGGGCACAAACCGGTGAACAATCGGATCGCGTGGGGACGAACGCAACTTCGAACGGAGACCGATGGCCCTGGCCCCGCTGAATATCCCCGCCCTGTCGTTGGCCACGATGGCCGCGCTGCTCGCCGGTGGCGCGGCCACGGGCGCGGTGCTGGCTCACGCACTGCGCAAGGCCCGCTCGCACGATTGGGTGGTGGCGCTGGGCTGGGGCTCGGGCGGCGCGTTTGCCGTCGGCACCGGCCTGTGGGTCTTGCAGCTCGCGCTCTGGCACGCCATGCAGGACCCGGCGGCGCCCTGGTTCGTTGCCTCGCCGTTCGTCGCCGCCTGGATGCTTGCCGTCGCCGGTTGCGCCGCCGCTGATGCTGATCGCGCGCTGGCTGCCCTCGCGCATCTGGGTCAATGCGGCAACCGTTGTGCTGCTGGTGCCGCTGCATGGCGATGATCTTCGTCGTGCTGGGTGCCGCCATGGCCGCGCCGCCGCCCTGGCAGGCGCTGGCCGCCGGCCCGACGCGTGGCCGCCCTGGCCGCCGCCGCGGTCGGGCTATTGGCTGGCGCTGCTGTTGCTGAACGGGCCGACAGCGCGCCGGTTTCGCTGGACCAGTTCGCAGCGCGTGGCGGGTGTGGTGCGTATTTGCCATGGCCTGGCTGCTCGGCCAGCTGCTCGGCCTGCAGCCTTGCCCGCCGTGCCCCTGGTTCACCGGCCGAGGCCGACGTTCTGGCGGGTGCCGTTCCGCCGGACGCGGTCGACGCGCGGCTGGTGCTGCTGGCACTGGCGTTCGGCGCGTTTCGTGATGGCGATGGCGCTTGGTCTGCGTGGTGGTCGATTCGCGCACCGGCCGGCGCGCGCAGTCGCTCGCCGAGTTCGTTGCACGCCGCCAACCGGCGGCTGCGCGCACTGGCGTTCCAGGACGCGCTGACCGGGCTGCCCAACCGGCCTGCACTTCGAGGAGCGGCTCGACAGCCTGCTCGACCACGTCGGCCGCAGCGCCTCGGCGATGGCGGTGCTGTTCATCGACATCGACGGCTTCAAGGCGGTCAACGAATCGTTCGGCCACGCGGCGGGCGACGAGGTGCTGCAGGAAGTCGGCCGGCGCCTGACGCGCTGGCGCGGCGCAGGACACCGCGGCACGCATCGGCGGCGACGAATTCCTGCTGCTGGTGGCCGCGCCGGGCTCGCACGAGGCCGCCGCCGCCGCGGCCCAGCGCACGCTGCATGCGCTGGTCGCGCCGTACCGCCTGCCCGGCGGCAGCGAGGTTCGCCTGTCGTGCTCGATCGGCATTGCAGTCTTCCCCGAGCACGGGCCGACGAGCCGATTGATCGGCAACGCCGACTCGGCGATGTTCGCCGTCAAGCGCACCGGCGGCTCGACCTATGCCTTCTTCGAGCCGCGCATGGAGCTCGATGCCAGCGACCAACTGGCCTTGCAGACGCGACCTGCGCCAGGCCATCGAGCAGGGCGAGCTGGAGCTCCACTACCAACCCAAGGTCGATGCGCGTACCGGCGAATTCACCGGTGTCGAGGCGCTGGTGCGCTGGCAGCATGCCGCACGTGGCGCGGTCGGCGCCGACCGAGCTGATCGCGGTGGCCGAGCGATTCGGGCTGATCGGCGCAGATCGGCGAATGGGTGTTCGACGAGGCCTGCCGCCAGATCCGCGCCTGGGAAGACGCCGGCCTGCGCATTCGCGTGGCGGTCAACCTGTCGGCGCATCAGTTGCGCCAGGACGATCTGGTGCAACGCATCCGCGCGCACCTTGGCGCGGCACCGCGTCGACGCCGCGCTGCTGACCTTCGAGATCACCGAAAGCGTGGCCATGGAGGACACCCAGGCCACGCTGCGCTCGTTCGCGCAGCTGGCGCGCGCCGGCGCCTCGCTGGCCATCGACGATTTCGGCACCGGCCACTCCAGCCTGGCCTACCTGCGCACGCTGCCGGCGCGGCAGTTGAAGATCGACCGCAGTTTCGTCGCTGACCTGGGCCTCAGCGGCGACGCCATGGCCGTGGTCGATGCGGTGATCCGCCTGGCTCATGCGCTGGGCCTGCGCGTCGTCGCCGAAGGCGTCGAGACCGAGCGCCAGCGCGACATCCTGCAAACCCTGGGCTGCGACGAATTCCAGGGCTACCTGTTTGCGCGGCCGATGGATGCCGAGCGGCTGGCGCTGTGGGCCGCGGGCGAGGAGAGCACACGCCTGTTCATCGAGAAGCGCGCCGTGCCGCGCGAGCCGCGTGCCGCCAGCCGGCGAGCCGCCGACGCTGCAATAGCGCCCCTCGGAGGCGGGGGTCTCTCGCGCGGCGCGCGGCCAGCGACGACCGGCTTCCTACAATGCACGCATGACTCCGACCGTTGCCTACACCCGTGGCGCCGCGCTGCCTGCCCTGCTGGCCCAACGCATCGTCATCATCGATGGCGCGATGGGCACCATGATCCAGCGCTACAAGCTCGGCGAGGCCGACTACCGTGGCGAGCGCTTCGAGGACCACGCCGAAGGACCTGAAGGGCAACAACGAACTGCTGCAACTGACGCGGCCCGACGTGCTGCGCGAGATCCATGCGGCCTACCTCGCCGCCGGTGCCGACATCATCGAGACCAACACCTTCGGCGCGACGTCGATCGCGCAGGAGGACTACGGCTTGGCGCCGCTGGCGCGCGAGATGAACGTCGCGGCGGCACGGCTGGCGCGCGAAGCGGCCGACGCGGCCAGCACGCCCGACAAGCCGCGCTTCGTGGCCGGCGCGCTGGGCCCGACGCCGCGCACGGCCAGCATCAGCCCGGATGTCAACGATCCGGGCGCGCGCAACGTCACCTTCGAACAACTGCGGGCCGCCTACCGCGAGCAGGCCGAGGGCCTGCTCGAAGGCGGCGTCGACCTGTTCCTGGTCGAGACGATCTTCGACACCCTCAATGCCAAGGCGGCGATCTTCGCGCTCGACGAACTGATGCACGACAGCGGCGAGCGGCTGCCGGTGATCATCTCCGGGACCGTCACCGATGCGTCGGGCCGGATCCTGTCGGGCCAGACGGTCGCCGCGTTCTGGCACTCGGTGCGCCATGCGCGCCCGCTGGCGGTGGGCCTGAATTGCGCGCTCGGCGCGGCGCTGATGCGGCCCTACCTCGAGGAACTGGCCAAGGTCGCCAGCGACACCTACATCTCGTGCTACCCGAACGCGGGCTTGCCCAACCCGATGAGCGAGACCGGCTTCGACGAGACGCCCGCAGGTCACGGCCGGCCTGATGGAGGATTTCGCGAAGAGCGGATTCCTCAACATCGTCGGCGGCTGTTGCGGCACGACGCCCGAGCACATTGCCGCGATCGCGCGCCAGGTGTCACCTTACCGGCCGCGCACGCCGCACGATCCGCTGTTCAGCGCCTTGCTGGCGGCCTGAGCGTCGCGGCCCGGGCGCGGGTCAGCGCCTGGGCGCTGACCCCGGTATTGCCGCCGTTGGTTTGATGCCGGCGGCCGGCGCCGCCTGCGTACGGTCGTCGAGGTGCGAGATCGGTTGCGGGGCGACGACGATCTGCAACTGCACCGGCGCGCCGGCGCGCGCGCTGCCCAGGCTGGTGATGCGGCTGCCCGGCACACCCCGCCCGACCAGGTGCTCGCGCACCTGTTGCGTGCGGTTCGATACCTGTGTGGCGGCGCCGCCGATGTCGGACGGGGCGGCAATCGACACCCGCATGCCGGCCTGGCGGCGCAGACTGGTCGCGACGCGGTCGAGCACGGCCGCCAACGCCGGCCTGATGGTGTTGCTGCCGGCGGCGAACGAATGGGCCAGCGGCACTTCAACGTTCAACGCATTGTCCCCTTGCAGCGCGATCACCACCGGCGTACCGCGGAACCAGTCGTCGAGCCAGCGCTTCTCGACCACCAGTGGCGAGACTGGCGCGTCGGGCCGTGCCGCTGGTGAGGACGGGGCGGTGTCGCTGCCACCGGGCCACACCGATGGCGTGCCGCTGCGCGTCGTCGGCGCCGCGCAGCCGACGACCAGCGTCAGCAATGCCAGGGCCAGCGGCGCGACGCCGCGCCGCAGTTGTGAACAGGGTTCGAGAGCGTCCATGGTGTTGTCATCGTCCATGCCGGATGGCCGGCAGGCTGTGGCCTGCATTGGAGCCGAGCCGGCGAAGCGAGCGCCGCCGCGGCGGGTAAGGGTTGTGATTGTCGGTGACGCAGCACCGCCGATCCAGCTGTCGAGCGCCTTGCCCGCAGGCCGATCAGGGGGTTGACGGCGGTGCCGCGACGATGTGTCCGCGCGGCTTTGCCAGCGTCGCCGGCGTCCAGAAAGGCAGTGTCGCCAAGGCTCTTTCGCGCCGCGCCGCACTCATCGGTTGCATCGCTTCGAGCACCCGGGCGACGCGTTGCGCATCGATTTCGCCGGCCTCGCTCTCGCTGCGCAGCAGTGCGTCGGGCTGCGGTAGCAGGCTGGCCAGCCAGGCCGCGGCCACCGGGCCGAGCGCCGACGCGTCGCGCTGGCCGAGGTGCACCCGCGCCGCACGGTCGGCACCGCAGACGCCGTCGCCCCACGGTGCCAGCGCCAGGTACAACTGCAGGATGCGCGGCTTGCCCAGCGTGCGCTCCATCTCCACCGCGTAAAGCAGTTCGCGCAGCTTGCGTGCCGCACTGCGGTCGTCGCCGGTGTAGACCAGCTTGGCCAGCTGCTGGGTCAGCGTGCTGCCACCGACCAGTGCGGCATCGGTGCGCTGGTTGTGATGCCAGGCGTCGGTGAGCGCGGAGAGGTCGTAGCCGGGGTGGTCGAAGAAGCGCTGGTCCTCGGCCGCCACCACCGCGCGCGGCAGCCAGCCGCTGACGGCAGGCACGCCGGCGTCGCTGCCGTCGCGGCAGGCGGCGGGGCGCTGCAGGTCGAGCAGTCGTTCGGTGCCCAGGCCCTGCACCGCGAAGCCGGCGACTTGCGGCTCGATGCGCCATGGGCCTGCGGGCAGCGTCGCACTCAGGGTCAGCGCCAGCGAGCCCTGCACGCGCACGACGTCGCGTTCGGGCAGCGTGTGACCAAACACCTGCACGGCATCGTGGAGCGGCGTGGCGGGCAGCGTGGCGTCGAGTTGCATGCGCCCGCTGCGGTCCAGGTGCGCATGCCAGGCCAGCGCCAGGGTGCGCGGCCCGGCGCCCAGCCGCAGCGTGCCGTGGTACTGGTCGGCGCCATCGGCGCTGATCGCGAGTTGCACGCGTTCGAGGTGCAGTGGCGCCGGGCCGAAGGCCGCCAACGTGACATCGCACGGCGCGCAGGTGGCGACCACGCCATCCGGCCCGCCGGTGGCGAGGCGCCAGCGGCCGTGCGCTGTGTCGAGGTGGCGACCGTCGACCAGCGCGCGCGGCCAACGGATGGGTCGCCAGGCGCAGCAGCACCGCCACGCCGGCCTCGCGTTGCACCGGCCGGCCGAGCACCTCGAAGCGCAGCGGCACCGACCACACGCCATCGCCCGGCGCGAGGCTGGCCAGCGTGGCCAGCACCAGGCTCGCGGCGACGGCCACCAGCAGCGCCGCGGTGAGCAGCAGCGTGATCAGCCAGCGGCGTGCACCTGAAAGCATCACAGTCCCTGCACGCGCGTGACGGCCTGCCAGGGCCCGGCGCTGTGGCCCAGCGATGGCGGCCCAGAACCAGGCCGAGGTGTCGGTGAAGGCCAGGCCCTGCGCGTCGACGATGCGCTCGCAGACACGCACGCGCTGGCCATCGTGCGTGGCCTCGAAGCAGCGCCACAGCGCGGATGCCGGCGCCGGCCGCCTCGTCGTCGCGCACCAACTGCGGCGCGCCGACGCTGCCAGCCGATGCCGCGCCAGCAATCGGCCGCGGGGTGCAGCATGCGTGTCGGGCGGTGCACCTCGCGCAGCACCAGCTCTTCGCCGTCGCCGCCGACGCGAAAGCGCGCGATGCGACCCGGGAAGCGCTCGGCAAAGCGTGCCTCGACGGCCGAGCGCGCCAGCGGTTGCAGCGCCTGGCCGCGCCACTCGCGTGGCCACTCGGGCAGCACCGGGGCCGCGGCAGCGGCGGGCACGGCAGCCGCGCGCCGCTGCCGGCCAGCGGCAACAATGCGCACCACAGCAGCGTTGCCGTCAGCGCGTACGGCCAGTGGGCCTGTGCCCAGCGGCGCAGGCTCTGGATCGTCGTGTCCTTCATGTTGTCTCCTCCTGGCGGCGCAACGGGCTCATCACGCGCACCGTCAAACCGATCACGAGCACCAGCGCGACGAGGCCGATCGCTTCGTGCCACAGCGCGGCGCAAGCCCTCGGGCCGCGCTTCGAGCGCCACCAGCACGGTGTTGCGCAACACGTTGCCGGTGAGCACGAGCAGCCCGACGACAGGCAGCCGGCGCAGGAACGCGCGCGTCGCGCCGGCCGGTGAATGCCGCCACCGCGCAAGCCGCGAAGTACGCCAACCAGGCCATCTGCACGCCCGAGCACGGCGCGTCGACGATCACCAACCGGCCGTTCACCGTCATCGCCGCGCCACTGCGCTCGGCAGCGATGCCGAGTGCCTGCAACAGCCACGCGCTGAAGCTGGCCGTCAAGACGCGCAGCGGATAGCCGACGTAGAACTGCAGCGAGGCCACCAGCGGCAGGGCCAGCAGCGCCAGCCCCGCCAGCGGCGCGACGGCGACGCCTGCGGGCAGCCACGCGGCGACGTGCGCCGCCAGCGCCAGCGCCGCCAGCAGGGCGGCGACCAATGGCGGCGTGAAGGCCAGCGCCACGGTGGCCGCGCCGGTCAACGCGACGCTGGCCGCGAGCCAACCGAACCTCGGCTGCAATCGCAACAGCGGCGCTGCGCGCCCCAGCCACAGCACCAGCGTGGCGATGGCGGCGAGGCCGAGCGGGTCGTCGGAGCCGTCGGCCAGGCGCCGCGCGGCCCACAGACCGTGCGGCCACAGCGCGGCCGCATGCAGCGCGATCCAGCCCCAGGCGGGGACATGCACCGGCCGGCAAGGCAGTGAACGAGCAAGGCTCACGGCGGTCTCCCCTGGCGGCTCAATGGTGTCTGCGGTGGTGCATCAGCCCGGCGATCACCAGCCCGAGCGCGACCAGCAGCGCGAGCCATGCCGCCGGCTCGGGCGTGCTCGGCACCGCTGCGCCGACCGCGGCATTGCCGACCCCCTGCGGCAGCGGCAGCGGCTGATGGACCACCGTCGACGGCGTGTCGGACGTGCGCACGACGCGGTCGACCGCGATGAAGCTGGTGTAGTTGGTGAGCAGGCTGTAGCGCAAGCCGAGCGCGGTGATCGCGTCACGCTGCGCGTTGCCGCCGCGCAGCGCTTCGTCGTCGCTCAACTGCTGGATGCGCTGGCGCGCCCACAGTTGGCGCAGCGCGTCGGCATCCGCGGCCGGCGCCGGCACCGTCAGCACTTGTTGCCAGTCGCCGCGGGCGCTGCGGCCCGTCAGCACCAGTTGGCCGCGCGGCTCGCCGCGCCACTTGCCGATCAGCGCCACCGGCCGGCCGCCGAGCACGTCGGGCAGGGCATCGAGTTGCGCCGGCTCGACGTCGTAGACCTCGAGGCCATCGAACCGTGCCGACAGCCGCGTCAGCACCGGTGCGTCGATCATGCGGCGCAGCCGTTCGGCCTGCGCTGCCGCGAACTCGGGCTTGGTGACGATGAAGGGTTCGCCCTGGCCGGCCCGGGCGATGCCTTCGATCAGATGCCGGTTGACCGCGCTGCCGATGCCGAACGCGAACACGTTGGCCCGGCCGAGGTTCTTGCGCACGAGCTGGTACACGCGATCCTCGACGGTGACGTAGCCGTCGGTGACGACGATCACGCTGCGCGAGACGTCGCCGAGCTTCGGCAGCGCGGCGATGCGCTCGAGCGCCGGCACGATTTCGGTGCTGCCGCCGGCGCGCATCTGCTCGATGGTGGCAATCGCGCGCTCGATGTTGGCCCGGGTGGCCGGTACCGGCGACTCGCTGAGCATGCGGTTGCTGCCCGAAAACAGCATCACGTTGAAACTGTCGCTGGCGCGCAGGCCGCCGATCAGCTCGCGCAGCAGCGTCTTCGCGGTGTCGAGCGGAAAGCCGTGCATCGATCCCGAGATGTCGACCACGAAGATGTACTCGCGCGGGTTGATCTGCGAGGTCGCGATCGCCTGTGGCGGCTCGACCAGCGCGAAGAAGAAGTTCTCGCATCACCGCCCTTGAACAGCGTCAGGCCGCCTGCAGTGTCGGCGCCGGCCAGGCGGTACTCGAGGATGAAGTCACGGTCGTCCTGGGCTGCGCCGTCGTCGTCGGCCAGCGCTACGCTGGCCTGTGCACTGGCTTCACCCTGGATCTCGATGCGGTGCGACGGCGAAGCCAGATCGTGAATCGGCAGCGGCGATGCGAAACGAAGCTGCAGATCGAATGCGGTGTTCGAACGCTGACCTTCCGGCCAGTGGGGCGTGGCGGGGAACGTGCCCTGGCCGCCCTCGACTGCAGCGTTGTGGTAGCGCGGCCCCACGACGGTCGGGTAGACGAATCGGTAGCGGCCGTCGGTGGGCAGCAGCAGCTCGGTGTAGCGCAGCTCGACGCTCACTTCGTCGCCGGGCAGGATGTGCGCGACGTTCATCTGGAACACATTGGGCCGGTGCTGGTCGAGCAGCGCCACGGTGCGGCCGGCCTTCTTCGCGGCGTCGTACTCCATGCGGGCGCGCTGCTTCTCGCGGATGTCGGCTGTGAGCACCCTCTCGCCGATGCGCACGGTCATGCCGTGCACCGCGGCCAGCGTCGAGCCCGGGAACACGTAGCGCGCTTCGATCGCGCGCGACCCCTCGTTGCGGTAGACCTGCGTTACGCGCACGTCGGCCACGGTGCCGGCCACGCGGGCCTCGACGCGTGTGGCCTTCAGCGGCAGGCGGTCGAGCGAGGGATCGTCGCTGGCGACGTGGAAGTACGGCCCTTCGGCGGGCCGCGCCTCCGTGTCGCCGGCCTGCGCGGGCGACCAGGCCACGATCAGCAGCGCCGCGAACAGCGACGTTGCGATGGCCAGGATTACGCGGCCGGTGTGCGAGTGCGGCCGCAGCGAGGCAAAGTGCAGGGGCATGAGGGCTCTCCTTGCGCGTGACGCCACCGGATCGGTGGCTTGCCGCAAGGATCGCGTCCGTCTGCGAAGTGCGTAGGAAGGGTGTGGCGGCCTGTGTGAAGTGCGCGTGAAGTGCCACGCGACTGCCGGTCTTTGGCTCGGGTCCGATCCGGGGACCGACAGGCGTCTAGCGCTCGCCTCGCTGCGCAGGCGGTCGCTGTGCCACCAGCACCTTCAGTTCGACCGCGCGGTCGCCGCGCTGCACCGCGACCATGGCCGTGCTGTTGGGCTTGAGCGCCGCCACGGTGTTCAACAGCTGGCCGGTGTTGGCGATGTCCTGGTCAGCGATCCTGACGACGACGTCGCCGGGCTTCATGCCTGCGTTCCCGGCCGGGCCGTTCTGCAGCACACCGGTCACCAGCACGCCGGCCCTCACGGGCAGGCGCAGCGAATCGGCCATCTCGGGCGTCAGATCGCGCGGTTCGATGCCGATCCAGCCGCGCGTGACGGTGCCGTCGCGCACCAGGCTTTCCATCACCATGCGTGCGGTGTTGGCCGGGATGGCGAAGCCGATGCCCAGGTTGCCGCCACTGCGCGAGAAGATCGCGGTGTTGATGCCGACCAGCGTGCCCGCGGCGTCCACCAGCGCGCCGCCGGAATTGCCGGGGTTGATCGCGGCGTCGGTCTGGATGAAGTTCTCGAAGGTGTTGATGCCCAGGCGGTTGCGGCCGAGCGCGCTGACGATGCCGGCGGTGACGGTCTGGCCGACGCCGAACGGGTTGCCGATCGCCAGTACCGCGTCGCCGACCTGCAACTGGTCGCTGTTGCCGATGGCCACGCTGGGCAGCTTGTCGAGGTTGACCTTGAGCACGGCGACGTCGCTGTCCGGATCGGTACCCACCAGCTTGGCGTCGGCTTGGCGGCCATCGGCGAGTTGGACCTCGATCTCATCGGCGCCCTCGATGACGTGGTGATTGGTGATCAGGTAGCCGTCGGGCGACACGATCACGCCGGAGCCGAGGCCGCGCTGCGGTTGGTTCTGTGCCGGGCCACGCTCGCCGAAGAAGAAGCGGAACCACGGATCCTCGGCGTCGGGGCGGCGCTGCGGCGCCTTGCTGGCGACAATGCTGACGACCGCCGGCGCCGCACGCTGCGCGGCAGCGCGGTAGCTGACGATCGCGCCCACCACGCCCGCAGCGCCCGACGCGGCTGGTGCGGTCGGCGCCGTGGCAATCGACACGATCTGCGGCAACATGTTGCCGGACGGCCGGCCGAGCCAATCGGGCTTGAGCGTGGCCGCGACGAACAGCAGTGCCACGGCGACGGTGACGGCCTGCGAGAAGATCAACCAGGTTCTGCGCATGAAACGAAGGTGAGGACGCGATGGCCGGACGCAATCAGATCGAAACTGCCCTGAATACGCTGTTGGCGGCGGACAGCTTCAAGGATTATGGGCCGAACGGGCTGCAGATCGAGGGCGCCGCACAGGTGCACCGCATCGTCTCCGGCGTCACCGCCAGCCTGGGCCTGATCGATGCCGCGATCGCCGATGGCGCCGATGCGATCCTGGTTCACCACGGGCTGTTCTGGCGTGGCCAGGACGGGCGCCTCGTCGGCTGGCTCGGCGAGCGTGTGCGGCGGCTGATGGCGCATCGCATCAACCTGTTCGCCTACCACCTGCCGCTTGACGCGCATGCCGAGCTCGGCAACAACGCGCAACTCGGCCAGCGCCTGGGGCTCGCGGCCGACGCGCGCTTCGGCGAACAGGAACTGGGCTTCGCCGGCCCGGCCGGCGAGAACACGTCGGTGAAGGCGTTGGCGGCGCGGGCACAGGCGGCGCTCGGCGGCCGCGCGCCGCTGGTGCTGCCGGGCGATGGCCGCGCACTCTCTCGCATCGGCTGGTGCACCGGCGGTGCGCAGGGCTACTTCGAGACTGCGATCGCTGCCGGCGTCGATGCCTTCCTGACCGGCGAGGTCTCGGAGCCGCAGGCCCATCTGGCGCGCGAGACCGGCGTCGCCTTCCTCGCCTGCGGGCACCACGCCACCGAGTGCTTCGGCGCGCCGGCGGTGGCAGCGCACGTGGCCGAACGGTTCGGACTCGAGCACCGCTTCATCGAGATCGGCAACCCTGCGTGACACAGCCCGACAATGTCGCCATGGCCCCGACGCGCCGACCGCTGCTGCTGACGATGGGCGATGCCTGTGGCATCGGTCCGGAGATCATCGTGCGTGCCTTTCAGCGCGGGGCCGCCGAAGGCTGCGTGGTGGTCGGCGACATGGCGGTGATGCGCCGGGCGATGGTGCTGATGCCCGAGCCCTGGCCGCTGGCCCGGCTGGACACGCCGCGCGATGCCGCGGCGTGCCCGCCGCGCTGCCTGCCGCTATGGCAGCCTGACGGTCTGCCGGTGGGTCTCGACCGTTTGCCGTGGGGCACGGTCGACGCGCGTGCCGGCGCGGCCGCAGCGGCGTGCATCGAATCTGCGGTGCGCGCGGTGCAGCACGGGGACGCGGCGGGCATCGTTACCGCACCGCTGCACAAGGCCGCGCTCGCAGCGGCAGGCGTGCCGTATCCGGGCCATACCGAGATGCTGCAGGCCCTGTCCGCTGCACCCGGCGCGGCGCCGCCGCCGGTACGCATGATGCTGGCCAACGACGAGCTGCGCGTGGTGCTGGTGACAATCCACCTTGCGCTGCGCGAGGCCATCGACGCAGTCACGTTCGACGCGGTGCTGGACACGCTGCGCATCGCCCAGGCTGGTGCGCCGCAGTGGGCTTCTGGCAACTTGCGCATCGCGGTGGCCGGGCTCAACCCGCATGCCGGCGAGGGCGGCCTGTTCGGCGACGAGGAGCAGCGGATCATTGCGCCGGCGCTGGCGGCGGCGCGCGCCGAAGGCATCGATGCCCATGGCCCGTTTGCCCCCGACACCGTGTTCATGCGCGCCCGGCGCGGCGAGTTCGACCTGGTGGTGGCGATGACGCACGACCATGGCCTGATTCCGGTCAAGTATCTCGGTGTCGAACAAGGGGTCAACGCCACGCTGGGGTTGCCGTTCGTGCGCACCAGCCCCGACCACGGCACCGCCTTCGACATCGCCGGACGCGGCGTTGCCGATCCGTCGAGCCTCGAGGCGGCCATTCGCTGGGCGCGCCGGGCGGTCGCGTCCCGTTAGGAACCCACCCGCGCGTCAGTGCCGCGTCGTCAGTGGCACGCCGGACGTCGAGTGGCCGCCGCGCAGGGCCGCCAGTTGCTTGCGCGCCCGTGCGGTGGCGCGCTCGAGCAGGTAGGCGTTCTCGAACGCGCGCAGGCGGCCGGTCTCGCACAGGCGATAGAGCATGCGCGCGGTCATCGAGATCGCATGCTGGTGCTTGCTGCCGCGCGTGAATACGAAAAAGGTGCGCCCCGGGCTGATGTGCGACAGCCGCACCTTGTGCCACTGGTCCTCGAAGTGCATGCGGTAGGAGAAACCGATCTGCACGTGGTCGGCGAGCGACGCGCCGCTCGTCGGCTCCACCGGCTCGGGTGGCGGCAGGCCGTCGATGTTGATGTCGAGTTCACTGATCTCTGCGTCGCCGTCGGACTCGCCACTGAGGTCGATGTCGACCTGGCCGTTCCAGTCGATCGCGCCTTCCTCGACCAGTCCGATCCGTGCCGCTTCCTCGGGCGTGAAGCCCGGGCCGGAGACCACATCGTCGAGCACCGGAATGGCGCTGGAGCCGCGCAAGGCATCCTCGGGCCGGGGCAACGGCGTGGCCAGGATTGCATCGAGCTGCTTGACAAGCAGGTTGTAGTCCAGCGTGCGCAGCGATTCGCCCTTGAGCGAATGGGCGTGCGCAGGCATCAGCTTGTCGAAGAAGCCCTTCTTCGCCGCGTCGGGCCAGCCGATCAACGCAATGCCTTCGTTCAAATCCTTCATCAGGTGCGGCAGCCGCACCAGGAAGGCCTTGCGCTCGGCCGGCGAGCCCTTGGGCTGCACGCTCATCACGAGGTCGCGCCCGGCGACGCGCAGCCGCTTGACGAGCTCGCTGTCGGCCCCGTGCCGGGCGGTGGCCTTCATCATCGCCTGGGTCCAGACCTGGGTCAGGAACTGGCGCAGGAAGTCGTCCATCGCCACCGGTGCCAATGCGGCCTGAAGCTGCTGCATGTAGCGCTGCTGCAGCAGCAGGTCGGTTTCCTTCTGGTCGAGCAGGCTCGAGGCGCGGCTGTTGGCCTCGACGTCGCGCTGGGCCTGCTCGGCGACGAACGATTCGAGGCGATCGAGCGTCTGCTCGTAGAGCGCCATCTGGTCGAAATCGCCCCTGACGATGTCGTCAACCAAGTCGCGCACCAAGGTCAGGAAGTGCTGGCCGGGGCCCTCGGAGAAGTCCTCGAAGGCGACGGCCAGCGAAGCCATACGGTTGACCAGTCTTCGAACCGGATGGCGGCGCGATGAGAAGAACGTGGCGTCACCGAGCGCGGCGCGCAGCACCGGCAGCTGCAGCCGGGCGATGTGGCGCGCCATCTGCGGCGGCACCTTGGGGTCGGCCAGGATCTGGTCGAACAGGCTGCCGACGACGTCGATGACCATGTGATCGAGCGAACCCGTGGCGGCGCGGCGCAGCTCCTCGCGATTGGCCAGGATCATGTTGGGCATCGGCGCCAGCCCGCCCGCCACCGAGCCGCGTGCACTGTTCACCGCGTCGACCTGGGTATCGACCGCCACGTTGCCCAGCATCGCCAGGCGTCGGATGAGATTCATCACCTCGCCGTCGACCTGGCCGATCGTTGCGCCTCTGGCGTGGCCAGCCGGGCCCCCCGCCGCGCCGGAGCGCGTGTTCGCGCCGAGGCTGCCGCTGCCGGTGCTCAACCGCCCGCCGCCACTGCTGGGGCCGAGGCGCCCAGCGCCGCTGTCCGACGCGTCGGCGCCGACCGGCAGGCCCAGTGTGTCGTAGCCGGTGTTGGCGTATTGGCTGATTTCGTTGCCCGGGCCCTGCACGGTGCGCACGACCATCTCCGGGGGCTTGATGCCCGCGGCCTTGAACTCCTGTGCGATCGCGCTGTAGGCCGCAGGCATCGCAGCGGCCAGCGAGCGCGCCATCTGTTCGGCCATCGCTTGGCGCACCGACGGGCGGTCACAGATCGTGTCGCACGCCGCGACCATCGCCTTGCCGATGACTTCCGGGCGCAGCGGGTTGCGCTGCTCGACAGCGGTTCGCTCGGCATGGGGGTTGTGGAACAGGCCGACGACGAGCGCATCGAGTTCGCGCAACTCCCACTCGCAGTCGTGCTGCAGCGTCAGCGCGAAGCGCTCGGCACTGACCTGGATCTCGACCTCGCGGTCGTCGACCAGCGTCAACGACTGCCATGACGACCCGCCCAGGGTGCTGGTGCGGCTGCCGCCTTCGCGGCGGCGCATTTCACTGGCGAGGCTGTCGTCGAGCCGCTCGTTGAAAGCCATCGCGAAGGCCGACTGCTTTCGATTGAGCTCGAACTGCGCGGCCAGGAGGTCCTCGCGTTCGCTCGCGCTGCCGCTGGCGATCGCCGCGGCGCCCAATGCGTCGACGCAACGCTGCGTCGCCTCACGGGCGGTGACTTTGATCCTTTGCACCGCCGCGCTCAGGGCGGCGGGCAGTCGCGGCAGCGGTGGGTTCATCGGGCGGATCGCATGCTAGCGCAGGTGCGGGCTGACGTGGCCAACAGCCCGGCTACCGCACATTGGGCCCAGTATGAAGGCAAATCCGCACCCCACCGTGCTACTTCTTCAACGCGTCGCGGATCTCGCGCAGCAACACCACGTCTTCCGGTGGTGCGGCCGGCGGTGCCGCCGGGGCTTCCTTCTTTATTCTGTTGATCTGCTTGACCATCATGAAGATGATGAAGGCCAGGATGATGAAGTTGATGGCCACGGTGATGAAATTGCCGTACGCGAACAGCGGCACGCCGGCCTTGCTGAGCGCCTCGTACGTCATCGGCCCTTTGAAGTCGGCCGGTGCGTTGGCGAGTTGGATGAAGTAGTTCGAGAAGTCGAGGCCGCCGAAGATCCTGCCGACGATCGGCATGATCAGATCCTTGACGACCGAATCGACGATCTTGCCGAACGCCGCACCGATGATCACGCCGACGGCGAGATCGACGACGTTGCCTTTCATCGCAAAGTCTTTGAATTCGCTCGAAAAACTCATGGCTGTTCTCCAGTTGTGTCCTCTTGTGTATCCGATCGCGCCGGCAGCAGGACTGCGGCCGCAGGCGCCGCGGAGTATCGGCGACAACCGCAACGAGTCAAGCCCGGGGCGGTCGCGCAGAGGCGTCCGCTAGAATCTCGGGTTGACCCTCAGTCCGTGATCTCTCCGCGAGGAATTGAATGAGCAATGACGCCATCGATCCGGCCCGTCGCACGTGGATCGGCATCGCGTGCGGCGCCGGCGCCATCGGCACCGTGGCCACCGCCGTCCCCTTCGTTTCCAGTTTCGCACCGTCCGAACGCGCCAAGGCGGCGGGCGCCGCGGTCGAGGTCGACATCGGTGGCCTGAAGCCAGGCGAGATGCAGACCGTCGAGTGGCGCGGCAAGCCGGTGTGGATCCTGAAGCGCACGCCCGAGCAACTCGAGGGCCTGAAGAAGACCGACTCGCAGGTCGCCGACCCGGAGTCCAAGCGCAAACCCGACGAGTTGACGCCTGAGTACGCGCGCAACGAGTACCGTTCGCGCAAGCCCGAGATACTGGTCGCGGTGGGTATCTGCTCGCATCTGGGCTGCTCGCCGACAGCCAAGCTGCAGGCCGGCGCGCAGCCCTCGCTGCCCGACGACTGGCAGGGCGGCTTCTTCTGCCCCTGCCACGGCTCGACGTTCGACCTGGCCGGCCGTGTGTACAAGAACAAGCCCGCGCCCGACAACCTCGAGGTGCCGCCGCACATGTACCTGTCCGACAGCAGGTTGCTGATCGGCGAAGACAAGAAGGCCTGAACCCCAACGCACTGGCGAGGCAAGACAACATGGCTGAATTCAAGGAAGCGCCGGCAGGAGCATCGATCGTCGAGAAGTTGACGCTCTGGACGCAGAACCGGTTTCCCACGGCGTTCGACGCGTACCGGGTGCACATGTCCGAGTACTACGCGCCGAAGAACATGAACTTCTGGTACTTCTTCGGCGTGCTGTCGATGCTGGTGCTGGTGATGCAGATCGTGACCGGCATCTTCCTCGTGATGCACTACAAGCCCGACGCGGCGCTGGCCTTCGCTTCGGTCGAGTACATCATGCGCGACGTGCCCTGGGGCTGGCTGGTGCGCTACATGCATTCCACCGGCGCCAGCGCGTTCTTCCTCGTCGTCTACCTGCACATGTTCCGCGGTCTGCTGTATGGCAGTTACCGCAAGCCGCGGGAGCTGGTATGGATCTTCGGCTGTGCGATCTTCCTGTGCCTGATGGCCGAAGGCTTCTTCGGTTACCTGCTGCCCTGGGGCCAGATGAGCTACTGGGGCGCCCAGGTGATCATCAACCTGTTCGCCGCGATTCCGCTTGTCGGGCCGGACCTGGCTCTGCTGATCCGCGGTGACTACGTGGTCGGCGATGCCACGCTGAACCGCTTCTTCGCCTTCCACGTGATCGCCGTGCCGCTGGTGCTGCTGGGCCTGGTGGCGGCGCACATCTTTGCGCTGCACGACGTGGGCTCGAACAACCCCGATGGCATCGAGATCAAGGCCAAGCGCGATCCCAAGACCGGCATCCCGCTCGACGGCATTCCCTTCCACCCGTACTACACGGTGCACGACATCATGGGCGTGTCGGTGTTCCTGATGATCTTCACGGCGATCCTGTTCTTCGCGCCGGAGATGGGCGGCTACTTCCTCGAGTACAACAACTTCATCCCTGCCGATCCGCTGAAGACGCCGGCCCACATCGCGCCGGTTTGGTACTTCACGCCCTTCTACTCGATGCTGCGCGCCACCACCGACCCGATGGTCAACGTGTTCTGCGTCATCGCCGCCCTGGGCGCCCTGCTGACGGTCTGGAAGGCCAAGCTGCCGGGGATCGCCAAGGTCGCCGTGTTGATCGCTGCAGCGGTCGTGATCGTCCTGCTCAAGACCTTCGACGCCAAGTTCTGGGGCGTGGTGGTGATGGGTGGCGCCGTGATCATCCTGTTCTTCCTGCCCTGGCTCGACCGCAGCCCGGCCCGGTCGATCCGCTACCGCCCCGGTTGGCACAAGGCGGTCTACGCAGTGTTCGTGGTCGTGTTCCTGGTCCTTGGCTGGCTCGGCATCGAGCCGCCGTCCGACCTGAAGACGCTGCTGGCGCAGATCGGCACGCTGTACTACCTGGGCTTCTTCGTGCTCATGCCGTGGTGGAGCCAGATGGGTGCCTTCAAGCCGGTGCCCGAGCGCGTGGTCTTCCAGCCGCACTGACCGCAATCCGCAGACGAGAACAACGACCATGATCAACAGAATCCTCCAGTCGGTGCTGCTGTCGCTGCTGGTCCTCGCTGGCGGCGCCCGCGCGGCCGAGGGCGCCTTGGCCTGGGACAAGTTCCCGGCCGAGAAGCTGACGGACAACGCCGCGCTGCAGCACGGGGCGAAGCTGTTCGTCAACTACTGCCTGAACTGCCATTCAGCGGCCTACATGCGCTACAACCGCATGGCCGATATCGGCCTCACCGATGAGCAGATCAGGGCCAACCTGATGTTCGCCGGCGACAAGGTCGGCGACCCGATGAAGGCGGCCATCGATGCACGCCAGGCCAAGGAATGGTTCGGAGCGGCACCTCCGGACCTGTCGGTGATCGCGCGCTCGCGCTCGTCTCCCGGGCAGGGTAGCGGTGCCGATTACATCTATACCTACCTACGCACCTACTACCGCGACGACAGCAAGCCGACCGGCTGGAACAACCTGGCGTTTCCCAGCGTCGGCATGCCGCACGTGCTCTGGGAATTGCAGGGCGAACGCCGGCCGATCTTCGAGAAGAAAACCGAGCATGGCCACGAGACGGAGGTGTTCACGGGCCGCTGGGAGGTGCTGAAGCCGGGCGCGCTGGACGCGCGTGCGTACGACACCGCAGCCGCCGACCTGGTCGCGTTCCTGCAGTGGATGAGCGAGCCAGTGCAGAAGACCCGCGTACAGCTCGGTGTATGGGTATTGGTGTTCCTCGGCTTGTTCACGGTCATTGCATGGCGCCTCAACGCCGCGTACTGGAAGGACGTCAAGTAGCTTCCACCAACGCCAACGGCGCAGTGGGTGCGGCTTCGCATCCACTGCGCCTCGTGTTTTGAGACCGCCTCAGAATTCCGATCCAATCCGATCACCAGCAAGGGAGCCACCGCCATGATGGTGCTTTATTCCGGAACCACCTGCCCCTACTCGCACCGCTGCCGCTTCGTGCTGTTCGAGAAGGGCATGGATTTCGAGATTCGCGACGTCGACCTGTTCGCCAAGCCCGAAGACATCGCGCTGATGAACCCGTACAACGAGGTGCCGATCCTGGTCGAGCGCGACCTGATCCTGTACGAATCGCACATCATCAATGAGTACATCGACGAGCGTTTCCCGCACCCGCAGCTGATGCCCGGTGACCCGGTCGCACGCGCGCGCGTGCGCCTGTTCCTGTTCAATTTCGAGAAGGAACTGTTCGCCAACGTCAACATTCTCGAAGCCCGCAGCGGTGTCAAGGCCACCGACAAGCAACTCGAGCGCGCGCGCGGCCAGATTCGCGACCGCCTGACACAGCTGGCGCCGATCTTCCTGAAGAACAAGTTCATGCTCGGCGACGACTTTTCGATGCTCGACGTCGCGATCGCCCCACTGCTGTGGCGCCTGGACTACTACGGCATCGACCTGTCGAAGAACGCGCTGCCGCTGCTGAAGTACGCCGAGCGCATCTTTTCGCGCCCGGCCTACATCGAGGCGCTGACGCCGTCCGAGAAGGTGATGCGCAAGTAGGCGCGGCGGCACCGGCAGCCGGCGATGGTCAACCCGATCGCTCCCGAAGGCCAGGGCAGCTCGACGCGGCCGTACCTGATCCGCGCGCTGCACGACTGGTGCACCGACAACGGTTTCACGCCCTACATCGCGGTCTTCGTCGACGCCACCGTGCAGGTGCCGCAGGAGTACGTGAAGAACAACGAGATCGTGCTCAACGTCGGTTTCGAGGCCACCAGCGGCCTGAAACTGGGCAACGAGCAGATCGAGTTCAAGGCCCGCTTCGGCGGCTCGGCGCGCGAAATCGTCGTTCCGATCGATCATGTGGTTGCGATCTACGCGCGCGAAAACGGCCAGGGCATGGCCTTCCCGGTGCCCAGTGCGCCAGGCGCCGCGGGCCCGGTGCCGCTGCCGGTCACCGAGGCCGGTACACGGCATGCGCCCAGGCTGACCTCGGTCGACGTCCCGGCGGCAGGTGCCGACGAGGACGAGCCGCCGGAGCCGTCGCCAGGGGGTGGCACCCGCCCTGCGCTCAAGCGCATCAAGTAACGTCTTGCCGGCCGTGGCGGCCTAAAATCGCTGCCGGCTTGTCGCCGACTTAGCTCAGCTGGTAGAGCAACCGCCTTGTAAGCGGTAGGTCATCCGTTCGATTCGGATAGTCGGCACCAACCGAAGCCGGGGTGGCGACGATCAGCGCGAGCGGATGCGCACGCGGATCGGGAGTTCCGGCCAGCCCTGCTCGCGCAGCGTCTCGGCCAGACGCGGCAGCAGGTGGCGTAACTTGGCGGCGACGGCCGCATTGGAGGCCAGCAGCGACCAGCCTTGATCGTCGACCGGTCCTGCCTGCACTTGTGCACGCAGCGGCTCGGGCAGGTGGGGGCGAATTGCGGCATAACGGGCGTTCGATTGTTCGATGCGCCTTGCCAGATCGGCCAGGCTGCTGCTCTGGTCGAGCGCACGGGCCAGGCTGATGCCCAAGGGCACCGCCGATGTCGAGGGCTTGGTCGAGACCACGTCGAGGAGTTTAGGCTGATGCAGATACTGATCACTCATGGCAGTCTTGCGGCAACGCGCGTGCTGCAATTCAATCGACTGCAACTCGGTGCGGCACTGGCGGTGCTGGCGGCCGTGCTGATGGTGCTGTCCGGCGCGATCTATCACTTCGTCTTCCTGACGGCGGTGCGTGACGGCTGGCCGGTGGTCAGCCAGGTGGTGAAGCTGGTGATACGCGACGAAGCGGCACAACGCGATCGCTTCCTGCGCGAGAACCTCGACGCGATGGCCAAGAAGGTTGGAGAGATGCAGGCCAAACTGCTCAAGCTCGAGGCGATGGGCGATCGCGTCTCGGGTCTGGCCGGCGTCAAGCCAGAGGAGTTCAAGCCCCTGCTGCGGTCAGGCGGCGGAGCCGCCTCGGCGCCGGCCGGGGCACCCAAAGGCGGGCTGGGCGGCCCGTTCGTGCCGGACGTCGGGCGGGCCGAGCGCCTGCAGTCGCTCGACGGCCTGAACGACCACGTCGTTCAGCTCGACGAGCGCACCGACCAAACCACCGATCTCTTTACGCTGATCGAGTCGCGGCTGCTCGAAGGCCGGTTGGCGCAGCTGATGGTGCCCAGCTCTGCACCGATCAATGGCCCCGTCGGATCGGGGTTCGGTTTTCGCAATGACCCGTTCTCGGATCGCCCGGCGCTGCACACCGGGCTCGACTTCCCGGCCGAGGTGGGCACGCCGATCCTGGCCGCCGCCGGCGGCATGGTGGTGTCGACCGCAGCGCACCCCGCCTATGGCAATCTGGTCGAGATCGACCATGGCAACGGCCTGCTGACGCGGTACGCTCATGCATCGAAGGTGCTGGTCAAGGCCGGCGATCTCGTCAAGCGCGCCCAGCCCGTCGCCACGGTCGGCACCAGCGGCCGCTCGACCGGCCCGCACCTGCACTTTGAAGTGCTGGTCGAGGGCGTGCCGCAGAACCCGGCGCGCTTCCTGGCGGCGCGCGCCGGTGATCCGCGGCCACAGTTGGCCAGCGGGCGCTCGCGCTGACCCCCGGGTAAAATCGCGCACTTTGTGCGTTTGATGCGAGGCGTGGGCATGGGCATGCCTTGACCTGCCCTTGCGAATGCCCGGAGCCGCCCCACGTCGCCCGGGCCCCGCACGCGCCAACACAAACAAGCCACGCCGCATGTTGCCCAAACTCCTCACCTCGATCTTCGGCAGCCGCAACGACCGCCTGCTCAAGCAGTACCGCGTCGTCGTGCAGAAGGTCAATGCCCTCGAGCCGGCATTCGAAGCGCTCGACGACGCGGCGCTGCGCGCCAAGACCGCCGAATGGCGCCAGCGCGTGGCCGGCGGCGAAGACCTCGACGCGTTGCTGCCCGAGGCCTTCGCCGCGGTACGCGAGGCCGGCAAGCGCACGCTGAAGATGCGCCATTTCGACGTGCAGCTGATCGGCGGCATGGCGTTGCACGCCGGCAAGATCGCCGAGATGCGCACCGGCGAAGGCAAGACCCTGATGGCCACGCTGCCGGTCTACCTGAACGCGCTGGCCGGCAAGGGCGTGCATGTGGTCACGGTCAACGACTACCTGGCGCGGCGCGACGCCGAGTGGATGGGGCGCATCTATACCTTCATGGGCCTGACGGTGGGCGTCAATGTGCCCGGCATGTCGCGCGAAGAGAAACAGGCCGCCTATGCGGCCGACGTGACCTACGGCACCAACAACGAGTTCGGCTTCGACCTGTTGCGCGACAACATGGTCTACGAAGTCGCCGACCGTACCCAGCGCGGCCTGAATTTCGCGATCGTCGACGAGGTCGACTCGATCCTGATCGATGAGGCGCGCACACCGCTGATCATCAGCGGCCAGGCCGAGGATCACACCGAACTGTATGTGCGCATCAACGCGGTGATCCCGCAGCTGACCAAGCAGATCGGCGAGCTCGACCTGCGCACCGGCGAAGGCGTGATCGAGCCGGGCGACTTCACCGTCGACGAGAAGGGCCACCAGGTGTTCCTGACCGAGCAGGGCCACGAGAACGCCGAGCGCATCCTCGGTGAAGCCGGCCTGCTGGCCGAGGGCGCGAGCCTGTACGACCCGGCCAACATCACGCTGATGCATCACGTGTACGCCGCGTTGCGCGCCAAGCACCTGTACAACCGCGACCAGCACTATGTGGTGCAGAACGGCGAGGTCGTCATCGTCGACGAGTTCACCGGCCGCCTGATGACCGGCCGGCGCTGGAGCGACGGCCTGCACCAGGCGGTGGAAGCCAAGGAAGGCGTGCAGATCCAGAGCGAGAACCAGACACTGGCGTCGATCACGTTCCAGAACTACTTCCGCATGTACGCCAAGCTGGCGGGCATGACCGGCACCGCCGACACCGAGGCCTACGAGTTCCAGGAGATCTACGGCCTCGAGACGGTGGTCATTCCGCCGAACATGCCGACGATCCGCAAGGACGAGCTCGACCTGGTCTACAAGACCGCCAAGGAGAAGTTCGACGCGGTCATCACGGACATCCGCGACTGCCATGGGCGCGGACAGCCGACGTTGGTGGGCACGACGTCGATCGAGAACTCCGAGCTGATCTCGGGCCTGCTCGAGAAGGCGGGCCTGCCGCACCAGGTGCTCAACGCCAAGCAGCATGCCAAGGAGGCCGAGATCGTGGCCCAGGCGGGCCGCCCCGGCGTCGTGACCATCGCCACCAACATGGCCGGCCGCGGCACCGACATCGTGCTCGGCGGCAACGTCGAGAAGCAGGTCCAGTTCATCGAGGCCGACGAGAGCCTGCCGCCCGATGAGCAGGCGCGCCGCATCCAGCAGTTGAAGGACGAATGGCAGGGCCTGCACGACAAGGTCAAGGCCGAGGGCGGGCTGCGCATCATCGCCACCGAGCGCCACGAAAGCCGGCGCATCGACAACCAGTTGCGCGGCCGCGCCGGACGCCAGGGCGATCCGGGGCAGTCGCGCTTCTACCTGTCGCTGGAAGACCCGCTGATGCGCATCTTTGCCGGCGACCGCGTGCGCGCGATCATGGACCGGCTGAAGATGCCCGAAGGCGAGGCGATCGAAGCCGGCATCGTGACGCGCAGCATCGAGGGCGCGCAGCGCAAGGTCGAGGCGCGCAACTTCGACATGCGCAAGCAGCTGCTCGAATACGACGACGTCAGCAACGACCAGCGCAAGGTCATCTACCAGCAGCGCAACGAGATCCTCGAGGCGGCGTCGCTCGACGAGCAGATCACCAACCTGCGCCGGAGCACGATGAGCGACGTGGTGCGCACGTTCGTGCCTGCCGAGAGCCTGGAGGAGCAATGGGATCTCGATGGCCTGGAAAAGACGCTGCGCGAGGAGTGGCAACTCGACGTGCCGCTGAAGGCGATGGTCGAGGCGAGCGATTCGATCGACGATGACGACATCGTCGCGCGGGTCGTGCAGACCGCTGACGAGGCCTTCGCGGCCAAGCTGGCGCAGGTCGGCAGCGAGCAATTCACGCCCTTCATGCGTATGGTGTTGCTGCAGGCCATCGACAGCCACTGGCGCGAGCACCTGGCGGCGCTGGACTACCTGCGCCAGGGCATCCATCTGCGCGGATATGCGCAAAAGAATCCGAAGCAGGAATACAAGCGTGAGGCCTTCGAGCTGTTCTCGCAATTGCTCGACGTCGTGAAGATGGAAGTCACGCGGGTGCTGATGACCGTGCGCATCCAGACGCAGGAGCAGGTGGCGCAGGCGGCGGAGGCCATCGAGGAGAAGGCCAGCCAGGTCAGCAATGTGACCTACACCCACCCCAACGAGGACGGCAGCGTGTCGCAGGAGCCTGACCCGACCACGTTGGCGCAGGCCGTGCCGCGCGTCGGCCGCAACGACCCTTGCCCCTGCGGCAGCGGCAAGAAGTACAAGCATTGCCACGGCAAGCTGGCTTGAGCCGAATCCCACTATGCCCGTCAACCTGACCACGCCCATCCCCGCTGAGCTGCACTCCGTCGCCGGCGTCGAGATCGGGGTGGCGATGGCCGGCGTGCGCAAGGCCAATCGCAAGGATCTGGTGTTGTTCACGCTGGCCGAGGGTTCAAGCGTGGCGGCGGTGTTCACGCGCAACCGGTTCTGTGCCGCCCCGGTGCAGGTCTGCCGCCAGCATCTGGCTGCCGGCCACGGCATTCGTGCGCTGGTGATCAACACCGGCAATGCCAATGCCGGTACCGGCGACGACGGCATCGTGCGTGCCCGCACGACGTGCATCGCGCTGGCGCAGCGACTCGACCTCACGCCAGAGCAGGTGTTGCCGTTTTCCACCGGCGTGATCATGGAGACGCTGCCGGTCGAGCGCATCGTCGCCGGATTGCCGGCGGCACTGGCGAGTCGGTCGTCCGACAATTGGCTCGCCGCGGCCGAGGGCATCATGACCACCGACACGCTGCCGAAGGCGGCATCGCGACAGGTCACGATCGATGGCCGCACGGTGACGGTGACCGGGATTGCCAAAGGCGCCGGGATGATCCGGCCGAACATGGCCACGATGCTCGGCTTCGTGGCCACCGATGCCGTGCTCGACCCGACATTGATGCAGGGCCTCGTGCGCGAAGCGGCCGACCAGAGTTTCAACCGCATCACCATCGACGGCGACACCAGCACCAACGATTCGTTCGTGCTGATCGCCACCGGCGCGGCCGGCCATGCGCCGATCACGCAAGCCGAGTCGTCCGAGGGCGCGCTGCTGCGCGAGGCGGTGTTCGCCGTCGCGCGCCAACTGGCGCAGGCGATCGTGCGCGATGGCGAGGGCGCCACCAAGTTCATCACCGTGTGCGTTGATGGCGGGCGCACCCAAGAGGAGTGTCGGCTCGCTGCGTACGCGATCGCGCATTCGCCGCTGGTCAAGACCGCGTTCTTCGCCAGCGACCCGAACCTCGGGCGCATCCTGGCGGCGGTCGGCTATGCCGGCATCGACGACCTCGACCAGTCTCTGATCGACCTCTTTCTCGACGACGTGCACGTGGTCGTGCGTGGTGGCCGCCATCCCGACTACCGGGAAGAGCAGGGCCAGCGGGTGATGAAGCAGGCCGAGATCACCGTGCGCGTGGACCTGCACCGTGGCCCGGCGCACACGACGGTCTGGACCTGCGACCTGTCGCACGATTACGTCAGCATCAACGCCGACTATCGCAGTTAGGGGTGCGTCCGACTTGCGTGCCGGACGCTGCCGCTGCTAGCATCGCTGCCATCTCTTCGAGCCCTGGAGACCGCGCCATGACCACCCACGACATCCCGAACCGACGCTGCCTGCGCAGCTTGCCGGTGCCGGGCGCATCGGTGGTCGCGCACTGAGTCTTCCGCTTCGGCATTGCCCCGACCGGGCCTGCGCCGAAACATCGGCGTCAGGCCCGAAGTCATTTTGGGGCCTGGCGCGCAAGGCGGTTCACGAGACCGCTCGCTATCGACGAGAACCCCATGACCCGCCGTTTTCTCGCTTTGCTCCGGCAGCGCCTCGCGCTGCCCCCCGACGATTTGCTGCGCGACGCCGTCTACCGGCGCCTGTGGTCGTCGATCCTGATCAGCTCGCTCGGTGGCCAGATCACGATGCTGGCGCTGCCACTGACCGCCGCGGTGCTGCTGCACGCCAGCCCGACGCAGATGGGGGTGCTGGTGGCGATGGAGATCGCCCCGTTCGTACTGCTCAGCCTGCCCAGCGGCGTCTGGCTCGATCGCGTGCGCAAGCTGCCCGTCTACATCGCCGGCGAGGCCGCGCTCGGCCTGATCGTCGCCAGCGTGCCGGCGGCCTGGGCGCTCGGCTGGCTGTCGATGCCGTGGATGTACGTGGTGGCCTTCGTGATGGGCTGCGTCTACGTCGTCGCCGGTTCGGCGGCGCAGATCGTGCTGACGCAGGTGGTGCCGCGCGAGCGGCTGGTCGAGGCCCACGCACGCAATGCGCTGGCCAGTTCGGGTGCCGAGGTCGCCGGGCCGGGGTTTGCCGGTGCGTTGATCAAGGCCGTCGGTGCGCCGATGGCGCTGTTGCTCGACGCGCTGATGCTGGTGGCGTCGGTGGCGATCCTGCGCGCCGTGAGGGTGCAAGAACGGCTGACGCCAAGGCACGATCGGCATTTCTGGCGCGACCTGCGTGCCGGCCTGCACTTCGTGCGCGGCACGCCGCTGCTGATGACGATGGCCCTCACGGTCGGCCTGTGGCAGATGTGCCACCACGCAGCGATCGTGGTGCAGATCCTGTTTGCCACCCGCACGCTGGGCATGAACGAATCGCAGATCGGTCTCAGCTTCGTCGGCTTGGGTCTGGGCACGATTGCCGCCAGCACGCTCGGCCACCGCATCTCGGCGCGCATCGGACCGGGCCCCTCGCTGCTGCTCGGCCTGGCCGTGTGCGGCGTGGGTTGGCTGCTGCTGTCGCTGGCACCGGCGCACAGCCTCGGCCAGGCGATGTTCGCCGGCATGCTGGTGTGCTTCGGCTTCGGTGCGGTGCTGATCTTCATCAATTTCCTGTCGCTGCGGCAAGCCGTCACGCCGGCGCCGCTGCTGGGCCGCATGACCAGCACGATGCGCTGGCTGATCCTGCTGCCGGCCGGCCCCGGGGCCTTGATCGGTGGCTGGCTCGGCGAGCATGTCGACCTGCGCGCGTCGCTCGCGTTTGCCGGTGTCGGCGCCCTGTGCGTCGCGCTGGCGGCCTGGCGCCACCCGTTGCTGCGCGGCGTGCGCAGCTTGCCGGCGCCGGAGACGTTCGACGATCAACTCGGTGCCGAGGCGCTGGTCGCGTTGCCCGGCGGCAGTGCCGGCGGCGCGTGAGCGTCAACCCGCGTCGGTGGGTGGGAATTGATCGACGGCGTCGGTGATCAGGCCGTCGATGCCGAACTCGCGCAGGCGGCGCGCGACGGCCTCGTCGTTGACGGTGTAGGCCAACGCGCGCCAACCACGGGCATGCAACTGCTCGACCAGGTCGCGGTCGAGCAGCCCCTGGTCGGCAACGACAGCCACGCAGCCGAGCGACTGCGCCGTCTGCTGCCAACCGTCCCACAGACTGTCGAGCAGCAGCGCGCGCGGCAGCGCCGGCGCGGCCTGCTGCGCCGCCTGCAATGCCTGCGGCTGGAACGAGCTGAGCAGCGGCGGCCGTGGATCGTGCATCCACAGGCGGGCCGCGTCGCGCGCCACGATGCGGCCGGTGCGCTCGTCGTGACCGGGCGTCGGCTTGATCTCGATGTTCAGCGCGAAACGGTTGCGCCGCACGTAATGCGCGATCGCCGCCAAGGTAGGCATCGGTTCGCCGGCAAAACGGCGGCTGTGCCAGCCGCCGGCGTCGAGTTGCGACAAATAGGTCCACGGCCGCTCGCCGGCCACACCGTCGACCTGCGTCGTGCGCGCCAACGCCGCGTCGTGCAGCAGGAAGGGCACGTCGTCGGCGCTCAGCTTGACGTCGCACTCGAAGGCGCTGTAGCCGTGTTGCGCGCCGAGGCGGAACGCCGCCAGCGTGTTTTCCGGCGCCAACTTGCCGGCGCCGCGGTGCGCGATCCAGAACGGGTAGGGCCAGGGCAGAGTCACGTCAGCCCCGAGGGCGCAGCGCGCCCCATCCCCGAGAGTGAGAGCGGCCCGGCGAGGCGCTCATAACCGCTGCTGCGTGTCGCGGTCGAACCAGTGCAGGCGATCGCCGGATGCCTGCAGCCAAACCGTGGCGCCGGGCCGCGGCGCCGTCAGCGTCGCATCGACCCGCAACGTGAACGGCGTGTCGCCAAGGCGGCCGTAGACCAATCGCTCGGCGCCGAGCATCTCCACCAGTTCGACCTGCAATGCCCAGCCGCTTTCGGCCACGACGGCGTGCTCGGGCCGCACGCCGAGCAGCAGCGGCCCACTGCGCGGCGCCGGCTGCGGCAGTACCAACGTGACGCCACCCACCGTGAAGCGGTTGCCGTCGGCGTGGCCGTCGAGCAGGTTCATCGGCGGGCTGCCGATGAAGCCGGCGACGAACGTGGTGGCCGGTCGTGCATAGACTTCCTCGGGCGTGCCGATCTGCTCCATGCGGCCGGCGTTCATCACGATCATGCGCTCGGCCAGCGTCATGGCCTCGACCTGATCGTGGGTGACGAACAACGACGTGACGCCGAGCTCGCGGTGCAGCTTCTGGATCTCGAGACGGGTCGCTGCGCGCAGCTTGGCATCGAGGTTGGACAGCGGTTCGTCGAAAAGAAACACCGCCGGCTGGCGCACGATGGCCCGGCCCATCGCGACGCGCTGGCGCTGGCCGCCCGACAGCTCGCGCGGCTTGCGCGCGAGATACGGTCCGAGCTGCAGGATTGCAGCGGCCTTGTCGACGCGGGCCTTGATTTCGGCCACCGGCACCTTGGCGATCTTCAACCCGTAGGCCATGTTGTCGAAGACGCTCATGTGCGGGTAGAGCGCGTAGTTCTGGAACACCATCGCGATGTCGCGCTCACTGGGCTCGATGTCGTTGACCACTCGGCCGGCGATCGAGATCTCGCCGCCGGAGATCTCCTCGAGCCCCGCCACCATGCGCAGCAGCGTGCTCTTGCCGCAGCCGGACGGGCCGACGATGACGATGAACTCGCCGTCGGCGATCTCGGCGTCGACACCGTGGATGACCTGGTTGGCCTTCGGCCCCTTGCCGTAGCGCTTGACGACGTTGCGGATGCTGATGGCGCCCATGGCTGCTCGCTTATTTTTCGGTATCGACCAGGCCCTTGACGAACCAGCGCTGCATCAGCAGCACCACCAGCGCGGGCGGGATCATCGCCAGCATCGCGGTGGCCATCACCGCGCCCCACTCGGTCTGCGCATCGCCGCCGGAGATCATGCGCTTGATGCCGATGACCACCGGGTACATGTCTTCGCTGGTCGTGACCAGCAGCGGCCACAGGTACTGGTTCCAGCCATAAATGAACTGGATCACGAACAGCGCGGCGATACTGGTGCGCGACAGCGGCACCAGCACGTCCCAGAAGAAGCGCAACGGGCCCGCGCCGTCGATGCGCGAGGCCTCGGTCAACTCGTCGGGCACCGTCAGGAAGAACTGGCGGAACAGGAAAGTCGCGGTGGCCGAGGCGATCAGCGGCACGGTGAGCCCGGCATAGGTATTCAGCATGCCGAGATCCGACACCACCTTGTAGGTCGGTGCGATGCGCACCTCCACCGGCAGCATCAACGTGACGAAGATGGCCCAGAAGAAGAACATCCGGAACGGGAAGCGGAAATACACGATCGCGAACGCCGACAGCAGCGAGATGGCGATCTTGCCGATCGCGATGACCAGCGCCGTGACCAGGCTGACGATCATCATCTGACCCACCGCCGCCTTCGAGCCGCCCCCTTCCTGCGTTCCGGTCAGTACCGCGGTGTAGTTCTCGACCATGTGCGAGCCCGGCGTCAGCGGCATCGGCGGGTGGATGATGGCCTCGTTGGCGTGGGTCGAGGCAACGAAGGTGATGTAAACCGGCAGCGCGACGATCAACACACCGATGATCAGCACCACGTGAGCCAGGATGCCCAGCAGCGGACGGCGCTCAACCATGTCGGATGCTTCCCTGTGCGGCGCGCAACCCGCGACGCGTGAAACGCGCGACCGCGGGTTGGTTGTCTGCTTTCGGCCCTTTGCGGGAGTTCGCACACGTCCGCTTCCTGGTGCTTGCATCGGCGCGAGCAAGACGGCGGGCGGGGCCTGGGCGGGGCTCAGACGGCTGGCCCTTCGCTGCGCTTCGGGGTCCCTGCGGTGCTCGGTCTTCTGGCCCGTCGCTCAACTCGCTACGCTCACTGCGTTCGCTGCGCTCGGACAGTCGCGACGAGTCAGAGGACGAAGCGCGCCAAGGCGCGCGGCCAGAAGCCCTGTGCTCCTCGGCGGCGCCGATTCGCCCCGCCCAGGCCCCGCCCGCCGCCTTGCCGGCAACAGGGTCGGTGTTCGACGTCCCGCACGCCACCACTGGTTCTGCAACGGGGCAGCCGGGCCGGGCACGGCGCGCATGTGAGGCGCCGAGCAGCACAGGGGCCGGGGCCCGCGCGCGCAGCGCGCTTCGTGCTCTGACTCGTCGCGACTGTTCGACCACAGTGAGCGAAGCGAACGGAGGGAGTTGAGCGACGGGGCCACGGACCCGCGCAGCGCAGGGCAGTCTGAGCGCAGCGAAGACCGCCGAACCTAAGCGCCGTGCCCGGCCCGGCTGCCCCGTTGCCGCGCCACTGTCAGCACAACGGAAAGGCAATGACCGCAACGGGCCGAAATCCGCCTCCGGAAACGAGGGAGACTTCATGCTAGTAGTTCACCTTCTTCTCGACGAAACGGAACTGGATCACCGTGAAGATGATGACGATGAACATCAGCACCACCGACTGCGCCGCCGAAGCGCCCAGGTCCATGGCCTTGAAGGCGTCGTAGTAGAGCTTGTAGACCAGGATCGCGGTGTCCTTGCCCGGTCCGCCCGAGGTGGCGGCATCGACGATGGCGAAGGTATCGAGGAACACATAGACGACATTGATCACCAGCAGGAAGAAGGTGGTCGGCGACAGCAGCGGGAACTGGATCGTCCAGAAGCGCCGCCAGGGTGTGGCGCCGTCGATCGCCGCGGCTTCGATCAGCGACTTCGGGATCGACTGCAGGCCGGCCAGGAAGAACAGGAAGTTGTAGGCGATCTGCTTCCACACCGCCGCCATCACGATCAGCGCCATCGCGTGGGTGCCGTTGAGCAGGTGATTCCATTCGAAGCCGCCTTCGCGCAGCAGGTACGACACGATGCCCACGCTGGGCGCGAACATGAACAGCCACAGCACGCCGGCCACCGCAGGGGCCACCGCGTACGGCCAGATCAGCAGCGTGCGGTAGATGCCCGAGCCCTTGACCACGCGGTCGGCAAACACCGCCAGCAGCAGCGACAGCGACAGGCCGAGCGAGGCCACCAGCACCGAGAACACCGCGGTGGTCGAGAACGACGCCAGGTAGGTCTCGTCGTTCCACAGGTTGCGGAAGTTCTCCAGCCCGACCCACTCGACCGAGGTGCCGAAGGCGTCGGACTGCTGCAGCGACTGCACCAGGGCCTGCCCCGCGGGCCAGAAGAAGAACAGCGCGATCACGGCCACCTGGGGCGCGAGGAGCGCCCAAGGCAGCCAGGGTGAGCGAAAGGTGACGCGCTTCTCGGCAGCCACGGCGTCGTCGATCTCGCAAGGCCTGCCCCGCCCGGCGGGCAGGGGCAGGCAGGGCTGCGGTCAGGACAGCGGCGAGGCCAGCAAGGGCATCAGCCCTTGTTGGCCTTCTCGAAGCGCTCCAGCAATTCGTTGCCGCGCGTCACGATCGAGTCCAGCCCTTCCTTGGCCGTCTTCTTGCCGCCCCAGACGTTCTCGAGTTCTTCGTCCTCGATGGTGCGGATCTGCACGTAGTTGCCCAGGCGGATGCCGCGCGACTTGTCGGTGACCTTGCGCACCATCTGGTTTGGCGCCACATCGGTGCCCGGGTTCTCCTTGTAGAAGCCCGACTTCTCGGTCAGCGCGAAGGCCGCGGTGGTGATCGGCAGGTAGCCTGTGCGCTTGTGGCTGGCCGACTGCACTTCGGCGTTCGACAGGTAATTGAAGAAGGCGGCCACGCCCTTGTACTCGGCCGGCTTCTTGCCCGACATCACCCACAGGCTGGCGCCGCCGATCACGGTGTTCTGCGGTGCGCCGGGCACGTCGGGGTAGTAAGGCAGGGTGGCCAGCGCGAAGTCGAACTTGGCGTTCTTCTTCACGTTGCCGTAGAAGCCCGACGACGTCGTGATCATCGCGCACTCACCCGAGACGAAGCTGGCCTCCGGCGTGTTGGCGCGGCCCTTGTAGACGAACAGGCCCTGCTTGGCCATGTTGGCCAGGTTCTCGATGTGGCGCACATGCAGCGGCGAATTGAGCCACCAGCCGCGCGTCCAGGCCCTTGAGGCCGTTGCCCTTGGTGGCGAGTTCGACGTTGTGCCAGGTCGAGAAGCTCTCCAGCTGGGTCCAGCCCTGCCAGGCGATCGTCAGCGGGCACTTGTGGCCGCTGGCCTTCAGCTTGGCCGCGGCCAGCGCCACTTCGGGCCAGGTGGTCGGCGGCTTGCTGGTGTCGATGCCGGCGGCCTTGAAGGCGTCCTTGTTGATGTAGAACACCGTCGTCGAGCTGTTCAGCGGGAAGCTCAGCATCTGCGCCGTTCGGCGCGGTGTAGTAGCCGGCCACGGCGGGAATGTAGGCGCCGGGGTCGAACTTGTAGCCGGCGTCCTTCATCACCTGGCCGACCGGCACGCTGACGCCCTTGCTGGCCATCATCGTCGCGGTGCCGACCTCGAACACCTGCAGGATGTGCGGCGCCTGGCCGGCGCGGAAGGCGGCGACGGCGGCCGTGAACGACACGTCGTAGGTGCCCTTGTAGGTCGGCACGACCTTGTAGTCCTTCTGGCTGGCGTTGAAGTCCTTGGCCAGGTCGTTGACCCAGTCGTTGTTGACGGCGGTCATCGAGTGCCACCACTGGATTTCGGTCTGGGCCTGGGCCGAAGCGGCACCCAGTGCGAGCCAGGCAGGCGAGGGCGAGCGATTGCAGTTTCATGACAGCTCCATGATGAAGGAAACATCTGCGCCGGGCGGCGCGAACCGCGCACTGTGTGCCGGTTTGATGACAACCGCGTTTCTGTCACGGAAGGCGGTGTGCAGGGCAACGGGGATAACCCCGCGCACGCCGCGCCCTCGTCTGCCTGAGCGCCGCTGCAATGCTGCACTGCGGTAGGATCGTTGCTCAAGTGCTGCCGCAGGCGCGTTGACCACAGCGCGCCTCGATCCGATGAACGCACCCTTGCCCCTGCGCATCGGCGCTGCCGCCGATGAAGTCCGCCGCGCCGCGCCTGCGCGAGATTCCGTACAACTACACCTCGTTCTCCGACCGCGAGATCGTGCGCCGCCTGCTCGGGCGAGCGTGCCTGGGCCCTGCTGTCGCAGGCTGCGCGACGAGCGCCGCACCGGCCGCTCGGCGCGCATGCTGTACGAAGTGCTCGGCGACATCTGGGTCGTGCAGCGCAATCCCTACCTCGAAGACGACCTGCTCGACAACCCGAAGCGGCGTGCGCAGCTGATCGAGGCCCTGCACCACCGCTTGGGCGAGGTCGAGAAGCGGCGCACGCCGGCCGACGACGCCGAGCGCGATGCGCTGGTCGGCGAACTGCTGGTCGCCGCACGCGCTGCGGTTGAACGCTTTGCCGCGCACTTTCGTGCGGTGTGGGACTTGCGCAAGCTCACCCGCCGCGTGCTCGGCCGCTGCACCGCCAAGGACAACATCAAGTTCGACGGCCTGTCGCGGGTATCGCATGTCACCGACGCCACCGACTGGCGCATCGAGATGCCGTTCGTCGTGCTCACGCCAGACAGCGAGGCCGAGATGGCGGGGCTGGTCAAGGGCTGCATCGACCTGGGCCTGACCATCATCCCGCGCGGCGGCGGCACCGGCTACACCGGCGGCGCCGTGCCGCTGACCTGGAGCAGCGCGGTCATCAACACCGAAAAGCTCGAAGCGATGAGCGACGTGGAGAAGGTGTCGCTGCCCGGCGTCGCGCAACCGGTGGCCACCGTCTGGAGCGAGGCCGGCGTGGTCACGCAGCGTGTGGCCGATGCGGCCGAGCGCGCCGGTTTCGTCTTCGCGGTCGACCCGACCTCGGCCGAGGCCAGCTGCATCGGCGGCAACATCGCGATGAACGCCGGCGGCAAGAAGGCCGTGCTGTGGGGCACCGCGCTCGACAACCTGGCCAGCTGGCGGATGGTGACGCCCGAGGCCAAGTGGCTCGAGGTCACGCGGCTGAATCACAACCTGGGCAAGATCCACGACGTCGAGGTCGCCAGCTTCGAACTGAAGTACTTCGATGCCAGCGGCAAGAAGCTCGAATGCAGCGAACGGCTGGACATTCCCGGCCGCACGTTCCGCAAGGAAGGCCTGGGCAAGGACGTCACCGACAAGTTCCTCGCCGGCCTGCCTGGCATCCAGAAGGAAGGCTGCGACGGCCTGATCACCAGCGCGCGCTGGATCGTGCACCGCATGCCGCCGCACGTGCGCACGGTGTGCCTCGAGTTCTTCGGCAATGCCAAGGATGCCGTGCCGAGCATCGTCGAGATCAAGGACACCCTGTTCGCCAACAAGGACGTCAAGCTCGCCGGTCTCGAGCACCTCGACGACCGCTATCTCAAGGCCGTCGGCTACGCCACCAAGAGCAAGCGCGCGGCGCACGGCAACGGCCTGCCGAAGATGGTGCTGGTGGGCGACATCGTCGGCGACGACGAGAACGCCGTGGCGCGCGCCGCCAGCGAAGTCGTGCGCATCGCCAACAGCCGTGCCGGCGAGGGGTTTATTGCGGTCAGTGCCGACGCGCGCAAGAAGTTCTGGCTCGACCGCAAGCGCACCGCGGCCATCGCCAAGCACACCAACGCCTTCAAGATCAACGAGGACGTGGTGATTCCGCTCGAGCGCATGGGCGAGTACACCGACGGCATCGAGCGCATCAACATCGAGCTTTCGCTGCGCAACAAGCTGGAGCTGGTCGATGCGCTGGAGGCCTTCTTCGCGCGCAGCCCTCTGCCTCTGGGCAAGGGCGACGATGCCGGCGAGATCCCGAGCGCCGAGTTGCTCGAAGACCGCGTGCAGCAGGCGCTGGCGCTGCTCGCCGAGGTGCGCGCGCTGTGGTCGGGCTGGCTGGCGGGGCTCGATGTGGCGCAGGCCGGGCAGGGCGGGGAAACCTTCTTCGCGCTGCTGCAGGACGCGCGGCTGCGCGCGTCGTGGAAGACGCAGATCCTGAAGCCGCTGCAGCAGCTGTTCGCCGGCGCCGCGTTCGTGCCCTTGCTCGACGAATGCCGCCGCATCCACCAGGACGTGCTGCGCGGCCGCGTCTGGGTGGCGCTGCACATGCATGCCGGCGACGGCAACGTGCACACCAACATCCCCGTCAACAGCGACAACTACGCCATGTTGCAGGCCGCGCACGCCGCGGTGGCGCGGATCATGGTGCTGGCGCGCAGCCTGGGCGGCGTGATCTCCGGTGAGCATGGCATCGGCATCACCAAGCTCGAGTTCCTCACCGACGACGAGTTGAGCGCCTTTGCCGACTACAAGCGCCGCATCGACCCCGACGGCCGCTTCAACAAGGGCAAGCTGCTGCGCTACGAGGCGGCCGACGGCGGCGATGGGGCAGGGGCACTGTCGTCCATGGCCCATGCGGCGGACCTGAGCCACGCCTACACGCCGAGCTTCGGCCTGATGGGCCACGAGTCGCTGATCATGCAGCAGAGCGACATCGGCGCCGTCAGCGACAGCATCAAGGACTGCTTGCGCTGCGGCAAGTGCAAGCCGGTCTGCGCCACCCACGTGCCGCGCGCCAACCTGCTCTACAGCCCGCGCAACAAGATCCTCGCCACTTCCTTGTTGATCGAAGCCTTCCTGTACGAGGAGCAGACGCGCCGCGGCGTCAGCATCCGCCATTGGGAAGAGTTCGAAGACGTCGCCGACCACTGCACGGTGTGCCACAAGTGTGCATCGCCGTGCCCGGTGGCGATCGACTTCGGCGACGTGTCGATGAATATGCGCAACCTGCTGCGCAAGATGGGGCAAAAGAGCTTCCGCCCCGGTAACGCGGCGGCGATGGCCTTCCTCAACGCCACCAATCCGCGGACGATCAAGCTGATGCGCGGCGCGATGGTCGACGTCGGCTTCAAGGCACAGCGCTTCGTGCACAACCTGTTGAAGCTCGCGGCCCGGGCGCAGACCAGCGCGCCGCCGGCGAGCGTCGGCCGTGCGCCGGTCAAGGAGCAGGTGATCCACTTCATCAACAAGAAGATGCCTGGCGGCCTGCCGAAGAAGACCGCCCGTGCCCTGCTTGATATCGAGGATGCGCACTACGTGCCGATCATCCGCAACCCGGCGGCCACCACGGCCGACACCGAAGCGGTGTTCTATTTCCCCGGCTGCGGCTCGGAGCGGCTGTTCTCGCAGGTCGGGCTGGCGACGCAGGCGATGCTCTGGCATGCCGGCGTGCAGACGGTGCTGCCGCCAGGCTACCTGTGCTGTGGATACCCGCAGCGCGGCTCGGGCCAGTACGACCGCGCCGACAAGATCATCACCGACAACCGAGTGCTGTTCCACCGCGTCGCCAATACGCTGAACTACCTCGACATCAAGACCGTGCTGGTGTCCTGCGGCACCTGCTACGACCAGCTGCAGGGGTACCGCTTCGAAGACATCTTCCCTGGCTGCCGCATCGTCGATATCCACGAGTTCCTGCTCGAGAAGGGCATCGTGCTGCACGGCCCGGGCGCATATCTCTACCACGACCCCTGCCACAGCCCGATGAAGCTGCAGGAGCCGATGAAGACCGTCAAGGCGCTGGTGGGCGACAACGTGCTCAAGAGCGAACGCTGCTGCGGCGAGAGCGGCACGCTCGCCGTGACGCGGCCCGATATCTCGACGCAGGTGCGCTTTCGCAAGGAAGCGGAATTGCGCAAGGGCGAGGCCGCCCTGCGGGCGACCGGCGCATTGGGCGAACGCGAAAACGTCAAGATCCTGACTTCGTGCCCGAGCTGCCTGCAGGGCCTGGCGCGCTACGGTGACGACCTCGACAGCGGCCTGCTCGAAGCCGACTACATCGTCGTCGAAATGGCGCGCAAGATCCTCGGCGAGAACTGGATGCCCGATTACGTCGCCCGCGCCAACGCCGGCGGCATCGAGCGCGTGCTCGTCTGAACGCGCTTATGGCGACCCGGCGTCGACCTGAGGTTCAGTGCAGTGGCTGCGGTTGCGCCGATACGCCGCGCGCGACGTCGACGTTGGTTTTGATGGCGGTGCCTGCGGGGACATACAGCGAGCTGCGAAAGGCCTGTGCGTCACCCTGTTTCGCCTCCAGTGCCCATTGCAGCAGGTCCTCGGCCGGCATCGGGTGCGCGAACAGGTAGCCCTGCAATTCGTTGCAGCCCAGCTCGGTCAGGATACGCCGCTGGCGCACGGTCTCGACACCCTCGGCCACCACGCGCTTGCCCAGCGCGTGAGCGAGTTTGATCACCGCGTCGACCACCGCGCGCGCGTCGTTGCTGCGTTCGAGGTCGTGCACGAAGCTGCGGTCGATCTTGATCTCGCTGGCTGGCAGCTTACGCAGGTAAGCCAGACTGGAGTAGCCGGTGCCGAAATCGTCGATCGAAATGTGCACGCCCGCCGCGCCGAGCTGTGCGAACGTGGCCTGGGTCGCGGCGGTGTTCTCCATGGCCAGGGTCTCGGTGATCTCGCAAGTCAGCCGCGCCGGGTCAACGCCGTGGCGCCGCAATGCCTTCTGGATGCGCGACGCAATGTCGGGTTGGCGCAGGTGCTGCGCCGACAGGTTGATCGCCACCCGCATGTGCAGCCCGTGGTCGGCCCAGTTGCGTGCTTGGCGGCAGGCCGACTCGATGACCCAGTCGCCAAGCCGGCCGACCAGGCCGAAGCGCTCGGCCAGGGCCACGAACACGGCCGGTGAAACCTCGCCGCGCCGTGCGTGGCGCCAGCGCAGCAGCGCTTCGGCGGCAGTGATCTGGCCGCTCGCGGCATCGATCTTGGGTTGATAGTAGAGCTTGAGTTCGTCATGCTCCAGCGCATGGCGAAAGTCGCCCAGCAGGTCGAAGTTCTCGGCCAGGTCGGCTTCCATGTCGGCGTTGTAGAAGCTGATCCGGGCGCCACCGGCACGCTTGGCCGCGCGCAACGCCGCATCGCTGCGCGCCAGCAGTTTCTCGGGTGCGCCGTGGTCGGGGTAGAGCGCAACGCCGATCGAGCACGAAAGAACGATTTCGCGGGTGCCGAAGCGAAACGGCTGGGCCAGGATTTCGATGATCCGTCCGGCCAGGCGCGCCAGTTCGGCCGGGGTGGTGCTGTCGTCGAGCAGGAGCACGAATTCGTCGCCCCCCAGGCGGGCAAGCAAGTCGCCCTTCTTCTTCAGGCGGCGGATGCGCGTGCCGGCCTGGCGCAGCAATTGATCGCCTACCGCGTGGCCGTAGGTGGCATTGACGGGCTTGAAGCCATCGAGGTTGAGTGTCAGCAGGGCCAACTGCCGGCGCTCGCGGTCGCACACGGCCGTCGCCTTGAGCAGGGTGGCCTCGAGCGCGGCGCGGTCGGGCAGGCCCGTCAGGGGATCGACGTTCGCCCTGACGGACGGCGCCGTCGCTTGCGCCAGCCGCTGGCGGCGCGCCTGGCGCAGCACGGTGACGAGAAAACCCCCGAGTGCGACCAGCGCGGCCATCGGCAGCAGGGCCGGATCGAGCAGTGCCGTTGATGGCGCGGGCGTGCGGTAGCTGGCCGCGCAAAGTGCCGCCGCAGCGACAGCGGCACCCGATAAGCGGCATGCCAGGGCATGCTGCGTCCGAGCCGGCTTGGCGTGAAGCACACGCAGTGACAGCGCGAGCAATACCCCAATGGCGATCAGCCCGCCGTGGCTCCATGCCAGCCCGCTGCCCTGCATCGTGTGCAAAACCGAGACGCACAGCATCGAGACCAGCAGCGTGCCGGCTACACCGCGCAGGTGTTCACCGTCATGCCAGGGGCGGGCCGTGCCCAATCGCGAGACATACGCGGCTGACCAGCCGATCAGGGCCAAGGCGGCCAGCAACGCAAATTCGCCACCGTTGGGCACGGCGGCCTGATGACCCGGCCACCAGACGCCCGCGGCCAGCAGGGTGTTGGCGATCAGACCCAGGTTGCGCGAGCGTTGCGCGCCAGGCGCCCGCGACTCGGCGGCCACGGCAGCGCTGACGGCCAGCAGCGAGGCGCTGATGGCCCACGCGACGAGCGGAAACAAGAGCGCGAGTGACGTCGGATCGAAGGGCATCGGCAGCATGGCGGGGAGGTGCCGTATTGTTCCGTTGTCGCATCGCTCTGCGCTGCGCTCGCGCACGCCAATGGTGCAGGCTGCGTGAACTATGCCGCTGGATATCCAGCCGCAATGCGTGCACAGATACACTTCGGCCATGCCAGACATGCCCCGCCCCACCACGCTCACCGTGCACCAGCAGTCGCGTCTGCTCGAGATCGGCTTCGACGACGGCGCTACCTTTCGCATCCCGTTCGAACTGATGCGCGTCTACTCACCGTCGGCCGAGGTGCAGGGCCATGGCCCGGGGCAGGAAGTGTTGCAGACCGGCAAGCGCGACGTCGGCATCGACAGCCTCGAAGCAGTCGGCCACTACGCCGTGCAGCCGACCTTCAGCGACGGCCACAGCTCGGGCATCTTCTCTTGGGAATACCTGTACCACCTCGGCACGCAGCAGGCTCGCTTGTGGCAGGAGTACGAGGCGCGCCTGGCGGCGGCCGGCTTGTCGCGCGATGCGCCGATGGCGAAGACCGCGGGATCGGCCTGCGGTCACTCTCACTGAGGGCATCACGGCGATGAGCGAGCCCGCCAAGACCCACTTCGGCTTCGAATCGGTGGCCGAGGCCGAAAAGGCCCGGCGCGTACGCGGCGTTTTCGACGCGGTGGCGTCGAAGTACGACCTGATGAACGACCTGATGTCGCTCGGCCTGCACCGGGCCTGGAAGGCTTACACGGTGGCGGTTGCCAACCTGCGCGAAGGTGACCGCGTGCTCGACATTGCGGGCGGCACCGGCGATCTGGCGCGCGCGTTTGCTCGCAAGGTGGGTGCCAGCGGCCTGGTGCTGCACACCGATATCAATGAGGCCATGCTGCGCCAGGGCCGCGACCGCCTGCTCGACGAGGGCCTGGTGCTGCCCACCGTGATCTGCGACGGCGAGCGCCTGCCGCTGCCTGACGCCTCGTTCGACCTCGTCAGCGTGGCCTTCGGCGTGCGCAACATGACGCACAAGGAGCAGGCGCTGGCCGAGATGGCCCGCGTGCTGCGGCCGGGCGGCAGGCTGCTGGTGCTGGAGTTCTCCAAGGTGGCGCCGCCGCTGGCCAAGGCCTACGACTGGTACTCGTTCAACGTACTGCCCCGGCTCGGCCAATGGGTGGCCGGCGACGGCGACAGCTACCGCTACCTGGCCGAGTCGATCCGCGTGCACCCCGACCAGGCCGCACTGAAGGCGATGATGAAGGCCGCCGGCTTTGGGCACGTCGACGTGCACAACCTGACCGGCGGCGTGGTGGCGTTGCACGTGGGGGTGCGCTGCTGACGCCTGGCAGTCAACCCGGTATCCTTCCCGATAAACATGGATTGAAAGAACGGCGTGCGCTGCGCCACAATTTGTGACACTGCGGCGCAGCGCACTCCCGAGACGCAAACATGGCCAGCCAGCAACCGCCGAAACCGCCACCGCCAGGCTCGATCGACTTCGAGATCACGGATTTTGAACACGCGCGCCAGGCGCTCGATGAATTGCCGCCCGGGATTGCCGAGGTCAAGCACCTGCAGCCAGGCTACTGGGAGCAGCAGCGGCGCAAGCCCACGCCCGTCGACCGCGCACTCACCGGCGCGGCGATGGATTGGGTCATCAGCCTGCCCCCCACGTTGCGGCCGCACATCACCTGCGAGCAGTTTCCGCGCGTCGTGAATGCGATTGCCAGCGCCTGGGCCGATGCCGCCTACAGCCTGCAGGTGCTCGACCACATGATCAACGATTACCGCGGCGGGCGGCGGGGCTTCCCGGCAGCGGTGCAGCAGGAGCTGCAGGCGCTGATGGCGCACCTGCGCGCGCAACGTTGAAACTGCGGCTCGCCGCATGCACGTCTAGGAACCATCGACGCACATCGCAGCCAGGTCATGCCGAAGCGGCCAGACCAGTGGTGCGTCAGTGCAGCCGCGCGCCGGGTTCGGCGTAACAACCCGTAGTGTCGCTCAGGCTCCACGGCGGCGCGTGCTCGAGGGGTTGGGGAGTGGGGCTCGAGCTCCTTGCTGCCGACCTGAAGCCCGGATCTGCCAAAGTTCTCGCGGCGGCACGTCATGGGCAAGGCGCTCAATCGGCTCGCCATAGACCGAGTGATACCCAAGATCCTCAGCGTGGATGAAGGCGCCGAGTTTGCCTCGATGGGGCTGGGCGAATGGGCTCATGGACGGCGCGTGTCAGCGCCGCACTTCGCGCGGCCGGGCACGGGGACGGGTCGCATCATCGTCCAACAGCGTGAATAGAGCACATTGGCATGCGATCGATCCCCGCGTTTGCGCGTATGCGGTGTGCGGTCGCTAACGTAGAGTGGCGTCAGCGAATCTCAACGCAGTTCCCAGAGGAAACAGAGACCAAACATGAAGTCATCATCACTTTTGCGCGCGATGGTTCTGGTTATCGGGCTGGCAGGGCTCTCCGCCTGCGGTGGAGGCGGTGACAGTGGCGCAGCCAGCGCGAGCAGCGTTGGCTCATCGATTGCACCGACGCCCCCGTCCAATACCGGACTGAGCACGCCGACGCTCTCCCTCAGTCAGAGCCTCAGCGCGGTGATTCCATTGGTCGAGGAAATGGTCAGTGTCTATGCCCTCGCCGATGATGCCCAAGCGACCAAGGCATTGGGCTCACTGGTCCCTGGGATCGGCAGCGCGGCACCGCAGACGTACAGTTGCAGCAGCGGTCAGGTCGATCTTGCTGCCAATGCCGACGGCAGCATCGACTACACCTACAACAGTTGCTCCGACGGCACCTACACCTTTAACGGAACGTCGCGCGTGACGCCCACGGTTGGCGCAGGCGGGGCGGTGACCAGCTATCGGCTTGACTTCGCCAACTTGCAGTTGGCTGGCCCAGGCGGATTGGCCAGCATGGCGTCCGGGTCGGTCACGTGCTTGCCTCCTTCCACTGCTGGCGCGGGCCCTTCCTGCACCACGGATGTCGGTAACTATGTTTGGGGCTCCGACATCAGCTACTCGAGCAGTGGCACAGCCAACGGTTCGCACCAGTGCAACTGTGGCCAGGGCACATGGAACGTGACGTTCAATGACTTCACGTCCACGAGTGGCGAGGCCAACGTGTTCGCGACGAATGGCTCGGCGTCGGTAACGCGAACGGGTGCCAAGACATTCACTGTCGTCTTGTTCTTGGGTACGACTGCGGAGACCTACAGCGTCACGTTACCCTGAACATGCGTCGCCGTTCCTATACCTTGTCATACGTACTGTCCGCTAGCTCGCTTCCGGTCATGGGTTTCAGTTCTAGCCAGGTAGGACAAGTCGGATCGCGGCCCCAACCTACTGATGGCGCGTGCCGACATATTTCGCGTTTCAGCTTTCCTATCACTAGTCTGATCTCACCCCCTACCTATTCTATGGCACCTTACAGACTCTTTTCGTTTTTCGGAGTGCCTAGTCCCATATCTTTTCGTTTGGCGGAGCGCCCAGTCCCATGTATCAAGGTGGCACTCTATGTTTGCAGCATTGAGCGATCTCATTCGGCCGCACGCAGGGCGCGCCGACTTCTTGACACGTATCGACAGGCCCGGCGATTGGGTGACCGTGTCGGCGCGACACGGCCGTCACACAGTCGCCCGCACCGAGACCGTGAAGTTCGTGATCGATCTTCACGACGACCGGCGTACGTACTTCCTGAACTCGTCAAAGTGGTTTTCGCACTACGGCTTCGTGCAGCGCTTCATCGATCCTCACGTCGACTACAACCGCTTCATCCTCGCCGAGTACCTGCGCGAAGATCGTCGGTTCGTGTTGGGATCGGTCATGCACTATCTCGACGGCGACCATTGGACGGTCGAGCTGGATCCCTCCGATCTGCTGACGGCAGACTGGATTGCCTGGATGCTCGGCCATGTCGCTGAACGGGTCACGTGGCGACCAACCTGCGGTTTCGCCCCGTGACGCTCCGCCAGGCGACGCGCATCGAGCCCTTGGGCGATCAGCTGCCCGTGCTTTCGCGAGACGCCATCAACGCCACTCGTCGAATACCAGCCGGTGGTACTCGGCGTGGCCTACGGCTACGTTCGTCTGGTGCGAGGCACGCTCGATGTGTCCAGTGTGCGTCCTTTTGACATCGTGGTTATCGACCACGTGCCGATTCAGATTCCGCCTGTCGCTGCGCTCGTCACCAGCGAACTCCAGGCACCACTTGCGCACGTGGCGGTGCTGAGCCGCAACCGCAACACGCCGGACATGGCGCTGCGTGCCGCGATCGACCTCGAGGCCTTTCAACGATTGGAGGGTGAACTGGTAAAGCTCACCGTCGCCGACGCGGACTACAGCCTGGAGCGTGCCGATCGCAGCCGACGCGGAAGCGGCGTGGGCGGCGACGCGCCCACGGCACCATTCCGACCCGACCGGGATTTACACGCAGCAGGGCTGCTCGACGTGGACTCGCTGCCTGCCGGCGCCATCCGCTACGTGGGCGCCAAAGCGGCCCAAGTCGGGGAGCTGTGTGCGATCGAAGGCGTGGCAACCCCGCGGGGGAGTCGCGCTCCCCTTTTCGGCCTATGCAGCACATCTCGATTCCGCCGGCCTTGCCGACGAGATCGACGCCATGCTCGCCGATCCTGCGTTCAACAACGATGCATCGTTGCGCGCCGACTGGCTGGCCCGCCTGCGCGCCGCCATCGTCGCCCAGCCGGTGGCCCCCGACCTGCTTGCCGCGATCGGCCAGAAGTTGCGCGCCATCTCGCGGTCGGGTCGATTCATCTTCCGCAGCAGTACGAATGCGGAGGACTTGGCCGGCTTCAACGGAGCCGGCCTCTACGAAAGCACCGTAGTTCCTGCCGATCCAACCGCCGACCAGATCGCCGAGGCGCTGCGTTTTGTCTGGGCCAGTGTGTGGCTGCAGCGCGCCTTCGAGGAGCGCGAGTGGTATCGCATCGATCACCGAACGGTGGCCATGGCCGTGCTGATTCAACCGTTCATCGATGGAGCCATCGCGACCGGCGTGGCGATCACCGAGAACCCTTTCAAAGAGGGCCGGCGCGGGGTCCTCATCAACTCGCAAGCGGTCGGTACGACGGTCACCGGCGCGATCGGCAACGAACTTCCGGAGCAGTACCTCGTGTCGACCTGACCGGCGGATACTATGCCGAATTGATCAGCCACAGCTCACTCACCAATGGGGCGCTCATCCTTGGTGAATCCGATGTCCACGGTCTGACCGATCAACTGTTTCGCATCCACGACACGATGCTCCCCGCGCATGCCGAGAGTGCCAACGCCATGGACGTCGAATTCGCGATGACGGCGGAGCGGCGCTTCGTCATCCTGCAGGCGCGCCCCTACAAGGTTGTCTACGACCTGGACCGTGCGGAGCCGGTCGACGCGAAAAGAGGGCTCGCTGGATTGGGTTAGGCGCAAGACACGAAATGTCGTCTATCGCTTGACCTCCGACCGCCGATCGCGTCGATCAATCGGCGTCGGCCCGCCGCCCCGCAAGCCAAGCCGGCTTGACGTTCACGGGCTGGCCTGAGGTTGCCCGATGCAGCACTACAGTATCTGGCCATCGCGGGGTGTGGACTGGCCAAAACCGTCGATACCGTCACGAGAGCACTGCGACTGTGGCTCGCACCAACGCTGCTCCCGTGACTCGGGGTTGGTGTGACGTGTTAGCCGAGCATTAGACTCGCAGTCTCGATTTCTGGTTGGCACTGTGCTTGTGGGCATGATGTTGCCAATCGGAAGTTCGGCGCCGTGTCCTGCGACACAGTTGCTGCCACGATGTCTGGGAGATCGCGTGATGTTGGTGCCATCGCTGGGATACGTTGAGGAACGAATGATGAGAGCCATGCTGTTGCGGAGCTTGTTCCTGCTTGTGCTCCTCGCGCTTGCAAGCGTCGTGCGCGCACAGAGCCCGGCGGCCAAGACCGACTACGTGCTCGGCGCCGGTGACGTCATTCGCGTGACGGTGTTTCAGAGCCCGGAGCTTTCGCTGGAAACCCGCATTCCGGAGTCCGGGGTTGTGAGCTACCCCCTGCTTGGGCCCCGTGACCCTGGGCGGGTTGACCATCAGCCAGGCTGAGAAGCGGCTTGGCCGACGGCTTGCTGGCCGGCAAGTTCCTGAAGCAACCTCAGGTGTCGATCCTCGTCACCCAGCTTCGCGGCAGCCAGGCCTCCGTGCTCGGGCATGCGGTGCGGCCGGGCCGCTACACGCTCGAGTTGGCCAACACGCGCCTGTCCGACCTCATGGCGCTGGCGGGTGGCGTGGCGCCGGATGGCAGCGACATGCTGACCGTGGTTGGGACGCGCGACGGCAAACCGTTCCGGACGCAGATTGACTTTCGTACGCTCTTTCGCGGCGATAGCTCGGCGCAGGACATCGTGATCCAGAACAATGATGTCGTCTATGTCGATCGCATGCCGCAGGTCTACATCTACGGTGAGGTGCAAAAGCCGGGGGCGCTGCGCCTGGAGCGGGGCATGACGGTGCTGCAGGCGCTCGCCGCGGGCGGCGGCCTGACGCAGCGAGGCACGCAACGGGGCATTCGCGTGCATCGCAAGGGCGCCGGACGGTGTGGTGCAGGAACTGACGCCCGGCCTGCAGGACCAATTGCAGCAGGATGATGTGGTCTTTGTTCGTGAGAGCCTGTTCTGACGGGGAATGCGATGAACTTGAGTCAATTTCTGTCGATCCTGCGGGCGCGTTGGTGGGTGGCCGTGCTGATCTTCCTGCTGACGGTCGGCAGCGCAATCGGCATCAGCCTGGTGCAGACCAAGCAGTACACCGCGACCGCGACGCTGGTGGTCGACCAGAGCCGGCCTGACCCGGTGGCTGCGGCGATGTATTCCGGCAACCCGTCACCTGCCTTCATGGCAACGCAGGTCGATGTGCTCAAGAGCGACCGCGTCGCGCAACATGTGGTGCGCAAGCTCGGTCTTGCCGCAAGAGCCGAAGGCGCGCGAAGCAATGGTTGAAGGCCACCGAGGGCGCCGGCAGTCTCGAGGCTTGGCTCGTCGAGGCGATTCAACGTCTCGCTTGATGTCAAGCCGTCGCGCGAATCCAACGTGATCAGCGTCAGCTTCAAGTCCTCCGACCCGGTCAAGGCGGCGATGGTGGCGAATGCGTTCGTGCAGGCCTATCATGGACGTCAGTCTCGAACTGAGGGTCGACCCGGCAAAGCAGTACTCGACCTTCTTTGACACGCGCGGCAAGGAGTTGCGGGCGAATGTCGAGCGAGCGCAGGCGAAGCTGTCCGCCTATCAGCGCGAGAAGGGCGTCATCATCGCGTCGGACGGGCAACTGGATGTTGAAGCAGCGCGGCTGAATGAGCTGTCGGCGCAACTCGTCGCCATCCAGGCGGCCGCGGCCGAGTCGAGCAGCCGGCAGGCACAGGCCCAGGCCGGGCTGCCGACAGACTGCAGGAGGTGGTCAACAACCCCGTGCTTTCGAGCCTGCGCGGCGACATCACGCGCGCGGAGGCGCGCTTTCAGGAACTCACTTCGCGCCTGGGCGACAACCATCCCCAGGTCATCGAAGCAAAGGCGAACATCGCATCGTTGCGGGCCCGGCTCGATGCCGAAACCCGGCGCGTGACGGGCAGCCTGGGCGTCACCAACACGATCAATCGCCAGCGCGAGGCCGAGATCCGTGGCGCGCTCGAGGCACAGCGTGCGCGAGTGCTGCGCCTGCGGACGGCGCGCGAGGAGGGCGCCGTGCTGATCCGCGACGTCGAAAACGCCCAGCGTGCCTACGACGCGGTGCTTGCACGATTGAATCAGACGAGTCTCGAAAGCCAGACGACACAGAGCAACGCCTACGTGCTCGCGCAGGCCGTGCCACCGATCGTGCCTTCCTCGCCGAAGGTCGTGCGCAACGTCTTGCTGTCGATTGTTTTCGGGCTGGCGCTGGCGATCGCCGCGGCGATGCTGTTGGAGTTCGTGGACCGTCGGGTGCACACGGTCGACGAGGTGTCGGAGTTGCTTGGGTTGCCACTCCTCGGCGTCTTGCCCAAGCCGGGGGGCAAGGGGAGGTTCGCATCGCGCCGCATACCACTGGTGTCTTCGCGGGCGATGTTCCAGCAATTGCCCGCACCGCGCAAGGAAGCATGATGGCGAAGTTTCAGTACTTCAAAGTGCGATCGACTTGCCGGCCGCTGTCGCGGGGAACGCCCGCGACGCTGACGAGACCTTGGCTCCGGACCGACTGATTGGCGAAATCCTCGGCGAGAAGTTGGGGCTCAGCGCTGCGCAGGTGGACGAAATCCTGAGCCACGCGCGCGAGAACCGCATCCGTTTCGGCGATGCGGCGGTTGCGCTGGGATTGGCCTCCCAGGACGACGTGCTGCAAGCACTGGCCGAGCAGTTCGGCTACCCCTATGCCACCGAAGAGCGGCGCAAGCTCAGCCCTGAGTTGGTGGCGCTGAATCAACCCTTTGCATTGCAGGCCGAGGCGTTTCGCGCGATCCGCAGCGAAGTCATGACAAGGGTGTTCGTGAACGGCCAGCAGCGGCGTGCGCTCGCCGTCGTCAGCCCCGCCTCCAGGGACGGCAAGACATTCTTCAGCGCCAACCTCGCCGTCTCGTTCGCGCAAATCGGTGGGCGCACGTTGCTCGTCGATGCCGATCTGCGCGGTCCGCGTCAGCACGAAGTATTCAACGTGAGCAACGACGCGGGCCTGTCCAGCCTGCTGGCGGGGCACGTCGATTCGCAGGTGATTCAGCAGGTGCCGGGCATGCCGAGCCTGTTCGTCATGCCGGTGGGCATCACGCCGCCCAACCCGCTCGAGCTGATCGAGCGTCCGGCCTTCGGTGTGCTGCTGCGCGAGCTGACGTCGAAATTCGACCATGTGATCGTGGATACGCCCGCGGCGGTGTATGGCGTCGATGCGCAAGTGATTGCGGCGCGATGCGGTGCAGCGCTGGTCGTCGCGCGCAAGAACGAGTCACGCGTCGCGGAACTGCAGCAACTCGTGGCGGCGTTGTCGGACAGTACCGCGCGCATGGCCGGCGTGATCATGAACGAGTTCTAGGGTGGCGCCAGGTCTTGAAGACCAGTGCCGGGGTGCGTGAGTTCCGTGGTTACGTTGAGACGACATGATGTCTGAGCGTCCCGCATTCATCATCACGGTCGACACCGAGGGCGACAACGAGTGGTCGCGCCCCAATCCCATCCTGACGCGCAATGCGGCCTATCTGCCGCGCTTTCAGGCACTGTGCGAGGAGTTCGGTTTCAAGCCGACGTGGCTTACCAACTACGAAATGGCCACGTCGCCGGAGTTCGTTCGCTTTGGTCGTGACGTGATTGCGCGCGGTGCTGGCGAGATCGGGATGCACTTGCATGCGTGGAGTTCGCCGCCGATCAAGCCATTGACCCATGACGACCATGCCACTCATCCATACCTGATCGAGTTTGCGCCGGATGTCATGGCGGACGAAGGTGGCCTTCATGACCGATCTGCTGCAACAGCAGTTTGGCGTGAAGATGGTCAGTCATCGCGCGGGCCGGTGGGCGTTCAACGCCACCTACGCGCGGCTGTTGGTCGAACACGGCTACCTTGCCGACTGCTCGGTGACGCCTCATGTGTCTTGGCGCAAGACCATGGGCAATCCGGCGGGCCAAGGGGGGTCCGACTACACCGGCTTTCCCGTCGCATCCGTATTTCCTGGATCTCGATCGCATCGATCGACCCGGCGAATCGACGCTGCTGGAAGTGCCGCCGACGATCATCAAGTCGAAGCTCGCGGACACACTGCCGTGGGTCTACAAGATCAAAGGCATTCGCCGCTTCGCATGGCAGCACGAGCCGCCTGCATCTTGGATCTTTCCGAACGGATCGAATCTGAAACCGATGCTCAAGTGTGTGCGGACAGCGCTTGCCGAACAGCGCTCGCACATCGAATTTGTCATCCACTCTTCGGAGTTGATGCCCGGTGGCAGCCCTCGATTCCGCACGCACGAGAGCATTGAGCACCTGTATCGGCGACCTGACGCTCCTGTTCACCGAGATAGCCCAGAATTTCCGCGGCATGACGCTTCAGGAATTCAGGGCATCTTGGGAGCGCCGTCAAGCCGGCTGTCGCCGAAGCTGTATACGGATGATTACCTATCGAGTCGACGGTGGCTCAAGTACGTCGAACTGTGGTTCGACGAGAGTTGCCCGACTGGACTGACTTCGACGTTGTGTTTCGCTTCAGGGCGAGCGCACCCGTTCCCGGCGCCACGAACGAGGAGTTCCATACGCTCGTCGTGGACCTGACGAAGAGCGAGCAGGACATCTTCTCGGGCTTCCATCGGAACACGCGGTCGAAGATCAAACGAGCTGAAGCGGAAGACGACCTTTCATATGAGGTGATGCAGCACCCCAAGTCTCGAAGCGGTCGGCGAGTTCATCGAGTACTACAACGAGTTTGCTCGCGCGCAAGGGTTTATCTTCGCTGGAACGCGACTCACTTCGACAGCCAGCGAGCGGCGGGCACATTGGTTCTGAGCCGGATCCGCAATGCGGAGCACACACTGGTGTGGCACTGCCATTTGCATTTCGAGCTCATGTGCCGTGTTGTCTCATTCGGCTTCCTTGTACCGAGGGAGGGACAAGGATTTCCGGAATCTTGTCGGCCGGGCGAATCGGTTGCACCACTTCAAGGACATGCTCTTCTTCAAGGGCAACGCGTGCAACCTCTATGACTTTGGCGGGTGGTATGCGGGCACGGAAGATCAAGAGCGCTTGATGATCAATCGGTTCAAGGAAGAGTTTGGCGGGCAGAAGGTTCTTCAGTACAACGCCGTGTTGAACAGGACATGGCGTGCAAAGCTGTTGAAGTCGATTCGCAGGCTTGTGTGACGCGGGATTGAGGCTAAAGCGATGTGTGGCATCACGGGCTTCTTCACGACCGCAGGCGCGCCGGAGCTTGGCGAGGAGGATCTGCGCCGCGCCGTCGCGACGCTTCGCAAACGTGGGCCCGATGACCAAGGCCTCTGGCTGGGCGGCTCCGGCGTCGGCCTGGGGCACACCCGACTGTCCATCCTCGACCTGAGCGCGCATGGCCACCAGCCCATGCTGTCCAACGACGGGCGCCTGGCGATGGTGTTCAACGGCGAGGTCTACAACTTCGCGGCCATTCGCAGCGAGCTGGATGGCGAAGGGGCATCGGTTCGTTGGCACGGGCGATTCGGAAGTCATCCTCGCAGCTTTTCAGGAATGGGGTGTGAGGGATGCCGTGAAGCGGTTCGTGGGCATGTTCGCGATCGCGCTGTGGGATGTGCCAACGGGTCGGCTCACGCTGATTCGAGATCGTCTCGGTGTGAAGCCGATCTACTACGGCTGGAACGGGCGCACATTGTGGTTCGGCTCCGAGTTGAAGGCGTTGCGTGCCTACCCGCACTGGCAACCCCGCATCGACAAGGCGGCGCTGGCCGACTTCTTCCGCTTCAGCTACATCGTCGAGCCGCTCAGCATCTACGAGCAGGTGTCGAAACTCCCGCCCGGTCACTTTCTGGAACTGCAGCGCGGCGGGCAGCCTTCGATGCATCGGTATTGGTCGGTAAGCGATGGCCCGGGACACGATGCAAGCGCGAGCGAAGACGCGCTTGCGGAGCAGCTCGAGGCGCTGATGGCCGATGCGTTCAACCTGCGCATGATCTCCGACGTGCCTGTGGGTGTGTTCCTCTCGGGCGGCGTCGACTCTTCGGCCCTGGTGGCGCTGCTGAAGCGAGATGGGCCACCGATCCGCACATTCACCATTGGTTTCGACGACCCGCGCTTCAACGAGGCGCCCTATGCCGAGCAGATTGCCAAGCACCTGGGCACGCTGCACACCACGCAGATCGTGAGCGAAGCCGAGGCCATGCAGGTGCTGCCGACCTGGGGCGACCTGTTCGACGAGCCCTTCGGCGATGACTCCGGCATTCCGACGCTGCTGGTGTCGCGACTCGCTGCGCAAGAAGTGAAGGTCGTGCTGTCCGCCGACGGTGGCGATGAGCTCTTTGCCGGCTACAACTCCTACGGCGCAGTGCTGCGCCGCATGCGTTGTCGAGCCGGCAGCTGTCGTCGATGAGCCGGCTTCGCACGCGATCTCGCCGCCACCATGCCTTGGGAGCGTGTGGACGGCTTGCTCGCCAGCCGCGCCGGTTCCGCCGACCCCGACCACAGCTTCAGCCGCTCCATGTCGCTTGCGGTTGCGATACCTGAGGGAAACCCATGCGCTGTCAACGCCCGGCGCGCAGTTCGAGCATGTGCTCACGTCTTCGTACTGGCACGACGCCGACCTCAGCCGTTTGCTGGGCCAAGCCGCACCATCGACCAGACGCCGTTGCGACGACTATCCCGGCGACGTGGGTGAAAAGCTGTGCCTGTGGGATCTGGACCACTACCTGCCCGGCGACATCCTGGCCAAGGTGGACCGCACAACCATGGCCGTGAGCATTGAAGGCCGCGAACCGCTGCTCGACCATCGTCTGGTCGAATTCGCCTTCTCGCTGCCCTATCAATCTGCGTTGCGGCACCCTCGGCTCCAAGCATCTACTGAGAAAGGTGCTTTACAAGCATGTGCCGCGCAGCCTGATCGATCGGCCCAAGAAGGGCTTCGCCGCGCCGATCGGCCGCTGGATGTCGGGCGCGCTCAAGCCGTTGCTCGACCACCACCTCGACCCTGCTCACATTGCGCAGCAGGGCGTTCTCGATCCGTCGGTCGTCCAGGCCGTGCGCCGCCGCTTCGAGGCGGGCGATCCCTACTCAGTGCAACGCGTCTGGCTGTTGCTGGCATTCCAGCTCTGGCATGAGCGCTGGATGCAAGTCGCCCGCGACACCCGCATGTCACTGCGAGGAGTGAGCCGCCGGTGCATGCTGACTGAAGCAGTGGCATGAACGTCGATCTCGCCTCATTGGCCACCGGGCGCCCGCCGGCGCCGTCGGGCGATCTGAGCCAGCACGACTCTCGTCGCGCGCAGGCCGTTGCGCGCCCGCATGTCTGCTTCGTCTCCATGAGTCTGTATCCGATCCTCACTGCATCTGCCGAGCATCGAGTTTGCCGGCGGGGCGAGGTGCAGCAGGCCATCTTGGCGAAGGTACTGCACGCGGATGGCTTTCGTGTTTCGGTTCTGACCGCCGACTATGGTCAGCCGATGTTGTCGATTGCGATGGCGTGCAGATCCATCGATGTGCCGTCTCCCGGGCGGCGGGGTATCAAGGGCCTGCGCTTCATCCATCCCCTGATCACCGATGTCGTCGCCGGCCTGAGCCGGATCGATCCAGACATTGTCTATTACCGCGTGGCTGGATTTCGCGCCGCGGCCGCGGCCTGGTATGCGCGCACTCATGGCAAGCGATTTGTCTATGCCTGCGCCAGTGACCGCGAGTTTCAAGGTCGCGACGTTTCGAGGTTGCCTCGCCGAGACGAATTGCTGTTCCGCATGGCGCTTCGCTCGGCGGACGCTGTCCTGGTTCAAAACTTGCGGCAGCAAGAACTGCTGAAGGCCAACTTTGGTCGCGAGGCCGTCGTCGTGCCGAACTGCTATACGGAATCGGGCGCCGGACGCGCAGCGCACGACGGGCCCCATCGTGTGGGTGGGTACGTTCAAGCCGGTCAAGCGCCCGGAACTCTTTATCGAACTCGCCCGCCACTTCCCTTCGAGGAGGTTCGTGATGGTGGGCGGTGCCGACAACATCAACGATCCTGGCCAAGCGTTCCATCGACGAATGCGCGCATTGGCGGCCGACGTAGAGAATCTGGACTTCGTTGGCTATGTGCCCTTTGCCGAAGTCGGGCGGTACTTCGACGATGCGAGCCTGTTCGTGAATACATCCGATTCGGAGGGATTCCCGAACACGTTCTTGCAGGCTTGGATTCGTGGTGTCCCAACACTTTCATTTGTGCGCCCTGAGGTGATCCCAGGACAAGTCGGCACGATCGTTTGCCGCGACCTGTCGGACATGACGACGCGCATTGAGTGCATTGATGGCGAATCGCGAGCCATGGGAGGCGTGCAAGCGAAGCGTGCAAGGCGCACTTCCACAAGAACCACAGCGTCGACGCAGTCTTGCAGCGCTATCGCGATTTGTTCCAGCGATTGGGCGGCAGCGTGCACTGGCGCAGAATGATCGATGCTCGCGTAGCATCGGCTGCTCGCGCGAGGCGCGCCGAAGCGTCAGTGATGAGCGCACCTATCGGTCCGCGGCGGAGCAGGCGACGCTTGGCCTCCGGTCTTGGCGCTGTGCGCGCGCTCGTGCGACTGGTTTGCAGCTTCGTGAGCGTCAAGTTGACGGCGGTCTACCTTGGGGCCAAGCGGACTCGCCCTGGTTGCACAGTTCAACAACTTCATGTCGCTTTGCCAAAGCGTTGTCAGTCACGGCGCTCGATACAGCGGCAGGGCGTCTCACAGCCGAGTATGGCGACGATGACCGAGCGTCGCCGTCGGCTGCTGGGCACGCTCGGCAAGGTCGGGATCGGCCTCGGCATTCCGACTGCGCTGGCGGTGATCGTCAGCTTCGCCTTGGCTCGCGACGTGGCTGCTGAAGGACGCCAGCTACGCGTGGGTATTTGTGCTGGGCGCGCTTTCAATACTTGGCCGCGCTCCTCAATGGCATGCTGCTTGGCGCACTTTCGGCGCGCGGCGACATTGTACGTGTGGTCTATGTCCAATATCGTTGCGCCACCATCCTTGGCGTGTCGATATTTGCGCCCGCTGCGATGCGGTGGGGTGTCACCGGCGGTCTGTACGCATCAGCCGGCATCTATATTGGCTCGCTGGTCGTGACGCTGGTCTTGATCTATCGATCACCGTTGATCAGCTTGCGTGATTTCGTCGGACGTTTCGATCGCGTTGAGGCTCGTCGCATCGCGGGCTTCTACCCGATGCTCATCGTTCATGCGGTGACAGTACCCCTCAGTCTCATTCTCATCCGGGACATGTGGCAAGTACCTTGAGCCTGGAGTCGGCCGGACTGTGGCAAGCCTGCTGGCGGTTGTCAGAAACCTACCTGATGGTTGTCATGAGCTCCGTGACGACGCAGTTCATGGTGCGGTTGGGCGAACAGGCTAACTTTCCTAGATCGCCTGCGCGCCGAGATGCTGAAGACATTGGGGCTTGCCGTGGGTGCAACCGTCGGCTGTGCAGTTGGCATCTACTTATTGCGCGAATGGATCGTGAAGATTCTGTTTTCGTCAGCGTTCCTGCCTGTGGCCGATTTGATGGGAGTTCAACTTGTCGGCGATGTGTTCAAGATTATCTGGCTCATACATTGGGCTTTGTTCTTGTTGCCACGCTGCGAAGTCGGTTGGTATATCGCAATCGACATCGTCGTCCCGCTGTCTTTCTCGGTTTGGCCCGCATCCTGGGGTCTGAAATGGGTGTGCCGGGTGTGACCACTGCATATCTGATTGCGGCGTTGTCCATTGCATCTCTTTCGTTCATTGCCCTACGTGACCTGATCTTCCTTCGAGGTCGCAAGCATGAACGCTAGATTCGGGCAATCGGCCATCGCCACTGCTATTGCTAGTGTTCGGCATCCTTGCGGTCCTGACGGGCCTGGTCGTCAGTTGGCTGGATCCGCTTTGGGCGATTGCCGGCATGGTCGGGGTCATTGCTGTGGGCTTGGTCCTCTATGACTACCGCGTCGGCGCAATCTGTCTGACGGTCTTGCTGCCATGGTTCTCGTCGCCGCTTATTCCGCAGACGCAGCGGTTTCAACTTGATCAACTTCCTGATCGTCGCCTCTGCGGCTTCGCTCGCTATCCGCCGCGGCTTTGGTGGAGAATCCCTCGTTCCACTGCCCAGAGTCGTCCGCTGGTGCTACCTGGTGCCGGTCGCGGTCGCTGCGTTGGTGGCATTGCCGCACCTGCCCGAGGGGGCGGCGAACTTTCCTGCGCGAGCGCCTGACTATTACCAGGCATTTGCGACCGATGAGTTCCTGAAGACAAGGGTCATTAAACCGTTGTTCTTTGTCATCTACGCATTTCTCTGGCCAATGCGGTTCGGGACAGCAAGAAGCCAGAGCGATTCCTGATCGCTTTCGGTCTTTCAGCTGTCTTGCCTGCGCTTGCGATCATGGTCGCCGCTGTCAGGGAGTGGAGCGTGGACCAACGTGGGACCTATCTCGAGGATTTGGGGTTGCAGCCCAAATCGTATGGCATGCTGCTTGCGCTTGCTGCGGGGCCGCTGCTGTTTCTGACGGTCGGAGTTGGATCCAAGCTATCGAGAGTGGCGAGTGGTGTAGCATTTGGCATTGTTTCGGTTGGCCTGCTGCTTACGGGATCGCGCGGCGGAGCGTTGGCATATATCGTCGTGATCTTTGTTTGGTTGTTCCGAAGAAAGCGACTCTCCGATCTTGTTCTTGCCGCTGTGCTTGGCCGCGCTTGCTGGCGATTGCGGTTCCGACAGACGTCTGGGATCGCTTGACGCTTGGTCTCGACGACACGCAGGCAACCAGCGTTCACAACATGGATGACCCGCTGACGAAGGGGCGCGCTCGCATCGTGGGCGTTGCTTGCCCCCGACATACTGATCAGTCCCGTCTGGGGGCAAGGTATCGGCTCAGTGGCGTGGAACAAGGCTACCACGCAGGTCGCTACAGCGCTGCGCTCTCGCACAATATGTACTTGGATATACTCTTGGATATGGGAATTGTTGGGTTTGTCACTTGATGTATCTCTACTATTGGTATTCGAAGAGGATTTAGATCACTTTCTCAGGAGTCGACACTCGCTACCGCCAGTTCTGCGTGACTTCTTTTCTGGCGCGTTTGCATCGTTCCTGGGTATGCTTGTTATGGGGTTAACAAATGGGTATTATATGCCGCACCCAGAGCAGTCTTTCATGTGGTTTAGCCTGGGGATGATGTTTGGACTCCGTGAAATGGTCGATGAGGTCAGTATTCAAGCCAATAGGCCGCAGGATCGTCATTCTAGAGACAAAACATTGACGGTAGGTTAAACTAATGCCAAATGAAATGGATAAGCGATTCACATTTGGTAGATGATTGCCATCGATCTGCACTGAATTACACCGCTCGTCTAATATATCGATGAAAGTTTGTGTCGTTAGTTTGAACGGCCTGTCCGCGCTGTCGAAGGCGTATGGGCATCTGCATGTTGGCGGCGCAGAGGTGCAACTTGCGCAATTTGCCATGGCGCTGGCTAGGCTCGGACATGATGTGAGCTTTGTGGTCGGCGACTTCGGTCAACCCGACGGCGCAGTGTACGAGAGTGTCAGGACGGTGAAGACTTTCAAGTCGTCCGCAGGACTTCCGGGCCTCCGCTTCATTTACCCGCGCTGGACGACCCTGTGGGCCGCTATGTCCCGCGCTGATGCGGATGTCTACTACTACAGTTGCGCTGGGATGGTGCTCGGCCTGCTGGCAATTTACTGCCGACTCCATCAGCGGCGCCTCGTGTTTCGTGCTGCCAGCGATTCGGATTGCGATCCCCGCACGCTACTGTGCACGCATCTGCGGGACCGCTGGCTCTACGAGTACGGGCTGCGGCGGGCTGACGCAGTGCTGGTGCAATCAGCGACTCAGCAAGCTGCGATGCAACGGAACTACGGAATCACAAGCACGATAGTTCGAGGGCTAATCGAACGCCCACTCGGTGACTCGACTTCGCGGTCGAAGGATATCGATGTACTGTGGGTTGCTAATCTTCGTCAAATCAAGCGTCCCGATCGTTTTGTCGATCTTGCTAAGTCGATGCCGAACTACCGCTTTCATATGGTTGGTGGCCCCATTCCAGGCGAGGAGGCCTTTTACACTCAGATCGAAACTATCGCGCGCTCAGTTCCGAATTTGGTTTTCCATGGCAAGGTTCGCATACTCTGGAGATCGGGGAACTATTTGATCGTGCTCGCTTGCTTGCGAATACGTCGGAAGTTGAGGGGTTCCCGAATACCTTCCTGCAGGCGTGGGTGCGCGGTATTCCAGTGGCCACAATGTTCGATCCGGACGGCGTCGTTGTCCGCGAAGCACTCGGGTCGTCGCACGATACCGTCGCAAGCAATGGTTCGAGGTATTGAGCTGATTCTGCAGTCGACGGATGCGTATGATCGAACGCGCGCAACGGTCCTAGGTTCATGGCGCAGCATTTTGGCCAAGAAGCTGCGCTGAAACCATACCTTTCCGCACTGAACGGCGTAAGGCATGACGCACGCGCAGCCCATGCTTGAGCTGTTAACAAGCAATGCCGGTGCACATCTTCTACTTTGCTGCTACGTGCGTTCCGCGTCGAATTCCTGCGTATGGCCTCGACGATCTTGATTGCAGAGCTGGATGATTTTTGCGATCGTGAACCTGATCGGATGAGGATGCATGGAATCGAAGTACTTCTTTACACAGCCTGATGTCAGGACGGGGCAAGGTCTGATTACCAGCCTTATGGTCGAATGGTTTAGACGGGCTAGTTGACGACGTTGCGGCAACGAAATACAGAGACTATTACGTCGAAAATCCAGCTGGATATGGTATCTGCTTGGTGCTTCATGATGCATCAATAGTAAAGCGATTGGGGTTCAGGGGCTGATTCCGAGAGCCTTCTTCGCTGGAAATAGACGGATTAACGCGGCGACACTTGGTGATTTTGTTGTCCTGCCAGGATATCGATCACTTGGACCCGCCTTAAAACTGATGAGAACATGCATTGCCGTGAGCAAGGTGCGATTCACTTTGTTTATGGTACGCCTAACGACAAGGCGCGAGCCATTGTTGAACGTGCCGGGCTTCGTGTTCTTGGCACCCTCACGCGATATACCAAAGTGATTCGGAGTATGAGTTACTGGAGGGATCGGCTACCGCGATGGGTCGTACCATCGGTGGCAATTGCAGTGGACGCTCTTATCGCATGTGCTGACATCAGTCGTGGCTGGATGTATGGCAGGGATTGGCTATGGAGCGAGCATGCCAACTTCGGCCCGGAGCTAGAGAAGATTTGGCAAGGCCGAGATGTCGACGTAATCATTGGTGAGCGGCGACCACCTGTACTGGGTTGGCGTTATTCCTCGTTCGACCCAGACAGCCCTTGGCACATTTCGTTGGCGACAGACTCATCCAGTGCGCCGTTGGGCTATGTTGTTTGGCGGCGGCGCAACGGGATCGCAATGGTCAGCGATTTCTTCTGCATTAATGCAAGTCGCTCGACTCGAGCGCTCCTGCAATCATTTGCAAGTTATATACGTCAGTTTCCAGTGGACCGCCTATCGCTGGAATTTTTTGGCCTCTCAAGTGTTGTCGCGGCTTTGACAGCCTGTGGATTTGTGGCGCGCGATCGGAGCCCTATTGTTGTCATTGCGCACACAGACGAGGAATTGCACGCGGTGAGTCTCTCGTCGAATGGAATATATATGACGAGTTTCGACCGGGATCATGATGATCGACGGCGCCGAAGCACCGCCAACACGACCATCACGAGAGGCGGGAACGGCCCCATGACGCATGATCGCCCATCGACTGGTCCAGATACGCACCTTGCGACGTACACGCCGATTCGCGTTTTGAGTGTTGACGTATGGGCATGGGGAAGCACATCCGCCGTGTTGCTCGCGATGTACCTCTACCCCGGCTTCGCTCCGGAAACTGGCCAGGATAGTTTCCAGTACTTCAGCGTCGCGCAGAATGCTCTCGACGGGCGCTTCGCCTATACATCGCTCGTGCACTTCGATGCTGAACGCTCGTTCGGCGTGATTCCTGCGCTCGTCGGTGACTTTCCCCCCGGGATACCCGTTCACACTGGCGCTCGCGAGTTTGGGCGGGCCCTCGCTTGCAACGTCTGGCCTACTGGTTAGCGCCATGTCAATGGTCGCCTGTGTGCCTTTGATAGCCTGGATGTCTGAACGATTGGGCCTCTCTCGCGCTACTTTCCAACATTGCCATCGCCGGCTTTGTCGTCAACGGCACTGTGATCAAGGTCGGCACCCAGCGTGTGGTCCGATGCGCTCTTCAGTTTCTTGGCGCTGTTAGGTGTCGCTCTTCGGCGTCTGCTCGGCGCCACGGCGAGCAACGCTCCGCTTGGCGCTGGCTGGCCGCGGGAACGGCGTTCGGTATGGCGTACTTTGTACGCTATGCGGGGATGTTCTTTGTTGCCGGATTGGCGATGCTGGCACTTTGGCACTGGTTCTCATCGAACCGTGAGCTAGCCAAGCGCTTTGCCCTTGCTTTCGCGGTGGCAGGGTTCGCGACGCTGATTGGGATCGTAAGAAACATCGCTCTCGTTGGCAATTCGGCGAGGGGGCAACGAGAAGTTTGTGAGCAATCCTCTGTCTTTAGTAATCATTGAGACAGTGCGCGGAGTCAATCGCCTGTTCCTCGGGCCAGGCGCCGGCATTGAGGGGGCGACATTCATTCCTCGCGCGGCACTTGCTCTCTTGTTCGTCGTGGGCGTTGTGTGGGTGGTGCGAATCCGAGCTCCTGCGACGGCCGGACGTCGCAATCGAAGCGCGCGCGCGCCTCGGAGCGCATGGCATGTGGGTGGACCTTCTTACGTTGGCCGTGGCCTACGCCGGGTGCCTCTTCTATGCCGGGCTCAAGAGTGTGATCGACTACGGTGATGCACGCTACTTTGCGCCACTGTTGCCGTTGCTCATGGTCCTTCTCGGGCTGGTCCTGCAACCCGCACTGCAGGCAACTCCGCAAGGCAGTGCGTCTCGCAAGACTTCTGTGACGTTGCTTGCTGCGGGTACTTGCCTTTATGCGTGCCTGAATCTCCTTGTATTGATGGGGACGCAACGGACCGACTGGAGGTCCGTAGCCAGCGCGTTGGACTCGACATCGGGCGACGGCAAGTCGGCGCGCGCAGTGATTCAGGAACTTGCCGGGGCAGGTGGTGTCGTCGTGGCCAACAACGGACAAACCATCGGTCACTTGCTCGCGCGGCCCACCGTATCTCTGGTGGGCCCGTTTTTCAGCAAAGTGGAGTGGAATGAGACGGCGATCCTTGACACGGTCCGCCAATTCAATGCCAGGGCAATCGTCATCTACGTTCCCGCTTCCGATCAACGGGACAACAGCGACATCGTGCTATTGCTCTTTGTCAGGGGGCTGACGCAGAGCGACGCGCCCTCGTGGATGCGGCTGGCATACCGTAGTGACAACGTGATCGTGTACGCACCTCGCCCCGAAGAGCGAAAGGCGACTCAATGACATCCCAGCCACGAGCCGCGGGGCTTGACGTCGCACAGACCTCTGTTCCAGCCACAGAACGAATCTCAGAAATTGACACCGCCAAAGGCATCGGTATCGCGCTTGTTGTGTTTGGCCATATGGTGGCCCGTGATGTCAAGCCACTGGACAATGACTGGTGGATGGTGTGGCACGAGCATCTGTACTCTTTCCACATGGCCTTCTTCTTCTTTCTCAGCGGCTATGTGTTCTTCCTGCAGCCGGCCAATCGATGGGCCGGCCGCCTCCGCAAGAATGCCACGAAACTCGTTCCGGCCTATCTGCTGTTCGCGCTGATTGTGTACGTGGCAAAGGCCATCGCAGGCCGGGTTCTGCATGTGGACAGGCCCGTAAACCAAGTATTCAGCGAAGTACTGTTGATGCTCGCTTACCCGACCAACGGGTTCGCTCAGTTCCTCTGGTTCATTGTCACGCTGTTGATGATCCTCGCATTGATGACCGCGCTGCAATCCTGGATCACTCGCCATCTTGGAACTGCGTTGGTGGCTTTCTTTGCGCTGCACGTGCTGTCAGTCACAGGGCATGTGACCGAGTTCCTGGCCTTTCACCAGCTTGCTCGCTACGCGGTCTTCTTCCTGGTGGCCGCTCTCTGTCACCGCTACCCAGAAGTCTGGGCTTCGATGGTCTCTCGGTTTGGGGCGCTCCATGTCGCGGCATTTGTCGTGACTCTGATCGTTGTTCCTGAGGGTTGGCTACCGACCGTGGCGGCCGTGCTCAGTGTGCCTGCGTTGGTTGCAGTGGCGCTTTGGGTCGACCGCTGGCCGGCCTTGCGCCAGCCGCTCCAGTATCTGGGGCGAAACACATTGGCGATCTATCTCATGAATTCTTTGGCGATGGGATTGGTGCGTGCCATTGTGCTCAAGTCCTGGGGCTGGGACGGCTGGCATTTCTTCTTGGTGGCCCCCACGCTGGTGACTGCTGGCTTGCTGCTTCCCATACTTGCACAACGCTGGGTCTTTGCCCGCTGGACTTGGACTGATCGCATTACGCGATAGCGTCCCCGACAAAACGCACTCGACTACAGTGGACGTCAGGCCAATTCATTATTATTGAGATGTGTGTACTGCTTGGGTCATCCCATGGGGGAATCTCCATGTTTGCGTGGCCCGACTTCCAAGTACTCCTGAGTGGACTCCGTGACTGAACAGCCTGCCTGCGATCGACCCGCAGTCATATTGCTTGTGAACAGCCTGGGCGTGGGCGGCGCCGAGCGACAGACGATTACGCTAGCCACTCTGCTGAGCGATCGCTATCGAATCGTGCTGGTTTACCTCAAGCCTGACGAAAGCCTTGGCGCACTTGTCGACCGCGACCGTTTGGCAGATGTGCGCTCATTGAATGTTCGGTCCCGCATTGATTTGCGGGCCGCCCGCAACCTTGCGGAACTCGTCACGAAGTACGACGCGCGCTTGATAGTCTGCGCCAACGGCTTCGCGCTGATGTATGCCCAGATCGCGCGCTCGATGTCGCCGAGCAGTGTGACCGTGCTTGAGGTGTGTTCCGCACCGAACAAACTTGGGACTTGGAAGGAGCGCCTGTCAATGGCTCTCTACTGGCCACTATTCTTGGCAGCGCACCATCTGATATTCGTTTGTGCGACTCAGCGCAGGCGGTGGCGGCGTCTTGGGTTGTGGGCGCGGCAGTCGCATACGATCTACAACGGCGTGGATCTCGACCACTTCAGCCCGGAGCCATTCCTGCTACAGGCACAGCAGTGGCGTGAATCGTTCGGTTTCAGCGCGGAGGACCATGTTGTGGGTATCTGTGCCGCGCTCAGGCCGGAGCAGTCACATGCCGACCTACTGCGCGCAGTGGCGCATCTAAGAGGCGAAGGACAGCGATGGAAGATCCTGATCATCGGCGACGGGCCAATGCGTGATGCGATCCAAGCCACAATCTCGACGCTGATGCTCCGAGCAAGACGTCGTCATCACCGGTTTTCTGTCCGATGTGCGTGGAGCATTGACTGCGTGCGATGTCGTTGCACTGGTGTCGAAATCCGAAGCATTCTCGATCGCCGCTCTGGAGGCAATGGCAATGGCCAAGCCAATGATCATGAGCGACGTCGGTGGCGCTAGGGAGCAAGTCGTCGACGGTCTCAACGGCTTTCTCTTTCCCGTCGGCGATGTCGCCCGTCTAGCGAATTGCCTGCGGCGGTGCGCTGACCCGACACGCGTCGCATCGATGGGTGCAGCAGCGCGAGATCGCGTAGGACAAAAGTTTTCTCAGTTGACGATGCGAAATCGTTACGCCGAACTGTTTGAGCAGGAGCTTTGCGTCGGCGCAGAGTCCAAACAGGCCAAACGCGGACTATTCGGTAGCCCCAAGTCGAGAGTTGATGCTGGAACGCCGCCGTAACGTCCAGTCACCTCGCGGTGAGCTCGGCTCAGTTGACGATCTCCCCGCAATCAAGGGCCCTGAGAGTTTGCCCCCGATACGACAATCGCTTCTCGACACCGGGCCGGCCGATGGGCGGCGTCATCGATTATTGTTCCGCGACTGACACGCATTCATCGTAGCCTGGCCCACTTGAGCGCTACGAGGTCTGAAGACTGGCGCATCGGCCAACCGCGCGAACGAGAGAGTATGGACCATTGTGAATATGGGCAAACCCGCACCGAAGCGTGAGGTGCGGCTGCTGGCGCTTAGCTCCACCGAGAGTCGATCAAGCTAGAGGCCACCATCAATATTTGGCGCTTTTCGATGAAAATAATCTTGCCCCCAAGCAGACTGACGATCTCATTTGCATTGCTCATATCCGGGTACTGCCTGATAAATCATTATCTTATTCCGGACACACTCCAAGCGATTGATACCAGATCATGGCGACAGTTATTTAATCACTCCATCCTCTTCTCGATTTCTTTTGGTCTATTCATACTTAATATTACACTGCTAGGTGGCTTGCCAAGAGCCATTCTTGCAATTGGCTTTTCAGGATCGGCAATCACTGATGTCGTTTATCAAAGAATTGCTGGATCGCGCCTCACCTTCGAGAGCTCGTTATGGCTTCTAGAGGAGACTGGGCAAGCCGGCAATATTATCAAGAGCTACACAACTGATATTATAATAGCGTGTGCGTGGATCATAGCCGGTATCTTAACAATAGGTATTGCCGTCGGGCTTTTAGCTCCAACAGTACAAAAACTTATCAGAAAGCGAATGTCGAGGTTTCTCGCTATCACAGGAGTTGTCTTGTTGGTTTTCTGGAATTCATTGCTATTTCTAGGTGGATTTTCTGGACGTCAACCAAGTGAATCAATAATATTAACATTCGCGATTGCCGGGTTGACAATTCCAGAACCCAAGGGCAGACAAGTTGCGGCTACACCGACAGATGTGTCGCAGTTTGAGAAAGTAGTACTTATCGTCGACGAGAGTATAAGGCATGATTATTTTTCTGCAATTTTGGAAGATGAAGCGATAAGACTCAATGCTGTGAATTTTGGCGAAGCAATCTCGGCCTCCGGATGTAGCGCAGCAACTAATGCTATGTTGAGATGGGGTTTTTCAATGGATCTTGCCTCTCCAGCCAGTGCCGATCCTCGGGAGCATCCGAAGATTTGGAAGTATGCGAAGAAAGCGGGCTATCGCACAAATCTCCTGGACGGTCAAGCGAGCAATGCTCCGCAGAACTTCATCGGAAAGGATGAGCGGTCTGATATTGACAATTTCGAGCCATCTTCGGCCGGCATGTACACCGACAAGAATTTATCGAAGCGAATCAATGCCATACTACGGCGCAGCACACGGGAATTCATTTATGTAAACAAGCGTGGAGCTCACTACGCCTACGAATATAATTATCCATCAGCGTGGGATTATAATATTAAGACCCGTTCGCAGAGCTACGCTGCGGCCATCATATATAGTACCCACGGTTTCTTTGATGCTGTGGTTGATGGCGTCGACATGAGGAAGGTTCTGATAATATACACATCCGATCATGGGCAGCGCTTGGACGGCAGTGCACCTTCGCACTGCAATAGAGAATCACGACGTGGAGAGTACTCTGTGCCACTGTTGGCATTCACGGGAAATCCCTATTGGCATTCGGAGCTAGAAAATGCGAGTATTCTATATCGCAACAGGACAAGTCATAACCAAATATTTCCGACGTTGCTGACTGCCTTCGGCTATGAAAGACAAATGAGCGGCACGCAGTATTTTCCGACGCTTCTTGATTCCCCCGTACTGCACTACATCATTGAGTACCCTTTTGCTGCATTTCCGACTTTCCGATTTCCGAGGTTGCCAGTGCGGGCAGTCGCAGAAATCAGTGATGTTGGGCCTGATGATAGTGACAATGATCCGCCCGCGAATCGACGCTCAGGTCTCACTGAGGCATCCGATGGTCGAGACAATTGAGACGGAGGAGAGCAGGTCAAAGGCTCGCCCAGACACACAAGCCGAGCAAGGCAAAGATTTGGCGCGACCGATCGCGGAAACCACGTTGATGTTCGTCCCATAAACGCCGTACAGCGGAATCGCTGATTCCGAAATGCTCCATCGCTTTGGAGGAAAGAAGTCGATCGGCGCAACGGTCACGCCAGGTCGTCCGAATCATCTCTCCGAATGGAACTTGAAATCCCTTCTTTGGACGGTGGACGATTGCACTCGGCAGGTACTTGCTGGCCATCCGCTTGTGAACGATCTTCGTTCTGTTTAGCCTGAGTTTGAATTCGCGGGGAAGTGACTCAACGAAGCCGACCAGTTCAGTGTCGAGCAGCGGTACGCGCGCTTCGAGACTGTGTGCCATGCTCACTTTGTCACCATACAAGAGGAGGTCATCGGCAAGCCCAAGCCGCACGTCTATGCACATCATCTTCTCGACGGGAGTGAGAGCTCTTCCCCGGCCGACCAATCCAACCAGTGCTGAATTGACGCGCTTGCGCGACCCGCTTCCGGTCGGCCGATCAGTTCCTGGCGCGTGCGCGACGAGAACACGGCATATTCACTTTCAAATCGATCGACAATACTGTCGATTAGTGCCGATCTCGAACTGCGCTCAATGGAGTCGGGCAGCCTCGCCATGCGATCAAGAAGCGGCCCCGCCGCGTGAACGAGGTGCCTGAAGAATGGAATCTCTCTCCATAGTTCGCCTTGGTAGCGACGGTAACCGCCCAGGAGTTCATCGCTGCCCTGGCCGGTCAGGACAACCGTCACATCTTGCCGCGCTAACCGACACAGGTGCCACATCGGCAACACGGATGTTGTGACCAATGGCTCTTCCGTTGCACGTATTGCAGATTCAAGCGCCTGCCAAAGGGCCTCATGATCAATGCGAACCACGTGATGCGGTAATCCTAGAACCCTCGCGGTGTGGGCGGCATCGTCGATTTCGCACGCGGTTGTCGAATCCGCATAACCGACAGTAAAACAAGGTGCTTTGACGCCCGATTCAACTGCCATGGCGGCGACGAGAGCCGAATCGATTCCGCCAGACAGAAGGACCCCAACTGGTACATCCGACATTAGTTGTCGCTTCACGGCGGCAAAAACGTGTGATTGATACTGGGCCGTCGCCTCATCAAGATCACCGGAGAATGTCGATGTAGTCGGGGTAACGTAGCAACCGATTGACTGTTCGTCCGTCGATATGTCAAAGGTGAGGATGTGCCCAGGTGCCAACCGCATCAGGCCAGCAAGCAAGGTGTACGGTGATGGGACGAACCTAAGGCTGAGGAATGTCTGCAAAGATTGATGATCAATCGCATATTGCTGGCCACTCAAACTGCGCAACCCTCGAATCTCGGAGGCGAATTTCAGACCACCGCCTTCGTTCGTGTAATAGACGGGCTTGATTCCGAACGGATCGCGCGCGAGATAGATCCTTTGCTCGAGTCGATCGAGCGCCGCAAAGGCAAAGATGCCGTTGAGTCTCTTAACCGTTCGCTCCACGCCCCACTCGCTGATTGCTTCAATGAGAGTCTCCGTATCCTAATTACCGCGCCACGTTCTTTGTAAGTTCCGTCGGATATCGAGGTGGTTGTAGATCTCTCCGTTAAACGTCAAGACCCATCGGCCGTCAGAACTTTTCATGGGTTGCGCGCCAGCCTCTGTGAGATCCTGGATGGCGAGTCCGAGTATGCCCAAGCCACACATTGCGGCTGCCAAAGCTGATGGTGGTTTCGCCAGACCCGTCGGGGCCGCGATGGCGCAAATGACTCAGTGTTCCCGAGGCGTCCATCAGCTGACCGTAGGCATATGCGATGCCTGCAATTCCGCACATCGTGGCGTTCCTCCCTGTGTTCAAGCGCTACGTGACCAGCACTCAGCGCCCGCTTATGCAGACACCAGAACCTGTGGGCTGGGCCTTCGATTCCCTGACAGAACGCGCACGCGTGTAGGCTGCTCGTCAAGCGTGGAGTGGCGCCTAATTCTTTGGAACACCACGCGCCCGCACTGGAACCAGCGGCCGCAGGTATTGTTGTGTCGGTGCCCGGCGCCCGTGCCCGTGCCGGTGCCAGTGCCAGTGCCAGTGCCAGTGCCAGTGCTAGTCGCTGAAGCCGCGCGCTGGTAGGCATTGACGAAATACAGCGGCCGGCCCTTGGACTGGTCGAAGAGCCTACCCAAGTATTCGCCCATCACACCGATGGATAGCAATTGCACACCGCCCAGGAACAGCACGACAACCATCAGCGATGGGTAGCCTCGTACAGGATCGCCGAAGGCGATGGTCTTGTAGATGATCCAGGCCGCAAAGACGAACGAAACGAGCGCCACCAGGATGCCGACGTAGGTCGCGATCTTGAGCGGCGCGATCGTGAACGACGTGATGCCCTCGAGGGCGAAGTTCCAGAGCTTCCAGTAATTCCATTTCGTTTCCCCGGCGAACGCGGGTCGCGCCGTAAGGCACGGCCTTTTGCGGGAAACCGATCCAGGCAAACAGCCCCTTCATGAAACGGTGGTGTTCACGCAGCTGCTTGAGCGCCTTGACGGCGCGCCGGCTGAGGAGCCGGAAGTCCCCAGTGTCCGCCGGGATCTCGACCCGTGAGACGCGGCGGATCACGCTATAGAAGGCTGAGGCGGTGGCCTTCTTGAGCCCGCTCTCGCCCTCGCGTGCCGTCCGCTTCGCATATACAACGTCGAAGCCCGCCTGCCATTGCGCGATGAGTTCCGGAATGAGTTCCGGCGGATCCTGCAGGTCCGCGTCGATCACGACCACGGCATCGCCGCCGGCGTGGTCGAGGCCGGCCGTCAAGGCGGTCTCCTTGCCGTAGTTGCGACTCATGTCGACGATGGACACGCGCTCGTCGTGAGCGCGCATCGAGCGCATCACCTTAAGCGTCCGGTCACGGCTACCGTCATTGACATAGACCACCTCGCAGTCGGCCGGCAAGGCGCGAACACCGCGCAAAGCCGACGGTGAAACTCAGGGAGAACTTCCTCTTCGTTGTAGGCCGGCACGACGACCGCGAGCGAGTAGCGGCCTTCCGTTGACACGCTGGACGGCAGTTCATTGGCTCATGTTGATGTTCGTACATGCGTTCTTCCTTGAATGTCCATAGGCGGTTCGCGACGAAGCCGCTGAGCAGGACTGCTGCCGTTGCCGACCACTTGCGCTACCAAATAGTGGGCGCCAAAGAAGCGCATCGTGGCGTCGACGACCGCGCCATTGATGACAAGCCCTACAAGGGCGACGACAAAGAATTTTGCCAGTGCCGCTGAGTGTGCTTTGCTGCTGCGGAAAGTGAAGCGGTAATTCAACACGTAGTTGGTGATGGCGCCGACCACCGCCCCAACCGACGAAGCGATCACCGGTGCGACGCCAAATAGGCTTACACCCATCACCAGCAACGCATATTGCACGGCTGTGCCGATCGCTCCCACGCAGGCGTAGCCAAGGAACTGGAGATGGGTGCGGGTCATGCGGCAGATGGGTAGGCCAGCGATTCAGCCACTCGGCACGCGCAAGTGATCTCACCGCGGCGGCATTCTTCATGGTGGTGCCGGGCCGCGGCGGCGGCGCCCGGAGCAGGAAGGTCCGTAGCACAAGCCATCGAGAGTTGGCATGGTGCCCAAGCGTAAACCACGCGGCCTTCTTGGCAATCCGGAACATCTTCATTCGCCTGATGCCGCCAGCGTAAACGGGCTGTAACGGTTGCAGCCATTCAGCAATTGTGTATCCATGGGCCCACTTGCTGAATCAGCATCACGCGAAACGGCTCTGGGATCCACCGGCATGGCTCGGAGCGGACCGCGCAGGACGTCAGCGTGTGTCTTACCGCGATCGATTGTCCTGGTTGTGTCGTTCATCGACCACCCACTCCTGCGGCATACGTTCCGCAACCCTGTAACAGACGAGGGGCCCCTATATCGAGGGGTCGTGTGAGCGAGCCGCATGTATCCGTTTACCGGTGGAGCAACCTGCTAACGGGCGACCCCTCAAGCGGCTGAACAATCCGCCGAATCGCAATCGACAGTACGTGAACCCTGTGCTGTCGTCCGTTTATCACTGCGCTTGTCTGGGGTCCCCTCGGGAACCGACGACATTTCCCGTTCCATTGTCGCAGTCGGTTTGCATCAGCTCTGACGCGGCCTGCGCGGCGGCATCTCCGCAAGCGTCGACGCTGCGGCGGTCGCTGATGCGGCAACCGGAATGCTTGAAGATGCGGCGAAGCGTCCAACGAGAACCCTTAAGACGGACACCGCTACGACAAGCTCGACGACGGATCCTGTGCTCTAGACGACTACAACATGGCCACGACAACCATGTCAACCACGACGGCCGTCGCGCCGATCACATTGTCCAACCTTCCCGCCGACGGGACGACACAGACGAATGCGTCCATTGGCTACTCAGGGGATGCTTCCTACACTGTCTACTGCAGGCTCGATACATACGCGCCAGTGCCGTGCCCAAATCCTTCGATCTCGGCAAGACGGATCCGCTTGCTACGGGTCAGCACACGGTGGACTACTACAAGTACACTGGTGTGGCTTTAGACGTTACGCAGCCCGATGCGTCGTACTCGTGGAGCATTGTTGCTGCGACGACCACAGCGACCACGAGTACAGCGACCACGACCACGGCGGCCACGACCACGGCGGCCACGACCACAGCGACCACGACCACTGCGGCCACGAGTACAGCGACCGTCACTGCGCTCGCCAGCCTGCCCTACCCAGTACCCACTGCGATCGCGGGCGCGGGCAGTCCGAAGTACAACGCCAATGACACGGTTGTCGGAGCTGACGGGATCACCAGGCTTGCACCGGCGGCAGACCCTGGCGGTTCTGGGAGGCAGGTTTACTTGCACCGAATCGTGCGTGCCGATGCGAGTACGAATTCAACCGTTCGATCCGAGAAGTTGTGGATCGACTCGAACCAGTACCTTTTCCCGGGCAACGACTATTGGTTTGCCTTCGCGGTGCGTCCAAAATCAGACGAGTACCCGGTCAGCACCAGCAGCACCGACAACAACATGCTTATTTGGCAAGTGCACAGTGAAAGCACCGGCGCCACGCAAAACGACCTAGGTCTGTATCACGATATCGGACTGAATCGTGCATTTTTTAATCGTGCCTGGGGATCGTCCACGCAAGCCACGACAACAGATGGCACGTCGAAAGACTGGATCGGTCCCTATCCAAAAATGGATGTATGGACAAAATACATCGTTCACTTCCGCCCAGGTTACCTAGCCTCTCACAGCCCGAGGACAGAAGTGTGGCAGGCGGTTGGGACCGGGCCATACACAAAGATTGTGAGCGCCGTAGCGGATACCGATTTCAACACTTATAACTGGAACACTGGAAGTTATCCACGAATCGGCATGTACAAATGGTCTGGTACGACTTGGTCGACTACGGCGCCGACCATTGCCGCCTATTTCACTACGCTGTACATGGCGAAAGGCGCTGACAAATATAACGAGGCTGTCGCGGCACTGGCAGGCCTTTGATACCGCGCGAGTATGACGGAGCATCAAGCTATTAGATGGCGTCCATGCGCCGGTTGTGCTGTCAAGGCGAGCGGCGCTCTTCCGGTATCCTGGACAACCACTGCACAGAGATGCAGATGAGATTCCTATCGACAGACACACAGCAGCCTAGATCGGGCTCAAATTGGGATACATCATCCTGCTTCCGCTGCATCGAGAGCGTTGCGTCTGTGTCCAGACACCAGCCTCATCTTTGTTGCATGTTCAAACGTGCAGCTACGCCAGACTTTCAATAATTCCCAAACTTGCGGCAGAGAAGGAATCGCTGACCGCTTGATGGCTCGATACGGTCACACACTTCGCAGGCTCAGCATCTCAAACTAATGTCTATCTATCGTAATGTGAACGTTCCCCGGTTTGTGGCGATCTGCATCGCATTTTCGGGCTCCTTGTTCCTGGTTGGGTGTGGTGGTGGGCGCTCCGCGCCGGGTGCTTCACTGGTGAATGACACATCTGGTGCAAATACGACCGCTGTCACAACCACTGTCACGTCAGGTCCGACTCTTTCCTTGTCGAACTTGCCGTCTGAAAAAGCAACGTCGGCGACAGCGTCGATCACCTATCAGTTGGACAACTCGGCAGAGTCTGCCATGGTGAGTTGCCGGCTTGATTCCTACACTCCGATCGAGTGTCCCAATCCATTCGTCTTGGGCCAACCGGCCGGCCTTAGCCCCGGGGTCCACACGGTCGACTACTACGTCGACGTAGGCAGCGGCATAGACTTAGCGAAACCGGCTGCATCGTATTCGTGGACTATTGCGGCCACGACCACGGCGGCCACGACCACGGCGGCCACGACCACGGCGGCCACGACCACGGCGGCCACGACCACGGCGGCCACGACCACGGCGGCCACGACCACGGCGGCCACGACCACGGCGGCCACGACCACAGCGACCACGACCACTGCGGCCACGAGTACAGCGACCGTCACTGCGCTCGCCAGCCTGCCCTACCCAGTACCCACTGCGATCGCGGGCGCGGGCAGTCCGAAGTACAACGCCAATGACACGGTTGTCGGAGCTGACGGGATCACCAGGCTTGCACCGGCGGCAGACCCTGGCGGTTCTGGGAGGCAGGTTTACTTGCACCGAATCGTGCGTGCCGATGCGAGTACGAATTCAACCGTTCGATCCGAGAAGTTGTGGATCGACTCGAACCAGTACCTTTTCCCGGGCAACGACTATTGGTTTGCCTTCGCGGTGCGTCCAAAATCAGACGAGTACCCGGTCAGCACCAGCAGCACCGACAACAACATGCTTATTTGGCAAGTGCACAGTGAAAGCACCGGCGCCACGCAAAACGACCTAGGTCTGTATCACGATATCGGACTGAATCGTGCATTTTTTAATCGTGCCTGGGGATCGTCCACGCAAGCCACGACAACAGATGGCACGTCGAAAGACTGGATCGGTCCCTATCCAAAAATGGATGTATGGACAAAATACATCGTTCACTTCCGCCCAGGTTACCTAGCCTCTCACAGCCCGAGGACAGAAGTGTGGCAGGCGGTTGGGACCGGGCCATACACAAAGATTGTGAGCGCCGTAGCGGATACCGATTTCAACACTTATAACTGGAACACTGGAAGTTATCCACGAATCGGCATGTACAAATGGTCTGGTACGACTTGGTCGACTACGGCGCCGACCATTGCCGCCTATTTCACTACGCTGTACATGGCGAAAGGCGCTGACAAATATAACGAGGCTGTCGCGGCACTGGCAGGCCTTTAATACCGCAGGTCGCTACGCGGCAATCAGCGGCAACATAGTCCTGGCCCGTGTGACCTGCTCTGGCTTTCTTGAGCTAATCACTTCTGGAGGACGGCTCGGTTGACCTGCCCCCAGTAGGTGTCCAGTTTTTGGTTAGCAAAGCCCTGGTCAGATTGCCTACGCGCTGCGGTTGGCTGAAGGCGGCACGCCGGTGGCTGACGTGTGCCGACAGGTCGGCGTCTCGGATGCGACGTTCTACACGTGGAAGAAGTACGCCGAGTTGGGCGTCAGCGAGTTGCGCAAGCTGCGGCAGCTCGAGGATGAGAACGCACACTTGAAGCGCATCGTTGCCGACCTCACGCTGGACAAGCAGATCTTGCAGGAGGTCGTACGAAAAAAAGGATCTGAAGGCCGTCAAGCGGCGCGAGCTGGCAGCCTGGATGCAGGAGCGCTTCAAGGTCAGCGTTCATCGCTCATGTCGATTGGCGCTGCTTCAGCGATCGGTGTGGTACGCCAAGAGCCAGGCGCGCGACCAAAGCACACTGCGCCAGCGCATCCGCGACATCGCCATGAGCCGACCAAGGTTCGGCTACCTCCGCGTGCTCGTCATGCTCAAACGCGAGGCTGGGCAAGAAACGCGTGTACCGGCTGTACCGCCTTAAGGTCTGCAGCTGCGCATGAAGGTCAAGCGGCGCAAACGCATTGCGCTGCTGCGCGGCAAGGCGCCGACGCCCACGGCAGCCAACCAGCACTGGAGCATGGACTTCGTGCACGATCAGATGCATGACGGGCGCAAGTTCCGCATCCTGACCGTCATCGATCAGTGGAGTCGAGAGAGCGTGTCACTGGAGGCCAACTATCGGCTGACGGGAAGGTGCGTTGGACAGGCGCTCGACCAGGCCGCCAGGCAGCGCGGATTGCCCAAGGCGATCACGGTGGACAACGGCACCGAATTCACCTCCAAGGCCTTGGACGAATGGGCCTACAAGCGCGGCGTCAAACTCGACTACACGCGGCCCGGCAAGCCTACGGACAACGGGCTGATCGAGTCGTTCAACGGCAGGCTGCGCGACGAATTCCTCAACGTCAACGAGTTCATCACGATGCACGACGCGCGCGAAAAACTAAGAGCTTGGCAAGATGACTACAACCACCACCGTCCCCACGGATCGCTCGGCCACCTGACCCCGAGCGAGTTCGCCACAATGCGGTCAGGGCAACCCAAACAAGCGGCCAATCTCTAGTTCAGAACTGTCCGGTTATCGGGGAAACGTCAGTCTGCACTTTCAGCCTCGCCCTTGGAGTCCGTTTTTCAGGGGCAATGCCACGTTGCAGTCGGTGCGATGCATAGGACGGAACAATGCGACATGAGTGCACTTGGCGCATCTACGTTGAACCGGTGATCATGAGGAGTGACGTTGAAGATTACTTCTAGCTTGGCCGCCGGCATCCCGCAAGCGAAAGGATCACCGCAGTCTCAAGTTGCGCCGCATCCATCAAGTACTGTGGATCGTGGAGTTCTCATGCTCGGCACTTCGCCGGAGATGCGCGGTGGCGTCGCTGCAGTCGTAGCTGTTCTTCGCGACAGCGGCCTGTTCGCTCGTGCCCGTGTGCAATATGTGGTGACCCATGTCGACGGCGGCCGTCTACGTAAGCTGCGAAAGTTCATAGGCGCTTTGCTTCAGGTCATTCGAGTGCTGATGGCCGGCCAAGTTGCGGTCGTGCACGCGCATGTGTCGGCGAGTGGCAGCTTTTGGCGAAAGGCTATCTTGTTGTGGGTGGCGCGCCGCTTCAGGTTGGGAACGATCTTCCACCTGCATGACGGCAACTTCGAGCGATACGCTGAGAGTGGTTTTGGCGGCCCGGTTCTGCGATGGTGCATCCGGCGTACTCTCGAAGCCAGTGATGTCGTGATCGTTCTGTCTGAGCGCTCGGCAAGGTGGATGCAAGAGTTTTCGCCGAGCTGCCGAGTGCGCGTCATCGGAAATCCCGTGCGCCTTCCAGCGCGTCATCGCCGTGTCTGTGACCGCGACAAGGACGGCGAGGTCGTCGGGCGGATACTGTTCCTAGGAATGATCTGCGAGGCGAAGGGCTCATTTGACCTCCTGCGGGCGTTTGCGGTGTTCCGTGCAAGGGTTTCGGGTTGGCGGTTGGTCATCGGCGGGCACGGGGAGGTTGACCGATTCCTGGAGGACGCCGCGCACATAGGCGTCCGTACAGACATCGACTTCCTCGGCTGGATTTCAGGGCCCGATAAGGAGCGGGCTCTGTCTTCGGCGGATATCTTCGTTCTGCCGTCCTATAGCGAGGGGATGCCCGTGTCGCTGCTCGAGGCTATGGCGTATGGGTCCGCGGTCGTCGCGACACCTGTGGGCGGTGTGCCGGACATGATGAGACCCAATCTTCATGGCTTGTGGGTCGATCCTGGCAACGTTGACGATCTGGCCGCGACTCTGGAACGACTCGCCAGATCGCCGGACCTGAGAGCCTCACTTGGAGATGCTGCACGCCAACACGTGCTCGCGAACTACTCGTCGAAACCGCAATGGCCAAGATTGTCGAGGCCTACAGTGACGCGTTTCTGAGGGCGCGTGCGGACTGACCGTTCCATTGAGGGGGTCCTTGGACGAGTGGTGGCTTTTCTCACAAGGGCCTGCTCATTGCTCAAGCAGAATCGACGATCAGCAGTGGTCATCGGACGGATCGCGAGGCATTGAGTCGTTAGGGTTCTTTGATGGGGCTAGGTTCAACACGTTTGATATGGTTCGTCCGGAGGCTCAGCCGCATGTATTGGCAAGAGGTGCCGTACCGCGCTGCGTCTGTACTGCGCGGCGTCGTCCAAAGCCGAGGCCTCTGTTCTGCGCAGCGGGTGCCCATGAAGGCTGCGAGCGCGCGCTGGGGAAGGGGGTGGTGCCATGTTCCCGCGAGTCATGAGCATGCCGGTGCAGTGCTTGACGCAGCACAGGGCGTCCTCGATGGGGTGTTGCAGGTATTCGGTCGCTCTGTTCGATTGCGAGACGGCATTCCAGACTGGAATGCAGAACCGATCACAGGCAAGCAGATTCCGCGTGTCTACGGTCTGTACCTTGATTTTCGGCATGTTGCGGCGGGTGTCGATATCAAGTATCTGTGGGAGGTGAACCGCCACCTGTGGTGGATTCCGCTGGCTCAAAGCTACGCGCTGACCGGCAATCGCCGCGCGCTCGAGCGAATTGGCGTGCTGTTGTCGAGCTGGCTCGACGCCTGTCCCTATGCGCTGGGTGCCAACTGGTCGTCGCCCGTCGAGCATGGCATTCGCTTGATCAACTGGAGCATCGTGTGGTCGCTGATCGGCGGTGCCGATTCACCGTTGTTCGAAGGTAAGCGGGGGCAGGAACTGCGGGCGCGCTGGTTGGATTGCATCTACCAGCACATGCGGTTTGCCAGCGACAATTACTCGCTGTACTCGTCGGCAGACAACCACCTGATCGGCGAGGCCGCGGGTGTCTTCGTGGCCGCGCACACCTGGGATCGCTGGGCCGAGGCGCGCGAACTGAGGGCCGCGGCCAAAGCCATCCTGGAGCAGGAGGCAATGCGGCAATTCAGCGCGGATGGCGTGAACTTGGAGCAAGCCCTCTGCTATCACAAGTTCTCGTTGCAGTTCCTGCTTGCCAGTGGGCTGTGTGGCAAGGCCAATCAAGACGATTTCGCACCGCCTTACTGGGCGCGCGTCGAGTCCGCGGTGACGTTTCTTGCATCGATGATGGACTGTGAGGGGAATGTTCCTGCAATCGGCGACGCCGACGATGGTGAAGTCTGGTGCCTTGGGCATGGCGCGGACTTCGACAGCTATCGATCTCTGGTGGCGATCGGCGCTGCGCTTTTCCAGCGGGCCGACTTGCAGGCCAAGGTGCTGAGCATCGATGCGGGCGTGGTGGATGAACAGGTTCAGTGGCTGGCCTGCGGTGCAAGTCCGGCAGCCGACATTGCCGCACTGCGGAGCCTGCCGACATCCTTCGTGCAGGGTGGCTATGTCATTGTCGGCGAGGCGCTGCATTCGGAGCGCGAGCTGCGCGTCACTTTCGATTGTGGGCCGCTGGGCTACAACCGCATTGCGGGGCATGGGCACGCGGATGCACTCGCGGTTCTCGTCAGTTGGGAGGGCGACCCCATACTGGTCGATTCGGGCACCTACTGCTATAACGCTGCGCCAGAGTTCCGCCACTACTTTCGGGGCACGCACGCACACAACACGCTGGTGGTCGACGGACAGGATCAGTCCGAGTACGGAGCGAGCTTTCTGTGGCTCCGCGACGTGAACGGCACGCCTCTTGGAGGATCGCCGCAACGAGGAATCGCAAGTACCGTGCATGCAAGCCACGACGGCTACATGCGTTTGGTCGATCCTGTCGTGCATCATCGTCGCGTCACGCTCGAGTCGCACGAGGGTTCGCTGGTGGTGGAAGATTGGCTCGAGTGCAAGCGCCCGCACGATGTCGAGTTGTTGTGGCACGCAGCACCGGGTGCGCGGCTTGCGCCGCAGTGGCCAGAGCTGGGAGCTTCAGACCATGGCCCACTGGCTGCGGCTGGCGATCGATGGCGCGCCGCTGGAGCATGAGGTCATCGAGGGGCGCGAGTCTCCTCCACAGGGATGGGTGTCGAGCCGGTTTTACCAGCGCTCGTCAGCACCTGTGTTGAAGGTGCGTGCGCGGCTGGCGCCGCAGCAAGTCCTGCGTACGGTGATTCAAAGACAGGGCCGCAGTCCGACGCAGCCGAATGGGCGGTTTCAATGAGAATCTGGTTTGACTTGTCGAATTCGCCGCACATCAACTTGTTTGTGGGCCTGATTCGAGAGTTGGAGAGCGAGGGACATGAGGTGGTGATCACCTGTCGCCCGCTGGCCAATACGATCGATCTGCTGGACCTGCACGGCTTGCGCTACGAGGTGGTGGGTGTGCATTACGGCGGCAAGTTCACGATGAAGTTGCTGGGCTTTCCAGTCCGCGTCTGGCAGCTCTGGAGGTATCTGAGGGGCAAGCGCATCGAGGTGGCGATCTCGCAAAGCTCGTTCCACTCGCCGCTGGTGGCCTGGCTGCTGGGTGTGCACTCGATCTACATGAACGACAACGAGCACGCGATGGGCAACATCCCTTCGTTCCTGTTCGCCAACCGGATCATGGTTCCGGAGTTCCTATCGGCGCGGAAGCTTCGCAAGCAATGGGCCAACCCGCGCAAGGTGGACAACTACCCCGGTGTGAAGGAAGGCATCTACCTCTGGGAGCTCGACGAGCGCCTGGGCCGCATTGGCGGCGAGCGTGCAGCGAAGGCCCGGCCGACGATCTACATTCGCCCCGAACCCTGGACCGCGCAGTACTACAAGGGCAATCGCAACTTCCTCGACGACCTGATTCAGGGCATCAAGGACAAGGTGGAGGTGATCGTGCTGCCGCGGGGCAAGGACCAGGGGCTGCACTATCGGGGCGCGGCGTTCGCGGGCGTGCGAGTGGTCGATACGGCACTGGATATCGCCGATATCGCGCCGGATTGCGACCTGTTCGTCGGCGCGGGCGGCACGATGACCCGCGAGATGGCCGTGCTGGGAATCCCGACTGTCTCGGTCTACCAAGACGAATTGCTCGACGTCGACCGCTACTTGCTGGATGTCGGCGCTTTCGTGCACGACCCGGCACTGACGGCGCCCACGTTGCTGACGATCCTGGACGGTGCCGCGCGCAAGCCGGCAAATCGCGTGTTGCTCGACAAGGGCCGGCAGGCCTACGCGATGATCAAACGTGAAATCCTGAGCCCCTGAGCGGGCGCGAGTTCGAACTGGAGAAGACAGATGCTGAGAGTAGGAATGGTCGGGCTGGGCAAGATGGGGCTCTCCCACCACGCCATCGTCAACGCGCACCCGGGCGTCAACGTGGTCGCAGCGTGTGACCAAACGGCCTATCTCACCGATGTGCTCGCGAAGCACGCCGGACTGAAGTGCTACGACGACTACGACAGGATGCTTGCCGGTGAGGCTCTGGATGCGGTCGTCATTGCAACGCCGTCGAAGTTGCATGCCGCGATGGTCGGGAAGGCGCTCGACCGCGGGCTGCACGTTTTTTGCGAGAAGCCGTTTGTGCTCGATGTCGCCGACGGCGAGCGCTTGGCTGCGCTGGCCGAGACCAAGGGCCTGGTGAACCAGGTGGGCTACCACTATCGATTCGTCGGCGCCTTCCAGGAGGCCGCGCGCGTCGTCAAGTCGGGCGCACTCGGCCGCGTGCACCATGTTCGCGCGGAAGCGTACGGTCCCGTCGTGCTCCGGACCAAGGGCGGTACGTGGCGCTCGGCCAAGAGCGAAGGCGGGGGGGCGCTGTATGACTACGCCTGCCATGCACTCGACTTGGTGAACTTCGTGGCCGGGGCCCCGACTTCGGTGGGTGGCGTGGTGCTCAACAGCATCTTTTCGCGCGACGTCGAGGACGAGGTCTACTGCACGCTGAACTACCTGGATGGTGCGACGGGGCAGCTTTGTGTCAACTGGAGCGACGAGAGCTACCGCAAGATGTCCACCAGGATCTCGGTGTGGGGCACCAACGGCCGCATCACGGCCGACCGGCAAGAGTGCCAGATCTACCTGCGCACGCCGCAAGAGGGCCTGCCAGAGGCGAAGGCCGGTTGGACCGTGAAGTACACGACTGACCTGACGCAGCCGGTCTGGTTCTATCTGCGGGGCGAGGAGTATTCGGCGCAGATTGACTATTTCGTGAAGGCGATCGAAGCCAAGCGCACGGACAATGTCAATTCGTTCCGCTCTGCACTTCAGGCTGATCGCCTGGTCAGCATGATCTTGGCCGAGTCAGGCGGCACGACCCGGCCCGCACCCGTTCCCGCGACGAAGGTCAAGGGCTTCTGGTCACGCCTGTTCGGCTGACCATCTTCATCGGCGTAGCCCGCAAGTATCGAGATCGAGTCATGGACAGAATACTTTTCGGCGACAACCAGTTCTTCGGCGTCAACCACATGTCCGAGGAGAAGGCGCGTGCCCAGGCGATGCGGTTCCAGGATCTGCAGGCCGTGATCGATGTTCTGGATGCGGCCTATCAGGAAGGGATCCGCACTTTCATGTGCACCACGCACGATCGGGTGGCCGAGATTTGCGACTACTTCCGGGCCAATCGCCAGAAGTACCCGGACTACCGCTTCTACCCCTGCATGCCTTATGCCCACAAGTACGCCAATGCCGCCACCGAGCACGGCATCATCGGCGCGCTGCGAAAGTTCCTGCCCGAGGACGGCCGCGTATCGGCGATGTTCCGCGGCGGCGTCGCGCTTGCCAACAAGGACATCGAAGTCATCCTGCAGCTGTTGGTGGATGCCGAGATGAAGATGTTCGACGGCTTGTCGACCCCGGTGATCTTCATACAGAACGTCATTACCGATCTGTTGCTGGGGCTTGGCATGAAGGATGCATTCCGCATCTTCGCGGACCACGTACGCAATCGATACGGCGCCGAGCCGGGCTTCATCACGATGAACATGCCCAAGCTTCTGGATGTTCTGGACGAGTTGGGCATCGAGAATCCGATCGTGTGCGCCAATATCAACAAGATCGGTTTTCGCATGTGCGGCGGCGTGGATCTCTACGAGCAGACGATTGCCACGCGGCGCTTCCGCCCGGTGGCGATGTCGGTGCTCGCGTCTGGTGCACTGTCTCCAAGGGAAGCCATCGAATACGTGTGTCGGCAGCCGAGGATCGAGTCCATCGTGTTTGGCGCCTCGAGCCGGGCGAACATCCGCCAGACCAAGGCGTTGATTGACGAACTCACCGTGAAACCACAGGAGCTCGCGACAGCGGCCTGAGCCATGGCGACGAAGCTGCTCTACCTCGTGGCCGGTGCGCGGCCCAACTTCATGAAGCTCGCGCCTCTCGTGCGCGCGCTTCATGCCCGGCGCGATGCTCTCGACTACCGCATCGTGCACACCGGTCAGCACTACGACCGCGAGATGAGCGACGTGTTTTTCGACGAGCTGGGTATCCCGAAGCCGGACCATCATCTCGGCGCTGGTGGCGGCAGCCATGCCCAACAGACCGCCCGGGTAATGGTTGCGTTCGAGGAACTGTGCGAGACGGCCCGCCCCGACGGCGTCGTGGTGGTCGGCGACGTCAATTCGACGCTGGCCTGCTCCGTTGTCGCCAAGAAGCTGTGCATCCCCGTGGCGCACGTCGAAGCCGGACTGCGCAGCGGCGACATGGCGATGCCCGAGGAGATCAACCGATTGGTCACCGATGCCATTTCCGACTGGTTCTTCGTTACCGAACCGAGCGGCGAGGCCAACCTGCTGCGCGAGGGCAAGCCACGGCACAAGGTGCACTACGTCGGCCATGTGATGGTCGACAACTTGCTGTATCAGCGCGAGATCCTCGAGCGGCGCCCGCTCGCCGATGGCGCGTCGCTGGCGTTCAAGGCCGCGTATGCGCGCTATGGTGTCGTCACGCTGCACCGGCCGTCGAATGTCGACGACGCCATGGCATTTGCGCGCATCGCGGCGGCGCTGCGCGGCATAGCGGACGAACTGCCGCTGATCTTCCCCGTCCATCCGCGCACGCGCAGCAATATGGAGAAATTCGGCATCGACCTCGGGCCGAAGATCAGCCTCCTGCCGCCGCTGGCATACATGGAGTTCCTCAACCTTTGGAAGGACGCGGCGGTCGTGCTGACCGACAGCGGTGGCCTGCAGGAGGAGACGACTGCGCTGGGCGTGCCATGCGTGACGCTGCGCGGGACGACAGAGCGGCCGGTGACCGTGTCCGAGGGAACGAATGTTCTTGCCGGCATTGACCCGGCAGTCATCGAAGGTGCCGTGGCGGCGATCTTGCGGGGTGAGGGCAAGCGAGGCAAGCGCCCGCACCTCTGGGATGGGCACGCGGCGGAGCGCATCGTCGAGGTTTTGGTTCGCGAGCTGGCCTGAGCCCTGCATGCGATTCATGGATCGAACGAGGAACAAGCAGTGAAGATCTTGATTACAGGGGCGGCCGGCTTCATCGGCATGCATGTCGCGCAACTGCTGCTGGCGCGCGGCGATGCGGTGGTGGGACTGGACAACCTGAACGACTACTACGATCCACAGTTGAAACGCGATCGCTTGGCTCGGCTGGTGCCGCGTGCCGGCTTTCGTTTCGAGCTGATGGACGTGGCCGACCGCGCCGGTATGGAGCGCCTCTTCGCGCAAGAGCGGTTCGATCGGGTCGTACACCTCGCGGCACAGGCCGGGGTGCGCTATTCGCTCGAGAATCCCCATGCCTACATCGACAGCAACGTCGTCGGCTTCATGAACGTGCTGGAGGGCTGCCGTCACAACCAGGTGCAGCATCTCGTCTACGCGTCCAGCTCGAGCGTGTATGGCGGCAACACGCGCATGCCATTCTCCGAGCACGACGGGGTGGACCATCCGGTCAGTCTGTACGCGGCGACGAAGAAGGCCAACGAGCTGATGGCACACACCTACAGCCATCTGTATGGCCTTCCGACCACTGGCCTGCGCTTCTTTACCGTATACGGCCCGTGGGGCAGGCCGGATATGGCACTGTTTCTCTTCACGAAGGCGATCCTGGATGGGCAACCGATCAAGGTCTTCAACCATGGCCAGATGGTGCGCGATTTCACCTATGTCGACGATATCGCCGAGGGTGTCGTTCGCACGCTCGACAGAGCCGCGACGGCCGACCCTGCGTATGACCCGGCGCAAGCCGACCCTGCGCGTTCCAATGTGCCGTATCGGCTGTTCAACATCGGCAACCACAACCCGGTCCCGCTGATGGACTTCATTCGTGCCATCGAATCCGCGCTGGGGCGCGAGGCACTCAAGGACTACTTGCCGTTGCAGAGCGGGGACGTGCCGGCGACGAGTGCGGATGTCGAGGAACTCGCGGCGTGGACGGGCTTTCGGCCTGGCATGCCGGTGCAGGATGGCATCAAGCGGTTCGTCGCCTGGTACCGCGATTACTTTCGCGCCTGAGCTCGTGGACCGCCAGTCAAATCGCATTTCTATTGAAAGGGAAGCAGCATGACAACAACCATCGCAGTCGTCGGCTTGGGGTACGTCGGATTGCCACTGGCCGTTGAGTTCGGCAAGAAGTACCGCACGCTGGGCTTCGATCTTTCCAAGGAAAAGGTCGAGAGCTACAAACGCGGCGTCGATCCCACGGGCGAGGTTTCGTCGGCCGACCTGAAGGCAGCGACGCGCCTCGAGTGCTCGACCGATCCAGCGATCCTCGAGCAGGCCGATTTCATCGTGGTGGCCGTCCCGACACCGGTCGACGAGGCCCACCAGCCTGACTTCACGCCTCTGGTCAAGAGTTCGGAGAGCGTTGGCAGGCACTTGAAGCGCGGTGCGATCGTTGTCTACGAGTCAACCGTGTACCCGGGCGCCACCGAGGAGGTCTGCATCCCCATTCTCGAGAAGATGTCGGGCATGAAGTGGAAGCAGGATTTCTTCGTGGGCTACAGCCCGGAGCGCATCAACCCGGGCGACAGGGAGCACACGGTGACGAAGATCACCAAGGTGGTCTCAGGGGACACGCCCGAAACGCTTGAAACGGTGAAACGCGTGTACGGCTCGATCATCACAGCCGGCGTGCATCCGGCCAGTAGTATCAAGGTCGCCGAAGCCGCCAAAGTGATCGAGAACACGCAACGCGACCTCAACATTGCGCTGATGAACGAACTGTCGCTCATCTTTCATCGCATCGGCATCGACACCTTGGAAGTTCTCAAGGCCGCTGGCACGAAGTGGAACTTCCTCCCCTTCCGACCCGGCTTGGTCGGCGGCCACTGCATCGGCGTCGATCCGTACTACCTGACCTACAAGGCCGACATGCTCGGGTATCACCCGCAGGTGATCCTGGCGGGGCGCCGCATCAACGACAGCATGGGCAAACACGTCGCCGAACAGACGATCAAGCAAGTGATCGCGACTGGCAAACCTGTCAAGGGGGCGAGCGTGATCGTGCTTGGCATGACATTCAAGGAGAACTGTCCCGATCTGCGCAACAGCAAGGTGATCGATGTGATCCGCGAGTTGCAGACGTATGGCGTCAATGTGCACGTGCACGACCCGATCGCGAGCTCCCAGGAGTGCGAGCATGAGTACGGAGTGAAGTTGACCGCGTGGGATCAGTTGCCGGAGGCACAAGCTATCGTTGCGGCAGTCTCTCACCGCGAGTACCTCGATATGGGACTGAAGCAACTCACGAGCAGGCTTGCGCCAGGTGGGGTGTTCGTCGATGTCAAGTCTTCATTCGAGAAGGGGGATCTGGCCGACCTCGGGTTTGTGAATTGGCGGCTTTGACGTGGCGACGAGCTCCGCCGTGCTGTCCGTGCCTTGCATCGGCGTGGTGGGGCCTCGGCGTCGATGTCTTCGAGTAGCTGACGATGTGCGGCATTTCGGGAATCCTCAGCCTCGGCTCGGCTGCGCCGCCGAGCGACGATGAGCTGGCGGCCATGATCCGACAACTTCATCACCGCGGGCCCGATGGCGTGGGGTTCTATCGAGCCGGACCGATCGGCCTCGCGCATGCTCGCCTGAGCATCATCGACATCGCCGGCGGTGCGCAGCCGATCCACAACGAGGACAAGACCGTCTGGGTCACGTTCAACGGTGAAATATTCAACTATGTGGAGTTGCGACGTGACCTCGAACTGCGCGGCCACAGCTTCTACACGCACTCCGACACCGAGGTGATCGTTCACCTCTATGAGCAATATGGGGAACAGTTTGTCGCGCACCTGAACGGGCAGTTCGCCATCGCGTTGTGGGACGTCAAGTGTCAACGGCTGGTGTTGGCGCGCGACCGGACGGGCATCCGCCCTCTCTTCTACACACGCGCCGGCGGCAGGCTGCTGTTCGCATCCGAGGCGAAGGCGTTGTTTGCCGTCTCGGACGTTCCGCGCCGGCTCGATCCACAAGCGCTCGGCGAGATCTTCACGTACTGGTCGCCGTTCGCGCCGCGCACCGTATTCGAGGGTGTCGTGTCGCTGCCACCGGGCCACATCATGGTGGCCGACGATCACGGCTCGCGTGTGGAGCGCTACTGGGACTGGAGCTTCCCCGACTTCGGCGTCGAGGATACGCGCTCGGAGCAGGACTGCGCCGATGAACTGCGCGAACTGCTCATCGACTCCGTGCGCCTGCAGCTGCGCTCCGATGTGCCGGTGGGCGCGTATCTGAGCGGCGGCCTCGATTCGTCGATCGTCACGTCGGTGATCAAGAACTTCACCGACACGCCATTGCGCACGTTTTCGCTCACGTTCGCGGATGCAGAATTTGACGAGAGCGCGTACCAGAACGAACTCGTCTCGTATCTCGGCACGGAACACTCGTCCATCCGATGCACCCGCGCCGACATTGCGGCGGCGTTCCCGCGCACGATCTGGCATACCGAGTCGCCGATCGTGCGCACCGCTCCGGCGCCATTGATGCTGCTGTCGCAAAGCGTTCGCGAGTCGGGCTACAAGGTCGTCTTGACGGGCGAGGGCGCAGACGAGGTGTTCGGCGGCTATGACCTGTTCAAAGAGGCGAAGATCCGGCGCTTTCTTGCGCGCGAGCCGCAGTCCAAGACGTCGCCCGCGCATTCTCGAGCGGCTTTACCCTTACCTGCAACACTCGCCTGCGGCAGGCCGTGCCTTCACGCACCGGTTCTTTTCCGAGGGCCTGGATCACCTGCATCAACCTTACTTTGCGCATATTCCACGCTGGACGACGACGCGCCGCATCTGGCAGTTCTTTTCCGCCGACGTGCGCGAGCGGCTGGAACACTGGGATCCCTACCGTGCCATCGGCCAATCCTTGCCTGAAGAGATCGGGCGATGGGCGCCGATGAGCCAAGACCAGTACGTCGAGGCGCACACGCTCATGTCGGGCTATCTGTTGTGCTCGCAGGGTGACCGTGTCGCAATGGCCAGCTCCATCGAAGGGCGCTTTCCTTTCCTGGACCACCGCTTGATCGAGTTCGCCAACCGGCTGCCACCGAAGTTCAAGATGAAGGGCCTGACAGAGAAGTACCTCTTGAAGAAGGCGATGACCGGCTTGTTGCCCGAGTCGATCCGCATCCGCACCAAGCAGCCCTACCGGGCGCCGGACAGTCAGAGCTTCTTCGAGGACGGCAAGCCAGTCGATTACGTGGACGACCTGCTCGGCAAGTCGCGTATCGAGCAGGCAGGTTACTTCGACGCGGCAGCCGTGAGAAAGCTGTTCGAGAAGTGCCGGACGGGGCGGGCCATCGGATTCGGGGACAACATGGCCTTTGTCGGCATTCTGTCCACCATGCTTCTGCATGACGCATATGTACAGCCGGACACGGCGCGCTTGTCTGATCGCATCGCGAGATGCCGTGACGGCAGTCGCCTGAGTAGTGCGCTGATTGCTCTAAGGGACGCAGATGCTTCTTCACGAATTCCTGGCGACTTCGGTCTCTCAGCAGCCTGACAAGGTCGCATTGGTGTGCGACAAGCACACATATACCTACGCGCAGCTTGCGCAGAGGGTGGCGCAGCTTGCGGTTGAGTTGCAGCGCCGCGGCGTCGCCCGCGGTGACCGCGTGGCGCTGTTCCTGGACAACGGTGTCGAACTGGTGGCGGGGGTGTTCGCCGCATTGGCGGCGGGGGCCGTGTTCATGCCGATCAACCCGTTGACCAAGGCCGACAAACTGGCCTACATGTTGAACGATTCACGGGCTTGCGCACTCATCACCAGCACGAGCCTGGCATCGGTCTATGAAGACGCCCTGGCGCTCAACCGCACCGTGCTCAGTTGCATCGTCGCGGGTCATGGCGAAGGGCGTGACCCCAGGATCGTTTGATACCCCGAGGCGATGACAGGCAATTCGCCAGCACCGAAGAGCCCGGGTCTCATCGATCAGGATCTTGGCCAGCATCATCTACACGTCGGGCTCCACCGGGGACCCCAAGGGCGTGATGCTGACCCATCTGAACATGGTGTCCGCCGCGCGCTCGGTGAGCACATATCTGGGGTTGAGGCACGATGACGTGATCATCTGCGTCCTCCCACTGGCCTTTGACTATGGCCTGTACCAGTTGCTGATGAGTGTCAAGGTCGGTGCGACGTTGGTGCTCGAGAGATCGTTCACGTTTCCGGTCAAGGTGCTCGAGCGGATGGTGCAGCACAAGGTGTCCGTTTTCCCGGGTGTGCCGACGATCTTCTCGATGCTGATGAACATCGGGACACTGTCGAATTATGACCTTCATGCAATGCGCATGATCACCAATACGGCTGCTGCGTTGTCGGAAGAGCACATCCGTCAACTGCGCGGACTCTTCCCGCAAGCGCAACTGTTCTCGATGTACGGCCTCACCGAGTGCAAGCGCGTCACCTACCTACCGCCCGACCAGCTCGACATCCGGCCCACCAGTGTCGGGCGTGGCATGCCGAACGAGGAGGTCTGGCTGGTCGACGAATCCGGACGCCGACTGCCCAACGGCAACATCGGTGAGTTGGTGATTCGTGGCAGCAACGTTATGCGCGGATACTGGGAGAAGCCAGAAGAGACAGCCAAGCGCCTCAAGCCAGGGCCGATTCCTGGCGAGATGATCCTGCATTCGGGCGACATCTTCCGAACGGACGAAGAGGGGTACCTGTACTTCGTCGCTCGCAAGGACGACATCATCAAGAGTCGCGGCGAAAAGGTCAGCCCGCGTGAAGTGGAGAACGCGCTCTACGCGCTCGAGGGCGTGTACGAGGCTGCGGTCGTCGGCGTGCCTGACCCGCTGCTCGGCCAGGCGGTCAAGGCTTTCGTGGTACTCAAGCAAGGGTATCGGTACTCCGAGCGCGACGTGATCAAGCACTGCATGGGTAGACTCGAGAACTTCATGGCACCCAAGCATGTCGAGTTCGTCGATGCGCTACCGAAGACCGACACTGGCAAAATCAAGAAGACAGGCTTGGCGTGAACCATATCGACGCGCTGGCCGGCGCCACATTCGAGCTATGGCATATCAATGACCAACGTCAAGAGTCAGGTTCGCACTTTCATTGCCGACAATTTCCTGATGGGAGCCAACGCCGAGAAGTTCGGCGACGCCGATTCGTTCCTGGATCATCACATCATCGACTCCACGGGCTTTCTGGAACTCGTCACCTTCCTTGAGGAGAAATTCGGCATCCGAGTCGAGGATGAAGAGATGATTCCGGAGAATCTGGACAGCCTCGACAGCATCGAGGCCTATGTCGAAAAGAAGCTTCAAGGGCTGATCCCGCATACCAAGCCCCTTTGCAGACCACCTGCGGCATCGACTCCATGAAATTGAGTCCATCTGTGCTGGATCTCGACTGTGCAGCGGAAGTCGCGCGCATCTCGAGCCGTATTGTCGCCGTCGTGGCGCAAGAGCAGCGACGCCGGGGCGTGGTCATTGCCTTGTCGGGCGGTGTCGACAGCTCGGTGTGCGGCGCGCTCGCGGTGCGCGCCCTCGGTCCCAAGAAGGTGTACGGTCTGATGCTGCCGGAGAAGGACTCCAAGTCGAGCAGCAAGGATCTCGGACAGCGCGTCGCCGAGCAGTTGGGTATCTCGTTCTCGGTCGAGAACATCGCTCCGACGCTCGAGGCAATTGGCTGCTATCGCTGGCGCGACGAAGCCATGCGGCGCGTCTTTCCCGACTACGCAGACGGCTGGAAAAGCAAGATCGCCATCTCGGGCGGCACCGAAGGCCGCATCAATTTCTTCAAGCTGATCGTGCAGTCGCCTGATGGCCAGGTGCATGAGGCGCGCCTGCCGATTCGTGAGTACCTGCAGATCGTTGCGGCGACCAACTACAAGCAACGCATCCGCAAGACAGTGGAGTATTTCCACGCGGACCGGCTGAACTATGCGGTGATCGGCACGCCGAACCGCCTGGAGTACGACCAAGGGTTCTTCGTGAAGAACGGCGACGGCGCGGCCGACATCAAACCCATTGCCCATCTCTACAAGACCCAGGTTTACGCGCTGGCCAGGTATCTCGGCTTGCCCGAAGAGGTGTGCTCGGCAAGGCCGACGACCGATACCTACAGCCTCCAGCAAGGGCAGGACGAGTTCTATTTTTCGCTGCCCTACGACAAGATGGACATCGCCCTGTGGGCCCACAACCACGGCATCCCGGCAGCAGAACTGGCAGCGTATCTCGGAGTCGATCGGGCGCGCGGCGAATTCATCTATGCCGACATCGAGTCGAAACGGCGCGCGACACGTTATTTGCATGCGCGTCCGGCATTGTTGGGGCAGGTCGACGAGATCGACGCTTGACTGGGTCGCGCAGTGCGCCCTGCCGCCGGCAAATGACACGATGAACGAATCAGAGTCGCAGCGTCTCGGGAGCGTTGGGGTCGACCTGTTTCGCGCGCTGCGCGGCCGGCTAGAACATCTGTTGCGGACCCTGCCTGACAAGCCGGAGGAGACTGCCGACTCGACGCTTCGATGTTTGTGGCACTTGGCGGCCGGCAACCCGCTGTCACCCGACGCGGCGGTCGAGCAGCCGCTCGAGCCATTGACCGCCGACATGCAGTCATCTCTCCTGCGCTTGGTCGAGCAGCGAATTTCGGGAATACCTCTGGGCCATCTCTGCGGCCGCCAGCGCTTCATGGGACTGGAGTTGTTGGCCGGCCCTCAGGCGCTGATTCCTCGGCGGGAGACCGAATTGCTCGCGCAAGCAGTGATCGATACGTTGCGCAACCGCGTGCTGCCCAGTCGCGGCCAGGCCACGGTGGTGGACACATGCACCGGCTGTGGGAATCTGGCCGTTGCCATCGCAAGCGCAGACCCGCGTGTACGTGTACTGGCTTCTGATCTATCACAAGATGCGGTTGAACTTGCCAGGCGCAATGTCGAACACCTCCAACTGGGCACGCAGGTCGAGCTGCGTGTGGGCGACCTGCTGCAGCCTTTTGACGAACCTCGCTATCACCGGGCCGTCGACGTCGTCGTCTGCAACCCGCCCTATATTTCCAGCAAGAAACTGGAAACGATGCCCGGCGAGATCATCGGGTTCGAGCCACGGCTTGCATTCGATGGTGGTCCGCTGGGCGTTCGAATCCTGCAGCGACTGATTCGTGAGGCCCCCGGTTTGCTGCGTGACGGGGGGTGGCTATTGTTTGAAGTCGGCCTCGGGCAAGGGCCGGCGGTGATGCAGCGCGTGTCGGGTACGGGCGACTACTCGGAGATCAGCAGCGTGACGGACAAGGACGGGCAAGTTCGGGCAGTCATTGCAAGGTCTTCACCGGCGAACAGGGCGGCCGCGTGACCTCGATGGCTCGCGCGCAAGCGAACGAGTTGACCTATTTCCAGCGTTGGGGCCTGCGCGCTGCGGTGCACCATGCCTTGATCCAACGGTTGAGCGGCGTAGCTGGACTTCACCTCTATGGCATCTACGCCCGGCCCATCGACGCGCTGAAGGGGCCGGACCCCGTTGTCCCTGATCACGCTGTTCAGCTGTTTCTTCGGGGTGATGAGCAAGCGTTGCTTGCCGCGGCCAAGCGTCCGGAACTCGAACTTACCGAGCGCTTCGTGCGACGCGCGCTTGGCAAGGGCGATGTTTGTGCGGCCGTCCTCGTGGACGGTCAGATCGTTTCTTTCAGTTGGGTCGCGTTCACGCCGACCCATGTCCATGAGGGTGTCCACGTCAACTTTGACAGTCAGTACCGCTATGCTTACTTCGCTTTCACACTGCCGGAGTACCGCGGTCGCCATCTGGCGCGATTGGCTATACCGCAGAGGGATCGCTACTGCATTGATTGCGGCTGCACGCAAGGCATTTCGTACATATCTGTCGACAACCGGTCTTCGAGTCAGATGGCCAAGGCTGTTGGCAATCACCGCATCGGCTTCGCAGGCTACCTGAAGCTGGGTCCGATCTTCATTCCATTCCGTACCGCTGGGGTGCGTGAACGCGGGTTTCGATTCTTTAGGCCGAACACGACCTCCGAGTAAGTCCGGCCGACCTCATGCGGGCGCAGAGGGGCTCAGCCGGCAAATCCGGCCGGGTTCATGTGCTGCCAACGCCAACTGTCGGCGCACATCGCAGCCAGGTCGCGTTTGGCTTCCCATCCGAGCGTCTGGCGCGCGAGCGTGGCGTCTGCATAACAGGCCGCCACATCCCCAGGGCGCCGGTCGACGATCTGGTAGGGGACCTTGCGGCCGCTCGCACGTTCGTAGGCGAGAATCAGTTCGAACACGCTGTAACCGCGGCCGGTACCCAGGTTGACCGTGAGCGAACCGCCGTGCTCGAACAGGTATCGCAATGCTGCCGCGTGACCTTCGGCGAGGTCGACGACGTGGATGTAGTCGCGCACCCCTGTGCCGTCGTGTGTGTCGTAGTCGTTGCCGAAGACTTGCAGCCGTTCGCGTCGGCGCGGCTCGCGGGACGCCGCGTGCTCGTGGTCGACGACAACGCGACCAATCGCCAGATCCTGCGCCACCAGCTCGGCTACTGGGGCCTGCGCGTCACGGCCGTCGAGTCGGGCCCGAAGGGCCTCGCGCTGCTGCAGCAGGCCGCGAGCTCCGGCACCGGCTACGACCTCGCGATCCTCGACATGAAGATGCCCGAGATGGACGGCCTGGCGCTCGCGCGGGCGGTCAAGGGGGACGCGGCGCTCGCCTCGGTCCGGCTGGTGCTGCTCACCTCGTTCGGCCAGCGCGGCCACGGCGCCGAGGCGTCGAGGATCGGGATCGCCGCCTACCTGACCAAGCCCGTCGACGAGGCCGACCTCTACGACTGTCTGGTCGAGGTGCTGGACGAGACCCGCGCGCGCCGCGCGTCGCACCTCGTCACGCGCCACAGCCTGCGCGAGCAGCGCCCGGCGGTCGCAGCAGCCGTGCTGGTGGCCGAGGACAACGAGGTCAACCAGAAGGTGGCGGTCAAGATCCTGGAGAAGCTCGGCTACCGCGTCGAGCTCGCCGAGAACGGCAAGGAGGCGCTCGCCGCCTGCGCGCGGCGGCGCTACGACGCCGTGCTGATGGACGGCCAGATGCCGGGCATGGACGGCTACGAGGCGACGCGGAAGATCCGCGAGCGCGAGACCCGGGGCGGGCGGCGCCTGCCGATCATCGCGATGACCGCGAGCGCGATGAAGGGCGACCGCGAGAAGTGTCTCGAGTCCGGGATGGACGACTACGTCACCAAGCCGGTGACGCCGGAGAACCTGGAAGCCGTGCTGCGCAAGTGGGTCGGCGCCGCCTCGGCGCCGGCCGAGCGTGCCGCGGCCGAGCCCGCGACCTCCGGCACGCTGCTCGACGAAGCGATCGTGCAGAGCCTGCTGTCCGTGGACGACGACGGCACGCTGATGGACGAGGTGGTCGCGACCTTCCTGCGCATCGCCCCGGCCCGGCTCGCCGCGATCCGCAAGGCGGCCAAGGGCAACGCGGCCATGCTCGAGCGCGAGGCGCACAGCTTCCTCGGCAGCTGCGGCAACATCGGCGCACAGCGCATGGCGGAGCTGTGCGCGCGGCTCGAGGTGCTGGGCCGCTCCGGCTCCACGGAGGGCGCCCCCGAGATCGCGCGCACGCTCGAGGAAGAGCTCGTGAGCGTGCGGCCGCAGCTCGAGGCGCTGCCGGGGCGGCACCCCAAGCGCGCCTCCGCCTTGCCCTCGCGCACGTGATCCGCGACTCGCTGCTGGCGCTGGTCGAGGCGCTGTTCCGCGTTCTGTTCAACTACGACTGTCTCGGCGAGGAGAAGCTGCCCGCGACGGGTCCCGCGCTGTTGTCGGCCAACCACCCCTCGTACCTCGACCCGATCCTGCTGTCGCTCCAGGTCCCGCGGCCGATCCTGTTCATGGCCTGGGACGGCCTTTTCCGCGTGCCGCTGCTGGGCGCCGTGATGCGCCTGTTCGGCGCGTTCCCCGTCGACACGCGGCCCGGGCGCGGACAGGACGCCTACCAGCGCGCGAAGCAGCTCGTGCTGGAAGGCCAGCTGGTCGGCATCTTCCCCGAAGGCAAGCGCTCGCGCGACGGCTGGATGGAGCCCGAGCTGCACCGTGGCGCCGCGCGGCTCGCGCTCGAAACAGGCGCGCCGCTTTATCCCGCGACGATCCGGGGCGCCTTCCGGGCCTGGCCCTACTTCCGCGCGCTGCCGGAGCCGGCGAAGATCCACGTGCGCTACCACGACCCGATCGATCCCGGCGACTACCGGGCGCTGCCGCAGGACGAGGCCATCGCGGCTCTGCTCGCGGAGCTGCGGCGGCGCGTGGAGCGGACGCTGCTGCCCGGCGTGAAGGCGGACCGCAAGCTCGAGGCGCTCTACCGCACGAGCGCCCCCTGGCCGCGCCTCGCCGAGGCCGTGCCCGCGCTCGGGCTCGCGCTCGTCGTGTTCTGGAAGACGCGCGAGTTCGCGGTCGTGTGGCCCTGCTACGCGTACATCGGCTACCTGCTGCTCGACCTGCTGCTCGTGCCGCAGCGGCGGCTGACGAAATGGATCCGCAACGCCTCGGCGGCGGCCTTCATCGCCTGTTACGTGGCCTTCGTCCTGCCCAAGCTCGGCCTGCCAGCGCCGCTCGGCCGAGCGGCGCTCGCGGCGCTCCTGCTCGGCGCCGGCTTTCCCTACCTCTACGACCGCAGCCGCATCGCGCTCGGCTTCGTGCAGGGAATGGTGCTCGCGACCCTGCTCGAGCTCGGGGCGCAGTACCTGGCCGGGACGCCGCTCGGCCCGCACGTCGCGCTGCCGCTCTTCTGCGCGGCCTACGCCTGGGAAGAACGCAGCGTCTTCTGGCGCTACACGACGCCGATCCTCACCGCTTACGCGATCGGCGTTCCGCTGTGGCTCGGAGGCGGCGTGGAGCTGCTCCCGCACGCGCTCGCGGGCCTCGTGGCGTGGGGTCTCGGGCGCCTGCTTCCGGGCGGCGGTGGGTCGAGTGGGGAGCCTGACGAGGAGGAGTCCGGGCCCGCCTCTTCCACGCTCGGGCTGCGCGACTGACGCGCCCGCGGCGTCGTGGCATGATGCGCGCGTGTCTCGCAGGCGCCCGCCGACCCGCCACGACCGCCGCAGCTTCCTGGGTGCGATCGGCGCGGCGCCCCTGACCCTGCGCGGCCTCGCGGCTGCCACCGGAGGAAAGGCCGTGACCGCAACGAACCCCAGGTCCTGGGACGTGGTGGTGGTGGGCGCCGGCTGTTTCGGCGCCTGGACCGCCTGGCAGCTGCGCGCGGCGGGCCGGAGCGTGCTGCTCGTGGACCAGTACGGACCCGCGAACGCGCGCGCCAGCTCCGGCGGCGAGTCACGCGCGATCCGCATGAGCTATGGTCCCGACGAGCTCTACACGCGCTTCTCGTACCGGTCGCTCGCGATGTGGAAGACGCTCTTCGGCGAGGTCGGACGACCGGAGCTGTTTCAGCGGACCGGCGTGCTGTGGATGACGAAGGGCGAGGCTCCCGACGCCGCGGCGAGCCTGAAAGCGCTGGTGGCGGCCGGAATCCCGCACGAGCGCCTCGGCGAGGACGAGCTGCGCCGGCGCTTCCCGCAGATCGCGGTCGTGGACGGGGGCTGGGCCATCTTCGAGCCCGAGAGCGGCGTGCTGCTGGCGCGCCGCGCCGTGCAGGCGGTGGCGGCCGACGCGGTTCGCCGCGGCGCGGACTACCAGGTCGCCACGATCGAGCCGCTATCCGGGGAGGGGCATCTCGAGTCGCTGCGGACGGCGAGCGGCGAATCGCTGCGCGCGGGCGCCTTCGTGTTCGCTTGCGGGCCGTGGCTGCCGAAGGTGACGCCGCGGGCGCTGGGCGGCCGCATCTTCCCGACGCGTCAGCAGGTCTTCTTCTTTGGTGTCCCGAGGGGCGAGACGCGCTTCGCCCCGCCCGCGATGCCGACCTGGATCGACTTCGGCCAGGGCTTCTACGGCATGCCGGACCTCGAGAGCCGCGGCTTCAAGGTCGCGAACGACGTCCACGGCCCGGCCTTCGATCCCGACACCGGCGAGCGCGTCGCGACGCCTGAGGCGCTCGCCGAGGCGCGCGCGTTCATGGAGGAGCGCTTTCCCGGCATGCGGGGCGCCCCGCTCGTCGAGAGCCGGGTGTGCCAGTACGAGAACACGTCCAACGGCGACTTCGTGATCGACCGCCACCCGGGCTACGACAACGTCTGGCTGTGCGGTGGCGGGTCGGGCCACGGCTTCAAGCACGGTCCGGCGGTGGGCGAGTTCACCGCCGAACGTGTCTTGAAGGGCGACGCGACGCACCCGCGCTTCACGCTCGCCAGCAAGCAGACGGTCCAGCAGCGCAGCGTCCACTAGCGCCGCTTCGAGGGCGGCGCGTCATCGCGCGCGCCCGGGTGTTTAGTCACACTGAACGCTCATTCCCCTATCTTAGGAGAAGGCCACTCCAGACAGCACCTGCGTGTGTTGTCCTATCGCATGGTGTAGTAAACTGAGTGAGCGTGCCACTCACTTCGAATAGGAGCCACATGTTCAAGAACGGTGCGATCACGGTGCTCGCGGCGCTGGCGTTGACGGCTCTCTCCTCATGTGGCGAGAGTTCCAATCCCGCGCAGCCGGTTCCGGCGCCGATACCCACCCCCACTCCGGCGCCGACACCCACCCCGACGCTCGCGTCGCAGCTCCCGGCCGGGATGGTCTGCGATCCCACGCCGCCGCCTCTCTACTCGTTGCGCCTGAAGATGCACAACGCCAAGACGATGGACTCCCGCCCGCAGGTGATCAACATGGACAACTTCTGCGAGCGGGCCGGCTTCGACCCAGGCTCCAAGTTCTGCTTCAGCGCCAGGAAGGCAACGTGCAGGCCGCAGCCTGCGATTTCCTCGCGGTGGGTCGGGCCGCCGATACGGGTCGCTGGGGGCCCACGTGGAGCTGGAACGGCCAGCCCTGCGCCCCCAACGGTGGCTGCACCAACCACCCGGACAGCCAGTTCCTGGTCCTTACCCGCAGCAACGGCGAGTACCTGGCCTGTGTGGCGCCCGAGATTCCACTGTCGACGGACCCTGTGAGACGTGGGTCGCGCTGCGGGATATGCAAGATTTCGGACGCGGGCATCGTCTGCAACGAGTAGCCACGCCTGACGCCGCTCCCACGGCCGCTGCTCGGCCCAGTCGGCGACGGCGCCCTGCAGCGCGTCGAGCTGGCCGTCGAAGAAGTGGTTCGCGGCTGGGACGATCACCAGCTCGCGCGGCGGCGGCAGCGGCTCGACGAGCGCACGCAGCGCTTCGCTTGCGCCGAACTGGTCCTGCTCGCCCTGGACGAACAGCCGTGGCTGCGAAGGCGCCTGGAGCGTCGCGGCGTCGCCGAAGCGTGTGAGCGGGAAGCCGAGAGCAAAGCACTTGAAGTGCAGCATGCCGCCGTGCAGCGGGTGCGCGTGGCAGACCACGGCCGCGGCCACCGGCAGTCCCGGCGGGCGCATCAGCACCGCCTCCAGCCGGCCGGCTGGTCCCGCGAAGTCGAAGCTCTCGCTCGTCGCCATCCGCTGCGATTCTAGGTGCGAACCCAACGAGACCGGCGTAGACGCTACGCCGCGGCTGCGCTCGCGGCCGCGGCGGCCTTGGCCCGCAGCTGCGCGGCTCGCGGGGGCGGTGTGAGCTGGTTGGCCTGTTTCAGCACGCGCAGCGCGCCGAGCGCGCGGGCGCGACCGAGCGTCTCGCGTCGCAGCTTGCGCTCGACGCCCTTCGGGGCGTCCGCGGCGATCGACAGCTCGTCGAGGCTGGCGACGAGCCCGCCGAGGCCCAGCTGGTAGCGCAGCGCCAGCGTCGCGACGCCCACGATCCGGCCGTCCTCGGCCTCGGCGACGCGCACCAGGAAGCTCGGGTTGGTGATCGTGCGCCGGAACGTCTGGGCGAAAGAGACGGGCTCAGGGTAGTAACCCACATCCTCGAGCAGCGACAAGACCGAGACCCCGTCCTGGAGCGATGCTGGCCTGACTTCGACGCTCATCGTCACCTCCTGTGCCCCCTGCACCACAGCGCCGTGTCCACAGCGCCACGGATTCGGCCCCTACGGTTGGCTTTCAGCAGTCAACGCCTTCTGGCTGCAATCCCTCTGCCACAGCAACCCAGGGGGGCTCGAGGGGGCTGAACTCTTCGTCGTCACTGCCAGGCGGGACGACGAAGAGTCCGGGACGTCAGCCCGCGGCGGCCATGGCCTCGGCCTGGGGGCCGCGGCGGCGGTCGTCGATCCGTGTGCGCAGCAGGCTTTCGAGCCAGACGAGGCTGACGGGCTTGTGCAGGAAGGCGTCCACGCCGAGGCGGGCGGCGGCTTCGGCTCGGTCGGGCAGTCCGTAGGCCGTGAGCACGACGACCGGCGGGTCGTGCCGCAGGTGCCGCAGGTAGGCGGCGATCGCGAGGCCCTCGGATCCCACTTCGGGCGTCAGGCACACGTCGGCGATCACCGCGTCGAAGCTCGTCCCGGCGAGTCGTTCGGCCGCTTCCTGCAGCGAGGCGGCGCTGTGGACCTCGAACCCGGCCCCGGTGAAGTGGGCCTGGTAGGTCTGCCTCACGCTTTCGTCGTCGTCGACGACCAGCAGCCGTTCACACACGCAGGCGGACATTGCAAGGGTGATGCCGGGAATCCCAGCCGAACATAGTCAACATAATCAGCAACTTGCGAGACACGCCTCCCGCAACTGTCCGGCCGGCGGTCGGCGGAGAAGCGGACATGACACGCTTTCGAGGCACCTCGTGTCAGACTGTCCCCGTTCCACGTAAAGAAGCTAAAGGGCCGAAGCGCCACGAGGGAGGGACCAGCATGGGCATGAGCCAGGCCGAGCGGGTGACGCTGATCGAGCAGTACGCGCGCGGACCGGCAAGGGTCCGGGAGGCGCTCGCCAAGGTCCCGAAGGAGGCGCTGCAGTGGCGCCCGGCCGAAGGCAAGTGGAGCGTCCACGAGGTGGTGGTCCACTGCGCCGATTCCGAGACGAACGCCGCGCTGCGGATCCGCTACCTGCTCGCCGAGAAGCAGCCGCTGATCGTCGGCTACGACCAGGACGCCTGGGCGCGGCTCTTCGACTACCACGCCCAGCCGCTCGAGGACGCGCTCGCGGCCACGGCCGCCGCGCGCGGCCGCACCGTGCCGCTGCTCCGGAGCATGACCGAGGCGGACTGGGCGAAGGCCGGGCGCCACACCGAGTCGGGCCCGTACACCGCCTCCGACTGGCTGCGCGTCTACGCCGCGCACCTCGAGGGCCACGCGAGCCAGATCGAGCGGAACCTCGCGGCATGGAACGCGCGCGGCTAGCCAGGGCGCGCGCGCCGGAGGACGAGCTCGTCACGCTCTCCGGCATGGACCGCTCGGGCGCCGCCATTGCGAGCGTCGCCGGCTCGCGGCTCTTGGTCCCCGGCGGCATGCCCGGGGAGCGTGTGCGCGTCAGGCGCCTGCGGCCCGTGGCGCACAGCATGCTGTGCGAGATCGTGGCGGTCGTCGAAGCCTCGCCCAACCGCGTCACGCCGCGCTGCCGCCACGCCGGCGAATGCGGCGGCTGCGCCTGGCAGCACATCGCCTATCCCGAGCAGCTGCGGCGCAAGACGGCGGCGCTCGACGTGATGCTGCGCAAGGCGATGGGGGCGACCGCGCCGCGCGTCGCTCCCGCGATCGGAATGCCGGTCGGGGCCGACGGCATGCCGTGGGGCTTCCGGCAGAAGGCCGCGTTCGTGTTCGACGCGGGACAGGACGGCGGCCTCGTGATGGGGCACTTCGCGCGTGGCACCAACGACGTGGTGGGCGTGGAGGAATGCCCGGTGCACGCCGAACGCGCGAACCGCATCGCGTTCGCGCTGCGCGACGCGCTGGCCGAGGCGAAGGTCTCGGCCTCGGGGCCCACGACGGCCGGCGTCGTCCGCCACGTGGTCGTCCGCACCAGCCGGGACGAGACCGAAGCGGTCGCGATGCTGGTGGCCTCGCGCGACGACGAGTCGCTACAGGCTCCGCTGCGGGCCGTCCTCGAGGGTCCGGACAAGCCCGAAGGCCTGGTGCTGAACCTCAACGACCGGCCCGGGCCCTACCTGCTGGGCCGGGAGTCGAAGCGCGTGGCGGGTCCGGGCCACGTGAAGGAGACGTCGCTCGGCCCCGGCTTTCTCGTCTCGCCGACCTCGTTCTTCCAGACCAATGTCGCGGCCGCTGCGACGCTGGTCCGGCTCGTCGTCGAGGCGCTGCCCGGCGAACGCGGCCTGCGCGTGCTCGACCTCTACAGCGGCGGGGGCCTGTTTGCCCTGCCGGTCGCCCTGCGGGGGCACCGGGTCACGGCGGTCGAAGAGAGCCGCAAGAGCGTGAAGGACGCCGAGCTCAACCGGCGCCTGAACGGGCTCGCCGAGGAGCGGCTGAAGATCGTGTGCTCGGCCGTCGAGCGAGCCCTGCCGCACTACAAGCCCGGGGCGTTCGACGCCGTGATTCTCGACCCGCCGCGCGAGGGCTGCCCGCCCGAAGTAGTGAAGGCCGTCTTCGGACGGCTGCAGCCGGCGCGCGGGATCATCGTCTCCTGCAATCCCGAGGCGCTCGCGCGCGAGCTGCCGCTGGCCCTGGCGGCGGGCTACCGCGTGCTGCGGGTGCAGCCGGTCGACATGTTCCCGCACACGGCGCACGTCGAGGCGGTGGCGGTGCTCGAGCGCGTCACGCCACGTACACCGTCTTCACGTTCACGAACTCCCGAATCCCGAACGCCCCGAGCTCCCGACCGTAGCCGGACTCCCGGATCCCGCCGAACGGCAGCCGCGGGTCCGAGCGCACGAAAGCGTTGACGCCATCAGGCTTCGCCGAAGGCGGCCCAGAGCCGCTTGAGGTGCGCCCGGGCCACCGGTAACACCCGGTTCACCGGAGCCTCCAGGGCCACCTCCCAGTCGGCATCGGTGTCGCGGCGGCGGATCTCCGCGATCCGGCCGACGTTCACGGCGTGATTGCGGTGGATGCGCAGCACGCCGGCGGCCGCCAGGATGGGGCAGATCTCACCCAGCGCACGCACGTCCCTGACCGGTCGAGCGGATCGCAGGCGGACGAGTGTCGTCTCGCCGGTCGCTTCGAGGAAGTAGATCTCGTCTGGCTCGACGGGCCGGCGGACGTCCCGTCCGAGGTGGAGCAGGATGCGGCCGTTTGGAGCGCTCATGGGCGCTGTGTTGCCATGAGTCGTCGTCGAAGGCAAATGAGCTGTCGGTTTGGGCCAATGAACGGCGGCTGGAGACCTGCAACCGGCAGCACGGGCAGCGTCCCGGTGACTGCCGCAACCGCCGCGCGCATCTTGTTCGCACCGTTCAACTTCGATACAGTCGCGGGAGTCGCGCACCTGGCATAGCGGGCCGCGCGAGCGTGAGGTGGATCAGGTGCTGCCCGCCGACGAACCCGCGCAAAGTAGCGACCAGCCCGCCGAGTCGTTCCTCGCGGCGCGGGCGGCACCTGGAGCCCGCTCTTGACTCGCGCGGGATGGGGCGCCGGTGGCGCCGTCGACAAGAAGTCGCTGAGCGAGCGCGACATCTGCACCAAGTTCATCACGCCCGCCATCCAGCAGGCGGGCTGGGATGAGCTGACGCAGATTCGCGAGGAGGTCAGCTTCACCAAGGGCCGCATCATCGTCCGCGGCAAGCTGGTCACCCGCGGCAAGGCCAAGCGCGCCGACTACATCCTCTACTACAAGCCGAACATCCCGATCGCGCTCATCGAGGCCAAGGACAACAACCACGGCGTCGGCGACGGCATGCAGCAGGCGCTCGACTACGCCGCGACCCTCGACATCCCGTTCGTCTTCTCCTCGAACGGCGACGGCTTCGTCTTCCACGACCGCACCGGACCAGCGCCGACAGACCGAGACGACGCTCGCGCTCGACGCCTTCCCGTCGCCCGCCGAGCTCTGGGCCAGGTACCGCGACTGGAAGGGCCTGACGCCCGAGCCGAGCGAGATCGTCCTCCAGGACTACTTCGACGACGGCAGCGGCAAGGAGCCCCGCTACTACCAGCGCATCGCCATCAACGCGGCCGTCGAAGCCATCGCCAAGGGCCAGGACCGCATCCTGCTCGTGATGGCCACCGGCACCGGCAAGACCTACACCGCCTTCCAGATCATCTGGCGGCTGTGGAAGGCCAGGCAGAAGAAACGCATCCTCTTCCTCGCCGACCGCAACGTCCTCATCGACCAGACGATGGTCAACGACTTCCGCCCCTTCGGCGCGGCCATGGCGAAGCTCAGCACCGCGTCGAAGACCATCGAGCGCGACGACGGCACGGAGGTCGAGCTGCCGACCGCCCTCGACAAGCACCGCCGCATCGACACGGCCTACGAGATCTACCTCGGCCTCTACCAGGCCATCACCGGCCCGGAGGAGCGCCAGAAGCTCTTCCGCGAGTTCTCGCCGGGCTTCTTCGACCTCATCGTGATCGACGAGTGCCACCGCGGCAGCGCCGCCGAGGACTCCGCCTGGCGGGAGATCCTCGAGTACTTCTCCGCGGCCACCCAGATCGGCATGACCGCCACGCCGAAGGAGACCGAGTACGTCTCGAACATCCACTACTTCGGCGAGCCGGTCTACACCTACTCGCTGAAGCAGGGCATCCACGACGGCTTCCTCGCCCCCTACAAGGTCGTCAAGGTCCACCTCGACGTCGACGTCGAGGGCTACCGCCCGAAGCAGGGCGAGCTCGACAGCGACGGCAACGAGATCGAGGACCGCATCTACAACCAGAAGGACTTCGACCGCAACCTCGTGATCGACGAGCGCACCAAGCGTCGTCGCCCGGAAGGTCACCGAGTTCCTCAAGGAGAGCGGCGACCGCTTCCAGAAGACCATCGTCTTCTGCGTGGACACCGAGCACGCCGCACGCATGCGCCAGGCCCTCGTCAACGAGAACGCCGACCTCGTGCAGGAGAACGACCGCTACGTCATGCGCATCACCGGCGACGACGCCGAAGGCGCCGCCCAGCTCGGCAACTTCATCGACCCGGAGGCGAAGTATCCGGTCCTCGTCACCACCTCGCGCCTGCTCTCCACCGGCGTCGACGCCCAGACCTGCCGCCTGATCGTGCTCGACCGCGCAGTCGGCTCGATGACCGAGTTCAAGCAGATCGTCGGCCGCGGCACGCGCGTCCACGAGGACACGAAGAAGTACTACTTCACCCTGATCGACTTCCGCGAGGCCACCAACCACTTCGCCGACCCCGACTTCGACGGCGAGCCGGTCCAGATCTACGAGCCGGGCGAAGACGATCCCGTCACTCCGCCGGACGACGTGCCGCCCGCGGACGACGACGAGGAGCCGATCCCGTGGAAGCCCGGCGATGACGAGACGATCGTCGACGGCGCGCCGCCCGATATCAGCATCCCGACCGCGGCCGACGAGCCGCGCAAGGTCTACGTCGACGGCGTCGCGGCCACGATCCTCGCCGAGCGCGTCGAGTACCTCGACGAGAACGGCAAGCTCGTCACCGAGAGCCTGCGCGACTTCACCAAGAAGGCGCTCCGGAAGCGCTTCGCCAGCCTCGACGAGTTCCTGCAGCCGCTGGAAGGCCGCCGAGCGCAAGCAGGCGATCATCGAGGAACTGGAGGCCGAAGGCCTGCTGCTCGATCCGCTGGCCGAGGAGGTGGGCAAGGACCTCGACCCCTTCGACCTCATCTGCCACGTCGCCTTCGACCAGCCGCCGCTCACCCGGCGCGAGCGCGCCGAGAACGTCCGCAAGCGCGACGTCTTCACCAAGTACGGCCCGCAGGCCCGCGCCGTGCTCGAAGCGCTGCTGCAGAAGTACCAGGACGAAGGCGTCACTCAACCTCGACGACCCGCGCATCCTCAAGATCCCGCCCTTCGACGCGATGGGCACGCCGCTCGAGCTCATCAAGCAGTTCGGCGGCACGAGACGGCTTCGAGCAGGCCGTCCACGAACTCCAATCCGCCCTCTACCAGAAAGACACGCCTAAGCCCATGTCCGTCCGCAACCACGTCAAATCCATTCAAGACATCATGCGCCAGGACGTCGGCGTCGATGGCGACGCCCAGCGCATCTCCCAGCTCTGCTGGATGTTCTTCCTCAAGATCATCGACGACCAGGACCAGCAGCTGGAGCTGATGCAGGACGGCTACCGCTCGCCGATCCCGAAGAGCCTTCCGCTGGCGCACCTGGGCCGCCGAACCCCGAGGGCATCACCGGCGACGACGCTCGTGACCTTCATCAACGACGAGCTCTTCCCCGCGCTCAAGGAACTGCCCGTCGCGGGCAAGCCAGGACGACCGCCGCCGCGTCGTGCGCGACGTCTTCGAGGACGCCTACAACTACATGAAGTCCGGCCAGCTCATGCGCCAGGTGATCAACAAGATCAACCAGCGTCGACTTCAACAACCTGGCCGAGCGCCAGCACTTCGGCGACATCTACGAGCAGATCCTGAACGACCTCCAGAGCGCCGGCAACGCGGGCGAGTACTACACCCCGCGCGCCGTCACCGCCTTCATGGCCGACCGCATCGACCCCAAGCCCGGCGAGATCCTCTTCGACCCCGCCTGCGGCACCGGCGGCTTCCTCACCTGCGCCATCCGCCACATGCGCGAGCGCTACGTGAAGAAGCTCGGAGGACGAGCAGCAGATGCAGCAGGCGCTTGCGCGCCGTCGAGAAGAAGCAGCTCCCGCACATGCTCTGCGTCACCAACATGCTGCTCCACGGCATCGAGGACCCCTGCTTCGTCCGCCACGACAACACCCTGGCCCGGCCCTACATCAGCTACAGCGCGAGCGACCGCGTGGACATCGTCGCTCACCAATCCGCCGTTCGGCGGCCGCGAGGAAGACGGCATCGAGACCAACTTCCCGAAGCACTTCCAGACGCGCGAGACGGCCGACCTCTTCCTGGCCCTCATCATCCGCCTGCTCAAGCCGGACGGCCGCGCCGCCGTGGTCCTGCCCGACGGCTCCCTCTTCGGCGAAGGCGTCAAGACGCGCCTCAAGGAACACCTGCTGGAGGAGTGCAACCTCCACACCATCGTCCGCCTGCCCAACAGCGTCTTCAAACCCTACGCCAGCATCGGCACCAACCTCCTCTTCTTCGAGAAGGGCGAGCCGACCAAGGAAATCTGGTTCTACGAGCACCGCGTCCCCGAAGGCCAGAAGGCCTACTCGATGACCAAGCCCATCCGCTTCGAGCACCTGAAGCCCTGCGTCGACTGGTGGGGCGGCGCCAAGCGCAAGGCCCGCAAGGAGACCGAAGTCGCCTGGAACGTCACCGCCGACGAAGTCAAGGCCCGCGGCTACAACCTCGACTTCAAGAACCCCCACACCGTCGCCGACGACCACGGCGACCCCGAGGAACTGCTCGCCAAGCTCGACGAGGCCGAGAAGCAGGCCGCCGACGCTCCGCGACCAGCTCAAGGCCATTCTGGAAGAGGCGCTGCTGCGATGAACCCGGCGCAGCTCCTCGCCCACTTCGACCGCATCAGCGAAGCGCCCGACGCCGTCCCGCGCCTGCGGCGGTTCATCCTCGATCTCGCGGTGCGCGGGAAGCTGGTGGAGCAGGATCCGAACGACGAACCGGCGTCGGAGTTGCTCAAGCGGATTGAGCGAGAGAAGCAGCGCCTGCTAGTGTCTGGCCAGATCCGGAACGCTGGGCCGATTGAGCGCGCAGACGGCGAACTTGCCTTTCCGTCTTCCTCGCTGGCTGGGAGGCTTCCGCATGGGATTCCTCGCACGGAAGCTTGGCGCTGGCAGCACACCGCTCGGTGGCAAGACCGTCTACCAAGCCGAGGGTGTTCTGTTCATCCGATCGCAGAACGTGTACGACAACGGTCTTCGCCTGAGTGAGGTTGCACGGGTGTCGCGCGCTGTCCATGACCGGATGTCGGGTACGCACGTCCAGCAGGGCGACATCCTCCTGAACATCACCGGCGCTTCCATCGGCCGTTGCGCGCTGGTACAGGACGGTCTCGCGGAAGCCAATGTCTCACAGCATGTCGCGATCATCCGCCTGTTTGTCCCGGCGATCCGGGAGTTCATCCACCTCGCTCTGACGGCGCCCATCTACCAACGCCAGATCGATGACGTCCAGGTTGGCGTATCGCGAGCAGGCCTTAGCATGCAGCGGCTCGCATTGTTCGCGATGCCCCTCCCACCGCTCGCCGAGCAGCACCGCATCGTCGCCAAGGTCGACGAGCTGATGGCCCTCTGCGACCGGCTGGAGGCCGCGCAGACCGAGCGCGAGACCCGCCGCAACAGCGTCGTCGTGGCCTCCCTCAACCGCCTCACCGAACCCGCCGCGGACGGCAACCAGTCCTTCCGCGACCACGCCCGCCTCCACCTCCGGCACCTCGCGCGGCTCACCTCCCGCGCCGAGCACATCCAGCAGCTTCGCCAAACCATCCTGGACCTTGCAGTACGCGGCCGCCTTGTTCGCCAAGACAGCGAAGACGAGCCCGCGACCGATCTCCTTTGCCGCATCAGCCGTAGTCGGAAGCACCGTCGCAACTGCGTCGACCTCGCCGAAGCCGAGTCGCCGCTGCCGTGGATCCCGGAACAATGGACATGGACAGTGGTCGATCGGGTCTCGGCGGACGAGGAGAACGCGATCACCGATGGTCCGTTCGGCGCGAGCCTCAAGACCGAGCACTATGTGGCCTCACCGGGGTTCCGTGTGGTTCGTCTTCAGAACATCGGCCAGGGCGTCTTCCGTGATGAGCACCGGGCATACATTGACCGCTCTCGGTTCGAGGATCTGTCCAAGCATCGCGCCTTCGCTGGCGACCTGGTCGTGGCGGGCCTCGTTGACCCGCGCGTGCGTTGCTGCGAACTGCCGGCCGGTATCGGTCCCGCCGTTGTGAAGGCGGACTGCTACCGCCTTGCCGTCCACCCACAAGTGTCGTCCCGGTTCGCCCTCTGTTACTTGAACTCGCCGACGGCCCAGGAGTTCGCGGCGGTCCACCACCATGGCATGACACTCACTCGAATCGGATTGGGGAATCTCCGCCGTATTCCGTTTCCTCTCCCGCCCCTCGCTGAGCAACACCGCATCGTCGCCAAGGTCGACGAGCTCATGGCCCTCTGCGACCAACTCGAAGCGCAGCTCACCACTGCGCAGGCCGAATCCCGTCGCCTTCTCGAAGCCGTCCTGCAGCAAGCGCTCAGTCCCGTCGCATGACAGAGGGCGCACGACGATGGCCACTGACAACCTGACTCGGCTCGCCAAGGTCATCCGGCAGCGGCTTCGATCCGTTCCCGAGAAGGGCGTCCGGCCACTGCTCGAAGGCCTGTTCGGAAAGCGCTTTCAGAAGTGGCACTTCGAGCCGAGCTTGATCCGGGATGTGTATGCCCGTGCGGGCAGTGAGGAGCAGGACGGGGTGCCGTTCGCTGGCTCATCCATCCGGACAACCCGGCATCGGGCCCCTACAGCGGGGTCGAGCTTGGTCTGGTTTCCGACGAAGGAGCAAGGCAGCCTCATCAGCCTCTTTGTTGGCACCCGCGGCTTCGCCCGACAAGGGGATTCTCACGAAGCCCGGCCATCGGCCGTCGCCGCGCTCGGTGCGCGAGGTCGTGGGACCCACGAGCTGTCGTCGAAGGCAAGTGAGCTATCGGTTTGGACCGATGAGCTGCAGGCTCGGGTTACGGCTTCTGGACGGTCGACGGTCGCGGGCCGCCAGCTGCCTCGACCGTGTGCACCTCGAGGAGGGAGGCGAGCCCGCGGAAGTCGTCGGGGTTGCGGGTGTAGAGGGGCAGACCCTCGGCGAGAGCCGTCGCGGCAATCAGCAAATCGATCGCTCGAGGTCCCCTGGCCTTGCGCCCCTGGGCCGCGACGGCGGCGTAGATCCTTCCGAAGGCGCGGGCGGCCTTGACGTCGAGCGGCAGCGGCGAGAAGGTGGCCTCGGCCCGCTGCAGGCGCTCCTGCCGGCGCGCTCTCTCGTCGGGGTCCGTGGTCGCGTGAGGGCCTGCGGCCAGCTCGGCTAGGGTCAGCGCCGACACGGCCACTTCAGCCGGCAGCGAACTCGCGTCGATTCGCTCGAGGTCGATCACGACCGACGTGTCCAGCAGGCCCCGCTCGTGCCGACGCTCAGCCACGCGGAGAGGGGTCCTGATCGACGAACGCGTCCAGGTCGCTGCGCAGGCGCTCGCGATCGATCGGCGGAGCGTAGGTGAAAGCGGCGGCGACAGCGGTTGCACTCACGAACCGTCGCGGTAGCGGCCGAAGCTCGCCCACCGGGACGCTGTTGCGCGTCACGACGAACGTCTCGCCCTGATCGAGCGCGCGCATGATCTCGCCGCTGCCATTCCTGAGCTCGCGCTGCGTTATCGTCTTGGCCACGAAATCACTGTAGCACGCGTGCTACAGTGATTCAAGGCCCTTCCTCGCCTTCCGGGTCCTTGGCGGCCTGCGCCGCACACCGCGCCCGCCGATCCGCCGCCGCTTCCTTCTTCGCCTTAGCCATGCCCGGCCTCCTCATGCTTCGGACGATTGGCGAGCGGCGCGGGCGTCGTCGATTGGGCACCCACTCGGGGCCCGCCCCTGGAGCTTGACGCTCGACGCGCGGACCCATTGGCGCAGCCTCTGGGCCCAGACTTCAGCATGGAGGTTTGCGATGTTCTCACCAGCTGAGGGTGTCGGGGAGGTTCGGGAGGGCGGTCGGCTGCTGGGACCTGTTCGGTTCTGGTTGGAGTACCCGGAGCCCGACGAGGTGCCCGCTGGCTACCACGGCAACCCCCACGCCACGATCAAGGGGATGTCGGATCCGCCGAGCGGGCGTCTCGTGTCGCTGGACGGGGCGATGGACGTCGCCGCGCTCTACTTCCGCGCCGCGGAACTCTCGCTGCACTTCGATGGCCATTCGATGCCTTTTGCCCTATGGGACGAGGAAGGAGGCATCAGCGGTATGGGCGGGTGGTTTAGGCGGGAGCAGTCCCGCGCGGAGTGATGGGAATGCCCGCCCGCAAACCCGACGCCGTCGCGACCGATCACAGCACCACACTCGTTCCGCTCGAGGCGTGGGCTTATCAGTCGCCACACCTGGCTGGACTCGGTCGGCGCACCGAGTTGGGCGGTGTCGCCGAGGCGCTCGTTTACTACGATCGCGTGCTTCTGAACGTGCAGTCCCCTGATGAGCTGACGGACCTCTTCGATCTGTTCGCTGAGGCGGGGAAGCTAGACACGCTTACCTCGATGCTCCGCGACGGGACCCTGCGCCTGTGCCATTTCGCCTTCATCAACGACCCTCTCCAGAGGGTTGGCCCGGACGGCAAGCCTTTCGGACCGCTGCTCGTCCTCAACGCTCAGACCCAAGAGCAGGGCGAGCCAGGATGGATCGACCGAGCACTCCTCAACCCGCTGCCTCTCGACCGGTGGTTCGACCGAGCGCGCCATCGGCAGTCTGTCCTCCGTGCGCTGCGCGAGGGGTGCATCGAGGTTAAGGCGGATGACTTCGGAGCGGCGGTCAGTGCGGCTGTCAACGACCTCCAGGACCCACGCCGCGCGGCCCTCTTTGTTCAGGCACTCGTTGATGACAGCCATGAGCTGTTGGGGCTCGGTCGCCCACCGGAGGTGACGGCCGTGGTCAGCACATCTGGTGACCTGACCAACACCGCATGGAACGTAAACCTCCCGGCTCTCGGAGCGCGGATCGGTCACCCAAAACTCGCCGACCACACCGTCCTAAGGGCCGCTGCCACCGCTAACCGATTGCTCTGGATGGCCGCCCGACAACGCTGCGATCTGTTCGTGGGCTCCCCCCTGGGCCAGCTACTCGGCGACAAGCTTGAAGAGGTGTGCTCGACCGCCGACAAGCCCCAGCGCATCATCCAGAACCTGGAGGCCAAGGTCGAGTTCCCGGACGTCCGAGAGTTGGTCAACCGAGGCGCGCTGCCGGTTTCCGAGGTCATGCGGCTCCGTTCGCACTCCAGCAAGTTCCGGCGATGGCTCCAGACGGAGTCGGAGCACGACAGGGACGCGATCATCGCGTACCACAACGAGGTTGCGAAGGCAGCGGGCTTTTCAGGATTCATTCGCAAGACCCTTCGATTCTTCAGCGTGCCGGGCGGCGCAGTAGTCGCCACAGTTGCGGGCGGGGTCGTGCAGCACCACACCGGCGACCCAGCCCTCGCAGCCAACACCATGTTGCTAGCCGGGTCTTTCTCGAAGCATTTGCTCGACAAGCTCAGCCGCTCGGGCGAGGAGTGGAAGCCCGTCGTCTTCGGGAAGTGGGCCACGGCGCGCATCGAGAAGTACCTACGTAAGGCGGGGAAGGTCCGCTAGAACGGCCGCTACACGGCGGCGCCACGACGCCTTCAGGCCGCCGTGGGTAGCCGCCGCGCTGCACCGGCTGCCACCACACAGGGATCGAAGCCAGCAGCCCAGGCCCCCACCTCAATGGATCGCGGGCCGGTGATCCACTCGCGTACCCCGTAGTCTCCCTTCAGGTGCGTCACGGGAACTGCAGGAAATGATGAGAGTGAATCTGAAGTGCGACCTGACTCCTTGTGCGTAGAGTCTAAGCAATATAAACCGTCTTCACGTTCACGAACTCCCGGATCCCGAACGCCCCCAGCTCCCGGCCGTAGCCGGACTCCCGGATCCCGCCGAACGGGAGCCGCGGGTCCGAGCGGACGAAGGCGTTGACGAAGCAGGAACCGGCCTCGAGCTC
>CAWJAJ010000001.1:0-138695 GCA_963840805.1 uncultured beta proteobacterium | reverse complement strand
GTATCCCGTCGGCGGTCGCCAGGCGACATGCGACGTCGCCACCCTCGAAGCGGAGTTCGAACTGTGAAACCAACGACGAAGAAGCCCGCCGTGCAGGCACCGCGCACGCTGGAAGAGTTCATGGTGCAGGCCTATGCGATGGAATGCGAGGCCGTCGATCGCTACACCGAGTTCGCCGACGCGATGGAGGTGCACAACAACCGCGAGGTCGCTGCGATGTTCCGCACCATGGCCGGCTACGAAGGCAAGCACGCCCAGCAGATCATGGCCGAGATGGGCTGGAAGGAGCCGCCCAAGCTGCCCCCTGGCGGCTTCGGGTGGGGAGACTTCGAGGCGCCCGAGACGGTGCCGATCGAATCGGTGCACTACCTGATGCAGCCCTGGCACGCGCTGCAGCTCGCACTCGCCGCCGAACAGCGCGCCGAGGCTTTCTTCAAGGCCCTGGCCGCGGCGGCCAGCGACGCGTCGGTGAAACGCGCCGCGCTCGAACTGCAGGCCGAGGAGGCCGAGCATGTCGAACTGGTCAAGCAGTGGATGGCCAAGGTGCCGGCACCCGAGGGCAACTGGGAAGACGACCCGGACCCGCCACGCTACAACGAATGAGCGGACCCTCGATGCCTGCTTCCGCACAGGTACTGCTGCCCGAAGGCTGGGCGCCGCCGATCGGCTACGCCAACGGCATCGCCGTCGACGCCGGCCGCATCGTCTTCATCGCCGGGCAGGTGGGCTGGGACGCGCAGCAGCGCTTCCACTCCGAGCAGATCGCGCCCCAGTTCGCGCAGGCACTGGACAACGTGCTCGCCGTGCTGCGCGCGGCCGGCGGCGAGCCGCAGCACATCTGCCGCATCACGGCCTTCTGCTGCGACAAGCCGGCCTATCTGGCGGCGCGGCGCGAGCTCGGCGCGATCTGGCGCGAGCGCATGGGCCAGCACTACCCGGCGATGAGCATGATCTTCGTCGCCGACCTGCTCGACAGCCCGGGCAAGATCGAGCTGGAGGCCACGGCCGTCGTACCTCGCGTATGAGGGGGCATCGACGCCGTCAACCGTGCCAGGACCGCAGCCGGCCTTCGGCCAGAAAGGGGGTTTGAGCGAGCGTGGCCGCACTCGCGCAACAGACGGAGACCCGACATTCGCTGAGTGCAAGTGACGGGCTGCAGGCGACCCTGGGCGGTCGTGGTTGCACCGCAGTCAGCTTCCTCGAAGCAGATGGTCGCAGCGACGACTTCAACGACTTCCTCGCTCGACACCTCCAGACCAGGCAGGACTGAAGACAAACAGGCAGTCCACAACGCGTGTCAAGGAGCAGCAGCCGTGGCACGCCGACAAATTGCAGGCGGCAGGTGGTGACGTGACTCGAAGCGCTCCCGTCTTGTTATGGCTGCCCGGCACGCAGCACCAGGCGCGCAGGCCGGCGGGCCCCGAGTACTGCACGCGATAGGCGTCGGCGCGGGTGCCGCGCCTGGTCAACGCCTGCCTCGCGCGCCTGTCGCGCCCAACGCCACGACACTGCCGTAGCGGGGGGCAGCGGTGCGTGACGCGCGGCCATCGTGCCGAGTTGTCCGCGCCAGCTTCGCTTCGCATCCGGCATCCCCTGAGCCTGGCGACCACCCGTTCCGGGGCCTCGTGTATCCGCGAACATATCCTCACAATTGGCCCATCGAACCCACGGGGTGGCAGGCCGATCGGGGGAATGGAATGCTCAGTAGTGCCTGGTTCAGGTTCGGCTTGTTGTTGGCCGCCGTGGGCTTGTTCACGGCGGCGACCACGCCGGCCATGGGCCGCGAACCGCGGGCCTACGGGCAGCGGCTCGTCGCGCAGTACCGGTTACCGCCGGACACGATCGCGCGCTATGCTGCCATGGCGGCGGGCACGTCCCTCAACGAATCGCCCCGCCAGAACTCGATATTTGCCGACCGATCGCCGTGGGTCGGCCCCGAGCAGCGCGCGGGCGTCGGCCACAACCCGTACACCCTGGTATTCACGGTCAGCGGGATGGCCAAGGCCGCGGGCGAGGTCTATGCGCAGTGGCAGGCTGGCTGGGCGATCCGCGAGTCGCCGGTCGCAAGCCGCGAGGTGTTGATGACCATACCGCGCATTGCCCGCGCGGGCGTGGCCGCAGGTCAGCCGCTGACCCTCACCGCCAGCAGTACCCACGTGAGCTTCCGCGGCGAGCGTATCGTCGCGCCGATGCTGGGCTTGGTGCAAATGCACAACCTGGACATCAACGATGTCCAGCTTCAGGTGTGGTCGGGCGACGCGCCGCAGGCCTGGCCCGTGCCGCGATGGTCGCGCACGGCGCTGCTGGCGCTCGCGACGTGCCTGCTGGTCGGGTTGGGCTTCAATTACTGGCAGCACACGGCACGTGTGTCTGGCACGCAACCTGCGCGTACTCGCGAGCAGCCGCGCGACAGGCACGCCAGCCCCAGCGCCGTCGGATGCGTCGAGGCAACGGCAGCACACGAGGTGCCTGCCCCGTCCGCGCCGAGCCACGAGGCGCGGGTCGTCGCAGCGCTGCATCAGGTGCTTACGATCGGCCTGACGGTACACACCGTGCTGGACGAGGCACGCATGCGAAAACGGCGCGCGCCCCCGTAAGAACCACGCGGCGGCTGGCCCTTCAAGGGCGAGCACGGCGAAAACTGCCACCGGGCCGCTGTGGCGGGGCATCTCGTGGCATGGGATGTGCCCTCTCGCACGGAGAAGTACCGGGTCAAGGTGGGCGACGGCGTCCGCTCGCCGGCGAGCGCCCCCGACGGCCGGGAGATCGTGACCGCCGGGCCGGACGCAGTGGTGTGGAGCGCGAGCGATGGCGCTCGAGCAGCGGAGTTGCCGCTGCCGGCCGGCACCCAGGCCTTCTCGGTGGCTGTTTCTCCCAATGGGCGCATTGCGCTCGTCGGGCTCTCCGACGGGCGAATCGCGATCTTCGACGCTGCATCGCGGCAGTTGCTGCGGACGCTGGCGGGGCACTCGATGCCCGTCTATGGCGTGGCCTTCTCGCCCGATGGGTCGATGTTTGCGAGCACCGCGGGTCAATACGACCCTCGGATCTGGAAGGCCGACCCCAGAGGGGAATTCACGACCGGCGAGCGTGCCGCGACCGGTGCCGCGCGTGCGGCCCAAGCATCTCGGCGGCAGGCACAGGCTCTCGGTGGTCTGCTCTGGATTCTCGGCACCGTCGCTGGCGCGCAAGTTGTCGGGGCGCCGACCATGGGAGCCCCACCGATGGGTGCGTTCGCCACCGCCCGAATCGCAAGAGCCCCGCAGCTGCTGCCCGATCCGAAGACCTGCGCACCCCACGTCGCGTTTTCTCCGAATGGCCGCTATCTCGTGTCCACCGGGAGCTTTCCCGGCGTGGGGCAAGGGTCGCTCGTCGAACTCGGGCTGCAAGTGTTCCGAACAGAACTGAGCAATGGCGCAACGATCAATGGGCCGCGCGGTACGTGCTCGATCGCGTTCACGCCCGACAGCAAGTTCATCATCACGTCGAGCGGCATCGGCGTTGCCGCACCGATGTTCAGGATTGTCCAGACGCTCGAGATCGTGAAGGAAGCGCCTCCGAACTGAGGTGACGCGGCACCCGCGCGAGCGAGCGCGGCCGCGGCCTGCAGCGAATTGCCGGGCGCAACGGCGATGACACCTCTCAGGGCTGTCTCATAACTCCTGGTTGGTAGCTCATGGCAAATCAATATTTCCGCTCCGTCGCGCTGCTGGATAGATTTGCCGTTCCGCACTGCGAGTTCGAGGAGTGATCGCCATGGATGCCCAGGTCAGCATTGCGCACCATGCGCGTTCCGCGGTTGCGCCCACCTGGTTGGACGAGGATGGCTTCCTCGCCGTGTCCGGCGACTGGACACCGAGCCTGGCAGAACAGGTGGCCCGAGAGGCGGGCATCGCCCCACTCTCTGCCAAGCATTGGGAGATCATCGACTTCGTGCGCGAGCGCTACTTCTCGATCGGTGCCTTGCCCGTGATGCGTCTGGTGTGCCGGGCAGCAGGTCTGGAGCCGAGCCAGGGGCATCAGCTGTTCGGCAGCTGCAAGAACCTTTGGCTCGTCGCCGGCCTGCCCAACCCTGGCGAAGAAGCCAAGTCCTACATGAACTAATCGTGTTCGACGCGGGTGGGCGCGCACGACTCGGTCTGAAGCGGTGCTTCGTCAGGCCTGGTGCGAACGGTAGAACGCTTCCACCTTGCCCTTCAGCTTGATCATCACCGGTTTGCCCTTGCGGTCCACGGTCCGACCTGCAGGTTTCATCGGTGATCCCTCGTTCGACGGATGTCGGTAGCCGTTGATTGTCGAGGAATCGTTCCAGCGCAGCCGGCGCAAGCGGCGGGAAGCCGGCACCCGGCCGATTCAACCCGGCAGCACGACCGCGAAGCTCTCGGGCATCTGCACCGCAACCACCTTGCCGCGCGCGGTGACGACACCGCCAGCCAGCACGGTGGTCTCGACGACCACCTTGCGACCCTTGATTTCCCTGACGCGGCCGCGTATCTCGATGGTTGCGTCGATCGGGGTCGGCTTCAGAGAGTCGATGTGCAACGAGCCCGTCACGAAGCGAAACGCTGGCAGTGTGTCCAGGCCGCGCCCCTCGACGCGATACATGGCAGCGGCTGCCGTACCCGTGCTGTGACAGTCGACGAGCGACGCGATCAGGCCACCATAGGCAAACCCTGGCACCGACGTGTGGTACGGCTCCGGCGTGAACCGGATGACGGTCTCGTCGCCATCCCAGACGGTCTTGATCTGGTGACCTCTCGCGTTCAGCCGGCCGCAGTGAGCCAGGCTGGCGGGGTAGTGGTCCTGAAAGGCGCCCATCGGAATCCTGGTTGGCGATTGAGCGGGAACGGAGCACGGCAGCCGAAGCGAGCAGCCGCTGCGCGACGGCAGCTCCACTCCGTCAAGGCCACCCAGCCGGATGCGGCCCTCGCTACTTGGCGAACTTGCGGAACTCGGGCTTGCGCTTTTCCTTCATCGCGTTGACGCCCTCGCGCGACTCGTCGGTGTCGTAGTAGAGCTTGAGTGCGAGCATGCCCATGCCGGCGATGCCGCCCTGGTGCGCGGTGTCCATGTTGAACGAGCGCTTGGCGATCGCGAGCGCGGTGGGACTGCGCTCGCAGAGTTCCTCGCCCCACTTCTGCACCTCGGCGTCGAGCTGCTCGTGCGGCACGCAGGCGTTGGCCAGGCCCATCGCCAACGCTTCGGCGCCGGAGTAGCGACGACAGAAGTACCACATCTCGCGCGCCTTCTTCTCGCCCACCACGCGGGCCAGGTAGGCCGTGCCGTAGCCCGGATCGACCGACCCCATCTTCGGCCCGACCTGGCCGAAGACGGCCTTGTCGGAACAGATCGTCAGGTCGCAGATCGTGCACAGCACGTTGCCACCGCCGATCGCGTAGCCCTGCACGCGCGCGATCACCGGCTTGGGCACGTCGCGAATCGCGCTGTGCAGTTCTTCCATCGGCAACCCGATCGTGCCGCGGCCGTCGTAGTTGCCGTCGTGGGACGACTGGTCACCGCCGGTGCAGAAGGCGCGGTCGCCGGCGCCGGCCAGCACGATGGCGCCGATCGCGCGGTCGTAGCCGGCGCGGTTGAGAGCCCGGATCAGTTCGTCGCAGGTCTGGCCGCGAAACGCGTTCATCTTGTCCGGGCGGTTGATGGTGATCCAGGCGACGCCGTTGCGCACCTCGTACAGGATGTCTTCGAATTCCATGGGGCCCTCCTTCAAGACGTCGGGTGGACCTTCGGGCGCAGGTCGCGAACGCGCACGGCCTTGCCCTGCGATCGGGCGATGGTGCCCGGCGCCATCACGGTCACCTCGGCAGTGATGCCGACCAGCGACTTGATGTGATGCGCCGCATCGGCGGCCAGGCGACGGTATTCGGCCGCCGCGACCGCGGGCAGGGCCTCGACTTCCAACGACACGTGATCCAGCGCGCCGTGACGCTCGAGCACGAGTTGGTAATGCGGTGCGATGCCCGGGCGGCCGACGAGCGCCGCCTCGATCTGCGACGGATAGACGTTGACGCCGCGGACGATCAGCATGTCGTCGTTGCGTCCGGTCACGCGCAGGATGCGCGCATGCGTGCGACCGCAGGCGCAGGGGGCGCGCACCAGGCGCGTGATGTCGCACGTGCGGTAGCGCAGCATCGGCAGCGCCTGCTTGGTCAGCGTGGTGATGACGAGCTCGCCCGCTTCGCCCTCGGGCAAGACGTCGCCACTGTCGGGTTCGATGACCTCGAACAGGAAGTGATCCTCCCAGCCGTGCAGGCCGTTGCGCGCTTCGCATTCGCAGGCCACGCCCGGGCCCATGATCTCCGACAGGCCGTAGATGTCCACCGCGCGCAGGCCGAGGCGGGCCTCGATCTCCCGGCGCATCGCCTCGCTCCAGGGCTCGGCGCCGAACAGGCCCACCCGCAATGCGCTCTTGCGCAGGTCCACGCCCTGCTGTTCGGCGACCTCGGCGATGGCCAGCGCATACGACGGCGTGGCGCACAGCACGCGCGCGCCGAAGTCCATGATCAGCGTCACCTGGCGCTCGGTGGAGCCACCCGACACCGGCACCACCGGCGCGCCCAGGCGGGTGGCCCCGTCATGGGCCCCCAGGCCACCGGTGAACAGGCCATAGCCGTAGGCGTTGTGGACCACGTCGCCGGGGCGGACCCCGGCGGCATACAGCGAACGCGCCACCAGATCGGCCCAGTGCGACAGGTCCTGCGCCGTGTAGCCCACGACGGTCGGTTTGCCGGTGGTGCCCGACGACGCGTGCAGGCGCGCCAGTTTTTCCACCGGGCGGGCGAACAGGCCGAACGGATAGTGGTCGCGCAGGTCGCTCTTGACCATGAACGGCAGCCGCTGCAGATCGGCGAGGCTGCACAGGTCCTGCGGCTGCGCGAGGCCCGCGTTGCGCAGCCGCTCGCGCTGCCAAGGCACATGGTCCCAGGCATTGCACAGGCTGGCCTGCAAGCGCTGCAGTTGCAGCCGCTCGAGTTGCTCGCGCGGCAGCGCCTCGACCTCGGGATGCAGGCCCACGCTCGTGCCGGGGCGGGTGCGGGGGGCTTCAACTGTGGCGACCATGGGCGGCTCCCTGCTGGCTGCGAAACGGCTCAGCGGCGCACGCCACGCACCGGCAGGTGCGGCAGCGCAAAGCCCTGGTTGAAGCCGGCTTGCGTGATCAGCATGAACTTGAACGCCGCACCGCCGAGCACGGCCACCGCGCCGGCCAGCGTCTGCAGCGCGACCGCCCAGCCCGGCGTCAGCGGCGTGGCCAGCACGCCCAGCACGATCGCCAGCGGCAGCAGGCTGCCGGCGTTGAAGGCATGCCCGGCCCGGTTGACGGCCTGCAGCGGGCGCGCTGGCAGGCTGCGGGCCAGACGCCGGTACCAAAAGGCACCGAGCGCAAAGCGCAAGGCCAGCAGCACGCCGAAGGCCACCCACAGCGCGGGCGTGCCCTGCCCCCACGAGGGTGCGAGCAACCAGAACAGGCCGGCGCCTTCGGTCAGGCCGGTGGCGACCAGCAGCGGCACGGTGAGCGGCTCGCGCCAGGCCGGGATGCCTTTGGCCGCCTGCACGATGCGCGCCTGGCAGTACAGGAAGCCGAGGCCCAGCAGCGCCGCCAGCGGCGCGGCCGCGGCGACGCCGAACAGCGCCAACGCGCCGCTGCCCAGCAGCAGCGGTGCCAGCGCCGCCTCGCGCGACATCCACGAGGTGCGCGGATTGAAGATCACGTTCATCGAACGCCAGGGACGGCCGAGCTCGGCAAACACGCAGAGCAGGCCGAGCGCCACCAGCACCAGTGCCAATGCGAACAACAACGGCCGCAGACTGCCCTGTGCCCCCGAGACCGCGGTGAACAGCAGCAGGCCACTGCCCGCGCCGCCGCCGACGAAGTTGCCGGCGGCACGCGCATCCCAGCTCGTCTGCTGCCAGGGGACAGGTCCGAAGCTCATGATTTGTTCTCCACGCCCGCGTCGTCGTCCAGCGCATCCCACAGGTAGTGGAAGCCCGGGTCGGTGCCCAGCTCTTCGTGCATGCGGAAGTGCTGGTTGTGCGCGAGCAATTGCGACACGTTGCTGCCTGGATCGTCGGCGTCGCCGAAGGCCAGCGCCTGCGAGATGCAGGCGTTGACGCAGGCCGGCGTGGCTTCGGGGTCGACCCCCGGCACGAGCCCCTGGGCCAGCCCGCTGTCGATGCGATCGACGCAGTAGGTGCACTTGGTGGCCACCGCGATGCTGGCATCGTCGTGGCGGGCGGACTCGGCCGCGGTCGCCTTGCCGTAGGCGAAGCTCGCGCGCGGGGCCTTGTAGCGCGCCTGGTACGGGCAGGCCACGGCACAGTAGGCGCAGCCGATGCACAGGTCGTAGTCGATGGTGACGATGCCGTCGGTGCGTTTCTTCGTCGCTTTGGTCGGGCAGACCGTCAGGCAAGGCGGATCGGCGCAATGCTGGCAACCCACCGGCACGAAGGCGCGCTGCACGTCCGGGTACTCGCCGAACTCCATGTCGATGACGCGCCGCCACTGCACGCCCGGCGGCGTGGCGTTGGCGTGGCGGCACGACGCGGTGCAGGTCTGGCAGCCGACGCAGCGGCGCAAGTCGGCAACCATGGTCCAGCGGGTCATGACTTCACCCCGTTGGCCCGCTGGATCTTCACGCGCACGATGTCGGCGCCCGAACCGGTGGCGTCGGTCAGCGCCAGCGACATCGTCGCCAGCGAATTCATGCTGGGCACGCCGAAATCGCTGGCCAGCGGCGTGGCCCAGTGGTCGAACTGGCCGATCAGCAGCAGCGTGTCGGGGCGGATGCCCTGGCGCACCACCGCGCGGCCGCGCACGCTGCGCTTGGGCGTGGCGATCTCGATCGCGTCGCCGTCGGCGATGCCGAGTTGCTCGGCCGCACGCGTGTTGATGATCACGCCACGGTGGCCTGTCACGTTGTCGGCCACCTCCTTCATCAGCTGCATGCCGACGTTGGCGCCCCACGCGTACTGCATGCTGCGCGCGGTGAGCAGCCAGAACGGATAGTCGTCGGCCCGGCCGCCGGTCTGGCCGATGATCGCGGCCCACAGCGCCGGGAAATCCTTCCACACCGGCAGCGCCTGGTATTCCTTCAGTTGCTCGTCCCACCAATGCATGTCGTGCTCATGCAGGCGGCGGCCGAGCTCGGCGCCCACGCGCATCAGCCGCTCCTGGTACGGCAGCTCGAAGCGCAGGCCGTGCTTGATCAGCGTCGGCAACAGGTACCAGTCGCGCCGCGGGTAGGGTTTGGTCGCCAGGCCGTGGGCCTTCCACCAGTCGAGCCCGTGCGAATGCGCGCCGTCGCTGACTTCGGCACTCGCGGCGCGGCACACCGCGTCCCAGATGGCTTCGCGGCCGTGACTGCGCTGCGGGTCGAGCGAGAAATCGCCGTGCTCGCCCTTCAGCGGTACGCCGCCCGCGCCCTTGTTGATGGCGGCGACGTACTTGTCGACCAGGCCGGTGCGCTGCGCCAGCTCGGACGCGATGTCGGTGAAGTCGCGCACCTGGCCGTGCGCGGCCACCACCGGCTGGCGCAGCGCGAAGCCCTCGTGGTCCCAGAACGACTCCTGGTACTTGGTGCCGCCGATGCGCCACAGCTGCAGGCTCTCGAGGTCGGTCGCATCGGGCAGCAGAACGTCGGCGTGATGGTTGGTCTCGTCGCGCGTGTAGGCGAAGGCGACCATGAACGGGAAGCGCGCCATCTTCTCGCCGAGCGCCTTGGTGTCCCAGAACGAGATCGCCGGGTTGGTGCGGTAGACGAACCAGACATCGGGCAGCGTGACGCGCGGCAGGCCCTTGGGCGTCTCGTCGAGAAACAGCCACGAGAAGTGCGTCGGCCCGAGCGCCTGGCTCCACGGCCCGTCGGCGGCCAGCGGCACCATCGTGCGGTAGGCGTTGCGGATGTTGGGGCTCGGCGACCAATGCGCCTTGTCGGTCGGGTTGAGCGGGAAGTGCATGAAGCCGTCGGGCCCGGCCTTCACGCTCTCGTGCCGGTGCGACATCGGTCGCGTCAGCCGCACCGTGGTGCCGATCGTGCCGCCGGGCACCTCGAGCGCGCCGACCAGCGTGGCCAGCAGCGTGCGCGCCCAGCAGCATTCGAAGCCGCCCCAGCCGTTGTTGACGGTCTTGCCCAGCGTCACCGCCACCGGGCGGTAGGGCATCGTCTGGCCGTCGATCTCGGTCGTCTGGCCGACGCAGGCGTGATCGATGAACTCGTTGGCGATCTTGCGCATCGTCGCCGCCGGCACGTCGCAGATCGATTGCGCCCACTCGGGTGAGTACGCGCGCATGTGCTCGACCAGGCGCGTAAAAGCCGTGCGGCCCTCGAGCAGGCCGTCGGCCAGGATCTCGTCGTCGGGGCCGATCTCGATCGCATCGACCGTGTAGGCCCCTTCGAGGGCCTCCTGCAACCCCGCGCTGTCGTGTACGCGGGCCGTCGCGCTGGCACCATCCCAGACCAGCGGCTTGCGGCTGCTGCGCTCGCGCAGGTAGTAGCCATGGGGTCCGACGAGATACGGCGATGCGGTGAGCTTCGCCAGGAACGGCAGGTCGAGCCGCTCGCGCGGCACCTCGTGCAGCAGCACGTGGATCAATGCGTAGAGGAACGCGGCATCGGTCTTGGGCTTGATCGGCACCCACTGTGCCGAGCAGGCGCCGGTCACCGACAAGTGCGGCTCGACCTGGACCCGCTTCATGCCGCGCACACGGGCATTGGCGTGACGCCAGACGCCGGTCACGCCGCCCGAGGCTTCGATGTTGGAGCCGCAGGAGATCAGGTAATTGCACAGCGGCGTGTCGGGGGTGACGATGAATGCGCGGTGCCAGAACTCGCCATACAGGTGCTCGGAGTGGTAGCACTTGACGCCCTGCCCGGAGCCGAAGCCCATGTCGATCGGGCCCCACGCGGCGAGGAACGCCGGGAAGGTGCCCATGTACGACTGTGGTGTTCCGGCGCCGCCGAAGCTGGCGGCCACCCGTGGATAGCCCGAAGCGTCGGTAAGGCCCTCGGCGCGCACCGCGTTCAGCCGCGCGGCGATCAGCTCGAAGGCCTCGTCCCACGAGATCGGCACGAAGCCCGGATCCTGGTCCCGCCCCTTGGCCGGGTTGGTGCGCTTCATCGGCGTCAGCACCCGGTTCGGGTTGTAGGTCTTCTGCACCAGCCCGTAGGCCTTGACGCAGACCTTGCCGCCGCCGGGGTGCACGTCGGCGGCGCAGAAGTTCGGCTCGACCTCGGTGGCCACGCCGTTCTCCACCTTCACGGTCAGCAGGTCGGGGCCGGCGACGCACTGGTAGCAGTAGGTCGGGATGCGCTGCGTGTCGACTGGCGTTGCGGTCATGTCGGTTGCTCCATCGCTTCTCGCGCGCGGCTGCACTTGGCAGCGTTGCCTCTGGCGCGCTTTGGCAAGTGGTTGCCGTTCTCGTTGCTTGCCGGGTCCCGGCCCGGCGGCCGGGTAACTTTCATTTGGGGGGCCAAATGAAAGTCACCAAAGCAAAGGCCCTCAACGCAAAACCTCTCATGCGTTCTGCACGCTGCGGAGCCCCGGCCCGGCGGGCCACTTGGACGCACCGCTGCAGATCGGACCAGCCGCGCACTCGTCGGCGCGGGCCTCGCCAAGCCTCGCCCGCGCAGATGCGCTGGATACAAGGCCAAAGCGCAGCGAGGCCTCGTCGAGTGCGCTGTCGCCTCGATGGGCGGCGGAGTTTCCAGGTGGCCCGCCGGGCCGGGCGTGCAAGGGGCGAAGAACGAACCGAGAGGTGTTGCATTCAGCCCCTTTGCTTTGGTGACTTTCATTTGGGGCCGCAAATGAAAGTTACCCGGCCGCCGGGCCGGGACCCGGCTGGCAACGCAGAACAGGCAGCACCTGCCGGAGCGAGCCAACGACAGCCGTCGGCAAAGTGCCGCGAACCGCCACCCGGTTCAAAAGGCGTTTCATCCCAGCCCCGCCTGCTGCGCCTTGGCCGCCAGCCGCGCCTCGGTCTTCTTCACGTCGACGACGAAGCGGCTGTGGCGGCCGCGGCAGATCGCATCGACGCTGTCGCGGCCGGTGACGTCGAAGGTGACGGCGCGGCCCTGGACCTCGGCGATGCTGACCGTGAGTTCGACCTTCATGCCCAGCAGCGTGGCCGCCAGGTGGTCGATCTCGACCCGCGTGCCGACCGAATCCTCGCCGGCGTCGAGGTGCTGCAGCAGCAGGTCGCGGCACGCGATCTCGATGTCGCGCACCAGCATCGGCGTGGCATAGACGCGGGCTTTCTCGCCCATGAAATCGATCGTGCGCTCGCGTGTCACTTCGAAGGACACATGGGCCGCGAGGCCGGCTTGCAGGGTGCTCTTCATCGTCGTCCTTTCGTCGGGAAATCACAGCCCCATGTAGGCCTGCTGCACCTGGGGGTCGTGCAGCAGCTCGTCGGCCGCGCCATCGAGCACGATGCGCCCGGTCTCCATCACGTAGCCGCGATCGGCGATCGACAGCGCGGCGCGTGCGTTCTGGTCCACCAGCAGGATCGTCGTGCCCTGCGCCTTCAGCTCGGCCACGCGGGCGAAGATCTCGGCCACCAGCTTGGGCGCCAGGCCCATGCTCGGTTCGTCGAGCAGCAGCAGCCGCGGCTGGCCCATCAGCGCGCGGCCGATCGCCAGCATCTGTTGCTGGCCGCCGGAGAGGTTGCCGGCCAGTTCGTTGCGCTTTTCCTGCAATGCGGGAAACAGTTCGAACACGCGCGACATCGAATCCTGCGAGCCGCGCGCGAAGGCGCCGAGCTCGAGGTTCTCCTGCACCGTCATCGGCGCGAACACCTGGCGGCCCTCGGGCACCTGAATGATGCCCATCTGCACGCGCTGGCGTGCGTGGCTGTCGCCGACGTCCCGGCCATCGAAGCGGATCGTGCCGCGATGCACCGGCTGCACGCCCGAAAGGGCCTTCAACAGCGTCGTCTTGCCCGCGCCGTTGGCTCCCACCAACGCGACCAGTTCGCCGTCTGCCACCGTCAGGCTCACGCCGGCCAGTGCCGGAATGCGGCCGTAGCGGCATTCGAGGCCCTGCACCTCAAGCATGGGCGGCTCCGCTGGCGCCGTCGGCGGCGCCGAGGTAGGCCTCGACCACACGCGGGTCGCGGGCGACCTCGTCGGGCGTGCCCTCGGCGAGCTTGCGTCCGCGGTCGAGCACGGTGACGCGGTCGGAGACCCCCATCACCAGCTTCATGTTGTGCTCGACCAGCACCACCGTCGTGCCTTCGGCGGCCAGCCGCTTGATCAGCGCATCGATCTCGCGCGCTTCGGTGGCATTCAGCCCGGCCGCCGGCTCGTCGAGCAGCAGCAGCTTGGGCTCGGCCGCCAGCGCGCGCGCGATCTCCAGGCGCTTGAGGGCACCGTAGGGCATCGAGTCGGCCGCCGCGTCCTCGTAGGCCGCCAGCCCGACGGCGCACAGCAGCCGCCGCGCCGCTTCGCGGCAGGCGGCCTCGGCACGCACCAGGCTGGGCAAGCGCAGCAACGAGGCCAGCAGCGAGCCCTGCTCGCGCAGGTGGCGGCCGGTCATCACGTTCTCGATCGCCGTCATGTTGAAGAACACCTGCAGGTTCTGGAACGTGCGGCCGATGCCGGCGGCGGCGAAGCGGTGCGTGGCCTGCCCGGCGAGTTCGACGCCGTCGAGCCGGATGCTGCCGGCGTCGGGGCGGTAGACGCCGCTCAGCATGTTGATCAGGCTGGTCTTGCCCGCGCCGTTGGGGCCGATGATCGAGTGCACCGTGCCGGCGCGGACCGTGAAGCTCACGTCCTGGTTGGCGTGCACGCCGCCGAAGGCCTTGCCGAGGCCCTGCACCGCCAGCAGCGTCATGTTTGCACCCTACGGCCTGCGGCCGGTCCCGCCAAGCGGGAGCATGAGCACGCCGGGCCGCCCCAAGGGCGAATACCGCAGTGCGAAGCACGGAGGTTGCCTGTTGAGCACTTGGGGCGGCCCGGCGTGCTCATGACTTCCTCCGCGCCCACCACTGCGCCAGCGTCGGCACCACGCCCTGCGGGAAGAACACCATGGTGGCGATCAGCACCGCGCCGAAGACCATCATCTCGTAGTCCTTCAGCACCGTCAGCACCTGCGGCAGCATCGTCAGCACGGCCGCGCCGATCACCGCGCCGAACACCGAGGCCATGCCGCCGAAGACGACCATGATCACCAGTTCGACCGAGTGCATGAACGAGGCCTTGGCCGGCGTGATGAAACCGGCGTAATGCGCCATCAGCGCGCCGGCGAGGGCCGCCACCAGCGCCGACAGCACGAAGACCTGCAGCTTGGTGCGGCCGCTGTCGATGCCCAGCGTCTGCGCCGCGACCTCCGAGCCGTGCAGCGCGCGCAGCGCACGCCCGCTCGGCGACTCGATCAGGTTGAAGGCCAGCCACACCGTGACCAGCAGCACCGCGCCGGCGATCCAGTACCAGGCGCGCTCGCCGGCCACCGTCCAGCCGAAGAGCACGAGCGGGGGCACCGCCATGCCGTCGGGGCCGCCGGTGAGGCGGTCTTCGGTGTTGATGACGATCGACACGATGATGCCCAGGCCGAGTGTCGCCATCGCCAGCGTGTGCCCCTTCAGCCGCAGCGTGGGCCGCCCGATGAGCAGGGCCAGCAGCGCCACCGCGGCGCAGGCCAGCGGCAGCGACAGCCAGGGCGGCACCGCATAACGCACCGCCAGGATCGCGCTGCCGTAGCCGCCGAGCGCGAAGAAGCCGGCGTGGCCGAGGCTGATCTGCCCCGCGTAGCCGATCAGCAGGTTCAGGCCCACGCAGACGGTGGCGTTGAGCGCGACCAGGATCGCCACCTCGTAGAAGTAGTTGTTGGCCAGCGCCAGCGGCAGCAGCGCGATCACGGCCGCCAGCACGAGCAGGCCGCCGCCGCGCGGGCGCGCCCACCAGCGCGGCACCGCCGCGATGCGCGCTTCAGACACGTTCGCTGCCGCGTCCACCGAGCAGGCCTCCGGGCATCAGGAACAGCACGGCCAGGATCACCACGAAGGCGATCGCATCCTTGTAGGCCGACGACACGAAACCGGCACCCAGCCCTTCCAGCAGGCCCAGCGCCAGGCCGCCGAGCACGGCGCCGGCGAAGCTGCCCAGGCCCCCCAGCATCGCCGCGGCGAAGCCCTTCAGGCCGAGCATGACGCCGGTGTCGTACGAGGTGAAGGCGATCGGCGCGATGAGCACGCCCCCCAGCGCACCCAGCCCGGCGGCGAGGCCGAAACTCGCGAACAGCACGCCGCGCGTGTTGATGCCGACCAGTTGCGCGGCAATGCGGTTGTGCGACGTCGCGCGCATCGCCTTGCCGAGCAGCGTGCGTCCGTAGAACCAGCTCAGCGCGACCACCGCCAGCGCAGCGCCGCCCATCACCCACAGGCTTTGCGGCAGGATCGTCGCGCCCAGCCATTCGATCGGCTGCTCGCTCGAGAACGCCGGCAGCCGGTGCACGCCCTTGCCCCACAGCAGCTGCGCCAGGCCGCGCAGGAACATGGCGACGCCGATGGTGATGATGATCAGCGTCACCGTGCCGGCGTGGCGTGCCGGTTCGACGGCGAGCTTCTCGATCAGCAGTGCCACGATCACCGCCGCCAGCACCGCCAGCGGCAGTGCCACCGGCACCGGCAGGCCGAGCGCCAGCAGCATCACGGCGCTCATGCCGCCGATCATCACGAACTCACCCTGCGCGAAATTGATCGCGCCGCTGGCGTTGTAGATGATCGAGAAGCCGAGCGCGACCAGCGCGTAGATCGCCCCGGTGGTCAGGCCACTGGCGACGTACTGGAGCCACGAGCCGGCCATCGCGTCGGGTCCATCGGGCGCGGGCCTATTTCGCGAGCGTCCAGTCGCCGTTGCGGATCTCGAGCATGCGGAACGCCGTCAGGTCCAGCCCCATGTGGTCGCTGGCCGACATGTTGACCACCCCGGCGGTGCCGACGTAGCCCTTGGTGGCTTCGATCGCGTCGCGCACCTTGGCCTTGTCGGTGGAGCCGGCGGCCTTGATCGCGTTGACCGTCAACATCAGCCCGTCGTAGGCGTGGCCCCCGAAGGTGGACACCTCGGCCTTGTATTTGTCCTCGAATGCCTTGCTGTAGGCGCTGACGACAGGCTTCTGCGCGTCGCCGCCGGCCAGCAGATCGGACACCAGCAACGCAGCGGCGGGCAACCGCACACCGTCGGCGGCCGGACCGGAGAGCTTGATGTACTCCTTGGAGGCGACGCCGTGCGACTGGTAGAGCGGCAGCGTCAGGCCGACCTGGCGGAAGTTGCGCGTGACGAGCGCGGGGCCCTGGCCGAAGCCGGCGTTGAGCACGGCCTGCGCACTGCTGCCCTTGATCTTGGTGAGCTGCGCGGTCATGTCGGTGTCGGTTGCACCGTAGGTTTCGTCGGCGACGAATTCGATGCCGTACTTGCCCGCCACCTTCATGCACTCGGCGCGCATCGACTTGTCGAAGCCGCCGCTGCCCGAGATCAGCGCCACCTTGCTCATCTTGCGCGCCTGCAGGTCGACGAAGATCTTCTCGCAGGCCATGCGGTCGGTGTGCGGCGTCTTGAAGACCCACTTCTTGACCGGCTCGACGATGACCACTGCGCCGGCCAGCGAAATGAAGGGCATGCCGGCCTGCTCCATCAGCGGCACCGCCGCCATCGTGGTGCCGGTGGTGCTGCCGCCGACGACGACATCGACCTTGTCCTGCTCGAGCAGCCGCTTGGCGAAGGTGCGCGCCTTCTCGGCGTCGCCGCCGTCGTCGTAGGCCACGAGCTGGAGCTTGCGGCCGAGCACGCCGCCCTCGGCATTGAGCTTGTCGACGTACAACTCGAGCGTCTTCAACTCCGGGTCGCCGAGAAAGGCCGCGGGGCCGGTCACCGACAGGAAGGCGCCGATGCGGATCGGCTCCTGGGCCCGGACGCCCTGCACGGCCAGCAACGCGCCGGCCGCGACCATCAAGCCACGGCACAGCGAGGTGCGGGCGTTCGCGAGGAATCTCATGTCTGTCTCCTTGACCGTCCAGGAACATTGCGCATGGACCGCCTGCGGCTGCCAGCGCCACTCGATGCTTGCACTCTCCGGTGCTCGAATGCGTCGGCCGAACCACCGGATCATCGACCGGGTCGTTCGGCCGAAACGGGTAGACTTCGACCTATAAAGCCATTTTGGTACCAAAATGCGCATATGAGGTTGATCCAGTTCAAAGAATGAGGAAGCCCACCACCGCGCTGCCCCCGTCACGCAAGCGTGCAAGCCGCGCTGCCGCTGGGGATAACCCTGAGCGCCGCAATGACGTGGTGGTCAGGCCGGTCCGCCGCAGCGACCTGGATCGGATCATCGATCTCGATGCCACGGTGACCGGCCTCGAGAAGCGCAAGTACTGGTTGTCGGTGCTGCGCCGCTACGGCAGCGGGCGCCACGACGAGCAGCAGTTCCTCGTCGCACTGCAGGACGGCCGCGTGATCGGGTTCGTCATCGGCGAGGTGCGCGATTGGGAATTCGGCTCGCCACCGTGCGGCTGGGTGTTTGCCATCGACGTCGACCCGCAGGCGCGGCTCGCCGGCGTGGGCACCCGGCTGCTCGAGGCCATCAGCGGGAGCTTCCGGCGCATCGGCGTGCGCAAGTTGCGCACGATGCTGGCGCTGGACAACACGCTGATCCTGTCGTTCTTCCGCAGCCAGGGCCTGATGGCCGGGCCGCTGATCGCGCTGGAGATGGACCTTGATCGCTGAACAACGGCGCTCCACCGCGAGCGAGCCGACCGCATGAAGTTGCAGAAGAACACCTCGCTGGCGCTGCGCAGCGTGCTCGAGTTCGCCGGCGCGCCCGACCGCCCGATCGCGGCCGCCGAGATCGCCGACAAGTACGGCGTTTCGGCGCACCACCTGGCCAAGGTGCTGGCCGAGCTGGCCCGCTCGGGCATCCTCGCGTCGGTGCGCGGCGCCGGTGGCGGCTACCGCTTCACCGGCAACGCCAAGCGCCTGACGCTGATGGACATCATCCAGATGTTCGAGGATTTCGCCGACCCGACCCCCCCGCCGCGCGGCGCCGACGATACCGCCACGGCCGTCGACAAGGCCCTGGGCGCCGTGCTGTCGGAGATCGACGAGAACACCAAGGCCACGTTCAAGTCGATCACGCTGGCCACGATGATGCGATTGATCGAACGGCAGCAAGCCGCGCAAGGGCACCGCGCCGACTGACGAACGGCTCCGCGTCAACGCGCTCGACGCCGCACGCGAGTGTCCTGCGCGGTCAATACCACCGTCGCCATCACCACGACGAAAGCCACGAGCGCCAGCGCCGAACCGAGCGCGCCCCATCGGCTGGCCGCCGTCGCCCCGGCCGCGTCGCCCGCGAGCCGCAGCGCCAACGAGGCCTGCAACAGCACGAGCGGCGCATAGAACACCGGTCGGTACGGCACGCTCACGCGCAGTACCGCCGGAAAGATGATCGGGGCATGGCCGAACACCATCGAGAACACGAAGCCCAACAGCAGCGCATGCAGCGCCGCGTCGTAGGCGGCGCCGCCAGGCAGCAGGCCCGTGACGGCAATGACCGCCGCGCCGATCGCCAGCCAGCCGTAGCCCGACAGCAGGCACACCGCGATGTAACGCGTGAGACCGCGTTGGTGCACCGTGCGACGCGCAATGTCGTAGCGCAGCAGCCAGCAGGCCAGGAGCAGCAGTGCCGCTCCGAAGATGTGCAGCCCCCAGGTCGCGACGGGCCAACCGGGTACGAGCGACGGCAGCAGCGCCAGCCCGAGCACGACGACGATGGCCGTGAAGGCGCGCAACGCCGCCGGCGACGGCGGCATGAAACGCGACAGCTCGAGTCGCTCGCCGGCGATCGTCAGCACGAGAAACGCCAGCCACCAGACCACGACTTCATGCACCGCTGCGCCGGTAGCCCACAGCGCGGTGCCGACGGTCCAGCAAGCAGCCGCCGACGCCAGCACGACGACGAAGCCCTCGCGCTGACGGCGCAGCACCGCCAGCGTCGCCGCGAGCAGCACCACGCTGCCGGCCAGGTAGGCCAGCGGCGCCCACGCGATGCCGTCGTACAGCAACGCGGCCGTGCCGAGGCCGGCGAACAGCGGCGCCGCGTAGGCCCAGAGCCGCCCGAGCGCGACGGCGCGCTCCAGCGAGATGACGACGCCGAAAAAGCCGCAGATCATCAACGGCCCGTGCCAGGCGGCCGCGTCGGCGGCCACGTCGGGCATCGGCCACGCGAAGCGGGCCAGCCCGGCGCCGGTGCCGACGAACAGCGCCACGAAGCCCAGCACCAGCAGCGGCAGCCGCGCCAGTGCGGGCCGACGCGGCACATGCGTCGCGGAGGCGCTCGGCGCCGGGACGTCGCTCATCCGGACCGCTGCCAGCCGAACAGCGTGCGGGCGACCTCGCTCATGCGATCCGGCGTCCACGGCGGGTCCCACACCAGTTCGACGTCCACCGGCAGGCCCTCGGGCAGCACTGCCGCCAGCTCGGCGTACACGTTGTCGACGATCATGTCGGCCATCGGACACGCCGCACTGGTCATGGTCATCTGCACCTGCACGCCCGCCGGCGATACCTCGATGCCGTACACCAGCCCGAGGTCGACGATGTTGACGCCAGCCTCGGGATCCACCACGCGGGTCAGCGCGTCGCGTACGTCGTCTTCGCTCGGTAACGTCATCGTCGGCCTCGTGCCCTCTGCCCGGCCCCCTGCTCGTCGCGCTGCCGCCTCCGGGGTCGTGGCGTCAGCGCGCTGCGTCGGCCCCCAGCGGGCCGATCGCGTCGAGCGCGTGACGGATCGCTGCCATCCGCACCGCGCTCAGCCGCCACGGCAGCTGCAGGCACAGCACCCCGTCGGCTCGGCCACCGGCGCACCGGTGGATTGTCTGCGGATGCGCACCTGCCACACCGCCGGCCCGGCCTCGAGCACGCGCCAGTCGCACTGCCCGGGGCGCGTGGCCTCGAACTGTTGCCGCAGCGGCAGCGGATTGTGGTCGTTGACGATCTCGAACGCGCCATCGACCGGCAGGGCATCGAAGGTCGCGAAGATCAGTCCATGGCGCTGCGCAGGAGGCACGAGGCGGATATCGATGCGGGTCGGGGTCGTGATCATTGCGGTAATCCGGTGGAACGGGACACGAGGCACAGGCTAACGGCGCCGCGGCACGGTGGCCTTGATCCAGGTGAAGAACCACGCACCGTCGGTGCGCATGAATGTCGCGCGAAGGGCCGCGGCCCCCTTCTGCAGGTATCGTTGCGGCACGGCTCGCGGTCCGCTCGCATTCCGTTTCGCCCTCCGACCCCCTGATTCGAGAACGTCGTGAAACTCGCCACCTGGAACGTCAACTCGCTCGCGGTGCGACTGCCGCAATTGCTCGACTGGCTGGCCGCAAACCAGCCCGACGTGATGGTGCTGCAGGAAACCAAGCTCACCGACGACAAGTTCCCGCATGCCGAGATCGAAGCCGCCGGCTGGCACGCGCACTGCTTCGGCCAGAAGACCTACAACGGCGTCGCGTTGCTGTCCAAGGCCGAGGCCAGCGACGTCGTGCGCAACATCCCCGGCTTCAGCGACGAACTGGCGCGCGTGATCACCGGCACGGTCGACGGCATCCGCATCGTCGATGCCTACTTCCCCAACGGCCAGGCCCCGGGCACCGACAAGTTCGACTACAAGCTGCAGTGGCTGCGCGGCCTGCGCGACTGGCTCGCCGAGGAGCTGGCCGCGCATCCGAAGCTGGTGCTGCTGGGCGACTTCAACATCGCGCCCGACGACCGCGACGTCTACGATCCCGTCGCGTGGGCCGGCCAGATCCACTGCACCGACGAGGAACGCGATCACCTGCGCAAGCTGATCGCGCTCGGCCTCGTCGATGCCTTCCGGCTGTTCGAGCAGCCGCCGAAGTCGTGGACCTGGTGGGACTACCGCAACCTCGCGTTCCGCAGGAACCAGGGCCTGCGTATCGACCTGGTGCTGGTCAGCGAAGCGTTGCGGCCGTCGGTGCAGGCCTGCGTCATCGACAAGGCACCGCGCAAGAACGAGCGCCCGAGCGACCATGCACCCGTGGTGCTCACGCTCGCCTGAGCGCGGGATCGACGTCGTTCAGTCTTCCAGACCCAATTCCTGGATCTTGCGCGTGATGGTGTTGCGGCCGATGCCCAGCCGTTGCGCCGCTTCGATGCGGCGGCCGCGCGTGGCATCGAGCGCGGTCAGGATCAGCCGGGCCTCGAACTGACGCGTCAGCGCGTCCCACACCTCCGGCGTGCCGGCGTCGAGCAGCGCGCGGGCCTCGCGTTCGAGGTCGCCGAGCCAGCCGGCACCGGCGACCGCCGGGGCGGCAGTTGCCGCGGCCGCAGGCTGCGCCGCGGCAGGCGCCGCCACGGCGGCCGGCGCTGACGCCTGAGGCACCACCTCGACCCCGAGCAGTTCGGGCGGCAGATCCTTCGCCTCGACCACCTGCGCCGGCGCCATCACCGTCAGCCAGTGGCAGATGTTCTCCAGCTGGCGCACGTTGCCTGGGAAGTCGAACGCCACCAGCCGTGCCAGCGCGGCATCCGACAGGCGCTTGGCCTCGACGCCGAGATCGTTGGCGCTCTTCTGCAGGAACTGGCGCGCCAGCATCGGGATGTCGTCGCGCCGCTCGCGCAGCGCCGGCAGGCGCAGGCGGATGACGTTCAGGCGGTGGAACAGGTCTTCGCGGAACGCGCCTTCGCGCACCCGTTGCTCGAGGTTCTGGTGCGTGGCGGCGATCACGCGCACGTTGCTCTTCTGCGGTTGGTGGCCGCCGACGCGGTAGAACTGGCCGTCGGACAGCACGCGCAGCAGCCGCGTCTGCAGATCGAACGGCATGTCGCCGATCTCGTCGAGGAACAGCGTGCCGCCGTCGGCCTGCTCGAAGCGGCCGCGGCGCATCGTCTGCGCGCCGGTGAAGGCGCCGCGCTCGTGGCCGAACAACTCGCTCTCCAGCAGGTCCTTCGGGATCGCCGCGGTGTTGATGGCGACGAACGGGCCGTTGGCGCGCGGGCTGTGCTTGTGCAGCGCGCGCGCCACCAGCTCCTTGCCTGAGCCGCTTTCGCCGGTGATCAGCACCGTGACGTTGCTCTGGCTCAGGCGGCCGATGGCGCGAAAGAGGTCCTGCATCGCCGGCGCCTGGCCGAGCATCTCGGGCGTTTCGCCCGGCCGGTCGGCCGCGACCGCCTCGCGCAGGCTCTCCTCGACCGCGCGGCGGATCAGCTCGACCGCCTTGGCGACGTCGAAGGGCTTGGCCAGGTACTCGAACGCGCCGCCCTGGAACGCCGAGACCGCGCTGTCGAGGTCGGAGTAGGCGGTCATCACGATCACCGGCAGGCCCGGCAGGCGCTGCTTGACCTTGGCCAGCAGATCGAGGCCCGAGCCGCCGGGCATGCGGATGTCGCTGACCAGCACCTGCGGCTCGTCGTCTTCGAGCGCGGCCAGCACGTCGCGCGCGTTGGCGAAGGTGCGCACCGCGAACTGCTCGCGCGCCAGCGCCTTCTCGAGCACGAAGCGGATCGATTGGTCGTCGTCGACGACCCAGATGGGTTTCATGCGTGGCGCTTTTTGGTCAAGGCAATGGAAGGAGGATCAGTGAACACCGTGCGGCCCGGCTCGCTGTCGCATTCGATCGTGCCCTGGTGTTGCTGCACGAAGGTCTGCGCCAACGTCAGCCCGAGGCCGGAGCCGCCCTCACGCCCCGACACCAGCGGGAAGAAGATGCGGTCGCGGATCGCCTCGGGCACGCCGGGCCCGTTGTCCTCGATATGCAATTCGAGTGCCAAGCGCCAGCGCTGCTTGCCGATCGTCACCTGCCGGCCGATGCGCGTGCGAAGGATCAGCTCGGCGTCGCCGGCCAGGATGCGCTCGCCCAGCGCCTGCACGGCGTTGTGGGCGATGTTGAGCACGGCCTGGATCAGCTGCTCGCGGTCGCCGCGGAACTCGGGAATCGAGGTGTCGTAGTCGCGCCGCACCGAGCAGGCCCCGCGGGTGCTCGGCCAGCACCAGCGAGCGCACGCGCTCGCAGACCTCGTGGATGTTGACGTCGGCGACGATGTGCGCCCGGCGGTGCGGCGCCAGCAGCCGGTCGACCAGCAGCTGCAGGCGGTCGGCCTCGGCGATGATGACCTGCGTGTACTCGGTCAGCTCGCGCTTGTCTTCGAGCTCCATGCCCAGCAACTGCGCCGCGCCGCGGATGCCGCCGAGCGGGTTCTTGATCTCGTGCGCCAGGTTGCGCACCAGCTCCTTGTTGGCCTGGGCCTGGCCCTGCGTGCGCTCCTCGCGGTCCTGGCGCGTCTGCTGCTCGATCTCGATCATCTCGACCAGCACGCGTTCCGCGTCGTCGGTCTGGGTCACGATCACGTGCACCGGCAGAAGTTCAGGGTGGCCACCGCCGGGCCGGCGAAGCTGCGCGTCGAAGCGGCCGCTGGCGATGCGGTTGGCGGCCACGGCGGCGAGCGTCTCGCGCAGCGGTTGCGGCTCGACCAGCCAGTCGGGCAGCGAAGTGGCCAGCAGCGCGCGCCGGGCCACGCCGAGCAGATTCTCGAAGCTGGCGTTGGCATGCAGGCACAGCCCGTCGGGCGCACCACCGCGACCATCGTGGCCAGCAGGTCGAAAGCCGCCAGCGGGTCGGTGGCCGCGGCGGTCGTGCGCGGCGTCTCGGACATCGAGGGCAGCTATTCCTTGGGCGGCGGCAGCTTGGCCAGTTCGCGCTTGAGGGCGGCGACGTCGCTCTGCTTGCGCGCGATGGCCGCCTTCATCTCGGCGACGCGGTCGAGGTACTTCTGGTAGTTGCGCTCGTCGCCGCGGCGCTCGGGCTCGCCGTTGTTGAACTCTTTCTGCAGCTCGGCCAGCTTGGCTTCCTCGCGCTTCAGCTCGGCATCGAGGATCTTGCGCGCATCGCTGTCGCGCGCGCGCTGCTCACCGGCATCGACCTTGGCGTCGGAGGCGCGCGACGCCGCCGCGTTGGGCGATGTGCCGGCCAGCGGCCGCGGGCTTGGGCGGCGAGACGATGGTGATCGGCGCGCCCTCGATGGTCCGGCAGCCCCGGTCCTTGGCCTGCTGCACGGTGATCTGGTCGGTGTAGAGCACCGGCGGCCCGGGGCAGCGGTAGACGGTGGTGCGTCTGGCCGAGTGCCGCAGCGGCGATTGACAACACAGGCCAATCCGACCGCCGGCCGACGTTTGTCATCGAGTGCGATTTCATAGCCATTCAACGCATTGTGGCCCAGTGTCGGTGCACAAGACAGAAGGGGCGGCTCGCGCCGCCCCTTCATCGGCCCTCAGGCCGTGACCGAATCACGCCTCACAGCGCGTAGTACATGTCGAACTCGAGCGGGTGGGTGGTCATGCGGAAGCGCGTGACCTCCTGCATCTTCAGCTCGATGTAGGCGTCGAGGTACGCGTCGGTGAACACGCCGCCCTTGGTCAGGAAGGCGCGGTCCTTGTCCAGGTAGTCCAGCGCCTGGTCCAGGCTGTGGCAGACGGTCGGGATCTTCGCGTCCTCTTCCGGCGGCAGGTGGTACAGGTCCTTGCGTCGCGGCTTCGCCCGGGTGGATCTTGTTCTCCACGCCGTCCAGGCCCGCCATCAGCATGCGCCGAGAAGCCCAGGTACGGGTTGCACAGCGGATCGGGGAAACGGCACTCGATGCGGCGGCCCTTCGGGTTGGCCACGTACGGGATGCGGATCGACGCCGAGCGGTTGCGCGACGAGTAGGCCAGCTTGACCGGCGCCTCGAAGCCGGGCACCAGGCGCTTGTAGCTGTTGGTGCCCGGGTTGGTGATCGCGTTCAGCGCACGGGCGTGCTTGATGATGCCGCCGATGTAGTACAGCGCGAACTCGGACAGGCCGGCATAGCCGTCGCCGGCGAACAGGTTCTTGCCGTCCTTCCACACCGACTGGTGCACGTGCATGCCGGAGCCGTTGTCGCCGACGATCGGCTTGGGCATGAAGGTCGCCGTCTTGCCGTAGGCGTGGGCCACGTTCTGGATCACGTACTTCTGCAGTTGCAGCCAGTCGGCGCGCTGCACCAGCGTGCTGAACTTGGTGCCGATTTCCATCTGGCCGGCGGTGGCCACCTCGTGGTGGTGCACTTCGACCGGGATGCCCAGCTGCTCGAGCATCAGGCACATCTCCGAGCGCATGTCCTGGAAGCTGTCGACCGGCGGCACCGGGAAGTAGCCGCCCTTGACGCCGGGGCGGATAGCCCGAGTTGCCGTGCTCGTATTCCTTGCCGGTGTTCCAGGCCGCTTCCTCGGATTCGATCTTCGAGAAGCAGCCCGACATGTCGACGTTCCAGCGCACGCTGTCGAAGACGAAGAACTCGGGCTCGGGGCCGAAGAAGGCGGCGTCGCCGATGCCGCTGCTCTTCAGGTAGGCCTCGGCGCGCCGGGCCAGCGAACGCGGATCGCGCTCGTAGGGCTTGCCGTCGCCCGGCTCGAGCACGTCGCAGGTCAGGAGCAGCGTCGGCTCTTCGAAGAACGGGTCGATGTTGGCGGTGTTCGGGTCGGGCATCAGCAGCATGTCCGAGGCTTCGATGCCCTTCCAGCCGGCGATCGACGAGCCGTCGAAGGCATGGCCGCCGCTGAACTTGTCTTCGTCGAAGTGCGACACGGGCACGGTCACGTGCTGCTCCTTGCCGCGGGTGTCGGTGAAGCGGAAGTCAACGAACTTGATCTCGTTGTCCTTCACCATCTTCATCACGTCGGCAACGGTCTTGCTGGCCATCAGGGCTCTCCTGGCAGGGGGCTTTTGTGATTGGGGGGTGTGAGATTGCTCAGACTCGGCGGCTGCAGCGTACCCTGCAGCGTCGCCAAAAAAGCGCAGGGGAATGTAGCAGAAAGCATGCCCGCACGGACCGGTGCGCGCCGAGGCATCGGCCCGGGCACCGAAGCAACGCCCCATCGCGATGCGTCAAATCGCACCGACAGAAGGCGCAATCGAGAAGGCCATCAACGCACCAGTTCGGGGCCCGTTTTCGCGCCCAAGTGCGGCCAGCCCGGCCGAGCAGCGCGGCGTACGCCGCCGCCAGCGATGGCTGCGCTCGCCCTTGACGCCGAGTTCGATGTGCCGGCCATGCACTGCGGGTGGTCGACGCTGGGCAGGCTGAACACGCTTGCACGCCGGCGAAGCTCGCGCTCGATCGTCTTCCATCAGCGGCGTCAGCGTGGCCTCCATCGCGCCGATAGACGATCACCGAGCGTCTCGCGCCTGCGCGCAGCGGGCCGTGCAGCGCGCGGTAGCGGCTGTCGAGCAGCGCCTCGATCATCGGCCGCGCCATCACCGGAAAGCCCGGCACGAAGTGCACCGTCGCCGACCGAGAAGCCGGGGATCTTGTTGTACGGGTTGGGGATGATCGCGGCGCCCGCCGGAAACACGCCCATGTTCAGGCGGTGCACGTTGTCGGGGCGCGTCGGGCTCGAAGGCCACGCCCTTCTCGGCTGCCTGCGTCGCGCATGCGCTCGCGTGATCAGCGCCCGGGCCTCGGGGTGCAGTGCCAGCGGCACGCCGAGCGCCGCCGCGGCGCACTGGCGCGTGTGGTCGTCGGGCGTGGCGCCGATGCCGCCGCAGCAGAACACCACGTCGCCGCTGGCGAAGGCATCGCGCAAGGCCGGCGGTGATGCAGCCTGCGGTCGTCGCCGACGTAGCGCGCCCAGGCCAGCGCCAGGCCGCGCGCGGCGAGCAGTTCGATGACCTTGGGCAGGTGCTTGTCCTGCGCGCTTGCCGGAGAGGATTTCGTCGCCGATGATGATCAGGCCGAAGTTCATGGCAGCAATAGCCGTTCGACAGGGCATGCGGCAAGGCGGGCGCCGCGACGGGCATGGGCTCAGGCAGCAGCATCGACGGCGGCCTGCTGGGCGCGCAAGCGCTGCAGCGCCGCCAGCGCGAAGTGCGCGAACCACAGCGCGGCGAAGGCGAAGACCAGCGTGTAGAGCCACACCGACACCAGCACCAGCACCGGCGCGAAGACCAGCGCGGCAGCGCCCAGCGCCCACAGCAGCGTCGGCGCAGCGCCGAGGTAGCCGCAGATCACGCCGATGGCCAGCAGCGGCCAGCGCTGCTCGCGCAACACGGCGCGGCGCTCGTCGGCGCTGGCGTGTTCGGCGAGCACGTCGAAGGCCATCACGCGGCAGGTGAGCCAGCCCCAGATCAGCGGCGGCACGACCAGCACCAGCGGCGGCACGAACCACAGCGGCAGGCTCGAGCACCAGCGCCAGCAGCGCGACCAGCGTGCAGCCGAGCGACCAGAGCACCGACTGCCACAGCCGCCGCGCCGCGCTTGGCCTCGAGATCGCCAAAGCGCCGCTCGCGACCAGCGAGCACCAGCGCCGGCGTCATGAACAGCGCCACCATCAGCAGCGAGAGCACCACGATCACCGGCAGCGCCAGCGCCACGATCGACCAGCGGCGCGAGCAACGCACGCAGCCCGCCGCCACCGAGGCGCTCGAGCCACTTCAGCAAGGCGTCGACCAGCGCCCAGCTTTCGAGCGTGGCGCGCACGCCCGCCACGGCAGGCTCCCAGAAGAAGCAGCCCAGCGCGAACGCCAGTCCGCCGGCCAGCACCAGCGGCACCAGCGACAGCAGGATCACCCGCGGGTGCAGGCAGTAGGCGGCGGCGCGCCAGAAGGCGTCGAGCAGCGCAGTCATGCACCGTGCGCCGTGGGCCTCAGCGCAGGTTGCCGGTGTGGCCGAGCGAATAGCGCCCCGGCTGCGGCCACACCGTCAGGCCGTGCGGCTCGGCGCCGACCTTGATCTGCGCCACTTCGCCGCTGGCGGTGTCGAAGCGGTAGATCACGTCGTCGTAGCGCGCCGCGAGCCACAGGTACTTGCCGTCGGCGCTGACGTTGCCCATGTCGGGGCTGCCGCCGCCGGGCACGGCCCAGCGCGCGACGACCTTCTCGGTGGCGAAGTCGATCACCGTGACGCCGCCGTTGCCCAGGCGCGCGCCGTGGATCTTGTGCGAGCCGCGGTTGGCCACGTACAGCCGCTTGCCGTCGCGGCTCGGGTACAGGCCGTGCGCGCCGAGGCCGGTCGGGATGAAGCCGACCTGCGTGAACGACGCGCCGTCGACGATGTGCACGCCGTCGGCATGCATGTCGGCGATGTAGAAGCGCTTGCCGTCGGGCGAACTGCGGATGTCCTGCGGCATGCCCTTGGTGACCGTGCACAGCTCGGTCTCGCCGGGCTCCCAGACCTTGCCGGCCTGCGCGCGCGGCGCGCCGGGCTTTTCCTTGAAGCGCGTGGCCGGCATCTGCAGCTTGCAGGTAGCCGAGCACCTTGCGCTCGACCAGGTCGATCTTCGCCAGCGTGCCCGAGAACTCGCAGGTGAAGATCGCGATAGCGGCCGTCGATCGAGAAGTCGGCGTGGTTGACGCCGGGGCAGCCGGGCACGTCGATCGAGTACTGCAGCGCCATCGTCTTCGGGTCGCGGAAGTCCAGCCGCTTGCGCGCCTCGGCCACCACGATCGCCGACTTGCCGTCGGGCGTGGCGTACATGTTGTACGGGTCGTCGACCATCACCGGCTGCGCCGGGCTTGCCGGTGCGGCGGGTCGATCGGCGTCAGGCTGCCGTCGGTGCGGCCCTCGGCATTGTTGGTGACCCACAGCGTGCGCAAGTCCCACGACGGCACGATGTGCTGCGGGCCGATGCCGACCTTGAAGCGGTCGACGACCTTCATCGCCGCCGGGTCGACGACGTAGACGTCGTTGGAGCGCAGGTTGGGCACGTAGATGCGCTCGAGGTCATCGGCCAATGCCGGGCTGATCTTGCCGGCCGCGGTTTCGCTGTACAGGTTGCGCGCGTCGATCACCGGCGGCATGCCGGCGACGGTGGCCACCGCAGCTGCGGCCGGTGCCGACGCCGCAGTCGCCGGTGCGGCCTGGGCCCGCGCGGCATTGCGCTGCACGCCCAACATCAGCAACGCCGCGGCCAACGACAGCGCGACAACGCCGCCGAACCCCTTCACCCGATTCATCGTCATGGACAGCCCGACTCTCATCGGAAGCTTTCGAATCGATCTACCTCGGTGTCGCCATGCGGGCGCGGATCGCCGCGACCGAGGCCTCGACGATGCGATCGACCGCTGGGCGCCCGAGTTCGGCAGTGGCGCGCCGCGGATCGCCGGCGACGCCGTCGTGTGCCGCGCCGTGCGGCCGGGCCACGGCGACGGCCATGCGCACCTGCGAAGGGTCCAGCGCCAGCGTCAGCGCCGTATCGGCCAGCCCCGCATGCGGGCCGATCTCGTCGCTGCCGTAGCCCTGTGCCTTCAGCGCAGCCGCGAAACCCTCCTGCGCGGCGAGATAGTACTCGGGCAGCGCATGCACGCGCCCGGCCCGCGATGCGGCCCACTCTCGGTTCAGCTTGGCGGCCACGCGATCCAGGCTGACGCGGTAGCCGCCATGGTCGCCGAGCAGCACCACGTCTCTCAAACCGTGCCGGTGCAAGCTGCGCACCGCGGCCTCGAGCATGGCCTCGAACGCCGGCTCGGGCACCGAGATCGTGCCGGCGTAGCGCATGTGCTGCGTCGGCGGATCGATCCGGCCCTCGGGCACATAGGCCATCACCGGGGCCACGACGGCGTTGCCGAGGCGCTCGGCGATGCGTGCGGCGAGCAGGCGCACACGCACGTTGTGCTTGCCCAGCGTCATGTGCGGCCCGTTCTGTTCGGTGCCGCCGATCGGCACCAGCACGGTCGTCGTCCCGCCGGCAATGCGGTCGCGCAACTCGGTCCAGGTCAGCTCCTCGAGCTGAACCGATGTCGCCAGTGCCAAGGCGTGGCCGCTGCAAGCGGCAAGCAGCGCCGCCGCCCCCAGCCAACGCCGCCAGCGGCGGGCCACGCTACTCGTCGTCGCCACCGAGCACCGAACCGAGCAGGCCGCCCCCGGCGAAGCCGCCGAGCACCGACCCTTCTTCGCGCGAGCCGCCGCGCTGCGGCGCCGCCGCGAAAACGCGGCTGGCCAGCCGCGAGAACGGCAGGCTTTGCAGCCACACCGTGCCCGGGCCGCTGACCTTGGCGAAGAACAGGCCTTCGCCGCCGAACAGCGCGGTCTTGATCTTGCCGACGTACTGGATCTCGAAGTTCACGGTCGGCGTCAGCGCCACCAGGCAGCCGGTGTCGACGAACAATGTCTGCCCGACCTGCAGTTCGCGCTTGAGGATGCTGCCGCCGGCATGCACGAAGGCCAGACCGTCACCGTCGAGCTTCTGCATGATGAAGCCCTCGCCGCCGAAGAAGCCGACGCCGAGCTTCTGCTGGAAGTGGATGCCCAGCGACACGCCACGCGCCGCGCACAGGAAGGCATCCTTCTGGCAGATCAGCGTGCCGCCGAGCACGCGCAGGTCCATCGGCATGATCTTGCCCGGGTACGGCGCAGCGAAGGCGACCTTCTGCTTCTGCGACGCGCCGTTGGTGTAGACGGTGGTGAACAGCGACTCGCCAGTGATCAGCCGCTTGCCGGCGCCGAGCAGCTTGCCGAACAGGCCACCACCGCCACCGCCGGAGCCGTCGCCGAAGATGGTGTCCATCGCGATGCCGGCATCCATGTACATCATGCTGCCGGCCTCGCCGACTGCCGCCTCGCCGGGATCGAGTTCGAGCTCGACGAACTGCATCTCGGCGCCCTTGATTTCGTAGTCGACCACATCCATTGCCATGCTGTGATTCCCCTGTCGCCCGCGGTGACGCAGAAAAGCCCGACCGGCGAGGGTCGGGCTTTGCTTGAATGGTGGAGCCGGCGGGAATCGAACCCGCGTCCGTAAACCATCACCGGACAGTTCTACATGCGTAGCTGGCTGATTTCTTTTCTTACCCCTTGGTCGCGCAGCAGCACGCTACTTTCGGAGCCAGTCACTTGATCTCGTCCTGAACCGAATGACGCGGTTCAGCACCAGCCGATGTGAATGACCTCTCAGTCGTTGGTCTTGCGACCTTCAACCCGGCCCATCGGCCTGCCGTTGAGAGGCTCACCGGTGTTAAGCGGCGAGTGCGTACGTTTGATCGTTCGCAGTTACTTTGTTTCCAGTGGATTTACGAGCGAACTGGTGCTCGGCATGCCCTGCGCCGGATCCGTACCCACGTCGAAACCAGGTCGGCCCCAGGAAACGCTATTTTAGGCCAGTTGCAGCCATTGCAAGAGCGCGGCCGGTTCGGCCAGCACCCCGTGGGCGCCCCAGGCATCGATCGGCGCGCCCTCGCCGAGGTAGCCCCAGGCTGCAGCCAGCGTCACCATGCCGGCGGCATGCCCGGCCTGGACATCGCGCAGGTCGTCGCCGATGTAGATGCAGGCGGCCGCCTCGACGCCGGTGCGGCGGGCTGCCTCGAGCAGCGGTGCCGGATGCGGCTTGCTGTGCGGCGTGGTGTCGCCACTGATAACGACGGCCGCCCGGTCGTGCAGCCCCAAGCCCGCGACCAGCGGGCGCGTGAAGCGCTCGGCCTTGTTGGTCACGATGCCCCAACGCCAACCGCCGGCATCGAGGCAATCGAGCACGGGCTCCACCGCGTCGAACACCGCGGTGCGCTCGAGCAGCCCGGCCTCGTACCGCTGCAGAAACTCGTCGCGCAGCCCGGCGAACGCGTCGTCGCCGGGCTTCACGCCGAGGGCAACACCGACCATGCCACGTGCACCGGCTCCGACCATCGGGCGCAGCGAAGCCAGCGGCAGTGGTGCCAGGCCGCGCGCAGCGCGCATCGCGTTGGCCGCGGCGGCGAGGTCGGGCGCGCTGTCGACGAGGGTGCCGTCGAGGTCGAACAGCACCAGCCGCGCGGCGATCGTCATGGCGGCAGGCGGCAGCCGAACAGGTAGTTCACGCTCGTATCGCCCGACAGCCAGTAGCGACCGGTGAGCGGGTTGTATTGCATGCCGCGCGTGTGTTCCAACTCCAACCCCGCGTCGCGGCACCAACGCGCCAGCTCGCTGGGTCGGATGAACTTGGCGTACTCGTGCGTGCCCTTGGGCAACAGTTTGAGCAGATGCTCGGCGCCGACGATCGCGAACAGGAACGACCTCGGATTGCGATTGAGGGTCGAGAAGAACACCTGCCCACCCGGCTTCACCAGCGTTGCGCAGGCCCGCACGACCGACGCCGGGTCGGGCACATGTTCGAGCATCTCCATGCAGGTCACGACGTCGAAGCTCGCAGGGCACTCGGCCGCCAGCGCCTCGGCGGCGACCTCGCGGTAGTCCAGGTTCTCGATGCCTGCTTCGAGCGCATGCAACTGCGCCACCTTCAGCGGCTTGACGGCCAGATCGATGCCCAACACCTGCGCTGCACCGCGGCGGGCCATCGATTCGGCGAGGATGCCGCCGCCGCAGCCGACGTCGAGGACGCGCTTGCCGCGCAACCCGTTGGCCCCCGCAAGGCGCTCGATCCAGTCGAGCCGCAGCGGATTGATCTGATGCAGGGGCTTGAACTCGCTCGTCGGATCCCACCAGCGGTGGGCGAGCTCGCTGAACTTGGCCAGCTCCTGGGGATCGGCGTTGGTGGTCATGTCGGGATGCTAGCGATTCCTGTGCACAAACAGAAAACCCCGCCGAAGCGGGGTTTCCTTCGAAGAATTCGGCGAGCCGATTACTTCTTCGTGCGCGTACCGACGACCTCGATCTCGACGCGGCGATTCTTCGCCTTGCCTTCCTTGGTCTTGTTGTCGGCCACGGGCTGCTTCTCGCCCTTGCCTTCGGTGTAGACGCGGTTCTTCTCGACGCCCTTGCTCACCAAGTAGTCCTTGATGGCATCGGAACGACGCACCGACAGCTTCTGGTTGTAGGCGTCGGAGCCGTCGCTGTCGGTGTGGCCGACGGCGATGATGACTTCGAGGTTGATGCCCGCAGTCTTGCTGACGAGGTCGTCGAGCTTGGCCCTGGCTTCGGGCTTGATCACCGACTTGTCGACGTCGAAGAACGCGTCAGACGCGAAGGTGACCTTCTCGCTCACCGGCGCGGGCGGCGGCGGCGGGGGTGGCGCCGGACGCGGCGGCGGCGGCGGCGGCGGGGCTACCGCAGGGGCGGGCGGCGGCGGGGGCGGGGGCGGGGGCGGCGGTTTGATCGCGCCATCGCAGTTCTCGGCAGCCGTTGCCGGCGTCCAGAAACCATCGCGCCAGCAGAGCTCGTTGGTGCCGTTCTTCCAGGTGATGCCATCCACATTGCGCCAGTTGTCGACCGACTTTGGCGCCATCCCGGTGTGGGCGGCGGCAAGAGCAGCGATCGGGGCGGCAAGCGCGGCAGATGCGAAGAGCATCGCCACCTTGTTCAATTTCTTCATTGATTCTCCTCTCAAGGAAAGCCGCAGTTACCTGCGAAACGTCCAAATCGGAAGCGAGAAAACCTGGCAAACACCCGGTTTGGCGAGCGCTCACCACCGACCGACTCATTGTGCCAGAGGTTCTTCGGTGGGCTGCATTTTGGCCGTGGGGAGGTGCACCAGTCGCTCCATTGTTGCGCTAGTGCCACAGCGGCCGCCGAATAGAATTCCGGACTCTTTCGCGGTCGGCCGATGCGCCTGCCCGCTCCCCCTTCCGTGCACCCCATGACCTCCTTCGCCAAGGAAACCCTCGCCGTCAGCCTCGAAGAGGAGATGCGGCGCTCGTACCTCGACTACGCGATGAGCGTGATCGTCGGCCGCGCACTGCCCGACGCCCGCGACGGCCTGAAGCCGGTGCATCGGCGCGTGCTGTTCGCGATGCACGAGCTGAACAACGACTGGAACCGGCCGTACAAGAAGTCGGCGCGCATCGTCGGCGACGTGATCGGCAAGTACCACCCGCACGGCGATACGGCGGTGTACGACACCATCGTGCGCATGGCGCAGGACTTCTCGCTGCGCCACATGCTGGTCGACGGCCAGGGCAACTTCGGCTCGGTCGATGGCGACAACGCCGCGGCGATGCGCTACACGGAAATCCGGCTGTCGAAGATCGCGCACGAGATGCTGGCCGACATCGACAAGGAAACGGTCGATTTCGGGCCCAACTACGACGGTTCGGAGAAGGAGCCGCTGGTGCTGCCGAGCCGGCTGCCGAACCTGCTGGTCAACGGCTCGGCCGGCATCGCGGTGGGCATGGCCACCAACATCCCGCCGCACAACCTGAACGAGGTCGTCGACGCCTGCCTGCACCTGCTGAAGAACCAGCGAGGCGACGATCGAGGAGCTGATGGAGATCATCCCGGCGCCGGACTTCCCCACCGCCGGCATCATTTACGGCGTCAACGGCGTGCGTGAGGGCTACCGCACCGGCCGCGGCAAGGTGGTGATGCGCGCCAAGTGCCACTTCGAGGACATCGACAAGGGCGCGCGCCAGTCGATCATCGTCGACGAGATCCCCTACCAGGTGAACAAGAAGACGCTGCTCGAGCGCATCGCCGAGCTCGTCCACGAGAAGAAGATCGAAGGCATCAGCCATATCCAGGACGAGAGCGACAAGTCCGGCATGCGCGTGGTGATCGAGTTGAAGCGCGGCGAAGTGCCCGAGGTGGTGCTGAACAACCTGTACAAGCAGACGCAGCTGCAGGACACCTTCGGCATCAACATGGTGGCGCTGATCGACGGCCAGCCGCGCCTGTGCAACCTGAAGCAGCTGCTCGAGATCTTCCTCGAGCACCGGCGCGAGGTGGTGACGCGCCGCACCGCGTTCGAGTTGAAGAAGGCGCGCGAACGCGGCCATGTGCTCGAGGGCCTCGCCGTCGCGCTGGCCAACATCGACGAGTTCATCGAAACCATCAAGACCTCGCCGACGCCGCCGGTGGCCAAGGCTGCGCTGATGGCCAAGAGCTGGGACAGCGGCCTCGTGCGCGAGATGCTGCAGCGCGCCGAGGCACGATACGCCCGGCGGCCGCGCCGCCTACCGCCCCGAGGGCCTGCCTCCGCAGTACGGCATGCAGCCAGACGGGCTGTACCGGCTGTCGGACGAACAGGCGCAGGAAATCCTGCAGATGCGGCTGCAGCGCCTGACGGGGCTGGAGCAGGACAAGATCGTCGGCGAGTACAAGGAGGTGATGGCGCAGATCGCCGACCTGCTCGACATCCTCGTCCAAGCCCGAACGCGTGACGACGATCATTGCCGACGAACTGGCCACACTGCGCGCCGAGTTCGGCAACACCAAGGCAGGCGCGCGCCGCAGCGTGATCGAGCGCAACGTGCAGGAGCTCGGCACCGAAGACCTGATCACGCCCGCCGACATGGTCGTGACGCTCAGCCACACCGGCTACGTCAAGAGCCAGCCGCTCGGCGAGTACCGCGCGCAGCGGCGCGGCGGCCGCGGCAAGCAGGCCACGCAGACCAAGGAAGACGACTGGGTCGACCAGCTCTTCATCGCCAACACGCACGACTGGATCCTGTGCTTCTCCAACCGCGGCCGTGTCTACTGGCTGAAGGTCTGGGAAGTGCCGCAGGGCGGGCGGGCATCTCGCGGCAAGCCGATCGTCAACATGTTCCCGCTGCAGGGCGACGAGAAGATCACCGTCGTGTTGCCGCTGACCGGCGACTTCCGCACCTTCCCGGCCGACCACTACATCTTCATGGCCACTGCGTTGGGCACGGTGAAGAAGACCTCGCTGGACGAATTCAGCAACCCGCGCAAGGCCGGCATCATCGCGGTCGATCTCGACCCCGGTGACTTCCTGATCGGCGCCTCGCTGACAGACGGCAAGCACGACGTGATGCTGTTCTCCGACGGCGGCAAGGCCGTGCGCTTCGACGAGGACGACGTGCGCGCGATGGGCCGCAACGCCCGCGGCGTGCGCGGCATGATGCTGGAGCCCGGGCAGAGCGTGATCGCGATGCTGGTGGCCGAGGACGAAACCCAGTCGGTGCTGACCGCCACCGAGCGCGGCTACGGCAAACGCACCTCGATGGCGGAGTACACGCGCCACGGCCGCGGCACCAAGGGCATGATCGCGATCCAGCAAAGCGAGCGCAACGGCAAGGTCGTCGCCGCGACGCTGGTGCGCCCCGAGGACGAGATCATGCTGATCACCGACCGCGGCGTGCTGGTGCGCACGCGGGTCTCGGAGATCCGCGAACTCGGCCGCGCCACGCAAGGCGTGACGCTGATCGCGCTGGACGACGGCTCGACGCTGAGCGGGCTGCAACGCATCGTCGAGAACGACGCCAACGACAGCGCAGCCGCCGACGGCGACGCGCCCACCGACGAGGAGGACATCTGATGTGGCAGGTACTGGTTCTGGCGTTGCTGATGACGGTCGGCAGCGCCGCCCCTGCAGCGCAGGCGCAGACGAAGAAGGAGTTGGTGAGCAAGCTGCTGCAATTGCAGCAGGCCGGCATCGAGAACGTCGGCCGCGCGCTCGCCGGCCAGACGTCGCAGCAGATGCTGCAGGCGGCCGGCCAGGCGATTCCGCGCCTGGCGGCCGACAAGCGCGAGGCCGCCGCGAAGGACGTGCAAGCCGAGGTGAAGAAGTTCTACGACGAGGTCGAACCGATCCTGCGCAAGCGCGCCACCGAGCTCGCGCCGGCAACGCTGGCGCCGATTTACGAAGAGCGCTACAGCGAGGACGAACTGAAGACCGTGATCGCCTGGCTCGAGTCGCCGGTATCGAAGAAGTTTCAGCAGGTTGGCGCCGAGATCGAGAACACCTTGGCGCAAAAGGTGGTGGCCGACACGCGCGGCACCGTCGAGCCCAAGCTGAAGGCGCTCGAAGCCAGCGTGACGAAGCGGCTGGGCTTGCCTGCAGCGCCGGCGGCGGGCCGTGCTGCATCGGCGCCGAAGAAGTAGATTCCTCCGGCGATGACCGACGCCACACCGCCCGCACGCAGCCTGCAGGCGCTGCGCCAGCAGATCGACGCGGTCGACCGCGAACTGCTGGCGTTGCTCAACCGCCGCGCCGGGCTGGCGCTGGCCGTCGGCGAGATCAAGAAGCAGGAGGGCTCGGTGGTGTTCCGGCCCGAGCGCGAAGCGCAAGTGATCGACGGCCTCAAGGCGGCGAATCCCGGGCCGCTGCAGACCGAGAGCGTCGCGCCGATCTGGCGCGAGATCATGTCGGCCTGCCGTGCGCTCGAGACGCCGACGCGGGTGGCCTACCTCGGCCCCGCCGGCACCTTCAGCGAGCTCGCCGCGCTCGGCCTACTTCGGCTCGTCGATCGTTCGCGTGCCCTGCGCCAGCATCGACGAGGTGTTCCGCAGCACCGCCGGCGGCGCCGCCGACTTCGGCGTCGTGCCGGTCGAGAACTCGACCGAAGGCGTGGTTGCACGCTCGCTCGACCTGTTCCTGACCACGCCGCTGGCGCATCATCGGCGAGACCAGCCTGTTCGTGCGCCACAACCTGCTGCGCAAGCTGCGACTCGCTCGACGGCATCGGCGCGGTGTGCGCGCATCCGCAGGCGCTGGCGCAATGCCACAGTTGGCTGTCCAACCACCTGCCCAATGTCGAGCGCCGGCCGGTGGCCAGCAACGCCGAAGGGGCCCGGCTGGCGTCGCTGGATGCCTCGCTCGCCGGCATCGCCAGCGAGCGCGCGGCCAGCGAGTACGGGCTGCACCTGGTGGCGCCGGCGATCCAGGACGACCCGCACAACCGCACACGCTTCGCCATCGTCACGGCGGCCGAGCGACATCCGCAGCCGCGTGCATCGGGCCACGACTGCACCAGCCTGGTGGTTTCGGTAGCCAACCGGCCGGGCGCGGTGCACGACATGCTGGTGCCCCTGAAGGTGCATGGCGTGTCGATGACGCGATTCGAATCGCGGCCGGCGCGTTCCGGACAGTGGGAGTACTACTTCTACATCGACATCGCCGGCCATCCCGACGAGCCGCACGTGGCCACGGCTTTGAAGGAACTGCGCAGCGTGTGCGCGTTCTACAAGTTGCTGGGCACCTACCCGCTCGATACGCACTGACGGCGGCGCGGCGATGTTCAACCAGCTCGGCGTGATCGGTTGCGGCCTGATGGGCGGCTCGTTCGCGCTCGCCTTGAAGCGCGGCGGGCTGGTCAAGCGCGTCATCGGCTACAGCAAATCGCCGTCGACGACCGAGCGCGCGAAGAAGCTCGGGGTCATCGACGACGCCGCCGAGTCCGCTCTGCTGGCCGTTTCCGGCTCCGACATCGTGCTGATCGCCGTGCCGGTGGCCGCCACCGAGGCCACCTTCAAGGCCATCCGGCACCTGGTCGAGCCGGGCGTGCTGTTCATGGACGTCGGCTCGACCAAGCGCGATGTCGTCGATGCCGCGCGCCGCGTGCTGAAAGAGCGTGTGCCAAGCTTCGTGCCGGCCCATCCGATCGCCGGCAAGGAGGTGGCGGGCATCGGCCACGCCGACGCCACGCTCTACAGCGGCCGCCAGGTGATCCTGACGCCGCTGTCCAGCACCTCGCCCGAGCTGCTGCAGAAGGCCACGGACGTGTGGAGCGCGATCGGCGCCCAGGTGTTGAAGATGACGCCGGAGAACCACGACGCGGCGTTCGCGGCCGTCAGCCACCTGCCGCACCTGCTGGCATTCGCCTTCTTCAGCGCGGTGGCCAAGCAACCGTCGGGGCAGGACTTCCTGGCCCTGGCCGGACCGGGCTTTCGCGACTTCACCCGCATCGCCGCCAGCGATCCGGCGATCTGGCGCGACATCCTGGTCTCCAACCGCGAGGAGATCCTCAAGCAGTCGCTGCGTTTTCGGCACACCCTCGATGCGCTCGAGCATGTGATGCGCTCGGGCAACGTCGAGGCGCTGGAGGACCTGCTGCGCCAGGCGGCCGAAGCGCGGGCCGGCTGGCAGATGAACGCCGGCGCCAAGGCGCCCGGCGTGCGCTGACCGCGGCATGCTCGCGATCCCGTTCCTCGACCTGCCTCCCCTTTGCGCGGCTGCCGGCACGGTGTCGCTGCCCGGCTCCAAGAGCATCTCCAACCGCGTGCTGCTGCTGGCCGGCCTGGCTTCCGGCACAACGGCGATCCACGACCTGCTCGATTCCGACGACACACGGGTGATGCTCGCGGCGTTGCGGCAGCTGGGCTGCCGGCTCGAGCGCGACGGCGACGTGCTGCGCGTGCACGGCCTCGGCGGCCACTTGGCGGTGCGGCGGGCCTCGCTGTTCCTGGGCAATGCCGGCACCGCGATGCGCCCCCTGGCGGCGGCGCTGGCGGTCCTCGCCGCGCTGCAGGGCGGCCGCTTCGAATTGCGCGGTGTGGCGCGCATGCACGAGCGGCCGATCGGCGACCTGGTGGATGCGTTGCGCCAGCTGGGCTGCCGAGTCGACGAGCTCGGCACCAGCGGTTACCCGCCGTTGGCGGTGAGCGGCGATGCCGGCGGCACGTTGGCGACCGCCGCACCGATCCGCGTGCGCGGCGACGTGTCGAGCCAGTTCCTCACGGCCCTGCTGATGGCGCTGCCGCTGGCCACGACGCAAGGGCCGATCACGGTCGAGGTGCAGGGCGAGCTGATCTCCAAGCCCTACGTCGAAATCACGCTGGCACTGCTGGCGCGCTTCGGCATTGCCGTGCAACGCGACGGCTGGCAGCGCTTCACGATCCCTGCCCACAGCACGTACCGCTCGCCGGGTGCGATCCACGTCGAGGGCGACGCCTCGTCGGCGTCCTACTTCATCGCCGTCGGTGCGCTGGCCGCGACGAGCGCACCGGTGCGCATCGAGGGTGTCGGCGACGCTTCGATTCAGGGCGACATCCGCTTCGTCGAGGCCGCCCGCGCGATGGGTGCCGACGTGCGCAGCGAGGCCAACGCGCTCGAAGTGCGCCGCGGCGCCTGGCCGCTGAAAGCCATCACGCTCGACTGCAACCACATCCCCGACGCGGCGATGACGCTGGCCGTGATGGCGCTGTATGCCGATGGCCCGACCACGCTCGCCAACATCGCCAGCTGGCGGGTGAAGGAAACCGACCGCATCGCGGCGATGGCCACCGAGCTGCGCAAGCTCGGCGCCACGGTGGCCGAGGGCGCCGACTGGATCCGCATCAGCCCGCCGCTGCACTGGCAGGCTGCGCGCATCGACACCTACGACGACCACCGCATGGCGATGTGCGCGTCGCTGGCCGCCTTCAATCGGCCTGGCCGGGGCGCGGCCGGCGCAACCGGTGCGGATCATGGACCCGCAATGCGTCGGCAAGACCTTCCCCGATTATTTCGAGGCCCTGTTCGCGCTGACCCGGGCCGAGCCGGCCGACGTGCCGGTGATCGCGATCGACGGGCCGACCGCATCGGGCAAGGGCACGCTCGCGGCGGCGGTCGCGGCGCGGCTCGGCTACCACCTGCTCGACTCGGGCTCGCTGTACCGCGTGGCCGCGCTCGCCAGCCAGCGCGGCGGGCTGCTCACCGACCACGCTGCGCCCGATGCGAGGGCCATCGCGACGCTGGCGGCCGCGCTGCCGCTGCGCTTCGAGCCGGGCCGAATCCTGCTCGATGGTGGAGACGTCACCGACACGCTGCGCAACGAAGCGGTCGGCCTGGCCGCGTCGCGGGTGTCGGCCCTGCCCGAGGTTCGCCATGCGCTGCACGGGCTGCAACTGTCGTTTCGCCGCGCGCCCGGCCTGGTTGCCGACGGACGCGACATGGGCACCGTGGTCTTCCCCGATGCCACGCTCAAGGTCTACCTCACCGCGAGCGCCGCCCAACGCGCCGAAAGGCGCCATAAGCAATTGATTTCAAAAGGAATTTCGGCTAATATCGACGACCTTCGCGCCGACCTGCAGGCGCGCGACGCGCGAGACAGCTCGCGCAGCGTCGCGCCACTCAAGCCGGCCGAAGATGCGCTGTTGCTCGACAACTCCGCGCTCAGCGTCGAGCAATCGGTCGACTGGGTGCTGGAGGCGTGGGAAGCACGCAGGCCGTTCCCGGCGCAATGAGCGCCGGAGCGGCCGACCAGGCCACCGCTTCGCCCCGTAGCGGTGATCGATAACCCAACCGCCACGCGAGTGGCAGAACTGCCGGCACACCACCTCCCCTGTTTCGCCGGCGCCAGGAAACCCCACATGTCCCAAACCCAATCCGCCACCGCCGCGGCCCCCGACTCGTTCGCGGCCCTGTTCGAAGCCAGCCTGCAAAAGCGCGACATGCGCGCCGGCGAAGTGATCTCGGCCGAGGTCGTTCGCATCGAGCACAGCTTCGTGGTGGTCAATGCCGGCCTCAAGTCCGAGGCCTATGTTCCGATCGAGGAATTCAAGAACGACACCGGGCGAACTCGAAGTCCAGGTCGGCGACTACGTCTCGGTGGCCATCGACGCGCTCGAGAACGGCTACGGCGACACCATCCTGTCGCGCGACAAGGCCAAGCGCCTGGCCTCGTGGATGTCGCTGGAGAACTCGCTCGAGTCGGGCGAATTCGTCACCGGCACCGTCAACGGCAAGGTCAAGGGCGGCCTCACGGTGCTGGTGAACGGCATCCGCGCCTTCCTGCCCGGCTCGCTGCTCGACACGCGCCCGGTCAAGGACATGAGCCCGTTCGAGGGCAAGACGATGGAGTTCAAGGTCATCAAGCTCGACCGCAAGCGCAACAACGTCGTGTTGTCGCGCCGTGCCGTCGTCGAGGCCTCGATGGGCGAAGAGCGCGCCAAGCTGATGGAAACGCTGCACGAAGGCGCGATCGTCCACGGCGTGGTCAAGAACATCACCGAGTACGGTGCCTTCGTCGACCTCGGTGGCATCGACGGCCTGCTGCACATCACCGACATGGCCTGGCGCCGCGTGCGCCACCCGAGCGAAGTCGTCACCGTCGGCCAGGAGCTGACCGCCAAGGTGCTGAAGTTCGACGCCGAGAAGAACCGCGTCTCGCTGGGCATCAAGCAGCTCGGCGACGATCCGTGGCACGGCGTCTCGCGCCGCTACCCGCAGGGCACGCGCCTGTTCGGCAAGGTCACCAACATCGCCGACTACGGTGCCTTCGTCGAGATCGAGCCGGGCATCGAAGGCCTGGTGCACGTCTCCGAGATGGACTGGACCAACAAGAACGTCAGCCCGTCCAAGGTCGTCGCCCTCGGCGACGAGGTCGAGGTCATGGTGCTCGAGATCGACGAGGACAAGCGCCGCATCAGCCTGGGCATGAAGCAGTGCAAGGCCAACCCGTGGGAAGAGTTCAGCGCCACCGTCAAGCGTGGCGACCGCGTCAAGGGCCCCGTCAAGTCGATCACCGACTTCGGCGTCTTCGTCGGCCTGTCGGCCGGCATCGACGGCCTGGTGCATCTGTCCGACCTGTCCTGGCACGAGCCGGGCGAGGCCGCGGTGCGCAACTACAAGAAGGGCCAGGAAGTCGAGGCCATCGTGCTGGCGGTCGATGTCGAGCGCGAGCGCATCAGCCTGGGCATCAAGCAGCTCGATGGCGACCCGTTTGCCACCTACACCACGCTCAACGACCGTGGCGCGCTGGTGACGGGCAAGGTCAAGAGGGTCGACGCGCGCGGCGCCGAGATCCAGCTCACCGACGACGTGACGGGCTACCTGCGCGCTTCCGAGATCAGCCGTGACCGCGTCGAGGATGCGCGCAACGTGCTGAAGGAAGGCGACGAAGTCGAGGCCATGATCATCAACGTCGACCGCAAGACGCGTTCGATCCAGTTGTCGGTCAAGGCCAAGGACAGCGCCGACCAGCAGGAAGCCATGCAGCGCCTGTCGCAGACCAGCGAGCGCGAGAACGCCGGCACGACCAGCCTGGGCGCCCTGCTGCGCGCCAAGATGGACACGACGAAGGACAACGGCTGACCTTGCGGCTCCCCGGCATGACCCGCTCCGACCTCGTGGCTGCGCTGGCTGAGCGATTCGGCCAGCTCACGCAACCGCGATACCGAGTTCGCGGTCAAGACCATGCTCGATGCGATGTCCGACGCGCTCGCGCGCGGGCACCGCATCGAGATCCGCGGCTTCGGCAGTTTCTCGATCAATCGCCGGCCGCCGCGCGTCGGCCGCAATCCACGCAGCGGCGAGCAGGTCACGATCCCGGAGAAGCTGGTGCCGCACTTCAAGCCGGGCAAGGCCCTGCGCGAAGCGGTCGACGCCAACGTGCCGGTGACCGACGATCCGCCTGCCGGCGGCCGCAGCGCCACGGTCTGAGCCCCGCGACGCGCCCGATCCGGCGCGCGTTCTTCATTGCCGGCTCGCACGCGGCCCGTAGAATCGGCCGCCGATGCGTGCACTCGCCTGGCTCGTCAGGGCCTTCGTCTTCTTCACCCTTTTCGCCTTCGCGCTGAACAACCAGCAGGAGGTGGCCGTGCACTGGTTCTTCGGCTTCGAGTGGCATGCGCCGATGGTCATCGTCGTGCTCGCCGCCTTCGCCGCCGGCTGCGCCATCGGCGTGCTGGCGATGGTGCCGAGCTGGTGGCGGCAGCGCCGCGTGGCGCGGCTGGCCGCGCCGGCGGCGCCCGCGCAGGCCAGTCGCGGCGCCGTCGACGCAGGTGCCTTCGAGCTTCGGCGCCGAAGCCGCCCTGCCGCCGCGCGAAGGCCTCTGAACGGCGATGGACTTCGACCTGCAGTGGCTGCTGCTCGCCCTGCCGATCGCGTTTGCGCTGGGCTGGATCGGCTCGCGCATCGACCTGCGGCAGTGGAAACGCGAGCAGAAGAGCTCGCCCAAGGCCTACTACAAGGGCCTGAACCTGCTGCTCAACGAGCAGCAGGACAAGGCCATCGACGCCTTCATCGAGGCCGTGCAGGGCGATCCCGACACCACCGAGCTGCACTTCGCGCTCGGCAACCTGTTCCGCCGCCGCGGCGAGTTCGAGCGCGCGGTGCGCGTGCACCAGCACCTGATGCAGCGCGCCGACCTGTCGGCCACGGAGCGCGAGCGCGCGCAACACGCGCTGGCGCAGGACTACCTGAAGGCCGGCCTGTTCGACCGCGCCGAAGAGGCCTATCGCGCGCCTCGAGGGCACGCCGTTCGACACCGAGGCGCGACTGGCGCTGCTGCAGTTGCACGAACGCTCGCGCGACTGGCGCGCCGCGGCCGACGACGCCGCGCGGCTCGAGACAGCCGGCAGCCGGTTCGTTCGCGTCGCGCATCGCGCACCACTGGTGCGAGTTGGCCCTGGAGGCCGACGAGCGCGGCGACAGTGCCGAAGCCGAGGCCGCGCTGGCGCGTGCACGCGAGATCGCGCCGGCCTCGCCGCGGCCCTGGGTGCAGGCCGGCCAGCGCCTGGCCCGGGAAGGCCGCCATGCCGAAGCGCTGGCCACGTGGAACGAGCTGCGCCAACGCCACCCTGGCGCGTTCGTGCTGGTGGCCGTCGAGCATGCCGCCAGCGCGCTTGGCGGCCGGCCTCGCCGACGAGGCCCTCGCCGACGCTGCAGTCGCTGCTACGCGCAACAACCGTCGCTCGACCTGCTGCAGGCCATCGATCCGCTCGACAGCCGACCGCCTGCGCGCGCACCAACGCCACGCCGCACACCTGGCACGGCAGCCCACGCTGTCGGCAGCCGCCGCGGTGCTGCGCGACGATGCCGGCGAGCATCTGCAGGCCGGCGTGATCGCAGCCGTCGATCGCGCGGCCCTGCCCTTGCAGCGCTACCGCTGCGCCGCCTGCGGCTTCGAGGCCCAGCACTACTTCTGGCAGTGCCCCGGCTGCCTGAGCTGGGACAGCTACCCGCCGCAGCGCCTCGAGGACCAATGAGTCCAGCCGAATCAAGGATCGCCCCATGTTCGACAACGCAACCCTATTGATCACCGGCGGCACCGGCTCGTTCGGTTCGAAGTTCGTGCCGATGACGCTGCAGCGCTTCAAGCCACGCAAGCTGATCGTCTATTCGCGCGACGAGATGAAGCAGTGGGAGATGGCCAAGAGATTCCACGACGATCCGCGGGTGCGCTTCTTCATCGGTGACGTGCGCGACAAGGATCGCCTGTACCGAGCGCTCGACGGTGTCGACTATGTCGTGCACGCCGCAGCCACCAAGATCGTGCCCACCGCCGAATACAACCCGTTCGAGTGCGTGAAGACCAACATCATCGGCGCGATGAACCTGATCGACGCCTGCATCGACAAGGGCATCAAGGGGTGCGTCGCCCTGTCCACCGACAAGGCGAGCAGCCCGATCAACCTGTACGGTGCCACCAAACTGGCCTCCGACAAGCTGTTCGTGGCCGGCAACTCCTATGCCGGCGCCCACGGCACGCCGCTTCGCGGTCGTGCGCTACGGCAATGTGATGGGCTCGCGCGGATCGGTGATCCCCTTTTTCCTGTCGCTGCGCGACCAGGGCGTGCTGCCGCTCACGGATGCGCGCATGACGCGTTTCATGATCACGCTCGAGCAGGGTGTCGAGCTCGTCTGGCAGGCCTTCGAGGACATGGTGGGCGGCGAGATCTACGTCAAGAAGATTCCCTCGATGACCCTGCCGGAGATCGCGCGCGCGATCGCCCCCGAGGCCGAGCAACGCGTTGTCGGCATCCGGCCGGGCGAGAAGCTGCACGAACAGATGATCGGCGTCGAGGATGCGCCGCACACCTACGAGTTCGACGCGTACTTCAAGATCCTGCCCGCGATCCACAACTGGTCGAGCGACCCGGGCCGCATCAAGGGCGGGCGTCCCGTCGCCGAGGACTTCGTCTACGCCAGCGATACCAATGCCGAATGGATGACGAGCGAAGACCTGAGCGCCTGGATCGAGGCGCATCGCGACGAGATCGGGAGGGTGTGACGTGATCCCCTATGGTCGCCAGCACATCACGCCGCAGGACGAGGCGGCCGTGCTCGAGGTGTTGCGGTCCGATTGGTTGACGCAGGGGCCGACGATCGAGCGCTTCGAACGCGAGCTGGCGCGATTGGCCGATGCGCAGCACGCCGTGGCCGTCAACTCGGCAACCTCGGCCTTGCACATCGCCTGTCTGGCCCTCGGGCTCGGCCCGGGCGACCGCTTGTGGACCAGTCCCAATACCTTCGTCGCCTCGGCCAATTGCGCGCGCTACTGCGGCGCGGACGTGGATTTCGTCGATGTCGACGCACGCAGCTACAACATGTGTGCGCAGGCGCTGGCCGTCAAGCTCGAGCAGGCGCAACGCCAGGGTACCTTGCCCAAGATCGTGCTGCCGGTGCACTTCGCCGGGCAAAGCGCCGACATGCAGGCCATCCATGCCTTGTCGCTGCGCTATGGTTTTCGCATCATCGAGGACGCGTCGCACGCGGTCGGTGCCAGCTACCAGGGCCACCCCGTCGGCAGCGCACGCCACAGCGACATCGTCGTCTTCAGCTTTCACCCGGTGAAGATCATCACCACCGCCGAGGGTGGTTGTGCGCTGACCAACGATGCCGCGCTGGCGCGGCGCATGGCCCTGTTGCGCTCGCATGGCATCACGCGCGATGCCGCGTCGATGCCGCTGCCGAGCGATGGGCCCTGGGCCTACCAGCAGATCGACCTCGGCTTCAACTACCGCATGACGGACCTGCAGGCTGCGCTCGGCCTGGCACAGGCCACGCGCCTGCACGACTTCGTCGAGCGCAGGCACGCCCTGGCCCGCCGCTACGACACGCTGCTGGCCGGCCTGCCCGTCGTGACGCCGTGGCAGGACCCCGCGGGGCGCTCGGCGCTGCACCTCTATCCGATCCAGGTGGACGACGCGGCCGGCGGAAGAACCGCGGCGCCAGGTCTACGATGCGATGCGTGCGGCCGGCATCGGCGTCAACGTGCACTACATCCCGGTCCATACGCAGCCCTACTACCGCGCGCTCGGCTTCCGTCCGGGCGATTTTCCGGTCGCCGAGTCGTACTACGCGCGTGCCATCAGCTTGCCGATGTACGTCGGCTTGAGCGACAGCCAACAGGACACCGTGGTCGAAGCCCTGGCCGCGGCATTCACGTAGTCGTCGGTCCGCCCCCGACGAAAAGCGGGCGCTCGCTGCCCTGCAACAGACCCCACAGCGTCTGCGCAATGCGCTCGGCGTTGGCCGCCGCATCGTAGTCAGGCACGATCTTGCGGTAGTGGCGCTCGATCACGCCGCGGTGCGAGCGGGCCAGCAACGCACCGACGGTGCGCTCGAGCAGATCGTGGTCGATCTCGTGGCGCAGGATGTCGTCGACGTTCAACTCCGGCCGGAAGCGGAACACGCCCGGGAACTGCTGGTACCAGGTGTCGCCGAAGACCAGCGCCTTGCGTCCCTTGCGGATCGCCTCCCAGCCCACGGTGCCGGTGATCGTGGCGACGAACTGCGCGCGCGCGGTCAGCGCGACGGTGTCGGCATGGGACGGCACGATGTGCACCTTGGGGATACGCCGCAGCCGATGGAAGAACATCGGCCCGCGCATGTGCGCGCCCTGCTTCGGATTCTCCTTCACATAGATGCTGAAGTCGGGCGGCAGCATCGTCGAGAGGTGCTCGATCGCCAGGGCCTGATCGACGTAGCGCCCGCCCAGCGCCGAGGTCGTCATCTCCGGCTGCAACTGCAGCGGGAAATAGACGAACTTGCGCTCGAGATCCACCGGCCGGTCCTCGTACTGCGCCAGATGTTCGAAGTAGGCCAGTTGGTCGGTGTGGAAGAACCTTGCGAACGGGTCGCGCCAACGCGGGAACGCGGCCTCGATGTGGTGCATGCGCCGCGCCAGGCTCCAGACGTACGCCGGATCGAGCAGCTTGGCCGGCCGTTGCGCCAGCAGGAACAGCAACAGCTGGCCCAGCGACTTGGCGCTCAGGCGGCCGCGCTGGCCGGCATCGCGGCCGATGGCACCCATGTAGAACAGGTCGAGATTTTGCGCACGGTCGATCGGGTGGCGCGGGCCGTCGATGGCGGGCGCCGTCGCGTCGAGCAGGCCGTAGGACGCGATGTCGTCCATCGAGAAGTAGCGGTCCGGAAACAGCGATTGGGTGACGATCAGCATCGGCACGCCGAGGGCCTTGGCCACCTGGTACATGATCGTGTCGAAGGCCAGATGAGGTACGTTCAGGAACAGCACCTGGTTGACGCCGCGAGCGGCAAACAACGCCGCCACCGCGTCGGAGACGATGTGGTAGTAGTCCTGGAACTCGTGGATGCTGCCCAGTTCGTGTCCGAGGTGGATGACCGTGGGCGCCGAGCGCTGCAGGTGGTCGATGAACTGGACCATGCCGTCGGCGAAGCCGGCGCCGTCCACCAGCGGCCGATTGGCGCCGCTGTAGCTGCCGTCGTGCAACAGGTGGCCGTCGCGGCCCTTCACCGCGTTCAGGCGCGTCAGGCTGGAAGCCTTGAAATCCGCGTTGCGGTCGCCGAAGTGGGCCACCAGCTCGAGCGCATCGCCCGCCTGCTCGCACAGGCGCCGCAGGATGCCGTCGGTGTGGCGTCCGCAGGAGACGGTCAGCAGCTTGATCGTCACGCTGCAGTCGGCCAGGCCGGGTGTCCGGGCACCGAGGCACTCACGCGAGCATGTCCCAGCCGAGCGGCTCGCCACGCCGCAGGTCGCGACCGGCCTTGCGCCCGAGCACAGCGTCGAGATGCCGCGGCGCCAAGCCGTGGCCGGGACGGATCGAGCGCACGTGCGCGGACGTCAACACCGTGCCGCGCGCAACGTCGGCGACGACGTACAGCGAACGGCGGAACAGCTTGTTCTCGCCACCGATGCCCTGCCGATCGCCCTGCGGCGCGCCGAGCGCCGACCATGCCTGTCGACAATCGTCGACGAGCCGCTTGAACTCGTGCGGCTCGAGCGAGAAGGCCGCATCGGGGCCGCCGTCCGCGCGCGCCAGCGTGATGTGCTTTTCGATCAGCACCGCGCCGCAGGCCACCGCGGCAACGGCCACCGCCGTGCCCAGCGTGTGGTCCGACAGGCCCACCGGCACGCCGAACGCGGCCGCCAGCGCACCGATCGTCTGCAGGCGCATCGACTCCGGTGCCGCCGGGTAGGCCGATACGCAATGCAGCAGCGCGAAGTCGCTGCCCCCGCCCTCGCGCACCGCCGCGCAGGCGGCCTTCGATCTCGCCGTAGTTGGCGACGCCGGTGGACAGGATCAGCGGCCGGCCCTGCTGCGCGGCCTTGCGAATCAGCGGTGTGTCGACGAGTTCGAACGACGCGATCTTGTAGGCCGGCGCGCCGAGGCCGGCGAGGAAGTCCACCGCCGTCGGATCGAAAGGCGAAGAGAAACAGATCAGACCGCGAGTCACGTGCGCGTGCGAACAACGCGGCATGCCATTCCCATGGTGTGCTCGCTTCGCGGTACAGGTCGTACAAGCGGCGGCCGTGCCACGGACCGCCGCTGATCTCGAACTCGGGCCGGTCGCAGTCGAGCGTGATCGTGTCTGCGGTGTAGGTCTGCAGCTTGACCGCGTCCGCCCCGCAATCCGCGGCGGCGTCGATCAGCCGGAACGCGCGCTCGATATCGCCGTTGTGGTTGCCCGAGAGCTCGGCAATCACGAACGGCGGCTGATCGCCGCCGATGCAGCGCCCGTCGATTTCAAAACTCATCGATACCCCTGATTTCGCTTCGCGTTGCAACTTCATGTGGTCGATCACCGATCACTGCCGCTCGCTGGCGCCGCCGACAGGCGCGTCCTGCGCCAGCACATCGGCGTGACGCACCCAATCGCTCCTGCGCAGCCGCAATTGCCATCGACCCGGTGCCGCCGTCTCGGCGGCGACGAAACCCATGCGCCGGTGCAGGTGCAGCGAATGCGCATTGTGGTCCAGCACCTCGGCCACCACCTCGCGGGCACCCGTGCTGCTGAACAGATCCTGCAGGAAGTTGGCCATCATGCGGCCACCGGCGCCCGGTGGCGCGTCGGCGGCGCCGATGTAGAAGCCCCAGCGCCAGCACCCGTCGCCCAGGTCGACGGCATGGACGAATCCCAGATCGCGTCCGCCCTCGCGGTAGATGCGCCAGCGGCCATCGCTGCGTGTCATCACGCGCTCGAACCAGGCCGCATGCGCAGCCGCATCGAGCGGTTCGGCGTTCAGGCTCATCGCGCGCACACGCTCGGCATTGCGCCAGTCGAACAGGCGCTGGCCATCGGCGGCCTGCGGCGCCCGCAGCTCCCATGCCATCGCATCGAGCACGCGCTGCGCGCCCAGGCCGTCGCACAGCGCCGCGGCCCGTTCACTCAGGGTGCGCAGGCGCTGCGGATCGGCCAGCAGCGGCGCCACAGCGGCGCGCAGCGCGGCGGGATCCCCGATCGCCGCATCGGGCAGCAGGATCGTCGCGCCGAGGGCCGCCAGCCCTTGTGCGCCAGCGCGCTGGTTCTCGGCGACACACACCGTGACGCTCGGCAGCCCCAGGCAGCAACGCTCCCAGATCGACATGCCGCCGGCGCCGATCGCCAGATCGGCATCGTGGATCAGCCGTGCCATGTCGGGCGTGCTCGGATGCAGATGCACGTTGGGATGCCCTGCGGCCCACGCACGAAGATCGGGCCAACTCGGCGCCTGTTGACCCAGCGCGACGTCGATGTGCGCCAGCCCGAAGGCCTCGGCAGCATGCAAGGCACACATCGCCAGGCCGCGCGTGTCCGCCATGCCGGGCGTGACCAGCAAGCGCCGCACCGCACCCGCGCTGCGCCGGCGTGCCAGCGCGGAGGCGCGCAACGCAGCGAAGGCCGGCTGCAACAGCGCGTAGCGCGCGCCGCCGAGCAGGCACAAGGGCCGGTACCGGCGCGGCGCAAACGCCGCACGCGTCTGGTCGAGCACGAGATCGGCGCCGAGTTGGCGGTCGTCGAGGTCGTCGATCGCAAGGCTGCGCAGCCCGGGCCAGCGCGCACGCAACGGGTCGAGCCAGCCGGCATCGAGCGCATAGTGATCGACGACGATGGCGTCCAACGCCTGGTCACCCAGCCGCTCAATGGTCTGCCGGGCATCCTCGGCTGAGGACACGGCCAGCCCATCGGCCGGTGAGGGCCCGACGGATCGACTTTCGACGGATCCGCCCGGCGCCGGCAGCAGATGCAGTTCGAAGCCGCAACGCTCGATGTGCGGCCCCAAGTGCCCCGGCAGTTCCCGGCAAACGAAGACCACCGCGTGACCCCGCTCGCGCGCCAGCGTCGCCAGCGTCAGGCAGCGCATCACGTGCCCCCCGCCGATGAGGTGCGATGCATCGGCGCGAAAGGCCATGCGCATGGCGCTCAATCCCGCTCGTGGCCGCTCGGCGCGCCCGGCGCCGACGCTGCCGGCGGACGACTGTGGCGGGCGATCGCCATCAGACCCCCTTGGCCAGCGCGAACAAGGCCTCGGCCAGCGCCCAGTCTTCCGGGGTGTCGATGTCGCACACGCGCTCGTGCGGCAGCAAGACCGGTGCGGCGCTGTCCCAGACCCGCTGCGACGGCCGCAGCCATGTCTGCGCCGTGGCCCAGTAGAACTGCCCCGCGTCGAAGTACGCCGGCTCGAGATCCTGCGAACGCATCGGCATCATCGTCGGATCGAACGGCCGCAGCCGGGCCCCCTCGAGCCGGTAGGCGCGCTGGATCGGCGTGGTGTAGCGGCCGACCGACATCGCATAGTCGCCCGCACCGCCGAGCAGCAAGTCGTGGCCGGCGCGCAGGTCTTCGGCGCGCAGCAGCGCGGCCGTCGCGTAGAGGCAGCACACCGGCGTCTGCGGCGCCAGTGCCAGCCGTGCGATGGCATCCTGCACCACCTCGGTCGTGCCGGTGTGGTCATCGGCCAGGGCACTCGTGCGCAGAAACGGCACCTGGGCCCCGTGTTTGCCGGCCACAGCGGCGATCTCGGCATCGTCGGTGGACACCACCACCTGCGCAAAGAGGTTCGAGCGCAGGGCGGTCTCGATGACCCAGGCGATGATCGGTCGCCCGTGAAAGAGCTTGATGTTCTTTCTCGGAACGCGCTTGGAGCCGCCGCGCGCCGGGATCACCGCCACGGCCTGCACTGCGTTGGGCGACGGCATCAGCGCCGCCCCCCAGCCATGCCGCCGGCGTCGCCGATGCGTGCCAGGTAGTCGATCGCGCTGCGGTCCTCGACCTGGAATTTCTCGACGTTGGCCACCGTGCGGCGCACCTTGCGCTCGTACTCCGGCGCCTTCGATGCGAGATTCGGGCCGCGCCCGATCTTCTCGTCGAGTTCCTGTTTCGATCGGGTGAAGTAGTGATTCAGCTGGAGGTGGTCGGCCGAATAGAAATCGGGCTTCTCGCGCTCGCGCAGCGCGACCCGGTCGCCGCGGTCGTTGCAGGTGTGGTCGCTGCCGTCGGTCTCCATCGAATGCACGCGCAGCGCCGTCAGATGGCAGGGATCGACGATGCATCTTGAACGCACGCACGCCGCGCAGATCACTCATCGGATCGGATGCACGCTGCACGTAATTGCGCAGCACGCCGCCCGCGCGGCGGCGTCTGATGCCCCGAGTGCCCGAACATGTGCCAGGGCAGCGAGAGGTTGTGGCAGTGCTCGAGGTGCGCCAGCGCATCGCCGATGCTGCGCGCCTGCTTGGGGACCAGGAACTCGTCGACGTCGATGAACGCCATCCAGCGAAAAGCCCCTCCGAAATTGCCCGCGGCATGCGCATAAGCCAGCACCTGGTTGTGGATCTCGCGGCGCAGCCACAGGTCGCTGATGCGCTGGCGCCACGGCACGATCGTGAGTTGCCCCGCGTCCAGCGTTTCGCGCAGGATCGGCAGCGTCTGGTCGGTGCAGCCGTCGTCATAGACGATGAACCGGCGCACCCCCGCGCGCGCATGGAACGCAGCCCACTCACGGATGTGCCGGGCCTCGTTGCGCACGATGAGCACGATCGCCACGCCACCGCGGTTCGGCTCGGGCCGCGGCGGTGCGATGCCCAGCTTGGAGATCCGCCCGAGCACCGGCACGCGCCACCACATGACTCGTCGACTCCCTGACGCCGTGCGCTGGCGCTAGTCGCGCCGCGGGTGGGCGAAAACCAGCGTGGAAAGTTGCCGCGTCCTGTTGGCGACGGCAAGCAACGCCTGCCGAGGGAGCGTCGTGCAATGCATGTGAGATCGGGTCCGTGCAGGGTCGGGTCGGGTCGGGGCCAGTTTACCTTGCACCCTGTGCCGCGCGCCGCAGCGGCGCGCGCGTCACAGCGGCATCAAATCGCTGACCTCGCCGAACTGCGTCGGCGATGGGTCGCGCTGGGCCTGCGGCACGCTCTGCGTCGGCCATTCGAAGAAGGCGATCACCTCGTCGCGCCGCGCCATCGTGTCGGCCACGCCGAGGCGGATCAGCTCGCGCGTGTAGCCCGGCTCGAACAGCAGGTAGCTGGCCAGCGCCGCACCGCCACGCGCATCGCCATCGTCCTCGCTCGACGCCGACACCGCGCAGCAGTGCGCGCACGGTGCGTGGCAGATCGTGCAGGTGGCGCGCCGCGATGGCGTCCAGGCGCTGGCTCGGCGCGATCACCAGCACGTCGAGCGGTTTGAGCGACGTGTGCCGGCGCGCCGCCGGATCGAGCAGCGCGAGCGTGCGGTTGATGCGCTGCGCCCGCTCGACGTCGACCGCCAGCGCGTCGAGGAAGATGTTCGAAAGCGCGTGGCCGGCGATCTGCGCCAGGCTCGGATAGTCGTCGCTGACGACGCGGCGGCCGGGCGGCTCGTGCAGGCGGCCGGCACCGATCACCAGGATGCGCTCGGCGCCCAGGTGCACCGCGGGCGAGATCGGCGCCGACTGGCGCATCGAGCCGTCGCCGAACCATTCCGCGCGGCCGGCGATGTCCAGCCGCACCGCCGGGAACACGAACGGGATCGCCGACGAGGCCATCAGGTGCGGCAGGCCGATCGCGCCCGGCACCGCCACGCGTTGCGAGCGCAGCCACGGCTCGAACGGCCTGGCGGTCTGGCAGAACGTGACATGGTCGCCGCTGCTGTAGCTCGAGCCGCTGACGGCCAGCGCCTGCAAGTGCCCTTCGGCGAGCATCTGCGGCAACCGTTCGAAGTGCACCACGCGCTGCAGCAGCTCGGCCAGCGGGCTGTTGTCGAGCAGCGAGCGCGGCCGCGCCCGGCGCCAGCGCGCGATGGCCCAGCCGACGGTCAGCATCGTCAGCCAGCGCGCACCGGTGCGCACGACACCGAAGGCGTCGGCGCGGTAGACCTGATCGGCGCTGAAGTGGCGCCAGACATCGACGACACCCGCCACCGCGTGGTCGAAGCGGTCGGCGTGGCAGGCCAGTGCGGCGGCATTGATCGCGCCGGCGGAGGTGCCGGCGATGACGCCGAACGGATTGACGCGCGCCGCACCGACCTCGCGGCGGATGCGCGCCACCGCCTTCAGCACGCCGACCTGGTAGGCCGCGCGCGCACCGCCGCCGGTGAGCACGAGCCCGGTGGTGGCATTGCTGTGCGGTGCGTCCATGCCCGAAGAGTCTAGGCAATCGAGACGCGTCAATCGAGCCGTCACCGTGCAGCTGCAATGCGCGCGCCAGTTCGTGACCCACTGCGCGCTCGCTGCACGCGTCACTCGTAAACCACCGCCGCCCGCCCCTCGTGGGCCAGCGTCTTCCAGCGCGCCAGCGCTTCGTCGCTGGGCCAGAAGCGCGCCGCGTCGCCGAGGTCGAGCTCGGCCTCGGCGGCCTCGCGCTGCAACTGCAGGCGGATCGCCAGGCCCTGCTGCATCTCGCCCTGGTCGGTGGCGAGCTTCTTCGCCGGCCAGGTGCGGATCACGTCGGCCACCGGCGGCGGCTTGCCGTTGACGGCCACCGCCAGGTACTTGCCGAAGTTCGCGCGCGCCGCCGGCAGATCCCACAGCTGGTTCACGTTCAGGCGCAGGCCGCCGCTGAAGCGATCGGGCTGCACCTTGCCCTGCACGATCACCAGCTCGTCCTCGCGCAAGCGTTCGCGGTGGGCTTCCAGCAGCTCTTCGTTGGCCATCGCCTCGATGTACTCGCTGCCGTCGTCGAGCTTGAAGATCACCACCCGGCCGCGCTGGCCGTTGACCACGCGCAGATCGCCGACGATGCCGGCCAGCAACTGCGGCTCGCGCGTGTCGACCAGGTCGGCGATGCGGCGCTTGGCGAACTGCCGCACCTCGGCCGCGCTCTGTTCGAACAGGTGGCCCGACAGATAGAAACCGAGCGCGGTCTTCTCCAGCGTCAGGCGCTCCTTGATGCTCCACGGCTCGACGGCCACCAGCGCCGGCTCCTGCGTGCTCGCGGCATGCGAATCGGCGAAGTCGAACAGGCCGCCCTGGTCGGCATGCGCGGCCTGCGTGTCGGCCCAGTCGAAGGCCAGCGACACGCTGGCCAGCAGAGCAGCCCGCTCGGGGTGCAGCGCGTCGAACGCGCCGGCCTTGACCAGCGCCTCGACCGCGCGCTTGTTGACGCGCTGGCGGTCGACGCGCGCGGCGAAGTCGAACAGGCTGCGGAACGGCCCACCGCCCTCGCCTTCGCGCTCGCCGGTGCCATCGCGCGCGGCGACGATGGCCTCGATCGCGCCCTGGCCGGTGCCCTTGATCGCACCCAGCCCGTAGCGCAGCGATTTGTCGTTGATCGGCTCGAAGCGGTAGACGCCGCGGTTGATGTCGGGCGGCTCGAAGCTGAGGCCGAACTGCTTGGCGTCGTTCAGCAACACCTTGAGCTTGTCGGTGTCGTCGAGCTCGATGGTCATGTTGGCCGCGTAGAACTCGGCCGTGCAGTGCACCTTCAGCCAGGCCGTGTGGTACGCGAGCAGGGCATAGGCCGCGGCGTGGCTCTTGTTGAAGCCGTAGCCGGCGAACTTCTCCATCAGGTCGAAGACCTCGTCGGCCTTGGCCTCGCCGATGCCCTGGCGCGCCGCGCCGTCGCGGAAGATCTGCGCGCTGCTAGCGCCATCTCCTCGGGCTTCTTCTTGCCCATCGCGCGGCGCAGCAGGTCGGCGCCGCCGAGCGAGTAGCCGCCCAGCACCTGCGCGGCCTGCATCACCTGCTCCTGGTAGACCATGACGCCGTAGGTTTCCGACAGCACCGGCTCGAGCAACGGGTGCGGATAGACGATCGCCTCGCGGCCGTGCTTGCGCGCGCAGAACATCGGGATGTTCTCCATCGGCCCGGGCCGGAACATCGCGTTCAGCGCGATCAGGTCCTCCAGCCGGCTCGGCTTGGCATCGCGCAGCATGCCCTGCATGCCGCGGCTTTCGAACTGGAACACCGCCTCGGTCTGGCCGTTGGCGAACAGCCGGTAGATGGCCGCGTCGTCGAGCGGCAACTGGTCGTAGTCGAACTGCTCGCGGCCCGGCCGGCGCGCACGCACCATGGTCTTGGCCAGCTCGAGGATCGTCAGCGTGGCCAGGCCGAGGAAGTCGAACTTCACCAGGCCGATGGCCTCGACGTCGTCCTTGTCGAACTGGCTCACCGCCGAATCGCTGCCCGGTTGCTGGTACAGCGGGCAGAAGTCGGTGATCCTGCCCGGCGCGATCAGCACGCCGCCGGCGTGCATGCCGACGTTGCGCACGATGCCCTCGACGCGCATGGCCAGCGCCAGCAGTTCGGCCACCTCCTCCTCGGCCGCCTCGCGGCGGTCGATCTCGGGCTCTTCCTTGCGCGCGTAGACCACGCCGGGATCGGGCTCGTCGGGCACCCGCGCCAGCGTCACCGTCTTGCCCGGCGGCGCGACGATCAGCTTGGCGATGCTGTCGACATGGCCGTAGCCCATGCCGAGCACGCGGCCGATGTCGCGCAGCGCCGCCTTGGCCGCCATGGTGCCGAAGGTGGCGATCTGGCTCACCGCGTCGCGGCCGTACTTGGCCTTCACGTAATCGATCACGCGCTCGCGGTTGGCCTGGCAGAAATCGATGTCGAAGTCGGGCATCGACACCCGATCGGGATTCAGGAATCGCTCGAACAGCAGCTTGTAGCGCAGCGGGTCGAGATCGGTGATGCCCAGCGAGTAGGCCACCAGCGAGCCGGCGCCCGAGCCGCGGCCCGGGCCCACCGGGCAGCCGTTGGCCTTGGCCCAGTTGATGAAGTCGGCCACGATCAGGAAGTAGCCGGGAAAGCCCATCTTCACGATCGTCGCGATCTCGAACTCGAGCCGCTCGGCATAACGCGGGTGCTGGCGGTCGCGCTCGGCGGCATCGGGGTAGAGCTGCGCCAGCCGCTGCTCGAGGCCGGCATGCGAGGCTTCGCGGAAATGCGCTTCGATCGGCACCGGCACGCCATCGACCCGCGGCGTCGGGAAGTCCGGCAGCCGCGGCTTGCCCAGCGTGAGCTGCAGGTTGCAGCGCTGCGCCACTGCCAGCGTGTTGGCCAGCGCCATGGGCAGGTCGGCGAACAGCGCCTCCATCTGCGCCTGCGTCTTGAAGTACTGCTCGCGCGAAAAGCGCTTCACGCGCTTCGGGTTGGCCAGCGTCTCGCCTTCGGCCACGCAGACGCGCGCCTCGTGCGCCTCGTAGTCGTCGGGCTCGGCGAACTGCACCGGGTGCGTGGCCACCACCGGCAGCGCCAGCCGCGCCGCCAGCGGCACGGCAGCGCGAACATGGGCTTCATTGGTGGCCAGCCCGGCACGCTGCACTTCGATGAAGAAGCGCTGCGGAAACAGTTGCGCCAGCCGCTGCGCGAGCTGCTCCGCGCGTGCGGTGTCGCCGGCCAGCAGCGCCTGCCCGACCGCGCCGCCATCGGCCCCCGAAAGCGCCAGCAAGCCGCCGCCCAGCGTATCGAGCCAGGCCCATTTGACGAGCGCCTGCGCGCGCTGCGTGTTGCCGGTCCAGGCACGCGCCAGCATCTCGCACAGGTTCAGGTAACCGCGCTCGTTCTGCGCCAGCAGCAGCAACCGGCTGCCCTGCTTCTCGCCACCTTCGGGCTCGAGCCAGACATCGCAGCCGATGATCGGTTTGACGCCCGCCTTGCGGCACGCGCTGTAGAACTTGACAGCACCGAACAGGTTGCCCAGATCGGTGATCGCGCAGGCCGCCTGGCCGTCCGCGCCCGCCGCGGCCACCGCGGCATCGATGCGCAGGGTGCCGTCGACAACGGAGTATTCGGTGTGGGTGCGCAGGTGAACGAACGGCATGGCGGGATTGTAGAGAGCGCGCTCGCCCGCACCCCTCACCCCAGCCCTCTCCCCGCCAGCGGGGCGAGGGAGTGCATTGCCCCCTCGCCCGCGCGCGGGAGAGGGCCGGGGTGAGGGTACGGCGCCACCTAGAATTCCGCCGTGCCGGCCCGCATCCTGAACCTCAGTGCCTATGCCTTCGTGGCGCTCGATCGGTTGGCCGAGCGGCGCGACGCGCTGCACCGTTGCGGCCTGGACAATGCGCTGAAAGGCACCGTGCTGCTGGCCGCCGAAGGCATCAACCTGTTCGTCGCCGGCGCCGAGGCCGGCGTGCGCGCCTGGATCGCGCAATTGCGCCAGGAGCCGCTGCTGGCCGCCCTCGAAGCCAAGGAAAGCTGGAGCGACGCGCTGCCGTTTCGCCACCTGCGCGTGAAGGTCAAGCGCGAGATCATCCGCATGAACCAGCCGCAACTGCAGCCGGCCGCCGGGCGCGCGCCGGCGGTGACGGCCGAAACGCTCGCGCGCTGGCTCGGCGCCGGCCACGACGACGCCGGCCGCTCGGTGGTGATGCTCGACACGCGCAACGGCTTCGAGGTCGACGCCGGCGCGTTCGACGGCGCGATCGACTGGCGCCTCTCCAAGTTCAGCGACTTCCCGGCCGCACTGGCCGCGCACCGCGATCAACTCGAGGGCCGCACCGTCGTCAGCTACTGCACCGGCGGCATCCGCTGCGAGAAAGCCGCGCTGGCGATGCGCGAGGCCGGCCTCGCACAACGTCTACCAGCTCGACGGCGGCGTGCTGCGCTACTTCGAGCAGCTGCCCGCGGCGCCGCACTGGCATGGCCGCTGCTTCGTGTTCGACGGCCGCGAATCGCTCGGCCCCGACCTCGCGCCGGCCCGCGTTCCCCCGGGGGATCGGCCCGCGCACTCGCCGGACGAGGCGCTCCAATGAGCACTGTCTTGCTGCGCCTGCTCGGCCTGCTGCTGATCCTGACCGCCGTGGCGGTGGCGCTGAGCCGCGCGCCCGACCGGCCGGTGCAGGCGCTGGTGGCGCGCTGGGCTCTGCCGCCGTCGGACTTCATCGCCGTGAAGGACCAGCTCGTGCACCTGCGCGACGAAGGGCCGCGCGGCGACCCGGTGCCGCTGCTGCTGCTGCACGGCACCAGCGCCAGCCTGCACACCTGGGACGGCTGGGTCATCGCGCTGAAGGCGCACAAGCGTGTGATCCGCATCGACCTGCCGGGCTTCGGCCTGACCGGCCCGTTCGGCGGGCAGTACGCGCCGGACGACTACCGCGGCGACACCTATGCCCGCTTCGTGCTCGACGTGCTCGATGCGCTGCAGGTGCCGCGCGCGATCATCGGCGGCAACTCGCTCGGCGGCGAAGTCGCCTGGCGCGCGGTGACGCTGGCGCCGCAGCGTTTCGACAAGCTGATCCTCGTCGACGCCACCGGCTATGCGTTCGCGCCCGACGATATCCCGATCGGCTTTCGCATCGCGCGCATCCCGCTGCTCAACCGGCTCGGCGAGCACCTGCTGCCGCGGGCGCTGGTGGCCGCCACCGTGCGCAGCGTCTACGGCGATCCGTCGCGCGTCAGCGACGAACTGGTCGACCGCTACTTCGAGCTGTCGCTGCGCGAGGGCAACCGCCATGCGCTCGGCCTGCGCCTGCAGCAACTCGAACTCGGTGCACAGGCCGAGCGCATCAAGAGCATCACGCAGCCGACGCTGGTGCTGTGGGGCGGCCGCGACCGCTTGGTGCCCCCCGTCAATGGCGAGCGCTTTGCCGCCGATATCCGCGGCGCCAAGCTGGTGCGCTTCGACGACCTCGGCCATGTGCCGCACGAGGAAGACCCGGCGCGCACCGCCGCGGCAGTGAGCAACTTTCTGGAGCTGAAGCAACCATGAGCCAGGCCACACATCGATACGGTGCCGAGGTGCTATGGCAGCGCGCCGCCGGCGAGGCCTTCACAGACAACCGCTACAGCCGCCGCCACCGGCTGCGCTTCGATGGCGGCACCGAGGTGCCGGGCTCGTCATCGCCGTCGGTGGTGCCGCTGCCGATGTCCGATGCCGCCGCCGTCGACCCCGAGGAAGCCTTCGTCGCATCGCTCGCCGCGTGCCACATGCTGTGGTTCCTGTCGCTCGCAGCGCAGCGCGGCTTCGTGGTCGACCGCTACCGCGATGCGGCCGAAGGCGTGATGACGAAGAACGCCGCCGGCAAGCTGTGGATCTCGACGGTGACGCTGCGGCCTGCGGTGGTGTTCAGCGGCGAACGCCAGCCCACGCGCGATGAGGCCCTGCACCTGCATCACCGGGCGCACGACGAATGCTTCATCGCCAACTCGGTGAAGAGCGAGGTGCGCTGCGAGCCGCTGCTGTAGCCACGCCAACGCCACGCGCCACTGGTCACGGCCCGTCCGAGGCCCGAGAATGGCGCAATGAGAAACCCGTTATCGGCACGCATTCCGTTCGTTGGCGTACCAGCAGTTTTAGGCGGCCCATTGCGCCGAGGCGACGGCAACCGACAAAGGCAAGGCGTTGATTTCAATGGACAAAACCGCCGCAGGCGCAACTGGGCCAAAGCAGCATATGCAACGCTGCGGCAGGCAGCACGCGCTGTCCATTCGTTAGGCAGCACGGAACCCGACTCCCTCCCGCAGATGAAGGCGTACCTCGACAGCAACATCGTGTCGTCCATCGTTAAGGACGACATCGCGTCCCAGTCCCTGGCAATCTCGCGTCTGCTTGAAGCTGGAGAGGATGGGAAGGTCGAGTTGGTCACCTCCGAGCTGACACTGGAAGAACTCAAGAAGGTTCCACCGCAGTACCGCCCTCCCTTGGAGCGGACATTCCGCTTACTCGAAAAAGTACCGATCGTCCGCTGGGACGAGCTTCTCTTCCTACGCCCCATTAGCTGCGCAAAGCCAGGGCCGGTTGGGCCGGTCAGCCGCAACGAGGCGTTGTACGACGAACTCTTGAATCTCGGCCTGGACGTCGTTGACGCGCGCCACTTGTTTGTCGCCACGAAGCAGGGCTGCGAAGCCTTCCTCACATGCGACAACTCGCGTCGCTCTGGGATGCTGCGTCGTGCCTCCGATATCCAAGCCCTCACCGGCACGGTTGTGCAGCGACCATCCGAGTTCGTCGCGGCTCAGGGTTGGTAGTCGAGGCCGAAGTGCTGCCCAACCCTTCGTCGCACCCGACTTGTTACAGCGGGCTTCGCCCGCCTCCGCAAGCGGGTGAACTCCGACTGTAGGCGTCACAGGCCATCTTTCGCAGTCACTCACACCCCCGAGAAACACCATGTCCAAGCTTCGTGTAGAAAGTTTCACCATCTCGCTCGACGGCTTCGGCGCTGGCCCAGACCAAGACATCAACAACCCACTCGGCGTGGGCGGCACCTCGCTTCATGGCTGGGCCATCTCCACACGAACGTTTCAGAAGAACTTGTTCGGCAGCGATGGCGGAGGAGCGGGCCTTGATGATGACTTTGCCGCTCGAGGCTTTCGGAACATCGGGGCTTGGATTCTCGGCAGGAACATGTTCGGGCCGGTTCGCGGACCTTGGCCAGATGAGAGCTGGCGGGGTTGGTGGGGCGAGAATCCTGTCTATCACGTCCCAGTGTTCGTGCTGACCAACTACGCACGCGCACCGCTGGTCATGGAAGGAGGAACGACCTTCCACTTCGTTACGGAAGGCATTGCCGCCGCGCTAGCGCAAGCTCGCGAAGCGGCCGAAGGCAAGGATGTTCGTCTTGGTGGCGGCATAAACGTCATTCAACAGTATCTTCGCCAACGCCTGATCGACGAGATGCACATCGCTATTGCGCCGGTCCTGCTTGGCGCTGGTGAAAGACTCTTTGAAGGAACAAACCTTCCTGCCTTGGGCTACGCCTGCACCAGGCACGAAAGCTCGCCACTTGCCACCCACGTGGTTCTTACTCGGCAGTGATCACGGTGACGCCTAACCCTTCGCCGCAGCACGCACCCGTTCCGCACATGAAGATCGAGATTGACGACCTCGCTCGCCCCGAAATCCATGCGCTGCTCAATGAGCACCTGCAAAGCATGTACGCGCTCTCCCCGCCCGAGAGCGTGCACGCGCTGGACCTCGACAAGCTGCGCAAGCCCGACATCACGTTCTGGTCCGCGTGGGAAGGCCCCCTCTTGCTCGGCTGCGGCGCGCTCAAGCAATTGAACCTCACGCATGGCGAAGTCAAATCGATGCGCACACCAAGCTCGCATCGCCGCCGTGGCGCTGGTCGGGCGATCCTGGCGCACATCATCGAGGTCGCGAACTCTCGCGCCTATGAGCGTCTGAGCCTCGAGACTGGCGCCATGGAAGCTTTCAGGCCAGCGCAAAGGCTGTACGAGAGCTTCGGCTTCACGTACTGCGGCCCGTTCGGCGAGTACGTGGAAGATCCGAACAGTGTGTTCATGTCCTTGCGCCTGCGCTGAAGTGCGGCCTCGTATCTTGGCGAGGCCAGATCGACAACCGTGAACAATGCGGGTGTTGCATCAGGCCGGTCGGGGTGACGACAGTGTGAACCACACGCTGCCTTCCCCCTGAACCTCAGCCCCTGTTTCTTCGGCGACAGCATGTAAGCCCTGTGCCGCTTGCCCACTAATGCACGGTGGCGGCGCATGGCACACGCTGAAGATGCGCCCGCTGGATCGAGCCGATGGCGGTTCGATCCGCGTGGGGGATCGCGCATCGTGTGTTGTTCGTCGACCGTCTTGCCCGCTGGAGTGCACTGAGGTGCACGCCGTCGCCACGCTCGCTTCGCGCAGCGCCCAGTGGGCGCAGGCGGCGCGCCGCGCGCTCGCGCCGAGCCAGGCCAATGCGCCGACAGCCGGGTGGTTCAAGCGCGAAGAAGCGATCATGGGCACGGCCATCACGGTCGAGCTGTGGGCCGACGACGACACGCCGCGGCCAGGCGGCGATCGACGCGGTGATGGCCGAGATGCACCGCATCGACCGCACGATGAGCCCGCACAAGCGCGACTCCGAGCTCTCGCGCATCAACCGCCACGCCGCCGAGCAGCCGGTGCGCCTGTAGCGCCGAGATGTTCGGCCTGATCGAGCGCGCGCTGGCGTTCTCGGCCTGCTCGGGCGGCGCCTTCGACATCAGCTACGCCAGCGTCGGCCAGCTCTACGACTACCGCGCCCGCATCGCACCCGGCGCCGCGGCGCTGGCCACGCGCGCGCGCCGCGATCGGCTGGCGCAACCTGCAAGCTCGACCGCGCCGCGCGCACGCTGGCGCTTCGCGCACCCGGGCATGCGCATCGACCTCGGCGGCTTCGCCAAGGGCCATGCGGTGGACAACGCCGTGGCGATCCTGCGCGCGCCTGCGGCATCGCCCACGCCTTCGTCAGCGCCGGCGGCGACAGCCGCGTCATCGGCGACCGCCGCGGCCGGCCCTGGACGATCGGCATCCGCCACCCGCGCCAGGCCGAGGCGTGGTGGCGCGTGCTGCCGCTGAAGACACCGCGGTCTCGACCTCGGGCGACTACGAGCGCTTCTTCGAGGCGGACGGCGTGCGCCGCCACCACATCATCGATCCGGCCACCGGCCGGTCGCCCGCCGCGCTGCACAGCGTGACGATCCTCGCCGCCGACGGCCTGACGGCCGAGGCGCTGTCCAAGAGCCTGTTCGTGCTCGGCGCTCGAGCGCGGCATGGCCCTCATCGAATCACAGCCCGGCGTCGACGCCGTCGTCGTCGACGCCCAAGGCCGACTGCACTACTCGACCGGACTGCAGGACCACCGTCCTGCGGACAACAAACCGGCGCTAGGTCACTGTCATCGACCGCATCGAGCGCTAGAGCAAGCCAGGGGGTTCGCATGAACAAGACAGCATCACGCGTCGTCGGATTCGTCACGGCCATCGGCGCGGCCCTCGTGGTCGCGGGCTGCGGCAGCGGCAGCAGCGACGACGACACCGTCACCGTCAACGGCGACGTGCCGCTGGCCTACGCCAAGCGCGCCGTCACGCTGAACATGAACCCGACCGACGGCACGCCCACCGCGCCGGGCGGCGACCTGATCATCCGCGAGAAGTCCTCCGCCAGCGCGCGCGAGATCAACGTCACCGCGGCGCATCACGCAGGGCAACGGCGACGTGTCGGACCCCGAGGTCTCCTACGACGGCAAGAAGATCGTCTTCTCGATGCGCTGCCCGACCAGCAACACCGCCGACCATCGACGGCGTGCCGGCCTGCACCGGCCGCTGGAACATCTGGGAATACGACATGACCACGCGGCGGCCTCGCCGGCGGCAGCTTCCGCCGCATCACCGGCTCGACCAGCGACGACGACGTCGACCCGGCCTACCTGCCGGCCGGCCGCGGCTTCGTGTTCTCGTCGAACCGCCAGACCATGTCCAAGAGCGTCAGGTCGATCGGCGCAGACCTACTTCGCGCTCGACGAATACGAACGCGAGCGCGTGCTCAACCTGCACACGATGGACGCGCAACGGCGGCGCGATCACGCAGATCTCGGTCAACCAGAGCCACGACCGCAACCCGGTGGTGCGGCCCAACGGCGACATCATGTTCTCGCGCTGGGAACACGTCGGCCCGCGCAACCGCTTCGCGATCTTCCGCGTCAAGCCCGACGGCACCGACATGTTCGTGCTCTACGGCGCGCACAGCCCCGGCAACAGCTTCCTGCACCCGCGCGACATGGACCCGAAGGGCGCGTACGACGGCTAGGTGGTGTCGTCGCTGATGTCGCTGTCGGGCACGCAGGAAGGCGGCGCGCTGATGTTCATCGACGCGGCCAACTACTCCGAGCAGAACACGCCGGCCAACCGCGCCGTGGCCGCCGGCGGGCGGCCAGCGCGCAGATGACCGACAAGGCGCTGAACGACGGCCGCGGCCTGTCGCTGTTCGGCCGCATCACCTCGCCCTACCCGCTGTGGGACGGCACCGACCGCGTGCTGGTGGCCTACCGCCCCTGCGAGGTCACGCGCAACGGCGTCGTCGATGCCCTGCGCCACGCTGACCGCCGCAGAACGTCGATCGCCTGAGCAGACGACCGCGTCGATGGCCGAGGTGGCCGCCGACGCGGTGCAGGACAACGCGCCGGCCGGCCTACGCCGATCTACATGTTCGACCCGGCCAAGCAGACCTGGCTGATCGTGGCCGCACCGCCGGCCGGCTTCATGTACACCGACCCGGTCGCGCTGCAGGCGCGCGCCGAGCCGAACGCCACCGCAGCCGACCGCGTCGACACGGCACTCGCGGCGCAGGGCATGGCGCTGATCGAAGTGCGCAGCGTCTACGACACCGACGGCCTGCAGCCGCATGGGCGAAGCCGATGCTGGCGGCCGTCGACCTGCCGGCCGGCTGCGCGCGCGGCATCGCGCAGACCGCGCCGCTCGACGCGGCCGACACGCGCGCGCAGGTGGCCGACCTGGTCAAGATGAAGGACCCGGCCGATCCGGCCTACGGCTGCGCGCCGGCGCGCTTCGTGCGCGCCATCCGCGCCGTGGCGCCGGTCGGCCGGCATGACCGGCATGCGCGAGGCGATCGGCGAGACCGACTTCGAGCCGCAGCAGATCCTGGGCTACGCGCCGGTCGAGCCCGACGGCTCGTTCAAGCTGCAGGTGCCGGCCGACACGCCGCTGGCGCTGGCCGTCCTCGACGCCAAGGGCCGCGGCATCCAGACCCACCTGAACTGGATCCAGGTGCGCCCGGGCGAGCGCCGCACCTGCGACGGCTGCCACAGCCCGCGCCGCGGCGCCGCGCTGAACTCCGGCGGCGTCGTCAACACGCATGCCGGCGGCGCTGCAAGCCGGCGCTGTCGAGCCAGCACCAGTCCGGCGAGACCATGGCCTCGCTGCGCACGCGCCTGGATCCCGACCGCGCTGAACCTGACGCCCGACATGGTGTTCACCGACATCTGGGCCGACACCGCCCAGCCCGGCGTCAGGCCGCGCGCGTCCGATCATCGTGCGCTACACCGGCAACGCCAACGCCGGCCGACGACCTGGCCACGCCGGCGCCGAGCAACGGCCTGATCAACTACCCGGACCACATCGCAGCCGATCTGGACGCGCGCGCGCGGCACCGGCGGCGCCAACACCTGCACCAACTGCCACGCCGACCCGGCCAAGCTCGACCTGCGCGCCACCGTCGGCGGCACCGGCCGCATGGTCGTCGTACGAGGAACTGCTGCTCGGCGACCCGGTCATCGACCCGGCCACCGGCCTGCCGGTGACGCGCCTCGAAGACGGCGTGCCGGTGATCGTGCGCGGCTCGCCGCTGGTCGAGACCATGGCCGGCAATGCGCAGGGCATGGCGCGCTCGAGCCGCCTGACCGAGATCCTGTTCGGCGAGACGCTGAAGGCCAGCGCGCGCGGCGCGCACCGCGCACCCGAACCCGCCGGCCGGCGCGCCCGACCACGCGACGCTGCTGAACGCGGCCGAGAAGCGCCTGGTCACCGAGTGGATGGACCTGGGCGGCCAGTACTACAACGACCCGAGCAACGAGCCCGCGTGCGCCGCGTCGTCGCGCTGAGCCGAAGCGACCTTCGAGGCGAACGTGCTAGCCGATCCTGCAGGCCAACTGCGTCGGCTGCCACCAGCCGACCGGCAGCTCCGGCGCCGCGCAGACCGGCAGCTCGTTCCTGCGCAACCGCTTCGTGCTCACCGGCAGCGCCGAGGGCGACTTCAACGTGACGCTGACGATGATCACCGACACCTGCAACGCGGCGGCCAACCCGCTGCTGAGCGCGGCCGTCGACGGTGCCGCACCCGGCCGGCGCGACCGGCCAGGCCACGCCGGTGCTGCCGGCCGGCAGCGCCGAGCTACACCGCGATCGCGAGCTGGATCGCCACCGGGATGCCGACGCCATGACGATTGCACGCAAGAAGACGCATGCGCCGGACTGCCGCTGGCGCGCCATCGCTCGCCGCGGTCTCGGGCTGCGGCGGCGGCGGCGGCAACCCGCTGGACAACCCGCGACGTCCAGAACCCGCCCGCCAGCCGGCGGGCAGAAGCTGTCGTTCGCGCTACTTCCAGAAGTGCATCAACCCGATCTTCCTGGCGCAGCTGCAGATCAACCAGGGCGGCGTGATCTCGACCAACACCTGCGCCAGCGTCGGGCTGCCACGACAACGTCAACGGCACCGGCGGCGCCTTGCGCGTCGTGCAGAGCGCGCAGGCGGTCGACCTGGCCGACCCGGCCAACACGGCCGACGTGGTCCGCGCCAGCGACATGTACAAGAACTTCTATTCGTCGCAGGGCTCGACGGTGGTCGGCGCGCCGCCGCAAAGCCGGCTGCTGACCAAGCCGCTGACGCTGCAACGTGCTGCACGGCGGCGGCCTGATCTTCGCAGACCAGAACGATCCCAACGCCAAGCTGATCGCGCTACTGGATCAGCCACCCGATGCCGCAGGGCCAGGACGAGTTCAGCAGCGCGGCCGACAGCATGTTCACGCCACCGCGACGCGGCCACGGGCACCTGCAACACCCAATGACCGCAGCGATACGACATGACAGCAACGGCGACCGGCTCGCGCCTCGCGCTGCCATCTGTCGCGCTGGCTCGCGCTGGCCTGTGTCCGCGCCGCGCAGCCCGCGCAGGCCGCCGACGCGACCGAGTCGCCGAGCGAGTGCATGAGTCACCGACCCTACCTCGAACTGCGCACCGGCGCCGGGCCGCGGCTACCCGGTGTTCTTCGTCGCCGCGCGCGACGAGTGGATCGCGATCGAGCTGCGCCACACCGACTGGTACAAGGTGCGCACCGCCGGCGGCAAGGTCGGCTGGGTCCATCGCGCGCCAGCTCGAGACCACGCTCACCGAAGCCGGCGCAGCCAAGACCTTCCGCGACATCGCGCTCGACGACTACCTGCGCGCCGCGTCGAGCTCGGCGCCGCCTGGGGCCACTTCAAGTCGGAGCCGATGCTCAAGCTCTGGACCAGCTACAAGCTGCAGCGACACGCTCAGCGTCGAAGCCGACGCTCGGCCAGGTGCAGGGCGTGTTCTCGGGCACCAACTTCTGGCACGTGAACCTGCACGCCGAGCCCTGGTCGCGACCAGCGCTTCTCGCCGTTCTTCGGCGTCGGCGTCGGCAAGTTCAAGAACTTCCCGAACCCGAGCCTGGTGGCGCCACGCCCACCAACGCCAAGCTGGCCAACGCCATCGCTCGGCGTGCGCTATTACCTGAGCGAGCGCTTCGTGCTGCGCGCCGACTACTCGCATCTACACCGCCTTCCTGTCCGACACAGCGCACGCAGCGAATACCGCGCCATCACCGGCCGGCTTGTCGTTCTTCTTCTGAGCGCCGACAACCACGAGCATCGACACCATGCAACACGACTGCCCTCGCCGCCTGCGCCGCGCTGCTCGGCGCCTGCCTCGGCCGCCGCCGCGCTCGCCCAGACGCGAACCCGCAGCAGCCCGCCAACGAGCAGGTCATCGTGCCGCGAGGTCGAGCGGCGCGAGGTGCAGCTGCCGAAGTTCCCGTCCAAGGACTTCGAGGTCGGCGCTGTTCGTCGGCACCTATGCGACGCAGAACTTCGGCGCCAGCGCCGTCGTCGGCGTGCGCCTGGGCTACCACATCACCGAAGACTTGTTCGTCGAGGCGACGCTACGGCAGCACCAAGGTCAGCGACGAAGCCTTCCGCCAGATCCTGCCCGGCGGCATCTTCGCCGAGCCGACAGCGAGAAGCTGAGCTACTACAACGTCTCGGCCGGCTACAACGTGCTGCCCGGCGAAGTCTTCCTCGGCGCCAAGCGCGCCAAGGCCTCGGCGATCTACCTGATCGGCGGCGTCGGCAGCACCAACTTCAACGACCAGCGCCGCCAGACCTTCAACTTCGGCCTCGGCGTGCGCGTGTTGCTGAACGACCGCTTCGCGCTGCAGGTCGACGTGCGCGACCACATCTTCTCGCTCGACCTGCTGGGCAAGTCGCCAGAGCACGCAGAACCTCGAGCTGACCGCCGGCCTCAGCTTCTACTTCTGACGCCACGCCATGAACGACCATGACCAACCTGCCGTCACGCCAGCGCCGCGCTGCTCGGCGCGGCCGCTGGCTGGCCTGCACCGTGGGCACCGCGCGCGGCCGCCGTGCAGCGTCGGCCAGCGCGCCCGACTTCACGCTGCGCAGCATCGGACGGCGCCAACCTGCGCCTGCAGGAGCAGCGCGGCCGGTCGTGCTGGTGAACTTCTGGGCCACCTGGTGCGGCCCGTGCCGGCAGGAGATGCCGCACCTGAACAGCTCTACGACAAGTACCGCGGCTCGGGCTTCGTGCTGCTGGGCGTGAACATCGACGACGACGCGCGCACCGCGACCGACCTGGCCGCCAAGCTCGGCGTGAAGTTCCCGGTGCTGCTGGACACCGACAAGAAGGTCAGCCGCCTGTACGACCTGAGCGCGATGCCGGCCACGCGTGCTGATCGACCGCGACGGCCAGGTGCGCCACCTGCACCGCGGCTACCGCGACGGCTACGAGCACACCTACGACCAGCAGATCCGCGAGCTGCTGAAGGAATGAACGATGCCTGCGCCGTGCCGCTGCGCCGTGCTGGCCTGCAGCGCTGCGTTGAGCGGCTGCTGCTCGGCGGCTGCGCCGATGCCCGAGCCCTGGGTCAAGCCCTACGAGCGCGAGCGCCTGGCCGACCCGATCATGAAGCTGCTCAGCGCGACGCGCTGGCCGACCAAGCACCGCGAGCACGTGCTCGACGTGCGCGAAGGCGCGCGCGGCGCCACCGGCGTGCAAGGAGGCGGCTGTGGCTGCAACTGAGCTGCGCATCGCGCTGCGCGCCTGCCCGTGGCTGCTGCGGCGCCTGGCCGGCCTGCTCGGCAGCCTGCTGGCCGTCGGCGGCGCGCGCGGCCGTCGAGCTGCCCGAGGACCGCGCCGAGGCCATGTCCCACGTCTACAACGGCGGCGGCGTCACGGCCACCGGCCCGGCGCTGCTGGTGCGCAAGAGCCTGGCCGACAAGGTGTCGCTGTCGGGCTCGTACTACGTCGACTCGGTCAGCAACGCGTCGATCGACGTGGTCACCACCGCCAGCCCGTTCAAGGAAAAGCGCACCGCCTACGGCCTGGGCGTCGACTACGCGGCGCGCGACTCGCTGATCACGCTGTCGGCTGTACGCGCAGCAAGGAGCCCGACTACATCGCCGACGCGTTCAGCCTCGACGTGGCGCAGGACGTCTTCGGCGGCATGACCACGGTTAGCCTGGGCTTCACGCGCGGGCTGCGACAAGGTCGGCAAGAAGGGCGACGTCAGCTTCTTCGACTACGCCAAGCACTGGCAGTACCGCGCTCGGCGTGACCCAGATCCTGACGCCCACGCTGGCTGGCCAGCGCCAACTTCGAGGCCATCTCCGACGACGGCTTCCTCGGCAACCCCTACCGCGCGGCGCGGGTGTTCGGCGCCGCCGTGCCCGAGCGCAACCCGCGCACGCGCTCCAGCCGCGCCCTCAAGCTGCGCGCCATCGGCGACCTGGGCGAGCGCAACGCGGTGCGCGCCGAGTACCGCTACTTCTGGGACACCTGGGCCATCAAGGCCCACACCGCTCGAAGCCGGCTACAGCCGCTACTTCGGCGAGCGACTGGCTGGCCGACGCGCTTCGTGCGCTACCACACGCAGAACGGCGCACTGTTCTACAGCGACAACGCGCACGCCGAGACGACCTACGTCTCGCGCAACCGCCAGCTGAGCACCTTCAACAACTTCGGTCTCGGCGGCAAGCTGACCTACACTGCGAAGACGGTGCCGGGCCAGTACGAGCTCAACGCTCAACGGCGCGGCTCGAGCTGCATGCGCTTCAACTACAAGCGACTTCACCGACATCCGCACCGGCAGCCTGTACTCGTTCAACGCCGACTGCTGCAGCTGTACGTGTCGGCCACCTTCTGAGAAGGCACGGCGCCATGTCGCATCCATCGCTCCACGGTCTTCGTCGCTGGCCTGCGCGCTCGCCGCTGGCGGCCCTGCAGTCGGCCGCCGATCGCAGCCGCGGCCGCAGCGGCTGCGCCGCCGCGCACCGGCTGCGTCACGCCGCGGCGCCGGCCGCCGCCGCCGCGCCGCCCGGCCGAGCCTCGACGACCGCATCCAGGACGTCAAGGGCGACGTCATCCGCCTCAACCGCGACCTGCTGGTGCTGGAAGAAGAACTGCTGTTCCCGGCCAGCACGCAGGTGGCGCTGTTCGTGTCGATGGACGTGGGCAAGCTGTTCGCGCTCGATTCGGTGCAGATCAAGCTCGACGACAAGCTCGTCGCCAACTACCTCTACACGCCGCTCGAGGTGCAGGCGCTGCACCGCGGCGGCGTGCAGCGCGTGTACCTGGGCAACCTGCGCGCGGGCGAGCACGAGATCGTCGCCTTCTTCACCGGCAAGGGCCCGCACGAGCGCGACTACAAGCGCGGCGCCACGATCAAGTTCGACAAGGGCACCGACGCCGAAGTACATCGAGCTGCAGATCAAGGACTCGACCGGCAAGCTGCAGCCCGAGTTCGACGTCAAGGTCTGGCAGTAGGCGTGCGCATCGCTCGCGGCACGCAGTCGCCTGCGCACGTCGCGGCGTCGCGCTGCTGGCGCCGGCGCGCTGCTGTGCGGCGCCTGCGGCGTGGCGCCGCGCGTGCACGCCGACGTGCCGCGGCCGACGGCGTGGCGCGCCGATCGACGCGCAGCCGTCGAGGCCCCGCACTACGGCGACGCGCCTGTTCCACTTCTACCAGGACCAGCTACTTCACGCCGATCACCGGCGCTGATGGTGTCGCAGCACTTCGACCGCGTGGCGCCGCATGCCGACGAGGCCGAGGTGCTGCGCGGCGGCCTGCTGCTGTCCTACGGCATGCACCGCGAGGCCGGCGAGATCTTCGCGCAGCTGATCGACAAGGGCGCCGCGCCGCCGGTGCGCGACCGGGCCTGGTTCTACCTGGCCAAGATCCGCTACCAGCGCGGCTTCATCGCGCAGGCCGAAGACGCGCTCGGCCGCATCGAGAGGCACGCTGCCGGCCGCGCTGGAAGAAGACCGCGCGCTGCTGCAGGCCAACCTGCTGATGGCGCGCGGCGACTATGCCGGCGCCGCCGCCGCTGCTCGGCGGCCGACGGGCCGCAGGACGCCAAGCGGGCCGAGCCCGTTACGCGCGCTTCAACCTCGGCGTGGCGCTGATCAAGAGCGGCGACGCGGCGCGCGGCAGCGCCCTGCTCGACGAGATCGGCCGCGCGCCGGCCAGACAACGAGGAACAGCGCAGCCTGCGCGACCGCGCCAACCTGGCGCTCGGCTTCGCCGCGCTGCAGGACACAGCGCGCCGACGACGCGCGCACGCTACCTCGAGCGCGTGCGCCTGGACAGCCTGCATGCCAACAAGGCGCTGCTCGGCTTCGGCTGGGCCGCCGCGGCGCTGAAGCAACCGAGCCAGGCGCTGGTGCCCTGGACCGAGCTGGCCGCACGCGACGCCAGCGATGCGGCGGTGCTCGAAGCGCGCATCGCCGTGCCCTATGCCTACGCCGAGCTGGGCGCCTTCGGCCAGTCGCTGCAAGCGCTACGAGCGACGCCATCGCCGCGTTCGACGCGCGAGAGCCAGCGCCTGGATGCATCGATCGCCGCCATCCGCGCCGGCAAGCTGCTCGACGGCCTGCTGGAGCGCAACCCGGGCGACGAGATGGGCTGGTTCTGGAGCATCCGCGAGCTGCCCGAGATGCCGCACGCGGCGCACCTGGCGCAGGTGCTGGCGCAGCACGAGTTCCAGGAAGCCTTCAAGAACTTCCGCGACCTGCAGTTCCTGTCGGAACCTGCAGCAGTGGCGCGACAGCCTGGGCGTGTTCGGCGACATGCTCGCGAACCGCCGCCAGGCCTACGCCGAGCGCCTGCCGCAGGTCGCGCGAAGGCGCCGGCAGCGATGCCGCAGCGTTGGCCGAGCTGCGCCAGCGCCGCGACGCGCTGGCCGCGCGAAGTCGCCGCGGCCGAGGCCGCAGGCCGACGGCGTGGCCTTCGCCGACGCGACGCAGCGCGAGCTGCTGGCGCGCCTGGACGGCGCTGCAGGCGGCGCTGAAGACGCAAGGGCACCGAACCCCGAGGTCGCGGCGCTGGCCGAGCGCGTGCGCCTGGCCGCCGGCGTGCTGGCCTGGGAGCTGGCGCAGGAGCTACCCGCAGCGCCGCTGGACGACGCAGAAGGACTGGCGGCCATCGACACAGCAACTCGACGCAGGCGACGCAGCGCGAGGCTGCGCTGGCCGCAGGCGCAGCGCGACGAGCCGGCGCGCTTCGAGCGCTTCGCCGCGCGCATCGCCGCGCTGGCCGCGCATCGATGCCGCGCTGCCGCGCGTGGCCGCGCTGAGCAGCGAGCAGCAGGGGGCGGCCGAGCAGACTGGCGTCGGCCGAGCTGGTGCGACCAGAAGCAGCGCCTGGCGGCCTACACCATGCAGGCGCAGTTTCGACGATCGCGCAGCTGTATCGACCGCGCCACCTTGGCCGGAGCGAGGGCAACGACCGTGCAACAGCCGCTAACGTTCACACGCGCTGGCACTTGCCGTGCTGCTCGCGGCTGCGTGCGCGAGCAAGCGCCACGGCACACCCGACAACGAGCCGACGCTGGCGACGCTGGCCGCAGCGCGCCAGGTCGAGGCGCCACGCGCGACGCGGCCTCAAGGCCAGCCCCGAGCAGGCCGTCGCCGCCTACAAGCGCTTCCTCGACAGTCGCGCCGCGCGCGCCGCAACGCGCCGAGGCCCTGCGCCGCCTGGGCGACCTGGAGATGGACAGCGCCGACAACCAGAGCGCCAGCGCGGGCACCGGCGCCCGACTACCGCGCCGCGATCACGCGCTACCAGGACTACCTGAAGGCCTACCCGAACGACCCGGACAACGACCGCGTGCTCTACCAGCTGGCGCGCGCACACGAACAGGGCGGCCAGCTCGAAGCCGCGCTGGCGACGCTCGACCGGCTGGTGGCCGCGTACCCGAACACGACGCTACCGCGACGAGGCCCAGTTCCGCCGCGGCGAGCTGCTGTTCAACACCGGCCAGTACGCGCAGTGCCGAACAGGCCTACGCCAACGTGCTGCAGCGCGAGGCAGCACCGCGTTCCACGACCGCGCGCTCTACATGCACGGCTGGTCGCAGTTCAAGCAGGGCCGGCTCGAAGAAGCGCTGCGCTCGTTCTTCGGCGTGCTCGACCTGAAGATCGCCGGCCGCGGCGATGCCTGCGCTCGATCAGCTCGAGGGCCTGTCGCGCGCCGACCGCGAACTGGTCGAAGACACCTTCCGCGTCACCAGCATCAGCCTGGCCAACCTGCAAGGCGCCGAGGCGATCCCGGCCCACATCACCAGCGAAGCGCGGCGCGGCTACGAGTTCCGCGTCTACGAGCAACTGGGCGAGCTCTACATGCGAGCAGGACCGGCCCAAGGACGCCGCCGACACCTTCGCGGCGTTCGCGCGGCGGCAGCCGCTGCACGCGCAGGCGCCGGCGCTGCAGGCCCGCGTGATCGGCATCTACGACAAGGGCGGGCTGCCGACGCTGGCGCTCGGCGCCAAGAAGGACTACGTGCAGCGCTACGGCGCCGACGAGCGAGTTCCGCCGCGCCAACCCCGCCGGCTGGGAGAGCACCGCGCAACCGCTGGTCAAGACCCACCTGGCCGAGCTGGCGCGCCACCACCACGCCAGCGCGCAGAAGAGCAAGTCGGCCGCCGACGTGCAGGAGGCCGTGCGCTGGTACCGCGAGATCGTGGCATCGTTCCCGAACGACGCCGCGGCCGCGCAGAACCAGTTCCTGCTGGCCGAGCTGCTGTACGAGAACCAGCGTTTCGACGAAGCCGCGCTCGAGTACGACAAGGCGGCGTACGACTTCCCGCGCCATGACAAGAGCGCCGATGCGGCCTACACCGCGCTGCTGGCGCGGGCACAGTTGGAAAAGCGCGCCGCGGCGGCCGATCTGCCGGCGCTGCAGCGCGCGGCCATCGACAGCGCACTGCGCTTCGGCAACGAGTTCAAGGCCGATCCGCGCGTCGGCCCGGTGCTCACGGTGGCTGCCGAGAAGCTGTTCGCGAAGCCCGACCACGACGCCGCCGAGCGCGTCGCGCAGCAGGTGCTCACGCTCGCACCCGCCGGCGGCCGCCGAGCAGCGCCGTGTGGCGTGGACGGTGGTCGCGCACGTGGCGTTCGACAAGGCGCGCTTCGCCGACGCCGAGCGCGGCTATGCCCAGGTGCTGGCGCTGACGGCGCCCAACGCGGCCGGGCGCAGCGAGATGGTCGAGCGCCAGGCCGCGGCGATCTTCAAGCAAGGCGAACAATTGCGCGAGGCCGGAAAGGCCCGCGAGGCGCTGGCGCAGTTCGATCGCGTGGCCGCGGTGGCGCCGCAGTCCGGCGTGCACGCGGCGGCGCAGATCGACGCCGCGGCCACGCTGATCGCCCTGAAGGACTGGGACGGCGCGGCGCGCACGCTCGAGGCCTTCCGCGCCAGTTTCCCGAGACACGCGCTGCAGGCCGAGGTGCCTGGCAAGCTGGCCGCGATCTACCTCGAGCAGCAGCGCTGGGGCCCGGCCGCCGCCGAGTTCGAGCGCATCGCGGCGGCGCAGACCGATCCGCGACTGGCCCGCGAATCGTTGTGGCAGGCCGCCGAATTGCACGAGAAGGCCGGGGCCCGGGACAGCGCCGCACGCGTCTACACGCTCTACGCGAAGCAGTATGCCGAGCCGCTCGAGCGCAATCTCGAGGCGCGCTGGCGCCTGGCCAAGGGCGCCAAGGTCGATGGCAATGCAGCACGCGAGTTCGCCCTGATGCGCGAGATCCGCGACGCCGATCAGCGCGCCGGCGCCGCACGCACCGATCGCACACGCACGCTCGGCGGCCTGGCCGCGCTCGCGCTCACGCAGCCCACACTCGACGACTACCGCAAGGTGGCGCTGGTCGAGCCACTGGCGCGCCAGCTCAAGCTGAAGAAAGCCAAGATGGAGACCGTGCTGCAGGCCTACGCCCAGGCCTCGGAGTACGGTGTGCCCGAGGTCGTCACCGCCGCCACGTTCCACACCGCGGCGCTGTACCAGGACTTCGGCAAGGCCTTGCTGCAATCGCAGCGGCCCAAGGGCCTGAAGAAGCCCGCCCTCGAACAGTACAACGTGATGCTCGAGGAGCAGGCTTTTCCGTTCGAGGAGAAGGCCACCGAGTTGCACGAAGTCAACGCCCGCCGTGCCGTGTCGGGGCTGTACGACGAATGGGTGAAGAAGAGCTTCACCGCACTGCGCGAACTGCGGCCGGTGCGCTACGGCAAGAACGAACGCAGCGAAGGAGCGATCGATGCGATCCGCTGACTCACGAACCCTGCCACTGCTGGGGCTGGCGATCAGCGCCGGCCTGCTCGTCCTCCTCAGCCTGGCCGGCTGCTCGACGGTGGCGCCGCCGGCCGACGCCAAACCGCTCGCTGCAGCCGTTGTCGCGGCGCCTGCCGAGAGCGCGGCGGCCCCGGCCGTGGCGCCGGTGGCCGTGCCGGCCGAGACTCAGAGCCGCTTCGAGCGCGCGCTGCAGGCGCAACGCGCCGGGCGCAGCGACGAAGCCGAGCGCCTGCTGCGCGCGCTGGCGCAGGACCATCCGGAACTCGCCGGGGTGCACGCCAACCTCGGCCTGCTGCACCGCCAGGCCGGTCGCTCCGCCGAAGCCGTGGCGGCGCTGGAGCGCGCAGTGAAGGCCGCACCGACGCAGGCGCGGCTGCACAACGAGCTCGGCATCGCCTACCGCATGCAGGGCCAGTTCGCGAAGGCGCAAGCCGCCTACGAGCGCGCCATCGCCCTCGATCCCGGTCACGCTGCCGCGGTGCTGAACCTGGGCATCCTGCACGACCTGTATCTCGGCAACGGCGCCAAGGCACTCGAGCTGTACGACCGCTATCTGGTGCTGTCGCCCGCGGGCGATGCCTCGGTCACCAAGTGGGCCGCCGATCTGCGCAACCGCAAGCCGGTGCCGCTGGCCCTCAACGGACAGCCCGCGGAGGCGCCGCGATGAAGCAACGCGTCGGATTCACTGCCGCGGCGACGCTGCTGGCCGCGCTGGCCGCGTTGCCGGCGCTGGCGCAGGACCGCGCCGACATCGACCGCACGCAGGTCATCGGCAATCGCGAACTGCCCAAGGTGCTCTACATCGTGCCGTGGCAGAAGCCGCCGCCGGGCGCGCTCACCGGCCGCCCGCCGCAGAGCGTGCTCGACGAGGCGCTGGCGCCGATCGACCGCGACGTGTTCCGACGCCACCTGCAGTACGACAGCCAGACGAACCCCGCGAAGGCCGCCGCGGTCACCCCTGCCGCAGCGAGCCGCTGACCCCCACCACACCATCCGAGACCGAGAGAAGGAGCCCCACCATGACGATCCTAGACAGTGCCATCAAATTCTTCCAGGACAGCGGCCTGGCGATCTACCCGAGCATCCTGATCATGGCCATCGGCCTGGCGATCGCGATCGAGCGCTACGTGTTCCTCAATCGCGCCGGCGCCGAGAACCGCAAGCTGTGGTCGCAACTGCTGCCGATGCTGCAGGGCGGGCGGCTGAAGGAGGTGCAGCACGCCGCTTCGAGCTCCGACGCCGCGGTCGGCAAGATCGTCGCCAACGGCCTGCAGCGCATGCAAAGCCCCGGCCGGCGCGAAGACGTCGATGCGGCGATGGAGGAAGGGATGATGGAGATCGTGCCGCGGCTGGAGAAGCGCACGCACTACATCGCTACCTTCGCCAACGTGATCACGCTGGTCGGCCTGCTGGGCACCATCATCGGCCTGATCAAGGGCTTCACCGCGGTATCGCAGGTCAACCCGGCCGAGAAGGCCGAGATGCTGTCGGCCTCGATCTCGATCGCGATGAACAACACCGCGTTCGCGCTGACAGTGGCGATCCCGTTCCTGCTGATCCATGCCTTCCTGCAGGCCCGCACCAGCGAGATCGTCGACGGCCTGGAGGCCGCCAAGATCAGCTTCCTCAACGTCACGCAGCGGCTGAAGGCCGAAGCCAGCATGGCGCCCGCCACCGCGCGCTGAGCGCCGACCCACCCGCGACCGGAGCCCTCGCCATGCGATCCAGACGCATCCGCCGCCATGCCGCCGAACTCGACGTGACGGCCTTCATCAACCTGATCGTCGTGCTGGTGCCGTTCCTGCTGTCGACCGCGGTGTTCACGCGGCTGTCGGTGATCGACCTGGCGCTGCCGGCACAGTCGTCGAGCGCGGTCGAGCAATTGAAGGTCGACGACCTGAAGCTCGAGGTCGTGATCCGGCCCGATGCGCTGGAGGTCGGCGATCGCATCGGCGGGCTGATCCAGCGCATCCCGCACAGCAACGGCAACATCGACCACGCCACGCTGTCGGCGCTGATGCAGCAGCTGAAGACGCGCTTCCCCGACAAGGCCAGCGCGACGCTGCTGTCGCAGCCCGACACGCCCTACGAAGTGCTGATCCAGGTGATGGACACGGTGCGCGAGGTGCCGGCGACCGGTGGCGCGAAAGCCAAGGCGGTGGCGCTGTTCCCCGAGATCTCGATCGGCGACGCGCCGATCAGCAGCAAGAAGACCTGACCACCGGGGACCCGCATGAAACTCACCCCGCTGCAAAAACGCGCCGAGCGCAAGGACCGCAACAAGACGGCGCTCGACATGAACCTGGTGTCGCTGATCGACATCTTCACGATCCTGATCTTCTTCCTGATGTCGAGTGCGGCCGGGGTCGAGATCCTGAGCCCCAGCAAGGCCGTCAGGCTGCCGCAGTCGAGCGCCGACAAGGCGCCGCGCGAGACGCTGGTGATCACCGTCAGCGGCCCCGACATCCTGGTCGAAGGCCGCCGCGTGGCCTCGGTCAGCGACGCGCTGGCCGCTGACGGCGACGTGATCGCGGCGCTGAAGGACGAGCTCGACGTGCACGCCAAGCGCCAGGTGATCCGCGCCGAGAACCAGGACCAGGGCAAGGCGATCACGATCATGGGCGACAAGGACATCCCGTACCGCCTGCTGCGCAAGGTGATGGTCACCGCGGCGCGCGCCGATTACGCCAACGTGTCGTTCGCGGTCACGCCGCGGGCGACGGCAGCGGTGAAGGCGACTAAAGCATGAGCGCCGCGATCGCCGTCTCCTTTCGCACCGGCGTGCTGCCGTGGGCGATCGCGCCCGAGGACGAAGCGCGCTTCCGGCGCATCCGCTCGCGCATCGTCGGCGCCTGCCTGATCGCCTGCATCGCCTTCGCGCTGCTGCCGCGTCCGAAGGAGGACCGCGCGGCGCCGCAGGAGCTGCCGCCGCGCCTGGCCAAGCTGGTGCTCGAGCGTGAGCCCGTCGCCAAGCCGCCGCCCAAGCCCGCCGAGCCGCAGCGCGTGGCCAAGGCGAACATTCCGCAGGAGCCGCTGCCGCCGAAGGCCGATCCGCGACCGGCCCCGGCGCGCGAACGCACCAAGGAGGCGCCGGTGCCCGAGGCGCGGCGCCCGCAGCCGAACAAGCCGCCCGGCGAGATCGAAGGCGCGCGGCGCCAGGCCGCCGGCGTCGGCCTGCTGGCAATGAAGGACCAATTGGCCGAACTGCGCGGGGCACCGGTCGCGGTGCAACTGAAGCAGGACATCAAGCCCGGCCCGGGAGTCGGCACAGGCACCGGCGTCGGTGTGGGCGCCGGCAACGAGCCCGGCCTGCCGGCGCGCGCGCTGATCACCTCGAACATGACCGGCGGCTCCGGCGGCATCAACACCGCGGCCTACAGCCGCAACACCGGCGGTGGCGGCCTGGCCGGGCGCGCGACGACGCTGGTCGAAGGCGTGGCCGGCGGTGGCGGCGGTGGCGGCTATGGCGGCGGTGGCGCCCGCGGTGGCGGCACCGGCGGCAACGGCGACGGTGTCGGCGGGGCGCTCAAGCGCGGTGGCAGCGGCAAGGCCTCGCGCTCGATCGAGGAGATCAAGCTCGTCTTCGAGCGCAACAAGGGTGCGATCTACGCGCTCTACAACCGGGCGCTGCGCGAAGACCCGTCGCTGCAGGGCAAGGTGGTGCTCGAGCTGAAGATCTCGCCGGCCGGCGAGGTCGTCGGCTGCCGCGTCGTCTCGACCGAATTGAAGACGCAGGAACTCGAGAGCAAGCTCGTCGCGCGTATCCGCCAGTTCGATTTCGGCGCCAAGGATGTCGACACGATGGTCGTCACCTGGCCGGTGGACTTCCTGCCGTCGTAGCCTTCACGCGGCGCCGGCGATGCGGCCGGCCTCGATGCGGATCTGCCGGTCGCAGCGCGCGGCCAGCGCGTTGTCGTGCGTGACCAGCACCAGCGTCGTGCCGGCCTCGCGGTTCAGCTCGAAGATCAGCGCCATGACCGTCTCGCCGGTGGCGAAGTCGAGGCTGCCGGTCGGCTCGTCGGCCAGCAGCACCGACGGCTCGACGACGAAGGCGCGCGCCAGCGCCACGCGCTGCTGCTCGCCGCCCGACAGCACCTTGGGGTAGTGCGACAGGCGTTCGCCCAAGCCGACCCGACCGAGCATCTCGCGGGCCAGTGCGCGAGCATCGTGGCGGCCCTGCAGCTCGAGCGGCAGCATCACGTTCTCCAGCGCCGTCAGGTTGCCCAGCAGCTGGAAACTCTGGAACACGAAACCCTGCCGCTCGGCGCGCACCGCGGCGCGCGCGTCTTCGTCGAGCTTGAAAAGATCGATGCCGGCCAGACGTACGGTGCCGCGGGTGGGTACATCGAGGCCGGCCATGATCGACAGCAGCGTGCTCTTGCCCGACCCGGAAGCGCCGACGATGGCCACCGATTCGCGCTCGTGCAGCGAGAAATGGATGTCGTGGAGAATGGTCAGCACGCCGGTGGAGTCGCTGACCTGCTTGGTGACGTGTTCGACTTCGATGAGGGGTGACGACGGCATGACGGATGGGCGGTTGTTCTCGCTGAGTGCACGGCCCCGGCGGGCTTGGCTGGCGCACTGTAGCCTGATGGCACTGGCGGCCTCGGCGGTGTGGGCGATGCCCTCACGGGCCCTCGGTGCAAGCCATGCCGGGGCGGTGATCCTGGTCGTCGGCGACAGCCTGTCGGCCGAGTACGGCCTGGCCCGCGGCAGTGGCTGGGTGGCGCTGCTCGAGCAGCGACTGGCGCGCGAGAAGATCGCCGTCAAGGTGATCAACGCCAGCGTCAGCGGCGACACGACCTCGGGGGGGCGTTCTCGCCTGCCGGCGCTGCTGGCGCAGCACCGTCCCACACACGTGATCCTCGAACTCGGCGGCAACGACGCGCTGCGCGGCCTGCCGCTGAAGATGACGGAGTCCAACTTGACGGTGATGGCACGTGCGGCCAAGGCGTCCGGCGCGCGCGTCGTGCTCACCGGCATGCAGGTGCCGCCGAACTACGGCCGCCAATATGGCGAAGCCTTCTCGAGGCTGTTCGCCGGCGTGGCGAAAAGCGAAGGCGTCGCGCTGGTGCCATTCCTGCTCAAAGGCGTGGCCGACGGCCCCGAGCCCGAAGCGCTTTTCCAGCCCGACCGCATCCACCCGAAGGAGGCAGCCCACCCGATCATGCTCGGCAATGTCTGGCCGGTGTTGCGGCCCTTGTTGGCGAAGTAGCGCCGACGGCGATTCGCCGCGGTCGGGCGGGGTCGTGCGATTTTGCGTTCGGTCGTCGAGCCGACTGTCAGTCGCAATCACCGTCATGGGCAGCAGGTTCGCACCCACTGGCAGCGTGCGTCATCGTCTCACCACTCGGCGACACTGCCGTCGGCGTGGCGCCAGGCGGGGTTGTGCCAGTCGGGCGGGTTGCGCGACGCATGCAGGATGCGTTCCTCGTCGACCTCGACGCCCAGGCCCGGCTTGGGCAGCGCGGCGATGCAACCGTCCTCGATGCGGAAGTCGTCCTTGTTGAGCACGTAGTCGAGCAGCTCGGCGCCGCGGTTGTAGTGGATGCCCATGCTCTGCTCCTGCAGCATGGCGTTCCAGGCCACGAAGTCGAGCTGCAGGCAGGCCGCCAGCGCCACCGGGCCCAGCGGGCAATGCGGCGCCAGCGCGACGTCGTAGGCCTCGGCCATCGCGGCGATCTTGTGGCACTCGGTGATGCCGCCGGCGTGCGACAGATCGGGCTGCACGATGGCGATGCCGCCGCCTTCGAAGCACGCGCTTGAACTCGAAGCGCGAGTACATGCGCTCGCCGGCGGCGAGCGGGATCGAGGTGGCCGCGGCCAGGCGCGGGTAATGCTCGGCCTGCTCGGCCAGCACCGGCTCCTCGACGAACAGCGGCCGGTACGGCTCGAGCGCCTTGAGCAGCGGCTTGGCCATCGGTGCAGCGACGCGGCCGTGGAAGTCCAGGCCGAAGTCGATCGTGTTGCCGAAGGCCGCGCGCACCTCGGCGACGACGGCCACCGCACGGTCGACGGCGCGCACCGAGTCGAGCATCGCCATCTCTTCGCAGCCGTTGAGCTTGAAGGTGTCGAAGCCGCCTTGCTTGCAGGCGCGGCGATGTTGTCGATCACGTCGGCCGGGCGGTCGCCGCCGACCCAGCTGTAGACCTTCATGCGCTCGCGCACGCGCCCGCCGAGCAGCTCGTACACCGGCACGCCGAGCGCCTTGCCCTTGATGTCCCACAGCGCCTGGTCGATGCCGGCGATGGCGCTCATCAGGATCGCGCCGCCGCGGTAGAAGTGGCCGCGGTCCATCGACTGCCAGTGGTCGTTGATGCGCCGCGGATCCTGGCCGATCAGCGTGGCGCCGAGCTCGCGCACCGCGGTCTCGACGGTCTCGGCGCGGCCCTCGAGCACGGGCTCGCCCCAGCCGCTGATGCCCTCGTCGGTCTCGACCTTGAGGAACATCCAGCGCGGTGCGACCCGGTAGGTCGTCAGCGCGGTGATCTTCATGCCGCGGCGCGGGCCGCCACGCGCTTGCGAGCGGGGGCAGCGCGGCGTGCCTTCAACAGCTCGCGCAGGTCTTCCTCGGCGTGCACGATCAGCGTGATCGCCGCGCGCTCGGCCGCCTCGGCGTCGCCCGTCTCGATGGCCACGCACACCGCCTCGTGCATCGGCAGCGACTGTGCCGGCCCGCCGGGCTTCTGCGACACGATCTCGAAGCTGGCCTTCAACATCGCCGACAAGCGCCTCCTGCATCTGGCGCACGTACTGGTTGCCGCAGGCCGACAGGATGGTGGTGTGGAAGGCCAGGTCGGCTTCCACGTAGTCGCCCTTGCCGGCGACCGCACGCACCATCGCCATGTAGGCGGCGCGCAGGGCCCGGCGCTCGGACTCGCTGGCACGCTCCGCCGCCAGGCGCACGGCGGCCGGCTCGACGATGCGGCGCAGCTCCATCAGATCGCGTGCCATCGTCGGGTCCGACTCCGCCGACTCGGCCCGCCAGGCGATGACCTGCGGATCGAACAGGTTCCAGCGCGCTTGCTCGAGCACCACGGTGCCGACGCGGCGGCTGACTTCCAGCATGCCCTTGGCGACCAGCGACTTGATCGCTTCGCGGATGACGATGCGGCTGAAGCCGAAGCGTTCGCACAGCTCGGGTTCGGAGGGCACGACCTGGCCAGGGCGGTAGCGGCCCGAGCAGATGTCGCGTCCCAGTTGCTCGACGACCTGCTCGTGGAAGGTGGCGCGCGGTGCGGCTGGCGGAGGTGCTCATGGGGCTTTTATATCACGTATGACCTTGATATGAGAAATGGACTTGACGTTGGATCATAGGATACGCGGCATCTTCATAGCGTAGATTAGGGTTTTCACGGATCATTCAAACATCATACGTCATATAAATTGACTGGCATGGACACCCTCACGAGCCCCTCCCTGTTCGATCTCACTGGCCGCACCGCCCTGGTCACGGGCTCGACCCGCGGCATCGGCTATGCGCTGGCGCTGGGGCCTGGCGCAATCGGGCGCCACGGTGGTCGTCAACAGCCGCCAGCAATCGGCCGTGGACGCCGCAGTCGCGCAGCTCGAAGGCGCTGGGCGTGTCGGTGCGCGGCGCGGCCTTCGACGTTGCCGACGAGGCTTCGGTGAAGCAGGCCTTCGAGGCCTTCGACCGCGACGGGCTGGCCATCGACATCCTGATCAACAACGCCGGCATCCAGCACCGCAAGCCGATGCTCGAGCTGGAACTCGCCGACTGGCAGCGCGTGATCGACACCAACCTCACGGCGGCCTTCCTGGTCGGCCGCGAGGCGGCGCGGCGCATGGTGGCGCGCGGTCGCGGCGGCAAGATCATCAACATCGGCTCGCTGACCAGCGAGGCCGCGCGCGCCACCGTGGCGCCCTACACCGTGGCCAAGGCCGGCATCAAGCTGCTGTCCAAGTCGATGGCCGCCGAGTGGGCCAAGCACGACATCCAGGCCAACTCCATCGGCCCGGGCTACATCCTGACCGACATGAACGAGGCGCTGGTCAACAACAAGGAGTTCGACGCCTGGGTTCGCGCCAGCAACCCGGCCGGGCGCTGGGGCAAGCCCGAAGAACTGGTCGGCACCGCGGTGTTCCTCGCCTCGGCCGCGTCGAACTACGTCAACGGCCAGATCATCTACGTCGACGGCGGCTGGCTGTCCGTTCTCTGAGCTCGCATGGCCACGCTGATCACCGACGTCAAGGTCGTCCTGACCGCGCCCGAGGGCATCAACCTTCTGGTGGTCAAGGTCGAGACCAACCAGCCGGGCCTGGTCGGCCTGGGCTGCGGCACCTTCGCCTACCGCCACCTGGCGGTGAAGTGCCTGGTCGAGGAGTACCTCAAGCCGCTGCTCGTCGGCCGCGACGCGCAGGCGATCGAGGAGCTGTGGCAGCTGATGCACCAGAACGCCTACTGGCGCAACGGCCCGATCGAGAACAACGCGATCTCCGGCGTCGACATGGCGCTGTGGGACATCAAGGGCAAGCAGGCCGGCATGCCGCTGTACCAGCTGTTCGGCGGCAAGGTGCGCGAGGGCGTGCCGATCTACCGCCACGCCGACGGCCGCGACCTGGCCGAGCTGTGCGACAACATCCAGCGCTACCGCGAGCAGGGCATCACCCACATCCGCTGCCAGAGCGGCGGCTATGGCGGCGGCGGCTTCGGCGCCGCGCCCGAGCGCGCGCCCGAGGGCGCGGCGCAGGGCGTGTACCTGGACGCGCGCAAGTACATGCGCGACACGCTCAAGCTGTTCGACGACATCCGCAGCCGCATCGGCTTCGACGTCGAGCTGTGCCACGACGTGCACGAACGGCTGAAGCCGGTGGACGCGATCCGCTTCGCGCAGCAGCTGGAACCCTTCGAGCTGTTCTTCCTCGAGGACGCGATCGCGCTCGAAGAAGGCGAATGGATCCGCCAGCTGCGCGCCAAGACCAGCACGCCGCTGGCCCAGGGCGAGCTGTTCAACCACCCCTTCGAGTGGCGCACGCTGATCAGCCGAGCGGCTGATCGACTTCATCCGCGTCCACCTGAGCCAGATCGGCGGCATCACGCCGGCGCGCAAGCTGCAGCTGTTTGCCGAGCAGTACGGCGTGCGCACGGCCTGGCACGGCCCGGGCGACATGTCGCCGCTGGCCATGCGGCCAACATCCACATCGACCTGGCCGCGCGCAACTTCGGCGTGCAGGAGTGGTCGGGCACCGAGCCGCCGAACCACGTGATCCAGGAGCTGCAGCGGCCCGCGCGACGCGCTGCTCGATGTGTTCCCCGGCCTGCCCGAATTCCGCAAGGGCTATGTCTATGCCAACGACAAGCCCGGCCTCGGCGTCGACCTCGAACGAGACGCGAAGCCGCCAAGTACCCCTGCGTCGACCGACGTCACCACCTGGACGCAGACGCGGTTGACGCGACGGCAGCCTGCACCTCCCATGACCGCACTGAAGATCGTCTTCCACGGCTCGAATGCCGCCAACTTCCGCAACGGCTTCGAGCAACTGCTCGAGCCCGGCCACACGATCGTCGACATCGGCGATGCGCTGTCGGCCCCGGGAGAGTCCGAGCACTTCGCGTCGGCCGACGTTATCGTCGGTATCAAGCTCGACGCGACGCTGCCGGCGCCGCGGCGGCCGCAGCTGTACCAGGCGCCCGCCGCCGGCACCGACGCGATCGACCTGTCGTTGCTGCCGGCGCGGGCCGCGTTGTGCAACTGCCACGGCCACGAGGATGCGATCGCCGAGTACGTGTTCGCGGCGCTGCTGCAGCGCCACGTGCCGCTGGCACGGGCCGACGCCGACCTGCGGCGCGGCCAGTGGACCTTCTGGGCCGGGCGGCCCAACGCGCTGCGCACCGAACTGAGCAGCCAGACGCTGGGCCTGCTCGGCTTCGGCCACATCTCGAAAGGCCATCGCGGCGCGCGCCAAGGCCTTCGGCATGCGCGTGCATGCGGCCAACCGCAGCGCGATCGACGGCGCGCACGTCGACCGCGCGTTCTCGCTCACCGACCTGCACGCTTTCCTGGCCAGCGTCGACATCGTCGTCGTGACGCTGCCGCTGACGCCGCAGACGCAGGGCCTGGTCGACGCCGCGGCATTCGCGACGATGCGCAGCGGCGCCTGGCTCGTCAACGTCGGCCGCGGCCCGGTGGTCGCCGAGCAGGCGCTGTACGACGCGCTGCTCTCGAAGCGACTGGGCGGCGCCGTGATCGACACCTGGTACCGCTACCCCACGCCGGCGCAACCCGAATGCGCGCCCTCGACGCTGGACTTCGCGGCGCTGCCCAACGTTGTGATGACGCCGCACATGTCCGGCTGGACGGCCGGCACCGTCCGTCGCCGGCAGCAGACGATGGCCGACAACATTTCCCGATTGGCCACAGGGCGGCCATTGCTCAACCTGCTCAAGCCCGCCTCAACCTAAACCCACGGAGACTGACGATGAAGATTTCCAGACGCGCTCTGACTTGCGCCGCCGCCGCAGCCCTGGCCTGCCTGGCGCCCAGCGCCTTCGCGGCCAAGTTCAACCTGAAGCTGGGGCACGCTGTCAACACGACCGACGGCCAGCATGCCGCCGCGGTGAAGATGGCCGAGCTGGTCAAGCAGCGCACCAACGGTGACGTCGAAATCACCATCTACCCGGCCAACCAGCTCGGCAACGACGCGGCGATGATCAACGGCGCGCGCGGCGGCACGATCGACATCGTCTCCAGCGGCGCGTCCAACTTCAACGGCATCGTCGCCAACACCGCGGCGATGGAGCTGCCCTTCGTCGTCGGCAGCGACGCCGAGGCCGCCTACGTGCTCGATGGTCCGGTGGGCCGCAAGATGCTCGGCAGCCTGGGCGACATGAACATCCAGGGCCTGGTCTGGGCCGGCGGCGCCTTCCGCACAAGATCCGCGTAGCGGTGCAGCCGGTGGTCGACAAGAACGCAGAAGCCATCGGCGCCGACTTTGTGCAGTCGTTCTACGGCGAGGTCAAGAAGTTTCGAACCACCAAGCGCTGACATCGGTCTCGACGGGCGGTACTCGATGAGGACAGGCTGATCGTGGGCCACTCTGTCGTCTTCATGGGCGTCTCGGGCTGCGGCAAGTCAAGCCTTGCCGCCGCCGTGAGCGCCGATCTGGGGCTGCCGCTGGTCGAGGGCGACGACCACCACCCGGAGACCAGCCGCGCGAAGATGCAGCGTGGGGTCGCCCTGAACGACGCCGACCGCCTCCAGTGGCTGGACACGCTCGCCGGCATGTTCGAATCGCACCCTTCTGGACTCATCCTGACCTGCTCGGCCCTAAAGAGGGCTTATCGCGATCGCTTGCGCATGGCTTCGCCGGGTCTGCACTTCGTGTTCATGGACTTGGACCAGGAGGAGGCTCAGAGGCGCGTCGAGGTCCGTGCGGGCGACCACTTCTTCCCGCCACGCCTCGTCGCGAGCCAGTTTGCGACGCTGGAATCCCCGGTCGGAGAATTTGGCGTTCTGCGTGTGCAAGCGTGTGCGCCGCTTTCCGACTTGACTTCCCAGGTCACGCGGTGGCTGTCAATGATGGGCGCAACGGCCAATCCCGACCCAAACTCACAAGTCCTTGTCGCCGATCGGGCGAGCGGTGTCGCGAACTGACACGGACTTGCGTTCGATCGTCAAGGAATGCGCCGGACCGCCGCGTTCCAAATCGGCCCCTTGCACCTGTTCGCGTGCGTGCGCTCCCGGGTAGGTTCAGCGCATCGCGGCACACGGCAGGCCCGCATCGAACGCAATGCCGGATCAGGTTTCGCCCTCGTGCGACGTGGACGCACCCGCCTCGTCAGCGGTCAGCGTCAGCAGGATGTCGGCATACCAGGCGCAGTTCAGGCCGAGCGATTCGTCCTGCTCGAGGTCGCGGGTCTTCATGTCCATGCGCGCCGCGTGCACGCCGAGCAGCTTCCACGGCAGATCGCCGAGGCCCGGCTCGGCCGCGGCCGCGCGCATCACCACCGGCGCACCGCTGGTGCCGCGATGGGTTCGCGCGTCGGTCAGGAAGTAACCCTGGCCCTGGAAGCGCACGCCGAAAGACGAAGCGATCGCGGCCTGGCGCACCACCGGCAGGTGGTGCAGCGTGTCGTGAAAGCTCAGCGGGAAACCGACGATCAGCAACGGCGAACCGACCTCGACGTCGCCGAGCGAGGCCGGCAGGTGCCGCGGCGTGAAGGCCTGCAGCACCACCGACTTCGGCAGCGCTGCACGGTCGATCTCGAGCACCGCGACGTCGATCTCGCCGCCGGCGTCCTCGCCCTGGTGCCACAGGCCCCTGCCCTCGCGATACAGCGGCATCGAGAAGGCGCTCGACCGCGTCAGGTTGACGGCATCGAGATGCAGTTCGATCTCGATGCGATCGGGAAAGTGCTGGCTCGGCTCATCGAGCACGACGTGGCGGCTGGTGACCAGGAAGAGCCGCTCGTTGCGCGCGAAGTAGAAGCCGCTCGCTTTGGTCAGCAGGCGCTGGCCCTCGAAGGTGGAGATCTGCGTGGCCGCCATCAGCAGCGGTTCGGTCATGGCGACACCTCGTTCGATCGGTAACTCAACAGCCGCCCCTTGTACGCAGGCACGCCGATCGCGGCCGCGCGATCCAGCCGCTCCTCGTGCAGGCGAAAGCCCAGCGTCGCCATGTGGCGGTTGAACGCCGGCCGATTGCCGCGATCGGGATCGACGATCCAGACCTCGGCCCCGGCGGCAGCGTGGCGACCGATGAAGCCCGCCAGCGCCGCGCTGTCGTCGCGCTCGTAGAGCAGGTCGCTGCCGATGATCAGGTCGAAACGACCGCGCACCACGCGTGCGCCGCCGGTGGCGGGCCGCCCAGCCGGCCGCGGCGCGTCGATGCGCCATGGGCCGTGACGGTACTTCATCGGGGCCATGGCGTTCAGGCGCAGGTTCTCGCCGAGGAAGCTGGGCGCCAACGGGTGGCAGTCGCTGGCCGTCACATCGGCGCCGCGGCGGTGGCCGACCAGGCTGGCCAGCCCCAGGCCGCAGCCGATCTCGAGAATGCGCTCGCCGGCCCGCACCGGCCGTGCGGCCAGGCGCTCGGCCAAGTAGGTGCCCGAGGGCCACAGCAAGCCGAACAGCGGCCACGCCGCCGACGAGATGCCCTGGCGCTCGGCCTCACCGAGCGGATCGGCGTATTGCTGGCGGTCGAGCAGCGAGCGGATCGACAGGTCGGCGACGCCGCTGACGGCGATGCGCTCTTGCTTGGTCAGGTAACCGGGCACAGGCGGGGGCGAGCCGGGTGAGCGCCTCGACGGGACAGGGGCCCCCAGTATGACCCGCCCGTCGCGACGGCACGTGCATCGCCGCGGCGCCGGCTCACTGGTTGTTCTCGCGCTTGCGGCGATCCTGCCCCGGCGGTGGGCGATCGTCACGCTCGTCGGCGTCCTTCGGGCCGCGACCGCGCGCATTCGCCGGCTCGTCGCGCCCGGGCGCCTGGCGCACCACGGGCGGCTGCCCGGCGGCCTGGGCCGGTGCCGGCCGCACGCTCTGCACCGGCGGGCCGGGCTGCTGCGGCGGCGTCGGTTGCACCGGTCGCGCGGCCTTCGCCGCTTGCCCCGGGGGCACGGCTTGCGCTGGTGACTGAGACTGGGCCGGCGCCACGCGGCGCTGCGGCGGCAAGGCTTCACGCTCCGCATCACGCCCTGGCGGTACGCGCCGCTCCTGCGCGTCGCGCTGCGGCGGCGCCGCTGCGGGAGCGGTCGGCGTGGTCGGTGCGGTCGTGATCGTGCGATTGGCCGCCGGCGCATTGCCGCGCTGATCGCCCTGCGGCGCACGCCCGCGCGTGGCGTCGCCGCCATCACCGCGCGCGGCCGGCGTCGCCGGCACGTTGGCGCGCGGCGCTGGCGCTACCCGGCCCCAAGGCGTGGCACGCGCGGCGCCCGGTACGGCCGGCACCGCGCCGCCCGGTACTGCAATGACGCGCGGGGTCGGCGGCGGCGGCGCGGCATTTTCGACGCGGCGGCCGTTGTTACCCGACGGCGCCGGCTGCGCCTGCCACCGCTGGATCGCGCGCGCATCGACCGGCGCGATCACGGCGTTGCTGATCGGCTTGCGCTCGCGCAGCACCTGCTGCGGCACCACCGTCACGCCGCCCGGCACACCCTGGTTGCTGTACATGATCGGGCCGGTGCGCACCGGCTGGTTCGGCCGCACCGGTGGCAGCCAGCGCCGGTACGGGCTGTTGACATTGGTGACGTAGACATTGGTCACGCTGTAGGTCGGCACGTAATGCTCGCGCGGCGACAGTGGCACCCAGCCCACCGCCGGGCCGCCACCGAGGTTGATGCCGACACTGAAGTTCGGGCCACCGATCCAGGCCACCAGCGCCGGCGCATACACCGGGCGCGCCACGTACTGGCCGGGCGCCCAGGCCCAGCGGTCGCGCCACCAGACCCAGCGGCCGTAGTGGAAGGGCGCGAAACCCCAGGGCGCGTCGTCGACCCAGGTCCAGCCCCACGGGCTCACATAAGCCCAGGAGCCGTAGCGGTAAGGCGCCCAACCCGGCGTCACCGCGCTCGGCAGCCACAGCACGCCGTACTCGGGGTGACGATCCCAGTCGCCGTAGCGGTCGAGGTCTTCGGCGCCGGTCATCTCGGGCGAGACATAGCGGCGACGACTCGCGGCGCGCTCGTCTTCACGGTCCTGCTGTGCCACCCAGTCGGCAAAGCGGTCGTTGGGCAGCTGCGACCAGCTGTAGTGCGTGACGCCGCGCTCGTTCCAGAATTCGGCGCGCTGGCCGGCGGCGATCTCGAGTGCGCTGTCGCTGGCCTCGAAGCGCATGGCCCCGCTGATCACGCCGGCCAAGCTGCCGTCGTCAAGCCGGTCGATGCGGTAGTGGCCGGCACGCAGCGGCTCGAAACGGCCTTCGCCGGTGGTAACGGCGAACTCGCGTGCCGATTCGTTGCTGCGCAGGCGCAGCGCCAGGCTGCCGTGGTGCAGGTGCAAGCGCACGAACTCGTCGTCGAGTTCGGTGACTTCGAGTTCGGTGCCACCATCCAGCCGCAACGTGGTCGAGCCGATCTGCAACTCGGCGCGCGCATCGCGCTCGGCCGAGAGGCGGTCGCCGCTGGTCAGCGGCCGGTTGCGCCGCGCGCCGATCCACTCGCCCTGCTCGGCGTCGAACATCCACACCGTACCGCTGAAATCGGCCAGGCGGCCGACGCGGCCCGGCGGATCGGCCCACGCCGCAGCGCTGCCCAGCAGCGCGGCGGCGCCCAGCAGCAGCGCCGCGAGGGAGCCGAAGATGCGGCGGGCCATCGTCTTTTCGATGCCTTCAGGCATGGCAATCTCCTCTTTTGTGCCGAGTCGACGGCACATGCATATCACCAAACGCCAGAGGAAGTCTTGCGGCTGACGCAGAAACACCGCTTTACAGACGCGCCTGGCGGATCAGTCGTCGGCGCCGGCGTCCAGGTCGGGGAACAACACGCTGGTGAAGCCGAACTGCGTCAAGTCGCGCATGCGGGTCGGATACAGGCGGCCGATCAGGTGGTCGACCTCATGCTGCACGACGCGGGCGTGGAAGCCGTCGGCCTCGCGCACGATCGCCTGGCCCAGCGGGTCGACACCGCGGTAGCGGATGCGCGCCCAGCGCGGCACCATGCCGCGCAGCCCGGGCACCGACAGGCAGCCCTCCCAGCCGGTCTCTTCGTCGCTGCCGATCGGCTCGATCGCCGGGTTGATCAGCACCGTGCGCGGCACCGGCGGTGCATCGGGATAGCGCGCGTTGTTCGTGAAACCGAAGATCACCACCTGCAGGTTCTCGCCGATCTGCGGCGCCGCGAGGCCCGCCCCGTTGGCCGCCTCCATGGTGTCGAACATGTCGGCGATCAAGGCGTGCAACTCGGGTGTGTCGAACGCGCGCACCGGCTCGGCAATGCGCAGCAGGCGCGGATCGCCCATCTTCAGGATCTCGCGCGCGGCCATTACTTGAAACTCACGGCGACCGCCGGGTTGCCCGGCAGGCCCAGGTACTGCACTTCCACCGCGAGCCCCGGCTTGGGCGGCAGCAGCTTCGAAAACGACCCCAGGCTGACGAGGTCACCGGCTTTCAGGCTGCGGCCGTCGCGCGCCAGGTCCTTGGCCAGCCAGACCACCGCATTGAGCGGGTGCTCGAGCACATCGCTGCCCTTGCCGCGGTCGACCTCGATGCCGTCGGCCTTGACCACCGTCACCATGTCGCGCAGCGCGTCGCTGAATCCGGCGTTGCGTTGTACCGCGATCGGTTCGCCGAGGACGCCCAGCCGCGCACCGACGTTGATGGCACTGATCGCGGCACCGTTGAGTCTGGGCGGCGCCTGCACCACCAGATCGGGCAATTCGATGAAGGGGATCACCTGGTCGATCGCAGCCAGCACGTCATCGACGGACTTTGCCTGATTGATGGCCGCGCTGGACACGCGCACCAACAGGTCGGCCTCGAACAGCGGCCGCGCCCCGAAGGCGGCCTCGACCACCGCACCGCTCTTGAGCAGCATCGGCGCATAAAGCGCACCCCACACCGGCGCGTCGTGATTGAAGCGTTTCTGCACCGCCGGATTGGTCAGGCCGGCCTTGTAGCCGACGGGCGCGCCGTACCGGGCCTCCATCAGCTTGAGCAGCTTGGCGCGCGAGCACTCGCCGTCGGCCGCCGACAGGCCCTCGGGATTGGCGACCGGCTGGCGCGCGGTGTAGCCGTCCAGCAAGGCCTGCACCTCGGCGTCGCCGAGGCAGGCCGCTGATGCCGTGCCGGCGCCCAGCGCCAGCGCGGCGATGCCGAGGCATCGATGAAGACGCGGCATGGGCGCTCTCCTTGGCCGTAACCCGATGGTGATCATGAATGGGCCCGCCACAGCCATGCCGCGCCACGCACCCCCGACGAATCGCCGTGCACCGCGGCACGCAGCGGCGTCGTCACCACATCGGAGAACACGTGTGCCGCCCAGCGGGCCGGCACTTCGCGAACCAGTTCGATGGCGTTGCTGAGGCCGCCGCCGATCACGATCACATCCGGGTCGAGCAGGTTGATCACCTGCGCCAATGCGCGCGCGAGGCGCTCGATGTAGCGCTCGAGCGATGCCTGCGCCGCGACGTCGCCGTGGCGTGCGGCGTCGAAGATGGCACGTGCTTCGAGCAACGCCCCGCCGTGGCGCAGGTGGTCGGCGGCGAAGCCGGGCCCGCTGAGCAGCGTTTCGTTGCACGCGCCACGGCCGCACCAGCAATGCGGTGACGGCACGCTGCGGTCTTCGGCCAGCCGCGGCGCCGGGTTGTGGCCCCACTCGCCGGCGATGCCATGCGCACCGGCCCAGGCGCGGCCGTCGATGGCGATGCCGGCGCCGACGCCGGTGCCGAGGATCGCAGCGAACACCATGCGTGCGCCGGCCCCGGCGCCGTCGACCGCCTCGCTCATGGCCAGGCAGTTGGCATCGTTCTCGATGCGCACCGGACGCGAAAGCTGATACGCCAGGTCGCGATCGAGCGAGCGGCCGTTCAACGCGATGGTGTTGGCCCCCTTGACGAGCCCGCTGGCCGGCGACACGCAGCCCGGGATGCCGACGCCCAGCGGCAGACCGCGCACGCCGAGCCGGGCCTCGGCGCGGTCGACCAGGTCGGCAATCGTCGCCAGCAGCGCGTCGTAGCCGCCGGGCGGCGTGGCCACGCGTTCGCGCACGAGGAAGCGCCCATCGTCGGGCGCCAGCGCGGCGACCTCGATCTTGGTGCCGCCGAGGTCGATGCCGAGCAAGGGATGGGTCATGGTGTGGCAAGCATACGCAACAGAGCCGCTTCGTCGATCACCGCCACGCCGAGTTCATGCGCGCGGTCGAGCTTGCTGCCGGCCTGCTCCCCGGCGACGACGAAGTTCGTCTTCTTCGACACCGAGCCCGCGACCTTGCCGCCGGCGGCTTCGATCATCGCCTTGGCGTCGTCGCGGGCCAGCGTCGGCAGCGTGCCGGTGAGCACGAACGTCTGCCCGGCGAGTGGCTTGGGCGATCGGTCGCCATCGCCGTCGTGCTCGGGCCAGCGCACACCGACCGCGCGCAACTGCTCGACGACTTCGCGGTTGTGCGGCTGCGCGAAGAACACATGGATGCTGTCGGCCACCACCGGGCCGACATCCTCGACTTCGAGCAGCTGCGGCGCGCCGGCGGCCATCAGCCGGTCGAGCGAACCGAAGTGCCGCGCCAGATCCTTGGCCGTGGTTTCCCCGACATGGCGGATGCCCAGCGCGTAGAGAAACCGCGCCAGCGTGGTGCGCTTGCTGTGCTCGAGCGCGGCGACGAGGTTGGCTGCGCTCTTTTCGCCCATGCGGTCGAGCGCGGCGAGCGCCGCGACGCCCAGCCGGTACAGATCGGGCAACGTGCGGATCGACGCCGCCATCGACGAGCTGGTCGACCAGCTTGTCGCCCAGGCCCTCGATGTCCATCGCGCGCCGCCCGGCGAAATGCAGGATCGCCTGCTTGCGCTGCGCGGCGCAGAACAGCCCGCCGCTGCAGCGGTGATCGATGCCGCCCTTCTCGCGCACCACCGCGCTGCCGCACACGGGGCAGGCCCGGGGCATGCGGAAGTTGGCAACGTAGCCCGCGCGTTCGCCCGGCGCACTGACCACTCGGCCGACGACTTCGGGGATCACGTCGCCGGCGCGGCGCACGATCACCGTGTCGCCGATGCGCACGCCCTTGCGGCGCAGTTCGAACACGTTGTGCAGCGTGGCGTTGCTGACGGTGGTGCCGCCGACGAACACCGGTTCGAGCTTGGCCACCGGCGTCAGCTTGCCGGTGCGGCCGACCTGGATCTCGATGCCGTTCAGGCGCGTCTGCTGCTCCTGCGCCGGGTACTTGTGCGCCACGGCCCAGCGCGGCTCGCGCGTCACGAAGCCGAGCTGCTGCTGCAGCGCGCGGCTGTCGACCTTGTAGACCACGCCGTCGATGTCGAACGGCAGCGCATCGCGCTGCGCGGCAATGCGGCGATGAAAGGCGACCAGCCCGGCGCCACCGTGCACCACCGCGCGCTCGCCATTCACCGGCACGCCCATGGCGGCCAGCGCGTCCAGCGTGGCGCTGTGGCTGGCGGGCACGGCCCAGCCCTGCACCTCGCCCAGGCCGTAGGCGAAGAAGCTCGAGCGGGCGCTGTGCGGCGATGGCCGGGTCGAGCTGGCGCACCGCGCCGGCGGCGGCATTGCGCGGGTTGACGAAGGTCTTCTCGCCCTTCTCGCGCTGGCGTTGGTTGAGTGCCTCGAAATCGTCGCGGCGCAGGTAGACCTCGCCGCGCACTTCGAGCACCGGCGCATCGCAGCCGATCAGCCGCAGCGGGATGGCATGGATGGTGCGGATGTTCTGCGTCACGTCCTCGCCGGTTTCGCCGTCGCCGCGCGTCGCGGCCTGCACCAGCACGCCGCGCTCGTAGCGCAGGTTGATCGCCAGGCCGTCGAACTTCAGCTCGCAGGCATAGTCCAGCGGCGGCGCGTCGGCGGCCAGGCCCAGTTCGCGGCGCACGCGCGCATCGAAGGCTTCTGCGCCGCCGGCCGTGGTGTCGGTCTCGGTGCGGATCGACAGCATCGGCACCGCATGGCGCACCGGCACGAAGCCGTCGAGCACCTTGCCGATCACGCGCTGCGTCGGCGAATCGGCGCTGACGCAGCTCGGGGTGCGCGGCCTCGATGGCCTGCAGTTCCTGGAACAGCCGGTCGTATTCGGCGTCGGGGATCTCCGGCGCATCGAGCACGTAGTAGCGGTGCGCGTGGTGGTGCAGCAGTGCGCGCAGTTCGGCGGCGCGTCGTGCCGGATCAGCGGCGCGGGAGCTCACCACCACCCCGACGCGGGCCGTTGCCGGCGGCTCACTGGAACAGGCGCCGCGCCACCGGCGTGCCGGCGGCGATGTCGCGCGATTCGAGCGCACGATAGAGCTTGTCCAGCTCCTGGGCGATGGCGGCAAAGTGCTGCAGCGTCAGCGGGCGGCCTTCGTCGTCGACCGCGGTCGCGTCCATGTCTTCGGCCAGCGCGCGGATCGCCTGGTGCCAGGCCGCGAACGGCTCGGCACTCTCGGGGGTCTGCGCCACGTCGAGCGTCAAGACCAGCTCGCGCACCGCGGCCTGCGCCGGATCGTCGGCCAGCGCGGCCTGGGCGTCGAACGACAACACCAGCAACGGCGGCGCGCCCTCCTCGCTGGCCGGCAGCACCAGGCGGCCGGCCAACCCCCCGGACACGAACCCGTGGCGTTGCGTGCACTGCTGGACGTAGCCCACCGACCAGGCCACGCTGTTGGCGCGCAGGCGCACCGACAGCGTGGCGTCGTGCGGGCTGGCAAAGCCATCGAGTTCGCGCGCACGGGCCACCACGTCGAGCATGTCGGGGAAGTCGGGCACCGCGCCGATCGCATCGGCGAAGGCCTGCACCTTCTGCACGAACTCGGAGTACTCGATCTCGTTCAACGCGCCGCTGCGGTTGGCCAGTTGCACGCCGGCCTGCAACTCGCTGTAGCGCTGGCCCAGCGCCAGCGTCTCCCACTCGCCCGTCGCCGCATTCAGGCCTTCGATATGGAACGGCTTGCTGCCGGCGCGGCGCGACGCGGGCAGGTGCGCGAGCAGCATCTCGCCGCTTGCCGGTGCTTCGAGTGCCAACGTGGCGATGGCGTCGATCAGCGCGTCGATGCGCGCGCCACCGCGGCGCGGCGCACTCGCGATCGCGGGCGCCGCAGCGTCCGGCAATGTACCGAGCGACGGCTCGACGCGCTCCGGCGTGGCCACCGCCACCTCTTCCAGCGCCCGCCGCGGGCGTGCGCGGCGCGTGCTCCACAGCCCATGCGCGGCCAGCGCGGCCAGCACCGCGACGGCAACCAGCACCAGGGCGATGGTGAGCGTCATCGGCGCGACCTCGGGCCTGCGCCGTTGGGGCACGCCCTGACGGTCCGCTGGGTGCGGTTGCCGTTGGCTTGCCTTTGCCGAAGTCTGTTGTTCGCGTTGCCTGCCGGGTCCCGCCCCGGCGGGCGGGTAACTTTCATTTGCGAGCGCCCAAATGAAAGTCACCAAAGCAAAGGGGCTCAATGCAAAACCTCTCAGTGCGTTCTTCCCGCTTGCGGCGCCCCGGCCCAGCGGGCCACTTGGATGCAGCGCGGCCGCATCGAACCCACAGCGCACTCGGCGGCGCGGGCTCGCTTCGCTTCGCCCGCGCATGCGGATCACGCGCAATGCGAGCATTCGGAGCACTCGGATTCGCGGGCGAGGCATAGCGAGCCGCGCCGTCGAGTGCGCTGGTGGGCCGATCGACCGCGGTGCCTCCAAGTGGCCCGCCGGGCCGGGCTGCCGCAAGCGCGAGAAGAACGCATCGAGAGGTGTTGCATTCAGCCCCTTTGCTTTGGTGACTTTCATTTGGGCCTCGCAAATGAAAGTTACCCGCCCGCCGGGGCGGGACCCGGCAGGCAACGCGAAAAAGAAACGCTCGAAAAGGCGAACCACTGACAAGCCGCCGCGTCGCGTCGCGAGCCATCACCCGGGTCGGCAGGCGTGCCATCCTAGGCCGCCTCGGCCAGCGTCACCGCGACGTCCATGTCCACCGCGACGATGCGCGACACGCCCTGCTCCTGCATCGTCACGCCGATCAGCTGCGCGGCCATTTCCATCGCGATCTTGTTGTGGCTGATGAACAGGAACTGGGTGCGCCTGGCTCATCTCGGTGACCAGCTTGGCGTAGCGCTCGGTGTTGGCGTCGTCGAGCGGCGCGTCGACCTCGTCGAGCAGGCAGAACGGCGCCGGGTTGAGCTGGAAGATCGCGAACACCAGCGCGATCGCGGTCAGCGCCTTCTCGCCGCCCGACAGCAGGTGGATGGTGCTGTTCTTCTTGCCCGGCGGCTGCGCCATCACCTGCACGCCGGCATCGAGGATCTCGTCGCCGGTCATCACCAGCCTGGCCGTGCCGCCGCCGAACAGCGTCGGGAACATGCGGCCGAAATGCTCGTTGACCTGGTTGAAGGTCTGCGCCAGCAGCTCGCGCGTTTCGAGGTCGATCTTGTGGATCGCGTCTTCGAGCGTGGCGATGGCCTCGGCCAGGTCGGCGTTCTGCGCATCGAGGAAGCTCTTGCGCTCGCGCGACGTCGTCAGCTCGTCGAGCGCGGCCAGGTTCACCGCGCCGAGCGCGGCGATCTCGCGGTTGATGCGGTCGATCTCGCCCTGCAGCCCGGCCAGCTTGACGCCGCCATCGGCGATCGATTGCGCGAGTGCGTCCATGTCGACCGTGGCGGCGCTGAGCTGCTCGAGGTATTGCGCGCCGCCGAGCGACGCGGCCTGCTCCTCGAGCTGCAGCTTGGTGATGCTTCTCGCGCAGCGGCTCGCAGGCTGCGCTCGATCGCGCAGGCGCTGCTCGTCGAAGCTGCGCAGCTTGGCCGTCAGGTCGTCGTACTGGCTGCGCTGCGCGGCCAGCGCGCCCTCGCGTTCGAGCTTCAGCGCCAGCGCGGTCTGCAGGCCGGCCTGCGCCGCGGCGTCGTCGAGCGCGGCCAGCTCGTCCTGCAACTGCGCGGCCGCCTGCGCGTTGGCAGCGACCTGCTGCGGCCGCGGTCTCGATCGCGCGCTGCAACTCGCCGCGCCGCGCCGCCAGCGTGCGCGCCTGGAACTGCGCCTCCTGCGCCTGGCGCTCCAGCGCGCGCAGCTGCTCGCGCGCCTCGGCGAGCTGCGCGCTCGGCCGCGATCACCGCTTCGTCGAGTTCGGCGTGGCGCTCCTGCGTCGTCGCCGAGCTGCAGGTCGAGTTCTTCGAAGCGCGCCTCGCCGGTGGCGCGGCGCTCGGCCAGCGCCTCGAGCTGGGCGTCGAGCTCGGCCAGTTCCTCGTCGAGCTGGCTGCTGCGTGCGCTGCGTCGCCTCGGCCAGCTGCGGCCAGGCGCAGCAGTTCGACCTGCAGCTGGTGGGCACGGGTCTGCGCCTCGGCGGCCTCGCGGCGCACGCTGGCCAGGCTTCAGCGAGGCCTCGGTGTAGGCCGCCTCGGCAGCGCACCAGCGCACTGCGCGCTTCGTCGGCGATCAGCGCCTGCGCGCGCTGCTGGCGCTCGAGGTTCTCGATCTCCTGCGCGCGCGCCAGCATGCCGGCCTGCTCGCTGTCGGGCGCGTAGAAGCGCGACGGCGAACTGGCGACACCGCGTGGCCCTCGCGGGTCATGATGACTTCGCCGTGCGTCAGCTTGCCGCGGCTGGCCAGCGCCTCGTCGAGGCCGGGCGCGGTGTAGACGCCTTCGAGCCAGTCGTTGAGCAGCGCCTTCAGCCCGGCATCGCCCAGGCGCAGCAGGTCGCGACAGGCGCGGCAGCGTCTGGTGCGTGTTGGCGATCGCCGCCGGCGGGCTTGCGTGTAGAAGGCCAGCTGGGCCGGCGGCGCATCGGCGGCGAAGGCGCGCACGGTTTCGACGCGGCCGACCTCGAGCGCGTTCAGGCGCTCGCGCAGCGCGGCTTCGAGCGCGGTCTCCCAACCCGGCTTCGATGTGCACCTGCGTCCACAGGCCCTGCAGGCCGTCCAGGCCGTGGCGCGCCAGCCAGGGCTTGAGCTTGCCTTCGGTCTGCACCTTCTCCTGCAGCGCGCGCAGCGCCTCGAGCCGCGCGCTGATGTCGGCCTGCTTGCCGGCTTCGCGGTTGGCGGCTGCCTGCTTGCGCGCGGCGCTGCTCGTCGAGCGCCGGCACCTCGTCGCTCAGCGCGTGCGAGCTGCGCCTCGGCCTGCCATGCGCCTGCATCGGCCTGGCCGCTCGACAGCTTCAGCGCGGCCAGCCGCGCGCCGTCGGGCGCGGCTCAGGCCCTGGCGCTCGGCGGCCAGGCGTTCGCGGCGGCTGCTGCAACGCTGGCGCGCTGCTCGTCGACGTTGCGGCTCTCGGCCGCCAGCAGCTGGATCTGCTGCTGCACCTCGGCCACCTCGTTGCGCTGCTCGTTGCTGCGTGCCTGCGCGGCTGCGCAATGCGTCTTCGAGCGCCGGCAGTTGCTGCGCCTGCTCTTCGGCCTGCGCGGCCAGCAACTCGCCCTGTTCGTCGGCCGCGGCGATCTGCTCGGCGATCGCCGCCAGTTCGTCGTTCGCCTCGCTGCTGCGCTGCTGCCACTGCCGCATCCTGCGCCTGCAGCTCGGCGAGGCGCTGCTCCGCGCGCTGACGGCCTTCGACCACGTAGCGGATGCGCTCCTCGAGCCGGCTGACTTCGAGCGCCGCCTCGGCCAGCAGCCCCTGCGCGCCGTGCAGGCCGTCGCCGGCCGCGTAGTGCGCCTGGCGGACGGTCTCCAGCTCGGCTTCGACCTGGCGCAGTTCGGCGATGCGCGCTTCGAGCGCGTTGGCCGCCGCCAGCAGCGGCCTTCTTGACGCGCTCCTCCTCGCTGGCCGCATCGCGGTGCTTGAGGAACCACAGCTGGTGCAGCTTCAGCGCGCCCTCGTCCTGCAGCGCGCGGTACTGCTGCGCCACCTCGGCCTGCTCTCTCGAGCTTGTCGAGGTTGGCGTTGAGCTCGCGCAGGATGTCTTCGACGCGCATCAGGTTCTCGCGCGTGTCCTTCAGCCGGTTCTCGGTCTCGCGGCGGCGCTCCTTGTACTTGGAGACGCCGGCCGCTTCTTCGAGGAACATGCGCAGCTCCTCGGGCTTGCTCTCGATGATGCGGCTGATGGTGCCCTGGCCGATGATGGCGTAGGCGCGCGGGCCCGAGGCCGGTGCCGAGGAACACGTCCTGCACGTCGCGGCGGCGCACCGGCTGGTTGTTGATGTAGTAGCTGCGAGGTGCCGTCGCGCGTCAGCACGCGCTTGACGGCGATCTCGGCGAACTGGTTCCACTGCCCGCCGGCGCGCGCATCGGCGTTGTCGAACACCAGTTCGACGCTGGCGCGGCTGGCCGGCTTGCGCTGGCCCGAGCCGTTGAAGATCACGTCCTGCATCGACTCGCCGCGCAGCTCGCTGGCCTTGCTCTCGCCCAGCACCCAGCGCACCGCGTCCATGATGTTGGACTTGCCGCAGCCGTTGGGGCCGACCACGCCGACCAGCTGGCCCGGCAGCTGGAAGGTGGTGGGTTCGGCGAAGGACTTGAAGCCGGAGAGCTTGATCGAGTTCAGGCGCATGGGCGGGCTGCAAAGGGCAACGGCGGCGAGAGCCGCCGCCGTTGCCAAGTGATTGATTCGTAAGGGAAAACTCGCTTCGACGGGACGCCGCGAGGCGGCCGGATGATACCATCGCGCCCCTCGCGGAACCGCACCACGACCAGCCCCGTCCCATGGCCAAGACCCCTGCCAAGCAACGCCTGCCCGGCGCTCACCCGCTGCCAAGCAGCGGCCGGTGCCGGTGAACCCGCCCAGCGCGCCGAGCAAGGAACTGCATGTGTTCCCCAACCCGGCACCGCAACGCGACTACATGATCCAGCTTCCAGATCGCCGAGTTCACCTGCCTGTGCCCGCTGACCGGCCAGCCCGACTTCGCGCACTTTCACATCGACATGGTCTGCCGACCAACTGTGCGTCGAGCTGAAGAGCCTGAAGATGTACTTCTGGAGCTACCGCAACGAGGGCGCGTTCCACGAGAAGGTCACCAACACCATCCTCGACGACATCGTCGAGGCCACGCAGCCGCGCTTCGTGCGCATCAGCGCCGACTGGTACGTGCGCGGCGGCATCTACACCGACGTCGTCGCCGAGCACCGCAAGAAGGGCTGGAAGCCGGCGCCGCCGATCGCCCTGCCGGCGCCGCCGAGCGATGACTGAGGCCGCCACGCGCCCGGCGTACCAGAAGTTCGCAGTCGGCGTGGCGCGCGAGCCGCATCGACGGCCAGGGCGCCTTCGCCGCCGAGCCGATCCCGCCCCGCCGCAAGATCGGCGAGATCCGCGGCGAGTCGATCAGCGTCGCCGAGGCGCGCATCCGCGCGACGCGGCACGAACGCATCATGATCGTCGAGGTCTCGCAGCGCAAAGCGATCGACTTCTCGAAATCGGCCGACCCGATGCGCTACACCAACCACAGTTGCCGGCCCAACGCGCGGCTGTGCATCCGCCAGGGCCGGGTCGAGTTCTACGCGCTCACGCGCGATCGCGCGCGGGCGACGAAATCACCGTGAACTACGGCGAGACCCACCACGAGGGCAAACTGGCCTGCCGTTGCGGCGCGCCGGGTTGCGTGGGCCGCCTGTAGGCGGCGTGCTCGCCTATCATCGATCGCATGAATCCGCTGCTGGCGCGCCTGCACCCCTACCCGTTCGAGCGCCTGCGCGCGCTCAGCGCCGGGCATCACGCCGTCGCCGGCGCACCGGCCGATCAGCCTGGGCATCGGCGAGCCGCGCCATGCCACGCCGGCCTTGATCGAACAGGCGCTGGTGGCCGGGCTGCAAGGGCCTGTCGAGCTACCCGGCCACTGCCGGCGAGCCGCGGCTGCGCGAAGCGATCGCCGGCTGGGCGCAGCGGCGCTACGGCGTGACGCTCGACGCGGCCACGCAGGTGCTGCCGGTCAACGGCTCGCGCGAGGCGCTGTTCGCGCTGGCGCAGACGGTGATCGACCCGACGCGCGCCGGCGCCACGGTGGTCTGCCCGAATCCGTTCTATCAGATCTACGAAGGCGCGGCGCTGCTGGCCGGCGCGCAGACGGCGTTCGCCAACAGCGACCCGGCGCGCAACTTCGCCGCCGACTGGTCGCAGATCGACGCCGCCACCTGGGCCCGCACGCAACTGCTCTACGTCTGCTCGCCCGGCAACCCGACCGGCGCGGTGATGCCGCTCGATGAATGGCAGCGCGCTGTTCGAGCTGTCCGACCGCCACGGCTTCGTGATCGCCAGCGACGAGTGCTACAGCGAGATCTACTTCCGCGACGAGCCGCCGCTCGGTGCGCTGCAGGCGGCCCGGCTGCTCGGCCGCGACGACTTCCGCAGCCTGGTCGTCCTCACCAGCCTGTCCAAGCGCAGCAACGTGCCGGGCATGCGCTCGGGCTTCGTCGCCGGCGATGCCGCCGTGCTGAAGCAGCTTCCTGCTCTACCGCACCTACCACGGCAGCGCGATGAGCCCGGTGGTGCAGGCGGCCAGCATCGCGGCCTGGAACGACGAGGCGCATGTGGTCGGCCAACCGCGAGCTCTACCGCGCCAAGTTCGCGCAGGTCACGCCGATGCTCGCCGGCGTGCTCGACGTGGCGCTGCCCGACGCCGGGCTTCTACCTGTGGGCCGGCGTCCCCGGGGGCGGCAAGGCGATGCCGGCGACGATGTCGCCTTCGCGCTCGGCCTGCTGGCTCAATACAATGTGGCGGTGCTGCCCGGCAGCCTGCTCGCGCGCGACGCGCACGGCATCAATCCCGGGCGCGGCCGCATCCGCATGGCGCTGGTGGCCGGCGTCGACGAATGCGTCGAAGCCGCCGAGCGCATCGTCTCCTACACCCAGAGCCTCCTCATGACCCAACCCAACTGCAAACCGTCATCGACCTCGCCTGGGAGGCGCGCGCCGACCTCGACAGCGTCAATTCGCCCGAGTTGCGCGATGCCGTCGAGCAGGTGATCGCCGACCTCAACAAGGGCCGCCTGCGTGTCGCCGAGCGCCAGGGCGTGGGCCGATGGACGGTGAACCAGTGGGTCAAGAAGGCCGTGCTGCTGTCGTTTCGCCTGAACGACAACAAGGTCATGCGTGCCGGCGACCTGGGCTTCTTCGACAAGGTGCCGACCAAGTTCGCCCACCTGGACGAGGCACAGATGCGCGCCACCGGCGTGCGCGTGGTGCCGCCCGCGGTGGCACGGCGCGGCTGCTACATCGCGAAGAACGTGGTGCTGATGCCGAGCTACGTCAACATCGGCGCCTATGTCGACGAAGGCACGATGGTCGACACCTGGGCCACCGTGGGCTCGTGCGCGCAGATCGGCAAGAACGTGCACCTGTCGGGCGGCGTGGGCATCGGCGGCGTGCTCGAGCCGCTGCAGGCCGGCCCGACGATCATCGAAGACAACTGCTTCATCGGCGCGCGCAGCGAGGTCGTCGAGGGCGTGATCGTCGAGGAGAACTCGGTCATCTCGATGGGCGTCTACATCGGCCAGAGCACCAAGATCTACGACCGCGCCACCGGCGAAGTGAGCTATGGCCGCATCCCGGCCGGCTCGGTCGTGGTTTCCGGCAATCTGCCCAGTGCCGACGGCAAGTACTCGTTGTACTGCGCCGTGATCGTCAAGAAGGTCGACGCGCAGACGCGCGCCAAGACCAGCATCAACGAACTGCTGCGAGCCTGAACCCGCGGCGCGATCCAGGAGCAGCAAGGCATGAGCGCGAGCAACGGCAGTGGCGGCAACATGGAGCGCGTGCTGCGCCTGATGGCGGAGAAGAACGCGTCCGACGTCTATCTGTCGGCCAACACGCCGATCCTGATCAAGATCAATGGCCAGATCCTGCAGCTGTCGGACACAGCCGCTGTCGCACTCGCAACCGCGCCAGTTGCTGGCCGAACTGCTGACGCCGCAGCAGCTCGAAGAGCTCGACGACACCGGCGAGCTCAACGTCGGCATCGGCATCACCAAGGTCGGCAGCTTCCGGCTGTCGGCGTTCCGCCAGCGCGGCTCGATTGCCGCGGTGTTCCGCTGCATTCCGTTCGTGATCCCGACGCTCGAGTCGCTGAACGTGCCGGCGATCCTCGGCCAGCTGGTGCTCGAAAAGCGCGGCCTGATCCTGATGGTCGGCGCCACCGGCACCGGCAAGAGCACCACGCTGGCGGCGATGCTCGAGCAGCGCAACCAGCAGATGACCGGCCACATCCTGACCATCGAAGACCCGATCGAGTTCCTGTTCACCAACAAGAAGTCGGTCGTCAACCAGCGCGAGGTCGGGCGCGACACCAACAGCCTGCAGATCGCGCTGAAGAACGCGCTGCGCCAGGCCCCCGACGTGCATCCTGATCGGCGAGATCCGCGACCGCGAAACGATGACCTCGGCGATCTCGTACTCGCTGTCGGGCCACCTGGTGCTGGCCACGCTGCACGCCAACAACAGCTACCACGCGCTGGGCCGCATCCTGTCGTTCTACACACCCGAGGCGCGGCCGGCCCTGCTGTCCGACCTGGCTGCGGGCCTGCGCGCGATCATCTCGCAGCGCCTGGTGCGCGCGCAGACGGGCGGCCGCATACCCGCGTGCGAGGTGCTGCTCAACACCAAGCTGATCGCCGAGCTGATCGAGCAGGGCGACATCAGCGGCGTCAAGGAAGCGATGGAGAAGTCGCTGGCCGAGGGCTCGCAGACCTTCGAGGCCGACCTGGCGAAGATGATCACCGAAGGGACGATCACGCGCGAGGAAGGCCTGGCCTTCGCCGACTCGCCGACCAACCTGCTGTGGCGGCTCGCGAACGACACCGCGCCGCTGTCGCGCCAGCCGCCCAAGGCCGACGAATCGGATCCGTCGCTGTTCACCGAGATCATCCTCGACGTGCGGCCCGAAGAGAAGAAGCTCTCGTCCAAGTTCGGCCGCCTGGCGTGATGTCAGGGGCCGTCCAGCTGGCCGAGGCGCTGATCGCGCGCGCCTCGCTCACGCCCGACGACGCCGGCTGCCAGGAACTGCTGAAAGCCCGCCTCGCGCCACTGGGGTTCGATTGCGAAACGCTGGTCTGTGGGCCCGCGGACTTCCGCGTCACCAATCTGTGGGCGATCCGCCGCGGCCGCCGCCCCGGCCCGACGCTGGCCTTCGCCGGCCACACCGACGTGGTACCCACCGGCCCGCTCGCGCAGTGGGCCAGCGACCCGTTCGTGCCCAGTCACCGCGACGGGCGGCTCTACGGCCGCGGCGCAGCCGACATGAAGAGCTCGCTCGCCGCGATGACGGTGGCCACCGAGGCCTTCGTGCGCGCGACGCCCGATCACGCCGGCGCCATCGCGCTGCTCATCACCAGCGACGAGGAAGGCCCATCGGTCGACGGCACGGTGCGCCTGGTCGAGTTGCTGAAGGCGCGCGGCGAGCGGCTCGACATGTGCATCGTCGGCGAGCCGACTTCGGTCGAGGCGTTGGGCGACATGATCAAGAACGGCCGCCGCGGCACGCTGTCGGGCAAGCTCACGGTCAAGGGCATCCAGGGCCACGTCGCCTACCCGCAACTGGCGCGGAACCCGATCCACCAGTTCGCCCCGGCGCTGGCCGAACTCGCGGCCACCGAATGGGACGGCGGCAACGCGTTCTTCCCGCCGACGACGTTCCAGGTCTCCAACATCCATGCCGGCACCGGCGTCGGCAACGTGATCCCGGGCGAGGCGGTGGTCGACTTCAACTTCCGCTTCTCCACCGAAAGCACGGCCGAGAGCCTGCAGGCCCGCGTGGAGGCCCTGCTGGTGCGCCACGGGCTGACGTTCGACCTGGCGTGGACGCTCGGCGGCCAGCCCTTCCTGACGCCGCCTGGAACGTTGACGCAGGCCGTCGGCGACGCAATCGAGGCCGAATGCGGCCACCGGCCGGTGCTGTCGACCACCGGCGGCACGTCGGACGGCCGATTCATTGCGACAATCTGCCCCCAGGTGATCGAGCTGGGCCCGCGCAATGCGAGCATCCACAAGATCGACGAGCATGTGGACGCCGCCGACGTCGAACACCTGACCAACATCTACCGTGGCGTACTGGAGCGACTGCTGACGTGACCCTGATCGAGATGATCGAGCGCCAAAGCGCCCGCCTGACCCAGGCGGGCGTTTCGTTTGGGCATGGCACGACCAACGCCTTCGACGAAGCGGCGTGGCTGGTGCTGTGGCGCCTCGGCCTGCCGCTCGACGAGCTCGACAGCGTCGCCGCACGCGGGCTCACCGCCGCGGAAGGCGCGGCCATCGAGGCGCTGATCGACAAACGCATTGCCACACGCCAACCGGCCGCCTACCTGACGCACGAGGCCTGGCTGCAGGGCGTGCCGTTCTACGTCGACGAGCGCGCGATCGTGCCGCGCTCGCTGATCGCCGAGGTGATTGCCGACGGCACGCTCGACGCCTGGCTGCCGAGCCACACCCGGCGCGTGCTCGACCTGTGCACCGGCAACGGCAGCCTGGCAGTGCTGGCGGCGCTGGCCTGGCCGGAGGTGAGCGTCGACGCCGCCGATCTCAGCGGCAACGCGCTGGCGGTGGCGCGCATCAACATCGACCGGCATGCCCTCGCCGACCGCATCACGCTGCACCAGGGCGACGGCCTGGCGGCGGTCGCCGGCCTGCGCTACGACGCGATCCTGTGCAACCCACCGTATGTGAACGCCGCAGCGATGATCACGCTGCCGGCCGAGTACCGGGCCGAGCCGAGGCTGGCGCTGGCCGGAGGCATCGATGGCATGGACTTCATTCGCACCTTCATCGCACGCGCCCCGGACCACATGACCGAACACGCCGTGTTGGTGCTGGAAATCGGCCAGGAACGCGCTCACTTCGAGACGGCGTTTCCGACGCTCGAAGCCGTCTGGCTGCCGACCAGCGCCGGCGAAGACCAGGTACTGCTGTTCACCCGCGAAGCCTTGGGAGCGCAAGCATGATCACGGTGCGCAACGTCACGCTGCGCCGCGGTGCCAAGGTGGTGCTGCAGGGCGCGACCTTCACGCTCAACCCGGGCGAGAAGGCCGGCCTCGTCGGCCGCAACGGCGCCGGCAAGTCGAGCCTGTTCGCGCTGCTCGCGGGGCGCCTGCACGCCGATGCCGGCGACGTGGAAATGCCGCCGCGCTGGCGCCTCGGCGAAGTGGCGCAGCAGATGCCGGAAACCGACCAGGGCGCCACCGACTACGTGCTCGACGGCGACCTGCCCTTGGTGGCCGCGATGGCCGCCCTGGCCGCCGCCGAGGCCGCCCACGACGGCCACGCGATGGCCGACGCGCACATGGCGATCGACGAGGCCGGCGGCTTCGATGCCCGCTCGCGCGCACAGGCGATGCTGCTCGGCCTGGGCTTTCGCAGCGAGCAACTCGACGCGCCGGTGAACAGCTTCTCCGGCGGCTGGCGCATGCGGCTGCAACTGGCGCGTGCGCTGATGTGCCCGGCCGACCTGCTGCTGCTCGACGAGCCCACCAACCACCTCGACCTCGACGCGCTGGTGTGGCTCGAAGCCTGGCTGCAACGCTTTGCCGGCACGCTGGTGATCATCAGCCACGACCGCGAGTTCCTCGACGCGGTGACGCGCGTGACGCTGCACGTCGACGACGCGCAGGTCACCCGCTACGGCGCCAACTACAGCGGCTTCGAGGAGATGCGCGCCGAGCGCATGAATCAGCAGCAGGCCTCGTTTGCCAAGCAGCAGGAGCGCATCGCCCACCTGCAGCGCTTCATCGACCGCTTCAAGGCCAAGGCCAGCAAGGCCAAGCAGGCGCAGAGCCGTGTCAAGGCACTGGCCCGCATGGAGCGCATCGCGCCGGTGCTGACGGCGAGCGATTTCGCGTTCGAGTTCCGCGAGCCGCAGAACCTGCCGAACCCGATGCTGGCGATGCGCGACCTCGAATGCGGGTACGGCAAGACGGTGATCGTGCGCGGCGTCAACCGCACCGTGATGGCCGGCCAGCGCATCGGCATCCTCGGCGCCAACGGCCAGGGCAAGTCGACGCTGGTGAAGACCATCGCGCGCGCGCTGCCACCGCTGGCCGGCACCATGACCGAGGGCAAGGGACTGGCGATCGGCTACTTCGCGCAGCAGGAGATGGATCTGCTCAGTGAAGACGACACGCCGCTGCAGCGCATGACGCGGCTGGCGCGCGAACTCAACGTGCCGGGCCAGGACGCGCGCGAGCAAGGCCTGCGCAACTTCCTCGGCCAGTTCAACTTCGCCGGCGACATGGTGCACCAGACCGTCGGCACGCTGTCGGGCGGCGAGCGCGCGCGGCTGGTGCTGGCGGGCATCGTCTGGCAGCGCCCCAACCTGCTGCTGCTCGACGAGCCGACCAACCACCTCGACCTGACCACGCGCGAAGCGCTGTCGATCGCATTGAACGAGTTCGACGGCACCGTGATGCTGGTCAGCCACGACCGCGCGATGCTGCGCGAGGTCTGCGACGAGTTCTGGCTGGTCACGCGCGGCGGCGTGCTGCCGTTCGACGGCGACCTCGACGACTACCAGCGCTGGCTGCTGGAGGTCTCGCGCGCCGCAGCACGCGGCCTGCCGGCGCCGGCCTTGCCGTCGTTGCTGCCAGCGTCGCCGGATCCCGCTGCGACAGCGGCGCCCAAGCCCGCCGCGCCGCCGCCCGCCTCACGCGACGACCGTCAGGCCGCAAAGCAGGCACGCGTCAAGCTCGCCGAACGAACGCGCCCGCTTCGCTACGAACTCAAGCAGATCGACGACCGGCTGGCCAAGCTCGCGGCCGAGAAGGCCGCGGTTGCAGCGCTGCTCGCGTCGGCCAACCTCGAGGCCACGGCCTACGCCGAGCACGGCCGCAGCCTCGCCTACATCCAGGCCGAGACGGCGCGGCTGGAAGAGCGTTGGCTCGAATTGCAGGGCGAACTCGAGGCGATCGAGGCCGGCTGAGGCACCGGCCGATCGCGGCTCACCAATAGCGCATCGCGTCGCGGTACAGCGCTTCCAGGTCCTGCAGCGACACGCTGCGCGGCGCCATGACCAGCGGCCGCTGTTGCGCGAATGCCCCTTGCGCGAGGGCCGGTACGTCGGCCTCGCCATAGCCGAGCGCGGCGATGCCGCTGGGCAGGCCGGTCTCGCGCATCAGCGCGATGAACGCGCGCGCCAGGATCTCGCCGGCGTCGCCGGACGCGGCACCCTTCACGTCCACGCCCAGCGCGGCCGCGGCCTCGAGGTGCCGCGCCGGGTTGGCCTGCGCGGTGAAGCGGAAAGCGGCCGGCGCGTTGATCACCACCGCGATACCGTGCGGCACCATCCGCTCGCGGTCCTCGTATCCCTGAGCCGAGTACACGTGCTTGAGCGTGGCCACCGAATACGACATCGCGTGCGGGATGTGCACGCCGGCGCTGCCGAAGGCCAGGCCGGCCAGCGTGGAGGCGAACATCAGCTGGTGCCGCGCCTCGATGTCGCCGGCGTCGCGCACCGCGCGCGCGAGGTACCGGCCGCCCAGGCGAATGGCGTGCAGGCTGCCGATGTCGTTGTACGGCGTGGAGCCCTGGTACGGCGGGCGCTGGCCCGGGTGAGCGGGCTTGGGACGGCTGGTGTAGGGGCGCGCGGTGTACGACTCCACCGCGTGCGTCAGCACGTCGAAGCCGGTGGCGGCCACCACGCCGCCGGGCAGCGATTCGGTGGTGCGCGGGTCGATGAGCGCCAAGGTCGGCTTGAGCAGCGGCGAGGCGATGCCGGTCTTCAGGCCCACCGATTTCAGGTCGACGATCGTGATGCCGGTGGTTTCGCTGCCCGTGCCGCAGGTGGTGGGGCAGGCGATGTGCGGCTTCAACTTGCCCGGGATCGGCTTGGCCTTACCGATGGGCGCGTTGATGTAGGCCAGCAGGTCGTCGGGCCAGGTGGCGAGCAGGTTGGCCGCCTTGGCCGTGTCGATCACCGAGCCGCCGCCGAGCGAGACGAAACCGTCGAACGCACCGTCGCGCGCAAAGGCCGCGGCGGCGGCGAACGAATCGCTGTCGGGCTCGCAGCGCACATGCTCGTAGACCACCGCGTCGAGCCCCGCGGCGCGCAGCGATGCCAGCGCGTCCGCGCCGGCTTCGGTGCCGAGCACGTGGTCGTCGACGAACAGCGCCACGCGCTTCATGCCCAGGCCCTGCGCATCCGCGCCGAGCTCGCGCAGCGCACCGACGCCGAACTTGATGGGGGTGGAGTTGACCGTGAAGACGGTTTCGCCTTCGCCGGGGGCGAGGTAGGTGTTCGAAGTGGACACGATGTGAGTGCGGTGGGGTTGCAGGACTGGCCGCGATTTTGCGCCACGGCACGCGGGATCGAGGCGCGCGCGCCGATCGTGGTCGCTCGGGCGTCCGGCGATCACGCGCCTGATGCGCAGTGGCGGATCGTGCGCCACCTCGGGCGCGGCAGCTTCAGGCTGGGGCGTGCGGGGCGACAAGAGCCTGGCCGATCCAGCCCACCTGCATCATCTGCCTTGGGCCGAGAGCCCGCAGTGGGCGTACGCGGGCGGCCTGTACCACGTCGCGTGCGACTACCGGCTGATGATCGACAACCTCATGGACCTGACGCACGAGACTTACGTGCACGCCACCAGCATCGGCCAACGCGAGATCGAGGAGGCGGCGCCCGCGACCCGCGTCGAGGGCAACTCGGTGATCACGAGCCGCTTCATGTCGAACATCTCCGCGCCGCCGTTCTGGCGCGCCGCGCTGCGCGGCAATCACCTCGCCGACGACGTGCCGGTCGACCGCTGGCAGATCTGCCGCTTCACCCCACCCAGTCACGTGATGATCGAGGTCGGCGTCGCTCACGCCGGCCACGGCGGCCACGGGGCCCCGGCCGACAGGAAGGTCTCGAGCATCGTCGTGGACTTCATTACCCCAGAGACCGAGACCTCGATCTGGTACTTCTGGGGCATGGCGCGAAACTTCAACATCGAGGACACGGCCCTCACGGCGAACATCCGGGACGGCCAGGCGGCGATCTTCCAGGAGGATGTCGGCATCCTGGAGGCCCAGCAGCGCAATCTCACCGAGCAGCCCGAGCGCCATCTGATGCGGCTCAACATCGACATGGGCGGGTTCGAGGCGCGGCGCATCCTCGAGCGCTTGGTCGCGGAGGAACAGAACGACCTGCTCAGGGCTTGAGACCCTGAGCGCGCGATCCGGCATGCCTGGCCCGCCGCATTGCCAACGGCCTCGCGCGGTACCCTTCAGTCGCGGTCCGGCGCGCCCAGGGGAAAAAAGCGCCGGAACGGCCGCGCCTCGTCCACCGCCCGCGCGAACGACGGCCGCGCCAGCAACCGTCGCCGATACGCCAGCACATTCGGATGCCGCTCGCCGATCGCGTGCGTCCAGTCGGCGTAGAACAGAAACGGCGCCGCGGCGCAGTCGGCCAGGCTGAAGCTCTCGTCCACCACCCACTCGCGGCCGGCCATGCGCTGCTCGAGCCAGGCGTAGGCCGCGTCGAGCATCTCGCGCGCCTGCATCACGCCGTAGGGGTCGCGGTCCGCTTGCGGGCGCAGGGCGTCGTAGACGATCTTCTGCTGCGGCGTGGAGACATAGTTGTCGAAGAAGCGGTCGAGCATGCGCACCTCGAGCGCGGCCTTCGGGTCGGCGGGGATCAGGCGCACGGGGCCGGGGTGATCCAGGTCCAGGTACTCGACGATGCAACTGGCTTCGAGCACGGTGCGCTCGCCATCGGTCAAGCACCGGGAACCGCTTCATCGGCCACAGTTGCGCCAGCCGTTGCGCGACCGAGCTGTCCGGCCCGCCCACCACCTGCGGCTCGAACGGCGTCGCGTTCTCGTACAGCGCGATCAGCGCTTTCTGGCTGTAGGACGAGAAGGGGTGGAAGAACAGTTGCAGCGCCATGCGTTGTCGACCTTTCCTCAAATGCCCACGATGATGCGCCCCGCCTGCGGATACAGCCGCCCCAGCACGTCCGCGCACGCGGCCTCGACGACGCGCTGCAACTGCGCCTGCATCGCCTCCTCGCGCCCCGGCTCGTCGGCGGGTCGTTGTTGGTGTTGCCACGCGCTTTGCAGCGACGCCCAGTGCTGCGCGGCCGCGCCTTCCACCGCCTCGATCCACGCCGCCGGCGGCTCCTGCGCCACCCACGCGCCGCGCCCGCGCCCGTGGTGCGCGATCGCCAGGTAGCCGAGCAGCGCGTTGGCGAACAGCGCGTCGAGCACCTTCACGTCCCAGCGCACCTCGGGCTGCTCGAGGCCGCGCACGCGGTTGACGCCGTGCGCGGCGCCGGCCGCGGTCAAGGCGCCGATCACGCCGCCGGCCAGCAGCCCGCCGCCCAGCGTCAGCCCGCCGGTGGCGATGTCGGCCTTCAGCCCGGCCAGCGCGCCGGTGACCAGCCCGCCCCACAGCGCGGCGCGGCCTTCGTCGAGCGGCTGGCGCACCGCGTAATGGCGCGCGAGCCGCGCCAGCACTTCGTCGCCGGCGCGGCCGTCGAGCCCATGCCGGCGGATCAGCACATCGGTCGAGCGGCGCACGTCGGCGTCGAGCCGTTCGGCGAGCACGGCCATCGCGCGCTCGCTGGCCGAGCCGGCGTCGCCGCTGCGCAACCCCAACAACGTTCCCAGCGTGCGCAGCGGCCCGCGCCAGCCCTGCGAGGCCACGACTTCGCGATCGAGCGCCGCACGCGCCAGGCGCTGCGCCAGCTCGGCCATCGCCGCCTGCCAGGTGGCACGTTGGCGCTCATGCCAGGCCGCGCGCAGCCGCTCGAACGCCGCCTGCTGTGCAGCGGGCAACGCGCCGGCCACCGCCTGCCACAACACGCCCTCCTGCACCCAGCAGCGCGTGAACGCGTCGAGCGGCAGCACCGCGTGCACGCCCGTGCGCGGCGTGCAGCCGCGCACGCCAGCGCTCGATCTGCTGCGCCTCGTCGTCGGTGGCGGCGCCGGCGGGGCCAAGCTGGTTCAGCAGCGCGATCACCGGCTTGCCGATCAGCGAAAGCACCTGCAGTTCGGCATCGAGGTAACCCGCGTCCTCCGGCGCCTCCGACGCATTGACGAGATAGAGCACGACGTCGGCCTGCTCGAGCACGTTGCGCAGCGCGCGCTGGCTCGACCAGAAGGCGCGGTCGCGCCAGCGGTCCCACACCTCGCTGAGGAACCAGCCGATCGGATTGCCGGCCAGCGCCAGCCGCCGGGCCAGCCGCAGGCTGTCGCCGAAGCCCGGCGTGTCCCACAGCATCAGCCGATCGCCCGTCGGCCGATTCGACCAGCCCATGCGCCTCGGCGGCTTCGGTCACGTGCGCTTCGTCGCGCACCTCGCCGATGTCGCGGCCCAGCAGCGTGCGCGCCAGCGTGGTCTTGCCCACGTTGGTGTGCGACACCAGGCTCAGCGCGATCGTCGTCGGCGCCATCATGCGGCCTGCGCTGGCGCCGCCAGATCGGCAAAGTGCGGTGCCGGCAGCGACAGCTCGCCCAGCAGGCGCTGCCACGCCTCGCGCCGCTGCACCAGGCGCATCGGCCCGTCGGCCGCAGCGGCGAAGCGCTCGCGAAAACCCGATTCGTCGACCAGCACGTGCAACGTGCAGCGCGCCGGCAGCAGGCGCGCGAGCGCGCGCAGGAACGCGCCATGCGTCTCGCGTTCCGGCGTCGCGGTCAGCGCGAACAACGCGACCACGGTGTCGGCCAGGTCCGCCGGCAGCCCCTGCGGCAGCGCGTCTTCGGCGCCCAGCGGCAGCGGCTCGGCCAATCGTGGCTGCACGCCGGCACCGAACACGTCGGCCAGTACCGCGGCCAGGCCGGCCTGCTGCGGCGCGCCGAGCCGGTAGCTGTACGGCAGCACCGCCACCGGTTGCGGCGCCGCCTGCATGGCGCGCTGCAGGCGCACGAAGTACGGGTCGTCGAGCGGCAGCGCGAGACCGCGCGCCGCCTGTCGTGCTCGCAGCGCGCCCCACGCCGCCAGCAGCAGGCGCGGCACGACGATGGCGCCGGCCAGCGTCAGTGCGTACAGATGGATCCAGCGCGCGGCGCCCTCGCCGCCGCCGTCCGCCCAACGCAGCCGCGCCAGCGCCGGCACATCCGGCAGCGCGATACCGCTCGCGGCCGAGGCCGGCCCCAGCACGGCGCCGAGCAGCGCGTGCACCTCGGCGGCGCCGAGGAACGTGCTGTCCCAGCCGGCGCGATAGTCGAACACCAGGCCGCGCAGGTACATCGACGACACCACGCCGAGCGTCAGCAGCGCCGCGCCGGCGTGCAGCAGCGCGACCGTGCGACGCAGGCGCAGCGTGCGCGTCACCGCCAGCCACCGGCCCGAAAAGCGCGCCTGCACCGCCGCCACCCAGGCGCGATCGGCGCTGCCGAGCGGCCAGCGGCCCGACGCCGCCAATCGATCGCCGGCGGCGTCGGCCCAATGGCGCAGTCCATGCGTCGACCTGCTGCCGTCGACGGTCCCGGCGCGCCGCAGCGCCACCACCAGCAGCGCCCCATAGACCGCGAAGTTCCAGGCCAGCAGCAGCACCGTCACCAAGGTCTGCGGCAGCAGGTCGACGCGATGCAAGGCCGTGAACGCATCGCCGGCCATGCCGGCGAGGTAGGTCAGCGCGAGCAGCAGCACAGTCCAGAGGCCGGCGTGGCCCGTGGGCCGCTCGGCGATGCGATGCCATTGCCGGTCGCGCTCGGCCAACCGGCGCAGGCCCAGTTGCGCTCGCCGAACGAGAAACGCGGGAGCACCGCCCTGCTCGCCCACCTCGCGCCGTGCCGCGGCGCTGGCCCACGCGGCATCGGCCGGCGTCCATGCCGCCGCCGGCCCGGCCTCGGCGGTCTCGACCGCTTGCAGCAGCAGCACGGGGCGGACGTCGGAGGGCTTCATAGGGCTTGCAGGCGGGCACCGTTGCGGTGATGGGCGGCGGCGTCGACCGACGCCGCCACGGTTTCACGGCGATTGTGCGGGACCCACGCGCCCAAGCCACCCGCCACGCTTGGCGGGGCGGTCGCTACCTATCGGTGTCAGCGCGACGCGACGCAACCCGCGCCATTGAGCGTCTGGTCGAACGCCTGCATTTCCGGTTTGCCCGCCTTGCGCAGTGCGTCGTAGCGCTCGCGGCAGGCCTGCGGGCAGCACGCCATGCTGCCGCCGTCGAGCCAGGGTTGCGCCGATGCGCAGCGCGGCGCCGCTGCGAAACACGTGTCGAGCGATTTGCCGGTCGGGCTGGCGCAATGCGCAACGAGCGTGCCGCAGGCAGCGAGCACGTGCGCCGGGCCCGGCTTGCCGGGTTCGAGCACGATCGTGCCGCCGTGCACGACGCCAGATACGCCGCCAGCCTTCCCCGGCGCCGTGGTTGCCGCCGCTTCGGCAGGCAAAGGCGCTCGCACGCCGCTGCTGCCGATGATGCCGGCGGCCTGACTCCCGGGCTCACAACGGCGGTCGGAGTACGACACCTTGCCGTCCGCGCCGACACAGCGGAAGGTTTCCGCCTCGGCGCTCGCCAGCGCAACGACGGCCAGCAGTGCCGCGGCGATGCGTCCGAAGTTTGTCATGGTCAGTTCCCCGCTGCTCGCCACCGGCCCGTGCCGGTCCGGGTGACCTTGGCGACGGATGAGGCCTGGTGGCAGCGCCCGCTCTGGCGCCACGACACCGTTGTAGCGCGCGGCGGCCAGCGAGGCCAGCGCTGCAGCCCCCGTGTTCACGGGGACCACGGGCCCCACAAGCGCGGTGGTGCCGCGCCTGCGCGACGCCGCCGACGAGCGCTGCGTGCGGCTGCAACTCACCGCCGCCGGCCGTGCGCTGAAGGCCCGCGCACGGGCCGTGCCGCAGACCACCGCCTGAGCGGCGGCGGAAGTCGGGCTACTGCTCGCGCCCGGCGCGGCGCAGCACCTGCGTCACCGGCTCCACCAGGTACTGCAGCGGCGTGCGCTGCTCGCCCTTGATGTAGACCTCGGCCGGCATGCCGGCCTGCAGCTTGACCTCGCTGGCCGCGCCGAGCGAGGCCGCATCGGCCTCGACCATCGCCACGTAGTACGGCTGGTTGGTGGCGCGGTCGACGAGGCGGTCGGGCGAGACGTAGAACACCTTGCCCGCGACCAGGTGCGTGGTGCGGTACTTGAACGCGGTGAAGCGGATCTCGGCCGGCTGGCCCTGCTGCACGCGGCTCACGTCTTCGGTGCGGATGTGGGCCTCGACCATCAGCCGCGGATCGGCCGGCACGATGTCGGCGATCGGCTCGCGCGGCGACACCACCGCGCCGGGCGACGTGAACTTCAGGTTCATCACGTCGCCGGCCACCGGCGCCACGATCACCTGGCGCTTGGAAGCGTCGGTGGTCTTGCGCTGCTCCTGCTGGATCTGCGACAGCTGCGCGCTCGTCACCTTCAACTGGTCGCTGGCCTGCTGGCGGTATTCGCCTTCGAGCCGCTTGATGCCCAGGTCGTTATCGATCAGGCGCTGCTCGTTGCGTGCCAGTTCGGAGCGCCGCTCCTCGACCTTCACGCCGTAGTCGGCGACGATGGCCTCGAGCTGCGAGATGCGCGTGGCCGAGATGAAGCCGTCCTTCAGCAGGTTGCGGTTGGTCTCGAGTTCGGCCTTCTGGTGGCGCAGCGATTCGCCGGCCTGCACGATCTGCGCACGCAGCGCCTCGCGCTCCTGCAGCACCCGCTCGCGCTGTGCGCGCAGCAGCGCCGTCTGCCCGACCAGCGCCTCGCGCCGCGCCGCGAACAGTGCCTTCTCCTTGGCCACCTGCTCGGCCACGCGCGCATCGGCCGCGGCCGCAGCCGTCACCTCGGGCGGCCAGGCGATCGACGACGACAGCGCCTGCTCGGCCTCCAGCCGCGCCAGGCTGGCACGTTCGGCCGCGACGCGGTACGTCAGCCGGTTCATGTCGGCATCCACCGACACGTCGCCCAGCACCAGCAGCGGCTGCCCCAGCGCCACGCGCTGGCCATCGCGCACCAGCACCTCGCGCACCGTGCCGCCCTCGGCATGCTGCACCGGGCGGCGATCGAGATCGACCTTGACGAAGGCGCTGGCGACCACCGCCGACGACAGCGGCGCGAAGGCCATCCAGCCCAGCACCGGCGCCAGGCCGAGCAGCAGCACCACGCCGGCCGTGCGCGCCAGGCGCCGGGCCTCGGCCTGCTGCGTGCGCAGCGGCGCGTCGGCGTCGTCGGGCAGCGCCATCGCGGGGTTCATCGCAGGATTCATCGCAGCATTCATAGTGCACCCTTGGCGCTACGCGCCGTCCCGCCAAGCGGGAATTCGCGCTTGGGGCGGCCCGGCGCGCTCATGGCGTGATCCCCCGGCCGGCCCGCGCCCCGCCACGGTGGATCGTTTCGAGCATGTTCACCACCCGTTCGCCCTGGTTGGCCACCGGCGCGGCGTTGACGGCCTGCTTCGCTGGCTGGACGACGGGCTGCACACCGGCCGGCATGGCTTGCCCAGCGCCCTTGGGCTGCTGCATCGCCTTCATCACCTCGGCCGCCGGGCCGTAATGCTGGGTGCGGCCGCCCTCGAGCACCAGCATCTTGTCCACATGCTGGATCAGCGTGTTGCGGTGCGTGACCACCACCACCGTGACCTTGCCGCGCAGGTCGCGCAGCGTGGCGGCGAGCGCGTTCTCGCCGGCGCCGTCGAGGTTGGAGTTCGGCTCGTCCAGGATCAGCAGCTTCGGCTCGCCGTACAGCGCGCGCGCCAGCGCGAGGCGCTGGCGCTGGCCGGGCGACAGCAGCGCGCCGGCCGGGTCCACCGGCGTGTCGTAGCCGTCGGGCAGCGCCAGGATCATCTCGTGCACGTGGGCGCGCAGCGCGGCCTGTACCACCAGCGCCGAATCGACACGCCCCAGCCGTGCGATGTTCTCGGCCACCGTGCCGGGGAACAGCTCCACGTCTTGCGGCACGTAGCCGATGTGCGGGCCGAGCTCGTCGCGCGGCCACTGCGCAATGTCGGCCTGGTCCAGGCGCACGGTGCCGGTGGTCGGCTTCCACACGCCCGTCAGCAGCCGCACCAGCGTGCTCTTGCCGGCCGCGCTGGGGCCGATGATGGCCAGCGCCTCGCCGGCGTCGAGCTGCAGCGACACGCCGGCCAGGAGCATGCGTTCGCTGTTCGGCGCGCGGAACACCAGGCCCTGCGCCAGCAGCCGGCCGCGTCGGCGCCGGCAGCGACATGCGCTCGGGCTCGGCATCGCCCGCGGCCAGCAGCTCGGCCAGGCGGCGGAACGCCGCGCGCCCTTCGGCCAGCACGCGCCAGCTGCCGACGACCTGCTCCACCGGCGCCAGCGCGCGGCCGAGCAGCGTGGTGGTGGCGATCATGATGCCGGCCGTGGCCTCGCCGCGGATCACCAGCCAGGCGCCGAGCGCCAGGATCATCGCCTGCACGCGCCTGCCGCACCGTGCGCGTGGTGGCCGTCATCAGCACCGACTTGCGCGCCGTCGGGCCCTGCAGCGCGGTGACCTCGGCGTTCTTCGGCGCGCCAGCGGCCGAGCAGCGCATCGGTCATGCCCATCGCCTGCGCCACTTCGGCGTTCTGCAGCGAGGCTTCGAGGTAGCGCGTGGCGCCGCCGGCGGCCTTCTGCAGCGATTCGATGTCGCGCCGGGTCAGGAAGTCGTTGAGCAGCGCCAGCGCGAGCATCACCACCGCCGCCAGCGCCGCGGCCATGCCCAGCGCCGGGTGCGCCAGCCAGATCACGGCCGACGTAGACCACCACCCACGGCGCATCGAACAGCGCCAGCAGGCCCTGCGACGAGAACAGCGCGCGCAGCGAAGCCACGTCGCGCAGGCCCTCGCTCGGCGGCCGGCCGCTGCGCCGCGCGCCCTGCGCCACCGTGATGCGCGCCACCGTGGGCGACAGCGCCTCGTCCACCAGGTTGCCGGCCACGCCCTGCAGGCGGCTGCGCAGGTAGTCCAGCGCCAGCAGCAGCGCCGAGCGCGATGCCCACGCCGAGCAGCAGCACCAGCCAGCGTGTCGCCGCTCTGGCTGGCCAGCACGCGGTCGAACACCTGCAGCATGAACAGCGCCGGCACCAGCAGCAGCAGGTTGACGAAGAACGACAGGCCGGCCACGTGCAGCAGCGGGCGTTTGAGGAGCTTGAACAGCGCGGTCATGGGCAGGTTGTGGCTCGTATGGCGTCTGGCGGCAGGCTAAGGCCGCGCGATGGTGCGACGATGGCACGAATTCACGAACCGGCGACCACCCCGGGCAGGAGCCCCCCGGGTGGGGGGCCCCTGCGATCCCCCTCACGGCCCGACCTTGACGTGGTTGAAGTCGAACGCGTCGGCCGGGTTGGTCAGCTGCAGCGTGGCCAGCAGCTCGCGGCCGCTGGCGGCGTCGCCACCGTCGGCGTCGTAGAACAGGTTGCCGGTGGCGGCGTCGTAGATCACGTGCACGCCGGCATCGACCGTCGCCGCGCCGTCGGCCGCCGCGAACTCGCCCGCCGCCAGGCCGTTGCCGGCCGCCGTCGTGAGCCCGCTGAACGCCGCCGCCGACAGTTCGACGAAGTCGCCGCCGCTGGCCGCCCCGTTGAAGTCGATCACCGTGTCCACGCCGCTCGACGGCGCGTCGAAGACGAAGGTGTCGCTGCCCTCGCCGCCCGCCAGCGTGTCGGCTGCCCGCACCGCCGGCCAGCACGTCGTTGCCCGCGCCGCCGGTGAGCACGTCGTCGCCCGCCGTGCCCGTCAGCGTCTGACCGGCAACCGAGCCGATTTCGGCTTCGAAGCCCACCTCGGCGAAGCTGCCGCTGCTGCCATCGGCATACTGGAACGTGCCCTGCGACACCAGTTCCTGGCCGTTGATCTCGCCTGCGCCCGGCGTGGCATCGAGATTGATGCTCACGATCGCGTGATCCGCCAGCGTGGCCAGTTCGCCCGCGTCGCTGATGCCGTCGTGGTTGAAGTCCTGCCACACCAGCAAGTTGGCGAACTGGGCGTCCGCCGCGTCGATCACGCCGTCGCCGTTGCTGTCGAGCGAGGCCAGCGCGGCCAGGCTCGATGCATAGCCGTCGGGGAACCACGGCGAGAAGATCTCGGTGCCGTTGTCGATGCTGCCCGAACCGTCCACGTCCAGCGCGAGGATGCCGTCTTCGCCGCTGGTCCACGCCATCTGGTCGAGCACGCCGTCGCCGTTGATGTCGAACTGCACGCCGTCGGCGAGGCCGGAGAAGTTCAGGCCGGCAGCGCCGAGGTCGAGTATCAGCGGATCGGCGAGGCTGAGATTCGCGAAATTGGCAGCCGCTAACGTACCGAACCCGACACCCGTGAGCGTCATGATGTGCTCAACGGTCATACCGCCAGATGCTCGGGTTCAGAAGATGTCGATGATGTTCACCGTGTAGATGCCAGCATCTGCGGTACCGGTGGCGTTCGAGGATAGACGATGAACGTGTAGTTGCTGTTGCCGTCGCCGATGCTATTGATTGACGCCGCGGCAATGGCATCCTCGATGGTTCCGCTATCTGAATCGTCGGTAAGCGTCCCCAGCGACGCGACGAGCGACGTGCTGATCGCAATTTCGACGACTCTGTTTGCACCTGAAACAGTTCGATTGACCGCGGTGAGCGTCGTGAACCCATTCGTAATGTTGGTGCCATTGAGCGTCACCGCAATCCGGTCATTGTCGGTCTCGTCGAAGTTATTGACGGTCACAACCGTCTGATTGGTAAGACCCAGCGCAGTGTGGTTGAAGATGACCGTGTCCTGAACCGCATCGCTTCCCACATCAACCGTCCATGTACGGGTGGTGTAGCGGCAGCATCGATCTTCACGGTATCAGCGCCTGTGCCTGTAGCAATCGCACCGCCACCATCGCTGGCCGTGATGATGTCGCCGGAGTTGCTGCCGGTGATGTGATCGCCTCGGACTGATTGCCAAGGTTGATCGTCACGCCCGCGCCGCCGTGGAAGCGGAAATGGCCGACACGTTGCTCAGCGATCCATCCGCCAGCCCGTTCAGATCTGTCGAAGTCGAGGTCAGGTTGATGGTGTCAGTACCACCGCCGAGATTGACCGTGCCGCCCCGATGAGAATCGCATTGAGTTGCGCACCGGTGAGGGTGATCGTATCGTTGCCGCTGGTGCCGGTGAGGTTGCCGACCTCGATGCTGGTAAACGTCGTTGGCGTGCCAAGCGATGAAATATCAACAATTCCGTTTACCTGGACATTGAGTATATCGTCCCCGCCGGATCGGCCGCGAGATTAATAGTCGTGAGGCCGGTCCATTGCTGGGCAGACATTGTCACTGTGTCGAACCGCTGCTGCCAGTTAATGTCTCGACATTCGTTACCGTGCCGGTCGTGAAGTCGACTTTACCGCCGCTTGTGAGGACGATACTGTCTTTGTTGGCGCCGCCGTCGATCACCTCGCCCGCGACAAAATCGCCGTTGGCCAGATTGATCGTGTCATCATTAGCGCCACCGAATATGCTGTCCGCCCCCGTGCCCCCCGTCAGGACGTCATTTCCGCCGAAGCCATAAATCGCGTTGGCAGCCGAGCCACCTGCAGCGTAGGTAATGCCGCCGCTTGTTCCCAGATAGAGGTTCACCACGTTGGCCGTCGAGCTGCCATCCGTTACCTGCAGGATGCCCGACACCACAGCTGCCTGTTGCGTGGGTGTCAGTGATGCCAGCACCCCGCTGGTGAGCGTCGGATTGCCGAAGGCCGCCGCGAACGGCGCCGCCAGCGACAAGGTCGCATTGTCGACGTCGCTCGGCGTGAAGCTGATCGAGGTTTCGGTCACCACCAGGCCGGCCACCGTGGGCGCATCGTTGACCGCGGTCACGGTGATCGCGGCGGTGTCGGTGGCGGCGGAGAACGCCGTCGTCCCGCCGTTGACTGCGGCACTGACTTTCGTGCCGGCCGTACCGTTGGTCGTGTCCCAGGCGCGGAAGGTGATCGCATCGTTCACCGTGCCGCTGAAGTTGGCGTTCGGCTGGAAGTAGAGCCGGTCGGTGCCGTCTGCCAGCAGCAGCAGGGCCTGGGTGTCGGACGCTGTTCCCACCGCGGTCCACGTCCCGCCGCTGTCGGTCGAATCGAACCACGTTGCCGTTGCTCGCATCGACCGTCAGCGCGGTGCCGGCGACCAGCGCCGGCGTCGACGCGGTCACGTTGTTGTTGCCAGTCGCAGGCGATGGAATCGACCAGACTCGCGACCGAGGTGCCCACCGCACCCGACGGCGCGGCACCATCTTCATTGACTGCCGTCATCGTCACCACCACGTCGGCCAGCACCGGCGCATCGTTGACCGCATTGACCGTGATGGTCGCGGTGGCCGGCGAGCGTCCTCGGCCCCGTCGTTGTCGATCGAGCCGTACTGGAAGGTCGGCGTGCCGTTGAAGTTCGCGGTGGGCACGAAGTACACGGTGGCCGCATTGGCCGTGGCCGCCACGGTACCGTTCACGGCGATGACGGTCGTCAGGCCGGCGTCGCTGTAGAGCGTGCCGTTTGCCGGCAGGCTGGTGACCCGGAACGAGGCCACCGTGCCGCCGGCATCCGTTCCCGAGAGCGACACCGCGATCGAGGCCGCGTCTTCGTTGCCCCGAACCCGAACCCGCGTTCGTGTTCGGCAGGTTGTTCACCGAGAAGAGGTGGTCGTAGCCGCCGAAGGTGACCTTGACCGGCGTGCTGCCCGTGCCGTCGTCGCTGTTGTTGATGCCGACCAGCGTGTACACCGTCTGCATCGACGCGCCGCCGGCGGCGCCATCGACGTCGACCTGGATGACGGCGTCGTTGGTGCCGGCAGACCGCACCTGGATGTAGTCGGCCGCGTTGCCCCAGAGCCCGAAGTTGGCGTCGAGCAGCGACGACACATCGATCTTGTCGCCTGCGGTGAAGTTGTAGTCCGCGATCGTGTCTGCGTTCACGCCACTGGCGGCTTCTGCCGACCAGCGGAAGGTGTCGCCGCCGGCGCCACCGGCCAGCATGTCGTTATCCGCGCCGCCGATCAGGATGTCGGCGCCGCTGCCCCCCAGCAACAGGTCGTTGTTCGCGCCGCCGTCGAGCGTGTTGCCGGCGCTCTGCGCCACCAGCACGTCGTTGCCGCCGAGGCCCGATACGGTGCCCGCGGCATTCGCGACGACGAGGTTGTTGCCCGCCGTTCCCGTCATGCCGACGATCTCGGTGCCCGTGATCACCGACTTCCAGGTGGTATTGATGTCGAGATAGTTGTCTGCGGGCGTGGCCGATGTCGTGGACCACAGGTTGGCGAGCTGGATGTTCGCCGTCTCGAAGCCGCTCGCCGTTGCGCGCCATGACGTGCTGCCGAGGCTCAGCGTGTCCCCGCTCGGTGCTGCCAGGAACGCCTGCAGGTCGTCGCGCGTCGTCCCGTTCGTCAGGATCTCCTGCAGTTGGTCCGGCGTGAAGATCGCGTTGATCGTGTCGATAGGACTGCCGCCGCCAGCACCACCCAGATAGTCGGTCGCCGAGGTGCCGACGTGACTCCAACTGGTGTAAAGCGTGTCGCTGCCGTTTGCGGAGTCGAGCGACGTCTCCAGCACGTTGATGCCGGCGTAGTTGTTGGTGTTGCCGGAGCCGGTGCTCGAGAACGAAACATCACTCACGGTGAAGCTGGTGACGTTGCCGCCGGACGCAATCGAGATCGTGAACGTGTCGTCGTCGTTGCCGTTGCTGTCGTGCGTGAGGTTGTTGCCGGCGATCCAGGCGTTGATCGAGGCGATGGTGCCGGTCAGGGTGGCGTTGGTGCCGCCCGTGGCCGTGCCGCCCGCAGGCGCCCCGCTGACGCTGAAGCTGCTGTCGCCAGCGGTCCGGGTGATCGTCACCGTGACGCTGCCCGGCGTGTCCGCATCGGCGAACATGATCCGGTTGAACGGCGTCTGATCGCCGGCCAAAGGATCGTATTGCAGGCTGCTCGGCGCAACGATCACCGACGCATCGCTGCTGCCGTTGATCGTCACCGAAACCACTTGCGCCGTGCCGTCCTGGGCCAGCACGGTGAAGATGTCGACCAGCGACTGGCTGGTGCTCAAGGACTGGAGCGCGGCATGGGTGTTGTCGGCCTTGTAGGTCCACTGCCCGTCCGCCGTCACCGTGTAGCTGCCGTAGCCGCCCGTGCTGGCGGTCGGCGAACCTACCGCCTGGAACGCGTCAGCCGTGCCGTCCACGTCGGTCGAATCGAGATTGCCCGTCGCCACCAGGTTGCCCGCGATGACGCCGGTGTCCTCGGTCACTGAAGCCGATGCGGCTCCTGTGATTGATGCCGCGTCGTTGGTGCCGGTGATCGTGATCGCCACGTCCTGCGTGACGGTGTCGCCGTTCTGGTCGTCGATCGTGATGCGGTGGACCTCGGTCACCACCTGGCCGTTGGCCAGCTGCTGCGCCGCGGCGTTGTTGATCGCGTAGCTCCAGCTCACCACGCCACCGCTGCCGCTGCCGGTGGTGTCGGCGGTTTCCACCGCCGTGAAGGTGCCCATCGAGCTCGTGTAGTCGGTCGACTGCAGCGCCGAGCTCACGACGTGGTCGTCGGTCAGGTCGACGTCGGTGAAGTTCACCGTGCCCACGGCACTGGCCGTGCCGTCCTCGACCACCGCACCGGTGGCCACCGCGCCGCTGACCAGCACTTCATCATTCGTGCCGGTGATCGTGATCGCCACGTCCTGCGTGACGGTGTCGCCGTTCTGGTCGTCGATCGTGATGCGGTGGACCTCGGTCACCACCTGGCCGTTGGCCAGCTGCTGCGCCGCGGCGTTGTTGATCGCGTAGCTCCAGCTCACCACGCCACCGCTGCCGCTGCCGGTGGTGTCGGCGGTTTCCACCGCCGTGAAGGTGCCCATCGAGCTCGTGTAGTCGGTCGACTGCAGCGCCGAGCTCACGACGTGGTCGTCGGTCAGGTCGACGTCGGTGAAGTTCACCGTGCCCACGGCACTGGCCGTGCCGTCCTCGACCACCGCACCGGTGGCCACCGCGCCGCTGACCAGCACTTCATCATTCGTGCCGGTGATCGTGATCGCCACGTCCTGCGTGACGGTGTCGCCGTTCTGGTCGTCGATCGTGATGCGGTGGACCTCGGTCACCACCTGGCCGTTGGCCAGCTGCTGCGCCGCGGCGTTGTTGATCGCGTAGCTCCAGCTCACCACGCCACCGCTGCCGCTGCCGGTGGTGTCGGCGGTTTCCACCGCCGTGAAGGTGCCCATCGAGCTCGTGTAGTCGGTCGACTGCAGCGCCGAGCTCACGACGTGGTCGTCGGTCAGGTCGACGTCGGTGAAGTTCACCGTGCCCACGGCACTGGCCGTGCCGTCCTCGACCACCGCACCGGTGGCCACCGCGCCGCTGACCAGCACTTCATCATTCGTGCCGGTGATCGTGATCGCCACGTCCTGCGTGACGGTGTCGCCGTTCTGGTCGTCGATCGTGATGCGGTGGACCTCGGTCACCACCTGGCCGTTGGCCAGCTGCTGCGCCGCGGCGTTGTTGATCGCGTAGCTCCAGCTCACCACGCCACCGCTGCCGCTGCCGGTGGTGTCGGCGGTTTCCACCGCCGTGAAGGTGCCCATCGAGCTCGTGTAGTCGGTCGACTGCAGCGCCGAGCTCACGACGTGGTCGTCGGTCAGGTCGACGTCGGTGAAGTTCACCGTGCCCACGGCACTGGCCGTGCCGTCCTCGACCACCGCACCGGTGGCCACCGCGCCGCTGACCAGCACTTCATCATTCGTGCCGGTGATCGTGATCGCCACGTCCTGCGTGACGGTGTCGCCGTTCTGGTCGTCGATCGTGATGCGGTGGACCTCGGTCACCACCTGGCCGTTGGCCAGCTGCTGCGCCGCGGCGTTGTTGATCGCGTAGCTCCAGCTCACCACGCCACCGCTGCCGCTGCCGGTGGTGTCGGCGGTTTCCACCGCCGTGAAGGTGCCCATCGAGCTCGTGTAGTCGGTCGACTGCAGCGCCGAGCTCACGACGTGGTCGTCGGTCAGGTCGACGTCGGTGAAGTTCACCGTGCCCACGGCACTGGCCGTGCCGTCCTCGACCACCGCACCGGTGGCCACCGCGCCGCTGACCAGCACTTCATCATTCGTGCCGGTGATCGTGATCGCCACGTCCTGCGTGACGGTGTCGCCGTTCTGGTCGTCGATCGTGATGCGGTGGACCTCGGTCACCACCTGGCCGTTGGCCAGCTGCTGCGCCGCGGCGTTGTTGATCGCGTAGCTCCAGCTCACCACGCCACCGCTGCCGCTGCCGGTGGTGTCGGCGGTTTCCACCGCCGTGAAGGTGCCCATCGAGCTCGTGTAGTCGGTCGACTGCAGCGCCGAGCTCACGACGTGGTCGTCGGTCAGGTCGACGTCGGTGAAGTTCACCGTGCCCACGGCACTGGCCGTGCCGTCCTCGACCACCGCACCGGTGGCCACCGCGCCGCTGACCAGCACTTCATCATTCGTGCCGGTGATCGTGATCGCCACGTCCTGCGTGACGGTGTCGCCGTTCTGGTCGTCGATCGTGATGCGGTGGACCTCGGTCACCACCTGGCCGTTGGCCAGCTGCTGCGCCGCGGCGTTGTTGATCGCGTAGCTCCAGCTCACCACGCCACCGCTGCCGCTGCCGGTGGTGTCGGCGGTTTCCACCGCCGTGAAGGTGCCCATCGAGCTCGTGTAGTCGGTCGACTGCAGCGCCGAGCTCACGACGTGGTCGTCGGTCAGGTCGACGTCGGTGAAGTTCACCGTGCCCACGGCACTGGCCGTGCCGTCCTCGACCACCGCACCGGTGGCCACCGCGCCGCTGACCAGCACTTCATCATTCGTGCCGGTGATCGTGATCGCCACGTCCTGCGTGACGGTGTCGCCGTTCTGGTCGTCGATCGTGATGCGGTGGACCTCGGTCACCACCTGGCCGTTGGCCAGCTGCTGCGCCGCGGCGTTGTTGATCGCGTAGCTCCAGCTCACCACGCCACCGCTGCCGCTGCCGGTGGTGTCGGCGGTTTCCACCGCCGTGAAGGTGCCCATCGAGCTCGTGTAGTCGGTCGACTGCAGCGCCGAGCTCACGACGTGGTCGTCGGTCAGGTCGACGTCGGTGAAGTTCACCGTGCCCACGGCACTGGCCGTGCCGTCCTCGACCACCGCACCGGTGGCCACCGCGCCGCTGACCAGCACTTCATCATTCGTGCCGGTGATCGTGATCGCCACGTCCTGCGTGACGGTGTCGCCGTTCTGGTCGTCGATCGTGATGCGGTGGACCTCGGTCACCACCTGGCCGTTGGCCAGCTGCTGCGCCGCGGCGTTGTTGATCGCGTAGCTCCAGCTCACCACGCCACCGCTGCCGCTGCCGGTGGTGTCGGCGGTTTCCACCGCCGTGAAGGTGCCCATCGAGCTCGTGTAGTCGGTCGACTGCAGCGCCGAGCTCACGACGTGGTCGTCGGTCAGGTCGACGTCGGTGAAGTTCACCGTGCCCACGGCACTGGCCGTGCCGTCCTCGACCACCGCACCGGTGGCCACCGCGCCGCTGACCAGCACTTCATCATTCGTGCCGGTGATCGTGATCGCCACGTCCTGCGTGACGGTGTCGCCGTTCTGGTCGTCGATCGTGATGCGGTGGACCTCGGTCACCACCTGGCCGTTGGCCAGCTGCTGCGCCGCGGCGTTGTTGATCGCGTAGCTCCAGCTCACCACGCCACCGCTGCCGCTGCCGGTGGTGTCGGCGGTTTCCACCGCCGTGAAGGTGCCCATCGAGCTCGTGTAGTCGGTCGACTGCAGCGCCGAGCTCACGACGTGGTCGTCGGTCAGGTCGACGTCGGTGAAGTTCACCGTGCCCACGGCACTGGCCGTGCCGTCCTCGACCACCGCACCGGTGGCCACCGCGCCGCTGACCAGCACTTCATCATTCGTGCCGGTGATCGTGATCGCCACGTCCTGCGTGACGGTGTCGCCGTTCTGGTCGTCGATCGTGATGCGGTGGACCTCGGTCACCACCTGGCCGTTGGCCAGCTGCTGCGCCGCGGCGTTGTTGATCGCGTAGCTCCAGCTCACCACGCCACCGCTGCCGCTGCCGGTGGTGTCGGCGGTTTCCACCGCCGTGAAGGTGCCCATCGAGCTCGTGTAGTCGGTCGACTGCAGCGCCGAGCTCGCGACGTGGTCGTCGGTCAGGTCGACGTCGGTGAAGTTCACCGTGCCCACGGCACTGGCCGTGCCGTCCTCGACCACCGCACCGGTGGCCACCGCGCCGCTGACCAGCACTTCATCATTCGTGCCGGTGATCGTGATCGCCACGTCCTGCGTGACGGTGTCGCCGTTCTGGTCGTCGATCGTGATGCGGTGGACCTCGGTCACCACCTGGCCGTTGGCCAGCTGCTGCGCCGCGGCGTTGTTGATCGCGTAGCTCCAGCTCACCACGCCACCGCTGCCGCTGCCGGTGGTGTCGGCGGTTTCCACCGCCGTGAAGGTGCCCATCGAGCTCGTGTAGTCGGTCGACTGCAGCGCCGAGCTCACGACGTGGTCGTCGGTCAGGTCGACGTCGGTGAAGTTCACCGTGCCCACGGCACTGGCCGTGCCGTCCTCGACCACCGCACCGGTGGCCACCGCGCCGCTGACCAGCACTTCATCATTCGTGCCGGTGATCGTGATCGCCACGTCCTGCGTGACGGTGTCGCCGTTCTGGTCGTCGATCGTGATGCGGTGGACCTCGGTCACCACCTGGCCGTTGGCCAGCTGCTGCGCCGCGGCGTTGTTGATCGCGTAGCTCCAGCTCACCACGCCACCGCTGCCGCTGCCGGTGGTGTCGGCGGTTTCCACCGCCGTGAAGGTGCCCATCGAGCTCGTGTAGTCGGTCGACTGCAGCGCCGAGCTCACGACGTGGTCGTCGGTCAGGTCGACGTCGGTGAAGTTCACCGTGCCCACGGCACTGGCCGTGCCGTCCTCGACCACCGCACCGGTGGCCACCGCGCCGCTGACCAGCACTTCATCATTCGTGCCGGTGATCGTGATCGCCACGTCCTGCGTGACGGTGTCGCCGTTCTGGTCGTCGATCGTGATGCGGTGGACCTCGGTCACCACCTGGCCGTTGGCCAGCTGCTGCGCCGCGGCGTTGTTGATCGCGTAGCTCCAGCTCACCACGCCACCGCTGCCGCTGCCGGTGGTGTCGGCGGTTTCCACCGCCGTGAAGGTGCCCATCGAGCTCGTGTAGTCGGTCGACTGCAGCGCCGAGCTCACGACGTGGTCGTCGGTCAGGTCGACGTCGGTGAAGTTCACCGTGCCCACGGCACTGGCCGTGCCGTCCTCGACCACCGCACCGGTGGCCACCGCGCCGCTGACCAGCACTTCATCATTCGTGCCGGTGATCGTGATCGCCACGTCCTGCGTGACGGTGTCGCCGTTCTGGTCGTCGATCGTGATGCGGTGGACCTCGGTCACCACCTGGCCGTTGGCCAGCTGCTGCGCCGCGGCGTTGTTGATCGCGTAGCTCCAGCTCACCACGCCACCGCTGCCGCTGCCGGTGGTGTCGGCGGTTTCCACCGCCGTGAAGGTGCCCATCGAGCTCGTGTAGTCGGTCGACTGCAGCGCCGAGCTCACGACGTGGTCGTCGGTCAGGTCGACGTCGGTGAAGTTCACCGTGCCCACGGCACTGGCCGTGCCGTCCTCGACCACCGCACCGGTGGCCACCGCGCCGCTGACCAGCACTTCATCATTCGTGCCGGTGATCGTGATCGCCACGTCCTGCGTGACGGTGTCGCCGTTCTGGTCGTCGATCGTGATGCGGTGGACCTCGGTCACCACCTGGCCGTTGGCCAGCTGCTGCGCCGCGGCGTTGTTGATCGCGTAGCTCCAGCTCACCACGCCACCGCTGCCGCTGCCGGTGGTGTCGGCGGTTTCCACCGCCGTGAAGGTGCCCATCGAGCTCGTGTAGTCGGTCGACTGCAGCGCCGAGCTCACGACGTGGTCGTCGGTCAGGTCGACGTCGGTGAAGTTCACCGTGCCCACGGCACTGGCCGTGCCGTCCTCGACCACCGCACCGGTGGCCACCGCGCCGCTGACCAGCACTTCATCATTCGTGCCGGTGATCGTGATCGCCACGTCCTGCGTGACGGTGTCGCCGTTCTGGTCGTCGATCGTGATGCGGTGGACCTCGGTCACCACCTGGCCGTTGGCCAGCTGCTGCGCCGCGGCGTTGTTGATCGCGTAGCTCCAGCTCACCACGCCACCGCTGCCGCTGCCGGTGGTGTCGGCGGTTTCCACCGCCGTGAAGGTGCCCATCGAGCTCGTGTAGTCGGTCGACTGCAGCGCCGAGCTCACGACGTGGTCGTCGGTCAGGTCGACGTCGGTGAAGTTCACCGTGCCCACGGCACTGGCCGTGCCGTCCTCGACCACCGCACCGGTGGCCACCGCGCCGCTGACCAGCACTTCATCATTCGTGCCGGTGATCGTGATCGCCACGTCCTGCGTGACGGTGTCGCCGTTCTGGTCGTCGATCGTGATGCGGTGGACCTCGGTCACCACCTGGCCGTTGGCCAGCTGCTGCGCCGCGGCGTTGTTGATCGCGTAGCTCCAGCTCACCACGCCACCGCTGCCGCTGCCGGTGGTGTCGGCGGTTTCCACCGCCGTGAAGGTGCCCATCGAGCTCGTGTAGTCGGTCGACTGCAGCGCCGAGCTCACGACGTGGTCGTCGGTCAGGTCGACGTCGGTGAAGTTCACCGTGCCCACGGCACTGGCCGTGCCGTCCTCGACCACCGCACCGGTGGCCACCGCGCCGCTGACCAGCACTTCATCATTCGTGCCGGTGATCGTGATCGCCACGTCCTGCGTGACGGTGTCGCCGTTCTGGTCGTCGATCGTGATGCGGTGGACCTCGGTCACCACCTGGCCGTTGGCCAGCTGCTGCGCCGCGGCGTTGTTGATCGCGTAGCTCCAGCTCACCACGCCACCGCTGCCGCTGCCGGTGGTGTCGGCGGTTTCCACCGCCGTGAAGGTGCCCATCGAGCTCGTGTAGTCGGTCGACTGCAGCGCCGAGCTCACGACGTGGTCGTCGGTCAGGTCGACGTCGGTGAAGTTCACCGTGCCCACGGCACTGGCCGTGCCGTCCTCGACCACCGCACCGGTGGCCACCGCGCCGCTGACCAGCACTTCATCATTCGTGCCGGTGATCGTGATCGCCACGTCCTGCGTGACGGTGTCGCCGTTCTGGTCGTCGATCATGATGCGGTGGACCTCGGTCACCACCTGGCCGTTGGCCAGCTGCTGCGCCGCGGCGTTGTTGATCGCGTAGCTCCAGCTCACCACGCCACCGCTGCCGCTGCCGGTGGTGTCGGCGGTTTCCACCGCCGTGAAGGTGCCCATCGAGCTCGTGTAGTCGGTCGACTGCAGCGCCGAGCTCACGACGTGGTCGTCGGTCAGGTCGACGTCGGTGAAGTTCACCGTGCCCACGGCACTGGCCGTGCCGTCCTCGACCACCGCACCGGTGGCCACCGCGCCGCTGACCAGCACTTCATCATTCGTGCCGGTGATCGTGATCGCCACGTCCTGCGTGACGGTGTCGCCGTTCTGGTCGTCGATCGTGATGCGGTGGACCTCGGTCACCACCTGGCCGTTGGCCAGCTGCTGCGCCGCGGCGTTGTTGATCGCGTAGCTCCAGCTCACCACGCCACCGCTGCCGCTGCCGGTGGTGTCGGCGGTTTCCACCGCCGTGAAGGTGCCCATCGAGCTCGTGTAGTCGGTCGACTGCAGCGCCGAGCTCACGACGTGGTGGTCGGTCAGGTCGACGTCGGTGAAGTTCACCGTGCCCACGGCACTGGCCGTGCCGTCCTCGACCACCGCACCGGTGGCCACCGCGCCGCTGACCAGCACTTCATCATTCGTGCCGGTGATCGTGATCGCCACGTCCTGCGTGACGGTGTCGCCGTTCTGGTCGTCGATCGTGATGCGGTGGACCTCGGTCACCACCTGGCCGTTGGCCAGCTGCTGCGCCGCGGCGTTGTTGATCGCGTAGCTCCAGCTCACCACGCCACCGCTGCCGCTGCCGGTGGTGTCGGCGGTTTCCACCGCCGTGAAGGTGCCCATCGAGCTCGTGTAGTCGGTCGACTGCAGCGCCGAGCTCACGACGTGGTCGTCGGTCAGGTCGACGTCGGTGAAGTTCACCGTGCCCACGGCGCTGGCCGTGCCGTCCTCGACCACCGCACCGGTGGCCACCGCGCCGCTGACCAGCACTTCATCATTCGTGCCGGTGATCGTGATCGCCACGTCCTGCGTGACGGTGTCGCCGTTCTGGTCGTCGATCGTGATGCGGTGGACCTCGGTCACCACCTGGCCGTTGGCCAGCTGCTGCGCCGCGGCGTTGTTGATCGCGTAGCTCCCAGCTCACCACGCCACCGCTGCCGCTGCCGGTGGTGTCGGCGGTTTCCACCGCCGTGAAGGTGCCCATCGAGCTCGTGTAGTCGGTCGACTGCAGCGCCGAGCTCACGACGTGGTCGTCGGTCAGGTCGACGTCGGTGAAGTTCACCGTGCCCACGGCACTGGCCGTGCCGTCCTCGACCACCGCACCGGTGGCCACCGCGCCGCTGACCAGCACTTCATCATTCGTGCCGGTGATCGTGATCGCCACGTCCTGCGTGACGGTGTCGCCGTTCTGGTCGTCGATCGTGATGCGGTGGACCTCGGTCACCACCTGGCCGTTGGCCAGCTGCTGCGCCGCGGCGTTGTTGATCGCGTAGCTCCAGCTCACCACGCCACCGCTGCCGCTGCCGGTGGTGTTGGCGGTTTCCACCGCCGTGAAGGTGCCCATCGAGCTCGTGTAGTCGGTCGACTGCAGCGCCGAGCTCGCCAACGTGGTCGTCGGTCAGGTCGACGTCGGTGAAGTTCACCGTGCCCACGGCACTGGCCGTGCCGTCCTCGACCACCGCACCGGTGGCCACCGCGCCGCTGACCAGCACTTCATCATTCGTGCCGGTGATCGTGATCGCCACGTCCTGCGTGACGGTGTCGCCGTTCTGGTCGTCGATCGTGATGCGGTGGACCTCGGTCACCACCTGGCCGTTGGCCAGCTGCTGCGCCGCGGCGTTGTTGATCGCGTAGCTCCAGCTCACCACGCCACCGCTGCCGCTGCCGGTGGTGTCGGCGGTTTCCACCGCCGTGAAGGTGCCCATCGAGCTCGTGTAGTCGGTCGACTGCAGCGCCGAGCTCACGACGTGGTCGTCGGTCAGGTCGACGTCGGTGAAGTTCACCGTGCCCACGGCACTGGCCGTGCCGTCCTCGACCACCGCACCGGTGGCCACCGCGCCGCTGACCAGCACTTCATCATTCGTGCCGGTGATCGTGATCGCCACGTCCTGCGTGACGGTGTCACCGTCTCATCGTCGATCGTGATGCGGTGGACCTCGGTCACCACCTGGCCGTTGGCCAGCTGCTGCGCCGCGGCGTTGTTGATCGCGTAGCTCCAGCTCGCCACGCCACCGCTGCCGCTGCCGGTGGTGTCGGCGGTTTCCACCGCCGTGAAGGTGCCCATCGGCTCGTGTAATCGTCGACTCCAGCGCCGACTCACGACGTGGTCGTCGGTCAGGTCGACGTGGTGAAGTTCACCGTGCCACGGCACTGGCCGTGCCGTCCTCGACCACCGCACCGGTGGCCACCGCGCCGCTGACCAGCACTTAGTCATTCGTGCCGGTGATCGTGATCACCACGTCCTCGTAACGGTTTCGCCGTTCTGGTCGTCGATCGTGATGCGGTGGACCTCGGTCACCACCTGGCCATTCGCCAGCTGCTGCGCCGCGGCGTTGTTGATCGCGTAGCTCCAGCTCACCACGCCACCCGCTCCGCTGCCGGTGGTGTCGGCGGTTTCCACCGCCGTGAAGGTGCCGATCGGCTCGTGTATCGGTCGACTCCAGCGCCGAGCTGACGACGTGGTCGTCGGTCAGGTCGTCGTCGGTGAATTTCACCGTGCCCACGGCACTGGCCGTGCCGTCCTCGACCACCGCACCGGTGGCCACCGCGCCGCTGACCGGCACTTCATCATCGTCCAGGTGATCATGATCGCCACGTCCTGCGTGACGGTGTCGCCGTTCTCGTCATCGATCGTGATGCGGTGGACCTCGGTCACCGCCTGGCCGTTGGCCAGCTGCTGCGCCGCGGCGTTGTTGATCGCGTCCTCCAGCTCACCACGCCACCGCTGCCGCTGCCGGTGGTCTCAGCGGTTTCCACCGCCGTGAAGGTGCCCATCGAGCTCGTGTAGTCGGTCGACTCCAGCGCCGAGCTCCCGACATGGTCGTCGGTCAGTTGACGTCGGTGAAGTTCACCGTGCCCACGGCGCTGGCCGTGCCGTCCTCGACCACCGCACCGGTGGCCACCGCGCCGCTGACAGCACTTCGTCATTCGTGCCGGTGATCGTGATCGCCACGTCCTGCGTGACGGTGTCGCCGTTCTGGTCGTCGATGGTGATGCGGTGGACCTCGGTCGCCGCCTGGCCGTTGGCCAGTTGCTGCGCCGCCGCGTTCTTGATCGCGTAGCTCCAGCTCACCACGCCACCGCTGCCGCTGCCGGTGGTGTCGGCGGTTTCCACCGCCGTGAAGGTGCCCATCGAGCTCGTGTCGTCGGTCGACTGCAGCGCCGACTCGCGACGTGGTGATCGGTCAGGTCGACGTCGGTGAAGTTCACCGTGCCCACGGCACTGGCCGTGCCGTCCTCGACCACCGCGCCGGTGGCCACCGCGCCGCTAACCAGCACTTCATCATTCGTGCCGGTGATCATGATCGCCACGTCCTGCGTGACGGTGTCGCCGTTCTGGTCGTCGATCGTGATGCGGTGGACCTCGGTCGCCGCCTGGCCGTTGGCCAGCTGCTGCGCCGCGGCGTTGTTGATCGCGTAGCTCCAGCTCGCCACGCCACCGCTGCCGCTGCCGGTGGTGTCGGCGGTTTCCACCGCCGTGAAGGTGCCCATCGAGTGTGTAGTCGGTCGACTGCAGCGCCGAGCTCGGACGTAGTAGTCGGTTAGGTCGAGTCGGTGAAGTTCACCGTGCCCACGGCACTCGCCGTGCATTCCTCGACCACCGCACCGGTGGCCACCGCGCCGCTGACCACACTTCATCTTTCGTACCGGTGATCGTGATCGCCACGTCCTGCGTGACGGTGTCGCCGTTCTGGTCGCCGATCGTGATGCGGTCGACCTCAGTCGCCCCCTGGCCGTTGGCCAGCTGCTGCGCCGCGGCGTTGTTGATCGCGTAGCTCCAGCTCGCCGCCACCGCTGCCGCTACAGGTGGTGTCGGCAGTTTCCACCGCCGTGAAGGTGCCCATCGAGCTCGTGTAGTCGGTCGACTGCAGCGCCGAGCTCACGACGTAGTAGTCGGTCAGGTCGACGTCGGTGAAGTACGCCGTGCCCACGGCGCTGGCCGTGCCGTCCTCGACCACCGCACCGGTGGCCGCCGCGCCGCTGACCAGCGCTTCATCATTCGTGCCGGTGATCGTGATCGCCACGTCCTGCGTGACGGTGTCGCCGTTCTGGTCGTCGATCATGATGCGGTCGACCTCGGTCCCCACCTGGCCGTTGGCCAGCTGCTCCGCCGCGGCGTTGTTCATCGCGTAGCTTCAGCTCGCCACGCCACCGCTGCCGCTGCCGGTGGTGTTGCGTTTCCACCGCCGTGAAGGTGCCCATCGAGCTCGTGTAGTCGGTCGACTGCAGCGCCGAGCTCACGACGTCGTCGTCGGTCAGGTCGACGTCGGTGAAGTTCACCGTGCCCACGGCACTGGCCGTGCCGTCCTCGACCACCGCGCCGGTGGCCACCGCGCCGCTGACCAGCGCTTCATCATTGGTGCGGGTGATCATGATCGCCACGTCCTCGTGTCGGTGTCGCCGTTCTGGTCGTCGATCGTGATGCGGTGGACCTCGGTCACCGCCTCGCCATTGGCCAGCTGCTCCGCCGCGGCGTTGTTCATCGCGTAGCTACAGCTCGCCACGCCACCGCTGCCGCTGCCAGGGTGTCGGCGGTTTCCACCGCCGTGAAGGTCCCATCGGCTCGTGTAGTCAGTCGACTGCAGCGCCGAGCTCACGACATGGTCGTCAGTCAGGTCGACGTCGTGGAAACTCACCGTGCCCACGGCACTCGCCGTGCCGTCCTCGACCACCGCACCGGTGGCCACCGCGCCGCTGACCAGCACTTCATCGTTGGTCCAGTGATCGTGATCACCACGTCCTGCGTGACGGTGTCGCCGTTCTGGTCGTCAATCGTGATTGGGTGGACCTCGGTCACCACCTCGCCATTGGCCAGCTGCTCGCCGCGGCGTTGTTGATCGCGTAGCTCCAGCTCACCACGCCACCGCTGCCGCTGCCGATGGTGTCGGCGGTTTCCACCGCCGTGAAGGTGCCCATCGGTCTCGTGTCGTCGGTCGACTCCAGCGCCGAGCTCACGACGTGGTCGTCGGTCAGGTCGACGTCGGTGAAGTTCGCCGTGCCCACGGCACTGGCCGTGCCGTCCTCGACCCCGCACGGTGGCCACCGCGCCGCTGACCAGCGCTTCGTCATTCGTGCCGGTGATCGTGATCGCCACGTCCTGCGTGACGGTGTCGCCGTTCTGGTCGTCGATCGTGATGCGGTGGACCTCGGTCACCACCTGGCCGTTGGCCAGCTGCTGCGCCGCGGCGTTGTTGATCGCGTAGCTCCAGCTCGCCGCGCCACCGCTGCCGCTGCCGGTGGTATCGGCGGTTTCCACCGCCGTGAAGGTGCCCATCGAGCTCGTGTATCGTCGACTGCAGCGCCGAGCTCGCGACGTGGTCGTCGGTCAGGTCGACGTCGGTGAAGTTCGCCGTGCCCACGGCACTGGCCGTGCCGTCCTCGACCGCGCACCGGTGGCCACCGCGCCGCTGACCAGCGCTTCTCGTTCGTCGGTGATCATGATCGCCACGTCCTGCGTGACGGTGTCGCCGTTCTGGTCGTCGATCGTGATGCGGTGGACCTCGGTCACCGCCTGGCCGTTGGCCAGCTGCTGGCCGCGGCATTGTTGATCGCGTCGCTCCAGCTCACCACGCCACCGCTGCCGCTGCCGGTGGTGTCGGCAGTTCCACCGCCGTGAAGGTGCCAATCGAGCTGGTGTAGTCTGTCGCTGCAGCGCCGAGCTCGCGACGTGGTCGTCGGTCAGGTCGACGTCGGTGAAGTTCACCGTGCCCACGGCACTGGCCGTGCCGTCCTCGACCACCGCGCCGGTGGCCACCGCGCCGCTGACCAGCACTTCATCATTCGTTCCGGTGATCGTGATCGCCACGTCCTGCGTGACGGTGTCGCCGTTCTGGTCGTCGATCGTGATGCGGTCGACCTCGGTCACCACCTGGCCGTTGGCCAGCTGTGCGCCGCGGCGTTGTTGATCGCGTAGCTCCAGCTCTCCACGCCACCGCTGCCGCTGCCGGTGGTGTCAGCGGTTTCCACCGCCGTGAAGGTGCCCATCGAGCTCGTGTAGTCGGTCGACTCCAGCGCCGAGCTCGCGACGTGGTCGTCGGTCAGGTCGACGTCGGTGAAGTCCACCTGCCCACGGCACTCGCCGTGCCGTCCTCGACCACCGCACCGGTGGCCACCGCGCCGCTGACCAGCGCTTCATCATTCGTGCCGTCGACGTGATCGCCACGTCCTCGTGACGGTGTCGCCGTTTCTGGTCGTCGATCGTGATGGGGTGGATCTCGGTTACCACCTGGCCGTTGGCCAGCTGCTGCGCCGCAGCATTGTTGATCGCGTAGCTCCAGCTCCCACGCCACGCTCCCGCTGCCGGTGGTGTCGGCGGTTTCCACCGCCGTGAAGGTGCCCATCGAGCTCATGTAGTCGGTCGACTGCAGCGCCGAGCTCAGACGTGGTCGTCGGTCAGGTCGAGTCGGTGGAGTTCACCGTGCCACGGCACTGGCGGTCCGTCCTCGACCACCGCGCCGGTGGCCACCGCGCCGCTGACCAGCACTTCATCATTCGTGCCGGTGATCGTGATCGCCACGTCCTGCGTGACGGTGTCGCCGTTCTGGTCGTCGATCGTGATGCGGTGGACCTCGGTCACCACCTGGCCGTTGGCCAGCTGCTGCGCCGCGGCGTTGTTGATCGCGTAGCTCCAGCTCACCACGCCACCGCTGCCGCTGCCGGTGGTGTCGGCGGTTTCCACCGCCGTGAAGGTGCCCATCGAGCTCGTGTAGTCGGTCGACTGCAGCGCCGAGCTCACGACGTGGTCGTCGGTCAGGTCGACGTCGGTGAAGTTCACCGTGCCCACGGCACTGGCCGTGCCGTCCTCGACCACCGCACCGGTGGCCACCGCGCCGCTGACCAGCACTTCATCATTCGTGCCGGTGATCGTGATCGCCACGTCCTGCGTGA